>NZ_CP200299.1:2290000-3188279 GCF_057365055.1 Erythrobacter sp. S57(2025) | reverse complement strand
CGTGAAACAGGCCAAAACCAAAAGCGACCAGCCACGGAAAACGTCGCGTTAGAGTTTGCCGGTTCGGATCACGAAGGATCAGCGCAACTTCCATCGCAAGAAAAATGATCGAAAGCGCGATCAAAGCCTCAACCGGACGACCTGGAAGGCCAGAATAGCCGAGCACAGTCGCCACCAAAGTGATCGAATGCGCAATTGTGAAAGCGGTAGCAGCCTTGATCACGGGCCAGGGCGCCCGCACCAACAGCACCAGCGCGATGACAAAAAGCAAGTGATCCCATCCAAACAAGATATGGTCTGCACCGATCACAAAATAGTCGACAAGGACGCTCAGTGCGGACGCTTCAGCCAAGATCACCGCGTTGGGTTTTTCAGATGTGAGACGAAAGCTCTGGACCGGACCATCTCGGGGGATGAACCGCGCAATGGCATCTGATTTTCCGAGCAATTCGCTGAGCCCAAAGTACTGGCCTGCCAAACTTCCATCGCATTGAAGGGTCGCGCGGCCCATCAGTGCCGCCGATTGAATGCGTTGGACGACATCGCCAGCGATTTTGCAGTTTTCGGGTATGACCGGTTCCAATGTTTCGGTTAGCAACCCAGCGCTACCAACCGAAAGTGTGACCTTGTAGTCAAGCGCGAATTCTCCAGGCTCTCCCTCGCGCAACTCGACCAGTGACGGCCGCAATTCATGCGCCACGAGTGGCGTAGCTGCGAGAAGCGCAAGCATAGACACAAGCAAGCGGAGCATATTGTTCACCGTTCGATGTTTATGCGATAGGCGCTGCGCAGCGTTTGATAGGCGCGTTCTTTGCGCTGCATAATCTGATCGCTGCGCCAATCATTCGCCAAAACGCCGCGTAACTCGGCAAAATCAGGTCGCGCAGCATCGCGCTGAGTTAAACGCAAGAGATGCCAACCAAATCCCGATTGTATCGGCCCCTGCCATTCCTCGTTCGCGTCCATTGTTTTGAGTGACTGCGCGAACTGCATGCCAAATCGTGTTTCGACATCTCGCATAGTGCTTGCTTCGACCAGCGCCGGAAGGCTCGTTGATTGGTCCGCTATGTTTCCACTTTGCAAAGCTGATCTTGCGGATGCCTCGCTTGAAAACAATGCCTGCTCAAAACTAACCTTGGCACGCGCTGATCCTTGACCAGCATATCGTTCTTCGTTCGCTTCCAAAAATGCACGTAGTACGGCGTCTGACGGCTCAGCAGTTTCGGCAGCAAGGCTGGCAGAAAGGTCCATCTTGGATACCATACGCCGCCGAACAATCGCATCACCATCATCGAGACCTAACCTCAAAGCCTCACGATAAAGCACTTCCTCACGCACAAAGGCATCTATCGCAGTGTCCAGTTCAGCATCAGTGGGAGAACGCCCCATGGTAAGCGCAAAGCTTTCAGCGATTTGCTCGGCCTCACTCGCGCCAACGTTTATGACGCGCGACGTAGGATCAGGTGGCGAACCGCCCCATGTGAGCGCGATGTATAGAACGAGGCCTAGCCCAGCAAAGTGGACTAACGGCTCGCGCGTCCAATTGGGTAGCTGCATCAGTTGCTCTGTTCAGGCGCTTTGAGCCAAATTGGCGAGGTGTATGCGCGCTCCTGTGCCACCGCATCCGCCATTGCGTCTTCGGTCAAAGTGACGCCAAAACGCACCGCATCATATAGCGTCCAGCGCGGCGTTGGGATCTCTAGAACACGCACATAGTAAAACGCGCGTTGGCCTTGGCTGTAGTCGGGATCGGTCCAAACCGTGCGCAGCTCAATTGCGCCGATTGAGTTGGTATAAGTAGCATCCTCGCGGTTCACGGTGTCGCCTACGAATGGCACTTTGCCAGCAGACCTGCGGCGCGTTTCCATGTCGCTCCACACCACATCATAGACACGCTCTTGCATGGCACCGGAAGGATCAAGCCAGCCCTTGATCACTTGCACTCGATCGAGATTAGCGCCGTCTGAATCTTTCAACGCGCTGATCATGAAGTGAGGGGCATCGCCCTGATCGGTCAGTTCACCGCCCATTGGCACACCGCGCGAATAGCCTTCGCGCACCCAATCGCCGTTCAAATCTAACTCGGTAAAGTCAAAACCACCAAAGACACGGACCGTCATGCGCGGCCCCGTTGTTGCATAGACTTCGCGACGGGCAAAAGCGTCAAAAATCTCCGCTCGCGTATTGCCCCGTGCCCAAGCCGCAGCGTAGCCGCCTGCCAGATAGTGCCAACCGAACCGACCTTCGCGTGTGCCTAGGTTCTGCCCCACGATTGCACGGTCAGTATAGCTTTGCTCGTTCCCGGTATGCTTGCCCCAGAAGTTATCTTCATCACCTGTCGCGAGCGAGGTGTGGCTATCGGTCGACCCAATCATGCCAAAGGCATACGGGTTCACTCCCATTTGCGCCTCAAGCGTAAGGCCGCGCAGCAAAGCCGAACGCGCATAGGACCCTGCATACATCGAAGGATCGGTCTCCTCGCTAAGAGAGAGGTTGCCAAAGTCCCAGCCCTGAACACCAAATCCCGCCATTTCATCATTGGGTGATAGGAACGGGTGCGTCTCGCTATCCCCTTTGATCTGCGTCGCCTCCACGACTGGTTCGGCCCATGCGCGCATTGCGGCATACTCCTCAGTCATTGGCGAGCCATCTTCCATTGTCATCTGGAACATCAACCCATTGGACAAATTGGGATTGTGAGGGATCGCAAGCACACGCCCGCCGGTCTCTTCCTCGTAACCGCGCATATACTCCCATAGCTGTGGCGGAGTTGTGGTGAGACCGGGAAAGGGGACCGTCTGCCTAGTCTTGTCACTGCCATCGCGGAACATCACAACGCGGTGCAAATTGTTGCCATTGGGCATGGCAGTCCACTCGTACCCGGCAAATGCGGTGAACACGCCCGGCTCATTATAGCGGTCGAGAATGCTCAACTGCGTATTCCAGATGTCTTTTGTGGCTTCAGCCGCGGCCTCGGGATCAGCCATGGCCTCGGGCACATTGTCTTCTGCTGCAGCAGTGATCAACTCCCCGATCGCACGGGTCGACTGCTCTGGGCTTTCATGCATCATATCGTACCAACGAAGCACGGTTTCATCGCCGATGACCCAATTCACATACCAACGCGGTGCATCATACAGCCGCCGCGTCGCGCCGAGGGCGTCCGAGTGATCAGCAATCACAAGAAAATCGAGCGGCCGAGCAAGTTTGGTTTGCGCGCCAGTTGTTGCCGTCACTTCTTCGCCGCGCGCGAAGCGCAGGGCCTCTTCCGGTCCCAGTCGCGTGCCAAATCCAAAGGCATCGACCGAATTGTCAGTATGGAGGTGCGTATCCCCCCAATAGGGACGATCAGGAAACTCAGCGAGCTCGATTGTGCCTTCGCCATCACCGGTCTGGGCAGGTTCCAGCGCAGGTTCACTGTTGCAACCAGCCAAAGCCAGCGTTGCCAAGCTCACAGCCGCCAATGCGTTACAAGTGTTGCGCATCGTCTTCCCCTTTTTTCACTATCGGTAAGAAGTGTGCGCCCATGATGCGCGCTTCGTCAAGCAGACTTACGCAAAAGCGCTGACCGTTCGCAGCGGCAAACGACTTCATCACGCTGGTTCAACAACTCGTGAATGAATGTCACGATACCCGCCTCAGGGCGTGACTTGCTCGCTCGCAGGTCTTTCACTTCACTTCGCGCCCGCATCGTGTCGCCAATAAATACAGGGTTAGGTGTGACAACCTTATCGAAGCCGAGATTCGCGACCAATGTGCCCAAAGTGGTGTCACCAACTGACAGCCCCACAAGAAGTGAGAAAGTGAAGGTTGAATTCACCAGAATTTGCCCAAATCCGCTCTCCTTCGCCGCCTCCACATCAAGATGCAGTGGCTGCGGATTATGCGTCATGGTTGAGAAAAGAAGGTTGTCAGTCTCAGTGACTGTCCGACGGATTTCATGCTCGATCGTCTCACCAATCTGCCACTCATCGAAGAATTTACCTGCCACTGATCACTATCCCTTCAGTTGGTCCGCCCACTAGGCATCGCCCCAAGACGCAACAATATCAGCGCCATCGTCAGCGCTGGACCGGACAGCGCCTGGTGTTCGGCTAAAGCGCGGTGCGGGTGCGGTGTGCCATTCGCCTTCATGTTCAATGTAAGCATCGCGCGCCTTCATATGTGGGTGCTCTCGTACCTCATCAACACCAAGGACTGGGGCAAAGCACGCATCGCTGCCTTCTAGCATCTCGACCCATTCTGCTTGGGGCTTGGTCTTGAACAATGCGGCCAGCGCTTCAGCATAGTCATCCCAGTTTGCAGGGTTCATTTGCCCATCTGCCAGCCGCACATCAGCACCCGATTTCTCCAGCAGCTCGGCGTAGAATTGTGGCTCAATCGCGCCGACCGAAACTTCTTTCCCATCAGCACACTCAAAACAGCGATAGAAATGAGCCGCGCCGCTCAACATCCCTTCGCCTCGCTCGGTGGTGAGGTAGGGCACTTTGCGCACGCCAAAGAAGAAGCTCATCAAGCTGGTCGCGCCATCGACTATTGCTGCATCAACCACCTGGCCCTTGCCCGATTGCTGGCGCTCATAGAGCGCAGCCATGATGCCAAATGCGCAATACATCGAGCCACCGCCAAAATCACCTACGAGGTTTTGTGGCGGAACCGCGGGTTGACCAGCCTTTCCAACCGCTGCCAAAGCGCCGGTGATCGCGATATAATTGATATCGTGGCCAGCGACTTGCGCCAAAGGCCCGTCCTGTCCCCAGCCCGTCATTCGGGCGAAAATCAGCCTTGGATTGAGCTTTAGCATAGGTTCTGGGCCAAAGCCCAAACGCTCCATTACGCCGGGTCGGAAGCCTTCGATTAGGACGTCAGCTTTACTAACCGCCTCTCTGCAAAACGCTTTGCCCTCGTCGCTTTTGAGGTCGACTGTTGCACGATGCCGCGCTCGCTCAACAACGGTGTTCGATACTCCTTGTCCAGGCCGGTCAATCCGAACCACTTGCGCACCCAGGTCAGCAAGCAGCATAGCGACGTGAGGCCCTGGCCCAATCCCACTGAATTCCACGACTTTCAAACCAGCCAACGGCCCTTGGAGTTGATCCATCTGTGTTATCCTCCTCTTTCACCTCCTCCTGCCGCCCTCGCCAAAGCCTTGCAAGGCTTCGATACGCATGCATCGCAAAAGAGTGCAAACACGGTCTGAGCCGTTGTGGCCAGCCATCCGCGATTGTGCGTTGCGCCATGACCATCGCGTTGCTAGGCGCGGGGTGGTTAAGCGGCGGCGTGATGGAGGCCGAAAATCTGGATTAGCGATAGGATCAAGCGAGCCTTAAGTTGGCTCATGACTTGCTGCTATTTCCTCGAGTATCAATGATGAACCAACCTGCGCATCATACTTCGCGGATCACTTTTTTTGGCACCAATGTTGATCTGCTTTCTCTTGATGAATTGATCGCGCGAGCTGAAGCATCGATGCAGAGCAAATCGCTCACCCGCCACACCGCGCTAAATGTTGCAAAGCTCATCAATATGCGAACCGATACCGAGCTCGCTAATGATGTGAACACCAGCGATTTAGTCGGGATCGACGGAAAAGGCATCGTTTACGGCCTCAGCCTTTTTGGTCTTTCATCCGCTAAACGGGTGGCAGGAATTGATCTGTTTTACGCGCTCTTGGATCATTGTGCTAAGTCTGGGCGGCGTCCCTTTTTGTTAGGGGCCAAGCAGGCGAATCTAGACCGGGCAATGGACGTCGCAAGATCACGCTACCCTGGGCTTGAATTCGCTGGTTCGCGAAATGGCTATTTTGCCTTCGAAGAGCACCAAGAGGTCGTCAGCGAAATTGCCGCATCCAAGGCTGATTGTCTCTTCGTTGCAATGCCCACCCCGCACAAAGAGCGGTTCCTAAATGCCCATGCAGCGCATCTTGGTGTCCCATTCATCATGGGCGTCGGCGGTTCGGTCGATGTATTGGCGGGCCATGTGTCGCGCGCCCCAAGATGGATGCAAGAAGCCGGACTGGAATGGTTCCATCGTATGATCAAGGAACCTCGTAAGATGATAGGCCGGTACGCTAGGACCAATTCAGCATATGCTGTGCTGCTGTTACGCACTCTGCTATCTGGCAACAATCCGATTGGACGCGCAGACTAATTCACGAACTTAAAAGTACATTGTTCTAAAGGCGGGCTTCAACCCGTTTCATTGAGGCCAAGAGTGACAGAGCAGGAAAAGATTGAAATGGGCGATGCGAAGCTGGCTGTTACAGCGGACATCGCCGTCATTGGCCTTGGGTATATCGGCCTGCCTACGGCGGCCGTCCTTGCCAGCTATGGCTGGAGCGTGTGCGGCGTCGATGTTTCGCCACATGTTGTTGAAACCGTAAATGCGGGCGGCGTTCACATTGAAGAACGCGACCTGGATGGCCTCGTCCACGCTGCGATCAAAGACAAAAAGCTGACTGCATCGCTCGAAGTGCCAGCCGCGCACTACTACATGATTGCCGTGCCGACGCCGCTTGGTGACAAGAACGAGCCTGACATAGGCTACGTCGAAGCCGCCGCGCTGTCGATTGCACCAAAATTGCTACCTGGCGCTTGTATCATCGTCGAAAGCACATCGCCGGTCGGTACAACGGAGCGCGTGGCTGAAATTATTGCAGTAGCGCGTCCTGATCTGAGAATGCCGGTATTCGGCGAAGATCAGAGCGGCGATATCGCTCTTGCCTATTGCCCTGAACGTGTGCTGCCTGGGAAGATCGTCAATGAGCTGGTGCATAATGACCGAGTGATCGGCGGAGTGACACCTTCGTGTGCGAAGGTCGCCGTCAAGCTTTACGAGAGCTTTGTTCAAGGCGCTTGTCTGATCACGAATGCGCGCGTTGCTGAAACCGTAAAACTGGTCGAAAACAGCTTCCGCGATGTGAATATCGCTTTCGCTAACGAGCTTTCGATTATCGCCGATCAGATCGGCGTTGACGTGTGGGACGTCATCAAACTTGCAAACCGCCACCCACGCGTAAACATCCTTCAGCCAGGCCCTGGTGTTGGCGGGCATTGCATTGCTGTTGACCCTTGGTTCTTGGTGGCAGGTGCTCCAGAAGCGGCCCGATTGATTCGAACCGCTCGCCAGGTGAATGATCACAAGGCCGTGCATACCGAAAAGCGCATTCGCTCTCTACTTGATGCAGCCCCTGGAGGGAAAGTTGCGTTGCTCGGCCTCGCATTCAAGCCAGATATCGACGACTTCCGTGAAAGCCCAGCGCTAGAGATTGCCGAGAACCTTGCGCGCGATATCGGCGAGCGCATGCTTATAGTTGAGCCATTTGCTGAAACTTTGCCCGACGGCCTTGAGAGCACTGGAGCTCAATTGGTGCAACTCAGCCCTGCTCTTAGCGAAGCCGAGGTTGTCGTGATCTTGGTCGACCACACTGCCTTCAAAAATCTCTTGGATAAGGATCTGTCAGGAAAAATCGTGTTCGACACACGCGGGATGCTGAAAAAATGAGTGAGAAAAGCATTCGACCGCGGATTATGGTGACGTTTGGTACACGTCCTGAAGCCATCAAAATGTTTCCCGTGGTCGCGGCGCTGCGTCAGGCGGGCCAATGCGATGTGCGAGTGGCAGTGACCGCGCAGCATCGCGAAATGCTTGATCAGGTCATGGACATAGCAGGCATCAAGCCAGACATTGACCTGGATTTGATGCAACCGGGCCAAACGCTCGACGCACTATCTGCACGCATCATTACCAAGTTTGGCGAAGCATTGGACGCAGAAAAGCCCGACCGCGTACTGGTTCACGGGGATACTCTTACGACTATGATGGCTACAATTGCGTGTTACTTTAGGCGCATACCTGTGGGACACGTCGAAGCCGGGCTTAGATCAGGTGACATATATGCTCCTTGGCCAGAGGAGGTGAACCGTAAGGTCACGGGCGCAGTCGCTGACCTGCATTTCGCTCCAACTGAAGACGCTGCCGAAGCGCTACGACGCGAGAATGTGAACGCTGATGCGATTCACGTGACTGGCAATACGGTGATCGATGCTCTCTTGACGGCGCAATCAAGGCTGGAGAGCGATCCCCATCTCGCGCCGATTGTTGCTCCGCTGACGAGGCGCTTTGATGGAAAGCGAATTATGGCTGTCACAGCCCACCGCCGCGAGAACTTTGGCGAAGGCATGCAGCAGATCGCGTCAGCATTGCAGGAGCTGGCCGCGCGCGAAGATGTGGCGATAATCTATCCGATGCACCCAAACCCCAACGTGGCCGAGGTCATGAAACCTGCCCTCGAAAGTATCGAAAACGTGGCCTTGATCGAGCCGCTAGATTACCTGAACTTCGTAGCGATGATGGCTGCATCGGACATCGTACTGACTGACTCGGGCGGAATTCAGGAAGAAGCTCCAAGCCTTGGCAAACCAGTTCTTGTTATGCGCGACACGACTGAACGTCCTGAAGGCGTCACAGCTGGTACGGCGAAGCTGCTAGGAGCGGACAAAACTCGAATCGTCAATGAAGTGACCAAACTGCTTGATGATCCATCAGCTTACGAAGCCATGTCCAAGGCGCATAACCCTTACGGTGATGGCACGGCGGCAGCGCAGATTGCGCAGATTGTTGCTGGAGCACACGCCTAGGTGTTATTCGACCTGCGAGCGCTCTCTTACCACTCTTGCAAAATACAACGCCGCGGCGAGAATTGTCAGAGTGAGGCCGATATCACCAATCCAATTGAGCTTTAGCGGCCCATATAGCAGCAAGTCGGTTACATGGAGCGAGATCAGCCGGAGGACCACGAGGGCCAACATGCAGACACCTGCAAAAAGAGCGACTATCGTTGCGCTTGCGCGTTTTCCGTTAGTGCGCCGTGTCATGCCAAACAGCCAATATGCGGCTCCACATGCAGCCAGCATGATCAATGCACCTGCGATCCATGACTGAACATCGCGCCGCCCACCATATGCGCCCTCGTCGCGCAATGCGGCTCGTAATGCCTCACGCATGATATCCTCTAGGCCAAAAAGGCGATTGGCAATGAGGATTGCAAACGCAACAGACAAGCCAAGCCAAATTCTAGCCTGCCAACGTGGTTGGCGCTCCGAGTTCGCTAAGCGGGCAGCGAAGACACAGCTTAGCAACGTGAGACCGTAGATAGCTGCAGCGCCGTATTTGAGTACGCTGGTGTCGAAAGGCATTTGGTTATCAGCTTTGGTGTCTGGCTTAGTCGTTTAAATGTGTCATGGTGGAACACGGCGGAAAATAGCAAGGCGTTTTTCCCGATCTAATTCTGGTTATGACAATCAACGGTGATTGCAATACTAAGTGATCACGTGAAAATTTCCTCCCAATCCCGGGTAGCGCACGATCTAAATGAGCAACGCCAATGCGTGGCCCTAGTGCGGGCAAGCTTGTTGCGCTGCGGTAGGCAAGCGTCTAAGCACCGTGGGATAGCCATGGAGGGGTAAGTGATTTTGACTAAATCTGCAAAGTTTCGGGCAGGAATCTGCGCAATTGCCGTCGCATCTTTGGGCGCCTGCGCGTCCACTCCAGACCCAGTGATCGGCCGTGCAGTAAGTGCTCCGCGCGCCGACCTGGGTCAGTCTGATTTCAGTGTTTCCCGTTCAACGACTTACTTGCTTAGGGCTTCAGACAGCATTTCAATCAACGTTTTTCGTGAACCCGATTTCTCGCTTGAAAGTGTGCGGGTCGGCGTCGAAGGCAATGTTTCTCTTCCCATGCTCGGTTCAGTACCCGCCGCTGGCATGACAGCTGCTCAGTTCGAACAGGATGTGACGCGCCGTTTGGCAGCAGCAGGACTTCGTACCCCGCTCGTGTCAGTGAATATCACGGAGTATGCTTCGCACCTGGTGACGGTAGAGGGCGCGGTGAAGGATCCAGGTGTTTACGCATTCCAACCTGGTGCGCGGCTCTCAGCAGCAGTCGCCATGGGTGGTGGAACTGAGCGAAGCGCCAAACGCGATCAAATCGCTGTTTTCCGCGAAAGCAGTGGCGGCGTCATGGTCGCTAAATTCGACTACAACCAGATCAGTCAGGGCACCATGCTCGACCCTATCCTTGAGCCAGGCGACCGGGTCGTTGTCGGAACCGATGGAATGTCCGTGTTTTGGCAGGACCTGCTTACCGCGCTGCCAGCGTTTGGTGTCTTTGCGTCAGTCGGCGTCAA
This sequence comes from Erythrobacter sp. S57(2025), assembly GCF_057365055.1. Taxonomy (NCBI): domain Bacteria; kingdom Pseudomonadati; phylum Pseudomonadota; class Alphaproteobacteria; order Sphingomonadales; family Erythrobacteraceae; genus Erythrobacter; species Erythrobacter sp. S57(2025). The sequence goes on along the minus strand of NZ_CP200299.1, from coordinate 3,178,093 downwards.
TGCGCTCGACGATAATTGATAGGCAGCAAACAGCACAATCATGAATGACCGTTCCATCATTGCGACCCCAGACCCCAACGGCCGCGAGGTTTGGGTCGATGGCTATTTGCCCTCGGGCATGGTGGAACAGCAACGCCAATCATCTTCGCAGTTTGATACTATCTGGCTAAGGGGTGCGCTTTTCCGTCAACGCTGGTTGATTGGCGCTACGCTGCTTGCCACCATCTTGCTGGGTCTAGTCATTACGCTGCTCACAACTCCGGTTTATCAGGCGAACGCGACCGTACGGATCCAACCGTGGGGGAATTTCATTGTCGAAGGCCAGGACGTTAGTTCGCCTATCAGTTCGACAAGTGAAATCTCCAACTTCATGGAAACCCTTGGTGCGGTGATCGAGAGCCGCAATCTGGCTGAAGTTGTCGCACAAGATCTCGATTTGGGTGCGCGCAATGCCTTATTGGGGCCAGATGTCGATGCTAGCCGACCGCCTCAGCGGACCGATGAGGAATGGGCACAGGACCGCACAAATATGGCCGTGTCAATTCTGAAAGGAAATGTCTCGGCCACCGTTCCTTTTGATAGTCAGATTATCACGATCAACTATCGGTCTACAGACCCTGTCCTGGCAGCTGAGATTGTGAACGCGTATGCGGATGCTTTCCAGCAATCGGATACGCGGCGTAATGTTGAGAGCAACACATATGCGCGCGAATATCTGCTTGAGCAGATCGCAGAAATTCGCTCGCGCCTGACCGAATCTGAGCGTGCAGCAAACTCCTATGCACGAAGCGCGGGGATTGTAACGCCGCAGACGACAGGTGCCGAAGGCGAAGGCGGCGGCCCAACGATTACAGGCGCCAACCTGTCCAGCATCAACCAAACAGTCGCTCAAGCTCGCGCAGAACGTATCGCGGCAGAGCAGCGCTGGCGTTCAGTATCAAATATGCCGGCGAGCCAGCTCCCTGAGGTCCAAAACAGTCCAGTAGTGCAGGGGCTCATCCAGCAAAAAGCCGAACTACAGGGAGAGCTTACAAACCTTCGCCAACGCTATAACGATCAGTTCCCTGAGATCGTCGATGTTAAGGCTCGTATCGAAGCAATTGACAACCAAGTCGCCCAAACGGGTGAAAACATCAAAGCTAGCATTCGGAGCGAATTTACCATCGCCCGCAACCAAGAGGCCGCGCTTACCAGTGAGCTGAACTCGGTAACGCGGGAGGCGCTTGTCGAGCAGGACGAGACTGTCGAATTCACTGGACTAGAGCGTGAGGCAGAGGCGCTGCGCACACAACTCACTTCGCTGCTTGATCGTTATAACCAGATCAGCACAGCAGCGAATGTAGAGAATGGGGCAATCACCGTTCTCGACCGCGCTATCGTCCCGGGCGCACCAGTTGCTCCTGATCTTGCGCGCAACATGATCTTAGCGCTTGTGATCGGCATCGCCCTTGCGGCCGGCCTTGCCTTAATCCGCGAGATATTTGTCGACCAGTTCCGTCGCTCCGAAGATATTGATGAACGTTTGAATCTGTCGGTATTGGGTGTCACTCCGTTTGTGAAATCAGAAGAGATCGATCGGCAAGAGGCGAACCAGTTCAGCTCTTTGATGGAGGCCTATGCTTCCATTAGGTCAACAATTGACTTTAGCATCCCGCGCGATGGTGCCGTTGTGCAATTGACCAGCAGCCAGGCTTCTGAAGGAAAATCGACTACAGCTCTGATTGTCGCAGAGCTGTTCGCTCGACTGGGACGTCGGACGCTTCTGATCGATGCCGATTTGCGCAAGCCATCGGTCTCCAAGCTGCTTGATATTGATCCCAAAGACGTCGGCATCACCGAAGTTCTGCTAGGGCATGCAACTATGGAAGATGCGACTATCGAAGGGGTCCACGAAAACCTTCGCATCCTTTCGGTAGCCGGTATTCCGCCTAACCCTGTCGAGCTGTTGTCGTCTGGCCGTTTCCGTGACTTCATCGAAGAGCAGAGACAAAACTATTCACTGATACTCATCGACTCACCTCCGGTTCTTGGATTGGCAGATGCTCCAGAAATTGCACAGGTGGTTGATGCTTCCATCTTCGTAATTGAAGCAAATAGGACCAGTATTTCTCAGGCCAAGACCGCACTCAAACGTATGGCCCATGTCGGTGCCAACGTAATTGGATCGATTCTGACTAAATATCGCGCGCTCGAAGCCGGTTCCGACTACGCCTACCAGTATCAATACCAGTATTATCGCTACGGCGACGATCCAAAACAGGATTAGACGGAAGCGGTCATGCAGAATGAAAGCGAGCATAGGCCGCTTGTTCTGCATGTCTCAGGCGATTTTCCAGATCCGATAGCACCGCAGAAAACGCCGGTTATCCAAAGCTTGCTAAGGATGACACAAGATAGATTTGACCACAGCGTTGTATCGATCAACCGGGTTTCACCGACCATCAGGAATGCATTTTGGGAACTCGCCCTGCCTGGTGAATTGCAGACCTCATCAACACTGTTTGAGGACGGTGTAGCGATCACCTATTGCGCACCGCCAATGGGGATAAGGCATCGATCAAAGCTTTTGCAGTTGGGCAATTGGCTTGCGGCGCATGTCTCTACACTTCCGCGCAAACCAGATCTCCTAGTCGGTCACAAACTCACGATCGAAGGTATCGCCGTTCAACACGCATCGCGCGAACTCGGCATCCCCTATGCACTTTCGATTCAAGGAAACACAGACACCAAAATCCTATCCGCTAGGCCTGATCTGCGAAAATCCGTCGCCAGCGTCTTTCACGATGCATCAGTCGTTTTCCCGTTCGCGCCATGGGCATTGCAAGCAACCGAGACCGTATTGGGACACCGTGATCGGCCCACCCATTGCTTGCCTTGCCCAACTGAACTTGATCAGGCGATCGTTCCCAAATCGAGTGCAGGTGGGTTCGTTTCAATCTTCCACTTAACGAACTTTCGGAACAAAAACCTTCACGGCATGAACAGCGCCATACAGCTCCTGCAAAATGCGGGCTCTGAAAGCCAGTTAGTGATCCATGGAGGTGGTACTGCAACTGACATCAAGCAGTGTCAGAAGATCACAGAAGACCACCCCAGTATTCACTTTGCCGGTCCACTTGACCGCGATAATGTTGCGGCTGAACTCAATAAAGCTTGCGCATTCTTGATGCCCTCTCACAGGGAGACCTTCGGGCTGGTCTTTATCGAAGCGCTCTTTGCGGGCACCCCAATCATCTATTCCAAAGGTACCGCCGTTGATGGCTACTTCGATGATATGCCCTTCGCCATTTGCGTGGATCCGCGTAATCCGGCCGACATCTCGCAGGCGATGCAGCACTGCATCGATCACGAAGAAGAATTGAAGTCTGCTCTCGCAAACTGGCAAAAGTCGCAAAATGCAGCCACATTCACGCGTGCATCAATCGCAAATACTTTTGGAAATGGATTGCTTAGCGCAATAGGTTCTGCGTGATTCAGTCAGAGCGATCTCGCTCTAATTCCGCTTGGCGCCTCTTATAGGCTTTGCTGGCCAATGCTGCCGCTTCAGGATCGACTTGTCTAAGGCGGTGCTCATTCTCGTCCGCCTCGAGCAATCTACCGAACTTCTCGACTTCGACACCCTCTTTCACAATACGCGCAGGATTGCCCGCGACTGCACAGTGCGCAGGTACATCCTTCGTCACAACGCTACCCGCGCCAACAATCGCTCCATCGCCGATTGTCACCCCAGGAAGAATGAGACTTTGTCCGCCGATAAAGCAACGCTCGCCAATCCGAGTGTGCAGATAAAGCCCTCTGGTGAAATCGTGGGTCATTATGCGCGCGCCAAAAGCGACATAGCTTTCTGCACCAATGTGAATGCCTGCGCGAAAGGTCGTATCAAGTCTAGCCGACATCGACATCCGCGCCGTGGGATCAATATCCAGGCCCAACACCGCGCGCTGATACCAGTTGCGCAATCCCAAAATGACGTTTCGGATAGTTGATTTCATTCCAGGATTGTTAGCCGGTGTACATTGCATGCGCAATTGCGCGGCAGGGCGTCATCGGCGTGACTTCAGGGCAATCCTGACTTCACTTCTAACTTTGCTAAACCAACTGGGCTTGGTCAGGATCATGTTCTCGAGATGTTTATGAGAAGTATCAGATCGCGGACTAAAGCGCGGAATTGGGTCGTTTGTAGAGATTTTGGGGGAACCATCACTCGAATAGATCGCTACGTGACCAAGCTCCTTCAAACGTTGCAAAGTCCTGCGATCATAGCGACCGAATGGTATGGCAACATCTGGAATTGGGCGATCACACAAGTTGGCGAGCAAGGATTTCGCCTCGGAGATTTCAAAGTCCAGCTCAGCCGCGTCACACTCCGGCCAAGCACGATGCATCATCCCATGCGACCCGATTGTGAACAATGGATCCGCATCGATCTTACTTACCTCTTGCGAAGTGAGGTATCCTTTCTGATCAAGTTTCCCAGCCAATACAAAGAACATTGCACAAAGGTTACGATTGCGTAGCTCTGCGAGCGCAATGTGGTAGTCACTGGAATTACCATCATCAAAGGTAATACCAATCTGATGACTGCTACGCTGAATGATATCGAGAATTGCGCAGAAGTGATCAAACGTCAGCCAGTATGGTTCTTCACCTTCTTCAAAGAGCCTATCAGCCTGGCCGATCCCGTGAAAGTTGATTATCAATCCCACCTCGTTTGCCACCGTTGTCGCCAAGAGTATGCGCGCTCCGCAAGCCTTACGAACGTTCTAATCATTGGACTAGGCGACGCCTCCAAAATTGGTGGGCCAAGATAATGCACACCATTCATTCGTTTCTTAAAACGAAATACTTCCGGATTGTCGTTTTGACTTGCACCGCCGAGATCATAGAATTGCATTCCTTGTTGCTGCGCATATTCGATAGCGGCCCATTGTAAAAGAAACGAAGCCCGCAGGTTTCGGCCTTCTTCATTCACTGCTCCAAGCAGATACACTGCTGTGTCCCCACTATAGGCTCCGATATGCCCGCCAACCAAGGTATCCTTGCGCCATGCTAGATGCACTGCAAATCGTTCAGGCCCACTCGCCTCTGCGACAACATCGGAGAAGAACTCAGCATCTTGCGGCGCCGTAAATCCTTTGGCCGCTGCAAGCTCACTCAAAAGCGGTTGGAACTTGAGAAAGTCTTCGCGGGATTGTGAGCGTTCGACCCTCAATTCGCTGCGCTCCGCCCTGCGCAGGTCACTACGCCATTTGCTGTCCAAGCCAGTCCGTAGTTCCTGCTCACTTCGGCGAATGTCTATGACGAAAGTTTCGTAGCCTGTGCCATCCATTTGCGCATACCCGGCAAGGGCATTCTCCTCTTCCGCAAGGCACAATGGAGGGTTCGTTCTCAAGACTAGAGATTCACGCATTGCCAACTGTGTCCTGAGGGCAGAAAGAACCTGAGGTTTTCTCGCTCTGTGGGCTCCCAGATACACGGGGCCATGCGCTATCATGGCAATACCCAACGGCAAAACCGGCAAGCGCTTTATCCTCACGTTTGCTATGGCCAGTGTCGTAGTATGCTCTCGCACAGCCACGTAGCGACTTTCAGCACCCGCCCTTTGCGCAGCAATTCGTGAGTACACGGGATATTGGCGCCAGCTCCCAGAAGGTTCTCCACTTAGCACCGCGAGTGCTTGCTCCTCACCCATTGGCTCGACACGAAGGTCAGTGGACTTTGCTAAGGGATCTCGCATGGTGGTCTGGATAGCTGCGCTCAAAACAGATTGAAATAGCAACCCGTCTCATTTAACCCGCAAGCGCAGACCTAGCGTAAGCGATAGCCAGAAAAGCCACAATTTATGGCATCCACTGCCCGTTCTTCAAATCAGCCTCCAACCACAATGCTGCGCCTGCAAAACAAGGTGAGTGCTGATGTTTCGGTCGTGATCGTAAGCTACAACACTCGGGAAATGACGCTGGCATGCGTCAATTCGGTGCTCAGAAATCGGGGCGAGCTCGATGTGGAAGTGATTGTGGTCGACAATCAATCGAGCGACGGAAGCAGCGATGCGATCCGCAATGCCTTTCCTGAAGCCATTGTCATTGATAGCCCCGCCAATGGCGGCTTTGCTTATGGCAATGCTATTGGGTTCGAACAGGCAAGCGGGAAATTCATCTTGCTGCTGAATCCCGACACACAGATTTTCAGTGGATGCCTTCAGCAATGCATCTCGTTCATGGAAGAGAATCCAGCGGCTGGCATTATGGGGCCACGAGTTCGGCTGGAAGATGGCACTCAACAATCGAGTATGATGCGTTTTTTAGGGATTCGTCAGTTCTTCTTCCTGATCTTTGTTCCAAGCTCTTTGATAAGAAAAACGCATTGGTTTGGCGACCCCCGCTACGCCCAATTGTCACGCGATCAGGTCAACAGCGTAGACGCTGTCTCAGGCTGCTTCATGTTTGCCCAACGCGACGTGTTGGAGCGCGAAGGTGGGCTCGATACCCGATTTTTCATGTATGGCGAAGAAGCCGAATGGTGTCACAGAATTAAACGAGGTGGGTGGGAGGTTTTCTACAATCCTGCTGTCGAAATATTGCATCATGGTGCAGCCAGCACTGCGCATATGAGCGAGTGGAAGGCTGTCGAAATGACGCGAGGGCACATACTGTATCTGCGAATAACCCGAACTCCAGCGGTGGCCTGGTTGGGCACGCTTTTGATGACGGCTCGCGACCTTCTCCGAGCACCCTATCATTGCGCAGTTGCAATCAGTCGCGGGCTAACTTTGTCGCGCAGTGGGAAGGCATGGCTGGCCAGGTTCAAATTTGAGCTTGGAGCGCTATGGTCACCGCCAACGGGACAAATCGTTACGCTTCCTGACCCAAAGCAATATCGCCAATGAAGAGGTTTGCGATATCGCTGATAAGGGCCGCCGCCCATACGGCTTTGTGGCCACTTGAGCGACTATTGCTGAAGGCTGACAAGCCCGGGCCGCCCCCTGTTTTCATCATTGGAGCGCCGCGATCAGGCACATCGCTCTTGTATGAATTGATGATAACGCGGTTTCGCTTTGCCTATATGTCAAATGCTGCACACCGGTTCTATCGCACGCCATTGGCTGCCAGTCGCGTATTCAAGAGCGCAATATCCAAGTGGCAGGGGGACTTCTCCAGCCGCTTTGGACATATTGAAGGCTGGGGCGCTCCCAACGAGGGGGGGTGGATTTGGCTGAGGTGGCTTGAGGACGGTGACTGGACCGACGGGTCGCAACTCCCCGAAAAGTCTATTCAAGAATTGCGCGATCTGACATCCGCTTTTTCGAGGTTATTCGATGCGCCTTTCCTCAACAAAAATGTGATGCACTCAAATAGGCTGCGCCTTATGCAACGCATTTGGCCAGAAGCGCTTTTTATAGAGGTCCGGCGCGATATACTGGACAATGCTCGATCAATCGTTCGCGCAGAACGAGCTGAAGGTGGACCGGAAAAGCACGGCGACGAATGGTGGTCCGTGCGTCCAAGACTGGCAGTTCAATTTCAAGCCAGCCCCGCAACTGAGCGAGCTGTTGCGCAAGTCATTGGCACTGCGCGTGACATTGCTCAGGATTTATCTTCGGCCGGTGATCCCCGCCTGCTTAGTATCGATTACGCGCGAATATGCTCAGACCCTGAAGGAACACTTCAAGAGATCGCACTGTTCCTGAATGGAAGTGCCTGCCACGTCACCGCTCGCGGAGATGTTCCGGAAAAGTTTCCAATGCGCCCTTCAAAGCCGCTAGACGACGCTGCTGAGACTGACATGAAAAGAGTGCTAGATGAATTGGCTTAAACTGGAGCGAAAAGTCCTCTGAAATGAGAACACTACCAACCAAAGACTTCCGATCAGAGTATCACGATCATGTGCGCACTGATGTTGTACCCTATGTTCCTGACACAGGGGGCAAATTGCTCGATTTTGGCGGCGGTATAGGGGCGACTGCGGCATACATTCGGTCGATTGGTAAAGTGGATTATGTCGGAGTTGCCGACTTGATCGAAAACTCAACGTCGCCAACAAATCTTGATTTTTCCTACCAGGCTAACCTCGAAGATGAAGGTTTGATTGAACAGATAGTTGCGGAGCAGGGCAAATTCAGGATGATACTGGCACTGGACATCCTTGAGCACCTAGTGGATCCTTGGAGCACTGCGAAGAGACTGGCCGATGCAATTGAGGATGGCGGCTATCTGATCGTCAGCCTGCCAAATGTGCGGAACTACAAAGCTTTGATCCCACTTTTGCTTAGGAATCGATGGGACTACCAAGAAGCGGGCATTTTGGATCGAACGCATCTGCGCTTCTTTGTCAGGAGCACGGCCATTGATTTAGTAAAACAGACTGGTCTCGATATCCGGACCATCGCTCCTTCACCATCTGGAGGGAACAAGATCGGGCTTTTCCGCAAGCTCACTTTGGGACTGCTCAATAGCTTTACGGACCGACAATACATAATCGTTGCGCAAAAGATCGCTTAGCATTCGCCTGCTTCGGCGGCGTCCAAGAACTTGGCGATGTCTTCCTGAAGCATCAAAGGAACTGCTTTGCGAACGCGTTCGTCAGACCAGTTCCACCATTGCAAGGCCAACAATCGATCGACGATGTCCGACGAGAAACGTGCCCGAATATGACTTGCGGGCTGACCACCAACGACAGAGTAGGCTGGTACGTCTTTGGTGACTAAGGACCGCGCAGCTACAACGGCGCCATCCCCAATCGTCACACCAGACATAATCATCACTTCTCGCCCAATCCAAACGTCGTTGCCGATTCTAATGTCACCTTTGGAAGAAGGGTGACCTTTGATGTTTGCGAAGGCAGGATCGATTTCGGAAAATGGGTAAGTGGTAACCCAATCCAACCGATGACCTCCGCCTAGCATCAGCTTCACGTCAGCCGCTAGTGAGCAGTACTTACCAATCGAGTAACTTGTGTCATCGCCAAAGCTGACGATTTGCAACCCACCATAACTATGGTCACCAATATTAGCCTTAGGGTAGGCGTCCTTCAAAATTCTGGGCGGAGCCTTTCCCAGCAGTTTTCCCTTGATCTTGCGGATTAGTGAATTTGACATCAGCCCGCGCAACTAGAGATATCTGAGGTTTCTGCCAATACTCATTGGCAGAAACCGGTTTGCCATAGGCTCAAGCTCTGAAGGAATACGATGCGCGAAGATCACCGTGAAAGCAGCCACGGTCGTCAGTGCCACCAGCCACCAAACTATTGAAAATATTGGAATCAGAAGGTTGGCAGCTGCTGCCGAACCAACAAGTACTGCCGAGATGACAAGAATTGGGCTAATAAGCCATGACCCAGATGAGAAACGCTGCAGAATTAGGAAGTCAATCGCTGTTCTAATCGAAAAGACTATTGCAGCCCCGACTAAGCCAATACTAGTGATCACCCAGTACATACCGCTGACGTAGAACGGTAATTGTGCAAGTAAAACAAGTGTTACCACATGTGGCCTGCCAGCCGCCTGTAATCGGCTGTAAGGTATTATACCAAAGGAATTAGCCCAGTAACCTATAAGCAGAATGATCGCGATTGGCCCAGCTTGAATTGCGATATCACCACCGATCCAAAGCGCTAAGAAGGGCTGAATAAGAAATATCGCGCCAATGATTAGCGGTGTCACAAGGACATTGACTACTTTCAGTGAACGATTTGCAAGCTCAGCTCCGCGTTGCTCATTGGCTTCTGCCATTCGCGGAAATAAAGCCATTGCTAGAGATCGTGGCAATAACGAAACACGCTGAACTATCTCAAATGGGACCGTGTAAATTGCGACCGCAGCTGCTGAGATTAGTGCTCCGATAAAGAAGCGGTCGATGACTACTAGCAGCGGACTAACTATGGATACTATCGTTACCCAGCCACCAAATTTAAGGAGCGCAATCCACTCGCTGCGATCAAAGCGCACTCCCGTGCCTCGCAGTAGTCCAACGTGAACCCGCTGCAAGAACACGCCAAGCCCAATTACACGCGCTACAATCGCGGCAATAATCAATCCTTTCAGTTCAGGTCCAATTCCATAGGCGATTGCCAAAGGAAACAACTGAAACAGACATGCACCAATGACTGTAGAGACATTAACATCGAGGAACCTTTTACGACCCTGCAACGCACCCGACGCAACTCCAGTCAGGGTCGCGATCGGTACTGCGACGGCAAGAAAAGGAACCGCGTCCAAGGCCTCGCTGATTAAGGCAGGGTCAGCCTGAAACTGGTTCGCAAAGAAGTAGTACGCGCCAGCGTAAAGTAGCGCTCCTCCAACGATGCCAATGCCGATATTGACTGCCGCTGCAGTCCAAAAGACACGTGCTCGATGTTCTCCACTGCTAGCATGCAGCTTCGCAATTCTCTGAGCCGTCGCGCGCCCTAGCCCAAGGTCGAACAAGCCAAAATAGCCTAGAATCAACCAGGCAATTGCAAGTGCACCGTAACGTTCTGTCCCGATTTGCGCGAGATAGAGCGGGATCGTAACGAGCGCGAGAACCAGCGGCGTGAGAGCCCCAGCTACGTTGTAAATACTGTCCCGACCGACACTCATGAGAATGCCAGAACTATCTGCGGCTCAAAGAAGGCCTGAGGTGCGCAGCAGCATCCTCGCCATGTGTCGCAATTGGCAAACGGACTTTGATTGCTGGCGATGCTGTAGGAGCAATCGCAATCGAAATGGCCACTGCGAAAAGCATGTAGAACCAATAAATCGCACCGCCAAAAAATGCGACTGAGAAGCCCAGCAAAATCACGCTAAAGAGGGTAATTGCCAGACCCACGCGCAATCGCCGCTCCTCTTCGCGTACCTTGGCGGCTGAAGCTGACAGCAACAACACGCCGGCAATGGCGACCACGATCGTCGTGATCGCCGGAACGAGCCCAAATCGCATCGCTAGCAGCAGCCAATGATTGTCGACGCTAGAAGTCAACATCCAAACTGGCCGTTCATACTCTGAAAAGCCGATGCCGAACCACGGGTTTCGCTCCACCGATAATGTTCCATACTCCCAGATGATGCGCCGGAATGCGGATGTCTGCGGATTCAGTGTGAAGCTTGACAGGAAAACAATTAAACCCCGCTCAGTGATGAAATGCAGCACCAGCATCGCGAGCCCCAAGAAGGGTAGGATTATCTTCCACGATAGGAACTCCACCCGGCGCTGAAACCAGTCTACTCCAATAAGCATGGCTCCAATAAGAAGGGCAAGAAATGCTGCTGAGCTTGCTGAAAATACGGCGAAAGCTGAAGCAAGGAGACCCACAAAATATGGCCAACGCCTAATCCCCGACATGAAATATAGCGGCATGAAGCAAGCCAACAGGATCCCGGCAAGAATTGGGTGCGGGAATGGGCCGGTCGCGCGCAAGATACCCAAACGCCGGTCGATAAACACCTCACGAACGCCGACAGCATTGCCGCCTTCATACGCCGATAGATTGCCAAAGATGCTAGCCGCCGCTGGACGCACCAGCGGCCTCGCAGCCAAGACTTCCATCAAAAGTGTCGAGCCGGCCGCCAGCAACCCTGGTGCCGCAAGAATGAGAAAGCGGCGTAGATCCTGAGAATTTCTGAAACAGGTGCGTCCGGCAAGAAATGGCATCAAGACATCGAACGCCAGAATACCGCCGCGTCTGATACCGACTGTCGGTCCATAATAGACCATAAACGCCAGTACCATCCAAAACACACCAAAGAGAAATACAGCATCCGACCATGTCCAGTTGACCTCTCGGCGGATGATCCGAGAGAGTAACCAAGGGCTGATGAGAAAAGCGGCCAGCCGTGTCGGATAGAGATTTTGCTCAGCCAGAACTATTCGAACCTCCGACGGCAAAAGGACCGCATAGAAGAGGATCAAAGCCGGCAAAATGTACATGATCGCGCTTGTGCCAACATCGCTTGGCATGACCCGGACATGGGGCCGCGAGAGACCTGTCGGTGACTGGAGAGACGGTGTTGCCATAGCGGCAGGTATAGGCCGCCTAACCCCGCGTGCAAGAGCAGGGTAATTGCCCATTCAAAACTGAGAGACACTCAAAACCATTTTCCTACAGCACCAAATCTCAATAAGCGAGTTCTTCTTTTGTTCTCAATAAAGGAAAGCTCAATGTTCGAAGATCCATTTGAAAACAGTGCCAACAGTCTCATTGCCCCATCAGCCGATTGTTTTGCGATTGCGCCCAACGATACTCAAGAACTGAGCAAAGCTACCAAAGCAATCTATGTGGGCTCGGGCGGCGACATCGTGGTTCGGCCCATTGGATCGGGGACCGACGTAACCTTTCGTAATGTTATCGGCGGCAGCATCCTCGATGTTCGGGTTCGTGCTGTCCGTGAAACCGGCACAACCGCCTTCGACATCGTCGGAATGGTTTAATGGGGCGCCGCGGACTGGGTCATGGGGTCGCCCGCAAGAGGCCTCAATTGCTAGGTGGCGGCTATGTTGCGCCAGCACTGGCGCAACTTTTACCAGGTGTACTCTGGGACGGAACCGAGGGCAGTGGATTCACCCATGTGCCAACCGATCCCCTGCGCACGACAGCCAAGCCCGCGCTGCGCCTTCTAGAACCACCCAATCAATCCTTTAGTGAAAGTATGGTTGTTGGCGCGCTCGCGTTGGCAAACAATGATGGCACGCTAATCGATGGTATTGAAAAAGTTCGATTCCATTTTGAAGGCAATGCAGTCGATCTATTTGGCCCGTCAATTCGTTCCCTCCAAAGATCTGATGGATCGCGTTATGACTGCCTGGGATATTGGGTTGAATTGCGCAAACCGAGCTATCAAAGCGGTGATGCCGAGCTTTATATTGAGGCGTTCCCAACAGACCTGACAATGCAGCCTCGGGTCATCGGCCCCTACCGCTTCTCACCCGTCGACCAGATGCATGACTACGAGGTGTCAGTCACGCCATCGCAACCGGTCTCGGCGACCAATTACCATACCGTAACGTCGGCGCTTGAGTATTTAAGGGGTGAAGCTGCTCAGCGACCTCGTATCGAGATTACAGAACCGCACCCCAGCGGGTATTACGGTCTGCCTCAATCAGGCATGGCCTATGACGGCGGCAAAGGTCGATGCCTGATCCAAGCCACAGTCCCCGTCATGTTTGGCAACCCAAGCTATTCCAATGATGTCGCCGCGACGATGCGCCCTCGATATGATGGGCTCCACTTCCATGGTGGCAACATCACGTTTGATATGCGCTACGTTTCTCAAATAGTGGACGAACAGCTAGGCGAACTGCCTTGGTTTGACCGTGTAAACTTCACGATCACTGGCAATGGCCGAAGCGAGTATTGGCGCAAAGGCTCTCGCCCGTTGCCATGGATTGCTCGCAACGGCGCTTGGTGGACAGAGTGTTCGTTTAGCAATGTGAAAGAACCTGGAATTTTCTCTCCTCTGGTCCGCGCTTGTGTGATGCAACAAGGTTATGGCGACGTGGCGACCGACGCATTGTGCATTGTTGGCAATCGTGTCGACGATTGGTCGAGTGCTGAGCCTTGGCAACAGGACACCCCTGCGCTCTCTATTGCGGGTCCTGCTGAGGCCACAATCTCAATTTCTGGCGGCAACGATACGAACGGAAGGACTATCACCGCCAGTGTCTCCGCCGTTCCCATCAGCACATTTAATGTTGGCTCAGGTGAAACCTATTTCACAGGTAGTGAAGGGGACGGGTATACCGTCCAAGATGTCGCTGACTGGCTCAATGGATTGACAGATTGGAGCGCAGCTGTCCTCGACAATACACGGCGCGCTTCAGCACTTTCGATAGCTGACCAGAAAGGCGCAGCGGTAACGGACATTGATGTCTCAAGCTCGACCACATTGGTCACATATTTTGACCTCCATACCGACTGGTATTCGCAGAACCAATCTGGCCCGGCCGAGAACGTCATTTCATACGGCAACACAACCACACGATTCAAAGGGCAGAGCATTTTCGTTACCGCTGATGGTGGTGCCCGCGATTTCTTCTTTGTGAATGATGCCTTCGACAACCAGCCCGACCTGAATTTGAGCCAGCTTGAGGGAGCGCATAGCCACGTCGTGATCGCTCATATTTCGTCGACAACCCAAGCAGCTACGCTGCGGGTTCAGTCGGACTATGACCCCGATAGCTATTGCCTAATCGCCAACAACGCGATCGCTGGCATACAATGGTCGAGCTCGGGTTCGCCTGATGCTGATCTGACGATAGCATCGAATATTCTTGATGCAGGTGCGATCATTCCTGCTTTTGCGGACAACACTATCGCAGCAGGGGGCATTGCAAGCAAATATGCGAATGCTATCGCCGGTGACTTTTCAGCGGCTGGGGAGCTTCTCGCCAATCCAACGGCGCCGGTCGTCCCTTTCGACGGTGCAGGAAAAGCACGCGGTGCTTTTGAACCAGTGGGGGCGATTGGTTTAGGCACGGCACGAGCGCCCAGCTATACGGCTCCAACCTTTGTTGCACCTCCAACCCAAGACGGATTGAAATTCGCTTCCGTCCGCTTCCCTCCCGAAAATGGCGAGAACTCTGCTGGGGTTAATGGGGGCTTCGCGATCCCTGGCTCCAATGATCTCTTGCGCAAACAGAGCGCGGGCGACTACCCGATGCTCGCTAATGAAGGAGCGATTGGAATCATCTGGAAGGTCCCACGTGATGTGTACAATGGGCTTCGACGCTCTCCCATAATTCTCGGCACTGATCGCAGCGCCGCGAGCACGTCAGCCGCGAACCAATTGCGACTGAGTTTTGTCACTGGCGCAGACAATTCGAATATCGCCAATATCGGAAAGTTTCGCCTTTTTCTGCAAGGCGCAGCAGAGAATGGCTCGATTGATATCTATTCAAACGCCGTTCCAGAACAGTTCTCGGATTGGCTTATCGTTGCTCCGCGAGTTACCTCCGGTGCGATTTCAGTTGATGTCATTGACCTCGCATCAGGTGCTGTCTTGGCCGGACCCAGTTCGCCACTGCCAGCTTCGTGGAGTGGTCTTGGTACTTTTGCCCGAGACCTTGGCATCGGAATTTTCAGACCGAACCAGTTTCCGCAGGACAATTCTGATCTGTTCGGAAACACTGGCTATGCTCGAGGAGAATGTGGGGGGGTGCTGTTCCTAGATACCCCAGGATCCAACGCCGAGTGGATTGATTTCGCCATCGGGTCAGATCCGTTGGCCATCTGGCCAAACTCTGTGAGAACCTGGTTCCCCTTGGTCACCAACGATGCCCTCGACCTAGCACCTCGAACAAATCTCTCTGAGCAGACAGCCTACACTGCGAACCTTTCACAATTTGGGACTCTACTACCTGGCTCCACAGCCCGCAGGCAGTCCGCGTCCAAGTTTTTGCGCGTGAAGAATGCCAAAGATCCGGCTCTGGTCCCAGTCTATCAGGCTACCATGCAAGGCGATCTTCGCGTCACCTTGTCTATGGCAGGGCAGGTTCCTGGTTCTTCGATCGAAGCGCTGATCCTTGACCAAAACGGCCTCGTGCAGACTAATTGGTCCGTGCTTGGCGTAGCCGTAGACGAAGGAGATGTTGAGGTAGCGATCAGTCTCGCGCCCGGCGTTTATCATGCCCGGTTTAGGGTAGAAGGAAGCGATGAGTGCGAATTGAACTCAGACATTGTCGTTGGACCAGGCATCTTGGTGAATGGTCAAAGCCAATGTGACTTCACGTTCGGCATCGGCCTCGATGAACTTGATGGAGCCTCGTCCGACCTTACTTTCGAACCAACGGTAGGAGAGCGAACATTTGTTGCAGCGCGCAGCCGGGTGGCCACTGCGAGCGTGCAAAAACCCGCTCTATTTCGGGCGTCAGAGAAGCCAGGCATTTTGGGCAATGGTTTCATCGCAGCAGCCAATCGTTTTGCTGAAGATTTGCCCACAAGCTGGCCGATCATTTTGATCGACACCTCCGTTTCGGGGACATCTATCGCCGACACTCTCGCCGACGAACCATCCCCACAGCCCACATCGCCAGACAATCGTGATATGTCAGATGTTTATGCGATTACCGACTTGTTGATGGGCAGAGACGATGAAGATCGAGCGGTCATCACATGTTGGGCGCAATTCTGGCATTCCAGCGGCTCCATTGTCGACTATGCGCCCGCTTTCCTTCCGCCAATGTTGGACGGAACAGCAACGGCGCAAGTGCCCGTGGTTGATGACTATCCCTATTCGGGCAACGCAATTCATCCGATTTTCCCATTCCTTCAATTGGAGCCCAACCGGATTGTCAGCAGTACAGCTACTAGCAACCCTGGAACACAGGAAGACACCCGCCAGGAGCATCTCACACGGCAAAACCTAAGAGACAATGAGGCGACGTATGCATACACGCTCGGTGCGTGTTTGGATGTGCATCGGCTCGAACAGGACGTGTTCACCCACCCCGCCCCTGCTGAGCGTTACGGGTCAGCGTTCGTTGCAGAAACTGTCATGCAATCTGTTAAGCCAATGTTGGGTCTAACTGGCGGCTATGCCGGGCCAGTTGAAGCGGTAAGCGCAGAATTCATTGATACGGATAACAACTCCATTGATGTAACGTTCGGTGGTCCAGATGGTCTGATTCTCGCTGTGCTAAATGGCGGCGCTATTTCAGGGTTCGAAATAGACGATGATCGTTCTGGCTTCACTGCCGCCATTGTGAGTGCCGATGTCGTCCGGCTAACTAAAGACGGTGGTGCCTGGCCAAGCAACGTCCAAGTCGAATTGAAGCCAGGAGGCCCAGGCAATTATGGCGCTGGCCATGACGAAGCTGCCTTTGTCGATGGTGCCTTGATCAACGCTGTGGATGGCTGCCTTGTGCGTGGTACTGGCACCAGCCTTGTAACGAGCGGAGGTGGAACGGGTGGAGTCCCGTCAAGCGGCGATCCGGAAACTGATTTGATTGCAGCGTTAAATGCGGGGGGCGGTCAAAGCTCTTACCACGAATACGCGCTTGCCGGAGGCTCCCCTTGGACATCGCTAGATCGCTCGACAAATGGCAACGATCAGTCACAGTCAATCGGTTTTCGTGCGCCCGGCACAAATGGTGAGTTTGACGGGACCACTGCTGCAGTCCAATCGATTGTTGATGGGACGTTCTGCTTGGTGCTTTCTTTCACCAAGAACGACGCAAGCACTAGAGGCTATTTCCTTGCTATCTCGAGCAATCCTGGGGTTCAGTACTTGCAAGGAAGCAACATTCCACTTGCCTATACAACGAGCGTTAATGGAACTCCGATCACCACCGAAGGAGCCCTCTACACTGCTTTACATCAAGCCGGGCAGGTCGTCGTCGAAATTTCGGGAATAGACAGAAATGGCGATACGATACTGACCGTCGGCCGCAACTCCGCTTCGGCTCAAGGGACGATCCCCAAAGTAGCCGTGCTTGATGAAATTGCCCTTGACAGCGCACTTGCGCAGGCACGACTTGATGCAGCTGCCGCGGTAGTGACTTAGACAAGACTGGCGGCTGCGGCTTGGGCATCAGGCCTTAAGCAGCGGCCGCCACCAATTCTCATTGTCGAGATACCAATGCAAGGTCTGGCGCAGCCCCTCATCAAACCCTCGCTGCGCCGAATATTCAAGCTCTGCGCGGGCTTTGGTTTCATCAATCGCATACCGGCGATCATGCCCTGCCCGATCTTGCACAAAGGTTTTGAGTGTCTCGCTCTTTTTCCCCTTTGCCGCAGGTGCATCGGGGTAGCGATCAACCAACCCATCTACTTCTTCAAACGCCCTATCAACCTCACGGCAGATTGCATCGATCACATCCATGTTGGGAAGCTCTGCGCCCCCACCGATATTATAAGTTTCGCCCGGCTCACCCCGTCCTAAGCAGGCCTCAATTCCGCAGCAGTGATCCTCAACATGCAACCAATCGCGCACATTCATACCATCACCATAAATTGGCAGTGGCTTGCCCGAAAGCGCATTAAGAAAGAACAACGGGATCAATTTTTCGGGATATTGGTAGGGCCCATAATTGTTCGAACAATTAGTAGTCGTCACATTGAGGCCATAGGTATGGTGATAGGCTCTGACGAGATGGTCCGAAGCGGCTTTTGACGCTGAATAAGGCGAATTGGGTGCGTAGGGTGTGGTTTCACTGAAAGCTGGATCAAGCCTGCCCAAAGATCCATACACCTCATCAGTTGAGATGTGATGGAAGCGGTGCTCCTGCTCTTTCTTATCGAGCCAAACTGCTCGCGCCGCCTTTAGTAAGCTGTTTGTCCCTAAGATATTTGTATCAATAAAGGCATCTGGACCGCTGATCGACCGGTCAACATGGCTTTCAGCGGCAAAATGAACAACGGTATGAATCTCGCGTTCACGCAAGAGCTTTTCCACTAAGGCTTGATCACGAATGTCACCTTCAATCAATTCGGCAGCCGGGGCGCTCGCGATAGTAGATCGATTGCCTGCATAGGTCAGAGCATCGAGGACAATGACATGATCATCAGGATGTCTAGCATTCCAGAAATGCACAAAGTTGCCGCCAATAAAACCAGCTCCGCCGGTAATAAGTAAATTAGCCAAGGGCCGCTTCCTCTTTCAGCATTAGACGCAAATTGGTGCGCCAATGAGCTGGCATGTCGCCAAGCTTCTCACGGGTTGCTGAGCAATCCAAAAGCGAGAATGCGGGGCGCTTGGCGGGGGTTGGATAATCTGCGGTTGTGATCGGTTTGATGACAGGGATTTTATCAATCAAGCCCAGTGCATGCGCCTCCTCCGCAATAGCCACGGCGAAATCATACCAGCTAGCAACCCCCGCATCGCTGTGGTGATATGTGCCGCTGGCTTCCGCTTGCACGAGACCCCAGATCACTCTGGCAAGGCCTTTCGCACAGGTCGGAGAACCGATTTGATCCGCCACAATGCCAAGCTCATCGCGTTCTTTCATCAATCGGATGATCGTGCGAACAAAGTTGGCACCACCTGCGGCATACACCCATGAAGTTCGCACCAACAAATCTGACGCGCGCAAGTGATCTTCGCCTTCGGCCTTTGTCCGACCATAGGCGCTTGTGGGAGCACGCTCATCATCAGTGCGGTAAGCACGCGGGGATGCCCCATCAAAGACAAAATCAGTCGAAATATGCACCAGTTTTCCGCCAGACTTCGCCATCGCTTCCGCCATGATTTTGACCGCAACTGAATTTATCGCCCGAGCGATTTCCTCTTCGAATTCAGCCTTGTCGACCGCAGTGTAAGCAGCCGCGTTAATGATGATCTCTGGTGCTTCAACTGCAAGGCGAGCCGTGAGCATTGCGGCGTCGGTGAGATCAACATCATCGACATCGATTGCATTGATTTCCGCAAAGGCTGGCGCGGTTTGCTGCAGTGCTGCACCCAATTGGCCGCCTGCTCCTGTGATCAAGACCCTCATCAGAATGCCAAGACCTCGTTCAAGGAAACACCTTCACCGTCCTTTTCGGAGACTATCGGGGAGGTGGAATCTAGTGGCCAATCCACCCCAATGCTCGGGTCGTCCCATGCCAGCGTTCGCTCGTTGTTGGGGGCGTAGGGCGCGGTGCATTTGTAGATGAAATCGGTATTATCTTCGAGCGTCAGAAAACCATGCGCGAAGCCTTCTGGCACCCAGAACATACGCTTATTTTGCGCAGTAAGTTCAAGACCAACCCACTTGCCAAAGCTTGGTGAGTTCTTGCGCAAATCGACCGCAACATCGAACACCGCACCTTGAGTCACGCGAACCAGCTTGCCTTGTGGTCCGGGATTCTGAAAATGCAGCCCACGCAATACGCCTTTTTGCGAGCGGCTGTGATTATCCTGAACGAAGGTGAGATCGAGTCCAGCCTCAGAAAAAGCGGCAGCGTTCCAGCTTTCCATGAAAAAACCACGGTCGTCCCCGAACACGCGCGGCTCAATAATCAATGGACCAGATATGGCAGTTTCGACCAGCTTCATGAGATCACTGAATTCTCGAGCAAGCCGATCAGATACTCACCGTATCCCGACTTGCGCAGCGGCTCCGCAATACGCGCTAGTTCCGCATCGGAGATAAATCCTTGCCGCCAAGCAATCTCCTCAGGACATGCAATCTTAAGACCCTGGCGTTCTTCAGTGATGCGCACATAGGTAGCAGCGTCTAACAATGAGGCATGTGTACCGGTGTCCAACCATGCGAAGCCTCGCCCCATTATCTCAACCGACAGGGCACCTTCTTCAAGGTAGAGCCGATTGAGGTCCGTTATCTCCAGCTCTCCGCGCGATGATGAACGAAGATCGCGCGCGCGATCCACAACCGTGTCATCGTAAAAATAAAGGCCAGTTACGGCGTAGTTGGACTTCGGCTTGGCTGGTTTCTCTTCGATCGACACCGCAGTGCCGGCTTCATCGAACTCGACAACGCCAAACACCTCAGGATCGGTAACGCGATATGCAAAGATGCTCGCTCCATGGTCTCGCTTACTTGCATTGTTCAGCAGGTCGGGCAAACCGTGACCATAAAAGATGTTGTCACCCAAAATAAGAGCACTTGGACAACCGGCAACGAAATCAGCTCCGATATGAAATGCTTGTGCCAGCCCCTCTGGCTTGGGCTGCTCAGCATAACTCAGATTGACGCCAAAGTCGGAGCCATCGCCCAAAACACGCTGGAACTGCTGCGCGTCTTCTGGCGTCGTGATGACCAAGATGTCCCGGATTCCGGCCAGCATCAAGGTGCTAAGCGGATAGTAGATCATCGGCTTATCAAAGATCGGCATCAGCTGCTTGGACACACCGCGGGTTAGCGGATAAAGCCGCGTACCGGACCCTCCGGCGAGGATGATACCCTTGCGTGGTTGCGCCAATGTCTTGCACCTTTGGTAAGCGCTCTACGGGAAGGAAAATCGCATCGCAGGCGCCATTCTAGGGGTCAACAACTATTCTGACACTCCTCGTGCCAAATTCGCGACAAGCTGGTCAAACAGGCCCAATTGCCTCATTAAGCTAGGCAGACGGTGCCAAGCCCCTTTGAAATCGAACTGCTTAAAGAAAGCGCGACCGAGCCACGGCTGATATCAATGACCGGAACATCCAACATTGACGGTTTTTTGGCTGGCGCTGTGCGTGTGCTCCGTGATGAAGGCGCGGTCGCATGGCCATTTGATAATTCGATTGCTTGGACCGACGTTTGGACCCGCATCGAGCTTCATGGGCTACCGCTAATTCTCCAAAAAGGCGTTCAGCATCTAAAGAATTGGCCCAAAGACCTGCTCAACCGCGTTGCCGAAGAGGCACGCTTGATGGTGCTGTGGGAGGCCACACACAAACAAGTCCTGAACGATCTGCTCGATGCTCTGCAAGAGACCAAAATTGAAAATGTGGTGATGAAGGGGACAGCCCTTGCCTATTCTCTACACGATGATCCAGCGACCAGACGGCGCGGCGATACGGACTTGCTGATCAGGCCGGAAGACAGAGAGCAGGCGCGCTCAATTCTTAAAGAACTCGGCTGGTACCGAAAGCCTGATCCGCATGGATTGAACTTTCAGGAAGGGTGGCTGCATGATGCCGCAGGCTATTTCGCTCACGCGGTGGACCTGCATTGGGAACCTTCAGAGCGTGCCGTATTGCAATCAGTTTTACCATTGGATGCTTTTTTCGATGACAAGCAAGCGCTGCCTGCCTTCCATTCTTCTGCTTTCCGACCAGACTGGGCGTGGATGATAGTCCATGGTGCGATCAATCAGAAATGGCACGAGGTTCACGGTTACGATGCCGAGCATGCAAGGCTTTCTGGCATGCGGCGGCTGATTTGGTCGATTGATTTCGACTTAATGACTTCAGTCATGACTAACTCTGACTGGCTGCAGCTTACCAATCACTGCGACAAAAATGGAGTTGGCCCGTTGGTGGCCGAGGCCCTAAGGGGCGCACAACGCGATCTTGGCACGTCATTGCCAGAAGCCGAAATGGCAACCTTGGAGGGCGGCAGGCTTGATCCAGACATCGTTGCCTATTTTTCTGACCTTGATGGACTTAGTCAGTTTTGGCTAGATCTACGCAAGTCAGATGGTTTCGAGGCAAAAGCCCACTTGCTTGGCTCACGCATGTTCCCGCCAAGGGGGCATCTGCTTGAAAAGTATCCGACCGCCCAAAGATGGCCGACAATTGCGCTCCAGGGACGGATGATCCTGGAGACAACAGGCCGAATCTTGCGAAGGACGGTTACGAAATGAGCTGGAGATTCTGGGCTGAATGGGCGAAGCGCTTTCGCTGGCAACTCCTACTAATTGGCGGGCTAACTGGCCTCAGCTCCTTCGCGACCCTTGCTGTCCCTTGGCTCGCCGCCCAGCTCTTGGGCGGACTAGTATCGAAAGGATCGGGTGGCGCCTTCACCCCGGAAATCGGACAAACAATTTCGCTCCTAGTGCTGGCCTTACTGCTCTTGACGATCCTCAATATCGCGGCGGCCATCCTGTCTGAGCGTGCATCACTTCGCATTTTGACCGAGTTGCGAAAACGCATCTACAATCACGTTCAATTGATGCGGTTGAGCTTTCACGATGCATCAAAGAATGGCGATATACTCGCGCTCACTTCTTACGAAGTCGGAAGTCTCAGCGACTTTCTCGCGAGCACGATCGCAAATGCACCAGCGATGATTATGACAGTGATAGGCGCGGTCATTATCCTGTTTTGGATCGACCCGGTGATGGCCATAGTCATTCCGATTGTGATCCCGTTTTTTACCATCATGGCACGGATAGCAGGCAGGCGACTGCGGCTATTGTCTGGAGAGGTTCGTGCGGCTGAAGCCAACCTAACTACGATCGCCGAGCGTGATTTGGAATTACTCCCTGCCATCAAGGCTTTTGCTGTTGAAGACTACCACCGAACCAATTTTGCCAATGCGGCAGAGACTTCTCTCAGACTGGGCGCACGACTAGCCCAGCTTAACGCGTTTGTGGGGCCCACTATGGCCTTCGTAGCGGCAATCGCGGCCATCGCAGTTCTGGTTTTTGGTAGCGAAGCTTTGAGCAGCGGGGAGCGCACCGTTGCAGAGCTTTTCGCATTCTTACTTTACGCCGCACTCCTTACTCGGCCTGTTGGAAGTCTGGCGGCGATGTATGGCTCATATCAAATGGCCCGCGGAACGGTAGCCCGCCTAGAGAACGTGCTGGCACTTGAGCCTGAGCAAGGCCACGCCACTGGAAAAGCCCTGAAAAGAGCGAAGGGGGAGATCGCGATCCAAGATCTTTGCTTTAGCTACGCCGGGCGAAATCAGATTTTCAATGGATTGAGCACGGAAATTCGCGCCGGTGAGATTGTTGCCCTTACGGGTGGAAACGGCGTTGGCAAATCAACGCTAGTTCGCCTTCTACTGCGGTTTTACGAACCACAGTCGGGCACCATCAGTTTAGACCAAACCAACATCTCGGACTTAAACATCCAAGATTTGCGCCAGCAGTTCGGTTACGTGCCCCAGCGTCCATTGTTGTTCAATGGCACTATTGCCGACAACATCGCTTTTGGGCAGCCGGCCGACGATTCGCCGGACGCCGTCAGGAATGCGGCGCGGCTGGCTCAAGCCTACGAGTTCATTGATGCGCTTCCAGAAGGCGTCGAAACGGAAATTGGCGATCATGGAATCCGCCTATCGGGGGGACAACGCCAACGCCTTGCACTTGCCCGCGCGCTTTACCGAGCCCCTCCAATTTACATATTGGATGAGGCAACCAGCATGTATGATTTGGAAAGCGAAGCGGCCTTTGTCGAAAGCTGCGTTTCAACACTGAAAGGTCACACTGTGATAATCATTACGCACCGCTCGGCGAGCATGGCTCTGGCTGATCGCGTGCTAGAACTAGACGAGAATGGGCTGACCGAAGTCAGTCGACAGGCAGGCTAGGCGACCTCTTTCTCAACCAGTTCTTGTTCCTGAAGCTGTGCTGCCAAGGCAAGCAAGTCTTGCTCGATCCGTTCGCGCGGCGCATCAAACTCAGCTTCGATACAATCGCAGATTTCAGTTAGGCTTAGTGGCTGTTCCGAAAGCAATTCCCAAACCCGTCCGCCAACCGGATCAAGTCCGAAATACTGTCCGCTTGCCAGATCGAGCAATACCACTTCCCCGCCCACTTCACGGGCGACAACATCACTGGAAACCGAATAGCGTTCGTCGAGATTCATGCTTTTCCCCGTTGTCACTTTTCAATCCGCTCGGCTACCGCAAAGTGTCTCAATCACGGCGTCGCGCACTCGCGGCAATTCCGCGTAGTCCCGCGTAAAGTCAAGCGAGTAACATTCGATGTCTTGCGACAAATCAGCAAGTCGCGCGAAGTGACTTTGAAGGCGCTCCCTGTCCTCAACATCTAAGATGAAAGCATGCGGCATAAGTGCACTCAGTGCCTCTTGAAGAGAGTGTTGCCGGATTGAGAGCGGTGCGGCGTGATCGGTCCCAAGCAAGTAGATTTGTCGCAAGGGCGCTGGCTGATCGGCGAAGGGTAAGGAGCTTGCTGCCTCCACATCTTGTTTCAAGTCTGTATCTTCGATTGAAGCATCTTGCCCGAACAAAAACTGCGCGCTGTCTGCAAACAGCCTCAACTTTGAACGTTTGGGCTGAAGCCAATATTGCCCGTCCTTTAGCTTCAGATCGATCACGTCTTCAGTCAGAAAGGGGTAACCAGCTTTTGCGAATGATCCTGCAAGTGTTGTTTTGCCACCGCGCGATAAACCTAAGAACGCGACCGCGTTTCGCGCCACCCTGTCGAATGCATCAGGGATGAGAACCGCGCTGCCGTGGAGGAAAAGTCCCCCACAATGATTGCCCAGAATTGGTTCGATAGCGTTGTGATAAAGGTTTGTGATCGTTGCTTCGTCACATTCTTCCGTTGGCCATCCACGAACCTCGAACGTATCGTCTGCACTATTGGGCGTCAGCGAGAAATCGCCTTGAGCAGGAAAACGGATGAGGAAAGCCGCGTCTGATCGATGGAATTCGGCCATGCAGATGCCTTCTGGCGAAACCCACCTATCATAAGGTTCGGTTTGTAAAGGGCGCTGGGCCCGTGCACATTCAGGTAGCCATTCCATCGTCAAAATGACTTAGCGGCAAGTAAGAGGTAGAACCAAGCGTAGACCGGACATCACCGGTTATAATTCAATATGTGGGCGCTGAGAAAGATCGAGAAAGTGTTTGTCATGACCATCATGGTAAACTTGCGTCGATCACAATGGTGGAGTTCGCGAATCATTTTTTCCTTCGATCGACTGATTCGTAGGCTAACAAACGGACCCGTTTGTTAGCCCTTGGACGATGTCAGTCGAGGCAAGAAATCACCAGGCAGAAATCTCTCAATCTCATGTGCTCAGGCCACAACGATGGGCCGACGCGTTGCGCTTCGTCCTGCGTTTGTATCCGCGAGCCACGGCCATATTGGGACCCGGCCTTAGCGGTCTACTGTTTGCGATTTTGAACGCAGATCCTGCGAATAAGGCTTTTGCCTTAAAGGCTTGGACGGAAAACGAAAAAGGCACCCAGTGGGTGCCTTTGCCGATCACACTTACCGCCCGAGCAAGAGCGAAACGCGACTAATCAGAAACGTGAGTTGTTAACCGCACCATCACGGAAACGCGTTCCGCTTCCGCCGGTAAGATTGCGTACTGAACCAAAGACAGTAAGCTTCGGAGCTTCATATTTCGCTTTTTTGTTCTCGTTGACCATCTTCATATCCTGTCCGGTTGCACCCCCAGTGGCAGGGTTAATTTCTCACGAGTGATACAAAAATGCTGCGGTTGCGTAAAGGCCCCAAATTTCCCACGCCCAATAGTCGCCTTCTGGCGTGTTAAAATCGATGTCTAAAAGCCAAGAGAGTTCGTTAACGTCGCACACGTCTCTTAACCGATCTGCACCATATCGTCTTACATAGTCGGCGAATTGCAAATCGATCTTACTGTTGGTGAAATTGGCTTTGCTAGTTCGGTTCAACACGACATCAGGGAGAATGTCTGACATCGCCAACCTGTGCACGTACTTGGTGGTCGCCCCTCTCCGCTTAATATCTGTGGGAGTGCGGAGCGAGAATTCGATGAACTTTCGTGCAAGCATTGGGTGCCGCGATTCCACCCCAATCTGGGCTCTTTGCCGCCGCATCAATGAATAAGAGAGATCACCAAACGGCGACATCGCCAGATTGTGCTTAGCCCAATCAATGGCTTTGCTCGGAAGCTGATCTTCATAAGCCTCCTCAGCCCGGGCAATGCTCTCGCGCAATTCGGGCGTTAGCCAGCGCATGGATGGATCACTTGTGCGGCTCTTAGCTCGCATCCTCGCGCGAATGCGTTTCCGGAGGGATTCCGGAGTTAGCTCCCCAATTACTTGTCGGCTGGCGTCATTGAGCGCGCGAAACCACCCGGAACTTGCGGCATCTGACCGCAATGCGCGTAAAAACCTGGCAGTATCTGCTTCGACCAAATACTCGCGGTAGTCCAGAATATTGCCGGTTAGCCACTCATCCCCACCAACACCATTGATTATGACCCTCCCGCCATCGGAAACCACGCGCTGTTCCATCCCCAACATCATTGCACCGTTTGATGGGATGGCTAGGTCATGATGAAAGACTGCATCCCTCTCATACCAATCAATATCGGGATCAAAGAGTGGCACTTCGACCAACTCGCGATCAACATGCGCGGCAGCTGCGCGCGCATATGGAAGCTCGAATGCATTCCCCCCTTCTTCCGCAGCCAGTGAATATCCCTCAAAACCTGGCGCAAGCCATCCGCCTTGCTTCTCCAACTGATCGGCAACCAGAAAAAGGGCGGAAGAATCAAGCCCGCCGCTTACAGCGACACCAACTTGACGATGCGATCTAGAAGTTCGTTTGACGCAGTCGAAGAGCAGTTCGCGATAGTGTTCAGCGTATTCGTTGTCAGAATTGTAGCGGATCGAAATTTCGGTTGGCGGCGTCCAGTACCTGTCGGTTGCTATTCGTTGACCGTCGAAGCGGAGCGTGTGCGCACGTATTATCCGCTTCACTTCTTTCCATGGCGTTTCCTCGCGCAGAAACCAGCGATTGGTCATGATTTGGGCAAGATAGTCGTGATTGGGCGTCAAAGGCGCTTTTGCAAGCGAAGCCAGAGTTCGAAAATCCGATGCAAGGACCAATCGCCTATTGTCGACGATGTAATAGAGCGGAAGAAATCCCATGTGGTCGCGCGCAGCAAAGAGCGTGCCGCCATTCAAGTCGGCTACGATAAGCGAAAACTCGCCTTCCAAACGGCTTGCGCATGAATGGCCCCATGCCTGGTAGGCGCGCATTGCAATCTCGGCATCAGATCGATTCCGCAGCGCAAAGCCTTTGGCGACCAGATCAACAGTAACTTCATCTGGGTTGAGCAGATATCCATCGAAGACAATTGCGAACTGCTCGCTTTCGCATTGCAATGGTTGCATTACTTCTGTTGATTCAGCGTTGGTGTGCTGAATAGCGGCCACCAGTCCCATAGGCCCAGACTGCCAGCCTCCTGACTGGTCGTGTGGAATGGCCGCCAGAGAACTGCGCATCGTTTCGACCTGATCAGCACGCACTCCGTCAAGGGCAAAGATGGCTCCGATCGCTGACACTTTAGAGCTCCGACCTCATTTGGACCGCCACATAGAGAAGCGCTGAATGGCTTAAATGGCACGATTGGCATAGCGCGCAAGACTATGGCATGGCTGGTCGAATAAGCGGATCATGAGTGCAGCGCAATCACGAGCGACCCCAGCGCCCGGAGAAAGACCGGCGCTCGGTGATGTCATCTGGCTAACGCGCTATTGTGCACGCGGATTGATCGAACTTGTTGCTGCACGGGTGGGTTTTGCTCAATTCGATGTCAGAGAAATTCCTGAGCGCAATGCGCAATCAAGAGCGCATGCCAACGACAGCGCTCAGATCGATGGACGGACCATTGAGCGCATCTCCTATGTGCTACCACGCCTGTCAGATAGGCTGCCCTGGCGCAGCGACTGTTTAATCCAAGCAATAGCGGCGCAAAACTGGATCAGCGCATTGGGCGCTGCCAGCGAAATCCAGATCGGTGTCGAAAACCCCCCAGATAAAGAGTTCAGCGCGCATGCCTGGTTAACCTATCAAGGGGCAATCGTTACCGGCGGTGATATCGAACAGTACGATGTGATTTTGTCCGATTCGTCGCATGATCAGGATTTTCGCTGATCGTTAACGGACCAAAACGACCATTTGTATCGATACGGGCTTGGATCCCTGAACGCAGGCCGTTTCTAAGCAGTGCATTTACCGTCCTGAGCAACCCTATGGTTGTCAAACGCGCTGCACTGCACTAGTGATGCTTACGTAAGCGATTCACAGAGGACGTATTTTCCGATGTTAAAGACAACAACACGCCTGATGGTTGCGACATCCGCAGCAAGCATGGCGTTTGCGCCTATTGCAGCACAGGCCAACACCCGCGCGGGTGACAGTGCGCCTGTATATGTGACCTCGAACGCTCAACCTGGACTCGCTCGCTCTGCTGAAGGCGAAGACCTTCGCGGGAAACCAGGCATTTTGATTGCTCTTCTGGCCGCTGCAGTTGCGATTGCAGGTATCGTCGTAATGGCAGACAACGAAGACGATGATATTTCGCCAGGCGCTTAAGCTAAGCCAAGTCCAACCTATCCAAACGGATCGGTAGAGAAATAAGCGCGCGACTTTGTCGGGCGCTTTTTCTTTGTGTAGTGCACAGCTGAGCGTTCGCCGAGGCTGAAAGAATGGCAAAATTTTTGCAAGCATCTGCCCAAATCAATTCCCAAGCGCAAACCGCATACCAGCCAGATCATAAATCGGTTTGGGGGTCACTCGCCATCGTTTTGATCGCGGCTTTCGCGCTTGGCGGCGGGGGATCCAAATACGGTCTTTCGAATTTTGCAGTTCAAGTAACAGCGCTCGCTGCTTTGTCGCTCAATGGGCCGGCGTTTTTCGGTTTCTGGAAAACAGCCCCCAGCGCCTTGAAGTTTCTCATCCTAGCCACCTTAGCGCTGCCATCCTTTTATATCATTCCATTGCCCTCGGGCATTTGGGCAGAGCTCCCTGGCCGTGAGTTAATGGTGCAGTCTTTCGATTTGATCGGAGGACAAGAATGGGCAACTGTCAGTGTTGACCCCATCCGAACTGCTCTCGCCCTCACGGCATTGATTTTGCCACTAGCCGTGCTGACGATTGGCTGGAGGGCGCCTCGTGATCGCCTTGTCCTAGTCGGCTGGCTTACCGTTGGGCTAGGCTTGTTGCATTTCCTGATCGGCATCCCACAAGTTCTATCGACCGGCCAGGATTGGCTACTCTACCCTGAAAACAGGATGCCTGGAGTCTTGTTTGGGGCTTTTGCCAATCGCAATTCGGGGGGCCTGTTCCTAGTCTCAGTATTGGCATTGGTTACCGTTCTCCCAGCACCGGCGCGCTTCGCTCACATTGCACTTCCCGCCCGCGTCACGATCTGCGCGCTACTGGTTGTCGCCATAGTTCTAACACGCTCTCGGACGGCGCTTGTATTGGCCGCTCTTCCGCTTGCATTTGGCTTTGTTCGTGCGGTTTCTTGGCAGTTTAAGCGATCGAAAAATGGTGCGATAAGCGGAGCACGTACCAAATGGCTGGCCTTCGCCCCTGCCGCCCTTTTGATCGCTTTGGTCGGAGGCACGCTTGTAATCGCGCCGGGTCGCGTCAACGACGTGCTCGAGCGGTTTAATCAAACAGAAGATGCGCGAGCCTACGTCTGGGAAGACGCCGCGTATTCGGCGCAGCGCTATTGGCCAATTGGCGCGGGCACAGGCACGTTCGACGATGTGTTCCAGATCGACGAATCGCTCGAAAACATGACTTTGCGGCGCGCGGGCCGCGCGCATAATGACTACATTGAAGTTGCTATCGAAACAGGGTTGCCGGGCCTAGTTCTGATCGCAAACTGGCTGTTGCTTGTCGTGTGGCTGTCATGGCGAGCACGGCATTCACCGCAAAGATGGATCGCTTGGAGCGGCGCGATTGTCCTTCTTATTATCGCACTACAATCAATCACCGATTATCCGCTGCGGAACCTCACGATGCTAACTGTAGGCGGCTACGCATTGCTCATCCTTGTGCGATTTGGAGCACCACCAATAGCACCGACGAAGCAAGAGGTGCTGGTATGATTAAGACGATCGCTTGGTGGACCAGCCTTGTTCTCGTCGCCTCTGTTACCTTCGGGTTGCAACTCGACCGGCAAGTGCAGCGCACACCTGCGCTGGCTGAGCGTGTGCCCGAACCCTTCCGTTCCTCCGCCCAATTGCCGGTGGCTGCTTATGCGCTTGCAGGAGACAATCCTGATTATTCCTTGCAAGAAGCTGAAAGACTGGTGCGCAGACGGCCACTTCCCGCTGAGCACTTAAGGGTTTTAGCGCAAGCTCAGGTTGCTGCGGGCTTATTCGATGAAGGAACTCTCTCTATCCAGTATGCCGCCCAACGGGGCTGGCGGGATCCATTGGCGCAAGAAGCGATGTTGCGACTGGCCATTGATGCTGGAGATTCAGCAGAGGCCGCGCGCCGATATGCCGCTTTATTTCTTCGCCGCGACACACAAGACGCCTTGCTTGAAGAACTGGGTCCACCCGTACTCTCAGAAGCTGGAGGTCTTGGCCGTCAAACGTTGGCAACCATCGTCGGTGGAGGTGAGCGCTGGCACAATCAGTTTCTCAATCGCGGGGCACGGGTGATGGCACCGGATGCCTTTGTCGAGATCATCCGTGAGACCGTTGGATCGGGTACGTTATATGATTGCGAAATCTTGGAACGAGTAAGTACGGTGGTCACGGTGCGTGATGAGGTTGCAGGTCATGAGCTGGACGTCATTGCTGCTCAGCAATGCGGACCTAACGCCCCTTAAACTGCGGCGAGCGCTTCTCAAGGATAGCGTTTACCGCCTCCTGGTGGTCTTCCATCTGCTGAAGGACGCCCTGTGCAGTCGCCGCTTTGGCAAGGCTATCTTCTAATCCCATACGCTGAGCTGAGAGCATGATTTCCTTGCCCTTGCGCAAAGTGAAGGGAGGATTTGAAACCACCTTGGCTGCTAGCGTTCGAGCTGCATCCATCAAAGCTTCGGGTTCAACAACCTGACTGACCAGCCCCCATTCTTGCGCCTTATGCGCGTCGATAGCCTCAGCGGTGTAAAGCATCTCAGCTGCCCTAGCATAACCGATGATGCGCGGCAGAAACCAAGCACCAC
Source organism: Erythrobacter sp. S57(2025) (assembly GCF_057365055.1). NCBI lineage: Bacteria > Pseudomonadati > Pseudomonadota > Alphaproteobacteria > Sphingomonadales > Erythrobacteraceae > Erythrobacter > Erythrobacter sp. S57(2025). Next base: position 3,146,871 of record NZ_CP200299.1, on the reverse strand, counting down.
CATCGCCGGGAATGATCCCAACTTTGAGAAAGCTCTCGGCAAAAACAGCCTTGGTCGATGCGATGCGCATGTCGCACATGGTCGCCAAGTCATTGCCAGCGCCAATGGCGGGCCCGTTGACCGCAGCGATCACGGGGACCGTCAGCCTCTCCATCATCAAGGGGATACGTTGGATGCCTGTCTTGTACCAGTCCTCGATTTGAAGCGGGCTCATGGCTTTTTCAGCGGTCATTGCACCGATGTCTCGTAGATTACCGCCAGAGGAAAAGGCTTTGCCCGCGCCGGTCAGAATGACGCAACTGATAGAACGATCTTGCTCTGCTTGCGCCATCGCATCGAGCAGCCCATCGACCACCTCGTCCGACAGAGCATTGCGCGTTTCATCGCGATTGAACGTGACAGTGGCCACGCTATCTTCACGCTCAAATAAGACGGGATCAACCATGCTCTATGTCTCCTAAATCGCTCTGCTGATATGGGGCCAAAGGCGCGGTTCGTCCTCAGATAGGACGGAGTGCCCTAACCTCGTAGCCCACTCAGCCTCGGCTCCAAATTCATCTTGCCATTGCCACAGTCGCCGGGTGTAACGGCCAAGTGCATATTCGCGCGTAAACCCCATCGCTCCATGCGCCTGATGCGCGGCAGCGGCTACGCGCGCAGCTGCTTCTCCGCAGCGAATTTTAGCAATCGCGATTTCGGAGATTGCTTGCTCCCCAATGTGATCGTCTATGCGAACGGCATCGCTAGCGAGCTCGACTGCTGCAATCGAGGCTGCCGTTTCGCAAGCAATGTCAGATAGGTGATGCTGCACCGCCTGAAACCTTGCCAGAGGACGGCCAAATTGTTCGCGTTCTTGCGTATAGTTCAGCGTTAGATTGAGCACCGATTGCATAGCACTTGCCATCTGCGCCGCACGAACCATCGCGGCTAGAGCCTGCATGGCTACAGGTGTCAGCCAATGGGGAGCCGCCGCCCGAAGTACGGGTTCTGGCCACGGTTTCGCTGGTAGCCCAGCCCCGTCCTCGGCCTTCGGCACTGGGCTTATCTCACTTTGCGACAGATCGTGGAACGACAGCCAACCATCGTTTAGCAAGATGGCTCCATCTAGTTGCAGGGCATGGGACAAAGGCGCCGAATTGTCGTTGGGATCGGCCAAGCCAATTCGCCCTTTGGGCGGCTCAAGACCGGCAGACGAAAGTAAGCCATTAGCAAGGATTGTGTCGGCAAGAGGAATTGACGCAGCACAAGAGCCAGCCAGTTGGGCGACCCCGCAAACTTCTGCGAGGTTAGCGCCGAAACCGCCATTTGCTTCTGATGCGCAGAGCAGGGGAAACCCGTTTTCCTCAACGGTCACCCACAATTCGTCAGCCTCTTCGCCTTGTCCGTTGGCAGCATCAATTTCGTCCAGTGGAGCAGCTGCAAAAATCCGCTCGAGGCTGTCCGCGATCAGGCTTAAGTCGCCTCCCTCCATCACCGCATCCCCATTTCACGCGCGATAATACCGCGCAGAACTTCCGTAGTGCCACCGCGCAAAGTGTTGGAAGGCAGGTGCAAAATCGCTTCACGTAGCAATAGCTGCAAACCTTCAGGCCAGTCACGTTTGGGGATGTCAGATAGCATCGTGCGAACACGCGCGACGATATCGTTTTCGAGCCGATTGCCCATTTCCTTTACCACTGCAGCGGCCGATGCCGGCGAATCGCCTTGGTCGAGCATCTGCGCGACACCCATCGACATCCGGCGAAGGACGCGCAAGTTGGCTAGGATTGAGCCAATTTCTAAGGCCCGGCGATTGTCCGCCTGTGCCGCAATTAGTGGAAGCGCTTTTTCAAGCACCACAAGCGTCGTCAAAAAGCGTTCAGGACCTGACCGCTCCAGCGCCAGCTCTCCCATACATTGCGCCCAGCCGTTGCCCTCAAATCCTAACAAGGCGTCTTCGGGTAGTTCAACATTCTCAAAAAGGGTTTCGTTAAAATGAGGCGTGCCACCCAGGTCTTTGATGCCCGATATCTCAATGCCGGGTAGACTCAGATCAACCAGAAATTGCGATAAGCCCACTTGCCGGTTGCGGCCTTCTGCTGGCGAAGTTCGGGCAAGGACGATCATGTAATGGGAGAAATGAGCGCCCGTGGACCAAATCTTTCGACCTGACAGCAACCATCCTGCATCCGTCCTTACCGCAGAAGTTTGAATTGCGGCTAGGTCGGAGCCTGCTTGCGGCTCACTCATTCCGATCGCGGTAAAGCATTCGCCTGCGGCAATGCGCGGCAAGATCGTTTGCTTTTGCTCTTCCGTTCCAAAGGCAAGGATATGGCTTCCTGTCTGCCGATCGGCAACCCAATGGGCGGCAACCGGCGCACCAGCAACCAGCATTTCCTCAGTCACTACAAACCTGTGATGGTTGGGGCGACCTTGCCCGCCATAGCGTTCAGGCCAAGTCATCCCAAGCCAGCCTTGCGCACCCATTTTTCGGCTGAATTCGGGGTCAGCGCGAGAAACCCAACAGTCAGCTGCCGGTGTAAACCCGCCATCGCGACATTGTGTCAGAAGAAAAGACCGAACCTCTTTGCGCAACGTGGCCGCAGCGCTGTCAAACTCAAGCCGCGGAAATTGAAACATCTGCACTTGCTTTGATCCCACGAATGACAGCTTCAATCCGTCCTTCATGCCACGCTGGCTGCAAAATACCAGCGTGTCTTAGTCTTACTAATGGACAGATGTTGAAGCCCAACGAGGTGACAGGCAATTCGCAGCCCGCCAACCGCCACCAAATAGGGGTTCACGGGCTAGCCGTTGGCGGCCAATTCAAACGAGCCAGAGACGCCGCGAGCCTTCAAGACAGCCTGAACAATCTCAGATGGCGTAGATGGTTTGGGCAGGAAGACGGCTTCTGGCACAATTTGTGAGTGCCCCAAATTGGCGTGGCCTGAGTGAATAACAACAGGCACACCCTGCTCAATCAGCCTCCCTGCAAGAGGCAAAGAGTCCCCGTCCATCAGTCGAATATCCAGAATTGCTGCATCGTATTCGCCATGATCGATCAAGGTCGTCGCATCAGCGATGGTTGCTGCCATCTCAACGCGTTTCGCCCCAGCTTCGCGCATGATGGCTTCTAGGTTTATTGCGAGAAGAAATTCGTTCTCGACCACAAGAACGCACAATCCCTCTAAGTATTGACTCATTTCCATATAGCATCACTCATTCACACTGATAGCGAACTGAATATCTGCACCATTTTCAGTAAACAAACGTTGGAACTTGCCGCGCAATTGGCGGACACCCGTTTCGATGAGCATACTCCCAAAGCCAGAATGCGAATTGGGCGGATTGAAAGCGGAGCATCGTTCAATCCAATGAAGCTCGACTTTGTTGTCATCATCAAACCGCCAACGAATTGACAACTCGCCGTTAGCGTCGCTGAATGCACCATGTTTCATGGTGTTGGTCGTTAGCTCATGGACTATCAGTGTCAGAGTATTCACCGCTTCGGGATCGACCAAAACATCTGGTCCCTGGATGCTCAGTTTTTGCGCTGATCGATGCGGCTCCAAAACCGAAAGCAGCAGCTCCTTTAGATCAATGCCAGCGGATGCTTTCTCTTTGCGTGCAAGATCATAAACGCGACTGAGCGATACGATCCTTTCAACGAGCTCGTTTGCAACTTTGCGCGTTTCCTCGTGCTCTTTGGGTACCGCCTGAACCAGTCCGCTTATAACCGCAAAAAGGTTCTTGATCCGATGGCTCATCTCATCAAGCAGCAGTCCTTGCTGTTTTTCAGCGGTTACATCTAGTGTTGGGCCTACAACCTTCCGGCGCCCATCCAGCGCCGTGTAGGGCAATCCCCGCGTTCGTACCCATCTGCAGTCGCCACCGGGCTCGTCCACCCTGAAATCGAGTTCATACTCTTCATCTTGTTCGATCGCGCGGCGCAGGCTTTCTTCGAACAATGGAGCATCTTCGGGTGCAAAGCTTTCAGACAAAGTTGCAAGCGGTATGGTACCGGCCTGATCGATAGCCAAATGCTCAGCTAGGACATGATCAACGGTCACCAGCTCGCGTTCAACATCAACCTCCGCGATGCCCATGCGCGCCGCTCGCATAGCCAATGACCTGCGAGTGGATTCAAGCTCGAGTGCGCGTTGCAGCGTCATCAGCTCTGTCACATCGATACCAAGACCGACGACCCGCCTTTTGCCATCTGCTGACAAATATGGCCTAGCATGAACTTGCACCCATCTTGGCTCCGCTCCGTCAACCGAGATGCGCGCTTGGTAAGCATAACCCGTATTGGCCTGGAGCGCTTCGTCCCGCACTTTCACAAACTCGGTTGCATCACCGGGTTGCAAGTTCTGAAAGAAAGCATCGCGATGATAGATGCCAGCATTTGGCAACCCGGCCAATTCGGCAGCTACAGTATCGACCTCCATCTGTCCGGTTTCTAGGTCTGTGTCCCAAGAACCCATTCGCGCCGCTTGCATCGCCAGCTTCAACTTCTCTCCTTGCGCAGAGAGATTGTGGCGAAGCTCAACCTCCTGAGAAATATTGATCAATGTGACTGAAACGCCTTCCACAGCGCCGTCGCTAAAGAAATAGGGTGTAATGCGTAAGAAGAACGATTGGCCGCCTTGATTGTGTTCGATGGTGGCAGAAAACGAATTGCCAGTGTCCATCACCTTGCGGGCATGCTTCATCAAATCAAGATCGCCGATGGGAAGTTTGAACTCGCCCAGGATGCGCCCCTCGTCTGAACGCATGAATGGCACCAGTCTTCTGGCAGCATCAGTTGCGTGGCGAATTCGAAGCTCGCGATCCAAGACAATCATGGAAAGATCGGAAGACTGCAGGAAATTATCGAGATCGGCATTCGCAAGTGTCAGTTCATCAATCTTGTTTTTGAGTTCCTCATTGGCGGTTGTCAGCTCTTCGTTGGCCGACTGGAGCTCCTCATTCATCGACATCATTTCTTCGTTCGAACTCTTGAGCTCCTCATTGGCCGTCTCAATCTCCTCGACCTTGACGCTGAGTTGGAGCCGCATCTTCTGAAGTTCGTCTTGTAAAATCGCTATCTGGCGATCTCGCGTAATCGGGCGCACGGCAAATTCATCGACAATGGGCCTGAGGCGATCCTTCGCCAGAAAAACCACCGCAACTGTGTCATCAGGCAGAGGATGAGCAACTATGTCGGCTTTCTGAACGCCGAACTGAGAAGTTACCTCCACATCCTTCATAGCCCGGCGTTCACCACTGGCTCTCGCGTCGTTGAGGAGTGGGGCGATCACATCGATCACACCTTCACGCGCAAGCGTGCTGATGTAATCATCGGCGCCTGGCCGTGACATCATGAAGAGGCTGAGATCGCCAGAGCCATCTAAAACTCGCCCTTCTTGGCACACTCTTACAAACGGTGGGGCATAATGCTCATAAACTGCAGCATTGCTTGAATCCAAACTTTTGCGACGCAGAAGTTCGTCTTTGCGTTCAGGCTTCACATCCCGTCTTGGAATGCTTGGGGAACCGCCCATGGCCAATGGCAGCGTAATTGGGAGGCGCTTAACCTTGTCATTCCGCTGAAAAATTCGAGAGCGCTGCGCAACTCCGATAAACAGTTCACTGCGCTTTGTTACACTTTCGGAAGGTCCCAAAAATAGGAAACCGCCTGGACGCAAACTAGAATGGATTAGAGGCAATACGCCGTCCTGCAATTCGTCTCCCAGATAGATCAGCATATTCCGACAAGAAATGAGATCGATCTTGGAGAAAGGAGGATCTTGGACCATGTTATGGATTGAAAAGCGCACCATCTCGCGCAGACCCGAAGCAATTTCGAACCGGTCGCCCTGTTCGACAGTGTATGCCTTGCGATAGGGCTCGGGTATCTCACCCATTGCTGAGAGAGGATAAGAGCCTCTGCGGCCCTGCTCAATCATAAGCTCATCAATGTCCGTCGCGAAGATCTGGATTGACGGTCGGCAAGCGAGTTCGAGACAGGCGTGATCGAGTAGCATGGCGAGCGTGTAGGCCTCTTGCCCACTCGAACAGCCCGGGACCCAAACGCGGACAACATCAGTCGATTTTCGACCTTGGATGAGTGGCACCATGACCTCCTGGCGCAAGAGCTCAAAGTGCTCTTCGTCGCGAAAGAAGGACGTGACATTTATTAGAAAATCTTGCGCAAGAGCGGCCTGCTCTTCTGCATCTTGCGCCAGCTTAATGACGTATTTTCCGACATCGCCAATCTCGTGCAATTGTAGACGTCGGCTAAGCCGCCGGAGCAAAGTCGAGCGTTTATATCCTGAGAAATCGATGCCAACGCCCGCTTTCAGAATATTCAATATATCGCGCAACACCCTTTCCGCAGCGATCTGATTTTCTGGGAAAGATGACTTGTCCGCCCCATTAAAGAAACTCTTGATCCGCGTGACAATATCAGTGGCAGGCAAGGTGAAATCGACAAGCTTGGTACTGATTGCAGAAATGGGCATGCCATCGTAGCGCGCCTCTACGGGAGACTGGACAACGCTAATACCGCCGGCTTCTTTCACTTGCCGGAGGCCCGCTGTGCCATCGCCCCCCGTCCCTGAAAGCACCACACATGCCGCCATTTCGCCTTGCACTTGAGCTAGCGATGTGAAGAAGCTGTCGATTGGCCTTCGCAACCCGCGTGGCTCACTGAACTTGTCCAGTCGGAAATGCTTTCCGTCAATCCTCAAATCAGATCCTGGTGGGATTACATGCAAGCAATCCGGCTCGATGTGGTCTCCGTCGGTGATCTGGCGGACGTTCACCTTCGTCTTATTAGACAAGAGCTCAGCCATCATGCTTTCGTGACAGGGGTCCAAATGCATCACGAGAACGTAGGCTATGCCGGTTTCGCCATCGATATTGGCAAACATCGCGGTGACTGCCTCAAGTCCGCCCGCTGACGCCCCAATTCCCACGACTGGATAGTCCAATTGCGCGCGTTGTTCAGCCACTTGAACTGAATTCTCGTTCACGAGCCACCTTCACGTAAATATGCGTCAAATAACCGATCAGTATCAGTGCGATATTATCGGAGAGGCGGTGTTGCCTCTTCTTTCTGAATACATAAGCGCGTTTGTATTCGTAGCGTTGATGGCTCCATTTTGAACGTTCTAAGATCGTCAGATCCAACATGACTTTTCAATACCATGCAACTTTCGCGCACCGGATATACGCAGCAAGTCCCTCTTGCTCAGCGGCGCGCTTTGGAGCATGGCGCTTGCAACAAAACCCCGTTTCAGTGCGCTCAAAAGGGATCTGAGCCATGCCTAATGCCTCTCCACTTTCCGATGCTTTGGTCACCGTCTTTGGCGGGGGTGGCTTTGTTGGCAATTACGTTGTGCAAAGCCTGTTGTCGCGCGGGGCTCGGGTGCGCATCGCAAGCCGCAACCCTGAAAAGGGCTACTCGCTGCAACCGCTCGCGGACCTTGGCCAATTGCAGTTCGCACGGTGTGACATCACTAAGGATGAGAGCCTTGCTGCTTCGCTTCATGGAGCGACCCATGTCGTCAATCTTGTCGGCGCGTTTGCTGGTGACTTGGCCGAACTGATGGGAGATGCGCCCGGGCGCATGGCTGCAATGGCGAAAGCGAACGGGGTTCAGGGATTCGTCCATTTCAGCGCTATTGGCGCGGATGCGAACTCCAGCACCGGTTACGCCAGTGGTAAAGCATTGGGCGAAACCCGTGTCCTTGAAGCGTTTCCCAACGCCACCATCCTGCGTCCTTCGATTGTGTTTGGCAAAGACGATGGCTTCATCAACATGTTCGCAGGGTTGATCGAGATGATGCCGGTGCTTCCCGTCTTTGGACCGGAGGCCAAGCTGCAGCTGGTCTATGTTGACGATGTGGCAGAAGCGGTTGCGGTCGCTCTCGAAGACCCTGCCGCCCATGGCGGAAAGACCTTTGAGCTTGGCGGGCCCGAGCAGCTTTCCATGATGGAGATCAATGAGCGCATTGCGGCTGCGCAAGGTCGCAAGCGCCGCTTCATCGCTATGCCCGATGGCCTGTCTGGTCTCTTCGCAGCCCTTCCCGGCACACCCATGAGCCGCGACCAGTGGGCGCTGCTTCAACCCGGCAGTCTGGTGAGCGAGGGCGCCAACACGCTTGCAGACCTTGGCATCGAAGCGCGGCCTTTGGGGCTTTACATCGACAAGTGGATGACGCGGTATCGCAAGTTTGGCCGCTTTGGCCTCTCGAACGAGCGGGCCAAGCAGCGCAATAACGCTTCCTGAAGGCTCAACTGTACGGGCAATCCTACAAAGACATGGACCGCATGTTACACGGTGCTGAGGGTAAAAACGCGTTCTCACCAAGCAGAGCACAAAGCGCTGAGTTCACAGGGATTTTCCCGACAGATTGAGCGGCAATTGAACCATCAGCACGCGGTATCAAATGCGTATCCAGTAGGAAAATGCGTTTCGCGTGTCCGGCCTAGAGGTTTTCCTCATATAGCGTGAGCAAATCGGCATAGGCCTGCTCAGCTGCCTCGCGCTCATAGGCGGGACTGTCTGACACGGTCCATCCGTGATCGCCTGCATAGACTTCGACCTTCGCCGCCCTTCCCGCTGCGTCAGCTGCATTCGCAAAGGCAACCTTGTCGTCGGGCGCGTCGGCATCGTCATCCTGTGCGACCGCGATCAAGTAAGCGGCCTCTGCCTCATCCAAGACCTTATGCGGGCTCTTGTCATAGTCTTCGCGCACTAACCCGCCGCCATGAAAGCTTGCCGCTGCCTTGATCCGAGAGGGCACCGCAGCGCTGCTCCAGACGGTGAAGGGTCCGCCCATACAGTATCCTTGCGTGCCGATCCCGCGGCTTGTGTCGACCGCGTCTTGCGCATCAAGCCATTCGACCGCAGCGCTTGCATCGCGCCCGATGGAATCAGCGTCGAGCTTTTCGCGCCACGGCGAAACGGTTGCAAAGCCTTCATTGCCAAAGAAATCAGCGAAGTCTTCAAACTGATCGCCTGCGACATCGCGATAGTATGGGTTGAGCATCAGGACCGCGAAGCCTTCCCTTGCGAGCCTGCGCGCCATCTCTCGCTTCGCCTCACGCAGGGAAGCAATGTCAGGCCAGAAGATGACAGCAGGGTGCTTTCCCGTCGCAGGGTGCACGAAGAAGGCGTCCATCGTGCCATCAGCGGTCTCGAACGTAACATTACGCTCGGCCGTCGCGCCTTCCATCAGCTCTTCGGAATATTGAGGCACCACATTATCACATGCGGCGACCAGTGCCGCGCCGCCTGCCAGCACCGCAAACTTGCGCCGATCCATCTCAGCCGCTGCCCATTGTTTCAGCTTTGCCTCATCGCACATTGTCGCGGTTCCTTCTGTGATAGCCGGTTGCCCATATAATGGCCCGCGCCCCCAAGATGGACAAGCGTGATTTTTCGCGGCAGTCTGCAAACCAAGGGAGAGAGATTCATGAATAAGGCTATCTGGGCAGCGCCCGTGCTGGCGCTCACTGCGCTGGGTGCATGGGGTTGTAGCGAGCTGCTGGGCGATGGCTCAGGTGAAGGCGGCATAACTGCAGCCTCTCTGATTGGCGCGGGAGAAGATGATGCCAATTGGATCACCCATGGTCGCACTTATTCAGAACAACGCTTTAGCCCTCTCAGCCAGATCAGCGCCGAGAATGTTGGCGATCTGGGCCTCGCATGGTTTGCCGATATGGACACAGCGCGCGGCCAGGAAGCCACGCCGCTGGTCATGGATGGCAAGCTCTACCTCACCACTGCATGGAGCAAGGTAAAAGCCTTTGATGCTGCGACCGGCGAGCCTTTGTGGGATTACGACCCAGAGGTGCCCGGCGAAACGGGTGTAAAGGCCTGCTGCGATGTCGTGAACCGCGGGGTTGCCGCATGGGGCACTTCGCTTTTCCTTGGAACGCTGGATGGGCGGCTGGTCGCGCTCGACCGCGATACGGGTGATGTAAAGTGGGAGGTGCAAACCACCGACCCTGACCAAAGCTACACTGTCACAGGCGCGCCGCGCGTGATCGATGGCAAGGTTATCATCGGCAATGGCGGCGCAGAGTTCGGCGTGCGCGGCTATGTCGCGGCCTATGATGTGACCGATGGCGAAGAGCTATGGCGGTTCTACACCGTGCCCGATGGCGAGGAAGACGGGAGCGACCCGCAATATCTGCAAGACGCAGCGGCGACTTGGAACACCGCAGTTCTAGCCAGTTCAGAAGCGATTGGCGGGGGCGGTACGGTCTGGGATTCCATGGCCTACGACCCGGATTTGAACCTGCTTTACATTGGTGTTGGCAACGGGAGCCCATGGAACCGCGCCTATCGCTCTCCGGGTGAAGACGGCACGGGCGAAGGCGACAATCTCTACCTCTCCAGCATCGTCGCGATCCGGCCTGATACCGGCGAATATGTCTGGCACTATCAGACAACGCCGGGCGAAACGTGGGACTACACGGCGACCCAGCACATCATCCTTGCCGATATGGAGATAGAGGGTGAGGAGCGCCAAGTCTTGATGCAGGCGCCCAAGAACGGGTTCTTCTATGTGCTCGACCGGGAAACGGGAGAGTTCATTTCAGCTGAGGAGTATATCCCCCAAAACTGGGCGGAAGGGATTGATGAGACCGGTCGTCCGATCTTCAACCCGCAAGCGCGGATTGATGTGACGGGCGAGCCCGCGCTCGTGATGCCAGGACCGCTAGGTGGCCATAACTGGCACCCAATGGCGTTCCATCCCGGCGAAGGGCTTGTCTATATTCCTGCGTTTGAGGCAGCGACCGTTTACGCGCCAGAGGCGGATTGGAAGCCTGACACCGCGCGCGGGTTCAATGTGGGCTTTAACTTAGGTGCAGGCGATCTGCCCCCTGATTTGGGTTTCCGGCGTGAGGTCTATGGCACGGTCAAGGGCAAGTTGCTTGCCTGGGATCCAGTCGCGCAAGAGCCGCGCTGGGAGGTTGAGTTTGCAGGCCCTTGGAATGGCGGTCTTTTGGCCACAGGTGGCGGGCTAGTATTCCAAGGCAATTCATCAAGCGAGTTTGCCGCTTACAATGCGGGCTCAGGCGAGAAGCTTTGGAGCTTTGGCGCGCAGACCGGGATTGTGGCTCCGCCGATCACTTACACGGTCGGTGGCGAGCAATATGTGGCAGTCCTTGCAGGATGGGGTGGTGCCTATGCGATCACGGCAGATGGCGAGTTGATCAATCATCAGGGCCCAGTGCGCAATGTCTCGCGCTTGCTCGTGTTCAAGATTGGCGGGGAAACGGAGCTGCCGCCTGAAATGGAGCTCGCGAGCCTGCCGCTTGATCCTCCACCTAGCCGCGCTTCGGCCGAGACCATTGCCTTGGGCGGCGAGAAGTATGCGCGCTATTGTGCGGTCTGCCATGCGCCCGCAGCCGTTGGCTCAACGGTGCTGCCTGACCTTCGGCGATCGGGCACCCTTGGCAATGCGCAAAGCTGGGCGGCGGTCGTGCATGACGGTATCCTCAAGGATAACGGCATGGTCGGGTTTGAAGGTTCGATGAGCCGCGAGGAGATCGAAGCGATCCGCGCCTTCGTTATCCACCGCGCCAATGAGGACAAAGCGATGGAGGGCAGCGGGCAAATAGCGCGGCGTTAGAGCCGACCTGACTACTCAGCAGCGCTGAAGAAGTTAAGCTCCAGCAGGACATTGTTCGGGTCTGTGGTGAAAATCTGCCGCAGATTGATCGATGGCACTTCGTTGATTTTGTACTCGGCGCCGCGCTGATCCAGGCGTGCTTTGACTGTGTCAAACTCTTGGCATCGCAGCGCGACATGATGGATCGCGCCGGTCTCCGACGCGGGATCAACTGCTCGGTCAAACACTCGCGGGAAATCGACGGAGTTCAGGTGCAGGATCGCATTGCCAGCCTGATCATACATCCAGCGCACCTGCTCAGGCTTCATCGAAGGCGGACCATCGCGCTCCTCCAGATCAAGCAGTTCGGCATAGAAACGCGCGGTTTCCCGCAGATCGTCAGTGATTATGTTTATGTGGTCCAGACGCTCTACGATCATGGCTTGCTTAACCTTTGAAAACGACCGTGCGCTTGCCGTTGAGAAGGACGCGCTCCTGCACGAACATGCGCACCGCTTCGGCGAGCACCCGGCGTTCAATATCGCGCCCCTTGCGCACTAGGTCGCTGGGCGTGTCTGCATGGCTGATACGCTCGACATCCTGATGAATGATCGGTCCCTCGTCCAAGTCAGCGGTGACGAAATGCGCGGTTGCTCCGATGATCTTGACCCCGCGTTCGTGAGCCTGGTGATAGGGCCGCGCGCCTTTGAAGCCGGGCAGGAAGCTGTGATGAATATTGATACAGCGGCCTGCAAAATGCGCGCTCTGTTCGTCGGAGAAAATTTGCATGTAACGCGCCAAAACGACCAGCTCGGCGTCTGTCTCATCGGCGATTTCGCGCAGGCGCGCTTCGGCTTCGGGTTTGGTCTCGCGCGTAACGGGCACATGGTGGAACGGAATGTCGCCAATATCGGTGCGAATAGCCGCCTCGCGCGGGTGGTTTGAGACGATTGCCACGGGGTCAATGTTCAGCTCACCCGTGCGCCAGCGATACAGCAAATCGACCAGACAATGATCGCCTTTGGAGACCATGATGATCACCCGCCGCGCCCGGTCTTGCGCACTGATCTTCCAGTCCATCTCATGTGCGCTCGCAAGCTTAGTAAAGCTCGCGCGCAAATCATCACTCGCCGTGCCAGTGGGATTGAACGCCACCCGCATAAAGAAGCGGTCAGACGTGGGATCGCGAAACTGCTGCGCGTCGAGAATGTTACAGCCGCGCTCAAACAGGAACGCCGTCACTTTCGCCGTAATACCAGGGCGATCAGGACAATCGAGGATCAGGATCAAAGGAGCGCTCATCAAGGGTCCACCGTTAGGCTGGCGAAATAGGTCACGTAGTCAGCGCGGCCATCATTCGGGGCAGGCACACCCCAAACCACGGTGTAGAGCATCGGAGTACCTTGCTGGTAAGGGATAGTGACGTCGCCGTCTTGGCCGCTGATATAGGTCGCGACATCGCCCGAACCGTCGATCGCGGCAGCGGTAAGCTTGGCCCCTGAAAGCCGCTCACCCCGGAACCAGATGCTCATGGGCAATTGCTCGCCCTCGCCCATCGAATAGGGGTTTTGCGATGGCACAATTTCAAGCGTGTGCCCGACACGCTGCGTCACATTGTCAGTGTATTGCTCTGCGACCTGCAGCACCGTCTTGGCGCGCCGCGAATACAGTTCAGTCCCACTGTTTTGTGAACGGTCAAACCGCGCGCGGTGCGCAGCAATCGCAGTGAGGCCTTCATTGGCGACGTAGCGATCAAATCGTTCTGCTTCGAGATCGGAGAAGCTCGGTGTGCTTTCAAAGGCAAGCACATAGGTGCCCGGAGCATCGAGCGTGACCGCTGCACCGCCGGTTACACCGCGACGTGTGATACGAACGGCCTTTTGCTGGTCAGAAACGCCATCCGGCCCATAGAGCCGCAATGAGGCAATCCGTTCCCAATAGACTGGCCAATCTGCCGCTTCGTCTCCGGTATCACCGACCCTGAAATCGACGGTCACATCACCGCTTTCCTCAAGGTGATGCGTCTCCGGCTCAAGCCAGAAATTATGCGCATTGGCCGCCGCAGGCAGCGCCAAAGCGAGGGCAGCAAAGCTAAGTCGCCACATATTTAGCGGCCCGAAAGCGCGGTTTCGCATTGGCCCATCAGCTCAGCGATAATGTCGGCAACGGGCTCTTCCTTGGTCACCATGCCGACCGATTGACCCGCCATTAGCGAGCCGTTTTCGACGTCGCCATCAATCACCGCGCGGCGCAATGCGCCGGCCCAGAAATGTTCGATCTGCAATTGCGCCTCGCCCATATCGACCTCTTCGCGGTCGAGCATGCCGGCAACTTCGATCTGCTTGGCAGTAAATTCTTCGGTGCCCTTGTTCTTGAGCGCGCGCACCGGGATCACCGGCAGGCGCGGATCGACCTGAACGCTGGCATCCGCATCGCGGGCCTTTGCGCGGAAGAACGCTTTCTTGAAATCAGGATGCGCGATGCTTTCTGTCGCACAAGCAAAGCGAGTGCCCAATTGCACACCGCAAGCGCCCATCTCAAGATAGCTTGCAATCGCTTCGCCCCGGCCAATGCCGCCTGCGACAAACACAACGTGATCCTCAGCCAGAGCGGGCAGAAATTCCTGAGCGAGAACGCTGGTCGCAACAGGACCAATATGGCCGCCCGCCTCCATCCCCTCGATTACCAAAGCATCACCGCCAGATCGCAGCAGCTTTTTCGCCAGCGCGAGAGTAGGGGCAAAGACGATCACCTTGGCGCCAAATTCCTTGATCGCCTCAACGCTACCCTTGGGCGGAATGCCGCCTGCAAGCACAACATGGCTGACCGCGTATTTCTTGCAGACCGCGATCAGGTCAAACAATTGCGGGTGCATGGTGATCAGGTTCACGCCAAACGGCTTATCCGTGCGCGCCTTTGTCTCTGCGATTTCGGTGTCGAGCAATTCGGGCGTCATGGCCCCGCAAGCGATCACGCCAAAGCCGCCCGCGTTTGAGATAGCGGACACAAGATTTCGCTCCGACACCCAGCTCATCGCGCCGCAAAGGATCGCGTGTTCGCAGCCAAGGAAATCAGTGCCGCGCTGCATCATGGCAGCCGATTTTGTGTAAGTTGTCATAGCACCCGCGATTAGTCGTATCAGTCGCGATAGACAATGCGGACTTTGCGCGCTGCCTCATTTGCATATTCAAGGGCATCGTCCAGATCGAGACCCCAAGCAAGAGCAACACCCATCCGGCGATAGGGCCGCGTCACGGGCTTCCCAAATATGCGAATGTCCACTTCTGGTGATACATTCAGAGCATCATCCAGACCTGCATATTCAAAATCTTCGCTGTCGCGGTCCGCCAATATCACAACCGATGCCCCGCATCCCGCCGGCTGATCACCCCAGATCGGAAGTCCCATTATGGCGCGTGCATGCAAATCAAATTCGGATTGATCCTGCGAGATCAATGTCACCATGCCCGTATCATGCGGACGCGGTGACAATTCTGAAAATATGACCTCATCGCCTTTGACAAAAAACTCGACCCCATAAATGCCCCAGCCGCGCCCATTGCCTTTGAGTGCGTCAACGACTTTCCAAGCCATCTGACGCGCTTTTTCGAGCGCATCATCCGACATTGCAGCAGGCTGCCAGCTTTCGCGATAATCGCCGCGTTCTTGCCGATGGCCGATGGGCGGGCAAAACGTGATCCCACCTCTATGGTGGATTGTGAGCAGCGTAATCTCATAGTCAAAGTCGATGAACTGTTCGACGATCACGCGCGCTCTGTCGCCGCGCATATTGGCGCAGGCATAATCCCATGCTTCTTGTAAGTCGGACGCGCTCTCGACCTTGCTTTGGCCTTTGCCAGAGGAGGACATGACCGGCTTGATCACGCAAGGGAAACCGGTGTGCTCAGCGCCCGCGCGCACTTCTTCGATCGTGGTGGCGTAGCGATAGCGCGAAGTGGTGAGGCCCAGATCGTCCGCTGCCAAATCGCGGATCGCATCGCGGTTCATTGTGAGCTGCGCGGCTTTGGCTGAAGGGATGATATTGAACCCCTCGCCTTCCAGATCAGCGAGCACTTCGGTCCGGATTGCCTCGATCTCAGGCACGATATGGTCAGGCTGATGTTTCTCGACTGCTGCGCGAAGAGCTTCGCCATCAAGCATTGAGAACACTTCGGCTTCGTCGGCGACCTGCATGGCGGGCGCATTTGCATATGCATCGCAGGCAATTACACAGGCGCCCAAACGCTTGGCAGAGATGGTGAATTCGCGGCCCAGTTCGCCCGAACCCAGCAGCATGATTTTTGCAGTGAATGGCATGGCAGCACGTCTAGCGAGCTAAACGCGGATCGCCAAGCAAGCCCAGAACCTGTTCGCGGCTCGTCACCCGTGGCGCTGCTCTGCTCGCTTAACCGCTTGCTCCATGGCGTGCTCCACCTTCGCGCCGCTCGCGACAGAACGCGGGGCCTGCCCGCAAATGCCAATCTGCATCCCGCCGCCCGCGCGCGCCATAACCAGGCCAAGCTCTGCCTGTCGCATCGTCCAGTCGACGGTCACTTCGACCCGTGCAAGCCCTGCACTAGCGGTCAATTCAGGGGCACTCTTGGAAGAGGCAACCGCAAGCCCAGCAAAGGTCTCAAGCACTTCTTCTGCCCATTGGCGCGCTTCGCGGATGGACATGCCGGGAAGCAGAACCGCAAAACGTTCGCCATCCAATTGCGCCAATTCCTGACCCGGCGCTGCCATGGTCTCAAGGAATTTGGCAAAGCCCCATTGAATCTCATCTGCTGTGCGCTGGCCATATTGCATGAAGATCGCGCGCAGACGGTCAACCGCAAGCACCGCCATGGTCTGTTCTTCCGCCGCAGTAATCGATCGGCGCAGCTGGCCAAAGAATGCGTGGCGATTAGCAAGGCCGGTGAGAGGATCGGTGAGCGCGCGGGCGTCAATCTCACCCTGCAGCGCGTGACGTTCTTTCACACATCGCAACAGGCCAAGCGCCCCTTTTTCCGCGCCCGCCTGATCGTCAACAAGGCGCATACTGAACGCATACCATGCCGGATTCTCGGGCTGTTCGTCTTCGCTGCCAGAGCCGTTCAAAGGAAATTCGATCCAGCCGGGTTTCGCCTCGCCTGCGAGGACTTGTGCGGCATGGCGAGCGACTGACGGGCCGTGGCCTGCGCCCGCAAGATCGGCGATATGCGGCATTAGCAGGAAGGACGAAAGGTCCATTCCCAAATCACGCGCATTGTCGGATGCATGGACGATGAACCCAGACGCATCCAATCGGATAACGATGTCACCCGACGCATCTTCAATAAGCCCATGCAGAACACGACCCTCTGCATGGTTAAATTCCATTTTCATGCCGATTGCCCCCGGCGTTAGAATGATCACACCGTCAAGCCAAAAGTTTAGTCGCTCACCAAGTTAACTAAATTTTCCAATTAAACTAACTACAGAAGCCCCTTTTCCGTAGCACTTGACTAATTCTTGTCAGCTTTGTTATATTATTCAACTAAATTTCGAATCAACGTTGTAATTCATTTACCATGACTAGCAGTTTTATTTCGGCGTGATACGTAATTTTACCAATTCACGGCATCAAACCTCAATCATGATACGTACACGATTTGGGTCTGTTCCAAACTCGGTGGCAATGCGTAGTCTACACTCATCGACCAAAAGTGCGCCCTGACTGCCCGCTCCAGCACCGCTCAATTCCTCTGGCTCAACGCCCAAAATTCCCGCAATCGCGCCGATCCGTTCAGGCAAAGGCCGCGCCTTGCCCTTTTCCCACGCCCAGACGGTCGGCTTACTGACGCCAAGCGCGGAGGCGACTTGTGCCAGTGTCATCCCGCGCTCACGGCGCAGTTTGTTCAGGCGAACGCCTAATGTGTCGATTGCAGCTCCGGCGATGGGCGAAGGGGCTTTGGCAAGTGGTGCCTGCCGGCCTGGAGCCATGCCGCGCAGTTCGGCCGCTGCAAGCGCAACCTCACCCAGAGCTTGCTCAAAAGCGCAGCCAAACAGCCGGTCGCTTTGCCAAACGACTTCTGCGCCCACCGGGCCAACTTGCGGCAAGTCGAGTGCCAGAGCTTCGCCCACATCCAGCATCAGATCAGTTTCAATCAGCAGACCAGCGGCTGAGATGTTATGGACGGTAACATTGGCAGTGCGACCGCCCGCGATCGAGCCAGAGGTTTCAAGGCGAAGAGAACGGCGCGCAAGGCCCCTTCCTTCGATGGATTGAGGGGTATTTTCCAAATGGGCTTTGAGGGCCATGACCATACGACTCCGTTGCGAAGTCGCAGAATTCCGCCCTCAAGCCCTAAGGAAATCTTGCCAAAAATGGTTAACATCGACCAAATGAGTGCCCTGCGGCATCAGCCGAGTTAGCCCATTAGCCAACGCAGGCTTTTAGTCCTCTGCATCCAATCCATAGGCCGTGTGCAGCACGCGAACGGCCAGCTCAGTCTCGTCCTCATCGATAAGAACGCTGACTTTGATCTCAGACGTAGAAATCGCCTGAATATTGATGCCGCGATCCGACAAGGCGCGGAACATCGTGCTGGCGACCCCCGCATGGCTCTTCATCCCGACGCCCACAACGCTGATCTTGGTCACATGGTCATCAGTGATGATCCGGTTAAAGCCAATCGCCTCACGCCGATCTTCCAATAGAGCCTGCGCGCGGGCAAGATCAGCCTGCGGCACGGTGAAGGTCACGTCGGTCTCACCCTTATCGCGGCCCACGTTCTGAATGATCATGTCTACATTGATCGACGCATCGGCGAGCGGTGCAAAGATATCGGCCACCGCGCCCGGCTTATCCGGCACGCGGGTCAGGATGATTTTCGCCTCATTCTTGTCATGCGCGATACCGGTTACAAGCTGACGTTCCATAAGGCCCTTCTCTACAAGCTCGTCCATTTCTTCATCCGACACAATCAAAGTGCCGGGCAGTTCATCCGCTGAAACCGCGTCATCGCCAACGAAACTGGAGAGCACTTGGATGCGCACCCCTTCTTTCATTGCGAGACCCACGGAGCGGGTCTGGAGCACTTTGGCCCCGACGCTCGCCAGTTCCAGCATCTCTTCGTATGTCACAGCCTTCAGCTTGCGCGCTTTGGCAACTATGCGCGGGTCTGTGGTGTAGACCCCATCAACATCGGTGTAGATATCGCAGCGATCCGCTTTGACTGCCGCAGCAACGGCCACAGCAGAAGTATCAGAGCCGCCCCGGCCTAATGTGGTGATACGGCCTGCGTCAGAAATGCCTTGAAAACCGGGTACGACAGCGATCTCGCCATCTTGCATACTGGCGAGCATTTCGGGCGCATCAATCGTTTCAACGCGGGCCTTGGAATGGGCTTCCACCGTCTTCACCGGGATCTGCCAGCCGAGCCAACTGCGCGCCTTGGCTCCCAAAGATTGCAGTGTCAGTGCGAGCAAGCCGCTTGTGACCTGTTCACCGCTGGCAACGACCACATCATATTCCGCCGGATCATAAAGCGCGTTGGCCTCGCGGCAGAAATTGATCAGGCGATCGGTTTCACCTGCCATCGCGCTGACCACCACGGCGACTTCATTGTCGCCCTTCGCCTGCGCGCGCACAATATTGGCGACGCGGCGAATGCGTTCGGTTCCGGCCATCGATGTGCCGCCAAATTTCATCACGATACGCGACAAAGTGCGAATACTCCCGCTGGTGAGGTTTCTCTAGTGAGGGCTCTTGCGCGCTGCTAACGAGGGCGCATGGGAAACGCAAACGTAACTGACATGCCAAACGTAACAATCCGTCCAGAAGAAGCAGATTTCTTCGCTGATCTTGCCAAAGATTGGTGGAACCCCAAGGGCAAGATGGCGTCTCTGCATGAAGTGAACCCGGTGCGGCTGGAGTTTATTCGCAGCGCGATTGATGCACATTTTGGCGGTGACAGCCGCTCGATCCGCCCGCTGGCTGGCAAGACCGCCCTCGATATTGGCTGCGGCGCGGGGTTGGTGTGCGAACCGCTATGCCGCTTGGGCGCCGAAGTAACGGGCGTCGATGCAGCGGGTGAGAATGTTTCCGCCGCCGCTGCTCACGCTGAAGCTGGCGGGCTCGACATCCGCTATATGGCGGGCGAAGTGGCAAGTTTGGATATTGGCAAGTTTGACCTCGTCACCAGTCTAGAGGTGATTGAACATGTCGCGGACAAACCCGCCTTCCTTGCCGATGTTGCCGCGCGGCTATCGCCTGATGGATTGCTGGTCATGTCCACTCCCAATCGCACTGCCGCATCGCGGCTGCTGCTCGTGGGAGCTGCAGAGGCGGTAGGCTATGTGCCCAAGGGCACGCATCATTGGGAAGACTTTGTCACACCCGAAGAGCTTGAAGAATTGCTCAACGCCGCCGGCCTTCAAGTAACCGAACGACGCGGCATCGCATGGCGACCAGGCAATGGATTACACCTGTCAGGGGACGAAGCGCTCAATTACATATTGAGCGCGAAGCGAGCCTAATTACTCGCCAACCAGCTCCACAAATTCGCGGACATTGTCGACGAAGAAGCCGTCGGACCCGGCCGCAATCGCCGCGGACCAGAATTTACGATATTGCCCTTCGTCGGCTGGGCCACCTTCACCTTGGAGCGAGGCGGGCAGGAAGCCATTTTCCTTGCGCAATGTCCATGGATGCACCTGCAGGCCTGCTTCATGCGCGTCTGTCACCAGCGAGGTTGGCTCTAGCGTTTGCATGTCGATCGTATAGCCGACCCACGGCCCAATCCCGTCCGCATATTCGGCAACTTCGGCCAGACCACTAGGCGTGATCACATCGGTCCAGCGCATGTCTGGCTCGTCGTAAGGACCGCCTTCTGGATGGACGAGCAGGATCAGCGGCGTATCAACCCGTTGATTGAGCCTTTGCAGAGGGCTGATTTCGAACACTTGCACGAACACGCGCGCATCGGCCCCGTCGAAGCCATGCTGGCGCAATTCGCGAACCATCAGATCGACCATATCAATCCCCTCATTTTCGAGGATCGCGGTCGGATGCTTTAGCTCAGGATAGAGGCCAATTGTGCGCCCGGTCTCGGCTTCCTTCGCCCGCACCAGTTGAACGATCTCAGCAAAGGTCGGCACTTGATACAGGTCATTATAGGCCACGTTGGCAGGCCGGATATTGCCCACCCGCTCGCGCGCGCGCAAAGTGCGCAATTCGGCGAGCGTGAAGTCCTCTGCAAACCATCCGGCGACCTGGCGGCCATCTATATTCTTGGTCCGGCGGCGAACTTCGAACTCCTCGCGGTTCGCCACATCCGTGGTGCCCGACAGCTCGTTTTCGTGCCGGGCGACGAGGTGCATATCTTTGGTGACAACGAGATCGGGCTCAACAAAATCGGCACCCAAATCAATCGCAAGCTCATAGGCGGCAAGGGTGTGCTCAGGCCGTTCACCCGAAGCGCCGCGATGAGCAATGATGAGCGGGCGATCTGGCATATGCGTTCCTTCCGAATGCCCATCAGCCAAAGCCGGCTGGCTGAAAAGTGCAGCGCCCAAAAGAAGCGCTAGAGTAGCGTAGCGGACCATGTATCTTCCTTGAAACCGACCAGAAGGCCGCCTGAATGTTCGACCACTGGCCGCTTGATCATTGAAGGGTTCTGAACGAGCAATGCGACCGCGCCGTGACTGTCCTCAGCTGCGGCTTTTTCCGCATCAGACAATTTGCGGAAGGTAGTACCGCGCTTGTTGAGGATCACCTCGACGCCCGCATCCGCGATCCAGCTCTCGACTTTGGCGGCATCTGCGCCTTCTTTCTTATAGTCGTGAAAGACGTATTCGAGACCGTTTGCCTCAAGCCATTTGCGGGCCTTTTTGACCGTGTCGCAATTGGGAATGCCATAGAAATGGATCGTCATGTGCTTCTCTTCAAATGTCCACATCCGGCAACTTGCGCAGGCTGCGTTTCAGCGCCACACCTATGCGCAGTGAGAGGGGGACACAATGGCGTTTTGGAATATCGATCTGGAAACCCGCATGGGCGCTGAAAGCGCTGCCGATCAAGGCGCGCTGGCGTGCTTTATCTATGCTGGCTTCCTCGTGCTTGGCGGTGTCTTTATGTTGGGTTTTTCAGCAGACATAATCGTCGAAGACGATCCCGCATCTGGCGTCATTTTGCTTACGCCTCTTGCAGTGAACTTGGTCATTGCTCTCATTGCCGGGTTCAGATTGCGAGCCGGAAAAGGCGCATTCTGGGGATCGGCTGTCGCGTTGATCATGGCTTTGGGACTGTTGGTTCAACTGGCTAGCCTGTCGATCGGGGTGGGTCTGGTCATCACAACCCTACTACTAATCTATATGGTCCAAGGCGTGCGCGGAGCCTTCGCGCTGCGCCGTTCGAACTTCGGCGAAGATGAAATCGCGGCTTTCGAATAGTCAGCCCTAGCGGCGCACCAGATGCGCATCCGCTATGGCCACGGCCAATGCATCGGCTGCATCAGCGCCTGCAATCGTTGTGCCCGGCAACAACACTTTGACCATCGCGGCGACCTGTTTCTTGTCTGCACCGCCTGTGCCCACAACCGCCTTTTTCACCAGCCGCGCGGCGTGTTCATTCACGCTCAATTCCGCTGAACCGCAAGCCGCCAGCACACTCCCGCGCGCCTGAGCCAGTTTGAGCGTTGATTGCGGGTTCTCGTTGACGAACACCTCTTCGCACGCTGCCCGGTCTGGCTTGTGCGCAGCGATTACAGCAGCGATTTCGGCATGAAGCTTTGCCAAACGCTCCACCATCGGAGCCTTGGCATTGGTCGGGATTTGGCCATTGGCGAGATGCGACAGCCGCGTGCCGTGCGCCCGGATTACACCCCAGCCGGTGCAGGAAAGTGAGGGGTCGAGGCCAAGAATAATCAAAGGTCAGAACCAGCCGTTGAACGGGCCGTTATCTGGTTCGCTTTGCGGGGTCAGCGCGCCACTGGATCTGGCATGTGCATCAACATTTTCGAGAAGGCTCGAATTGAGCGGCGTGCTGGCGCAGTCCGCTATTCGCAATTCTCGCTCAAAATCGCCTTCGACCAAAGTAACCCCAGCATAGGTGCGACCGGGTTGCTGTGTCGCCGAACCATCAAGACCGTGAAGCAGAATATAGTGCGAGCCATCCACGGTGATCCTCAGGTGGTTTTGATAGCCGCCCATCTGGCCGACCACGTTGCCGGCCCGCACAGTTTCATCGCCAAGCGCGACAGTGTGTTCCAAGCGGCCATGGCCAACATCACCAATGATCAGTGTGACCGTGCCCTCCTCATCGCCCAACAAACGGACCGAATGCGTTTCGTCAGCGCACTCGAAAAGCGCTGGTCGCTGAGGGCTCGGTTCCGAGGCGCCTGTTGCGCAAGAGGCCGTGGCCAAGCACGCAGCGAATAGGAGCTGTTTGGAAGAGGCGAAAATGAAGGTCATTGGTCGTGCACCTTTAAAGTCAAAGCCCGACCAAAAACCCCAACCGCCAAAGAATGGCGAGCACAAAGGCTGAGCCCAGCGCTATGGCAAAAAGCCATTCGCGCGCCCTCAGTCGAGCTTCTCCATCACTTCATCGCTGATTTCGTAATTGCCCCAGACGGTTTGCACATCGTCATCATCGTCGAGCACGTCGATCAGTTTGAGGAGAGTGCCAGCGCCTTTCTCATCCATCTCAACGGTGATGTTGGGCTTCCAAGCGAGCTTCACGTTGGACGCCTCGCCCAAGGCTTTCTCCAGATCCCCTGCAACCTGGTGCAGATCGTCAGCAGCGGTCCAGATTGTGTGGCCGTCTTCCGAGCTTTCAATGTCCTCTGCGCCCGCTTCCATCGCCGCTTCGAGCACGGTGTCTTCATCGCCAGCATCAGCCGGGTATTCGATCAGGCCAAGCCGCTCAAAGCCGTGCTGAACCGATCCTTCGGTGCCCAGATTGCCGCCATGTTTGCTGAATGCGGTGCGCACTGCTGTGGCGGTGCGGTTGCGGTTGTCGGTCAGCGTTTCGACAATGATCGCGCTGCCGCCGGGGCCATAACCTTCATAGCGGACCTCTTCGTAATTCTCATCATCGCCTGCCGACGCTTTATCAATCGCGCGCTGAATGTTGTCCTTGGGCATAGACTGCGCTTTGGCCGTGTTGACCGCCAGCCGCAGGCGTGGGTTCATATCCGGGTCTGGCGTACCCATTTTGGCCGCCACGGTGATCTCACGCGAAAGCTTAGAAAACAGGTTCGAACGTTTTTTGTCCTGAGCACCCTTACGGTGCATGATGTTCTTAAATTTGGAATGGCCTGCCATGTGAACTCTTTTTGCTGCTGTTCTTGAGCTGAAATTAATGCCAAGCGCTTTAGCCCCATGAGCGATATGCCGACAAGCCCTCTCACTACACCAAACATGCCCAAT
Source organism: Erythrobacter sp. S57(2025) (assembly GCF_057365055.1). Lineage (NCBI taxonomy): Bacteria > Pseudomonadati > Pseudomonadota > Alphaproteobacteria > Sphingomonadales > Erythrobacteraceae > Erythrobacter > Erythrobacter sp. S57(2025). The sequence goes on along the minus strand of NZ_CP200299.1, from coordinate 3,122,890 downwards.
TCAGGGGCAATCGCCGCGCCAGCAACGCTGACCGGTGAATGGCGCAGGCTTGCCGTTTTCCTCAAACGCCCGCGATTGGAGAGCGATGGACCAGAAAGCGGCGCGCTGACACTGATAGCGCGCATCTATCTGCTCGACATGATCGCTATGTTCGTGCTGGTGGTCGCAGCGAGTATTGCGATTGCGGCGGGATTGTATTTGCCCAAGACCGCATTGGCCGATGTCGAATTCACGCTCACTATTGTGCTGGCGGTGACTATCGGCGCGCCGGTGATGGAGGAGCTGGCCTTTCGAGGATGGCTATCGGGCAAACCTGCACATCTTGCCGCATTGGTCGCACTAGCAATTGGGTTGGTGGGCGCAGGCGTTTTGCACGCAGCCGCGCCGCTTGCTGGTTTTGCGTTGTTCGCGCTGGGTCTAGCCGCTGCGGCAGGAGCACTGTTCGCATGGAGCACGCGGCCTGCCATTGGCTGGTTCGCGCGCGGTTTCCCGTTGTTTTTCTGGTTCTCCGCCGCCGCCTTTGCGCTGATCCATATTTTCAACTTCAACGAAGGCGCATGGTGGATGCTGCTCCCGCTCGTCCTGCCGCAATTCGTTCTGGGCAGTCTGGCGGGCTATGTCCGCGTGCGAGTGGGATTATGGGGCGCGATATTGCTGCACGCCCTGCACAATGCCAGCGCCCTAGGCATTGCCGCGCTTGCCAGTTTAAGCGGCTAAGCGCAGCTAGATTTAGCCCATTCCCAGTGCCGCTTTGTAAGTGTCGAGGATGATTTCCTGCTCGCTGCGTTCATCGGGTTTCATTTTGCGCAGTTTGATAATTTGGCGCATGATTTTGGTGTCGTAACCCACCGCCTTTGCCTCGGCATAAACATCGCGGACATCGTCAGCGATGCCTTTTTTCTCTTCTTCAAGGCGTTCGATGCGCTCAATCAAAAGGCGCAGGCGATCATCGGTGGCTTCAGCCATTTTTATTCATACTCCGGGAGAATCAGTTTTGTGTGTTGGCAGAACGCTTACCAGTGTGAGCCAATGTGCAAAGTGAATTTGCGTAGATTCTCCACCGGCTTGCGCACATGATGCCATTCTGTAGGATCGCGCTGTTGCAACATAGCTATGCAATGCGGCTTTGATTGGGGGCTCTACGCGAATGGCGAAGAATATCGACTTGCCGGGGCCAGAAGACCTTGTTGTTGGAAAGCTGGCTGAGCAAGAGCCTTCAAATGAACCCGCCGGGGGCAATGTCGCAGTCTTTTGCGGCCACATGTTTAATGCAGGCAGCGATGCTGAAACCGTGCTCGCTGCACGGATTAGCGATGAACTGGCAGCGCATGATATCTCGGTCGGCTTTGGCCCGCTGGCATGTGGCGCGGATATTCTGATCGCTGAGGCCTTGCTGGATCGCGGTGCAGAGCTGAACCTTGTGCTCCCCTTTGCGGAAAACGACTTTATCGAAGAAAGCGTGCGGTGCGGCGGCGATGATTGGCTGCCGCGCTATGATGCGTGCCGAAAGGCGGCAAAGTCGGTGAGCTTTGCAACGCCTGCTGATTATGTCGGCGACGACAACCAGTTTGCTTACAACACGCTATACGCCATGGGGCTTGCGGTATTGCGTGCGCAAAAACGCGGTTGTGAGGCGGTGCAATTGGCCGTGGTATCGGACTCGTTTGCCAGCTTTTCCAACACCGGGATCGCCGGGACCAAAGCTGATATGAAGCTGTGGCAGGATTTGGGGAAAGAGACGATCACCATCGCAGCCGGTCCCGTACCGCGCGATCTAAAATTTCCTGAGCGAGCACCGATTGGGCAGGGAACGCGGCGCGAAATCCGCTCTATCATCTTTGCCGATTACAAAGGGTTCTCGCGCATCGGGGAGCGCGCCCTGCCTGATTTTATGGACGTGGTGATGGGCCGGATCGCACAGGTGCTCCACGAATTTGGCGACCATGTGGAGTTTCGCAACACATGGGGTGATGCGATCTATGCGGTTATTGATGAACCGCGCACTGCCGCTGCGATTGCATTGCGGCTGCAAGATGAATTGCGCGATGTACCCGAAGGCCTCATCCCGGAAGGTGCGGCGGCTGGCATGCGAACCGGCGTGCACTACGGGCCAATCTGGGTCGGCACGGACCGCATCACCGGCAACCGGCTGTGGTATGGCGGCGAGGTCAACCGCACCGCGCGGATCGAGCCTGTCACTCCCGTTGGCGGCGTCTATTGCACCGAAAGCTTTGCCGCAGCCCTGCTGATGGATGATTGCAATGAGTGCAAATTTACCTCCGTTGGACGCGTGATTCTGCCCAAGAATTATGGCGAGGTGGAGCTGTTCCGGCTCGAGCGCGGATCAATCTGAGGGCGTCTGGTTGCGCTTCAGACTTTCCTCCATTGCCGCCAATTGCTCTGCTGTAGCGGGCGTCTGGCGCGTTGCCTTCCATTCGTCCTGAGGCATGCCGTGGATCAATTCGCGCGCAACGGCCTTGTCTCCATCAAAGCCACTATCGCGAATCCAGTCCGCCAGACAATTGCGGCAAAATCCCGCGAGCCCCATCAGTTCAATGTTTTGGGCGTCATGGCGATGTCGCAAATGTCTTACAAGACGCCGGAAAGCCGTAGCGGCAATGGCATCATCAAGTGTATCAAGCGGATCATTTTCAACGGACATGAGCTTTTCCTTGAGTTGCAAATTTGCTGTGCCATAGCGGCGAAAACGGGATCTGAAACGGCATGACAACCAGCAAGCATAAACGACGCGACCAGACACGGATCGACCCGCGCGGTCGCAAGGTCAAGATTTTGGCGACAATCGGCCCTGCCAGCCGCACGCCGGAAATGCTGCGCAAGCTTTTCAAAGCGGGCGCTGACGCTTTCCGCGTGAATATGAGCCATGGCAGTCATGATGACCATGCCAAGGCGATCGCCGCGATCCGCGAGCTGGAAAAAGAGTTTGCACGTCCGATTGCGATCCTTGCCGATTTGCAAGGGCCAAAGCTGCGCGTGGGCGAGTTTGCTGGTGGGCAAGCGGTGATCCGCCATTCGGGGCACTTCACGCTCGACCGTGATCCAGCGCCGGGCGATGACAGCCGTGTATGCCTGCCTCACCCTGAATTATTCGGTATTATGGAGCGCGGCCAGCGCTTGCTGATCAATGATGGCAAGATCAAACTGGTCGTGAAGGAAGCGGACGAGAACCGCATCTTCTGCACGGCCGAAGTGGGCGGCGTAATCTCTGATCGCAAAGGCGTGAACGTGCCCGATGCCGAGGTTCCTATCCCCGCTCTTACCGAGAAAGATCGCAAGGATCTCGCTTTTGCGGTGGCGCAAGGCGCTGATTGGATCGCACTCTCTTTTGTCCAGCGCCCCGAAGACATGGCTGAGGCACGCAAACTGATTGCCTCACATGTGGGAAGCGGCCCTGGACCTGCGCTTTGCGCCAAGATCGAAAAACCCAAAGCGGTTGGCAGACTCGATGAGATTATCGACCTTTCAGACAGCATCATGGTCGCTCGCGGCGATCTGGGCGTTGAGCTAGAGCCTTACGAAGTGCCGCCACTGCAAAAGAAAATCGTCAACGCCGCGCGCCGCGCTGGCAAGCCGGTGATCGTGGCGACGCAAATGCTCGAAAGCATGATCGAAAGCCCGATGCCAACCCGCGCCGAAGTCTCCGACGTTGCAAATGCGGTCTATGATGGGGCTGATGCTGTCATGCTCTCAGCCGAAAGTGCAGCAGGCGATTGGCCTGAAGAATCGGTCGCCATGATGCACTCAATCGCGCGTCAGGTTGAAGGCGATGAGCTTTACAAGAACCGCGTGCGCATGCTCGAAATTCCGGCAGATTCGACCACGTCAGACGCGCTTGCGCATAGCTGCATGACCATTGCTGAGACAGTGCCAATCACCGCCATCACAGTCTTCACCATGAGCGGATCGACCGCGCGACGCGTCTCACGTGAGCGGCCTGATACGCCGATCCTCGTCCTGACACCTTTGTTCAAAACAGCGCGGCGCGTCGCTTTGCTGTGGGGCGCGCATGCCGTGGTGACAAAGGATATTGGCAGTTTTGAAGAGATGATCGCAAAAGGCAAACGCATGGCTCTGCGCCATGGTTTTGGCAACGCGGGATCGAAGCAAATCGTGCTGGCGGGTGTACCGTTTGGAACGCCGGGCTCAACGAACCTGCTGCATGTCGTGACGCTGACCGGGGATGAATTGGAAAAGCATGGCGGGTGACGCCTTGGCGTCATCACGTATGCGGATCAGGCCAGAATGTGGCTGAGCACGATATCGTTTAGAGGCTCTTCAAAGGCGAGGCCGCATTTTTGATCTTCGATCCAGATGACGGTCGCGCCAATCTCGCCCAATCCTGAAAACTTGACCAGCACGCGCTCGTCTGGCCGGACCGACCAGCCACGTGCATCGAGCATGCAGCCGCCTTCGGCCACATCCAGCACGTCCATCTCCATTTTGGAGCGCACGCGGTACCGCACGATCGCTTTGATCCCACAAAGCGTTCCGTCTTGTTTCTGAGTCTTTGCAGCAACTGCCATCAATACCCCCCGATGATTGCACCCAATCGAAAGTCGCGGGGATGATGGCGCAGGTTGGTTAACAAACAGCTACTTACGCAGCAGCCTGCTCCAACCGCGCGCGCGCCTCGGCCTCACCGATCAGCGGGAGCAATTCGCCCATATCCGGGCCGTGGTTCATGCCCGTCAGCGCTTGACGAAGAGGCAAGAACAGCTGTTTGCCTTTTCGCCCCGTTGCATCTTTCAGCGCCGATGTCAGCGCCCCCCATGGATCATCGCCCCATGCAAGCGTTTCGAGCGCCTGTGCCAGATATGCGCGATCTTCATCAGAAAATTCGGGTTGTTCAATCGGGCCTGTGACCAGCCGCCACCATTCTGCGACTTCGCCAACGGTTGCAATATTGGGCTGCACAGCGTGCCAACCCGCTTCATCCATCCCATCGGGCAAGCGGTTCTTCACCGCCTCATAAGGCATCGCGTGAACAATCGCCGTGTTGACCCGCTCCAACTCAGCATCGTCAAATTTTGCAGGCGCGCGGCCAAAGGTGGACAGGTCGAATGTCTCAAGCAGCTTGGCACGATCCGCAATCGGCTCAACCGGTTGCGAAGTACCAAGGCGCGACAGCAAAGCGATAATCGCTTCGGGTTCGATCCCGCGCTCACGGAAGGTATCGCAGCCAAGCGAGCCTAGCCGTTTGGATAGCTTGCCCTCTTTGCCCACCAACAAAGCCTCATGCGCAAAGGTCGGTGGAGTTGCCCCCATAGCGGTAAACATTTGGATTTGGACCGCAGTGTTCGACACGTGATCCTCGCCGCGCAGCACCTGTGTGATGCCCATATCGATATCGTCGACCGTGCTGGGCAGCATATAAAGCCACGAGCCATCAGCGCGCCGGATCACTGGATCGGAAAGCAGCGCGGGATCAAATTTGGCATTGCCGCGAACGCCATCTTCCCAACTGATCGCTTCGTCATGATCCAGCTTGAAACGCCAATGAGGCTGAATGCCTTCAGCTTCCTTGGCCACGCGCTCATCATCGCTCAATTCCAAAGCGCCGCGATCATAAATCGGTGGGAGACCGCGGCCCAAAAGGACCTTGCGCTTAAGCTCCAGCTCCTGCTGCGTTTCATAGGCGGGGTAGATCCGGCCGCTTGCCTTCAATTGCTCAAAAGCGGCCTCATAGGCATCAAGCCTGTCAGACTGGCGCTCTTCGCGCGCCGCTTCAATCCCAAGCCAAGCGAGGTCAGCGCGGATCGCATCGACATATTCCTCTTTGCTGCGCGCTGCATCTGTATCGTCGATCCGCAGCACGAATTCTCCGCCAGACTGGGCGGCGAGCATCCAATTGTGGAGCGCGGTTCGGATGTTGCCGACATGCAAGCGGCCAGTGGGCGAAGGGGCAAAACGGGTAATTGTCATGCCCGACCCGGTAAAGCCCTGCGCCCCTCCCCGCAAGCCCAGCAAGTATGTCTGTCTTGGTCGAGCAACGCGGTTACGCGGACCAGAGAGATTGGCTCAGTTCTTGAACTCGGCATCGATCAAGTCGAGCACTGCATCCCAGAGGCGCAGCGATCGGTCATGGCGGATAAAGCCGTCCGTAACCCGCTCAAATTCCAGAGGATCGCGGTTGGCCGCGCTGTTGATGAGTGCGCCCACTGTGATTTCGTCATGGGTCAGGAATTCGCAACAAAAGCGCGAGACACGGATATTCTCCGGCCAACAAGCAGAAATAGCCTGTGCGAAAGCGAGTGACTTTGCGGCCAATTCCATATTGCCCAGCCGCATGGCGAGCTCTGGCACCGGATCGCGTTTCGCCCTTTCGTGTAGGGCGATCAGGCGCAGCGCATAGATAAAGCGTCCAGCTATCGGGTGGAGAGATCGAATTTCAGACGGCCGGGCCAACCGCTTTACCCATCCAGAGGCGGTTGTGCTGGGCGGTTGCTTGTTCATTGGCGCGATTCTCCGATACTGTGAGAACCACCATTACTGCTAATGCGAGTGCGTCGCAATAGTATAAATCGATTTGCGGCTTCTTTCCCGTAGCCATTGGCTGTTCAGACTCAATGGGCTAGAACATATACCAAATTGGTATAACACAATTGGTAGGACAGGATGGTTTCTATGGCATTGGGCTTTTCACGCCTCACTAAATTGGTCAGCGGATTAACCGCTAGCGCCGCGCTTTTAGGCGCTGCCAATATCGCCGTTGCGCAAGACACGCAGAGCGTTTTGCCAGCAGAGACGTTTGACCTTAGCCATTGGAAGATCACTCTGCCGCTAGACGACAATGGCGATAACCGCGCCGATGAAGTGGATGTGCGCGCGATCCAATCCTACTCGCATCCCGACTTCTTCTATGTGAATGATGATGGTCACCTCGTCTTCGCATCACCCAACAAAGCGACGACCACCGCGAACACTTCCAACACGCGCAGCGAATTGCGGCAAATGATCCGCGGGACCAACACGCGCATTGGCACGCACGATCCTGGAAACAATTTCTCCGTCGCTGCACGGCGCGATTCCGATCATTTTGGCGCGATTGGCGGAAGGCTTGAGGCCACATTGAAAGTGGATCACGTCGCAGTGAATGCTGGCGACCCCACGACCCGCGCCGCCTATTCCGTCGTGGTTGGACAGATCCACGCAGTCAAACTCGACAGCACACGCAGCGGCTTTGGCTATGGCAATGAACCGATCAAAATCTACTACAAGAAATACCCCGGCCATGACTACGGCGTCGTCTTCTGGAATTACGAGCGCAATCTCGCCCGCGACGACGAAAATCGTAACGACTTGTCTGTGCCGGTGTTTGGCGGAAACTGGGACTATAACGAAGACCCCGGCGAAGCTGGCATCGCGCTGGGTGAAGAATTTAGCTATTCAATCAACGTCCACGAAAACACGATGTACCTGACGTTCCACAACGAGCGTTTGGGCACAGTCGTGCAGTCTCGCAGCCTTGTGCGCGGGGCGGATCGGCTCGACAATCCATACGCCTATGGTGGGGACTCGCTGTATTTCAAAGCCGGCGTTTACAACCAATGCTCAACCCGAACTGGCGGAGGCAATTGGTATGCGGGATGCGCTGGCACCGGTGACTGGGAAGTCGACCGGGCCAACGGTGATTACGCGCAAGCCACGTTCTCGCGCATCGTGTTGGGCGATTCCGTGGCACCAACCTTGGAATAGGGCCGCTTAGCGCTAGCTCGCCTGAATAACGAAGCTGTGCTCAATATAGAGGAACACCTCGGTCTCGCTAGCTTGCTGCCAGTATAGGTCGCCATCGAGGCCTTCGATCCGCACGCCATATCCGCTGCCGAACATGTCCGCATAGTCCGTCGACTCCTTGGCGATATGGCGCACGACATCGCGGCGATATTGTTCGGGATTATCGATCGCTAGTGAGGTCCCGCCAACATCGATGAAGGACCGTCCATTGGCGGGCACGCGTTTGACAAAGGCCGCGATGCGTTCTGCTGTGCTGCTTACCTTGGGGTCTTCGCCTCGCAATGGGATACGCGCATAGATCTGGACACGGTTGGTGTCTGGACGATTGCCACCCAAAAGCGGCAATTCCCGCATATTCGCGAGCGTCACAGGTTCAAGCGTGTAGGTCCCCGCCACTAACGTGATGCCCTCGCGTTCAGCCAATTGGAGCGTTTCGCCCAGCATCGTGAACAGCTCCTCCGTGCGCACCTCACGGTCGCGCGAATCGGAACTCACAAAGAGCGGTGTCACAAAGTAATCCGCCTGGCGCGTAACTCCGATGGCCGATGGGCCGCCGCCGCCGCGTGGGCGCAAATAGGCATTGAGCGCTGAGCGGTCCTGTCGTGCGCCTGTCACGACCACTGTATCCTGCGCGAACACTGGTGCTGAAGTGAGCAACACCGCAAGAGCGCCGCTAAGAACTGCGAATTTCTTCATGTGATTTCCTCCCCTTGTCCTTGGTGGAAATTACATGCGCTTGCAAAGCAGTACCCGTGATGAATGCTCTGTTGGCCAAACGAAAAACCCCGCCGCAACCATAGTTGCAGCGGGGCTGTTTATTGGCGTTTGAGGCGCGGTTTATTCAGCTGCCGGAGCATCCGAAGAACCACCTCCCATAGCTGCCTTCATGGCCTCTTCGCTTGAGACCGGATCAGCAGCTGGCTCAGATTCGACAGCGCCAGCCGCGGCAAGCGCGTCCTGCTGCTTCTTCCACTGAGCTTTCAGCGCAGCGTCACGGCTGGAGGCGGTCACACGCATGCGGTTCATGCCTGCACCCGTACCTGCCGGGATCAGACGACCCACGATCACGTTCTCTTTGAGACCGATCAACGTGTCCTTCTTACCCTCAACCGAAGCCTGCGTCAGAACGCGGGTGGTTTCCTGGAACGAGGCGGCAGAGATGAAGCTGCGCGTCTGCAAGCTCGCCTTAGTAATGCCGAGCAGGATCGGGTTGCCTTCAGCAGGCTCCTTACCCTTACCCAATTTGGCATTCACTTCGAGCATTTCAGCCAGATCGACCTGCTCACCTGGAAGCAACGTGGTGTCGCCGCCCTTGGTGATCTCAACCTTCTGCAGCATCTGGCGAACGATCACCTCGATGTGCTTGTCGTTGATCTTCACGCCCTGCAGTCGGTACACTTCCTGAATCTCATTGACGAGATATTCAGCCAGCGCCTCAACACCCAGAACTTCGAGGATGTCGTGCGGGTTAGGCGATCCGGAAATCAGGGTATCACCCTTCTTCACGAAGTCGCCCTCTTGCACGTCGATCACCTTGGTTTTGGGGATCAGGTATTCGACTGCATCACCTTCCTCAGGCACAATCGCGATCTTGCGCTTCGCTTTGTATTCGCGAACGAACTCGATCTTGCCCGAGATTTTGGCGATGACCGACATGTCCTTTGGCAGACGCGCCTCGAACAGTTCGGCCACACGTGGCAGACCACCGGTAATGTCACGGGTCTTGGCAGCTTCACGCGATGCACGCGCAAGGATGTCACCCGCTTCAACCGTCTGGCCATCTTCAACCGAAAGGGTTGTGCCCGGTGCGAGCATATAACGCTGCGCATCGGTTTCATCCTCAATGGTCTGGCCTTCGCCCTGAAGGATCATGCGCGGACGCAGTTCCTCTTTCTTCTTGCGGCCAGTTGCTCGGTTTTCAGTCACAACACGCTGAGCGATACCTGTGGCATCATCGGTCTGCTCTTCCAGCGTCGTGCCTTCGACCAGATCCTGATACTTCACCACACCTGATTGCTCGGTGATGATCGGCAGAGTGAACGGATCCCACTCAGCCAGACGATCGCCTTCCTTCACCTTCGCGCCGTCCTTGAACATGATGACAGTACCGTAAGGCACTTTGTGCATTTCACGTTCCCGGCCCTCGGCATCGATCACAGCGATTTCACCATTGCGAGCGAGCGAGAGGATGCGGCCCTTTTTGTCGACGATGGTCGGCATGTCGCGCAATTCGACTTTACCGTCCGAGATCGATTCAAGGTGCGAGGTTTCGTTCAGCTGCGCTGCACCACCAATGTGGAAGGTACGCATGGTCAGCTGCGTGCCCGGCTCACCGATTGACTGAGCAGCGATAACGCCGACAGCTTCACCGATATTGACGGGAGTACCGCGTGCAAGGTCACGGCCATAGCAGGTGCCGCAAACGCCTTGGTCAGCTTCACACACCAGCGGTGAACGGATCTTGGCAGACTGAACTTCAGCCGCTTCGATTTCTTTCACCATTGGCTCATCAACCAAAGTGCCAGCTTTCACGATCACTTCATCGGTTGCCGCATTGACGATGTCTTCGGCAACGGTCCGACCCAGAATACGCTCACCAAGCGAGGCGATAACGCTACCGCCTTGCACGATGGCACGCATTTCAAGCGCGTTTTCGGTCTTACAATCTTCTTCAACGATCACGCAGTCTTGCGAAACGTCAACCAGACGACGGGTCAGGTAACCCGAGTTCGCCGTCTTCAGAGCGGTATCGGCCAAACCTTTACGCGCGCCGTGGGTTGAGTTGAAGTATTCGAGAACCGACAGACCTTCTTTAAAGTTCGAGATGATCGGGTTTTCGATGATCTCGCCTGAAGGTTTAGCCATCAGACCGCGCATACCGGCAAGCTGCTTCATCTGCGCTGGCGAACCACGCGCACCGGAGTGGCTCATCATATAGATCGAGTTGATCTCTTTCTCGCGGCCATCAGCGTCGATTGGCGTCGCCTTAATCTCAGCCATCATGGCGTCAGCAACCTGGTCACCACATTTGGACCAGGCGTCGATCACCTTGTTGTACTTCTCCTGCTGCGTGATGAGACCGTCTTGGTACTGCTGCTCATAATCAGCAACCAGCGCCTTGGTTTCTTCAACCAGCGGTTCCTTGGCGTCAGGAATGATCATGTCATCCTTACCAAAGGAGATGCCGGCCTTAAATGCGTTGCGGAAGCCCAGCACCATGATCGCGTCAGCGAACAGCACCGTGTCTTTTTGACCGGTGTGACGATACACCTCGTCAATCACGTCACCGATGTCCTTCTTGGTCAAAAGGCGGTTGATGATGTCGTAAGGAACCTTGCTGTTCTTTGGCAGACACTCACCGATCAGCATGCGGCCCGGAGTGGTTTCAAACCGGCGCATAACGATGTTGCCATCTTCATCGGCCTGCGGAACGCGGGCGAGGATTTTGGTGTGAAGTGTCACAGCCTTGGTTTCGAGAGCGTGATGCACTTCGGCCATATCGGCGAAGCGCGGCAGTTTCTCGACCTTGGAGCCATCATCATTGTCGAGGAATTCAGGCGTCTTTTCCTGCCGCTCCATAGAGAGGTAGTAGAGACCCAGAACCATATCCTGCGAAGGAACGATGATCGGCTTACCATTGGCAGGCGAAAGGATGTTGTTGGTCGACATCATCAAAACGCGTGCTTCTAGCTGCGCTTCGAGACTGAGCGGCACGTGGACCGCCATTTGGTCACCATCAAAGTCAGCGTTAAAGGCCGAGCAGACCAGCGGATGAAGCTGGATCGCTTTACCTTCGATCAGAACGGGCTCAAACGCCTGAATGCCGAGACGGTGAAGCGTAGGCGCACGGTTCAGCAGAACCGGATGCTCACGGATCACTTCGTCAAGGATGTCCCAGACTTCCTTGCGTTCTTTCTCGACCCACTTCTTCGCTTGCTTGAGGGTCATCGACAGACCCTTCGCATCCAGACGTGCGTAGATGAACGGTTTGAACAGCTCGAGAGCCATCTTCTTTGGAAGACCACACTGGTGCAGTTTAAGCTCAGGACCGGTCACAATGACCGAACGACCTGAATAGTCGACGCGCTTACCCAGAAGGTTCTGACGGAAGCGGCCCTGCTTGCCCTTGAGCATGTCAGACAGCGACTTCAGCGGACGCTTGTTGGCACCGGTGATGACACGGCCACGGCGACCGTTGTCGAACAGTGCGTCAACCGCTTCTTGAAGCATACGCTTCTCGTTGCGGACGATGATGTCAGGCGCGCGAAGTTCAATCAGACGCTTCAAACGGTTGTTACGGTTGATCACGCGGCGATACAGATCGTTGAGATCGGACGTCGCGAAACGACCACCATCCAGCGGCACCAGCGGGCGCAGCTCAGGCGGGATCACAGGGATCACTTCGAGGATCATCCACTCAGGACGGTTGCCTGAATCGATGAAGCTCTCAACGACCTTAAGACGCTTGATAATCTTCTTAGGCTTGAGCGTCGACTTGGTCGTCGCCAGCTCTTCCATCAGATCGTCGCGCTCTTGTTCGAGATCGAGATCCATCAGCATGACCTTGACCGCTTCTGCACCGATGTCAGCGGAGAACGCGTCTTCGCCATATTCGTCTTGCGCTTCGAGCAGCTCATCTTCGGTCAGCAGTTGGAATTTCTCAAGCGGGGTCAGGCCCGGCTCGATCACCACATAGCTTTCGAAGTAAAGGATGCGCTCAAGCTGCTTAAGCTGAATGTCGAGCAGCAAGCCGATGCGCGAAGGCAGCGACTTCAGATACCAGATGTGAGCAACAGGAGCAGCAAGCTCAATGTGGCCCATACGCTCACGGCGCACTTTGGTAACGGTGACTTCAACGCCGCACTTTTCGCACACGACGCCTTTGTACTTCATGCGCTTGTACTTACCGCACAGGCATTCGTAGTCCTTCACAGGGCCAAAAATGCGCGCACAGAAAAGGCCGTCACGCTCAGGCTTGAACGTACGATAGTTGATCGTTTCCGGCTTTTTGATTTCGCCGAATGACCACGAACGGATACGCTCTGGTGAGGCGATACCAATCTGGATCTGGTCGAATGTTTCCGGCTTAGCCAGCTGGTTGGTGAATTTGGTCAGTTCATTCATTTTTCAAATTCCCTTGCGGGTGAATCTCAGGAGCGAAGTGGGATGGGCTATTGCGAAGCCCGCTCCCTTTATTCCGCTGCCTCCGGCCACTCGTCGTCGCCCTCTTCGCCGTCAGACAACGACTTGAGTTCGACATTCATGCCAAGCGAACGCATTTCCTTGACGAGAACGTTGAAGCTCTCCGGAATGCCCGCTTCGAAGGTGTCGTCGCCCTTGACGATGGCTTCGTAGACCTTGGTCCGGCCAACAACATCGTCCGACTTGACGGTGAGCATTTCCTGAAGCGTGTAGGCGGCGCCATATGCTTGCAGTGCCCAGACCTCCATCTCACCGAAGCGCTGACCACCAAACTGCGCCTTACCACCCAGCGGCTGCTGCGTGACGAGCGAGTATGGGCCGATCGAACGGGCGTGGATCTTGTCATCGACCAAGTGGTGCAGTTTGAGCATGTAGATGATGCCAACCGTAACCTTACGGTCAAACGCTTCACCGGTGCGGCCGTCAAACAGGGTCGATTGGCCTGAGCTATCGACACCGGCTTTCACCAGCATTTCCGACACATCAGGCTCACGCGCGCCATCAAATACTGGCGTACCCATCGGGACACCTGCGGAAAGATTGCTTGCGAGTTCGACAATGCTTTCGGTTGAGCGGCTTTCGAGGTCTTCGAAATATTGCTCACCGTAAACGTCTTTCAGACGCTCAACGACAGCCTCAGGAGGCTTCACATCGGCATAGTCTTCAGCTGCATTCGGGTTCGCCGCTTTCCACTCTTCGAGCTTCTCAGCGATGTCCATGCCGAGGCCACGAGCTGCGAAACCAAGGTGGGTTTCGAAGATCTGACCGACATTCATACGCGAAGGCACGCCCAATGGGTTCAGCACGAGATCAACAGCAGTTCCGTCTTCGAGGAACGGCATGTCCTCAACCGGAAGGATGCGTGAAATCACACCCTTGTTTCCGTGACGGCCCGCCATCTTATCGCCCGGCTGTAGCTTACGCTTCACCGCGACGAAGACTTTGACCATCTTCAGAACACCCGGAGCCAGTTCATCACCACGCTCAAGCTTTTCCTTGCGGTCTTCAAACTTGGCGTCGATCAGGCCAGCGGCCTCATCATATTGTGACTTGATCGCCTCGATCTGTGCCTGACGATTGTCATCGGCGACTGCGAATTTGAACCATTCGTGACGCTCCACATCAGCCAGCACTTGCTCGCCAATTTCGATGCCCTTCTTCACGCCCTTTGGAGCTGCTGATGCGGTTTGGCCCATCAGCATGTCGCGAAGACGATTGTAGGTCGCACGGTTGAGGATGTTGCGTTCGTCCGCCGCATCCTTGCGAAGGCGTTCGATTTCCTCGTTCTGGATCGCACGCGTACGGTCATCGATCTCGATACCGTGACGGTTGAACACGCGAACCTCAACGATCGTACCCGCAACACCGGGCGGCAGACGCAGCGAGGTGTCACGAACATCCGAAGCTTTCTCACCAAAGATAGCGCGCAGAAGCTTTTCTTCCGGCGTCATCGGGCTTTCACCCTTTGGCGTGATCTTTCCGACGAGGATGTCACCAGGGTGCACTTCCGCGCCGATATAGACGATGCCGGCTTCGTCGAGGTTGCGAAGCGCTTCCTCACCGACATTCGGAATATCGCGGGTGATGTCTTCTGGCCCAAGCTTCGTGTCACGAGCCATGACTTCGAATTCTTCGATATGGATCGAGGTGAACACGTCGTCTTTCACGATGCGCTCTGAGATCAGGATCGAATCTTCGTAGTTGTAGCCATTCCACGGCATAAACGCGACGAGGCTGTTTTTGCCCAGTGCCAGCTCACCAATATCGGTCGACGGACCGTCAGCGATAATATCGCCAGGTTCGATCACTTCACCCACTTTCACCAGCGGACGCTGATTGATGCAGGTATTCTGGTTCGAGCGCTGGAATTTTTGCAGCGTGTAGATGTCAACGCCGGACTGGCCAGCCTCAACATCGCCAATCGCACGGATCACGATACGGGTCGCGTCGACCTGATCGACGATACCGCCGCGTTTCGCCGCAATAGCCGCGCCAGAATCGCGCGCCACGGTCTCTTCCATGCCCGTGCCAACCCATGGCGCTTCGGCTTTCACCAAAGGCACAGCCTGACGTTGCATGTTCGAGCCCATCAGAGCGCGGTTGGCGTCATCGTTTTCCAGGAACGGAATGAGCGATGCCGCAACAGACACAAGCTGCTTTGGCGACACATCCATCAGCGTCACTTGCTCGCTAGGAGCCATCAGGTTGTCGCCAGCCTGACGTGCAGAGATCAGCTCTTCAACGAAAGTGCCATCGTCGTTCAGCTCAGCCGAGGCCTGCGCCACGGTGTGCTTCTGCTCTTCCATGGCGGAGAGATACTTGACCTCGCCCGACACTTTATTGTCGACCACCTGACGATATGGCGTTTCGATAAAGCCATATTTGTTCACGCGGCTGAACGATGCCAGTGAGTTGATCAGACCAATGTTTGGACCTTCAGGGGTCTCAATCGGGCAGATACGACCATAGTGGGTTGGGTGAACGTCGCGGACTTCAAAGCCAGCGCGCTCACGCGTCAAACCACCTGGGCCAAGCGCTGAGACGCGGCGTTTGTGCGTCACTTCTGACAGCGGGTTGGTTTGGTCCATGAACTGCGAGAGCTGTGAAGAGCCGAAGAATTCACGCACCGCGGCCACAGCAGGCTTTGCGTTGATCAGGTCATTAGGCATGACGGTCGATACATCGACGCTCGACATGCGCTCTTTGACAGCACGCTCCATACGTAGGAGGCCAACGCGGTACTGGTTTTCCAGCAGCTCACCCACAGAGCGAACCCGGCGGTTGCCGAGGTTATCGATATCATCGACTTCGCCCTTGCCGTCTTTCAGGCCAACAAGTTCCTTGACCACAGCAAGGATGTCTTCCTTGCGAAGAGTCGTCACATCATCTTCAGCATCAAGCTCAAGACGCATGTTCAGTTTCACACGGCCAACGGCAGAAAGGTCGTAACGCTCACCATCGAAGAACAGGCCTTCGAACAATGCGTCTGCGGTTTCCTTGGTTGGTGGTTCACCTGGACGCATCACCTTGTAGATGGCTTCCAGACCCTCGTCACGGTTTTCAGCCTTGTCGACTTTCAGCGTGTTGCGGATCCAGGGACCGGTGTTGATCTCGTCGATGTCGAGCAGTTCGAGTTTGTCGATGCCAGCTGCATCAAACGCCTCAACATGCTCAAGCGTGATCTCATCACCGGCTTCAATGTGGATACGGCCAGTGCTTTCATCGATCATGTCATAGGCAGCGTAGCGGCTGACGACTTCCTCGGTTGGGAGGAGCAGATCGGTAAGGCCATCCTTGGCAGCTTTGTTGGCTGCACGCGGACTGATCTTTTGGTTAGCGGCGAAAATCTCCTCGCCGGTCTTGGCATCAACCAGAGCAAAGGTCGGCTTCTGGCCGCGCCATGCTTCGGCAACAAACGGGATCTTCCAACCGTCTTTCGCGCGCTCCCACGTCACCGTATCATAGAAGTGGTGCAGGATACCTTCGCTATCGAGACCAAGCGCATAAAGCAGCGCCGTCACCGGCAGCTTACGCTTACGGTCGATACGAACATTGACGATGTCTTTGGCGTCGAATTCAAAATCGAGCCACGAACCGCGGTAAGGAATGACGCGGGCTGCAAACAGCAGCTTGCCCGATGAGTGCGTCTTGCCGCGATCATGGTCAAACAGCACACCAGGCGAACGGTGCATCTGCGAAACGATCACACGCTCTGTGCCATTGATGATGAAAGTGCCGTTCTCGGTCATGAGCGGCATATCACCCATGTAAACGTCCTGCTCTTTGATATCGAGAACCGAGCGGGTTTCAGTTTCCTGATCGACTTCGAACACGATCAGGCGAAGCGTGACCTTCATAGGAGCGGCATAAGTGATGCCGCGCTGACGACACTCGGTTGTGTCGTATTTTGGCTCTTCCAATTCGTAGTGAACGAAATCGAGTTCAGCAGTGCCAGCAAAGTCGCGGATCGGGAAAACGCTGCGCAGCGTCTTTTCAAGGCCGGAAACATAACCGGTCTCTTTGTCCGAGCGCAGGAATTGCTCGTAGCTTTCGCGCTGAACCTCAATCAGGTTCGGCATCTGGACGACTTCGTGGATGTCGCCGAAAATCTTACGGATACGCTTCTTCGCGGTTCCCTCAGCCTTGCGGCTGCGGACTGCGCGTTTTGCGGGTGCTTTGGTCGCCATGGAAGAGATATGCCTCTTTTGCCTGTGCAAACGGGAAAGCCGCTTGCGGATTGGTTCTCACTCGTCACGCGAGACTTGCCACCATATTCGACGCAAAAGCGCCGCAGGCCTAACCACACCCTATCGGGCTGACTAAGCTGCAGCGTGTCAATCGTCGCGAATATAGCAAAGCGCCGCTTCCATTCTTGGACCAATCCGTCGCGTATGAATCGGTCCGGCTCGAAGCTGACGTGTGGCCAGGCATGTAGGAATTCAGACAGTCCGTGTCAAACGTCAAAATCCCTAGCAAATTGACGCCGCAAATTGGGCGGGTTACGCGAACGGCTCTTATACCTGTCTGGCAATGCGGAACTCACCTCAATGGCGATCAATTCGATGTTCGACGATCCGCAAGAATTGTTCGCTTTTTGCTCAGTCCTGCGAGACAACGGCAATGCCCAGCAGGCCATCGCTCTGGTCAAGCAGGCACTTCAAGAGCACGGCGACAATCCGGAGATGGTTGCTGCGGTCCGCATGTTCCTTGCCTACCGCGTGCATTATTATCACCGCCAGATGCTAGCCGATGGCCCGCGCAATGAAGTGTACGATGCCATGCTGCGCAGACACGCACCGGGCCGGCGCATTCTCGACATTGGAACTGGCACCGGGCTGCTTGCCATGATGGCAGTGCGCGCGGGCGCAGAGCATGTCTATGCCTGCGAAATCAATGAGAACAAGGCCGACTTAGCCAGCGACATTATCGCGAAGAACGGCATGTCGGATAAGATCACCCTGCTGCGCGCCAATTCGATGGACCTAGATCGGGAACGCGATCTGGGCGGCGGTGTCGATGCGGTCTTGTCTGAACTCTACACCGCCAATGTGATCGGTGAATTGCTCATACAAACGCATGTGCACGCACAAGAAGAGCTGACTGTGCCCGGCGCGATCTTCCTGCCGCCCAAAGTCTCCATCCTTGGCGCATTGGCGCATTATGATCTGGGCTCACCGATCGGCGATGTGGCTGGATTTGATCTGTCGCTGCTCGAAGACCAGCTCAATTACCACGCCATGATCAACCCGGCTGACGCCCTGCAATATCAGCGCGGACCTGCAGCCAATCTGTGCGATCTGGAATTTCTGCCCGACACACCGATCAAGGCGCGCGACAAAAGCATCACTGAGCTGACTTCTGAAGGTGGGCGAGTGACAGGGGTTCTATATTGGATGCGGATCGAGTGTGATACCGATCGCGTCTACGAGAACGTCCCCGGCGGTGACCGCCAGCTGCATTGGTCGGTCCGCTATGAACCCTTTGCGGACCCGATTGAGACACAAGCAGGCGAGACAGTGCGCGTGGGGTGCGCGCACAATTCCAACGAAGTGCTGATCTGGAACGCTAGCGCAGCATAAGCTCAAGCAGGCATTCACCCACACAATTTCCCATAAATCTGAATGACTTGATGCCGAAAGGCAAACGGCATCGCCTGCGCGCGCTCCACGCAAAACGATAAGCGACATATTGTTTTTCAATATTATTGATTGACAATAAATCGAATCACGCCTAGTTCGTGATTATCGAAATTCAATAAAACACTTCAAGGAGAACGATATGTCACAGTCTTTCACTCAGTCACTCGCTGCCGTTGCCGCCGTGATCCTCACCGTCACTTCAATCGCCTCAATCGTCGCGGTCCCACCCGCACAAGCGCAAGGCACGCCCGCATCAGTTTTGATGACCGAGCTGGCCTGAGGCGAAACTGCAAAAGGGGCACACCATGCCAATGACTGACAAACCCAATGACCTGCTATTGGTCGCCGCAAAAATCCTGACGATCATTATACAAATCGCGCTTGGCATAGGCTTCGTCGCACTGACGCTCGCCATACCAGTGATGCTGATCTTTCAGGGTCAAATTAACACTGAGCTCGCCAATGAGTTTGGCAATGCGGTTGGTGCATTCCCTGCGCTGACCACTGCAGGACTGCTTGCGCTGTTGCTGGGAGTGATCGCTCTCACATTTGTGTTCTTCAGCAAACTCCGCGCGATCATTTCAACGGTCGGCGAAGGAGACCCCTTTGCGCCTGACAACGCAACCCGGCTAAGCCAAATGGGATGGTTGATGCTTGCCTCACAGGTCATACTGATCCCGGTCGGTGGACTGATGCTGGTAATCGCCAAATGGGCAGAGCCAATGGAGAATGCCGACATCACTATTGATGCAGGTTTGGACATTGAAGGCATCCTGCTGGTCATCATTCTCTTCATCCTTGCCCGGGTGTTCAAACATGGCGCTGCGATGCGCGAAGACCTGGAAGGGACCGTGTAATGCCTGCTGATGACGAAGGAGCCCTGATCATGGTCAAACTTGATGATCTGCTGCACGAGCGCCGCATGACCCTAACCGAGCTGGCAGAGCGTGTGGGCCTCACCCTTGCCAACCTCTCAATCCTCAAGACGGGCAAAGCCAAAGCGATCCGCTTTACCACTCTGGCCGCGATCTGCCGCGAGCTGGATTGCCAGCCGGGCGATCTGCTGGAATATCAATCCAGCTAAGCCAATCGCCAATTCGCTTGACTTTCGAGGCGTGCATAGTAATTGCGCGCCTCGATTGCGTTGGCCTTCTGGCCATGCAGTCATCCGTCCAAGACAGTTGCTGAACGGGATTTGTTCGTTCTTAATTTGCAGCCTAGGCGGGGAAAAGAGATTTTGGGTTCGCTCCCATGCGGCCCGCCTCGCGCCCTTGTGCGCACCTCCTTCCCCATCGTTGGACTTTTCTCGTGTCGATGATCGGCATGAGTGAATGTGAGCCGGTCGTTTGAGAGCCATCTTAAGCGGCCATAATGAAGGAGTATGGCATGGATCGTTCGCAAAAAGCCGATGCGGTTGCCCAGCTCAATGCAGCTTTCCAAGATGTTGGTGTGGTGGTCGTCACCCGCAACCTCGGCTTGACGGTGGATCAGTCCACTGAATTGCGTGGCAAGATGCGTGAAGCCGGTGCTTCCTATAAGGTTGCGAAGAACCGTCTCGCCAAGCTCGCCCTGAAAGACACCGATTATGTCGGCATCGAAGAGTTTCTCTCCGGTCCGACTGCACTGGCATGGTCTGAAGACCCTGTCGCAGCTGCTAAAGCTGCTGTCGAATTCGCAAAGTCGAATGACAAGCTGGAAATCGTCGGTGGCTCAATGGGCACGCAGGTGCTCGATGAAGCTGGTGTCCGGGCTCTTGCCTCGATGCCATCGCTTGATGAGCTGCGTGGCAAACTCGTTGGTCTGGTCAACGCCCCTGCAACCAAGGTTGCACAGGTCGTCAATGCCCCGGCGAACAAGCTGGCCCGCGTATTTGGTGCCTATGGCGCCAAGGATGCCGCTTAAAGAGACGCGATTTCGCGAAAATAACGAAACATCATGGGGCCAGAGGAATAGACCTCTGAGATACCCCGCCAATATTTGGAGTGAACATCATGGCTGATATTGCCAAGCTTGTTGAAGAACTTTCGAAGCTGACCGTCCTTGAGGCAGCTGAACTGGCCACGGCTCTTGAAGAAGAGTGGGGCGTATCTGCTGCAGCTGCTGTTGCAGTTGCTGGCCCAGCTGCTGGTGGCGGCGAAGCTGCTGCTGAAGAGAAAGACGAATTCGACGTCATCCTCACCGGCGACGGCGGCAAGAAAATCCAGGTCATCAAAGAAGTCCGTGCCATCACCGGCCTGGGCCTCACCGAAGCCAAAGGTCTTGTCGAAGGCGCACCAAAGCCTCTCAAAGAAGGCGTTGCGAAAGCAGAAGCCGAAGAGATCAAAGGCAAAATCGAAGCAGCTGGCGGTACCGTCGAGCTCAAGTAAGTCTTTCACTTACGCTTCGATTGGTTTCGACCGATCAGACAAAGGGCAGCGCCAGCAATGGCGCTGCCCTTTTTCGTATCCGTGGTCAGCGCGGAATTTGATCGATCAATGCGCGATCATTGCCCAATGTTGGCGAACCGATTTGCTCCATCTGCACTTTGCCTGCGTTGGGCGCATCATCATAATCAATGCCAAATTTCACTTCGTCATAGACCGGATCATAATCGATCGGGATGCCCGCAGATTGAAGCGACGCCAGAGTGACGAAAGAATCGAGCGCCCCTGCGCCTGCGATCCGATCCAGTTCTGATGCGTTGAACCGATCATGCAACAGATCGACAACTGAGCCGAGCCTGATCGCAATTGTTCCGTCGAGCTGCTGAAAATCGACACTGCCTGTCAGCACACCGTTGATCCGCGCGCCCAAACTTGTCTTGGCAGGAAGCCCTGCTTGATCAGACTGTCCAATGCCGGGCCCAGTGCCAGGGGGCGTTTGAACTTGAGGCGCCGGGATTGGCACAGCGACTTGCGCATCTTCATTTTGCGGCTCGCTTGGCCGATCAATTGGTGCGCCCGAAATCGCCCCGCGCACAGCGCCAGACACGTCAAGCTCTCCAGCGAAGGCCGCGGCAACAGCCTCTTCAGCTCTGGCCAGATTAACAGGTAGCTCAGAAGTGGTCGTCAATGCATCGGGGCGCTCTGGCATTGGCGCCGATCTGGCTGGTTCGTATGCGCGAATATTCGTGATCTGAGGTATTTCGATCAGGCGCGACAGCACCGCGTCTGACACGGGCGCAGGACCGGGCGCAGGATTGTCAGGCAGAGCAGGAAACCGAACGGACGCAGGCGACGGCATTGTGATGCCAGCAAAGGCCAGATCGAAACGCTGGCTGCTTTCTTGAACGAAGCTGAGCGCTAACGGACCTCTTACCGCCTCAGCCTGTGGCCTTGCCGAAAAACTGAGCGCGGCTGGATCAAGCTTTTCTGAGATACGGGCCGGTACGAATACGGGCGGAGCCTGAAGGGCAGGCACGCTGCTCGCCGCTTGTTCTTGCGCCGCGTTCTGATCGCTAACGCCCAGATTGAAATAGGGCCCATCCATCGCATCGACCGACAAATCCGGAATAGTCGCAGCACCTGCGATAATGACGGCCGCTGCAAACATGCGGGCGCCGGTCACGGTTGATCGATTGGTCGCTACGTGAAGAGAGGCATCAAGCTTCGCCGCATAGTCGGCAGGATAGGGCGCGGGAAGCCAGCGCGCATCATGCTGCGCGTTCGCTTCTTCCACTACGAATGTCTCACCCTGACGCATGGCGTGGTGCTGGTGCACCGAATCCCCCCTGAATTGCATTGCGAGACAATATTGAATGGATTTCGCCACGAATTCAACGGAAATTGCCCCTTCCCAGCTTGAGCCAGCGCATCGCAGTCAGAATATCGCTTTGAAGATTTCGCGCTTGCGACTATTCGGGCCGGCTTGCCCGTTGCGACAATGTGCTGGTGAGCAATTGAACCAATGCGCAAAGCAACCACTCTTGACACGCCCAAAATCACCAGTCTGACTTGGGGGCAGGAATTCCGGGCAACACTGTTGCTAGCCGGACCCCTCGCCGCAGCAAATCTGCTTCAGATGGCCACCTACACGGTCGATGTGATCTTTATCACGAGACTGGGCGAAGCCTCGCTTGCTGCGTCGCAATTGGTGCTTGGCGTTTTCGGCCTGCTGGTCTGGTCGCTCAATTCGCTGACCGCAGCAGTGGCTCCTGTGATCGCCGCAGAGCTTGGAGAGAACCCCAATGCGGTGCGCCCGATCCGGCGTTCTATGCGGATGGCGCTATGGCTCGCCATCATCAGCGGGCTGGCTGGCATGGGGCTCTCGCTTCTCACAATTCCCATCATGCGCATCACAGGGCAAGACGAAGCGCTGATTGTGCTCGGCTTCCCATACCTGATCGCGATCATGTTTTCGCTGATCCCGATGGTGGTCGGCAATGTGCTGCGAACGTATGTCTCCGCGCTTGGACGGCCAATTTTCGCAACGGCGCTGACACTGGTCGGGATCGTGGTGAACACGATTGGCAATTACGCGCTGATCTTCGGCAATTTGGGTGCACCGCGATTGGAGCTAGTGGGCGCTGGTATCGCAACCGTCATCACGACCACCAGCGTGATGCTGTGCTACATCATTGTCATTCGCACCGATCCCAAGCTTCATAAATATCGCATCTTTCACCGTTGGTGGGTGCCCGATTGGGATCGTATGAGAGAGATCGTCCGCATTGGCGTGCCGATTGCGCTCACCGTTATTGCCGAAGCAGGCATTTTCAGCGCGGCTGCCTTTTTGATGGGCCGGATCGGATCAGCGCAATTGGCAGGCCATGCGCTTGCCCTGCAATTGGCAGCATTGGCCTTCCAGATACCCTTTGGCGTCGGGCAAGCGGTGACCATCCGCGTCGGCTATTTCTACGGCGCAAAAGACCTCACCGGTATTGGTCGAGCGGGGTGGGTGGCAATGGCTATGGGGGCAGGCTTTATGGCGTTCACGGCGGTGCTGATGATCGTCATGCCTGGCCTATTGCTCTCGATCTTTGCCGATATTTCCGCGCCAAAGAACGCCGCCATGATTGGCTTTGCCCTTCAATATCTGGTGCTAGCGGCAGCGTTCCAATTGGTGGACGGGGTTCAAGCTGTCGCCTTGGGTGCTTTGCGCGGACTGCAGGACACACGCGTGCCGATGTGGATTGCAGCATTCAGCTATTGGGTGCCGGGATTTGGCCTTGCCGTTGGCCTTGGCTTTTTCACTCCATTGGAGGGGATCGGCGTCTGGATCGGGCTGGCAGCGGGCCTTGCTTTTGCCGCCGTGCTGCTGCTGTGGCGCTGGGTCTGGCGCGAGCGTTTGGGATTAACTAATCGCAATTCTCTCGCCGTTTGAAACTTTTTCAATTCAGCGCGCTTGACTCCTGCACGAGCCGCAACCACATGCGCCTCGCTGGCACTCTTAAGAGGAGAGTGCCAAACCTACTGTTCAACCCAACAAGAAAGGTCATAAAAAATGGCATTTCGTCCTTTGCATGACCGCGTAGTGGTCCGTCGCATCGAAGCTGACACCAAAACCGCTGGCGGCATCATCATTCCAGACTCAGCCCAAGAAAAGCCAAGCGAAGGCGAGATCGTCGCTGTTGGCGAAGGCGCGCGCGACGATGCTGGCAACCGCATCACGCTCGACGTGAAAGCGGGCGATCGTGTTCTGTTCGGCAAATGGTCCGGCACCGAAGTCAAGATCGACGGTGAAGATCTGTTAATCATGAAGGAAAGCGACATCATGGGAATTATCGGCTGATCGCCGCCCACGCATGTACTTTCCGAACTAACTCAATTTTTCAGGAGAAACACCAATGGCTGCTAAGGACGTAAAGTTCGGCCGTGATGCCCGCGAAGGCATCCTTAAAGGCGTCGACACGCTTGCAAACGCTGTCAAAGTCACACTCGGCCCTAAGGGTCGCAATGTTGTCATCGACAAAAGCTTTGGCGCACCGCGCATCACCAAGGACGGCGTAACAGTCGCCAAGGAAATCGAACTGACTGACAAGTTCGAAAACATGGGCGCACAGATGCTGCGCGAAGTCGCGTCAAAGACGAACGACCTCGCTGGCGACGGCACCACTACCGCTACCGTGCTCGGCCAAGCGATTGCTCGCGAAGGCATGACCGCTGTTGCTGCTGGCATGAACCCAATGGACCTGAAGCGCGGCATTGATCTTGCTGTTGAGAAGGTCACTGAGAACCTCAAAGGCCGCTCGAAAGAAGTCGCTGGTTCTTCAGAAGTTGCTCAGGTCGGCGTGATCTCTGCCAATGGCGACCGTGAAGTCGGCGAGAAGATCGCTGAAGCCATGGAGAAAGTCGGCAAAGAAGGCGTCATCACTGTTGAAGAAGCCAAAGGCCTCGAGTTTGAACTCGACGTTGTTGAAGGCATGCAGTTCGACCGTGGCTACCTCTCGCCATACTTCATCACCAACCCGGACAAGATGACTGTCGAGCTCGACAACCCATACATCTTGATCCACGAGAAGAAGCTTTCAAACCTGCAAGCCATGCTGCCGATCCTTGAGGCAGCTGTTCAGTCAGGCCGTCCGCTTCTGATCATCGCGGAAGACATCGAAGGCGAAGCGCTCGCGACCCTCGTGGTCAACAAGCTGCGCGGTGGTCTCAAAGTTGCTGCGGTCAAGGCCCCAGGCTTTGGCGATCGTCGCAAGGCGATGCTGCAAGACATCTCGATCCTGACCAAGGGCGAAATGATCAGCGAAGACCTCGGCATCAAGCTCGAGAATGTCACACTCGGCATGCTCGGCGAAGCCAAGCGCGTCACCATCGACAAGGACAACACCACCATCGTTGATGGCACGGGTTCTGCCGAAGACATCCAAGCACGTGTTGCTGAGATCAAAACGCAAATGGAAAACACCACCAGCGACTATGATCGTGAGAAGCTGCAAGAGCGCCTTGCGAAACTCGCAGGCGGCGTTGCTGTGATCAAGGTCGGCGGTGCTTCAGAAGTCGAAGTGAAAGAACGCAAGGACCGCGTTGATGACGCGCTTCACGCAACCCGTGCAGCAGTCGAAGAAGGCATCGTCCCAGGCGGCGGCACTGCGCTCCTCTACGCGACCAAGTCACTTGATGGCCTCAAAGGCGAGAATGATGACCAAACTCGCGGCATCGACATCGTTCGCAAGGCTCTGATGGCACCTGTACGTCAGATCGCACAGAACGCTGGCCATGATGGCGCTGTTGTTTCTGGCAACCTGCTTCGTGAAGATGACGAAACACAAGGCTTCAACGCTGCGACCGACGTCTACGAAAACCTGGTGGAAGCCGGTGTGATCGATCCAACCAAGGTTGTTCGCACCGCTCTGCAGGACGCAGCATCTGTCGCTGGCCTGTTGATCACTACGGAAGCGGCGATCACTGACGCGCCTGAGAAAGAAGGTGCAGGCGCTCCTGCAATGCCTGATATGGGCGGCATGGGCGGCATGGGTGGCGGCATGGGCTTCTAAGCCCTCCCCACTAAACGCTACGCATAAATCTAAAGGCCCCGGCAGAATAATCTGTCGGGGTCTTTTATTTGTTTAATATTGTATCTTCCCATTCTTTGCCGAGTGGCGCATGGAATAAGTAGTTTTACGGAAACTCGAAGGACCCTCCACCGTGAAGACGAAATTTGCTGCCCTCTTGCTTGCATCTGTTGCGCTCACCGGATGTGACGCGCTCACTTCCAATGTCACGGCTGTCGAATGTGGAGAGACCTCGCAGACCGATTGCCTCAATACCTGGTTCGATGAAAAGTTTGAGGAGCAACTCGCTTTCTCGCCCATCACGCAAACCGCGCTTGGCCGAAAAAGTGACTACGACAAGATCGATGATTTCACGGAAGAAGCTCAGCTTGAACAACTTGAGTGGATGCGCTCGGCAACGGCTCAAATGGAAGCAAGTTTCGATTATGATGAGCTGACCGATGACGCGAAATTGTCTTACGATATGTGGAAGTTCCGTTTGGCTCAGGCGGAACGTGGCTGGGAGTTCCGAGAGCAAGCCTACATTTTGCACCAAATGGGCTCCGCACAATCCGGACTACCGACCTTTTTGCTTACCCAGCACGCCGTGGCAGACGAAAGCGATATGGAAGCCTTTATCTCGCGTATCGGCGCAATCGGTACAGCGATGGACCAATTGCTCACCCGCGCTCAGGCCAATGCGGAAGCAGGTACGCGTCCACCACGTTTCTCTTACGACGCTGTGATTGAAGAATCGCAGAACCTAACCACTGGCGCGCCGTTTGATGACGGTGAGCCATCCGCCCTTTGGACCTCGGTCGAAGGACATCTAGCGAAGCTGACACAAGACGGCAGCATCACTCAGGAGCGCGCGGATGAGCTCCGCGAAGAAGCCCGCTCTGCGCTTACGGATCAATTCGCGCCCGCCTATGGCCGCGTGATTGAATGGTTCAAAAGCGATCTTGAGAACACCAGCGAGGAAGCACAGGGCGCTTCAACTCTGTCAAATGGTGAAGCTTTTTACGCTGCAAGCCTTGCTGAAATGACCACCACTGATTTGACCGCAGATCAAATTCACCAGATTGGCATCGATGAAGTGGCGCGTATTCAAACCGAAATGCGCGCAATTATGGAGCAAGTGGGGTTCGAGGGCAGCTTGCAGGAATTCTTTGAATTTACACGCACCGACCCACAATTCTTCTACCAAAACAACGATGCCGGTGCCGACGAGTATATCGCGCAGGCAAAGGAGCACATCGACTTTATCAATGCGCGGCTTCCAGATTATTTCGGCACGCTGCCCAAAGCTGATTTGGAAGTGCGGCGGGTAGAGCCTTTCCGCGAACAGGACGGGGCAGCTCAGCATTACAGCCCAGGCACGCCAGATGGCTCACGCCCTGGAATCTACTATGCGCATCTCAGCGACATGACTTCAATGCCGATCCCAGAACTGGAATCGATCGCCTACCATGAAGCAAATCCGGGCCACCACATGCAGGTCTCGATCGCGCAAGAGCTGGAAGGCGTGCCCAAGTTCCGGTCGCAGGGCGGCTTTATTTCCGCATTTGGCGAAGGCTGGGCTCTTTATTCAGAATTGCTTGCGAAAGAAATGGGCGGTTACGAAGACCCCTATTCAGACTTTGGCCGGCTATCGAGTGAGATCTGGCGCGCAATTCGCTTGGTGGTAGACACTGGCATTCACGCCAAAGGCTGGAGCGAAGAAGAAGCGGTACAATACGCGCTCGAAAACTCACCCAATCCTGAAACGGCCGTGCGCAGCGAAGTACAGCGCTACTATGTTCTGCCGGGACAAGCGACCTCCTACAAAATTGGTATGATCCGCATTCAAGAACTGCGCGCCAAGGCCAAAGGCGAGTTGGGCGACAAGTTCGATATTCGCGGCTTTCACGATACGGTTTTAGGGGGAGGCGCTGTACCCCTTTCGATCCTTGAGAAAATGGTCGACCAGTGGATCGCATCTGAAAAGGCCAAGTAGCCAAGAGCTAAATCGCACAAAAAAGAGCGGCGGAATGGTCATCACCATCCCGCCGCTTTTCATTTGAGTTCTTCAAGTCAGGCTTAGCCGCCAGAGCGGCTCGCTTCAGCTGCCTCCAAGACGCCTTCTTCCCATGTGACCTGCATCTGTGTCTGCGGATTAAAGCGGGTGTTGGCGTAAGACGCCGCTTCGGCTGCCGCGATCTCTTCGGCGGTTAGAAACTCACTTGGCTCAAGCGCGAAGACGTCGATCCCACGCGTGATCTCGGTCCCATAAATCCGGCCATTGTACCAATAGGAAGACCAAAAGCCGCCAACGACCAATTGTTCTTCGCTGATGGGGCCACGGTCAAAAAACGCGATTTCTGTTGGATTACCGCTATCGGTGAAGTCCATGATGCTGATGCCACCTTGATACCAACTTTGGACAAACAGATCGCGGCCTGGGACGGGAACGATAGAGCCATTATGCGCGACACAGTTTTCGTTTTCTGACTGAGGGCCAGGCATCTTATAATGGCTGCGGAACTCAAGCTTCCCATCGACAATGTCGTAGATTGCATTGGCGCCCCAATTCATTGGGTCAGATGCCTTACAACGTGGGCGTCCACCACCGCCCCATTCGTCTGTGAAGATCACTTTCGTGCCGTCATTGTTGAATGTGGCAGAATGCCAATAGGCAAAGCCTTTATCAAAGACCGCATCGATCCGAACGGGGTTCATCGGGTCAGAGATATCCATAAGGATACCATTTCCCGAACAAGCGCCCGCCGCGAGGTTGAGCGCGGGGAAGACGGTGATGTCGTGGCACTGGTCAGTCCGAGCGGTGCGCTGCGCGCCCTCTTCACTTTCACCGCCCTGCCACAGCCCAGCAATATCGCCCGATTCCGCGTCAGCGAAGACGCGTGGGCTGCTGATAATGCGAGACTGTGAAGGATCAGCGAGTGGAATTTCGATCACGTCGATGCTGAACAACGCAGTGCGAGAATCGTATGGGTTGTCGACGCAGCGCTCGAGCTCTTCCTGTTCGCGGATTCGCGATGTGCCCGAATTGTAGACGATGATACGTTCATCATTCGCGCTTACGATCGAGTGCGTATGGCTACCACGACATGTCTGCACTTGCCCAACCTGACGCGGAGCGCTGAGGTCGGAAATGTCGAACACACGAAGACCACGGAAACGCTCTTCGCTAACGTCACCTTCAACACCCTGGAGACCGCAATCAACACGGCCGCGGGTTTGCTCGACGCTCATGACCAAAATGTCACCCACAACCGAGACATCGCCTTGACCACCTGGGCACACCACCGAGCTTAATAAGCTCGGCGCGCCATCATCACCGAGGCGATATATGTTAAAGCCATGATAGTTACCGGCGACCATGATATCATCGAAGAACGCCATATCGGTGTTCGCAAAATCGAGCAGCGGTGAACGTTCAGCGAATTGGGTTAGGCTTTCTTCTTCCTCTCCATCGCGGTCTGGCGTCTCTTCTGCCTCAGTCGCCTCTGCGACCTCAGTTGCTTCTTCAGTGCTTTCTTCTCCGGCGTCTTCTTCCTCTTCGCGCGGCGGAACCACGGCGCGCAGGTCAGCTGGATTTTCAGGATCGAAGAAGCCCGCCGGCTTGCGCAGGCTTGCGACGTGGCGAAGATTCATGATCGCCTCGCCAGCATCTGCAAAGCCAGAACTCAGGTTGGCTCGTGGATCGGCAGAAAGGCCAGCTAGGATCACATCCATTCGCTCAATCTCGGAGCTCTGATCACTCTCAATATCGCTGATAAAACGAAACAGGACGGGGTCCGCCGCGCTTCCGGGTTGGCGCAGCAGCTCCTCAACCATCTCAATCGCGCCCTCATGATGTGCGATCATCAGACTTAGAAAATGCCGGTCAAATTCGGCACCTTCAGCAGCGGCCAATTCAGCCATTTGCTCTGGCGAAGCCATACCAGCCATCTGCGAGTGATCGACCATCGCATGATTGGAGTGGTCCATCATATCATGACCTTCACGCCCGGACATGCCTGCCATCACAGTCTTTTCGCCACGAGTGGAGAGCCACTCATTCATGAACTCAATCTCGTCCGCTTGGCTGGCCAAGATTTTGCTAGCGATTGTCACGACATCTTCGTTGTTGGTACGCGCCTCGACCAGTTCAGACATATCAACGGCCTGCTGGTGGTGAACAATCATACCTTGCATAAAATTGACATCGGCGTCGGTGTAGGTCGATTTGGCGAGGTCCGTCGCTTCTTGAGCGGTGAGCGTCCGCCCATCTTGACCTGGCGCGCCTGGTTGAACGATTGGAGCCGTCTGAGCCATCGCGATGCTCGATCCACCGATCAATAGGGCGGTTGCTATTGTGCGTGAGCCCAATGCCGCAAGGCGGGCAGATGTCCGTGTAAATGTCATGTCAGTCCCTAAGCAGAAAATTGCTCTGCCTGTCTGCCCGACTTGGATGCCCAGTCAAGGTCAGAAATGCTGTATTTCAGGAGCGTTCGACAAAGAACATCCGGGAACGTTCGATCGGTTGTTTTGTTGAGTACGAGAGTAAATTTAACTCCACGCCAAGAATCCGATCCCGAGAACAACACACTTCGTCGCAGTCGCTGAATGGAGTGCTTGAAGCGGCGAATCGCAAGCGCCACGAATCCGCATTAAGCTGTGGCTAACCGTATTTGGAGTATCTCGACGGAATGACATTCAACATATCTATGCCGTTCCTTCGACATTTCTTCGTTGCTGCCGCTTCTGTTGCCGCGGTCCTTTCGACCCCAGTTTCTGCACAAACGACAGAGTTAGAGGCGAGCTTCGATAGCGCCTTTGGGACCGACACGCGGGCTCCACAGTCATTTGAAGCGATCTATTCGAACGGATTTGAGCAACGCATTGCGGAGCTCGCCAATGGCGACGACGGCAGAATTGGCGTCGCCGCGATCGACATGATGACGGGCGAGCAAATCATGGTTTTGGGCGACCAGCTTTTCCCAATGGCCTCGACCAGCAAAATTGCCGTTGCCGCAACCTACCTAGAAATGGTGGAACAAGGGCGCTACTCGCTAACTTCCGAGTTTCCCCTCCTCATTCCAGTGCGCTCTGCCAAGTTTTCATCGCCTGCCGCGCCCGTCCGCGAGGGCAATTATATGGCCGCGATTGATCTAATTGAGATCATGATCACACGCTCCAGTAATCCAGCGACCGACGCGTT
Source organism: Erythrobacter sp. S57(2025) (assembly GCF_057365055.1). Taxonomy (NCBI): domain Bacteria; kingdom Pseudomonadati; phylum Pseudomonadota; class Alphaproteobacteria; order Sphingomonadales; family Erythrobacteraceae; genus Erythrobacter; species Erythrobacter sp. S57(2025). Next base: position 3,091,674 of record NZ_CP200299.1, on the reverse strand, counting down.
GCTCGCAGCAGTAGGTGGGCCCGAAAAGGTCAATGACTGGATGCAGCGGCAAGGAATTGATGAGTTCTCAATCGACCGCGACATTGCGACCCTAGTGCGAGACGATGGTGAGTATGATCCGGTGAGCTGGATCGACCCCCGCGATGCGGCAACGCCGCGCGCTATGACCCAGCTTTTGTCAGGATTATATCGCGGTGATTTCCTGTCCGACCAAAGCCGCCAGGTTTTGTTGGGCGCTATGAGCCGCACGACAACCGGTCGGCGCCGGATCGTTGCCAACATGCCAGGTGATGCGCGGGTTAGCCACAAGACCGGCTCACTCAACAACACATCGAGTGATGTGGGCATTATTGAATCGCCAGATGGTCGCGCCATCGCAGTCGCAATCTACGTGACCGGTCAAGGGTCACGCCGAGCGCGCGAACGCCGGATCGCTTCAATTGCGCGAGCATTGTATGATGGCTTCTATTCGCGCTCACGCGTGAACGATCCCCGCACTTGGACAAGCGCCCCGCGTACGGGCGGCTAGTCTTCGCTTTATTGAACAAAGAAAAAGGCGGCACCCGCAAAGGTACCGCCTTTTCTTTTCAATGCTTAGCTAAGCACTGGTTCGAGCGAATTACTCGCCGTCGACCATAGCTTCAGCTTCTGCAGCAGCAGCTTCGGCAGCGTCTGCAACGTCAGCAGCAGCGTCGCCAGCCGCGTCAGCAGCTTCGCCAGCAGCTTCGGTAGCGCCGTCGGCAGCATCACCAGCAGCAGCAGCAGCGCCGTCGGCAGCTTCACCAGCCGAATCAGCAGCGCCTTCAACAGCAGCGGTAGCATCATCAGCAATTGATTCTGCGTCGGCAGCCATTGCGTCACCGGTTTCTGAAACGGCGTCAGCGGTTTCACCGCAAGCAGCAAGGCCAAGAGCCGAAGTTGCAACAGCAGCGGCAAGAACGATCTTACGCATAATAATAATCCTTATTCAGCGAATGGATAGCGCGACAGCTCTGTTCTTAGTGCGATCGCGAAAGCCGGCTTCTGACCCCCGACTTCACGGTCTCAAATAGTGGCCGAAATGTGGCCTTGCAAGTAAAAACGAGTGTCTCGCCACATTTTTGCCTTATTTTCGCCGTGTTCTCGCCCCGCTTCGTCGCCGCGAATTTGCCTCCGGATTAGTGCCGCACAGCGGCTTACACATGCCGCCGCGCAGTGCTAGCACGATGCCATGTCTAGTCAGCAACAGCACCTCTATCTCGTCGATGGTTCATCGTATATTTTTCGCGCCTACCATCGTCTTCCGCCCCTGACCAATCCTGAAGGAACTCCCGTAGGAGCGGTGTATGGCTACACAACCATGCTATGGAAATTGGCGGACGATCTCGACGTTGCCGAAGGCCCGACGCATTTGGCGGTTATCCTCGACAAGGATTCGAAGAGTTTCCGCAACGACATCTATCCTGAATACAAGGCCAATCGCCCAGAACCGCCAGAAGATCTGCGGCCGCAATTCCCTCTGATCCGAGACGCCACCAGGGCATTTAGCCTGCCTTGCATTGAAGAACAGGGGCTGGAGGCAGACGATCTGATTGCTTCTTATGCGCGGGCAGCACAGCGCGAAGGTTGGAACGTCACGATAGTCTCTTCCGACAAGGATTTGATGCAGCTTATCGGTGAAGAGGACGGAGCGCGCATCGACATGCTCGATACGATGAAGAGCGCGCGTATCTATATTGAAGAAGTCCAGGAAAAATTTGGCGTAAAACCTGAATTGGTAGGTGATGTCCTTGCTCTGATGGGAGACAGCGTCGACAATATACCAGGCATCTATGGCGTGGGACCTAAAACCGCGAGCAAGTTGATCGCAGAACACGGATCGCTCACAGCCGCGCTTGATCAAGCGCCGGACATGAAGAAATCAAAGCTCAAGGAACGCTTGCTAGAAGGTCGCGAAGATGCCGAGATGTCGCGCGTGCTTGTGACGCTTAAAGAAGATTGCGACCTTCCAGTCGCGCTGGATGAGATGCGGATCGAAGGTATACCAGAGCAGCCACTCGCGGCGTTTCTTGAAGAACACGGCTTCACATCCCTTCTGAAAAGGTTGGGCGCTGGCTCAGGCAGTCCAGAGCGCCCCAATAATCTCAATCCCGCAAAGGCTCAAAAGGCGGGTGAAAGCGGCGGCTCCGATGGGAATCGGCAAGCAGTTTCGGCGATGCCCAAGGTGGATCGAAGCACCTATGAAACGGTGCAGAACTTAGGTCGTCTCGAAGAATGGGTCCGCAGGGCAAGGCGCGCAAGGCTTGTCGCAGTGGATACTGAGACCTCGTCACTTGACGCCATGCAAGCTGACCTTGTTGGGGTCAGCCTCGCTCTAGGGCCGAATGATGCTTGCTATATACCCTTGGCGCATGGCGGCACCGATCTGCTGAGCGAGAAACCTGAGCAAATCGCGATGGCAGATGCGCTCGCGGCGCTCAAACCCATGCTTGAAGACGACAGTGTCCTTAAAGTGTTCCAGAACGGCAAATACGATCTCAACGTGCTCGCGCGGGTCGGAATTGATGTGTCGCCAATCGAGGACACGATGGTGATGAGCTTCGATCTTGATGCGGGGCGCGGCGAAGGTATGGGCGGTGGCCATGGCATGGATGAGCTGTCGGAGCGGCATCTTGGGCATACTCCACTATCATTCAAAGAAGTCTGCGGCACGGGCAAAAAAGCCATTCCTTTCGGCGAAGTCCCTCTCGATAGGGCAACCGAATACGCCGCCGAAGATGCAGATGTGACCTGGCGCCTCTACACTTTGCTCAAACCAAGGCTAGCTGAAGAAGGTGGCACCAAAATCTATGAGCGGGTTGACCGGCCTTTAATCCCTGTAGTTGCCGGAATGGAGCGAGAAGGGATCAAAGTCGACCGCGCGCAATTGGCAAAACTCTCAAAAGAATTTGCGAGCACGACCGCCTCTCTCGAAAGCGAAATCCATGAAATTGCCGGCGAGGAATTCAGCGTTGGCAGCCCGAAACAACTGGGCGAGGTGCTGTTTGACAAAATGGGGTTCAAAGGCGGCAAAAAGGGCAAAAGCGGACAATATTCGACCGACCAATCCACTTTGGAAAAATTGAGCAGCGATCCAAAGGCTGCTGGCCTAACCAAGAAAGTGCTTGAGTGGCGACACCTGTCGAAACTTAAATCGACATATACTGACGCGCTTCAAGCTCAGATCAATCCCAATACAGGCCGAGTGCACACTAGCTACTCCCTAGTCGGCGCTCAAACGGGCAGGCTGTCCTCGACTGATCCGAACCTGCAGAACATTCCGATCCGTACCGCAATCGGTCGAACAATCCGCGAGGCATTTGTGCCAGAGGATGGCAATGTGTTGCTGGCTGCGGACTATTCGCAAATCGAACTGCGATTGGCCGCGCATATGGCGAACGTCGATACTCTTAAAGAAGCATTCGCAAATGGCGAAGACATCCACTCGCGCACCGCGACGGAGATGTTTGGTGAAGTGACGCGCGACACCCGAGCGCGTGCCAAGACGATCAACTTTGCTATTCTTTACGGCATTTCGCGATGGGGGCTTGCTGGTCGCCTTGAGGTAGAGCCTGATGAGGCTCAGGACATGATTGACACTTATTTCCAGCGCTTCCCAGGCATTCAACGCTACATCATGGAGACGCTCGAAACTGTAGGCGAGCGCGGATATTCAGAAACGCTTTTTGGGCGCAAAACCTGGTTTCTGCGGATCAAGTCAAAGAACCAGGCCGAACGCCAAGGGTCAGAGCGCGCAGCAATCAACGCCCCAATTCAGGGGACAAGCGCGGACATCATCAAACGCGCAATGTCGCGAATGCTTCCCGCTTTGCGCGATGCTGGTCTAGTGAATGTTCGCATGCTCTTGCAGGTGCATGATGAATTGGTTTTCGAACTTCCCGAGACAGACGTCGCCACTGCGTCACCGATTATCGAACGCGTAATGGCAGAGGCAGCTCTGCCAGCTGTTACACTTGATGTGCCGCTTGTGGTCGATATCGGCACCGGCCCTAGCTGGGACGCGGCGCACTAAGTCATTCATGCTTCTTAGCGCGCGTCGGCTCCAGCGCATCGGGTGCAAAGAAACCGATAGGGTTCACTTCAGCAGCGCGCTTCTTAAGCTCGCCTCGCATTTTGCGGTATTCGGCTTCCATCTTGGATGTAACTGTTGCTCGGCTATCCTCGAGCGCATCCTCGAAATCCTGCATTTCGACAACGGCAACGTCGCTGCCCATACGCCGGAGTGCGGCAAGGCCCGCGCGTCGGACCACGTCTTCAAGATCGGCGCCGGTAAAGCGATCAGTTTTCGCGGCAATCTCCCCAAGGTCAACATTGCTTGAAAGCGGCATGTTGTCGGTATGAATGGAAAGGATGTGCTCGCGCCCCGCTTTGTCAGGAGTGCCAACATATACGAGCTCATCAAACCGACCAGGGCGTAGCAGTGCAGGGTCCATCAGCGTTGGCCTATTGGTTGCGCCAACAACCACGATCGATTGCAGCTCTTCAAGCCCATCCATCTCTGCCAAAATGGTGTTCACCACACGACCAGTGACTTGCGGTTCACCCTGTCCCGACCCACGCGCAGGCACAAGGCTGTCGATCTCGTCAATAAATAGGACGCATGGTGCCACTGCACGCGCCCGCGCAAAGAGACGCGCGATTTGCTGTTCGCTTTCGCCGTACCATTTGCTGAGCAAGTCGGAGCTTTTCATCGAGATGAAGTTCGCCTCAGCTTCTTTGGCAACCGCCTTGGCGAGCAGCGTCTTGCCGGTGCCTGGGGGACCGTAGAGCAGAAAACCTTTTGCAGGCCGGATGCCCAAGCGCCGGAATGCCTCAGAATTCTTGAGCGGCAGTTCGATACCTTCTTTCAGCTTGTCGATCGCATCACCGACGCCGCCAATATCGTCCCAGCCCACGTCAGGGACCTGCACCATAACTTCGCGCATGGCTGATGGCTGGATGCGTTTAAGCGCGCTCAAAAAGTCTGCGCGTGTCACGCACAGCTCTTCGAGTACATCTTGCGGAATGGTCCGCTCATCAAGATCAAGCCTCGGCATGATGCGGCGTACGGAGTCAATCGCAGCCTCTCTAGCAAGTGCAGCGATGTCGGCTCCTACAAATCCGTGCGTGACGCGGGCAAGTTCGTCGAGATTGACTTTTTCTTCAAGCGGCATGCCGCGCGTGTGAATGGCTAGAATTTCTCTTCTGCCACCCTGGTCGGGCACACCAATCACAATCTCACGGTCAAAACGACCGGGGCGTCTTAGTGCTTCGTCAATTGCGTCGGGCCGGTTTGTGGCTGCGATCACGACGAGGTTAGCGCGAGCCTCCAGTCCATCCATCAGCGTTAAGAGCTGGGCGACCAATCGTTTCTCAGCCTCACCTGGAACCTGAGTTCGTTTGGGTGCAATTGAGTCGATTTCGTCGATGAAGACGATTGCGGGAGCGACTCGTGTGGCTTCTTCAAACACCTCTCTCAGGCGCTTCTCACTCTCACCATATCCTGACCCCATGATCTCAGGACCGTTGATGGTGAAAAACTCAGCATCGCTTTCGTTGGCAACCGCTTGCGCCAAGCGCGTCTTTCCCGTTCCCGGAGGACCATGGAGCAGAACGCCTTTGGGTGGATCGACACCAAGCCGCGTGAACAGTTCAGGATACCGAAGTGGCAGCTCAACCATTTCGCGCAGCTGCTGAATGGTGTCTTCCATGCCGCCGACATCGTCATAGTTTACGACGGCGCGGCCATCAGGCGCCTCTTCGAATTCAGTGCGCAGTTCGACTTCGGTGTTCTCGTCAATATGAACAATCCCTTTGGGACTGGTCGAGTGCACAGACAGCCGGATTTGTGTAAGCGCGTAAGCTGGCGCGCGGAGCAATTGCCGCACATCTGATGGCATATTCTGAACAGGCTGTTGGCCGGTTGTTGCGACCAGATCGCCTGCGACTAAAGGTTTTCTGAAAAAGTTGCGCTTAAGTGCCTGTGTTGGACCCTGCAGGCGCATTTCTCGTTGCGCAGGTGCAAACACAACGCGCGTAGCCGGACGCGATTCTGCGGCGATAACATCAACATGCTCCCCCGAGCCAACTTCGGCATTGCCCCTTTGGAGACCATCAAGGCGCACAACATCGAGGGTATCGTCTTCTTGATAAGCCGCCATCGCGATCGCGGCAGTTGTGCGTTTACCCTGGATTTCGACAACGTCACCCTCAGTGATGCCAAGTTGCTGGAATGCGGTCCTCGGCATCCTCGCAATACCTTGTCCCGATTCCTCTTGCCGAGCGGGGGCAACTTGCAAACGCGTTGTCCGTTCAGCAGTGGGAGCATCAGCGTTGGCCATCAACAATTCCTTGTGGTCTTCGAGGGTTAGAAAGCTGCGACATCGTAGCTAGGGGGCCAACCCATGGAATGCAAATATGAGCATCGCCGCTCGCAAGACCTACGGGTTCTTGGCCAAAAAAAAGCCCGGCACGTAGCCGGGCTTAAAAAGTTTGGGAGAGGATGCCTAAAAGGCACCTTCCGTATGAGTGGCGGCCATTTTTTGTGCAAGTGCGAAAGGTGCATATTTTATTGCAAATAGTGCAACAGCAATGACCAAGCCTTCACAAATTCGTCATTTTCTCAGATTTTGAAGAGCAATATTTGGGCATTTGCACAAATTATGTGCACACTGTGCCGCTTTCGGCAAATTTCACGCTCTGGAAATCATTTGTGTGGGCATAGGCAAGCAGTGACACGCGGGGTGCAACAGACTAATCGACTCACAATCGCAGTAGTTTGGTGAGAAGGGGTCTAAGAGAGTTATGTCGAAAATTTACCCAAACGCTGAAGCTGCATTGGAAGATGTGCTCAAAGATGGCTTGCTAATTGCGGCAGGTGGTTTTGGTCTTTGCGGGATCCCAGAGCGACTCCTCGACGCGATCCGCGACAACGGCGCCAAAGAGCTAACTTTCGCAAGCAACAATGCCGGTATTGACAATGAAGGTATCGGCAAGCTGCTGCGGACACGGCAGGTCAAGAAGATGATCAGTTCATATGTTGGTGAAAACAAGGAATTTGAACGGCAATTCCTCGCTGGCGAGCTGGAGGTCGAGTTCTGCCCCCAGGGCACTTTGGCAGAAAGAATGCGAGCAGGCGGCGCAGGAATACCGGGCTTCTACACAAAAACCGGCGTCGGAACGCAGGTTGCCGAAGGTAAAGAGCACAAGGAGTTCACTGACCAGGACGGGATTGTCTCCACATACATTCTTGAACGCGGAATCTTCGCGGACATATCAATCGTGAAGGCATGGAAAGCAGACGAGACAGGCAATCTCATCTTTCGCAAAACAGCCCGCAATTTTAACCAACCGGCTGCGACTTGCGGCAAGATCTGCATCGCGGAGGTCGAAGGGATCGTCCCAGCGGGTGCTCTAGGAGCCGATGAGATCCATCTGCCCGGTGTCTTCGTCAATCGCATGATCTTGGGCGCACCCTATGACAAGAAAATTGAATTTCGAACGGTGCGCGATCGGGAGGATGCATGAGCAGAGGCCCAGAACGACAAACAGCCCTAAAAATTGTCGCAGTCACCTGCGCAGCATTCACGCTTCAAGGCTGTGTAGCTGCCGCATTTCCACTCGTTGCAAGCGGCGTAATGGCAGGTGGAGCACGCACCGCTGAAAGTGGCCCTGTCGAACCAGCTAATCCCGCCCCCCAAAACGGGACAACAACTCCAATGGATACTGTTCTACAAGCTCAAGCTACGGACACCTTAACCAATGAAGTTGCAAATGCGCAATCAGAAGAAGACATTTCCCGTCCGCCAAGCCGCACGGCCGAAAGCCAAAACGGAAGTTCATCGACATTCGCTGATTCTCCGAGAGAAACCGCAGCAGCATCCAATATCAGTCAGAAAACGAGCGTGGTTTCGGCGGCAGGGCCTGAACCGTCAGAGGAGGCTGTTGCTGCGCCCAGAATTGACGCAAGCGAAGCAGATCGAGCGCCGGCTCATTCTTCCGCTCAGACCAATGCCGGGTTTACTCTATTTGATCCTCTGCTGAATTACGCCGCACCCTCTAACCTAAAATCGGGTAGTGGGCGCGATTCAGCAATGCTGGCCAACGCGACGGCGTTGAGCGCTGATCGGGTCAAATGCGACGATGGCGCGCCTACGGTGCTGATTGATCTTGATCCAAAGGAAAGTGCGCTCTTTCCAATCGATGCAGGCACTGCCTCTTCCGCGTTCGCAGACAGACTTGCGCAGCTTAGAAGCGAAGGCGTCGCAATCGCCTGGATCACACAAAGCGCAACAGACAAGGAAAGCTTAATTCGTGTCGCTCTAGTCCGCTCTGGCCTCGATCAGTTGGGCGCAGACCGAATTTTGATGATAGCAGGACCGAACCAGCGCAAACAGCTGCTGAGAGAGCAACTTGCTGAAACGTCGTGCTTAGTCGCGATCGCTGGAGACGAACGGTCAGATTTTCATGAGCTGTTTGACTACCTCCTAAATCCTTCAGATGCGGCCGCGCTTGAACCTTTGATTGGTGATGGCTGGTTCCTGATCCCCACCCCACTTCTGCCAATAGGATCTGAATAGAATGACCCAAATCAGCAAAGGTTGGAGCCGTGACCAGATGGCAGCGCGTGCCGCGCAAGAGCTTGAGGATGGCTACTATGTGAATCTTGGCATTGGCATCCCCACTCTGGTCGCAAACCATATTCCCGATGGAATGCTGGTCACCCTTCAAAGCGAGAACGGGATGCTCGGCATTGGCCCCTTCCCCCTTGATGATGAAGTCGATCCAGACCTAATCAACGCAGGCAAGCAGACGATCAGCGAGCTTCCTCACAGCGCCTATTTTGATAGCTCCACCAGCTTCTCCATGATCCGAGGCGGGCACATTGACCTGACTGTGCTCGGCGCAATGGAAGTTGCCCAAAATGGCGACATTGCGAACTGGATGATCCCGGGAAAGATGATCAAGGGTATGGGCGGCGCGATGGATCTTGTCGCAGGCGTGAAGAAAATCATCGTGGTGATGGATCACACCGCAAAAGACGGCTCACCAAAACTTATCCCTGAATGCACGTTGCCACTGACGGGCGCAGGTGTGGTCGACATGGTCATCACAAATCTGGGAGTGTTTCATCGGGCGGACCAGAAAGGTCCATTCCGATTGATTGAGCTGGCCCCGGGCGTGAGCGAGGCAGACGTCGCCGAAGCAACGACCGCGGCTTACGAAGTGGCATTGGAGCCTGCATAAATCATGTGGCTTGATCAACCGCGCAACCCGCAGGCACCGCTTGCAGGGCTAAAGGTTCTGGAACTAGCACGCGTCCTAGCGGGCCCTTGGGCAGGACAGTTGCTTGCGGATCTTGGCGCAGATGTTGTGAAGGTTGAAAGCCCAGAGGGAGACGGTACGCGGCGATGGGGGCCGCCGTGGGTAGAACGCGCCTCTCCCAATGGCGAAGTTCAACGGGAAGCCGCATACTACCACGCTTGTAATCGTGGGAAACGGAGCACGATTGCCGATTTCAACGTAGCCGCAGACGTCAGAAAAATATTCGAGCTATGCGGTCAGGCTGATGTCGTGATCGAAAACTTCAAGCCTGGCACAGTATCGCGCTGGGGCTTGGATTACGAAAGCGTGCGCTCTTCCAACCCCAAGGTGATCTATTGCTCTATCAGCGGTTTTGGACAGGATGGCCCTCGCCGCAATGAACCTGGTTATGATTTTGTGATTCAAGGCATGAGCGGTTTCATGTCGCTCACCGGTGAACCAGAGGGTGAACCGATTAAACATGGCGTCTCAATCTCTGATCTTACTTGCGGGCTCTATTCAGCAAACGCTATCCAATCTGCGCTCTTAATGCGCGAGCGGACGGGCAATGGGCAGTGGATCGACATGAGCCTGTTGGATTGCTCAGTTGCTTTGCTTGCCAATCAGGCCGCGAGCTTTTTCGCGACTGGCAAGGCACCTCCCCGAATGGGCAACGCCCATGCTCAAGTTAGCGCCTACGGTGTCTTTCCCACACAAGATGGCCCTGTGGTACTGGCACCAGCAAATGACGGCCTGTTCCGCAAACTCCTTAGGGTTTTGGAGCGCGATGACTTGCTCGAGGAAGCTCAATTCGCGACCAATGAAGCACGTGTGGCAAACCGCGCAGATGTTGATGCCATGATTGCCATTGAAACGGCGAAATGGACCCGCGAAGAGTTGCTTGCAGCCTGTGCGCGAGCAGGTGTGCCAGCAGGTCCAATCAATTCTTTGGACAGTGTTTTTGCCGACCCGCAAGTGGTCGCCAGAGAGCTCAAAATAGAGCTCGATGGTATGACGGGAGTCCGGAGCCCCATTTCGTTCTCAAATGCGGAACTTGCATTGGATCACCCTTCACCCCTGCTTGGTGAGCATTCGCAATCCGGTAAGTGAATTAGCCGATACACCCTACCGTCTCCACTCCAAGCAGGTGAACTATGTTACGCCTGCGATGGCAGTGCCAAAACACTGACGTTCATCTAGACAATACCGATGACTGCGAGACCTCTCAACTCGTTGGACTAAGCAATCATGCTCGGCGAGTTTGGGGGCGCCTGTCTAGAGCGCGCATTACTGGATTATGCGAGGGCAGCCTTAAGATCATCAACAAGATCAGTCCGTTCCCAAGGGAAGAAGTCCCCTTGCGCAATCCGTCCGAAATGACCGTAGGCTGCGCTTTTGCGGTAGATTGGCTTGTTGAGCCCCAAATGGGTGCGGATCGCGCGCGGCGTCAAACCGCCCAGTTTGCCGATACCCTCAATGGCGCTTTCAATCGCCGCATCATCCACGCCGTCTGAAGCAGTTCCGTGGGTGTCGACATACAGAGAAAGCGGCGCAGACACGCCAATCGCATAGGCAATTTGGATCGTGCAGCGTCTAGCCAAACCAGCTGCAACAACGTTCTTAGCTAGATAGCGCGTGATATAGGCTGCACTGCGATCCACCTTGGTGGGATCTTTGCCGCTGAACGCGCCGCCGCCGTGCGGACTGGCACCGCCATATGTATCGACGATGATCTTGCGGCCAGTCAACCCTGCGTCACCATCGGGCCCGCCTATCTCAAACGCGCCCGTCGGATTGATATGCCAAACGGTATTGTCGGTTATGAAACCAGCAGGCAGGATGGACGTTACGACCTTCCTGACATAGGCCTTTAGCTGAGCTTCCTTGTCGCCCTCATGATAGCCCGCGGCGTGCTGGCTTGAGACCACAATGGCTGCGCAAGCAACAGGCTTGCCATTCTCATAACGCAGCGTGATCTGGCTCTTAGCGTCAGGCTCAAGAAATGGCGCAGTTCCCGATTTGCGATCAGCAGCAAGCTGTTCGAGGATTTTGTGACTGTAGTCGAGTGTTGCTGGCATGAAATCAGGTGTTTCATCGCATGCAAACCCGAACATGATGCCTTGGTCCCCTGCACCCTCATCCTTGTTTGAGCCGGCTTCACCCGCATCAACACCCATTGCGATTTCAGCAGACTGACCGTGAAGATGGTTTTCAAACGTCAGAGTTTCCCAATGGAAGCCCTCTTGCTCGTAGCCAATTTCTCGAACTGTTTTGCGAACTGTCGCTTCGATCTCTTCGGCCGCGCCGGGCGCCCAAGCGCCGTTCTCGTAAACACCCTTGCAGCGAATTTCCCCTGCCAGCACCACTCGCTGAGTGGTTGTTAGTGTTTCACAGGCGACGCGCGCCTCTGGGTCCTTAGAGAGAAACAGATCGACGACAGCATCCGATATCTGGTCAGAGACCTTGTCGGGGTGCCCCTCAGAGACGCTTTCAGATGTGAAAAGATAGTCGCTGCGCATGAAAGCTCCCAAACTGTCGCTGTCGTTTTGGCTCCTTATGCAGATATAAGGAAACCTTTATGTCCAATTCCGTCTCCCCTAGCTTTCACGCGTGCGCAGCGCAAGCAATCTCGGCACGCCAAATCCCAATACTGCCAGCAAGATTGCCCAAGCAATTGGAAGGGTGTTCCCCATTTTTGCGAAAAGCGTGGGAGATTTGGCCTCAGGAACGAAGCCATCAATTGCATCTGATTGGTACATGCCGATGCTCTTGCGGACGACGCCATTCGCATCGATAACGGCGCTAATCCCCGTGGTGGTTGAGCGCAAGACTGGCAGACCTTCTTCAATCGCACGCATTCTCGCCTGAGCCAAGTGTTGAGGCGGCCCCCATGCTCCAAACCAACCATCGTTTGATGGATTAAAGAGGTAGTCCGGACGGTCATTCCGATCGACAACCTGGCCGGAGAAAACTATCTCATAACAGATTTGAACGCCCGCTCGCCCATGTTCACCCAGGTCGAGTGTTTGCGGGCCAGGACCGGATAGATAAGGCACCGTGCCTGAAGTAAGCCGAGCGAGACCAAGTGGCTCCAGAGCCCATTCCAGCGGAAGATACTCGCCATAGGGCACCAAGTGAGCCTTGGCGTAGTGATGTGTAATGTCGCCGGACCCATTTATCCCAATAACCGAATTGCGCGCGGTTACAGCGCCAATTGTACCATTTGCCCGCTCACCAATATCAAGATTGACCACCCCGGTAAGCAATGTTGAATTCGGCCCGATTACGCGGCCAATTCTTTGCCTGGCAAAGACCGGATCCGCACCAGCTGTCATCTGGCGATAATAGCGCTCGGGATAACCCTCTTCCAAGTAATCAGGCACGGCGCTCTCGGGCCACAAGACAAGCCGTGAACGATCATTGCCTTCCATCGTCAAATTGGCGGTGCGGGCAAATTGCTCCTCGAACTTTGATCCGTCATTGATCTCATCCTGCGGTATCAAGGGTTGGATCAAGGTATATTGGATCTGCGAATCGTCCTGCGTTCGCAGATCAGGAAACAGCATTGCGGAGGCAACAACCAACGCCAAAGCCCCCAGCGGCAGTAAACGCTTCGTCAGGACGAGCGCCAATGCCGCGGAGGCGATTAAGATCACCAAACCCGAAAGAGCGTATGTACCTAGCCATGGCAGCAATACTGCCAAACCGGGGCTCCCCCAACCTCCAAGCAGAGTCAGTCCCAATGGCGGCCATGGATATCCCGTGAAAATCCAACTGCGCAGCCATTCCGTCACGATCCAGGCAGCCGCAAATACTGCCCCAAATGCCCAGGGTCCAAGCCGACGACCAAACAAATGGGCAATCAAAGCTGCCAGAGCTGGGTAGAGTGCAAGGTAAATACAAAGAAGCGGAACAGCGACCCAGCCAAGGTATTCCGGCATCTTTGCCTGATGCGTAAACGCCGTTGCGATCCAACTATTGGCAAGCGTCAAATGCGCCCAGCCAAACATCCAGCCTCGCCAAAGTGAAGAGCGCCAGTTTTGTGCCGAACGGATGTGAGCGACGAATAGCGACAGCGCCGGGAGTGCAACCCACCACGCATGGACCGGAGGATAACCGCATGCTGCGATCAGCCCAAGAAGACCAGCGCTTGTGCCAGGCCAGTTGGACGCGAAATGCACAAGACGCTCAATCCAAACCGCAGTCACATGCTCGGCTTTGTCAGTCATCCGATCGGCGCTTTATGACAACAAACTGGTTCAGCCTACTGCTTCGAGGTTGTCGTCTCCGTCACCAGAGCTGTCGCCCGATGAACTATCAGCGCTGATTGCTGGAGGAAGAACGGACGAGTCGATTTCGTCTTTCCCTTCGTCGTCGCGGGGCTTGCGGCGCGTACGACGTTTCGGCTTCGGCGATTCTTCCTGAGAATCTTCGGCTTCGGTTGCAGAGTTACCTTCCGCTTCAGACGAGGAGGCTGCGTCTTGATCATCGCGCCGACCGCGTGAACGGCGGTTATTCGGACGGCGACCCTCAGAACGGCGAGCATCGCCTTCTTCACTTTCCTCGCCTTCATCGCCTGCCTGCGATCTTTCTTCATTGCGCTTGGCACGCGCTTCGTCTTGGCGGGCCTTATTGTCTGCAATCACACGGAAATAGTGGTCAGCAAACTGGAGATAATATTCGGCTTGAACGCGGTCCCCGTTATGTTGGGCATCCTGCGCAAGCTTCTTGTACTTATCGAGCAGTTGCGGCGCGTTGCCACGCGCCCGACTGTCAATCCGGTTAAGCTGGTTTCCGCCACCCTGATTGCTCCGGTTTCCGCGACCGCGACGACGATTGTTACGATTGTTATTCAAAGGAGATGTATCCTCATCCGTGGCACAACGCCGACCAAAAATTTGGCGCTGCGAGCCAATGGACCCCGACTGCCTTAAATGGCATCACGCAAACTTTTCTGCATGCGCGACCGCTCAGGTTTTAACCGAAGGGCTCGACCCATACGGTCAATGAAAGCGGTAATTCGGAGCTTGACCATATCGATCAGCATGGGAGCTTGATCGACAAGTCTGATTGTGGGGTAGCGAGACGAAATGGGTTTGCCAAGCCCCTCAAGCATTTTCACCGACGAAGAACCGCTGCGCGTGGCCGATTTGCAAGATCGCATCGAATTTGGGTCTTGAAGCCATATCTAGCGGCAAGCGCACTAACGGCATCGCCTTGTTTGGCACCTATTTCGAGCACCGCAGTCCCATTTTCAGTCAAATAGGTCGATAGGCTCGGAATAATTGCGTGATAATCGTCGAGCCCGTCTTGCCCGGCAAAAAGGGCACTATGCGGTTCGAAATCTCTGACTTGCGGATCCAGCTGTGCGGAATCCTCGACATATGGGGGGTTCGCCAACACGAGGTCAAAACGGCAATCCTCCACACCCCAGTCATCGCAGTTGTGAAAGCCCGGCTCATGCCAAGAAGCGACCTGAAAGCTCGCGCGATCTGCTAGGCTGAGCAAATGCGCATTCTCCTTTGCCACTTCAATCGCGGGAGCGCTCATGTCGATCCCAAAACCGCGAAGACCTGATTTTTCAACCAAAACACTCAATAACAGTGCCCCAGTTCCTGTACCCAAATCCAGCACATCGGCAGCAGCAAGCGCCCGATCTTCGAGGGCCTCAAGGGCCACCTCAACGATCGTCTCGCTGTCAGACCTTGGGATCAGAGTGTCGCGTGTGACCTTGAAAGAGTGTCCATAAAATTCCCGCGAACCGGTGATGTAGGCCACTGGCTCGTGTTGGATGCGGCGGCTGACAAAATCGAAAAATGCGACCGGAGCCTCTTCGCGCATCTTGCGGATAAGCATCTCTGATCGGTCGACGCCTAACGCATGCGCCATCATCAGCTCGGCATCAAGCCGCGCGGTTTCGCTGGAATTGCTGAGTTGAGCACTCGCCTCTCTTAGGGCATCGGCGACGGTCATTCTGCGAGCGCGGCTAGCCGTTTGCCCTCATCCTCGGCGGTCAATGCGTTAACAAGCTCGCTCAAACCCGGCCCCGCGAGCACCTCTTCAAGCTTATGGAGCGTCAGACCAATGCGATGATCGGTCACGCGACCCTGAGGGAAATTATAGGTGCGAATACGCTCTGAACGATCGCCACTGCCCACCATCGCCTTGCGCGCTTCGGCTTCTGCGCCTTGCGCCTCGTCGCGCATTTTTTCGTAGAGCCGCGCGCGTAAGACCTGCATCGCCTTTGCGCGGTTCTTGATCTGACTGCGCTCGTCTTGCTGCATAACTACAAGCCCTGATGGCAAGTGAGTGATCCTTACTGCGGAATCCGTGGTATTGACGTGCTGCCCCCCCGCGCCGCTAGCGCGATAAGTATCGATTTTCAGGTCACCAGCATCGATCTGCACATCCACTTCATCGGGCTCGGGCAACACCGCGACGGTGGCCGCTGACGTGTGAATGCGTCCGCCACTTTCGGTGACGGGCACCCGCTGCACACGGTGGACACCGCTTTCAAATTTCAGCCGCGCAAAAACACCTTGGCCGGTCACGTTGGCAACGATTTCCTTGAAACCGCCGACTTCGGACGCGTTCATGCTGACCGGCTCAACTTTCCAGCCATTTTCTTGCGCAAACCGCTCGTACATTCGGTAAAGATCGCCTGCGAACAAAGCGGCCTCATCGCCGCCTGTGCCCGCTCGGATTTCAAGCATTGCAGGCTTGCTATCGGCCGCGTCACGCGGGAGGAGCGCGATGGCGAGCGCTCGCTCCTTGGAGGGGAGAGCTTCACGGATTGTTGCTAGCTCCTCCTCGGCCATTGCCTTCATTTCGGGATCGCCGAGCATTTCTTCCAACTCAGCAATCTCCTCACGCATGGATCGCACTTCGGATGAGATTTTTGCGACCGGCTCCAGCTCCGCATAGTCACGAGACGCGCGAACAAATTCCTCGCCTTCCAGAGTGCCTGAAGCCATCCTCGCTTCAAGCTCGGCGAAACGATTGGCGATCTGATCAAGGCGTTCGAGCGGTATCTGCATCAGGTAAGACCGAGTTGATTAAGCGTAGTTTCAATGTGCTGTTTGACTTCGCCTTTGGTCTGGAAACGAAGGCGGCGTTCGCCGTCGCTCATCGCAAGAATGACATGACTGCCAACCTTGACCGCCTTATCAAAACGCTTCTTCTTGCCTCCTGAGGCGATGAATTCAGCAGAAAGACCGGCGGTACGAATCCTCGCAACAGCGTTTTGACCTTCAGCAATCATCGCATCATCTTCGACCACGACGACAATGTCGGCGCGTTCGGGCTCGCTTGTGCCAACCAACATCGCAAGCCGCTCAATACCAGCAGCCCAGCCAACAGCTGGCGTTGACGGTCCACCCAAGCCCTCCATCAAGCCATCATAGCGCCCTCCACCAAGGACGGTGCTTTGCGCACCGAGCGCTTCCGCAGCAGCGGAACCTTCATCGGGAATGAATTCAAAAGCTGTGTGACGATAATAGTCGAGCCCACGCACAAGATTTTCGGCGCGCCTCCATTTGACACCGGCGGCATCCAATCCGCTCGTTACCTTTTCGAAAAACGCGTGCGCATCATCCGACAGGAATTCATCAATCTTTGGCGCGTCTCCCAAAAACACCTTGTCGCGAGGATCTTTACTATCAAGGATGCGAAGAGGATTCTTTTCTAAACGATCCTGACTGTCTTCGGAAAGATCGTCGCGCACATTGGCGAAATAATTGACCAATGCATCGCGCCACGCATCGCGGCTTGCCGCATCGCCAAGTGTATTTAGATGAAGCGTTACACCCTTGATCCCGAGTTCACGCAGGAGTTGATCCGCCATAGCTAGCAATTCGACGTCGGCTTGTGGCTCAGCAGCCCCAAGGATTTCGGCGTCGATCTGATGAAACTGCCGATAGCGCCCCTTTTGCGGGCGTTCGTAACGAAACAGCGGGCCGTGGGTCGCAAGCTTCAGCGGCGCGTGCTGTTGCCAACCATTGGTAAGAAACGCGCGGGCAATTCCAGCAGTGAATTCTGGACGAAGAGTTAGCGATTCTCCGCCGCGATCGTCAAAAGAGTACATCTCTTTTGAAACCACATCGGTTGTTTCCCCTAAGGAACGAGCGAAAACTTCAGTTTTCTCAAAGACCGGAAATTCCGCTCTGCGAAAGCGATAGAGTTTGCGGACGCGCTCAAATGTCTCGACCACGAAGGCGAAAGCCTCCGCATCCGGACCGAAGATGTCCTGAGTGCCGCGAATAGCTTTAGGGGTGTTCTTGCTCATAAATATCCTGCGTTTGAAGCGCGATTAGGCGAAGCTCCATCTTGCCGCAACAACGCAGGCTCGCTATCGGCGCGTCAATCGCCTTTTGGGAGAGGGGCAAAGACATAAGGACCCCTAATGCGTATCGACAAAATTCCGACCGGTGCCAATCCTCCTGACGATCTGAATGTGATCATCGAAGTGCCGACAGGCGGGGAACCGGTAAAGTACGAATTCGATAAGGAAAGCGGCGCACTTTTCGTCGACCGAATCTTGCACACGCCGATGCGCTACCCTGCGAACTATGGGTTTGTTCCACACACGCTAAGCCCCGACGGCGATCCTTTGGATGCCTTGGTGATCGCTCGCTCACCCTTCATCCCCGGCTGCGTCGTCAAATCGCGCCCAATTGGAGTGCTCAACCTTGAAGACGAGCATGGCGGGGACGAAAAGCTTATTTGTGTACCCGTTGATACGACATTCCCGTATTATTCAGACGTTGGTGAAACCAAGGATTTGCCATCGATCATCATGCAGCAGATCGAGCACTTCTTTACCCACTACAAAGATCTTGAAGCGGAAAAATGGGTTCGTATCGGCAAATGGGGTGACCGCTCGGAAGCGCGCAGGATAGTTCTCGAAGCGATTGATCGCGCAAAGGCTTGATCAAAGGAACGCTTTGCATAGTCCCGTCAATGCCAGCGGAAGGCTGATCGCAAGCAGCCACAAGCCAGCGACATCCCGGCGAAATGCGCCTGCAAATTCTCGGTCGGACGCCTGTTCGTCCGAAAGGTTTGCCCAGCGCTTTTCGAACCAACGACAGGCGGGAATGATCGCGGCGATCAGAATGACTAGCGCTATATAGGGCAGTATTGAGGAGAAGCCCTGACTAAGAGCTTTGACGGTCAAGAAAATCTGTAACGCTGTGTAGACTAATAACGCATAAGCGACATGATCGCTCATGGATTTGCGCCAATCGCGCTGGCGTTTACCAGCGGATGCTTGCTGATGTGATAGTTCGTTCATAGCTCCGCTCCCCAACGGTTTTGTTGTCTCTGAATATCACAGAAGGCAGCAAAGGTTGCAAGTGCTGTAACCATATTGAAACGATCCTGGCTTGCACGCGAGCTTGAGTGCTCAAGCTCCCAAAATCACTCCGTTTTTGCATGCAGGCGCAGGCAGATGTAGTTCACAAGCAAAAATCTTGCCAAAATCGGTGCGTCTACTCTTTTCTGAAAGAATCGGGGTGCTATTGAACTACGAATGAGTGATTCTGAGACCCTCTCGCCCACTACCGAAGATCTCGCTGATCAGGCATTCCCGGCCAGCGATGGCGGGCTTGAGGTTATCTCAATTGCAAAAAGCTATGACAAAAGAGCCGTCCTGACTGACATTTCTTTGACAGTCGCAAAGGGGGAGGTGCTTGGTTTGCTTGGACCAAATGGTGCCGGCAAGACCACATGCTTTTACTCCATCATGGGCCTCGTAAAGCCTGACTCCGGCCGCATCCTGATGGATGGGGAGGATGTGACGAACTTGCCCATGTACCGCCGCGCAATCCTTGGCTTAGGTTATCTTCCTCAGGAAACGAGCATTTTTCGCGGCATGACGGTTGAGCAGAACATCAACTGCGTGCTCGAGATGGTTGAACCTGATTCCACCACTCGCGCTCAGGAACTAGAGCGTCTGCTTGAAGAATTCGGTCTAACGCGCCTTCGCGAGAGCCCCGCAATGGCGCTCTCAGGCGGTGAGAGACGTCGGTGCGAGATTGCGCGAGCTTTAGCCGCAAAGCCTTCGATTATGCTTTTGGATGAGCCTTTTGCAGGTATCGACCCGCTTTCAATAAGCGACATTCGCGACCTCGTAAAGGATCTCAAAAGGCGCGGCATTGGCGTTCTCATTACCGATCATAATGTGCGCGAAACGCTCGATATCGTAGATCGCGCCTGCATCATATATGGTGGTCAGGTCCTGTTTGCCGGATCACCGCAGGCGCTGGTCGCGGATGAGAACGTGAAGCGGCTTTACCTCGGCGAGAGCTTCACGCTTTAAGAGTTTGACCTGATGGCTCTAGGTCCTCGCCTCGATCTCAGACAATCCCAGTCTTTGGTGATGACGCCGCAATTGCAGCAGGCGATCAAGCTGCTTGCCGCTTCAAACCTTGAGATTGAGACGTTTATCGGTGACGCACTGGAAACCAACCCACTGCTTGAGGCAGGAACGGTTTCGGCAGATGGCGATGTTTCATCGGGTGAGCCAGAAGATATCCCAAGGGAAGAGTTTACCTCGGACCAGCTAATGTCTCAGGCACAAGGCGAAACTGAAGCACCGCTCGATATTGATAGTAGTGCCATTGATAGGGACCGTGACACAGGCGATGGGGCGATTACCGCATCGTCAGATTGGGGGACGGCAGACAGCATTGGTGGCACAGACGGAAATGATTTCCCCAACTTAGAGGCAACCAAGCCAAATCAGATTTCCTTAGGAGAACACCTCGACGCGCAAATCGGTGGACTTGCGGTAAGTGATAAAGAGGCATTCGCCGCCAGACATATCGCAGGGCTGCTGGACGATGCTGGCTATCTCACCAGCGATCTTCGCGAAATTGCTTATGATCTGGGTGTAACGCTCGATGCTGTCGAGGACGCACTCGAGGTCGTCCAAATGTGCGATCCAAGTGGAGTTGGGGCCCGCAGCCTATCCGAGTGCCTCGCGCTTCAAGCGCGCGAGGCTGATAGGTTTGACCCCTGCATGCGCCGATTGATCGAGAATTTAGAATTGGTGGCGCAAGGCGAGGTGGCAAGGCTCAAGCGGATCTGCCGCGTAGATGACGAAGACTTTGCTGACATGCTGCGCGAACTGCGCAGTTACGACCCAAAACCTGGCCTTGCCTTTTCATCAACTGAAACCAGCGCAGTCGTTCCAGACGTATTGCTCCGAACCACTGAAACGGGCGGCTGGAATATTGAGCTGAATGAAGAGACGCTGCCGCGCCTTGTGATCAATCGCAGCTACTATGTCGAACTCAATGAAGGAACACCCGATCCTGAAACGCAAAGCTGGCTCAAAGAAAAGCTGGCCGATGCACACTGGCTAATCAGAGCGCTGGATCAGAGGCAAAGAACCATTCTTAAGACAGCCGCCGAAATCGTTAAGCAGCAAGAGGGTTTCTTTCGGCGTGGTGTTTCAGAGTTAAAGCCGCTCACACTTCGCGAGGTAGCCGAAGAGATCGAGATGCATGAAAGCACTGTCAGTCGCGTTACCAGCAACAAATACCTGCATTGCGACCGTGGCTGCTTTGAATTAAAATATTTCTTTTCCAGTGGTGTTGGATCAACCGACGGCGAAGGTGCATCCTCAGAAGCAATTAAGGCCCGCATCAAGGCGCTCACAGACGCAGAAGACCCAAAAAAGGTTTTGTCAGATCAAAAGTTGGCGGACCTTCTAAAGGACGAAGGCTTCGATCTGGCACGTCGCACTGTTGCCAAGTATCGAGAGGCTGTTGGGATCGGATCAAGCGCGCAAAGACGACGACAAAAGAAGCTCGCAGGTTTGTAGTTTCAGGCCAAGACCCCTCAGAATTGAGCCCCCCGTCAGCCTACGTAACACCCCTGCGACTCGCGGAGTAAGCTGGGTTTACGCAAAATTAACCTTTTCCGTTCAGAACTTGTGTGGTTAATAGATGGCAACACCTTTTACCAAGGGGTTACCAAGCGAACCATGTCCGCCGTAAGGGGCAATTAGGGGACCGGAAATGCGAGTGCTGTTGATTGAGGACGAGCCAACAACCGCGAAAGCGATTGAACTCATGCTCACTACCGAAGGCTTTAACGTCTACGCCACCGATCTTGGCGAAGAAGGCCTCGATCTGGGTAAGCTGTATGATTACGATATCATCCTGCTCGACCTTAACCTGCCTGATATGCACGGCTATGACGTGCTTAAGAAGTTGCGCGTTGCCAAAGTGCAAACGCCTGTGTTGATCCTCTCTGGCATTGCCGAGATGGACAGCAAGATCCGCTCATTTGGCTTTGGCGCAGACGACTATGTTACCAAGCCATTCCATCGCGAAGAGCTAGTGGCACGCATCCATGCTGTGGTCCGCCGTTCGAAAGGTCACAGTCAGTCGATTATTCGCACTGGAAAATTGGCAGTGAACCTCGATGCTAAAACCGTTGAGGTTGACGGTGCGCGCGTTCATCTGACCGGTAAAGAATATGCGATGCTCGAACTTTTGAGCCTGCGCAAAGGCACCACTCTTACAAAAGAGATGTTCCTCAACCACCTTTATGGCGGGATGGACGAGCCTGAGCTTAAGATCATCGATGTGTTTATTTGTAAGCTGCGCAAGAAGCTTAGCCACGCATGTGGCGGTGAAAACTACATTGAGACTGTTTGGGGCCGCGGCTACGTTCTGCGTGATCCACAGGAAGAGGCCGAAGCAGCCTGAGCTTCGCCCGCGATACTTCTGACTATACAAGACGCCTGATGCCCAGCTGGGTCTCAGGCGTCTTGCGTTTGCGACTTCTAGTCTTTCGCTAGAGCCGCGAAGTCTCGACCGGTCGGCTCCTGAAACAATTTGAGATCAAATTCTGACACGATCGCCAACAGGTGGTCGAATATATCCGCTTGAATACTCTCATATTCATTCCAGGCAGTCGTGTCAGTGAAGCAGTATATTTCGATTGGCAGGCCTTGAGGTCCAGAGGGTAATTGTCGGACTAGCAGGGTAAAGTGCTCCCCAATGCGCGGGTGCCACTGAAGATAAGCAATCATGTAAGCGCGCAAAGTGCCAATATTGGTCAGTCTACGAGCGTTGACCGGCGCATCTTCGCCATCTAGCTCACGCTCATTCCACTCGGTGATTTCTTCCCGCTTTGCCGCCAAATAGCCTTTGAGCATCTTAAACTTCTTGAGCTCGACGACTTCATCATCATGCAAGAAACGGATGGTGTTTTGATCGAGCGTGATTGAACGCTTTATCCGGCGACCACCGCTCTCGCTCATTCCCCGCCAGTTTTGGAAGGCATCGGAGACCAAGCGGTGAGTTGGGATCGTTGAGATGGTCTTGTCGAAGTTCTGCACTTTCACCGTATGGAGTGAAATATCGATCACATCACCGTCAGCGTCCATGCTCGGCATCGTGATCCAGTCACCCACGCGCAGCATATCATTGGTGGTGAGTTGGACGCTCGCGACGAGGCTGAGGATCGTATCCTTAAATACGAGCAGCAAGACCGCAGTTATGGCCCCAAGACCGGAGAGCAGAAGAAGCGGAGACTCATCGATCAAAACCGAAATGAGGACAATTGCAGCGCCACAAAGCACGACAATCTTAACCACCTGAACGAAGCCCTTGATCGGTCGGTTTTTGGACGTCGGCAATCGCTCATACACTTCATTTGCGTAGGTCAACGCTTTGACAATCGCCATCGCAACCGAAAGCACGATTGCGGCCTGCGTGACATTGGCAATGACAGTCTGCAAGCCCTCACCAAGCCCTCGCACAGCCCAGATACCATTTGATATCACGAGCAGAGGGAAAACGGTTGCAAGCCAAGTAGCCGATTTATCGATCGTCTTTGATTTGCTGTCGAGATATGGTGCAGCGGCGCGTAAAATTATGTATTTCAACACATAATTTACAGCCAATGCTGCCAAAAGCAGAGCGACGACACCAACGGTCGACTGCACCCAGAGCGGTTGCTCAGCTAAGATATTTCTAAAAACTTCCATCTAATCGCGGAGATATAGGCAAGTACGCCCTTCCCTCAACCCAGCGCATGAAGAATTCTTGGGCTAGACAAGCGCTCCATACCGAGACTAGCGCGCATCTCATGAGCGCATACAAAGAAGGTGACCCGACCACACTGAGCCGTCTCTATGGCCGCAGCGTAGGCAAACCCCTACGTGCGCGCCAACAAGAGCTGGTTGACAACCTGCTGCCGAAAATCGCCGTACCTGCCGACGGTCCAGTTGATGCTGTCGGTCTGTTTGGAGAGGATTGCCCGCTTCATTTCGAGATCGGAATTGGCGGGGGCGAACACTTAGCTTACCGCGCCGATCTGCTTCCTAATCATGGCTTCATTGGCGCAGAGCCGTTTCTCAATGGTGTCGCGCAAGCGCTCTCTCATGTTGAGGAAAAACGGCTTGCAAACGTACGGTTACACCATGGCGATGCGATCGAAGTGCTCCAGCGCATCCCTGACAATGCGCTCACGATGGCCTATCTGCTTCATCCTGATCCATGGCCCAAGGCGCGCCATGCCAAAAGGCGTATGATGAATGACGGGCCCGTTAAATTGATCGCCGACAAGCTTAAGCCCGGCGGGGAATTCCGCTTTGGAACGGACCACGCGGTGTATGTTCGCCATGCCCTTATGGTCATGCAACGGTTTAGCGACGTGTTTGAATGGGTAGTTGAAAAGCCAGCGAATTGGCAGAAGCGACCAAGCGGTTGGTGCGAAACTCGTTACGAGCAAAAAGCGCGCGAAGTCTTTAAGCACGAGGTCTGGTACTTCCGCTTCCGAAAACGTTGAATTGCAATTCGACCAGCTTATCGCCAATCTCTTCGCAAAAGGGGAAATGGTGATGGTTGCACGGCGACAGTTTCTGGGCGGATTGGCAGTGGCAGCCGGAACCTTGGCTGCTTGTAAGAAAATTGCTCCAAGCGGCGGGGTCGGTGCAACCAGCCGATCATCCAATCCAGGCGCAACCATACTGAACGCAGAAGCGCTAGAGGATGCCCTAGTCGGAAGCTCTTATCTCGGCACGGGAGGTGGTGGCAGCCTCGAAGAAGCGCGCGAACTCATCGCCAAGGATCTCGAAGCAGGGCTAACCTTTGCCTCTTTGCCGGTTGGCGCCCTTGCAGACGATGACCGTGTTGCATGCCCCTATGGTCTTGCCAGTCTGGCTGAAACGGATGCCCAAATGCAGGCACGGCTTGATGCGATTGAAAACAAAGTGGAAGCTCCGGTCCAGCTGGCCTTCGAAGTGCTGGAAAATCACCTTGATCAAAAGTTCTCCGGGGTGATTCTCGGTGAAATTGGCCCTTTGAGTCTAGCGGAAGGGCTCTCAATTGCAGCTCGACTGGGCATGCCTGCGCTAGATGCCGACACGGTTGGGCGGGCGGTGCCTGAGATTAACCAGCACTCTGTGAAGGTAGCCGGTATCCCGCTCACGCCAATTGGCGCTGCCACACCATTTGGCGACGAAATGGTGGTGGAGACACTAGGCGACCCAGCGCGTGCGGAAGATATCCTTCGCAGTATAGCCGTTGTCAGTCGCGAATGCGGGGTGTGCGATAGTCCGATCACGGGGGCTCAGGCGAAGCAGGAAGGTACTCTCGTCACAGGGAGCCTTACACTTGCAAGAAACATTGGCGCAGCAGTGCGGGAGGCGAAAGCAAATGGTAACGACCCTATTGAGGCAGCGCGCAAGGTAGGAGAAGGTTATCTGCTCTTCACCGGTATCATTGCAGGGACGGAGTGGCGCGATGAAGATGGATTTCTTCAAGGCAAAGTCGCAATCACCGGGAGCGATGAGTTCGCCGGACGAACGTTTGAGACTGATGTTAAAAATGAGCATCTCGTGGCGCGCCGTGACGGCACGATTATCGCGACTTGCCCAGACCTCATCAGCATAATCGACATCGTAAGCTCTGATGGGATTGTGAACCCAGGGTATGAGAACGGTCAGCGGGTCGCTGTGCTCGGCTTCAAGTGCAACCCGATCTGGCGAACACAGGCTGGTCTTGCGGTCTTTAGCCCACGCTATTTTGGTTACGATATTGACTACGTGCCGATCGACGATCGCCTAGCCGGTGCTTCTTAAACGGGACTATTAGCCTCAGATCAGCCAACGATCCCTGCGCTAGACAATACCGCCAAGGTCAACACATCAGGCGCAGCTGCAGTCATCGGCACAATCTGTACGGGTTTCTCCATCCCAATCAGCATGGGACCGACCGTTGTGTTAGCCCCCAATTCTCTTAGCAGTTTTGCTGACAGGTTGGCAGATTGCAGACCAGGCATGATGAGCACATTTGCTGGACCTGAGAGGCGACTAAAGGGGTAAAGCTCCATCACCCTAGGGTTCAGAGCTGCATCGGGCGCCATCTCGCCTTCATATTCAAAATCACAGCCATCGCGGTCAAGGATGGCAACAGCATCGCGAATATTGCTGAGCCATTGGCCAGACGGGTTGCCGAAGGTCGAATAGGAAAGAAACGCGACACGAGGTTCGTGACCCATGCGCCGCGCCACCGCCGCTGTTTCTTTCGCAATGTAGGCGAGTTCTTCTGAATCGGGGCGTTCGTTGATTGTTGTGTCAGCAAGGAAGGTAGTGTGGTTCTTGCCGATCATCATGTGAATACCGAACGGCAGTGCATCCGGCTTCTTGTCCAAAACTAGATTCACTTCGCGCACGGTTTGCGCATAAGTGCGCGTCACGCCGGATATCATGCCGTCGCCGTGGCCGAGCGCCACAAGCAGAGCGGCGAATACGTTGCGCTCTTGATTGACCATCCGCCGCACATCACGCTCAGTATATCCGCGGCGTTGCAACCGCTTATAGAGATAGTCGACCATGGCGGGCACGTGAGCGCTGTCGGCCGAGTTTTGAATCTCAAAACTGCCTGGGTCAGAAACGGAAAGCTGATGAAGTTTATCCATCACAGCCTTTGTCCGACCGACGAGAATTGGCGTGCCATAGCCAAAGTCGCGGAACTGGATAGCCGCTCGTAAGACCACTTCCTCTTCTGCTTCAGCGAACACCATACGTTTGGGATTCGCTTTGGCTTCGTTGTAGACACCGGTCAAAACCGAAGTTGTTGGATTAAGTCGTGAGCGCAATGCCACACCATAGGCTTCAAAATCGTCGATCTGAGTCTGAGCAACTCCGGAATCCATGGCCGCTTTAGCAACAGCTGAGGAGACAACCTCGATCAAGCGCGGGTCGAACGGTGCCGGGATGATGTAGTCGGTGCCAAATTTTTGGTTTTTGCCATATGCGCTCGCCACTTCTTCAGGCACGCGTTCCCTCGCAAGCTCTGCAATCGCGGTCGCAGCAGCCACTTTCATTTCTTCATTGATGGTGGTCGCCTGAACATCAAGTGCACCGCGGAAAATGAACGGGAAGCCTAGTACGTTGTTTACCTGGTTGGGAAAATCGCTCCGGCCGGTTGCAATAATGGCGTCTGGGCGAACTGCCTTGGCCTCGTCAGGCATGATTTCCGGTACCGGATTGGCCATCGCAAAAATAATCGGCTTATCCGCCATATCCTCAACCCACTCTGGCTTCAGCGCTCCAGCCGCGGAAAGCCCCAAGAAAATATCCGCGCCCTTCAACGCCTCTTCCAGGCTGGTCGCGTCGGTCGCCACCGCATGCGCGCTTTTCCATTGGTCGACGTTCTCGCGACCCGGTGTGATTGGACCGCTGCGGTCACACATGATCACATTTTCGTGCTTTACGCCCATTGCTTTGATGAGCGCCGTACACGCGATCGCCGCAGCGCCTGCGCCGTTCACGACAACTTTGACGTCCCCGATTTTGCGGTCTGTCAAATAGCAGGCATTCAACAGGCCGGCCGCCGTGATGATTGCCGTACCGTGCTGATCATCGTGCATGATCGGAATATTCATTCGCTCGCGAAGTGCAGCTTCAATTATAAAACATTCAGGAGCTTTGATGTCTTCGAGATTGATACCGCCAAAACTGGGCTCCATCAGCGCAACCGCGTTGATGAAGGCTTCTGGGTCTTCGGTGGCGAGCTCAATGTCTATGGAATCGACATCAGCGAATCTTTTGAAGAGAACGGCTTTGCCCTCCATGACCGGCTTGGACGCAAGCGCGCCCAAATTTCCTAAACCGAGGATTGCAGAACCATTTGAAATAACCGCCACGAGGTTGGCTTTGGCCGTGTATCGAGCAGCGAGCGAAGGATCTGCAGCAATCGCCTCCACTGGAACCGCGACTCCCGGAGAATAGGCAAGGCTTAGGTCCCTCTGTGACGTCATGGGTTTGGTCGCGACAATCTCCAGCTTACCCGGACGGATCGTCTCGTGATAGAAAAGCGCTTCGCGACTGGTAAAGCCGCCTTTTGGTTCATCAGCCATGGATTGGCCCCCTAAAAATCCCAACAATTGCACCGTTGTTTTCGGGCTTAGCCCGCGATTGCACTAGATGATAGGGGCCAAGTGCGTTGAAAAGATCATGCGATCCCTTTCCGAATCATCGCGGGGCTGGCTAGTCGATACGCATGGGAGACAAACTCGCATCTAAGCCCACTCCGATGATGGAGCAGTATCTGGCCCTGAAACAGCAGGCTGAAGGATCACTGCTGTTCTATCGCATGGGTGACTTTTTCGAGCTGTTCTTTGAAGATGCAAAAGTCGCGGCGGAAATCCTCGACATCGCCTTGACCGCGCGTGGGGAGCATGATGGCGAACCCGTCGCCATGTGCGGAGTGCCAGTACACGCCGCAGAAGGATATCTGGCACGTTTGATTAAGTCTGGGCAGCGCGTCGCAATCGCGGAACAGGTTGAAACTCCCGATGAAGCCAAAGCGCGCGCCAAACGCGAGGGAAAACCGTCTTCAAAAGTGCTGGTGGCCCGCGATATCGTTCGGTTTGTAACAGCGGGCACGTTGACGGAAGAGGCCTTGCTAGAGCCTCGTCAAGCGAACTTGTTAGTCGCCTTGGCAGAAGTCCGCGGCACAATTGGCATCGCCAGCTGCGACATTTCGACTGGCACTGTGGTGCTTGAAGAATGCCATCCGGAAATGCTTTCAGCAGAGCTCGCGCGGCTGAACCCGACTGAAGTGATAGTGCCAGAAGGCTGGCCTCACGGCCCAGAAGGCGCAACGCTGCACGCCAAATCAGAATTCTCCAGTGATCTGGGCAAAGAACGACTTTGCGCCATAAACAGTGTTTCCACGCTTGATGGCTTTGGCGATTTCTCCAGGGCAATGCTAGCCGCTGCTGCGGGCCAAATTGCATATCTTGATCATGTTGGGCGCGGAACGCTCCCTCTTCTGCTCCCGCCATCGGCAAGGCTGGCATATTCCGGCATGGTTATGGATGAGGCGACGCGAACCAGTCTAGAAATACTCGAGGCCTCAAACGGTGGCAGAAAAGGCAGTCTGATTGCTGCAATCGATCGTTGCACCACTGGCGCAGGTTCACGGCTCCTCGCTCAAGACCTATCTGCTCCGCTTCTGGATCAGCTCGCGATAGAAAGTCGCCTAGGGCTTGTACAATTCTGGCTAGATCGCCCGATTGAACGGGCAAATATGCGCGATTGCCTGCGCTCCTTACCTGATATTGGTCGAGCGCTAGGTCGGGTTGTCGCGGGCCGAGGAAGTCCGCGGGATCTTGGCCAAATTCGCGATGGGTTGAGCGAAGCTGCCAGGCTCTATGACTGGCTCACAAGGGAGAGTGATCGCCCCGCTCTGCTGAACGAGATTATTCCGCAACTTGCTGGCCATGGGGCGCTTACAGATCATTTGGCGCGGGCGCTTATTGCATCTCCACCCACTGAACGCACAAACGGGGGGTACATTGCGCCTGGTTATGACGCTGCATTGGACGAACTTCGCGAAGTATCCGGAAATGCCAAACGGGCCATTGCCGCGATGGAGGCGCGCTATCGCAACGAAACTGGCATCTCGTCTCTTAAGATAAAGCACAATGGCGTATTGGGCTATTTTATCGAAGTGCCAAGCCGCCATGCCGACGCGTTGATGGCCCCGGAAAGCGGCTTTACGCATCGCCAGACTATGAAAGGCGCGGTTCGCTTCAACTCGATTGCCCTTCATGAGGAGGCGACCCGCATATCAGAAGCTGGCGGCCGCGCATTTGCAGCTGAAGAAGCGCATTTTGAAGAGCTGGTCGACAGCATCGCTCAAGCCAAAGAGAAAATTGCCAGTACGGCCGCTGCGTTGGCCAGGCTGGATGTGGCATCTGCGAATGCGGAGCGAGCTGCAGAAGGAGATTGGGCGCGACCAGCAATCAGCGATACGCAAGAATTAGGAATAGCCGGAGGGCGTCATCCAGTTGTCGAAGCGGCGCTAGAAAAGGACGGGCAGCGCTTCGTTGCCAACGATTGTGCACTCTCGTCGGACGATCGCCTGTGGCTAATTGGTGGCCCAAATATGGGCGGCAAGTCGACTTTTCTCAGGCAGAACGCGCTAATCGTCTTGATGGCACAAGCTGGGTGCTTCGTTCCAGCATCCTCAGCAAAGATTGGCTTGGTCGATCGCCTGTTTAGCCGCGTAGGGGCATCGGACAATTTAGCACGCGGCCGCTCAACCTTCATGGTGGAAATGGTCGAAACTGCGGCGATTCTGTCTCAGGCCACGCAGCAAAGCTTTGTAATTCTGGACGAAGTCGGGCGTGGAACATCAACCTACGATGGTCTTGCACTCGCATGGGCGGTTGTCGAGGCGATGCATTCACAGATTGAATGCAGGTGTTTATTCGCGACACATTATCACGAACTTGCTCGGCTTGCTGATAGTTGTAGCAAATTGTCATTGCATCATGTCCGAGCCAGAGAATGGAAGGGTGATCTGGTTCTGCTGCATGAGCTTGCAGAAGGACCCGCTGATCGATCTTACGGTCTTGCAGTTGCGAAGCTTGCGGGGGTGCCATCAAGTGTCGTGGAGCGCGCCGGCAGCGTTTTGAGCAAACTCGAGAAGTCCCGCGAAGAAACTGGTGGCTTGGAAGCTGGCTTGGGCGATCTTCCGCTTTTTGCTTCGATCCAACCACAAGAAGCCAGCCTCTCGGCTGAAGAGAAAATGGTCGAGGCATTGCGCGAGAGTGATCTGGACGCTCTTTCACCGCGAGAAGCCTTGGACCTCCTTTATGAGCTAAAGCATTCGCTGAATTGAAGCCTCTGCACGAATCTTTAACCGTCAGCGCGCTATTGGTTCTGCCATGTCAAAAAGCATGCTCGCCAACCCTAAAGCAGCGCTCGGATTTGCCGGCGTCGTCGTAGTCATTGCGATAGTTGCATCTTTCGGTGCGAACGCATTCTTTCCCGGTTCTGAGCCAGAGCCCGAACCCGTAGCGGCAGTTGAAGACGAAACCAATAAGGTAGCAGATGCTGCGCCAAGTCAGGATCAAGGCGCTGCATGGGGCGGCAATAGTTTGTCAGACAGTTGGAGCGCTTCGGCATCAGGATCTAATGTCCAGGCCGATAGCAATGGAAACCAAAGCACCCCGGACGAACCTACGCCCACTTTTGGCGAATATTCAGCGTCAGAACCTACCTCCGGACCGCGTGTGGCGAGAGGCGCTCAAAGCAATGCTCGCCCCGGCAGTCCGACTATCACATCAAGGGCAGCGCCAAGTGCGCCTCCAGTTCGTGGTGGCGGCGAACAAGCACCCGATTTAGTACAGCAATAAGTACTTTGCGCCGTCAGCGAGTTGGGACCGGTATTTCGCCAGAATAGTCGTAAAAACCTCTTCCCGTTTTTCGGCCAAGCCATCCAGCTTCAACATATTTAACGAGCAATGGCGCAGGGCGATATTTGCTATCGCGAGTTGTCTTGTAGAGCACCTTGATAATATCAAGGCAGGTATCCAAACCAACAAAATCAGCCAGCTGAAGTGGGCCCATCGGGTGATTCAGACCCAATCGGCACCCTTTGTCGATGTCTTCGATGCCGGCGGTAGACTGGCCAAGCACAAATACGGCTTCGTTGATCATCGGAAGCAGAATGCGATTGACCACGAAACCAGGCTCATCCTGACTGAGAACAACCTGCTTTCCCAATCCTTCAGCAAAGGCTGTCGTACGATCAGTCGTCGATTGAGCCGTGGCCAGTCCAGGTATCACCTCGATCAATCCCATGACCGGCACCGGATTGAAAAAATGAAGGCCGATAAAGCGCTCGGGATCTGGTGAGTGATTGGCCATCCGAGTAATCGGAATTGAGCTGGTATTCGAGGCCATGATCGCGTCAGATGCGAGGACTTTGCCAGCTTTCTCAAAGATCGATTGCTTGATCGGCTCTTGTTCCGTTGCAGCCTCAATTATGAGATCGGCTTCTCCCATCGGAGCGTAGTCAGCCAGCGGTGTGATGCGACCCAAAAGTGCTTCTGCTTCTCCGACTTCAATTTTGCCACGCCCCATGAGCTTCGAAATGGCGCTTTCGATCTTCGTTTTGCCAGCCTCGGCAGATGCTAGATCGATATCTGATAGAAGTACCGGCATGCCAAATGCCGCAACGGTTTGCGCGATTCCGCATCCCATTTGACCCGCCCCAATTACAGCGATCTTGCGCATAGTTCATCCTTCGCATGTGCAGCAAAGTGCGCTCACTAACCCGGAAGAACAGATGTGACTAGCGGTTTGCTCCGGGAATCCACTTCACATCCGCCCGACCCTCGTCATTGAGGATGCGACCAAGGACAAACAGTAAGTCTGACAGCCTATTGATATAGGCCAATGCTGCTGGATTGATGTCGGCTCCACTCGCAAGCTGTGTGACACAGCGCTCTGCGGCACGGGTTGTCGCTCGGGCGACATGAATCCGCGCCGCCGCCTCACTTCCCCCTGGAAGAACGAAACTGTCGAGAGGGGCGAGGCTCGCATTCAGAGCGTCAATCTGATCTTCCAGCCATTTCGGCTGCGCTTCAACAATGCGAAGAACCAATTCCGACGGTTTGAAATTGCCATCTTCGCTGGGCGTGGCAAGATCGGCGCCCAGATCAAAAAGATCATTTTGAATTCTTAAAAGCAGCGCACGATGTGCACTATCGCTAACTGAACATAATGCGAAACCAATCGAGCTATTGGCTTCGTCAATCGCGCCGATTGCAGCGATACGGGCGGAATTCTTGTCTGCGCGCGAGCCGTCTACGAGACTTGTTGTCCCATCGTCACCAGTTCGAGTGTAAATCTTATTTAGCTTGACCATGTCCGACCTATGGCTGGCCTAAAAGACCGCGTCTAGCTGCCAGCGGCAATCGCAATGATCCCCACCACGACAACTGCGGCGAACTGATATTTGATGCGGGCGAACATAGCTTTATTCTGCATCAGCTGCATCTCAGTCACAGTCTCACCCTTTCCACTTTCCAGATCAATCTTCGTTGTCTTTAGGAAAGCGACGATGCCACGAATGAGCGAGACTATCACAAGTACGCACAGCGCAATGAGAATCGGGATGAGTATGTAATTCATAAGCCTCTAAATGGATGGCTTCTCGCTAAGTTCCACCCCCAATGTGCCTTCACGCAATTGTTGGGCGATCGCGAGACCATCTTCTCCTCTCTCTCTTAGCTCTGCCAGCGCACTTGACCCTCGCCGTTTTGCTAGCTTCTTGCCGCCTTCATCGACGATCAGCTTATGGTGTAGCCAATGCGGTACGGGAAGCCCTAGCAATTCCTGCAAAACGCGATGGATGGAAGTTGCATCATACAGATCCATTCCCCGCGTTACCAACGTCACCCCGTCGGCGGCATCATCGACAGTAACCGCCAAATGATAACTCGCTGGCAAATCCTTTCGCACAAGGATCACATCGCCAAATTCGCGCGGGTCTGCGATGACGCTGCCGGAATGCTGGTCCGTCCAGACAATCTCCCCAACTCGGCCCATTGCTTTGTCGATATCAAGTCTGACAGCAGCGGGGCCTCTGAAGCCAGGCGTCCTAGCTCCACATGCGCGAACACAGCCTCCCGGATAATTGCGTCCGTCCTTGCCAATGCGCATTGGCGCCTTGGCCAATTCGTGACGTGTACAGGCGCAAGCGTAGACAAGCCCTTCTTGCTCAAGGCGTTCTATGGCTCTTTCGTATGCCGAAAGGCGCTCCGATTGAAAGGGGACGTCCGACCATTCCAGGCCAAGCCATTCGAGATCGCGCCGGAATTCTTCAGAGAGTTCCGGACGCGACCTTAGGCCGTCAATGTCTTCGATCCTGAGAAGAAATGTCCCGTTGGAATTTTTGGCGATATCGTGCGCTAAAATCGCGGAATATGCGTGACCCAGGTGCAAGCGACCGTTCGGGCTGGGCGCAAAGCGTGCCGTCGCCGGTTCTATGAAACTTTGTACTCCGGTCATCGTCATACGGGCATCATAGAGAGGCAATTGGGGACAATCACCGTAATTCTTCTATCTATCCCTGTGGATATGCTGGCTGTAGTGGCTTTGACTCTTTTCTCTGTCACGCCATGTTCAAGTCAATCAGGGAGAAGCGCAAAAGTGTTTCAAGCCGAGCTGATCGAGAAGACTGCGCGTTTCCGTAGCGCAGAAGAGGATCCGACACGCAATTTGTCGGCATGCCCTGCGCTTGTCCTAAATGCAGACTACACTCCACTGTCGTATTTCCCTTTGAGCCTGTGGCCTTGGCAGACAGCGATTAAGGCTGTGTTCCTCGACAGGGTCGATATCGTCGCAAGCTATGATCGTCAGGTGCATTCGCCAAACTTGGATATGAAAGTTCCAAGCGTCATCGCGCTGCGGCAATACGTGAAACAAAGTGAGTTTCCGGCATTCACTCGCTTCAACGTGTTCTTGCGAGACAGCTTTCAGTGCCAATACTGCGGAAACGCAGAACACCTAACTTTTGATCACGTGATACCACGCCGGCTGGGCGGTAAAACCACCTGGGAAAATATTATTACCGCTTGCTCTTCTTGCAATATGAAAAAGGGCGGAAGAACGCCGAAACAGGCAAGTATGCCAGTTGGCAGAGCGCCAATTCGCCCTACAAGCTGGCAGCTCCAGCAGCATGGCAAACAATTCCCGCCAAACTATCTCCACGAAACATGGCGGGACTGGCTCTATTGGGACATTGAGCTTGAAGCATAGACCTTGCTTCAGCCCTCAATGATGCGGGTCTCAGGGTGATGCTTATCCAAATGCTTCTTAATGATGCGAAGGTTTCGGGTATTTGACCGGAAAACGAAGTCAGCAGCATCGCCAACGACCGGCAACAATCCCAGCGCAGCATCAAAAGCTACATTCGCCCCCATTCGCGTTAAATGCCATTTGGATATACCAAGGTTTCGAGCTTCCCAGACAATGTAGGCGCCCATAGCAGTGGTGATGATATCGCCCAATACGGGCACAAGGCCGATCAACGCATCAAGGCCCACGGGTACATTAATCCCTGGAATATTGAATGAACGTTCCAAAAGAAGCTCGGCCGCCTCTACACGGGCGCGAATTGATGCGGGATCGGTGCCAGTGGGCAGTTCAACTCCTAGCAAACGAGAACTGTCAGAATGTCCATCCAGAAGAGGGCCATCGGGGAGGTTCATATTGCTCTCCTTCTTGTCCTATATGGGTGCTGAGCTCAGCGGGAACAAGGGGTGGAGCCCCCATTGGTTTGCTTGATAGCCATCCACTGCACCTCGCACGAGTGACCATCTGACGGGCGCGCCTAGGGGGATGTAAATCTCAGCTTCAATCAACTTATCATGCGCTTCTGACAATACCTCTTGCTTCAAGGCAGGATCGCTGATGGTCAGCGTTTCCTGAACCCGGGCGTCTACACCGGGTGAGCAAAGACCGACGTTCAAAGAACAATTGAACTGATTGAGGTACCACCGAGGTGAAGAATATCGGGCAAGGCGATCAAAAAGTTCTAAATCAGCTCCTTGGCCAAGCCCCGATCGCTCAGCTCCAATGCCGATTCCTTGCCAAGAATTAGAAATTTCCTCAAACAACAAATCGCCGCCTGGACCCTCAGGAATTCCAACCCGCACGGTTGCTTCGTTTCCGGTCCGACTTCGCCAATCAGAAACTCGTTGGCGGGCCGTGTTTCGTCTTTGTTCAATATCTTGGCCAAACCAGCGGGCACCTCCGGACGACATTTGCGGAAATAGTTCCAATGGAACAATCGAAGTGGTGGCTTGCCAGCCGCCAAGGCCAAACGGCTCTATCAATTCGCTCCTATCTAATGACATCGACAAAGCTTCACGAAGTTCCGGCTCTGCTAAGAGCCCATTCTCGGTCTTGATCATCAGTCCAAAAAGCCCGCGGGCTGGATCAACTTGAACTGTCCCGCGCGACAGTGGTCCCAGTTGCGCCATCGGAAAGTTCGCCAGAGTGCCGTTCAGCAACAAGTCGACATCCCCGTTTGAAAACGCGTCTACCGCAGCCTGTGCAGGCAATGCGCGAAGCGTCAGACTGCGCGCAGTTTCATTCTCTCGCGAGGGC
Organism: Erythrobacter sp. S57(2025); assembly: GCF_057365055.1. Taxonomy (NCBI): domain Bacteria; kingdom Pseudomonadati; phylum Pseudomonadota; class Alphaproteobacteria; order Sphingomonadales; family Erythrobacteraceae; genus Erythrobacter; species Erythrobacter sp. S57(2025). The sequence goes on along the minus strand of NZ_CP200299.1, from coordinate 3,055,916 downwards.
AAACCTCTATCTTGCGGAGACATAGCACTAAGCCTTGCAATTTGCTCATCAGGTTCACGAGACACAATCATCGGGCCAGCGCCACTGCCTTGCTGAACAAAACCAAGTTCTGGCTGAGCCATGAGTCGCAAAAATTCTGGCATGGGAGCTGAAAGGCGGACTTCGACCACCCGACCGGTCATCGCTCGCACATCAACGACTTTCGCTAAATCGAGTCCAAGCGATGTTCCATCGAGACGGCGCAAGCGATCTTGCAGCAATATTCGAACATCGGCGGCGGTAATGGCTTCACCGTCTGGCCAGTCAGAAGCCCGGATACGAAAAATATAGCTAAGGCCGTCGTCAGTGACGATCCAACGCTCCGCAATGGCCGGGATGACTTGCCCTGCGGAGTCCAGCGCCACTAGCCCTTCGTTAGTTGCGGAGTACAGGTGTTGAGCGCCGACAGAAAGGCGGACGCCCTTCTCAAAAATCTCATCGTGCTCACCAATCACGCCTACGTTGAGTGGTCCACTATCAACACTTGGGCCACAGGCGGCCAACAAGAGGGATAGTGCTAGGGCAGTCGGTAGCTTTGACACGATTACCTAGATAGCAGCTTATTTTAGATTGGTCAGTGAGAAGTGACGATTTGCGGACTTATCGGGTCTGAACAATCAAACCTTGCGCAACCTACGAGGTTCAGGCGGCGGAGGTGCGCGATGCGCATAGGAAGTCGAGGCAACCTCACTTGGACTTCCCAAACCGTCATTGCTTGGTGCACGAGCGCGCTGTGAGTCGATCTCTTCGTCGAAGGCAATGCCAAATCGTTGGTCTTGGACCCAGGCCACATTGCCCCCTACGGATCCCACGTTACGCAACTCGATTTCGACCCGATTGCCGCGTTTTACGGCCAAAGGTCCTTCGCCCATCATGCCACCATCGGAGAGATTACGGACGCGAACCCGATGCTGTTCAGCGGCTTGCTCAACCTTGACATTCGCGAGCAAAAACAAACTGTCGCGAGAATCGCTTCTGGTCTCGACACCTGCCATTTGTCCTACATCTCCTACGCGCGGCCCTGCGCAAAGTATTCAAACCGTCGTGCAATCTTGCCCACGCAAAATTACTGCACTTGGCGTTAGGAGCTCGCGGTAAATGGCCCGTTAACGCCAGTTCATCGGAACCTGCAAAAGTCGTAGTTGTCCCATAGCGGAACGACTTTGGCTGATTTGTTTGCCAAGAGGATGAAGTTCAGTCGTCTCTGGAGACTTTTTCGCGCCGTTCGTGAGCTTCTTGCGCTTCGACGGTCATCGTTGCCACGGGCCGTGCAACAAGTCGCTTGAGGCCAATTGGATCGCCTGTCACTTCGCAATAGCCATATTCGCCCTGAGCAATCCGACGCAATGCTGAGTCAATCTTAGAAACGAGCTTGCGCTGACGATCACGTGTGCGAAGTTCGATACCCCAGTCGGTCTCACTAGATGCTCGATCGTTGAGGTCTGCTTCTCTAATAGGTCCATCAGCCAGAGACTGTAGTGTCTGGCCAGCGGCAGAATGAATCGAGCGCCGCCATTCGATAAGCAGCAGTTGAAAGTAAGCCTGCTGCCTCTCAGACATGTACTCCTCGTCATCACTCGGAACATATTCCGGGCCAACAAGGTTCTTAGCTCGTTCAATAATGTCGATTTCTTCAGACGCGGCCGCTGACATATGGTCCTCTAATCCCAAAAAACCTCTTGCGATACCGTCCCGTTTAGAGGTCTGGCAAATTCCAAACCCTTCTCGCCCCCCGGCAATTCCAAACGTTGCAGCGCCTATAGGCAACGCTTTTGACGCCCGCAAGCCAGTTTGAAAAAGAGCACCCATCATTCCTGATTAATGATTGGCTGGTGGACCTCAATTAGCTCGAATTGACGGTAAGTGACCGAAAAAAATTTATCGTGATTAACGTTTTGTTGACCATGTTCCGAGAGGTCTGTGTTTGCGCCTTCAATGGGGATGAAGCTTGTTTGAAGCTAGGCGTGAAACATGGGGAATTAAACAATGGAATATAAGTCAGTTTTTGCGGATGAAGTCACCCTGCTAAAGGCGGGTGAAATCGACCTCGCTATTGCAGGCTTTCTCGCCGAAGCGGCAGCAGGCCAGGTTTCCGCACTGTTTAACCTAGGTGTTGCCTACTCAACTGGAAGCAACGGAATGGAAGTTGACCTGATCGAAGCACACAAATGGTTCAATATCGCTGCATCGCGCGGACACGAGGAAGCTGGTTGGTGCCGCGCCGATGTTTCGGACGAAATGACTGCTCGAGAAATTGCCGAAGCACAACGTCGGGCGCGTCGCTGGCTTTCAGAAGAACGCCGCGCCGCTTGATAGTCAGGTATTACGCGCCACGTTTGAAGGGTGTTCTTTCACCCAAAAACATCTTATCGGTTTCGACGCCTGCTTTTTCGCGTTCTAGAAAGTCAGCAATCGCAGACCGAAAATCCGGATCAGCAACCCAGTGCGCTGACCATGTCTTGACTGGTACGTAACCTCTGGCGAGCTTGTGCCCGCCCTGTGCTCCCGCCTCAACGCGGGGGAGACCAAGTTCAATTGCAATGTCGATTGCTTGATAATAGCACAGCTCAAAGTGCAAAAATTTGATTTCACGCGCGCACCCCCAATAGCGCCCAAAGATTGCATCAGCGCCTACGAAGTTTAGCGCACCCGCGACCGGAACACCTTCTTCAAACGCTAAGATAAGCACAATCTTGTCGCCCATCCTCTCGCCCAACAGATCAAATGCTTCCCGAGTGAGATACGGGGAGCCCCATTTGCGCGCGCCCGTGTCTTGATAAAAGGTCCAAAACGCATCCCAGTGCTCTGGCTTGATGGACTCGCCGGATAGGCGATCAATGCGCAGCCCATTTGTCGCCGCCTGGCGCTCCTTGCGAAGGTTCTTCCGTTTTCTGGATGAAAGCTCTTGCAGAAACTCATCGAAATTTTCGTAATCGCGGTTCTGCCAATGGAATTGAATATCGCTCCGCAAAAGCCAATTGTTTCTCTCAAATAAGGGCAGTTGGTCATGCTCAACAAACGTCGCGTGGGCTGATGATAGTCCATTTTGTGAGCAAACGGACTCAGCCCCCTTGAGCAAATAGTCAGCAATCGATTGATCGGAGAGTAATAGCCTAGGGCCGCTGGCCGGTGTAAATGGCGCCGCAATTTGTAGTTTGGGGTAATAGTTCCGGCCAGCCCTATGAAGCGCGTCAGCCCAAGCGTGATCAAACACAAACTCCCCTTGGCTATGCCCTTTGGCATAACTGGGCATGGCACCCAGCAGCGTCCCGTCAGCATCTGTGATGACGATCGGCGCAGGCTCCCAGCCGGTTCCAGGCCCAACACTACCTGAATCTTCGAGCGAAGTTAGGAATTCGTGACTAACAAACGGATTTCGATCGCCCCCTAGAGCATTCCAATCGGCAGGAGCGAACTGACCCACTCCAGGCGCGAGCTTGACGACCAATTCACTTCTATCGGCGTCCTTCTCAGTCAAGAAAAACTGTCCATTCGGTTGGTCTGTTCTAGAGTAGGCTCAGTATCGATCAGGTCCCTGTCCTTAGTGCTTGGAGAGCGCGATGACAGCGTCAACCTCTACCGCAGCTCCGAGAGGCAAAACTGGCACTCCAACAGCTGCCCGCGCATGTCGACCGCTCTCGCCAAAAACTTCATACATCAGGTCAGAGGCACCATTGGCCACAATTGGTTGGTCGGTAAAAGCTGGTGTTGAACTTACAAAAGCGCCTAGCTTAATAACGCGCGATACCTGTTCCAACAATCCAGCTGCTTTGAGCTGAGCTAGAATCATTAGACCACAAGCTCTTGCCGCTACTTGCCCCTGCTCAATTTCTACATTTTCACCGAGGCGACCTTTGAGGAGTTCGCCATCAACAAACGGGAGTTGTCCGGATACATGAACAAAGCCGGATTGCTCGATCAGCGGAACGTAACTTGCCACGGGCGCAGCCGCTTCCGGCAAATCGATGCCGAGTTCTTTTAGGCGGGCTTCAATTGTCATGCTGCGTCCCTTTCCATACATTCAGTTAACCAAGGTAGGGCACTCGCCCAGTCGTCTATCCTTGCGTCTGCGTGACCTGCTTTGTGTGCACAATCAATAGATGCAGCAATACTAGGTTCGCCGCACAGGTGCAGTTGATGAACCCCTCCTATCGTATCGCGCACGGATGCGTGATGCTGAGCCAAATCATCAATAAAGAATGTCTGGGTTGGCGAGAATTCCTCGACGATTTTTCGTAACGCAGGGCCTTTTGGACCTTGGTTTGTGTAGACTTTGGCATTGAGACCATGTGCTGCAAGCTGCTGAGCCCGTTTTTCACGACGGAAGTCGACAAGGTTGGTTAGCACCACCACGTCGGCAAATTCTGCAAGAGTGTTGAGGGCATCCACCGATCCTGGGATAGGAGATTGACGATCCATTTCGGTATCAAAGAAGCCACCAAGTTTTTTCCAGATTTCTGCAGGCTCTAACAGGACACCAGAATCACGCCAACGAAGTGCTTCACCAAAGTTCCCATTTTGCAGATTGAAATCAATCCCTTGGTCTTGTTCAAGCCAGGTCTTGAAGTGAGCAACCATGTACAGAATGACTTCATCACAATCGCTGATAATTAACGGCCGACTCATGCAATAAGGTCCTTTCGTGCAGAAACGAGCTCTTCGGGTGTTACAGCTAACGCTTCGGCAGCGCGGAGCAAATCTGGTTCATGATTGGCCAGAAATTCGAGGGCAGATCCCAACACCAAGTCGTCGTTCAGTCCAAGCCTAAGCGATTCCGGATCTAAGCCGGTGAGCTCTAGATATCGATCAGCCCTCGCTTCGTCCTGAAGTATCCAGCCGATTGCGGCAAGCGCTAGGGTAGCGGAACGCGATCCAGCCAGCTCCTTTTGTGCGCCACTTACATCGTCGTTTGACATTGTTTGCGATCCGGGATTGAGAAGAAGAGGGTGAGTGACTACCCTCACGGGTGGTGAGGAATGAACGAGGGCATTGAGTGACAAAGCATATAATGGTTGTTGAGGATAACGACCTCAACCGTAAATTGTTCTGCGATGTCCTAAAAGCCAACGGATTCAACGTCGAGCCAGTAGCCGACGGTCATGCAGTGATTGACGCAGCGAAGGCTGTGACCCCAGACCTGATCATAATGGACATTCAACTCCCTGGCATTTCGGGAATAGACTTAATCACAGCTGCAAAAAATTTGGATGAACTGAAACAAATTCCCATTCTCGCTGTCACAGCTTTCGCTGCTAAGGGTGATGAAGAGAAAATTCGCGCCGCCGGGGCTGCAGGCTATTTGGCAAAACCAGTATCCATCATACCGTTTATGTCAGCCGTAAAGGAGCTGCTGCCAAGTTAGCCAGTGAAGTATTCGCCGACATAAATCAGCCAAGTGATCAACAAGCCGCCAAGGAAAATCCGGTAAGCGTATGTGAGAAAACGGTACTTTCGCTTGTATAGGACCCTTCCATTCTGATGAATATCCTTCAACATCACCTTGAATAGGCTTTCATCAGTTTCGAACCGATCTAGCATCTCATCGCGCCATTCCACTTCGTCGACCGTCGCGAAATGACCGAAAAACAGAGGGTTGAAAGCGGCAGGATCCTTTGGCGGGCGACCTAGGGATGGTACTACAGCGATCACCGCGAATATCGATGAGAGAAATGCAGTTGCGGCGAGACTGATCGTAGACCACGTAATTTCGGCGCCGATCAATCTGGTCACCGCTAGAGAAAACACAACAAACGTAGCCCCGATAAGGATCGATGCCTTTTGGTCCGCCATTTGAGAGAGGGTGAGCGTGTTAATCTGTGCTGTTCGAACGAGATGAATGGTGTGAGGGGAGAATTCTCTGGTCTGCCCCTTTTGCGCCTCAGCACTGAGTTCTTGGTTTTGTTCGGACACTTTCACCCCCATCAAGCGTAGTGAAGCTTGGCAGTGCGCGCAAAACTTGACAAGCTTTGCGCCGAATGCGCTTTGCAAGGTTTGTGTGAACAGCTATTTCGCGCATCAACATGAAATGAGATTGCATGACCATGACTGAAGCTGAAGTAGACGAACGCATTCGCGCTCTTATCGAGCCCTTCAACAAGAAGGCTGTCGCCATTGAGGCGGGAACGACGTTCGCAAATGACCTTGAGTTCGACAGTTTGACTGTGATGGACTTCGTGGCTGAGATCGAAGACGAGTTTGACGTCATTATCAGTATGAACCAACAGGCCGAGATCGAAAACTATGGGCAGCTTGTTTCTGCCGTGCATAAACTTCAGGATAGCTGACAGAGAAATTTCAATGACCGAGATGACGCCTCCCCCTACTGCGCCAGCCGGCGATCTACTTTCAAAGTTCGACCCGCTCATCCAAATACGCGAGAATTTGCTAGCAAGCGGTATTGAAGATCCCTTCAACCTAGTAATGGAGAAAGTGCTTTCGCCAACGCGGGCGATTTGCAACGGCCGCGACACAATTTTGTTGGGCACGTATAACTACATGGGGATGACGTTTGATCCCGACGTGTTGGAAGCAGGTAAGAGCGCTCTTGCTGATTATGGATCCGGGACAACGGGAAGCCGAGTACTGAATGGCACTTATCAGGGCCACAAAGAATGCGAAGATGCCTTGCGGGAGTTCTATGATATGGAACACGCAATGGTCTTTTCGACAGGCTATCAGGCAAACCTAGGAATTATATCAACGATCGCTGGAAAGGGTGATTACATCATCCTTGATATCGATAGCCATGCTTCAATTTACGATGGCTGTGCCATGGGTCGCGCGGAGATCGTCCCGTTTAAGCACAATGACGTAGAGGCGATGGAGAAGCGTTTACGGCGTATCCCAGAAGGTGCCGGGAAATTGGTGGTTCTGGAAGGCGTCTATTCGATGCTTGGTGACGTCGCACCGCTAAATGAGATGATCGCTGTTGCCAAAAAGTATGGCGCGATGATTTTGGTGGATGAGGCTCACTCAATGGGCTTCATTGGCGAGAATGGTCGCGGTGTTTGCGAAGAGCAAGGCGTGATCGATGACGTCGATTTCATCATTGGCACTTTCTCCAAGAGTGTCGGAACAGTTGGCGGCTTTTGCGTATCAAACCATCCGAAATTCGACATTTTGCGACTTGTCTGCCGCCCATATGTGTTCACCGCTAGTCTGCCACCGAGCGTAGTTGCAACTGCTGCGACGTCTATTCGGAAGCTGATGCATGGCGCAAATAAGCGGGCGCATCTTTGGGAAAATTCAAAGCGTCTTCATGGCGGTCTTACAGCGTTGGGGTTCAAACTCGGCACAAGCGAACCACAGAGCGCCATTGTCGCTGTCATTATGCCTGATCTGGAACGCGGAGCAGCGATGTGGGAGGCCCTCCTGAAAGAAGGGTTATACGTCAATCTTGCAAGGCCACCCGCTACTCCAGCCAATATGACACTGCTTAGATGCTCCTTGTGCGCAGAGCATTCAGCTGAGGAAGTTGAAGCAATACTCGGAATGTTTGAACGAGCTGGCAAAGCCATAGGAATCGTTGAGTAGCTCAGTCAGACGTTTGCCGCGAGACAAAAAATAGTAGTTAGATTGGCTCACTGCGCTCGAGCGCTTCCGCATCACACCCTTGCGGAATGCCGGCATTTTTTTCTCCGCTCGCAAATTGACTGACAACCAAAAAACCAGCGACGACGAGTATCACAAACACCGTTGTGACCAGTCCGAGGTACTTGTCGATTATGCGCTTTATGGGCGCGCCGAATACTTGGAAAAGAATCCCGACGATCATGAAGATAAGCGCTCGCCCAGCAATGGCTGCGAGCGTGAAAGTGAGCAGATCCATGCGGATGAAGCCTGCAGTGATAGTCATAAGCTTGAAGGGAACAGGCGTTCCGGCCGCAAAGAACACGGCCAGAGCTCCCTGCTCATTGATGTAGCATCTGGCGACAGGGAACGTCTCTGCCAAACCAAGAATGCCAAGCATCCAAGCGCCCACAGATTCGTAGAGAAAGTATCCTATCGCATAGCCGAACAATCCACCCAGGACGGAGGCGATGGTGGCCACAACCGCAAACTTGATCGCCTTTTTCGGCTCAGACAGGCACATTAGTCCGAGCAGTGGATGTGGTGGAATTGGGAAAAAGCTCGACTCGATGAAGCTGAAAAACGCCAACCACCAAACGGCATAAGGGTGGGCGGCCTTTTCCATGGTCCATTCATACAATGCTCGAAGCCATGCCAAAAAGGGTCTCCTACGTGCCTAAGTCTCGAAGCGCTTAGTTGAACTAGGTCAGCGAGGCAACTCGATAAAATTAACCTATTTGGCACATTTCTATTGACATTGTAACGCTCATTGGCTAGAAGAAGACAACATCGGAAAATAGCGATTCGCAAAGCGGCCCTCCTCATTGGAAAGGCCGCTTTTTCTTTACTCCGGCCTGGAGATAAAAATGAAAGCGCATCGCAATTCGGCGGTAAGCGTCGGCGGTCAAAAGTCCGATGCTGTCATCAGGCCAAAACGAAACTGGCGCGAGCGCTTTCTAGTGAAACTTAGTGAGAGCTCGAACATCACGGAAGCCGCAGAAAGCGCCGGCATCCTTCCCGGCAGGGCACATGAAGCACGGCGCAAAGAGCCAGAATTCGCGCAAAACTGGCTTGCGGCTATCAGTGAGGGCTACGCTCATTTGGAGCTAGAGATCTTGCGAAGATTGCGCGAAGGCGACTTTGAGACAGAAGGCGGTGGCAAGTATGACTTGGCTAACGCTCTGCGTTTTTTGTCAACACATCGCCAAAACGCTGCAACGGTCCGAACCGATGAACGCAAAGTGACTCCGGCTCAAGTAAGGGCTTCAATCGACAGAAAAATCGAGGCCATTCGCGAGCAGGTGAAAGGTGAAAAACTTCGCGCAAGCGCTGAAGTGGTGAGTGAGATTACATGACTGCCTGCTTGGATTGGCTGGCAGAAGAAAGTGACGAGGCCCGTCAAAGAGTAGTGGCCGCTCTCAATCAAGAGGAGCGAAACGAGTTTCAATACCACTGGGAGATGCTTGCACGCCGCTCACAACTAAGCCCCCCAGGAAATTGGCGTGCATGGCTAATTCTAGCGGGAAGGGGCTTTGGCAAAACACGGGCAGGTGCAGAATGGGTTAGGATGATCGCTGAAAGTGATTGTCACGCCCGAATTGCGTTGGTTTCATCCTCGATTGCTGAAGCAAGAGCTGTCATGGTTGAAGGGGAGAGCGGCTTGCTGGCTTGCTATCCGCCGGAGAATCGCCCCGTTCTCGAAAGCTCCTTACGGAGAATCAAATTTCCCAACGGGGCCCAAGCTCAACTGTTTTCAGCAGCTGCACCTGAGACTCTTCGAGGACCTCAGCATTCGCACGCTTGGTGTGACGAAATCGGCAAGTGGCCATTGTCACATGAAAGAGCGACCCGTGCTTGGGACAACCTATTGATGGGAATGAGGCTCGGCACTGACCCAAAGATAGTCGCCACAACAACACCGAGGATGATGCCGCTGCTTCAAAGGTTACTCAAGGACAAAAATGATCCTGCAACCGTAGTCACTAAAGGCTCTACATATGACAATGCGGCAAACCTACCTCGCCGCTTCCTTGATGCCATCGAAAGCGAATATGCTGGCTCCCATCTGGCAAGGCAGGAGATAGCGGGCGAGTTCTTAGAAGACATCGAAGGGGCTCTTTGGTCACGAGAAACCTTCGAGGCGACGCGTGTGGATCGCCAGCCCGATCAATTCAGAAGAGTAATCATCGCTGTTGACCCTCCAGCGTCGGCGACCGGCGACGAATGCGGCATTATCATTGCTGCCCTTGGTGAAGACCAAATTGCCTATGTTCTTGCAGACTATTCGATCGGCGGCGCACAACCAGATGCTTGGGCAAAGATGGTGGCAAGAGCAGCAGAGCATTGGGACGCAGACCGAATAATCGCCGAGGCGAATCAAGGCGGCAATATGGTCGAAAGCGTTTTGCACGCCGCCGACGAACAGCTGCAGGTGAAGCTGGTCCGAGCTAGTAGAGGCAAAGTGGCACGCGCGGAACCGATTGCAGCGCTCTACAGCTCCGGCCGCGTGAGACACTGTGGAAGCTTCCCGCAGCTTGAGGACCAATTGTGCGGCCTGTTGATAGGTGGCGAATACGCGGGACCAGGTAAGAGCCCCGACCGCGCCGATGCTCTTGTTTGGGCCCTAACCGAGCTTCTGCTCAGCCAGAATTCAAGTCCTCGAATCCGGCAAGTTTGACGCAAGTCTTTTTCAAAGGAAACAAAATGGCATTGCTTGATACATTGCTTTCCTCATTCAAAAGCGAAAAGAAAAGTAGAATGCCTCTCGCATCAGGGGGTACAGCTGGCTGGCTGCCCGCTTTTGCGGAACAGACGACAGCCCACCAATTTTGCTATGAGCGCGCCGTAAGAGACGGCTTTATGAGTAACCCGATCGCACAGCGTGCAGTTCGTATTGTTGCTGAGGGCGTGGGTCAGGCCCCCATGACAAATTCCTCAAGCGACATTGGCCAACTTGTAAACGCTACCAGCGCAGGTCAATCGCTTCTTGAAACACTCTCGGCGCATATCTTGCTCCACGGCAACGGCTACATCCAGATCATAAAGGATGGGGCAGGCGCTCCGATCGAGCTCTTTGCCTTGCGGCCAGATCGAGTGAAGATGATTGCGGGTTCAGATGGTTGGCCAATTGCATACGAATACAGCGCAAACGGCAACCGAGTTATAATTGAGCTGGAAGATGAAACAGGCTGGCCAAACATCATACACGTAAGGGCCATGCACCCCTTGGATGATCATGTAGGAGCCAGCGCTAGTGCAGCGGCACAACAAGCGGTCGCAATCCACAACGCTGCGTCGGAATGGAATCGATCACTCCTAGAGAATGCTGCACGTCCTTCTGGCGCATTGGTTTACGAGACTGGTGATGGTGCCGGACTGACACGTGACCAGTTTGATCGGCTGAAGGGCGAACTTGAAACCGCGTTTTCCGGCGCCGTAAATGCGGGGCGTCCAATGCTATTGGATGGTGGACTCAAATGGCAAAAGATCGCCATGTCGCCGGCTGACATGGACTTCGCTACTCTAAAGAATGCTGCAGCGCGTGAGATCGCATTGGCGTTTGGTGTTCCGCCGATGCTTTTGGGGATTCCCGGAGACAATACATATTCGAACTACAGAGAAGCCAATCGGGCATTGTGGAGACTCACGCTTATACCGCTAGCGGACAAGTTGTTCTCTGCATTGCAAGAAGGGCTGTCTCCGTGGTTCAATGATGACAAACTATCAATTGACCTTGATCAAATAACTGCACTCTCGGAAGACAGGGAGCGACTGTGGAAGCAGGTTTCTGATGCCGACTTTCTGACACGGGCTGAAAAACGCGATCTGCTTGGCTTTCCCGCGGAAGGTCAAGGATGACCAAGCGCTCAAAACAAACAGGCTCAATGATACGTTTTGCTGGATACGCAGGGCTATTCGATGTGCCTGATGCAGCTCGCGACACCATTCGAATAGGAGCGTTTGCCGATACTTTAGCGGCCAGGTCACAACCACTGCCGGTATTGTGGCAGCACCGCCCGCATCAACAAATCGGCGTTGTCGAAAGCGTTTCAGAAGATCGAAGGGGCCTAAGGATCGTTGGCCAAGTGAACAAATTGGATAGCCGCGCTGCTTCAATGTTGAAAGCAAGGACAGTCAACGGCTTGAGCTTTGGTTACCGAGCTCGCAAGGCGAACAATACCAGAGCTGGTCGAGAGCTGATTGAGATAGAGTTGTTCGAGATTAGCATGGTCACACACCCTCTGCAGCATGGGGCTCGCATCCACTTCATCTACTGAATTCTCCACAAATGGAACTTAGCCGGTCGCCAATTGGGCGGCCTTTTTTATGCCTAACAGAAAGGCCAACTACCAAATGGACATCACAATCCCCTCGCCAAATGGCATGCCGTCAACACCAATAGATGTTGCGGAACAAAGCTTTGATATTGTCGCCCGTCAGGACGAGGCTGACGTGCAAATCCAATCACTTCGCACTGATGTAGACGAAGTAAAAGCACGGCTAGACAAGGTATCACGAGCTGCATCACGCCCAGCTCTGAGCGGTGCTGGCGTTTCGACCGCAGAGGTCAAAGGATTTGTCGACGGATATCTGCGTCGCGGTCGTGAAACTGAGGTTAAATCGCTCAATGGCGCAACTGATGCAGACGGCGGCTTTGCGGTTCCACGTCAGATTGATGCTGAGATCGCCAGCGAGCTCAAGGAAATCAGTCCAATCCGGTCTATTGCACAAGTCGTGCAAACCGGCACTTCAGGCTATCGGAAACTTGTGGCGACCGGTGCAACTGCGTCAGGTTGGGTAAGTGAAATTGCGGCACGGCCAGAGACTGACACGCCAAACTTCGCTGAGATTGCTCCGCCATCTGGCGACCTCTATGCCAATCCGGCCGCTAGTCAGGGCATGCTTGATGATGTGGCCTTTGACCTTGAGACTTGGCTCGCTAGCGAGATCGCAAATGAATTCGCTAGGTCTGAAGGCATGGCCTTTGTCTCGGGTAGCGGCATCAACCAACCTGAGGGCTTCTTAAGCGCTGGTAATAGCACTGCAGAAGATGGCACGCGGGTGTTTGGTCAACTTCAATACATTGGGTCTGGAGATGCAAATGGCTTTGATCCAGCTCCAGAAGCGAAGTTGATCGATCTCATTCATTCGCTGAAGTCTGGTCACCGGCAGGGGGCGAGCTTCGTGATGAACTCGACAACCCTAGCGACGGTGCGAAAGCTCAAGACGGCAGATGGTGCATTCCTGTGGCAGCCTGGCATGGTCGAAGGTCAACCGGATCGCTTGCTCGGCTATCCCGTGGTTGAAGCGGAAGACATGCCTGACGTAGCATCGGGAGAGTTCCCGATCGCATTTGGTAACTTCCGGCACGGGTATCTCATCGCAGAACAAAGCGCCACACGCGTGCTGCGTGATCCGTTCTCGAACAAGCCGTTCGTACACTTTTACGCCACGAAGCGTGTCGGAGGCCAAGTCCTGGATTCGAATGCAATTAAATTGCTCAAGATCGAATCCTGATCCCATTCTTGATTGCCGCTCTAGCACGGCATGAAAGTACCCGACAAAGTTGAGTTCTCCCCTTTGCTCCTTTGTCGGCACCCTGCACCCGCGCTGCCAGTTGGCGGCCCCTCTCCTCGCGACTGCAGCGCGGGTGCACCACATTTAAGAATTGAAGGACATAGGCGATGGAGCGAAGTGTCGTACAGCCGGCAGACGTAAGTGGCGCACCGCTTTCGGAGCTAAAGGCCTGGCTGGGAATTACTCGGCAAAATGAGGACCCTATCTTGGAAGGTCTAATTTTGGCGAGTCTGGATGTTTGCGAGGCTTACATCAACCAATCTGTGCTCAGCCAATTCGTCGAAGAACGTATTCCAGGGCACGTTGGCTACCACTCACTAAACTCTCGCCCACTCCTTTCTCTCGAAGCTGTCGAGACTGAAGCGCTGGACGGAATGCGAACACAGCTGCCTGGAGGAGAATACGAAATCCACCAGTCACCAGACAGATGTCTTGCGATCGAGATCGCAAGTGCACCTGAATGCGATACGATCATTGTCCGACTACGCGTTGGGCTTGGCAAGACATGGGCGCAAGTTCCGTCGGCATTGCGGCAAGGAATCTTGAGACACGCGGCTCATCTCTACAGAGATCGCGACAACGCAGGTGCCGAGAAAAAATACTCGGCGAAGCCTTCGAGCGTAGTGGAACTTTGGCGACCTTGGCGAGATGCCAAGCTCAAATGATCAAGGCGCAGATACTGAAGGGCTCATTGAAAAGTCAGCTCAAGAATCGTGCTGAGCAATTGGCACTACGGCACCGCAATCTGCTCGCCAAACATGAGCGTATTTCAGACGCTGATTGGCGCTCTCCCAGCTCACTTTGGCCGCATTTATAGAGGATCGGGGCAATGGAAAATTACCTAAGGGCTGAGCTCGTGAATTGGCTGCGGGCCGATCCTGATCTCGCCAACTTAAATGTCATCGAAGAAGAAACTCCAGTTACGGTTAGCGCGCCCTGGCTTGGGATCGCTGCGACTGCGTCTACAGATTGGGGCACCAAAGATCGCCCTGGCCGTGAAGTTCGCGTTGCATTTGAGCTTGAAAGTCGCGCCGACGAACCTGATGCCGATGGTAGCGTATTGACGAGCATTGAGCGCCGCGTTCTGCAACTGCCCAAAGTGCACACCGAATTTGAACTTGCATCCGTTCGCTTCCTTCGCGCCCGGAGCGAAGAGCGCGCCGGAAATCTACGCGGTGCCTTGCTTGAGTTCAGATTTCGAATTCTCGTCCCTCAAATCATCTAATACGGAGAAAGTTCTATGCCCGCTCAAAATGGCTCCGCCTTCTTGCTCAAGATTGGCGATGGCGGTGCCCCGCCAACATATGAAACCGTTGCAGGACTGCGTACGACTCAGCTTTCCATTAATGGCGACGCGGTTGTCGTAACTCACAAAGAATCTGGCGGTTGGCGCGATATTCTTTCCGGGGCGGGGACACGCTCGGTCTCGGTCAGCGCAGCAGGCATATTTCTTGGTAGTGAGGCTGAAGCTTCAGTCCGCGCACACGCACTCGCTGGTACGATTGACGACTACGAACTCTCATTTGAGGACGGCGAGCGACTGCGCGGCCGCTTCCTAGTTCAACGCCTCGATTACTCGGGGGATTTCAATGGTGAGCGCAACTACACATTGCAGCTCGAAAGCTCTGGGGCGGTTGTTCCAGCATGAGCAACGTTCGCACCGCAAATGCTCATCGCGGTGAAAGCCAATTTAGCATTGGTGGGAAGACATTTCTCCTTCGCCCAAGTTTCGAGAATCTCGTTGCTGCTGAAGAAGAAGTTGGTTCTCTCTTTGGCCTTGTTGATCGTGCTGCCTCGGGAATGCTTACGCTGGCAGAGATGTGCGCCCTGATCTGGCATTGTATCAATGACCTTCCCAAACCTGATCGTGATGAAGTGGGCAAAGCAATATTGAAGGTCGGTATGGTTGAAGCCACTAAGCCGATCAGGGTGATCCTAAGCCAAATCCTGAAAGGTGAAGGGTGAGTCTTTTTACTGATTGTGCTGCATCATGGTTCAGCGTCGCATCAAGAGCTCTTTGGTGGAAACCAGATGATTTTTGGCGCGCCACTCCAGCTGAATTTAGTGCGGCCATAGAATGCCCGGACCTTGCAACTACAAGCGTAGCAGGACCGAGCCGCGAGAAGATCCACGAGATGCTGGAGCGCGATACCAATGGATGATAATTTTGAAGAGCTCGTAATCGAAGTGCGAGCGGCCACAGACGGTTTCAGTGCAGACCTAGAAGGCATTCGCGGTTCGATAAATTCAACACTTCTAGACGGTTTTGGACGTGCTGGATCAGTCTTGGAGCGCGGGCTTCTCTCTGCACTGAAACGCGGAAGCCTCGGCTTTGACGATCTGAAGAGAGTCGCCTTCAGCGCTTTGGACTCGATTGCAACTTACGCCTTGCGGTCTGGCATTGCTTCGATCGCTGGAGGTTCTGGGCAAGGGCTCAGTGGCATAATCGGACAGTCTCTGGGCGGACTTTTGGGACTACCTGGCCGAGCCACGGGTGGACCTGTGTCACCGGGCCGAAGTTACGTTGTGGGGGAGCAGGGTCCTGAGCTTTTCATCCCGACATCGTCAGGACGAATTGAAGCAAATAGCGATCTGAACGGCGGTAGTCCCAACCTGCAAGTTGCGATCCATTTGGCATCGCCGCGAGGGACCGCTGCACCCACGGCGATGCAGCGGTCATCCAGGCAAGTAGCAAGCGCTGTTAGACGCGCCTTGCAAGAACGATAAAGAAGGAAACGCAAGATGGCCTTCTGGTTAGCAAGCGAGCTACGCTCGCAAGAATCTAGCTTTATCCAGCGCTTTGACCCTAGATTCTGGACTGTAAATTTCCCGCGACCAGCAATGGCTTCAGTCATTACAACTGGCCCTGACAGTATGCAGGTCGATGTCGAGCTGCACAATCGAGATGAACTTGTTGGTCTTATCTGGGATAGCGAGGACAGACTTGATCATCCTCTTTTGGCCTACGAGACCAACAAAGATTACTCCCACACTTCGCTAAGTTTCCGCTGGCAATCTGAAGGGGTTATCCCCCTCGATGAAATCAATGGTCCCACGCTAACAATCGAAGGGCGGGACGCAGGCGGCAATGCCCAAACCTGGTTTGTTCGGTTATGGAATTACGCAAGCGGAGAACCAACCGACGCAACAATTGTTCTCCCGTTTTCTGAACTTCAGAGCGGCTTCAATTTGCCCGGCGTGCCGATCAATTCCTATGAGATTGATCGCATGTTCATTTCTATCGTCGCGCCTGAATACGCTGCAGGAGCTAATGAACCACTTTCATCACGCTTCAACGGACACGTGACCATATCCCGGATCAACAGCGATGGCCGCAATGGGATGCTTGAGATTGGCGATGTTCGGCTGCCGGTGCATGGGGAACGCATCGCAACTGCCTATGATGATGGCTATGATCAAACTCCCGCTCGGTTGATACGCGGGGCAATCGGCTTGGGGTATCGCGAAGACATTGTTCACTATGTTGGCATGAGCCACTTTATGCGTTTGAACGAGCAGACAGGTGGTTTGCTCGTAGAGCAGAGCGGCGCATTATGTGAGCCTGCAAAACAGTGGCACGAGAACTTTTTCTCGATCGCACGATCAAACGATCTCGAAGTGATTGCATCGATTTCATATGAACTGTTCGACGCGTACTGCCCTGAGAGTTGGAAGCAGCGTACAAGCACTGGGTCCCCAGCGTTAACAGGTTGGGTGCCGCCATCTACTTTGCTTTCGCCCGCAAGCTCGCAAGCTATGGCTTGGCTGAGCTCAAGCGCAGCAGCTTTCGTCGGATTACTAGATGCGTCAGGCCAACCAGTTAGAGCGCAAATTGGCGAGCCCTGGTGGTGGACAACAGCATCCGGCGAGATTTGCATCTACGATGATTCCGCTCGCGCCTTTTTTGGTGGCGATCCTGTGGCCATTTTAGACATGCGTCAGCCTTTGGATGCTACCCAGATTGCACTCTTAGATCAAGCTGGCTCCTTGCTTGCTCAGTCCACTGCCAATCTGACAAATGATATTCGCACTGCTGCGGCAGGCGCAGCAGAGGTGCTACTGCTGGCCTTCACACCTACGGTACTCAGTGCCGACATGGCTGAACTTTACCGCGCCAATCTGCCAATCGGCTGGGCGGCCCCCGCTTTCGATCGCCTACAACTTGAGGACTACGACTGGCTAACTGACGGAGCTCACGCTTTGCGGAGAAGTGCTTACTCATTTGTCGCAGAGCGATTGCAGTATCCTATTGAAAAACAGGATTATTTATCTGGCTTCGTGCTCAATGAAGATGATGCAGAGGCATACTGGGCACGGATCGACGCCGGAATAGATGAGGCCGCAAATCGAAGAGTGCCTCGGCGCTACATCTGGGCACAGCCGCAAATCAACAGGGACGGCTACACCCGTTTACTACAAACTCAAGAGGAAGCCATGGAAGCATTCGACGACGTGCTTTATCCATTCGAGCTCGGCCGCAATACCGCAGTTGCACCGGAATTTTCGACTAGCGTTTCAGTGACTGCCTCGGGTCATGAACGGCGCAATTCGCTTTGGTCCGATGCTCGGGTTCATTTTGATGTGGGGCCTGGAATCCGTTCCGAGGCAGAACTGGCCGAGTTGATCGCATTTTTCAGAGCTCGCAGAGGTCCTGCCAAGGGATTTCGCATCACTGATCCATTTGATTACAGCTCAAACGGAATGACCGGTACACCAACAAACTTGGATCAACTGATTGGTCTTGGTGACGGCCTCACCGCAGAATTTCAGATCACAAAGGTTTATGGGTCCGAAAGCGATCCGCAGGTCCGCCAGATCACTCGACCACGTGGAGAGACCTTAGTCGTTAGCATTAACGGGGTCGCTGATAGTGATTGGACGCTCGCTGCAAATGGCCGCCTAACACTTACAACTCCACCAGCGACCGGCGCCGAAGTAAGAGCGGGCTTCTTGTTCGATGTACCAGTTAGATTTGCCGAAGACAGAATCGATGTATCAGCATCAAACTTTCGATCTGGGGAAGCTCCAAGTATTCCTTTGATCGAGATCAAAGAAGAGATTTGATGAGAGTTTTCTTTGATCGACCGTTAGACACGGCAGCAACATTTTGGCGCGTATATCGACGCGACGGTGTGACGCTGGGGTTCACTAGCCATGACAAAACACTGATTTTCGGTGGCATCCACCACAAGGCTGCACCGGGCATGGTACCGACCGCGATTCGGACAACTGCAGATTTCTCCGATGAAAGTTCAGGTGTTGAAGGTGTGTTGAGCCACGATTCAATAAGTGCGAACGATCTGAGTTCAGGGCTCTATGATCGTGCGTCGATCGAGGTTGGGATAGTGGATTGGGAAAATCTCGACCATACTGTCCTTTACACGGGAACTATTGGACGGATTGAGGACAACAATTTTGGGTTCTCCGCAGAGCTAATGTCTGCCAAGTCTGAACTCGATAGTGACCTAGTACCAAGGACTAGCCCGACCTGTAGAGCCCAGTTTTGTGGACGCGGCTGCAACCTCTCTGCCGCCAAGTATACACGCCGGGTCGACGCTGATGAGATTGACTACGACTTTAACAGGGTGAAAATTGCAGGTATCTCAAATCCTGCATTTCTTGATGGGCAAATTAGGTTTCTGGCAGGTCCACAATCGGGTGTCATTTTCAGCATTATCGCCGTGAACGCCGACTGGTTGGCACTGGATAGGCCAATTGCTGAGCTTGGAGACGTCAATGTCACAGTCGAGCTTCGCGAGGGTTGCGACCACACCCATGCGACATGCACCAGTCGTTTCAATAACGGAATCAACTTTCGCGGAGAGCCTTTTCTACCTGGAAACGACTTGCTGGCACGTTATGGTCAATCAGGGGCATGAGCCAAGCTAGATCGCACGGCGATGATTTTGCCAAAAGCGCCCTAAGCCTCGTCGGAACCCGATTTTGCTTGTTTGGGAGAGACCCCGCTACAGGTTTAGACTGTGTGGGCTTAATAGGCACAAGCCTTCGACTCGCTGGCTTTAAGTTTCGCGTTCCCGAAGGTTACAAGCTCCGAAACTCAAACCCTGAAGCCTGGTTTTTTTGCGCTGAAGAATCTGGCTTTACACGAGTTTTCGGCGAGATCGAGCGTGGCGATGTGATGCTCCAGCAACCAGGGCCTAGCCAACAGCATTTGCTCATTGCGATTAGCAGCACCGAGTTCATTCACGCGCATGCCGGACTCAAGCGCGTCGTACGTCAAAGAATTGACACCTCGCAGGGCCATATTGCGCATTGGCGATTGGTCAGACCCACAAAATGGAGCGACCCTTGGCAACTCTAGTTTTAACGGCAGTTGGAACCGCTATTGGCGGCCCTATCGGCGGTGCTTTCGGCGCATTTTTGGGCAGACAAGCCGACAACGCAATCTTTGGTGGTGGCTCTAGGGAGGGCCCTCGCCTACGAGAGCTTACAGTTACCACCTCAAGCTACGGCCAGCCCATTCCCCGCAGTTTTGGTCGCATGCGGGTTGGTGGCACAATAATTTGGTCAACTGACCTGATCGAAACATCCTCGACGCAAGGTGGCGGTAAAGGCAAGCCATCCACCAAAACATATTCTTACTCGGCCTCGTTTGCAGTTGCGCTGAGCAGTACGCACTTAGAGCGCATTGGGCGAATTTGGGCAGACGGTAACCTGTTACGTGGCTCAAACGGTGATCTCAAGGTAGGCGGCTCTTTGAGGCTTTACCTCGGAAATGGGGATAGTGAAGTAGACCCCTTGATTGCCGCTGATAAAGGCATCGGAACCCCAGCGTTTCGCGATTGCGCCTACGTCGTGTTCGAAGATCTGCAGCTTGGCGAGTTCGGCAATCGCATCCCAACTCTGACATTTGAAATCTTTGCGCCCGCGAATGAGACCGTGTCCGTCCAGCAATTGGCACCTATGAGCATCAAAACCAGCAATGAGGTGTTGCTTGAACATATCCGCGGTTTCTCTGACGAAGGCGGTGCGATTGGAGCATCACTGGTAGCCTTGAGCCGAGTTTATGCATTGAGCTGCATCAACACGGTTGAGGGGCTAGTATTCTCATCCGGAACAAACCTTACTGAAAATGTCAAAACGCTCCCAGCACAGATTTCTGAGAATGGCAGCGAAGATGCGAGCGAACGCTTTAAACAGCGCGGCCAGACAATGGGAAAAGAACCATGGGGTTTGCGCTACTATGATGAAGAGCGTGACTATCAGCCAAGTGTGCAAAGGGCACTTGGTCTACGTCCAGAAGGGCGAGAAACTATAATCGATCTGCCTGCTGCAATGTCTGCCAACGGAGCAAAACAGCTAGCGAACCTTAACACACACAGAGCTCGCTGGAAAAATGAGCAGGCCGTTTGGAGGATGATAGAATTAGACGATGAGTTAAGGCCCGGGGCGGTTGTGAGAATGCCGGACGCAAAAGGCCTTTGGCTTATCAAGACTTGGGAATGGTCCGATGTTGGAGTCGAATTGGAGCTGGATCGGATTGCTCCTGAACTAGATGCAATTGGTGTTGGTGATGCAGGAGAAGCTACCACTCCCATTGATGTATTAAGCTCGCCGACGCTTTTGAGTGCTGCGGAAGTTCCACCAGACAACTCCTCCGACCCGAATACCGCTATTTCGTATGCCGCCGTTAGCGGAGCGACTGCTGGTTGGAACGGCGCTAGTCTGTTTGTTGAACGAGGATCGACACTTGCAAGCATCGGAGCCGCATCACGCAACCGAGCTGTAACAGCGAAATTGGCGAGCTCAATTTCCCCCTCCAATTGCACTGTAGTCGAAGCCGGCGCATCCTTCGAGTTGGATCTCGGCGGCGACGACTTGGAGCTCTCCAACACCGATTTCTCCAGCTTGGCGATGGGCGCCAACAAGTTGCTCGTCGGGGCAGAAGTCGTTCAATTCCTTCGTGCCGAACGAATAGCCGGACAGCGTTGGAGGATAAGCGGGTTGCTACGAGGTCGCGCCGGTACCGAGGATAGCGCCCAGGCCGTTCATCCGGTCGGTACTGAAGTTGTCCTGATCGACGAACGGCTCACTCTTTTAGAGCCCACTCAGATTCCCCAAGAAATCACTACGCGCATTGCGGCCGTGGGCCTAGCAGACCCCGAGCCTGTCTTTGCAGTTATTCGTAATGCCGGTTTGTCACGACGGCCTCTAATGCCCGTTTGGCCTCGCGCTAAACGTAAACCAGATGGTTCGATGATGTTATGCTGGACACGGCGATGTAGGGGCCAGCTGCAATGGCCAGTCTCGGGTGAAGTTCCGCTCATCGAGGAGCGTGAAGAATACATCGTGGGTTATGGCGATGTGGATGCACCAGCGACATCTTGGACCATCGGGACCGCGAGTATTGAGTTTTCTGACACAGATATTGCTGAATTGGTCGACACTTTCGGTCCCAACAGTCTTTGGGTCCGTCAATCAGGGACTTTTTCGCATTCAAGCGCGCTAAAGCTACTGAACCTTTCGTAAGTATTGGAGAACCTTTATGTCTGCTTTGATCGATTTCCCATCGGTTACTCTAAGTCACTTGCTCCCTCTTCTTTTTTCTGGGCAAGCGCAAAAAGAAATCTCAATCAACCATTCATTTGCATTGATTGATATCATTTTGCGACGCAGCGTCGATGCCACGTTAGCAACCCCCCCTTCACCACCAATTGAAGGGTCGATTTTTCGTATAGGCCCCAATCCAGATGGTCTTTGGCAAGGCCATGAAGGTGAACTCGCAATCGCAATTGGGGGCTCATGGCATTTCGTCACACCATATCCGGGCATGCACCTTTTCGAGAACGACCTCGGCCATACCATCCACTATGATTTTGAATGGCAGGATGCTGTTGAACCAGCCAAACCCATTGGCGGGGTGACAGTCGATCAAGAGGCGCGAAACACTCTGAATGAACTGGTCGAAGCCCTTCGTTCGCTTGGGATCTTTCCGCGCCTCTAGCAGGACGACGAGCATACCAAACCAGCTATGTGGCCTGCAATTATCGCAAAATTTGCAATGGCAAAGGCAGAACGCGGCATTCTTGCAACAGTTCAACCCATTGATTGCTTGCTACTCATCATTGGAGGAGATAAGACCGGCTTGCGCCTCAAGCTTTTAGAAGGGGATAATTAAATGCGTAATATCGTCATAGGTTTGGCGATGGCCTCAACGGCACTCACTACGCCCGCCATGGCTCGCGAAGGCCAATGGTATGTACAGGGTGATGCTGGTGTAATGCTCGTCGAGGACATCACGTTTGATGTTGACGGGACATCCGATGATGTCACAGCAGACCACGATACTGGTTCCGATTTTGGCGGAGCGGTCGGGTATGACTTCGGTGCTTTCCGGTTGGAAGCCGAAGCAAGCTACCGCGAAGCTGATGTCCAAGAAGTGGCCTCAGTCTCAGAGGGTGTCGTGGTAAACCCATCGGCTGCCGCTCCTGGTGGTTTTGTAACCACCACTGGTGTCCTTCCGGCTGCTGGTGACTTCAACGCACTTAGCTTTATGCTAAACGGCATGTTTGATTTCGGCGCTGATGATGGCATTCAAGCATTTGCTGGTGCTGGCGTTGGCGTTGCGCGCGTGGACTTGCACGCATTTGTAAATTCCAACGGTCCTGGAGCATACGACGATTCCGATACAGGGCTCGCCTGGCAGTTGCTTGCAGGGGTTCGCGCACCGATTAGCGATAGTTGGGACGTAGGATTGAAGTATCGTTACTTCAACGCGGAAAACGTTGAGCTAATCGATGCGCTTGGGAGGTCGTTTGAGACTGATCTGAGCTCACATTCTTTGCTTGGCTCAATCACTTATAACTTTGGCGGCGAGGCGCCGCCTCCACCACCGCCTCCACCACCGCCTCCACCACCGCCACCGCCACCGCCACCGCCTCCACCACCGCCACCGCCACCGCCACCGTGTAACACTGGCCCATACATCGTGTTCTTTGATCATGATGAATCAGTCATCACGGCTGACGCAGCGACCATTCTGGACAATGCGGTTACGGCGTATGCCAATTGTGGCACTGCAAATGTTATGTTGGCTGGTCACGCAGACCGCTCCGGCAGTGTATCGTACAACATTGGCTTGGCTGAGCGTCGCAATACGTCAGTGCGAGGCTACCTCACCGGTCGGGGTATTCCTGATGGTCGGATTAGCGGCGAAGCATTTGGTGAATCGCAACCTCGCGTACCAACTGCCGATGGTGTTCGCGAGCTACAAAACCGTAGGGTTGAAGTAACTTACGGCCCTGGTTCAGGAATGTAAGCAACTCAGCTCCTAGAGCAAAATACGGAAAGAGGCCGGAGTGATCCGGCCTCTTTTTTTTGTCTTCGATCCGACTAGCGTCAATGTGGGCGATAGGCTCACGACATGTGAGTGCTTGAGCATCAAGGAAGAGAGAGCTAAGTGGGCGGCAACGAAGCTCCGAGCGCCCCGTGTTCAAAGACGCCAATTCGATTAGGCTTGCTCGCCGGCAGCTCTAGCGCGCTCCAGAACTGTTTTATTTGCCTCTGGCACAAGCTTCAAGGCTGCGATTAGTAGCAAAAGTCCGATCGGGGTGATCCACAAAGTAGATAACACCCCAGTGCTCAGGTCGCCGTTGTTCTGTGCTGAGACGTAGCCAGCCGTGTAAGGGCCCAAAGCAAGACCGACCAACGTCGTTGCCAAGAAAAACGTCGCTGTGGCAGTACCACGCATTCTCGGCAAAACGAGGGCTTGGCTGCTAGCAGCAGCAGCCCCCAAGGCCGATGCCGCTAGTGCTCCAACCACAACGTTTAACGCAATAAATAGCGCAAAACTGTCAGTTGTGTACTGCACTATCGCAAATGGGATAGGGCTGACGAGGCCGAATAGAATAACCCAGATACGCCCTGCGGAAGTCCTCTGGTAAAGTGCATCAGCCATTCGGCCACCCAAGATTACCCCTAGGAATCCGCCAGCGGCGCCACCTCCGCCAAGCCAGAAGCCCAATGTGCCTTTTGATACGTCAAAGACACGCTCGGCATATGGTGCTCCCCAATACGAGGCTGAGTACGCCATAAATGCGACGGTCCCGTAACCTAATATTGTACAGAGGAATGCCGGCGACCCCCAAGTGAGCGCAAAAGTAGGGTAGTCTCTTCGCCGCAGTGCGCTTGCCCAGCAGAAAACGGCGTAGTAGCCAATCGCCAATAAAAGCCATTGGTCTGTGATCCAGGGAATAATCAGTCCATCGCCCGAGGCTAAGACTTCTGTCAAAGTGTAAGCGATCGCTATCGAGGCGGCCAAAACCACCAAATTTAGGGCCAACGCGCTTGGCCCTCTCATGGCTGCTCCGACCAACGTAAAGCCCGGAATGACAGTGTTAAGTTCTTGCACGAATCCGCGGAATGGATGCGGATCTTCAGGCGTCTCCAAACCATCAATTGCGCCGCGTACTGGCTCTCGAAGCGTGAAAACCCAAACGGCCAATAGCAAACCTGGTAAACCTACGGCAATGAAAGCAGCTTGCCATCCTGCTAGTCCTAATGGGCCCCCATCCGGAAAGGCAGTGTTCCAATTGTCGACGACGAGGCCGCCAATTGCGAGCGATACTCCTCCTCCGATATAGAGGCCAGAGCTATAAATCGCGAGCGCCGTGGCGCGAAGCCGCGCAGGGAACCAATCTGAGATTAAGGAATAAGCGGAAGGACTGGCCGTTGCCTCACCTACTCCAACGCCTATCCTTGCGACGGTCAACGTCCCTGCATCGCGAGCAAAACCTGACGCAGCAGTCATCGCGGACCATAGGGCCAAGCCAATGGTCATTAGCCGCACTCGCTTCCAACTATCGGCTAGTCGTCCAAGCGGAATGCCAAATAGGGCATAAAAGATCGCAAAAGCGGTGCCGTAAAGAAAGCCAAGGTAGGCATCATCGACACCCAAATCCGCTTTGATATCGTTTGCCAAGATTGACAAAATCTGGCGATCAACGAAGTTCAGAACATAAACGACAACAAGTACGCCCAAAGCATACCAGCTGTATGCAGGAACGGTGTCACTATCCTTGTCCAAGGTGTCTGACACCAATTCAGCTTCATTGCTCAAAAGAATCTCCCAGATCGGCCCAATGTTTTCGCATAGTCCGTCTTCCGCGGAGTCAAGCCATGTAAGCAGTGCTATCGGTTAATCCGGCTTCTTCAAAACCCTTTTTTCGCAAGCGACAGGAATCACATTTGCCACATGCAATCCCAGACGGCGATGGGTCATAACACGACCAACTCCACGCTGGATTCAAACCTAATCGAACGCACTCACCGGCGATCTGGGCTTTGGACATGTGCTGAAGAGGAGTGTGAATATCGAAAGTAGCGCCCTCAACTCCCGCTTTGGTCCCTAGCCTTGCAGTTTCGGCGAAACTGGCGATGAATTCGGGTCTACAGTCCGGGTAGCCCGAATAGTCCAGCGCGTTTACGCCGATGAATACGTCGCTAGCACCAGCCGCCTCCGCACAAGCCGCTGTGAGCGCAAGAAACACCAAATTTCGTGCTGGCACATAGGTTACCGGAATATCAGTGCCCACACCTTCTTTGGGAACATCTATGTCATCGGTCAGAGCTGAACCTCCGAACACCCTAAGGTCCAAGTCCAGTTCTACGTGACCTGCTAAATCCAGAGCTTTTACGATTCTTCGCGCATGGTCCAGTTCAATCTGATGGCGCTGACCATAGTTCAAGGTCAGCGCATGGACTTGGAAACCCTGCTCCAAAGCTATTGCAGCGGAAACCATAGAATCTAGGCCGCCAGACAGAAGGATGATCGCCTTGGGCTGGTTACTCTGAGTATCGCTGGAGTTCATAGATGAGCGCTTAGCGCAATAATTAGAGCGTGCAACTTCCAGTTCTTCGCGCTTCGGCAGAAAACTGGAATGGCAAGCCTGATGCTATGCCTTGGCTTTCAATCTGAATGAGTGTCTCAGATTCTTTTCGGATGTTTGTTCGGCCATAGCCGTCCCCAGGGCATGTGTATTGGACCGTCACTTTATTGGAAGCATCTTCCACAACAAAGCGACTACACTGACTTCCAGAATGCTTGATTTGGATCAGTTCTTCTCCGGTCTGCACACAAATTCTTTTGTCAGGTGCCCCGTCCCTGTATTTCAGTGTCCATTCGCCTTGGGTCAGTCCCCGTAGCATGGTTAGGCCACTTGTTTGAGCAGCGGCCGGCAATACACCCCCAAGAGCAATCGAACCGATCACTGCCGATAGCCCCAAAAGGGATATGTTTACGCGGCGCTCCATTTTTTTATCCTTGCCAAAACCGACGGTTAAATCCTGAATACAATCGCATTTGCACGATGAGTAGACGCTGAACAACGACGAACCGTTAAGCTCGAAGCAAAAAAGTCTTTGAGCAAAAAGCACAATCGACAGATATGACACCTGCTTCGTTCCGCATGGCATCCAAGTCGTCTGGAGCAAAGCCAGCCATAACCCTCTCGTAGTGTTCGTTGCTGCAGCGACAACCCCGGGACAATTTCGCTCCGGGTTGGACACGGATTTGATCCTCCTCATGGAACAATCGCCAAGCAATAGTCTCGAGCGAGATGGTGGAATTTAAAAGTTCGTCATGACTGATTGACCCTGCCATGGTTGCAACATGCTCCCAATCGGGATGATCCATTCGCACATGCAGTCGCTCCCTGCCCTCCTCGCCATCTGCGAGGTGCTGAATTAGTAGGCCCGCGGCAACTACACGACCCGTATTTGACCGGCTGGCGACCCGAATTAGAGTTGGAACTTGCTCCGACTGGCTAAAGTAAGCCTGGCAGGCTTCGGCAAGAGTGTCTCCTTCAAGTGGCACAATCCCCTGATACCGTTGACCTCGGTCGGTTTCGAAGGTGATCGCGAGGTAGCCATCACCAAAAAGCGCGGGAAGCGAGGGATTCGCGCCTAATCCTGCGAGAGCCTTCTCATCAAAATCAGCATAGCCACGAACGTTACCTCCTCTGAAGTCGCACACGAGCAGCGATATCACCCCATTCTGCGTCTGTGCTTGCATAGTTAGTTGGGCGTCGCCGCCTTCAGACTTAAGCAGGCCGCCCATCAAACAAGCCAAGACAAGAGCCTCGCTCAGCAGGTGTTTCACCGAGGCAGGATAGTCATGCGCATCTAGCACTTCATCAACGACACAATCGAGACGCACCAACCGCGCACGCGCATTGCGATCCGGCAGCGTGAACCCCAATAGTCTGTCGGCAAATGTCTCGGATTGATTACTCATAATGGGAACGTGGTGATTGCGCAGGCTGACTTGAACCCTTGGCCTGAAAGTTTTGACCAATCCATTTTGGTCTACAGTAAGCCAAAACTCCAAAGCAGAACTGACTTCTGGGCATGGATACGGTTTTCCGCTTCAGCGAAAACGGCGGACTGCGATCCTTCGAAAACCTCTTCACTGACTTCATCGCCCACGTGCGCAGGTAAGCAATGGAGAAAAATTGCATCAGTCTTGGCACACGCCATTAATGCTGAGTTGACTTGAAATGGCTCCATCGCCTTTTTCTTTTCTACTGCATCATCTTGACCCATCGATATCCAAGTGTCGGTAACGATCACATCTGCACCACTGGCACCTTCGATTGGGTCTTGAGTAAGACTCACACTTGAGCCTCCAGCGCGAGCAAGCTCAACGAATTCTGGATCTGGTTCATACCCGGCTGGAGTCGCGACACGCACATTGAATTTCATCAGCCCTGCCGCTTCTAGCACTGAGTGCAACACATTGTTACCGTCACCAAACCATGCGACTTCCAGCCCAGGAAGTGGTTTCTTGCTCTCGATGATGGTAAGTAAGTCTGCCACTATTTGGCAGGGATGTGAGCGGTCTGTAAGACCGTTAATTACCGGAACACTGGCATGGCGCGCCATTTCTTCGATTTGCGCATGGTCGTCGGTCCGGAGCATAATGACATCGACCATCCGGCTTAGCACCCGAGCGGTATCTGCAATGCTTTCCCCCCGCCCTAACTGACTTGAACCGGAGTCGAGTATTAGGACACTTCCACCCAGCTGCCGCATCGCCATGTCAAAGCTCACGCGAGTGCGTGTGGAATTCTTCTCAAACACAAGAGCAAGGACCCGTCCCTCCAGAGGAGCATCTGGATCAACCTTTCCTTTTGGCCAGTCAGCGCGCGATGCTTTGCGGTCAATTGCGTCTGCAAGCATCGCAGCAATAGCATCGGCGCCAGCATCACCTAAATCCAAAAAGTGCTGATGCGGTTTTTTGCCTCCCATCAGGCAGTCTCGGGAACTTTGAAGCTAGCGGCACCAGCTGAGAGCTTCTCAAAAAACTCGTCGATCTCGGCATCACCGATTACCAGCGGAGGGATGACTCGCAAAGTTTGATCACCAGCCGCAACGGTCAGCAATTGGTGATTGTCACGCAGGTGGACAAAGAATGGTCTGCTCTCCACATTCATCTTGATTCCAAGCATCAGACCTTTGCCGCGGACAAGTTCAAACAGGTCGGGGTAGTTTCCGATGAACTGCTCAAGCCGCGTGCGGATGCGCTCACCCTTTTCCGTGACCTCTCTCAAAAACTCTTCGTTAGCTACGGCTTCCATAACCGCGCTTCCTGCCGCCATAGCAAGAGGGTTGCCGCCGTATGTCGATCCATGAGTGCCAAATGTCATGCCACGCGCAGCCTTTTCGGTGGATATGACTGCACCAAGTGGAAACCCTCCACCCAATCCTTTTGCAGTTGCGAGAATGTCTGGCTCAATACCATAATGCTCATGGGCATACATTTTGCCCGTGCGCGCAACGCCGCATTGGACTTCGTCCAGCACCAGCATGAGATCGTGCTCATCACAGAGCGCGCGCAGGCCCTTCATAAAGCTATCAGAAGCGGGTCGAATGCCCCCCTCCCCCTGAATAGGCTCAACCAAAAACCCGGCTGTCTTAGGTCCCATTAGCGCCTTTGCCGCCTCGAGGTCATCAAATTCGGCGTATTTGAACCCGTCGAGCAATGGTGAGAAGCCTTGGTGCATTTTGGTCTGATTGGATGCGCTGATCGTCGCCATTGTACGCCCATGAAATGCATTCGTGAAGGTAATCAGCTCAAAGCGATTCTTGTCACCCTCATCACCGGCATTCTGATGGTATGCTCGTGCCGCCTTGATCGCTCCTTCGACGGCCTCGGCTCCGGAATTTGTGAAGAACACCGTGTCCGCAAAGGTGTTATCGACCAGCTGCTGAGCCAGTCGCTCCCCTTGTGGGCTGCCGTAAAGGTTGGAAACATGCATCAATGTTGATGCTTGTTCCTGGATCGCGTTTATCAGTCCTTCGTGAGAATGCCCAAGCAGATTGACCGCAATCCCACTCGCAAAATCCAGATAGCGGGTGCCATCTTCGTCAATCAAGTGGCAGTTCTCTCCGCGCACAGGGCGCACACCGCAGCGTGGGTAAACTGGCATGAGCGGGCTGATTGACATTCGTTGATCCTCGCAATTGTCTTTGTCGTTTTAGTATTGGCTTTGCCAAAAAAGAAAAAGGCGGCCCGAGAAGAGCCGCCATTTCCTTATCGTTTAGTGCCGCTCTCTTCATGGGTCAAACGGCCTTACTGTCGAATTCCGGTTAGCCCTGGACAGGCACCAGATTGACGGCCGAATGCTTGCCTCGTCGATCAACTTCAAGGTCGAACTCAAACCGTTCACCTTCATTGATTGCGGTAAGACCGGAGCGTTCGACAGCGCTAATGTGCACGAAAGCATCTGGCTGGCCATCGTCACGCACCAAAAACCCGAAGCCCTTCATTGAGTTGAAGAATTTCACGGTTCCAGTGGCTTTCTCGCCAGTCAGCTCGCGTTTTGGCGGAGCATCTGCAGCAGGCGCCGCAATTACTTCTCCAACCACCTGCAAATCTTGCGCGGAAATCTTGCCACCACGATCAACAAGGTTGAATTCGAGTTCTTGACCTTCGGCTAGGCCCTCGAGTCCAGCACGCTCGACTGCGCTGATGTGTACAAACACATCTTCTCCGCCTGTTTCTTGCTGGATGAAGCCAAAGCCTTTTTGTCCATTGAAGAATTTGACGGTGCCTTTGCCAGTACCGACGACCTGAGCGGGCATACGGTTAAAGCCGCCACCACCACCAGCGCCGCCGCGTGGGCCGCCACCGCCGCCACCGCGAGGGCCGCCGCCGCCGAACCGGTCGCCACCGCCGCCGAAGCGGTCTCCGCCGCCTCCGCCGCCATAGCGATCACCACCGCCTCCACCGAAGCGGTCACCACCACGATCATTACCGAAGTCGTTAGGGGGCGGGAATCCGTCTCCACCGCCGCCAAAAGGATCAAAGCTGTCCTCACCGAAACCGTCGCGCTTGTCCCGGCCGCGCCGACGTCCCCTATCGTAACCCATAATTCAGTACGTACCTTATAACGATGCCCGAACCTTTGGTGCGATGGTGGTGAGGGCAACAATTTGCCACCAAGCGCAGATGTGTCATCGAAAACGACTCCACGTTCTCAACACAACATAGCGCACAAAAGCGCGCTATGCGAATGATTTAACCTCAACAAGATGAGTGGCGCAAAATTATGACAATTTCGATTGAATGGTTAAGGTCTTGATACTTGCCTCGTAAATCTTCCAAGTCCAAAGCGATGTATGAAATTCAAAGGAGCGTGCGCGCGTTGTCAGATTTCCGAAAACTCTCAAATGTCGTCTTCGCTAGTCCACAAATTGTCATTGACGATTTGGCAGAAGCAAAGTCGCTCGGGGTGACGCTGATTATAAATAATCGCCCTGATGGCGAGGAGCCATCTGCACCGCAAAGTGCAGATATTGAGGCGGCGGCCAAAGCCATGGGCCTCAAATATGTTGCAATCCCAATAGGTCATTCCGGCATGAGCGAAGTGCAGGTCGATGCGATGATTGCTGCATTGGACAGCAACGATGGAGCAGCGCTTGCTTATTGTCGATCAGGCACCCGCTCCACACTGCTTTGGGCGCTCGCGCAGGCGAAAAGTGGTGTGGACCCAGACGGTATTGCTCGTGATGCAATGGCGGCGGGATACGACGTGAGCCCCATCAAGCCCATGATCGACATGCTCGCGTCCCGCTAAAGCCTATCTGCGATAATCAAGTGGAGGGTCACGGTCGCCCAAGAGTGATCGATATTGATAATCCTCCCCGCGTGCTGCTTCAAACTCCGCGCGGGCCTGACTGCGAAGCTGAGGGTTCGCGAAAAGCTCGATCGCCATAAGGGTCATCGCCTTAGCCGCGACCTGTGTGCCTTTATGACCGATTGAGTGTCCGCTGGCCGCTACAGCCTGCCAACTGTGAGCACTCGTGCCCGGCACCCACGTTGCTGTGCGCACGCCTACTGTAGGGGTAGCCCAAGAGACATCACCAACGTCTGTCGAACCATAGCCCAGCCCGACGCCATAGGGTTGGATTTCTGCGGCACTAGAGAGTGGTTTTGCCGCATCTCCTAACGAGGAATGCAGTTCACGTGCCCATGCAAGCTCGGCCGGCGAGTATTCAACTCCGCCGATCATTTCGAGTTTTGCGTGCATCACTCTAGCCAAGGTTTCATTCACGAGAAGCGGGTTGTTCCCGTGGATGACCTCCCACTCAACTTCAGTGCCGGTGCCCAAGGCAGCGCCTCGTGCTGCATTCTCAAGTCGTTCCCAAATCTGCTCAACACCATCGGGATCGGGATGACGCACATAGTAGAATACTTCGGCAAAGTCGGGAACGACATTGGGCGCGTTGCCTCCGCTAGTGATGACATAATGCATTCGCGCATCTTGAGGCATGTGCTCGTGCATCATATTGGCCATCATGTTCATGGCTTCGGCACCATCTAAGGCGCTGCGACCGCGCTCAGGTGCACCAGCAGCATGGGCAGAAACACCAGTAAAGCGAAACTTGGCAGAACGGTTTGCGAGACTAGTGACGGCAGCAGCGCTGTTTTCATCATCGGCGTGCCAGTGAATCGCGATGTCCACATCATCGAACATGCCGGCGCGCGTCATATAGACCTTGCCCGAACCCCCCTCTTCAGCTGGGGTGCCATAGAGCCGTACGCGGCCAGGTGTGCCGGTTGCCTCCAACCAGCTCTTAATCGCAATCGCCGCTGTCAATGAGCCAGCACCGAAAAGGTTGTGGCCACAAGCATGGCCGGCATGCTTGCCATCAATAGGATCACGAGTTGAAGCAGCGGACTGGTTGATCCCGGGCAAGGCATCCATCTCAGCAAGGATAGCGATCACAGGGCCGCCCTCGCCCCATTCAGCAACAAATGCGGTCGGTATCTCCGCTATGCCGGCTTGAATTCGGAAGCCCTCGCTCGCCAACTCGGATTGCATCAGCCCGCTTGACCGAGTTTCGAGGTATCCAAGTTCGGCCAGCGCCCATAGTTCATCTGCCACGCGCGCTGTCCTATCTGACTGAGCGTCCACGGCTGCAATTGGATCGAATTCTGCATGTCCGTCTGCGGACAACGGTGCTGATCCGAGCGCAAGCACTGCCAGGGTAGCAGCGAGGGTTTTTCCGATTGGGTTGAAGGGCAGCTTCATGGGTGGTCTCCTCAAAGCTATGCTTGCCGCAATTCAACTCGCGTGCCAATCCTCACTTCAACCCAGCTTATGAGAGACTATGGAAATCCCCCCTCTGATACTGCAATCTGTAGCCTCACTGTTCGCGATCTTACTGCTTTTTGGGATCGCACGGTGGCTTGGTCTTGGTGTTAAGCCGAAGTTAGCGGAAGTTGCCGACGTAGTGCGCGCAGCTGACGAAGTGGAAGCAGGATTTGAACCAGTACGCGTCTCAATTTCACGAGATGGATCCGGGGCTATCGCACGCGATGAGGCGGGCAGGATCATGGTGATTAAACGTCACGGCAATCATTTTGTAGGCCGCATACTGACAGCCTCTGCAAGAGTGCAGGAAGTAGTCGACGCGATCATTGTTGATGCGAAAGAAACACAATTCAGCGAAGTGCGTCTGGCTCTAAGAGATGCTTCTTTTTGGGCAGACGCCATCAATCGGCTATAGAGTCTTGTGATGCCAGACTTCTCACCCACCCAATATGCCGTGCCATTCTTCGTAATTGCCGTTTTGGCGGAAATGGTTTGGTCGCGCCTGCGCAATCCGCAGGCTTATGAACCAATGGATACGATGATCAGTCTCAGCTTTGGATTGGGCTCCACGATTGCAGGTGCATTGTTTGGTGGAGCAGCTTTGTATGTTTTCATCGAAGCCTACGAATACAGGCTGATTGATTTTGGTGCGCAATGGTGGGCGGTGTGGTGGGCTTGGCCGCTCGCTTTTGCCCTCGATGATCTCAAATACTATTGGGTGCACCGCGCTGGGCATCGCGTTCGGTGGATGTGGGCAGCGCATGTGAACCACCATTCAAGCCAGCACTACAACCTATCGACCGCCTTACGCCAAACATGGACAGGTAGCTTCACCTTTGGCCTGCTTTTCGCCCTTCCCCTGATCTTTTTAGGCTTTCATCCCGCGATGCTGGCGATCGTGGGCGGCTTCAACCTCATTTACCAATTCTGGATCCATACTGAGGCAATAGATAAGATGCCGCGCTGGTTCGAAGCGGTCATGAACACCCCCAGCCACCACCGGGTGCACCATGCCACAAACCCGCGCTATCTTGACCGAAATTACGCGGGCGTTTTCATAATCTGGGACAAATTTTTCGGCACGTTTGAGGCAGAACTCTCGGAACAAGAGACCGGCGAACCGATCCGCTATGGGATCGTCAAACAGCTAGGCAGCTTCAATCTCATCTGGTCCGTTTTTCATGAATGGATCGGAATGTTCACAGACATTTGGCAGGCGCCTTGGACGCATAAGCTCTCCTACTTGTTACGTGAGCCGGGCTGGAGCCACGATAGATCGCGTGACACCTCTGATATGATCCGCGCCCGCTGGGAGGAGCGCACTGCTCAAGGATCAGAGGAGCAATCCAAAAAAGTGGCTGATCGAAACCCGATTGCAGCGAGCTAAGAAGCTGCCTAGTCTCATCTCCCAAGAGGAGAGATCATGGAAAGTTTCGATTACATCGTCATTGGTGGCGGCAGTGGCGGTAGCGCGGTCGCAGGGCGTTTGGCCGTCGATGGTACACGCCGTGTTTGCGTGCTTGAGGCAGGTGGGCGCAATGACAATATTCTCATCAAGACACCGGGCTTCATGCCCTTCATCCGAAATTCCTCGAACTACAAATACGATACCGTACCGCAAAAGGGGCTGAACGGGCGGATTGGCTATCAACCCCGCGGCAAAGGGCTGGGCGGTTCCTCTGCGATCAACGCGATGGTTTATATCAGGGGCAACGCCTGGGACTACGATAACTGGGCGCAAATGGGCTGTGACGGTTGGGCTTACGAAGATGTCCTGCCCTATTTCCGCAAAGCTGAAAGCAATGAGCGCGGAGCCGATGACTTTCACGGCG
This sequence comes from Erythrobacter sp. S57(2025), assembly GCF_057365055.1. Taxonomy (NCBI): domain Bacteria; kingdom Pseudomonadati; phylum Pseudomonadota; class Alphaproteobacteria; order Sphingomonadales; family Erythrobacteraceae; genus Erythrobacter; species Erythrobacter sp. S57(2025). The sequence continues at coordinate 3,021,280 of NZ_CP200299.1, read as the reverse complement.
CCGGTGGCCCGCTATTCGTTTCGAATCAACATTCTCCCAATCCGACAAGCGAAGCGTTCGTCGAAGCGGCGCAACAGCTGCAATTGCGGGCCAATGCCGATTTCAACGGTGCGACACAGGACGGCTTTGGTCTCTATCAGGTAACTCAGCGTGACGGCGAGCGCTGGTCAGCTGCGCGGGCTTATGTTGAGCCGATCCGCGAACAGGGGAACTTTTCGGTCCGCACCAACACTCTGGTGGAAAAGCTGGTCGTCGAGCATGGCAAGGTCACCGGAGTCCTGATCAGGCGGGGCAAGAAGCCGGGTAGCGGCACTGAAATGCTCTATGCCAAACGCGGCGTGATTCTTTCAGCCGGTGCGTTTAACAGCCCGCAGATCATGATGCTTTCTGGCATTGGTCCAGCCGAACATTTGAAGGATCATGGGATCGATGTAGTGCTGGATCGACCAGCAGTCGGTTCAAACCTCCAAGACCATATTGACTATGTCTCTGGTTGGGAGACGGCCAGCGATGTTCCAATCGGTGGGACGTTAAAGGGCACGCTCAAAATGGCGGGCGCCATCTTTGAACATCGGCGCAAGCGCACTGGCGCGATGACGACGCCTTATGCCGAAGCGGGCGGATTTTGGACTGTGAGCGATGATGCGCCCGCTCCTGATATCCAATGGCACTTTGTACCTGCTGTTCTTGAAGACCATGGGCGTGAAAACGTGAAAGGCTACGGCTTCTCACTTCATGCCTGTGTGCTTCGCCCGGAAAGCAAGGGGACTGTACGACTGGGGTCAACGGATGTTGGAGCCGCTCCAGTGATAGATCCCAACTTCCTCGACGATGACCGCGATATTGAGACGCTGCGCGAGGGCATCAGGCTGTCGCACCGCATTGCTGATGCGCCTGCTCTTCAGGCCTTCGGTCCGACCGATCGACATCCAGTAGATCTAAACGATGATGCAGCGCTGGATGAACTGATCCGCAACCGCGCCGATACAGTCTATCACCCTGTCGGCACGTGCCGGATGGGCGCTGACAAAGATGCTGTGGTTGATACTAAGCTCAAGGTGAACGGTCTCGATGGCCTGTGGATCGCTGACGCCAGCGTGATGCCCAAGATTGTCAGCGGCAATACCAATGCACCCAGCATCATGATCGGTGAGCGTTGCGCTGACTTCATCAAAGCCGCCGAGTAAAGCGAACCGAAAAAGCGGGTAGGCCGCCAATCCACTAGAGATAAAAAAGGGGCCGAAGCACAAAGCTTCGGCCCATATGTAGTCTGTTCGTTCGCAGGAGGAACGTCGGTTGGCGGGGAAAGGGAAGAAGAGAGAGCCTTCCCCCACCAAGATGGTTACGCTCTTAAGTTCGAGCGAATTCAGGATAGGCCTCGACACCGATTTCGGCTTTGTCGAGACCGCCGACTTCGTCTTCTTCGGAAGGACGTACGCCGATGGTGTATTTGAGAGCCAGCCAGACGACTGCCGATGCTGCGCTGACCCAAACTGCGGTAAGAAGCACACCAACGAGCTGACCGGTGAAGGTTACACCAGCGTCGGGTGCCGCAGTCCAAGCAACGATCAGCGTACCCCAGATACCAGCCATCAGGTGAACTGGGATCGCGCCTACGACGTCGTCAATCTTGAACTTGTCGAGGAGGGGAACGGCAAAGACCACGATTGCGCCGCCAATGCCACCAATCAAAATCGATTGACCGACGGTTGGCGCAAGAGGCTCTGCTGTAATCGACACGAGGCCGGCCAAAGCACCATTCAGTGCCATCGTTACGTCCGCTTTTTTGTAAAGCACCTGTGTCAAGATGATCGCAACAACTACGCCACCCGCAGCCGCCATGTTGGTGTTTACGAAGATCTTCGACACATCAGAGACGTCGCCGACAGTGCCCATGGCAAGCTGAGATGCGCCATTGAAACCAAACCAGCCGAGCCAAAGGATGAAGGTACCCAAAGTTGCAAGCGGGATGTTAGTGCCTGGGAAGACGTTGACTTTACCATCAGGGCCATAACGACCGGTACGAGCACCAATGATGATCGCACCAACCAGGGCAGCCCAGCCACCAGTTGAGTGCACCAGAGTAGAACCTGCAAAGTCGCTGAAATTATGAACGGTATCAAGGTAGCCACCGCCCCATTCCCAACTAACTACGACCGGATAAATCACACCAGTTAGAACGGTGACAAAGATGAAGAACGGAACGATCTTCACGCGCTCGGCCACGGTGCCTGAAACGATAGATGCGGTAGTTGCACAGAAAACCATCTGGAAGAACCAGTCAGACGCGACAGAATAGCCTGTCTCTGTGTCAGCAGCGCCTACTTCTTGCATTGGGTAGTAGCCAGTAAAGCCGCCGATCAGACCAAGGCTGTCCTCGGCGAATGATGGATAGGCAATGTTATAGCCAATCACCCAGAACATAAGGCCAGCGATTGAATAAAGGCCAATGTTTTTTAGGCATTGCGTTGACGTGTTTTTCGCGCGCACAAGGCCCGCTTCTAGCATGGCGAAACCCGCTGCCATCCACATCACCAAAAAGCCGCCGATCAAAAAGAGCAGCGTGTTGAGAATATATGCGGTCCCGCCTGAAACGGTCTCTGCATCGGGTACAGCCGCCAAAGCTGGCGTGGCTGTAAGACCGGCGCCAAGGGCGGCAAGTGTAAGGATTGAACGCTTCATTTGCTTATCCCCTGAGTTAAAGCGCAGTCTCGCCCGCTTCGCCGGTGCGAATGCGGGTTGCCGATGCGAGATCGAGTACGAAAATTTTGCCATCGCCGATGGCTTCTGTGTTGGCGGTTTGCTGGATCGTCTCGACCACTTGCGCAGCGATTTCGTCGCTTGCGGCAATTTCGAGCTTCACCTTGGGCAGCATATTCGTGGAATATTCCGCGCCGCGATAAATCTCGGTTTGACCTTTTTGACGGCCAAAACCTTTGACTTCAGAAACAGTCATCCCTGCGACCCCGATCGAGCCCAGCGCTTCGCGGACCTCATCGAGCTTAAATGGTTTTATGATGGCGATGATGAACTTCATCCGTGCCCCCTTTGGCTTCCACCGGCTCATCCGGCTGACCAACTGGTCTGCAAGGGGCGTGCCACTTTGTCTTGTTAGGGGTGACGCAGCGTAATTCTGACGTTTACCAGGAACTCACAAACACTACGCGCTCAAGTTTTAACCATCTGATTATTTTTTGTGCAGACCGCGACGTTCTGACTCATTCTGATGGCAAAAATCGCAATTTTCTAACGCAGTGATTCAATCACCCGCAATATAGCGCTGCGTTGGACGCGTTGGCAGGCCGTCAATGCTCTTTGTTCGGCTCGCCATTTTCGCTTCCCATTCCGAAGGATCACTTTGGCGATGGGCCTTCTTGAGCGTATCGCGTTCTTTCTCAAGCGACATGAAGGGAACGCCCCATCCACAACTGGTTTGAACGCTGTCGACATCGATCACAAAGATTTGACGCGTGCCGGGCATCAGAGTGAAGTTGGCCGCCAATTCGTCCCACTCGGCGTCCTGAGGCAGCACGGGTCGCCCCGTACCATAAATGCGCAGGATCAAGGCAGGGCGATCAAAGTTGCAGAACATGATGGTAATCCGGCCGGCATCATCCTGATTGGCGGTTACGTGAGCATGCGTTTCGTTGCCTGACCCGCCCAGATCCAGATAAGCGACACGCTTGGGCGAAAGCGTGCGGAACGCATCATAGCCTTTGGGGCTTAGATTGACCCGGCCATTGGCCGCAGCGGTAGCAACAAAGAAGACCGGCTGCTTTTCAATCATGGCCATGTGCTTGTCGCTCAAGCTATCGAAAAACTCGGCCATAATGTGCTCCTTGGATTAGAGAAACTCGCGCAAGGTTGTGATAAACCGGTCGAACTGATCATGGTGAAGCCAATGCCCCGCTTTCTCAAATTCGATCACTTGAGCCGAATTGAAATGATCGAGCCGCCCGTCCTTTTCGGGATTTGAAGCCCAGCTATCCGCCCCATATAGCAGCAGGGTCGGACAGCTGATTGCGGCCCACATCGCCTCCATGAACTCATCCGCCACATCCTCAACGCCCCACACATTCAGGTGCGGATCAAACTTCCAGCTGTAGGTGCCATCCTCGTTCCGATTAACCCCATGAACGGTGAGGTGACGCGCCTGATCCTCAGTGAGGTAAGAGTTTTCCTCGATCATCCGAGCAAACGCCGCTTCAATGCTTTCATATTTGCGTGGAGAACGGCCAGCAGCTTTGCGCTTCTTCGCGATCCATTCGGCCATTCGCTGAGGATACGGTGTCTTGCGCTGCTCTGCCTTCCATTCTGGCGACGGACCAAGCCCCTCAATCGCGACCAATTTCGTGACCATCACCGGGAACATGCCTGCGTAGCGGAGCGCAACATTGCCTCCCATCGAATGCGAAACAATCGTAACCGGACCGCGCCCCAATTGGTGGATCAGTTGCGCTAGGTCATAGACCATATCGTTTGAAGAATAATTGCCGTCGGAGACCCAATCGCTGTCTCCATGGCCGCGATGATCCATGGCAACGATGTGATAGTCATCGCGCAAAGCCTCAGCAGTCCAGTCCCAGCTGCGCGCATGATCGCGCCCGCCATGAACAAGCACAAGCGGCGGCTTGCCATCATTGCCCCAATCGAAGTAATTGAGCTTGAGGCGCTGTGAGATAAAGCTTTGCGATGTGGGGCCTAAAACGGTCATGCGTTCCCAATGCCGCGAAGCCACTCGCCTCGCAAGCTACCTTTCTTTGGTAGCTGAAAAGGTGAGCTCTGGATTCTTCTCAACCTGATAGTTCACGTCCCATGGGCTCTTGGCCATAAAGACAAGGTCGCCATCACGATCGCGCGCCAGATTGGCGCGATTAAAGCCTTCAAACTGCTCAAGCGCGCCTGCATCCCCTTTGACCCAACGAGCTGTAGCAAAGGGTGCCGCTTCCAATCCAGCTTCCACCTTATATTCAGCCGAAAGTCTTGAGATGAGAACTTCGAGCTGAAGTTGGCCAACAACACCAACAATATGTTGTGCGCCCAGCTCCGGGTAAAACACTTGGATAACCCCTTCCTCAGAAAGGTCATCGAGGGCTTTGCGAAGCTGCTTGGTCTTGGTCGGGTCTTTCAACTGGACGCGGCGCAAAATTTCGGGTGCGAAGTTCGGCAGGCCGGTGAAGCGCACCTGATCCTTTTCACTCAAAGTATCGCCAACACGCAATGTCCCATGATTGGGGATGCCGATAATATCGCCAGCTTCGGCGGTGTCAGCAATCTCGCGGTCCTGCGCAAAAAACAAAATGGGTGAGTGAATTGCAATTGGTTTACCAAGCCCGCTCGGCGTCAACTTCATGCCGCGCTTAAACGTGCCCGAAACCTGCCGCATAAACGCGATCCGGTCACGGTGATTGGGATCCATGTTCGCCTGAACTTTGAAGATGAAACCAGTCACCTCTCCATGGTCAGGCGCAATTGTATCCTCGCCAGCGGGCTGAGGGCGCGGAGGCGGAGCAAACTTCGAAATTGCCTCAATCAGCTCGGTCACGCCAAAGTTCTTAAGTGCCGAGCCGAAGAACACAGGCGTCAGATCGCCGCTGCGATAGGCGTCCATGTCGAACTCAGGATAGCCGACCTGAGCCAGCTCTGCTTCTTCGGCGAATTCATCGGGGATCGTGGGATTGGCATCGCGCGTACCGAGGAATTCCTTGGACGGGCCTTCAGGGCGACTCACTTCGCCGGTCGCAAAATCGAGCACCCCTTCGAATTGCCCACCCATGCCAATTGGCCAGCCTTGCGGAGATACGTCGAGCGCCAGCATGTCGGCGACTTCGTCTAGGGTCTCAAACGGATCGCGGCCTTCGCGATCGACCTTATTCACGAACGTGATGATCGGCAGATTGCGCAAACGGCAGACCTCGAACAGTTTGCGGGTCTGTGGCTCAATTCCTTTAGCGGCGTCGATCACCATAACCGCGGAATCCACCGCCGTTAGCGTACGATAAGTGTCTTCAGAGAAGTCCTCGTGCCCAGGCGTATCCAGCAGATTGAAGGTTACGCCATCGCGCTCAAATGTCATCACGCTGGACGTGACTGAGATACCGCGCTGCTGCTCGATCTTCATCCAGTCTGAGCGCGCACGTCGCTGCTGCCCGCGAGCCTTCACCTCGCCTGCCAAGTGGATTGCGCCACCTTGCAGCAACAGCTTTTCGGTCAGCGTGGTCTTGCCCGCATCGGGGTGCGAGATGATCGCAAAGGTGCGCCTGTTTGACATGACGATCCGGCCTGAGCGGGCTTACCCGCGCAGCTCCGCTCCCCGTTTGGCGGCAGCCGCAACGATGGCATCAGCAATCGCTTTTAGCTCAGCATCCTTGAAGCTCTTTTCCTGCGGTTGCAGCTTCACTTCGATGGCTATCGACTTCTTGCCTTCGGGAACACCTTCGCCCGTAAATACATCAAACACATACGCAGCGGTGATATTTGCTTTATCGGACCCACGCACCGCCTTGAGCAAGTCCTCGGCCGCGAGCTCGGCAGGCACCAAGAATGCAAAGTCGCGTGTAACGGCTTGCAGCGCAGGTGGTGTGAAGCTTGGCCGTGCAAAGCTTACCGGTCCCTTCGCTGCTTTCTTGGCAGGGATAGCGTCGAGATACAGCTCGAGCGCTGCGGCCGGACCATCCATATCGAAAGCTTTCAGCGTTGCCGGATGCAGCATGCCAAAGCGCGCAAGCACCTTTTTAGGACCAAGCCGCAAAGTTGCCGATTGACCAGGGTGGAACTGGGTTCCGGTCCCCTCAGCCACTGGCTCCATCACCATTAGCCTATCCGCTGGAGCGCCCGCAGCACCCAGCAGCGAAATAGCCATTGCCTTGGCATCGTAGGCATCAAAGTGTGCAGCTTTGCCAGAAGCCCAGCTGCGCCCAGTCTTCTCACCAGCAAGCACCACGCCCAAAGTCGGGCGCTCATCGCTCAACCCATCTTTGCCACGAAAGTAACGGCGGCCAAGCTCAAACAGCTTTGTGGAACTGGCGCCGTGATCCGCATTGCGCTTCGCAGCGAATAGCAGGCCGGGAATGAGCGAAGGACGCATTGCCTTCATGTCTTCGCTGATCGGATTGTCGAGCACCCAAAGCTGCTCTCCTTCAGGCGCGAAGTGCTCGGCTGCATCGGTCGGCAGGAATGACCAAGTGACTGCCTCGTCCAAACCGTTGCCAGCCGCCGCGCGGCGCACTTTACGTTCCAACACTTGCTGCGGTGTGGCGGTTGGGCGTGCGACACCGTCCATACGCGGCAAGGCCACGCTTTCAACCTTGTCGAGGCCGTGAATACGCACAACCTCTTCGACCAGATCAGCTTGCCCTTCAATGTCGTGACGGCGCAACGGGCACGTCAGCTGCCAGTTGCCATCGACCGCAAAGCCGAGGCTTTCGAGGATACGGCGCTGCTCATCTTCAGCAACATCCACCCCGCCCAATTTGGCGGTCAGCGTTGTGTCGAAAGCGATGGTCTTAGCAGTATTCGGAGGCGATCCAGCTTGTACCGCTTCCGATGCACTCCCACCTGCCAGCTCGACAATCAGACCGGTGAGAAGGTCCAGACCCTCCTGCAAGAACGCGGGATCAACGCCGCGCTCAAAACGTGTGCGAGCATCAGAGGCAAGGCCAAGTTTGCGGCCTGTCACACCGATGAGTGCAGGGTCGAAATAGGCAATCTCAAGCAGCACATCCGTGGTCTCGTCTTGAACACCTGAATGCTCGCCACCCATGATCCCTGCAATATCGTGAACCTGCGTATCATCCGCGATCACGACCATGCTTTCTTCAAGCGTGTAGGTCTTTTCGTTCAGAGCAATGACTTCTTCACCCGCCTTGGCCCGCCGCGCGACAACCGCTCCAGAGAGCTTAGTGAGGTCATAAACGTGCGCTGGACGGCCAAACGCCAGCATCAGGTAATTGGTGAGGTCCACCAGCAGTGAAATCGGTCGCTGACCGGCACTCTGCAAACGCTGCTGCAGCCAATCGGGTGAAGGTCCGTTTTTCACACCCGTGATCACGCGGCCGTAGAATGCGGGGCATCCTTCGGGATCGTCCGTGCGGATTTCGACAGGGCATGCGCCTTGGCTTTCGAACTTGGGAAAGGCGATAGGTTTGAGCGTTCCAAGGCCCGCTGCCGCCAGATCGCGAGCAATGCCGTAAACGCCCATGCAATCGGGGCGGTTGGGTGTGATTGCCACGTCAATTATCGGCGATGAGCCGTGATAGTTCGCAAAACCGTGACCGACGGGCGCGTCATCGGGAAGCTCAATGATCCCATCATGATCTTCGCCCAGTTCCAGCTCGCGCACAGAGCACATCATTCCGTTGCTTTCGACCCCGCGAATGGCGCTCTTGCGAAGCTCCATGCCATTCGATGGAACGACAGCGCCCGGTTGACCCAGAACACCCTTCATCCCTGCACGCGCATTGGGAGCGCCGCAAACAACCTGCAAAGGATCGCCTTCGCCGGTGTCGACGGTCAGCACTTGCAGCTTGTCTGCATCCGGGTGCTTTTCAGCTGTCAGGACATGAGCAACGGTGAAGCCCGCCAGCCGCTCTGCTGGGTCTTCGACGCCTTCAATCTCAAGTCCAATGGCAGTGAGCGTATCGGTGATTTCTTGCAGGCTCGCCTCAGTTTCGAGGTGGTCTTTCAGCCATGTGATCGAGAACTTCATGGTCGCGCTCCCACACCAGCGGACAGGGTCGGCTGATCATAGGGCGAGAAGCCGTAATGGGTCAGCCAGCGCGGATCACCGTCGAAGAAGGCGCGCAGATCGTTCATTCCGTATTTGAGCATTGCGATCCGGTCGATGCCGAGGCCAAAGGCAAAGCCTTGGAACTCATCAGGATCGATTCCTGCAAATTCAAGCACACGGCGGTTCACCATCCCGCTACCGCCCAGCTCCATCCAATCATGACCCTGCTCTTCACCGTGTCCGCCCACAACGCGGCGACCGCCTTCGTTGGAATAGCCGACATCAACCTCAACCGACGGTTCGGTGAAGGGGAAGTAGGACGGGCGAAGGCGCAGCGTGATGTCCTCACGTTCAAAGAACGCTTTGAAGAAAGTTTCCAACGTCCATTTGAGATGGCCCAAGTGGATGTCGCGGTCGATCACCAAACCTTCAACCTGGTGGAACATCGGGGTGTGCGTCGCATCGCTGTCTGAGCGATAGACACGGCCTGGCGCGATCAGTCGGATTGGAGCGCCCTGCTCTTTCATCGAACGGATCTGGACGGGGCTCGTGTGCGTGCGCAGCAGCATCTGTCCGCCATCGGGCGCCGCATCCGGAAAGTAGAACGTGTCATGCATCGCGCGCGCAGGATGGCTTTCATCCATATTGAGCGCGGTGAAGTTGTGCCAATCGTCTTCAATCTCAGGACCGGTAGCCACAGCAAAACCAAGGTCAGCGAAAATCTCCGCCAGTTCATCCATCACCTGGCTCACTGGGTGAATGGAACCCTGCGGCATGTCTGGTCCGGGCAATGTGAGATCAATCGTCTCGTTTGCCAATTGCGCTTCCAACGCAGCGCTCTCAAGGTCAGCCTTCTTCGCTTCGAGTGCCTCGGCGACTTCCGCACGCACCGCCTGGATCGCGGGAGCTGCGTCTTTGCGCTCGTCCGGGCTCATCTGGCCAAGGGTCTTTAGCGCGAGGCTAACCCAACCCTTTTTGCCCAGCGCCGCAACGCGCTGCTCCTCTATCGTGTCCAGCGATGTTGCAGCAGCGATTGCGTCGAGCGCTTGTTGCTTTTGCGATGTTAGTTCAGTCATGTCCGAGCCTGCTTCACGTGAGCGGGTCCGCTAGCGCCTATTGCGCTCAAGTGCAAAGCTGCAATGGGACTGTGATCACGATTCCATGCGTGATGGTTCATGAAGGCCCTGCACCGCCTCGCCTGCGATCTCCATTCTTGCCCTTGCAGCTGCCATCAGAAACGGCTTGTTCGTTTTGGCATAGGCGGAGGGACTCATGCCCATGAACCGTTTGAAATCACGTACGAAATGCGCCTGATCGTGGTACTGATAGTCCAGTGTGCTCAGCCATTTGAGCGACGGGTCGAGCATGAATTGGGCAAGGCTTCGCAGGAAGCGTTGGCGCCTGAGCAGCAGTTTGGGCGTAAAGCCGAAGGCGCGCTTCGACAATCGTTCTAGAGAGCGAATATTCATGCCAACGCGCTCTGCCAACTCGGCCACGGTGGCCAGCTCGGGGTCGACCAGCGCCGTATTGATTGCGTTTATCGTGTCAAAGGCAGCGCAGGGCTGGGTCGAGAGCTGCGCCATATGCGCCTCTATCAGTGCCAATTCTTGCGCAAAGTCACCGTCACATTGCGCAAGAGCCCGCGCCAATGGTGCAAAGCTGGCGAATGCTGGATCTTTCATGCCGTCTGTCATACGGTCCGCATAGTCGCTTGCATGGACATTAAATAAGCAAGCCCAGCCAAGCGGCATCAGACCAATACCCCAACCTCTACCGGTGCCATTCTGAAAGCGTGCAGCCTTGCTGGTTGGGCCAGAGACGCAGAAGGCGGGAGCTGGTGCCAGCGGCCCATCCCCAATCGCCGTTTGCGACCACCCCTTTTTCATAAAGCGCAAATTTGCCCATTCCGGATGAAGGTAATCCTCCAGAACCGGCTCGTTCGGGGACGTTTGCACATCAGATCGGTAGTAGGTGGTCACATAAGGCGCGAGTTCAGGACTCGGTAGCGCAAAGCGTATGGATACAGCGTTTCCCAGTTCCGATTGCATTACGCCGCTTTGCTTTGCCTGTACCCCATAATCAAAGCGACGTTAGACATGGTGGACTGAGTATGAAACCCGCAAAGTGATGGGATCACTCACGCCCCATCGTCGCGTTTGGGTTCATCAAGCGTTTGTGCAGCGCTCCCCCAAACGCGCGCACGCGCTTCCATAAAGGATGAAAGGATGGGGTGATCGAGCGCGGCATAGGCGCTGGGCGTCATCGTCATGAATTCTGTGAACTCACGCGTGAACTGCGCCTGATCGTGGTATTCCTCATCCATCGCCTCAGTCCACCTTGCGCCGCGCGTGAGCATGAAGCTCGATAGGCTGCGCATAAAGCGTTGGCGGCGCATCAGCAGCTTTGGCGAGAAGCCGAAATAGCGATGGCACATACGTTCCAAAGTGCGGATGCTCATCCCGCATTCGCTGGCCAGATCGCCGACCGCCAAATGCTCCCCGCTCACCAAAGCGGTGTGGATGCGCATGATCTTGGGTTCGTCTCGATTGGGCTGCATCATTGCGCCAAGCTGCTCTTGCGCGAATGCCAATTGCTGTTCGCTGCTGACCGACGGATCGCACAACACATCTGCAAAATGGGCAAAGCGTGAGAAAGCGGGATGCGTTGCCCCATCTGACACCGCATTGGTAAGCTCGGTTGCGGGCACATCCATGAACCGGGCCCAGCCAAGCGGAAGGAAGCCAATCCCCCACATACGCGTTTTGCCGAGCAGGAAGTGGCAGGGGCGCGAACTTGGGCCTGTGGCAGTGAAAGGCGCCCGGTCCGAGACATGTCCATCAATCTCAGCGCGCGGGGCGTTGTGCGCAAAGAACCGGATATTGCCCCATTCGGGCTGCAGATAGTCGTCTACCTGCTGCCCATCCTCACAATCGATCGCGAGCTGGTAAAAAGTCGTGAAGCACCCATCAAACTGAGCTGGCGGCGCATAGAAGCGTGCACGCACTGAAACGCCGGCTTCTTCATCAGCCGACTTCGCCTCCGCTTTCACGACAAAGCTATCCATATGTTCCCCCATGCAATGAACCATGGCGGACTTGACGCAATTGTACAAGTTACTTGGCGGATTTTTACAAGCGAGCCGGACAGATTGAGCCAAATCTGCGACAAGCATGCAAAAAGGGCCTCAGCGCATTCACGCTAAGGCCCTGTTGCACACGCAATCCTGAGTAGGAAAGCGGAGTGTTTGGTTATGCAGGCAGCGCTGACTTTGCCTGAGCGATGATCGCTTTGAACGCTGCTTCTTCATTCATGGCAAGATCAGCCATGACCTTACGGTCAAGCTCGATACCAGCCAGTTTCACGCCGTGCATGAACTGCGAATATGTCAGACCTTCAGCGCGCACTGCTGCGTTGATGCGCTGGATCCAAAGCGCGCGGAAGCTGCGCTTCTTCGCCTTACGGTCGCGGTAGGCGTATTGGCCTGCCTTCTCGACCGCCTGACGGGCGATACGGATGGTGTTCTTACGGCGACCGCGATAGCCCTTGGCTTGATCGAGGATCCGCTTGTGCTTTGCGCGTGTGGTCACGCCGCGTTTAATGCGAGGCATATCTCTATCTCCTGTCTATGCGATCAATCGAGCCCGTAAGGGGCCCATTTCTTGACCGTCTTGGCATCAGGATCTGAGATCACCGAGGTGCCGCGGTTCTGGCGGATATACTTCGCATTGTGGTGGGTCAGACGGTGACGCTTACCAGCGACGCCATGCTTGACCTTACCGGTTGCGGTGATTTTGAAGCGCTTCTTCACACCGCTTTTGGTCTTAAGCTTGGGCATTTTCATCTCCTTTGATCAGAGACACGTTTGACCGGCCCTGGCAGCCCTTGTCGCCAGGCAGGCCTTTCGATTCGTGTCGTTGAAGACGCGCCACATAGGGCCGGGTGCCGCGGTAGGCAAGCGATTTCAGGGGCAAATGCCTCGGGAAAGCCCGCTACGATGGACCGCGCAAGTGTACCCTTTGAAAATATTCGGTTTGCCTGCAAGCTTCTGACAAGAAACGTTTTTCCGCCAAATCGTGAAGCGTAACTGTGACTTTCCGATTTTTGGAGGTCGAGACAAGTAGAGGGAGAAACGGCAAAAGCATCACAGTTTATTGCCAAAAAAACAGCGCAGTAGGAAAATTCTGACGATCGCTCCGTCAGCCTCCCGAATAGGCTTTACGCCCGGTTTCCTTAAGCCACTGCGCAAAATCACCGTTGGCGATCAGCTCAGCGCCCTCGGGCAACTCCGCTGTCCAAATATAAGCGTCTGCCAGCGTGTCGCCATAGCCGTCCCAGCCATCAACCGGGATCGCTTGGCGGGTGTAGTCCGCGCCCTCAAACGCATCTATCGCCGCAATATCGACTGCCCTCGCCTCGTGGATCGCTCCGTGAATAACGGTCGAATAGCGCGCCTGTGTCAGGATCAAGGCCGGATGCCAGCCATGCGGCGTTGGAATGGCATAAAGCGCCCCTTGTACCGTCGCCAGCGCGCCAAGGCCAAGCCCGGTCAAGAACGGCCAATCGCCGTCATCTGGGCCAAGCCCTTCTTGTAAGACGCCATAGAAGAAGAGGTGCGATGGTTGCCCCGCAGATGATTGGGATCGTGTCATCGCGGCTCAAACCCACCGACAACAATGTTCAGCGATGGAATGATCGTCAGCGAATATCGACCGTCCTGTGCGACATAGCCGCCCTCTCGAAAAGCATGGTCGATCAAGCGTTCACCATCGAATTCTCTGGTCTTTAGACAGGTTTGCCCCGCCATTCCCGTGTCACGGCCTTCGCCAAGGTAAGCGAATTCCGGTGCCTCCATCCAGACAACGGTCTCATCGGGGTGAAACCGATATTCGTAATTTAGGAATTCCGGTCCCTCTGACACGATCCGTTCTGAAACCTCAGTTGGGATTCTAATCACAAAACTATAGCCCCCGCTGATCAGACGATCGCAAACGTCGTACGCAACGAAGTCGCCAGCCTGCAGCTCGGCTGGCAGGCTATCCATTATCTTTGAGCGCTCATTGTACCTGACCGCCTGACAGGTCCCCAATAACAGCACTGCCACCAACAGAATGAAGGTAAGACATCCTTTTAGAAAGGACCGGTCACTGGGAAGCTCCAAGCTGTCCGTCATGCCATCCTACCGAGCTCGATTTAAGCCGCCACCCACTCGCCTCAATCCAGCTCGCGCTCTTCGATCAGGGTGACGGGCGCTGGCAGTGCACCGGTTTGCAAAGCAATGGCGAGCCGCTCAGCCTCTTCCCATGTGAAACCGCCAGAGATTTGCACTGCACCACCCACAATCGGTTCATTCACAATTGGAGCGGTCAGTACTTCTCCATCCAAAACAATGGCAATCGGTCGACCGACATTCTCGCGGCTCATCTTTGCAAATCGGCGCGTCCCTTCATCGTCAAACTGAATATTGATCACGGGCTGACTGGAGTTTGGATCAAAATCGGCGCGCGCATCTATGATCAGGTGACCGCGCACTGCGCCCAAACGCCGCACGGCAACTGGCACGCCATCACGTGAAGGGAGAACCTCGCTGCCCGGAGGGGCAATGCCCTCCAGCAATTGATCGTAGGGGACGTCGGGTTCGACCGTGCGGATCGCAATCTCTCCGGTCACGCCGATCGCGGCCTTGATGATCTCAGAGGAATTGGCCCCCGACACATCGAGAACGAACCGGCCCTCGCGCGCGAGACTCGATTTGTGGAGCGTAAGACCCGATCCCTCAATCCGGCGGGCCAGCACCTGGCGTGTGGCTTCATTCAGCTCTTCGAGGTCCGCGTCCTCAGCAATTCGCTCTGGCTCGATTTGCAGCACATATTGATGCGTTGGCCCGGTAAGAGCGGCGACCTGATCACAGGCGACAAGGCCAAGGCTCGCCAGTCCAACCAAGAATGCCGCCAGAATTCGCCCAATCATCTGCATCACCCCATCGCCTCTAATACATCTTCGAGCCGCGCCGGATCGCCTAGCGCGATGACATCTGCTCCGCCTTTGGCTGCGCTTTCGGCGTCGAGTGGGTTGCCCATCCAATCGCTCATCGTGCCGCCTGCTCCTTCGACCACAGGCACCAAAGCGGCGTAATCATAGATCGCTAGGCCAGCTTCGCAAATCACATCGAGATGCCCACCTGCAAGCAGTCCGTAATTGTAGCAATCGCCGCCATAGACGATGGTGCCTTGCCGCTTGTTGCCACCGACCGCTTGGGCCAGCTGCATGTACGGTTCGGCCTGATCAGCAGTGAAGTAATGCGGGCTGCTGGAGGCGAGCACTGCCTCTTCGAGAGAGCGGCAGGTGCGGCTATTTACCGGCTTGCCGTTGAACGTCGTGCCCTCTCCGATCCGGCCTACCCAGCGCTCACTGGCAATCGGCTGGTCAATCACGCCGAGCACCGGCCAACCATCCTGCATCAAGGCGATCAGGGTGCCAAATATCGGGCGTCCGGCCATGAAGCTGATCGTTCCGTCAATCGGGTCGAGCACCCATTGGCGCCCCGCGCTTTCATTGCGGGCGCCATATTCCTCTCCAATGATCCCATCATCGGGGCGATGCTCTTCAATGATCGCGCGCATCGCGGCCTCGGCGGAGCGGTCCGCTTCAGTGACGGGTGAAAGATCAGCCTTTCGCTCATGGCTCCATTCTCCGCGAAACATGGGGCGGATCACCTCGCCCGTCGCATCAGCGAGGGCATTGGCAAGCTTAAGGTCTTCTGGGGTCATGAAAGGCGGTCTCTTTGAGCAGGATTGACGTCACAACCGACTAAAGCGCAATCGGGCTGCAAGCCACCGTTATTACATAAGATAGTGACAGAATGCCGCCATTTGGGCACAGGGTACGGGCAATGGGCAGCACCTCCGACAGCAATAAAACCACAGGCGAGCCGCGTTTGCGCTCCGTCACCGGTGTGACTGAGGACGGAATGCCGCTTGCCATCAATCGGCCAGCCGATGAACGTATTCGTCCGTGGGTGAGCAGAGCCATGGTGGCCTTTGCCTATGACCGTTCGGGCGAACACGTCTATGGCCAGCTTTGCAACGACAGCGCGTATCTGCGCACCGCCGTTGGCGTTGATTGGACGGCAGGGACAGCCGACGGCCCGCTTGAATTGCGCGACGAAACTTTCCTGTGCGGGCAGCACTCGCAAGTTATGCCCCTGCGCCATCGCGGCGGTATCAAAGTCGCAGGGTTGATGCTGCGTCCGGGAGCCTTGCGCGCACTGTTTGGCCTGGACGATGCAGACATGCTGGATCGGATTACATCTGTCGAAACCGCAGGCATCCAAGACCGGGTGGTGACGGGGCTGTTTAATCTGGAGCTTGATCCCGAAGAATGGCTGAACGCGCTCGAGAACTGGCTGGCCGATCACGTCGAGGCCAAAGGCGTCAAACCGCCTGATCCGATAGCTCAGGCTCTGGAATTGCAAGCCTTTGTGGATCCCAATTGCGTACTGAGCGAATTTGCGCAGGAGCAAGGCGTCACTCCGCGAACGGTCGAGAGAATTGCGAAGCGCGATTTCGGCCTAACGCCCAAGCAAATCATGCGGCGTGCACGCATCCTCGATCTGGCAGCGCGACTTTGCGGAGTGGCCGATGATGAGGAAGAGGAGATCATGCTGCGCTTCTTCGATCAGGCGCATCAGATCCGTGAATTTCATGCCTTCTTCGAAATGACGCCGGGTGAGTTTTTGACCAAACGCTCCGGCCTGCTGACGCTCAGTCTGGAAATCAGGCAGGCACGGCGTTTGGAATTGCTTGATCGGATCAGGCCGGGTGCTGTGCGCCCGTGGATGCGCCGCGAATTTCGCGACGCCGCCGAATAATCCAATTAATCAAACAGGCTCGACACGCTGCTTTCATCCGCAATCCGCCGGATCGCTTCGCCAACCAACGGAGCGATAGTGAGCGCGCGGATACGGTCGGATTCAATCGCGGCCTCGGTCAATTGGATCGAGTCTGAGATAACCAGCTCTTCCAGCTTCGAGCCGTCAATTCGCGCCACAGCTCCGCCGGACAGCACGCCATGGGTGATGTAAGCGGCGACCGATTTAGCACCGTTCTCCAGCAAAGCTTCGGCAGCGTTGCACAGGGTGCCGCCGGAATCGACGATATCGTCGATCAGGATACAGTGACGCCCTGCGACCTCACCGATAATGTTCATCACTTCGCTTTCACCGGGGCGATCACGGCGCTTATCGACGATGGCGAGTGGGGCGTTATCAAGCCGCTTCGCAAGAGAGCGAGCGCGGACCACACCGCCCACATCGGGTGAAACCACCATCAACTCTCGCTCACCATAACGCGCCTGAATATCGGCGGCCATGACGGGCGCGGCGTAAAGGTTGTCGGTCGGGATATCGAAGAAGCCCTGAATTTGGCCCGCATGTAGGTCCACCGCCAGCACACGGTCAGCGCCTGCCTCAGTGATGAGATTGGCGACAAGCTTGGCAGAAATCGGCGTGCGCGGGCCGGGCTTCCTGTCCTGGCGGGCATAGCCAAAGTAAGGGACCACTGCTGTAATACGCTTGGCAGACGCGCGGCGCAGCGCATCGATGCAGATCAGCAATTCCATCAGGTTGTCGTTCGCCGGATAGCCTGTAGGCTGAACCAAAAACACGTCTTCGCCGCGCACATTTTCGTGGATCTCGACAAAGATTTCCTCATCCGCAAAGCGTCGCACGCTTGCGTCGGTCAAAGGGATTTCGAGATAGGCTGCGATAGCGCGCGCGAGCGGCAAGTTTGAATTGCCTGACATGATCTTCATGGAAGCGAATCCCCGTCCGTGATGTGATGGAGACTCGCCTAGAGCAGCGTCATGCAAATGCAACAGAAGGAAGGGGGGTTGTCGTCAGCCCAGATCACGCATCGTTCAAATTGCAGGGTTCAAATTGCAGGTCGCGCTTCAACCGAAAGATCGAGCGGGATTTGCGAGATGTTTTTAAGCGCAACATTGATCTTACCGTTCACCGGTTTGAAGCCGACGCCCGCTCCGTGTAGCCCTTCGGCATATGTCCCGCTTGATACAATTCTCGAACCGTCGCTTTGATAAATGCCCGCACAGTTTGGCAATGGGAAAGCCATCGGGTCCTCGCGCTCACCTTGGCAAGCGAGTACTGTATCGTTGTCGCCTTCGTGACGCCAGCTGATCATCATCTGCTCGTCCGCTTCGAAGGTGTAGTTTTTGACCTCCCCCGGCGCGAGGCGGACTGTGCCGTCATTGCTGTCGCTAGCGCTCTGAGAGCCGCCCTCAGGCGCGCCTTGCGAACACGCGGCAACGAGCATGCTTGTGGCCAGCACCAAGGCTGATTTTTTTTGAAGAAACTTCATTCTAGCACCCCCTAAATTCATGGGAGGGGTGTTAGCGCATGGGTTTCTAAGGTGAGGTTAAATTGCGAGCCGCCTAGAATTTGGCGAGGAGCTTTCGAGTTCAACGCTTACATCAACTCGCCTCCGAGCTCAGAACGGACCAAGCGTACAGGAGTATGCTCCGATCTTCGTCATCGACATACTTTGGCGCTCCCAAAGCTAATGCTGCGTCCTGAAGGGCGGAGCTCGCACTTGACCAAGGTTCAACCAACTCAAGACCACCGTCTAGTTCGACAACAGCATTGCTTCCATCGAGCTCTTCAGCCCGATTAAAGATTGCATCATGGATAACTGAAAGACCCATATTAATAGGCGATCTTGGCCAATGCGGTTCCTCACTGGTGACAGGCTTGCTGGCGAGTTCGGCTCGCAGACGTTTGCCGTAACTGGCCGCCCACCTTTTCCTCGTGCGTTCATGCGCTGCAGCTGCGTCGCAATGCTGAGCTTTGGAGAGCAACTCCGCTTGTGCTCTAGTTAACCCGCTCGCCTTAGTGATGATTTGAACAACCTCGCAACCAAGGTCGCCGAAGAGTAATGCTGGATCTTCTTTGGCAAGAATTTCAACCGATATGCAGCGTGTATAGCGCGCATAAGCGCGCGGCGCGCCTCCATGGCTTTTTTGATCTTTCGCATTGGCAGCTTCGACGATCCTCACTTTCCACAATTGGCCTGGCCATTTTGCGACTAGCGCGGTTTCGAGCGCCTCGTCGACAACGATCCATGGCGGCCCTCTCCCCTCGACGCGGACGGTCTCGCCGACCTCAGCCTCACTCATCCCACGGTCATGCTCGTCAGCAACATAAACGTAGCCGACGCGGCCATGAGGCCTTTCGGAGAAGAGGCTATGTAGCCACTTCAACATTCAAGAGGCTCGACTTCTAACCCAATCAACTCCGGTGCGGGGTGATCCTGTGCTCGCCTTTGATCCAGCGCACGGTGCCTGAACTGGCGCGCATTACCACGCTGTCGGTGGTCATAATCGTCGCGCCGGTTGACTTTTTGCGCTTCTTCACACCGTCGAGCAGCGATCCTGAGGTCACGCCTGTCGCAGCAAAGATGCAGTCGCCTTTGGCAAGGTCATCGAGTTTGTAGATGCGATCGAGATCGGTGATGCCCCATTTCTTGGCCCGCGCTTTCTCGTCGTCATTGCGGAAGAGCAAACGACCGTTGAACTGGCCGCCGACACAGCGAAGAGCGGCTGCTGCCAGCACGCCCTCGGGCGCGCCGCCTTGGCCCATATAGATGTCGATCCCGGTGTCTTGGTCGGTCACGGCGATAACGCCTGCAACATCGCCATCACCGATCAAATGCACACCGCAACCCAGCGCGCGCAGCTCCGCGATCAGCGCAGCATGGCGCGGACGGTCGAGCACGCACACATTAATGTCGCCGGGCGCTTTGCCTTTGGCGGCGGCAACCGCCTCGACATTTTCGGTCGCGGTCTTGGCAAGGTCGATAACATCGGCGGGCATGCCTGGGCCAACCGCCAGCTTATCCATGTAGACGTCGGGCGCATTTAAGAGGTCGCCTTCCTCAGCGGCTGCCAGAACGGCCAGCGCATTTGGGCCAGCCTTGGCGGTGATGGTGGTCCCTTCGAGCGGGTCGAGCGCGATATCAATCTTCGGGCCCTTACCCGGCGCGCCGCCAACCTTCTCACCAATATAAAGCATCGGCGCTTCGTCGCGCTCGCCTTCACCGATAACGACGGTGCCATCCATGTAGAGATTGTCGAACGCCCGGCGCATCGCCTCAACGGCGGCGGCATCGGCGGCTTTCTCATCGCCGCGCCCGATCAATTGCGCAGCGGCAACCGCCGCAGCCTCCGTCACGCGGACCATTTCGAGCACGAGCACGCGATCAATCGCGTTCTCTTGGTCCTGGTCTTTCGTTGCCAGAACATCTGTGTCAGAGGGGGTGTTCATGCGAAATTCAGTCCTTTTGGTGTGTGCCTGCGCCCCCGCGCTTAGACTTGGAGGAACGGGCTTGTCGAGCAAAGCTGACACACTGTTCCGGAAAACACCTGTCATTTGGGGAATGGGCGCCTGCCTGCTGGGTGTACAGCCTCTGGCCGCACAGGATGACGCGCCTGTTACAGGTGGCGATAATGCCGATGCGCAAGAGAGCGCTGAGCCCGCACCTCCGCCCTTGCGTCCCTTTGACGGTCTGAACCTGTCCGTGACGGTTCCCAAGAGCGAATCCGATCAGTTGCTCGAAGAGGATTGCGAAGAAGAGGCGGACGCGGCGCGCATCGCAGGTGAGATTATCGTGTGCCGCCGGATCGGTGAGGCAAGCGATGGATCCTGGGATAGCGAGGCATGGGAGCGTCGTTATGCTGAGCGTACGCAGGGCGAGCAGCCTGTCGATGTGGCTGGTGGCGGCATTTTTCGCGGGCCAGCAACGGTAGGCGGGCTGTGTGTGATACCGCCATGCCCTCCCGAAGCGGCCATCATGATTGATGTCGAAGCATTGCCGCAAGCGCCCGAAGGCTCTGACGCAGACCGGATTGCGCGTGGTCTCCCGCCGCTTGGCAGGGACGCCGAATTGACGCCTGAAGAAATCGCCGCACGCCGCCGCGCACTCGGCCTAGATGCGCCGCCGGTACCTGAAGAATGATGCGCTGGGGCGTGCAGATCACGGTCTTGATGGCCGCAAGCATTGCCCCTCTCGCACCGCCCTCCTCGCAAGATGAACCTCAGGCAACTGCGGACGAAGCTCAACGCGAAAGTACCGGCGAAGATGGTCGCCTGATTATCGACCTGACGCAGCCCACTCCTGATGCACCCTATGATGCGCTGGCAGCTGAGCAGTGCGATGAGGAAGCTGATGCCGCACGGATAGCGGGCGAGATTTTGGTTTGCCGGCAATTGGGAGACACCAGCGATGGTGCCTATGATCACGATGAGTTCACTCGCCGCTATGCCGAGGCGACGCAAGGGATGAAGACCCCCGATGTCGATGGCACTGGCTTGCCGCCTGGCATGGCTCCGCTGGTCACGATTAGAGGATGCTTCCTCCCGCCCTGCCCACCGCCGCCTGCTCTGATTATCGACGTGGAAGCTTTGCCCGATGCACCCGCAGGATCCGATGCAGACCGGATTGCACGCGGCCTGCCGCCTTTGGGTGAAGAAGGCGATGAGGGCCGCGGCCCAGCCAGCGAAGATGAGCTTGGCCTGCCACCAGTGCCGGAGCGCTGATGCAAATGCGGGGCGCATGCTGGGTCATTGAACGCTCAAGAAAATGAGCCTCCCTTGGAACCCGAAGGCGGCGTGCTGGTGCTCGATACTGATGCGGCCCGGCGGGAAGCCACCGCCGATCCGGTCCTGATCCAAGAATGCGAGGAGGAGGCAGAAGCTGCACGGATTGCAGGTGAGATTGTGGTCTGCCGCTCAATCGGGGCAACCAGTGATGGCGCATGGAACAGCGCCGACTTTGAACGCCGCTATGCCGAGGCGACGCAAGGGGTGAAGACGCCGGGCGTGGATGGAACAGGAGTGCAATTGCCCGGAGAAGGCTCCCTTATCGCCATCACTGTCACCACAAAACTGGGTGACCCACCGCCGCCGGCTTTGATCATAGATGTGACCGCTCTGCCCGAAGCGCCGCCCGGCTCTGATGCCGACCGAATCGCTCGGGGTTTGCCAGTGCTCACTGTCGAGGCGCCCTAGCCACCCGCTCTCTGCAAACGCGGAAAATCAGTTCGGCAGGATGGGCAGGACCAATGGCTCGCCCGTCAGGCTGTCAGAGCCGTCGAGTAGTTCGAGCGCGCGGCGCACATTCGCCTCTGGCCCTTCATGCGTCACAATCGCAACCAGAACTTCGCCGCCATCATTGGCGCGGCCCTGCTGGATCAGGCTTTCAATCGAAACATCAGCATCGCGCATTGCAGCGGTGATCTCCGCAAGCACGCCGGGGCGATCATTGACGGTGAAGCGCAAATAGGTGCGCTCCATCCGGTGTCCGGGCTCTGCTGGGCCAAGTGGCTCAAGCTGCGCAACCGGCATGGAGAACGGCGCGCCTGCATCGCCGCGGGCAATGTCAATCAAGTCAGCGACAACTGCGCTGGCCGTTGGACCATCGCCTGCCCCTGCGCCTTGGAACAACAGCCTCCCAGAGAAATTGCCTTCTGCGACCACCGCATTGGTTGGTCCATCGACGGGCGCGAGCGGATGATCCTTGGCAACCAAACATGGGCGCACGCGCTGAAGCAGTTTTGAGATGCCTGCCTCATCCTGCACATCGGCCTCTGCGATCAGTCGGATAACAAAGCCTAGCGCATCAGCCTGCGCAATATCGGCGGCGCGGACCTGAACGATCCCCGTCGTTCGCACAGCGCCAAAATCAATCTGCGCGCCAAAGCTGATAGCAGCCAAAATCGCGAGTTTGTGCGCGGCATCCACCCCTTCAATATCAAAGGTCGGATCAGCTTCTGCATACCCAAGCGCCTGCGCCTCGGCGAGCGTCTCTGCAAAGTCTGCTCCGGTCGATTCCATCTCTGACAGGATATAATTGCAGGTGCCGTTGAGAATGCCATAAACCTTGGTCAGCGCATTGGCGGAGGCGCCTTCGCGCAGTCCCTTCACCACTGGAATGCCGCCAGCGACCGCCGCTTCGAATTTCAGAGGCGCGCCATTGCCTTCGGCTTTTTCGGCAAGTTCCTGCCCGTGATGGGCGACCATCGCCTTATTCGCTGTGACCAATCCTTTGCCAAGGTCGAGCGCGGCGCGTGATAAGGCGAGCGCGGGCCCATCAGATCCGCCGACCAGCTCCACCACGACATCAACATGGTCATTGGCTGCAAGCGCCGTCATGTCATCTTCCCAAGCAAGGGCAGAAATATCGACACCGCGATCTTTGAATCGATCACGCGCGCTTACCGCGACCACCTCGATCGCCCGGCCAGCGCGCGCAGTGATGAGATCGCGATTGGTCTCCAGCAAACGCATGACACCAACACCAACTGTCCCAAGTCCGGCGATGGCGATACGCAAGGGTGTAAGGCTGGCTGTTTCAGGCAAGGATGCGCTCCGGTATGTGGGTTGAAATTGCCGGGCAGCGCTGGCGGGCGAGACCATTTCAGTCAAGCCAAAAGCTCTAGGCCTATTTAAATGACAGCTTCACCTGGTGACTGAGGCAATGTCTTGCGTGATGACGCGGTCGCACGCGCCCAGTTCCTGCATCATCAGCGCATAATCGCTTTCGGCCAAGCGCCGAGCGCCCGGATCGCGTGCAAGATTCGCGCTGGAAGGCAGGCGATCAGGCAGTGCGCAAGCAAGGCGATACCAACGCAGCGTACCAGGTTGCGGAGCGCGAGCGGCCGAATCAATGATTTCACCCCACGAAACGCCCCAAACCGCGCGTTGGCCAGGACGGCGCAGCACCGATGCCGATACGGGCGAGCGATCTTGCGTCGCCAAGAAAATCTGCGTCTCCGATTCGCCAACCAGCGTGCCTTGGACTGCAAGCGCATCGCGGATGCCGGTGACCACCGGCGGCACATCGCGTGAAACCAGTGACGTCAGAACCGGGCGCAATCGCGATTCGAGTTCGGGCGAGTAGTCCAGCTGCGCATTCTTGCCGACCAATTGGATCGAACCACGCCGTCCTGGAACAGCATCTGCGAACAGCAAAACCACCCGTTTTCTATGCCTTTCCGGCCTTCCACGCTCATCAAGCGGAACGTCCACCAGATAGGTCAGCTCTTCTCCCACCGCGCTTGAGCCTGCAAGCAGCGCTTGAGTGCGGGCCTCTATGTAAAGGCGCGCGAATCCGGGCGCCAGGCCGGGCGCTCTTTCCGGTTCCAGTTCAATTTGGCGGCGAATCTCTGCCCGGATAACCAGATCACTGGCCTCTGCCAGCGTGACAAGATCGGAATAGGTGGCTTGTTGAGCAATTGTTGGCGGGGCCATATCGGAATCTTGTGCAAAAGCTGGAACCGCCAAAAATGCAGCGCAGACAGCGCCACCAGCAACCGCCATTATTTGCCTGAAATGATTAATTAAATTTGTGTTAACGCGCGCGCTCATTGCGAATTTCCGTTTCTCTTGCCTGATGCCGAGTGGGGCCGTTCTTGTTGCAGAACTTTGCCCGTGAATCAGCCCTGAATAGATAAAGCGTTTGATTGCCTAGGTGTTGACCGTTAAAGCTCCAAGTTCTTGCAACGAGGTTGGGGACAAGATCGGGGCAAGTGGAGCCGTTTTGGAGGTGCTTTGGGAAGAAGTGCTGACAGCGGTGTTCCGGGATCAAATTTCCCTCGAGCGCTCACCGGGTTGACGGGCGTCGTGGACCAAATTTGAGAACCGGACGGGAGATCAAGATCAAGGGATTCACGGCCCGGGGTCTGACTTGAGCGTTTGCGAGCAAATCGCAAGCCTTGATTCGGGCCCTGACGTGAGAGTTGTGTCGGACGTATGGGCCGACGATGTAATGGAGAGTAAACAGCCGCATGGCCTATGCTGACCAACAAGGGATGACCCCGGCCAAATGGACCGCACTTATTGCAGCGCTCGCTGTGGTAGGTGGGATCGGTTTGGCGATGGTTCTCGGTCTGACCATCTCGCGGATCAAAGAAGAGATCCAGCGTGTGACTACGGTCGATATCGAAGAGCCACCGCCACCTGAAGAGCCGGACGAGCCGCCACCCCCACCTGATGAGCCGGTTTCACCGCCGCCTCCGGTCGCGCCTCCGCCGCCGATTAACATCGCGCCGGCACCGCCACCAATTCAAACGCAGCCGAATATTCCACCGCCCGCTCCGCCGGCTTTGGTTATTCCGCCACCTGCACCGCCCGCTCCGCCGGCCGCACCGCCACCACCGCCTTCGCAGGCACGTGGCGCGACGACCCGCAACGAGCGTCGTTGGGCGCAACGGATTCAGGATAACTACCCTTCACGCGCACTGCGTGAAGAAGTTGAAGGAACCGTGGGTGTACGCGTGACCGTAACGGCCGAAGGCCGGGCCAGCGGATGCCAGGTTACTGCCTCGAGCGGTTCCAGCGTTCTTGACCAAGCGGCCTGTCGCGGGATGGAACGTTATGCTCGGTTCAACCCGGCGCTGAATGATGCAGGCAACCCTACGACGGGTTCCTACTCGACACGGATTACATATCGTTTGAACTAAATTTGTCGGACCCTTCCACCTCGGGTTTGGAGGAGGTGGAGGGTTCGGACAGGGATTTTTAAGAGGACTACTCGCAATGAACCTTTATTACCTTGCAGCCGGCGCAGCAGCCGACAACGAGATCCAGAACAAGTTCGGCTTCATGGAAGCCATGAGAGAAGGCGGCCCCGTTGCTTGGTCGATCCTTGCCGTCATGGTCATCATGTCCGTTGGCTCGTTCTACATCCTGTTCACGAAATTGTTCGAACAGAACAAAATCATGAAGCAGTACAAGGCCGTTCAATCATCGTTCTGGCGCACTGGCAGCCTCAAAGAAGGCGCTGCCAAGCTTGAGAAGAACAGCGCATGGCGCCAGCTTGCTGACGACGCGATTGTCGCTCAGGAAAAGCATGAAAAGATGACCGACAGCCTCGAAGCGCATGACTACATGCACGGTTCGCTGCAGCGTTCAGAAGATTCGATCAACGCAGCGCTTGCCGGTGGTCTTCCCTTCCTCGCATCTGTGGGCGCTACCGCACCGTTTATTGGTCTGCTCGGTACCGTGATCGGTATTTACCGCGCGCTGATCAACATCGGTATCGAAGGTTCTGCTTCGATCGATAAGGTTGCTGGCCCAGTTGGTGAAGCCTTGATCATGACCGCGATTGGTCTGCTCGTGGCTGTGCCTGCCGTGCTTGCGTTTAACTGGCTGCAGTCGCGCAACCGCCGCATCGGTGAGCTGCTCGGCAGCTTCTCAACCGACATCCTTGCTTACATCAGCTCGGACGGTGCGGTTAAGCCTGCCGTTACAGCAGCGCCTGCCGCTAAAGCAAAACCAGCTGCTAAGCCAGCTGCTGCGGCGATGAAGAAGTAAGAGTTTGATTTCGGGATTGAGGGGTAGGCAGCATCACGCCGCCGCCCCTCAACTACCCGGAAATTTCACTCTTCACCAATGCGCGCCGGTGCCAGTCACTGCTTGCCTCTGGCGCGAAAGAATAACCGCTCTTCATTGAGCCAATAGGGAATTCACAATGGCGATTTCTTCGGGAGGTGGGGGCGATACCCCGATGTCCGACATCAACACCACGCCGCTCGTGGATGTGATGCTGGTTCTCCTCATCATCTTCCTCATCGCTGTTCCGGTCGCAATTCAGACGATTGAACAGCTCGAGATCCCCGTATTCGAGTCCATCGAAGCGAAGAACAAGGTCGAAAACCTGCAGCTCACCGTCAGCACGACGGATGTGAACGGGCAAACGGCCACTACGGTTCGAGCTGGATTTGAAGGTGCAACGCGCCAGGGCGAATGCCGGGTCTACTTCAACAACATCACCCCTGTTTCTTCTGATGAATTGTATGATCTTGCGTTCAATCGCTTGGATGCAATCGTTCAGCAGGCTGGCGGTCCAGAGGCGTTGATGGAAGATCCAGACCGGATCCCACAGGTCCACATTCGTGCTGACCGTGAGGCTCCATGGCGCTGCGTTGCAGGTACGATCTACAACATTCAGCGTGCGGGCTATCCGACCGTTGGCTTCATCTCGAACCCGGTTGAGCCTGGTATCTAAACCAGCGCGACACGATTTAAGGAGTAACTGACATGGGTATGGCTGGAGGTAAGCTTGACGGCGAACCGATGATCGACATGAACATGACCCCGCTGATCGACGTTTTGCTCGTTCTGCTGATTATGTTCATCATCACCATTCCGGTGGCGACACACTCGGTTGATATCGATCTGCCGCAACCGACACCGAATGATAATCCGCCGCCGGTGGATCCGATCAAAAACAAACTGGTGCTCACACAGGACGGTCAAATCCTGTGGAACGCAACTCCGATCAGCCAAGGTGAGCTTGTGGCTAACCTGCAGGAAAGCCTTCGGTTTGCAGTTGAGCCTGAGCTTCAATTCGAACCAGAAGCGCTCGCCAGCTATGACCTCTCGGTCAAGGTGCTGAACATCATTAAGGCATCGGGCGTCACGAAGTTCGGCTTTGTCGGAAATGAAAAATACCGGGTCTTCAATTCCGGAAGTTAAACTCGTCAGAAATGACAGGTGCATGAAGGGCGGCTCTGCGGAGCTGCCCTTTTTGTTTGAGGGGAACTGCGGCCCGATAAGTCCCAAAACCCATACCGGTACGCGTTAGGCAACTTTTAGGTGACTGTGTATCATCGCTTCCGGGAGCCACCCCTAAGACCTCCCGACAAAAGGAGAGAGAGATGCCAAAAAAAGTCACTCGCCCGAACAAATACGCCCCCAGCAATTCGCGCACGATCGGGGAGATGAACGTCACTCCCTTTATCGATGTATTGCTGGTGCTGCTCGTCATGCTGATCATGGCGGTGCCGATCAAACTGCATGAGACACAGGTCGATCTACCCAATGGCGATTGCGAGAATTGCCCCGTCAATTTGACCGAAAACACCATCGCCATCACCGCTCAGGATGAGCTGTTATGGAACGGCGTGCCTGTCACGACAGAGCAGTTGCGCCAACAGGTCGCTGTCGCTGCTGCGATGTCTGAGCAACCTTTGCTGCGCTTCGAGCCGGAGGCGCTGGCCAGCTACGACAAATCCGCCCGCACGATTGCGCTGATCAAAGAGTCAGGCGCAGAACGCTTCGCCTTTGTCGGCAATCACAAATATGCGGGGCTGGACTGAGCTAAACCTCGCCCAGGTTGAAATGAGGGGAAACCTCAGATTTGCGCAATCGCAAGCTCCACAAAGTTCCGCGCAGATCGCGCAGCGGGTGCCGATCCGCTGCGCTTCATCCTGAATTCGAGCGCCTGTGCCACAAGCTGATCCTCGGCGTGTAAGGCAAGCCACCACTTCCCTCCTTCGGTCTTCGATATGATCCGCCCGGTTTCGATGGCGTTGAGCGACCGCGCCGCGTTCAAGACTGCATTGGTGATCGCCTGATCGGTGGGATCAGTGCGCAAATCTTTACGATGCCAAAGCATTTCGCTCAGCAACGCAGCGCGGAGATCGTTCATCGATACTGGAGCCAGAACATCGCAGGGGTCAGCTCCCCAAAGGGATAGTCCTGATTGCCGACACAATTGCATGTGGATCAAAATGTCGCTGGTCGTACCATCCGTTTCGACCTGTGTGCCCCACTCCCGACCGGTCGACAAAGCGAACTCATACGGCATCTCTACAGGCGGCGCGCGCACAGCATCGGCCGCGCATAGGATCAATTCCAGGCCAAATGCTGGCACAGGTAAGGTCTTGTGGCTCAGGAGAGCCACAAGCTCGTCACGCTGGGCGGATGTAAATGCGCCCGACACGACGCCTAGAATGTCGAGGTCGCTCGAATGCGGCTGAAAATCGCTCTGTACGACAGAGCCATGCAGATAGAGCGCAACCAGATCAGGTCCGAGCACATCTCGATGAATCCTGCTCACAATTCGCAGGTACTCCGGAACAGCAGATCCAGGTTCAAATGCATTTGACAAAGCATCCATCATCAATCGCCTTCGAGCGGCGGATCAATCCGCATCGCCTCACCCACCAAGCTCTCCGCTTCTAGCAGCAGTTCGTCATCCACTGCACCTTGAGGTACGGACTCGCGACCAATCATGGTCATCACCGGCACTGCGAGCGGCGACACGCGGTCCAGCTCAACATGGACCATTTCCGTTTGCGATCGCTCAAGCAAATCCGCGAGCCGCCCCACATCAGTCATCCGTGCGCGGGCGTCGGCCCATGCGGCCTCCAGCAGCACGTGGTCGGGCTCATATTTCTTGAGCACGTCGTAAATCAGGTCGGTTGAGAAGGTGACTTGTTTGCCCGTCTTGCGCTTGCCGGGATGCTGGCGCTCGACAAGTCCGCTGATCACCGCGACCTCGCGGAAAGCGCGGCGCAGCAGGTGGCTTTCGGTCACCCAATCGGTGAATTCATGGGTAAGGATATCAGGCGAGAGCAGCGGCTTGGGGTCTTCCACCGGCTTCAATCCCCATACCGCCAGCGTGTAATCATTCGCGACAAACCCGCCCGGCATCAGCCCGCGATCTTCCATCCGCCGCGTGATCAACATGCCCAGCGACTGGTTCGCGTTCCACCCTTCGAAAGTGTAGTAGGCGGTGTAGTGCTTTTTGTGGTGGGGAAAGCTTTCGACTAGTAGTTCGCCGGGTTTTGGCAAGCGGCTGCGATTATCCTGCACCTCCAACCATTCGCGCACATCATCGGGAAAACGCCCCCAGCCCGCGCGATCATCCAGCATCGCTTGTACGCGAGTGGCGAGGTGCGTGGTGAGTGGTAGGCGCAGACCTCCATAGCTCGGGATAGTCGCGGATTTCTTGGCCGCGCGCACGATCACGTCCATGTCTTTGACGCTCTCAACCTCAACACTCATCCCTGCGAAGAAGAAGGTGTCGCCGGTGGAAAGCTGCGCGGCAAAGCGCTCCTCAACCTTGCCCAGCTTGCGGCCATTCTTGAAGCGCACGGTGAGCATTTCACTATCGACAATGATGCCGGCATTCATGCGGTGGCGCTGGGCCTGGTTAGGGTGAGCGAGCCGCCAAGTGCCATCCTTCGCGCGCACGATCCGCTTGAACTTGTCATAGGCGCGCAGGGCATAGCCGCCATTCTCAACAAAGCTGAGCACGCGCCCAAGCGCCTCCGCATCAAGCCAGGCATAAGCGAGCGAGCTTTGCAGCTCCGCCAGAAGATCATCCTCATGAAACGGTCCTGCGCATGCACAGGCCATCACATGCTGAGCGAGCACATCGAGACCGCCTGCGCGAAACTCTTCGCCATCACGCTGCCCCTCATCAACTGCATCCTTGGCCGCCATCGCTTCGAGGAACTCAAAGCGGTTGCCCGGCACGAGCATTGCTCGCGAAGCCGTGTCGAGCCGGTGGCCTGCACGCCCAATCCGCTGGAGCAGCCGCGATGATCCCTTTGGCGCGCCCATCTGCACTACCAAATCAATATCGCCCCAATCGACCCCCAGATCGAGGCTGGCGGTGGCGACGAGTGCGCGCAGCTTTCCATCGGCCATCGCATCTTCGACCTTGCGCCGCGCCTCTTTCGACAGGCTGCCATGGTGGACGCCGATGGGCAGGTTGTCCTCGTTCACCTCCCACAGACATTGGAAGATAAATTCTGCCAGAAAGCGTGTGTTGGTAAAGACCAGCGTGGTCCGATTGTCCTTTATCGCTTGATACAATTGGTCGACCGCCCAGCGCCCGGCATGCCCGCCCCATGGTACGCGCTCCTCAATAGGGAGCAGGATTTGCAGGTCTGGCTCTGCTCCCGCCTCCCCCAACACCAGATCGGCGGCATGCATCTCGCCCGTGCCATCCGCAGGCTGCGGGGCCAGCCATTCCTGAAAGCTGAGCGGATTGGCGAGGGTCGCTGAGAGGGCGACCCGCTGCATATCGGGCGCAAGCTGTTGCAACCGCGCAAGGCTCAACGCCAGCAAATCGCCCCGCTTACCCGTGGCGAAGGCGTGAACCTCATCAATCACTACGCGTTTAAGCGTGCGAAACAGGTCGAGGCTTTCAGGGTAGGACAGCAGCAGCGAGAGGCTCTCAGGCGTCGTCAGCAGGACATGCGGAGGCTTTGTGCGCTGGCGTTTCTTGCGGTCGGACGAGGTGTCACCACTGCGAGTTTCGACCCGGATAGGAAGCCCGATTTCCTCAACAGGGGTGAGCAGGTTGCGCTTCACATCATGCGCCAGGGCCTTCAATGGCGAGACATAGAGCGTGTGCAGACCGTCTTCGGGCGATTCACCATTCGAAGGTGCAAAATCGCACAATGTCGGCAGGAACCCGGCGAGCGTCTTACCCGCACCCGTATCGGCAACCAGCAACGCGTGCCGCCCTTCGCGCGCTTTGGTAAGCATATCGAGCTGGTGGCGACGCACCCGCCACCCGCGCGCATCGAACCAACCCTGTATTTCAGGAGGGAGAGCAGGCTCACCCATCAATGTCAGAACGCGCTGGGCGTCTCCGCCGGTTCGTTTTGAGCGAGCGTATCGACGCTGACACCCAGCAATTCAGCGAGCCGTTTTTGCTCCGCTTCGCTGAGCTCAGAGTAGCGGCGCCCCTGCGGATATTCCTGCGCAATCGTCTGCGCGTTTTCCATGATCTCTGGCATGCGCTGCATGACTGCAGGCATCATCTCATTCATCGACGACATAACCTGCGGATCAGCAAAGATCAGATAGCTTTCCGCAGCGTATTTCTTGCCCACGGGAGTTTCGAAATAGGTCGCGAGGTCATTCAGTTCAGCCTTGGTGAAACGGACAGCATAGGCGCGCGCAAGACCCGCCCGATAGGCTGGCTCAACATCAACCATGACTTCGCCGATCAGGCCGAACATTGATGTAGTCATTGCAGTGTTGCGCTCTTCAGCGGCCGGATCGAGCAAGGCCGCTGCCTCCTCCAGCCGCTTGTCATCCACCTCAGTCAGATCAAACGGGCTCAATCCAGTCAGTTGCGAGACGGAGAGCGCAGGCGCGGCGCCAAATCCGCCCATCATGCTTTCCATCATGGGCTGCATGCTTTCTTCCATCATCCGCGCCATTGTGCCCTCAGGCATCAATTTTGAGACAACCAGCATGGCTGCGGGCAATCGATCTTGCTGTTCTTCGGTGAGCGGCTCTGCATTGCCGAACATATCGCCAAACATATTGCCCAGCGCTTCATACTGTTCATCGGTCAGCGTTTCGCTTGGGACGGTTTGTGCAGCTGCCGGTGCAGAGATGAGCGAGAGCGCGCAAGCAGCGGCGATGGTGAAGCGTTTCATTTGGGCGATCCTGTTGCAGGTGGTGTTGTGCGATATATGCCTGAGCCGCTCACGAGGTTCCAGTAATAACCTACGTCCAAAACGCATCAAATCGCGGCGAGCATGGCGGGCGTTACATCCTCAGGACGTTCAAGCATGGCTTGCAAGAGAGCAATTTCGATGGCGCAGCGGTTGGGATCACCCGGCGAAGCCATCGCAGATTGCAGCGTCGCATCATCAATCCCATAGCGTTCTGCCGCTGCCTCGACCGCCCATGCGGGAACGCCAACTTCGTCTGCGTCCACGGGAGGATCTGCACTGAACGCGCCGGACGTCAAAAGATCGGCGGCGACACTTTGCTCAAACGTCCCCCAATCTTCGCGCATCTGAGGCACGCCATTATCAAATCGCGCAGCGATCACTTCGCCACACGCAGTCTGTCCTGCGTCCTGCGCGGTTGTGAGCCAAGCTAAATGCAGCTCTGCGATAGCGAGCGCTTGCTCTTGCGATACCGCTGTTCGGACATCCAAAATGCGATTTCGCAGGAAAGCGCGCGCGATTTCGATATCATCCGAATTTGATGGAGTGCGGTTCACCAGATCGAGTGCGAGCGCGCTATCGGCCTGGATCAAGCGCACATAGTCGAACCCGCTGCCAAACAGCGTCGCCGCCATCGCATCAATGCGCGCAGGATCAACAGCACCTGGATCGCGACTTTCTGGGACAGGGCTTGCCGGCGGCTGGCTAGTTACAGAACCAGGTGCGTATTCCGGTTCCTCGCCGCCGAGGCTTACGCAAGTAACAAGCAGCATGAACACGCCTGCAAAGATGAAGGCGCTGTACTTCTTGAACGAATAGCGTTCGACGAATGCGGAGAATGTGCCCGATTGCAGGCCTCCGTCATGGCGCGGTGCCTGCGATGCAATGAAGTCTTCGACCAGTTCGTTGACCGGCTCCGTCGCACCGGTGAAGCGGCCACCATGCTCCCATGCGGGCTCTGGCTCTGGCTCTGGCTCTGGCTCTGGCTCTGGCTCTGGCTCTGGCTCTGGCTCTGGCTCTGGCTCTGGCTCTGGCTCTGGCTCTGGCTCTGGCTCTGGCTCTGGCTCTGGCTCTGGCTCTGGCTCTGGCTCTGGCTCTGGCTCTGGCTCTGGCTCTGCGGGGGAATCTAGTGGCGGCGGCGAAGCGTCAAGCGCTTGCTCATCGCCCCTACGCTCAGCCTCGCGCTGCATTGCGGAGGCGAGGAATAGCGCCTTCTCTCGCGCCTCGGTCAGCTCGGCAAAGGCAGAGATACGCATGGCCTGCGCATCCAGCTCAGCGCGCTTGGCCGCATAGGCCGCAAGGATTGCGTCCCTATCGGTTGTCTCTTCTATGCCTAGAGCGACCCAGGCCCAGTCTGCCCCCTTAGTGCCCAACGCTCTCCCCACGTTCGAGACCGGATAGCGCCAATTGCTCATCGATCTGCGCAATCAGCCGCTCAAGCCCATTCTCGGTGTCACTCTCGGCCCGAGCCACCAGCACATCCTGTGTGTTCGAAGCGCGCAAGAGCCACCAACCATCCGCCGTGTTCACGCGCACGCCGTCGGTTGCGTTGACGCTTTCAACTTCGGGGCCGGGATTGGTGGTAAGCCGTCCGGAAATCTCTTCCATCGCCGGAAATTTGCGCGCTTCATCGACCTGAAACCGCATTTCGGGCGTGTTGAGCATATCCGGCATCGCGCTGCGCAGCTCCGTCACCGATTTGCCGAGCCGGGCGGAGGCCGCCAGCAAACGAATCCCTGCATAAAGAGCGTCGTCAAACCCGTAATAGGTGTCTGCAAAGAAGACATGCCCGCTCATTTCGCCTGCAAGCGGTGAACCAGTTTCCTTCATTTTGGACTTAATCAGCGAGTGGCCAGTCTTCCACATGAGCGGCTTTCCGCCATGCTCGGATACGTGATCAAACAGCGCGCGGCTGGCCTTCACATCGGCGATAATCGTGGCGTCTTGATGGGTTTTGAGCACGTCTTCGGCGTAGATCATCAGCAGCTGATCGCCCCAGATCACCCGGCCTTCACCATCAATTGCGCCGATCCGGTCGCCATCGCCATCAAAAGCCACTCCAAAATCGAGGTTCTTCTCAGCGACGAGCGCGCGAAGGTCGGTCAGGTTCTCTTCAACCGTTGGATCAGGATGGTGGTTTGGAAAATGTCCATCAACGTCAGTAAACAGCAAATGATGCTCGCCCGGCAATTTCGCAGCGAGCATTTCGAGAGCAGGTCCGGCCGCGCCGTTCCCGGCATCCCAGCCGACCTTGAGCGAGGAAAGGCTGGCGGTGTCGATACCGCTGAGACCCTCGAGCATACGCTCGACATACTCGCCCATGATATCGCTCTGCGAAACTGCGCCAGCTCCATCGAGCCAGTCGCCCGCTGCTGCCAATTCCCCCAGCTTCTGGATGTCCGCCCCAAAAAACGGTCGGCCCTGAAATACCATTTTGAAGCCGTTGTA
Source organism: Erythrobacter sp. S57(2025) (assembly GCF_057365055.1). Taxonomy (NCBI): domain Bacteria; kingdom Pseudomonadati; phylum Pseudomonadota; class Alphaproteobacteria; order Sphingomonadales; family Erythrobacteraceae; genus Erythrobacter; species Erythrobacter sp. S57(2025). The sequence continues at coordinate 2,986,827 of NZ_CP200299.1, read as the reverse complement.
ATTGGGGGGATTGTGGCTGCCAGTTATCTGAATGCCGCCCTGTACTTCTTCGTTTGAGGCTTCTGCATAATACAGCATTGGGGTCGCCCCCATGCCGATCCGCACAACATCGCACCCGCTCGCCGTAAGCCCTTCGACCAGCGCGTGTTCGAGCATAGGCGAACTGACCCGGCCATCGTAACCAATCGCAACCGTCGGTGAAGAACCCTCGCCTTCGGCACGGCGCAGCAGTGTCCCGAAACTGCGACCAATCGCGCGCGCATCATCCGCGCCCAGTGTTTCGCCAATAATCCCGCGAATATCATACTCACGAAGAACGGTCTGATCGAATGTGTGAGCCATTTGGGAGAGGCCTTCTCTTAGCTGTGTTTGGCAAGTCGCAAGCCGACTATACCGCAATCATGTCAATCAATTGACGCTCAATCGCTGAGCCTGTCATCACCATCTGGCAGCTCATCCAGCAAAAGATCGCGCGCCGCGTTGGCTTCATGCACTTTGGCGTTGGAACCGCCAACATCGGGGTGCACTTTTGCGATTAAGCGCCTGTGCGCAAGCAGGATTTGATCGCGCGTGGCAGTTTCTTCGACCGCCAACAATTTGCGTGCTTTGAACACTTTTTGCGACCGGGTTGGCTTCGAACTCATCGCTTGCCACGGCCATTGGCCGAACGCCCAGCGAAACAGCAGGCAAACGAGCAGCAAAATGACGGCAATACGAAGCATAGGTGTGAGGACTCTCTTAGGCGACTTTCTTGGGCGGCGTTGATTTTTCGAACTCGGGCAGTTTGAGCGCCATTAACAGCGAACGCAATTCCTGCCGGGCAACCAAATGGCTGGTCCCCAGATCGCCCAGATGACCCTTATCGAGCAAGGTCAGTCCTGATGGGAACAATTCACGGTAAATCACGCGTTCCGAAAGGCCATGGGTCACCCGGAAACCGACCCGCTTCGACATTTCGGTTAGCGCTTTTTCAATACGCGCCATATTGCGCGCCTCGGTATAGCCGGTGCGGTTGCGCACGACGATCCAGTCCATCTCCGGACGCTTTTCAGCAATCGTTGCCCGGCTGCGTTTAACCCGTGCCTCCCAGATAAGCTCTGCGAAGAATGACAATTTCCTGACCTGAAAGCTTTCGGGATCGACCTGGCCGATCAAATCGAAATCGACGAAGCTATCGTTCATTGGTGTGACCAGCGTATCGGCATTTTCAACCGCGCAGCGTGCAAAGGGGTCATCGCGTCCCGGATTGTCGATGATCAGGAAATCGCAATCCTTCTCCAGCCGATCAATCGCCACCAGCAATGCCTGTTCGCTGCGCCCCTTGAATACTTCGCAGGCGGGCGTGGGAAGCTCAATGTTGCGGCGCTGCATCGTGCGGAAACGGTTTTCCATATAGCGATGCGTGGTGCGCTGGCGCGGATCCAGATCGATGACGGTCACGCGCGCACCCAGATAGGACAGCGCCACGGCAATATGCACGGCCGTCGTCGATTTGCCCGTGCCGCCCTTTTCGTTCGCAAAGACGATCCTGTGTGCAGTCTTGCCAGTCATTGTTTTCGCGAGCGATCCTTTAACGAAGCTCTTGCATGTATTGGCTTCAAACGCGTAGCCCGATGCGTGTGGTGATTTAAGACGCTGTATCGGAGGGGTTTGACCCGTGCAAACTGCACATACACTCGATGTGTTGAGAAATGAGGTCTCAAAATTACGCGGAGGCGGGGCTGAGACGATCGGCCTGGTGCCCACTATGGGTGCCTTGCATGATGGGCACCTTACACTGGTACGCCGCGCGCGCGAGAAATGCGACCACGTGGTCGCCTCGATCTTCGTGAACCCCACGCAGTTTGGCCCGAATGAGGACCTGGACGCCTATCCGCGGCAGCTTGAGCAGGATGCCGAGATGCTCGAGCGCGAAGGCTGCGCGCTGCTTTGGGCGCCGACAGTTGGGACGATGTATCCGGACGGGTTCGTTTCCAATATTTCTGTCAGCAAAGTGAGCGAGAGGTTCTGCGGTGCGGACCGCCCAGGCCATTTCGACGGCGTTGCCACGGTGGTTTGCAAGCTCTTCAACCAAGTGCAGCCCGATATGGCGTTCTTTGGCGAAAAAGATTTCCAACAACTCGCGGTGATCCGGGCAATGGCCCGCGATCTCGATCTAACTTTGCCGTCAGCGCATCAAATCATCGGCGTACCAACGGTGCGCGAGGCAGACGGCTTGGCGATGTCGAGCCGCAATCGGTATCTGAGCGGAGACGAGCGAGAGGCTGCTACAACTCTTCCCAACTCGCTTAAGGCTGCAACTAAGGCGGTTGAGGGTGGAGCTTCGATTTCTGACGCGATCGAAGCTGCTAAGCGTGCGCTTACGATTGCCGGATTTGAGGTCGACTATGTTGCGATCGTCGATGCCACTAGCCTTGAGCCGATTGATATGCTCACCGGCAAATCTGCACGCATTCTCGCTGCCGCCAAGCTTGGCAAAACGCGGCTGATCGACAATATGGCGATTGAACAAGCCTAAGGGTCGGCCTTCTTATGTTAAAACACTTCTGGGGCTCGTTCCTCTTTACCGCCATCGGCCTTGCTTTGGGTGCATGGTATGGTTGGTCGTTGCATGGCACTGTTGAAGGTATGCTTTCGATCCTTTGGATCTGCGCAGTGCTTGCCGTGCTCGAAGTGTCGCTTTCGTTCGACAATGCAGCGGTTAACGCTTCGATCTTGAAGGACATGGACCCGGTTTGGCAGCAGCGCTTTCTCACTTGGGGGATTGCGATCGCGGTGTTTGGGATGCGGATTGTCTTCCCGGTGGTGATCGTGATGGTTGCGGCAAAACTTGGCCCCATCGACGCTGTCAGTTTGGCTTTGAGCGAGCCCGCCGAATATCAGCGCATCGTGAGCGACGCGCATATTGGCCTGATGGGCTTTGGCGGCGCGTTTCTGGGCATGGTCGGGCTCAAATTCTTCTTCGATTCCGACAAGGAGCTTAATTGGATTGCTGCCATCGAGCGCCCGCTGGCCAAGGTGGCGGATATTGAAGCTATTTCCATCGGCCTTGTGCTACTCGCCACGTGGGCAACATCGACCATGCTCGCAGAAGCAGATGCACTGACCTTCATCATCGCAGCGATTGGCGGATTGCTCACCTATCTCGTGGTCGAAATCGTCAATCATGTGCTTGAGCCGCCCACACCATCGACCGGCGACGTAGCAAAGGCAGGATTTGGCGCGTTCCTCTATCTCGAAGTGCTCGACGCAAGCTTCTCTTTTGACGGTGTGATCGGAGCCTTTGCGCTCACCAACAATCTGATTATCATCGCAATCGGCCTTGGCATCGGGGCGATGTTTGTGCGCTCCATGACTATCTTCCTAGTACGCAAGGGCACGATGTCCGAATACCGCTATCTCGAACATGGCGCGTTCTATGCGATCCTGGCGCTGGCGACGATCATGTACATCAACACCTTCGCCCATATTCCTGAGGTGATTACCGGACTTATCGGTGCGGTATTGATTGGCCTCGCCTTCTGGGCATCGGTGCGCGCCAACCGTGCCGATGTTGAAAGCGGAGCCGCAATGGAAGCTTGAGTTTTGTTGCCTGTGGTGGCAATGGCGCTGCTTCAAAGAGCGGGCGGGTATAGCATAGTGGTAATGCTCTAGCCTTCCAAGCTAGCTAGAGGGGTTCGATTCCCCTTACCCGCTCCAAAGCTTCACCCCCGACAATCAAATCTTTGTGTTTTTTGCGTCGTCGGGGCACTAGCTGCTCTGCCATGCGAACGCTTACCCATCTCGAACGGCTTGAGGCCGAGAGTATCCATATCTTCCGCGAAGTCGTGGCCGAAGCTGAGAATCCGGTCATGCTCTATTCCGTCGGCAAAGATTCGTCGGTGATGCTGCACCTGGCGCGTAAAGCGTTTTACCCCTCGCCTCCACCGTTCAAGATGCTGCATGTGGCATCCGGCTGGGACTTTCAGGCGCTGCTCGATCACCGCGATAAGACGGTCAAGGAATATGGGCTGGAGCTGATCGTTGCGCAGAACGAAGACGCCGAGGAACAAGGCATCAACCCGTTCGACACAGGCAGCGCGCTTTATTCGCAGGCGCAGCTGACCGACCCGCTGAAACGCGCACTTACCGAACATGGCTTTGACGCTGCTTTTGGCGGTGGGCGGCGTGACGAAGAAAAAGCGCGCGCGAAAGAACGCGTATTCTCATTCCGCACGGCCTCACACCGCTGGGACCCAAAGAACCAACGGCCCGAGCTGTGGAACCTCTACAACGCCAAGAAGAACAAGGATGAGAGCATCCGCGTCTTCCCAATCTCCAATTGGACCGAGCTTGATATCTGGCAGTATATCGCGCTGGAAAAGATCGACATTGTGCCGCTCTACATGTCCCAGAAACGCCCGACCGTTGAGCGTGATGGCATGTTGCTGGTGGTCGATGATGACCGCTTCCGCCTTGAAGAGGGCGAAGAGCCAGTCGAACGCTCGGTTCGTTTCCGCACTTTGGGTTGTTACCCCTTGACCGGCGCGACTGAGAGCGATGCGACCGATATGAGCAAGATCATTCAGGAAATGCTGCTTGCGACCGGATCTGAACGGCAAGGTCGCGCGATCGACAAAGGGCAATCAGCCTCAATGGAAGACAAGAAGCAAGAGGGGTATTTCTGATGACCACTCACGATAGCTCTTTCCAAACAGACGCGCTGATTGCCGAAGACATTGACGCCTATTTGGATCAGCATCAGCATAAAAGCCTGCTGCGTTTCATTACCTGCGGCAGCGTGGATGATGGCAAATCGACCCTGATCGGGCGGCTGCTTTACGACTCCAAAATGATCTTCGAAGATCAGCTCACCGCGCTTCAATCCGATAGCGCGAAGCACGGGACGCAAGGCGAAGAGATCGACTTTGCATTGCTGGTTGATGGCCTTGCCGCAGAGCGCGAACAGGGCATTACCATTGATGTTGCCTACCGCTTCTTCACCACGGAAAAGCGCAAATTCATCGTCGCCGATACGCCGGGGCATGAACAATATACGCGCAATATGGTCACCGGAGCATCCACCGCTGACTTGGCCGTGATCCTGATCGATGCGCGCAAGGGCGTACTCCAACAGACGCGGCGGCACAGCTATCTGGTGCATTTGCTGGGCATCAAACATCTGGTGCTGGCGGTGAACAAGATGGACTTGGTGGACTACGACCAAGCCGCCTTTGACGCGATTGTCGCTGAATACACCGAGTTCGCGCAGGAAGTGGGCATTGAAAGCTTCACCGCGATTCCGATCTCAGGCTTCAAAGGCGACAACATCACAGCGGCCCCCTCAGCGAATACGCCCTGGTATTCTGGGCCTGCACTGATCTCACACCTTGAGAATGTGGAGGTCGCCAACGCCGCTGCGCAAGAACGCTCATTCCGCATGCCGGTACAATGGGTGAACCGCCCGAACCTCGATTTCCGCGGCTTCGCCGGCCAGATCACGGGCGGCACAGTCAAACCGGGCGATCCTGTGCGCGTCGTGCCCGCAGGCAAGACCAGCACGGTCAAAAGCATAGCGACCTTCGACGGCGACTTGGACGAAGCGGTTGCAGGCCAATCGGTCACCATCACCCTTACCGATGAGGTCGATTGCAGCCGGGGCGACGTGCTGACCGCCGCCGATGATCCTGCCGAAGTCTCAGACCAGTTCTGCTCCACTATCGTCTGGATGGACGAGACCGCGATGAAACCGGGGCGCGGATATTGGCTCAAAATCGGCAGCCAGATGGTCACCGCAACGGTGCAGGCGCCGAAATATGAGATCGACGTCAACAGCCTCGATCACTTGGCTGCTAAAACACTTGGCCTCAACGCAATCGGCGTGGCTGAATTTGCGACCGACAAACCGATCGTTTTCGAACCCTATGCCAAGAGCCGCCAGCTCGGCGGGTTCATCCTGATCGACAAGTTTACCAATGCAACCGTTGGTGCGGGCATGATCGAATTCTCGCTCCGCCGCGCGCAAAACGTGCATTGGCAACCGACGACGATTACCCGTGATGATCACGCGCTGCTTAAGAACCAGAAACCGCGTGTGCTGTGGTTCACAGGGCTTTCGGGCTCGGGCAAGTCAACCATCGCGAACGAGGTCGAAAAACAGCTCGCCTTGATGAACCGCCACACCTTCCTGCTCGACGGCGACAATGTGCGTCACGGGTTGAACAAGGATCTCGGCTTTACGGAGACCGACCGGATTGAAAACATCCGTCGCATTGGCGAGGTTGCAAAGCTGATGTCGGATGCGGGCCTGATAGTGCTCACCGCCTTTATCTCTCCCTTCCGTGCAGAGCGGCAGATGGTGCGTGAAATGCTACCCGAAGGTGAGTTTATCGAGATATTCGTCGATACGCCGCTCGAAGTGGCAGAGCAGCGCGATGTAAAAGGTCTCTACAAGAAAGCGCGTGCTGGCGAGCTTGCCAACTTTACAGGCATCGACAGCCCCTATGAAGCGCCTGAGACGCCTGAAATTCGCGTGAACACCGTGGATATGACGCCGACTGAGGCTGCAGAATACATCATCAGTCAGATATTGCCGCTCAAATGAGTGCAACAATGACCGATGCGCAACTAGCCGCCCACTTGGCTGAAGTGGCCGGGCGCTTATTGCTCGATGTGCGCGATGCAAGAGTGTTTGAAGGTAAGGCGCTTGGCTCTGCCGGCGATGCAACAGCCAACCAATTCTTATGCCACGCTCTTCGCGCAGCGCGACCGGAAGATGCGCTGCTTTCCGAAGAGGAAAAGGACGACATCGCGCGCTGCTCTATGAGACGCGTCTGGATTGTCGACCCTGTCGATGGGACGCGCGAATATGGCGAGAAGCGCAGCGATTGGGCGGTACATGTTGGGCTGTCAGTTGACGGCGTTGCGACCACCGGAGCTGTTGCACTGCCTGGCCTCGATGGCGGAGTGGTCCTGCGCACCGACACTGTAAACCCTCTGCCACCAGCAGCCGAGAAACCACGCTTCCTCGTTAGCCGATCACGCCCCGCCAAAGAGGCTGAGGCCGTGTGCGAAGCAATGGGCGGAGAGCTTGTCCCAATGGGCAGCGCCGGCGCAAAGGCGATGGCCGTTGTGCGTGGAGAAGCTGAAATCTATCTTCACTCAGGCGGGCAATATGAATGGGACAGCTGCGCACCGGTCGCGGTCGCGCTTGCTCATGGCCTGCATTGTTCGCGTATTGATGGGTCGCCGCTACGCTACAATCAGACGGACACCTATTTGCCTGACCTCCTGATCTGTCGCCCCGAATATGCGGAAAGAGTGCTCGAACTAGTCGCTGGCCTCTGAGGCACCGGAGTCATCCGGTGAACTTGCGTCAGGCGGAACGATCAAGACCTCGACCCGGCGATTAAGCGCGCGTCCTTCTTCATTCGGTGAACCGTCTGGCAAAGCGTTGGGTTCAATTGGGTTCTGTTCACCAAAGACAATCACGTCGATGCGTGTTTCATCGACGCCGTGATCGATCAGCCACGCTGCGACCGCCAAGCCGCGCATTTCTGCAGCATCAGCGTTGACCCTATCACTGCCTGCCGAATCGCTATGAGCGCGCAAGACAATCGGGCCTCCCAATTCGATTTGCTGCGATCCGATCACCTCTTGCAGGCCAGCTAGACCGGCCTCGTCAATCTCATCGCCCCCATCAGGGAAACCGATCGTGACGTTAAGGGGCTCCAGAACGTCAGCCATCACCTCCTCCTGCTCAGCCTCTACATCAGGGCGCAGAATGGACACGGTTTCCGCCTCTGCCGCAGAGGATGCCTCCCTCGCATCAGGCGCATCTTCCACCGATGTTGGCTCATATTTGCACGCGACCAACGCACCCGTAAGCGCCAAAGCGATACCAATCCGTCCAAGCCTTATATTCGTCCTCATGATCCCATAACCTTAAGCCGTTTGCGGCTTTGCTGTGCCCTCGTTCTTGGGAGAGGGGCGTTTGATTTGCGGCGGCGCAAAGGTGATGATCGTATCGCCTGCGCGCGGCTCTGGCGCAGCAGCGTGGGTGAAGAAGCGCAAAGTGCCATCATTGCGTACAAGCAGCAGCATCGTGGCGCTATCAGGCAGTTTCTCCTGAGCGTCTTCATAGTCGAACTCGTCCGACAATTTGGTCTTTTTGAATATCCAGCCCTCGCGCTGTCGGTCATTCACATCGGTCACGCCAAAACCGCTTTTGAACAAAGCACGCCCGCGAATACTCTCTGGCAATGCGTGGCGGTCATCGCCTTCGCTGTCTTCGCCCAATTGATAGACACTGTCGCGACCCACCTCATGTGCGAACTCATTGCAGACCAGCGCGTTGTAGGCTTCATTCTCGGTGGCAGCGACTAGCACCTGAAACGGCGCGAGGTCGAGATTGTGCTCGGTCGCCTCATTCAGGATTTCACCGTGGTAAAAGGGCAGACCTTCGCGCCGCGCCGCGCCCAGCCTTTGCCAGCTGGGGTCTACGATCATAACGGGGGTCTTGATCGCCTCCATCTGCTTGGCAAGAGCGATAGTCCAAGGCGTTGAGCCAACGATCAGCAATCCGGGTCGCGATGTGCCTTTCACGCCGAGCCATTTGGCTGCGAGATTGATAGTGAAGCCGTGCGCGATCACAGTCATCACCACGACTGCGAAACTGAGACCGATCAGTAGCTGACCACCCTCAATCCCAAGATCTCCAAGGCGAAGCGCGAATAGGCCGCAGATCGCGACCAACACGATCCCGCGCGGAGCGATCCAGGCGACAAACAATCGCTCCTTCCACGGCACATCGGTACCAAGCAGACTGAGGAGAACGGTCGCCGGCCTTACCAAAAACAGCAGCGCGAGCAGGAATAGCAGTGGGCGGATGCTCGTCTGGGGGTTGAGATAGGTCAGCTCCTCCCATTTGAGCGACGCCGACAGCAGGATGAAGATACCTGAAACCAGCAGGATCGCGATGTTTTCCTTGAACGGGTGGATCGAACGGATGCTGGCCACATCGCGGTTTGCAAGCGTGATGCCCATGACGGTCACGGCGACTAAACCCGCCTCATGCTCAATGGAATTGGTCAGCACGAAGACAGCGATCACCGTGGTGAAGAGCACCGGCACTTTAAGAAACTCAGGGATCGCACCGCGGGGGAAGAGATAAGCGATAAGCCGCGCCGCAGCGTAGCCGATCAGACCAGCCAGAATGGCTGCAATGATCAGAGGCGGGACGACATCGATGACAGATGCATCGGGAAATTCCTTTACGCGGCGAAAGTATTCGTAGGCAATCACCGCGCACAATGCGCCGGTGGGATCATTGACGATGCCTTCCCATTTCAGGATCGAGTTGGGACGTGGTTGGATGTTCGCTTGTCGCAGCAAGGGGACAACCACGGTCGGCCCGGTGACGATCAAGATACCGCCAAACAGCACCGCTACCGGCCAGACAAGGCCCGCAATATAATACCCAGCAAGCGCGCCGAGCACCCATCCAATCAGCACGCCAACGGTCGCAAGCCGGATTACCGCTCTGCCCGAATGGCGCAGCTCGCGTAGGTCTAGGCTGAGGCCCCCTTCGAACAATATCAGCGCCACACCGACGCTAATCATCGGATCGAGCATTTCGCCAAAGGTGGCTTCAGGATCGATCAGGCCTGTGATGGGGCCAGCGATAAAACCCGCAGCGAGCATGAGCACAATCGCTGGCCAACCTGTACGCCACGCAATCCACTGCGCCCCTATTCCAAGGGCGCCGACAGTGGCGATGACAAGAGCTTGCGATTCCATAGAAAAGTGTGATCCTTGCTCTTACTACACGCGGGCGAAAGCTATGTTCCAAGGCTGGAACAACGATTCTAGTCGCCTTCGAACTCCATAAGCGTCGCAACATCCACAAGTGCGGCGCGCAATTTCGCAGCGCCGCCAAGGTCAGGCAGGTTTATCACGAACAACGCATTGGAGACCTTGGCTCCCGCTTTGCGCAGCAGTTGTACGGCGGCGAGCGCGGTTCCGCCTGTGGCAATGAGATCATCGACGATCACCACTGTCTCTCCTTTGCTCACAGCGCCGGGATCCATCTCCAGCCGGTCCGTGCCATATTCAAGCGCGTAATCGACCCCGATCGTTTCAATCGGCAGTTTTCCGGGCTTTCGCACCGGCACAAAGCCAATCCCAAGTTCTACTGCAACAGCTGCGCCAAAGATAAAACCGCGCGCTTCCATCCCTGCGATTTTCTGAGCGCCCGCTGCGCGAGCCAGATTGGCGAGGTGATGGACGCTTGCCGCCATGCCTTTCGGGTGGCCGATCAGCGTTGTGATGTCGCGGAACTGAATTCCGGGCTCTGGAAAATCAGGAACTGTCCGGATCAGCTCTTTAAGCGCCTCAGGAGACATGACTTCACCGCTCATCCATTTGATCCTTCGCACATAGTGAAGTCTTAAAGCACAAGCGCCCCATCATCGCCAATGGATGATGGGGCGCTTGTTGAATTGCGTTAGCTGTTGGCGCTTGTGCCTTAGCTCTTCCGTTTCTTACCAGCCCAGATCGACTTGTAAGAAAGGAAGCCGAGCATGGTGGCGAACAGCAGGAAGCCGATCACGAACCAACCGGTTTGCTTACGTTGGATCAGCGATGGTTCGCCGGCCCAAGTGAGGAACGCGGTAACGTCCTGCGCCATCTGCTCTTCGGTTGCTTCAGTGCCATCGGAATAAGTCACAATTCCATCAAGGAGCTGCGGCGGCATCGCGATGTTGATGTTGTAGAAATACTCGTTGAAATACAGGCCCGGAGGCGTTTCGAAGTCTGGTGACTTGGCAACGTCTGCGGGGTCAGGCTCATTGTAGCCCTGCATCAGCGAGTAGACATAGTGGACGCCGTCATTCCGGGCCTTGGTGATCAGCGAAAGATCAGGCGGGATCGCATTGTTGTTAAACGCCCGCGCTTCCACGTCATTGGCATACGGAGCGGGAAAATAGTCGGTCGGCAGGCCGGGACGCTCAATCGCCGAACCGTCTTTCCCGTCAATGCCGGGCACCATCCATGTTGCCGCTTCGGCGCGAACTTCGTCTTCGTTATAACCGATTTCAGCAAGATTGCGGAAAGCGACATATTTCAGGCTGTGACAGGCTGAGCACACTTCTTTGTAGACTTGATAGCCTCGCTGAAGCTGCTGCGTATCCCATGTACCCATCGGGCCGTCGAAAGAGAAGCCGCCTTCAGGCGCAATGTTCTCTTCCTGAAAGGCGTAATAATCGGGCTTTTCCGGAAAACCATCCGATACCAGAGTCGAAACTCCGGGCACGAGCGACCACAGCAGCAGTACTGCTGTCAGGCCTAGGCCAAGGATGATGCCTCCAAGTCGAATTGTCATGACCTAACTCTTTCTCGTTTTCGGGTCAGTGATTGTCGTAATGCTCGATCGCTTACTCTGCGGGAACTGCTGCAGCAGGCGCTGAAGAAGGGGTTGCCGCATCATCCTTCTTTCCAAGCACCGCCTCGGTGATTGAGAAAGGCAGCGCCTTTGGAATTTCGATCTGACTGATGATCGGAAGGATCACCAGGAAGTGAAGGAAGTACCAAGCCGTCGCGATCTGGCTGAGCAGGATGTAAGGCTCTTCGGCCTTTGCACCGCCAAGATAGAACAGCGCCGCCATGTCGATCACGAAGATCCAGAAGAAGATCCGGAACAGTGGGCGGTATGAACCTGAGCGCACGGGGCTCTTATCAAGCCATGGCAGGAAGAACCAGATTAGGATCGAACCGAACATAGCGATCACGCCAAGCAATTTGGCTTCGATCAGAACAATGCCTGTGAACGGGATCGTGAGGTCGCCGGTAAAGGCACGCAGGATCGCGTAGAACGGATAGAAATACCATTCAGGAACGATCAGAGCCGGTGTCGAAAGCGGGTTCGCTTCGATCCAGTTCTCCGCATGGCCCAGCGCATTCGGCGCAAAGAACACGATGGCTGCAAACAGTGTCAGAACCAGACCCAAGAACCAGCCATCCTTGGCGGTGTAATATGGGTGGAACGGCACAGTGTCGCTTTCCTGCTTCACTTCAACACCGGTCGGGTTTGAAGAGCCAGGGATGTGCAGCGACCAGATATGCAGGATCACAACACCTGCGATTACAAACGGCAACAGGAAGTGCAGCGAGAAGAAGCGGTTGAGCGTCGAATCGTTCGGCGCATAGCCACCAACCAACCAGACTTGCAGCGGCTCACCTATGAACGGGATCGCGCCAAACAGGCCGGTGATCACTTTCGCTCCCCAAAAGCTCATCTGACCCCATGGCAAAACGTAGCCCATGAAAGCTGTCGCCATCATCAGCAAGAAGATCACCACACCCAGCAGCCAGATCATTTCACGCGGCGCTTTGTATGATGAGTAATAGAATCCGCGGAAGATATGCAGGTAGATCACCATGAAGAAGAAGCTGGCGCCATTGGCGTGCGCATATTTCATCATCCAGCCGTAATTCACATCGCGCATGATGTGCTCAATCTGGCCAAATGCGACGGCCGTGTTCGCAGCATAATGCATCGCCAGCACAACGCCGGTGATGATCTGGAACATCAAGAAGAAGCCGGCGAGAACGCCGAAATTCCACATGTAGTTGAGGTTGCGCGGAACCGGATATCCTGCACCCACAGCGTTGTAGACGAGGCGCGGCAGCGGCAGCTTCTCATCAATCCACTTGGTGAAATCGTTTTTCGGTTCGTACTGATTGGCCCAGGCGAAGCTCATAATGCTCTCTTGCTCTTTACTCAGCGTGTAACTTTAGGTCGGCTGTATCGAGTTACGTTCGATCACCCGACGCGGATGGTGCTTTCAGACGTGAATTCAAATTCAGGCACCGCAAGGTTAGTTGGCGCAGGGCCTTTGCGGATGCGGCCAGCGGCGTCGTAGTGCGAACCGTGGCAAGGGCAGAAATAGCCGTCAAACTCACCCTTGTCCTCACCCTCACCAGCGCCGAGCGGCACACAGCCGAGGTGCGTACATACGCCAAGCTGTACCAGAATATCGGCATTGCCTTCACCCAAGCGGTCGGCAAGCGTTTCAGGGTCGCGAAGCGTGACCGCGTCATCGGCTTGCGCTTGGGCAATTTCCTCTGGCGTCATGCGCTTAACGAAAAGCGGCTGATCCCGGAATACGCCCTTGATCGATTGACCCGGCTCAATAGCAGACACGTCCACATCGGTGGTCGATGCCGCGAGCACATCTTTGGTCGGAGCCATCTGGCTCACCAATGGAAACAGAACCGATGCCCCGCCTACGCCGGCGGTGCTGACAGCTGCAATATGGATCCAATCGCGGCGACGAACGCCGTCTTCGATACCTTCTGCAGTGGAAGCCATAATCAATTACCCTGCTCGTTTTGCCGCAAGCGGATTTGCCCTCTTGCGGATTTCACTGAATTGCCCTGCCGCAAATCCTGCGTCAGGGGTTTCTTGATTTACCCTGTTGGGAGCCGAACGCACATCTTGCACTTTCGATCCCGGTTTGGCGCGCCATATACTTCAAATCGCCGCGAATCCAACTGTGTTTTGAGCATCCTTCGTTCGCTTGTGTGCAAGCGCGTTTAGGAAACCGCTATCATACTGATTTGCCTGCCATAGTTGGGATCATCATTTTGTGAGGCGCGGCGATAGGAGAAATATCTGTCAGGGTTGGAGAAAGTATCCTGTGCGATATCGGTAACATCCACTAGCCCGTTTTCGCGCAATTTGGTGAGGATGTAGGATGGCAAATCGAAGTGCCAGCGCTCCAATCCGGCCCTCACCGCCGCGGGCGCGAAGTGCGGCTCGTCACTCGCATCGAAGTTCTCGCGAAAGGCTGCATCAACTTCATAACTCGGCTGCGCAATGGTGGGGCCAATCGCAGCGGCAATATTTTCTCGCTTCGCTCCCAATGCTTCCATCGCTTGGATAGTGTTGCAGAGCACGCTGCCATTTTCATCACCAACAGCGCCGCGCCATCCAGCATGAGCGGCACCAACCACTCCCGCTTGGCGATCTGCGAACAGCACTGGCGCGCAATCGGCTGTGACGATGCCAAGGACAATATCCGACCTGTTCGTCACAACGGCATCAGCCACCGGCCTTCCCTCCGGTTCATCAGGCCAGACATTGCCAATGGTCACAACGTCAGGTGAATGGACCTGATGCGGAGCCAAGAGCGGTGCACCTTGCACAATTGCATCGGCTGCCGCTGCACGAAGCGAGCGCACATCTTCAGCTTTTCCAGGGCCCCCAAACCCAAATTGGTGTGCGCCGTCGCATGATCCAAAAAAGCCATGCGGAATCCCGTCCAAAACATCAGCCCGAGCAATATCGAAGGTCGGTTTGGGCTGCACTTGTACTAACCGTTTAGGCTGCGAGACACCTGCTCGAACGTATCGCGAGAGAGGTTCTCGGCCTCTGCAATCCGTTCAAGCTCAGCTTTCATCAAAGCTGCACGTCCCGGTTCAATCCGTCGCCAGCGACCTAGCGGCGAGACAAAGCGCGCCGCCGTTTGCGGATTGATCGGGTCAAGCGCGAGGATCACATCCGCGATCATCCGATAGCCCGCCCCGCTCGCATCATGAAACGCCGAAGGGTTGCTCGCAAAGGCCATGTAAAGGGAGCGCACGCGGTTCGGGTTGCTCATTGTGAAGTCGGCATGCTCAGCCAGCTCGCGCGTTTGCTTTATCACATCCGGATGCAGCGAGATTGCTTGCAAAGTGAACCATTTGTCGATGACCAGATCGTTGCCTTTGAAGCGGTCGTAAAAGGCCGTCAAAGCCTCCTCCCGCTCCAAGGTTTCGAGCGATGCCAAAACCATCAACGCGCCTTGTCGGTCGGTCATATTGTCCGCACCTTTGAATTGCGCAGATGCCAGCAGGTTTGCCGTGCCAGGATCGCCAGCTGCCAACAGGCCGAGGCTTGCAGACTTTACTTTGCGCGCGCCGCGGCCATTGGCATCGCCAAGTGGAACCGCCGCAACCCGATCATACAATTGCCCCAACTCACTGCGCAGGTTAACGCCGATCATTTTCTTGAGGTGCTCTCGCGCATCATGGATCGCGCCGGGATCAGCTTTTTGTCCGTCAGACGCCATTGCTTCGAACAAATAGGTTTCGCTTGGCAGCAACATCAACTCACCGCGCATATTGTCGTCAAGCGCGTCGTCTACGAGGATCGAGCGGAATGCTCCGACGATGGCATCTATTGCGTCGCCAATATCTTCCCCTCGGGCAGCGGACACCAGATGGCCAACCGCCAACTCCTGCAAAGCTTCATAGCGAGCAAAGGGATCGTCATCCCTCGCGGCGAGGAAGACGAGGTCTTCGCGGCTCAGCGCACGCTCGATAATCACGGGCGCCGTGTATCCGCGATTGATAGACACCACGGCATCGGGTCCGGCAAGCGGAAGCTCGAATGTTTGCTCGCCCTCGGTCAATACAATCAGGTTCTCCTCGCCCAGCATCTCACTCTCACGAGAATGCACTGCCACACGCAGCGGGATCGGCATGGGTTGTTTGTCTGATTGACCGGGCGTTGCGGGAACAGTTTGTTTGAGCGTCAGGTTCAGAACACCGCCTTCGATGCTTTGGGTAGCGATGATGTTTGGTGTGCCAGCCTGATGATACCACAGGCGGAATTGTTCAAGATCAAGCCCCGCTCCATCCTCTATTGCTTTGACGAAATCCTCGCAGGTAGCCGCTTCGCCATCGTGGCGGTCAAAATAGAGGTCAGTGCCCGCGCGGAAGCGTTTAACGCCGGCCATTGAGCGCATCATACGGATGACTTCGGCGCCTTTATTGTAAACGGTCGCGGTGTAGAAATTGCTGATCTCGCGATAGCTATCCGGGCGGATTGAATGTGCTAGCGGCCCTGCATCTTCAGGGAATTGCGCAGCACGAAGGATGCGCACATCCTCAATCCGCTTCACCGCTTCGCCGCGCATATCCTGACTGAACAGCTGATCGCGCAGCACGGTAAAGCCCTCTTTTAAGGAGAGCTGGAACCAATCGCGGCACGTAATCCGGTTGCCTGACCAATTGTGGAAGTATTCGTGCGCAATCACGCCTTCGACAGCGTCAAAATCACCATCGGTCGCGGTCTCTACATCGGCGAGAACATATTTGGTGTTGAAGACGTTGAGGCCTTTGTTCTCCATCGCCCCCATGTTGAAATCGCTGACGGCGACGATGTTGTAGAGGTCGAGGTCATATTCGCGTCCAAAGGTCTCTTCATCCCACTTCATGGAACGGTGGAGCGATTCAAGTGCGTGATCAGTGCGTTCAATGTCCTCAGCGCGGACCCAGATATTGCACTCCACTTCGCGGCCAGACATGGTGGCGAACGGCCCGGACTTCGCAACCAGGTCACCAGCCACGAGTGCGAAGAGATAGGACGGCTTAGGCCATGGATCGTGCCACTCAGCATAGTGCCTGTCCCCTGACAAATCACCCTCACCCTCTTTGTTGCCGTTGCAAAGGAGGATCGGGAACAGCGCCTTATCGCCCACCATGCGAACGCTGTAAGTGGAAAGCACGTCAGGGCGGTCTGGGAAGAACGTGATGCGCCTGAAACCTTCAGCCTCACACTGTGTGCAAAGCATTCCATTGGATGCGTAAAGGCCCATCAAAGTGGTGTTGGTGCTGGGATTGATTGTGGTGGCAATCTGGACTTCGTGCGTGCCCTCTGCGTCCGGGATCATGACCACAATATCATCGCCATAAATGCCAACATCTGCAGGCTTGCCGTCAACGCTAACAGATGTCGCCTTCAACCCATCACCGTTCAGCCGCAATTCCTGCGATGGCTCAGCCGCCGGATTACGCTCGATCATGAGGCGCGATGTGACTTGTGTTTCTTCAAGTCCAAGATCGAAATGAAGCGATGTATGCGGAACGAGCCACGGATAGGGCGTGTAATCCTCTCGCCGGATCACCGGCGGCTCTTTTGGGGTAGGGGCGGCGTCAGCAAGAACTGGGGTGCCATCAGCGGTGGTGGGTTTGGCTGCAATATCCATGACGCTATGATTTAGATTGATTTTGCTGCGCGTCTAGCTGCACTAGGCCCAGCATGGCGCGATTATTGATCTTTGGCCTCGGCTACACGGCAAAACGCATCAAATTTGCAGTGGAGGCACTTGGCTGGCAGGTCGATGCGACAGGTAGTGCGGGCAATGTTGATTTTACGGATCGCGCGGCGGTGATTGGTGCGCTTGGGCAGGCAACACATGTCCTTTCCTCGGTTCCACCTGACCGGGAAAGCGGTGGTGATCCAGTGTTAGAGCATTATTCCGAAGAGGTCTTTGGCGTCGAGTTGGAACGAGCGGGGCTGTTTTACCTCTCATCAACCGGTGTCTATGGTGATGCACAGGGCTCTTGGGTCGATGAGAGCACGCCGACAATTGCCGAAACCGGCGAGGGTCGGCGCAATGCCCGAGCTGAGGCGGACAAAGCTTGGCTCGATATGGGCGCGCGCGTCTTCCGCTTGCCCGGCATCTACGGCCCCGGCCGAAGCGCGCTTGACCGGGTTCGCGATGGCCGGGCGCGGCGGATTGATTTGCCGGGGCAAGTTTTCAGCCGTTGCCATGTCGATGATATTGCGAGCGGAGTGGTTGCAGGGATGACGAACAATGCTCCTCCCGGTGCCTACAATCTCGGCGATGACCTCCCCATCAGCGGCAATGCCGTGACAGAGCATGCCTGCGCTTTGCTTGGTGTGGAGCCTCCTAAAATGGAGACGCTGGAGGAAGCCAAGCTCTCCCCCATGGCGCGCGGCTTTTATGGCGAGAACCGCCGTGTTGCGAATAGCAAAGCGAAACGCATGCTAGGCTGGCAGCCACAATATCCGACTTATGCCGAAGGCTTAGCGAGTTTGCTTGGCTCTTAAGGCCAAGACCATCCCAATTACCGCGAGAACCATTCCGCCAGCAGTCAACCAAGTCCATTGATAGCCTTCGAATAAAGTCGAGAGCAGCATCGCGACCGAGATCGTCAGGATCGAATTGTAGGCTGTGCGCCCCGCCCCGATTTCGCGCACCAGATTATAGTGCAGCGGGAAGGTGATGACTGACCCGATTAGCGCCAGATAGACAATCCCCATCCAGTATTTGCTCGAAGTTGGCAAAGGCGGCGGGCCGGCGGTTGCCCAAGCGAAACCAAGGTCAAAGATAGTGCCGTAGAGGATAGCCCATGCGAGCAAGCTCACCATTGGTACAGCGCGGCCCGTGGGGTTGGCTTGTATAACATTGGCAACGGATGCGGCCACGATACCCAGCATCGCAAGCGCAATCCCCCAGCCCGGATCGCCGCCGATCACGCCTGCATCGGGATTTGCATACCATTCGTGGAACAGCAGCGCTGACACACCCGCAATCGCAATCGCGCTGCCGATCAGAAAGCCACCTTGGACGCGCTCACCCAAAAAGAGCCTGCCGAACAGGGCGTTGGGTACCATCAGCAACCCAAACATCATCGCGACAATGCCTGAGGTCACATACAGCTCGGCGTGATAGACAAATAGGAAGTTGCCGCTGAATTGGAATATCCCGACAAACGCCGCGAGCATGTGCTCAGGCCGGGTTAGCTTCAAACGGCGCTTCATCAAGAATGCGACCAAAAACAGCGCAGGGGTTGCTAGCGCGAAACGGTAGAACACCGACCACGCAGCTGGCACGCCGTCAATCTGGCCGGTTATCACCAGCCAAGTGGACCCCCAGATCGTGCCAGTGAGCAGGAATGGTATGATAACGCGGGGTGTCAGCATCCCGCTAGAAGGGGCGCTCATAGAGCAGCAATAGCCTTGCCCAGGGCGCTCGCATCCTCAGCGCGCGTGTCCCACGCCGTCACAAAGCGGGCAGCGTATTCGCCCCAATCATAGAAGGCAAAGTCTTGCGCGCGCAATGCATCGCGCTCTGCTGCGGATAGGCGCACAAACAGCTCGTTCGCTTCGACCGGATGCATCAGGCGATCAGCACAGCCGCTGGCGATATCTTGCGCTGCCGCATTGGCATGGCGCGCATTGCTGAGCCACAGATCACCATCAAGCATCGCGAGGATTTGTGCTGCCAAATAGCGCCCCTTGCATTGCAAATGGCCTGCGCGCTTGCGGCGATATTTGACCTCTGCGGCGCGGTCGGGATCGAACAGGATTACGGCCTCTGCGGACATGCCGCCATTTTTGATGAAGCCGAATGCAAGACTGTCGACGCCGCCCGCTGCTGCTGCCGCATCACCGCCCAGAAACGCTGCGGCATTGGCAAAGCGGGCACCATCCATGTGAAGGCCCAAACCGCGCTGCTCGGCAAAGGCGCTCAGTAAGGCGAGTTCGTCGGCATTGTAACTGCGGCCATATTCACTCGCCTGCGTGATGGCGATGGCATGAGGCTGCACCTGATGCACATCATCACGGATCGGATCGATCAACGCCGCGATATCTTCCGGTGTTAGCTTTGCTCCTTCGCCACCTGCCAGCATCAGCTTTGCTCCGTGGAGATAGAAACCCGGCGCGCCGCCTTCGTCGACTTCGATATGCGCCTCTTCATGGCAAATCACGCCGCCATGGGGTTGAACCATGGTCCCCAGCGCCAGGCAATTGGCCGACGTGCCGGTGGCCGTCCAAAGCGCGGCGCAATCCCGGCCAAACAAAGCACTAAAGCGCGCATCAAGCTCCGCCGACAAAGCATCGCCATCATAGGGATTATCCGCGCTGTCTGCGGCCTTCATCGCCTCCCACACCTTTGGGTGGACGGGGGCGGCATTGTCGGAGAGAAAGGGTTTAAGCTGTGTCATGGCTCATCCGCCTCTAACCGCGCAGCCACCAAGTGCAAGCAGGAGCATGCAAATGACTGATCGCAATTCCGGCGTCACCATTACCCATCTCGACCACGGGAAGGGGGGCAGATATGTCGCGCAGGTGCCCGGCAAAGAGACGGTCGGCTACCTTGAATGGGAACCGCAGACAGAGGGCGTTCGGGTGGCCACACACACTATTGTGCCGCCAGAGATTGGCGGTCGCGGGATTGCCGGTTTGCTGGTCAAGCGCCTGATTGCGGACGCGCGCGAGCAGGGTTTCAAGGTCGCCCCTCAATGCTGGTACGTCGCCAAGAAATTCGACAAGAATCCAGAATGGGGTGACTTAAGGGCCTAAGCGCTTTCCAATTGGGAGAAATCCGTGGCGGCAATTGTCTCCAAAACCTCACGCCGAACCGCGCGCGCGCGTTCCACCGGGATTCCGGGAATTGAAAATTCTCCGCCCGCCTGCCCCAAATGTAGCGTCGCATAGCCACGCCACCTTGAGATTGGTCCCTGCGAAATCTCAACCGAATGCAGTTTTAGCCGGGTCGCAATATGGCTGCGCGGGGCAAGTACACCGCGGCTCGCCATGATCTGTGTTTGATCGAGCGCGTGACGCTGAAACCGCCAAGCTAGAACATTTGCGATGGCCGCAATCCCTGCCAGCACCAACGGTATGCCAGTCGCGAGGGCGGTCCATTCCGGCGAAAAGATCGACGTGGCGACAAACGCTGCAATGGCCGCGACCACGAAAAAGATCGCATCGCCAACTGCGCTATCAAACAAATACTTTTCGGTTGCGCGGTGCCAATCGGCGTCTTCAGCAGGAAGGTGGAAACCAGCCGCTTCGACAATCGGATCAATTTCAGCGAGCTTGGCAAAGGGCGCGACCACATGGTTCGAAGCACCCATATCTTGTGCAAGGCTGACAAAGCTCAAACCGTGCCAGCCGAACCGATATCGCAGAAATCCGGTGCCCAGTTTGACACCTTGAACACGGTGGATGGGCATCACGACATCGGTTTTTGTCAAAAGGCCTCGCCGCCGCCTAAATCCGCGTTCAGTTCGCTCAAGCAAAAAGCCCCATTCGCGCAAGAATACTCGCACCATGCCGGTTGCAGAGCCCACGACGAAGACGAGCGCGAGGCCTGCAAGCGCAGTCAGTGCCTGCACGCCGGGACTTGCAGTGGTGATCTGGTCAGTCAGCCCGCCATCACCAATCGTGAACCAACTCAGCCAGAAATCAGGATCCGCCAGATCAAAATCGACCAGATTGCCAGCATATTGGAACAGACCGAACAACACCGCGAAAACGGCGAGTGAGAATTCAAAAATACCAAATGTGAAAAGCCTGCCCGGCCCCATTGTGAAAAGCGGCTCTCCTTCTTCCTCGTCAGAGGGTCGCGAAGCTTCATCTGTCTGGGTGGTAGCGACTGCTTCAGCATCGCGGCGGGTGCGGACCAATTGACGCAGCTCTTCGCCATCTTCCTCAGTCAGGAAATTTAGGCTGAGATCGTCGCCCCCGCCTGCTCCGGTTTCGAACTTCACCGCGACCAAGCCGAGGAGCCGCGGGATTAGCTTTTGCTCAAGGCTTACATCTTGAATGCGGTCATAGGGCACCGAACGAGCAGAGCGGCTCAGAATGCCGCTTTCGACGCGAATATCAGCCGCGCCAACGGTGTAGGTCAGGCGCTTCCATCCCAGATAGGAAAAGAGCGCAGAGACCACAAAAATCGCAATTCCAACGCCCAATCCGATGAACAGACCCATGCCGCTAATGCCTGTGCTCACAGCCGCTGCGATGGCCGGAAATACGGCATTCTTTAGACCCGCAATCGCCCCCACCAGCACGCTTACAGGCGCGGTATTGCGTGGTTCTGCCGTCGCATTTTCATCAAGAGCGCTCATCGTTTCGACGCTCACATGCTTTCCCGCTTGATATGCTCGCGAATTGCCTCACGCATTTCCACGGCAAGTTCATGCCCCAACCCTGGCAAACGAACAGAGGCGTTGTGGCTACCCGCTGTATGTAGCGTCATGGTGGCGATGCTAAGGGCGCGTTCAATCGGGCCTTGATCAACGTCGATATGCTGCACCCGGCCAAACGGAACGATCGTATCGGAATGCCACATGATCCCGCGCACAACGCGCAGGCGGTCATGGCTGATTTGATACCCTCGCGCATTGAACCGAGCCGTTGGCACGCGAATGATCAGAAACAGCGCGAAGAGCACGCCGATGCCGGTCAAAATGCCCATGGGCGTGCCCAACTGGTCATTAAGAGCTGCGTCAATCACGATGGCACCCGCAGCGATGATCAATCCTAGGATCACCGCGCCGATCCGCATCAATAGCTTGTAATTGGGATGCAGCTTGGTGAGATCTCCCTCATCATCAATGTCGGAGAAGATGTCGCTCTTCACGGGGCTGCTGTCACCCTGCGCATACGAAGCCTTTTTTGGATAGGGCGCAGACGATGTGTCGAGCTGAGTAGCCGTTATCGGCTGCGAGCCTGCGGGATTCTGGCGCCTCTCATCACCCTCCCACGGCGATCCACCACCTTTATGGCCGAACAATTGCCTTGCGCGGTTCCCTTGGGGTTTGTCGCGCGCGTCTTGTGCATCACCAGCCTTGGGCGGTGTGCCTGATCCCTCTGTGCTCATCTCATATAGATGCGGCGCATACGCGACGTGCGCAAGAGCGAATGCGCGCCAATTTCTATGGATGAAAGGGGAATGGTGCCACGAGAGAGAATTGAACTCTCGGCCTCACCCTTACCAAGGGTGCGCTCTACCACTGAGCTACCGCGGCTTATCCGAAGACGCGCGCCTATCACTTCGAAGGCGCATAATGTCAAGCCATGCTTGAAGAGGCAGGCGGTTATCGGCAAGACGTTTCGTATGAGTGAACACAATGACAAGAATATGTCGCGCGAGGAGCGTTTGGCAGCCAAATTGCGCGAGAACCTTCGCCGCCGCAAATCGCAAGGGCGCGAAATGAAGTCCGAATCGCTGGAAGAAGGGGTTCCCAAGGATACTGGGGGCAGCTAACGGAAGTTGGCTGTTATTCGGTGTGGTCTAGCCACCCGCTCCTTGGAGGGAAAATGCCCAAGCTCATCCTTGTTCGTCACGGCCAAAGCCAGTGGAACCTAGAAAATCGCTTCACCGGTTGGTGGGATGTTGATCTTACCGAAAAAGGCGTGGCCGAAGCCAAAGAGGCGGGCACTTTGATGCTGGAAAAGGGCGTTCTGCCCACAACCTGTTTCACAAGTTTCCAAACGCGTGCGATCAAAACACTAAATCTCGCACTAGAAGAGATGAACCGTTTGTGGCTGCCCGTGACCAAAGACTGGCGCCTGAATGAACGGCATTATGGTGGGCTGACCGGCCTCAACAAACAAGAAACGCGCGACAAGCACGGTGATGAGCAGGTGCATATCTGGCGCCGCAGTTTTGATACGCCGCCGCCTGTGATGGAGGCTGGCAGCCAGTATGATCCGGGCGCAGACCCGCGCTATGAAGGAATTGATGTCCCCTACACCGAAAGCCTGAAGCTCACGATTGAGCGGGTGCTGCCCTATTGGGAGAGCGACATTTTGCCGGTGCTTACCAGCGGAGAGACCGTCATCATCTCAGCCCACGGCAATTCCTTGCGCGCCTTGGTCAAGCACCTGTCAAACATCTCCGATGAGGACATCACAGGCCTTGAGATTCCCACGGGCCAGCCGATCATCTATGACTTTGACGAAAATATGGTGCCGGGTGAACGGTACTATCTGAAAGACAGCTGAGGGGCGGCTTTCTATGGCCAAAAGAGACGCAAGCAGAGTTGCAATTGTGATGGGGAGCCAGTCCGACTGGCCGACCATGCGGCTGGCTGCTGACATCTTGAGCGAGTTGGATATCGAGCACGAAGCCCGGATCGTCTCTGCGCATCGCACGCCGGACAGGATGAGCGCGTTTGCCAAAGGGGCAGAGGGCGAAGGCTTTGACGTGGTTATCGCAGGCGCAGGCGGCGCGGCGCATCTGCCCGGCATGATCGCCGCCATGACGCATTTGCCCGTATTAGGCGTACCGGTTCAATCAAAGGCGCTTTCGGGCTGGGACAGCCTTCTCTCTATAGTGCAAATGCCCGCCGGCATTCCGGTCGGAACGCTGGCAATCGGAGAGGCTGGCGCGAAAAACGCTGCTTTAATGGCTGCGGCGATCCTCGCTTTGAGCGACGAGGAGCTTTCGATCCGATTGCAAGATTGGCGCGCTGAACGCAGTGCGGCCGTGGGCGAGGTTCCTGAATGAGCGAGATGACGCCTCTACCCCCCGGCTCAACAATTGGCATTTTGGGCGGAGGACAATTGGGCCGGATGCTGGCAATGGCGGCCAATCAGTTGGGCTATCGCTGCATTGGTTATGCGCCTGCAGGCGATAATGTTGCCGCCGACGTTTGCTCAGATTTTTTTGAGAATGGCTGGGGCGACACCTCCGCCCTCGCCTCGTTCGCTTCGCAATGTGACGTTGTGACTTGGGAGTTTGAAAACGTCCCGCTCAGCGTGGTCGATGCCATGCCGCGCGACCGGCTATTGCCTGGACGTCGCGCTTTGGAGGTCGCGCAGGATCGCCTCAATGAAAAGCGCTTCGTCGAGGAATTGGGCGCGCGCTGTGCACCCTACACCCGCGTTGAAAGCGATGATGATTTCCAACGCGCGCTCGAAAGGATCGGCAATCCCGGCATCCTAAAGACCGCGCGCGATGGCTATGATGGCAAGGGCCAATGGCGCATCACTTCCGATTACGAAGCCAAAGGGGTTCGTTTTCCAGGCCGCACTTGCATTTACGAAGGCATGGTCGACTTTCAGGCGGAATTCTCGGTCATCCTTGTACGCAGCGCTCTTGGGCAAGTGCGGTTTTGGGATTCCTCTGCCAACACCCATCGCGGCGGAATGCTGGTGACGTCAGTTTTGCCAGCGGGCTCTGCGGTTGAGGCGCAGGTCGATGAGGCGCGCACTATCGCTGAAAAAACTGCCAATGCGCTTGGCTATGTTGGAATTTTGACCCTCGAATTCTTTGCAACTGCCCAAGGACCAATTTTCAACGAGATGGCCCCGCGGGTTCACAATTCTGGCCATTGGACTATCGAAGGGGCTGCCACCAGCCAATTTGAAAACCACATTCGCGCCATTTGCGGCCTGCCTTTGGGCGGCACTGAAACTCGCTTTAGCCAGATCGAAATGCGCAATATTGTGGGCAAAGACGCGCTGGAAGCTCACGCAATGCTCAACGAAGAAGGTGAGCCACATCTGCACCTATACGGCAAGCATCAAGCGCTCGAAGGTCGCAAAATGGGCCACGTAACTCGCGTGTCGAATAAGGCCAAGTGAGCGCTGGCGTGAACAACCCTCTATTCCTGATCTATGCCCGCGCTGCCAATGGTACGATCGGCAATAAGGGCCAGCTTCCATGGCGGCTGCCAGCGGACCTCAAACGGTTCAAGGCGCTAACTATGGCCAAACCGATGATCATGGGGCGCAAGACCTTTGAAAGCCTACCGGGGCTTTTGCCGGACCGCCGTCACATCGTGCTCACTCGGCGCGAACAGTGGGACAGCGAAGGGGCCGAAGTCGTCAGTTCCGTTGACGAGGCAATCGCCACTGCGCAACAGGGCAATCAAGAGAACGAAATCGCCGTGGTTGGCGGCGCTGCGATTTACGATGTGTTCCGGCCCTTGGCCCAGCGCATTGAAGTGACCGAGATCCATGCAAACTATGCAGGCGACACTTTCATGAAGCCGCTTGGGTCAGAATGGGAAGTGGCCATGCGAGAAGATCACGCAAGCGAAGGCGACTACCCCGCCTATTCCTTTGTCACCTATCACCGCGCCAACGCAGAAGAGGCCGACGCCTAATGCGCTGGCTCGATCACCGCGAGGCCATTGCTGACCCATTGCGCGGCGCGATCATTGCGCTGGGAAACTTCGATGGCTTTCACCAAGGGCATCAGGCAGTCGCAGGCGAAGCGATCAACTGGGCGCATGAAGAAGGACGCCCTTCTATCATCGCGACGTTCGACCCACATCCCGTACGCTTTTTCAAACCCGATGCGCCTCCCTTTCGCTTAACGACACTTGAGCAGCGGCAGGAATTGTATCTCGCGGCGGGCGCGACCGCGATGCTGGTCTTCCATTTCGACGGAGAGCTCGCAGGCACCAGCGCCGAAGACTTCATCACCCAAATCCTGATCGAACGTTTCGGCGCGCATGGCGTGGTGACAGGCGGCGACTTTACCTTTGGCAAAGGCGCGAAGGGCAATGTCGATCTGCTAAAGGGGTTCGGCGGCGAACACAGCCTGCAATCGCGGGTGGTCGAGGCAGTCACGCAAGAAGGCATCATCTCCTCCAGCCGCGTGCGCGAAGCTTTGCGCGATGGCGATCCACAATTGGCCGCTGAATTGCTCACACGCCCTTTCGCGATCCGGGGCATTGTCGAACACGGCGATAAGAACGGGCGCAAGCTAGGCTATCCCACCGCCAACCTGCATGTCGAAAACTATCTGCGGCCCAAATACGGGGTTTATGCGGTGACCGGCAAAATTCTCAGCTCCGGCCAAGTGCTCAAAGGCGCGGCCAATATGGGCATCCGCCCGCAGTTCGAACCGCCCAAGGAACTGCTCGAACCGCATTTCTTCGACTATTCTGGTGATCTGTACGGACAGGAAATTGAGGTGGCGTTTCACCATTTCTTACGCGGTGAGGCCAAGTTCGATAGCCTTGATGATTTGATCATCCAGATGGAGAAGGATTGCGCAGAGGCCCGGCGCCTACTAAGCGCGGCTCCCGATGACTGAAGAGACAAAACGCGACCTTAAGGACACCGTCTTCCTGCCGAAGACTGCCTTCCCCATGAAAGCCGGCCTTCCAACGAAGGAACCGGGCATTGAGGCACGCTGGCGCGAAATTGATCTGTACACCAAGCTGCGTGAAGCGCGTTTGGGTCGTGAGAAGTTCATCCTCCACGATGGCCCTCCCTATGCGAATGGCGATATGCATATCGGCCATGCGCTCAACCATATCCTCAAAGACATGGTGTGCCGCACACAGAACCTGATGGGCAAAGACGCGCCCTATGTGCCCGGCTGGGATTGCCACGGTCTTCCGATTGAGTGGAAAGTCGAAGAGCAATATCGCAAGAAAAAGAAGAATAAGGACGAAGTCCCGGCACGCGAATTCCGCGCCGAATGCCGCGCTTACGCGCAAAAATGGGTCGACACTCAGCGCGAGCAGCTCAAGCGCCTTGGCATTATGGGCGATTGGGACAATCCCTACCTCACCATGGATTTTCAGGCTGAGGCGACGATTGTCGCTGAGCTGATGAAGTTCGCCGAAGCGGGCAATTTATATCGCGGCTCAAAGCCGGTGATGTGGTCCCCGGTCGAAAAGACCGCGCTGGCCGAAGCTGAGGTCGAATATGAAGACCTGACCGACAGCCCGCAAATCGATGTAGCGTTTGAGATTTCGGAAGCTCCGAATTGCCCAGCAATCACGAGGTCTCGAACTGACGGCCAGGAAGTTAGAGCAATCATCTGGACGACAACCCCTTGGACCATCCCTGTTAATCAGGCTTTGGCTTATGGGTCCGAGATCGAATACGCCCTTGTTCAAGAAGAAGAGCGTATAGACTCCGAAGAGGGCACTTGGGTCGAAACCGGCCGCTATGTTGTAGGGAGCGATTTGGTGGATGCCCTCAATGGCCGAATGAAGGAAAACGAAGACCAAAATCTGCTTAGATTCAAGGTCCGTGAAACATTCTTAGGCAGCGAGCTAAAAGGCGCCAAAGCGGTCCACCCCATGTGGAAGCTCGGCGGGTTCTACGCAACACCGCGCCCGTTCCTCGAAGGCGATTTTGTCACCACCGACAGCGGCACCGGCCTCGTCCATATGTCGCCCGATCACGGCGAGGATGATTTCGACCTGTGCAAGGCGAACGGCATCAATCCGGTCTTCGCGGTGATGGACGATGGCCGATATCGCGATGACTGGGCTTGGCTCGGTGCGGATGACAAAGACGCAGACGGCAAAGAGCGCCGCCGGTCGGTCATCAACAAACCCTTCAATGCGCCGGACGGACCAATCTGTTCGGACCTGCGCGAAGCGGGCGCTTTGCTCTCGGCCAGCGCAGACTACGCGCACTCCTACCCGCATTCTTGGCGCTCCAAAGCCAAAGTCGTCTATCGCTGCACGCCGCAATGGTTTGTGCCGATGGATAAAGACTTGGACGGCGGCGGTACTTTGCGCAGCCGCGCTATGTCCGAGATTGAGCGGGTCGAATTTGTGCCTGAGAAGGGTCAAAACCGCATCGGCTCCATGGTCGAAGGGCGGCCCGATTGGGTGCTTTCCCGCCAGCGCGCATGGGGTGTGCCGATCACGCTGTTCCTGAAAAGCGGCACCAGCGAGTATCTCCAAGACCCTGCCGTCAACGCCCGCGTGGTCGCCGCGATCAGCGAAGAAGGCGTGGATGCATGGGAAGAGGCGCGCAAAGCCGAATTCCTTGGCCCTGATTACAACCCCGACGATTACGACATGGTCACGGACATCCTCGATGTCTGGTTCGATTCGGGCTGCACGCATTCCTTCGTATTGGAATCGGGCCGATGGCCGGACCTGCAATGGCCTGCTGACCTATATCTCGAGGGGTCTGACCAACATCGCGGGTGGTTCCAATCCTCGCTGCTCCAAAGCTGCGCCACACGTGGCCGCGCACCCTATGACGCGGTTCTCACCCACGGCTTCACCATGGATGCCAAGGGTAAGAAGATGTCGAAATCTCTCGGCAATACAGTCAGCCCGCTCAAAATTATGGAGCAGACGGGCGCAGATATTATCCGCCTGTGGGCGCTGAGTGTAGACTTCACCGAAGATCACCGGATCGGCGACGAAATCCTCCAAGGCGTGGGCGATCAATATCGCCGTCTGCGCAACACATTCCGCTATCTGCTGGGCGCGCTGGATGGTTTTATCGGCGATATGTCCGATGCGGGCGAAATCCCTGAGTTGGAGCTGTATGTCCTGTCGCTTCTGAGCGAGCTTGATGGGAAGCTGAAGCAGGCAGCGCTTGAATACGATTTCAACACTTACACCCGCCTATTGGTCGATTTCTGCAACGAAGATCTCAGTGCGTTCTTCTTCGATATTCGCAAGGACGTACTCTATTGCGACGGTCCTGACAGCGTCACTCGCAACGCCTATCGCATAGTGCTCGATCTGCTGTTCCACGCGCTGGTCCGCTATGCCGCGCCAGTGTTGGTCTTCACGACTGAGGAAGTGTGGAAGTCGCGCTATCCCGAAGACGACGAACAAGGCGGCAGCGTCCACCTGCTTGAATGGCCGAGCGTTCCGGCAGTGCCTGCTGACAAGGCGAAGTGGGACGCTCTGCGCGCGCTTCGCGAACGTGTGACCGAAGCGATTGAGCCATTGCGCCGTGACAAAGTCATCCGGTCTAGCAACGAGGCGGTCGTCAGCGTCCCTGCCTCAGCCGTTCCCGAAGGCGTCAGCGATGCACAATTGGCCGAGCTGTTCATCACCGGGACAGTGACGCGCGTTGATGGGGATGAAGTGATTGTTACCAAATCCACCGACCACAAATGCGGCCGCTGCTGGCGCTTGCTTCCCGACGTGTCCGAAGACGGCGCACTGTGCGGGCGGTGCGATGATGCCGTTGCGCGGTTGGACGCTGCCTAATGGGTAAGCTCTTCACCACGCCGCGCCTAATCGGCCTTGGCTTTGCGATCTTTCTTTTCGCAATCGACCAATGGGTGAAGTCCTATGTCGTCGGCCCACTGGCATTGCGCGAAGTGCGCAATATCGAGATCCTGTCTTTCTTCGATCTGACCTATGTCGAAAATCGCGGCATTTCGCTCGGCATGTTCGAGGCGACAAGCATGGAGATGCGTTGGGCACTGGTGGGTGTGACGGCTCTGATCGGGCTGGTCGTGCTGATCTGGATGATGCGCGAGAAGCTCTTGGGCGATATCCTTGGCCTTGCGATGATCCTTGGCGGCGCGCTCGGCAATATTCGTGATCGGTTCAATCTTGGCTATGTGATCGACTATGCAGATTTGCATATTGGCGATTTCAGGCCCTTCCTTGTGTTCAATATCGCCGATGCGGCTATCACCATCGGTGTTGTTATCATCCTTGCGCGCAGCCTTTTCATGAGCGACAAGGGACCAGAATCTGACGGCGAGACCGTCAATGCGGAGAATTCTAATGCGTAACCTCAAAACCGCCATCCTGCTCACATCAGGCTGTGCCGTGCTTGCTGCATGCGGCGGCAATGGCGTCTTCAACCGTGATCGCCCTGATGAGTTTGCTGTGCAGCGTCAGGCACCGCTTGTGGTTCCACCTGATTTTACTCTCACCCCACCAGCCCCGGGCGCGCCGCGTCCAGCAGAGGGCACTGCATCTGAGCAAGCTCTCGAAGCATTGTTCGGTGGTCCTGCACCGCGCAGTTCGGTTGAAACCAGCGCGCTCGACCGCGCTGGCAGCGCTGCCCCCGGCATCCGCAGCCAGGTTGGTGATCCTGCCACAAACACTGTGGCCAAAGGCAGCGTAACGCGCGACATTATCGCCGCACCCGAAGGTGACGGTCAATCAGCGCAAACGCTCATTCCGGGCTAATCCTGACCCTCAGAAGCACTTGCTTCAAGCTTGGTGATAAGGATCTTGTCGATCCGGCGATTGTCCATCTCGACAATTTTGAAAAGCCAGCCCTGATCTTCAAAGCTCTCGCCTTCTAGCGGGAGCTTTTTCATGACTGACAGGGCGTATCCGGCCGCCGTGCCAAATTCGCGATCCTCCGAATAGGAGAGGCTCAAACGGTCTGCAAGACCATCGGCTGACAAGGCACCGGCGACCAAAAGTGAACCATCGCTGCATTCGATGATCTGCGGCGTATCGCCTTCATCCTGGTCGCTCACAAAGTTGCCGGCAATTGCGGTGAGTAGATCAACCGGGGTCACAACACCTTCAAAGTGTCCATATTCATCATGCACGACCGCCATTGCGATATCGGCGGATTGAAGAACGCGTAGTGCGTCCATGGCATCTAGTTGATCGGGCACGACTTCAGCCTTGCGCATCATGTCACGGATCACAATGGGGTCGCCAGCGACCAACGCCGCGAGCACTTCGCGCACTTTAACAATGCCAAGGATGGCGTCAGGGGACCCTTCGGCAACCGGCAATAGAGAATGCGGGCTCTCGTCAATCCGCGCCTTGATCTGCGCTTCGTCTGCATCAATGTCGATCCAGTCGAGCTCAGTGCGCGGCGTCATCATATCACGCACCGGACGCTCAGCCAGCCGGACGACGCCGGTCAGAATTTGGTGCTGATCAGCCTCGATCACGCCGGAGCGCGTCGCATCTGCAAAGATCATTTGCAGCTCTTCTGCCGTGACCGATGATTGTCCCTTGGACCGAATGCCGAACAAACGGATCAAAGTTGCCGAAGACCGGTCCAATAGCCAAACAAGCGGCGCCGCGATCTGTGCCAGTGTCGCCATCGGGCGAGCCATGACCAGCGATATTGGGACAGCCGCGCGCAACGCAAGCTGTTTAGGCACCAGTTCACCGATGACCACGCTGAAATAGGTTGTGAGCGCTATCACGATAGTGAAAGCGACATCGCCGGAAATTTCAGCCGGCACGCCAATCGCAGCAAGCCTCTCACCCACAGGCGTTTCTAAGCTCGCGCCTGAAAACGCACCGGTAATGATGGCAATCAATGTTATGCCAATCTGAACTGTAGAGAGAAACTTGCCAGGTTCCGCTGCCAGCTGGATCGCCGTTCGAGCGGCCGCAGAGCCCTCCTCAGCTTTGGCTTTCAGCGAAGCAGTCTTAGCCGAAACAATCGCAAGCTCAGACATGGCAAAAACGCCATTGAGCACGATAAGCCCAGCTATGATGAGCAAGTCTGACCAGGGAAAGGGTGTCACAACACTTTCGCTAGCACAAATGACGCAGTATTCCAGTCACCTCATCGTTATTGTGCAATCACTCGCCTTCGCGTTACACATGCTTACGGATCGTTCATGAACGACAAACGTTTGAAGTTGGAAGCAAACGGTCCTTGCCATGACATTCGTTTTGAGCGCGTGGCCAAACGGGATTCCCAAGGAGGATTGGAATATGAAAACATCTCGCATTCTTTTGTCGAGCACAGCTGCGCTTGCGATGCTGGGCACCAGCGCCTGTGTGACAGACCCGAACACCGGTGAGCAAAAAATCTCGCGCACAGCAATCGGCGCAGGGCTTGGCGGAACATTGGGTTACCTCCTTGGGGGAGTTGTTGGCGGCGATACGGCTCGCATCATCGGTGCGGGCATCGGCGGTTCAGCTGGCGCAGTGGTCGGCAAGCAATTCGACGATCAAATCCGCGAACTGGATGAAGAACTTGAAGGTTCAGGCGTCGATGTCGAAGAAATCGGTGATCAGGACGCAATCCTCGTGCGCTTGCCCGATGGCGTAACCTTTGCGCGCGGTTCGGCCAACATCAATCCTGGCTTTTCCGATTCGCTCAATGCGGTGGCAGACAGCTTGATTCAATATCCAAACAGCCTGATCGATGTGTATGGCTTTACAGACACGACCGGCTCTGATGCGCTCAACCAGCGCCTTTCAGAGCAACGTGCGTCCGCAGTGCTCGATTACCTTGCGGCACGTGGTGTTGCTCGCAGCCGGATGGAGGCTCGCGGCTTTGGTGAAAGCTACGATTATCTGCGAGTAAAGACGGCTGATGGAGTGGACGAGCCGCTCAACCGCCGGGTTGAGATCAAGATTATCCCGATTAGCGAGGACGACGTGAACGCGGCTCGCGCGCAGTAAGGTCGACGCATTGTGGTTTTTGGGAGGGCGGGGCTTAGGCGCCGCCCTTTCTATTTGAGCGCTTCAGCCCGGTCCGCCAGCCTTGCAACTGCTTCTGCGTGAATCGCCGATGCGCACACCAAGACGCCGAAATCACGCGGATCGTGCTTGTTGTAGGCAAGCGGATTGCCGAAAGCGTCTGACACTTGCGCCCCTGCTTCGCGCGCGATCAAGGTTGCAGCAGCGACATCCCATTCAAATCCCCACCGCAGAGTCGCAACCAAGTCTGCTCGGTCATCTGCAACCATCGCGATCCTGAGCGCGATCGAATTAGGCTTCTCGACAATGGTGAGATCCGAATCGGCAGAGGGCAATTGATCGACAGGTACACGCGCACCGGAAAAGGTTGTGCGAGTGCTGGCGGTTAGCGGCGCGCCATTCAATGTCGCGCCTTGTCCTGCCACCGAAAACCACTCCTCCTCGCGGGCCGGAGCAGCAAGCATCCCGATCAACGGCTTGCCCGAGCTGATAAGGGCCACTGACACCGCCCAACCTTTACGGCCCCGCACAAAGTCGCGCGTGCCATCGATTGGGTCGACCAACCAAATCAGGTCGCTTTTCGTACGCACTTTGTCGTCCGCGGTCTCTTCCGAAAGCCATGATGCAGCTGGCAGCAATCGCCCCAATTCACGCCGCAAGAACACGTCAACTGCCAAGTCGGCTTCGCTCACCGGATTGCCGGGCGTTTTGTCCCAGCTTTTCAACGCATGCCCTTCGCCAGGCCAACGCGCATGCGCAATCCGGCCCGCTTCGCGCACAATCTCTTTAAACAGACCCTGATCTATCATTTTTGAGCATTCCTGCGGTCGATGCGAGCGTTTGTTCGAAGATTGTCTGGTGAAGGGTGCCTACGGACTTTTCAAGTGCCGCCATACGTGCTTAGGCGCTTTGCGAACAACCTCTCCCCGGGACACAACATGTAAGGGATCAAACAGTCATGAACGTCCATGAATACCAGGCCAAGGAACTGCTTAAAGAACACGGCATCGCAGTGCCTAATGGCCACGCGGCCTTGACAGTTGAAGAAGCCGTCGCTGGCGCGAAGCAGCTGCCTGGACCGCTCTATGTGGTGAAAGCTCAAATTCACGCTGGTGGCCGCGGTAAAGGCAAGTTCAAGGAATTGCCCGAAGATGCCAAGGGCGGCGTGCGCCTCGCATTCTCACTCGACGAAGTGGAAAGCCACGCACGTGAGATGCTCGGCAACACTTTGGTGACGATCCAGACCGGCGCAGAAGGCAAGCAAGTCAATCGCCTCTACGTCACAGACGGCGTTGATATCGAGAGCGAATATTACCTCGCAATGCTGGTAGATCGCGCAAGTGGACGTGTGGCCATGGTTGCCTCCACCGAAGGCGGCATGGACATTGAAGACGTTGCCCATGAAACGCCTGAGAAGATCACCACGATCACGATCGACCCAGCACAAGGCTTCATGCCGCATCACGCGCGCTCCGTTGCGTTTGCGCTGGGCCTGTCGGGTGACCTCAACAAGCAGTGCCAGAAATTGGCTAAGCAACTCTACGGCGCCTTCGTCGCGAGCGATTGCGACATGCTTGAGATTAACCCGCTGGTCGAGACCAAGCCTGATGCCGATGGCAATGCCGCGCTCCTCGTGCTCGACACCAAGATGAGCTTCGATTCCAACGCGCTTTATCGCCACCCCGCAATTGAAAAGATGCGCGATGAGACTGAGGAAGACCCAGCCGAGGTTGAAGCGAGCGAATACGACCTCGCTTACATCAAGCTGGACGGCAATATTGGCTGCATGGTCAATGGCGCAGGCCTTGCCATGGCGACAATGGACATCATCAAGCTAAACGGCGCGTTCCCAGCCAACTTCCTCGACGTGGGCGGCGGCGCGACCACTGAAAAAGTGACAGCGGCGTTCAAGATCATCCTCAAAGACCCCGCAGTTGAAGGCATTCTCGTCAATATCTTCGGCGGCATTATGAAATGCGACATCATCGCAAATGGCGTTGTTCAAGCCGCGAAAGACGTGAACCTTCAGGTTCCGCTGGTCGTGCGCCTTGAGGGCACCAATGTCGAAGCGGGCAAAGAAATCCTTGCCAACTCAGGCCTCGCTATTGTTCCAGCAGACGACCTTGGCGATGCGGCGAAAAAAATCGTCGCTGAGGTGAAAAAGGCAGCGTAAGCTTACCCTACCGCGTTGGTCCTGGCTCTGGCAGGATCGGCGCGGTGTGGTCTTGATGGATGAGCCAATTGCGCCAAATGTCGTGGGTGCGTCGATCGACTAATCTGATGGAGCATCGCAATGTCATGGCGTTGCGAATGGTTCCGTCTTTCCAAAGTTCATAGACTGCATTGCACTCGTTTTCCCGGTACTCGTCCATCGCCGCTTGACCATCCCGCATCATATTGGCCAAATCAGATTGGTTGTCGGACGAACCCATTGCTGCCTCTAAATATCGGCCTTCGCGTTCTACAGCTCGACCCAGAACATCTCCCAGGCATGCGTTGATTTCGTAAGTCGTACCATCGCAGCCATATGATTGATCATCGTTCACGCCTGCCTTGCGAAAGCGAAAGAGCAACTCATCACCTGATTGCATTCGCACAGCCGCGACAAGCCCTTCGCCCGGCCTGTCACGGTTGGCACATCTGAGCGTGAGCGCATTGAAATAAGCAGCGCAGTCTTCAATCGCGACAAGGCGGAAGGTGAGCATGCCGTCCTTTTCCTCCCAACCAGTAAGGTCCGCGTTGAAGTGCTTAAGACGCAGGACGAGTGTGTCGTCTTCCTCCGTCAAGTAGAGATGCTCGGTGAACATAATCTCACCTTCGGCGGTTTGCTGGACGAAGGTGCCGACCATCGTAGGCCCTGTCGGCGGCAACCAGCTTTCCATTGCTGGAGCCCCGCCTATTCCGGTCCCCGCCCACTGACCAACCAGCCAGTTCATCTGTTCCAAGGTCGCTGCAGGAGAATCGAATCCCTCTTCTCCCAGCATTGTTTCACTCTCCGGCTCCTGCGCCCAAGCTGCCGTAGCCCCTGCTCCCAACAGGGCAATCGAACACGAAATCGCCCCAAATGCTCGTCTGATTGCAAACATTGCACCTCTCCTGTCCAATCCGTCTACCCGAGTGCAACTCCGATGACCAATGCATCAAAGCAGAGGGTTGACGTAACTAAGACGGATCGCGAGACCGACATTCGACAAAAGTAATAGAAGCACTCGCCTCCAACTTGACGTTTACGTAAACGCAAGCTAGGGCGGGAACAAATTTGTTCGACAGGAAGGAATCCCCATGAAAATCCTCGTCCCCGTCAAACGGGTGATCGACTACAACGTGAAACCGCGGGTAAAAGCGGATGGTTCAGGCGTCGATCTTGCAAACGTCAAAATGAGTATGAACCCCTTTGATGAAATCGCTGTTGAAGAGGCGATCCGCATCAAGGAAGCCGGCAAAGCGGAAGAAATCATTGCGGTTTCGGTCGGCCCTGCGAAAGCTCAGGAAACGCTTCGCACAGCGCTCGCTATGGGTGCTGATCGTGCGATTTTGGTTGAAACAGATGAGGAAGTCGAACCGCTTGCCGTGGCGAAAATTCTCAAGGCAATCGCTGACGAAGAGCAGCCGGGTCTTGTGCTGCTTGGCAAGCAGTCCATCAGCGACGATTCGAACCAAACCGGTCAAATGCTCGCTGCTCTCATGGGCCGTCCGCAGGGCACATTCGCCAACACGGTCGAAGTCGACGGTGACAGCGTTGCAGTGAAGCGTGAGATTGATGGTGGTCTTGAGACCGTAAAGCTGACACTTCCCGCGATCGTCACCACTGACCTTCGTTTGAATGAGCCACGCTATGCTTCACTGCCCAATATCATGAAGGCCAAGAAAAAGCCGCTCGACACGAAAGCGCCCGCCGATTTCGGTGTCGATATCGCACCGCGCCTTACCACCACCAATGTCAGCGAACCGCCGGTTCGTCAGGCCGGTGAAAAGGTCGAAGACGTCGCCGCGCTCGTCGCCAAGATCAAGGAGCTGGGGATCGCTTAAGCGGCCCAGCTAAAGAGAAGGACACAAACACATGAACACTCTGGTTCTGGTTGAACACGACAATAACAGCGTAAACGATGCGACCCTCGCCGTGGTCACCGCAGCAGGCAAGCTGGGTGAAGTGACTGCGCTGGTTGCAGGCCACAATTGCGGCGGCGCGGCAGATGCCGCAGCGAAAATTGCAGGCGTTTCAAAAGTACTGAAAGCCGATGATGCAGCCTACGGTGACTTCCTCGCTGAAAACGTTGCGCCATTGGTCGCTGGCTTGATGGAAGGCTATGACGCATTCCTTGCTCCTGCCACCACGTCAGGCAAGAACATCGCACCGCGCGTTGCAGCCCACTTGGATGTGATGCAGATCTCGGACATTCTTTCGGTCGAAGGACCTAAGACCTTCACCCGCCCGATCTATGCTGGCAACGCGATTGCAACCGTTGAAAGCTCGGATGCTAAGCTCGTTATCACCGTTCGCGGCACCGCTTTCGCGAAAGCAGAAAGTGAAGGCGGTTCAGCCAGCGTTGAGGACGCCAGCGGACCAGGCGACTCAGGCCTCTCCAGCTTTGTCAGCCGTGAAGTTGCCGATGGCGGCGATCGCCCAGAGCTCGCAAGCGCCAAGGTCATTGTTTCCGGCGGCCGTGCGCTGAAAGACAGCGAAACCTTCGAACAGGTTATCAACCCGCTGGCAGATAAGCTGGGTGCAGCGATCGGTGCATCGCGCGCGGCGGTTGATGCAGGTTATGTGCCCAACGATTATCAGGTCGGTCAAACCGGCAAGATCGTAGCCCCAGAAGTCTATATCGCCATCGGCATTTCCGGCGCGATCCAGCATTTGGCGGGCATGAAAGACTCCAAAGTGATCATCGCGATCAACAAAGATGAAGACGCGCCGATCTTCCAAGTTGCAGATATCGGCCTTGTTGCTGACCTTTACAATGCAGTGCCGGAACTGACCGGAGCGCTGTAAACCTTCAGGTTTTTGTAAGGTTGCCAAAGACCTCCGCCGGGTTATCAAGCTGGGCGGAGGTCTTTTTTATGCGTCGGATTTGTGTCCTGCTTGGAACATACACTCTCATTGTGGCTGCTATTTCCGCACCCGAACCCGTGGGAGCTGATGATGGATTGACCCTCGCACCCACCACCGAATGGCGCTTTCGAGAGTATGGAGACCGTTGCCGCGCTAGCCGCGTCTTTGGAGAAGGCGAGGACCGCACCACTTTATGGATTGAACAGGGCGGGAAAAAGAGCAGGTATAACCTCACGCTGATCGGGCGACCTCTCCGTCACCCCTATGGCCGAGGTGTGCACATTCAATTTGGGCAACAAGAAGAGATTGTGCGAAGTTATATTTCTGCCACTTCGAGCAGAGACCGACCGGTCATGCGAATGTATGGCGTCACGATTACACAGCCAGAGCTTGAGCGCGACGAGGAGGTCGCCGCACCAGAAATCGCCATCGACCGAGAAATCGCGTCTCAGATCAGCACTTTGCATTTGCGCACCGCACTGGTTGAACCGCTGACACTTGAGCTAGAATCGCTTGCCGACGCTTATTCGTACCTCAATCTGTGTGGCGCCAAATTATCGGTGTTTTTGTCTGAAGCCGGGCGACCTCTATCAGGCGAAGCCACACCGCCCATACCAATTGGTGACGGCAATTGGCTAAGCGACTCCGACTACCCCGCTTACCTTGCTCGTGCGCAAATGGAGGGATACCTCACAGTTCGCCTTACGGTGAACCAATCGGGCAAGGCGAGCTCTTGCTTCGTTGTCGAATCGAACAAGCCACAAGTGTTTGACGATGCTGTGTGCTTTGCCCTCTTAAAGCGCGCGGAATTCGAACCTGCCCGCAATATCGAAGGTGAGGCAGTGGCCTCATACTATTTTCAGCGCGTCACTTTTCAGATGCGGCGATAGTTAAGCAATCTGCGCGTCTACATAAAGCTCACGACGAAATGCAGCGTCATACCCACTAGCCCGCCAACTAGCGTGCCATTGATGCGGATGAACTGAAGGTCGCGGCCAACGGCGTTTTCAATGCGGCCAGTTATAGTGGTCGCATCCCAGCGCTTGACTGTTTCTGACACCAGCTTGACGATACCAGCACCGTAGCGGGTCGCAATGCCAACGGCAGTGCGCCGGGCAAACCGATTGATCTGGGTTTGCAAGCGCTCATCCTGCTTCAACGCCCCGCCAAGATCAGACAGGCTTTTGCGCATGTCACTGCCAAGCTCAGTATCAGCCTCTCGTGCACGGCGAATCATGGATCGGCGAATTCGCTCCCACACGCCCATCCACCACTCCGCCACGGCCGGATTTTCCAGCAAATCGCGCTTCATTTCTTCGACGCGTTCACGGGTTTCGGGGTCGTGTTGGAGGTCTTGGCTAAGTTTTTGCAGGCCCTCTTCGACCTTACTGCGCAGAGGATGGTCGGGATCGACCAGAACTTCGGCAAGCAATTTATAGAGGCCATCCAGCACATTGCTGGATATCGTCTTGTCGATGCCAGCCCAGCGCAGAACGCCGCGCACTCGCTCGTGGATGATTGTGCGAACGGTCTCTTCATTGTCCTCTAGCGTCAGACCTGCCCAGCGGATGAACCCATCGATCAAAGGCAAGTGACGCCGGTCGGTCATCGCGCTTTCCAACATACGACCAACGAGCGGCGACACATCGATCTTGGCCAGCTGCGAACCGAGGCCGGACTGTACTTGATTGCCGAGCCGGTCGGGGTCGAGCGATTCGAGGACTTCGGCAAGCATCTCCGCTGCTCCGCTGGTGATGCGCGAACGCGCATCTTCGTTGCCAGTCTTGTCAGGGCTTGCGACGAGGAAGTCTCCAACCGCGCCCGCAATGTTCATGCTCGACATGCGCCGCGCCACGACGGCCGGTGTCAGGAAGTTTTCGCGCAGAAACTGCGCCATCGTATCGGCGATCCGATCCTTGTTCATTGGGATGATCGCGGTGTGCGGAATTGGCAGGCCGAGCGGATGGCGGAACAGGGCTGTGACTGCAAACCAATCGGCAAGTCCGCCGACCATTGCTGCTTCAGCAAAGGCGTTCACATAGCCCCAGGCCGGATGGCCGCCCTCCGCCAAAGCATGCGTCGAAAAGAACACGACGGCCATCACTGCGAGCATGCCCGTTGCGGTCCAGCGCATACGCCGCGCACGGTCTGCGGTCAGCGGCTCACCGCCATATTTGAGAGCTGAAGGCTGCGTGTGCTCCATAACCATGCCTTCCTGCCCGATCTGGCGCTTTGCGTCACGCCTTTGGGACAGAGAAGTCACGCTATTCCGCAGGCTCAGCGCCCGGTGGCAAACGGGTCGCAGGGGAAGCCGCGGGCTTAACCGCCGGACCGCCTATGCCGGGATACGGAGGCACAGGGTCCGGCTCGGGCTCTGGTGGGATGGGATTGCCATCATCGCCCGGCTTGTATGTCAGCATACGCTCTCGCAGCCATGGGCCTAGGCGTCGTTCAATACCATCTGCGAGGCTGAAGCCTGCCGGGACGATCAGCAAGGTGAGCAGCGTTGAGGCAATCAGGCCGCCGATCACCATGGTGCCCATAGGTGCGCGCCATGCGCCATCGCCTGAT
Source organism: Erythrobacter sp. S57(2025) (assembly GCF_057365055.1). Classification (NCBI taxonomy): domain Bacteria; kingdom Pseudomonadati; phylum Pseudomonadota; class Alphaproteobacteria; order Sphingomonadales; family Erythrobacteraceae; genus Erythrobacter; species Erythrobacter sp. S57(2025). Next base: position 2,946,533 of record NZ_CP200299.1, on the reverse strand, counting down.
CCCAAAACACCCGAAAGCGCGGTGGGAACCATCCCTGCAGTCATCGCCACAGTCGTCATGACAATTGGCTGCGCCCGTTTGTGACCGGCCTCCATGATTGCTTCGAATTTGCGAGTACCTTCGGCCATTTCCTCGATCGCAAAGTCAATCAAGAGGATCGAGTTCTTGGACACGATACCAAGCAGAAGGAGTACCCCAATATAGACAGGCATGGATTGCGGCTGGCCAACAATCCAGACGAGGAAGATGCCGCCCAATGGCGCCAGCAACAGCGATGTCATATTAACGAGCGGGCTCATCAAACGCTTATAGAGCAGCACGAGCACCGCAAAGACGAGGAAGAAGCCGGCAAGGATCGCAATAAACAGACTTTCCATAAGCTCAGCCTGCCATTCAGCCTCACCCACCACGGCGCGAGTTACGCCTTGTGGGAGGTCCTGCAAGATCGGCAGCTGGTCAATCTCAGCATTGGCCTCACCACTGACAACACCTTGTGCAAGGTCGGCACCGATTAGTACGCGACGATTTTGATTGTAGCGCTGGATGGCCGTTGGGCCGGAGCCAAAGGTGATGTCGGCAACACGCGCCAGCGGGACCGTCGAACCAAATCGTGTGGGGACAGGCAAGTTCTCAATCGTGCTCATATCCTCGCGCGATTGCGCTGGCAGTTTTACCCGGATTGGGATCTGGCGATCCGACAGCGAGAAGCGCGCAGCATTTTGCTCAATTTCACCAAGGGTCGCGATCCGGATCGTTTGACTGAGTGCAGCGGTGGTTACACCCAGCTCAGCCGCAACGGCGGGGCGCGGCGTGATAATCAGCTCAGGCCGATTGAGGTCAGCGCTGATACGCGGCGCGACAAGCGTATCAAGCCCGCGCATCTGTTCAACCACGCTGGTCGCCGTTTGCTCTAGCAATGCAGGATCTGAGCCTGCGAGCATGATAGTGATATCGCGCCCGCTGCCAAAGCCGCCGCTTTGCGACGCAAACCGGACGCGCGCATCAGGCCATTGTGCGAGTTGCGGAGCCAAGTCGCGCTCAAATTCAATCGAAGTTTTTTCGCGATCTGAATCAAGGGTGATGTAGATCGTGCCCGCCCCTTCGCGAATGCGTTCGAGCGCACGTTCGACCTCAGGTTGCTCATAGAGTAGCGCCGCAACGCCAGCCGATACTTCTTCGGTCGCCTCCAGGGTCGTGCCCGGCACCATCTCAATCTCGATCTGGCTGTTGTCGCTGTCGACCAAGGGTTGGAACTGTGCAGGCGTGATCGCGAAAAGCACAACGGTCAAAACCAGTGCCAAAACGCCGAGGCCAAGCATCCAAACACGGTGGTCAAACATTCGCGCCCAAAGCCGCTTCATCATGAATTTAGACCAAGCAAGGAAGCCGGTGGTGGCATCTGAAAACAGGCCGATCAAGCCACCGATAGAAGCCGTAATCAATAGGCCGATATAGAAGGCCGCGGGGACACCCAGAAGCAATGCCATGAAGCCCAGCAAGATCATGATCATATTGCCATCTGCAGACATCAGCATGCCCGTGATGATCTGGAACGTCATGCCAGCGGCAGCAATAAAGGAAAGTGCGTAATACCATGGCCGTGACGCTACTTCATCGTAGCTCGCTCGCATTGCCTTGGCTTTGCCGTTTTCCATCGTCCAACCAAGGATGCTCATATAGCGGTCCATGATCGGGCCTTCGCCGTGAGCAGCGTGACCCTCTGCACGCAAGAAGTATGCAGCCAGCATAGGCGTGATCATCCGCGCGACCGCGAGGCTCATGAGCACGGCGATAACCACAGTGATGCCGAAGTTTTTGAAGAACTGGCCAGAAATTCCGGGCATCAGGCCCACAGGCAGGAAGACGGCAACGATGCAGAAACTGGTCGCGACCACCGGCAGGCCAATTTCATCTGCGGCATCAATACTTGCCTGATAGGCGGTTTTGCCCATGCGCATGTGTCTGACGATATTCTCAATCTCCACAATAGCATCATCGACCAACACGCCAGCCACCAGCGCGAGTGCCAACAACGACAATTGATTGAGGTTGAAGCCCAGCAGATCCATGAACCAGAAGGTCGGGATCGCTGAGAGGGGGATCGCGACCGAAGAAATCAGCGTCGCGCGCCAATCGCGAAGGAAGAAAAACACCACGATCACCGCCAACACGGCGCCTTCGATCATGGCGGCCATCGAGGAAGTATATTGCTCTTCGGTGTACTTTACCGTGTTGAACAGCGGGATGAAGCGGACACCGGGGTTTTCGGCCTCGATCTCCTCAATCTGCGAGAGCGCCTCTTCAAAAACGGCGAGGTCCGACGCGCCTTTTGCACGGCTCATGAAGAAGTTGACGACTTCTTTGTCTTCAACCTTGCTGATTGATGTCCGCTCCGAAAAGCCATCACGGACAGTGGCCACATCGGTGAGGCGAATTGTCCGGCCATCACCCAACTGAATCTGACGCTGGGCAAGTTCAAAAGCCGTATCGGAATTGCCCAATACGCGGACAGACTGGCGTGTACCGCCAATCTCTGCGACGCCGCCTGCGGCATCGATGTTTGACTGCCGTAGCACGGAGTTAATCTGGCTAGCTGTCACACCGATGGCCTGCATGCGCGGCAGATCGAGAATCACTTCTATCTCACGATCAACACCCGCAAAGCGGCCCACTTCAGCCATTCCTTGAATGCCGAGCAGGCGCTTGGCCACCGAATCGTCAATGAACCAGCTAAGCTGCTCGATCGTCATGTCGTCGGCTTCGACGGCATAAATGCCCAGGAAACCGCCAGAAATCTCTTCCTTAGAAATCCGTGGCTCAAGGATTCCGTCGGGGAGGCTGCCGCGAATACTATCGATCGCGTTCTTGACCTCAGCGGTCGCATCATTGGGATCAATGCCAATCTCAAACTCGATAAAGGTGTTTGAGAAGCCTTCACTGGCGGTTGAGTTGATAGAGTTCACGCCATTGATCGAACGTACAGCGCTTTCGACCCGCTGCGTAATTTGGTTCTCGATCTCAGTTGGGGCTGCACCCGGCTGCGAGATACCGACGCTGACAGCTGGAAATTCCACATCGGGATTGTTGACCACATCCATGCGGCCAAAGCTGAGCAAGCCAGCAAGCGTAAGCGCAGTGAAAATCACCAAAGGGATGACGGGGTTGCGGATCGACCAAGCTGAAATGTTGCGGAAATTCATGAGCGTTCTTGCCTGCCTTGGTCCTGTACGTCGCCGATTGCGCCTGATGCGCGGCCATTATGGCCAGATACGTGTTTCGCGGTCACGAGGATGGGTTAGCCCTCCTCGCCTTCATCTGATCCCTCATTCGCCTGAGGCATCGGTTCACCTTCACGGCGAGGTTTCACGGTTTCACCCGGATTGAGGAAGCCACCAGCACGCAAAACCACCAATTCTGTTCCTGAAAGTCCGCCGGTGATCGCGATGCCATCGGATGTAACCATGCCAGTATCCACCGACGTGCGCGTGGCTTGATTCTCATCATTCACGACATAGACAAAGCTGCCCTCAGAATCGGCTAATACCGCGCTTTCCGGCAACACGGTCGCCTCCAAAGTGCCGCTATTGATTGTTGCGGTCGCAAATCCACCTGGGCGCAGTTCTGGGGCGAAAGAAAGCGCAATGCGCGCTGTTCCCTGGCGGGTTTGCGCATCAATCGTTGGCGCCAATTGCCAAATCTGCCCTTCGAAGCTTTTAGCCGAACCAGTCGGAGTGACCGTCGCGGTTACCCCTTGCGATAACCCGGCAAGTTGCGATTCGCTAAGCTGAGCAAGCAGCTCCATCTCACCGCCGCGAGCCACGACAAACAGCGAAGGCGTGCCAGCACTAACGGTCTGCCCCGGTTCAATATTGCGCTCAAGAACATAACCGGACGCGGGCGCGACGATATTGAGCCGCGCATTACGCGCACGAAGTTCGGCCAATTGCGCCTCTGCTACGCGCACACGCGCAACTGCGGCATCGCGTGTGGAAGTCAAACGGTCGACATCTGCTTTGCTGACAAATCCACGCTCCACCAATTGCAATGAACGGTCGAGATTGGCCTGTGCCAATTGCGCGTCGGCCCGCGCGACCTCAATCTGTGCAGCTTGCGCTGCAGCTTGCTGGGTTTGAACCGAGCGATCAATGACTGCGAGCACTTGCCCTTGCTGAACCCAATCACCTGCATCCACCCGCACGGATAGAACCTGGCCGCCTTCACCCACTACGCCCACCGGCATCGGACGACGCGCGGCAAGTGTACCAGGAGCGGTCATCTCACCTGTAATAAGCGTTTTGCCTGGCGCGATAACCGTAACCACCGGAGCCTGTGCATCTTCATCAGCGGCAGGTGCTGGATCGCCGCCCGCAAAAGCATAGTATGCAGCAATAGCGCCGATCAGCCCCAACAGAGCAATAAGCCCCCATATCAATCCCTTGGGAACCGAACGTGTGGCCAACGGATCATACTTGCTGCCAACATCAGCAGGGATATCGTCCTGCGTTTCTGCCGTGATTGTCGTTTCGTAGTTCATCGCAGTTCTCTTATCCCGGGCGGTTATAGTAAGGGGCCGCCCATCGGCCTGAGGGGTGAGCTTTGTGCAGTGTATTATAGATATAAGTCACCGTCCGCAAGTTCATTAATCTGCGATGACTCATGCGGCAATCCGCGCTTCGACTGATGTCATTAGTGTCTAGACGAATGGCGAAAGCTGCTGTTCCGCTCTGACGACACAAAAACGGCGCGGCCCCCAACAGAGGAGCCGCGCCGCCGATGCAATTCTAGATTGCGAAAGCGTTAGCGAACGCGCCCGCGCTGGATCAAATTCACCACGCCAAGCAACACAACCGCGCCCACAATGGCGACAACCAACCCGATAATCGAAAATTCCTGCACGCTGCCGCTGATGCCGAGTAGCGGTCCGACGATCATATTTCCTACGATTGAGCCGACACAGCCAACAACAATGTTCCAAAAAATGCCCATAGAAGCATCACGGTTCATAACCTTGCTTGCCAACCAGCCAGCAACGCCGCCAACGATCAATGCGATGATCCAACCCATGTTATATTCTCCCTTTTCACAGCCAGGCAGCCCTCTGTTAAGTGGGGCATGCGCTGTTGTCGAAGAGGGCTTTAGCGGTTTTTTGAGCCAAACGACAAGGTGCCCGGACACGCTAATGTCCGGGCACCTTTGTTCAATGCGATATGGATGACGGTAAGGCCCATCCAACCCATGGCCGAAGAATCAGTATTTTAGCTGGCGCTCATACAGATCGCGATAATGCTGAATGCGGGTCACGCGCAGGCCCTGCATTCCAGAGCGATCGACAGCGCGCTGCCAAGACGCAAACTCTTCAAGAGTTAGGCCATAGCGCTCTAGCACTTCGTCAATAGTCAGCAATCCGCCATTCACGGCTGCAACCACTTCAGCTTTGCGACGCACAACCCAGCGCTTCGTCTTTGGCGAAGGCAAATCGTCTATCGTGAGCGGCTCACCGAGCGGCCCGATGACTTGTGCGGGGCGGATATCTTGGTTCTCAATCATTATTTTGTCTCTCGCATCGCCTGTGCTGCATGACCCTGTTTGCTTTGTATATTCATGCATGACGAGCCTTTGCCCTGCTCTAAAGCAACAAGGTTAACGTCCCGTTTGTCAGTGTCTTTGGTCCGAAAATAACGAGCAGCCGCATCAGCAAACCCACCCGAATGGCTCGCAAATTTGCGACCCGCCTCGCGTTGAAGGACGCGGCGCAGATCGCGTGCAGCGCTTAGCCGGGCGGTCAATTCACTCCAGTCCATCGGGCGCAGTTCACCCTCATCATCGCTGATTACATCCGGAAGAGGATCGCGAGCAGCACTGGCAACCACCGAATCGATGGGGGCAGCCGGCGGCGCTTTTGCAGGGACGATCCCTGAAAAACGCGCATTGTGCGCATAGAAAATAGGCTTGGTATTCTCGAACATGCAGCAGTGTATAATCGCCACTGGTCAAGATGAGGTAAAACAGGCCTTTACCTTCGCTTAGGATTAGCGCTTGCCCTTCTGATAAGGCCAAAGCGAGGTTTTGGGCCACTTTTCCTATTGTTTTCAGATGTATATTTGCAAGCCTAGCGCAAATGCGCTCGCCTCACTATATCCGCGCACGATCATGACAAGTGTTGCATCCCTTAACGCCAGCTCGAAATTCGGGCTTGATACCGCCGCATTGTTCGACTTGCCGCGGCCCGCAAAAGACTGCCGAATTGTCGTTGCGATGAGCGGCGGGGTCGATTCGTCAGTGGTCGCAGCGCTTGCGGCAGATACGGGCGCGGAAGTCATCGGTATCACGCTCCAGCTTTATGATTACGGAGCGGCGACAGGCCGTAAGGGCGCTTGCTGTGCGGGCGATGACATTGCGGATGCGCGTGCCGTGTCAGACCGCCTTGGCATTGCGCATTATGTCTTCGACCATGAAAGTGCTTTCCGTGAAGATGTGGTTGAGCAGTTTGCCGATGAATATCTCGCTGGACGCACGCCTGTTCCCTGCATTCGCTGCAATATGGGCCCCAAATTCACCGACCTATTCCGCATGGCGCATGAGTTGGGTGCGGATTGCTTGGCAACTGGGCACTATGTTCGGCGCGAGCCAGCTGAGCGAGGCCCGCACCTCTACCGCGCAGTCGATCCATCGCGTGACCAGTCCTACTTCCTTTATGCAACCACTCAGGAACAACTGGACTACATCCGCTTTCCATTAGGTGGCTTGCCTAAGACCAAGGTGCGCGAACTGGCTGAGGCGGCCGAGCTTCGCAATGCCATGAAGCCCGATAGCCAGGACATCTGCTTCGTTCCCGACGGCAATTACGCAGGGATCGTCAAGAAGCTGCGCCCCGAAGGCGGCATCCCTGGCGCGATCGTCCATGCCTCCACCGGAAAGACGCTGGGTGAACACAAGGGCATCGTCCATTACACCGTAGGCCAGCGCAAAGGGCTTGAGATCGGGGGGCAACCCGAACCGCTCTATGTCATCTCGCTTCATGCTGAGACGCGCGAAGTGCGTGTCGGGCCTAAGCGAATGCTAGGGATTGAGAGTGCCACTGTGATCGAGACCAATTCAATCGGCGATCTACCCGCTGGCGAGCCTCTGACCGCCAAGGTTCGCAGCCTGTCAAAGCCTGTGCCGATCACTCTGAAGGGGCCGTTCGGTGACAACGCGACCACCACCATCCGCTTTGCGCAGCCTGAGTTCGGCGTTGCTCCGGGACAGGCCGCGGTGATCTATGCAGGCGAGCGCGTTGTCGGCGGTGGCTGGATCGACTCAACAGAGGCTGTCAGCGAGTAACCCCGTCTGCTGGGAAGACGCTTAGCTATCCCACTCTTCAAGCACGCAGCCATAGCCATCGCGATAGGAGGCTGTTGTCGTGGTGACCAACGGGAAGCTTGCGGTTACACTTTGCGCTTCGACATCTTCGCTAAGCGATACCAGCTCCATGCCGCCAAGCTTGTCCTTGGTGCAGTCCTCAAGATCGCGTCCGGCGACGAAGCGACACGAGCACGCCACGCGCGCCGCATAGGACGTGCCGACTTCAGCGTAACCCTGCACCGCCACTCGGTTCGACCAAAGCGTCGCTGCCACCGCAATCACTCCCACCGCCAACAGCGCCAATATGACGCGTCCTGCGAGACTGCGCTTGTTTGCCGATTTTGCCATTGATTTGGCCGATCCCTTGCTTGATTGGGTGAGCGATGATGCTCCGTATGCCTCCCCATATCGCTGCCTGCACGGCTCTGCCAAGCTTTGCTTTGCTCCTTGCCTCTTGCGGCGATGCCGCGCCGCCTCCTCCGCCGCCGTTGACCGAGGAGGCTTTGGCTGCGGTGTCTGAGGATGCTGGCGCGCCCAAGGATCAGCTTGCCCGGCAGGTCGATGACCTATTTGCAGTCGAAGGGATCGGTGAGACCCGCGCCGTTGTCCTGTTCAAGGATGGCAAACTTGCAGCCGAGCGATACGGCGAAGGATATGATGCTGAAACCCGCTTTATCAGCTGGTCGATGGCCAAGACCATCACCGCTGTGCTCACCGGCATGTTGGTTGCCGATGGGCTGCTGAGCGTCGATGCACCCGCCCCTGTCCCCTTGTGGCAGCGAAGCGGCGATCCGCGCGCCGACATCACGCTTCGCCACCTCCTCCAAATGCGCAGCGGCCTTCGCCATACCGAGGCGGGCGATCCGCCCTACGATTCATCCGAAGTGCGCATGCTGTTCCTCGACGGGCGCGATGACATGGCGCGCTGGGCTAAGGAGCAACCGCTTGAAGCAGAGCCGGGTGAACGCTTCGAATACTCGTCCAACACCACCGTCATCCTTGCCGATATCGCCGCAACCGCGCTGACCGATAGCGACGATCCCGATGCGCGTCGCAAGGCTGTGAGCGACTACCTTGAGGAGCGCCTGTTCGTTCCGCTTGGCATGACCTCTATGGTCCCCGAATTCGACGCGTCGGGCACACTCATAGGTGGCAGCTTGATGCACGCAACCGCGCTCGACTACGCCAAGTTTGGGGAGTTTATGCGCAAAGGCGGACGCGCGCCGGGTGGAGAGCAATTGGTGCCCCTTCGCTGGATTGAGGCGATGGTCGATCCCAGCCCCGCATCTGAGCATTACGGCTACCAGACCTGGCTCAACCGCCCTGAACCTGATCTACAAGGCGGCCACCCGCTCTTCCCTGACCGCGCACCCACCAGCATGTTCGCGCTGATCGGGCATATGGGCCAATATGTGCTCGTTTCCCCGGACCAGGGCCTGACGATGGTGCGGCTCGGCCATTCGTCAAGCGAAGAGCGACCCGCCATGTTGCAGCAAGCTGCCGATGTGATGGCGCTGTATCCGGTGGATAATGAGTAGGAAAGTGATTTGAGAGGCTAAGGCTTCGCGACCGTCACACAACACCCGCCAACCCAAACCCGCGTCCCGTCTAGCCTGAGCGCAAGGTCACCACCGCGCGCACTTGCCTGATGTGCGCTCAAAACGTCACGACCCAGCTTAGCCGCCCAATAGGGTGCGAGCACGGCGTGGGCAGAGCCAGTGACGCTGTCCTCGCCCGCGCCAATACCGCCATTGAAGACGCGGCTGACGATGTCGGTAGCCTCCCCTGATGCAGTGACGATGAACTGGTCGTTGGGCAGCTTAGCCAATCCCTCGAAGTCTGGCTCAAGGCTGCGTAGCTCAGCCTCTGTTTCAAGCTCGAAGACGATGTAGCCCGACGGCGATCGCCAGCACTCAGGCGAGCTAAGCCCAATCAGAGTCGCCGCTTGTGAGTGCTCGGCAGGCCGCGTTGCGATAGCGGGTAGCGCGACCTCGACGCTCTCCCCCGCTCGCTGCACGGTGATCACTCCCGACCGCCGTGAGAGCAGCCTGACCGCATCACCACCATCTCGCCCGAGCAGCGCATGGCCCGCTGCCAGCGAGGCATGGCCGCAAAGCGCTATCTCAGCGTTGGGGGAGAACCACGTGATGGAGTAGTCCGCTTCGCCTGAGCCTGCATCGTGCCTTTCTGGCACCACGAAGGCCGTGGCAGGTAGGCCAAGCTCCTTGGCCATTCCCGCAAGCACCGCATCACCGGGCCATTCCTCCAGCAGCATCACTCCTGCCGGGTTGCCGCCATCGGGTGAGCGCGTGAAGGCGTTGATCTGCCAGAAGGGCGAGTTGCCGTTCACCTAGAGCTCAAGGGTAGAGCAGACTGCTCGACCAACCGCCTTCTCCATGGCTCACGAACTGGCGGCGATCATGCAGGCGGTTGTCGCGGTCCATCCAGAACTCGATTTGAGCGGGGCGCAGCGTGAAGCCGGTCCAATGCGCAGGTCGGGGCACTTGGCCTGCGGCCTGATGCTCCGCCCGCAGCGCCTCCACCCGGTCGAGGTAGTCCTGCCGCGTTTCCATCGGGCGCGACTGGTCGCTTGCCGCTGACCCCACTTGGCTCATGAAGGCACGCGAGTGGAAGTAGGCGTCAGCGCGTTCGGTCGTCACTTCCTCCAAGGGGCCATCAATGCGGATTTGGCGATTGAGGCTCTTCCAGTGGAACAGCAGTGAGGCGTGCATGTTGGCGCGGATCTCCCCGCCTTTGCGGCTTTCGGCATTGGTGAAGAAGGTGAAGCCTCCTGCTCCGCTCTCATCTGGCCCATGCCCTTTGAGCAGCACCATGCGCACAGAAGGGCGCCCATCGGGCGTCGCGGTTGCCAGCGCCATGGCATTGGGGTCGTTGGGTTCGCTCGCTTTCGCCTCCACCATCCATGCATCGAACAGCGCATACGGATCGGCATCCGCAGCGATCATGCTGTCCGCCAGATGGGCCGAATTGAGCGCTTTTTGTGAATCCATTGTTTTCAAAGCCTTAGTCGAGACATGGACCGCATGTTACACGGTCCTAGAGAGAAAAACTGCGGTGCATCTGCAGACCTGTCAAATAGGTGCGGAAAGAGGTGAGAAAAGGATGCCATCGCACCTGCTTTAAGGCTCCGCCTTTCTGTAGGAAAGCACCGACTCATCCGCCTTTTAGCACGACCAAGCTTGCACGGCGGGACTGCCTCACCTAGCTAACACACATGGCCGATCCTTACAGCACCCTTGGCGTTGCGCGCACTGCTTCTGAAAAGGAGATCAAAAGCGCCTATCGCAAACTCGCCAAGGAGCTTCATCCAGACCGAAACACAGACAACCCCAAAGCGGCGGAGAAATTCTCTGACGCGACAAAGGCCTATGATCTGTTGTCTGACAAAGACAAACGCGCACAATTTGATCGCGGGGAGATTGATGCTGAAGGCAATCCGCTAAACCCGTTTATGGGCGGCGGCTTTGGCAGAGGCGGCCCGCGTCCCAGCGGTTTTGGTGGCGGCCGGCCCGGTGGCGGCTTTCGGGATGCCGAGTTTAACGGCTTTGGCACAGATGATATGGATCTGGGCGACCTGTTCGAAGGGCTGTTTGGTGGCCGTTCGCGCCAGAATGAAACGCGTTCACGCGGGTTTGGCGGGCGTACCCAGCCCCCTCCGCAAAAGCGCGGCGCGGATATTCAATACCGGCTTGCCGTACCCTTCGTTGATGCAGCCTCTGGTGAAGATCAACGGATCACTTTGGCTGATGGCAAGGCGATCAACTTAAAACTGCCCGCAGGCGTCGAAGATGGCACGCAGATGCGGCTTAAAGGCAAAGGGCATAGCGGGCCGGGCGGTCACGGCGATGGGATCGTGATGGTCGAGGTCGCAGCGCACCCATTTTTCCGCCGTGATGGCGACCATATTCGCATGGACCTGCCGATCACGCTTGATGAGGCGGTGAACGGCGGCAAGGTGAAATGCCCAACCGTCGATGGCCCGGTTATGCTGACGCTCAAACCCGGCGTGCATGGCGGCACCGTCATGCGGCTAACGGGCAAAGGCTGGACCAAGAAATCGGGCAAAACCAAAAACGGAAAGCCTGCGCGCGGTGATCAACTGGTCACGCTAGAAATCCAGATGCCCGAAGACCTCGATGCGCTCAAAGAAAAGCTCGGCGATTGGACCGACCCTGCCAAGCCCCGCGAAAAGTTCGGGCTTTGAGCGGGCGTTAGGCGAAGAGCGGCACCGTGCCTAAGCCTTCCACCTCGAGCTCGCTCGGCCTTTCACAAGTGGGCCCTGAATTCCGCTCGCTCTCCCCTGAGGCGCGCCGTTTGCGCGCGATGGATCAACCCAATTTCTTTGCAGTCGGATTGGCATCTGGTGGCGCGGGCGAGGATGGGAATGGGTACGGGAGCGACGCCAAACCCAGCGGGCTCTTCTCCGCGATCCTATGGCATATTGGCCCCGGTACGCGAGCCTATGAGGTGATCCGGCGGACTTTTGTGGGCACGTATCAGGATGGCTTTATTCATGCGGGAAACCTTGCCTATCTCGCGATGCTGGCGATCTTTCCCTTCTTCATCGTCGGCGCGGCTCTGTTTGAGCTGATCGGCGGGCGCGAGCAGGCAAGCGAGCTTATCAGCACGGTTCTTATCGCCATGCCCCCCACGGTTGAGCGCGCGATCCGGCCTGTGGCGGAAGAGATCATCTATGCGCGCGATGGCTGGCTGTTGTGGTTTGGTGCAGGCGTTGCGCTGTGGACCGTGTCGAGCTTGATTGAGACCATTCGCGATATCCTGCGCCGCGCCTATGGCACCACGGCGCGCCATGCATTTTGGAAATACCGGCTGTTCTCAGCAGGCCTGATCATCGCCGCCGTCGCTGTGCTGATGATCTCCCTGTTTGCCACCGTTGCCATCGGTGCGGCTCAGCAAGTGATCCTCGCAGAATTCCCCAGCCTGAGCAGCGCGGTCGACACTTTGCGAGTGTCGCGCATTGTGCCTGCGCTTGGCCTCGCGCTGTCGCTTTATCTGCTGTTTTACACGCTAACGCCCGCGGAATATCGCACCAAAGCCTATCCCAAATGGCCCGGCGCAGCTTTCACGACTTTGTGGTGGATCGGGGTGACAACCGCGATGCCAGCCGTGCTCAGCGGCTTTTTCACCTATAACCTCACCTATGGCAGCATGGCCGGGATCATCATCGCCTTGCTGTTTTTCTGGCTCGTAGGGCTGGGCCTCGTTATCGGGGCGGAATTGAATGCAGGGTTGGCAGAACCCGAGAATGCCGTAAGGGCAAATGAGAATTCACAGGAGACGAGCACGTGACCCAATTGATGGCAGGCAAGCGCGGATTGATCATGGGGCTGGCCAATGACAAATCACTGGCATGGGGTATTGCCAAGCAGCTGGCAGAGCAGGGGGCGGAGCTCGCCTTCTCCTATCAGGGCGATGCTTTGGCAAAGCGGGTGAAGCCTCTGGCCGAGCAATTGGGCAGTGACTTCACGTTCGAATGCGACGTTTCTGATATGGCCTCGCTCGATGCAGGCTTTGACGCGATTAAAGAGCGTTGGGGCAGGCTCGATTTTGTGGTCCACGCGATCGGCTTTTCCGATAAGAGCGAGCTGCGCGGCAAATATGTCGACACCAGCCTCGAAAATTTCCTGATGACGATGAACATCTCGGCCTATTCGTTGGTCGCCGTGACCAAGCGTGCAGCCGAGCTGATGCCCGAAGAAGGCGGGTCGATCCTGACGCTGACATATTATGGCGCAGAGAAAGTCATGCCGCACTACAATGTGATGGGTGTCGCAAAGGCCGCGCTTGAGACCAGCGTGCGTTATCTCGCCAATGATCTGGGTCCGCAAAATATTCGCATAAATGCGATCAGCGCCGGGCCGGTTAAGACGCTCGCGGCGAGTGGGATTGGCGACTTTCGCTATATCCTTAAATGGAACGAATATAACTCGCCGCTGCGCCGTACCACTACACTCGAAGATGTCGGCGGCTCAGGGCTCTATCTCTTGTCGCACCTTTCTTCCGGCGTGACTGGAGAGGTGCACCATGTCGATAGCGGCTATCACACCGTGGGCATGAAACAGATAGACGCGCCCGACATCACGCTGGGGTAAGGCGCGCTATTCGGCGCCAGTCTGCTCATCTGGGGCAAACTCATCCTCTCGGCCAAAGAGCCAAGTGGGGCCAAAGCGGCTGAATATGAAAAGCAGGACGGGGATTGATAGAGTGAGAACAATATCGCGCATAATCGCTGCGAATTGCGGTTCGCCCAGCACCGACGGCCCTCCAATATAGACGACATCGAGAATTTCGTTGGCGAACTCCAACACACTCAGCACAATGAGTGGTCGCCAATGGCCGATTGAGCTTTTCAGCGCTATTGCTGCGGTAAAGAATATTGCGAGCCCGACATAGATATGTGCGAGATCGGGCGTAAGTCCGCTCAGGTCGAGAAACGCCAATTTCAGGTCATCAAGAGGCATGGATTAGTGATACTCGTAGGGGCAATGGGGGTGATGTTGCATACAGTTTGTGGAAAGCCCACCTTGGATTCACCGGTCCTTCACCGCGTAAAACTTGAATTTGCAAAGTGTTTCGCGCAAAGAGCCGTCGAGTCGCGCTGAATCGATCAGCATTTTCGCAGAATGCAGGATCTCCCCTATTTTGAAAAATTCCTGGCCCATGCCGCTGCTAATACTCTGCGGCTTCTTGTTGCTTGTATTTATGACTGGCGGCAGTTCCCGCGATGATATTGCATCGCTTATGATCCTGCGCCCTGTATCGGCGCTGGTCTTGGCCTATGGATTGGTCACGCTGACCACGGAAACGCGCAAAGCCTATCGCGCTTTGTTCGGTATCGCGGTCGCGATAGTCGGGCTTACGGTGCTTCACCTGATCCCGTTGCCATCGGTCATTTGGCAGGCGCTGCCCGGACGTGAGTTGATCGCGGAGATAGACCAACTCGCTGGTATCGATGGCACATGGCGGCCGCTGACCATGGATCCCTCGCTTGGCTGGGACAGTTTCTGGTCGCTGCTAACCCCGCTGGCAGTGCTGGTTTTGGCTGTGCAGCTTGATCGCAAACAACACTTTCGCCTCGCTCTATTTGTGCTGGCAATGGCAGCGATCAGCGCGGTTGTGGCAGTTTTGCAGCTGATCGGGGACCCAAACGGCCCCCTTTATCTCTACCGCATTACCAATTCAGGTTCTGCCGTTGGCCTGTTGGCCAATCGCAACCATCAATCCGTCTTTATCGCCGCGATGCTCCCGCTATTGGCTGGCGTGATCAAGGCCTCCCCTCAGGCCTTTGGCAAAAGCGATCACACCGCTTTGTTCCAATTTGCGGCTTTTCTGGTGGGTGTTGCTTTCATCGCGACTTTGATCGTAGTGACCGGATCGCGCGCGGGTCTTTTGACTCTGATCGTGGCGTTTGCGCTGGCTATATGGATCAATCTGAGCGCACCTGCGGTTGGGAAAGGAAAAAGCACTGTGCGCCAACGCACCAAGCCTGGCGCATTCCAAATTTCCGACCGATGGCGTGCTGGCTTGGCATTGGGAATTCTTGGATCCATTTTCGGCGTCACCTTCGCGCTTGATCGCTCTTTGGCGGTCGACCGATTGATTGGCCGTCAGGCGTCGGACAATCTGCGCGTCGAAATCCTTCCTCAAATGTTTGAGATGATCTGGCAGTATGCACCGCTTGGATCAGGCGTTGGCAGCTTTGTTGCCGTGTTCAAGATTGATGAAAGTGATGCGCTTCTTGCCCCGCAATACGTCAATCATGCGCATAACGACTATCTCGAACTGCTGATGACGACTGGGCTGCCAGGCGTGCTGATATTGTTGGCTGCCGCAATACTTGTGCTAAGAGCATTTTTTGGAACGTGGCGGTCTGACTTGACTGATGCAAAAGTGATTAACTTGGCCAAAGCAGGCTTTGGGATCGTGCTGTTATTCGCGATTGCCTCAGCCGGTGACTACCCCTTGCGCGTGCCAAGCATGCAAGCGGTTTTGGTGATCGGTGCCATTTGGCTCGCAAATGCAGGGCGACCTAATTTTGCGAAGACACAACAAGGAATGGGACAATGAGAATGAGCCTGAAACAGGCCTCCTGCGCAGCTCCAAAACTGTCAAAGAAACAGGTTTTGGCGCTCACGCTTTCTCCAGCCGCTTTGGCGCTATCTGGTTGCTTTGGCGGTCCGCCAGAGATCGGCACGGCTGCAGATGTGATGTTGGTTGAAGACAGCGTTTTGCCTCAGCCCGCAACGCTCGCCGATTTTTCCGCGCCGACATCGGTCAGCGTGCTTGGTCCAGCTGATTTGCTGAACATATCGGTCGTTGGGATCGAATTCCTTTCTGACCGCGAGATCCGCGTAGATGCTGCGGGACGGATTTCCTTTCCGCTTGCGGGCACCGTGCAGGCAGCCGGGATGACGCCAGACCAGCTGGAACAGCAGATCGCACAGCAGTTGGTTTCGCGCGGACAAATGGTCGACCCACTGGTGTCCGTGAACATCACCGAAGCGGTAAGTCGGACATTCACCGTCGATGGCCAGGTCAACAAAGCAGGCATTTACCCGCTCAACGGCCGCATGACTTTGATGAGGGCTGTCGCGACAGCAGAGAGCACCAACGATTTTTCACGTTTGAGCGAAGTCGTAATCTTCCGCACGGTTGATGGTCAACGCTATGCCGCATTGTATGATTTGCGCGCCATTCGCCGTGGCAATTACGCCGATCCTGAGATTTTCCCGAATGACATTGTCATGGTCGGCGACAACCAATCGCGGCGCCTGTTCCAAGACCTTCTGCGGCTTGTCCCACTGATCACGACACCGCTTGTTGTAGCCCTGCAGAACTGATGACGGCTGAGAGTTTGAAAAGAAGCACCATGCTAAACACGACATCATCCAACGTCTCGCCATACAGTGACGCGTCATCTTCAACACCGACGCCGGTTGGCGAGGAATCGACAATTGGCCACTACATTCAACGAGCATGGTCGGCGATGCTTCGGCGGCGCTGGCTGGTCGCGTCGATTGTTACAGGGGTTTTGATTTTGGGCGTGATTGCGACTTTGTTGATGTCGCCCCATTACACAGCGCGCGCGCAAATCGAGATCAGCCGTGATCAAAAGAACGTCACCAATGTCGAAGGGCTCGATGGGGCGGTCGATACACGTGATCTTGAGTTTTATCAGACCCAGTATTCTTTGCTTCAGGCAGAATCGCTGGCCGAACGCGTCGCGAAACGGCTGCGTTTGCCGCAGAGTGAGACCTTTTACGCCTCCCATAGCGAAGAGATCCTGACGCTAGAAGATCTCGAAGTGCAACCCGCTAATGAGCGCACTTTGCGAGATCGTCAGACCGAAGAAACGATTGAAATCCTGCTGGAGAATGTTGGCATCAGCCCCATCCGGGATTCTCGCCTAGTCAACATTACCTACACTGGACAAGACCCGGAGCTTTCTGCGCGGATTGCAAATGTCTGGACCGAAGAGTTCATCAGCGCGACGATGGATCGTCAGTTCGATTCCACCGCCGATGCCCGCACCTTTCTTGAGCAGCGTCTAAGCCAACTTCGCGTCAGGCTGGAACAGTCAGAACGCGACGCGGTGAACTTTGCCGCATCGAACAATATCGTCGCGGTCGACGTCAACTCAGCGGACGGACGCACCACGTCGAGAGAAACTCTGGCAACAATAGATATCGAGGCGTTGAATGCTGCGCTTGCGCAGGCGCGAGCGGACCGGATCACCGCACAAGCGAAAGTGGGTAGCGGCCCGGTTGAAAGCAGCGCGGAATATCTGGAAAACAACGCGGTTTCGGCACTGCTTTCAAAACGGGCCGAAATCGCCGCGCGGTATGAGGCTCTGCTGGTCAATTTCCAGCCGGGATATCCCGGTGCCGAAGCGCTGAAGGGTGAACTGGATGCGCTCGACCGGGCATTGGCGATGGAAGCGCGCAAGTTCTCCACTGCGCGCCGTGCCGCTCTAAACGAAGCGCAAGCCCGCGAGAGCGAGCTTGAAGCGCGGTTGAATGGCTTGAAAGGCGATTATAACGCTGAGCAACAGGCCAATATCCAGCTCAACATCTATCAGCGCGAAGCAGACACCAATCGCGAACTCTATGACGCGCTCTTGCAGCGATACAAAGAGATCGGCGTCGCCGGCGCTGTGGGGGCAAACAACATTTCAATCGTTGATGAAGCAAAGGTTCCGCGCCTGCCATCATCGCCGAACCTGCCGCTCAACCTTGTGATCTCGCTGGCTGCTGGCCTCGCTTTGGCCGGAGCAGGCGTGTTCCTGATGGAACAGATGGATGACAGCGTTCGCTCTGCTGATGATGTGAAGGACCGCGTGGGTCTTTCTGTCCTAAGCAGCGTTCCGCGTGAAGATGGCGACATTCGCGATGAATTGAGCGATCCGAAATCCTCGTTCTCCGAAGCCTATTTTGCGCTCAGGTCCAGCCTCGCCTTGTCCACCAATGAAGGGCTTCCCGGCTCTGTGTTGATGACAAGTACGGCTCCGACAGAGGGCAAATCCACGTCTGCTTACTCATTGGCGCGCACAATCCAGCGTATCGGGCGGTCAGTCGTGCTGATCGACGCCGATATGCGCTCACCGAGCCTTCAAGATTTTGAGAAAGTCACGCTCGATATCGGATTGAGCAGTTATCTCACCAATGATGCGCCGGTCGATACGATCCTGCAGTCCGGTGAGCTTGAAGGCATTGCCTTCGTTTCTAGCGGCCCGATCCCGCCGAACCCGTCTGAACTGTTGAGCGGCGATGCATTTGCAACACTGATTGCGCAGCTCCAAGAGCGGTTTGACCATGTTGTTATTGATGCACCGCCGGTTCTGGGGCTGTCAGATGCTCCGCTGATGGGCCGCGTGGTGGATGGCGCGATTTACGTCATTGAAGCAGGCTCCACTGGTCAACGGGCAGCCCGGCGTTCGATCGAGCGGCTTCAGGCCATGCAGGTGCGCATCTTCGGCGCGCTCGTCACCAAGGTCGAATCCAGCGATCAGTCTTATGGCTATGGCTATGGCTACGGCATCACCGGCTGAACGACGCACGTTCGGGCATAGGAGCGAAAGCAGGACAAAGCATGGCGTTTGAACACCGCGATACTGCGCGTCAAAAGCGCCGCATGCTGCCCCTTATGGCCATCGGGCTGGTGGCGGCTTGCTTTGCCTATCTGCAAACGGCAACGAATTATTACGGCCGCGTCGCACCGCGCATTGCGCCCGCGTTTCTTGCAAGCGACCCTAAGATCACTCTGCGCCAACAGCAATTTGCGCTGGCAGAACAGGGGGCAGATGGGTTCGATGCCGATCAAGCTTATGTCGAAGCGGTGCAGATACTGCGCAAAGAACCGCTAAACGCGATGGCGATCCGTTTCTTGCGGCCCGGCTCGATGGTCGGAACCGATGGTGACGGCGCAGAAGAATTAGCAGCATTGCTGCTCGCAGAACGCGTCACTCGCCGGGACAGTTTGGGTCAGCTCAGCCTTGTTTTGAGCAAAGCCGAAAGCGCTGATGCCGAAGGCGCGATCTCGAATATTGATCGGCTGTTCACGGTCAATCCCGAGCTGGTCGATCCAGTGACTCCGGAATTGCTGCCGCTGGTGGAAACTGATGATGGGCGCGACATCATGGTGCAAAAAGCGGATCGCCCATGGTTCGTTCCGTTTCTGCGTGCGGCCAATCGCGAAACCGAAAATCCGGGCGCATTGGCAGACTTCATTCTCAAGCTTGAGAACGCCCCTGCAGAATTTGACAAAGCCAACCCCGGCCGCCTGGCGGCCAAACTGGTGCGCGCCGCCGAATATGACAAAGCGCAAGCGATCGCCCAGTTCAGCGGCATTGAACAGGGCTCATTCGATCAGTTTGAACCCACTGCGGAAAACACGCAGCCTGATTTTGAACCGCTTTCCTGGCGACTGGCTGACAATGAAGACGGTTTCGCGACGTTGCTGGGTGAGGGGCGAGTTTCCTTCGATCTCGAAGCTGGGCGCAGGCTCTCTGCCATGGAGCGCATTACGCGGCTGCGATCAGGTGATTACAGTTTCGAGGTAAGCCTGAGCGACAATGCTGGCGCGGGAATGCTTTGGGAATGGCGGTTGTTCTGCCGCGAAAACACCGAAGATTGGCGCCTGCAATGGGCATCACAACTGCAACCGCCCGCAGAGCAATTGAGCGCGTTTGCCATCGCTATTCCGGCAGGCGAAAGCTGCCAATTCCAGCGTTGGAACCTGATCTTGCAATCAGATTCTGGCCAGCGCGGCTCAAGCGCAGAGATGCTCTTGCGGTTGTACCGCAATTGATGAGCTGAACGATGGAAGGCGGCCACCAAACACGCATGAAGGGCCTGAAAGTGATCGCTCTAAAAGGGGGCGAGGCCTTGGTTGCAGCCGCCCTTGCGATTGTATTTGCGCGCTTCCTTGGACCAGAACAATTCGGCATCTTTGCCTTTGGCCTTGCGGCGACGACCTTGCTGATCATTCCGATCAAGAATGGCGCATCGACCCTATTGACCAAGCATTTCGCCGCAGGTGGCGATGCTGAAGGGCCTGCTCCGTTTCCCCTATTTGTCGCGAGCCTTAAGGTAACCTTGCTCTACACCTTGCTGCTGATCGCAGGGTTCTGGATCGCCGCAAGCGCGCTCGGCGGATCATTCGGCCTGCTGGATGGCGTCGCCCTGTTCGCACTTTCTCTGCCTCTATTGGGACTGATCGGATTATGTGAGGGTGCGCTGAGGGGCGCGTTCAAACCCAATCTTGCAATTGTGATCGGCACGATTTCAATCCCGGCAATAGCGCTGACAATGGGCGTTTGGAGCCACTTTCAAATCGCGCCGCTCACTGCCCAACCAGCCATTGCATATTATGTCGCCGCAGCCGTCATCACCGCTGTTCTTGGCCTCATATTCGCTCTGCCAATTCTTAGTGCCGCTCGGCGGGGTGCGCCGCCTGAACCAAAAGTTAGTATGCGCAAATGGTGGGTGCTGGCGCTCCCGTTCATTGGCGTTACCGGATTGCTCGTGCTCAACCGTCAGATTGATGTGCTGCTCTTGGGTGTGATTGCCGACGAAGAAAGCGCGGGGATTTTCCGCCTCGCAGCGCAGGCGGCAATTTTGACGACATTCGGCGTGCAAGCTCTCAATCACCTCTACGCTCCCTATCTTGCGAAAGCTGGAGCTGACGATGCGTTGAGCATTTCGCAGACACTGCGAAAGAGTGTCGAACTATCGGTTGTAGTAGCGCTTGGAGCATTTGTCTTTTTGGCGCTGTTTGGCCACTGGATCATCGAATTTTTGGCAGGTGAGGCGTTTCTTCCTGCCTATTCGATTATGTTGGTCCTAAGCGGGGCAAACCTGTTCGTCGCTATTAATGGCGCAGCGCAACAGGCATTGATTATGCAAAATAGAGAACATGCATTGATCCGCATTTTAATCAGTTCCGCCTGCATTGCCTTTATCGCGCATCTGGTTCTCATCCCAATGTTCGGGATCTACGGCGCTGCTGCAGCGAGCGCTGGGGCGATTGCTTTTTGGTCGCTCGCAATCCGGCATACGGCCTGCTCGCAATGGCGGCTTAACTTTCTCACCCTCGCGCCATCGCAAAACGGCGCCAGTCAAGGAGCTAAAGCAGAATGAGTGCGCTTTCGCTTGAGACCATTTCTCTGGCGCAACCCGGATCGCAGGAACGCGATTTGTCACGCGTCGGCATGGCGCATTACTTGCGAATGGGCTTTCTGCCAGCCCCGCATTCTGTGTTTGCCGACACTGCAGTGATCAACTCATACGGCGGCGAATTCACTGATGAATTCGACGTGACGTCCGCAGAATTTCACCGCGACCTGCGCCAATTTGTCGGCCATATGCCCAAGCAATCCAACCCTGACTTTCCAGTTCAGGATGCCATTGATGAAATGGAGACATTGCTGCTCGATGCAACGGCACGCGCTATCGAAGGCTTTGACCATGTCTTCTTGATGGCGAGTGGCGGCAAGGATTCGCTCGCTGTCGCATGGGCCTTGCGCAAATTGGGATGTGATGCGGTTCTGCTCCACTGCACCAATCGCGGGCGCGAGGACGAAAGCGAACATGTCAGCGCAGTTGCGAAATCATTGGGCATGGAATGCGTGCTTTTGCCCGACGATATTCATGCAGTTGATGCCTTTATTGCAGAGCGAAAACACCACTTGCCGATACCGATCGCAGACCCTGCGTTCTTCGGTTACGTGCGCGCGGTCAAAGAGATCAGCGACCGGTTGGGTAATGGCGATACGTCGCGTGTGCGATTGCTCGATGGGATGGGCAATGACAGCTATATGGGGCACATATCCCCCATGCGAGAGCGGCGACTGACAGAATTGCCGCATCTTGGTTTTTTGAATGAGAAACTGATCTCCGCTGTCTCGTTCAATCAGGTGCTGCATTACGGCCTCGAAACGCTTTTTGCGCCGCGACCAGAACGGCATTTCTCCGGTGTCTATTTCGCGGTCGATGAAGGATCGATTTCTCCCGACGTGGACCGGATCTTTGACCAATATGCGCCTTGTGTTTGGGAACGACGTTCGCTGCTGCGCGGCGGTATTCTCGACATTGATGCTTGCATGCGCAAAGGCATGATTGCCGCCGCGCTCGATCCTCGTATTGAGATGGCCTACCCCTTCTTGGACCCTGGTCTTGTGAAGCTGTTTGAAACGGTTCCCGCGCCCACTGCCTTTGATTTCGAGAATGTCGTCAACAAGCAGCTGCTGCGCCGCTGGCTTTCGCAAAAGGACGTGAATTCTAAATTTGTCGCCTCGGCCAAAGGTTCGTTCCGGTTCAATCTCGACCAACTGCCAAAGATCTACCAGCCGTCGACCTCTTTAATGCAAATGATCGATCATTTGGGCATTAGTTCACAGGTCGTGCAAACGCTTCACAACCGGTCCAAGACAAGCTTTGTCGCCGCCCAAAAGCTTGCCGTCCTCTATTGTCTCGATAGGTTTTTTGAAGCGAACCCGAATTCGGGGAATTTCTCGACCGACCGACCGCTCTCCGTCCGGTATTCCGATTAACCGCCGCTAGCCAAAGGGACAGCCCTCAACCCGTCATGCTACCTTATCTGACAACTGGACTGATTGCGTATTTGGCGGCGATCCTATCGGTGTTCAATTTTCGCCAAGGCCTTGTTGAAAAGGCAGGTATTTTCCTGTTCGCAGTGGCGATCATCCTCTTCATTGGCTTTCGCTATGAAGTGGGGAAGGATTGGGACCAGTATGGCTTTATCCTCCGCTCAATCCGCAATCTTCCCGCCTATGAAGCGGTAGTTTTCACAGACCCAGGATACAGCTTCATCAACATTGTCAGCGGTTGGCTGAATTTTGAGGTGAGTTTCGTCTTCCTTGTCTGCGCCGCCATATTGGTGGTCGGAATTGTCATGACGGCGCTGCGCACGCCATTCGCTTGGCTCGCGATTGCAGCAACGATGCCTCACATCGTCACAGTCATGTCGATGGACCATGTGCGACAGGCCACCGCGCTCGGCTGTATTCTAATTGGGCTCAGCTACTTGATGCGAGAGCGCAATGTCTATTTCCTCTTCTGGGTGGCGGTCGCGATATTGTTCCACCGGACCTCGATCATCGTTTTGGCATTGGGCGTCATTTCGATCTCGCGGAACCGCTATGTCATCATCCCAATGGTGCTGGTTGCACTGCTGGTCATGGCGCAGAGCATCTATGCGGAGCGGCTTGAGATCTATGCAGAGCGCTATTTGGAAGGCGGGATGGAATCGCGCGGGGCACTGTTCAGGCTGGGTATCGCCGCTTTGCCGGGAGTGGGCTATTTGTTGATGCGGCGTCGGTTCGATTTGCCTGACGCCGTGGACCGATTGATCACCTTTATGGCGATTGGCACGATTGCCGCGCTGTTCATATTGCCGCTGTCGCCATCCGCTGTGATCATCGACCGGGTTGCCAAGTACTTTTTGCCTCTTCAAATGATCTTTTGGCCCTACTTAATCGCGTCTTTCTCAAAGATCGCAGATCGGATTGTGGTGGCCATTCTCGCGGTGGCATTTCTTGCGGCCACTCACGCATTTTGGCTTTTGCAAAGCGAGCTGGCTGAATTGTATTGGATTCCGTACCGATCGGTGCTGTTGCCGTGAAAGTTCTCCTCGTTGCCAATTCCAGTTTCAAGTTAGTCAACTTTCGGCGCAATCTTATGCAGCGACTGGTGCAGCGCGGTGATGAAGTGATTGCTCTGGCACCACCTGACGAATTCACTGATGACTTTGCCAAGTTGGGCGTCCGCTATCTGGAGTTGCCAATGCAGGCGACGGGCACCTCGCCCATTCAAGAAGCGCGCACGTTTCTACACACCATCAAAACCGTTCGCGCTCTGCGCCCCGATGCAGTGCTGGGCTATACGATCAAGGCCAATATCTATGGCGGGATCGCAGCAAGGCTAAGCTCGGCGCGCTTTGTGCCCAACGTGACGGGTCTAGGCTCAGTCTTCGACAGCAATGGGCCAAGGCGCTGGCTGATCAACCTTCTTTACCGTATCGCTTTTGGCAATTGCACTCAGATCTTCTTCCAAAACGACGCTGATCAAGCTGCTTTCTTGCAAGAGCGATTGGCCACGCCAGAACAAGCCCATTTGTTGCCTGGCTCAGGTGTCGATCTTGATCTGTTTCCTGTGACCCCCCTGCCAAGCTCAAACGACGATATCACATTCCTGCTTGTCGCTCGCATGCTCGAAGACAAGGGCGTGCGCTTATTTGCGGAAGCCGCTGGGCAACTTCGATCGGATTTCCCTGCGGCGCGCTTTCAACTGCTTGGGCCCTTGTTTGAAGGCAAAGCCACATCGCTTAGCGCTGAGCAGATCGCGGCTTTGGAACAGCAATATGGGGTCAAATATCTGGGATCCTCGCGATCAGTCAGCGCGTACCTTAAGCAGGCCGACTGCATCGTTTTGCCTAGCTATTATCGCGAAGGGACGCCGCGCTCTCTGTTGGAAGCAGGAGCAATGGGTCGCCCGATCATTACGACCTCAATCCCCGGATGCCGCGACGTGGTCGATCACGGGGAGACCGGATTTGTTTGCGAACCCCGCGACCTAGGCAGCTTGGTTGAAGCTATGCGATCGTTTTTGGACTTAGACAAAGGCCAACGTGCAGAAATGGGCAGCGCTTCGGCGCATAAGATCCGCAGCTCTTACGACGAGGAAATCGTGATCGAGGCGTATCTCGACGCGCTCGCCTAAGGCCAATCGCTACTTGGCGCCGAAACCGCTTGAAATGATCCGCAGCGTTTTGAGGCAGATCAACGTATCGATCCACAGCGACAAGTGGCGGATATAGTAGAAATCAAAGCGCAGCTTTTCCGCAACCTGTTCAATCGAAGCGACGTGGCCCTGATTGACCTGCGCCCAGCCCGTGATGCCAGGGCGCACGATATGACGATAGCGATAGAATGGGATCTCAGCTTGATAAAGCTCTGACAGGCTCACCGCTTCAGGCCGCGGGCCAATCCAACTCATGTCGCCTTTCAAAATATTGATCAGTTGCGGCAGTTCATCAATTCGATAACGACGAATGAAAGAGCCGACCTTGGTAATTCGATCATCTGCATCACGTGTGATCGCCTGATCAACACTTTCTGGGTCAGCATCAGCCGGGCGCATAGAGCGCAGTTTATACATCGAAAAGACGCGCCCTCGATGGCCCATACGCGGTTGAACGAAGAGTATCGGCCCGGGCGAATCCAGCTTGATCGCAATCGCGGCAATCGCGATCAGCGTGCCGACGATCGGCAACAGGATTAAGGTGCCAGCGATATCGATCAGACGTTTAAGGCCCATATAGCCAAGGTTCGGAATAAGGGATCCGAACTCGTTTTCGCGCAGATGGGCTATCCTGACTTGGCCAAGCTGCGCCTCAAGCACTTGCCTGTAATGATACACCGGCAGGCCATTGATCGCGGCCTCTGCGATCAGACTTTCCCATTCGGGCTGATGCGAATGGTGTAGATCAGCAACGAAGGTAAAGTTGCCCGCACCCGCTTGGCCAAGCTCTTTAAACTCAGCAATTGAAACGGTTTGATAGTCGGACAAGACCGCTTGCAATTCGACGATATTGCCACCGGGTATCAGCAGCAGTGGTACCTTTTGATTGCGCTGCTTTGCCGCAAAGACGTAGCTGATAGCCATCACCGTTGCCGCGCTGATCAATGCAATTGTGCCTGAATAGGGCAGGCGGAGCAGGCCAACAGCAACAAAAATCATGCCGAACGTAAAAAAGCTAATCGGCATCACATAAGAAATCTGCCGAACACGCGCGAATGAGCGCAAACGATCTAAGGCATACCATGTCAACACAATCGCGAGGGCACAGCATGCCAGTGTCACGGCCGTGTTTGGTGCATAGACCGATGTCGGGTCCGCCAAAACGACGAACGCGAAAGGCATCAACAGGCCAACGGCAAGGGTTGCCACAAGCTGAGTCAAAGGTGACTCAAACCAGCGATTCGATTTACGCGCGTAAACCGGGGGAGAATTTTGCATCATAGCGCTAGAACGACCAAGCTAAGACTAGAATAGGAGGCCTATAGGCAGTTTGTCGGCCATATCAAAGCGATAACGCTGCCAATTGGGCGGGGCTTCACTGTTGACTTGCAACAAGCTGTAACGGCCCGCGCTGCAGTTTCCCTTCGCAGTATTTTCGCATCACTTTCCATCACGTCGCAGCCATAGCCATGCTTGTGGCCACTTGCCAAACGCCGATCTGTCGAATAGCCGCACTGCTCGATGGCCTAGTTTCGGAGCCATTTTGACCTTGATTGAAGGCACTTATGCGCACGGTCCTAATCACAGGCTCCGCCGGTTTTATCGGCTTCCATCTGGCCCAATTGCTGCTGGACGAAGGGTTTCGAGTTGTCGGCTTTGACGGGCTGACCGACTATTACGATGTCAGGCTGAAAGAGCGACGGCATCAAATGCTTCTGCAAAATGCGAACTTCACTTGCACCGAGGCGATGCTTGAAGATCATGACGCGCTGCATGCTTTGGCGATGCGCGAGAAACCCGACATTATCGTCCATCTCGCCGCACAAGCAGGCGTCAGATACAGCCTTGAAAACCCGCGCGCCTATGTCGACGCCAATTTGGTCGGCACATTCAATGTGATGGAATGCGCGCGTGAATTGGGGGTTGATCACCTGCTAATGGCCTCCACCAGTTCGGTTTATGGCGCGAATGAAGAGATGCCGTTTGATGAGCGGGAGAAGTGCGACACGCCGCTCACGCTCTACGCGGCGACCAAGAAAGCCAATGAGGCGATGGCGCATTCCTATGCGCATTTGTGGAACCTGCCGACCACGATGTTCCGCTTTTTCACGGTATATGGCCCGTGGGGCCGCCCGGATATGGCCTTGTTCAAATTCACCCGCGGCATCCTCGAAGGGTCACCGATCGACATTTACAACAATGGCGATATGTTCCGCGACTTCACATATGTGACTGACCTTGTGCGCGGCATCCGGCTGCTAATCGATGCTGCACCTGTGCGCCCGGAAAGCGCCGAAGATATTGCCGAGTGGGATTCGCTTTCCCCCGCTGCACCATGGCGCGTTGCGAATATCGGCAATAGTGACAAGGTGCGCCTGATGGACTTTGTCGAAGCGATCGAAGCGGAATGCGGCCGCGAGGCGATCAAAAACTTCATGCCGATGCAAAAAGGCGATGTGCCAGCAACTTGGGCCGATGCAACTTTGCTGCGCGAGCTGACAGGCTATTCCCCGCAGACCAATGTGCGCGAAGGGATTAAGCAATTCGTCGCGTGGTACCGCGATTACTACAACGTCTAAGCGTTATTCGCTCGGCCCATCGGCCTCAGGAGAAGGCGCAGGAGGAGGAAGCTCTTCTTCTCCAGGCAGCGGCGCATTGCGCTCACGCTCCAACCGCTCGAGATATTCGCGCTCGATCTGCTCAACGCGCGATTGCTCAGCAGCAGCATCTTCGTCGATGGTGGAAAGACGTTCCTGACGCGCTTCTTCGATCAATTGGCCAAAGCGGATGTTCTCCCCTTCGGCACGGTCAGCATAGGCAGCATCAATCAGCTTTTGCGTGCAGCCGGTAAAGCCGCCTGCGCCTGCAGGATCGCATGAAAAAGCACCAAATTCACCAACATAGCGGATCGATTCTACTCTGCGGGTCCAAGCGGTGTTGTCAGGTGAGCCACTGTGGCGCAGGTTTGAAGGGATGCGATAGCGATCCGCTTCGACGAGGATTTCGCACACCACAATCTCGCCCTCTTGCGTGGCTTCGGGACATTCGTCTTCGCTGTAAGCAATGACCATATTGACGCGTTCACCGGTCGCCTCTTGAGCAGCGGCAGGGCTCGCAAAGGCCGTTGCGGCAAGCGGAGCAAAAATTGCGAGGTGCGAAAGTTGCGACATTGGTATTTCCTTACCCTGAGGGCGTTTGATCAGATGCAGTTGGTATATAGCACTCGCTGAACAGGTTCTGAAAGGAAGTTGTTTTGGTCGCTAAGACTAGCGCCTAAACCCGCTCGCTGACCTTAATCGCGATCTTGCAGCCCAAGCGGATAGCGCCTGACAGCAATGGATAGGCCGGCGCATTCTCCGCGCCATTGGCCAAGGCTGCATCACGGTGCTCGCGTTCATCCTCGCGGAACTCCTCAATCATCGCGGCAAGCTCTGGTTCGCTATTGGTTTCAGCCAAACGATCCAATTGCTCCGAATAATGCTTGTCGATCTCTTCTTCGACTGCGGCCGTGCAGGCCATCGCCGCCTCTGGCCCCAGCAAAGCGGTGCCCGCGCCCAGTGCATAGCCTGCCACTGACCAGAACGGGTGCAATGCCGTAGGACGCACACCTTTTTTGGCGAGCATTTCATCAAAGCGCGCGCGGTGGCCCTCTTCTTGCTCAGCCATGTGGCGGATTTCAGCGCTATGCGGCCCGCGATCACCCATGACGGCAAGTTGGCCCTCATAGATACGTGTCGCGCCAAATTCCCCGGCTTGATCGACCCGGATCATGCGGTGCAGTTCGTCGCGTTCCATTGTGAAAGCTCCTTGAGAGAGTTTTTATGTGCCTACTTCTTATACGCAGCGAGTGCCAAAACGGCCGCGCCGCCGATGCAAGAAATCAAGAAATTCCAACCCGCTAGCGAAATTCCAAACAGGCTCCACGGAGCCACATCGCAGCGTACGATTGGCGCGGCTGAGACATCCATTACGTCAATGCTGCTTGGAAGGCTGCTGCAACCGGTGATGCCTTCCCACCAGGCATATTCGACACCCGCATGAAAGCCGCCAATCAGGCCAGAAGTGATGATCGCAAGTCCCGCAAGCGCAGTCCAGACCCGCGCAGGCATGATGACAAAGGACATGGCGGCAAAGGCAATCGCTGCAAAATGCGGCCAGCGCTGCCACCAGCACATCTCACACGGAAACAGGCCAAAACCATATTCCGATATGTATGCGCCGCCCAGCAGCGCAGCGGGAATGGCGAGCGCCAATGCGCGGGCTTGCTGCAAACCTGTCATACCGCCCATTTAGGAGCGCGCCCAGCATTTGGCTAGGCGCTGATCGATCAACGACGCGTGCTTAGCGCAACCGAGCTGGCCGTGGTCCGGCGCAGAGTTTCGAGTGCGTAGTGCAGTTGGAAATCTTCGATGCCTTGCGCCTCAAGCTCTTCAGACGTCTGCTGGAAACGAGGATCCTCGATGTTGTCGTCCTCCATATCCTTATCATCGATGCCAAGCTCGTTGATCAGGTGGCCGCGCAGATCGCTTTCGCGGGTCTGATAGCGTTCGCGTAAGGCAAAATCGGGATCAGACAGTTGCGGCACACGAATGTCAGGGGCGATGCCGCCTTCCTGCACTGACTTGCCAGAAGGCGTGAAATAGCGCGCCGTTGTCAGCTTAAGCGCCGCGTCACGACCCAGTGGCAGCAACGATTGGACTGAGCCTTTGCCAAAGCTGCGCTGGCCCATGACCAATGCGCGGCGATGATCTTGCAATGCGCCTGCGACAATTTCTGACGCCGATGCAGACCCTGCATCGATCAGCACGATGATCGGCAGACCCTCTGCCATGTCGCCGCGGAACACCGTTTCTGCATCATACAGAATGGTTTCACCGCGAGCGCGCCCGCGCTGCGACACGATGCGTCCTTCGTCGAGGAACAGGTCAGACAAGGCCACCGCCTCGTCTAGCGAACCGCCTGGATTGGAGCGCAGATCAAGCACCAAGCCACCCATGCGGCCGCTTGCTTCGCTCTTTAGCTCTTCCCAAGCGCGATAAACGTCAGCGCCCACATCGGCAGAAAATTCATTCACCGAAATCACGCCAATATTGCCGGACTGCAATTCGTGTGTGACTGGTTCCAGCTCGATAACACCGCGGGTCACGTCAACCTCAATCGGCTCATCACGGCCGGGACGGAAAATCGTCAGGCGAATGGATGTGCCAGCTTTGCCGCGCATCCGGGCGACTGCGTCGTCCAGCTCTCCGCCATAGATCAGCTCACCGTCAAGATGCGTTATGTAGTCGCCTGCCTTGATACCCTGCTGATCGGCAGGGCTGCCCTTGAACGGAGAGATCACTTTGACCGCGCCATCTTCCTGCACGACCGAAAGGCCAAGACCCGAATAATTACCATCAATCATGGTCTCAAGCCGCTGCAGATCGCTGCCATCGAGATAGCCTGAATGCGGGTCAAGCGCAGAAAGCATCCCGTCGATCATGCCGCGCACCAGCACTTCGTCTTCAACCGGCTCAACATAATTTGCCTGAATACGCTGATAGACCGCAAAGACCTTGGCAAGTTCAGGGCCAGCACGGCCGTCAACTTGCGCCATGGAGGCTGTGGTTGCTGGGATCAGGGCGACGGCGGTTACAAGCGCTGCGCTGCGGAGTAGAGCGGCAAATTTCATAAGGCGACAAAGGCTCCTTTCGAGACACACATGCGTATAGGTTTGCGGGGCTGAACGCCAGATGAGAAGCGTATCATGCAAAAACACGTCCCGGCGCGGGGCAGTTGTGCTCGGGATTGTTTAATGTCGAGGTCGCGAAGCTCTGCAAATTAACCGAGAAAATTGAGTGGGTTAACCGGATCACCCTCACGCCGCAGCTCAATCGTCACTGTCGGGTCTTCATTGCCCGCAACACCCATCGGTCCGCCGCCAATGACGCTATCACCCACTTCAACACTCACCCGCTCCAGCCCGGTAACAAGGCTGGTCCAGCCGCCAGGATGCTCAATAATAACGATTCGCCCAAAGCCGCGATATGGCCCCGCAAAAGCAATGCGGCCCGATGCAGGCGCGACGACTTGCGCACCCGGCGAGGGCGCAAGATCAAGGCTGGTAGAACGCAAACCGCTGTCCTTCAGCTGGCCGAAACCGGCGATGGTGCGCCCCTGAACAGGCAGCTGAAATCCGGCAATACGCTTGGCCGCTGCGCTGGGCGTTGGGGAAGGTTCAATAGGAGTACCCGCGCCGACATTAGAACCAATATCCCTCGGCCGCATGACCGGGCCAGGCAATGCGGCAAGCTCGCGGCGCAATTCAGCCGCATCATCAATCCGTCCCATCAACCCGTCGAGATCGCGTGCTTCTTCGGCCAAGGCCAAAGCACGCTCTCCTTCACGTGAAGCGGCCCCGCGCGCTTCACGCGAGGCAAGGCGTTGGCGGGTTTCAAGCTGCGCTAATTCCGCGCGGCGAGTGCGCAATTCTTCTTCGCTCGATTGCAAAGACGCCAAAGCCTGAGCGGCGCGCTGTTCAATTCGGCGGCCTTCCTCAAGCTCCCCGCGTAAAGCAGCGGTGCGATTGCGAATTTCCGGCACGGCGGCGTCAAGCACCGCGCGAACATAGACCAAATCTTTAAGCGAACCGGGCTGCAAAGCTGACAGCGCCAAAGGTCGGCGCGCGCTTGTTTGCAGGGCTCCAGTAAGGCGCACCAGCGGGCGCTGGCGGACAGCCAATCGCTCAGACAAAGCAGCGCGTTCAGATTGCGCGAGTGAATACCGCGCGCGCGCAGCAATAATATTCGCCTCTGCCGCTTGAATTTGTGCGGCGACGCTGGCCGCTTCGCGTGCGGTGCGTTCCGCGGCCTCTTCCGCTTGCCCCGCCTCGTTCGCCAAACGGTCCGCGCGCGATTGCGCAGCCTCGCTTTCGCGGGTTGCACGCTCCAATTCTTCTTGCGCTTCCTCGGGTTCGAGCAGCACGACATCGCGCTGCGCCCAGCTATCAGGCGCCGTTAAAACCAGCGTGAGCGCGCAGGCCGCGCCGATTGTCGCAAGAGGCAATAGCTTTCGCATGGTCCCTATCCTGCCCGATGATAGGGATGACCTGCAAGGATGCTTGTCGCGCGGTAGAGTTGTTCCATCAACATCGCGCGCGCCAGCAGATGGGGCCAAGTGGCGGGGCCAAAGGCAAGTAGCAGGTCAGCCTCGGCCCGTTCTTCGCGGGAATGGCCATCAGCTGCACCCAAGACAAACCGAGCCTCACGCATGCCATCATCGCGCCACCGCTCGAGCACGCTGGCAAGCTCTTCAGACGCCATTGCCTTGCCGCGCTCATCCAACAGCACGGTCTTGTAAGGGGTCTGCGGATCGGGAATTTTACCGCCAGTCTCGGGCAATTCGGTCAGTTTAACCGGCCAAGTCAGTCGCTTTTCATACCGCGCAACCAGCTCCGCCTCGGGCGAGCGAGCGATCTTTCCGCGAGCGATGACGTGGAGAAGGATTTGAAATCTCCAATGACCCAAAGCAAATCGGACGGCGGAGCGATGCGACCTTTAGGCCGCCTGAATTACGCTCGGCCCTGCCGTGGCTCTCCGCCTTCAAACGACCACATGCGCTCAAGATTGTAGAAAGTGCGCACTTCGGGGCGGAATAGGTGAATGACAACGTCGCCCGCATCGACCAGCACCCAATCTGCCGCTGGCAGACCTTCGACACGCGCGGGGCCAAAGCCAGCTTGCTTGACCTTTTCAGCCAATTTCTGCGCCATCGAGGCAACTTGGCGTGACGAGCGGCCACTGGCGACGACCATGTGATCAGCAACCGAGCTTTTGCCTTCAAGCGGGATCGACACGACTTCTTGCGCCTGATCATCATCAAGCTGCTTTAGCACCAGATCGTGCAGATCATTGTCGTTAGAGTCAGAGGGCATAATTGGTGGAACCGATTTGTGTGAGGCCGAGCTTGAAGCATCGGCCATTGGGGTATTCGCCTGTGTCATAGGCTTTGGTGAGTCTCCGATATGTGGTGAGAAGATGGGCGTTTGCCTTTAGGAAGGCAAGGTTGTGAGTGAAGGCGCCGATGCGCTTCATCCAATGCCACCTGTTTCAAAATGTTCAGGGATAGTTCGAAAGGTTAGCCGGTCTCTGGCAGGGGCTCCGCGGTAATCTTTAACCCAATCGGCATTGCCCCGGCGGATGGCCGTGGCAGAGCGCTGGTCTGGATCAAAACGCAAAAACACCAGTGCTGGCGTGCTCCTCAAACTTCTTTGCCCTCTTTTACGAAAACTGGCGGCAGACACCTGATAACGTCTGAGCCAGGCCATGGCTGGGCTTGTCATTGCATCCGCATCATAGCCGGGACGGGCAATGACTGCAATCGGCATGGTTCTCGCGATTTCCCGCCACGCTTTCCAGTGATGGAACTGAGCAAGATTGTCAGACCCCATGAGCCATACAAATTTGCGCTTGGGATAGTGGCATTTGAGCTTTTTGAGCGTGTTTACAGTGTAGCGCGTCCCCAATCTGCGCTCGATCGCAGTCGGAGTGATGCGCGCGCGCCGGGCCTGCTTTTGCGCGGACTTGAGGCGGGCTGATAACGGCGCCATTCCGGCTTTGGGCTTTAATGGGTTGCCGGGCGATACCAGCCACCACGCCTCATCCAGCCCAAGCGCATCTATCGCAAACAGCGTGATTCGACGATGCCCACCATGTGCGGGGTTGAAACTGCCACCAAGCAATCCCGTCAACATATCAGCATCTCACCACTAAGGCCGCGCCTGACCGCTACCGCGCACCAGCCATTTGTAGGTGGTGAGCCCTTCGAGAGCGACGGGCCCGCGCGCGTGCAATCGTCCCGTCGCAATCCCAATCTCCGCTCCCAATCCGAACTCGGCGCCATCGGCAAATTGCGTCGAGGCATTGTGTATCACAATCGCGCTATCGACCCTTGCAAAAAAGGCCTGCGCCGCGCTTTCGTCCTGGGTGATGATTGCGTCGGTATGGTCGGAGGAATGTCGGTCAATATGCGCGAGCGCGGCGTCCAGATCATCGACCATCGCGGCTGCCACTATCGCATCGAGATATTCGGTGTCCCAATCTTCGGCGTTTGCCGAGACAACGCGCGCATCCAGCGCCGCAATCCGTTCGTCACCGCGCACTTCGCATTCTGCATCAATCAGAGCTGCAATAATCTCCTGAGCATTGGGGTAGGCAGCGTCGATCAAAACAGTTTCAGTCGCTCCGCAAATGCCAGTGCGGCGCAACTTGGCGTTGAGCACAATTCGCAGGGCCATTTCAGGATCTGCGCCAGCGTGAACATAGGTGTGACACACCCCGTCCAGATGCGCGAGCACAGGAACGCGCGCATCATTTTGCACCCGCTCGACAAGCGAGCGCCCGCCACGCGGGATGATCATGTCGATTAGACCCGCAGCCCGCAGCATTGCCCCCACCGCATCGCGATCTTGTGTAGGCATCAGCTGAACGGCAGCCTCTGGGACGCCAGCCTTGGCAAGTCCGCGAACGAAAGCGGCATGGATGGCCCGGTTGGAATGCACCGCTTCGCTACCTCCGCGCAGCAAAACGGCATTGCCCGACCGCACGCACAAAGCGGCGGTATCAGCGGTCACATTGGGCCGGCTCTCATAGATGATCCCAATCAAACCGATGGGCACGCGGACACGGGCAAGGTTGAGGCCATTGGCAGGCTGCGTCTCATCTATGACTTGTCCGACGGGATCGGGCAGCTCGGCAACCGCTTCAACGCCGCTACAAATCCCTTCGAGCCGCGCCTCATCAAGAGCCAAACGGTCGAGCATTGCAGGCGCCAGACCATTGGCCTTGCCCGCTTCTTGATCGCACAGATTGGCCTCGAGGATTTGGGGTGCATCAGCGCGCATCTCGGAAGCAGCAGAC
Source organism: Erythrobacter sp. S57(2025) (assembly GCF_057365055.1). Lineage (NCBI taxonomy): Bacteria > Pseudomonadati > Pseudomonadota > Alphaproteobacteria > Sphingomonadales > Erythrobacteraceae > Erythrobacter > Erythrobacter sp. S57(2025). Next base: position 2,911,993 of record NZ_CP200299.1, on the reverse strand, counting down.
ATGAGCGCTAGGGCGCGCTGTTCACTCGACAGAGAAGCAAGCGCCCGTTGTGCTGCACGGCCCTGCTTCGCAAGGTCGTTCACAAGCTCGGTGGTCGCCGGTTTGCCAGCGAATTCTCGCGTCGTTGCGGGGTGATTCATGACCTAGCTATTAGCAGCGCAGACACGAGGTGTCAGCGCCTGCCAGACAAGCTTTTCTGTGCTGCGATAAAGCGCGCGATTCGCGCCAAACTTACCGATTGGTGAGTTTGTACGTTTGCGACACATTCGCAGTACTATGGTTAATTACTCCCATATGAACGACTCATCGCGATTCCCTATCAACTCACCCCTTAGCCTGTTTGCGGGATTCGATTCTTTACCGGTTGGTTGGTAGCTCTTCGCGCGAACCGAAAAACCAAAAACCGATCGGGGTCGTCTTGTCTAATATTGAAAACTCACGTTCTTGGGGGGAACGATTGCGTGAGTGGTTTCCAGACCGTGAGTTCTTTATGCGCTCGCAAGGTCAGGTCCGCTTCATCAAAGTGTCTTCCAAAGTGCAAATCGGCGCTGCCGTTGCCGTGAGTGTGCTCGCCATTGGCTGGGCCGGTTCAATGGGCGTGATGGCCTGGAACAAGTCTGCTGCCGAAGCCGATCTTGCGTCTTTCCAAGACGAGAAAGTGAAGGTTGAGACGGCTCAAGCGCGGTTAGATGACTATAGTGGGAACATCGACCGGGTCGTCGGCGACCTGAACGCTAGGCAGGAAGCGTTGGACGCAATGGTTGAGATGCTGCCTGACGATATTCAGACAGTCGATACGAATGTAACGGATTCATCCGAAGAGACTGCCGAAACGATTGAAAAGGTCGGTCAACACTTCCCACAATTGCGCGGCCTTGCAGAGATCGAAGCGCGCCAGCTTGCATTTGTTGAGAATATGACGCGCTATGCCGATTGGCGTGCGCAGCGCGCTGCCGAAGCGCTTCGCAAACTTAATCTGGACCCCCGAGTGATGGAACGCGCAGCTGTGGCCGATGCGCGCACCGCAGTTGGTGGTCCTCTCGAGATTCTTGCAACGTCTGCGGATGGGTCAATGGATCCCCGTTTCGAACGTCTTGGCCTCAGCCTCGCGCGCATGTCTGCACTGGAACGTGCGCTTGACGGTGTGCCGCGCGTTGTTCCTGCAGCTGACCAGCGCATCACATCGGCCTTTGGCTATCGTCGCGACCCATTCAATGGCGGTGGCGCGATGCATAACGGTATTGATTTCAAGGGCGCCTATGGTTCGTCCATCTTTGCAGCAGCCACCGGCGAGGTGACGTTCGCTGGATGGAAAGGCGGCTATGGCAAGACTGTTGAGATCACGCATCCCAATGGGATTGTAACTCGGTACGCACATCTTTCACGGATCGACGTGGCAGTGGGGCAGTCCATCCTTGCTGGCGGTACCTTGGGTGGCCTTGGCAGCACAGGTCGGTCTACAGGTCCTCATCTGCACTTTGAAGTGCGAATCAACGGCAATGCGGTCAATCCGCGCCCATTTTTGGAGACAGCTCCCGATGTTCTCGAAGAAGCCCGAACAGCCGGACCAGCCAGCCGTCCCGCAACCGGCACCCGCCCCTAAATCCCGAGGAAAAAATATGGCTCAAGGCAACTCCACCTTTTCGGTGATCGGATCAGACGTGACGATCAAAGGTGATGTAAGCGCCTCGGTGGACCTTCACATTGACGGCAAGATCGAAGGCGACATCAAATGCGCCTCGCTTGTTCAAGGCGATGGCAGCGTTATCAAAGGTGGAGTGACCTCTGACACTGCACGCATGTCCGGCAAGGTTGTAGGTTCAATCACCGCGAAAGAGTTGGTCATTCTAAAGAGCGCCCAGATCGAAGGCGATGTGCATTACGATGCTCTCACCATCGAACAAGGCGCGCAGGTTGATGGCCGTTTTGCACCTAATGCGCGTAAGCAAGTCGCAAAGCCTGCCCCTCAGACCAAGGACCCGCAGCTTCAGGTCGCCAGCTAGTCAGCTGAAATAGAATTTTCGGAAAGCGCCGCGGCCCAGTTGGGTGCGCGGCGTTTTTCGTTTTAGAGGACTTCAGCGCGAAGAGCTTTGCGGTCGAGCTTGCCAATAATGGTCTTGGGCAATTCTTCGCGGATCACGACCTGATCGACCCGCTCGTGCTTTCCGATCTTATCATTGAGCCATGATTTGAGCGCATCACCCGTATTATCCGCGCCGGTTTCCAGTGTGACATAGGCGCGCGGCACTTCACCGCGATATTCCTCAGGCACGCCAATCACGAGCGCTTCTTTCACCGCTTCATGTTTAAGGATAACGTCTTCGACCACACTTGGAAAAACCTTGAAACCGCCCACCGCGATCATGTCTTTGATCCGGTCAACAATGCTCAAAAAGCCATCCTCATCCATGATGGCGACATCGCCGGTGCGCAAATATTGCTTGTTACCGCGCGTCACGAATGTTTCGGCGGCTGCTTCGGGCTTGTTCCAATAGCCGCGCATGATTTGTGGGCCATGGATGGCAAGTTCGCCCGGTTCGCCCTCAGGGGCAAGCTTGGTGGGGTCTTCCTTGTCGAGCAATACAATCTCGGTACCCGCCACCAATTGGCCGATAGTCCCTTTTTTGCGGGTGCCTTCGTATGGATTGACCGCGACCACGCCTGAACTCTCTGTCAGGCCATAGCCCTCAACCAGTCGAACCCCTGTTGTGGTTTCGAACTTCTCGTGAACCACGGCGGGCATGGGAGCACCGCCCGAGATACAAACCTTAAGCGAAGATAGGTCCGTTTTGCCAAGGTTTGGATGGTCCAGCAGCGCCTGAAACATCGTCGGCACCCCTGGAAAGCCGGTCGTCTTGTATTTCTGGATAGTCTGCAAGACTTGGCCTGCATCAAAACGCGGGACCATCGCAATCGACGCACCAGCAGCCACCGCGTGATTGAGGAGCGATGTGTTGGCAAAGACATGAAAGAACGGAAGCGCGCCCATGAACACTTCTTGGCGCGGATTATCAGCCGGGTTGATCGCTGCGGTTTGCTGCGCGTTTTGCGAGAGCTGACTGTGCCCCAGCATCGCGCCTTTAGGCCTGCCCGTCGTCCCGCCAGTATATTGCAGCAGCGCCAAGTCTTCGTGAGTGACCTTGGGCAAATCGCCAGCCGGATCCGTAAGCACATCAGACCAGTGCTTTGTGGTCTCGTTCCAATTGACCTTGGCGATCTGACTGCGCTTTAGAAGTTTGAGCGCCGTGCCCTTGATCCGTGGCAGCATCTCGGAAAGCGCGCCGACCACAAGAGTTTCAAGCTCGGAAGCTTCAAGAACCTCTGCGGCCGTCGAATACAGCTCTGGCACATCAAGCGTCACCAGCACGCGAGTGCCGCTATCCGCGACCTGCCAACTCAATTCCTCAACCGAATACAGCGGTGAGAAATTGACGACCACCGCGCCCGCCATCATCGCGCCATAATAGGCAGAAGCGTAGATAGGCACATTGGGGAGGAACAATCCAACCCTGTCGCCCGGCTTGATACCCATCGCGATCAAGCCGCCAGCAAAACGCTGCGCTTCATCAAACATCTCTTGATACGAATAGGTGCGCCCTAGGAAATGCAGAAACGGTGCAGATGGGTCGTGCGCAACCGTGCGCGCCATCATTTCAGGCAGGCTCAAGGATTCGAACTGCGTATCCCATGGCGTCGGGTGGTGATACGGGGTCTGGCTACTTACACTCATGTCAATAGACATGACCGATCCCAATGCTGCGCGCAAGCGAAAGCACCGCCAAAAAGGCGCAATTGAGGCCAGTATTTGCAAGGTCGGGCAAGGGCACTCTGATTTTGGGAGCGCCCTTTAGACAAATCAGTCCGCCTTCGGCTCTTCGGGAGCCTGCTCTTCGGCAGGCTCTTCCTCTGGCGGCGGCTCCGCAAAACCGGTGTTCGGCGCAGCGACTTCGCCTGCTTCTTCAGCTTCGCGTTTCTTGGCGAGCCATGCTTCGGCTTCGGCTTCTTGCGCGGCTTCAGCAGCAGCCTTCACATTGGCATCGCGTTCAGCGCGCAATTCTTCGATCAGCTTGTCCTTATCGGAACGGCCATCAACCACTTCCGCGGTTTCAGCATCTTCCGTAACACCCGCGCGTTTGGCAGCTTTGGCCACCACGGCGTCCAGCTCACGTTGTGAGCACAGGCCAAGGGTCACAGGGTCTTTTGGCTGAATGTTCTGGATGTTCCAGTGCGAACGCTCACGAATCGCGCCGATTGTGTTGCGCGTCGTGCCGATCAGCTTGGAGATTTGCGCGTCAGACACTTCGGGGTGGCTGCGCAAAATCCATGCGATGCCGTCGGGCTTATCCTGACGCTTGGACACTGGTGTGTAGCGCGGGCCCTTGGTGCGAGTGACCTCGACCGGGGCTTTGTGCATTTTGAGCGAATACTCGGTGTCTGCCTGACCTTTTTCGATCTCTTCCAGCGTCAATTCACCTGCATGAACAGGGTCGCGGCCAGTATATTTGCTGCCCGCAAGGTCATCCGCCATCGCTTGCACTTCGAGAATGTGCAGCCCGCAAAATTCCGCAATCTGTTCAAATGACAAGCCGGTGTGATCGACCAGCCAGGTTGCGGTCGCGTGCGGCATCAGCGGCTTTGGCTGATCCTTGGTCGCCATGGGGAAATCTCCAGACAAAAAATACGTCGAAAAAGAAAGGGCCGCCCCTTATCGGAGCGGCCGCGTGTTGGGCCTTAGATAGGCCAAAGCTTGCGATTGGGCAAGATATTGTGTCGTAGGCGCGCTTTTGGCGATTACTCGCCTGCAACCTTTAGCATAATCTTGCCCACATGCTGGCCCGCTTCCATGCGCGCATGGGCGCTGCTCGCCTCAGCCAAAGGCATCGTTTGATCCATAACCGGTGAAAGCTCACCTAAAGTGAAAAGTGGCCACGCATTTGCTGCAATCTCATCGGCCAAGGCTGACTTGAATGCATCGGAACGGGGACGCAGAGTGGAGCCGGTGAGTGTCAAACGGCGCATCATCACCATCGGCATGAACAGGTCAGCCTTCGCGCCGCCCAGAACTGCAATCGTCACATGGCGACCATCTTCGGCGAGGCATTTGAGGTTGCGCGGCACATAATCGCCGGAGACCATATCGAGCACGATATTGACGCCTTCACCGCCCGTGTGCGTTTTGATCGCCTCGACAAAATCTTCCTCGCGGTAATTGATCGCAAGGTCAGCGCCCACTTTGCGCGCCGCTTCACATTTCGCCTCATCACCGCAGGTGACGATCACTTCGATATCAAAAGCCTTGGCGAGCATGATCGCCATCGTGCCAATGCCAGACGTTCCACCATGGACAAGCAACCGCTCACCATCGCGGGCCATGCCCCGCTCGAAGACGTTGTGCCACACGGTGAAAAGCGTCTCTGGCAAGGCAGCCGCTGTCAAAAGCGACATGTCATCGGGAACTGGCAAGCAATGTTGCCAAGGTGCTGTGCAATATTCAGCGTAACCGCCGCCTGGCGTTAGCGCAGCAACGCGCGCGCCCAGCATCTCGGACGGGACATCGGAACCAATCGCTACGACTTCGCCCGCCACCTCAAGCCCCAAAACGGGTGAAGCGCCAGGAGGGGCCGGATAATGCCCAGCTCTTTGAACGCAGTCAGGGCGGTTCACGCCCGCAAAAGCCACTTTGATCAAAAGGTCGCCTGTGCCCACTTTCGGAAGAGCGATTGTTTCGATCGCCAACACCTCAGGACCGCCCGGATCAGCGAAACCAATTGCTTGCATTGCTTCAGGAAGATCAGGCGCGCTCGCGTCAACCATATGAACCCCTATTGTGATGCTCTGCCAAGCATCGTTGCGCCCCAAATCGCGTTAAGGGGCCAAATCCTTAACGCATGGCAAGCAATTAACCCCCAAGCGCATTGACAGCAAGCGGTCTTAATTGCGATGTTCGTAATCAATGGACGATTCCGATCTTCCGCGCCCAAAAGGCGATGCTGCTGAGAAACTGGCGGCAGAGGATTTGTCCCCCTATTCGCAAGATGAGCTGGGGGACCGTATCGCTCTACTCGAAGCCGAAATCACCCGTGTAAAAGCGCACCGCGACAAGGCCAGCGCCCACCGCGCGGCAGCCGATGCTCTGTTTAAGAGCGGTGGGTGACAAGATGATCGACACTACGCAACATCCGGTCTCGCAATTGCTGCGATGCGCCCCATATACCTTCCAATTCCTCCTATCCGCCCCCTGCAAAAAGACACACATCCATGCCTAGTTTTGCCCAAAATCTCGAACGCACGCTACACAATGCGCTGTCGCATGCCTCGGAACGTCGCCATGAATACGCAACGCTTGAGCATTTGCTGCTCGCGTTGATTGATGATGAGGATGGCGCCGCTGTGATGGCGGCGTGCGGCGTTGACCTTGCTGAACTGGGCGAGGTGGTGAAGCAATATCTCGATCAGGAATATCAGAGCCTAAAAACCGAAGAAGACGCTGATCCGCAGCCAACCGCTGGCTTCCAAAGGGTGATCCAGCGCGCAATTCTGCATGTGCAATCATCGGGCAAGGATACAGTGACCGGCGCGAATGTGCTGGTAGCGCTGTTCTCTGAGCGGGACAGCTATGCCGTCTACTTCTTGCAACAACAGGATATGAGCCGCCTGGATGCTGTCAGCTACATCAGCCACGGCATTGGCAAGGGTGGTCGCCAGCTTGAATCGAAATCACCCGAAGGCGGTGAAGAAGGTGCGCCCGCCGAAGCGGAGGCAAGCAAAGATGGCGGCAACAAGAAAGAGACCGCGCTCGACCAGTTCACAGTAAATCTCAATGCGAAAGCGGAAGCCGGCAAAGTTGATCCGCTGATCGGTCGCGGGCCAGAAGTGGACCGCACGGTCCAAATCTTGTGCCGGCGGTCAAAGAACAACCCGCTTTACGTTGGTGACCCCGGCGTCGGTAAAACCGCTATTGCCGAAGGTCTTGCCCGCAAGATCGTTGAAGGTGATGTGCCAGAAGTGCTCGAGGAGGCAGTGATCTACTCGCTCGATATGGGCGCGTTGTTGGCAGGCACACGCTATCGCGGCGATTTCGAAGAGCGGCTCAAGCAGGTCGTTTCCGAACTCGAAGGGATGCCTGACGCAGTCCTGTTTATTGATGAAATTCACACGGTGATTGGCGCAGGCGCGACCAGCGGTGGGGCGATGGATGCCTCAAACTTGCTCAAGCCTGCTCTTTCAGGCGGTACGATCCGTTGCATCGGTTCGACCACTTACAAAGAGTTCCGCAATCACTTCGAAAAAGACCGCGCGCTGCTGCGTCGCTTCCAGAAAATCGACGTGAATGAGCCGACTATCGAAGACACCGTAAAGATCCTTAAAGGTCTGCGCACAGCCTTCGAAGAGCATCACAATGTGAAATACACGCCAGACGCATTGAAAACGGCTGTTGAGCTGTCGGCGCGCTACATCAATGACCGCAAATTGCCCGACAAGGCGATCGACGTGATTGATGAAGTGGGCGCAATGCAGATGTTGGTCCCGCCCAGCCGTCGCAAAAAGAAGATCACTGCGAAAGAGATCGAGCAAGTCATCGCGACTATGGCGCGTATCCCGCCAAAATCGGTCAGCAAGGACGATAAGAAAGCGCTCGAAAACCTCGACCGCGATCTGAAGCATGTCGTGTTCGGTCAGGATGAAGCCATCACCCGCCTTGCCACCGCGATGAAGCTTTCACGCGCTGGCTTGCGTGATCCGGATAAGCCAATTGGCTCGTTCCTGTTCTCGGGTCCAACCGGCGTTGGTAAAACCGAGGTCGCGCGGCAGCTTTCGAGCATAATGGGCATCGAACTCAAACGCTTCGACATGTCCGAATATATGGAGCGTCACTCGGTCAGCCGCTTGATCGGCGCGCCTCCGGGTTATGTTGGTTACGATCAGGGCGGTTTGCTCACTGACGCTGTCGACCAGAACCCACATTGCGTGTTGCTGCTCGATGAGATCGAGAAAGCTCATCCCGATCTGTTCAACATCTTGCTGCAAGTCATGGATAATGGTCGCTTGACTGATCACCACGGCAAAACGGTCGATTTCCGCAATGTCGTGCTGATTATGACGACCAATGCGGGTGCTGCGGCGATGGCAACACAGGGTATCGGCTTTGGCGATGTGTCCAAAGAAGACGCAGGTTCCGAAGCGGTGAAGAAGATGTTCACCCCGGAATTCCGCAACCGCTTGGATGCGATTGTGCCGTTTGCCTATCTTGGCCGGAACACCGTTGCGCGCGTGGTCGACAAGTTCATCCTTGAGCTTGAACTGCAGCTCGCCGAACAAAACGTCCACATCCAGTTCGATGGCGATGCCCGCGATTGGCTTGCGGAAAAAGGCTATGACAAACTGTATGGCGCGCGTCCGATGGGCCGCCTCATTCAGGATAAGATCAAGCAGCCGCTCGCCGAAGAACTGCTATTTGGTAAGCTGGCCGATGGCGGCGAAGTGCATGTCACGGTCAAAGACGGCAAGCCAAGCTTTGAGCTGACACCGGCCCCGCCCAAGACAAAGCCCAAGCGAAAGGCTCCGGCGCGTAAGAAGCCAGCGGCCAAGAAAGCAACGCCGCCGACGAAGGATGGTCCGGCAAAGGACAACAAGCCGGAACAATCGGGTAGCGATAAAGAAGGCTGATCCAGAGGACAGGCATTGAAAGAGCGCGGGCCGGGAAACCGTCTCGCGCTCTTTTCGTTGAGAGCACATGAGCGCGCCTTTTTCCTGGATCCGGCCTGAGCCATGGGGCGTGCATGTGGTGCCTGCCGATTGCTGGATTGATCCGGGACGCGCGGTCGACAAGGCGCTCGTCACCCATGGCCATGCTGATCACGCGCGCGGTGGCCATGGTGAGACCATTGCAACCCCTGAAACGCTGGCCATAATGGAGTTGCGCTATCGAACTGGCGCACAGGATGATGAGGGGCAAATCCCGCATAAAGCTGTGCCAGTGCAATATGGCGAGACGATCCGATTGGCGGGCGGGGTCGATGCGACCTACATTCCAGCAGGGCACGTGCTGGGTTCAGCGCAAATTTTGCTTGAACACGCAGGCGAGCGGGTGGTGATCACCGGTGACTACAAACGCCGCGCCGACCCGACCTGTGCGCCGTTTGAAGTGACGCCCTGCGATATCTTTATCACGGAGGCGACTTTCGGCCTTCCCGTGTTTCAGCATCCCCCGATTGCAGACGAGATGGCGAAGCTCTTAGTCGCTCTTGGTAATAATCCCGATGGTAGCGTTTTGGTCGGGGCCTATGCCTTAGGCAAAGCGCAAAGGGTGATAGCCGAACTGCGCGCAGCCGGTCACAAGGACCCAATCTACCTCCACGGTGCGATGGAGAAGATGTGCCGATTATACGAAGGATTTGGCGTTGATCTGGGCGAGCTTCGGCTCGTCAGCGACCATGCCAAAGTGGATATGCGCGGCTCCATAATCATTGCCCCGCCATCTGCTATGAATGATCGTTGGTCTCGCCGATTGCCTGATCCCATCACCGCTATGGCCAGCGGTTGGATGCGGGTTCGCGGCCGGGCGCGTCAACGCGGCGTTGAACTGCCGCTGATTATCTCAGACCACGCCGATTGGGATGAACTGACACAGACCATTCGCGAAGTGAACCCCGCTGAAACATGGATTACCCATGGGCGGGAGGCCGCTTTGCTGCGCTGGTGCGAGCTAAACCAGCGCCGTGCAAGGGCACTGGCCCTTGTCGGTAGGGAGGAAGAGGATGACTAAAGCCGCCATCCCCTATCCCGAACAATCAGCTCAGAGCGGAAAGCTCAGTGGTGATCGAGGTAATGATCTCATCGGTGATCTGACCTTGCGACCATGGCTTAAGCGCGACCAAGCTCATCGTCTTGAACTCTTCATAGGCAGGGTGCTGATCAAGGCCCGGCAGATGCTTGAGCACAACGGCTTTCGCGCCATCGTCAGCCATCAGAGTGGCAATTGGGCTGTTTATCGTCAGCGTGGCCTGCGCCGAGGCTTCGGCGTGAGCGTCAGCAAATGCAGGAGTGGCAGCGCCAGCAACAAGCAAAAGGGCGGCAAAAGGCATGAATTTCATCGGTCGATCGTCCTCTATCTGATCCGGTTCCGCGCGTTTAACGCACGCACATGTCTCCCATATGAAGCCCGCTGCGCATGGCAAGGGATCATTCGATGAAAGCCTTTGCCGCTCTACTGGATACTTTGGTCTACACGACCAGCCGCAATCGCAAACTTGCGCTGATCGCCGAGTATTTGCGCGAAACCCCTGATCCCGATCGCGGGTGGGCTTTAGCGGCGCTGACGGGAGAACTCGACTTTCCCGCAGTCAAAAGCTCAACCATCCGTAATCTGATGAAAGACCGCGTTGACCCCGTGCTTTGGACGCTCAGCCGAGATTTCGTCGGCGATACGGCGGAAACGGCGAGCCTGTTGTGGCCAGAAGGCGAGGTCGCAGAGAATCCACCCAGCGTCGCGCAAGTTGTGGAGCTGCTTTCCAGCGTCAACCGCAACACCGCCCCCAAAGAGCTTCCCAAACTCCTCGATCAATTGGACGCCAATGGCCGTTTCGCGCTCATCAAACTGGCCACCGGCGGTATGCGGATCGGCGTGTCCGCGCGGCTTGCCAAGACCGCTTTTGCGCAAGCCTTTGATGTGGCGCTGGATGAAGTGGAAGAATACTGGCACGCGCTGGAGGCTCCTTATGAGAGCCTGTTTGCATGGGCTGCAAATGGGGGAAATCCGCCCGACGTTTCTAACGTACCGCGCTTTCGTCCCTTCATGCTCGCGCATCCGCTAGAAGAGATAGAAGTCGATCTGGCGGATTATGCGGCGGAGTGGAAGTGGGACGGCATCCGCGTTCAGATTGTGCGGGTGAGCAAAGAGGACGGAAGCAGCGAAACCCGGCTCTATTCGCGCAGCGGCGATGACATTTCGGCGACCTTCCCCGAATTGCTCGATACGCTGCCTGTGGATGCGGTGCTTGATGGCGAATTGCTGGTGCGCGGCGTGTCTCAGGGGGAGAAGAAGGAGGCGCCGCTAGTTTCAATGCGCTTCAACAAAGGCTGGGGCGGAAGACGGTTTCGAAGAAGATGCTGGCCGAAGCGCCCGCCTTTATTCGGCTCTATGATGCGCTTGTGATCGCAGGTGAGGATTTGCGCGAAAAGCCTTGGGCGGAGCGGCGCACCTCACTTGAGAGGCTGATGCCGCAATTGCCCATCAGCCATTTCGATATTTCGCAGATCGTGGAAGCGCGTGACTTCGCGCACCTCGCCGACATTCGCGAGGGCGCGCGCGAGGATGCGATTGAAGGGCTAATGCTCAAACGCCGCGACAGCCCCTACATTGCCGGTCGCAAAGTGGGCCTTTGGTATAAATGGAAGCGCGATCCGCTGCTGATCGATTGTGTGTTGATGTATGCGCAGCGCGGCAGCGGGAAACGGTCGAGCTTTTACTCCGACTACACCTTTGGCTGCTGGGACGGCGAACCGGATGCCGATGGACTTGCCGGCGCAGAATTACTGCCCGTGGGCAAAGCCTATTCCGGGTTCACCGATGCTGAACTGAAGAAGCTCGACAAATTGGTGCGTCAGACCACGCTCAACAGATTTGGCCCGGTTCGCGAAGTCGAACGCACGCTCGTCTTCGAGGTCGCCTTTGACAGCGTGCACACTTCCAAGCGTCACAAAAGCGGTCTCGCCATGCGTTTCCCCCGCATCCACCGCATCCGCTGGGACAAGCCAGTGCATGAAGCGGACCGGATTGAGAGCCTGAAGGCCCTTATTCGAGATTGAGTTGCAAAATAAAACTGGTGTGCTTAGATTGGCTCCAAAGAGGAGACATTCATGACCCTGTATGACCAATCTATCGCCGTTTATCGCAGCCGCCTCGACACACTCATCGGTTTGCTCACCAAGGCCGAAGCGCATCCCAAAGGTGACGCGCTGCTCGACGCTAAGCTCGCTGACGACATGCATCCTTTTGCCACACAAGTGCGCTTTGTCGCGAACTTGCCCGGCGAAGCGCTGCCGCGATTGACCAGCCGGGAATTCACTTCGAGCGATGACAATGCAACCACACTTTCCGGTGCAAAGGCAGCTTTGGCAGACACGGCTGCGCTGCTGGATTCAATCGAAGCCTCTGAGTTGGTGGCACAAGATGCGAAACTCGTGGTCGCCATTCCCAATGGCATGGAATTCACCATGAGCGCGGAAGAATATGTGCGCGATTGGTCGCTGCCCAACTTTTATTTCCACCTCACCACCGCCTATGCGATTTTGCGTTCAGAAGGCCTTGAGATCGGGAAAGCAGATTTTGTGCCGCATATGATGCGCTACGTGACCAAAGGGCCGTCGTAACCGGGAGACGCTAACCCATCGCCTCCTTCACCGCATCAGCATGATGCTTGGCATTCTCGGCATAGTGCGCCGTGCCCACCTTCATGCCCATGATGGCTGCATCGGAGAGGTCTTTGAGTTTTTTCGCGGGGCGACCCGCCCATAGCTCGCGGGGGCCCATGACTTTGCGTTCGGTCAGCATGGCGCCTGCAGCCAGCATCGCGTCCGAGCCGATCACCGCCTTGTTCATCACAATCGCGCCAAGGCCGACAAAGCCGCGGGTCTCGATCGTGCAACCGTGAACCATCGCCATATGGCCTATCAGTACCTCATCCCCGATGATGAGGGGTGAGCCTTCTTCGTCGCCCGGACGCGGGGGATCACAGTGAAGAACACTGCCATCTTGCACATTGCTGCGCTCTCCAATGCGGATTTTGAAGACATCTGCACGCACAACGCAATTGTACCAAACTGAGCTGCCCGCGCCGATTTCGACATCGCCAATGATCGTCGCCCCCGGAGCGATAAAGGCGGTTTCATGGATTTTGGGCGTTTTGCCATGGATCGGGATGATGTTGGCGCCCGGATGTGCGTTCATAAGGTGGCTTCCCATTCTTCGCGGGAGATTGAGTAAGCGATAATGCTCTCAGACCCGAATTCGGTGCTTTCAAAGTCGAGATCTTCACGGCGGCGCATGCCAAGCCGCTTCATAAGCCCCCAGCTTGGCCCGTTTTCATGCACGGTGAAGGCGATGATATGAGGCATGTCGAATTGCTCAAATCCGACCTTGAGCGAGGCAGCAGCGGCTTCGCGCGCATACCCCTGGCCCCATGCATCTTCGCGCAGGCGCCAGCCGATTTCAGGTTCATCCATCGGTCCACCTTGCTGGTTTGAGCGCTTAAGCCCGCAAAAGCCCAAGATCTCGCCATCATCGCGGCGTTCCACTACCCAGAATGTGTGGCCATGGTCGCGCGTATAACCATCAATCCGGTCGCGCATCCAACGATGTTTTTCCGGGGGCAATACCCCGCCCAGCCATTCCATAACCGCAGGTGTATTGGTGTGCTGGAAAAACGGCTCCCAGTCCTCCTCACGCCAATCGCGCAGGATCAGCCGCTCGGTTTCGTAGCGAAAGTCAGCCATTCAAAATTCGTGCGGCCACAGGCGCATGATAGGTGAGTATTCCAGAACAGCCTGCGCGTTTAAATGCGAGCAGTTTCTCCATCAGCAATGCGTCGCGGTCGCCTGCACCCACGCTGGCAGCAGCTTCGAGCATCGCGTACTCACCGCTCACCTGATAGGCGAAGACCGGCACGCCAAACCGGTCTTTCACGCGGTAGATGATGTCGAGATAGGCAAGGCCAGGCTTTACCATCACGCTGTCTGCGCCCTCAGCAATGTCCAACTCCACTTCGCGAAGCGCCTCGTCCGAATTGGCAGGGTCCATCTGATAGCTTTTCTTGTCGCCTTTCAGCAGTCCCCCAGAACCAACAGCATCACGGAATGGCCCATAAAAGGCGCTCGCATATTTGGCAGCGTAGCTCATGATCTGAACATTTGGATGATTGCCCATTTCCAGCGCCATGCGGATCGCGTGGATACGGCCATCCATCATATCTGACGGGGCAATGATATCCGCGCCCGCCTCTGCCTGATTGAGCGCCTGATCCACCAACATCGCCACGGTTTCGTCGTTGACGACATAGCCAGCATCATTGAGCAAGCCGTCTTGGCCGTGGCTGGTATAGGGGTCGAGCGCGACGTCGGTAAGCACGCCGATATCATCGCCGCACGCATCTTTAATGGCGCGGATCACGCGGCACATCAGATTATCTGGGTTATGCGCTTCGGCCCCGTCATCGGACCTGCGGTCTGGCTGGGTATTGGGGAAGAGCGCAATAACCGGAATGCCAAGGTCCACTGCCTCTTTCGCGCGGGCGACGATGCCATCAACAGACCAGCGCGATACGCCCGGCAAGGAAGTCACCGGCTCCTCCACACCCGATCCATCGGTCACGAAAAGCGGCCAGATGAGGTCCGCTGGTGTGATCAGGGTTTCGCGGTGAAGCGTGCGGCTCCAGGCGGAAGCACGGGTGCGACGAAGGCGGGTGTTTGGATATCTACCGGTCATGGCGGCAGGTGTTGCCGCAAATAAGACCTGCGATCAATCCACCTCTTGCGTGAGGTCGATCTTCTCAATCTCGCGCTCAGGCTCATCAATCTCGCTCGGAAGCGGCTCCAGATCAGCCAATGCAGCGCCCGCTGGGATTTCCTTCAGCTGAATAAGGCGACGTTGGAAATCAATCAGTTCAGTGCCTGACAGGACAGAGCGGGTGACAAAGTCAACGCTCGCCGGGTTGATCGCACGACCGCCCCGATACATTTCGTAGTGGAGGTGCGGGCCGGTAGAAAGCCCGGTGGAACCGACATATCCGATCACCTGACCACGCCGTACGCTCTGTCCGCGCCGCACAGCCATTCGGCTCATATGGCAGTATCGTGTTGACAGCCCGCCACCATGATCAAGCCGCACAGCATTGCCGCAACCGCCTGCGCGCCCAGCCGACGTTACGCGGCCATCGGTGACCGCGACAATCGGCGTGCCATGGCGAGCGCGGAAATCCATACCCGCATGGAGGCGACGATAACCCAGGATCGGGTGGCGGCGCATTCCGAAGTTTGAGGAGACAGCACCCGGTACTGGACGGACCAATCCGCGTTTTTGCTCACCCACGCCCGACGCTTCGTAGAATCGGCCATCTGATCCCCAACGCATCAATTGCGTCTTGGCTGCACCAGCACGTTCGACACCAGCATAGAGGAGCTGGCCCGCTTGCCTTTCGCCCGTCGCCGCCCGGCGATAGGCGATAATGACGTCAAACTCGTCAGTTGAGCGGACCTCGCGATCCATATCAATCTGCTCATTAAGGGTGCGCAGATAGTCTTGCACCGCGCTCGCTGGGACGCCCGCTGCGCGCATGGACCGGTACAGGCTTTCGCCCACTGTGCCGCGCACCCGCAAAGGCGTGTCGTCAACACGGATGACATTGCGCGCTAATGAAAGCTCTCCGCTCTCGCCGGTTTCAGCGCTGGCGTTAAGACGTCCGATTTCAAGCTCTAGGTCAAAACGTGCGCGGAATTTCAAAGCGTCAAGTGGGCGCGATGCTCCCGGTTCCGGGCGACGACCAAGGACGATGTCGATCTGGGTGCCCGGTTCAATTTCCGATAGCGGCATGGCGTCACCGATCAGCGCACTCACTCGGCCAATATCACCCGAAGCCACACCTGCGCGGCGTAGCATGCTTGCGAAACTGTCACCTGCAGCAAGCGTCGCGATCAGTTCGATCCGAGGCCGCTCAGGCGCATTTTCGAGCGGAATGACGTTTGCAGTTGGCCCCATCCGGCGCCCGCTATCCGCGCCCAACGCCAGTGGCATAATCATCTGGCTGCGGAACTCATCACGAATTTCTTCGCTTTCCGGCATGGCTGCGCGGGCGGCCAGCGGGGTGAAGCTCGGCCAGAAAGCGACCGCGACTGCGCCCATGACAACCATCGTGCCAACCCCGCGGAACCAGCGACGGCTGCCAATGTTCTCAGCAAGGTTGGGAGCCATATCAAGCCCACGAAACCATTCGCCCGCCTTCAGTTTCCATTCGTCATAGCGTTCAGCGAGGCCGCCGACGCGTGACAAAACCTGACGTTTGACGCGCTGCGATGTCGTTGGCACCGCCAAAGCTCGCGAGCTTTGGAAGTAGGGTGCAAACTCACGCGCGGTCTCTGCGTCCATCTGCGGCTCGCGCACCTCCTCTGGCGGCTGACGGATAAAATCGTCCGAGCCGGGCGCTTGGAGACCATCAGGGTCACCATTGTCAGGAAGGTCGCTTGCGTGTTCCACTGCGTGCCTCTTTGGCAAAACAAGGTAAATCTGCACTTAACCAGCGATCAGCTGAGTCCCGTTTGCGATAAGGTGTTCTGCGTATATGCCAAGAGGCACGCTGCATCAGTCCCAAACTGACGCGTAGCCGCTTGTTGCCCCAACCGATCAAGCCTGACAAAACAGCACAGTGACCTTCTCCGCCCTTTCCAATATCTCTGTCCGCCCCAAAAGTGACAGCCGCGTGCGCGCAGTTCTGGGACCAACCAACACCGGAAAAACGCATCTCGCGATTGAGCGGATGTGTGCCCATTCCTCTGGGATGATGGGTTTCCCACTGCGATTGCTTGCGCGCGAGGTTTACGACCGGGTGCGGGCGATCAAGGGCGATGACGCGGTGGCCCTGATCACTGGCGAACAGCGAATTGAACCACCCAATGCGCGCTATTTCTGCTGCACGGCAGAGGCGATGGACCGGCTGGGCGGTGGCCATGCTTTCGTTGCGATTGACGAGGCACAAATCGGAGCTGACCCCGAACGCGGCCACATCTTTACGGACCGGCTCTTGAATGCGCGCGGGCGTGAGGAGACCATGATCCTTGGTTCAGCCACGCTAGAGCCACTGGTCAAACGATTGATACCCGGCGCTGAAATGGTTGAGCGTCCGCGCTTCTCGACGCTCAGCCACACCGGTACGGCCAAGCTGTCTCGCTTGCCCCCACGCAGCGCGGTCGTCGCATTCTCGGTTGAGCAGGTTTACGCCATGGCAGAAGCTTTGCGGCGGTTTCGCGGCGGGGCGGCTGTGGTGATGGGAGCCCTTTCGCCGGAAACCCGCAACAAACAGGTCGAACTGTTTCAAAACGGGGAGGTCGACTACATCGTCGCCACCGATGCAATTGGCATGGGGCTTAATCTCGATCTGCATCATGTCGCATTCGCCGCTCTTTCAAAATTCGATGGTTTGCGCAAACGCCGCCTTACCCCTTCAGAAATGGCGCAAATTGCGGGCCGCGCCGGACGGCACCAGCGCGATGGGAGTTTTGGCACGCTGACGGGCGGCGGCAGTCGCACAGGTGCGCCGCTTGAATTTAGCGATGAAGAAATCTTTGCTATTGAAGAGCACCAATTCCAGCCGCTCACCAAAC
Source organism: Erythrobacter sp. S57(2025) (assembly GCF_057365055.1). Classification (NCBI taxonomy): domain Bacteria; kingdom Pseudomonadati; phylum Pseudomonadota; class Alphaproteobacteria; order Sphingomonadales; family Erythrobacteraceae; genus Erythrobacter; species Erythrobacter sp. S57(2025). The sequence continues at coordinate 2,894,623 of NZ_CP200299.1, read as the reverse complement.
TCTATTGGCGCGAGGCGGAGCCGCGCTTTGACACACTCAAAGTGCTGATCGGTGATCTGGAATCCAAACCACAAAACGATGCCCTTCGCCGTGCACCCGAAGCGATAGATGTTGCCGTCCTGAAGCGTCTGGCTGAGGAACAGTTGGGCAAAGACGTAAAAGGATCGGGCAGTGTACGGCGTTTTTGGGAGGCGTGTTCGCTCCCCGATTTCCGGCAAGTCGGCGTTGACCCGCATGCCCGCTTTGTCGCGCGGCTTTGGCAAGACCTTCGCGAAGGATATCTGGGCGCTGATTTTGTGGCCGCGCGTATTGCAGAGCTTGACCGGACGGGCGGCGACATCGACACGCTGCAAGGAAGGATAGCCGCAATCCGATCTTGGGCCTATATCTGTCAGCGGCCCGATTGGGTGCTGGCGCGCGACGAGATGGCCGCGCGGGCACGCGGGGTCGAAGCAAAACTCTCCGACGCTCTGCATGCGCGGCTTACAGAGAGATTTGTCAATCGAAGGACGACAATTTTGATGAAATCACTGGGACAGGATGGCAGCGCCTTGCCTGTGACACTTGAAGCTGACGGCAGAGTAAGCGTTGAAAGCGAGACGATTGGCCACCTGGATGGGTTCCGCTTTGCGGTTGATCCCAATGCCGGGGTTGCTGATCGCAAAATGCTGCTTTCGGCGGGCGAAAAAGCGCTTCCGGGTATTTTGGCACAGCGCGCCGAATGGCTTTTGTCAGAAGGGTTGGCAGAATTGTCGATCGCGCACGGTGCGATTGAGTGGCAGGGCCGCGCAATCGCGCAAATTGCGCTGTCGGAGGATTTTTCCGAAGCGCGCCTGACTTTCCCGCGCGAACTTTCGCTGCTGCCAGATGCAGCCAGGGCGAAGTTTGAAGCCGGTCTGCTCGAATGGCTGAATGCCCAGCTCGAACCGCTTATGCCGCTGCGCAAGCTCGCCGAAGCCGCCCGCGATCCTTCTGCAGGCAGCGAAGCGCGCGCTTTGTTGATCACTTTGATCGATGCGCGCGGCGCGATCAGCAGGGAGAAAGCCGGGCTTGAACACCTGCCCAAGGAAATGCGACCGTTCTTGCGGAAGCTTGGCGTGACTTTTGGCGCATTGGACATTTTTGCTGGCCCGCTGCTCAAACCTGCACCGCGCAGGCTGCTTCACGCGCTGGGCCTTGATAAAAGACCTCTCCAAGAGATGATGCTGCCGGTGCTGGCTGAGAACAAGACGGTTCCTGCTGGATACAGGTTGGCAGGGGGGCAACTGATCCGGGTTGATCTGGCAGAGAAGATCCTGCGCGCGGCGTTTGAGGCGCGAGGTAAGGCCACAGCCGCAAACCCAAAGGATCGCAATGTAAGATTTGCGATCGACCTCGCGCTGCCGATTTCGATTGGGCTCGAAGAAGAGAATGCGCGCAGGCTGCTTGGCAGTGCGGGCTTTCGCTTGCAGCGAGCGCGATCATTGACCGAAGGGGCACACGGCCCACCCGCTCCCGATTGTTGGACGTGGAGACCGCGGCGCCCTGGTGACAAATCGCATGGTAGGAAGGGAGCGCCCGCCAAGGGTGCGAAAGGCAAGCCCGACCAAAACAAGGGCAAGAAACCACGCGGTGGCCACGAGAAAAGGCCGCGCCCCGCTTCCGATACCGGCCCTGCGCGCGCGGGTGGAGCGTTTGATAAGCTCGCGGATTTGCTGGGCGGATGACGGAAAGTTCGCAGGAGGAAAGGTGCACAATGCGCCTCGACAGACTTCTGGTTTACCTGCGCTTTGCCCGTACCCGCTCCGCCGCCCGCGCCATGATCGAAGGCCGCGCTTTGCGGGTGAACAGAAAACATGTGCAGCGCATCAGCGAAAACATTTCTATCGGGGATGTACTTACCGTGATGGTCGCAGACCAAGTGCGAGTTGTTGAGGTTTTGTCGCTACCTGTCCGGCGGGCATCGCCTGCTCTGGCAAAGTCACATTATCGAGAGCTTGACCCTCAAGGCTAATTACCTTTAGCAGCGCGCAAACTAAAAATTCGCTGATCGTTTCGGTCACTTGCCAAGATGAAAGACGCTCAATGACTTACGTCGTCACCGATGACTGTATCAAATGCAAATATACCGACTGCGTGGAAGTGTGCCCGGTCGATTGCTTTTACGAAGGCGAGAACATGCTGGTTATCAATCCCAGCGAATGCATTGATTGCGGTGTGTGTGAGCCTGAATGCCCTGCGGAAGCCATTCTGCCTGACACCGAAGATGGGCTTGAAAAATGGCTTGAGCTGAACACGAAATTCTCCGCCGAATGGCCCAATATTACAGGCCAAAAAGACCCTCCTGCTGATGCTGATGAGCACAAGGGCGAGAAGGGCAAATTTGAGAAATACTTCAGCGCCGAGCCAGGCGAAGGCGACTGATTCGCACGATTGAAACTGCGCCAGAACAACGCCTTTCATTGCAGGAAATTCTGCGACTCGCAATTTTGTTGCGAGTGTGCTATATAATGATGCAACCGCGCTGGTTGGTCCCAGCGATGGCGACGAAAACCAGAAAGGCCACAACCCAGCTCATACGTTTTTGAACGGCACCAGTTTCGGTTCGAGCTCCACCCATCGGGGCTGAACCGAGAAGCTTGTTTGCCCGTCCAAATACCGCCGGGAAGGCCCTTGAGAAAGGAACTCGCATGGCAAGCAAGGCACCCGCCTTTACCGTTGGCGACTACGTTGTTTACCCAAAGCATGGCGTTGGCCGTGTCACTGAAATTCAGAACGAAGAGATCGCTGGTATGCAGCTTGAGCTCTATGTTCTGCGGTTTGAAAAAGAGCGCATGACGCTGCGCGTGCCCATCAACAAAGTCGAATCGATCGGGATGCGCAAATTGTCTTCGGACAAAACGCTGAAAGAGGCGATGGACACGCTCAAGGGCAAGCCCAAGGTAAAGCGTACCATGTGGTCGCGCCGCGCCCAGGAATACGAAGCGAAGATCAACTCAGGTGAAATTGTCCTTATCGCAGAGGTCACACGCGATCTCTTCCGTCCGGACGATCAGCCAGAGCAGAGCTATTCAGAGCGCCAAATCTTCGAAGCCGCCTCCAGCCGTCTCGCCCGTGAGCTTGGCGCGATGGAAGAGACCGACGAAGCGACAGCGCTTGAGAAAATTCTCGAAGTCCTGCGTGAGCACGCTCCCCAATATTACGAGAGCGAAGAAGAGAGCTAAAACGCATTCTCGTCGCTAGAAGTAAAAAAGGGCTGCCCTGATGGGTGGCCCTTTTTCATTGGTGCTTGCAACGCTCCCATGGGTGTATTATGTAAACAATACACATTGGGATTTGGAGTTTGAGATAATGAGCTTTTCAGCGAAAAAAGCGGCGCCGATCGCCATATTGGCAATGAGCACGATGGTATCGGGATGCGCCTATATTGTGGGTGACTTTAACGAAGTTGAAGGTGTCGCTTTGGCGGAGCTCGACGTGTCAGCCCCTGCGCCGGACGATGTGCAGCTCGCAGGGCCGGACAATGTAATCATCACGCTGAGCGATGATTTCGTCATCACGGTGGAAGGGGACTCTAGCGCTACCGAGGCCCTTAGGTTCGATAGGGATGGTGACAGGCTCACCATCGCCCGCGACCAGAACGTTTATGATGGCTCAGCCAAAGCAACTGTTCGCATCGCCATGCCAGCCCCTGACGAATTGGGTGTCGCAGGAAGCGGCCGTATCGAATCCGAAACAATGGCCGACGACGCTGAGCTTTCCGTAGCTGGATCGGGAAATATCGTCGTTACTGCGATGGAATCAAACGAGCTTGAGGTTGGCATTGCGGGCAGCGGCAATGTCGCTGCCACCGGCACCGTCCAACAGCTCGAAATCAGCATCGCGGGGTCAGGCAATGTCGACTTTCGTGAATTGAACGCTGAGACAGTCTCAGTCGACATTGCGGGATCGGGCGACGTAGACCTCGCATCAGACGGAACGGTCGCTGCCAGTATCGCCGGATCGGGCGATGTGAACGTAACAGGTTCGGCCACCTGCACCGTCAGTGCAGCAGGATCAGGATCGGTCACCTGCCGTCCAGCAGCGATCGCCGCTGACGACCCCGGCACTGATGCGGCGGCCACTGTTGACGAAGAACAGGACACATCCGCCGCAGAATAAGCCGCTTCGGACGAAGCCTTGCTTGCATTCTATTGAGGAGCGCGCATGATGCTGGTCATGCGCGCTCCTTCCCTTTTGGCCCTTTCTGCAATGTCGCTGGTGCTTTCCGGTTGCCTTGCCAAAGCGGCAGCCGACGTCGTGACAGCCCCCGTTCGAATTGGGAGCCGCGCCGTTGATCTTGCCACAACCAGCCAGTCTGAGGCCGACCAGGCGCGAGGGCGCGAAATCCGCCGCCGCGAAGAGCGCTTGGGTAAGCTGGAACGCGAATACGAGAAACAAAGCGAAGATTGCCGCGATGGCGATCAGGAATCTTGCCGGGATGCGGTCGAGACGCGCGCCGAAATTGAGGAATTGCTGCCGTCCATCCCGGTTGAACCCGAGGACGACTAGTCCGCAGCAGCTCTGCGCAACCGATCGTTGATCGCCCGCCCGATCCCTCCTGACGGAATAGGGGCGACAGCAATGCGCGGCTTTGATGACGCGGCCCCCATGTGAAGACATTCGTATAGCCACGCTGCCGCCTCAGTCAGATCTGCAGTCACGGACAAGTTGCAATCCCCCTCGCCCGTACCGAACGCGATGAAGAACTCATCAGAATGCGCGCTATCGGCGTTCAGCCGGACCGGCTTTCCAGGCGCATAATGGCTAGCAAGCTGGCCAGGCGCTTCAATCGCGCCTTTGCCGGTCGCGGAAGGCAATGATGTGCCGAAATGCTGACGGTGCAGCGCGTCCAGATCGACAGGTCCGGGTCGCAGCTCTTCCCACACACCGCCCTCTCGGATTGCGAGAATGCTGGATTCGACGCCCGCCTTAGTGGCCCCTGCATCGAGCACCAGATCGATCCGACCATCTAGCGATTGCATCACGTGCTCTGCCCGCGTTGGGCTGATAAACCCGCTGCGATTGGCGGATGGCGCAGCGATGGGGAAGTCGACCGCTTCTAGCAATGCTTGCATCACGGGATGCGCGGGCGCGCGGATGGCGAGCGTATCCAGGCCCGCCGTCACTGCCTTTGCAAGGTTCGCATTGGGCCTTGCGGGAACAACCAGTGTGAGCGGCCCGGGCCAATGCTGCGAAACGGCAAGCTGCGCCGCTTCAGGCCACTCAGCATAGAGCGCCGCCTGCTCTTCATCTTGAACATGGACGATAAGCGGGTTGAAACTGGGGCGCCCTTTTGCTGCGTAAATTTTGGCAACTGCCTCAGCGCTATCGGCCCGCGCGGCAAGGCCATAGACCGTCTCGGTTGGTACAGCGACCAGACCACCTTCGCCAAGGATTCGCGCAGCTTTTGCGATTCCCTGGGCGTCTGCCTGCATCACTTCCGTAACGTTCTTGCCGCTCATGGCCGGGTCGCTATATTCTTATGGTCCGCCTGCCAAGATGCAGGCCAATATCAAGCAATCGAATTCCAAACGAGTATCACCCGTGACACCTTACACACCCCCTACCCAAGACCAGCTCCTTGCCATCCGGATCAATGCCGGAATTGAAGAGATTGCCTCTAGTGAGAAGTTCTCTCACGCAGAGCCCGACCTCGTCGAAGCCATCGTCGAAGGCGTGGGGCAGTTTGCCGCTGGTGAGTTCGCTCCGCTTAACCGAGTTGGCGATTTGGAAGGTGCAAAGCTCGAAAACGGTGTGGTCCGCCTGCCTGAGGGGTTCAAAGAGGCTTACGAGGCCTATGTCGAGCAAGGGTGGAACTCGATTGCAAGCTCGGTCGATCATGGCGGACAAGGCCTGCCCTTTACCTTGTCATGCAATGTGTTGGAAAACCTCGGCGCTGCCAACATGGCTTTCAATCTGCTCCCAATGCTTTCCGTTGGCGCGATTGAGGCGCTGGAACATCATGGCAGCAAAGACCAACAGGCGAAGTATCTGCCTGATCTTATAAGCGGCAAATGGTCAGGCACAATGAACCTGACCGAACCAGCCGCCGGCAGCGACGTTGGCGCGCTTCGCTCTACTGCAGAACCCATCACGGAAGGCCCGCATGCTGGCAAGTACAAGATCGTGGGCCAGAAGATCTACATCACATGGGGCGATCATGAGCTGGCCGAGAACATCATTCACCTCGTCCTTGCTCGCTTGCCCGGTGCACCGGAGGGGTCGCGCGGTATCTCGCTCTTTGTTGTGCCTAAGTACCACGTAAATGACGATGGTTCGCTCGGTCCGCATAACGATCTTCGCCCTGTGAGCCTAGAGCACAAGCTTGGGATCAACGCCTCACCCACTTGCGTCATGAGCTATGGCGACAATGATGAGTGTATTGGTGAACTGGTCGGCGCGGAGAACCGCGGATTGATGGCGATGTTCACGATGATGAACAATGCGCGGATCAATGTCGGCAACCAGGGCACGCAAATTGCCGAACGCGCGACGCAGCAGGCGATTGCCTATGCGATGGATCGGGTGCAGTCTGCTCGCGCTGGCTCCCCTGACAAAAACCCTGTTGCCATTATTGAGCATCCCGACGTGCGGCGGATGGTGTTGCGGATGAAGGCGCTGACCGAAGGTGTCCGCGCGCTCCTTTATTACTGCGCAGGACAAGTCGATCGCGGAACGATTGGCGATTCTGATGCCAAAACTCGAGCCGAAATCCTCGTTCCCCTGCTCAAAGCATGGGGAACCGATGTCGGCGTCGAGGTGTCAGGGATTGGCATCCAGATTCACGGCGGCATGGGCTTTGTCGAAGAAACCGGCGCGGCACAGCATTGGCGGGATTCGCGCATCGCTCCGATTTATGAAGGGACCAACGGGATTCAGGCTGCCGACCTTGTGACGCGCAAGCTGGGCCTCGAAGGCGGCGATGCGATGATCACGATGTTCGATGCAATTGCCCACGATGCTGGCGAAGAAGCAGGGCTAGCACTGCTGGCCAAAGAATGTGCTGGGATCGTGCGCTGGATGCGCGATGAAGCAAGCCTCGATGATCGTCTGGCTGGCAGTGTGCCATTCTGCACGATGGCTGCTGTCGCAGTTGCGGGCTCTGAAATGCTCAAACAAGCACGCGCAGTGGAAGCTGGCGCTGCGCCTTCTTTGGCGGAGAGTAAGCCGGTCACAGTGCGTTTCTTCCTCGACCGCATAGTGCCAGAGGCTATGGGGCTAAAGGCGGGCGCGACCGCCGGCGCCGATCTGCTCTACTCAATCCCCGCCGCGAAATTGGCTGGGTAAGCCCCTTATGACGGAGCGGGATGTTCTTGAGCGGATGGCCAACGCACTGGAACGGATTGCACCGCCAGAACAAGTCGCCAATGACTGGCTTAGCCACCCGGCCTATGTGTGGGAACAGCACGAAGCGCGACCAATTGCGCAAATAGGCGCTGTTGGACTGGATCATTTGCGCGGAATCGACGTGCAGAAGTCTGGGGTGCTGGAAAATTTGAAGCGCCTATCCCAAGGAGCCGCTGCTCACGACATGCTGCTCTGGGGCGCGCGGGGTATGGGAAAGTCGGCGCTGATCCGTGCATCAGTTCAGACACTGAACGAGAGCAGCACCAGCAATCTAGCACTAATTCAAATAAGCACTGACGCGCTAAGCGGTATTGCCCAATTGATTGAAACACTGGCCGGTATTGATCGCAGTTTCCTGCTCTTCATCGATGATCTCGGTTTCGATGCACAGGATGCGCAGGGAAACCTTTCGCTTCGCAGCGTTCTGGACGGAGGAGCGATTACGAGGCCTCCCCATATTCGTCTTGCTGTTACATCAAACAGGCGCGCAATTGTGCAAAGAGACATGCCATCATCCGACACGCTGCATGAGCGTGATGAGCGCGACAATGCGTTCGCGCTTGCTGATCGGTTTGGCCTGACGTTGGCATTCCACCCCTGCAATCAAGAAACCTATCTTGAAATTGTCGGGGCCTATGTCGCCCCTCTCGGCCTCGAATTCGACGAAGAGGAAGCGTGCGCATGGGCAATTGGGCGCGGCAATCGATCAGGGCGCACCGCCTATCAATTTGCATGTGAGCTGGCCGGACGAGCCGGGCTACCGCTTCAAATTACTGACTGACGCTGCGCCGCAGATAGTCTTCTTCAAACGACGCCTGCGGATCAATCAACTCATTCTGCGGGCGCAATGGCTCGCCTGTAAGCCTGGCGATGCCCGCACCTGCTTCACTTTCGGGAGCGTAGGTCCGCCAGATGATCCCAGCCGTGTCATCTGATACAAGCAAGGATCCATCCCCTGCCCACTCAACCCAAGTTGGACGGCCCTTGGTCGTGCCATCTTCGTTCAAGAAATCGGTGAGAACCGGAATGGGCTTGCCCATCGGATTGCCCCGCTCATCAAACGCGACATAGACCACGTCGTAGCCAGATGGCGGTTTGCGGTTCCACGAACCATGCCGCGCGATAAACGCACCGCTTGCCATATCGTCACCCATCCGGTGACCTTCTGCTGTGAAAACCAAGCCCAAGGCGGCAACGTGTGGTCCCAGTGCGAATTCGGGGTTGCGCGTGTAATTGTCGAGGAAGCGCGGCATCGGCTCATCAACACGCCTGTCAAAATTGTCGCGATAATAAATCCACGGCCAGCCATAATGCGCACCAACTGGTACATTGGTCAGGTAATCGGGCACCAGGTCCGATCCGAGCATATCGCGTTCGTTCACCGTGGTCCAAAGCTCACCCGACCAAGGGCTGAAATCGAGCCCATTGGGATTGCGCAGACCCGCCGCATACTGGCGAGCGGAGCCATCGGCGATGTTGTATTCCCAGATCATTGCGCGGCCTTCTTCGACCGCCATTCCGGATTCGCCGATATTGCTGACAGAGCCAACCGCAATGTAGATCCGGTCGCCATCAGGGTGGATTTCCATATTCCGCATCCAATGGCCGCCGCCCGCGGGCAAATCCATCAGCTTGCGTCCTTCCCCAGTGACTGCATCGCTACCCAACTCATAGTCGAACGCCAAAACGGCGTTGTGATTTGCGACGTAGAGCGTGCCATCCGCCCAGCTCATGCCAGAGGGGGAATCGAGCCCCTCTGAAAGAATGACATTCTGGCTTTCGGCCACGCCATCCCCATCCGCATCACGGAGTAAAACGATTTCATTGGGAGATTCGCCCGCAGCGCCAGCTTGCGAGAACAAATAGCTCGCCACCCAGCCGCGAATGGTGGCCATGATGCCGCCATCACCGTCCCCGCTTAAAGGCGAGCGGGTCAGCGTGACCAGAACATCGCCATTGGGCAGCGCATAGAGAACACGCGGGTGATCGAGCCCCTCAGCAAAGCGATTAACCGCCATACCGTCTGCCGCGGTAGGAATTTGACCATCCTCCCAACCGACAGGCTCAGCGATCTGAACCGTAGGGAAGCTCTCGGCCGCTGGTTCCTGCAAGGTGGGTTCAGTGCCAGCAACGGCATCGACCGAAAGATCCGCCGTGTCACCGCGCGAAAGATAGAACAAGGCTGCGCCAACGACGACAGCGAAGACGAGCACAAAGATTGCGAGTTTGCGTAGAATTCCCATGCGAAGAGGAATAGGGGAGCCATTCGATCCCGACAACAGGATAACGCGCATGTTCGATTTCAAACCTGACGACACTCTGGATACGCCAGAGCGCTATCGCCAATTGTGCGACGCGGCCGATGCTTTGACGAGCGGTGAGGTCGATCCGGTGGCGAATATGGCGAATGTCGCCGCGTTGCTCTGGGAATTTGTGCCCGATCTTAATTGGGCCGGATTTTATCGTATGGGTGAGAATGCAGAGGGCGAAGCGGAGTTGATTCTCGGCCCGTTTGTCGGGCGCCCGGCCTGTATTCGCATTCCGATCGGTAGAGGGGTTTGCGGGTTGGCAGCCTCTGAAGGGCAAACACAGCTCGTCGAGGACGTCCATTCCTTCCCCGGCCACATCGCCTGCGATGCAGCAAGCCAGTCGGAGCTCGTGGTTCCGGTCATTGAGAAAGGCAGAGTTATCGCCGTGATCGATTTGGACAGCCCGAATGTCTCACGCTTCTCAGGCGAAGACGCTGAAGGGCTCGAGAAGCTCGCCAAATTGCTTGCCGGTCGAATTTAAGCGCTTTCGTTACAAATTCTTACCGGCATAACCGCCCCGAAACGAGACAACGCCGCCTGTGCGGCTTGGCGCGCCGCTTAGCGCGATGGTAAACCTCTTGGTAACTAACAAAACTGTTACGCATCGCGCGAGTCGCGCGTCTCTTTTGGGGAAACACTATGACTTTGACTGTTCACACCCGCCGGACTGCGACCGCGATGGGTCTTGCTGCGGCGGCTTTTGCGCTGCCAACAGCTGCGAATGCGCAGGCCCTTCCGCCAATGAGTGACAGCGAAGTGCAAACGCTTCCACCTGAGTTGCAATCTGCGCCGGTTGTCGAAGATTATAGCGAAACCTCGATCGATGCAGACGGCGTTGAGACTATCACGCGTACCCGTCGCATCGAAACGCGCTATCCCGAAACGACTGAATATGTAGAGCAATCGCCTCACACTGGGTATAATCAGAGCTACACACAGGGCTACGCACCGGTGCATGGCTATGCTCCTGCCGCAGCCGTGTTTCAGCGCGATCAATGGATTGATGAATGTGAAGCCCGCACCAATGGTCGCGGCGACCGTGAAAAAGGCGGGATCATTGGCGGCCTTCTGGGAGCGCTCGCCGGCGGCCTGATAGGCAACCGCGTTTCGGATAGTGAACGCCTAGGCGGAACACTGATTGGCGCTGGTGTCGGTGGTCTCGGTGGTCTGGTGCTCGGCAATCTGATCGGTGGCGGGCGAAACAGCGATGGCGATTATGATTGTGAAGCTGCTCTCGACAGTTACCTTTCGCAACCTGGTTATTATGGTGCGCCGGCGGCCCGCGTCGCCTCACGCACTATCCCGGCGCCGGTTTATCAGGCTCCAGCCTACCCCACCTACGCGCAACCGGTGCAGTACAGCTATGCGCCGGCATACAGCTACACTTACGCGCCGCCGCAGCAGATTGTTTACGTGCCCGTTGAATACCAACAGCAGCAGCGAGTAATCGTGCGTGAAACGGTTCGCGAAGAAGTGGTGCCAGGTGCGGCCCGCACGATTCCTGCGCCACAGCCGGTTCCGCTTCCACAGCGCCCGCGCTACATCAAAGGCAATTGATCGGGGTGTCGCGGCGACAAGTTGCGCCGCGCAACTTCACTGGTGGGGGGTGGTAGGCTTTTGGCCTAGATGTCTCCGCCAGTTAGACGCTGACACACTAGGTCAAGCTGGTCCAGAGTCCCATATCGTATTGTAATTTCACCAGATTTTGGATCTTGATCAGCTTTGATGCGAACCCTTAATCCGAGAAATTCTTCAAGGTGATTTTGCACAGCCACGATGTCGGCGTTGGCCTGTGCGCTGCCCATGGTTGCGGCGTGCGGCTGCATCTCAACAACGCCGCCCTTAGCACTCTTGCGAACAAGTTTTTCGACTTCGCGCACTGAAAGGTTGTCTTTCACAGCCTTCTTCGCAAGTTTGGCCGCGTCGTCATGCCCGATCAGCGCACGCGCATGCCCCATTGAGAGCTGGCTCGTTTCAACCAGATCAAGAACTGCATTAGGCAAAGCCAGTAACCGCTGGATATTCGCGACATGGCTGCGGGATTTCTCGACCATCCTGGCGATTTCCGCCTGCGTCATCCCTTCCGCATCGGATAGCTTTTGATAAGCCCGCGCTTCTTCGACGGGGTTGAGATCTTCACGCTGCAAGTTCTCGATCAGAGCAAGGGCAACCACCTCGCGATCGCTCAAATCGCGTACAAGCGCCGGAATCTCGTGCAACCGCGCCCGTTGCGCGGCACGCCAGCGGCGCTCACCTGCAACCAGCTGATACTTTCCACCTGGTCGCGGGCACACAATAATCGGCTGAATAACACCGCGGCTCGCTATCGAAGCCGCCAGCTCATCGAGTGCGTTTTCATCGAAGTGCTTGCGCGGATTGCCTGCCAACGGCTCAATCGACGCGATTGGGAGCGATTTGAGGGGGGATTCAGCAGCATTCTGAGCGGATGCCACAGTATCGCCAGAGCTGCCGCTGACGGCCGCTTGCACCAAAGGCTCTTCGCGCTTGGTCTCACCCAAAAGCGCACCCAAACCCTTACCTAGCTTCTTTTTGCGCGCGGCGGCGCTCTTAGCGGAGTTCTCCATGGTTCCGATATTGCCTAGTTTCTTACTCACGCGGCTTGCCTCTCTGCAGGAAATCGACCGATCAGTTCACGAGCCAACGCCATATAGGCGCGACTGCCAACGCACGTGTTGTCATAGATTAGAGCTGGCATTCCATGGCTTGGGGCCTCGGAAAGCCTGACATTGCGCGGAATTACGGTCTCAAACACCAAATCGCCCAAGCACTCTCGCACATCATCCGACACCTGATCGGTAAGCCGATTGCGCCGGTCAAACATGGTGAGCGCTACGCCAATAATGTCCAATGATGGGTTGAATCGTTGCTGCACACGCTCAACGGTCTGCAAAAGCTGGCTGAGACCTTCAAGCGCAAAGAACTCGCATTGGAGGGGAACGAGCAGGGTATCCGCCGCACAGAGCGCATTGAGCGTCAGCAAACCAAGCGATGGCGGACAGTCAATAAAGCAGATATCGTAATCATCACAGCGGTTTAGGGCAGTCCGCAACCGATTAGCGCGGTCATCTACCGAGACTAGCTCAACCTCGGCTCCACTCAAGTCAACGGTCGCAGGGACGAGATCCAGCCGTGGAATGTCTGTACCGACCGCTGCTTCGGCGAGTGGGACCTCATCAACGAGCATATCATAGCTCGAAAGCTCTCGAATATCTGCACCCACTCCTAGGCCAGTCGACGCGTTTCCTTGCGGGTCAAGATCGATCAGCAGAGTGCGCCAACCGGTGGCAGCCATCGCCGTCGCCATGTTGATTGCCGTGGTGGTCTTCCCCACCCCGCCCTTTTGGTTGGCAATCGCAATCGTCAGCATAGCACTTCCCATCTATATTTCGGGGTCAAAACTGGCCTCCAAAAGGCCACGAGCTCTATTTGCTCACGATGATCCCTGCTTCGGCATCGGTCAATGAGTGTTTCACGTGAAACATGTTCCGAATCGAAGCTTTCGACTGAGACAGTTCGTGCGCCGCTGAACGCCCCTTGGGCAAGAGGTAGCGCGTGCGCTTTGTGGAGAAGGGTGCGGATAAGCGGAGGAGTTTATCCAACGGAGCAAAGGCCCGTGCCGAAATGATCCAAGCATCAAATGGATCAACCAGCTCCAAACGCTGGCCCTCTACCTTGCAATTGGTGAGCTCCAGCTTTGCAATGCAACGCTCCAGAAACTCTACACGCCGCCCTCGAGATTCGACCAAAACGCAAGGAATTCTGGGGACTGCAATCGCGATCACCAGCCCCGGTAGGCCTGGTCCGGAACCCAGATCAAGCCATGGCCCAATCGGCACTCGATCCATATATGTTTCACGTGGAACATGCTCGAGCAGTTGCGCGCTATCGGCAATATGTCGAACCCACAGATTTTCTTCAGAACTCTTGCTGATCAAGTTCTGTTTTTGATTTTCCTCAATCAAAAGCTCAGCATATAGCTGCAGCCGCTCAATCGCAGCCGTGTCCGCCCACCGCTCAATATAGGCTCTTGCTTGGTCTTCGCTCGAAAGAAGTGTCACGCCGCGCGCTGCCACCGACGTGCGTGGACTAGCAACGCTGACAATGCCGCTGGGGTTACACCCGGCACCCTGCCCGCGGCTGCAAGGCTGCTTGGGGCAGCACTCGACAAGCGTTCAACCATTTCATTCGAAAGGCCCGGAACCTCACCATAAGGAAAATCAAACGCGAGTGGCAGCTCCTCGCTCGCCCTCAAATCACGAAGTTCAGCCTCCTGACGGGCTAGATAGGGTGCATAGGCCGCATCCTCAGCCATCTCTTCGGCAAGCTGGTGGTCGATGGACAATGCCTCACCCAACCAAGGAGACAGCGCCTCAAGGCCGATTCCGTCATGCCGAAGCCACTCCTCCAATGGCTTCTCCCCACCATCACGGCGAACATTGAGCCCTGCATCAGCCAATTCCTTGGCATGCACCTTTGCTGCAAACGCTTCACTGAGCTGTGAGCGGGTTTCTTCGCGAGCCCTGAACCAATCAGCCCTCTTCTGTCCAATACAGCCTGCTGCCAGGCCAAGCGGAGTAAGCCTCGTGGAGGCATTGTTGGCCCGCAGGCGCAACCTATATTCGGCGCGTGAGGTGAGCATGCGATAGGGCTCGGTAACGCCCTGCAAGGTCAGATCATCGATCATGACCGCAATGTAGGAATTGGCACGATCGAGCTTGGGACCCTCTTTGCCAAGTACGGCTGCTGCCGCTTCAAGCCCTGCGATGAGGCCTTGCGCGGCGGCCTCTTCATACCCGGTGGTACCGTTAATCTGCCCAGCGCAATACAGGCCCGGGATCGCGCGAAGCTGCAGATCTATGGTCAATGCCCGCGGATCAATGTGATCGTATTCTACGGCATAACCAGGCACCGCCATCTCAACTGCATCCAAGCCGGGCATAGCGCGAAGCATCGTCAGCTGCACATCAACCGGAAGCGATGTGCTGATCCCATTAGGATAGACTAGATGTGTGCTCAGCCCCTCAGGCTCGAGAAAAACCAAGTGGCCATCACGGTCGCCAAACCGGTGAATCTTGTCCTCAATCGAAGGGCAATAGCGAGGCCCAGCCGCGTCAATTGCGCCTGAGAATAGCGGCGAGCGGTGAAGATTGGCGCGGATAACATCGTGTGCTGACTGTGTGGTGCGTGTGATTGCACAGAACACTTCGGCGTTCACACGCCGCTCTACCATCGGCGACATAGTCCAATTCTCATCATCGGAGGGCTGCTCATCAAGCGCCGCCCAATCAATGGTACGCCCATCGATCCTTGGTGGTGTGCCGGTCTTAAGCCGCGCCATTGGCAGGTCAGACTCGCGCAACTGCTCTGCGAGGCGCCTCGCGGCATTCTCCCCAATGCGTCCGCCTTCAAAGCGCTCTTCACCCCGGAAAAGCACGCCACCGAGGAACGTGCCAGTGCATAAGACCACTCGCGACGCATCTAACTGAGTGCCATCGGCAAGCTTCAATCCGGCCAGCCTGCCACCGCTCAGCATCAGCTCTGCAGCTTCGCCTTCGATCAAGGTGAGGTTGTCTTGGGACTTTACAATTTGCTGCACCGCCGCCTTGAACAATCTGCGATCAGCCTGCACGCGGGGGCCCCAAACGGCGCTACCCTTAGAACGATTGAGCATCCTGTAGTGAATTGCGCCGGCATCAGCGGCTCGGCCGATCACGCCATCAAGCGCGTCGACCTCGCGAACCAGATGCCCCTTCCCCAGCCCACCAATCGCTGGATTGCAGCTCATTGCACCCACAGCATCAAGATCAAAGCTGACAAGGGCGGTGCGCGCGCCCATCCGCGCTGACGCACAGGCCGCTTCGACACCGGCATGGCCACCGCCGATTACAAGAACATCAAACTCATGCATGCCGTGGCAAATAGGGGTTCAAACACCCTTCGTCAAAGCTGTTTCACGTGAAACATCTCGCAGGAGAGATTGATGACTATTTGCCAATGCAAAACCGTCCAAACAAAGCGTCCAGCATATCTTCAGTCGTCGCTCGTCCGATTAACTGGTCAAAGGCCAGTCGTGCTTGTCGCAGAGCCTCCGCCCTTAGGAGCAAGTCGCGCTCATTTTTCGAAACACTCAGCGCAGTATGTACTTGGTCAAGTTTGGAATGCTGACGTGCATTCATCGCCACCTCTCCCGGTTTGGGCAAAGTGCGACTGGCAGCATCGACCAACGCAGTCTTCAGGGCATCCACTCCCTCACCTGAGATCGCCGACACTCGGTAGTGCGAGCCAGTTTTAGGAGCGAAGCCGGGCCCATCACAGCGTGCCGCAACCTCCCACGACCCTTGTGGGCCCTCGCCCTGCTCTCCAAGCCAAAGGACGATATCAGCCTTCAACAGTTCGGCCTCAGCGCGCTCAATACCCATGCCTTCAATCTCTTCGGCAACGTCATCACGCAAACCAGCAGTATCTACAAAGGAAAAGGGCACGCCAGAAATCGCAACCGATCGTTCGATCACATCGCGAGTAGTTCCAGCAATCGGCGAGGTTATGGCTGCTTCACTTTCAACCAAAGCATTGAAAAGTGTAGATTTCCCGGTGTTTGGTGGGCCTGCCAATACTACTCGAAAACCCTCTTTCAACTTTTCCGACCGAGGGCGAGATAGATGCTCGGCGAGTTCAGCCGACAAAGCTTCAAGGTTAGTCGTGAAAGCTTCGGGAAGATCAGTAACATCGTCTTCATCAGAAAAATCCAGCGCCGCCTCAACATAGGCCGAAAGCTGGAGGACTTGCTCGCGCCAAGCGGCGACTTTGGACGACAACGCCCCTCCAAACTGTGCCGTCGCAGCCTGTCGCTGCAATTCGGTTTCAGCCTCAAGCAGGTCCGCAAGCCCCTCAGCCTCAGCTAGGTCTAAGCGGCCATTGGCAAAGGCCCGGCGGGTAAACTCCCCGGCCTCCGCCGCTCTGCAACCGTCGATTTGGCTGAGTTCGGCACACAAAGCGGCAATTACCGCCCGCCCCCCATGGCAGTGCAACTCTGCGCAATCCTCTCCGGTGGCCGTATTGGGCGCTGGAAACCACAAAACAAGTGCCTCATCCAGCATTTCGTCTGAAGCAGATTTGAGTGTAGCGAGGCTCGCTCGCCTTGGTTCGAAGTGCTTACCTGCAAGCTGCAATAGCGCTTCACCGGCTTGCGCGCCGCTGATGCGAATTATCGCAATCGCCGCAGGGGGAGACCCGCTCGATACTGCAAAAATGGTCGAACCCTGCGCCATGCTTAGATCGGTTGCGCTAAGTCAGCTCAGCTTAGTCATCCGAACTCTTTTTCTTCGAACTGGAAGAACCAGCACTACGGATCCCGCCTTCCACAAAGTTCTGGAACATTTTGAGCCCCACCTGCCCCATCGGAGCAAGTGCCTGCGCGTACTCGCGCAATTGGTCAGGGTTGCTCACCCCTTTCATCGCCTTGGTGACATTGTCGACATAGACGCTGTTTGCCTGGCTAACATCGGGGAGCCCCATAAAGCTGCGCGCCTCTTCAGGAGTGCAATCAATCTCGATGTTCACTTTCACGGGCTCTCTCCACATTGCCCCCGGTCAACCGGGAAAACTCAACCTGTGTCTAGCAATGTGGGGCTGCAAAAGCCAAACCGCAACAAGCGCGCAGAATTGTGCTTTGCATATCGTCGGTTTCAGACGTAGCTCTATCGAATATGACGCAAACCAATCTAACGCCCGTTCCCATCAAAACATGCTTGAACGATTGGCACAAAGTGGCCGAAGGTGGCAGCAAAGCCGACGACCTTGTTGCAATCCTGCATGAAGATGCAGTGTTTCATTCCCCCGTCGTGCACACACCCCAGCGCGGAAGGCCTATCGTCGTGGCTTATTTGTCAGCTGCGGGAGCAACCCTTGGTAACACCACATTCCGTTACGTCCGTGAAATAGCGAGCGGGCGTTCAATAATCCTTGAGTTTGAGACCGAAATGGAAGGAATCGACGTCAATGGGGTCGATATGATGACCTTTGACGATGATGGCCTAATCACCGACTTCAAAGTGATGATCCGCCCGCTGAAAGCCGTGAACAAGGTTTGGGAAATGATGGGTGCTCAACTCGTAAAGAGCAAAAGCTAGCGAATTGAAGCAGCCGCAACCGCTTCAATCCCCGTCATACATCGCCCTTATTGATTCATCGTGTCGAAGAAGTCTTCGTTGGTCTTGGAATCTTTCATCTTGTCGAGCAGGAACTCCATCGCATCGACAGTGCCCATCTGCATGAGAATACGACGCAGGACCCACATCTTGGACAGCTTGTCCTTCTCGACAAGCAATTCTTCCTTACGTGTGCCAGACTTACCTACATCAAGCGCAGGGAAAATTCGCTTGTCTGAGACCTTGCGATCAAGGACAATTTCCGAGTTGCCGGTGCCTTTGAACTCTTCGAAGATCACCTCATCCATCCGGCTGCCTGTGTCGATCAAGGCGGTAGCAATGATGGAAAGCGAGCCGCCCTCTTCAATGTTACGAGCGGCACCAAAGAAGCGCTTTGGACGCTGGAGGGCGTTCGCATCAACACCGCCGGTGAGGACTTTACCAGAGCTAGGAACAACGGTGTTGTAAGCACGGCCCAGACGCGTGATTGAGTCGAGAAGGATCACTACGTCCTTCTTATGTTCAACCAAACGTTTCGCTTTTTCAATCACCATTTCAGCGACTTGAACGTGGCGATTGGCAGGTTCGTCAAAGGTTGAGGAGATCACCTCTCCATTCACACTGCGCTGCATATCGGTCACTTCTTCAGGCCGCTCATCGACCAGAAGGACCAACAGGAACACCTCTGGATGGTTGTCGGTAATAGCCTTTGCGATGTTTTGCAGCAGCACCGTCTTACCGGTGCGCGGCGGTGCAACGATCAGCGCACGTTGGCCCTTACCTTGAGGTGATACGATATCGATCACACGCGCCGACTTGTCTTTAACCGTGGGATCAAGCGTATCCAGGTTGAGCTTCTGGTCGGGATAAAGCGGCGTAAGGTTATCGAAATTGGTCCGCATACGCACTTGCGCCGGGTCTTCGAAGTTGACCGTGGTCAGCCCGGTAAGAGCAAAATAGCGCTCGCCCTCTTTTGGCGCGCGGATCTCGCCTTCTACGGTGTCGCCAGTGCGCAGACCCCATTTGCGAATCTGGTTGGGCGAGACATAAATATCGTCTGGTCCAGCAAGATAATTCGCCTCTGGGCTACGAAGGAAGCCAAAACCATCTTGCAGCACTTCGATAGTGCCGATGCCCATGATCTTTTCTTCGTATTCCTCATCTTCGGCGAGTTCGCGAAGGATGCTGAAGAACAAATCTTGGCGGCGCATAGTCGACGCGCCTTCTACGCCCAGCTCTTCTGCCATCTGAACCAGATCAGCCGGCGTGCGTTCTTTTAAGTCTTTGAGATGCATTGTTTATTTGTCCAATTCAGGCCGTAATTAGGCCAATACGCAGATGTGCCGGCGGGTCAGTACCTCTTTGGACGAGGCGCTCCTTTATCGGAGCATGGGCTTGGAGAAAGCAGACCTAGCCTTGCGCGGTGCAACGCCGATGCCGATTTGATGTTCGCGA
The DNA here is from genome assembly GCF_057365055.1 of Erythrobacter sp. S57(2025). Lineage (NCBI taxonomy): Bacteria > Pseudomonadati > Pseudomonadota > Alphaproteobacteria > Sphingomonadales > Erythrobacteraceae > Erythrobacter > Erythrobacter sp. S57(2025). Next base: position 2,875,323 of record NZ_CP200299.1, on the reverse strand, counting down.
AAATATGGGTGGTTGGGCTCTAGGTCAATCGTTGATTGATCGAAGACGAAAGAATTCAGAACGGTTTCAACACCACAAGAACGACGATCAAAAGCAGGAGAAGGCCGGGGACCTCGCCCACCATCCGCAATGTCTTTTCGGAAAGAGGTCGTTCGCCGCGCGCCATCTTCTTTGTCTGGCCGACCAACCAACCGTGATAGCCGGTCAAGATAAGGACCAATGTAAGTTTGGCATGCAGCCAACCATTGGAGAAATACCCAAACGCATAAGCGAGCAGCAATCCAAACACCCAGACAAGCAACATGCTGGGCGTAAGAATAATCTTGCGCAGTTTGCCCATGCGTACTGCCCATTTCGCCTCACCCTCAGATCCGGCTGCGTGATCGAGCATGTAGATGCATTGGCGCGGCAGCATGAAGAGCCCTGCCAGCCAGAACACCATGAAGATGATATGGCCTATACGAAGCCATGGGGAGATAGAGAGCAGAGCGTCTTGCATCGCGTCAGCCTCTCACCGCGCGTAGCAATTCTTCGACATGCTCAATCGGCGTGAATTGGCCAATACCATGTCCAAGATTGAAAACATGCGGACGGTCTTCAAACGCGTCCAAAACCGTTCTGACGCGCTTTGGTAGAGCGGGACCACCGGCTTCCACCAATAGTGGATCAAGATTGCCCTGCACAGGCATGCCCTCTGGCAAAACTGAATGCGCCCAGGCTGGATCAAGCGTTTCATCAAGGCCAACTGCATCAACACCTGTTTCGCGGGCGTATGCAGGCAGTTTGGCTCCTGCCCCCTTTGGGAAGCCAATTACAGGCGTATCAGGATGCGATTCCTTGATGGCCGCGGTGATTTTGGAATTTGGGGCAATAACCCAGCGTTCAAATTCATTAGGAGCAAGGCTCCCTGCCCAGCTGTCAAACAATTGCACGGCCTCTGCACCTGCATCAATTTGACCGCGCAAATAACCAATCGAAACCTCGATAATGGCATCACAGATCGCCTGGAGCCGCGCTGGATCATGATAAGCAAGCAAACGCGCAGGGCCCTGATCCTTCGATCCTTCACCAGCGATCATGTAGGTTGCAACCGTCCAAGGCGAACCTGCAAAGCCCAGCATTGTTACCGCTTCGCCAATTTGCTGCCGGGTCAGTCGCACCGTCTCATAGATTGGATCGAAACGCTCAGGTTGCGCAGTAAAATCAGCCAGTTCGCTTTCGAGCAATGTGGGACTAAGCTTTGGCCCTTCGCCTGCAAGAAATTCGAGACCCTGACCCATTGCATGCGGGACGATCAAGATATCTGAGAACAGAATTGCTCCATCGAAGGCAAATCGACGGATCGGCTGAACCGTAATCTCGGCAGCCGCTTCGCTGTCATAGACGAGCTCGAGAAAGCCGCCTTTTTCAGCGCGCAATTCACGATATTCAGGGAGATAGCGACCAGCTTGGCGCATGAGCCAAACGGGAGCAATATCTTGGGCGGAACCCTTCAGGGTGTCGAGCAAAGGACCAGGCATGGCGTACCTCTAATCAAATAAATTATAGTTTTAAAAGGATTGATGGAGTCTGTTGGCCCTGTGGATAGTGGGAATTACCGGTCACTGCCTGATTTCTCCAAAGACACAAGGGGTTTTGCGTAGGCTGCGAATCTGCGGGAGCCTTGAGTCAAGCGAGAACTATCCCCACTCTCCCCAGCCTGTCGACATCCGCTATCCCGTGTAGAGAAGCTTTTAGAGGAAATACGTGATTATGCGCATGGAATCTCCTCCCATGCTTGTCGACGGTCCTCTCCCGTGGTTTATGCCCGCAACTGTCCACAAACGTTAAAGAGACTACGCGAATCGCCTTATGAACCGCCTGAATCTGCACCTTGTCTCGGATTCCACCGGTGAAACGCTTGAGATGATAGCGAAAGCGGCGCTGGCCCAATTCGATGATCCGACCGTTAGCAGGCATTTTTGGCCAATGGTAAGGTCGCGCCAGCATCTCGACCGGATTGTCCCGGATTTGGCAACCAACCCAGGGCTTGTGCTTTTCACTTTGGTCAATCCAGAGACGCGTGCCCGGCTTGAAGAACACTGCCGCCAGCTCGGTTTACCCGCTGTCCCCGTCCTTGATCAGGTCACAGCCGCCTTAGAGGCGCAATTAGGGCAAGAGGCACATGGCCGCCCCGGACGTCAGCACGCGATGGATGCAGACTATTTCAAGCGCGTGGATGCGATTCAATACACAATCGCCCATGACGATGGCATCGCGCATGAGGATTGGGAAGAAGCCGATATCGTTCTTGCGGGCGTGTCTCGCAGCTCCAAGACTCCGACCAGCATCTACCTCGCCAATCGCGGGTACAAGGTCGCAAATATTCCGCTGGTGGTGGAAAGCCCCCCACCCAAGGCATTGTTTGGATTACGGCATCCTTTGATTGTCGGTCTTACAACCGCGCCAGAGCGGCTTGTCCAAATTCGTCGCAATCGCCTGCTTTCTTTGAACGAGGGCACTGAGACCTCCTATGTCGACAATGACAAGGTGAGGTCGGAGATCCAATTCGCCCGCCGGATGTTTGCCGACAATGGCTGGCCGGTGATTGACGTAACGCGCCGCTCGATTGAGGAAAGCGCAGCTGCGATTATTCGCCTGGCACAGGAACGCGAACGCAAAGATCGCACAGTTGGCGGGGTGTCTAAGCCGATATGAGCGCTCCGCAATTGATCCTTGCTTCAAAGTCCGCGTCGCGAAGAGCTATGCTTGATGCCGCTGGCGTTACTTATGACGCTATGCCCGCGGATGTGGATGAGCGGGCAATCGAAGAAGAGTTGCGCGGCGCAACCCCTCCCGAGATCGCAGAGGCTTTGAGTGTCGCCAAGGCGGCAGCCATTGCTGAATCCCACCGCGATAAACTGGTTTTGGGAAGCGACTCCCTCGTGGTCGTCGAAGGCAAACGTTTCGACAAACCTGCCTCGCGTGAAGATGCCGCCGAGCATTTGCGGTTCTTCTCAGGCAAAGCGATTGAATTGCATAGCGCGGCCGCTTTGGTCCGCGGGGACACATGCGAATGGAGCCACACCGATCGTGCCATGCTGCATGTTAGGGACTTGTCTGACAGATTTATTGAGCACTACCTCGAAGCGGAATGGCCGGATATCGGATACACCGTGGGATGTTTTCGGATCGAGGCCATGGGGGTGCAGCTGTTTGAACAGATTGAAGGGGACCAGTTCACCGTATTGGGTATGCCATTGATTTCAGTCCTGGGTGCTCTGCGTGAACACGGTGTGTTGCTCTCATGAGTTCGGATGTTCCCCTTGCCCACGTGATTGGCGATCCGATTGCACAGTCCAAATCCCCCTTGATCCATCAGTTTTGGTTGGAAAAACTTGACATCAAAGGCCGGTATGAAACGCAGCTTGTCGAGGCAGGATCGCTTGGCAGCTACATCAAAGATGCAAAGGCAATCCCGGATTGGCGCGGGTGCAATGTCACCATGCCGCACAAACAAGCCGTGATGGCGCAGCTCGATTCAGTTGAGGATCTGGCCAAGCGCGTTGGCGCAGTGAACACCATTTTTCGATCCTCCGATGGACAGTTAACCGGTGCAAACACCGATATGGGTGGATTTCTCGAACCACTTAGACCTGAGCTAGAAAAGCAGCACTATTTTCGCATGGCTCGCATTTTGGGCACTGGTGGGGCCGCCCGGGCCATTATCGTTGCCCTTGCCGATCAGGGCTTCACATTGGTTGTTGCTGGCCGCGATGCTCAAAAGGCGCGAACATTGCTGGATGAATTAGCGCCCAAGGGTGAGCATCACGCAGTGCACCTCTCACACTTTGCTGACCCCACCGACTTCGCATTTGATGATAGAGAAGGCTGCCTCGATCTGGTCATCAACGCCTCACCTCTCGGAATGACAGGCAGTGCACCGCTCGAGTTCGATTGGAGCCACGCACCACCAGGCGCGATCGCCTATGACATTGTGTATAGTCCTATCGACACGCAATTCTTGAGGAACGCGCATAAAGCAGGCCACCAGACCATTGATGGGCTCACTATGTTGATTGGTCAGGCCGCAATAGCCTTCGAACGCTTCTTTGGTGCGCCACCGCCCCGGCAATATGATGCAGAACTTAGAAAGTTGCTGCTGCGATGAAAGGTCCCAAGATAATTGGCCTCACCGGCTCAATAGGTATGGGCAAATCCACCGTTGCCGCCATGTTCGAAGCCGCCGGAGTTCCTGTTTTCGACGCCGATGCAGAAGTGCGGGCGATGCAAGGGCCAGAGGGCGAATTGCTTGAGGCGATAGAGGCGGCCTTTCCGGGGTCAACGGGCGTAGATGGAGTAGACCGGGACGCGTTGGGTAAACTCGTTTTTGGCGACAAGCAAAAGCTCGCCAAGCTTGAGTCAATTGTGCACCCCGCCGTTGGCGAAAAGCGCGCGAAGTTTCTTGCCGACAATACTGATGCAAAACTCATTGTGTTCGACATACCCCTGTTGTTTGAGCGTGGTGGTGACGCCGCTGTTGATGTGGTTGTGGTGGTCTCTGCTCCGCAGGACGTGCAGCGCGAAAGGGTCTTGGCCCGTCCTGGCATGACTGCTGAAAAATTTGCGCATATCCTTGGTCTACAGACGCCCGATGCTGAAAAGCGCAAAAGAGCCCATCATGTGATCGATACCTCCACCAGTCTTGATCAGACCAATGCGCAAGTTCGGGCTTTGATCGATCTGCTCAGCGAAGTTGAATAGAGCACTTGCGCACTGGTGTGAGAGGGTGAATAACATGCCAAATGCGTGAAGTGATATTCGACACAGAAACCACCGGTTTGGACCCCAAAACCGGGGATCGGATGGTTGAAATTGGCTGTGTCGAGATGATTGGCCGGGTTGAGACGGGCAATTCCTATCACGCCTATTATAATCCTGAGCGCGACATGCCTTCTGCCGCCGAAGCGGTTCATGGTCTTTCCATCAGCTTTCTATCTAGCAAGCCACTCTTTGCAGATACGGCTGATGAACTGCTCGAATTCCTAGGTGATGCGCCACTGGTCGCGCATAATGCGGGTTTCGATTTTGGCTTTTTGAATTCTGAGCTGGAGCGGATTGGCCGTGATCCTATCGGATTGGATCGCATGGTTGATACGGTGGCGATCGCGCGCAAAAAGCACCCGGGGGCCAAGCTTTCGCTTGATGCCCTTTGCTCACGCTATGGCGTTGATCGCAGTCACCGCGTGAAACATGGAGCCTTGCTGGACGCCGAACTGCTCGCGCAAGTCTATGTAGAGCTCACTGGTGGACGGCAAATCGGATTGGAGCTTGCAGCAGAAGCGGCTCCTGTAGCTGCTAAATCAGAGACTGCCCAATCTGTTGTTACAAAATCGCCAATAACACGAGAGCGTCGCGAACCGCGCCCACATGTTGCGACGGCTGCTGAATTGCAACGTCACGCCGATTTCATATCCGGATTGGAAGGCGCAATCTGGAACCGTTGAACTTTGGACCAATGCAGTTTTTCCGGTTGGCCTGAGCTTTGAGGAGAGACAAGAAATGGATATCCGAATTTCAGGACATCAGGTTGAGACCGGAGCCGCACTTCAAGAACATGCATCGGACAGACTGACCGATATTGTTGGCAAGTATTTCGACCGTGCGATCTCCTCTCACATCACCTTTGGCAAAGGCCCAGGCGGTTCATTCAGCTGCGATATTGTGACGCACGTAACACAAGGCTTGATTCTAAAGGCACAGGGATCCGCGCATGATGCGCATGTTGCGCTCGACGAATCGGCTGGCAAAATTGAAAAGCAGCTTCGCCGCTACAAAAGGCGGCTAAAAGATCGGCACGAGCGCGCACTTCAAGTTCGCGCCGAGGAAGAGGCGGCCTACACGATTTTTGCAGGCGAGGAGCCTGAAGAAGAGGTTGTTGCACAGGCCCCTCCTATCATTGCTGAAACAAGCGTCGATATCCCTGAGGCCAGTGTCGCAGATGCGGTTATGATGCTCGACTTGAGGCATACTCCAGCGCTGTTTTTCAAAAATGCTGGAACTGGCAGGCATAATATGGTTTATCGCCGCGAAGACGGATCGATCGGATGGGTTGAACCGCGTTAGGACCAAAAAATCTGGGTTCGGTAGGGAGCCGTAACGACACCAGAAGGGTCCAGCCCTAGACATAGACGAGCATGCTTGCGCCCCGAACGCGATCACGCTTGTCACTTGTTGGGTTCACGGGAACTATGGGAATTAAGTAGTTACAATGGACGTTAGTATCGCAATCGTGCCGGAGGCTGTCGCCTTGGCCCACCCCCAAAATAGCACTGAGATTTTGCAGCACGTCGCTGATCTCTTCGCGAATGCCTATGGATTGGAGTCCGGGGCTGTTTTGGAAGGATTGGAACAGCGTGAAGCCCTAGGCAGCACGGGTTTCGGCCGCGGTGTTGCGATCCCTCATTGCCGGAGCACATCGGTTAAGCGCCCGACAATGGTGCTCCTCAAGCTGAAAGAGGCGGTCGATTTCAAGGCTGCTGATGCGATACCCGTGACGTTGGCGTTTGGCCTTGTTTCTCCAGAAAATGCTGGCGCGTCTCATCTTCATGCCCTTGCGGCAATTTCAAGGCTCGTGCGTGACGAGGCAATGTTGAAATCCTTGTCTGATGCGGCAGACGAAGAAGCCCTGTTCGCCCTCCTCACCAATCAATTTTTGCGCGATGCGGCCTGATAACGAAGGCGCCGATCTCCACTATCGGGCGTTGGAGCGGCTTTACGCTTCTGCGCCGGTGAATGGAGTTTTTCAGTCTAAGCTCGCGATCAAAGGTGAGGGGCGGTCGCGGCTGACATTTACCGTGACCAACGACGTCTACCATGCGGCTGGTGCGGCGCATGGGACAATATACTTCAAAATGCTCGATGATGCGGCGTTCTACGCTGCGAATACACTGGCGACCGATCGGTTTTTGCTGACGACCAGTTTCAACCTACATTTCACAAAGCCCGTGCGCGAGGGCGAAGTCGTCGCCGAAGGGCGCTGGGTAAGCGGCAAGCGCAGGGTTTTGGTCGCCGAATCGCGTTTGATCGATGCTGAAGGTGACGAAATCGGCCGCGGAACAGGCACGTTCATGCGATCACGCATAGCTCTCTCCAGCCTCCCCGGATATGCGGCTTAAGGCGCTGATGAGCGAAAGGCTTCCTGCCCATCTTGAAATCTCCGGCCTGATTCGACTTGTCGAATCGAATGGCGGCAGTGCGATGGTCCTACACAAAGGCGAGCGCGATGCTGGAACGATCCTCTTGGTAACTATGTGTCGCGGTGAAGATACCCGCCTCTACGAAAGGATGCCTGATCTTGACGGTTCACGCAGCTTCGTAATCACGAAATCACAAAACACTGAAAATCCATTGGAATTTCCAGAATACGTACAGAGACGATCTCAGCAAGACCCCGATATTTGGGTTTTGGAGGTGGATATCGACGATCCAGAACGGTTCATCGGACTTTTGCCGCGTTAACTTGACATAGTATCAATTGAGACTATTTCGCCTCCAGCTTCCAGGTGCGTAGGCCACGGAAACGACATTACGGTCGTTGAATTGGCGCGCAGACGGGGGGCAGCCGGCAGGCAAACACGGACCACCCTCTTAACCAACGCGAACACTCGCAACAGGTCCCACCTGCGACGGAGCTTGCTCACCGCATAGATTGTAGATTTCATGAGTCGTAAGACTTATTCATTGAGTGCTGCCGCAATAGTCGCGACAGCTGGATTGAGCTTCTCGAGTGCCGACGGCGCTGTAGCGATTGCTCAAGATTCAGGCGTGATTTCGCCAGAACAAGACGAAGCAGAGACCACTGCTGTTCAACCAATTGAGATCGTGCCGGAGCAATCCCGCTTTGTCTCCCAGGAAGTTGTTCAACCCATCCCCGAACCGAGTGAGACTGAAGCTGACGCGACTGGCGTTGAAGCATCTTCGCTTCGTGAACTCGTTGGATTGGTCAATCGCGACGCCCCCCTTAGCGAACAGATGCGTTGCCTTGCAGGCGCTGTTTATTTCGAATCACGCGGTGAGCCGCTGGCAGGCCAACTCGCCGTTGCGCAAGTTGTTATCAACCGCTCCGAAGATCGCCGGTGGCCCGCAAGCTATTGCGGCGTAGTCTACCAGCGTTCGCAATTCTCCTTTGTTCGTGGCGGCCGTATGCCCCAGATCAACACGTCTTCGGCCGCTTGGACGCGCGCCAAAGCGGTAGCGCGAATTGCGCATGATGGATTGTGGGAATCAGAGGCTGCTGAAGCGGTTTACTTCCACGCCAATTATGTTCGTCCGCGTTGGAGCCGGTCAAAGACTCGCCTCACACAGATCGACACTCACGTATTTTATCGTTGAGAAAGCGTGTTTTGGAAAAGAGCTCTCGCCCGTTTGGGCGGGAGCTCTTTTCGACTCTCAAATATCGAGAATGCTAGCCGTTTAAGATCGCCCAAGTGGGTGCGTGGTCGCTCGCTTTTTCCCGTCCGCGATGTTCGCGGTCTACACCGACGCTTTGCAGGCGGTCAGCGAGTTCCGGAGACAGCAGAATGTGGTCGATCCTAAACCCGTGATCACGTTGCCATGCACCGGCTTGATAATCCCAATAGGTCCAGACACCACCATTCGGATTTAAAGTGCGCACCGCATCAGTCCAGCCGTCAGCGAGCAGTCGGTTATAGGCGGCGCGGGACTCAGGCTGCATCAAAGCATCATTTTGCATCGCCTTGACCGCATAGACATCATCATCTTCGGGAATGACATTGTAGTCGCCCAAAACCGCTGCAGGTACTTCTTCCGCCCAAATCTGCTTCATACGACCGCGAAGCTTTTCCATCCACGCGATTTTGTAGTCGAATTTTGGTCCCGGCTGAGGGTTACCGTTGGGAAGGTAAATGCACACGATTCGTGCGCGCTCACCATCTTTGATCAGATCAGCCTCTAGGTAGCGAGCCTGCTCGCCCTCCCCTTCTTTCGGACCGTCAATCCCTAGGCCGCGCTGCACTTCTTCAATGGAATATCCCGCCTGGGTATCTGCAAGAATGGCAACACCATTGAAGCTCTTTTGACCATACCAAATCGGCTGATATCCAAGCTCTTCAAACTCGCCTGCTGGGAAGTCTTTGTCTTGGCTTTTGACCTCTTGCAGGCACGCTACCGATGGCCGTGTTTCACTAAGCCATTCCTTAAGCCGAGGTAGGCGCGCTTTGATACCGTTGATGTTGTAAGTCGCAATTTTCATCGTTCTGTCCATGCAGCAACGAATTGCGTGCGTCTATTGGAGAGTGAACGATATGCGAGGCATTGTAGGATCAGATGCCAAAGCTTGAACCGCATCCGCATCCAGCTGCGGCATTGGGGTTCTCTACGCGAAACGCCGCCCCGCCCAATGACTCAACGAAGTCGACGACGCTGCCTTCGACGAGGTCAAGGCTAACCGGATCCACGATCAATCGCACACCATCTGTTTCGCTGACGCTATCATCACCGTCGGCCGCTTCTGCGAGGTCAAACTTGTATTGAAAACCTGAGCAGCCCCCACCTTCGACAGAGAGCCTCAAAATCGCAGGCTTTGTCTGCTTTTCAGCAATCCAAGCCACGCGCTTTGCAGCAGCTGGTGTAAGGGTAAGTGTTTGGGCCATGCCTATAACTTAAGGACCCACGGTCCGATGCTCAAGGTGTCAGACTGTTTGAATATAATCGCGCAGTGCCGCGGCTTCGTGCTCAACCTCATCGATTTTGCTTTTCACAAGATCACCGATCGAGATGAATGCGACGAGCGCGCCATTCTCAACTACCGGGAAGTGACGGAAGCGACGCTTTGTCATCAACGCAAGAGCATCATCGATACGTGTACTAGGCTCCACAGTGACAGCTGGCGAGGTCATGATCGCTTCAACCGGTAGATTTAGGCAGGCGCTGCCTTTTTCCGCCAGTCGGTAGATAATATCGCGCTCAGACAAAATCCCCGCAACCTGCCCTGCGCGCATGACAGGCACAGCACCGATCCGTTTTCCAGCGAGGATAGAGACGGCTTCGACAACCGGGGTCGTAACATCGCAAGAAACAATGTCCGATGCGTCCCGGTCGCCAATAATCTTGGCAATTGTCATGTTGGGACTCCTTCTAGTTGTTCCAAAATGCCACGAATCCGGTGAAAAAGCGAATCGGTGTTTGTGCTTAGGGGCAGACGGGATGGTTGCTAGATGCCGAACCAGTGTTGCGCATTGTCAGCTTGCAATGCTGCGAACCACGCCGCATTGGGTTGGGAATGGTCAAGAAGTCCCCTCTCGACGATCCCGAAAACGCGGCGCATGCCTGGGCGCGATATCGCCAGATCATGAAGCTGCTGTTGGGCGTAACAATTGCGACTGTCCTCGTGGCTGTCGGCATACTTTATGCTTTTAATGGCATGATTTCCGTACATTTTTACATCGCGGTTGCGTTGGGGATTAGCTTCACGATGCTGCTAGCGGGCGGGCTTATGGGGCTCGCCTTTCTATCGAATGGGACCGGACATGACGAATCGGTCGATAATCGTTTGCCTGATAGCGATGAGCTATGGGCGCCTAAGGATGACGACGACCGCTAAGCAGGAGGGCTAAGTTGATAATCCTCAACCGGCTGCCCACCAATCAAGTGTTCCTGAATAATCCGTTCCAACACGTCAGGCCCGCATGAATGGTACCAAACACCATCGGGCCAAACGACAGCGATGGGGCCGTTTGCACAAATCTGTAAGCAATCTGCTTTGGTGCGTTGAACCCCACCACCCTCTCCGCGCGGACTTTCCGATGTGCGTTTTGGACCGGCAAGGGCAAGCTCTTTCAATCGATCCTTGAGATACTGCCAAGCGACTGCACCTTGTGCCGGGGCACAACACTTTTGCTTTTCTGACAGAGCACACAGGAAGATGTGTCGCTCAATTTCGCGCCCTGCCCTGCCATATTGTTTAGCCAGCGCAGTTTGAGCGGCTAGCAAACCGTCTTCACTCATTCCTCGCTCTCGCTTTGCGGTTTGAGCCACCGATCAAGCCAAGCGAACACCGTATTATGCCACTGCAGCGAGTTTTCAGCGCCGAGCACCCAGTGATTTTCATCTGGGTAGACAAGCAGTTGCGAAGGAATGCCCCGTTCTTGCAGTGCTGTGAAGCTTTGTAGACCTTGTGTGTATGGCACTCGAAAGTCACGCTCGCCCGCGATCACAAGCATTGGTGTTTGCCAATTGTCGACATGGTTCACAGGATTCCAGCGCTCATAGGTTTCTTGCGCTTCAGAATAGGAACCACCGAAATCCCAACGCGGGAACCACAATTCTTCGGTCGAATAGTAAAAGCTGCGCATGTCGAACAGGCCATCATGTTGGACCAGACAATCAAAACGGTCAGGCCAATTGCCCGCGATCCAATTCACCATATAGCCGCCGTAACTTGCGCCCATTGCACAAGCGCGGGACCCGTCAATTTGAGGATCGAGTTCAAGCGCAGCGGCAAGCCCCTTTTGCAGATCGACTAGCGGTTTTCCGCCCCAATCCTGATTGATGGAGTCCATGAATTCCTGTCCGTATCCGGCAGATCCATGGAAATCGACCGAGACCACCGCGTAGCCTTGGCTCGCCACGACACGCGGATTCCAGCGGCTTGACCAACCATCGCGGAATGAGCCCTGCGGCCCGCCATGGATGTAGAGGATGACGGGAATTGGCCCCTCTTGTTCTTCCAGACGAGTAATCTGGCCCCAGACGGTATCCCCTTCGGCGCCTTCGAAGCTGAACCGAGTTGTGACGGTGGAGGCCTTTTGCCCCATGGCACTGGTCACTTCGTCCGTTATGGGGCGCGCCGTCCTCCCGGCATCTGCCACAAAAAGCTCGCTAGGCGCGCCGATCGAATCCCTGGTGAATAACAACCTATCACCGGGCAAAGCCACCACATTTCCGATATGCGCTTCGTGGCCCGCCATTAGGTTGAGCTCAGTTACGGCTCCAGTCTTTGGATCAATGCTGAATACGGGCGTGTCGAGTACATCTGCAGCAGTCGCAAATAGGCGCGAGCTATCGGTGCTCCAGCTTAGCGAGCCAAAAGACAGGTCAGTGTCTTGCGTGAGCGCTCTTGTTTCTCCGCTCTCAAGGTCGCGCAAATGCACCACCAGCCGATCGGATTCGTATCCAGGCCGTTCCATCGCAAGATACGCAAGTGTCTTGCCATCTGGAGAGGGTGCCGGGGAGCTGTCATGCGCTCGATTGCTTTGGGTCACTTCTGTTGGAGCTGTACCGGACAGATCCGACCAGTAAATGTCGAGATCAGTGGATGTAGGTTCTGCCGCGCCAGCTTCTCGCGCTACGAAATACAATCCTGATCCGTCGGGAGCCCATGCAACGTCGCTGCTGCCGCCAAAGGGCATGGTTGGTGTGTTTCCGGTCAAACCACCAATCGACGATCCACCATCGACCGCCATCCCATCACCGGATAGCTCGCCATTTTCCAATCCGAAGACGAACACTCGATTAAGAACGCCTGGCTCGATCCACCGGTCCCAATGGCGGTAGAAACCGTCGGCTCCGTCATAGAGGCGGCCTGTTCCAAGCGACTCCTCTCCTGGTTCGCAGCCGAATGTTTCGCAATCGCGATTCATTTCCGACCAAAGGGCAATTTTGTCGGCGCTCGGCGCTAGGCTGAATCCGGCTATATCGGCATCTGGAATGTCAGCGACCAGCATGGGGCCTGTCACATTGCCATTGGCCTCCAACGCAACGCGCCAGACCCGTGCACGCTCTACTTCCTCTTCGTCAGTGTGCTGAAAGCTCACAAAATAGAGAAAGTCATCTGGGCCGAATGCCAGGCCATAACCTTCAAGGCCTAAGTCGAACGCGATTGGGGTCGCACCAGCTTCCTGCAAATCGAGCACGTAGTGCGAGGCGGCTCTGTCAAAGGTATCTGCGTCGGTATTGGTAACGGAGTAAACCGCGTAACGACCCGACTGGGTCACTGTCGGACCACCTAGGCGAGGCATGGTGACGAGGTCTAATGCTGACATAGGAGGCTTGGTCACGCCCTCTATGTCAGTAGATCGCTCAGAATGGCTTTCCGCATGTACTGTAGTAGAGAAAAGCGCGATAGCGGCGGCGCAAGTTGCGGCCTTCAAAAGTGATTGTCCCATAGGCGAATAGCCTAACGACAGCGTCGTTTAGATACCAGCGAAACCAGCACTAGTCAGGTGTAGGATCAACCGCGCTTGCCAGCGATCCGTGCTATCTCAGCCTGAACCAACTTCTCGACCATGCCCGGAAGGTGCTGGTCAAGCCATTCTGCAAGCATCGGGCGCAACAATTCGCGTGTCAGCCCCTCAAGAGAAGTCTCTCCTGAGCGGACGATCTGCGGTTTGGCACCCGGTTCTGCAAGCATGGCCAAAGCAGCGAGATTTTCCTGCATCGCGCCGCGCACTTCTTCAGTGATTAGCGGCGCATCTGGGTCTTGCTCTTGTCCATCGTGCTCATCAGTGTCGACCACTTCAGAAAGCTCCATCTCAGACAGATCCAAGATGCCTTCTTCGTCCTGGCTGTGAGCAAGCTCATCGGCGGGCTCAACTGTATCGGATTTCAGTTTGCGCGCAGGCAGGGTGGTTTCATTCGCATCGCGTGCGATCACTTTCTTGATCGACTCCAAGATCTCTTCGACCGATGCTTCGTTTTCGTTCGCCACGAGAATGCCCCTATATTGGCGCGAGTGAATTCGCATTAACCATACGAATCACCGAAAACCGCTATTCGTCTGGCTCTAAAACTGGCCCTATGAATGCATTTGCTGCTTCAATGTCAACGGTTCTGGTCGAATTTGGGGAAGGTTCTGGATCGCGGTCCCAATCGATAAAGCGGCCTGAGACGCGATCATAATTGACCTGAGGATCGTAGAGCGGACCGCCTGTATCTAGGTTCAGATCACGCGCTTCTGCTTTGCCCATCGCCGCCAGCAGGCTGAATCCTGCGACATATGCGTTGCGCCGAGCGGTGACCAATTGTGCGCGCGCCGAAAGCAATTCTTGCTCTGCGTTGAGCACATCAATGATTGTGCGGTTTCCGATCGAATTTTCCGCACGCACGCCTTCAAGGCTCAGCTCCGCGGCCTCCACGGCGGCTTGAGAGCTGCGGATTACGGCGTTGGACGCGTCCCAGCTTGAATAGGCCGACCGGGTTTGTTGGATAATGCTTCGCTCAGTGACGATGACTTGTTCCAGTGCGGCGCTTTCGCGTGCTCCAGCTTGGCGCTGGAGGGCAGCGGGGCGCCCACCTTGAAACAGTGGGATCGTGATACGCACACCGGCATTCGCTGTCGTTTCGCTTTGTTGAAACGTATTGGCGACGGGCCCGCCGAGCGTTCCGAAGAAATCGCTGTAATCGTAATTTGCAAAGAGAGAGACAGTCGGCAGCCGCGATGATCCGGCGACCTCGGTGTCATAACCCGCTGCCTCAGCCCGTTCTTTGGCAGCGATCAAGTCGGGATTGTTGTCAAGCGCAGTGACCACAGCTTCGCCCACGGTTTCTGGCAGTCCAGGCAGTGGAGGAGGAGCTTCGAGGCCCATCGGCGATCGTCCGACCAATTGAATATAGACTTCGCGCGCATTGACGAGATTTGCCAAGGATGTTTGCAGGTCACCTTGAGCCACTGCCAAGCGCGACTGCGCTTGGGCTACGTCCGTCCGGGTGAGGTCCCCGATTTCAAACCGGTCGCTGGTCGATTCGAAAGTGACGCGCAGGACTTCCACCTGATTTGTCGCAAGTTGAGCGAGTGCCTCGGTCCGCAAAACATCCATGTAAGCGGCTACCGTTTGGCTGAATATTGAGCTTTCAGTGCCGCGTAGGTCTGCTTGCCCAGCTGCGACGCGTTCCCGCGCGGCAGAGATGCCATTGCGAACCGCGCCACCTGAATAGATCGGCACACTAAGCAAGGCGTTTACACCGAGGTTTCGCTCTGGGGCGGTAAACGAGTTTGAAGACTGTTGCAGAAACTCGATATGTGTAGCGGTGACAGTGGCGCTGGGCAGACCGGGCGCTCTTTGAATCGGCACATCTTCGTCCGTTGCACGCTGGCTTGCCCGAGCTGCTTCGAGGGTTGGGTTAGTATTGTAAACCGCGACAAGTGCATCGCGCAGTGTTTCTGCCTGCGCCGAAACCGCAGAACCGGCTAGGGCCAGAACCGTTAAGCTCGAGGCAGCCTTTGCAAAGTGTTTCAAGCGAAAGCGTTGTGGCATTAAAAGGTCCAGTTCTTGGGCTTGTCGAATGCGTGGATCACCGGAATGCCAAGATCTTCAATTGGCTCCAACGGGAGATGATTTGCAACTTTCTTACCTGAAGCGAGCCGCGTCACGCCTCGCAACAAAAGGCCGCTGACCACGCGTCCGCCATCTTCAAGCTCATTGGCGAGCGCCGGCGTCAATTGTTCAATTGCTCCATCAATCAAGACCAGAGAATAGGGGCCCTTGGGCACCTCTCCTGCGGCAGCTTGAGCAGCGGTCACAATCGTCAGATCTGACACCAGCGGCGCGATTAGATCAGCGCAGTAGCCAGTGCCGCCGTCAACGAGCAATACTTTGTCTTGCGCGGTTGGAGCCGCTTCCAAAAGCAGTTTGCCGTAAAAGAGAGGTGAGGCAAGATGGCCACCATCTTCAAGGTGGATGGCGCGATCGATATAGGCAAGGCTGGCCTTATCGGCTGGCAAGAAATCTTCGCGCGGCACTGCAAGCATGCGGCCAAGAACGAACTCCTCATTTACGCCGCTAGTGCGTAATTGGCTGTCGATCATTGCTTTGCGAGCTTTAGTGGTATCGCGCGTCATAGTGGTGGTGCTCATAACTACTCCGAATAACTGTATTAGTACTACAATACAGTCCGTCAACCCTTCCTAGCCCTCACGCGCGTCAGTTCCAAGCAATTTGGACAAGCGCAAACCGCACCTTCCCTTTGACCTGCTTAGGCAGGGCGGCATATGGGGGCTGCAATATTCACGAACCGGCACAAAACGGACCCGGATTCGACCGATACCAGGAGACATTCGATGAGTGACATTGGCAAGACTACGCATAATGACGGGACGATCTTCGGAGCCATCGGCGATGTGCGTATCGAAAGTGACTCTCTGGGAGACGTCGCCGTTCCGAAAGACGCGCATTGGGGAGCACAGAGCCAGCGCAGTCTCGCCAACTTTGATATCGGCACTGAGACCATGCCTGCACCGCTTGTCAAAGCGTTGGGTATCCAAAAGCGATCTGCGGCCAAGGCAAATATGGACTTAGGCGTGCTTGATGCCAAACTAGGTGATGCAATTGTCGCTGCCGCTGGCGAAGTGATTGACGGAACGCTTTCGGACCAGTTTCCTCTTAGCGTTTGGCAAACTGGATCTGGCACCCAATCGAATATGAATGCCAATGAAGTCATCGCCAGCCGCGCCAACGAAATCCTGACCGGTCAACATGGTGGCAAAGAGCCTGTTCATCCCAACGACCATTGCAATATGGGCCAGAGCTCAAATGACACGTTCCCAACGGCTATGCATATTGCCGCTGCGAGCGAAACAATCGCACAATTAATCCCTGCTCTAACCCATCTCCATAGTGCGCTAGACGCCAAAGCGACCGCGTTTGCAGATATCGTGAAGATTGGTCGCACCCATCTTCAGGACGCCACACCCCTCACGCTGGGCCAAGAGTTTTCTGGATATGTCAAACAGGTTGAATACGGGATAGCGCGGCTTGAGAACGCATTGCCGCGTGTGCTTGAGCTTGCTCAAGGCGGAACCGCTGTTGGCACTGGCATAAATTCCAAAGCGGGTTTTGCCGAAAAGTTTGCAGAACACGTTGCGGCCTCAACCGGCCATGCATTCGTAACGGCAGCCAACAAGTTTGAAGCACTGGCCGCTCATGATGCGCTGGTAGAGCTTTCCGGGGCACTCAACACAATCGCCGTTAGCCTTATGAAAGTGGCGAATGATATTCGCCTACTGGGATCAGGCCCGCGCTCTGGATTGGGTGAGATTGCACTGCCCGCGAATGAGCCAGGCTCCTCAATTATGCCGGGCAAGGTGAACCCGACGCAATGTGAGGCGCTGACAATGGTATGCGCGCAAGTGATGGGTAACAACACAACCGTCAGCGTGGCAGGCTCGCACGGACATTTGGAACTCAATGTCTTCAAACCAGTGATGATCTACAACGTGCTGCAGTCGATCCGATTGCTGACCGATGCGTCGCGCAGCTTCACCGACAATTGCGTAACGGGAATCGAAGCAAACACTGCGCGGATCGATCAACTCATGAATGAAAGCCTGATGTTGGTGACGGCGCTCAATCCGCATATTGGCTATGACAATGCAGCTAAGATCGCGAAAAAGGCCCATGCGGATGGCACCACGCTCAAGCAATCAGCGCTTGAGCTTGGTCTGCTCACCGAAGAGCAGTTTGCGCAATGGGTGGTTCCTGCGGAAATGATCAAGCCACGGGCCTGATCCAGCATTCGACCAAGTGAAGACTCAGACCGACGACTGGTTGGCGCTTTTGTTGGCTGATCGCTATGTGACAATTTCGTTATGGATCTGAGCAACACACCTGCGCGTTCAAAAGACGCCCGCCCCAGCGTGCCGTTTCGAACGGTGCTGCTTTCGATGGTCGTGCTGTGGGCGACCTATTTCATATTGATCACACTGCGCAGTTACATCTTTGACCTGGACATGCAGGTCGAAATGGCCGTGCGCCGTGGATTGGTCGCGATTGCCGGCGTCATTCTCACCATAGGTCTTTGGCTGCTGCTGCGGTTGGTAGACCGTCAGGCGCTGTGGGCTAAGATCGGGGCTTCTATTGTATTTGCCATACCGGTTGCGGTCGCGATTGGTCAGATCAATCACTTTGCGTTTCAAGATATTCAGGAAGAGCTTGAGCAGCAGTTTGCCGAAGATCGTGGTTTCCGCTTTGATGATGAAGGCAATCTGCTGTATGATTTGCCTGACGGGATCAAGGTGAAGGCCCCCGACCCAAGCGGATCAGAGCGACCGCAATTATCGGAATCTTTGATAGTCGCCCCGGCTTCCATGCGCGAGGAGACTTGGAAAGCGGTGCTTGAGATAGCTCTGGGTCGTTACTTCTTGCTGCTTGCTTGGGCATCGACCTACTTTGCCATGTTGGCCGGGTTCCAGGCGCGCGCGGCTGAGCGGCGAGAGCAGGAATTTCGCTCAGCGGCGAAGGCAGCTGAATTGCGCAGTTTGCGCTATCAAGTGAACCCCCACTTCCTCTTCAACACCCTCAATTCGCTTTCTGCTCTTGTGATGACAGGCAAGGCGGAACGGGCAGAGAGGATGATCCAGAC
The DNA here is from genome assembly GCF_057365055.1 of Erythrobacter sp. S57(2025). NCBI lineage: Bacteria > Pseudomonadati > Pseudomonadota > Alphaproteobacteria > Sphingomonadales > Erythrobacteraceae > Erythrobacter > Erythrobacter sp. S57(2025). Next base: position 2,856,966 of record NZ_CP200299.1, on the reverse strand, counting down.
AATCAGTCGTTTCTACCGCCACAGTCTTGCTGATGAGCCGACGAGCGATGTGTATTTAAAGGACGAGTTTGACCTCCAATCGCTGTATTTAGATATTGAAGCGGTTCGCTTCCCTGACCGGCTGAACCCTGTTTTCGACCTGCCTCCTGAATTGGAAAAGGCCCGCGTGCCGGGTATGATCCTTCAGCCTTTGGTTGAGAATTCGGTCAAGTATGCCGTGTCCGCTGTCGCGCGGCCAGTGACCATTACGGTTGCGGCACGCGAGGAATTTGACCGGTTAGTCGTAACGGTTAGCGATGACGGTCCAGGCGTGCCCGAAGGCGCCGCGCATGGATTTGGCATTGGCCTTGCCAATGTGCGCGACCGGTTGGAAGCGCGGTTTGGACCAGACATTGCGTTTACATCTGCGCCAATGCCTGATGGCTACAAGACCGAGATACGCATCCCCCTCTCGCGCCCCTCAAAGCAGTGATCAAGAATTATGGCTGATACCGAAAATCAAACAGACGCTCTGCGCACGCTGATCGTCGATGACGAGCCACTTGCGGTCGAGCGCATCCAAGTGATTTGCGCCGAGCTGCCCGCGATTAGTGTGGTTGGCACAGCCAGCGATGGCGCCGCGGCATTGCGGCTCACGGAAAAGCTGAACCCGGACCTTGTATTGCTCGACATGACGATGCCGGAGCTCGATGGACTTGGCGTTGCGCGCAAACTGACTGAGAGCGATGAGCCACCCGCGGTGATCTTCGTGACTGCGCATGATCACTTCGCGGTCGAAGCGTTCGATTTGGAAGCCATCGATTATGTGCTTAAGCCAGTGTCTGCCGACAGGTTGGAGCGCGCGATCGAGCGCGCCGTCGCGCGCCGCGGTGAGCGTAAGGAAACACCCAGCGAATGGCTCGAAGAGCTATGGGTGCCCCATCGTTCCGAACTCCTGCGCATCGCGGTGAGCGAAGTCCATCAGATCGATGCTGAGCGCGACTATGTAAGGTTGCATGTGGGCAATCCAGACGAGAATGAAGCGGACTCGCGCTCTTATCTTCTTTTGCAAACCATCGCGGGGCTGGAAGCGCGCCTCAACCCAGATGAGTTCATCCGAATTCACCGGTCTACGATATTGCGCCGCGACAACATTCGGGGTCTGCGTCACGATGGATTGGGTGTGTGGTCGGCAGAGCTGCAGAACGGCGAAGCTCTTCGAATTGGCCGGACATACCTCTCCAAGGTAAAGGCAATGGCTGGCCGCTAGGATTTCTAGGAAGCAAAAAAGAAGCGACCCGAACCCCGGGACTGATAGGGTTCGAGCCGCAATTGCTGCGCTTTCGGATCGCGCAGAGTGAGGTTCACGGTTCAACCGCCGCGTTGTTGGCTTGCTACAATTGAAGCGACTTGGCGCTGCGCGCTTGCTCGCGCTTTGGTAAGGCATTCGCGTGCGGCGAAAGACGCAATGCGTGTACCTACTTGCGGGCGATCAACCTGACATACTTGCCGTGCGGCACGCTCAATTCGCTGATCGAGAAGGCGTTGTCCTTCAGCGGTGCTCAGGTCTAGCCCAGCAGTACTGATTTCCTGTGTGTGTACATCTTCTTCGCCAGCGAATGCGGGCGTTGCGGTGAAAGCCAGACCGATGGAAGCGGCGGTAAGTGTCAAAAGACGATTAGGGGTCTTCATCTATTCTCTCCTGTCAGCAGAGGCGTTCGTGTTCGAGCGGGGGTTCGAACTGGGGATACGACCGCTCTGCTGATTGGAAGAATTACGCCTATGCGCATCGCCCGTCATTCGATCGTCGATCAAACCATCATCCGCGCTTGATTGGCGGCGAGCAAATTGTCGGAAGTTTGATCAGGCCCGACCAAAGGTGATTTTCCATCGACTGGCGTTTACGCCATATTGTCATGCCATGATTCTCTCACTTGCTCTTATGTTCCTTTTGGGAATCGGAAACTTTGCGCTGCATCGTGCGGTCCTTGAAAGCGGCCACCCGCTGGTCGGACAAATGCCGAGCTTTGTTCAATTGCTGGGTATCCGCCTAACTCTGGTCGCGGAATTTCTGGTTTTGGTGGCTGCGATGTTGCTCGCTGCGAATGGTTGGTCTGGACTTGTGTGGGCCTATGCTGGGTACTCCAGCCTCAATGCATTTTCGGCATGGCTGATATTAAGCGGCAGAGTATAGGGTGAACATCGATTGGCGCTTGTGCCCAAACACCAATCGCGATTCATGCTGGGACCACTATGACCGCTCGCCTTTTTCATTTTAGCGATGTGCACTTTGGGGTTGAAGATCGGCGCGCGCTCGATTTGGTGGCGCGGGCGATTGTGGAAGAGCAGCCCGATCTGGTGGTATGTACGGGCGATTTGACCCAGCGTGCTAAGCATTCGGAATATGAAGCCGCTGCACGGTGGTTTGCTCAGTTTGACATGCCGGTCGTTTTAGATCCCGGCAATCATGACATGCCGTACTATAATCTATTTGAGCGGTTTACCGATCCATACCGACGGTATCGCAAGCTTGTTCACCGTGTAGGCGGTGAATTTGCGAGCGAAGATATTGTACTCATTCCCTTGAAGACGACAGTGCGCGCGCAGCCACGTTTTCCGTGGTCGGACGGTATTGTTACTTCAAGCGCATTGGCGCAAACGCTAGAGCGTCTGCGTTCACTTGAAGGAGATGGGCGGACCAAACTCATTACCGCGCACCATCCGTTGCTTGGCCCGGCGGTTGGCTCTGGAAACCCGACAATCGGTGGCACGAAGGCGTTCGAGGCATTGGCGAGAGCAGGCGCTGATGCTGTGCTTTCTGGACATATCCATCGGCCCTTTGATGAGGTGCGTGAGGTGTCCGGATCCAAGATGCGCATGATCGGGATTGGCACCCTGTCCACCAGGCTGCGACATGGCGCGCCGCCCTGTTACCGAGTGCTGACTTGTGAAGCAGGCGGCCATATCCACTCTGAACTGCGCAATCTGACTGCGGCCACGTAGTAACCTGAGCCAGTCAATTCTTAACCGCCTTTGGCGCAGCGATGTTAACGCATTCTTTGGGATAATTGGTGTAGCGCCGCGGCTTATCGAGCTGAATTCGGCGCAGCAATGGAGTGACGTGATGGAGCTTTTGAAAGCGATGATCTTTGGCGCGGTCGTTTCAGGCTGCGTTGCAGTGGTGATCGGTTCGCAAGGTACTGCCGGTGGTCAACTGGCCATTGAGGCTGTGCGTGTGGATGATTTTACCCTCTATTGGTCTTGGCCAATGTTCCTCGCCGGGACCGGCCTGTTCTGGGGTCTGCTATTGCTCCAGCGCTAAGGTTTCGATCCAAGACCACATATAGAAAGGGCGGCACTTCCAATGGGAAGGCCGCCCTTTCTCGTTTCGAGAAGTTCGAGAACTTTAACGCTTCGAGAACTGGAAGCTACGACGGGCTTTCGCGCGGCCGTATTTCTTACGCTCAACAACGCGGCTATCGCGAGTGAGGAAGCCAGCGGCTTTAACCGCAGCGCGAAGCTCTGGCTCGTACTTGGCGAGTGCTTGGCTGATGCCGTGCTTAACCGCACCAGCTTGGCCTGAAAGTCCGCCGCCCTTTACGGTTGCCACAACGTCATACTGACCTTGACGATCAGTGATCGTGAACGGCTGGTCAATGATAAGACGAAGCGTAGGACGTGCAAAATACACTTCCTGATCCTTGCCGTTCACAGTGACCTTGCCTGTGCCAGGCTTTACCCAAACGCGAGCCTTTGCGTCCTTGCGGCGGCCGGTTGCATAAGCGCGGCCCTGCGCGTCCAATTCTTGCTCGCGGAGCGGTGCTGCAGGGTTCTGAGCGATTTCAGCCGCGTCAGCTGCAGGCGCATCGCCAGCAATGTCCTTTAAATCCGACAGGTCGGAGACGGTGTTCGTTTCGTCAGCCATTATGCGGAAACCTTGTTCTTGCGGTTCATAGAAGCAACGTCGAGCACAGTTGGGTTCTGCCCATCATGTGGATGCTCGGTGCCATTATAAAGGTGGAGTGCGCGCATCTGATCGCGGCCCAGAGGACCACGAGGGATCATACGGAACACTGCTTTTTCAATCACACGCTCTGGGAAACGACCTTCGAGAACTTTCGCAGGCGTTGTTTCCTTGATGCCGCCGGGGTGGCCAGTGTGCTTGTAATAGATCTTGTCGGTCGACTTGTTGCCGGTGAACTTAACCTTGTCAGCATTGATGATGATCACGTGATCACCGCAATCGACATGCGGAGTGAAGCTTGGCTTGTGCTTGCCGCGCAAGATGTTGGCGACGATTGATGCGAGGCGACCGACCACAAGGCCGTCGGCATCGATCAAGTGCCATTTTTTCTCGACCTCGGCCGGCTTGATTGACCGGGTCTGTTTGCTGAGCGCCTTCATGGCTGATGTGTCCTTAAAACAAAGGGGTGAATTCGAATCACGGCCGTGCCGAATGGCCGAACCGCAAAGAAGCGCGCGTTTGTCGCTTCACAGCTCGTAAGTCAACCAAAACCGGGGGTTTCAGGGGAGGTAAAATAATACCGCGAAAATATTTAGCGGAATTAGATCGACGAAAGAGACCATTCTTCAAGCGCGTATTTCTCGGTCTGCCCAATGCGTGTGGTCACCCGCCGCACGGCATTCTTCAGCCAGGCCCCCTTTATCGATGGCCGCGCATCATAAGAAACTTCAAACTGCCCGGTCAGGCCCCCAGGCAATTCGACCTCACGTTGTGATCGCTGTGGTGATCCGGTTGGATAGAAGAGATCACTAGGCAATTGATCAAGGAGTGATGAGCCGACATTTTGCAATCGGTTCAGATATTCGAGCCGTGTTGCGTGATCGGATGCCGCACTAACATCATTTCGGATAATTTCTTCTGCCTGCTTTACTGCGGCAGCAAAGTCACCTGGGCGAACATCACTGCCCGCGCTCAAGATCCTGCCATTGGCCGTCAGCACGATGGGCCACATGCCATCAGTGGAGCGCGATCCTTCAATATCCGCGAGTGGTTCAAGCGCAACAGGCGCATCAACCGACACACTCAACTGCGTACCTGAAATCACAATTCCATCGCTATTGCGTTCGAATTGAACCTGCCAACTGCGCGAAACTCGGATTAACTCACCGTCATGCAATGAGCGTTCCTGGCGGCGTGAAAGCACCATTGGAGTTGGCGGCAGAGCCACTTGTGCGGGATTGGCCGCCGCTCGTGCAGCAAAGGCAGGCCCACCAAAACAACTCAATCCCAAAACTGCTCCCACCACGCTACGGCGAGAAGCGGTCAATTTCTTCACATCCATTGATTGCTCACGCATTCAGTCTTGCATCCACTCACTGGAACCTACGTGTCCTTTTGAACTGTTGACCCCAACCATTGTAAAGTTGTCGGCAGAGCCTCGTCACAACGCCAAGCCACGACCGCAGGTATATCATAGGGATGAATGTCTCCCAAACGCGCAATGACTTTTTCCATTTGTTCACAAGTTGTTTTGAATAGCACGCCAGTTTCACTAGAGGTCATCACTTCGCCCTCCCAATAAAACATGGAATCGATATTGGGAATTATATTTGCGCAAGCGATACATCTTTCGCTGAGTAGTGTCTTTGCCGCCTGATGCGCTGCATCCGAGCTTGGAAATGGGCACCAAACTAATGCTGCGCTAGCGGAGCTCATGCGAAACCTGCGGTAGTCCGCTTTCTTTGCGTCCTGACCCCATCGCTATGCATGGCCCAGGCCGCTGCGGCGACCAACAGAGCGCCATTGAGTTGGTGTGCTGCTGCGATCCAGAGTTCGACCTGAGATAAAACCGTAGCAATGCCAAGCAGCACCATCGTCCCAAAGGTTGTGTGAACCGCGATTGACGCAAACCTGTCAGTCTGACGCACGCGTCTCGCAAGAACGATCAGCGCTGCAACCGCAATCCAGGCCCACCAGCGATGCAGAAAGTGAAGTAGGTTGGGGTCATGCGTTACGGCCCAAATTATACCGCGTGGCGTCTCCAAATCAGGGATGAGTGCGCCGTTCATGGTAGGCCAATCATACGCAGCATGCCCGGCATTCAATCCGGCGACCCAGGAGCCAAGCAAAAGCTGGATGAATAAGATGCCCGCAATGATGGCAGAGCCGAGTGTAAACGGCGCGGCACCTGCGCTTGGCTCACGAGCCACACGCCGCATATCTCTTGCCGTCCAAACCAATAATGCGAGCAGCAAGAGGGCGGTCAGCAAATGCAGCGATAAACGAAAATGGCTAACGTCCGTCATGTCGCCGACCAGACCCGACTGCACCATCAGCCATCCAAACAATCCTTGCAATCCGCCAAGTGCGAGCAATGCAACCAGCCGTCCTTTGAATCCTTCGGGGATCGCACCTTTTACCCAAAACCAGACCAGCGGGAGAAAATAAATCAGGCCCACCATCCGGGCGAGCAGACGATGAAACCATTCCCAAAAATAGATAAATTTGAAATCGGCCAGGCTCATTCCGCCCAAGCTGGCTTCAAGCTTGTATTCCGGCGTCGCCTGATATTTGGCAAACTCGGCTACCCAGGCTTCTTGGGTTAAGGGCGGCAATATACCCGTGGCCAGCTCCCATTCCGTGATCGAAAGACCACTTTCAGTGAGCCGGGTAATCCCACCGACCAAAACGATGAGCACAACAAACGCAGCAACAACCTCAAGCCAGCGCGCGATCGCCAATGGCCGGGCAAGGGGGGCTGCGCCCTGAAAGGATATGGATTGGCTCGCCATAGGAGTGTTGGCCGTAGATGTACGGTGCCTGCCTCGCTTGCAAGCCTGATCAGCGCGGGTTTTGATGCGAAAATCGAAACCCTTGTCCGATTTGGTTGATTTGAAGACGGGATTGGGCTTGCACAATGTTATACTATTACATATGTGCACACCCAGCATGTACGAATCTCCCGCGCCTTCCAAATTGCGTCGAAATCTCGACAAGACCGGCATCGCCGTGTCTGCGCTATGCGCCATGCATTGCGTCGCGACGATCGCGCTTGTTTCGGGATTGGGTGTTGGTGGAAATCTGTTCCTAGCCGAAGAGTTCCACCGCATTGCATTGCTCGCCGCTCTTCTGATCGCAGCTGTGGCCATTGGCTGGGGTGCGATGCTGCATCGTAAGCGCGAACCGTTTTTGGTGGCAGCTGCAGGCCTGGTTATGATGGGCGGAGCGCTCGCGTCACCACATGGCGTTCAAGAGGCAGTCTTGACGATCGTTGGCGTCGCGCTCGTCTCTCTGGGTCATATCTGGAACTTGCGCGCCTCGAGTTAAGTAGACTTTTCGACAAAACTCACAGTTGCGCATGCGCGTATTCTGCCTATTCAGACCCGCATGACCGAAATCAAAACCATTACCCTGAATGGCGACACACGTCAGACCACCGCGTCGACAATTGCGCAACTCGTCCGCGAACTTGAGCTTGAGCCGCAAAAGGTCGCAGTTGAGCGCAATGCAGTGATAGTGCCGCGCTCAACCCTTGAAGAAGCTGCGCTCAACTCAGGCGACACGCTGGAAATCGTTCATTTTGTCGGAGGCGGGGACCATGCAAGCTCTGATGACACTTGGACGGTTGCTGGCCGGACATTCAATTCGCGGCTGATCGTGGGTACTGGCAAATACAAAGACTTCGAACAAAACGCCGCCGCGTTGGAAGCGAGCGGGGCGGAGATCGTCACGGTCGCGGTGCGCCGGGTAAATGTCTCTGACCCAAAATCTCCAATGCTGACTGACTATATCGACCCCAAAAAGATCACCTACCTGCCCAATACTGCCGGGTGCTTTACGGGCGAAGAGGCTGTGCGCACCCTTCGATTGGCGCGTGAAGCGGGCGGATGGGATTTGGTGAAGCTCGAAGTCTTGGGAGAGGCTCGGACGCTGTATCCTGACATGAGAGAAACCCTGAGTGCGTGCGAAACACTCGCCAAAGAAGGTTTCCACCCGATGGTCTATTGCGTCGATGATCCGATTGCGGCCAAGCAACTGGAAGACGCAGGCGCGGTCGCGATTATGCCGCTTGGCGCTCCCATCGGCTCGGGTCTTGGCATTCAAAACCAAGTGACAATTCGACTTATCGTCGAAGGGGCGAGCGTCCCTGTTCTGGTTGATGCTGGCGTAGGCACCGCGTCTGACGCGGCCGTTGGCATGGAGCTTGGCTGTGATGGCATCTTGATGAACACCGCTATTGCTGAGGCGAAAGACCCCATTCGCATGGCTCGCGCAATGAAATATGCGGTTGAGGCAGGGCGTGAGGCCTATCTTGCTGGCCGGATGGGCCGCCGCAAATATGCCGACCCTTCGAGCCCGCTTGCGGGCCTTATTTGAGCAGATACGGATCAAATTGATTTGACCTCACTTACGTAGTGTTAACCATGTTGGCGCACACCGTCTCCTGAAACAGGAGATCAAAAGTGACACTTGCGAGCACTGCCACCCTTTCGATTGGTGAAATGCGCGAATTTGCGGGCTTCAGCCCAATTGAGCAGCGTTATATCAAGCGCAGCTTAGACGTGGGTCTTTCGCGCTGCGATGCGTTCAAGCTTTGGGGCGCGAGCGAAAGCGAGAACGCGGCCATTCGGCGTCAATATGTGGCGTATCAAGATCTAAAAGTGCTGCGCGAACGCATTCCGCAAGAAGGCACCATGAACGAAGTGGAGCGCTTTATTGGTAAGCTGGTGCGTGTTGCGGCTTTCGATCTGGAGCAAGAGGCAATTGCCAGCTTCTCCGCATTTCGCTTCCTTTATGAGCGTTTGCTCGGTGCTGATGTACGCCCCTATTTGCCGGCCGCATTCTGTGGGGCCGCAGCTCTGCCAAACATTCGGCCCCTACAACGAAAAACCTTGCTACAAAGCCTTAGCGAAGCAGCAGCCACTGCCCCGGGTTGGTCCAAAAAAGCGCCGAACTTCTACCCCGAATTCGTCGAGGATGTTGAGGTCGCCTGAAGATTGGCGTTTGGAACCGAAGCTGTTTTAATCAGCTGCGATAAAGCCCATTGATGTAATCCGCGTACCGATCTCTGATCTTGTGGCGACGGATTTTCATGCTCGGCGTCATTTCTTCATTCTCAATCGAGAACGCTTCATCCGCAAAGGCGAACTGGCGCACTTTCTCGATCACGGAAAGGTCCTTATTCGTGCGGTCCACTGCAGCGCGCACAGCATTCTTAAATGCAGGTAGGTCTTGCAGGCGTTTCAGGTCGAATTTCTCATCATTGGCCCGCGCCCATTCGAGCGCCCATTCCGCATCCGGCACGATCAAGCCAACCACATAAGGCCGTTGATCACCGCTCACCATCGCCTGCGCAATTTCGGGCTGTAGCGTCAGCATGCCTTCGATCTTTTGCGGGGCAACATTGTCGCCTTTGTCGTTGACGATCATGTCTTTCTTGCGGTCGGTTATGACGATGCGGCCTTTATCGTCCAGATGGCCGATATCGCCGGTGTGTAGCCAGCCATCGACAATGGTGCGTGCGGTTTCGGCATCATTTTGCCAATATCCGTGCATTACCAGTTCGCCGCGGCATAGGATTTCTCCATCATCGGCGATCTTGATTTCCACCCCGCGCATGGGCGGGCCGACCGTATCCATTTTCAAGCCGACCGCCGGCCGATTGCAGCTCATCACTGGGCCAGCTTCCGTTTGGCCATAGCCTTGCAGCATGGTGAGACCCATGGCTTCGAAGAAATTGCCAACTTCGGGGTTTAGGGGCGCACCGCCAGAAACCATTGCTTTGATCCGACCGCCGAAGCGTTGCCGGATTTTAGGGCGCAGTGTTTTTTCGACCAGGAAATCAAGCGGCTTGTCGCGTTTGCGCTTCTTGCCGTCTGTTGCCTTGTCACTGATCTTGAGCGCGGTATCCATCATGAAATTGGCCACACGGCCCTGCTTTTCGACCTGCTTCATGATGCGCGTGCGCAAAACTTCGAACAGACGCGGCACTACCACCATAATGGTCGGCTGCGTCTCTTCGATGTTGGAGGCCAATTTTTCGAGACCTTCAGAATAGTAGATTTCAGCGCCGACTGCGATTGGCAGATACTGCCCGCCAGTATGCTCATAGGCGTGGCTTAGAGGTAGGAAGGACAGGAAACGTTCATCCTGAATCCCGAAATCATTGATCAGAATTTCAGCCGCGCCAGCGGCATTGCAAAGGATCGATCCATGATGCTGCTTTACACCGCGCGGAGCGCCGCCTGTGCCGCTGGTGTAGATGAGGCAGGCTGTGTCATCGCGTCCAATCTCAGCGCATCGCGCTTCGACTGCCAATCGCGCTGCAGCGGCATCTCCATCAAGCATGGATTCCCAGCTGTGGTATTCGAAGCTTCCCGATTGCTTGCGTTTCAAATCGTCAATGCCGATCACAAAGTCGACATTGCCGGTGCGACCTATCGCTCCGACCAGAGGGACGAGGAGTTTTTCAGAGGAGACAAAGACGGCGCGCGCACCGGAATTGTCGAGAATATGCGCATGGTCGCGTTCTGTGTTGGTGGTGTAGGTTGGCACAGAAACGCAGCCTGCGGCCATGATAGCCAAGTCCGCGATGCACCATTCCGGGCGGTTTTCTGAAACAAGCGCCACGCGATCACCGGGATTAAGCCCAATGCGCCGCAAACCCTCTGCCAATAGGCACACATGTTCCGCCACTTCGCGCCAGCTTTGAGTGCGCCATTCCCCGTCGATTTTGCGGCCAAGGAATGCAGCCTCACCTTTTTCATCGGCGCGTTCTAGAAACAGCTCGACAAGGTTTTTGGCGGTGTCCACATCCTGAAGGAGTTGGTCATCAGCTGGATTCGCCACTGGGGGCAAAGTGGGGGCGTGCACGGACAATGGCTCCTCTTTTCCGCATTGCTGTGGGTGCGCGTGATGCATCCCTCGCAAGGCGTTTAATCATTCATCCAATAGGGAAAGTAAGCGCTCTCAGCCGTAGCAGCAAGTTTTGCAGTATTGAGCGCCTTACTCTTCGCCTTACTCTTCGTATGTCAGCAAGGGGGCCACACGCGGATCGCCGGCCGCTTCCCAACCTTCGCTGGCTCTCAGCAGAGCATTGGCTTTGCCACGTGGAGAAAGCAGCCGAATATTGGTGTGGCCAAGCGCATTCAGCTCATCAGTCATACCCGCAACAATGCTGCCTTCTTCGGTGATGACGACGGAGCCGAACGCCATGATCAGCGGCAGGCTGAGCGATTCTTCCGCGCTCATCCCGAAATCAAGCACCCCGATGATTGATCGTGCCACCTGTACTGGAATGGTGGGGCCACCCGCCGCACCGATTACCAGCACCACTTCGCCATCTTCATCGAGCACAATGGTCGGCGCCATTGATGAGCGGGGGCGTTTTCCGCCTTCGACGCGGTTTGCAACCGGTACACCGTCGACATCAGGGCGTGAGCTGAAATCGGTCAGTTCATTGTTGAGGTAAAACCCGCCCCAATGCAGGCCCGAACCAAACGCGCCTTCTACGGTGGATGTGTAGCTCACCGCATTGCCTTCTCCATCGACAACGGAGAAATGGGTGGTGCCATTTTCAGGGGGTTCATTCCCGTCAGCGCGCGCAAGTGGAGCGCCGGGGGGCGTACCAGCTTCGACAGCCTCGTTGGCGCGCGTTGGATCAATCAACGCGCTACGAGAAGCGATGTAGTTGCGGTCAACCAGCCCATCGACAGGCACGGCGACGAAATCGGCATCACCGATATAGAGCTCGCGGTCAGCATAGGCGATGCGCTGCGATTCAACGAATAGGTGCCAGAAAACAGGGCTGTGAGGGCCCATCTCGGCCAAGTCAAAGCGTTCAAGCTGACCCAGCATCTGCGAAACGGCGACGCCACCGGAACTTGGCGGGCCCATGCCGCAAATTTTGTAGCTGCGATAATCACTGCAAACCGCTTCGCGCTCTTTGGCCTGATATGAGCGGATGTCTTGGGCTGTCATCACGCCATCTTGAGGGGTTTCAGCAGCGACATAGGCGCTTAGCTGGTCAGCACCGGCATCATAGAAGGCGCTTGGACCTTCGCTTGCGATCCTCTCAAATGTGTCCGCAAGATCGGGTACTGTGATGCGGGAGCCAACAGGCAAGGGCTCGCCGTCCTCGCCAAAAAAGATCGCGCGTGCCGCTTCAGTCTTGCCCGCTCTATCTTTTCGGCTTTCTATCGACTGGTTGAGGCGGCGATTCATCACAAATCCATCGCGGGCCAACTCAATAGCGGGCGCAAACAGGTCTGCCCAAGGCAGCCTGCCGTGTTGCTGATGCGCTTTGGCCGCGAGCGCGATGTTTCCGGGCACGCCGACGCTGAGGCCGGATGTCACACGAGTTTCTGCGGGAAGCCGCTTGCCTTCGCTGTCTAAGAATCGGTTGCCAGTGGCGCTTGCAGGAGCGATCTCGCGGCCATCAAAAGTGGTGATGCCGTCGGAGTTGGCGTGCACCATGAAGCCACCACCCCCGATCCCGGAGCTTTGCGGCTCGACCACTGTAAGCGCCAACATGACCGCGATCGAAGCATCGGTTGCAGAGCCGCCTTTCGCCAGAATGGCTTCACCTGCGGCCTGCGCCCGAGGATCTGCGGCGCTGACGGCACCGATCAATTGCACTTGTGGTGTCTGCGCTGAATCACTCGCCGACAACGTCGAGGTCGAATATCCCGAACAGGCCGAAAGGGTCAGAACAAGCGATGTGAGCAATGCAATGGGTTTGATCATAGGTGTCACAGCTATTCGCTTCCCACGGCCTCTGCAATGCCGGAAAAGCCATCCCGAGCCATCAGCTTCGGTAGTCCTTTGGCGATCTGAGCGCCCAAAGACGGCCCGTGAAACACCATCGCTGAATACAGCTGCACAAGCGATGCACCTGCGCGAATGCGTTCCCAGGCATCTTCTGCACTCGCAATTCCGCCGACCCCGATCAAGGGAATGGCGCCGCCTGTGGCCTTGCGAAAATCGCGCACTCTTTCAAGCGCGAGGGTTCTGAGCGGCGCACCGGACAATCCGCCTGTTTCACCCTTGTGGTGAGAACGAAGTTCGGGCCGCGATATTGTTGTGTTCGAAACGATCAATGCGCCTAGTTTCTTGGCGAGCGCGATGCGGGCAATCGCATCGATGTCTGTTGGTTCAAGGTCTGGCGCTACTTTCAGAAAGATCGGCGGCAGCTTGTCGGTGTCCGTTTCATCTCGTGCTTCGATGACCGCGTCGATCAGGGCTGTGAGCGCCCCCTCATCCTGAAGCGTGCGCAGACCCGGCGTGTTTGGACTGGACACATTGACCGCCAAATAGCTGGCAAGGGGCGTCATAATACGCGTCATTTTCGCATAATCGGCAATTCGGTCGTCTGAATCTTTGTTGGCGCCGATATTCACGCCAACAATGCCCGGCCTACCCAGCCGCGTTTGCAAACGAGTGCGAGCAGCTTCGGCTCCGCTATTGTTGAATCCCATGCGATTGATAACCGCTTCATCCTCGACAAGACGGAAGAGCCGCGGCTTGGGGTTCCCGGCTTGAGGGCGCGGTGTGATCGAACCAACCTCGGAAAATCCGAAACCAAGGCGCAAAAGTGCGTCTGGCACTTCAGCGTCTTTGTCGAAGCCCGCCGCGACACCGACTGGATTGGGAAAGCGTAAGCCTGCGACCTCGACGCTCAGCTTGTCCGAACCGGCGTTAGAGCTTCGGTGGCCTCTGGTCGGCAATGCCTTCAACCCGGCGATGGCCATGCGATGCGCCGTTTCCGAATCGAGCGCGAAGATTGCGGGCTTGAAAAGATCGAACAGGCGCAAGGAAAAGGTCATGGGCGCGAAGCCTAAGCCAGCAAATTTGTGCGCTGTCGAGCATTCTTGTGCCGACTGAATGCATCAATCGAGGCGTTGAGCGGCAATATCCTTGCAACGGACATGGGTATTTTCACCTTGTCGTTTGCATACAATTCATTCTGGTACACCTGAGTTACATCATCTCCTGCGACCCGAAGGGCTCGGAGCAGTATTGCGAAGAGTTCCTCAACTTAAATGGGCGGTCCTTCGCGGGCCGCCCTTTTTTTGTGTCTTTTCAGGATCAAATTCGCTACGCGCCTGTTTACGGGGCGTATCAATGGTGAACTTTCAAGAACCGATTATCGCCGATCAAGGCGTAGATACCGATGAGATGGGGTACGAGCTTACATCAAGCTCCCTCATCAATGTCGATTACATCGCGCCGCCTGCTGCGATTAGCGATTACGTGACCACCCTCTACCACTTTCGGTGCGATGAGCAGAAGATTCGCGACATCCAGCCTTCATCCGTCGGGCATTTGGCAATATTCCCCCGCGGAACCGGAGAAATGCACTTCAGCGCTGGCCATCGAGACCCCAATCACGAGGTCGCGATCATGACGCCACTGTCAAATGCTACGCCTATCGTTGTCGACGGTCCGTTCCATGTCGTTGGTGCGGCGCTCACTCCGCTTGGTTGGGCTTCGTTGACGCGATTGCACGCGGGCGAGCATCGTGACCGTTTGCGTGACGCGCGCGAAATTTTGGGCGACGACATCGCTGAGCTCGGCGATGATCTGAATGCGTGTTACCGCAACGGCAGCAAGTCGGGCAAAGAATGTGCGCTTCTCATTGGCGAGTATATCGGTCGCAAGGTTAAACCGATCAATTCTCGCCACGCTGACCTCATCAAGGTCGTCAACACATGGCTGGGTTCGTCGATGAACCCGGACTTGGGCGACCTTCTGGAGATGGCCGCCTATTCCGAGCGGCAAGTGCAGCGTCTGACGGAGCGTTATTTTGGCCTTTCACCTCAAGCGCTTGCAAGAAAGTATCGCGCCCTAAGGGCAGCCGCCTATCTTTCTTTCCCGCAGCTCACGCCTGAGTTTGAAGCTGAGTTAGGCGATGCTTTCTTCGATCAGTCCCATATGATTCGCGAGATCAATCGCTTCGTCGGGCGAACGCCTGCGCGATTGAAAGATCCTGACAGCCCGTATCTGTCAGAAATGATCGCGCCCAAGAATTTGCGAGAGCTTGGGTCTTAGCGACGCTTTTTGTTCGGAAGTCGCTCAAATACAAGGTGCTAAGACGAAGGCGGACTATCGCTTTGCATGACAGCTGTATCTTTGCGGCTTTCGCAGCCTCACTCCAGGGCTTTAGGGATGGCGCGCCCGGAATGCTCCCCAACATTTCGTCGTGCGCCATCCCTTTTTCGTTCCGAAATGTCCGTCTCTATTCGAGAATCGTTGGTGAGCTTCCGATGTCGCGCAAATACAATGGCACAGCGATGGCGCTCAGATACAATGTGCCGTGATCAAAGGTCCGTATGATGTCCAATAGGCCGCAAGTGAGCGGTTCTTCAGAGCCGGTCGCAGAGGCTTTGGAGGCGGCTCGGCCGCCGAGTTCTGCTCGGCTGGCCGGGCCGCCCAAACTGCGTGCAATCGACAAAAGCACCGATACCTTCCATCTGACATATTTCGATCCGCCTGAAGGGTTGGAGCGGTATGTCTTGGCGCTGTTCGAGCTGAGGTATTTCAACGATCCCGCAACAGATCGTCACGCTGGCGCGCTTGGGCAGTTGTTCTTGACTGTACGTGGCAATTTGACGGCTGACTTCGGTGATCGCATCGACACCATAAAAGGCGGCCCTGTCATTTTTAACGCCTTTGACGTCGCTGCTCCTATCCGAGGAGAAGGTCCATGGTGGTGCTTTGGTGCTTCGCTATCACCGTTCGGCTGGGCCGCATTGACGCAAGCCTCTGTCAAAGACTTTCGCAATCGGTTTTTGCCAGCAAGCGTCCTGTTAGGTGAGGATATCGAGCGTCTTTCTAAACGACTCGTCCCGCTGCGGAGATCGGGTGAGATTTCGAGTGAGCAGGCCTGTTTGGAGGTCGCGAACTGGATCCGGCCAAGATTGGCACCCATCCCGCCAGCGCATGAAGATGTGATCGAAAGAACGCTGGCCTGGCTTGGCTCATCGCTTTGCCCGCCGGTTGAGCAGCTATTCGAGGATGCTGCTTATTCGCGGCGGCAAATGGAGCGATTGGTGCAAAGGTATTTTGGTTTTGCACCAAGAGGCCTTGCGCGAAAGTTCCGGGCCATTCGAGCAGCCAATCTGTTGGCGCAGCCCGATCTGACTGATGAGGGTGAGGCTGAGATTGCAGCGGCGTTTGTCGATCAACCGCATATGATCCGGGAAATTCGCCGCTTTTGCGGCTATACTCCTTCACGCTTGGGTGGACCGGCCGACCCCCTGTTTATGCAATTGACAAATATGCAGAACCTCGATCGTTTTCGACCATACAAAGCGATAGGGACGGATGGAAAAACGGATGGACCGCCGCTTTGATTGATCTGCCCGCGTTACATTGAGTGCAAGCACCTATCGCTCGGCCCTTGAAATCGGAGCGTTCTGTGCGTATTTGAAATCCGACTCATTTAGTCCGATTTAAGAATCGCTCGCAATAGCGGGTGAATAGATGGTATTTATGCGCCTCTCCAACCTTGCCGACTATGCCGTTATCACAATGTCTCAGGCCGCAACGCATTGCGGTGATGGGCGCGTGAGTGCAGCTGAGTTGGCGAGCGAAACTGGCCTTCCGGTCCCGACGGTTCAGCGTTTGGTATCAAAACTCACAGCAGCGGGCCTTTTGCGATCAATGCGCGGCGTTGGTGGCGGTCTGCAGCTCGGTCGCCCAGCGGCGGCGATCACCGTTGCTGACATAATCGAGGCCGTGGAAGGACCAATCGCACTGACGGCATGCATTGAAGACGGTGCGTGCGACCACGAAGCGGGCTGTACGATGAAGCCTCACTGGCCCATCATTAACGCCAAAATGCGCGGCGCTCTCGCTGAGATAACCCTGGAACAATTGCGTCGCTCACCCGCAAGCCCCCCTACACATGAAGAAGAATTGGCATGACTGACAATCTCGACCTGCAACCTGAAATGGATCAGGACGCAAAAGATGCAGCGGCTGCGGCGGCTGAATACGAGCATGGCTGGTCAGCGGATATCGATACCGAGTTTGCGGAAAAAGGCCTCAATGAAGATACCGTTCGCTTCATTTCTGGTAAGAAGGGTGAACCTGAATGGATGCTCGATTGGCGGCTGAAAGCTTTCCGCCTGTGGGAGCAGATGGAAGAGCCGGACTGGGCCAAGGTCGGCTACCCGAAGATCGACTATCAAGACGCCTATTACTACGCCGCCCCAACCAAGAAGGTAGAGCTGGATTCGCTCGATGACCTCGATCCAGAGATCAAGGCGGTCTACGACAAGCTCGGCATTCCTTTGGGCGAGCAGGAAGTGTTGGCCGGGGTCAAAGGCGCTAAGAAAGTCGCCGTAGATGCGGTCTTCGACAGCGTAAGCGTTGCGACGACTTTCCGCGAGGAATTGAAGAAGGCAGGCGTGATCTTTCTGTCCATTTCCGAAGCGATCAAGGAATATCCAGAGCTTGTCAAAAAGTGGCTGGGCCGCGTTGTGCCCGTGCGCGACAATTACTTTGCAGCGCTCAATTGCGCGGTCTTTTCGGATGGAACATTCGTGTATGTGCCCGAAGGCGTGCGCTGTCCGATGGAGCTTTCGACCTACTTCCGCATCAATGCCGAGAACACCGGCCAGTTTGAGCGAACGCTGATCGTCGCTGAGAAGGGATCATACGTGTCCTATCTCGAAGGTTGTACCGCGCCGATGCGCGACGAAAACCAGCTGCATGCTGCCGTGGTCGAATTGGTCGCAATGGAAGATGCGGAGATTAAATATTCGACCGTGCAGAACTGGTATCCGGGCAATTCCGAAGGCGTGGGCGGGATCTACAATTTCGTGACCAAAAGGGGCCTGTGCCAAGGTGATCGCTCCAAGATCAGCTGGACGCAGGTGGAAACTGGCTCTGCCGTTACGTGGAAGTATCCATCATGTGTCTTGAACGGCGAAGACAGCGTGGGCGAGTTCTACTCAGTCGCCGTCACCAACAATTTCCAACAGGCCGATACCGGCACGAAGATGATCCACAATGGCAAGGGCTCGCGCTCAACCATCATCTCCAAGGGTATTTCAGCAGGCAAATCGAACAACACCTATCGCGGGCTTGTTCGCGTTGGCCCGACTGCGGAAGGCGTGCGCAACTTCACCCAGTGCGACAGCCTTCTGCTCGGCGATGAATGCGGCGCGCACACCGTGCCCTACATCGAAGCAAAGAATCCGGGCGCACAGATCGAACACGAAGCAACAACTTCCAAAATCTCTGACGAACAAATGTTCTACGCTCAACAGCGCGGCTTGGATGAGGAAGAGGCCGTTGCCTTAATTGTGAATGGCTTCGCTAAGGATGTACTTAAGGAACTTCCGATGGAGTTCGCAGTCGAAGCGCAGAAACTTCTGGCGATCTCGCTTGAGGGGAGCGTGGGATGACCGACCGCAAGACCCTTGGTCTCAAAGACACATCCGACGACGCGTCAGCCCTCAACAAAAAGGGCCGCGGTTGGAAGATCTCGGACAAGCGCTTGGACGAGCTTCACGACCGTGCGCGGGAGATGAAGCGATTTGCGTCGCCTGCGCACAAAGCGTTGGCGGCGAAGTTCGCGAGCGCCAATCTGGGCCGCTATACATTCAAGCGCTTTGCGGTCGTCGGCTCTGCCATCGTTGATTTTAACTGCCACAATCTCGGCATGGCGATCATGATCGAAGAAGATGGCGACGATGAAACTCTCTCCAAGCGCCGCGACAAAAGCCTTGAGACAGTAGGCATCCGTGTCATGCGGATCAAAGCTGAGCACATCCTCGAAAATATGGACGCCGTGCTGGAACGCATCACGCTCGGCATGCGTATGCGGATCGAAGACAAGCGCAATGCGCGCTACGAAGCCAGACAACAAGAAGCTCGCGAACAAGCGGGTTCGACCTATCAACCAGGCACAACCGAACGGGAAGACACCCAATGACCAGCCTATCACTGATTATTGCCCCATTGATGGCGCTTCAGAGCGCCGGCGAGACGCCGATTGCGATTGAGAATGATGCCCCGGAAACTTGGACGCTCGAATATCCACGCATCATTCAGCCATTCGTTGAGGATTACCGCCGGTGCTTGAGCGGCCGCCTGCGCACTGTTCGAGGCCAGGCCGATTTTGAGGAGCAGCATCGAAGCGACATTCCAGGCTGCGCAGATGTCTCCGCTGAAGCGCAGGAAGCATCAAATGCGGCGCTGTCGAGGCGAGGCGAGTTCGCAGAATATACCGCGAAAGATGTGGGCGAAATCTTCGAGCATATTGGCCGTATTCACATTGCGCGCGGTGCTGATTTGGACAACCAATTCACTTTCGCGCTCCGCTCAATGGAGGCTAGCCGAACGCAATATGAAGCAGATAAGCCTGCAGGGCTTGTGCTCGAATTGCGTGATGCATCGGTTGTAAAGGCACGCACTGACGCCACAGCAGCGGCCGCTGAGGCTGCCTATCGTGAGCGTGAAGAAGAATTGGAGGCACGCGGTGCTTCAGATTGAAAATCTACACGCCGAAGTCGAAAATGGCGGCAATGCTAAGCCCATTCTCAAAGGCCTTTCGCTTGAAGTGAATGCTGGCGAGATTCACGCCATCATGGGGCCCAATGGAGCAGGCAAGTCGACCTTAGCAAATGTGCTGGGGGGGAAGCCCGGCTATGAAGTGACGGCAGGATCGGTGAATTTCCGTGGGCAGGATCTGTTTGATCTTGAACCTCATGAGCGCGCTGCCAGCGGCCTGTTTCTAGGGTTTCAATATCCGGTTGAGATTCCTGGCGTTTCTAACGTGCAATTCCTGCGCGAGGCATTGAACGCACAGCGTAAGTATCGCGATGAAGAAGCGCTGTCGGGCGGCGAGTTCTTGAAGCTTGCTAAGGAAAAAGCGGCGTTGCTTGGCATGGATATGGAAATGCTCAAACGGCAGGTGAATGTCGGCTTTTCTGGCGGTGAGAAGAAACGCGCTGAGATGGTTCAGATGGGCATTCTCGACCCCAAGTTTGCCGTGTTGGATGAGACCGATTCAGGCCTTGATATCGACGCGCTGCGGATTGTTGGTGAGGGCATTAATGCAATCATGCGCTCTGGTGACAAAGGCGTGCTCCTCATCACCCACTATCAACGCCTGCTCGACGTTGTGAAGCCTGACCGGGTGAGCATTCTAGCTGATGGCCGCATTGTTCAAACCGGTGGGCCAGACCTTGCACTGCGCCTTGAAGATGAGGGCTATGATGCAGTGATGGCTGAGGCGCTCGCATGAGCGAAGTCGCCACCCTTCCCACGCCCCTTCCAACGCGACGCGATGAGGCTTGGCGCTATGCCGATATAGACGCCGTCCAGAAGCTGGGCGCGTCGGGCATTGCTAATTGGCAAGACATCGTTGTTGCTAATGGCGAGACCAAGCGCATTTGCACGGTCGTTGGAAGCGATGCACCGGAAGTTACCCGCCTGCGTCTCACTGTCGGTGATGGCGCACGCGCAGAGGTTTTTGCAACAAGTGCTGGCTCCGATTATACCCGCCTTGAGATTGAGGTAACTCTTGGTCGGGGTGCGCATTTTGAGTTTGGCGGCGTGACCATTGGCGGCGGCGAAGCAGTACGCGAATTTGTGACTCAAACCATCCACGCTGAGCCCGATGCAACCAGCAACCAAACGGTGCGAGCGGTTCATTGGGACACGGCGACGGGTAATTTCTTGGGCGAGATCAAGGTCGCTCGTAATGCGCAAAAAACCGATGCCGCGCAGGACTTTAAGGGCCTGTTGCTCGAAGCAGGCGCGAGCGCAAACGCCGTTCCACAACTCGAAATCTTTGCTGATGACGTGAAATGCGCGCACGGGGCGACCGTTGGACAGCTTGATGAGAACGCTAGGTTTTACATGGCTGCGCGCGGACTTTCACCCTCTCAAGCTCAGCGCCTTTTAGTTCAAGCCTTTATCGGCGATGCTTTTGTCGAACTGGACGATGAAATAGAGCGCGACGAGTTGCTACAGGCGGCTCTTAATGCGCTGGAGGGAGCCTCGCTTTGAATGCTCCTACCGCTTTGACCCGTGACCTGCGTGCTGACTTTCCCGGCCTTTTGACCGCCGAAGGCAAGCCTTGGTATTATCTTGATACCGCTGCGACCGCGCAGAAGCCGCGCCATGTGATTGAGGCGATGGCCCAGGCAATGGGCGAGGATTATGCGACGGTCCATCGGGGGGTTTACTCGCGCTCGGCTGACATGACGCTTGCCTATGAGGCGGCACGACGGCGCATCGCGGCGTTTGTGGGTGGTCAGGAAGACGAGATTGTCTTCACCCGCGGCGCGACCGAAGCGATCAATCTGGTTGCGAAAAGCTGGGGGCGGGCAAACCTCAAGCCTGGCGACCGCATTTTGCTTTCGCAGCTAGAGCATCATTCCAATATCGTCCCCTGGCAGATGTTGGCCGAAGAAATTGGCGCGCATATTGACGTAGTGCCTCTTACGGCGGACCATCAAATCGACCTTGATTCTGCCGAGACGATAATCACGGAACGGCACAAGCTTGTGGCTTTCGGCCATGTCTCAAACGTCTTGGGCAGTGTGCTGGATGCAAAGCGCGCCGCAAGGATGGCGCATTCGGTTGGGGCAAAATTGCTGCTGGATGGCTGTCAGGCGGTCCCGCATATGCCGGTGAATGTCGCTGAGCTTGATTGTGACTTTTACGTCTTCTCCGCTCATAAGCTCTATGGGCCGACCGGTATCGGAGCTCTCTGGGCACGCAGCGATTTGCTTGAAGCGATGCCACCGTGGGAAGGCGGCGGGTCAATGATTGACCGCGTGACCTTTGAAAAGACCACTTACGCGCCTGCTCCTCAGCGTTTTGAGGCGGGTACCCCTGCCATAACGGAGGCTGTCGCCTTTGCTGCTGCTGCGGAATATGTCGCAGAAATCGACCTTGCCAAAATGCAGGCGGCAGAGGCGAAATTGGTCGCGAAACTGCGCCGCGAGCTGGTTGCGATGAATGATGTGACTGTATTCGGCCGCGAGGACAGCGCTGGGATCGTCAGCTTTGCAATTGACGATATTCACCCGCACGATCTGGGCACAATCCTCGACGAAGCCAACGTCGCGATCCGTGCCGGGCACCATTGCGCGCAGCCTTTGATGGATTATCTCAATGTGCCGGCGACAGCGCGTGCGAGCTTTGGTCTTTATTCCACCGAAGATGATGTCGATGCGCTGCTCGAGGGGATTTCGAGGACGCGCCGGATTTTTGGAAAAGCATGATGAGCATGGATGCAAACGAAACCAACACCGCGGACAAACCACCGCGCGCCCGCGTAACTGATGCGGTTGAAGCCGAGGCCGCGCCGGTTAAGCGCGAGCGCGATTATCTAGAGGGCTTCCTTGCGGCAAAGCCTGCGGAAGGCGCCGTTGGCGGTGCTGGTGGCGAACTGCAGCAGGCAGTGATCGATGCGCTGAAAGAGATTTACGATCCGGAGATTCCGGTCAACATCTATGATCTTGGCCTGATCTATGGTGTCGAAGTCGACGACGAAGCCGATGCCACGATCACTATGACGCTGACCACGCCTCATTGTCCTGTAGCCGAGACTATGCCTGGCGAGGTGGAGCTTCGCGCGGCTTCCGTGCCCGGCATTCGTGATGCAGAAGTTGATCTTGTGTGGGATCCGCCTTGGTCGCCTGAGAAGATGAGTGATGAAGCGCGCCTTGAACTGGGGATGCTGTGATGACGACCACCACGACTCGCGAACGGCCCGCCGCTGTTATTCTGACCAAAGGTGCGGAGGCACGCGTCGCTGACCTAATGTGCCAAGCTCCTGAAGACGCAATTGGCGTAAAGCTCTCAACCCCGCGCAGAGGCTGCTCGGGTCTCGCCTATTCCGTCGATTACGTCACTGAAGAGGCGAAATTTGACGAGAAAATCGAAACTCCCGGCGGAACATTCTACATCGACGGCGCAAGCGTTCTCTACCTCGTCGGTTCAACCATGGATTGGGTTGAAGACGATTTCACAGCAGGTTTTGTCTTTGAAAACCCTAATGCGAAGGGTGCTTGCGGTTGCGGTGAGAGCTTTATGGTCTGAGCCGGCTCAGGATCGAACTTACTCTTCCTCGAGCCGCTCAAGCAAACGACGCTCAAGTTCATCAACCTGACTGTCTTTACCGATCTGTGCATCGACCCATGATTGTTCGGTGTCTGTCACGGCGTCGCCTGCGGCCGCATCGCCGAAATAGTCATTTTGTGGGCCGTCTGTGCCAGCCAGGTGCTCACGCGCCCAGCGTACATTGCGACCAAAATGCTTGGCATTCCCCGCCATCGCCCGTCCAAACGCTGTCGAACCGCTATTCTTACTTTCGATGAACTTCACCAATTCCAGTTTGCGCGAATGGCTAAGTTGCGCGTTGTCGAGCGCAAAGCCGCGCAAGAAGTTGGCCACGCCATCAACAAACAGGTCATCCCATTCAGGGGCATTTTCATCCTGCAGTGTCGCGTCTTTCAGCCGGAACAATAGCTCAGCATCGAACCGGGAAACAGCCGCCGGGCCATAGCCACCACTAGAGAAGATCACGCGGCGCAACATCCGGCATTCAGCGGTGCTGATATGCGTTGCGGACAGATCACCGCCGCAGCGTGTAGGGCCAACGCCGGTCATCACTTCGCGCTCAATCTGAGCCAGTACATAGTCTTTGAGGATAGTCGGGACATTCTCGGCTCGCTCAAGGATACGGACAATGCATTCCAATTCAGCAAAGCTCTCTACCACGCCATCATGGTCGACCTGTGCGATCAACCAATTGGCTTCTTCATCGTCGCATTGGAGGCGAGGTTTCGTGCCGTTTAATACGAATTCACCGACAGCCTCTACGAAGAAGTCGCACCATTCATCGCTACGCTCATCAAGCGAATTGTTGACGGCGAACAGAGCTTCGGCCTCTTCGCGAGTGATTATGCCATCACCCCAGCCCTGACGGCGCAGCGCGAGGATTTCTTGCGAAGTGACTTGCCCGTCAGCAGCGGCGCGCTGGGCAAGCTCGGTAAAATGCGTAGTCATGGTGTCAAAAACCCCTTTTTCTCAGGGAAGGGCATGACACAATGTGCTTAAGACCCGGTTACTTTTGGGCTTTAGTCTGCGGCTTGTTCGACCTCAGCAATGCAATTTTCCCGGTCAATCTCGCCACCACTGGGTCGCCGCCGCGCTTCCACATGGGTGGCCACTGGCACTGAACTAGCTGCCGGTGGATAGAGGTAGATATCCAGGACGCAGGTCGAACTGACGAATTGCAATTTGCGCGCATCGCCTTCGGCAAGGTCAATTCGTGCAGTGCCAAACCGCGCCATGAGTGTGGATGCATTGTGACCCATGATGCCCCCGATCCCGCTTCCCCGCGCCTGAGGTAGTGCGATATTTGGCGTCAGTGGGGACGCGGTTCGAGCCGCGGGGATGTTTGCGGTTCCTGCTGAGCAAGCCGAAACTGCCATCAACGCGGCGATGCTCACCAACGACCTAAGCACCCGTCGCCTCCGGCTGCTTGCTCTGGCCTATGGCGCGGTGGGTGAGATGCGCTCCTGCTGCCGCTCCGATGATTGGGGCGATAAAGCCAGCGATCGGCACGATCATGATCAGAGCGACCGCTCCGCCCAGCATGAAGCGGTCCTTCTGAGACACCGGATTGCCTTTTGTGTCGCCTTCGCAATGCCGCAGCCAGGTCATATCCGTCAGTTCGCGGCCCAAGAGCCAAGCGTTTGCGGCGATGAAGACAGCTGCTGCTCCAATGCCCGTAACCAGCAAAATGAGCGCAAAGGGCAGTGCGAGCAGGTTTATAGCCAAGGCTCTTCCGATGCCGCGCAGCGAGTTCGCCAGGTCCTTGGCAAATGGCAGCGGAACAGCGCAATCCGCGGCCTCGGGATAGTGCATCAGTTCAACCGCTGCGACGATTTCATCTGCGAAGAACTGCAGTACGGCCACTGCAATCACGCGGAACAGGAACCACGCGGCAAGCGCCGAGAGCAGCACCGCCGCCGCAGCGCTCATATAGCCGCCATCTGCAAAGCCCAACCAAGCAAACAGCCATGTGAGGCCAGCATAGAGCACTGTGCCAAAGGCGATCAGAATCACTAGTGTGACAAGCACCGATTTCACAAGCACCCGTACCACCTTTGCATCGCCAAGCTGGGCGATGGCTTTGGTCAGGGCTGCTAGGACGGGTTCCATAGGTGTAATCCCGAATGCTGTGGCTGCCCAGCCAAGTCAACGCGCGTTACCACGACACTGCACGGCTTTGTTGTGCGTCCTCCCCATTGGCTCTTTCCCCTTGGCTCTCTGCGCTATCGCGGCTAGGCGCGCTGGCAATCCACCCACCACAGGACACATTCACCTTGACCGACACCGCAACCGCGCCTCGTTTTGACGTTATCGCCATCGGCAACGCCATCGTCGACATCATCGCATCATGCTCTGATGACGACATCGCCAAGCTTGGCCTCAATCGCGGCGGGATGACGCTAGTCGATGCTGCGGGAGCTGACGCCCTCTATGCCGCCATGGGCCCTGCGAAGGAGACGTCAGGCGGCTCTGCGGCCAACACACTGGCTGGTCTTGCTGAGCTTGGCATCAATTGCGCCTTTATCGGGCAAGTGGCTGACGACCAGTTCGGTGAGGTCTTCGCGCATGACATCCGCGCGACCGGCATCGACTTTGAGACGCCGATGAGAGAGGGCGAGCCGCCAACCGGGCGCTGCCTCATCTTCGTAACGCCTGATGGCGAGCGCACCATGAACACCTTCCTTGGTGCAGGCCAGTTCCTGCCTGCTGCTGCCTTGGACGAAGAGCTGATCGCCAGCGCCTCCATACTCTATCTCGAAGGCTATTTGTGGGACCCCGAAGAGCCCCGCCGCGCCATGCGCCGCGCTATCGAGGTTGCCCGCGCTGCGGGCCGCAAAGTGGCCTTCACCGCGAGTGAGAGCTTCGTGATTGACCGTCATGGCGACGACTTCCGTGCTATGATCGAGAGCGGCTTGATCGACATCCTGTTCGTCAATGAGAGCGAGCTTGCGACACTCACAGGCGAGGATGACTTTGACGCGGGTATCGCCAAGGTGGCTGGCAAGGTCCCGGTTCTTGTTGCCACCAGGAGCGAGAAGGGCGCAGTCGCGGTTGCCCATGGCGAGCGCGCTGAGGTTGCCGCAGAGGCAGTTGCCAAGGTGATCGATACGACCGGCGCAGGCGACCAGTTCGCAGCGGGCTTCCTCTCAGGCTATGCGCGCGGCGCT
The DNA here is from genome assembly GCF_057365055.1 of Erythrobacter sp. S57(2025). NCBI lineage: Bacteria > Pseudomonadati > Pseudomonadota > Alphaproteobacteria > Sphingomonadales > Erythrobacteraceae > Erythrobacter > Erythrobacter sp. S57(2025). The sequence continues at coordinate 2,830,767 of NZ_CP200299.1, read as the reverse complement.
TCGCTGGAGACCTGCCTCAAGCGCGGCGCCATTGCCGCCGCCGAGGTGATTGCGCATTACGGCCCGCGTCCAGAGGCCGATATGAAGGCTCTGATGGCTGAGAAGCTGGGTTAGTAGGGTTGAACCCGGCGCCGTTGGGCGTCGCAAGGACGACTGCCCGCCCGCAGCGTGTCCGGAGCGAAGCGAAGGACGTCTAGCGAGGACGCAGCCGCGGCTGCGGCTGCGCAAGGCAAGGCGCGTTATCAAGCACTTAGTTGAGACATGGACCGCATGTTACACGGTCCTAGGGCTAAAAACTTTGCTTGGCGTGCGAAGGCTGGTTTGACCGGGTATTCCGGCCAATGCGCATGCTAAAAATGCGTGGTGCTGACGATGTGAAAGAGCCGCGCAATCTGTAGCCAAAAGCGGCGCTGTAGGAAAACCGAAGATCGCACTTACGGCATCGGCACATAATCCGCACGCCGCAGCGTGATCATATAGTCCGCGACCTCGTCCACATGCTCGCGCTCCAGATCAAAATCCATCACTTCGGGATAATTATGCGCGTTGACGAGCCATGCGCGGATCGTCGATTTGGTCACGCCGGGCCGATTGGCGACCGCTTCAAATGTGGGAGCGTGCGGATTGGGCGATTCGTACGGAGGCTCCACCGCATGGCACCCTCCACAAGCCGCCTCGACAAAGGCAGGTGGCTGAGGGCTGGCCTGCGGAGTGGTCGCGCAGGCAGAAAGTCCAAGGGCCGCGAGCGCGGTGGCGAGAATGGTGGGGCTGTGTGTCATGCCCATGTTAGAGCATGGGGTGATGTGTCCGCGCATTGATCTGGATCAACTAAGACCAGTTAGGTGAAGGCATGTGTGGGGGGCGTTAAACCCACGTCCTTTCAGACGTTTGTCTGTGGACAAAGCATTCGCGCAGGGTCGCGAATCGCACCGATCTCTGGATTCATAGTCGCGGCGGCTGCCGCCTTTTTCTGATCTGAGTGATCAACGTACCCAATGGCAGGGGGTGCAATGATGCGCTTCAGAGCGTGAGGCTTTCACCTCACACAGAGATAGGAGGTCGTGATGGCTTGTAAGAAGGTGACCCGTAGGGTTCGTCCAACCAAAAAGCCTGGGCCGAAGACGGTGACGGTTAAACCGCATCGCCGTTCGAAGCCCAAGCCTTGTAAGTAAACTTCCAGGTGCACTTACAGCGGCAGTCGCCACCTCACTCTTAGAATCAGAATCCAATTCTCGCGTCAAGTTTCGAGTGTCAGCGGTTTGTGAAAAGACATTCACCCCTCCCGCGCGATCTCTTTCCAGCCGATATCGCGCCTGCAAAATCCGCTCGCAAAGTCCACTTTATCCAGCGCTTCGTAAGCCGTCTTTTGCGCCTCGGTTACATTGCCGCCGCTTGCCGTGACGTTCAGCACGCGGCCTCCATTGGCCACCAGAGCGCCGTTCACCAGCTTGGTGCCCGCGTGGAAGACCTTAGCGCCTGCGCTTTCTGCTTCGCCCAAATCAATCGCGCCGCCTTTTTCTGGCGTGCCGGGATAGCCGTTTGCAGCCATGACCACGGTGAGCGCGGTTTCGTTCGCAAAGCTCGCCTCTGCCGAGGTCAATTCGCCTTTGGCGCAGGCGAGCATGATTGCTGTCAGATCGCCTTGCAATCGCATCATCAGCACTTGGCATTCCGGATCGCCGAAGCGGCAATTGTATTCGATCAGCTGCGGGCCGCTTTTGGTCAGCATCAGACCAGCATAGAGCACGCCAGAATAGGGCATGCCCTCGGCGCGCATCGTGTCCACGGTGGGCTGGATAATCTCGGCCATCACGCGCGTTTGCAATTCTGGCGTCAGCACCGGGGCTGGAGAATAGGCTCCCATGCCGCCAGTGTTGGGGCCAACATCGCCTTCGCCAACCTGTTTGTGGTCTTGCGCTGTGCCAAAGGGGATGACGTGGGTGCCGTCGGTCAGCGCGAAGAAGCTTGCCTCTTCGCCTGCGAGGAACTCTTCGATCACGACCTCTGCGCCCGCTTCGCCGAATTGCCCGCCAAACATGTCAGCTAGCGCCGCTTCGGCTTCGGAGCGGTCGGCCGCAATCACCACGCCTTTGCCTGCCGCCAAACCATCGGCCTTGAGCACATAGGGTGCGGTGAACCCGTCCAACGATTTTAAAGCCTCATCAAGCGAGGTCGTGCGGACATAGCCTCCGGTGGGGATATTCGCCCTGGCGCAAAGATCCTTGGTAAAGCCCTTTGACCCTTCGAGCTGGGCGGCTGCTTTGGAAGGGCCGAACGTGGGGATCTCGGCGGCGCGCAGACTATCGGCGAGGCCGTCCACTAATGGCGCCTCGGGGCCGATCACAACGATGCCTATGGTGTTGGCTTCACAGAATGACACCACGGCGGCGTGATCGCTGGCATCAAGCGTCACCAGCTCGGCCTCCTCAGCGATGCCGGGATTTCCGGGGGCGGCGTAGAGTTTCGTCAGCGAAGGGGATTGCGCCAATTTCCACGCTAGCGCATGTTCGCGCCCTCCCGATCCCAGCAGCAGGACATTCATGGCGCGCGCTCCTTCTTCCTCATCAAATCCAGACGGGCTGTTAGCGCGCGTGTCGTCGGGCGACAACGCGCAACCGCTTTCGATCACCGAGATTTCGCAGGCTTTGAAGCGCACGGTTGAGGATCAGTTTGGCCATGTGCGCTTGCGGGGTGAATTGTCTGGGGTGAAGCGGGCGGCATCGGGGCATCTCTATTGCGCGCTCAAAGACGACAAAGCGGTGCTCGACGGGGTGATGTGGCGAGGGAGCACCAATCGGCTGGCATTCAATCCAGAGGACGGTTTGGAGGTGATCGCTACCGGAAAGCTGACTACCTATGCCGGGCGCTCCAAATATCAGGTGGTGATTGAGAGCCTGGAGCTGGCGGGTGAGGGCGCTTTGCTTGCTCTGCTTGAGAAAACGCGGGCTCGGCTGGAGGCTGAGGGAATGTTTGCGCGCGAGCGAAAGCGGCGTTTACCCTATTTGCCCAAGACCATCGGTGTTGTGACATCACCAACCGGATCGGTTATTCGCGATATCCTGCACAGGCTCGCAGATCGCTTTCCCAGCCATGTCGTCGTATGGCCAGTGCTGGTTCAGGGACAGGGCGCTGCTGAGCAAGTGGCGGGGGCGATCCGGGGTTTCTCCTCGATGGGGCCCGGTGGATCGGTTGCGCGGCCCGATGTGGTGATCGTTGCACGCGGGGGCGGCTCGATTGAAGATCTGTGGAGCTTCAATGAAGAGGCGGTGGTGCGCGCGATTGCCGAATGTACCATTCCGGTTATTTCTGCTGTAGGCCACGAGACCGATACAACCCTCGCAGACTACGCCGCAGACCGCCGCGCGCCCACCCCGACTGCTGCTGCCGAGATGGTGGTTCCGGTGCGCACGGATTTGCAGGCAACGCTCGCCGATTTTGCCGCTCGCCAGCGCCGTGCAGTGCATCGCCCGGTTGAGCTGGGCCGCGAGCGGCTGGAAGCGCGGGTGCGGCGAATGCCTAAGGTGGAGAACTTGCTCCAACCCCAAGCACAAAAGCTCGATGATCTGGCAGAGCGCTTGCGCCGAGGCCTTCGCGACCGTGCGGGCAAGGGCCGTGAGGAATTGGCAGGCAAGGCTGCGCGCCTTAGTCCGAGATTGCTCACTCGGGCTCTATCGGATGGCCGAAAGGAGTTGGCAGGGGTGCGGCTCGCCCCAGAACTTGTCCAGCGTCCTCTCGCCAATTCACGCGAAAAGCTCGCTTCGCTCGCTCGCCTTGCCAGTCAATTGCACCCCAAGAAGCCGCTCGAACGCGGCTATGCGATTGTGCGAGGCGGGAATAGCAATGTGCTGACCTCGAAGTCTGAGGCCAAGACCGAGACCACGCTAACTCTGGAATTCAAGGATGGTGAGCTGGGTGTTGGCGTTGGCGATGCGCCACCTCCTGTTCAGGCGCCTCCTGCTAAGTCAAACCGCAAATCCGCTCCAAAATCGAAACCTAATCCTCGCCAAGATGATTTGTTCGGATAAGGAACCATGTTAAGGGCAGCCTCATGTTGATGTCGACCAGCGATAAAGCCGCCAAGCTCTATTACGGAGCCTCTACCTTCCGCGTTCTGCGCCCCGGCCAGCATGTCATTTGCGCGGTGTCCGGCGATGTAATCCCGCTTGAGGAATTGCGTTATTGGAGCGCGGTCCATCAAGAGGCCTATGCCACTTGCGAGATTGCGACGCGTCGCCTGCTCGGTGAAGCTTGAGCGTGCGGGTTATGGGCTGGCCGCTGGCACTTCCCGCACTGTTTAGCATCGGCGCTCTCGCGAGCTGCATGGGCAGCGGTTCGGCAGTTGCAGAAGCGGCGCCTGAGGTGGTCGAAGAGGCACCGGAAGTGGTTGCGGTCGATGAAACGGCTCCAACCTCAGCGCCAGAACCAGCCTCCTATCAGAATACCCGCTTTTCCTATTCGGGTGAGATGACGCAAGGCGGCTATATTCGCGGCCTAGCGCCTGATGGCGTCGTGAGTGTGAATTTGGGTGATCAGGCGCTCGATATCGCTGAAGACGGGTCCTTCTTCGCGGCTTTCGACCGGGACAGCCCCGCTCAGCTCGCACTGACGGCGAATTTGCGCACCGGACAGAGCGTGCGCGAAACGCTCACTATCTCTCCGCGCGAATGGAACATCCAGCGCGTCAATGTCGCCAAACGTCCCAGCGGATCGTCAGAGGCATGGTGGGCGCGGCGTGAGCCCGAATACAACGCGATCAACGAAGCGCGCCGTCAGGTCACAGGGGCTGAAGGGTGGAAGCAGGATTTTATCTGGCCGGTTAAGGGCCGCATTTCGGGACTGTTCGGTCGCCAGCGCATCTATCGCGGCGGAGAGGCCGGCAGCTATCATTCCGGCATCGACATCGCTCCGGGCAATGGCGTGCCTTATGTTGCGCCTGCTGATGGAGTGGTGGTGCTGGCGCGGACAGGTTTCAGCCTTGAAGGCGGGCTGATCATTATCGACCATGGCGGCGGGCTTAACAGCGCGTTCCTACATTCCTCTCGCATTGTCGTGGAGGAGGGGCAGGCAGTGCGCCAGGGGCAGCATATCGGCAATGTCGGTTCTACCGGGCGCTCTAGCGGACCGCACCTTCACTGGGGCCTGAAATGGAACAATGCACGGCTTGACCCGCTGCTGTTTGTCGGACCGATGAATTAGGTCGCTCAGTTGCGTTCCAGATCACGATTGGCAGTGGTGGCGGCGATTGCGCTTGGCCTTGCGCCGGGCACCTTTGTGCGCACACCAGTGGTAACGGAGGGTACACAGGCTCCGATCACGATCACCGAACTAGGCGACTATAGCGGCATCACCGGCGAATTCACGGTTCTGGGCGCGTGGCAGATGACTGCGCCTCATCCGCTGTTCGGCGGGTTCTCTGCCTTGGTGGATGCAGGCGATGACGGGCTTTATGTCGGCACAGATCGCGGCTGGTTGCTTACCTTGCCGCTAAAGGAGCACGAGCCAAGCGCTGATGGGGCGCAGTTCACCAATTACGCGGACCCGCCGCCCGGCCTTTTCCCGCTGATTGATCTGGAATCGATGACCCGCGATCCAGAAAGCGGCACTTTGTGGACGGGCTATGAAAGCCTCAACACATTGCAACGTGATACGCCGGGGGCAGAGACCCGTTGGACCCGCCGCCGCCCCAACCAGATGCGCGAATGGAGCGCCAATTCCGGCGCCGAGACATTTGAGCGGCTACTCGATGGCCGATTTCTGATCCTTGCAGAGGCGCCGGTCGGTGACGAATGGCCCAATCGCCCTGGCCTGATCTATCCCAGCGATCCTGTTGAGAATGTGGAGCCGATCGAATTCGTGATCGACACCCCGCCCAAATTCTCGCCCGTCGACGCGACCGCTTTGCCCAATGGTAGTGCTCTAATTCTGCTGCGCCGGGTTGAAATGAGCCTGCCAGCCAAGTTCGACGCCGCGATCATGCATGCCGACCCTGCAACAATCGAGGAAGACGGCGTGTGGAGCGGCGATATCGTCGCCGAGTTTCAGGGTGGCGTTTATGGCGAGAACTTTGAAGGCATCGCCTATGTGCCTCGCGAGGGCGGTGAAAGCGGCGACATCTACCTTGTCTCAGACGACAACTTCTCAGTGTTTCAGCGCAGTCTAATTGTGCGGCTGGCATGGCCACCTAAGCCCGCCAAGGAGCCCGAGCCAGCAGAGCCTGAATCGGCCGATTAAGCACGCAAAAAGGGCGCGGGGCATAACCCTCACGCCCTTTTGAATATCTATGGGGCGAACCCCAAAGACTTAAGCAGCAGGTGCAGCTGCTTTTTTCAGCTCACGCTTCACTTTAAGAGCGCGTGACGAAAGCTTGTCGTCTTTGGTCTTGAGCAACCAATTGTCGAGGCCGCCATTATGCTCAACAGAGCGCAGACCGTGGGTCGAAACGCGGAATTTGAAGCTGCGCTCGAGCTTTTCGCTCAGCAGCGTAACGTTCTGCAGGTTAGGCAGAAAAACGCGCTTGGTACGGTTCTTGGCGTGGCTGACATTGTTGCCGACCTGACGGCCTTTGCCGGTAAGTTCGCAGATGCGCGACATGATATCTCTCGTCTTGTTTACAGTGCTGGGAGTTTGCCGCAAAACTTGCGGACCGATTGCACGGTTATCCCGGAAAGCGCGCCGCATAGCGGGCCACTTGCGAATCGTCAATTGATTCGTCGCCATTCGCGGACTAGCGCTACGCACATAATGACCGCTTGGCCGATCCCTAAACCCATGATGCTCGCATTGGAAGCCGCTCGCGAAGCCGCTGAGGCAGGTGAGGTGCCCGTGGGCGCGGCCGTGATGCGCGGCGAAGAAGTGGTCGCGGTTGCCGCAAATGCAACGCGCTCTCCGCCCGATCCGACGGGCCACGCAGAGGTAAGGGCCTTGCGCGCGGCGGCGCAGATGCTCGGGCAAGACCGGCTGACGGGCTGCGACCTTTACGTGACGTTGGAGCCATGCCCGATGTGCGCAGGTGCGATAAGTCATGCGCGGATTGATCGGCTCTATTACGCCGCCAGCGACCCCAAAGGCGGCGCGGTGGAGCACGGCGCGCGGGTGTTCGAACAAGACCAATGTTTGCACCGGCCAGAGGTCTATTCCGGCATGGGCGAGACAGAGGCGGCGGACCTGCTGCGAGGCTTTTTTAAGGAGCGGCGTTAGGCCAGCACTTCTATTCGCTAAGCCATGCCAGTGCTGCATCGAATTCGTGCAGTTCGAATGTGCGGATCTCGGGCTTCAACAGCTTGTCTATCACCCCGCTCATCCCTCTGATCCAGCCCGGCCCACCCAAGATGGCATATCGGTCCAGCTTCCCGATCAGTTTTAGCTTTGCTGACATCACATGCTCATTGAACATCGCGTCTATGTCAAAGCCGTGCCAGTTTTTTATGACCATCATCATGCGTGAACAGCCCGGTTGTTCAAGCCGGTACCGGACGAGGTCGACCCCGTCTTCGGCCTCCTGCGCGCTGAGGCGGCCAGAGAGCTCAAAAGCCACAACGCCGGGTGTATGAACCTCGATTTCGCTAAACGCGCCCTCATGCGGCTGGTCGCTTTTTTCAAGAATCCATGCGCGGGCGGCATCGCCTTCATCTTCTGCATAGACCTGATAGACAATGCCGGGCAGCAGGGCGCTTTCGAACCTCGCAGCTGTCCTGATCCAATCCTCATCCGAGATGATTGCAATCCGGTCGAGGCTGTAAAGATACTTCAAGAACATGCCCATATGAGCCAGTTCCTCGACCACCGCCGACATCGAAAAGTCTGAAAGGGACGTCACGTCGATTAAGAGGTTGCCGCCGTCGCCATCGTCGATCCGCTTTTTGACGAACTCGATTAGCGACTTTACGTCTGCTTGCCGAAATTCTGCAATCGCTACGATGCGATGTGCATGAGGGGCGATTTGTTCAATGTCGATCATGCGATGTGCCTACCGTTTGGGTTAGGGCTTAGTCATTGACCCAGATCAATCCATGGGCGCAAAACCTACCGGTGCCTCATTCCACCTCAAGCTCACTCACATTGCCTGCCTGATCGACGATGAAAACAGTCCCGTAATCCTGCTCAGTCAACTCCGGCGCAGTGTTCCCGCCGAAACGCGTCACCAAGTCGCCGACCGTGTTGCTGTGGCCGACCACCAGCACCGATCCTTCGCCCGCAGCGACCTCAGCGACCAGAGCAGCGGGATTGCGCGGATCGTATGGCGTGATTTCGACGCCGATCTGGCTTGCAAGCGGGGCACCGGTTTCCATCGCGCGGCGCGTGCGGGTGGCGTAGATTGCGGTGATATTCTTGTCGGCGAGCATGGCGGCAAGGCGTTGAGCGTTCGCAGCACCCTCGCTCGTGAGCACGGGATCATCGCCTGTCGCTTTTTGCAGATGCCTGATGATGAAGACCGTGTCTCCATCTGTGTTTGAAGCACCCGCATTGACACTGCTCGATGGAGCTGACGCCATGCACGCTCCCAGCGAGAGCGCCAAAAGCAGTACCATTGCCCGCAATTTCGTCATAGCTTGTCCCCGTCTTTATAATCCGCGCCAAATCTTCGCGCGAACCTGATCGCGCGCGCCGTAGCGCCGGTCGTCGCAGCGCGTTGGCCGGAACCTTGGGCCATAGCACAGCCGCAATTCTTGCAGCCATCCATCGCGGTTTAGCTTCACGCCGATTTGAGCCTCGCTCCAGCCCGGATTGGCCTCGGCAAATGCCTGTCGGATGCGGCCAGCGGTAAGGTTATCTTCGCGGCTGATCCGGTCATAATCGGGGATGCGATAGGAATTCCAAAGGACGCGTGTGACAGCGAAATAGGTTTCCGGACGGCGCGTCATGCAGCTGCCATGTTTGGCCCATTGGCGTGCTACCAGACGTTCGGAGGGCATCATGCACAGATTGCGGCGCAGCTCTGCCGGAGTGAGCGGTTCGTTTGCTGGGCACCATTGTGGCCAAGTGCGCGCACCTTGGGGCCACAGACCGTGCACGATCAGCCCAAAGCGGCCATTTCGCCCAGAGCATTGGGTTGCGTGTCGACTGTCCCCTTCACGCGTTCGGCAAAAGCCCGGCGACCAGCTGAGCGCCATTGTGTAGCCTGTGACTGGCACAACGCGGCGGTTCTGATCGGGTGAAATGCGCGGGACAGATGAGACCTGCGGCGCCCGGCATTGATACGCTTGGGCGTGGGCAATGGAGGACAGAGCCATGACGGCAAAAGCAAGGAGCGAAAAGATCCTCATCCGAATACGGCCTCCTCATCCGGCTGTTGCGGTACGAACCATGCCCTGGCCGATGGAGCGTATAGCATCACGCATCCAGCAACCAGAAGCCCGCCTCCAATCATCGCATCCCAGGTCAATGCATCCAATCCTTCGTCAAGCTGTCTGATTATGCCCATAAGCGGGATGAGCGTGAATGCGCAGACCAGAACTCGCGCGATGACGCTGCGAAACCCCCAGATCGCGATTACCGGGATGCACACGATCGAAAAGCGGGCTGAAAGTGCGACGATGACCCAGTCACGATCCCAAGGGAGTTGCGGCAGGATTTCGCGATACTGAAGCAGCCAACCGTCAATATCGTTGAGACCGCCAATCAGTGCCCAAAGACCAACGCCAAGAAAGATCGCAGCAAAGCAGTGGATTGGCCATGGCCGCAATCGAATGTGTTCGATCACAGCGGTCTAAAATCCAGCCCAACATCTGCCGCGGGCGCGCTTTGGGTGAGGCGTCCCACGGAGCAGTAGTCGACCCCGCTTGCGGCTTTGGCGGCGATGGTATCGAGGTTGATGCCCCCGCTCGCTTCCGTCTTGGTGCGGCCAGCGACCATGGTCACGGCCTCGCGCAGCACTTCAGGGGACATGTTGTCGAGTAGCAGGTGGTGTGCGCCCGCTTCGATAGCGGGTTCGATCTGGTCCAAGCGGTCGACTTCGCAAATGATCGGTTCGACGCCTGCATCCCTCGCGCGGCGCACGGCCTCGCCCACACTGCCTGCGACCGCGACGTGGTTGTCCTTGATCATGGCAGCGTCATACAGGCCCATGCGGTGGTTCTGCGCGCCGCCTTGGCGAGTGGCGTACTTTTCGAGCACGCGTAGGCCGGGGAGGGTCTTGCGGGTGTCGAGAAGTGTGCAAGTGTCTGAGCCATTACGCATCGCCTCGACATAGGTGCGCGCCATGGTGGCGATGCCGGAAAGGTGCTGGACGATATTCAATGCGCTGCGTTCTGCAGTGAGGAGCGCCCGCGCGTTCCCCTCGAGCCGCATGAGGTCCGCACCGGGCTCTACCGCATCGCCATCGCTGACTAGGCTTTCAATAACGCAATCAGGGTCGAGATGCCGGAAAAACGCCTCAGCCAGAGGCAAACCCGCCACCACAATCGCATCACGGCTGTCCATGACACCCGCAAAGCGCGCATCAGCGGGGATCACGCTCTCCGAGGTGACGTCCTTGCCGCCGCCGGGAAGCCCTACACCGAGGTCTTCGTCAAGGGTGCTGCGGATGAATGCGTCGAGGTCGAAGCCGGGCAGGGTAAGAGTCATGAGACACCCATAAACGGACCCTCAAGGTCCGCAAGCCCGACCGGGCGTCCGCAGCGGGCGCAGCTTTGCTGCGCGTCTAGCGAGGAGGAGAGCGCGGATGCGCTCTCCCACGCCATCAATGCACGAAACGCGCAACCACATCCCTGTAAGACCGGCTTACCTTCACCTCTGCACCCGAATCGAGAACCAAGAAGCACTCACCATTGGTGTGCGGCTTAACCTGACGGACTTGGTCGAGGTTCACGATTGTGCTGCGGTGGACGCGTTGGAATTTGCGTGGGTCCAGGCGGCGTTCCAGATCCTTCATCGTTTCGCGCAGGATCAGCGAATTGTCGCCGGTATAGATGCACATATAGTCGCCAGCGGCTTCGATATGCTCGATGCTTTCGACCTCAACGCGGAAGATTTGCCCGCGGTCTTTGACGTTAATGAGCTTTTCAAAGCGCTCAGCGCTTTCGCCTTCATCTGTGCCAAATTGCGCGGCGCGATCAGGCGCGACTTCCGCCAACACGTCGAGTAGGTGTTCGGCATCCTCTGCGCTCTTCTTCTCAGACAGACGCTGGCGCACGCGTTCGATTGTGTCGGCCAGCTTGTCTTCGTCGACCGGCTTCATCAGGTAATTGACCGCATTGGTCTCAAACGCGCGGATCGCGTGTTCTTCGTATGCGGTGACAAAAACGAACAAAGGCGGTTCGATTTCCATTACGCCTTTCACAACAGAAAACCCGTCAAATCCGGGCATCTGGATGTCGAGAAAGACGAGGTCGGGTTTTTGTGTTTTGATCTTGCGGATCGCCTCGCGCCCGTTTGAGCATGTGTCGATGATCTCGACATCGTCAAAGGGTTGAAGGCGCAATTGCAGGCCTTGAATGGCGAGTTTCTCATCATCGACGAGGATAGTGCGGATGGTCATGAAGAATTTCCGATAGCACGTTGGGGGTTGAGGTTTATCACATTGCCATGCGTTTCGTCTTCTTGGGCACCTGCGGGGGTAGGTGCCTCTGGCTCTGTGAGCGGGGGGTTGGAGAGAGATTTTTGAGCCGTTGCAGAGTTCTGCTCGGGCGCAAGTTCTTCAGCAGCGATCAATTCAGCATCGCGCTCAAAAGGAATTTCAATAAGGACGGTGAAGCCGCCACCGGGCTGGGAGCTTGTTTCGAACAGGTGATCCTCGCCATAGCCTTGCATCAAACGATTGCGGATATTGGCAAGGCCCACGCCCGTCGAAACCGGCTGTTCGATCATCGAGAGCTGAACCGGCCCATCTGCGCCCGGCCCAGTGTCTTCGACCGTAATCCTGAGGCGTTGGCCGATCACGCGTGCGGTGAGCGCGATGCGCGCGCCTTCCTCTTGCGGGCTGACCGCGTATTTCACCGCGTTCTCAACCAGTGGTTGGAGCAGCATGGAGGGTAGCTGCGCGTCCATTGCGGCGTCCTCGACTTCAAACTGAGTGCGCAAACGCTCTTCAAACCGCATGCGTTCAATGTCGAGATAGAGCTGCAAGGTCTCAATTTCCTGGGCAAGCGTGACCTGACTGCCCGGCTCCGTGATGAGCGTATGGCGCAGGAACTTTGACAAGCGCGTCAGCATCGCATTGGCGGGGTCGGTCTGTTTGAGCAGCACCAGCGTGCTGATCGAGTTGAGCGTGTTGAACAGGAAATGCGGGTTGAGCTGATAGCGCAGCATGGCGAGTTGCGCAGATGTTGCCTGCGCCTCCAACCTTTCCAATCGGTCCGCCTGTTTCTCAACCGTTAGGAAGAAATTGATCGCGTAATAAAGCGCGCTCCATGCACCCAGAAGGGTGAGCGGAATAACCGAAAGCCCGATGAAGCGCTGCGCAAAGCTCGTCTCGCGCACGCCTGCCAGATACAGTCCCTGAACCCAGGCATCGATACTGGCATGGACGAAAACCGCCGAAGCGAGAATGATCGCTGTGCCGCCCCATGTGACGATGGGTTTGCGATCGATTAACTGGCGATAGGCAACGGAAAGAACAAGACTGAGCGAAAAGCCCGAAATCGTTGTGACCAGGATCAAGACCAGCTGGTTATAGGGCAGGCCGTTGGCAAAGGCATTCACTGCGCGCAGCAGGAAATAGCCACCCCAGCCCGCGAACTGGAGGTTCCAGAACGCGCGGTTTTTGCTCGCAAAAAACGGCGCTGGCTGGATGTGCATCATCGCCATACTCCGCTTATGTAGCGCAATTTTCGCGAAGGTGGAGGGGCAAACGGCTCACCGTGAGTTGAATGGGCGCATGCGATGAACCGTTGAGCGCAGAAAATGGCGAAGTTATTGCTGGCCATCCTTGCCCTGATCGGGGTCAATCTCACGCTCAAAATGGGTGCGCCAGTCCGCTTTGCCGGTAGTTTCCATTAGCTCGCGGATTTTGGGGAGTTCGGCAGCGATAAATTCGGCGCGTTCGTCCCAGCCATCGTGGCTGCGGTCGCGAAACAGGCCGCCATCATGGCGCGGGCCCCATTCTTCCATAAAACGCTGAGCATAGATCGGATCGTAGCCCGCATTGGCCATGATCCACGGCATTAGCCGGTCCGCCTCTTTCTCTGTGCGGCGAATATTGCGGCGCCCGCGGCCATTGCGATCAAGCCATGCGCTATGTCCAAGCAAGTTGTGTGCGAGCTCATGCGCTACGACGCCTGCAAACACCTCCTCCTCATAAGCAAAGCCGGGGAATTTGATGCCGATCACCACCCGGTCCCCATCGGCAACCGCGCGGCTGCCCTCGCCCGAAAGCTCAAACCGGGTGGCGCATACGGGCACAGAGCGGACAAATTGCGCGCCCCCATCAGCAAAGCCAACCTCAACCGCGCCTGTGATGCGGAGCAGGGCGTCTATATGATCATGCACCCGCTTGAGACGCCGCCAATCGAGCCGCTCCCCTGCCACCAGATTGTTGGGATTAAGTCTGACCAGCCGTGTCACTTCGCGGTTGTGCGGGAAAGCCCCGCTTTCCCATGCAGGAGAATTGCGCGCAGCGGTCTGCACCGCGAAATCTCCCTGCATATTCAGCGCGCGGCGGGCGATCTCCGGCGATCCATAACTCGCCAAATCTTGCAATTGTAGCCCGACAGAGGGGATCACCCGGTCGCAAAACTCCGCATTGCCACGCACCATTTTCCAGCCGACATTTTGCAGGCGCTGGTCGAAGGATTGGAAGTGCTCAATCGCCGCGCGTTCCTCAGAAAGGTTAACGCGGTCCCAATTCACATCCGCACTCGCGCCTATGCCCGTGGGCATGGCGAGCATGATCGAAAGGGCAGTTAGGGTGGCAGCGCGGCGCATGGTTGAAGTATGCAGCAGCGGCTCAAGAATTGTCGAGAGCTTCCTTAAGCGCCTCATAACCAACTGCACCTGCAAGCGGGGTTTCTTCGGCGATAAAGGCGGGCGTGCCGCTAAAGCCGAGCGATTGCGCGAAAGTCAGGTTGCGCACCAACTCGACCGAGACCGCTTCGGATGCAGCGTCTGCGCGGGCGCGTTCCATATCAAGGCCAATGGCGCGTGCGGCGGCTTCGACGCTTTCAGGGGATGCCGGGCCAAGCTCGAACATCTTTTCATGAAATTCGCGGTATTTGCCCTGCATTCCTGCGGCCAAAGCCATCCGGGCAGCCCCTTCGCTGCCTTGGAAAATCGGCCATTCGCGCATGACGACTTTCAAATCAGGGTCTTCGGCGACGAGTTTTTGCACGTCGGCAAGGCTCGCTTCGCAGTAAGGGCAATTGTAGTCGGTAAACTCGATCAGCACCCTTGACCCTTCGGGATTGCCGATCACTGCGCCGGGGAAGGGTTCGTAAAGCTCATCACCCAATGAAGCGAGCCGTTCGCGCGATTCCTGTTTGGCAAGGGCTTCGGCGACTTCTTTGAGAATCTCGGGCCGCTCAAGCAGGTAGGCGCGTGTGCGATTGTCCGCAAAGCCAAAGGTCGACCAGCTCGCAGCCCCCAAAAAGCCAAAGGCAAGCGCAAGCAGCGCGGTCAGCAATGTGTTTTTCAAACTCGGTTCCATCTTGTTGGCGCTTAGCGTCTCTCGTCGAGACGTTCCAGCTCTGCGCGCGCTTGCAAGGCCACGTCTTGGGCGCGAATCCAATCGGGTGAGCCAAAGGGCAGGCCAGCCTCAGCCGCCTCTGCATTGCGCAATGCTTCGATATAGCGGCGGTTCATCACTTGCTGCTCAGCGCTGGCGAGCCGCGCGCGCGGAATGTCGCCGCGGGCGGCGTAGACCACGCCCAGCTGATACCAGGCGAAGGGGTTGAAGCGGTCTTTGGACACAGCGGCGCGCAGCACGCGCTCTGCCTCTTCGTAATTGCTCTCATCCTCGGTTGCGATCAGCGCATGGCCAAAGATGCCCGCGATCAATGGCTGGTTGAGCGTGATATCCGTTGCGCGGCGCAAGGGCGCGAGCGCTTCTTGCGGACGGCCCGATTCGAGCAGAACCTGACCCTTCAGCTCAAGGAAATAGGGGTTGTTCGGCTCATCAGCGAGCAGCGCATCCGCTTCTGCCAAGGCGCGCTCAACCTGAGCATCCTTGTGAAAAGCATAGGCGCGGGCATAGCGCGCGGGCACGCTTTGATCGGTTTCGGGATATTGCGTGAAGGTGCGCTGCGGCTCTGCCAGATAGCCATAAAGCTTTGCGCGAACCGCAAGGAACCGCTCCTGCATTTCAGGATCAGGCGGGGTTTCCCAAGCCGCATCTTCCTGCAGCAATCCGCGAAGGATCTGGATACGATCGCCTGCAAGCGGGTGGGTGCGGGTGTAGGATGCTTCGGCAGTTTGGCTAAAGCCGCGGCGAATTTCGAGGTTTCTAAGCCGTTCGAAGAAGGCGATCATACCTTTGCCGGTGATGCCAGCGCCAGAAAGATAACGTGCGCCTGCAAGATCGGTGGCGGCTTCTTGGTTGCGGTTGAAAGCTAGGAAGCTGCCAACGGCCGCCTGTTGTCCGGCGAGGATGGTCCCGATGGCCGCATCGCCTGCTCCTGCCAAAGCCGCGCCTACACCCAGCAGCAGCGAGAGAAGCGTGATGCCCTGTGCCGAGCGAGTGCGTTCGTTGAAGCGCACGACATGGCCTGCTGTGATGTGGCCCAGCTCGTGCGCAAGGACGCCCTGTACTTCGTTGGCGGTTTCAGCCGCATTGATCAGACCCGCATGGACATAAACAACCTGACCGCCTGCAACAAAAGCGTTGATCGATGGGTCGTTGATCAGGACGATTTCAACATTTTCCGGCTCAAGCTCGGAAGCCTCGATCAGCGGATAGGCCATGTCGCGCAGCAGTGCCTCGGTCTCTGCATCGCGCAGGATCGATTGCGCCGCGACCGGCTGGAAAGCAAAGGCCATCGCTGCAAACAGCGCCAGCGTAAAAGCGATAAGGGAACGATAAACGCGCATTTGCAGGCGTGCTAACGCGTTTCGCCCTGAACAGGAACTGAAGTTTCGCTTAGCTGCATGTCATCAGATGTAACGGCGTGCGCAAAATCAGCGGTGAAACGGATCATTTGGCTGTTGCCGCGCCATGGTGCGGCGTGTTGAATCAAAGGATCATTATGCTCCAGACCGGACATCGGCGTGTGGATCACATTGCCGCCTGCCTCCTCGATTAAACTGGCGAGATTGAGCGAGTGATAGGGGCCAACCAGCGTGTCTTCCTGCCCATGGATCAGCAACATTGGCGGAGCATCTTTGCGCACATGGTTCACCGGCTGCGTTTTCTCGAGCGGCTCAACATGGCCAAAGCTTGCCTTGGTCGAATCGCTATCAAGCGGCAGAAAGTCATAGGGTCCGGACAGGCCAATCACGCCCTTAATCGCATCGTTGGGTAGCCCGCGCCGCCCAAGCCATTGCTCTTCCAATGCGACCATCACCGAATTGTATGCACCTGCCGAATGGCCCGCGAGGACAATTTTGTCAGGGTCGCCGCCATAGGCCGCGATCTCTTCATGCGTCCATGCGACCGCGCGCGCTTTATCTTCGAGCATGGCGGGATACTTGCCATCTTCACCCAGCCGATATCCAACAAGAACCACAATGAACCCTTCGCCAGCAAAAGCGCGGCCAATAAATCCATAATCGACCGGATCACCCGAGCGCCACGAGCCACCATGGGTAAACACCAGCACGGGGAGCGGGGCAGTCACCGGGTCGCGTTGTGCCGGTCCCCACACGACCAGTTTTTGTTGTTCGTGCTGCCCGGTTGAAATCGTCGCTTTCAACTCTGCGCCTTGTGATCCGCCAGTCATGCGATCGACTGTATTGAGCACTGCAGGCCCATTTTGCGCAATCGCATATTGCAGCCCTGCACCGCCAACAATCACGACCGCCACCAGCCCGCCGAGCACCCACATCAACATTTTCAAGTCCTAGTCTCCTTCGCTGGCGGTTCGCACCAGCTTTTTAACGCCGCCCTCAAGGTCCAGTCCCGCGCCGCGCAAGAATGCCTTAGCCTGCGCGTAATCGCTCCCCGACCAGAATGGCACCCCTGCTTTTTCAATAATGTCGCGCGCATGTTCTGCCTCATCAGGCAAGGGTTTGCCTGAAACTGCGCGAATGAACACGGCGGCAATGCGTCCGGGAAACTCAGCCGCAATCGCGCCGAATGCAGCCAGATCCTTTTGTGTGTCATCACCGATCAAAGCGAATTGCAGGTCGGGGAAGGTTGTCAGGATATGGCGCAGAGCATCGCGCTTATGCGATCCATGCCCTTCTTTTCCCAAAGTACGCCGGTTTAACCCCCAATCGCGCAGCATCACTGGGCCGAGTGGCAATTTGCGCGCCCGCTTGAATGTGACGAGATAGGAAAACAGGTTCCACGGGCTAGATGAGACGTAAAAGACCGGGCGCACCCGTGCCTCAGGCGCTTCGGGATCAATGGGGGAGAAGCGCGGCTTTTGGGTGTCGCCGCCGATTGCCTCGAAAAAGGCCGATGCGCCGGGCACCACAACGCGCTCGCTTGGCATTTGCGCCATGACGCGTTTCCAATTGCGGGCAATGGCGCGCAAATTTCCAGTGATCCCCGTCTCGAGGATCGTGTCGTCAATATCAGATATGATACCGACCTTGGTGTGTGTGCCCGGTGTGAGAATATGCGCGGGGACCTCTTGCTGGAACCCATCATCGCCCTCCCACCGCAGCATCGCGGTTTCCCAGCGTGTGCGCTCAGCAGGAGGGCTATGATTATTCAGCTTGAGCTTGAAACGCGCATAGCCCTCCGGTCCGGTCTCGGCAGTTAGGGTCTGCGTCTCGCCATCAGCAAAAATGTAAGCCAGCTCCACCGCAAGTCCTGGCACTTCTCGCGAAGCATAGAGCGAGGCCATGGTTCTAAACCCGCGCCAAAAACTGCGCTTTTCAAACACGGGTTCGCGCGTGCGCAGCGCTCTGGCTGTAAGGAACACGGTGTCGGCGCTGCGAAAGCCGTAAAAGGGCTGCACGCGCAGGGGTTCGCGCCGATAGAGGAGGGGGAGCGCCATTACGCGAAAACGCCTAGCCTTGTCTTTCGTCAAGGCCAAGCGTCTAGCGTGGTGGCGTTAGATTTTGCGGGTTTTGATGGTCAACCGACCAGCTTTTTGGCCACCCGCTCGATCAATTTCATGTCGTCATCGACTTCACCGATCACACCGACATTACCCGATCCATCACGGCGAACCATGACGAGTGAAAACTCGGGACCTTCGCCAGATACAGCGGCCAGCGTGAGTTCTTCGAGTTCGCGCAGTTTTTCGGCCAGCTGTTCGCGAACCTCATCGGCAGACAACACCTCTTTGCCGCTTTCTTCGCGGCGCAAACGGCGTTCGGCTGCGACCACACCTTTAAGACCACCATCAGCATCGCTGAGGAAATCTGCGAGGCTGCCGCGCTCAAGGGCGTAGCGGTGGGCGTGGTTTAGTACGGCGGCATATTCTGTGAGGCGTGTCTTGTCGTAATCATGGCCAAAGACCAGCTTCACAATCGGCGTCATCGGAGCGCGATCCTGAACGGTCAGGCCATTGTCTTCGATCAGCTCGGCATAGGCTTCCGGCTCATCCTTTGCCGCGAGCGAGAAGTCATACGCACGGCTGACCGCGGCATATAGCGCATGGCGGCTGCGATCTTCTGATGCGCGGGCTGTTTCGGCCAGTTCGCGGGCAACAGCGAGGCAATCATGCATGCCAGCGTCATCTGCAAGGTCGAGCACCTGTGTCAGCTCAACCACGTCATCGACGTCGTCAGAGGGGCTATCAGTTGCGGACGCTTCTTGTGCGCTCGGCTCTACGACGACAGGTTCATCGACAACCGGTTCTTCAACCGCATCTTCAACAGGCTCGGCAGGCTGCTCAGGCTCAGTGCCTTCAACCTGATAATCCTCTGGATCAAAATGCTCTGCATCAAGATCGACAGCCTTTTTCTCAGGCGCTTCGATGTAGTCGGTCAGCGAGGCGAAGCTGTAAGAGCCACCATCCTCTTCACCTTCGATGATTTCTTCGCCAAACTCGTCTACTTCGGGTTCGTCGAGGTGGTATTGGCCAAAATCTGGTAGCGGAATGCCATCTTCGTCGGTTGGCGAAGCTTCTGCATCCGCATCGTCATCAAAGTCAGACCATTTGGCAGTAGGTTCCACCATCGGGTTGGTCTGCTCAACGCCCATTGCGGTTGGTTCATGCGCAGGCGAATCTGCCCATTCCGTTACTGGATCGGCGTGATGTTTGTGCGCGACATCTTCGTCGGCTTCTTCGGTCTCGGTGTCACCTTCAAGCGCCTGATCAATCTCAAGCAGCAATTCGTCAGCGGTCGCGGCGTCCGCCATCTCTTTCCAGTTGATGACGCCATAGATGAAATCGATGGTCTCATCATCGCTTGAGAATGGCAGCAAGATGCCGCGATACAGGATCGAGACGTCGCGCTGGTTCACAAATTCAGCCTCAAACCCGATCGGGGCCTGATTGGCGAGAATTTGCATGTAATGATCAGTAATCCGGCTCAAGAGGGAGCGCGCAGGAACATCCGAAAGCCGCTCAATCGAATCGTCGGTGCCGCATTCTTCGCCGATCTTTGTGCCGAGATACTGCACCACAGGATCATCAATGCCGGCCGAAAAATCGAGCAGCACGCTATTCGGGCCAAAATCATGCAGATTTTCAGGCTCTAAATCTTCGATGGACGGGAAAGTCGCATCACCAAGCAGGCTCGCCCAGTGATTATAGGCGCGCACCTGCATGCGGCGTTCATCCTGGCCGATTGCCTCAGGAGGCAATTCACGCACATTTTCCTCTTCGGGCGCGTCATTGACCGCGTCCCAGCCCTGACTTTCGTCAGCTGGTAGTCCTGTATCGAAACTGCCCCGCAAATTATCCATGGCCGGCCCGAAGCCCCTTTTATAAAACCTGTTTGGGAAGGTTTTGCCGCGACGTAGTAAACATCGCGTTAAGCTCTGGCCGAAAGTTGAAAGAGTTTTGAAGCGGTGACGTCAGCGCGCCGGTTTTGCCTGCGTGGACCGATGCATTTTTACAGGAAGTAGCGCATTTTGATCGTCAGATTTTGCGAAGCAGGGCCGACGGTGAAGACCGCGTCATCCCAATCTGGCGGCGCCATTCGCACCGGCGCATCGCGGGAAAAGCCATAGCCTTCCTTTGGCGCCATGCCGAGCACACGGTTGGCTTTGCCGTCCTCATTTTCATCATGCAGCAGTGCGATTGCGTATTCGCCCGGCGTGACATTGGGAAAGCGGAACGTGACCGTGCCATTGGCATTCACAACACTACGGCGCGCATTGGGATCACGATTGCAGCGCGGAAACGCGTTCTCAACCGCTGTGATGCAAGCACGCACGACACCGTCGGAATTGCGAATGTCTGTCACCGTAATGGTGATGGTGCCTGCCATGGCAGGAGTGGAGAGACCCATAAGACCCGCTGTCAGTGCGAGCATTGCGATCCGATTCATGAACTTGCTTCCTTAGTCGCTTGAGGCGCGATGCGTTTCGAAAGCCCTTTATCAGTGCCGCAGACGCGGTCCCAAAACCGGAAATAGAGCCCGAAATTGCATCCATAATCCTCATGGTGCTTTTCGTGATGACTGGCGCTTATCAGGCCGCGTCCCAACGTTGAATGAACAAAGCGGCGCGGGAAAACCTCCCAGCCCATATGATTGATAACGCCCATAATGGTCGCAACTGTCAGCACGATGCCCAGCATGGCCAGATGGATCGGCACAACGAAGACGAGCACAGGGATGACGATGGCGCCGCTGATCGATTCAATCGGGTGAAAGCTCATCGCGGTCCATGCGGTGGGCGGGCGGCTTTTGTGATGCACCGCATGCGCTGCGCGAAACAGAGCCGGTGAGGCGTGCATTGCGCGGTGGGTCCAATAAAACCAGCTGTCCTGCGCAAACAGATAGATCAGCACCGATAGCGGCAAGTACCAAGCGGGATAGGCGTTCCAATCGGTGTAGAGCTGCGAGTAGCCGTGATGGTTCCACAACCAGAACACTGCACCAGCGGGTAGGCCATAGATAAAGGTCGCGATCAGCGAATAGCGTATTTCCATGCGGATCTGCTTCGATTGGCCTGCGTAAAGTCCAGGCCTGATCGCCTTTGTCAGCCATGCAAAGAGCCCGCTCGCAAGAAAATAGCGCAGGGCCACCATTACCGTCATTGCGGTGCCAGCCAGCAAGAATGCGAGCATGATCGGCGTATCAGCAGGGATCATCGTGGAAGGTTATGGCGCACATTTCAGATCCGGGACAGTCCCGTTCGTTCCAAAGCGCTAACCTTCGCCGCCAATATCGGCACATTGCGGATCAAGCAGCGCGGTGTGCCGTCGCATCGCAATGCGCGCCAGATGCTCAAATTGCGCCTTTCGCCGGGCAGCAGCAAGCGAGGCCAGCGGTGCAGGTCGCAGGATTTCGCCATCATAGGCATCGGCAACAATCACACCGCACGCGTCAGGCAGATAGGCCTCACTTTGGAGCGGTGCGCGATCCAGCTGGGGTGGCACGCCCCAGTAAAACCGATCGCAATATTCGAGATAGTCAGGCCATTTATTGTCGCCCAGCAAATCACCGCGCGCGACCTTGATCTCAACAATGACCACCAAACCTTTGGCGTCGACACCCATCAGATCAGCACGGCGCCCATTTTTGAGCGGCACCTCGCCAAGACACCAGATATTATTGCGCGCAAACAGCCGCATGATCCCGCGTGTGACATCACTGGCGGTGCTTGTTTGCGAATCAAGTGTGGTGAGGTCAGCTGTTTCCATGCCCCAAGCCTGGAACATACAGCGAACACAGTCAAGCGACCGCTTGCTGTTTGTCAGGCCCTATATCAGGCTTTGTCGGCGACCGGATCAACCAGCGAAACAACCGCTTCGCGCGCCCTGTAGAATTCGCGCCAAAGGGCAAGCGCAGGCGCAGTGGCGTCGTTGCCGCGTTCGCTGAGCGTGTTGAGCGCAGCCAAACCAGGACGCATCATGGCATCAATGTCTTCCAGCCCTTGTGAGGCCAGGTCCTGCTGCCAGTCTTGCGCATTGCCAAGCATCGCGGGAAAGCCAGCGATCCGCGGATTGGGCCGTTCAGGCGCAAGGTCTGCCGCTTTGGCGAGTAGCGAGGCTGCCATGTGCAGGTCTTCCCATCGCTGAGCGAGAGAGCCCGCATTTTCACCGCTGCGCTGCGCGGTTTGCCGCATGGAGCGCGCTTGATCTGGTTGAAGCATCGACATGGACTCCACTAGTATCGGCCTTAACTTGCCAATGCGTTAAATCTGGGCGCTCGAACTGTCGGGAAAAGACAGGACTTGCCAAACGCCGCGCTGCTCGCGATAGGCGACGTGGCCTATCAGCACCCGTAGCTCAGCTGGATAGAGCGCTGCCCTCCGAAGGCAGAGGCCAGAGGTTCGAATCCTCTCGGGTGCGCCAGCTTTCTCTTACATTTTGAACTATCGCTGCGTGTGGGGCTGCCGCGCTGTGAGTACGGCTGATATCGAGTTGATGGACATGCTTAAGAACTTCTAAACCATCCCTACGTATTGCCCGAAATGTGTTAGGGGCTAATCATCTTTCGCGGGCACTTTTCAGCTTCGCTGTCGCACTGGGTTTTCTTGCAGTTCCCATGGGTTCTGACGTTGCATTTGCGCAGGCAAATGGCACGGCTGACACAGGTTGGACGTTTGACCCTGAGGCTCGCATTGAGCTGGGCGTCGTCAGCGCTGAAACCGTGGCGCGTGATGAGGAATTTATCGTCGATGGCGATGGTTTCACTTTGCGCGCGCAGATTAGCGCTGAATTCGCGGATAGTGACACGCGCTTTCGCTTCGAAGCTGACCGGATTGAGGTCGAACGCATTGATGATGAGCGGCGCGACTATAACCGAGACCGACTAACGCTTACCGCCGAGCAGGATTTTGGCGACGATTGGTCAATTCAACTTCGCGCACGCATGTATGATGATCTGGCAACGGTTGAATCGGCAGACACAGATGAATTGCAGGCTTCTGCTCGGGTGCAATACGAGCCTGAGCGAGCGCACCGTTTCCGGCTTCGTGCGACTTGGCGTGAGCGTGAGTATGACAATGGCTCTGCCCCGCAAACCGAGGGCTCTGGCCCACGCGTCGATGCGCAATATCGCCATCGTCTGGGTCGCTACAACTACATAAATTTTGATCTTCGCGCAGAATCGATCTCTTCTGACGATCCCGAGCGCGGGTTTGATCGGCAGTCTGCCAAAGCATCCTACACCCAGCCGATCACCCCTGATCTTCGCATTCGTCCTGCCATTACATACATTCGGACCGAATTTGACGACCGATTGACGCCAAGCGGCGCGCGGCGGGAAGATCACCAGATCGCACCAGAAGTTAAGGCCATGTATTGGCCGGACAATTGGCGGATCGAGGCGCAAGCCAAATACATATTCACTGACAGCAACCTGCCTTCGCGTGATCGCGAAGGCTACAGGCTGACCTTGGCGATCGGGTATGTTTTCTGAGCTGATCGCCCGCTTCCAGCGCGCTCGTGAGCGCGCAACGCCGCAAGTAAAGCGGCCCTTTTACATAGGCGTCGCCGTTGCCCTCGGGCTCGGCCTTTTGGTGCTGCTCGGTCTCCTTAACACCGAATACTTCTTTGCTTCGCCTGATGCATTTGGAGACGTCGCGGCATCACAAGCGATTTGGGGTCTGAAGCCATCCAACCTTATGATGGTGCTGCCACTTGGCGCTTTCCTCGTGGTGCTTGCGCGTAGCTTTGTAGGCATGAGCGCGTTTGGTCTCTTCACTCCTATGCTCATCACGCTGGCCTTCCTTCAGGTGGGTCCGATTATGGGCCCGATTGTGCTTTCATCAGCTATCTTGGTTGGAATGTTGGCCGCGCCGCTTCTGCTGAAACTGCGCATGACCCGCGTCGGCTTTCTGGGTGTTCTGATATCGGTTGTGGTTCTGGTTCTGGCCGCACTCCAGACCTTCCTTGGCCGAGAACTTCAGGTTGACGCATTCCCAGTCGTCGTTGTGGCACTCGTGGTCGAACGCTGGGGGCGTTTGTGGGAGAAAGACGGGCCTTGGGTTGCCGCGAAAACGGCGTTTAACACCTTCTTCCTCGCAATCGTAATTCAGTTTGTGATGGTGTCGCACTTTGCGCTGATGCTGATTGAAGCGTCACCATTGTTGATGCCGGCTTGTATGGCGGTCGCGATTGCCATCCTTGGCCGCTACCGCGGCTTGCGGCTTTCCGAGATTGGTAGATTTGCCCCGATCTGGTTAGAGCGAAGGCGCATCGCGCGCGAAGGGGAGGAAAAGATCCTCACGCGTGCGGATACGGATGAGGAATTCATCGCGGCCTGGGAGCGCGCACCGCCCCTTGAAGGCATGTGGGTGATCAACTCCCCCGAAGACCTTGACCCCAAGAAACGAAGACAGGTTCCTCAACCACGTCCTAATAGCGAGGCGCAGTTTGCGTCTCGCATTGGTGCATCCAAGCGACCGATGAAGCACAATGCGTGGATCATCCGGTCGCAGGAGGACGTGTAAGATGTTCATGGACCTAAAGCGCAAATGGTTTGGCACTCCCGCCAAGGCATCCGGCATCCCTTCGCCGGATAATCCGATCGATGAGATTTTGGGCATCAATCTGCGCAATGCTCTGATTGCAAAATACAATCCGCGCAAAGCCATTGAACGTGCGCGTGATAAAGTGGCGGCGAAAGTCGCGCTTGAGGCAGCGGGCATTTCCTGCACGCGGACGGTGGCCGTGATCGATGATTACAACACCCTGATGCGCTACAAGCCGTCCAAGGAATTTCCTGATGCTTGGGCAATTAAGCCTGCGCGCGGATCGCAAGGCGATGGCATCTTGCTGGCGGTGAGACGTGAGGGGAACACGTGGTATAAAGGGTCTGGCACCCCGCTTACCGAAGAAGATGTCATGAATCATCTGCGCAAAGTGGTTGATGGGCATTTCTCTGGCGATTCCGAACCGCAAGATGCAGCCCTGATTGAACCGCTAATCGTTGCAGATCCGGGTCTAGCCAATCTCGTGCCCGAGGGGTTGCCTGATTTGCGTGTGATTTGTCTGCATGACCAACCGCTTATGGGTATGGTCCGGCTGCCCACGAACCAATCCGATGGCAAAGCAAACTTGCACCAAGGCGCGATTGGTGCAGGCGTTTCGCTTGAGACAGGGCGGATCACGAACGCCTTGCAAAAGGGCAAGCCGATCACGCACCACCCTGATACCGGATCGCGGCTGGTTGGTTTCGAGATTCCGAAGTGGGACGAGGTTCTCTACATGGCCAGCAAGTGTGGCCCTGCTGTTGGCCTGGGCTATAGCGGCGCCGACATTGTTTTGGATGAGAATGACGGCCCATTGGTGCTTGAGGTGAATGCTCACCCTGGGATTGAAATTCAGAACATCAATCTGCTCGGTCTCAAGGCGCAAATGCACCATGCTGGCGAAGATTTTAAGTGATGTATCAGATGCCTATGCGCGTTGAGCGCTGGCTGTTTGATCGCTGCGCATAAAACCAAGATCGGGTGAATTGAAATTGCCGATATTGGGTGAAACGATTGGTATCTCACCGGGAGAAACGCCCAGCCAGCTTGCCAAGGTGGCCGAATATTCATCGACCGATGTCGTCGGCAGCAACCGCCCTCGACCCACCTGATCGTCGCTATCGACCGATATTTGCGGTGCGGTGCCGTAAAAACGCCCGCCATCGACGCGCCCACCCAAGATCAAGTGGTGCCCACCCCAACCATGGTCTGAGCCGTCGCCGTTTGAAGCCAATGTCCGTCCGAAATCGGACGCTGTGAAAGTGGTTACGCGGTCAGCAACGCCCGCCTCCTCCATCGCGCGGTAGAATGCATCGAGCGCGAAATCGACGCCACCCAGCAGCCCTTCGTGTGTGCCGATTAAACCATCATGGTTGTCGAAACCGCCGGTCGCTACAAGAAAGACCTGCCGCGTCACGCCCAGCTGATTGCGTGCGGCAATTAACCGCGCGACGATCTCCAATTGCTCAGCGAGCGAATTGCCTTCTCCAAAATCTGTTGAGAGGTTGGCGCTTTCCAGCGCGTCATTCACGAAACCAGAAAACTGGATTGAGCGCGCATTGGCCATGGAATAATCATTCTCAAAGATGTGGCCGGTGCTGTTGGTGAGCAAATCGTTCAGCGCCTGACTGGCAGCACCTGAACCATATAGGTTACGTTGAATCGCTCTTATCTCAATCGCGCCGCCCGTTCCGATGGCGTAGGGTTGTGCGGTCTCGCCGGAGAGGAACACCGCGTTACCGGTGGCGTTAATGGCGGTGAACATCGAGTTTGTATTGCTGCTCATCGCCAGATCGGCAATCCGGCCACCCCAGCCCGCAACGGACCCTTCTGGTGAACCTGATTGCCATGTCGATTGCTGGTCATTGTGAGAAAACAGCTTCGCCGGACGTGGAAAGCTGGTGACATTGCCGCTTTCAAATTGCTGCCGGGTAAGCGGTGCAATCAGCGGGCCGACATTGAGCAATGGTGCCATCACCCCTTGGTCAAACCGAGCCTTTAGGCGCGGCATTGTCGGCGCTAGGGCCAATTGCATATCGTCTGTCAGCACCTGGTCATCGCGCGGCACCAGCACTTGATTGGTTAGGTCTCCGCGATCAATGGCGATTGTGTCGCGAATCTCACTGTAGCGGTTGTAATTCGCGCTATCGAAGGGGATCAGCGTGTTGGCATGGTCATTCCCGCCTAGCAGGAATACACAAACCAGCGCCTTATACCCGCCGCCGCTGTCGAACGCTGCCGCATCCGCAAGACCAGCAAGCCCCATAGCGTATCCCGATGCGGCCCCCATGACAGCAAGCTGGCTAGACCGGTGCATGAAGGTGCGACGAGAGATTTCGTTCGCTTTTCCAATATGAAACATTTGCCGGTCCTTACTTCTGGATGAGGTAATCGTTGGAGGCCATCACCAGCAGAACAGCACGGTGAACCTGGCGAAGTTTGTCTTCTTCCGCGGCGCTTTGCGCGGGCACAGTCGCATTGAGCGCTCCGCTGATCGTATCGCGTGCAAATTGCGACAGCTGATTGGCGGTCAGCAGCAGATCGAGCCGCTCCAAGAGTGCAACCGTGTCATGCGCGATCGCAATCTCATCGCGATAGGTGGCTTTGACGTCGCGAACCCAAAAACCGCGCCCGTCAATCGTGCGTTCCATAAAGTTGATATATCCGGCCGCCGTGGTCTCGTTCACCAGCTGGAATTCGGGCGCGAGCAGGTCATTTTCTGCAGCTTGCGAATTGGCGGGCGTGTAGCCGGGCCTGAAAAAGTTGAAAACCGAGGGTGAGCGCAAAGGCGACTGGCCAAGCCTGTTTGAGCGTTCCGAAAGGTCAGGAACTAGCCACACGGTGCTTTCTGATTCGGCTCCGAACGTCTGCCCCCATTGAGCAAAGCGCAACATAGGCTCGCGCAGTTTGCCAAAGCGCGGATCGTTTAAAGTGGCGTCAGACAAAGCCTCTTCATCGAGCAGAACTGCCTTGAACACGGCCCGCAAATCGCCGCGCACGCCAGCACCATTGTTGTTGAACGTATCTGCGACTCTGTGAACATAGGCAGGTGAGGGATTGCTGGTAACCAGCCGCTGGATCATCTGCTTGCCAAAGAACGGGCCGACATTGGGATGATTGAACAGAGTATCCATCGCAATGCGCAACGAATCCTGAGCATTGGTGCCGGCAGGAATGGTCGTGCCAAGGAAGCTTTTTTCCTCTATCGAATGCTGGTCACCGCGATTGCGAATGTGCAGCGCAGGATTGGCAGTCATCGGATTGCGCAGCAGGCGTGCTTCGGGAATGTTGAGATTGGGCCGTGAAGGCGGCGACGAAAACGTGATGTTGCCCGAATAATTATAGTCATATCCGGTGAAGACCTTGGCAATGCCGGTCACGTCATCATTGTCATAGGTCTCTAGCGGAGCGCCCGAACCGTCAGTGCGAACGCTGCCATCAATATTGAGCTCAAACAGCCCGATTGAGAAAAGCTGCATCACTTCGCGGCCGAAATTTTCATCCGGTACGCGGCCGCTGTCAGGATCAGCCTTTCTGTTGCCGAGCGTGTTCAAGAACACACCCATGGCCGCGTTTAGGGTGATGTCTTCGAGCAAGTCGCGGAAATTGCCAAAGGCGCGCTCCTTTAGAATATCCCAATAGGCACCGATGGCTGTGCTGGGCCAAAACGTGATCGGATTAAGCGATACGACGAAGAATTCACTGAGCGCCAGCGCTGCCCGTTTGCGCACCGAATTGCGCCCGGTAAGCAGCTGGTTCCAGATCATGTAATCGGCCAGATCGCGGCGGAAGAAGAATTGCTCGTCATTCACCGCTTCAAAGTCGAAGCCAGTTAAAAATTGCTCCGCTGTGCGCTCTATCGGCTGGCTCATTTCACGCTCAAGCCAAGTTTCGTAGCCCTCTGAGCGCATTTCCATAATGTCGCTGGTGGTGACGGATAATCCTGCGCGAAGGCCGAAGCGCGCCGCCTGGGCATCGGTATCTGGGGTGATGACGGTAGGGCCTCCACCGCCAATGATCGGGCCTCCACCTGCTCCTGTTCCACCATTATCGCCGCCTCCGCCGCAAGCCGCCGTGGCAAGCGCGAGAGTAGATACTGCGGCTAGGGCGCCGGGTGAGGATGTGGGTTTGGTGTCTTCGGTTTGATCGACATTGGCGACAGCTTCGCCGGGAGGATCGTCTTCATGAGCGTGTGCGAAGTCTTCACTCTGCGGCGAGTCGTAACGGTCCAATGTTCCCCTCCGTGCGGCCCTTTTGGGATTGGGCGAGAGTGGTAAGAACGCGCTGGCAAGTCAAACCCTTCGCATTAAGCATAGATCGGGATCGGATGGTTCGCCGCTCGCATGCGACTGACTGCCGCATAATGCGCCGTTTTTGGTCCAAACGGAGGCCAAAGACGTAATTTCTTGTAAGCTAAGGCCCTCTTTTGGATCGAAAGGCTTGCTCAAATGTCCTTTCTAAGTTGTATCACGGCCGGGAAAACGTGGCTCAACTAGTCAAAAAGTATGAGAGAGCGGGTGAAAAATGAGGATCGCAATTGCTGATGATGACCCCGAGCTGCTCGAACAGCTTGGTAATGCCATAGACCGTACCGCGCATCATTGTGAACGTTTCCGTTCGGGCACGGAGCTGAACACGTTTTTGAAGCGTGAGACTTGCGATGTGGTTCTGGTTGACTGGAACATGCCGGGAAAAACCGGCCTTGAGCTAGTGAAATGGGCCACGTCGACACTTCAAAACCCACCTGCTTTCATCATGCTCACCAGCCGCGCGGACAAATCCGACGTGGTGAAGGGGTTAGAGGCTGGCGCGATCGATTATGTCGTCAAGCCAGAGAGCGAAGAAGTCATCCTTGCTCGGCTTGAAGCTGCGCATCGCCGCATGAATACCGGCGGACCGGAGCGCTATGGCAAATTCGGGTCTTACGAGATCGACCGCGTCACAAAACAGCTTTCTCGCGATGGAGAGCCGCTTAAGCTTACCAACAAGGAAGCCGATTTGGCGATCCTGTTTTTCGACAATCTCAACCGCCCACTTTCGCGTGCATACATCTTTGGTGAGGTTTGGGGCAGTGTTCCCGAAGTCGAGAGCCGGACGCTCGATCTGCATGTGTCGCGCATTCGTTCAAAACTCGAACTTCGCCCAAAACACGGATTTGCAATTCAAACCGTCTTCGGTTTCGGCTATCGGATGGACAAGATAGTCGACAATATCGAGGACGCGTAATCAGCAAGCACCCAATCAAGCTCGCTACATCATGGGGCAAAGTCGCAGCGCTTGCAGGCGTATTGGCGAGTATGTCTGCGTGTTCTGTCGCGGATCCATTGACGGTGCGGTCCACCTTGGGTTCGCCTTCGCCGTCCTCCACGCAAATTGCGCTGACTATGCCTGACCAGGCCAATGGCGGACCTGTTGCTCAAATGGCCACTGCGCTGAAGGCATCATTTGAAAATCGCAGAATGAGCATTGCCCCGCAGGGCGCACTGATTGCCGATTACGCGCTTGCGATGACGCCGGCGACGATAGGCGTTCAGCAGGCGCCCGTATCAGCCGATCCGCAGGAGACAATTTGGATTTCACCCCCGCGCGAGGCTGAGCGTTTCGATAAATGCGAAGCGATGGAACTGCGCGGCACCTTGCTTTTGATCAATCGCGAGACGAGCGAAGTGGCCTATCGCGGTCAAGCACGCATGATCGAATGTGATTTTGATGAAGCCGCTATTACCGCCTTGGCCGAAGGGCTGGTAGACGATTACACTAAAAAAACTGGCCGCTGATCAATTTGGTAAGGTGATCGTGAAAGTCGTTCCCTGACCCTGCGCGGAAGCCACGTCGATTTTGCCCTTGTGCGCGTCGACCACTTTTTTGACCAAAGCCAGTCCCAATCCTGCACTGGGCCCCGCGTGCGTTTCGTGTGCGCCAAAGCGTGCGAAGGGATCCTTCACACGCGCTTCGGGTAGGCCTGCTCCTTCGTCCGAGACGACGATCTGATGCGTCGTCTCATCCTCGCACGATAGCCCTACTGTGATGGTGGAATTCTCAGGCGAGTATTTGACAGCATTGCCGATCAAATTGTCGAGCAGGCGTGCGATCAAGGATGCATCAACGTCGCCAAAGCATGGCTCCGCAGGCAATTCTTGCGCAATGGCGATCTGCTTCGCCTGAGCCAAAACATAGGCGCGGTCGCAAGCCTCTTCGATCAGTGCGCTGATATCGCTGTCTTCCAATTGCAGCTCCGGGCTTTCAAGCCGCGCCAACTGAACGAAATCGTCCGCCAGTTTGAGCGTCCGGTTGGCCTGCTTGCGAATGCGGGTCATGGTGTCTTCGGGCGAGGGCGCATCATCATTCTTGCGCGTCAGCCCAATGATCGCGACTTGTGGCGTGCGCATATCGTGAGAGAGGAATTCGAGCATCTGCTTGCGTTCCTGATCCAGTCGTCGCAGCTGTGTGATCTCTCGGAAAGCGAGGATCTCTCCAGTGAGATCGGGTTGTTCTTGCGTCCCGAGGGGCGCTCTTGCGATCAGAAATGTGCGTCCATCCCCGGTGACCATTTCCCCGCCCTCACGCATCAAAGTCGTGCGGCTGGTTGCGAACAGTTCGTTCAAGGTCGGCGCATCTTGTTCCTGCCAGGCAGGAAACAACTCATCTGCATTTTCATTGGTGAGCCGGATGCGCTGGTTTTCATCTAGCACCAACATTGCATCAGGGGCCGCCTCGATGACCTGTTTCAGATAGGAAAGCGAGGCTTCGATCCCGCCGATAAGACCGCGTACCCTGCTGACCTTTTGAGCGACATACTCCATCCCGCGATCAGGTTCGATCGTCTCATTTGCGCCCATCAAACGATTGGCTTCGCGGTCGAGATATTGGCTTACCAAAGTCAGCCTGCGCCAGCTCCACAAGGGATAGGCAAGGACGATGATGATGATGGCAGGCACCGCAGGGAGCCACAACTGACCAAAGCTTAGCATGCCCATGCTTATCGCCATCAATGCGGCGATCAGGCCAAGCGCGATGATCAGGCACGCGCGCGGTGAGAGGAACCAGAAGGCAGCAAACAGGAAAATGATCGAAAGGATCGCCAGCGCATTTTGCCATGCGGCCTGCACTTGAGTGATGACGCCCCCTGTGATCAGCGCATCAATCAGGTTTGCCTGTGTTTCGATGCCCGTCATCAATCGCACATCGTCTTGAGGCACCGAATAGCGGTCGCCCATCCCCTGCGCGGTTGCCCCGACCAGCACAATTTTGTCCTTGAAGAACGCAGCCGGATACTCGTCGGCCAGGACTCTGCTGGCCGATGATACTTTATAGGGTTCTTCGGTTTCGAAGCTGATTAATGCGGTTTCGCCATGGCCGCTTGCTGCATCATCCATGCCCAGCTGTTCGAGCACGCGCACGGCAAGATGTGGGAATTCACTTTCATCAGTGGCCCGCACCAGATCGAACCGACGCAAAATGCCATCAGGATCAGTTTCGGCGGCAACATGGCCGATTTGAGCGGCTGCATCTCGGAGGCTGGGCAGAGGGTAATACGGATCGAGCTGCGGTTCTTGTGAGTTGAGCCGCTCGGTGAAGGTATGGGGCAAAATCACTTTGCCGCTGTCACGCATCGCGTTCGCCAATGCGTCGTCTTCTTGTGGCGCGCTGGGCTCCAGGAATAGGAAATCGAGCACGATCACTCTGGCCCCTGCTTGATCGAGCTTTTCCACCAGCTGGCCATGGACGCTGCGAGGCCAGGGCCAGCCGCCCACTTCGCCAAGGCTGCGATCATCAATGGCAACAATGTGGATGCTATCGCTCGATGCCGGTTTGGTCGCTGCCGAAACGCTATCGAGCAATTGATTGTCGAGCCGATAGGTCAGCCCGCTTGATTGCAGATAGACCGCTCCTGCTATCGCAAGAGCGAGGAGGGTCAGCCACTCGATGAAGAGGCGTGTCGCCTTCATAGAAACCGCCTCCACCGGCGTAGGATCTGTTACTGCACCACAACGAGAGTTTGCGGCGCGCCCCAGACCTTGATCAGGCCAAATTCCGGATCACTTTCAATCGCCGCAACACGCCATTGATAGCGTCCAGGCGAAAGGTTGGTGAGCGCCAATTCGGTGACCGCCAGGCCCAGCTCATCCACTAATAGCTGCTGCGGACGGCTTTCCTCCCACAGCTGAAATGCGAAGGTTGCATTTTCGCCGCCTTCGGGGATCCAACCAAACTTGTATCCATCAAAATCGGGTGATGTGCCCACAGATGCGCTCGCTCCCACTCGCTTGCGCAAAAAACTCAGGCTTTCCTGCTGCCCTTCAAGCCCGCTTGGCGCGATGGCGCGGGCGCGCACATGGTATCGACCATTCTCGATGCCGGGCAATTCAACCGCCGCGCCCTCGATCACTGTTTCGCCGATAATGTCGAGAAAACTCACATCATTCGCCAGTTGCACGCGGTAACCCGTCGCGCCTGAAACAGGTTCAATTGCAAAGCTCAGCGTCTCACCGGTTTGCAGTGATCCTGCGGTGTTGACGACGGCAACGGGTAGCAGCTCCTCAGGCTCGCTAACCCCTTGCGCGGTACTGGCAATGCCAAATCCTGCGGGTGCGTCGCGCTCTTGACCACCGGCTGCCACGTTCACGGCGCCTTCGGTTACTTCGGTGAGGCTCGCGCCGTTATTTTCGGGATCATAGCCGATCCGAAATTGTGTGCCACGGACAGCGGTCACGGCGACCGGCGTGCGCATACGCAAACGATCCCGCCCCTCTAGTGTGGGTGAAATGGCATTCGCGCGGCCCTGAAGAACCTCGAAATCAACGTCCAACGCGTTCCCAAGCTTATAGCGGCGCGCTTTCACCAGTCTTGCGGTCGTGTTGGAAGGGACGGAAATCCGCCCACCAAAGCGCGCGCTGAATGTCACAAAGCCATTGCCTCTGGTGCGGATCAGCTGCCCTTCTGAAATGCCCTGACCGACTTGAGGGGCCTGGCCAGCAATCTCAACGCTTCCGGAAAATGCAGCGACGTTTAGCTCGACTGTCTCGTAGCCGAGCAGGCGGCGTGGGATGCGCAATCTGCGATTGATCGGCATGCGGCGCGCGTTTTGAATGCGGTTCAGGCGTTGCACTTCAAGCGCGCTTTGTGAATTGATCAGATACCGCCCAGCGATCCCGTAAAGCGTGTCATTGGGCTTAACCGTGTAGGTGACGAATTCGCCATCATCCGCAGCGGCCGGCGCGGATGTAAGGGTGAGCAACGCGGCAAAGCTGCTGACGATCAAGGTCTTGAATTGTGTAACGGTCATAGGCCTGCTTTCTTGAACCATGCCCTTTGTCGCATAGGCGGCGCAGACCTGCCAGTGCTTTGGGTTACTCGCTTACAAGATGTTACCGAGCTTACTGAAGTCTTGAAACCTCGACTAAGCAAATCCGTTTTCAATGAATTCGAGCGCGCAGCCCGCCAGCATTGCCACTCCGCGGGGCAAAGCGCTCTCATCAACATGCATGCGCGGGGAATGGATCGCGCAGCATTGGCTCCAATTGTCGCCTTCTGGCGCTACGCCCAAGAAGAACATTGCGCCCGGCACTTTTTCAAGCACGTATGAGAAATCCTCTGCCCCCATGATAGGTGCGGGCAGATCGTGCCAGCCTTCGTCGATTCCACCGATGCCGCGCGCGACTTTTTCACCCAGAGCCACCGCTCGGCCGTCGCAGATTGTCACCGGGAAGCCCGGTTCAATTTCGCAAACCGCCTCAACCCCGTGCGCTTTGGCCGCGTCAGCTGCGGTTTGCGCGATGAGCGTGTGCACTTTCTCGCGGTGCTCGCGTGAAAGGGTACGAATTGTCCCTTGCAATACGGCATCGTCGGGTATGACGTTGAACGTTGTACCCGCTTCGATTTTTGTGACCGTGACCACGACCGCGCTTGCCGCGTTGAAACGGCGGGTGACCATTGCTTGGATGGCGCTGATTATGGCGGCTGCGGCTGGTACTGGATCGGCGCAATCGTAAGGCATTGAGGCATGCCCGCCTTTGCCTTTGACCCTGATCGTAAACTGATCTGCGGCGGCCATAAGCGGGCCAGCGCGCCCAGCCACGACGCCGAATTTGGCGTTTGGCATAATGTGCAGCGCGAAAGCTGCGTCGGGTAGGGGATCAATCAGCCCATCATCGAGCATGAAGCGCGCGCCATGATGCCCCTCTTCGCCCGGCTGGAACATAAAATCGACCGTGCCTGCCAGTTCCTCCCGCTGCGCGCACAACACGCGCGCCGCGCCCACGAGCATTGCGGTGTGGGTGTCGTGCCCGCAAGCATGCATCCGCCCTGCAATGGTAGAGGCGAATTCGAGATCGGTTTTCTCATCCATAGGCAGCGCGTCCATATCACCGCGCAGCAGTACGCGCGGTGAGCCGGTTCGCGCTTTGCCGCCGATCAGCGTGGCAACTTCGCCGGTTGTCGACGGGCCTGAACGCCATTCAAGCGGCAGATCGGCCAGCGCCTCTCGCACTTTTGCCATGGTCATTGGGCAATGCAGCCCCAGCTCTGGTTCGGCATGGATGGCGCGGCGCAAAGCGATGATATCGGGCGCGAGTGAGCGGGCTTCGTCGAGGAGATTTTTGGTCAACATAGCCTCAGACTAGCGCGCGATTGAGCAGATGCCAGCCAGATTTTTGACGCGGTTAAGGATCGGCGCATTGCTACAATTGTGCGGCACCTTGTCGCACTATGAGGGGTAATCGCTTAGTTAATCCTTGAGAATAGCGGCCAAAACCCCATGTTTCAGGCATGTAACCGGGCGGCTACACCGTTCGAATATTACGATTAGACGCTGATATGTTCATAGCAAAATTACCTAACCGGGCTTAAGGAGCGCCCCATGGCTACGCCGATCTACGAATTTGCCCAGCTGCCAGAGCAGCGCTCGCACGCACCTGTGCGTGCGCGCCGCATGCCTGAGCGTGTGGCAGGCGAAGCGCCCAGCGTGGGGGTCATTTACAACCCGCGCAGCCATGGAAATCAGGGCGCAGACTTTGATTGCGGCATCTGCCCGCATGTCCATATTGCGAAACCGGGCGACCGGTCGGCTTTACCAGAAGCTTTGGCGGATTTCGCCGCGCGCGGCATCGATTTGCTCGTCATCAATGGCGGCGATGGCACGGTGCGCGACGTGCTGACCTGCGGGGCCAGCATTTTTGGTGACGATTGGCCTGCCATTGCTGTCCTGCCCAAAGGCAAAACCAACGCGTTGACCGTTGATTTAGGCGTTCCGGTTGATTGGAGCCTGCAAAACGCGATCGACGCGTTTGATACAGGCAGCCGTGTGCGCCGCCGCCCGATTGAGGTGACACCGCTCACTAGGGATGACACAAGCCGCGTGCTTGGTTTTATCCTTGGCGCTGGCGCCTTTACGACCGCGACCAATGCAGGACAGAGCGCGCATCGTCTCGGCGCGTTCAATTCGATGGCTGTTGGTGTGACCGCAGCTTGGGGCGTTTTGCAATGGCTCTTTGCTTCGCGCGCTAACCCATGGCGGCGCGGCTCTCGCATGGCGATCCGGCTTGGTTCGCAAAAAGCGGCAATGGCGCATAGCGGGCACGGCGATCCCGAATGGCGTCAATTGCTGTTTGCTTCAACGCTCGAAGAACTGCCCGCGGGCATCAAACCCTTTGGCCCGATGCGCAAGGGATTGAAGCTAGCGGTGCTTGACCAGATCACTCGGCGTGCGACTTTGAGCGTGCCAGCGGTTCTGCGCGGCAAAACTTCTGCGCGCCTACGCGAACGCGGGATCCACCAGATCAGCGTGCCGCATTTCAGCCTTGAGATTGATGATCCGTTTATCTTTGATGGCGAAGCTTTCCCAGCAGGCGAATACTGCATTGGGCAAGGGCCCGAGCTTGAATTCGTAGTGCCTTAAGGCAAAAGCGAGCCCATGGCCCGCCAATCATCTCCAACTTCTCTTACGCAGCGTATCGAAGACCGGCTCGATGTGCCGGTTGATGCAGCTGTTGCCGAATTCGCAGCTCAATTGGCAAAGGATGCGGGTGCTTCTGCAGTTCTGTTTTACGGGTCGAATTTGCGCACCGGATCGCTCGACGGCGTACTCGACTTTTACGTTTTGCTGCCGGGCGAAGAGAAGACAAAGATCTGGCCGCGCGTCAGCTATCATGAGCGAGAGTACGGTCAGCTAACCTTGCGCGCCAAAGTGGCCACCATGGCGCTTTCAACCTTTGCAAAAGCGGCGTCAGGCGAGCTTGCTGATACGACCATTTGGGCGCGATTTGTGCAGCCATCGTGCCTAGTGTGGCAACGCGATGAAGTTGCGCGCCTTGATGTGATCGCTGCGCTCGCGTCAGCGGCGGCCACGGCAGCCCGTTTGGCAGCGGCGCTTGGCCCGGCAAGCGGGACGGCAGAGGATTATTGGCGCGCGCTGTTTCAAGCGACTTACGAAGCGGAATTTCGGGTCGAGAAAGCGGGCCGCGAAAATGACATTCTCAGCGTGAATGAAGCGCATTTTGCTGGGCTTTTGCCGCTTGCGCTCGATCATGCGGGTGTCGCCTATCTGAATGACAACAATCGGCTCAGCCCCAGCCTGTCGGCCGCGGAGCGCGCGCGCATTTTGGGGTGGTGGAAGAAGCGTCAGCGGCTTGGCAAACCGCTAAATTTTGCGCGGTTGATCAAGGCCAGCACCACGTTTGAGGGGGCAACGCGCTATGCCGCGTGGAAGATCGAGCGCCATACGGGTATGCCGGTCGAGGTGACGCCATTCAGGGAGAAACACCCCATCTTATCGGCACCGGGCGTGCTATGGGCGCTCAGAAAGCACCGCAAGCAAAACAAGCCCTGATTTTACAGATACTTCATCGTCACTGAGATTGATTGGACGTTGTTGCCCACATTAAAGCGCGTGTCATTGACCGATGGCTTACCCAGATTGAAGATATTGATCGAAGGATTGCGTGACATTGCGCCCCCGTCTGAGCTCAAATCGGTCTTGCCATTGCCGTTCACATCATGGCGGATTGCCACCGCGTAGTTCCCGCTTGCTGGCACAGGCAGGCAAATTGTCATGCGTCCTTGGCGTGCTGGCAGCTCAATCCGGTTAAGCCAGCGCCCGCTTTCCAGCCAATCGCTGCGTGTCCCATTGTACACTTGAGCGCGAATTTTGCCTGAGGAGTTCTTAATCCCATTCACGGTCACGCGAATGGCAGGGCCTGCGCCAGGGGCACACGAACGCATATTGTTCGCAATCACATTGCGATAATCGCTGCCATTGCTCGCTTGCGCGGCGACCGAAGTCACAGGCGCAGCTGTGGCAAAGGCCAGAGCCGCAGCGCCGCTCAGCCCGTAGGCAAACTTCTTGATGCTCGAATTCGAAGCCATTGAATAAAAAGCCTTATGTCGGTTGGTGCGGTTGTCGTGTTGAATGCGCATGATGCGCTTCTTTCCGCAAAGATATGGCATCGTATTGCCGCGTGGTGGCTGAATTCCCCCTGAACTTTGCTGTCAGACTTGTATCCATACCGTAAGCTCAGGTGGGCAAACAGCTGAAATTTCTGGGGTGGTCTGGAGAAATTGGGCGGGGAAAAGCGGCGCGACAACGCTTGCTGCATGATTCGCGCGCGGAGTATGGCCGGTTAAACATAAGGCGCCCGTAGGTTAACGATGCCCGCACCACTGATCTCCCCTTCTATTCTCTCAGCTGATTTCGCTCGTCTGGGCGAGGAAGTGCGCGCGATTGACGCAGCTGGCGCTGATTGGGTGCATATTGACGTGATGGACGGGCATTTTGTGCCCAATTTGACCATC
The DNA here is from genome assembly GCF_057365055.1 of Erythrobacter sp. S57(2025). NCBI lineage: Bacteria > Pseudomonadati > Pseudomonadota > Alphaproteobacteria > Sphingomonadales > Erythrobacteraceae > Erythrobacter > Erythrobacter sp. S57(2025). Next base: position 2,792,402 of record NZ_CP200299.1, on the reverse strand, counting down.
GGCCCTGATGTCGTGAAGGCGCTGCGTCCGCACACCGACAAGGTCTTCGACGTCCATCTCATGATTTCGCCCGTCGATCCGTATTTGGAGGCTTTTGCCGAGGCAGGCGCGGATATTATCACCGTCCATCCAGAGGCGGGCCCGCATGTGCACCGCACGCTTCAGGCGATCCGTGCTTTGGGCAAGAAAGCGGGCGCAGTGATCAATCCCGGCACGCCAGTTGAAGTGCTCGACAATCTGATGGATCTTGTTGATCTGGTTCTCGTGATGAGCGTCAATCCCGGTTTTGGTGGTCAGAGCTTCATCCAATCACAACTCGATAAAGTGCGGCGTATTCGCGCAATGATCGAGGCGACGGGCCGCGATATTCACCTTGAAGTGGATGGCGGCGTCAATCCGCAAACCGCTAAGCTCTGTGTCGAAGCAGGCGCAGATGTGCTGGTTGCGGGATCGGCCACCTTCAAAGGTGGGCCGGATCACTATGCTGCCAATATTGCAGCGCTTAAGGGTGATATTCCTGGGGGGGAATCCTAAATGGACAGCCTGTTCGACGATGAACAGAATTCGCTAGCGCTGGACGCGCCGGACGATACGTCGGATCGCTCCGCCATCGGCTTGGGTGGCGGTGAAGAGGCGCTGCGCCAAGAAGAAAAGCCGGCATTCCCGGCAGAGCCGATCGACAATTCGCGAGCGCTTGCGCTGACGGACGTCATTGCACCGCGAACCCGGCCCGGTGAAGCGTTGATCCGCATGGCCTATCGCATGGGCGTGCCCGGCCACGCACTGGCTGCACCCTTCCGTCGTGCCTCTGCCACGCGCGTGCTTGCCACTGTCGAAAGCCCAATAACGGGAGACCGCGCGGCTGGCATTGCTCTGCGCGCAGGTCACTTTATCGCGCATGGCGTCAAACAGCCTATCGGTCAGCTTGACTACGGCCCCAATGCGCGGCTCAGCCCCGGCATTGAGAGGATGGTGCACAGCTTTTCATGGCTCACCGATCTTGCCGCCAGCGCGCCGCGTGCCGATTGCACCGCGACGGCAGAGCGGATTACGAGCCTTTGGCTGAATGCCAATCCTGCACCGGGCAAAGGCCCAGCTTGGGAAACAGAAAATGCCGGAATGCGCTTGCTGGCTTGGCTAGTTCACGCGCCATTGGTGCTCGCCGGCCAAGATGGCGACCTGAAGCCGCGCCTTCTCAACGCTATCGCGGAAACGGCAAGCTGGCTTGATCGCAAGGCAGCGCGAAGCGGTGCAGGGCTCGGCCAAGTGGCCGGGTTTGCTGCCGTGACGGCAGCGGGTCTGCTGCTGCCTGAAGGAAAGCCGCGCAGGCTCTATGGTGAGGCGGCGCTTATCCGCGCATTGGGTGAGTTGGTCGCCGAAGATGGCGGCACGCTTGCTCGCTGTCCCGCCGCGCAAATGGATGCAATCCGCATCCTGACCGATTTGATCGCGTGTTATGAAGCGGTTGATCGCGAAGCACCCGAAGCGCTGTGGGTGATGCGCGAATTGCTCGTCCCGCCGCTTTTGGCGCTGCGGCACGGTGACGGCGCGCTTGGCAATTGGCAGGGGCAGGGCGCTATCTCTGCTGATACTTTGTCGGCCTTGCTAGTCGCGACAGGGGTCCGATCACGCCCGCTCAATGCCCCGCAGAATTGGGGCTATCAACGTATGCGCGGTGGTAAGACCACGGTGCAGTTTGATGCAGGCCCTCCGCCGCGTGCGCGCCACACCAGATGCGGGTGCGCATCGACGCTTGCGTTCGAGATGTCGGACGGCCCATCGCGCTTGATTGTGAATTGCGGGGGAGCCGCGCTTGCAGGCGGGCAAGTGCCTGTGCGCATCGGACAAGGCTTGCGCGCATCGGCAGCGCATTCGACGCTCATCCTCGACAATGCGAATTCCACAGCCGTTCTGCTTCACGGGAAACTGGGTCGCGGAGCTGAAACGGTGGAAGTCGAACGCCGCACCATCAGTCCGAAAGGGCGTGAGGCGACGCGGATTGAGGCAAGCCATGATGGCTATGCCTCGCGCTTTGGCCTGACGCATAGCCGCGTTCTGACGCTGCGCAATGATGGCACGGAATTGTCAGGCGACGACATTCTGATCCCTGCTTCGCGCAAGGGGAAACGCGGCAAGGTGGCATTTGCCATCCGGTTCCATTTGGGCCGCGGGGTCGAGGCGCATGTGACTGATGACGGTCTGGGTGCAAGCCTGCTCACACCCGATGGCAAACTCTGGCAATTCCGCATACGCTCAGAGGTTCAAGGCGCAGACGAGATTAAACTCTCAAACGAAGACAGTCTGTGGGTGGACGGCGACGGACGCCCTCACGCAACTGAACAATTGGTGATAGAGGGGCTGACATCGCGCGGCGGCGGCCAATTCTCCTGGCTCCTTAAGAAAATGGGATAGCACCACACATGACATCGACACCTATCAAACGGGCGCTCCTTTCAGTGTCCGACAAAAGCGGTTTGGCAGATCTGGGTAAGGCGCTGTCGGCGCGCGGTGTCGAATTGGTGAGCACTGGTGGAACGGCGCGGGTTTTGCGCGACGCGGGTCTTGAAGTGCGCGATGTCTCCGACCTCACCGGCTTTCCTGAAATGATGGATGGACGGGTGAAAACGCTTCATCCCACAGTGCATGGTGGCCTGCTGGCGTTGCGCGACAATGATGATCACGTCGCTTCGATGAAAGAGCATGAAATCGGCGCGATCGATCTGGTTGTGGTGAACCTTTATCCGTTCGAGGCGACAGTTGCGAAAGGCGCTGAGCGCGCAGAGATTATCGAGAATATCGATATTGGCGGGCCGAGCATGGTGCGCTCCGCCGCCAAGAACCACGGCTTCGTAACGATCATGACCGACGCGGCGGATTATCCTGAGCTGCTCGAAGAACTTGACGCCAATGATGGCGCGACGTCAGATGCGTTCCGTATCCGCATGGCAGGCAAGGCCTATGCGCGCACCGCGGCCTATGACGCCGCGATTGCCAATTGGTTTGCCTTTGGCGATGCCTTTACCAATCCGTTGGGTGCAGAGGCCCTAAAAGCGACGCCGTTCGTTGACACGATGCCGCTGGCGTTCAAGCGCGAAGACACCTTGCGCTATGGCGAAAATCCGCATCAGGCAGCGGCGATTTACGTGCCGCAAGTGACGGGCGCGCAAGGCGTGCCGCAGGCCGAGCAGTTGCAAGGCAAGGCGCTTAGCTACAACAATCTGAACGATGCCGATGCGGCGCTGGAACTGGCCGCGGAATTTGCAGGTGGTGATCCGGCGGTCGTGATTGTTAAACACGCCAATCCATGCGGCGTGGCCCAGGGCGCGACCTTGCTCGATGCGTGGAACGAAGCGCTGCATTGTGACAGCGTTTCTGCTTTTGGCGGGATCGTGGCGGTGAATACTGAGCTGGATGGCGCGACTGCTGAGGCCATCGCCAGCATCTTTACTGAAGTCATCATCGCGCCCACGGTGAGCGCTGAGGCCCGCGAAGTCTTTGCCAAAAAGAAGAATCTGCGCGTACTCGAATGTGGCACTCTGCCTGATCCACGCCGAGGTGGCTTCTTTATGAAGACCATAGCTGGTGGCATGCTGATCCAGAGCCGCGACAATGGCGCTGTGGCCGAAGCCGACCTGAAAGTGGTGACCAAGCGTGAACCTACCCCGCAAGAGCTTAAGGACTGCTTCTTTGCCTGGACAGTGGCGCGGCACGTCAAATCCAACGCCATCGTTTACGCCAAAGATGGCGCTACCGCTGGCATTGGCGCAGGCCAGATGAACCGCCGCGATTCAGCCCGCATCGCCGCAATCAAAGCGCGCGAAGCTGCCGAAACCTATGAGTGGGCGGAGGCCAAAACTGTTGGCAGCGCGGTTGCCTCTGATGCGTTCTTTCCATTTGCTGATGGTTTGATCGCCGCCGCAGAAGCGGGCGCAACGGCCGTCATACAACCGGGCGGTTCGATCCGCGATGAGGAGGTTATTGCCGCAGCTGACGAAGCGGGCCTCGCAATGGTCTTCACCGGGATGCGTCACTTTAGGCATTGAGGTCTTGAGCAGCCCCATCCGGGGTTGCCTCCTCGCTAGACGCGCAGACAAGCTGCGCCCGCTGCGTGCGGGCGGTCGCCCTTGTGGCGCCCCGCGCCGAGTGCTTCACCTTCGGCTTTGAGCATCTTTTTGTCGTGTGCTGCGTAACTTTCCTCAGGTCGCTTACGAAATATATTTTGAGCAACCTATTAACCTGCACGCAACTCGGCCGTGCTTATAGAGGCCTCAAGGCGAAATTAACCAAACTTACGAGACGACAAAATGACCCTCTTCACCTCTGACCTCACCCGCAATTTTGCTATCGGCTTTGTCGCTGGCGCTTTGATGGTTGGTGCAGGATTTGTGAGTGAAAATGAGGTCAGTTTGGAATCTCCCGCGCGCGCTGCCACACCGCTCGAAGCGCCGCAGCCTGCTGGTGAATTTCTGATTGAGCCTATCGGAGACTTCTAAATGAAGCGCATTTTTGCGTTGGCTGCGGCCGCTCTCGCTTTTGCCATCCCGGCGGCTCCGGCTGCCGCGCTTGATGAGCCGGTCAATGCCCCCGCTCCTCAACGCATCGCCAATGAAGGCGCTGGTTTGAAAACGGCAATCTTTGCAGGTGGCTGTTTCTGGGGCGTCGAAGGCGTGTTCAGCCACATCAATGGCGTAAAATCAGCAGAAAGCGGCTTTCACGGCGGCTCTGCTGCAACAGCCAGTTACAACCGCATCATCGCAGGTGGCACCCAGCATGCAGAGGCGGTGCGCATCACTTACGACCCCTATGTCATTCGGTATGACGAATTGTTGCGCATCTTTTTCTCTGTTGTTGCGGACCCAACCCTTCGCAATCGCCAAGGCCCCGATGTGGGCGCGCATTATCGCAGCGCACTGATCCCCACCAGCGCTGAACAACGCTCCGTTGCGCAAGCCTATTTGGCGCAAATGGGCCGTTCGGGCGTGTGGGATCGTCCCATCGTCACCCGAATTGAAAACCAACGGACATTCTACGCCGCCGAGGCCTACCATCAGGACTTCATGGCGAAGAACCCGCGTCACGGATATATTGTTCGTTGGGACGCGCCAAAGGTCCGCGCATTGCGCCGCATGTTCCCAAGCGATTATCGCTCACAATTCTTGCGCGATGGCTGATTGTCGAACTGCATCTGGCCTAAGCGCGCGCGCCGTCCTATATTAGCAGGATGGCGACAAAGCATCAGCACGCTCACAAAGAGCATTCCGGCGAAGAATTGATCGAGGCGGCACGCGCTGCCTTGGTTGAGGGTGGCGAACAATGGACTAGCATGCGCGAAGCGGTGTTTGCCGAATTGGCGCAGCACGAACGCCCTGCCTCTGCCTATGACATTGCCGATAATCTGTCGCGCGCACGCGGCAAACGGGTCGCGCCCAACTCAATCTACCGCATTCTCGACCTGTTTGTGGCCAAAAATTTGGCGATGCGGGTCGAAAGCTCAAACGCCTATCTCGCCAATTCTCACCCGGGTTGTGAGCATGACTGCATTTTCCTCGTTTGCGATGAATGCGGCGAGGCGAAGCATGTCGATGATGAGGCTGTGAGCCGCTCAGTTCGCGCTTTAGCCGATGCGCGCAACTTTCAGGCAGAGCGACCAGTCTTGGAGATTCGGGGGTTGTGCAGCACTTGCGCGTGACGCAAGTTTAATACCGTCAAGTCAGTCTGACATTGCAAAATGTCACAAGCACGCGACTAAACGCCGGTGAGCCGTGCTTCAGTTGCGATAAAGCGTTTATCGACAGTTCAGTTTCAAAGGTGTAGGGCTTTTTCTTATGAGTCTACCACCAGAAACACCGCTGCTCGATACGGTCCCAACGCCCGACGAGCTTCGCCAACTCAAGCCTGAGCAATTGCGGCAATTGTCCGATGAATTGCGCGCCGAAATGATCGATGCGGTCAGCGTATCTGGCGGGCATTTGGGATCGGGTCTGGGTGTTGTCGAGCTGACTGTTGCAATCCACTATGTCTTCAACACACCCGATGATCGCCTGATTTGGGATGTGGGCCACCAATGCTATCCGCACAAAATTCTGACCGGGCGCCGTGACCGCATCCGCACTTTGCGTCAAGGCGGCGGGCTTTCGGGCTTCACCAAGCGTGCTGAAAGCGAATATGATCCTTTCGGTGCGGCGCATTCGTCAACGTCTATCTCAGCGGCGCTTGGCTTTGCCATGGCCAACAAAATGAACGATCAGCCCGGCCGCGGGATTGCTGTGATCGGCGACGGCGCGATGAGCGCTGGTATGGCCTATGAGGCGATGAACAACGCGGCCCAAGCGGGCAATCGCCTGGTCGTAATCCTTAATGACAATGACATGTCGATCGCGCCGCCGGTGGGCGGATTGTCCGCCTATCTCGCGCGGATGGTGTCGTCTTCTGAATATCTGGGGCTGCGCTCGCTCGCCTCTAAAGCGGTAAAGAAGATGAGCCGCCGCATGCATGAAGGTATGCGCAAGGCCGAAGAGTATACGCGCGGCATGGTGACCGGCGGCACTCTGTTTGAAGAGCTTGGTTTCTATTATGTCGGCCCAATCGATGGTCACAATCTCGACCACCTGATCCCGGTGCTTGAAAATGTGCGCGACACATCTGAAGGGCCCGTGCTGATCCATGTCGTAACGACCAAGGGTAAGGGCTACAAACCTGCTGAGGAAAGCGCCGACAAATATCACGGCGTGCCCAAGTTTAACGTTGTGACAGGCGAAAAGCAGAAAGGGTCTGCCGGACCGCCGGCCTATCAGAACGTGTTTGGCGATACGCTGGCAAAACTTGCCGAAACCGACAGCCGCATCTGCGCGATTACAGCAGCGATGCCGTCGGGCACCGGTGTGGACCGGTTCTCTCAGGCGCATCCTGATCGCAGTTTTGATGTTGGCATTGCCGAACAGCACGGCGTGACGTTCGCAGCCGGGTTGGCCGCGCAAGGCATGCGTCCCTTCGCGGCAATTTATTCAACATTCCTTCAGCGCGCCTATGACCAAGTGGTGCATGATGTTGCGATCCAGAACCTGCCGGTACGCTTTGCGATTGACCGGGCTGGTCTGGTTGGGGCCGATGGTTGCACGCATGCTGGCGCGTTCGACATCGCCTATCTTGCGACGCTGCCGAACATGGTGGTGATGGCCGCAGCTGACGAAGCTGAGCTGGCCAATATGACCTACACCGCGGCCGAATATGACGATGGCCCTATCGCTTTCCGCTATCCGCGTGGCAGTGGCACCGGCGTTCCCATCCCTGAAACGCTTGAAAAGCTGGAAATCGGCAAGGGCCGCGTTGTGCGCGAGGGGTCCAAAGTTGCGATCCTGTCGCTTGGTGCGCGGCTTGAAGAGGCCAAAAAGGCAGCCGACACGCTTGAGGCAAAGGGGCTTTCTACAACCGTGGCTGACCTGCGTTTTGCGAAGCCACTCGACCAAGACCTCATTGCCCGCCTGATGCGCGACCACGAAGTGGTTGTGACCGTCGAAGAGGGCGCGATTGGCGGTCTTGGCGCGCATGTGCTGACTTACGCCAGCGACGAAGGGCTAACCGATGCTGGGCTGAAAGTTCGCACAATGCGCCTGCCCGATGCCTTCCAAGATCAGGATTCGCCGGACAAGCAATACGAAGAGGCTGGCCTAAACGCTCCGCAAATCGTCGACACGGTGCTTAAAGCATTGAAGCACAATTCAGCCAATGTGGAAGAAGCGCGGGCCTAGGCCACGCTTCACGCGCTACTCAGATGAGTTGGCGGGGACGGTAATCGTGACCACCTGCGAAAGGCTTGTGTCCGGTTGTTGAGCCGGCTCATGGTCCTCTGCTGTGGCATCACCCTCCTCATCTAACGCGTCCAACCCCTCCTCAATCTCTTGCAAGATAGCAGGGGGCTCTGGTGGTTCTTCACCGCGCAGCAGTGCTATTTCGCGCTCGCGCCGTGCAAGGTATGTATCGCGCCGGGCGGCGTAGGGGTCGACCGTGTTTTCCAGCCGCCCAAGTTCCTCATCGACTTCGAGCCGGGCATCCAGATTGCTGATCACGAAGTAGGGAACGGCATATTCAGGCGTGTTGAAAGGTTGGCCAACAGCGGTTGGCAGCACCAGCTGATCGAGCGAGTTTCCAACCAGATCGCGCACCGTTGTTGCACCTGTTATCGGTAGATAGAGATAGGCTCCGGGCTCCACCCCATAGTATCCCAGCGTATTTGCAAAGCCATTGCGGCGATAGGGCAGGTTAATCCCGGGCTTTTCGGCAATGTCGATCAGCCCGCCCAGACCCAGCGTCGAATTGATAGCAAAGCGACCGAGTGTCTCGACCGCATCGCCGATTTTCAGCTGCAGAAGGAAATTGAGGAAGTTGGCAGGCTCGCTCAAATTGCGAACGACATTGCCCAAACCGTCTCGCAGAGGGTCGGGCAGACCGTCGCGATAGGCATAGGCGACGGGTTCAAGGAAGACCTCATCCAAATCCTGCGTGATGCGATAGCTGGTCTCATTAAACTCGGCGACCGGATCGCTCTCGGGTGGACCGTACGAACCTTCAACTACGATTTCATTGTCGGTATTATCGTCAGTGACCGGATCATCCGGATCTTGCGCAGGGTCCTCAGACAGGGGTGGTTCTTGCGAGCTAGTTAGAGACCAACTGAGCGGCATTAGTGCGTGGCCCGCTGCTGAGGTAGCCGATCCGGCAACGATCGGTGCAGTCGTATGAACTTGTGCAATGGGCGCTGGCGGTAAGGGCCCCAGCAACATGGGCGATCCCATCACCATCAATGCGGCGTGTGGCATTCAAATACTCCTGCCAACCGTCACAATACGAAATAGCATTGATGACAGAGAATTCCGATTGGTTACCTATACTTGGGTCGAGCTGGACCTATAGTGAAGGGCCCTTGCCCGTGCCTGATGCGACACCGTGTTGCATAGTGTTGATGAGCGCCCTCCAAAGATGCGAGGGGGAACGGGGCCGTCAGTGCGCGAAGTGCGGCGAATGGACATGAAATTGAGCGAAAGAGCGGTGCAAGAATGATCTGGCTGACACGCATTTTGGTCTTCACCGCGACCGCCTATTTGGTGGCTTTGGCGATTCTGTTTGTGTTTCAGACGCGTTTTATCTTTCCAGCACCGCAGGATCGCCATTTGCCAGCGCCCGGCTTTACAGCCGCCGAGATCACAACCGATGATGGGCTGGACCTTACAATCCATTGGCGCGCACCAGCCGGGGAAATGCCTGTGGTCGTTTGGTTTCATGGCAATGCAGGATCGCTTGCGGCCTCTGCCAATGAAACCCGCACTTTAGCGGCAGCCGGTTATGGCCTGCTGCTCGCATCATACAGGGGCTATGGCGGCAATCCAGGATCGCCCTCAGAGGATGGCTTTTACAAAGATGGCCGGGCGGCGATGGCATATCTGAATGCGCAAGGTATCAATGCTGAGCGCACTATCATCGCAAGCAACTCCATCGGATCGGGCACCGCTGTCCAAATGGCGACAGAGTTCGATCCGGCCGCCTTGATGCTAGTCTCGGCCTTTTCGAGCCTGACTGATGTCGCAGTGGACGCAGCGCCGCTGTTTCCAGTGCGCTTACTCTTGCAGCACCGTTTTGAAAATGCCGAGAAATTGCCCGAAATCGAGGCTCCGATTTTGATGCTGCATGGTGACGCAGACAATGTGGTGCCGTTCGAAATTGGGAAGAGGCTATCGCACTCTAATCCTGCGACGACGTTTATCGCCTTTCCCGGCGCGGGCCATGATTTGAGCTATTGGCAAGAGGCGCAAGACGCGCAGCTTCAATGGCTAACGGAGCAGGGGTTCTAGCGCTCAGCGCCTAAAACCATCGCCAGAACCCTGCCGGGATGCCGCCCAATGGCATGTGCAGCCAGCTAAAGAAGATGAAGAAAATAAGCCCCAGCGTCCATGGCAGCGCGCCCGCTTTTGCGAAACCAGAAAGTTGCGGCCAATAGCTGGTCTGGCTTTCCCACGCTTGCCAAGCCTCACCCATTTGCTCGCGCTTTTTGGCGTCCTGAAGTTTTGATCCGACCAGCGCCAATATGCCGATGGCTAGCGCGACGATCAGCGTGCGTACGCTCCACCACAAGATGATATGCGAAAGCGCCCAAAGTGCAAATCCCCACATCATCGGATGACGAGTGATATTGAAAACGCCCTTGGGCGCGGCACGGGCCCGCTCTTCGGCCTTGGGTGTCGGCATCGCGGGATTGCCGATCAAGGAACCGGCAAACAACACCATGGCGGGAAAGGTGATCACGGTCGCAATCGCCCACCCAATTTGCCCTGTCCCCACAAGGTCCGATGCAGGGGCCGCCTTGAATGCTAGATAGACCCAGAACAATGTCGCCAGGCTGACAATCGAATAGGCGATTTGAAAGCCTAGATTTCCAAGCATGCCGACCATCGATTTTCGCAATGTATGAGACATGAGGAAGTGGGTGCCGACAAAGGCCGCATTGGCCGCGACGAGGTTTATGATGATCCCGCTCATACCCGCAAGACTAGCACCCTCGCGGTCAAAAACCTACGATTTCAGGCCAGTCGGAATGATGGTTGCCTGCGCGGTTGCCACATGGCTTTGGTCTTGATCCGCATCTTCCGCCCAAACATCTGCACGAACAACGACTTGCCGCTTTCCCGCTTTGACTACGGCACCCTTGGCGCGCAGTCGCGCAGCTTTGGCTGGGCGTAGAAAGTTGATTGTGTAATTGCCTGTGACGACATCGCCGACCACGGATGCGCCCGCCCATGCACAGGCATTGTCCGCCATCAGACCGACAATCGCGCCGTGAGCAAAGCCGTGATGTTGGGTCATTTCTGGCCTCAATTCGAGCAGCAGCTCGCTTTGCCCCTCCCATACCAAGAGCGGTTCTACATTGAGCCAATTGGAAAAGCCTGATCCCGCCACGGCCACACGGCGCATGTAATCGAGCGAGGCTTCGGGGCTGTCGAAACGGGATTGCGGCATGGTGATTTCCTTTAAGTCTGATTCGCAGACTTTATGGCCCTTGCCATTCCTCCTGACAAGTCTGATATGCAGACCTATGAAAACCTACCAAGCCTCCCGTTCGCCTTGCCCAGTAAGCCGGGCCGCGCGCGTGTTGGGGGATCGTTGGATATTGCTGATCCTGAGAGAGGCGTTTTTGGGTGCTGAGCGGTTTGAGGAGTTTGTCGATCGGCTCGGCATCAATCGTGCCGCCCTAACGTCGCGTCTCGGTATTCTTCAAGATGCCGGGTTGCTGGTTCGCGAACCGCCCGAAGGAAAACGCGCCGCCTACCGCCCAACCGAGGCGGCGCGAGCGCTCATCCCGCTCTATGCCGAAATGGCGAAATGGGGGGCGCAGCACCTCTTCGAACCGGGCGAAGCCAGCCAGGATTGGTCCGCCAAATTCGGCTAACGTCCTTCGATTGAAATCAGTTCGACCTTGAAAAGCAAAGTCGCGCCGCCCGGTATCGGCCCCCGGCCTCGCGGTCCGTAAGCCAGACTTGCAGGTGCGGCGAGTTCGATGGTTTCGCCCACGCGCATCTGTGGGATGGCCATTTCCCATGCGGTGATCAGGCCGCTCAACGGAAATGTTGCAGGAGCTTCCCGCTCGTAAGAGCTGTCGAACACTTCGCCATCGATGAATGTGCCTTCGTAATGGACGGTTACTCTGTCGGCGGCCGTCGGCTGCTCGCCTTGCCCGAGATACTCGATGTAGCGCCAACGCAGGCCGCCCTCCATCGTGTACCAGCCATCGCTGGCCATGAGGCCGGAGAGATAGGCCTGTTGGGCGTTGAGGTAAGTGCGTTGCTCTTCAGCGCTTGGCGTTGTGGCTTCGCCTGTCTCTACGTCCTGCGCGACCGCTGGGGTGGCGGCCAATAGCAAAGCCATAACGGAGGATTTGTGCAACACTCTCATCACCAATCATACGCCTTCGGCAGATCGCTTTCATCAAGGTCGCGATATCGTTCGCGCAGGCGGCTTTGATGGCTTTCGAGCGATTGTTCGACCCCGCCAATAAAGATCTGCGTTGGCACCGATCCGACTTCCAATGGGTCGCCATCCCAGATCACCACATCGCCCATCGCGCCGGGGGCCAGCACCCCTGCTTGGCCGTCATAACCGCTGATTGCGGCGGGCACAGAACTGATCGCAGCGAAAGCCTCACCCCAGCTGAGGCCAGACGCACCGGGAAGCTTGCTGATTGCAACCAGATTGCCTGCGGCCTGATTCATATTGCGCGGATTTGTGCCAGAATTGGCGCTGATGGCGACCGTCACACCCGCGCGCTTCATGCGGCCAATATTGCTTTGCGTAGCGGCCAGCACTTCAAAGCTTTCGGGCAAATCATCAAGCGCATCGGCAATCACTGGCACACCGGCTGCGGCGATAGCATCGGCAACAAGCCACCCTTCACCAGCGCCCACGAGCACCATGTCGAGCCGTGGGAAATCTTCGCGAAGGGCAAGGACGGAGCGGATATCGGAGGCGCGTTCGACAGCAACATAAAGCGGTTGTCTGCCGCTCACGACCGGAACCAAAGCTTCGGCGTCGAAGCGGCTCAGCATCACTTCACCATCATTGCCGATTTCTGTAGTCTGGGGTGTGCCTGTTCTGCCAGCTAGAGCCTGTGCTTCGCGCAAGGCGGCTCTGAAAAGCACATAGGCCGCCGCCCGGCTTCCGCCTGCACGGCGAGCTCCGCCTTCGCCCAAATCGACCATCTGGAAGGCGCGTTCGCGCATGATCGGATTGGTGTCGCCGTCCAGATCAATGATCGCGCCTTGGCCAGCAAAAATAGAACCCGATGGCACCATTGATGTGGCCGCGCGGGTAATCCCCGCGGCTCGGTGGACCAAGATGTTCTGAGAGCTCGGGTTCACTATCGGGGCTGAATCAAGCGCCGCGCTAAACGGAGCGCCGCCAGCGCGTGTGTCATTGCTTTCGCTAACCGCGCCCACGTCCCATAGTCCGAGCGTCGTAACAGTCGCGAACAATCCGGGGGTGACATAGGCATCACCTGCATCGATCACTTGGTCGGTTTCAAACGAGCGACCATCCGCGACGCCTGCGTAGACGACCTTGCCGTCTTCGACCATGACCACCCCGTCGGCAATCGGATCGCTACCATCACCTGTGGCGAGGGTTGCATTGACAATCACCAAGTCTTGAGCGGAAGCAGGGACTGCGCTTAGAGCCAGTGCTGAAACAGCGAGTGTTAGAAGGCGCTTCATTTCACGTCTCCTTCACCGGGTTGGCCAAGCTCAAAATCACTCACCGGCCTGCGCCTGCGATCATTGGCATCATACAGCAATGCGCCATCGACCCAGACCCGTTCAGGACGGGAATAGACGCTCAGCGGATCGCCATTCCACAAGACGACATCGGCCATCTTGCCCGGTTCAAGGCTTCCGGTCATCTCATCAATACCCATCGCCTTTGCCGCGTTGAGAGTGATCCAGCTAATCACATCGGCATCGGCAAGCTCAATTCCCATGCGAAGCCCCGCAGCCTGCGCTTTGGCAGCTTCTTGGTTGAGCCGTTGAATGTCATTTTCGCTGTCCGAGTGGATGACAACGCAGGCACCAGCTTGTTGCAGCAAAGCCGCGTTTTCGAGGATGCCGTCATAAGCCTCCATCTTAAAGCCGTACCAATCGGCCCAGATCGCGCTGCACACTTCGTTTTCGCGCAACAGATCGCCAATTTTGTAAGCTTCAACTGCGTGGTGGAAGGCGGTGACGCGGTATCCCATCTCCTTGGCCATATCCATCACTAGCGCCATTTCATCAGCGCGGTAGCAATGGTTGTGAACGAGGATCTCACCGTCGAGCACTCCAACCAGCGTTTCCTTCGCAAGGTCACGATCGGCATCTTCGTTATTGGCGTAGTCAATCGCGTCGAGCCATGTCTGGCGATTATAGGCAAAGTTGCCCATCCGGGTCGAAGGAGCACGCCCGCGCCCGCCATAAACCCGCTTTGGATTTTCACCGCAGGCCATCTTAAAGCCATATGGCGCGCCGGGGAATTTCATGCCCTGAACCGTGCGGCTGGGGACGTTTTTGAGAGTAACCGTGCGCCCACCCATGAGGTTAGCTGAACCGGGCAGAATTTGGAGGCTCGTCACACCGCCATTGGCGAGAGCGCGGCTGAAACCGGGATCTTGCGGCCAGACCGAATGCTCTGCCCAAACCTCAGGCGTGGTTGGGCTGGTCGCTTCGTTGCCGTCACTATGCGCTTGCACGCTAGGTGTGGGATAGTCGCCAAGGTGGGAGTGAATGTCGATGATGCCCGGCGTTACGAATTTGCCCGAGCCATCGATGACGTCATAGCCTTCAGTCGACAGGTCGCTCCCGCCTACTGCTACCACTTCGCCGTCACGAAACAGCACCGTGCCGCCTTCGATCATTCCGCCAGCGCCATCATAGACTGTGGCACCGACTAGAGCCGTTGGCCTGCCCGGGTAGCGATTATAGGTCGAAGGGAAGGGCTTGTCGGCTTCGGTGATCGCCGCGTAGCGCGGTGCGTCATCGTCGGAAGAAGCATTAGCTGTGCCGGTCGTCGCACACGCTGCGAGCGCCAATGCGCTTGTTAGCAGGGCAATGCCAGCGCCCCGTTTGCCTGAGTGAAACTTAGCCCAATTCAACGACATCGCTGGTCCCCTGATTGCCCGAGAAAGCATGATGCTTGCCGGGAAATCAGGGGCTTGTCCAGCGCGTTTGGACGAGCGGCTTTAGGCCTTCGTGATGTGCGGGTCAGCGCCGCCAGCAGGTGCTTCACCAAAGACGCGTTCGGCTTCTTCGGTTACTTCGTCATCCTTGAGCGTATCGAGGTGCATGAGCTTTTTGATAAGAGGACTGATGACCATCACGCCAATGCCGATGACGACAGCGTAGAGGCCGACAGTTTCGTAAACGCTCAGCACCACTTCTTTACCAGAAGCATCGCCAACGCCCTCTGCACCGGTCGCTGCTGCGATCAGGCCAGCCGCGAAGTTGCCGGTTGCCGATGCAAAGAACCAAGTGCCCATGATAAGCGAGGCCATATGCGCAGGTGCCAGACGGTTCATCGCTGACAGACCAACTGGCGAGAGGCAAAGCTCACCGGTGGTGTGCAGGAGGTAGATGAGGAAGATGAAGATCACAGGCGTCGGAATGTTGATACCAACACTTTGTGCGCCCCAGACCAGCACCAAGAAGCCAAGACCAACCTGAACAACGCCAAGTCCGAACTTCATTGGAGTGGATGGGTCGAGGCCCTTTTGACCAAGGAACGTCCAAAGCGTTGCGAAGACAGGCGCAAGCAGGATGATGTAGATGGCGTTGATCGACTGGAAAGTCGATGCGGGCACACCACCCCGATCCACGTGGCGATCGGTAAACAGGTTGAGCGATGACCCGGCTTGCTCAAAGAGCGCCCAGAAGACGATCGAAGTCGCAATCAGGAACATCGCTGCAAAAATGCGGTCACGATCCTCGCTTGGCAGCTTGATCACAGCGGTGCCGATCACATAGCCGACCAAAATGAGACCAAAGCCGCCCAGCAAGAAGCCAACAACGGACTGATACTGGATCAGCAGCCAACAGATCGCGACAAGACCAAAGCCGATTGCATACATGCTCCACTCAGTGCCTTTGGCGAGTGGCTTAGGTGGTTCACCGCGACCCAAAAGCAGGCCTTTGCCGAGCGTGAAAACGATCAGACCTGCCAGCATGCCAATGCCAGCAAGGCCAAAGCCATAAGCCCAGCCATAAGTCTCGCCGATGTATCCGCAAAGCAGCGAGCCGATAGCGGCGCCCAAGTTAATTCCCATGTAGAAAATCGTATAGGCACCATCGCGGCGCACGTCGGTGCGCGGATAAAGCTGGCCCACCATCACCGAAATGTTGGCTTTCAAGAAGCCGGAACCCACGATGATCAATGCCAAGGCCAACCAGAACACATAGATGATCGGATTGTCCGAATTGCCAGCAGCAGGCTCCCCTTCAAATGCCATGAAGAAGTGGCCCAAGGTCAACAGAACTGCGCCAAAGGCAACCGCCTTGCGTTGGCCCAGAACCTTGTCAGCCATATAGCCGCCGACTGCTGGAGTGATGTAGACCAGTGCGGTGTAAGCACCGTAGATGATCCCTGACTCACTATCAGAAAACAGCCAGTGTTTGGTTAGATAGAAAATCAGAAGCGCACGCATTCCATAATAAGAAAAGCGCTCCCACATCTCCGCGAAGAAGAGGACGAATAGGCCCTTTGGATGGCCCATGATGGTCCCTGCGCTATCGCCGTCCGGCAAAGCTTGAGTGGTCATGTCAGAAATATATCCCCGATATCGCCCGGTCCCTCCCAGGCTGTTATCTGCTGCACCCTAGCGCCCAAATGCCATGTGTGAAGCTTTTGTTTCGCGCCGCATGTGCAATCTTGCTTGGCTAGTGAAAACTTGACGCGCATGGCTGTATTATGTCACTGAGGCACCTAGAGAGTATGCCATGAACCAGTCAAAACCCGTCTATCTCAAGCTGCGCGATCAGATCGCCGCCGCCATTATCCAAGGTGTTTATGCCGAAGGTGCGATGCTCCCATCGGTGCGCGCTTTGGCGGCCGAGCAAGGGGCCAATCCGCTAACCGTTGCGAAAGCTTATCAGCAATTTCAAAGCGATGGCCTTGTCGAAGTGCAACGCGGTGTTGGCATGTATGTGGTCAAAGGCGCGGCGGAATTGCTTCGCAAGCGCGAGCGTGACCTGTTTCTGCGTGAGGAATGGCCTGAGATTAAAGCACGCATGGCGCGGCTTGGGCTTAAACCAGCGGACCTAGTCGAACAGAGCTAAATTGCGGCGTTTTAGTGCTGGCAACGTGTCAAAGTGGTGCGTTTTTGGGCTGTCTTGGTCAATTTGGGGCTAACAAATTTTGCTCTGATCCTTGCGAGGAAACCATCATTCTGGCAGTTACATTCTCAGAGTGCTGCCCGCCGGGTCCGGGCTTTTATTTGAACAGCGGGCCAAAGGTCCGCAGCGGTCGATACGCGGCAAGCAGGGTCTGCGTGACACGCTGGGAGGGCAACATGATACGATCCGAGCTTCTACAAGAGCTCCATAAGGACAATCCCGAATTGCGCGCAGAAGAAGTCGAACAGGTTGTCGACGTCTTTTTCGATGAGATTGCGCAGCGTCTTTCGGAAGGTGGCCGTGTTGAGCTGCGTGGTTTTGGAGCGTTTTCAACGCGCGAACGCGAAGCACGCACAGGCCGCAATCCACGCACGGGCGAAGCGGTTGCGGTGCCAGCGAAGAAGGTTCCTTACTTCAAAGCGGGCAAGGAAATTCGCAAGCGCCTGAACGACGGCTAGGCGTATTCTAGCTTAAGCAAATTCAAACGCGCGATCTTCGTCGCTAAGCTGCTGATCGATTGGCAGCTTGCGTTCTCTATTGAGCGCTTGGAATACAAGTTCAACGATCTGCTCGCTGCCGCGTTCGCTGGTAACGTCGACGGGCATCATGCCAAGTTCGGTGAATTCGCTGACTGCATCTGGACCGGGTAGCGCGATCACTCTTGCGACATTGGGCAAACGTTCCTGCACAAGCGGGGTGAGCTCGCGTGAGATGGATAGGTTGCCTGTGGCGATTACGATCACCTCGCGCTTACCCATTCCCATTGCATCCCAACTGCGTGGATCGGCGGGGTTCGCCTGATGAACCTGATATCCATCGGCCAATGCTGTTTCGAACCGCTGAGCATTGGCCTCGACTGCCAAATAGCCAATGTGATTGAAACTTAGCGCATCAGCGACCGCGCGGCCTGATGGGCCAAGGCCAATGATGACCACTGGCGCGTCGTCGCCGTCCATTTTTTCATCAGCTGGTCCCTGACGCAATTTGCCTGCCAATTTGCGTCCAAGATTTGAAATAAGGGGAGTAACCGCCAGACTGACCGCAATCGCCGTGACGATGATCGAGATAAAGCGCGGCTCCACCAAGCCTGCGACAGCTGGCAGGGCAAAGATGATCAGGGCAAATTCGCTGCCCTGTCCAAGCAGAAAACCAAGCTGGATAGACCCTGGGACAGACCAGCGATTGGCCAGTCCTGCTAGCACGTTGAACAGGCATTTAAGCGTGATGAGCCCAGCCGCAGCGGCGATGACCCATAGCCAGTTTTGCGACAACAGCACCGGGTCGATCGACAGCCCTACCGAAATGAAGAAGAAACTCAGAAACAGTCCGCGAAACGCGTCAATCTCTGTCTGGACCATGATCCGATAGCGCGAATCGGCAACCGCCATACCGCCCAAGAAAGCACCCAGTGTCAGGGAAAGGCCCGCCAGCCCTGTCGCCCATCCTGCCGCCAAGGCGATGAAGAGCGCGGTGGCTGTATAGACCTCGCTGCTGCCAACACGCGCAATAGCCTTGAACAATGGACCCGTGAGGTAGCGTCCAAATGCAACCGCTATCGCGAAGGCTGCCAATGCCTTGAGTCCTGCAAGGCCAAGCGCTGGGGCCATCGCACCGCCAGAGCTGAGGGATCCTGCGGCAACCAACAGAAGGATCGCAGCAATGTCTTGGAAAATCAGGATCGACTGGGCCGCTCTTCCAACCGGGCAGTCTTCTTGGTCACGTTCTCTCACCAATCCGATAACAACCGCGGTAGAGGATAGGCCAAGCGCAAATCCGCCAATGATCGAAAACGCCAAAGGCAGGCCAAATGCCAAAAACAGTGCGGAGAACCCTCCACCCGCCACTAGCATTTGCAAAGTGCCAAATCCGAAAATGTTCGCAGCTTCTGCCCGAATTTTGCCAAGCGAGAAATGCAAACCAAGGTTGAACAGCAGGAACATCACGCCCGCTTCGGCCAGGGTTGCCACAATCGGTCCGCTGAAATTGTCCGCAAAACCCAGCGCTGCAAGAGCCAGTCCTAGGCCCAAATATCCAACAATGGGGTTCAACCGGACGGCGCGCGAAAGCAGCGCAGCGCCGATGCCTAGACCCAGCAACGTTATCGCTGGCTGGATGGTTGCAACCACGGAATGAGCATCGTGAACACTTTCGCCGGCCAATTTAGTGTCCTTGCTATGGTTTGAACCCTGATGTGCTGAGATGGTTTACATCAGTATTGCGCACAAGTCCTGTTGCCCCGGCGCGCTGCGCTGGCTATCGCGCTTTTCGCAAACATTGGCCAGTCAATCTTGGCCAGCAGCGGGTGTGGCGGAATGGTAGACGCCGGGGACTTAAAATCCCCTGATCCTATAGATCGTGTGGGTTCGAGTCCCACCACCCGCACCACACTCTAGCTCGATACGTTTCAATTCTGTTCTGTGGTCTGAGGTTCACGTGTGCTTGCGCTGTGGGACCTGAGGCAAACCCAGCATGCCAAATTATGCTTTGTTCGGCTTTTTGACGGGGCCGCCATTGAAGGGGGCCAATTTTGCAAGAATGATTGGCGCAATCCGTTCGCTCCAAGGCCGGGCGACGCCATCGAAATAAGTTGACTCGAAGTCTACTTGGTCCAGTATCGAGGGCTCGAATATGGCGGGGAATAGGCATTTCTTGGGCTAAAAAAATAGGTATTGGGCTGCTGCTGGCGATCCTAGTGGCCGGATTGACCACATATGTTTGGGCGATTTTGCCCATTACGGTTGAGCGCAAGAACCCTGATGATGCAGTCGAGTTGCTTAATGCACGCGCGCCAAATGGCGTCCAGTACAGCGAAGGCTACTTCGAGCACGAAGGTCACTCACTGCATTATGTCGAGGCAGGCGACGGCGAACCGATTGTGTTCCTGCATGGCTTTCCCTCTTTTTGGCTCTCAACAGTGCGTCAGATAGAGTATTTCAGCGGCAATCACCGAGTTATCGCGATTGACGGTCTTGGCGCAGGCAAATCAGATGCGCCCTCGGACCCAAAGCCCTACCAGCTTGAGGAGATGAGCGCGCATGTTGCCGCCTTGTTGGACGAGTTGGGAGAAGAGCGCTTTCATCTCGTTGGGCATGATTGGGGATCGGCCTTCGCTATCGGCTTAGCGCAGCGTTATCCGGACCGCGTTTTATCCGTGACCGGGATCAGCGCCCCTGCGATCAACGCCAGTTTGTACGCCCTCGAAAGCGATCCGAAGGCACGCGAGAGTGCGAACTATGTGGAACGCTTCAAGCTAGCCAATCCCCCGCTTCTCGTCCTGCTTGGCACATCGGACACGATTTATGATGGCGCCTATCGCCCTTTGGTTGAAGATGGGATGCTTTTACAGGAAGAAGGGGATCTGTTCCGACAGGCCACAAGCGATGCCAAGCGCATCAACGCTCATATCAACTGGTATCGGGCCAATATACCGCATCCCAATGATGTGACTGAGAGCGACTTTTGGCCGTCGCGCGATGCTCGGGTACCAATGCCAGCTTTGTATATCTGGGGCGAGGAGGATCCGATTTACAACGAGGCAACGATGGAGAGGCTCATCGGTTTATCAGATCAGTCGAGCCTCCTGATCTTTGCCGGAATCGGGCATTGGCCCCATGTGCGAGAGGCCAACAAAGTGAACGCAGCGATTGAAGAACACATCGCGGCTTCTTCGCACGCGGTTGGTGATTAATCCTCTAATGCATAGGCGATGACATAGCCGCCTTTGCCATCAACCACGGCCTGAGAATCGATGTATTGGTTCGTCGCAGGATCACGCGGATAGCGCCAAGTTGGATTGGGCACCGTGACAATCAGATACTGTTTGCCGTTCTGCTGCGACCGATATGTCATGGGGGTCGCCAGCCCATTTCCAGGTAGCTCCGATTCCCATTTCACCTCTCCAGTGCGAAGGTCATAGGCCCGAACTTTCTCGTCCATGGTCGAGCTTAGGAATGTCAGGCCACCGCGTGTGGTCAAAGTCCCGGCGCGCACTGCCGTTCCAACCTCATAAGGAATGCCGGAGCGTATGTTGAACGGGCCGGACTGGCTCATGTCGCCTGCCGGGCGGCTCCACAGCAGCTCTTTTGTGTTCAAGTCGATTACAGCAATCTGCGACCATGGCGGCTCAAAACAAGGAACATGCGTGCCCAGTCGCGACATGAATGGCTGCGGATAGCCGTATGCCTCAATACGGCGAAAGTCATAAGGGTCATTCGGATCGGGTTCGCCCAGTTCCGGCATGGGCGCATCGTCAGAATAGCGGACATTGGGATGGTTCGGGCCGAGCACGAACTGTGCAACCGGGCCAGCTTCTGCGACTTGTTCCTTGGTCACCATGCTCAACCTATGCGCCAGCATCATCGGCGCAGCGACTAGCAGACCGTTATCTGCATCGACGGAGACGCTGCCCCAGTTAAAGCCACCAAAATTGCCTGGATAAAGCATCGTCCCTGTTTGAGTGATGCCCGTAACCATGGACGGCGGGGTATACATCCCCTCGTAATTCATGGTGCGATATTCGATCCGGCAGACCATCTGATCAATCGGTGTGAGGCCCCACATGTCCTTTTCGTGACGATATGGGTGAAAGTCCGGCAGTGGGGAATCGGGCTGGGTTGGCGACAGTTTCTCTCCGGGCACATCGCTGCCTTGGGGAACGGGCACCTCGGGGATGGGGTGAACGGGCGAGCCATCACGGCGGTCCAGCAGGAAGATGTCACCCATCTTGGTTGGGACAGCCACTGACGGGATCAGCTCTTCCTCTACGCGCACATCCACCAGAACAGGTTGCGCAGGAACGTCATAGTCCCAAACATCATTGTGCACTGTCTGATACTTCCACCGTTCGCGCCCGGTGGCTGCATCAATGGCAACTACGGCGGAGGAATATTCCTTTTCAAAATCTCGCCTGATGCCGCCAAAATAGTCTGGGGAAGGGTTGCCAGTTGGCGCATAGATCAGCCCCAACTCAGCGTCATAACTCATGATCGACCAGACATTAGGCGTGCCAGGTGTATATGTTTCGCCTTCAGCGGGCGGCCCATTGTTGTCAGGGTTACCCAGATCCCAAGCCCAGCTCAGTTCGCCTGTCATGACATTGAATGCACGAACGACGCCTGAGGGATGCCCCAAATCCTGAGTATCGGCGACTTGCCCGCCAACCACGAGGTTGTCTCCTGCGACTAGCGGGGAAGACGTTACCCAATATTCGAACCGTTCGTGATCATCACCGAGGCCTTCCCATAGGTCGACCACGCCGTTCTCGCCAAAGTCGGTGCAAATCTCTCCCGTATCGGCATCGACAGCGAGGATCGTCGCATCGACCGTAGCGGTAACGACGCGTTTGGCGCATTCTCCGGAATATCCCTCGGGTGCCTCATGATAGCCAACTCCGCGACAGGTGCGGGCATATTGGTTTTCCATTGGCGGCTGAATGCCGTGATCATAGCGCCAGATTTCTTCTCCCGTCGCATCGTCGATAGCGATCATCACATTGCGCGCGGTGCACAGGTAGAGCCTGCCGTCGATATTGAGCGGTGTGGCCTTAAAGTCTTCCTCAACACCGGTGCGATATCGCCAGACCTCTTTTAACCCTCCGACGGTTTCGACATTGATATCCTCGACCGTGGCAAAGCGCGTGCCGCCTTCGGTGTTTCCATAATGAGGCCAATCGTCACTTTCAGCGATTGCATCGCCGGCTCGGACTGTGCCTTGGCCATTCTGGACGTAACCTTGCAAGCTTGCGATCGATAGGGCCGCTATGGAAGCGAGCGATGCGCCGCCGACCCACCACCTGCTTGTGGGCTGCACAGGCGGCTCGCCCGCGGTATCTTCAGAAGGCGCGCGAAGCGTCTGCCGATACCAAGGTGTAAGAAACCAGACACCCAATCCTAGCCACATTGCCAGCCTCGGTAGAAGGGCAAGAAAGTGGAGTTCGGCTTCGAACAGCGCCCATATCAGCGTGATGCCAAGGATGGCAGCAAAAAGCTTTGGCGCTTTGTCACTGCGGCGAAACACCAGCACGACCAAAGCCAGGCTCGCAATTCCAGCAAGCAGATAATACGGGCTGCCGGTGAGGTAGATCAAAAACCCGCCGCCCAGCGTCAACAAAACGCCGATCAGCGATAGGATGATGATGAAAATCCAATGCAAGATGCTCGAAATTTTCATCGCATGATCTCTCTTTTGTCCGACGCCTGACCGTTACTCAAAGTGGGAAGACTGAAAAGCCCCCATCCAGAACAATGGTTTGTCCTGTCATGAAATCACTCTCACGCGATGCCAGGAACACGGCGATGCCTTCCATGTCTTCTAGCTCCCCGATCCGGCCAATCGCGGTGCGACGCCGGGCTGAATCCTGAAACTGTTGGCTCGCGCTCAGCGACATCTCAGTTTCGATGAAGCCGGGGAGGATCGAGTTTACACGAATGCCAGCTTGGCCAAGCTCCATCGCCATCGCCTGTGTCAATCCGTTCACCGCCGCTTTCGTGGTTGAATAGCCCGCACTGCCACCAGTGCCGACATTTGCAGCCACCGATGACGTAACGATCAATCGCCCGGGTATCTTGTTCGCCATCATGTAGTCGCTGACAGGGGCCCAGGTTTGCACGACGCTCATCAAGTTAAGGTCAATTGTGTCGAGCCATGCTTGCCGCCCAACCTGACTTGAAAGCCCGCGAAAGCCGCCGCCGCCAGCATTGGCAAAGCAGCTATCGACTCTGCCGAAACGCTCAATCGTTTTTGTGAAGGTTTCCGCAATGGCCGCCTCGTAAGTCACATCGCAGACATAGGCTTCGACGTCGCCGCCCATTGCACGAAGCTCCCCCACAGCAGCGGCATTTTTCTGTTCGTTGCGGCCCCAGATTGCGACTTTTGCGCCAGCCTTCACCAGCCCGCGGCAATACGCCAAACCTAGTCCGCCGTTTCCGCCGGTTACGATGGAAACGTGGCCTGAAAGATCGAACATTGCAGGAATTCCTTACTCTATACCGTTGTTTCTGAAATTGCGTGAGGAGACGAGCGAATCTGTCGGCGCTGTCTGCATCCCGATCAGATTGCCATCCGGATCGCGACCAAAAATGATCTCACCATCGTCGAACGCGGTCCGCTCAACCACAATTGTGCCACCAGCCTTTTCAAACAGGGCCCGGGCAGCATTGAGGTCGGAGACATCAAGGACAATCATATTGTATCCGAACGCGTCGATGGGCCGCGGCGTCTCGGGAACTTGAGTGGGGTGGCTATGGAACTGGAATATTTCGAGCTCCAGATTGCGGATCTGGAACCAAGCGCTCTCGCCTACGCCTCCCTCAAGTCCCGCAACTGCGTCGAACTTCTCGCCTTCCATCCGCATGAAGGGCAAATTTCCGAGCCGGCGAAATTCGGGTTGCCCCAAAAGCACGGCATAAAACTCCGCAAGCCGATCAACGTCAGGAGTGGCGAGTGCAACGTGACGAATTCGGCGGTCGTTTTTGGGAGGTTCGGGAAGTTCGAGTGCGGCAATATCGACATGCTCAATCTCGGCAATCAGCCCGTCGAAATCGCGCGAGTAGGAGTAATAGACTGGATTGCGGCTCGTGAGCTGCTGCATCTCCTCCTTACCCATGAAGGTCGCACCGCCTGCCAGAAACTTCTGATAGGTCTGCGTCTCTTGATCGACCTGATAGCAGACATGCATGATGCCAGGGCCTTGGACGGCCATTGGCGGTGTGGTCTTGGCTGCGTCTGATGGGTTTGCAAAAGACATGAAGCGGATTTGCATATTGACGCTGCGCATCATGCGGGTTTGCACCTCAACACTATCGCGGCCGGTGAGCTGATCGAAGGCGGCGTTTTGTGTGATTGCCGTGTCATCGACCTGCTCAAGATCTATCGCATCTGAATAGAGCGTGGTGGTGCGATCAAGGTCGCTGACCGTTGCGCCCACCCAACCAACGCCTTTGATCACTGAGTCTTCAGGCAGTTCCGAGGTTTGAGGGCCGCATGCGCTCAGACCCAAAACTCCAGCGATTAGTAGTGGCAATTTCCAGGTCGTCATCGGCCTCTCCTGTCACGAGCCATCTTTCAGCAAGGGCTTAAGCGCTGCTGTTGCGGCTTTGAGACACCACTATGAATTTAATTTACTTGAAGTCAACATAATGCGTCATTTCGCTTGTCATTCTTTCAATTTCACGTCATTCCTACGCTCAAAGTAGACAAAACTGTCACTTAATAGGGGAGGGGCCCAATGAGAACCATCGATCGAATTCTGCTGGCTGGGATCAGCGGCATTGCAATTTGCGCCATGCCTTCAGTTGCCTATGCGCAAGACAATGAAGCGAGTGAAGGAGAAGATGCAGGCGATAACAATGTGATCATCGTCACGGCATCGAAGCGTCAGGCGACTTTGCAAGAGACCCCGATCGCAGTGTCCGTCACCTCTGCTGAGCAGATCGAGGATGCCCAAGTGCGCGACCTTCTTGATCTTCAAACACTCACCCCATCTCTCAGAGTGAGCCAGACAAGCCTTTCGTCTGTTGCAGTTTTTTCCATCCGTGGTTTTGGCAATGGCGGTGCGAACCCCGGCATTGAACCATCGGTTGGTGTTTTCATCGATGGCGTTTACCGCTCTCGTGCAGCTTCACAGATTTCGGACCTACCAGACCTTGAACGGGTCGAGGTTTTGAATGGTCCGCAATCCACGCTGTTTGGCAAAAATGCCTCCGCCGGGATCATCAGCATTGTCACGCGTGAACCGCAATTCGAGTTCGGCGGAATGGCTGAGCTTTCTTATGGCAATTTCGATGCGGTGGTTGCCAAAGCGAGCATCACTGGGCCGATCAGCGATACGGTCGCTTTCAGCCTTGGCGGGAATTACAATCGGCGCGATGGCTACATCGAAGACATCATCATTAACCAAGACATCAACAATCGCGACCGGTTTGGGTTGCGCGGTCAGCTGCTCTTCAAGCCGAGCGAGGATTTCAAGCTGCGCTTGATTGCAGATTACGAAAAGATTGATGAAGTATGCTGTGGTGCGACCAATGTGGTCGATGGTCCCACTGGTGCGGTCGTCCGCGCGGTTGGAGGCCAGTTTATCCCGAATGACGGGCTTTCGCTTCAAAGCACTGTGAACTTCGCGCCCACAAACGAAATCGAGAATTATGGCGTGTCATTGCAAGGTGACTGGTCGACCGGTGCCATCGATGTAACGGGCATCGGCTCGTATCGCCGGTCCGACACCTTCGTGAACCAAGACAGCGATTTCACCAGTCTCAATTCCATTGGCACCAACATCAATACGATCGATGTGGAAACCTACACAGCTGAGCTTCGCGCAGCGTCCGATTTCGATGGCCCGCTCAATTTTCTTGTCGGCGGCTTTCTATTTCACGAGACGATTGATCAGGGCGCAGAGTTTGGCAATGGCGAGGGCTTCCTGCTTTTCGCCAATGCGGTCACTGGCGGCGCTTACAGTGCGCTAGAGCCGACATTGCGAGCGCTAGTGCCTGGCATTCCTGCGGGCAGCTTTGGTGGAGTCGGCCAAGGCCGGACGCTGGATTACGAATATGAGAACACTTCATTCTCAATTTTCGGTCAGGTCGATTTTGATATCACTGATGATCTGACTTTCACAGTTGGTGCCAACTACACCGAAGACGAAAAACGGGCAGTGTCCAACAACATCAGCACCGATGTCTTTTCTAGCATTGATTTGGTTCAGGCGGGCTTCAACGCCGCCGTCGCGCAAGGTGCGCCTCCTGCGCTCGCAAGTGTGTTGGCCTCTGATCCTGCAACCAACCCGTTCCTTGGGCTGCGTGGATTGCAGTTTAACCCACCCTATCTGAACTTTCCAAATGCGGTCGAAGACGGGCGCACGGACGATCAGGATTTGTCCTACACGTTCCGGCTATCCTACGATGCCTCTAGCAATGTAAGCCTTTACGCGACCTATGCGACTGGGTTCAAAGCATCCTCTTTCAATCTGTCCGCCAACAGCCTCCCATTTGCTGCCGACTTCATTCCGGGTTCTCCATTCCAATCGCCTGCGCCCCCTGCATCGCCTATCCGTGATGCCGGATTGGCAGTGCCTAATCTGGCCACGGGATCGCGGTTTGCCGGTCCTGAAGAATCGGAAGTATACGAGATCGGTGTAAAGGGCCGGTGGGACGGCTTCTCCTTCAATCTCGCCGTTTTTGACCAAACGCTGGAAGGCTTCCAGGCCAACGTCTTCACAGGCACCGGCTTTATTCTTGGCAACGCTGATGAACAGTCGGTGCGGGGATTTGAATTCGATGCTCAAATCTCACCGATACCTGAGCTCACGTTCACAGCTGGACTGACCTATCTGGACTCGCTGTTTGACAGCTTTCCCGATGGGAATGCTCTTTCGCCAAACTTCACCGTTGTGCCAGCAGATTTGAGCGGTGAGCGTCCTTCCGGCGTGCCCGAATGGTCCGTTGTGGTGGGGGCCACCTACACGGTGGATGTGGGCGATGATGCGTCGCTTCGTTTGCACACTCATTATCAGATGGAAAGCAACGTGGCCCTTGTAAACGGGCTGTCGACTTTCAAACGTGCGGTCGAAAACCTGAATGCATCGGTCACGCTGGGCTTGGCCAATGGCTTCGAAGCCTCGTTATGGGGTCGAAACCTGACTGATGCGGCATATCTGAACGCGGTTTCGCCCGCTGTTGGTCAACCGGGTTCGCTCGTAGGTTTCCGCAATCAGCCACGCACCTATGGCGGCCTTATCCGGTACCGGTTTTAACCCTTCTCTAGCGGGCCGCAGGGTGACATCGTGTTCACTCTGCGGCTCTTTTCACAACCGGCAATTTCAGCACTTGTGATGGCGGCTTTACCTTGCGTTGCTGGCCCAACATGTCCGTTCGCAGACCATGCACGCTGCCAAGGATCATCGACACAGTGATGTCCTCAATCAGCTGTCGATCCATCCCGCTGCGAACAAGGAATTCTCCTGCGGCGGCTGGCATCCCAAAAGAAATCTCGGTTGACGCTACCGCGACGTCCATGGGAATATCAAACAGCTCAGCCGTCATCTCTGAGAAATACTGAACCGACGGCTCGCGGTTGTAGTGTGTGGGGTCCTGCGCTTGCGAGATATTGGGATAGGCCTGAAGTCGATCGATGATCAGGCCGCGCTCCTCGATATATAGCAGATAGGCGCGGGTGACTTTGCGAACTAGATCGCCATAGGTATCGGCACTTTCTGCCGCTTCGAGCTGTTTTGAGCGCAGATGCCGATACTCTCGGTTCAAAAGAGCTTTGAGCAACGCGATAAGCGTACCGAAATATCGGTACATCAGAGTTTTGCTTACGCCAGCCTGTTCGCCAATCGCCTCCAAAGACAAGTCAGCTGTACCCTGCTCAACGATGAGAGATGCCGCACTGTCGAGGATCATCGACATGCGCTTCTCGCGACCAAAACGACGAGCCACTGCGGATGGTTTTGCGGTATCTATTGGCTGTCCAATCGTTACAAACGTGATTGTTGAAACGTCACAATGGCGGCCTTTGATAGTCTGATCAATCCCGCACCTTTGTGTGTCACCTGCACCACGCTCACACCAAGGCCGCTGTTATTCCGGATTTAACCCTTGGGTCCCTATGCCGTGCCTTAAAGCAACCGGATCACTCAAGCACGCGCACCGTCCTCTAGGAATAAGTCGCACGCAGGCACCAAAACGATGGATAAAGCAGCTCTGGAAAAGCCCTTGATTGAGGGGAGCGACGCAGAAGCGACTGTCGAGACCAGCCATCTTGCGGCCGATGACTCGCAAGATGGTGCCGAAGCGCGCCGCGCGCCGCGATTCACTTTGCTCATCCGGGCGGCAAAGCTCGTATCCTCCCACGGCGAGTTTGTTTGCGTTTTGCGCGATGTGTCTGCGACCGGGGTGAGCGTGCGGCTTTTCCACGCTGCGCCAACCGGAGATGATCTGGAGCTCCATATGCCGGGCGGCGGGGTTTATCCGTTACGCAATGTGTGGGAGCGCGAGAACGAGGCTGGTTTCGAATTTACTCAAGAGATCGACATTGATCGCTTGGTTCACGAATCAAGCGAATACCCAAAGCGCGGCCTGCGCATCGGCGTGTTCTTCCCGATCAAGATCAAAACGCTCACGCAATCAGGCGAGGCAGTGGTCGAAAACTTTTCCCAGCAGGGCGCCCGCTTTGAATGTGAGAACATGTTTGCGATTGATCAGGCGCTTACGATTGAATGTGTTGACCCCAGTCTGGCGTTGCGAGAGGTCCGGGCAAAAGTTCGCTGGCGGCGCGGACAGCATTATGGCGTGGTCTTTGACGACACGCTCACGCTGGGTGATTTTGCACGCTTTGTGGCGTTAATTCAGTGCCCAAGTCTGATTAATCCGCAATAATCGATACTGCGCTGGACCAAGACATAAGGAATTCTGCGGAGTTGAGGTGCAATTTCTCGTCCGCGTTTACTGCCCGCTAACCAATTTCCTTCACTCCCGAAAAAGAGCCGATCGCGCGCAATGCGCATCGGGCGTTTTACACGGGGGCTTGAATGACGCAGCGCGAAGCTGAACAGCCAGGAATTATTGATGTCGATGTTGCCATTATTGGTGCAGGTCCAGCGGGTCTAACCGCCGGCTATCTGCTGACCAAGCAGGGCAAGTCGGTTGCGATTATCGAAAAAGACGAAACCTATGTCGGCGGTATCAGCCGTACAGTGGAGCATGAAGGGTACCGCTTTGACATTGGCGGCCACCGCTTCTTTTCAAAGTCGCAGCAGGTCGTTGACCTGTGGAACGAGATTTTGCCTGACGATTTCATCCAGCGCCCTCGGATGAGCCGCATCTATTATGAGGGTAAATTCTATTCCTACCCGCTGCGCGCGTTCGAAGCGCTCGGCAATCTGGGCATCCTGCGCTCAACCGCCTGTATGCTGAGCTATCTGCGTTACAAGCTGTTCCCGATCAAAGACGTGAAAAGCTTTGAGGATTGGACCACCAATCAGTTCGGCAAAAAACTCTATTCGATCTTCTTCAAGACCTACACCGAGAAAGTGTGGGGCATGCCATGTGATGAGATGAGCGCCGATTGGGCGGCTCAACGGATCAAGGGGCTTTCGCTTTGGAGCGCTGTGACCGACGGGCTGAAACGCTCGCTTGGCCTCAATAAGAAACCCAATGACGGGCAGGAAGTGAAAACCCTGCTCGAAACATTCCGTTACCCGCGGCTTGGCCCGGGCATGATGTGGGATGCGGCGCGCGACCAGATTGAGGCGACCGGTAAGGGCCAGGTGCTTATGGGTCATGCGCTCGATCAAGTCGCCAAGATTGGCCCAAATGATGAGGGCTTTGACTGGTCGATGACCGCGAAAAGCGCTGATGGCACTGCGCAAATCCGTGCTCGCGATGTGATCAGCTCTGCGCCCATGCGCGAACTTTCCAAACGTATTCACCCGCTCCCGCAAAGCTCTTTGCAGGCGGACAACTTGCGTTACCGCGACTTCTTGACCGTCGCTCTGATGGTAAAATCCGAAGACCTCTTCCCTGACAACTGGATCTATATCCATGATGACCGGGTTCAGGTTGGCCGCGTTCAGAACTTCCGCAGCTGGTCGCCCGAGATGATCCCGGATGACGACATGGCCTGCGTTGGGCTTGAATATTTCTGCTTCGAAGGGGACGGGCTCTGGTCTTCCTCTGACGAAGATCTGGTCGCACAAGCGACGCGTGAGATGGAAATCTTGGGGCTTTGCGATCCGGCTAAGGTCGTCTCTGGCGCAGTTGTGCGTCAGGAAAAGGCGTACCCTGTCTATGATGACGATTACGAAGCCAATGTCGCTGCCATGCGTCATGAGCTTGAGGACGCGCATCCAAGCCTGCATCTTGTCGGGCGCAACGGCATGCACCGTTACAACAACCAAGATCACGCGATGATGACCGCGATGCTGACGGTTGAGAATATTCTTGCTGGAAAGCGCGTCTACGACACGTGGTGCGTGAACGAAGACGCGGAATATCACGAAGCTGGCGATGAAGGCGAAGAAGCCAAACTGCCAGCGCGTGAAAACCAAGCGCGTGAAACCGAGAATGCCACCAAGCCTCTGAGCGAAGATCAAGTCGCAGCGCTTACCAGTTTGCGCGGCGTGCCGGAGCGGATCGTTTCAGACGCCGACGAGCCAATTCGCAAGTCTGCGTGACCCAATGAGCGGTGCACTCGCCTCGATTGCTTCCAAGCTGCGCGATGTTCGTTTCGTGCGGTACGTCTGCGCGAGCGTAGGCGCGCTGGCTGTCGATGTGGGTAGTTTTCTGGGGTTGATGGCGGTTGGCGTTGCCGCAGCCCCCGCCTCAGCAATTGGATATTCGCTCGGCATCCTTGCCCATTGGCTCATGTCGAGCCGCGCGGTCTTTCAGGACAGCGTGGCAGAGGGCGGCACCGCGCGTACCCGCCAAAAGGCCCTTTTTGTCATCTCAGCCCTGATCGGACTTGCGCTGACTACCGCGATCGTCGGTCTGGGCGATTGGAGCGGGCTCGACCCGCGCATTGCCAAGGGCTTTGCGATTGTCGTGAGCTTCTTTGTCACCTGGTTGATCCGCAGCCGCATCGTGTTTCGCAGCGAAAAACCGTCCGCTGCCTCAACGATTAGTCAGGCCTGATGCGATGTTGGTCGAGCAAAGGCGAGCCGGATTTCCGGTAGAGTTTCTGACCCGAGTGGGGTTGGCGTGGGCGATCGTCAGCGCGCTTTTGATTGCGATCAATTGGAGCGCGATTGCAAGCCTGCGTTTCCCCGATCCTGACGACACAATGCGCCTAATCCAGGTGCGCGACTTACTGGCAGGGCAAAGCTGGTTTGATCTTAGCCAATACCGCGTCGATACCCCTGCGGGCGGAGTGCCGATGCATTGGTCGCGGCTGGTCGATGCGCCGCTTGCTCTAACGATATTCGTGCTCACACCCATTTTCGGGCAAAGCACGGCGGAGATCATCGCACTGGTTGCGGTTCCGCTGGTGACGCTTGGCATTGCGATGCTGCTGGCAGCGCGCATTGCATGGCGCTTGATGGGTGAAGAGGAGGCCACGTTCACCTCTCTGATCGTCGCGCTTTCAGTGCCTGTTCTGTTTCAACTTGGCCCGCTTCGCATTGATCATCACGGCTGGCAGATTGTTTGCGCATTGATTGCTGTAAACGGTCTAATGGCTCGCTCACCCAAAGTGGGGGGCTGCGTCATCGGCGCTGCTTTTGCATTTTGGCTGTCAATTTCGATCGAGGGGCTTCCACTGGCCGCGATCACATTTGCTGTGCTCGCCTTGCGTTGGTTGCGAGGCCGAGACGCGCGCGTCTGGCTTGTGAGCGCGATGCAATCGCTGGTTATAGTTGGCGGCGCGCTGTTTGCCCTCACTCGAGGCTTTGCCGATTTGGCCACCTATTGCGATGCATTGAGCCCGCTGCACCTTGCGATGTTTAGCTGGGGCGCGCTTGTTCTGACAGGGCTCTCCAAAATTGAGCCTGCCCCGCGTGCCTTTATCCTCGCAGGCTTCGCTGTGGCAGGAGGCGGTGCAGTGGCGATGTTGCTCTTTTCCGCTCCTCAATGCGCGGTCGGAGGTGGTTTTTCACAGCTTGATCCGTTGGTGGCTCAATATTGGCATGCCAACGTTTTGGAAGGAATGCCGATCTGGCGTCAGTCGCTTACAGTGGCGCTTCAATATGCGGTGACGCCGTTTATCGCGATGCTCGCAGCCTTCAACCTGGCGCGTCAATCACGCGATTGGCTGCGCGGTTTCTGGAGCGACTACGCGCTGATCCTTGGTGGCGCACTACTAGTGTCGATTTTCGTTTCGCGCGCCGGTGCTGTCGCCTGTGTTCTGGCCGCTGCGCCGCTTGCGTGGCAGCTGCGCCAATGGTTGCGGTCGATCCGTTTGATGCAAAAGCCGGGTCCGCGAGTGGCGGCGATGCTGGGCGTGGCCTGCGCGTTACTTCCCGCTCTGCCTGCCATGGTTCTGGCCAGCGCAATGCCTGCTCGTGCCTCTTTGGGGGGAGCGTCTGATGCCCCGATTAAGGCAGCCGACTGCCGCGTTCAGGATGCAGCCGCGACGCTGAGCGCGCTGCCCCAAGGCGAGTTTTACGCCCCATTCGACATCGCCCCTGAGATCCTGCTGGTCAGCGATCACTCCGTCATCGCCACAGGTCATCACCGTGGGCATGAAGCGATGAAAGTGCTGATTGAAACGGCTCTTGCCTCGGAAGATGAGGCCGAAGTGATCCTGCGTCAGCGTGGAACGACCTATATCGCGGTCTGCCCTAGTCTGGGTGAAGCACGCCTGTATTCGCGAATTGCCAAGCAGGGTTTCATCGCTCAGCTATCAGGCGAAAAGGCGCCAAATTGGCTTGAGCCGATTGAGCTTCAAGATGCCAATGGACTGAAGCTGTGGCGGATTAAGCCGGGACAAAGTCCATCGCCACCCCGTTGATGCAGTGCCGCTTGCCCGTTGGGCGGGGGCCATCACCAAAGATATGACCCAAATGCCCGCCGCAATCGGCGCAGTGCACTTCGGTGCGGGGATAGCCGATTTTGTAATCGACCGAGGTTCCTACAGCGCCGCTATCAATCGCTTGCCAAAAGCTGGGCCAGCCGGTGCCACTGTCATATTTATGGGCTGAGGAATAAAGGCGGTTATTGCAGCCCGCGCATACGAATGTGCCGCGCCTGTTTTCGTTATTGAGCGGCGAGGAATAGGCTCGCTCAGTGCCAGCTTCACGCAGGATGCGATATTCTGAGCGCGAGAGCTGGCGACGCCATTGCCCTTCGGTTTTGCTGATACGAAACTGGCGTTCTTTGCGCGCATCGACCGTGCCTGCACCGCAACTCGCCAGAATGGGCAGAGCGGCGGCAAGGCCCGTGGCTGCAACAAAGGTGCGGCGGCTGGTCAATTTGAACGGCATATTAAGTCCCTCAAGCGGTGCAGGTTCTACTCTTTATACGTTCAGAAAACGCAAAAAGTTTCACTTGAGGGAACAGCGATCAGAACTCGGTGATCTCCACCTCAAGCTTGCGGAAGCCATGCACGAAGTTTGCCCGTACCCGCTCCACATCGCCTGCCACATGCACGCGCATCCGGCGCTTGTGCATTTCTTCTAGCAGGACACGCAATTGTAGTTCTGCCAGACGCGCGCCCACGCAGCGGTGAATGCCATAGCCAAAGGCGATATGTCGGCGGGCATTTTCGCGGTTAAGGTCGAGCTTGTGAGGCTCAGGAAAGACGCTTTCTTCATGGTTGGCGGCGAGATACCACAGAACCACCTTTTCGCCCTTCTTGATCGTCTGACCGAACACTTCGGTATCCTCGGTGCAGGTCCGGCGCATATGCGCAAGCGGAGTTTGCATGCGCAGCATTTCCTGCACCGCATTGGGGATGATGTCGGGGTTTTGCTCAAACAATTTGCGCTGATCAGGAAATTTATCGAGCGCATGGACGAACCCGCTCATTGAATTGCGCGTCGTGTCATTGCCGCCAACGATCAGCAGAACGAGATTGCCGATGAATTCCTCTGGGCGCATCTGGTTCATCGCCTCTGAATGGATCATCATCGAAATCAGATCGTTGCCCGGCTCCTTGTCAT
Source organism: Erythrobacter sp. S57(2025) (assembly GCF_057365055.1). NCBI lineage: Bacteria > Pseudomonadati > Pseudomonadota > Alphaproteobacteria > Sphingomonadales > Erythrobacteraceae > Erythrobacter > Erythrobacter sp. S57(2025). The sequence continues at coordinate 2,757,917 of NZ_CP200299.1, read as the reverse complement.
GCGTGCGCTCAATCCAGATCGACTGAAAGTAGGCTGCCATTTCGTGGAGGAATTCCCAGCGCAGCTCATCCAATTCTCGCACACCGGCAAGCTCGGTATCGCCGGACCAGTCTGACCAGAATGTGAGGTGGCGGCGGTCTTCCCACGGGAAACCGAACAGGATCGCGAGCATACCCGTGGTCAGCTCGATTGAGACCTTATCGACCCAATCGAACACCTCACCTTTGGGCAAAGTGTCGAGCAACTCGCCGGTCCTTGCGCGGATTTCGTCTTCCATGTCTTTCATGGCGGAAGGCGTGAATTTGGGTGCGACTGTGCGGCGTTGACCAGTATGTTCGGGCCGATCCATAGCAATGAACATGGGGAGTTCGCGGCGGTCGGCTTCGCTCTCCGCAAGCTCTTCTTCGCTCAGCCGTTCAAGGATTGTGATGCCGCCATATTCCCAGCTGGAGGAAAATGTCTCTGGCAGCGCCTCAATATGCTGGATCGCCTTGTGACCCACGACCGACCAATACGGGCCATAGGGGCTTTCAGGGATGTAATGCAGCGGGCCGGCCTTTTGCATCTCCGCAACGATAGGCTGCCAAGTGTCGTCGTAATAAATGTCCGAACGGCTCAGATCCCATTTGTGCGGATGAGAGGGGCGTTCCTCCGGGTGCTTTTCGTAATGCGCTTTCAATGCCTCATAGGCGCTGGGCGATGTACGGACCTGTGGGCGTATTGGTGCAGCAGCTGTTGCCATGATTCTCTCTCCTAATGAGAGGCCGTGGCTTTTGCGGCGATCACACCTCTCCCTCCATTGGTCATCCTGCCCTAACTGACAGTCATGTCAATAGTGGGTTTCGATTAAGTACTTATTCCGCAGGTTCGGTAAGCGGCTCTTTGGCTTTGCTTCCAAAGCCCCAGCGACGTTTCTTCTCGCGCCCTGCTCCGCCCGATTTCATCACACGTTTGCGGAACAGCATCGAGCCGCCTTTGACGAGCAGTATCACCCAAAGCGCCTGCCAAGCGAGCGCTGCGAGATGGGTCCAAAGCGCCGTATCGAGCGCTGCGCGCGCCAGCATGGCAAAGGGTGAAGACAGCGGGAAGGCGACCGCCACCAGTTCGAGGCTTGAACCTGCATCGGTGAGCGTTGCAGCGGCGAGGAAGAACACCATCAATTGCAGCATGGTCACCGGCATCGAGAGTGTCTGCACTTCGCGCACGGTGTTCGCCATTGCGCCAATCGTTAGGAACAGGGACCCGAGCAACAGATACGCCATCGAGAAATAGGCGACGCTCAAGACCACGAAGAGCGGCCAGCCTACGGCAGGTCCCGGCAGGTTGCGGAAATCGGTTTGCGTGACTGTTACAATCGCGTCTTCTGCAATCGCCCAGAAACCCCAGCCAAGCGATCCCCATACCGCAATGCCAACAAAGGATACGCCGAGCATAGCGAAGAGCTTGCCCATAAATACCGAATCCATCGGAATAGCGGCGGCAAGGATTTCGATGATCTTATTGCCCTTTTCCTCGGCAAGGTTGGATAAGACCATCCCGGCAAGCAGCATGGTGAGCAGGAACATCACCATCTGTGCCGCTTGCGCGGTGCGAATGCGGTTGGAACGCTCTGATGCCGCACTGGCGGTCACTTCTTGTGATGTTGATGCTGGGAAGCTGGTGGGCGTGGTGGCCATTGCCTCGGCTGCGATCAGCTCGACGGCGCCTTGCCAACGGCGGATTTGGCCGGGCGTCCCGATCACTTCGGGCGCTGCGGGAGTGCCGGTGACGATGGCAGCGTAATTCCCACGTCGAGCTTCCATAAAGCCGCGTGCGTCAAAATCTGGATTGTCAGCGGCCTCGGGCACCAGCGCAAAGGCTGGCACTGCTCCGCGTAGGTTCGGTGCGAGGTGATCGCGCGCTTCGATCATGGCCGCATTATCGGAGACGCTCATCGCTAGGCCGACTTCGACTACGGCTGCTTCGCGCGAGACTTGGTTGCCAATGCTGCCCGCAAGTCCGCCGACCAAAACAGGGAATAGCGGGCCGACAAGGAAAAAGAGGAATGCTCGGCTGAACAAGACAGCGATAAAGTCGCGCCGGGCGATGACCCATGCGGCTTCGAGCTTTGAGAGGCGCGGGTTTGTTTCGATTTGGGCAGATGTGCTCATTTCACTGCTCCCTGCGCGTCTGCCTCGAGCTGCTTGGCTGCCGCTTCACCTGCAATCGCGACGAATGCATCGTGCAGTCCAGCGCGTTCGATGGAGAGCGACAAGATGCCCGCCTCGCCCTCAATCAAAGTGCGGAGCAGGGGCTCAATGCCGGTTTCAGGCAGGGAGAAATAGAAGAAGTCCCCCTCGCGCCGTGCATCCGCTGGCAGAGCATCGGTCCAGCCACCTTCGCGGGCACGCGTTTCAAGCCTTACTTGAGCCGGAATACGGTCACGCGCGGTTTCAACGCTGCCCGCATAGGGAACTTTGCCGCCTGCAATGATCGCGACGCCTTCGCACAGGCGCTCCGCATGGTGAATGACGTGGGTTGAAAAGATCACCGTCACGCCGTCTTCTGCAAGGCTGCGGATCATCCCTTCAAGCTTACCCTGATTGATTGCATCAAGGCCGGAAAACGGCTCATCCAGCACCACCAGACGCGGGTGGTGGACCAGCGTGCCGAGCAATTGGACGGTCTGCGCCATCCCTTTTGAAAGCTGGCGGATTTGGCGATCTGCTGCGTGAAGCAGGCTGTGGCGTTCAAGCAATTCCATGCCGCGCTTGCGCCCTTCGGCAAGAGGCAGGCCGCGCAATGCGCCCATAAAGGCAATCGCTTCAATGCTCTTCATCGCGGGGTAAAGCCCGCGCTCTTCGGGCAAGTAGCCGATCAAGCGACCAATATCGTGCGGGCGATCATGGCCAAAGACGCGGCGCACGCCTTCGTCAGGGTCAATAATGCCGAGCAGCATGCGCAAAGTGGTGGTTTTGCCCGCGCCATTGGGGCCAAGCACGCCGTAAATCGCGCCTTCGGGCACTTCGAGGTCAACGCCGTCAACAGCGCGGGTGCCGTCAAAGCTTTTAACCAGACCGCGCGCTTCAATCGCGAGGGCGCGCGGTGAAGGCGGCGAAAGCGTTTCCGCTCCGCGTCCTTCACCTGCTAAACCAGAATTGCTCAAGATCGTTTGATCGCTTACGGCCATGTCCATGCATCAGAGGGTTAACGCGTGAGGCTAAACGGGAGTAACCCTAAGCATGGTTAACGAGCGTGTAAGCATTGGTCTAGCGGATCGCATCAAGGATCAGGCGCAATCCCTGGGATTTGCAGCCTGCGGTTTTGCGAACGCGGTCGAAGATCCGGTGCGTGCAGAGCGGCTCGAACAGTGGCTGGGCGAGGGGCATCATGCATCGATGGAGTGGATGGAGACCCGCCTCCACCACCGCCGTTCGCCCCAAGGATTATGGCCTGATGCGCGGTCCGTCATTGCGCTGGGTATGAGCTATGCGCCCGCAAATGATCCAATGGCGTTGGAGGCCCATCGCGACCGCGCGCGCATTTCGGTCTATGCTCAGGGGCGCGATTATCACGATGTGGTGAAAAAGCGTCTGAAGGCTCTGGCGCGGTGGCTGGTGGCAGAAGAACCCGGGGCTGAAGTCAAAGTCTTCGTCGACACAGCGCCCGTCATGGAAAAACCATTGGGCGAGGCGGCGGGCATTGGATGGCAGGGCAAGCACACCAATTTGGTCAGCCCCGATCATGGCAGCTGGCTGTTTCTGGGCGCGATCTACACCACTTTGGAAATTGCCGCCGCTGAGCCGCACCGCGACCAATGCGGCAGTTGCACTGCGTGCCTGGACATCTGCCCCACGAACGCGTTTCCGGCTCCGTACCGTCTCGATGCGAACCGCTGCATTTCCTACCTTACGATTGAGCATAAGGGTCCGATTGCAGAGGAATTTCGTGAAGGTTTGGGAAACAGGATTTATGGCTGCGACGATTGTTTGGCGGTGTGCCCGTGGAACAAATTTGCAAGCGAAGCGCATGCGGCAAGTGAGTATTTACCGCGCGCCGAATTGACCGCGCCTAAACTTGCAGAGCTGCTTGCCTTGGATGATGCGGGGTTTCGGGCGCTTTTCTCTGGCTCTTCGATCAAGCGAATTGGGCGCGATCGGTTTGTGCGAAACTGCCTCTATGCAGCCGGTAACAGTGGCGATGGTTCGCTGCGTGACCCCGTCAATGCACTGATCGATGATCCCGACATAAGCGTCAGCGATGCGGCGAAATGGGCGATGCAGCGGCTTAGCGTTTAGTCTTTACCGACATCCGAATTGTGCTCGCCCAGCAATGGCGCTGGTGTAGGCTTTTCCGGTTCCCAACCACTGAAACGGCTTGGCTCGCGCATTTCGAAGTGCGCGCCCTCGCTTGGGTGCTCGGTCTGGGTGAAGAAGCCTGTTTCGCGCAAATGCGGATCATCAATCACGTCATTGAGATCAGCTGCTGGCATGCAGGGTATGTTGTTGGCCCGAAGGATTGCGATGCATTCCTGCGTCGTCTTGAGCTGGGTGAGTGCACTCATGCGCTGATAGAGTTCAGGCCCGGCAGACATAATGCCGCGCACATCTGCAAAACGCTCTTCGCGCGCCATGTCGGGATCGCCCAGCAAACCGACCACCAGCGGAAAGTGCTGAGGCACGTAAGGCACGATGCTGATCCAGCCATCTTTGGTCTGGAAGGGCTGCCTGTCTGGATCGACCTGCCGCCCATATCCTGCATCGCCATTGGGCGGATCGAAGGTTTTTGCGTCCAAATGCTCTTTCATCATGAAGCTGGCAAAGGCTTCAAACATGGGCACTTCGACGCGCTGCCCTTCGCCTGTCCTCAGGCGATGAATAATCGCGGCAAGCGTCGCATAGGCGGCGTGCAGTCCTGCGACCTTGTCGGCAATCAGCGATGGCAGATAGCGTGGGCGCGGATCGCCATCGACGCGCGGCAGCAGCGATGTTGTGCCAGTGGCGGCCTGAATGACGTCATCATAAGCTTGCAATCCATCATACGGACCGCCCGATCCAAACCCCACACAATGCACATAGATTATGTTCGGATTGATCGCTTTGACCGCTTCATAGCCAAAGCCCAACCGATCAATCGCGGCTTCTCTCACATTGTGAATGAAGACGTCTGCTGTGCGCAGCATCTCTTCAAACCGTGCGACATCTTCTGTGGCTTTCAAGTCGAGCGTGACCGATTTCTTGCCGCGGTTGAGCGCAATGAAGCCCGGCGCCATTCCGGCTGTTTTGGAAGGCTTTGCGCTGTGACGGTAGACATCGCCGGTCGGCCCCTCGACCTTGATCACCTCTGCGCCGTAATCGGCGAGAATTTGTGTGCAATAGGGACCGAACACCACGCTGGTGAGGTCGATGACTTTGACGCCTTTTAGCATCGGCATGTGATCGCCAGGTCCAAACATTGCGTGCTATTGCGTCTTACATCATCTCTTTGAGCGGAACATCGGTGTCGGCCAGCAGCGCGGGGTCAATCCTGTCAACGCCGGCTTCCAGCAGCTTTCGGCCCTGGACATAATCCTTTATCGAATTGACGCAGTCGAAGGCAATCGGACGGCCTTCTTTCAGATAGATCACAGTGAATTTGCGCGCCTCAGGATCGCCGCGAAGCACGGTTTCATCAAAGCCGATATTCAGGCCTGCGGTTTGGAGTTTCAGGTCATATTGGTTGGACCAGAACCATGGCAGCACGTGATAGGGTTGTTTGTCACCCATGATCGCGCGCGCGACCGTATTGGCCATATCATTGGCATTCTGCACCGATTCAAGCCGGATAACCGCATTGTCAGCAAAGGGATTGGCGTGCGTTGCGCAGTCTCCGATTGCGTAGATATCGTCGAGTGTCGTGCGGCAGAACACATCGACATCGACACCATTTGAACCCGCGGCTCCCGCCGCGATAAGCGGCGCGACGGCGGGTACGATACCGATCCCCACGACAGCGAGATCGCACTCAATCACTTCTCCGCTGCCTAGCTGAATACCGGTCACTTTGCCGTCTTCGCCAAGCACCTCGGTAACGCTTTCTGACAGGCGCACGGTGACGCCTTGGCGGGTGTGTTCAGCCTCATAAAAGCGCGAAAGCTCCTCGCCTGCGACGCGCGCAAGAACGCGGTCTTGCATTTCCACCACAGTGACATCGCAGCCCAATTTGCGCAGAACGGCAGCCGCTTCGAGACCGATATAGCCACCCCCAATCACTACGGCGCGCCGAGCCCCTGCTTCAAGCGCGGCCATCATCGCATCGGCATCGCGCTTGTCACGAACGTAGAAAATGCCTTTGAGATTGGCGCCCGGAATACCCAGCCTGCGCGGATCAGCCCCGCCTGCCCAGATCAATTTGCGATAGCCGATTTTGCTGCCATCGCTGAGCGTGATTTCGTGGCGCATCCAGTCAATTTCGCTGACACCTGAGCCAAGCCGCAGCTCAATCCCTTTATCCGCCCAAAATTTCTCAGGGCGGATCATGATCCTCTCAAAGGTCTTATCGCCTGAGAGATAGTCCTTCGAAAGTGGAGGGCGTTCATAGGGTGGCACGGCGTCGCGGCCGACCAACAGGATAGAGCCTTCGTGACCCTGTTGGCGCAGCGCGATCGCAGCCTGTGCGCCGCCATGGCCTGTGCCGACAATCACAATGTCGGCAGAAGATGAGCCGGGACCGTTCATGGCGCAGGGGTCTTTGCCAAAAATCGCGCCGCGTCAAGCCAAGATGGCCTAGCGCTCCAGCAGATTGCGGGCCTGACTGGCGATCTGAGCGAGCACGGATGGCGCGACCGGTGGCCTTGCCTGCGCACGGGCAATCATGGCTTGGAAACGCTCAACCGCATCCGCATTCTGCTCAGCCCATTTGCCCACGATACCTTGGGGATCGTCTTTGCCAGCCTTGCGGCGCATCAAACGCCGCAGGAATTCCAAACGCATATGCTGGAAATCACGGGCCAACCCATCGACCAGCAACCGCTCCCAGATGTCAGAAGGTGACATATGCGCCGCTGTGCCTTGCGCCCAGTCAAGGCCGATGCGGTGTCCGATATCGCCAAACGCTTTGGTGAGTTCGACAGGGTCAATGCCGGTATCCAAAGCGAGCTGTGCAAGGCCAATTGATCCATCATAATCAAACAGATCGGCTACCCTGTCAGCCAGCGCACGGGGGCAGCCTTGCTCAACAAATTCTGCTCTGAGGCGACCGGAAAGTTCGTGATGTTCGCCCGCGATCAACTGCTCGCGCGCATCGCGCAATGTCTCAACACCGGGGCGCAATTGCTCAATCATCGCGCTTGCTTCGACCTGGCCGGCGGCGGTGCGTAAGACGTCGGACATCAGGTTGCCCACTGCCGCCGCTAGCCGGTCTAGCAGGGTGAGCCGAGCCGTCTCACTCATCGTTTCACCATCAATGTCTGACCAAAGCTTTTTGAGGCCAAACAGCCGCTCAACCACAACAAATGCAGCGGCGACATCGGCTAGGCCAACGCCTTCTTCTTCGGGCAATTCAAATGCATGGATCAGGCCAAGACGATTAACGATCCGGTTCGAGAGATCGGTCGCGATCATCTCACGCCGCAGTCGGTGATCTTTGATTTGGTCTGCGAACTTACCCTGCATCGGCGCGGGGAAAAGATCGATCAGGTTCTGCTCTAACACCGGATCATCAGGCAGGCCGCTCGCCTCAATCGCATCCTGTAAGGCCAGCTTTGCAGAGGATAGCAGCACGGCGAGTTCGGGCCTGGTCAGGCCCTGATCATCTGCCACGCGCCTCGCATAGGTCTCGCCATCGGCAAGCCCTTCGTTACGGCGATCCAGCGCGCCCATTTCCTCAAGCTGTTCGATTAAGCGGGTGTAGGACGCCGTGGCTCCTGCGCCGCCTGCTTCTGCAATCGACAGCGCGAGCGCTTGCAAGCGATTGTCTTCCAGCACAATGTCGGCGACCTCGTCGGTCATTTTTGCAAGCAGGTTGTTGCGCTTTGTATTTGTAAGCGCACCGCTGCGGGTGGCTGCTGCCAACGCGATCTTGATATTGACCTCATTATCCGAGCAATCGACGCCTGCCGAATTGTCGATGAAATCGGTATTGATCCGCCCACCACGCAGTGAATATGCGATGCGCGCGCCTTGCGTGATGCCAAGGTTGGCGCCTTCGCCGATTACCTTTGCGCGGACCTCGTCTGCATTCACTCGCAAAGTATCGTTTGACGGGTCGCCCACGTCCAAATGGCTTTCGTGGGCTGCTTTGATGTATGTGCCAATGCCGCCGAACCAGATCAGATCGACCTGCGATTTCATAATAGCGGACATCAGCGCATCAGGCTCGATCTCCTTGCCTTCGATACCCAGCAGATCGCGGGCGCGCTTGGACAGTTTGATCCGTTTGAGTGAGCGCGAATAGACCCCGCCGCCTTTGGAAATCAGGTCGGCATTGTAGTCTTCCCAGCTTGATCGCGGCAGTTCGAAAAGGCGCTTGCGCTCTTTCCAACTTGTTGCCGGATCGGGGTCGGGATCAATGAAGATATGGCGGTGATCGAACGCGGCGACCAGCTTAATCGCTTTGGACAAAAGCATACCATTGCCGAACACATCGCCCGACATATCGCCGCAGCCTGCGACGGTGACGCTGTCTTTCTGGACGTCGATCCCCATTTCGAGGAAGTGGCGCTGGACGCTGACCCACGCGCCTTTGGCCGTAATGCCCATCGCTTTGTGATCGTATCCGTTTGACCCGCCGCTCGCGAATGCATCGTCGAGCCAGAATCCATGGGCCTCAGCAATGCCATTGGCAACGTCAGAGAAGCGCGCAGTGCCTTTATCGGCGGCGACCACGAAGTAAGGATCTTCACCATCGAGGATTTGCACGTCTTGCGGGTGGGCGACTTTGCCATCGACGATGTTGTCGGTGACGGAAAGCAGGCTGCGGATGAAGACTTTGTAGCTTGCTTGGCCTTCTGCGGCCCATGCGTCCCGGTCAATCGCTGGGTTCGGAAGCTGCTTGGGGTAAAATCCGCCTTTCGCGCCGCTTGGCACGATAACAGCGTTTTTCACCTTTTGCGCTTTCATCAGGCCAAGGATTTCGGTGCGGAAATCGTCGCGCCTGTCTGACCAGCGCAGGCCCCCTCGAGCCACTGCGCCAGAGCGCAAGTGAATGCCCTCGACCCGGCGCGAATAGACAAAGATCTCGCGCCACGGCACAGGCTTTGGCAGGCCCGGCACAAGGCTGGAATCAATCTTGAAAGCAAGCGCTTCTTCGCCGCCTGTGGCAAAGGCATTGGTGCGCAATATCGCATCAATGACCGCACGATAGAGCCGCAGCAAACGATCATCATTGATCGCCGACACCTTAGCGAGGCCGCGACTAAAGGCAGCGATTGCATCATCGATGGCGGCTTCGCGATTGCCTTTAAAGGCTGGGTCGTGACGGGCGACAAAGAGCGCGATGATCGCCTGCGTGACAGCAGGTGCGCGGCGCAGGGCATCGACTACGGTGTAAATCGTGAACGTCGTGCCGGTTTGGCGAATATAGCGATAGATCGCGCGCAGCCAGACGGCTTGATCCGCGCTCAGCCCGCCGCCAGTGACAAGACGGTTAAACGGGTCATTTTCAGACTGGCCATTGAGAACTGCGGCAATCGCATCAGTGATGATGTCGGCGCGCGCCATAAACTGATCGGCATCGCGATCGGGCGGCAGCTTTAAATTGAACTCATGAATGGTTCCAAGCTCACGGTCTTCAAGCGTGGTCGGAACCTCGGCCAGCACACGAAACCCGAAATTCTCCAGTGCAGGCACCGCATCGGAAAGCGGCAATTGACCGCTAGTATGATAGATTTTGAGCCGCAAATCGCCTGTGGGATCATCGTCCAGTTTGTAGAGGCGGCAAGAGCGCCAGTTGTGCTCTTGCTTGGTGGCATTTTCAAGCAGTGCCAGCGTGTCCAGGGCCGCCTCTGCCGCGTCATACCGTGAGCGGTAAAATGCGGGAAATGCGCTCGCATAACGTTGTGCGAGGGCGGATACGCGCGATGTGTCGAGCGACTTTGTCAGATGCGCTTCGACCGCCTCATTCCAGCCTTTAAGAAGCTCAATCACTTCAGCTTCGATGTGGCCCGCATCGGGCAAAGTGCCCATGGCGCGCGAATCGAGCAGGAATTGCAGCATCGCAAGCGTGCTGCCTTCAACCTCAAGGCTCCAGCTGAGCAATTCAACACCCGCTGACTGGGTCAGCAAGGACTGGATCTGAAGGCGCGTGTCGGTCGAAAGGTAATCGCGTGGCAGCCAGACAAAGGCGAAAACGTGCCGTTCCAATGCGGATTGCACCAGCACAAGGCGCGGACGAGGCCGGTCGACAAGGCTCATCATAGTGGTCGCCAGCCGCTCAATATCGCTCGATGCGAAAGCGGTGAGCAGGTCGTGCGGCAGCGAGGTAAAGGCATGCACCAACGCCTTGCCCGCATGGCCAGATGGATCGAAGCCCAAAGTGTCCATCGTGTCGCTCAGCGCTTGGCGAAGGACGGGCACGTCACCCGGAGGTGAGGCGAGTGCAGCGCTGGTCCAAACACCGGCATGCACGCAAAGCTCGGTCACTTTTCCCTTCTCGCGTTTCGGCACGATAAACAGGTCGAGCGGTGCGCGGCGGTGCACGGTTGAAAGGCGGTTGGCCTTGATGATCAACAGCTCGCGCTGCTTGGCGCCTTTTTGTGGCGTATCGAACCACCTAAAGGCGCGATCGAAAGAGGCATCGGCGAGGATTTCGCGCGCACTCTTGCGGCAAATGCCAAGCGCCTTTGTCTCTTCGCCTTTGCGGCTCCGGGTCAGATGGCCAAGCTGGGTGAGCATGCCGCCGCTCAGCCAATCGAGCAGGGCAGCGCTTTCGGGATCGCGCCCTTCAATCTCGCGCGCATCCTGTTCCATCAGGCCGCGCATTTTGGGCCAGTCGCTGACAGCGGCGCGCACATCGCCAAGGGCGACGCGCAATTCCGCAATCAGATCGCGCCGCTGGCGCGCATCGACGCGCGGAGTTTCAATGTAGATGAAGGATTCGCGCGCGCCGTCTGGTGTTGCTTTTTTGAGCGCAGTCAGCACGCCTTTTTCATTGCGCTCAACCCCGACAACAGGATGGATCAATTGGTCGATGCTCAGGCCTTGAGCGGTCAACGCCGCTGCAATCGAGTCGACCAGAAACGGCATGTCATCATTGATGATCGCGATGCGCAAACGGCGCTCGCTCGTATCCGATTCCAGTTTGAGTGCGGAGCGTGATTTGGACCGCGTGGAGGCTGTCTCCAGCAGGAATGCCGCCGCATCAGCCAAGCTCTTGGCATCAAGTGGCGTATCGCCGGGCAGGATCGCCGCCTTCAGATGCTTTTTGAGCTCTTTTTCAAGGGTGCCTGCGCGCGCGCCTTTTTTGGCGGTGCCTGACGCAGTCTTTGCATTCATACCGGTCTTCGCACTCATCCCGCGGTGCTCCTGTGATCCTGCGCCCGGCTTTGAACTGTGAAATTATGTTATGCCGGGTTGTTTTTATCGTGCCCTAGCTCTTACGCCCATTGTGTATGCGGGTGCAAGCAAAGCGTGCTTGGGATTAGCCCCTAGGCCGCCACTTTTGCGCAAGCATCAATAGTGAGCGCGAGCGACTGCAAGCGCGCTTCTGGATCGTAGGTCGCCCCGCACAAAATGATCTCATCCGCGTGCGTCCGTTCAACGAAACCGGCAATATCGGCTTCGACCTTTTGCGGAGTGCCCACGGCTGCCGCTTGACCAAGGTGATCGAGCATTGCCCGTGCAGGGGCGGGCAATTGCGAAGTGTAGTCTTGGATCGGGGGTTGAAGCTTACCCGGAGTGCCAGAGCGCAGGGCGACAAAGCTCTGCTGCTGGCTCGATGCGAGCGTCTGCGCCGCTTCGTCTGTTTCCGCCGCAAAGACATTCATCGCGACCATTACATGCGGATTGGCAAGTACCTCTGACGGCTGAAAGTCACGGCGATAGAGCTCAAGCGCTGCATCGAGGTGATCAGGCGCGAAATGTGCGGCGAACGCGTAAGGCATGCCCAATTTCGCAGCTAGGCTGGCGCCAAAAAGGCTCGATCCCAACATCCAAAATTCAACATTGGAGCCAAGCCCCGGTGTTGCAGTAACCGGAAGATCGACATCGCCTGTCATCAGCGCGCGTAATTCCAGCACGTCTTGCGGGAAATATTCGGAAGCCTGGTGCAAATCCTTGCGCAGCGCGCGCTGCAATTCCGGGCCAGCGCCCGGTGCACGGCCCAACCCCAAGTCGACCCGGCCCGGAAACAGCGCATCCAGCGTGCCAAATTGCTCTGCGATCTGAAAAGGGGTGTGATTGGGAAGCATGATCCCGCCGGACCCGATGCGGATGCGAGACGTCGCATTGCCGATATGGGCCAGCACTACCGAAGTCGCGCCGCCTGCGATCCCTGTCATGGCGTGATGTTCAGCCACCCAGAAGCGTTTGCAGCCTAGCTTCTCTGCATGGACGGCGAGATCGCGCGCGGCATCAAACGCTTCGCTGAGCGTGCCGCCTTCGCGCACGGGCACCAAATCAAGGACGGAAAAGTCGACCATCGCAGTTTCTCCCAACCGGTTTTATGCCCGGTGGTTCCTTATGAAGGGGGAGGGCCAAGCTGAGCAAGGTAATCCTGCGCGATTTGTGCAGAGGGGCTGGCGGGCGCGACGTCGATCACCGATTGCCAGCTTGACCGCGCGGCGTCGTCGCGGCCTGCGAGCACTGCGATAACACCGGCTTCTAGGCCAATTTGCGGTTCGGTCGGAGCAAGGTCAGCGGCTTGCACGATGGAAAGCTGCGCATCATCGAGGCGTTCAAGCCGCCTGAGCAACGTCGCTTTCAGCAGCCAGAACTCTGCATTGCCGGGCTCAAGCGTGGTTGCAATTTCCAGCTCAGCCAAAGCCGCCTCTGCCCTGTTCGACCCAACATAGACGCGGGCGAGATCGCTGGCTGCAATCGCTTGGAGCGGAGCCGAGGCTGAGCCTTGCGCGTCGGACTTTGCGCGGGTCAGGATGGTTTCAGCACTGACCAAATCTCCTGCAGCAAGGGCGGCATTCCCGGCCATGGTGCCGAACCGTGCTCTGGCGCGAAGTTGGTCTTCCGGGGTTTCATCGCGCGCTTCGCCAAAGGCGGTGATCGCATCCTGCCACAGGCCAAGCTCTGTCGCCGCAAGGCCGAGGCAATGATTGGCCACTACCCGATCTGCGCCGCTGGCGGCCCCGCGTTTAATCTGCGCCATCGTATGCGCGCGCGCTGCGTCTTCTTCGAGCTGTGCAAGGCATTCGGCCAGCCATTGCGAGGTGGGGTTAGACGGCGCCTCCTCGGTATCCCGCGCCTCTCGCTCGCGCAGCTCCGTGTGGCCATCGGTCAGAGGCAGTGTGTTGGGGTTGGGGCCAACCTGCAGAGCGGTGATGAAAAAGGCGGTGGTGAGCAACATTAGGGGAGTGTCTCTTCGTAAAAACGCGCGGCGGCTTGCTTCAAAAGGGCAATATCACCCTCACGCGACAATCTGTGGTCGCCATCCTTTATCAGTGTCACCTGTACTGCATCCGAACGCAAAGCGGCGGCGAGTTTCAAGCTCACTTCCCACGGCACATCATCGTCGCGCTGACCATGCAGCAAGTGCACCGGGCAAGCCAGGTCGATCTCAGAGATGAGTTGCAGCTGGTTTTCTGCGTCTGCGAAGAATCCGGGATGAGTCGGAGTTGGCTCTGGTCCGTAGGGGTTTTCTTCCAGCACAATCTCCCCGTGCTCCAGCGCTTCGCGTTTGTCAGCAGAGTAGCCCCAGCGGGTAAAATCGGGCGCGGGGGCAATGCCGATAATGCCCGCAAGCCGCTCTCCCAATTGGGCTGCGACCAGCAGCATCAGCCAACCGCCCATCGAAGAGCCCACGAGCAGCACGTCGCTATCGACATAAGCGTCAATCAGAGCCGTCACTTCTCCGCACCAGCGCGACAAAGTGCCGACTGCAAAATCGCCAGAACTTTCCCCGCAGCCTGAGTAGTCGAGCAACAGGCAGGCGCGCCCTTGCTCGGCTGCTTCGGCATAGAGCGCGCTCGCTTTGCCGCCTGCCATGTCGGACATGTAGCCGGGCAGGAATACGAGAGTTGGCCCGCTGCCTGCGCGGTGCTGAAACGCAATGCGTTCGCCATCAGGCATGGTGTGAAATTGGATTTGAGTCATGCGCGCCCTACTGCCCGTTTGCGCTGCGCTTGTCACGGCGGTGCAATGCGTGCGACGTATCGAGTTATTATGATCAAGACCGACTCCATCGCGCCGCCCGCTTCCTCCACAACCGGCATGACTCGCCGGGGCATATTCGCGCTTGCAGGCGCATCTGCCGCTATGGCTGCTACGCCTGCAACGGCGCGAGCATTCGGCGCGGGCTTCACGCATTCAGTGGCGAGTGGGGAGCCGCATTCTGAGAGCGTGCTCCTGTGGACGCGCTTTGTCGCGAATGCGGAGACCACGCTCGATTGGCAGATCAGCGAGAGCGCTGAGTTCACATCGATCATCTCCGAGGGCCAAGTCGCCGCATCTCCTGCGCGCGATTACTGCGCGAAGGTGACGGCAGACGGCCTTTCACCAGACACGTGGTATTTCTTCCGCTTTACCGCGCCCGGTGGCACGTATTCGCCTGTCGGGCGCACGCGGACTCTGCCTGAAGGGAACGCGCAAAAGTTCCGCATGGCGGTGTTTTCCTGTGCGAATTTCGGGTTCGGCTGGTTCAATGCCTATGCCCATGCTGCCGAGGCGAATGATGTCGACCTTGCCGTGCATCTTGGCGATTACATCTATGAGTATGGCGGAGGCACCTATCCGTCTGCTGGGCAGCGTCATCCTGAGCGAGATCTCGCGCCCGAAGACGAGATTGTCGCGCTTGCCGATTACCGCCTGCGCTATGCGACGTATCGCGCGGACCAAGACCTCCAGCGCCTGCATCAAGTCCTCCCCATGATCGCGGTGTGGGATGATCACGAAAGCGCCAATGATTCATGGCAAAATGGCGCGCAAAACCACCAGCCCGAAACCGAAGGCGAATGGTCGGTGCGCAAGGCCGTTGCCAAGCAGGTTTACCGCGAGTGGATGCCTGTCTCAGACGAACCCTATGCCGCCTATGATGTCGGCGATTTGGCCACCCTGTTCCGCCTCGACACCCGGCTGGAGGGGCGCGAGGAGCAGTTTAACATCCGACAGATCATCGAATCGCATGACAACCCAGAGGCGATGATCAATGCGCTGGGTTCTTTCCGCGAAGGGGACTACGCAAATCCTGATCGCCAGCTTCTCGGCCAAGCCCAAGAGCAATGGCTCAATGAAGGCCTCGCCAGTTCAACCGCGCGCGGGGCGACGTGGCAGGTGCTGGTCCAGCAAGTGTTGATGGGCAAATTGTCTTCGCCAAAGGGCTTGCTCGATCTGCTTGGTGAGGGCGCGCCGTCCTTTATCCAGCAGCGGTTGACCGCTTCCGCGATGGCAGCCGAGGCAGGCCTGCCGCTCAATATGGATGCGTGGGATGGCTATCCCGCAGCGCGGGGCCGCGTGTTTGAAGGCGCGCTGAAGGCGGATGCAAACCTGCTCGTTCTGGCAGGCGACACCCATAATGGTTGGGCGTTTGACTTGGCGCATGAAGGCGAGCGCGTCGGTGTTGAGCTGGGCGTATGCTCAGTCAGCTCTCCGGGGTTTGAGAATTACCTGTCTATGGTCGCGCCTGACGATCTGGCGGGTCTGGTGATCACGACCAATGACGAGCTGAAATGGGCTGACACCGCGCAGCGCGGCTATATGACCGTTGAGCTGACGCCAACCCGCGCGACGACCGAATACCGCTTTGTCTCCGGCATCAGACAGCGATCAACCCAGCTTGCAGGTACGAAGCAGATCACCTGCGAGGCTGGGTCGAACATATTGAGTGTTTAGTCGCGGCTGAAAATCTCTTCGATCGGCAATTCAAAGACATCCGCAATTGAAAAGGCGAGCGGCAGAGATGGGTCATAGCGGCCCTTCTCAATCGCATTCACGCTTTGGCGGCTGACACCCAATCGCTCAGCCAAGTCTTGCTGAGACCAGTCGCGTTCTGCACGCAAGACTTTGAGGCGGTTGTTCATGCGCGCCACCGCACTACCGGCGCAGCCAGCCCAAGCATGGCAAACCAGATCACCGCTACCCATTGAGGCCCCGCCACGACCACGTCGTAGGTTTTGAGGAAACTCCAAACGGTGGTGATGACGAGTGTCGCACCGGTCGCACCCAGCATCTGCTTCACAAACAGCATCCGCTGATATTCATCATCGCACTCCACAAGAAGGCGGTACATGGTCCAGAAAACTCCGCAAATCGGCATGGCTGTGAGCAGCGCAAGGGCGATTGATACCAGTTCGGTCGGATCGGCGGACCGGTGATAGAACAAGCCGCCGACCAATATGACCACATAGGCGGACATGAAGAAGACGATCCTTTTGGTGTAGCTCTTCATATAAGGGGCCATTGTCACCGTATCTCTCCAAAGACGCCGTATTTCACCTTGTTGAAGATCGCGCCGATGCCCAAGCCAAAGCACCAGATGGTTGGCCACCAGAAGGCCGCAACTGGCTCCACGATGTTATAGGTCTCCAGAAAGCCCCAGATGGCGGCGAGTGTGAAGGATATCGCGGTCGCGATCAGGCCTTGGCGCACATAAAGCATGCGATAGAACTCGTCGGTTTCCTCAATGATGAGGCCGCCAAACACCCACACGACCCCGGCGAATGACAAGCCCGGCAGCAATGCGAGGAACGCGGCGACTGGCCCTGTAAGCCCTTCGCCGTCGATAAAGTGCTCCGCAAAAGCCAAAGTGATTAGATAGAATGCCATCGTCAGCGCAAGGCGCAGCAAATAACGGTGGCTTGCGCGGGCATTTTCCTTGGTCAGCGACAGGCCTTTGACAAAGGCGAAGATCAGCAGCGCGATCGGCAATACCATCAAAATGTAGACGGTGTTGGGCTCCAGCGCATCGGACTTCCAAAGAAACATCAATGCAAGCGCGCTGAGCACCGAGGATGCGGCGGCGCCAAGGCATAGTTTGGTCGCTGGTGAGGCTTTTTGAGCGGTCATTGCAGGCACCCCCTTGCGCAGCCCAGATCGGACTGGAGCGCGCCCCATGCAGCGCCAGACAGGCCGCCGACGATGCCGAAACTCGCGCCTTGGTTTAGGCCGAGCAAGACAGTTGTGCCCGCTGCACAAAGAATGATGGATGCCAATAGCAGCGCTTTGATCCGAATATCCATTTGGAAAGCTCCCTTTTAACTATGGAAAGGACACTTGTCATTGATTCGTAGTTTTGTCAAGCACGCTTTCCATAATGGAGCGTGTGCTTTCCGCTATCTGGCTTGGATTGAACTTTCCTACAACTGGCCTGCCGCGCTATTGGTGTGGGCGTTCCCCGCGGGTCTGCACCCTCTCACACAGGCGCAATTTGAAAGGTTACAGTTAGCCAATGCCCAATGACCCTCAACCTCCCGGAAATCTGCGGTTTTCACAGGTTGACCAATTTTTTTAAAGCACCCCCTTGCGCGGTCCATTGGGCACCGCGATCTGGACGGTGAAGCCAAAAACACAAACACCGCCCTTTCAGCGCGAGCCGGTCTATGGCAGGGCGCGCGAAACCCAAGATCGAATTCAGGTATCCGGACCGAACAATGACCGAACTGCTCAAAATCAGCCTTCCCGATGGCTCGGTGCGCGAAGTGGAGCAGGGCTCAACCCCTGCTGACATCGCAGCCGCTATCGGACCGGGCCTTGCCAAGGCTGCCATTGCTGCACGGGTGAACGGCGAAGTGCGCGATATTGGTCGCCCGTTTGATGGCGATAGCGAGCTTGCGCTGATCACGACCCGTGATGAGGAAGAGGCGCTGGAGCTTGCCCGGCATGACTTCGCGCATGTCCTCGCCGAAGCGGTGCAGGCGCTCTATCCCGGCACTCAGATCACGTTCGGCCCGGCAACCGATGATGGCTTCTACTATGACGTGATGGCCCCTGCCACTCGCGGGCCCTTCACCATGGACGATCTGCCCGCCATCGAAGAGCAGATGCGCGCCATCATCAAAGCGGACAAGCCGCTGCGCCGCGAGGTCTGGTCTCGCGAAGACCTGATCGCGAAATGGGAAGCTGATGGCGAGGCGTTCAAGGCGGAATGGGCTAAAGAGCTGCCTGAGAACGAGGAACTGACGGTCTATTGGTCGGGTGATGACTGGCTCGATATGTGCCGGGGGCCGCACCTTGCCTCGACCGGTAAGCTAGACCCGCAGGCTTTCAAGCTGATGCGGGTTGCAGGCGCGTATTGGCGCGGCGATCAACGCAATGCACAGCTAACGCGGATCTACGGCACAGGCTGGCTCAACAAGAAGCAGCTGAATGCGCATCTTCACCGCTTGGAAGAGGCCGCCAAACGCGATCACCGCAAGCTGGGCAAAGAGATGGACCTGTTCCACCTTCAGGAAGAGGCGCATGGCAGCGTCTTCTGGCACCCCAAGGGCTATCGCATCTGGCGCGAGCTTGAGGCTTACATGCGCCGCAAGATGGATGGCGGTGGCTATCAGGAGATCAAGACGCCGCAGCTGATGGATGTGCGCCAATGGACGCAATCCGGCCACTGGGGCAAATATGCAGAGAACATGTTCGCTGTTCCCGACATCGTGCCTGAAGTGGGCGAAGATGGCGAAACCGAGGCCTCACCCAAGGTTGCCGATGATGCGGACTGGATGGCGATCAAGCCGATGAACTGCCCGGCGCATGTTCTCGTCTTCAAGCAAGGGATCACGTCTTACAAGGAACTGCCCATCCGCCTTGGCGAAATGGGCTGCTGCCACCGTAATGAGCCGCACGGAGCGCTTCATGGCCTGATGCGTGTGCGTCAGTTCACGCAGGATGACGCGCACATCTTCTGCACAGAAAGCCAAGTGGTTGAGGAAGTGCGCCAGTTCTGTGAGCTGGCCGACAGCGTCTACAAGGACTTCGGTTTCTCATACCATGTGAAGCTCGCCACGCGGCCCGAAAAGCGCTTTGGCTCCGATGCGGATTGGGACAAGGCAGAGCAGGAACTGCGCGATGCCGTGGCTGAGGCGGGCATGGACAATGACGATTATGGCTGGGAAGAGCTGCCGGGCGAAGGGGCGTTCTATGCGCCTAAGCTCGAATGGCATCTGACCGATGCGATTGGGCGCACTTGGCAGGTCGGCACGATCCAAGGCGACCGCGTTCTGCCTGAGCGATTGGATGCGACCTATATCGGTGAAGATGGCGGCAGGCATCGCCCCGTAATGCTGCACCGCGCGATCTTTGGCTCCTATGAGCGCTTCATCGGCATTCTGATTGAGCACTATGCAGGCCGCCTGCCATCATGGCTCGCCCCGGTTCAGGCTGTGGTGGCGACCATCGTGTCAGACGCTGATGGCTATGCGCAAGAGGCTGTCGCTAAGCTTGAAGCCGCCGGGCTTCGGGTTGCGAGCGATCTTCGCAATGAGAAGATCAACTACAAGGTGCGCGAACACTCGCTTGCCAAAGTGCCGCATCTGCTCGTTGTGGGGATGCGCGAGGCGGAAGAAGGCACCGTTGCTATCCGCACCTTGGGCGAGAAGGAGCAGCGAGTGATGAAGCTGGATGAAGCCATCGCAATGCTGAGCAAAGCCGCAACGCCGCCTGACCTTGTGAGCTAGTTGGCACGTTCAAAGGGCGCTGCGCGATTTTCGATCTCGCTCCTGAGGCTTTGGCCATTGCTGCGCTTACCGCGCTGGCGGCTGGGTTTGTCCGTGGTCTGGCTGGATTTGGACTGTCCGTGGTCTTGGTTCCCGTCTTGCAGCTCTTCACTGAGCCCACCGCGGCGGTGCTGGTCGGGATTGTGTCGCTATTCCTCGCTGGCCTGACCGATATTGGTCGCATCCGTCGCGATGCAGACCAGTCAGTGATGCCGCTCGCGATCATAGCGCTCATCAGCATGCCAGCAGGATTATGGGCTCTTACTGCCCTATCATCTGAATGGGCACGGGTTCTGATCGCACTGGTCTCAGTTGGAGCATTCGTGCTGGTGATTGTCCCATTGGGAGGCCGAAAACTGCCTGAAAAGGCTGCACTTGGTATGGCTGGCCTGGCAACGGGCTTCTTCGGAGGTTTTGCGGGAATGCCGGGCCCCGGAATGGCTCCGCTCTATCTGCGTGGCAGCTTCACCCCCTTATCAGCGCGCGCTTCCATGATGGCGATATTCGTGATCGTTGCCCCGGTATCGGCGGCATTCTTCATCGCCTTGGGAGTAGGAGGTTGGCGCCAAGTGGCCTTCGCCGCAGCGCTTTTCCCATTTGTGCTGGCCGGAGATTGGCTGGGCAACCGCGCGTTTGGCAAAGTCACGCAGATCCAATGGCAAGTTGCCACAGCCAGTGTCCTTGCGGCTGCCGCTATGGGAGCCGTTTGGAAGCTCGTTTAGTAGGGAAGCGGCTGCCCGGCGAAGATCAAAGCCACGCCGCAGCTCACTACAATCGCACTGCTTGCCCACACGCTCATTACGTCGAGGCTGTCCTTTGCGAGAATAAGTGCTTTGCTCATGAGACGGAGAATCGCCCAAAAGTCCTAATGGAGTGTTAACTTTGCGCCCGAGGAGCGCTGGGCATTTGCTGGCTGGCGCAGTGGAAGCCCCCTCCGCCCGCGAGCACGGCGTCTGCGGGCAGTCCGATAGTCGCGCGGTCTGGGAACAGTTCAGCGATTGAGGCGACGCCAGCATCGTCAAAGGGAGAGCCAAAGGTCGGCACCACAACTAGGTGCGTCGTAATGGCGAAGTTCACATAGCTTGCCGGTTCAACTGATCCATCGCGCTCAATCAGTCCGGGTGACGGGATACGGGTCACCTCTACCCCAAAGTCCATCGCGCGCCGTGTCGCGTCCTCGTAAATCTTGGCGTTGGGATCGTCAGAACCGCTGGCGATGGGGACCACTAACTGGTTGGGCCCCACAAATCGGGCAAGATTATCGACATGGCCATCGGTGTGATCATTGATCAACCCGTCGCCGAGCCACAGCACGCGATCAAAGCCAAGTATCTGCTCGAGCTCAGTTTCGATAGCTTTGCGCGTCATGTCAGGATTGCGATTGGTATTCAGCAGGCACTGCTCAGTTGTGGCGACGAGGCCAGTGCCGTCGCAATCCAATGCTCCCCCTTCGAGGATCATCGCGGAGGTCTCGATTGGGAGCCCTGCATCATGTGCAAGCTCGGCGCCGACTTCTTGGTCGCCTGCCATCAGATATTTGCCGCCCCAACCATTGAATCCAAAGCGACGAGCCACCCGCTCGTGCTGCTCGTAGACTACCAATGGCCCGGTGTCGCGCAGCCAAATGTCGCCATAGGCGCGGAGTTCTAAGACGACATTTGACGAAACCAGTTCGCGCGCTTGCGCTTCATTGGCCTCGTTACGGACCAACAAGCGCACCTCTTGCCCGCTATCGGCAACAGCGCTGGCGAACGCAGCGATTTGCTCCTGCGCTCGCTCAAGATAGCCAGGCCATTCCTCAGCCAGATGCGGAAAGCCGATCCACAACCAGTCCTGCGGCGCCCATTCAGGAGGCATGCAGTTGGTCATGGATCGGCCTAGTGTTTTCGCAAGCGAACGGGGTTGCCGATCAGCAGCCCGTTTCTGCCTCAGCGCATGCCTCATCGCGAGTGGCGCGGAATTCATCGCCCTCGTTCCAATTCGGCCAGCTTGAGCTCATCGCCATCATCCGGCCAAGGCGATACATGAGCTGGAGATCAGCCATTACACCAGACCAATCCCAGTTTTCGTCAAACTCATCCTTTGGTCCGTGATAACGGTTGGCGCGGTATTCGTCAGAAATCGCCTTGCCCGCTTCGCGTCCGCCCTCGATCAAGTCTTCGCCGCCATCCACATAGAGCATTGGCACGCCTTCTTTGGCGAATGCGAAGTGGTCTGAGCGGTAGTAGTAGCCCGCCTCTGGGCTCGGGTTAGGCGTCGCGACCCGGCCATCTGCAACCAAGGCCGCTTCAAGGAAAAGGTCGAGCTGCGATTTGCCCGGCCCCACAACCGTCACATCCTTTGAAGGTCCGGCAACAAGGAAGGCATCCATGTTCACGCCGCCGACGGTTTGGGTAAGCGGGAAGATTGGATTGGCGGCGTAATAGTATGCGCCCAGCAAGCCGGACTCCTCGGCGGTCACTGCTAGGAAAACAAGACTCCGCTTTGGCGCGCCCGCTTTGACATGCGCCTCGGCAAGCGCGACCAACGCGGCGGTGCCGGTCGCATTGTCGACCGCGCCATTGCAGATGTCATCGCCATCCGCTGCGGGTGGGTTGCACGTGCCAAGGTGATCCCAGTGCGCCGTGTGGAGCACATATTCATCAGGCGCTTCGCTGCCTGGCAGAACGCCGATGACATTTTGCGAAGAGAAACTGCGCATGCTGTTCTCAAAACTGGTTGATGCGCTCATTCCTAGCTCAACAGCCGCAAAGTCTTCAGTCTTCGCTGCTGCGGTAAGCTCGTCCAGATCTTGGCCGGCAGCAGCGAGAATTT
The DNA here is from genome assembly GCF_057365055.1 of Erythrobacter sp. S57(2025). Taxonomy (NCBI): domain Bacteria; kingdom Pseudomonadati; phylum Pseudomonadota; class Alphaproteobacteria; order Sphingomonadales; family Erythrobacteraceae; genus Erythrobacter; species Erythrobacter sp. S57(2025). The sequence continues at coordinate 2,735,338 of NZ_CP200299.1, read as the reverse complement.
CACGCGCGACTTCTTTTTGAACCCAGCCATTGAGCGAAGTCATTGCGGGTGGATTGTCGCCGCGGGCGGGATAGGCTTGCGGGCCACCCCATGAGCTTTCAACGACATTCCAACCATAGCTGGCAGGATCAGTGTCGTGCACGATCAGGGCCGCTGCAGCCCCCTGGCGAGCGGCTTCTTCATATTTGTAGGTCCAGCGGCCATAAAACGTCATCGCCTTGCCGTTAAAGGTGCCTTCTAAGCCTTCGGTTTCCCAGTCTGGATCGTTGACGAGGATGACAACCGTTTTGCCGGTAACATCTACGCCCTCATAATCGTTCCAGCCACGCTCTGGCGCGTTGATGCCGTATCCGACAAAGACCATTTCGCTATTGGCAAGCTGCGTGCTGGCGTCCTCGCGATAGGTAACGCCGGTCCACTCGCTACCATAATCATAGGCGAGATCGGTTTCGCCGTTAGTAATGGTGAGCGGGGCAAAGTTGCTGCCCGTGATTTCGACCAGCGGAACCTCTTGCACCCAGCTGTCGCCATTGCCGGGTTGGAGACCTGCAGCTTCGAAACGCTCGGTCAAAAGCGCGACTGTCAGCTCTTCACCTCTGGTACCGGGCATCCGACCACCAAACTCATCGGTCGAAAGCTCGCGGGTGATGTCCACCATTGTCGCTTCGGAGATGTCCCCCCGTTCAACTTCTGGAATATCCAGCTCTGGCTCACTTCCGCCGCCCAGCTGCATATCTTCGCAAGCGGTCAGGGCGAGCGCGCCGACAGCAAGTCCGGCAAGCGTGATCGCGCGTTTGATCATGGCAAAGTCCTCTTCTCGAAAAGAAATCGTTGCGGCTTCTCTTGCAGATGGGCTTGCAGGCCGCAACCGGCTTGGCCAATGACAGACTGGCTATGGTGGAGAACATGCAAGTCGATTGGGCCGGAGCGCTAAAGAGGGCGCGCGACAATGCGCCGTTTCTGGCGCGCGCGCTTGATCGGCAGAGTGAATTGGCTGAGCTGCTGAATGAGGGGCAGCTTGAGCATGCGCTGGCATGGGCGAGAGAGCGCGGCGAAAACGATGATGTCGGTGTGGGTCTACGGCGTCATCGCCTTGCGCTGGCGACGGCGCTGGCGGTCGCTGATCTGGCCAGTGCTATTCCGCTTTCCAGAGTGGTTAAAGAGCTGACAAGTTTTGCAGATCACGCGCTCGATCGGGCTATTTGCGCAGCGATTGCCGAACGCACAGGAGCGGAAAACCCGACCGGGATGATTGCTTTGGCCTTAGGCAAGCAAGGCGCTGGTGAGCTCAACTATTCGTCAGACATTGACCCGATCCTGCTTTACGATCCCAAAACTTTGCCCAAGCGCGCAAGTGACGATCCCGGAGAGGTTGCACAGCGTTATGCGCGGCGGATCGTCAAACTCCTCTCGGAAAACACGGCTGAGGGCTATGTGCTTCGCGTGGACCTGCGATTGCGTCCGGCAAGTGAAATCAGTCCTTTGGCCGTGCCGAGCGCAACTGCGTTGGCGCATTATCAAGGGCAAGCATTGGCGTGGGAGCGCGCCGCCTTTATCCGTTCTCGCCCTGCTGCAGGTGATATCGAAGCCGGCAAGGTGTTCCTCGATGAAATTGCGCCCTTCGTTTGGCGCCAGGCTCTTGACTACGGAGCAATCGAGGAGATCAGAGCGCTGACCTTGCGTATTCGTGAAAGCCATGATGGGCCGCAACACCCAGGTCCCGGTTTCGATGTGAAGCGTGGCCGTGGAGGCATTCGGGAGATAGAATTCTTCGCGCAGACGCATCAGCTTATTCATGGCGGCCGCGACCCGTCGGTTAGAGTGCGGGGTACACGCGCCGCGCTCGATGCTCTGGCAAAAGCCGGTCGCATCCTGCCAGAGCATGCCGAAGTGCTTGGCCAGGGTTATGATCGGCTGCGTGTGATCGAGCACCGCCTTCAAATGATGCATGATCGCCAGACGCATGCATTGCCCGATGGCGATGCGCTGGACGCAGTCGCTAGGCTTGATGGCATGGCCAACGGGCAGGCGTTGGTCGAGGAGCTTACTGAGCTCACCGAGCAAACTGGCTCAATTTACGACGGCCTGATCGGGGCAAGTGAAGATGCGCCATCGCCATCTTTGCCAGTTGATGAGAGTGTCAAACAGCTCACTGAAATGGGCTTTGATGAGCCAGAGGCACTGGCCCTGCGCATTGATGAATGGCGCGATGGCCGTTTCGCAGCGGTCCGATCCCCGCAGGCGCTTGAGGCGTTTGACCACCTGCTGCCCAAGATGATGCGAGCCTTTGCTCAAAGCGATGACCCGGCACGCGCCATCACCCGCTGGCAAAACATATTGGAGCGCACTCAGTCCGCGATCACTGTTTTTCACCTGCTGTCTGCGCGCCCCGAATTGCTAGATAGGCTCACCGCAGCTCTCACACTCTCACCAGTGCTTGCCGATGAGCTGGCGCGAAGTCCCGAGCTGCTCGATGCACTTATTGACCGCGACCGGAGTGAGCTAGACGAGGCCTATGATGAAGTTCTTGGACGCATGCGCATTGGTCCCGTTCGCGACGATTATGAAGCGCAGCTCGATTGCATCCGTCATGTGACTGGTGAGCAGCGCTTTACCCTAGGTATTGCGCTGATTGAGGCAGAGCATAGCCCTGCCCGTATCGGTGCGGCGCTCTCGCAAACGGCAGAGGCTGCGATTACGCGGGCGGCTGAAACTAGCGCGGCTGAATTTGCGAAGGCTCACGGCGCGATATCCGAAGGTGAGTTGGTTGTGCTGGGCCTAGGCAGATTGGGTGGCGGCGCGCTTACCCATGCCTCCGACCTTGATATGATCTACCTATTCACGGGGGACTTTAACGCCGAATCCGATGGGATGCGGCCACTGGGCGCGACGCTTTATTTCAACCGCTTGGCAAGCCGGGTTAGCGCCGCGCTGTCTGTGCCAACAGCTCAAGGGGCGCTTTATGAAGTCGACACGCGACTTCGACCACAGGGCAAGCAGGGCCCTTTGACAGTCTCTCTTGAAGCATTTGCCAAATACCAAAACGAAGCCGCTTGGACTTGGGAGCATATGGCTCTGACCCGTGCGAGAGTGCTTGTAGGGTCCGACGAGGCGCGCCGCGCGGTTGATGCGATCATTGCAGACGTTCTTTGCCAAAAACGCGATCCAAAGGCCGTGCGTGAAGCGGTCCTGACGATGCGAGCAGAGATTACTCAGCACAAACCTCCTCGCGGTGAAATCGATGTCAAATTGCAGCGTGGTGGATTGGTTGATGTCGAATTCCTAATCCACTTTTTGCAACTGGGCCACGCCCATGACTTGGCAGCAGGTGCACCCGATATTCTCGATCCCAGCTTGATGACCGCGATCAAAGCGTTTGCGCGCCTTGGATTGGTGCCAGAGGCCTTGATTGAAGCATATGATCTGCTGACCGCTCAATTAGTGGCCGGACGATTGCTGGCACCAGACGGAACGGAGCCGCCGCCCGCCGCTGCAAAAGCGCTTGCGCGAGCGTGCGGGCAGCCTAACTACGCGGAACTTGTCGCAGCGCTTGCCGTTGCCCGCAAAACAGTCGCGCAAATTTGGGCGGACATCTTTGAACAGACATTGGAGATTTAGGCGATGAGCACTTTCCCTGCAGTTGGCGACACGATGCCGAACATTGAAATGGAAACCCCTGATGGCGGGACCGTCAAAGCATCAGATTTTGCAGGCAAAAAGCTGGTTGTCTTCTTCTACCCCAAAGACAACACGCCCGGTTGCACAACCGAAGCGAAAGACTTCACCGCGCTTAAAGGCGAATTTGATGCAGCTGGCGTGGCACTGCTGGGTGTAAGCAAGGATTCAGCCAAAAAGCATCAGAACTTTATCGCGAAACACGATCTTAAAACGCCACTTGCAACAGACGCAGAAGAAGGCGGCCTGTCAGACGCGCTTGGCATTTGGACCGAAAAACAGATGTACGGCAAAACATATATGGGCATGGTCCGCTCGACCTATTTGGTCGGTGCAGACGGCAAAATCGCGCAAATCTGGAATAAGGTGAAGGTGAAAGGTCACGCAGCGGAAGTGCTGGCCGCTGCCAAGGCGCTCTGATCCCGATGCAATCTGTTGCTTCTGCCGTTCGGGCCGCTCTTTTGACAGGTGAGCCGCGTGCTAAGTGCTTCGCTGCTCGCGATGTCGCGCGGCGTTGGCGCATGGGTAAGTTGGCGTTTGAGTTCGACGCTGACATGCCAGCAGAGCCTGCGCGCCCCAATGCTCCTGAGTTGCTGCCTCCGAACCAGATGCCAAAACGCGGTAAATTTGGATCAGAGCGTGCCCGGATCGCGCTGTGGCATAGTCTGGCCCATATTGAATTTGTGGCAATTGATCTAGCGCTCGACATGGCCGGGCGTTTTGGCGGTGAAATGGGAGAGGAGTTTGTCTCTGATTTCCTATATGTCGCTGCTGATGAAGCGATGCATTTCGCATTGCTCGCTCGTAAGCTCGAGGGCCTCGGCAGTCATTATGGGGCCCTGCCTGCTCATGGTGGCCTTTGGCAGGCTGCGCATGATACGCGTCATGACGTCACTGCGCGGCTCGCAATTGTCCCGATGGTGCTCGAAGCGCGCGGATTGGACGTGACGCCAGCAACTCTAGAGCGGGTGGAGGCGGCCGGAGACTCGCATGGCGTCAAAATCCTTGCGAGGATACTTGACGACGAAATTCGACATGTCGGATTCGGGACAAAGCACTTTCTGGCCCAGGCACAGCGCCGCGATGAGAATCCCGAAAATATGTGGAAATCCTTGGTTCGTGCGCACTTCAAAGGGCAGGTTAAGCCGCCATTTAACGACTCAGCGCGTCTTGCAGCCGGTTTGTCGCGCGGTTTTTACGAAGATGTTGCTCTTTAACGAATCGCCCCGATAACCCTCATTGTGAAATAAGGGTTTGGGGACCCGATCATGATGTTGACGCGAGTCACCGGTCTGAAAAGCCGGGAAAGATAATAAAGGTCGCGCTCAGCTTTAACAGGAATGGCCAAAGTGCCAGTCAGGACCGGGTACTAATGATTACGCTTTTGAAGCGCCCCTTTTTGAAGACTTTTGGCGTGGTTTGCGCCGCTACAGGTCTGATGGCAGCAACCCCCGCTGTCGCCAATTCTTCTGCAAACAGCTCAGCAAGCGCTGATGTGACTGCGCCGCTGGAAGAGAGTCAGAACAACACGCTGGCCTCGGGCGATGAGCGCTTCCGTGAATTGTTTGCCAATTGGACAGCGCTTGATTCGGTTCCGACCGTCGGTGCCGATGCTCCGATCCCAGGTTTGGAGCGCCCAACAGTTTCAGTGCCTTCGATCATGCCACTTCGTGATGCGCGGATGACCAGCGGTTATGGCATGCGCAACCACCCGGTTCTGCGTCAGCGTCGCCGACATCACGGTGTTGATCTCGCAGCACCAACCGGCACTCCAGTCTATGCCACTGCAGACGGCCTGATTGGCCGCGCGGATTGGTTCTCAAGCTACGGTTTGTATATCAGCATTGATCACGGTGCTGAGCTGGAAACGCGTTATGCGCACCTCTCGCGCCTTGCTGTCGCAGCGGGTGACCGCGTCGAAAAGGGTGATCTGATTGGTTATGTTGGTTCAACAGGTCGCTCCACTGGTCCGCACCTTCATTATGAAGTGCGCGTCGATGGGGTTGCAGTGAATCCAATTCCATATATGGTAGAAAGCAACGAACAGGCGCGGTTGGCTAACAGCCAAACGACAAGGCAGGGTGAAATCCTTCCTGGTCGCCGCCGCGCTGGTGCTGGCGGACAATAGTTCGCTTTTATAAGATACCCGCCTGGAAGCGGGTCGGACATTGGAGAGGGTGTCCGAGTTTGGGCGGCGGGTTTACCCGCCGCCTTTTTTTGCGCGACATCCCTGTCCGCGCTTTCTTCTGGCTGCGTCACCCGTGCGATTTCTCTTGAGTGATAAGCGCACCGCGTTAGATTTTGTTCCCGAGAGAGTTCAGCTTCGCCCTTTGACGCACCGCGTGCGCAAGGCAGCTGCATGGGAGAAAAAATGAGCCTGCATCCAATTGCGCATGCCGCAAACCGTCCTGACCACCCCGCCGTCATTATGGCTGGAAGTGGTGAGCAGATGACCTATTCCGAGATGGACGCCGCAGCAAACCGCTTCGCGCAGGCCCTGCGCGCGCGGGGTTTTGCAGCGGATGATGCATTTGCAGTCTTGCTTGAAAATCGAATTGAGTATTTTCCTCTGTTTTGGGGTTCTCAGCGCGCGGGAACTTTGCTTGTTCCAATCTCAACCCGGCTGACAGCGCCCGAGATCGCCTATATCCTAGAAGATAGCGGCACAAAGCTGCTGGTCACCTCGCACGCATTTGACGTCATTTTGCCAGAAATTCGTGCCGCTTGCCCGGATTTGGAAATTTTACTGGCGGGTGCAGACGGCGAAGACAGCCTCGATAGAGCTCTGGCAGCGCAGCCTTCTGATCCAATTGCTGACCAGCGTGCAGGGGCCGTTATGCTTTATAGCTCGGGCACGACCGGTCGGCCCAAGGGTATTCGGCCAGCACCGCCCGAAGACCCGGATCCGCAGGCGCCCGTGCCACTTATGGGTCTTGCGATGATGGGTGCAGGCATGCCCGCTGATGGCTCGATGGTTTATCTGTCACCCGCCCCTCTCTATCACGCGGCGCCGCTTGGCTGGTGTTCGACCGCGCAGCGCCTGGGCGGCACTGTTGTCGTGGTCGAGAAATTCGACCCAGAAGCCGTTCTGCAGGCGATTGAAACTTACAAAGTGACGGACAGTCAGTGGGTGCCCACGCATTTCGTCCGGTCGCTCAAACTCGATCCCGCGATTCGTACCAAGTATGACCTTTCTAGCCACCAGCGCGCGTTGCATGCAGCCGCACCCTGTCCCGTGCCGATTAAGCGCGAGATGATCGAATGGTGGGGGCCGATCATCAACGAATATTATGCCGGATCTGAAGGGATCGGGATGACGCTCGTTAAGTCACCCGAATGGCTCGAGTATCCAGGCACTGTGGGCAAGGCGATCTATGGCAAGATCCATATATGCGGGCCTGATGGTAAAGAATTGCCCGCAGGCGAAGATGGGCTCATCTATTTTGAGAACGCGCTGCTGCCCACCTATCACAATGATCCGGACAAAACCGCTGAGGCGATGCATCCGAAAGGCTGGATGACTTTGGGCGATATCGGTCACGTGAACGAGGAAGGCTATCTCTTCCTGACCGATCGCAAAAGCCACATGATTATCTCGGGCGGGGTCAATATCTATCCTCAGGAGATTGAGAACCTGCTCGTCACGCATGACAAAATCATGGATGCTGCGGTCATTGGCGCGCCCGATCCTGACTTTGGCGAGAAGGTCGTCGCAGTGGTTCAACCCATCGATATGGCCGATGTAGGTGATGCTCTAGAGCAGGAATTGCGCGACTTCCTCGCTCCCAGTTTGGCGCATATCAAAATGCCCAAGCTGTTTGATTTCCGCCCGGACTTGCCGCGCGAGGCGAATGGAAAGCTCTACAAGCGTGAGCTGCGCGATGAATATGAAGCAAAGGCAAAGGGGTGAAATTATGGCCGAGGCTGCAATCCTTCCGACCGATACCGCCCGCCAGATCATCGCACCGGAAAGCTATGCCGAGTGGAATGGTTTGCTCGATACGTTTGACGAATTGCGCGAAACCACGCCTGTCACAAAGGTGATTGCAGAGGATGACGCGTTCGAACCGTTTTGGCTCATCACGCGTTATGACGATGTGATGCGCATTTCGAAGGACAACACGACCTTCCTCAACAATCCCAAACCCGTTGTCTTCGCGACGCGTGAGGCCACAGCGTTCGCTCAGCAAGCGACCGGTTCCAACATGTTGGTGGATTCACTGGTCGTCTTTGATGCGCCGATCCACCCCAAATATCGCAAGCTGACCCAAGACTGGTTCATGCCGCGCAACCTCAAATTGATTGAGGGGGAAATTCGCGGCCTCGCAGACAAGCTGGTCGAGGGAATGATTCAAGGCGGGCCTGAGGTGGACTTCGTGAAGCAAGTCGCCGCCCCGATGCCGCTGCGGGTTATCATGCAGATCCTTGGTATACCCGAAGAGGATGAACCGCGCATGCTAATGCTCACACAGCAAATGTTTGGCGGTCAGGACAAAGATCTTTCCGGCACCGGCATGGAGAATATGACGCCGGAGCAAGTGCTTCAGCTGGTTTCCGTCGCGGTGAAAAGTTTCGAAGATTACTTCGCCGGAATTGCAGCTGAGCGGCGAGCCAACCCCACCGATGATGTCGCCAGCGTGATTGCGAACGCAACCGTGGACGGAGAGCCTCTGCCCGACCGCGATATGGCCGGATACTACATCATCATGGCGGCGGCAGGTCACGATACTACTTCTGCGACAATGTCCGGCGCAATGTTGGCACTTGCGCGTGATCCCGAAGAGTTTGCCCGTGTGAAGGCGGACAGGTCGCTGCTGCCCGGACTTGTTGAAGAGGCGATCCGTTGGACCACGGCGGTTCAGCATTTCATGCGCACAGCGGCTGAGGATGTTGAAATCGGTGGGCAGCAGGTCAAAGCGGGCGATTGGATGATGCTCAACTATGTCGCTGCCAATCACGATCCATCTCAATTCGCAAACCCGCGAGACTTTGATGCGAGCCGCAGCCCCAACCGCCACATGGCGTTTGGAGCGGGCGCGCATCAATGCCTAGGCCTGCATCTGGCGCGGCTTCAGATTAAGATCCTGTTCGAAGCCTTGCTCGATCGGCTCGAATCAGTGGAATTGGCTGGCGAGCCTGCGCGTTCGAGCTCGACCTTCGTTGGCGGTCTAAAGACGCTGCCTTTGCGAATAAAGCCCGCCTAATCGTCGCAGCCTAAGCCCTCAATATGGGGACGGTTTTGAACAATACAAGTGCATTTGTGCAATATTTGTTCGCTTAACGTATTTATCGAACCAATATGACGATTTTCCTGTTATTTCCAAGAAACATGTGTTAATCCAGCATTCATGGGAAAAACTTGGGAAACATACATTGCTGGCTTGCCGGCAGGACTCTTTGCACCTGCCATCTTTACCACTAAAACACGCGAAGGGGGTCACTCATGACATTGCTAGAAGCACACAATCTACCCTTTGCGGCGGCAGCTATTCTGCTGATCTTCATTGCTGTGGCGCAGATTATTGGCATGGGCGACTTGCTCGATGGAGCGGATGCGGATGTCGATTTCGATCTGGACGTTGATACCGGCGAGGGGGTTGATGGTTTCGCAGGTGATGGATTGCTCGCAAGCGCGTTGAGCCTGCTGGGCATTGGCAGAGTTCCGATCCTGATCTGGTTCGCGGTTCTGCTGTTTGTCTTTGCTGCAATTGGAGTGGCTGGTCAGCAGACATTGATCAACATCGTCGGCGCGCCCTTGCCAATTTGGCTAGCGGGAATTGCGGCGGGCGCCGCCGCGCTTCCGGTGACAGGCATCTTAACCCGCCCGCTGGAGCGGATATTGCCCCAGGATGAAACCAGTGCGGTTGGTCTTGAAAGCCTTGTGCGGCGTGATGCTGAGATACAGATCGGCACCGCTCGCACAGGATCGCCAGCTCGCTCAAAAGTGCTCGACCAGTATGGTCAGGCCCACTTTGTAATGGTCGAGCCAAATGATCCCGCAGTCGAACTTCGCGAGGGTGAAACGGTGCTGCTGGTGCGCCGCGAAGGGCAGACCTTTTACGCGGTGCAATATGAAAACCGACTACTCGGCCTTGAGGGATAGGCCTTTCACACTGCGCCGCGCGCGAACCCAGAATTGGGCCCCGAACTGCAGCGCCGCGCAACACACGCAACAGGAGAAGAAATGGAAAATCTATTTGAATTAGCGATTTGGATCGGCCTCGCCTTTGTGGTCCTCCTAATCATATTTATCGCACTAACGAGCCTCTATCGCCGCGCGTCAAAGGAAATTGCCTTCGTCCGGACCGGTGTTGGTGGTGAGAAGGTTGTGATGAATGGCGGTGCGCTTGTGCTACCCGTCTTCCACGAAACAATGCCGGTGAACATGAACACGCTGGTGCTTGCGGTCGTTCGCCGTGATGCTGAGGCGTTGATTACTCTCGACCGGTTGCGGATCGATGTGAAGGCGGAGTTTTATGTCCGCGTTCGCCCTGATGCGAGCTCAATCGCGATGGCTGCGCAAACGCTGGGTAGCCGCACGATGCAGCCTGAGATGCTCAAGGATCTCGTCGAGGGTAAGTTTGTCGATGCGCTGCGTTCCGTTGCTGCGGGCATGAGCATGAACGAACTGCACGAACAGCGGGCAGACTTTGTCCAAAAGGTGCAGCAAGTATCGTCAAACGACTTGGCCATGAACGGTTTGGAGCTGGAATCGGTCTCGCTAACCGGGCTCGACCAGACCAGCATTGAGCACTTCAACGCCAACAACGCGTTTGACGCTGAGGGTCTGACGAAGCTGACTGAGCAAATCGAAGCACGCAAGAAACTGCGTAACGACATTGAGCAGGACACGCGGGTCGAGATGGAAACGAAGAACCTAGAAGCGGATACCAAATCGTTCGAGATTGGCCGTGACCAGGAATACGCTCGCCTGGCGCAGGAACGCGAAGTTGAAGTGCGCCGTGCCGCTCAAATGGCGGAAATCGCGCGCGAACAAGCAGAACGTCAGCGCGAAGCCGATGCGGCCAAGATTGAGGCCAAAAAGCAGGTTGATGCGCAACAGATCGAAGCGGATCGCTTGGTCGAGGAAGCTCGGATTGATCAGACCCGCGCGCTCGAAATTGCGCGACAAGAGCAGCAAATCGCGGTTCAGAACAAGTCTCGCGAGGAAAGCCAGGCCAAAGCAGAGGCCGACGCGGCCCGCGCCAAAGCGGTGGCAGCTGAAGAGCAAGTTGCAACCTCACGAGAAAGCGAGATTGCTGAGCGTCAGAAGAAGATCGAGCTGATCGAAGCGGCCAAGCAAGCCGAGCGTGACGCGATCCAGATCAAGGTTGAAGCAGAAGCTGAGCGTGACGCGGCCACTAATCGGGCCGAAGCTGCCCGGCTTGAGGCAAAAGGTGATGCGGATGCTGAAATCCTGCGCGCCGAAGCCGACCGTGTACGCTTCGAAGTCGAAGCCGCTGGTCAGCAAGCGGTCAATGAGGCGGCCAACATCCTCTCAATGGATCAGATCAGCCTTCAGACCAAACTGGCGCTGCTTCAGGTGCTTCCAGAAGTTATCAAGGAAAGCGCCAAGCCGATGGAAGCGATTGACTCGATCAAGATCGTTCAGGTCGATGGCCTCACCAACAATGGTGGCGGCGGCCGAGCTGCTAATGATGGCGGCACAGGCGGTGCGGGTGGCGGCTCGGGAAACCTGGCCAGTGACGCGGTTTCTGCAGCGCTCGCCTACCGCGCTCAGGCACCGGTGCTTGACGGCTTGATGAAGGAACTGGGTCTCGACGGTTCTTCGCTGGGCACGCTTGTGCAGGCGGCAGCTGACGATCCGCAAAGCGTCGAGGAGGCAGTGTCAAAGCTGTCCTTGATGGATGATGCTGGCGACACCGTTGATGGCGACGGTGCAGAGGATGCAGAAGCCGCTGAGTAAGGCGCTGAAGCTTCGCTAACAGAAAGAAGCCCCGCTGGACTTGATGGTTCGGCGGGGTTTTCTTTATCCCAAAAGGCGCTTCGCCATCGCGCGGACTTCATCGCCCATATCTTCGCGTTGCAATGCCAATGCCAATGTCGCTTCGACAAAGCCAACCTTGCTGCCGCAATCATAGCGATTGCCGTCAAAGGTCACTGCGTGGAATGGTTGGTCCCCGATCATCTTCGCCATTGCGTCGGTGAGCTGAATTTCGCCGCCAGCACCTTTCCCTTGGTTCTCCAGTGTCCGCATCACTTCGGGTTGAAGGATGTAGCGTCCTGAGATGATCTTGTTTGAAGGCGCCTCGGCTTGCGGTGGCTTTTCAACCAAGCCCTTCACTTCGGTAAGTGATCCGCTTTCTGCGCCCGGATCGATCACGCCATAGCTGGAGACCTCCTCCATCGGCACTTCGAGCACGCTAATAAGGTTGCCGCCAACTTGCGTGTAAGCATCGACCATTTGCTTCATGCAGCCAGTGCCGCCTGCTTTCCCGATCATGAGTTCATCGGGCAGGAAAATGGCGAAGGGCTCATCACCCACAATCGCCCGCGCGCACCAGATCGCATGGCCAAGCCCCATTGGCACTTGCTGGCGTACCGTGATGATGTCGCCTGGCGTTGCCCGTGTCGGATCAAGCACGCCCATATCCTTGCCGCGCTCTCCCATGGTCGCTTCGAGTTCATAGGCCATGTCGAAATGCTCAACGATGGCGGTCTTGCCGCGCCCGGTCACAAAGATCATCTGCTCAATCCCCGCCTCGCGCGCTTCGTCCACTGCATATTGGATGAGCGGGCGATCAACGATGGGCAGCAATTCCTTCGGTATTGCTTTTGTCGCGGGCAGGAAACGCGTGCCTAAACCCGCAACGGGGAAGACGGCTTTCTTGATCGGCTTTTGTGACATTAAACGGATTGCCCTTGCGATTTAAATGGTCTGCACAATGCTCGTGCCTTGCGCCAGGCGATAGGTCAACGATTGGGCATTGTGGATGCCTGATTGCGGTGTCTCTTGCGTCAGTTGCGCGAAAGGCAGGTTTCGCTAGAGGAGAAGCATGGACAAACTGATTATTCGCGGCGGCAACACGCTGTCGGGCACTATTCCCATCTCTGGCGCTAAGAATGCAGCTCTTACGCTGATCCCGTGCGCACTTTTGACCGAAGAACCGGTCACCTTGCGCAATCTGCCGCGCCTGGCGGATATTGACGGGTTCCAGCACCTCATGAACCAGTTTGGTGTGACCACCGCTATTCAAGGCACGCGTCCTGAGGATTTTGGGCGGACCATGCGGCTGGAAGCGACCCGGATCACATCGAGCGTCGCGCCGTATGATTTGGTCCGCAAAATGCGTGCCTCGATCCTGGTGCTTGGCCCCATGCTTGCCCGTGCGGGCGAAGCGACCGTTTCGATGCCGGGTGGCTGCGCCATCGGCAACCGCCCGATTGACCTGCACTTGAAAGCGCTCGAAGCGATGGGCGCTGAGATTGAGCTTGCTCAGGGTTACGTCAAAGCGATGCAGCCTGATGGCGGTATGCCGGGTGGCGATTTCGACTTCCCCGTTGTGTCGGTCGGAGCAACCGAGAACGCGCTGATGGCGGCGGTCCTTGCTAATGGGACAAGCCGACTGACGGGCGCCGCGCGGGAGCCTGAGATCGTGGATCTGTGCAATCTGCTGATTGCGATGGGAGCAGAGATTGAAGGCATCGGCTCAAGCGATCTGACGATCCACGGGGTCAAGCGGCTGAACGGCGCGACCTACAAAGTCATGCCGGACCGGATTGAGGCGGGCTCTTATGCTTGTGCCGCGGCGATCACCGGCGGCAACGTTCGGCTCGAAGGGGCGAGCGCGCATGACATGGCCTCAACGCTGGCGGCCTTGCGCAATATCGGTCTGCATGTGGAGGAAGATGCCAAGGGAGTATCAGTTGCGGCCAATGGCCCCTTGCAACCCACCGACCTGACCACCGCTCCATTCCCCGGTCTTGCCACAGATATGCAGGCCCAGCTGATGAGCCTGCTCTGCAAGGCGGAAGGTACAAGTGTGCTGAGAGAAACGATCTTCGAGAACCGGTTCATGCATGTGCCAGAGCTGACCCGAATGGGTGCGGATATCGCAACCGAAGGGCGCACGGCAATCGTTAAGGGGCCGGTCGATCTGACGGGCGCTGAAGTTATGGCAACGGATCTGCGCGCATCCATGAGCCTGATCATCGCCGCATTGGCCGCGGAAGGCGAAACGCAAGTGCGCCGCATCTATCACCTTGATCGCGGTTACGAACGGCTAGAGGAAAAGCTGCAATTGGTCGGCGCAGATATCGAACGCGTCGACGACTAGGCCGCGCTGTTAGCCACCAGCCAAAGCCGGATCGCACTGGCGAGGCCGGGCGGGGTTTGTGACTTGATCCGTTCGACATCAATCCGCGCGACCAGCGCATTGATCGGCACCCCCTCGCGCACGGACGCGTCGCGCAGCATCTCCCAAAACAGCGGCTCCAGGCTGATAGATGTCTTGTGCCCATCAATTTGGACCGAGCGCTTCACCGGTGGGTGGTAGAGTGGTGTTTGGTCGTCTTGCACGATGGGTTAGTTGATAAAGGACATTCGGGCAGCGGCAACAAAGAAACTTTGTGTTTTGATAGAGCGCGCTGACCTTCGCTCTATCAAACGAATGGCCTGTAGGAAAATCAACTAGCGACCTGCAGAAACGGGACCGCAATCGCCCTTACTTATAGTGTTCGCGGCGGTCGGAAAATGTCCGCACGCGTTTGCGCCAAGTGCGATAGCTCGCCGGCTTGAGATTGTCGCGCATCAGCTCTTTTACCTGAGCTTCACTAAGGCCAAACTCCTCGCGGATGACAGCAAAGCTGACATGATCGCTTAGCGCCATTTCGATAATCGCGCTGATTTCTGCTTCATTGAGGGTGTTTGGTGACGCCATGACGCTTAGGTGGGAACGCCCGTCATCAGCGCAAGCCCTATGCCGCGCGCGCTGCCTGCAAAGCGCCGCCTAGCTGATTGGGAAAGGGCGAGCCAAAGGGCTGCAATTCCAGCGCGCAATCGGCCAATTCCTGCTCGCTCAATGCGTGTTGGAACTGAATTCCGTAGGTTGTGCCATCGCGCCAGCGCACTTGGCCAAGGCGCTTATCCAACCCCTCCATCGCAAAGCCTAGCAAGCAATTGAGCGGCACGTCGTCTTCGCATTCAAACCGCGCGCCGTCGCAGGAGAGGTTTATGATCTGCACATTGCGCAGCTTGCGTCCATCGCCCAGCTTTGCAGCGGCCTCGACATCCAGTCGGATCGCGCGCGGGGTGAAGTCGCCTGTTTCTTGCGTGAATTCATCGAGCGAAACTTCGCAGCCAAATCGATAGCCTGCCTGCTTTTTACCAATCCACACCCGCTCAATCGGATAGGTTAAGCCATTTGCCATTTGCAAAATGATGCGTGGCTCGGGCGGAACTGCATGCAAAAAGCCCAGTCCTGCGCCCAGAACTGAAACGTCGCGTACCACGCAAAGATATTCGCCCGTCTGGCAAATCACCTTCGCTGGGCGCGGTGCAAGCTCAACACGCGGCTGACCGCGCATCTCTGCATGCTGCCCGGCGTCAAAATTGTTCGTGCTCGTCTGCATCATTACTATCCCTCAAAGCCGATAATTCGACCCATCCGTAATACCGAGCGACCGTCCGTTTCTTTTATGGATAATGAGGGATAATGCGTAATGGTTAATGCTTCGGTAAAACGTGGGATACTGGGCGAAACAAGCGCGTCATAATTCTCAAAAGATATGCATCAATACATATGTTGGCCGCCATTTATGCTCATGGTCGATCCGGTCATGAAGGCGCCGTTCTCTGAGGTGAAGAAGGCGACGCCGCGTGCGATTTCTTCGGCTTGGCCGAGCCGACCGACCGGGATTTTGGCGACGATCTTTTCCAGCACAGGCTCCGGCACAGCGGCGACCATATCGGTGTCGATATAGCCGGGCGCAATCGCGTTAACGGTGACGCCGACCTTCGCCCCTTCTTGAGCGAGCGCTTTGGTAAAGCCGTGAATTCCCGACTTCGCCGCTGTATAATTGACTTGGCCATATTGCCCGGCCTGGCCATTTATCGAACCGATATTGACGATGCGGCCCCACTTTCGCTCCCGCATTCCGGGAAAGCAGGCTTTCGACATGTTAAAACAGCCACCCAGATTGACGCGCATAACGTCGTTCCAATCGTCAAAGCTCATTTTGTGAAGCGTGCCATCACGGGTGATCCCGGCATTGTTGATGACAATATCAACCTCGCCATAATCCGCCGCCACTTTGGCGCAGCCTTCGATGCAAGCTTCGTGATCGCCTACATCCCATTTGAGCGAGGGGATGCCGGTTTCCTCGGTGAAAGCGCGGGCGGCATCGTCATTGCCGCCATAATTGGCGATGACGGTGTGGCCTTGGCGCTTGAGGCGCTGGCAGATCGCCTCCCCAATTCCGCGTGTTCCTCCGGTGACGATGGCTACTCGGCTCATAAGTTCGGACCCCTTGCACGTGTTCTGGACGAATGTGCAGCCTAGCCGTGCCGTAGCGTCAGGCAATAAAAAACCCCGCGATTAAGCGAGGTTCTTTTGCTTGGGATGGGGCGTCTAAATTTTAGAAGCGGATTTGCGTGCCGACATAGACCGCTTGGCTGTCCTGTGCCGAATCGGTCAGTGGCGCCAGACGATCACGTTCTTGCGAATAGCGGACGCCAGCGGTTACATCGAGATTGCGCGAAACACGGAACGAACCGCCGACATCGACCGAATCTTCAGAAGCATCGAGTGTATTCACCGAACGACCCGCAATCGCATTGTCTTCAAGCGAGATGCGCGGCTGCAGGCGGCTTGGCTTGTCTTCGCGTGAAGGGCCAGCGGGCTCAAACTCGGAAAGATCAGGAATGCTCAAATTGCTAAGCTGGTTGCCGCGCACGCTTTCGGGCAGCGATACAGCCGAAGTTTGCGGCGTTTCTGGCTGAACACGCGTGAAGCTCTGATAGCCGCGCGCTGTGCCAAGGTTGAAACGGCTGGACTGTAGGCCCGCAATGCCAGGGCCTTTACCCGGAGCAGCGTCGGTTACTGGGCGAACCGAAATGGCCTGCGCTGTTTCGCCGTCGATGCGCACTGCAACAGTGACAGTGCGATCTGTGTCGACCAGGCTGGTGCCAGCAGGTGTGAAAGGAATGCCGCGCTCACGTGCTTTTTCCGCCACACGGGCTGCCAGATCAGGATCAATCGAAGCGGGTGTAAACAGATCAAAGGCGGCGTCATCATCGCCAGACGTCAGGCTGACAACAGCAAGCCCAGCTGATGGGAGAGCCAATGCCAGTGCAGCGCCCACACCAAGCAGCGGCAGCTGAAGCTGCTTTCTCGCTGTCTTGCTGAAACGCTGTGCCATGGTCTGCCTTTAAATCCCTGTTCTTTCTCGAAGCTCGTTTTCGCGGCCGTTTGAACAAAAAACATCTGAACAGATGCTGAGTTCCGACTCGAGTTCGTACTTCTTAGCACAAAGGTTACGGTTATGACGCTAGGGCATGCAATCTTTTACAAAAATTGCGTGTCGGTTCATTCCCAACCTGTTGCCGGAGTCACACAGACTCCTGCTTGGACGCCGTCATAGTCGCTCAATTTGCGCGATTAATCGGGGATACAGGGGATTACCGCCAATCGGATGAATTCCGGCATAAGGGGCAGAGCGTAAGTTTTGCACGCTTGCCGCCTGATACAGGCTCGGTATAGAGCTTTGTACTACTTCCAATGAGGGACTTTACCGCAGTGACACGCGCAAAAACGGCATTTTCGAACTCCACCCGCATTGCTCTCATGGCGGGTGCGCTAGGCGCGTTGGCCGCATGTGGCGGTAACGAACGCCCCACGACCGAGCTGGCTGAGGCGCAGATCAACACAATCGGCGTGAACGCCTATCTGTGGCGCGGCGCGCTGGAAACACTGAGCTTTGCGCCGCTTTTGTCGGCTGACAGTTCGGGCGGCGTGATCGTGACGGACTGGTATGCGAACCCTTCGAACCCCAATGAGCGGGTGAAGGTCACAGTGACGATCCTCGACCAAGATTTGCGCGCGGATGCGCTGCGTGTGGCGGCCAACCGTCAGGTTGCGCAAGGCGGCACATGGGTGGATGCGCCCGTTCAGGCCGCGACCGTGCAAAAGCTTGAGGACATCATCCTCACCAAAGCGCGCGATCTTCGCCGCAAAGCACTGGCAGGCTAACCCCAACCCGCTCAATCTTTGCCCATCGGGCAACTTCTCTCTAGCGAGAATTCATGACTGACACTCGATTCGATCCGTCTGCAGCTGACGGGCGCTGGCAGGGCGCGTGGGATAAAGCGGGCACGTTCACCGCTGATAGCGATAGCGATAAGCCAAAGAGCTACATCCTTGAGATGTTCCCCTATCCATCGGGGCGCATCCATATGGGCCATGTGCGCAATTACACGATGGGCGATGTGCTCGCGCGCTTTAAGAAGATGCAAGGGTGCGAAGTGCTCCATCCGATGGGCTGGGACGCTTTCGGGATGCCAGCGGAAAATGCTGCGATGGAGAAGAAAGTCCATCCCGGTGCCTGGACCCGCTCCAATATTGAGGCGATGAAAGCGCAATTGAAGCGCATTGGCTTCGCGCTCGATTGGACCCGCGAATTCGCGACCTGTGACCCGGAATATTATGGCCACGAACAGGCGCTCTTCCTCGATATGTACGCCGCCGGCCTGATTGATCGGCGCTCTTCCGAGGTGAACTGGGACCCGGTCGACATGACCGTGCTCGCCAATGAGCAGGTGATTGATGGCAAAGGCTGGCGATCAGGCGCTGAGGTTGAGAAGCGCAAGCTTGACCAGTGGTTCTTGAAAATCACCGACTTTGCTGACGAGTTGCTCGAGGGGCTGGGTGAGCTCAAAGACTGGCCTGACAAGGTCAAGCTGATGCAGGAAAACTGGATCGGCAAGTCGTCGGGGCTCGAGTTTTCGTTTGAGCTTTCAAACGGCGAGAAGCTGCCCGTCTACACCACCCGTCCCGACACGATTTTTGGCTCAAGCTTTGTCGCTGTCGCCGCCGATCACCCAGTTGCGCAAGCGCTAGCGGGCGATGCGGACGTCGCCGCCTTTATCGAAGAGTGCAAGAAAGGTGGCACCACCGCAGCGGCGCTGGAGACGGCAGAAAAGCTCGGCTACCGCACGTCGATCACAGCCAAGCACCCGTTTACGGGCGAGGCTATGCCGCTGTTCATCGCGAATTTCGTGCTGATGGATTACGGTACCGGTGCGGTTATGGGTGTGCCGGGCCACGACCAGCGCGACTTTGAATTTGCGACCAAATATGAGCTGCCCATCACCCGCGTCGTTGCAAAGGACGCCTCCGAAGCCGATGCGCCGATGGGGAATGAGGCGGAAGCCGGAGACGGCGTGATCGTCAATTCCGACTTCCTTGATGGCAAGTCGGTTGAGGACGCCAAAGCCGACGTGATCGCACGCGCTGAAGCGGGCGGCTGGGGTGAAGGCACCACCGTTTGGCGGCTGCGCGACTGGGGCATCTCGCGCCAGCGTTATTGGGGCACACCGATCCCCTTCATCCATTGCGATGCATGCGGGATCGTACCCGTGCCCAAGGATCAGCTCCCTGTCACTCTGCCCGAGGATGTGGATTTTGAAACGCCCGGTAACCCGCTTGAGCGTCATGCCACTTGGAAGCACACATCGTGCCCCAAATGCGGCGGCGAAGCGGAGCGTGAGACCGACACGCTCGACACCTTCACCAATTCCAGTTGGTACTTCCTGCGCTTTGCCTCGCAGCCTGCGGATGCACCGTTTGATCCGGTTGAGATCGCCAAGTGGATGCCGGTGCAGCACTACATTGGCGGGATCGAGCATGCGATCCTCCACCTACTCTACGCCCGTTTCTGGACCCGTGCGCTCGCTCACATTGGCAAGTTCGATGTGAAGGAACCGTTTGCCGCTCTGTTCACGCAAGGCATGGTCACGCATGAGACGTACCGGGTGGGGGACGGGCCATGGCTCAGCCCGGCAGAAGTTCGCATTGAAGGCGAAAAGGCATTTACGCTTGATAGCGGCGAAGAGGTCGAGCGTGGCCGCGTCGTCAAAATGTCGAAGTCGAAAAAGAACGTCGTCGATCCGGACAATATCATCGACAGCTACGGCGCAGACGCCGTGCGCTGGTTCATGCTGTCAGACAGTCCGCCCGAACGCGACCTTCCATGGTCAGAGGCCGGGATCGAAGGCTGCTGGCGTTTTGTCCAACGGCTTTGGCGCCTGTTCGGTCAGATCGACCCTGAAGCGGCCGGCGAAGACAAGGCACTCGCTCGCAAAGCCCATCAAGCGATCGTCGCCGTCGCCGAAGATATTGAAGCGCTCAGTTTCAACAAAGCGGTTGCGCGTATTTACGAACTCACCGCGGCGGCTGAAAAAGCGCAAGCCAGCGAAAGCCGCAATTTCGCAATCCGCACGATCCTTCATCTTATCGCCCCCATGATGCCGCACTTAGCCGAAGAGGCATACGCGCAGCTGGGAGAAGACACACTGATCGCTGAGGCGGCTTGGCCCGCCTACGATCCTGCGATGTTGGTTGAGGATGAAGTGACCATCGCGATCCAGCATAAGGGCAAATTGCGCGACACGATCACTGCGCCCAAGGGTGCAGCCAAAGAAGACCTCGAAGCGCTTGCACTGGCGAGCGAGAAGGTCCAGCGTTCACTTGACGGGGCAGAAATTCGCAAGGTGATCGTGGTGCCTGATAGACTGGTCAACATCGTTACATGATGCGCGCAGTGCTCGCCTCTCTTGCGCTGCTCGCATTGACAGCCTGCGGGTTGCAGCCGCTTTATTCGACCGGCTCTGGGTCTGCCGTGGCCCAAGGTTTGGCCGCCGTCGACGTGCCCGCCATTCCGGGGCGCGATGGCTGGCTTGTTCGCAATGCGCTGCAAGATCGGTTGGGCGTTGCCAATAACGGATCCGACAATGCCAGCCCTCGATATCGCCTTGATGTGCGGCTTGATGATGCGCTTGAGGCATTGGGTGTCCTAAACGATGACACAATCAGCCGCGAACGCCGTATCTTGCGCTCACGCTATCAGTTGATTGACCTTACCACTGGCGAGATCCTGCTCGATGCGACTGCTGGATCGGATGCGGGGATCGATGTGGTCTCTTCCGAATATGCAACCATCGCCGCTGAGCAAACCGCGCTTGAAAATCTGGCCAAGGACGTGGCCGACCGGATGGTGACGCGGATTGCACTCACCCTTCGTGAGCGCGAACGGGCGCAGGCAAGCGAGTGATGGGCGGGTGAAGGCCCTATGAAGGCAAAGCACACCGAATTTGCGCGCGGCCTGCCCAAATCCGCGTCTCAGGCCTCTCTTTTCTTCTTTTGCGGCCCTGATGAAGCGGGCGCTTCCGCCGCCGCTGCCAAAATCATCGAAGCCATGCCTGATGCTGGCGAGCGGGTTGAGCTTTCCGGCGGCGATTTGAAGCGCGATCCTGCCTTGCTGGGTGACGAGGCGCGATCATCCTCGCTCTTTGGTGACAAACGCCACATCCTTGTGCGCGCTAGCGGGGACGAAGCGCATGATGCACTAAAGGCCCTGATCGAAACCGGCGAAGCGGGCGCAGGCGATGCCGCCCCGGTGCTGGTTGTCGCGACCGCGGCCACAGACAAATCACGCACAGCCAAGCTGCTGGAGAAACGCGGCGATGCGTTGGTCGCGATGTTCTATCCGCCCGATTTGATGAGTGTCGCAGCAAGCGTGCGCAATATGGCCGACGCGGCAGGACTGCGGCTGGGCGGAGATCTGGCAGAGCGGATCGCGCGGGCAGCGGGGCTTGATGTGCGGCTTGCACAGTCCGAGGTCGACAAGCTCGCGCTCTACATGGATGCCGATGCCCAGTCGCCCAAAACTGCCAGTGTCGAGGACTACGGTGAGATTGGCGCGGCGACCGAAGAGGATGGCTTTGGCCCTGTCGTCAATGCGGTGATGGGTGGAGAGCTTGGCAAATTGCCGGTCGAAATCCGCCGGATTAAAGAGCTTGGCCTTAATCCCGTTGGGCTATTGCTGGCGCTGGAGCGGCGTGCAGCGCAGCTTGCGCAGATCACCGCAAAACTCGGCACGCGCGGGTCGTTTGATAATCTGGGACGCGGGGAAAAGGCCCAATTGGGTATTTTCTGGAAGGAAGAGCGCGAAATCCGCCTGCAATTGGGGGCATGGCCGCGGCAAAAGCTTGACCGCCTGATCCCGCGGCTCATCGGGCTGCACCGTGCGCTGCTTTCAAACAGTCAGGCCGCAGAGCTATTGCTTGCGCAAGATCTCACTGAAATCGCCAGATTTGCCGCGAGACGGTAGCAAATTCGGACGGTCACCCATTTCGCAGTCGCGCGAATGGCGCTTTTGTGTGTAAAGAGTAGTTAGCAAGTTAGGGTTGCTACTTAAGGGGCGCCTCCATGAGGGGTGCGGGAAAACATGAATAAGATGGCTGGGGTGCAGCTGGAAACAGTGACGCCCAATCAGTTTGACCATGCGGTCGTGCCGTCGCTGGAGCGGCGGCGTCTTCGCGCTTATGCGCTGATGATGCTCATTGATGCAGCGGTCTTGCATCTCGCCTTTGCGGTTGCTGGCCTGCTGTATGAAGGCGTCTGGTGGTATTCGCGCAATATGCTGGCTGTGCAGATGATGCTGCCGGTGTTCTTCACGATCGCCCTGTATAATATGAGCTACAGCGGCAAAGCGTTGACCGACTGGGTATTTGGCGCGCGCCAAGCGATCATTGCGCTGGTTATTTCTGCAACGCTGCTGAACTTTGTCGCATTCTACATGAAGACGACTGCGCAGTTTTCGCGTGTTTCGGTAACTCTGGGGCTGTTGCTTTCAGCATTGTGCATTCTGGCATTGCGACGTCTGGTGCCTGTGTTGGTCGAGAAATTTTGGGCAGGCCGCACATTGAACCGGCTGGTCATCGCTGATGGCGGCCCAGATTTCACCCACGAACGCGCCGATACAATCTCAGCTGAGCAATATGAGATCGATCCCACCAGCCATGATCCTTTCATGCTCGATAGGCTCGGCAAGCTTCTGCAAAATCAGGACAAGGTGGTGGTAAGCTGCCCGCGCGAACGGCGCGAAGCTTGGGCGTTTATGCTCAAATCCACCGGCGTTCATGGCGAGATTGTCAGCGAACCCCTTCATTTGCTGGGGGCCACTGCGGTCAATCGCTATGATGAGCAGGGGCGCACGACATTGGTGGTGTCGACCGGTCCCCTTGGGCTGCGCTCGCGGATTTCGAAGCGATTGTTCGATATGTTTGTCGCAGGCGGCGCATTGCTAGTGCTTTCGCCATTGATGTTGGTCACGGCCTTGTTGATCAAGCTGCAAGATGGCGGACCGATCCTGTTTGTCCAAAGGCGCTTGGGCCGAGGCAATCAGTTTTTCGAAATGCTCAAGTTTCGGTCGATGAAGGTCGATAAGAACGATGCGGATGGTGACCGTTCAACAGGCCGCGCAGATGATCGCATCACCCGTCTCGGAGCCTTTATCCGCCGGACCAGCATTGATGAGCTGCCGCAGCTGATCAATGTGTTGCGAGGGGATATGTCGATCGTTGGACCGCGTCCGCATGCGCTGGGCAGCCGGGCCAATAGTAAGCTGTTTTGGGAAGTGGACGCGCAATATTGGCATCGCCATTGCTTGAAACCCGGCCTTACTGGCCTTGCGCAAATTCGTGGCCATCGCGGTGCGACCGAGCAGGAAAAAGACCTGACCGACCGGTTGCAATCGGACCTTGAATATATCTCAGGCTGGTCGCTGCGCCGAGACATAGAGATCGTCTTCCGCACGATCTGGGTGCTGCGTCACGATAACGCGTACTGACTTTCGCGCGCCTTTGAGCGAGCGGTCATGCTTATGGCCGCTTTTGCTACCGAACTGACCTAGCTCCCTGATACCGTGAACGTACCGCGCACGCGGCCATCTGAACCTTCTTCGCCTGGCGCTGCGTTGCCACCGCTTGATCGGCCATCAATCGTTGAAAGTCCGCTGTCGAGATCAATCACCAGCCGCCCGCCGGACAGCGCATCGCCGCCACGGCTAAGTCGCACATTGCCAGCCATGGTGATAACGCGCTGGCCAAAATCATAGACCGCTACATCGCCGCTTGCCCGCTCACTGCCGCGTGTCACGACCACACCGCCATTGGCGGTAATGCGGTTCACATCCAGCGAGCCATCATCAGTATACTGAACCAGCATCCGGTTAGATCGAACTCTAAGACCAGCCTGATTGACGATAACATCCCCGGTCAGCACAACTCGATTTGATCGGTCATCGAGTGTGAAGCTCCCCGCATCAAAGGAGACAGGTGCCTGCGTGTTGTGCGAGGCAAGCCCCTGTGCACCCGCGCTTACGACACCGCCAAGCACACTCGCCATGGCAAAGCCGCCTGCGGCCCAGATCACGGCCACTCGTTTCAGATCTTTTGTGCGGGTCGTCATTCCGGAATCCTCAATTCGCCCGGTACCATTGTAAACCGGGCATTGCCGTCAAGCTTCAAAACGCGTGCATCGATATCCGCGCTCATCGTATCAGCGGTGAACGTGCCTGCGGGGATAGAGCCGGACACCCCGTTCTCGCCGCGCATCATGCGTTCTTCCAAATCGAAGGAGACCCCGCTGGCGGTCAGCGCATAGCCATCGGCGGTTCGCACGCGGATGGCGCCGTCCACATCGACGACCTCTTCATTGATGTCATACACACCGCCGGGCGCAGACAGCCGTGCTGGGCCATCGGTCAGCAGCAATTGCGCGAGCAGATCCTGCATGCGCACTTTGCCTTCCGCGCTGGATCGTTGCACCGCTTCGCCCGCGGTTATCGAAAACGGGCGACCTTCATTGTCGCGCCCGCGATACATGGCGTTATCGACGCTCAGCCGTTCATCAATCACCGAAACCTGCGTTCGGTCGAGCAAGAAGCTGACCTCCCCGCGCGGGGACAATGGCGTGATGATCATTAATGCGGCGAGTACGCCTACACCCATCGGCAAAACGCGAGCCAGGAACCCGACCAGCTTGTCATGACTGCCACCGGGCGCAGCGAAATGCTGTCGTTTGGAGCGCAGCTCTTGCGCTTCGCTGGTTTCGATGCGGCGTTTGATGACCATGGTGTTTGCTTAGGCGTAGAAACCTTCATTGTGGCTGAATATGTCGCGTCCGTCCCAACCTGCAATGTCGAGCAGGGCGCGGCTTGGGAGGAAGTCGAAACAGGCCTGGGCGAGATCAGTGCGCCCTTCGCGCTCCAACCGCACTTCCAATTCGGCGCGCAGGCGGTGCAGATAGCGCACGTCAGATGCGGCATAGTCACGCTGTGCATCGCTCAAAACGGGGCCGCCCCAGTCGCTGGATTGCTGATGCTTTGAGATGTTCTCTCCCAGCAGCTCCTCAGTTAGGTTCTTGAGGCCATGGCGGTCTGTGTAGGTGCGCACCAGCTTGCTCGCGATCTTGGTGCAGAACACCGGCGCCGCCATCACGCCCAGATAATACTGGATCGCGGCCAGATCGAAGCGCGCAAAGTGGTACAGCTTAACCCGGTTCTCATCCGCCAGGATCGCGCTCAGATTGGGCGCGTCATACTCGCTGCCCGGATTGAAGCGCACCAGATGCTCATCGCCAGAACCGTCGCTGATCTGCACCAGGCAAAGGCGATCGCGCGGCGTGATGAGGCCCATGGTTTCCGTATCGACCGCCAATGCCGATGTGCCCTGGAGCACGCCATCGGGGAGGTCTTCTTCATGAAAGTGAACTGCCATAGGCTCAGCCTCTACGCCGATTGGGGATAGAGGGAAAGAGGTCTCTCGCCCTTAGCGCATCGCAGGGTGTAGCCTTGGCTGTAAGATGGCGAGAGACGACATCCCCGAAAGCTGGCGCGCGGCGCTGGAACCTGCATTGGCGACGCCCGAGGCGCGCAAGCTGGGCGGGTGGCTGCGGGCAGAGGAAGCGGCGGGCAAGACCATCTATCCCCCGCAAGGCACGCGGCTGGCCGCGCTCGCCACAACGCCGCTCGACAGTGTAAAGGTGGTGGTGCTTGGGCAGGACCCCTATCACGGGCCGGGCCAAGCGCATGGGCTCAGTTTCTCGGTGCAAGACGGAGTTAAACAGCCGCCGTCACTGGTGAATATCTTCAAAGAGCTGGAGAGCGATCTTGGCATCCCGCGCCCGGTCACCGGCAACCTCACCCCGTGGGCGGAGCAGGGCGTGCTGTTGCTCAACAACACATTGACTGTCGAAGCGGGGCAGGCGGGAAGCCATGCTGGGCGCGGCTGGGACGCGATCACTGATGCCTGCGTTCAGGCTGTGGTGGAGCAAGGCGCGCCAACCGTCTTCATCCTTTGGGGCAGCCATGCGGCGAAGAAAGCGGGCCGTGTGCGCGGGCTTGGAAGCGCAGATCACCACCTTGTTATCAAGTCTCCGCATCCCAGCCCGCTGTCTGCCCATCGCGGCTTTTTCGGGTCAAAGCCTTTCAGCAAGACCAACGCCTTCCTTGATGCCAAAGGCGTCAGCCCGATAA
This sequence comes from Erythrobacter sp. S57(2025), assembly GCF_057365055.1. Taxonomy (NCBI): domain Bacteria; kingdom Pseudomonadati; phylum Pseudomonadota; class Alphaproteobacteria; order Sphingomonadales; family Erythrobacteraceae; genus Erythrobacter; species Erythrobacter sp. S57(2025). The sequence goes on along the minus strand of NZ_CP200299.1, from coordinate 2,709,106 downwards.
AGTGGGCGCTATGACAGAAGAGGAAGCTAGAGCCGCGCTCACCGCTCGCCTTGCTGAGCTGGACGCAGAGGATGCCGCCAATAACGAGGCGCGCGATCCCGTGACATTGCAACAAGACAGCGTAGGCCGCCTCAGCCGGATGGACGCAATGCAGCAACAGGCCATGGCGCAGGCAACCGAGCGCCGCCGCGCGCAAGAACGCGTGCGGATCAAGGCTGCTTTTGAACGGATCGAAGACGGTGAATGGGGCTATTGCGCAACCTGCGGCGAAGATATCGCCGAGGCACGCCTGCGCCACGATCCAAGTGTAGCAGTGTGCGTGGGGTGTGCGGGTTAGACCGGGATAGCTGTCTCAAATTTTACGCGCGAATAGACGACGTGGCTTGTGCAGCGCTTGACCGCTTCGTCCTGAATGATGCTTTCCTCGATCCATCGTTCAAAACTCGACATGTCGGGCATATGGACGTGCAGCACTAAGTCTGCCTCCCCTGTCACGCTATAGCATTGAGTGACGTGAGAGCTTGCGCGATAATGGCGTTTGAGCCGGTCGTAATCCGGCCCGCGCTCTTCATTTAGGCTCACCATTACAATCACCTCAATGCCCAGCCGCCGGGTGTCAATTAACGCAACTTTGCGCGTAATTATGCCTGATTGGCGAAGTTTATTGAGACGCCGGCGATAGCTTGAAACAGACAAGCCAACGGCCTCGGCTATGATTTCCGGCGATCGGCCCATGTCGAGCTGAACCTCTCTCAGAATTCGTCGATCCGCGTCGTCGAGCATTGTTTGAGTGCTATCGGTCATTTGCACACGTTGAACGAACTAAATCGAGCAAGCAATGATCGAAAATGCGCACAATCACCTTTTTGGCCAAGCTAACAATGAAACCGGGATCGGGAACTGAGTTTGAAGGATTGTCGCATCATGAAGAGTATTTCCCTGTCCCTGACCACACTTGCTTTGATGCTTGGACCGTGTGCTCCAACAGCTCAGTCGCAACACGCAGAAACACAGCAACCCGCCAGTGGGGCTACTCTTTTTGCTCCGAACGATTTGGAACAGGCTGGACGCGTCACCCTTAGTCCTGCGTTTTCGCCTGATGGGAATACGATCTATTTCACGCAGGCCGATTGCGAACGCATCTGGAATTGTCCTCAATTACTGATGCGATCCAATAGGACGGCGAATGGTTGGTCAAAGCCTGAGCTCGTTGAATTGCCTCAAACCGCTAGAGCCGATTGGCCCAGCGTCTCGCCTGATGGCTCATTGCTCTATTTTTCTTGGGCACCGTCTCGCGAGCGGCATCGTGGTCGCAACGTGATTGAGGATTTTGATCTTTTCAGGCTCGACCTAACTGATCCTCAGGCCAAGCCGGAGGCGATTGACGAACCCGACATAAATCGCATCCGTGGTGGGCGCATTCGTACGACACGATACGTCAATAACGAGACCGCTCCTGTCCTTACTCGTTCAGGCGACCTCTATTTTTGGAGCGAGCGTCTCGATGGAGCAGGCTTGCGCGACATTTACCGCGCGCGCAGTGATGGTGCAGGGGGATTTGGACGTCCGGAGCTCTTGCCAGCACCGATCAACAACGATGGAGAAAATGACGGATCTTGGCTGTCACCTGATGGGTGTTTGATGCTGCTAAGCACCTCTGAACGAGGAGACCAAGCACCAGGCGATCTGTTCGTTTCGACTGCAAAAAAGGGAGTTTGGTCCGAGCCACTCAGAATGGGTAAGAGCGTGAACTCCCCCAATTCTGATTTCGCTGGACGGATCACGCCTGATGGAAAGACCTTGGTTTTTACCTCTGACCGTCCCGCGCGTGGGCAGGAGGCGGGATTGTACCAGGTCTGGCAAATTCCTGTGGCTGAGGTGCCTGAACTGTCTGAAGCCATGCAGCGCTGCCGATGAATCAGCCGCAACCTTCGCCGTCCTGATCAGTCTTTCCAGAAACCCAGTTAAAGGCGTTTTCCAGTAAGCGCCGGTAGTGCGGATCGGTGTAGCTTTGGTCGCTATGGCCGATGGCTGAATAGACCGCGCGGCCTTCGGCTGGGCAGCGGCTCCAGACGATTGGGTGGTTTTGCGCGCCTTCGCCCATGCGTAGATCTGACACATCGCCATAGACATCGTTGCGAGGGCGGTATGTGCTTTCATCAAGCCCAACGAGCACCGTCATCCCGTGGTCCTGCGCGCGCCCATCAAAACTGTACCATTCATCATTGTGCAGCCACTCAAGCGGCAAGCCTTGCGTCACGGGGTGCTGCGGGTTGAGCACTTCGAGGCGCGCATCCTGAAATTGCGGGTCAGCCGGGTGCCCGATAAAGCGCGGACCGATCAGCGTCTCCTGATACCATTCCCAGCTCGATTGCGAGGCGTCACCGGCGCTGTGCAAACCAATCCAACCACCGCCTTGCTCGAGCCAGCTTTGAAAGGCTGTTTCCTGCGCTTCGTTGAGCGTGTCACCGGTCATATTGTTGAAGATAACCACTTCGAACTTCGCCAGATCGCGCGGGTTGAAGATGGTGGGATCGACCGTGGTGAAGATCCCAAATTCATGTTTGCGCGCCAGTTCGACAAAGAAGGCATCACCGCCCGCAATCCCCTCATTATGCCGCCAACCGCGCGTTTTGGAGAACACCAGAATGGCGGGCTGCTGCATCCAAGGGTTGAGGTCAGGGGGTGAGGCAGTTTCTGCCTCGCTCACCGTTTGCCCATGTCCTGAAACGGCGGGTATCAGGAGGAAAAGGCTGCAAAGCATCAAGCCGGAAAGTTTGCGCAGCATTACGATGATACTCCCGGTATTGTTGGGCCCTTAGTGTTGTGGCCGGCGGCTCAGCCTTTGCCCTTGGTCTTGGTTCTGCCAGCTTTTGCGTTCTGTTCAACGAAATCAATGATCGTCGATGCAATATCGAGACCGGTTGCTTTCTCGATACCCTCAATCCCTGGCGAAGAATTGACCTCCATGATCACCGGACCGTGATTGGATCGCAGCATATCTACGCCGCAGACATTCAATCCCATTCGGCGCGCCGCGCTTACTGCTGTTGAGCGTTCTGCTGGGGTTATTTTGACGACTTCGGCGCTGCCACCGCGGTGAAGGTTCGAACGGAATTCATCGGGCGCGCCTTTGCGTTTCATCGCCGCGACCACTTTGCCGCCAACGACTAGCGCGCGAATATCGGTCCCGCCTGCCTCTGCGATAAATTCCTGAACCAGAATATTGACGTTCGCGCCGCGGAACGCCTCAATCACGGATTTCGCGCTCGACATGGTTTCAGCCAGCACGACCCCGATGCCCTGTGTTCCTTCGAGCAGTTTGATAACCACTGGCGGGCCTTTGACCGCTTTGATGATTTCCTCTGCCGCCTTTGGATCATTGGCATAGGCGGTGAGCGGCAGGCCGATCCCGTATTTGGAGAGGATTTGCATGCTCCGCAATTTGTCGCGGCTGCGCCCAATGGCGACGCTTTCATTGAGCGGCCACACCCCTTGCATTTCAAACTGGCGCAGGACGGCAAGCCCGTAATTGGTAATGGAGGCGCCAATGCGCGGGATCACCGCATCATAGTCTGACAGCGTCTCTCCATTATAGGTAAGTGTAGGCCGATGGCTGGCGATGTTCACATTGCACCGCGTGGTGTTGAGGATTTCGAAGATGTGGCCACGTTCTTCGGCCGCTTCCTTCATCCGCACATGCGAATACAGGTTGGGATTGCGAGCAAGCATTGCGATTTTCATGTGTCGTAATCCTTCTTGATTTTCGCCTTGTTCGATTGCAGCCATGAACTGCCACTATCGACCAGAAACCGCCGCCGCAGGGCCGAACGCCCGATCAGTATCGGAAATTTCATATCGGACCTGTCAGCCAGGCTGATTTCCGCTTTGAATTGCAGCCCGCCGATCTTCATTGGCGTCTTGATCACATAGCGTTGCTGGGTTTCGCCATTGGAGCTGGTGATGCCGCGTATGTCGACATGAATTGCCTCGCATTCACGCCGATAGTCGCCCCAATCGACCGCGAAACGGACATATCGGCCGTCTTCGCGTTCAAACTCTTCAATCACTTCACCATGGAGCGAGGAGGTGCGTGCACCTGTATCGATCTTGGCCGGTATATCGATCAGGCCAAGATCAGGCAGCGCGACAAGCTCACGCCATCCGACTGCGCTAGTAACAAGGCTATTCATAGAATTTTGGCTACCAAAGGGGCTGTCACCGCTGCGATGACGCCAGAACTATCAAATAGTCCCAGCGTAACGCGTTGCCAAGCGATTCCGGTTCTATCGCTTAGTTGCCGCGGGGTTCCAGCTTACGCAGCTCCATCGGCCAGCGTCCGCCTTGCAGCCTCAGCACGCCATCCACCAACTGCCCCATCATGCCATCGAAATTGGCAACACCCATGTCGTTGCGCTCAAACTCGAAACGGATTGTCTCGCCTTCGCCTGCGTTGAAGTCGCTTAGGCGGAATGTTTCGGATTGGACTTCGTAAATGTCCTGAGAAAGCTGCACGCTTTCAACCGCGTCGCATTCGCTAGGGGGTGACCAGCCTTTGGAATAAACCTGTGCGCTGCGAACCTGAATTCCATTGGCGCATGTTGCGGAGACAGATCCGTATTGGAATGGCTCACCATTGCTGGCCCAGACGATCCGCAAGAGCGGGCCATCTTGTGTTTGCTCCAGCCCAGACCAGCCAAACTTCGGCGGCACGGGCTTGGGGTTGCTGATGAACACGATGGTGCCGTCTTCTTCAGACCATGTGCCCGCTGCTCGCATGTCGAGCGCGCCGACGGATAGGCCCCACTGAAAAGTGCCATCCTCCCGGATGATCATCCCCATCGCCATTTCCATCTGACCGCCATCATAGCGGCCAACGAAGTCGGATGGTGCAGGCGCGGCTTCGGGTGCGGCCGCTTCCTCTTCAGCCTCATGCGGATGCGCAATCGCCGGCGCGGCAAGGCAAGCGGCAAGTGCGATCAGAGCTGAGGCAGCTTTGCGCATCATCAAAAATCCGCAGTTATACGCAAACCTGCTGTTACCCCGGTGTCCCGGAATGCGATGGCGCTGTCGACGACCTGCACATTGGCGGTGAGGCCAATGCCTTTGGTGATTTCATAGGTGTAGAACGCCTCCACACCCTGCTCGTCTTCAATGCCGAGGCGGAAAGCAATGTCATCGACCAGTTCATCGGTCAGCGAGTATTGGAAGTAAGCGAGGCCAAAGCGATCCTGTGGGCGGAAGCGGGGATTGCCTGAAATGCCGAAATAGCCGGAATAATCGAGGAAAGTCGGATCGCCCATGGAGGCTTGGAAGCGCGCGAGGATGCCCCAGCCCTTGCCCCGTGCCTCAGGGTACATCTTGATGAACTGATAGTAGGAAAGCTGCATTGCCAGCTCGCCGCTTTCATTGCCGAAAGTGCCAAAGGGTTGCGGCGGCGGGGTGAGCGCGCGTGGTAGAATGTCGACGGCGAAACTGTCGCGTGTCGACCCCACGATGGCGAGGTTCACAATGCCGGGCAGACGGTTGACCGTGGTGCGGCGTGCAGCAGCGAGCATAAAGCCGACGCCGCTTTCAAATGCGGTTTCGAATCCGGTACGCTGATACTGGCTGTCTGGATCATAGACCCATGCGCGGTAGATCATCTTGCCCTTGGGCACGGTCAGCATCGCGCCTGTCAGCGTGTTGGGAACAACAGCGGTGGGTGGCAGAGCAAGGCCAAGGTTCTGGAATCCGAAATGCCCGTCACTCGCCACGATTGGCAGCGCGCCTGAAGTGTCGAGCACGTTCATCTTGCCGATCTCAAGGCTGGTGCCGTTCGCCCATTGATAATGGAGGCTGGCAGACAGGTCGAAATCGCCCGCGCCCTCGGGACGGAAGAGCGCGGTGTTGCCCGGGATCAGGCCGATTTCACCATTGGACGTTTTGCCCCAAGTGTATTCGGGGCGAAGCTTGATCGTCAGGTTGCTAGGCCCGCCATAATAGCTGCCGCGCACTTCGAGATAGCCATCGACCCGGCCTGAATAGCGCGCGAGGCTGCGCGCGTCGCCTGCGATTGGCACATCAACGAATTGTGATGCGACGACGCGCAGATCGACGTCCGGTGGAGGCGGTGGTGCCTGAGGGGTAGGTGTGGCTGGCGGAGCTTCGCCTGCCGACTGTGATTGGTCTTGCGGGCCCACGGTCGGTGTTGCAACCGGGCTTAATGCTGGTGCTGACACACGCTCATGCGGACCGATCTGGATACGCTCAGCACCATTGTTTTGCAGCGGCACAGCGCCACTTGCGGCAAGCTCAAAGGTCTCAGCCGACAGCGCAAACTCGCCGCCATTTTCTGCCGCAGCAGGGGTAGAGATGAGCGCGGTAGCGCCGCCTAAAATGGCCAGAGCACGCAGGCTCGGCCTCACAAAATTCGTCACGGACCCATCCCTCTCAAGTACAGCGGTCATTTGTTCTGCGCCGCTCTTTTTCCCGGATACAACTTGAACCATCTGCGAGGCATTGGGTCAAGTTGGCGATGAGGCGGTGTATTTCAGAAATGCGATAAGTTGTGGACTAGAGAGGATAGAGTTAAGACCATGTAAACGCGCAGCAAAACTTGTGCGAATACGGATATTTGCTTGCGCTATTAGCGTGGCAATTCGGAGACACCCATTAAGGCTTCGTCGACGGCGCGCGCGCATTGACGTCCTTCACGGATGGCCCAGACTACCAGACTTTGTCCCCGGCGCATGTCACCGCATGCAAAGACATTGTCCGCGCTGGTCGCATAATGATCGGTATCAGCGCTCACATTCCCGCGATCGGTCAGCTCAACGCCAGCTTGCTCAAGCAAGCCCGCTTTCTTCGGCCCGACAAAGCCCATGGCGAGCAGGATCAGATCCGCTTTGAGAGTGAACTCACTGCCAACAATCTCGCGCATCTGGCCATCCACCCATTCAACGCGCGCGCACTCAAGACCGGTAATGGTTTCGCCATCGCCGACCACGCGCTTGGTAAGGACAGCCCAATCGCGCTCCACGCCTTCTTCATGGCTGGACGAGGTGCGAAGCTTGAGCGGCCAATCGGGCCAGGTGAGGTTCTTGTCCTCTTTCTCAGGAGGCTTGGGCATGATTTCGAGCTGCGTGACAGACGCCGCGCCCTGACGGTTGGACGTACCAACGCAGTCAGAGCCAGTGTCGCCGCCGCCGATCACGACGACATGCTTGCCGGTGGCTTTGAGAGTGCCACGCGGAGCCGCACGCTCTTCTTCATCGCCGGCATTCCGCTTGTTCTGCTGAGTAAGGAATTCCATTGCGAGCCGCACGCCCGACATTTCTGCACCAGGAATGGCGAGCTGACGTGCATCTTCTGCGCCACCTGACAGCACGACCGCGTCGAAGTTTTCCTTCAAGCTCTGGAAGGAGACATCGACCCCGACTTCCTTGCTCGTTTTCAGCGTCACGCCTTCGGCTTCCATTTGGACGCAGCGCCGATTGATCAAGTGCTTTTCCATTTTGAAGTCTGGAATGCCGTAACGCAGCAATCCGCCGATCCGGTCTGACTTTTCAAACAGGGTCACTGAGTGTCCAGCCCGCGCCAATTGCTGCGCGCAGGCCATGCCAGCGGGGCCAGAGCCGACCACGGCAACCGATTTGCCGGTCTTTTTCTCTGGCACCTGCGGCTCAATCCAGCCCTCTTTCCACCCGCGATCAACAATCGCGCATTCGATTGATTTGATCGTGACCGGCTGGTCGACAATGTTGAGCGTGCAGCTTGCCTCGCATGGGGCAGGGCAGATGCGACCGGTGAATTCCGGGAAGTTATTGGTGGAGTGCAGCACGTCCAAAGCGTTGCGCCAATCCTGCTCGTAAACGAGGTGATTCCAGTCCGGGATCATGTTGTTCACCGGGCAACCATTGTGGCAGTACGGAATGCCGCAATCCATGCAACGCGAGGCCTGTGAAGCTAACGTCTCATCAGACGGCTGCACCACAAACTCGCGGTAATTGTCGAGCCGTTCCTTGGGATCGAGATAATCCCGCTCACGCCGATCGAGTTCGAGAAATCCGGTGTCTTTACCCATCGTCTTAAACCTTATTCCGCCGCCACTGATGCGGCTTCTTCGCGCTCAGCTTCCATTGCTTCCAATGCGCGTTTGAAGTCGCGCGGCATCACTTTTACGAATCTGTTCAAGGCGTTGTCCCAGTCGCCCAGCAGATCGCTTGCAACGGTGCTGCCCGTGTGGAGCTGGTGACGCTCAACCAAGATACGCAGGCGTTCCGCGTCGTGGCGCAGCATGTCGCCCATGCCCATATTGCCTACAGAGATCGGGCGCTGCTGTGGGCGGCCCGTGCCTTCATCATTGTCTGCTTCGGGTGAGACCGGCAACAGATCAACCTGTGCGTGGTTCACCAGCTGGCTGAAATTGCCCTCTGGATCATAGACGTAGGCCACGCCGCCGCTCATGCCCGCTGCAAAGTTGCGGCCTGTGCCACCCAGCACCACGACCACGCCGCCAGTCATATATTCGCAAGCGTGATCACCTGCGCCTTCGACCACGGCAATTGCGCCGGAATTGCGAACCGCGAAACGCTCGCCTGCGACGCCCGAGAAATAGGCCTCACCCGCAATCGCGCCATAGAGAACGGTGTTACCGACAATGATGTTGGCGTTGGAGGCGCGGGCATTGTCAGCTGGTGGACGCACAATGATGCGGCCACCACTCATGCCCTTGCCGACATAGTCGTTAGCATCGCCAACCAAATCCATCGTCACGCCGTGGGCGAGCCATGCGCCAAAGCTTTGGCCAGCAACGCCGGTGAGGTTTACGCGAATTGTGTCGACCGGCAGCCCTTCGTGACCATGCGCCTTGGCAACTTCGCCAGAGAGCATCGCGCCAACCGTGCGGTTCACATTGCGGATGTCGTAATTCAGTTCGACCGGGGTCTTGGCCGTAATCGCTTCCTTTGCGTCTGCGATCAATGCATTGTCGAGCGCTGCGCCAAGGCCGTGATCCTGCTCGCCCACATGGTTGAGCGGTGCGCCTTCGACCAGCGGCACTTTGTGCAACAGGCGATCGAGGTTGATCCCGCGCGCTTTCCAGTGACGGTGCATACGGGTCATGTCGAGACGGTCGACCCGGCCAACCATTTCCTCGACCGTGCGGAAGCCCATTTCGGACATGATCCCGCGCAGTTCCTCGGCGACAAAGAACATGTAGTTCACCACATGCTCGGGCGTGCCGACAAAGCGCTTGCGCAGAACTGGGTCTTGCGTGGCGACTCCGACGGGGCATGTGTTTAGGTGACACTTGCGCATCATGATGCAGCCCGCCGCGATCAGTGGAGCTGTGGCAAAGCCGAATTCATCCGCGCCCAGCAATGCGCCAATCGCGACATCGCGGCCCGTGCGAAGCCCGCCATCAACCTGCACCGCAATGCGCGAGCGCAGATCGTTGAGCAGTAGCGTCTGTTGCGTTTCAGCAAGGCCGATTTCCCATGGCGAGCCAGCGTGTGTGAGCGATGTAAGCGGAGACGCTCCGGTCCCGCCATCGTAGCCTGAAATCGTAAGGTGATCGGCCTTACACTTTGACACGCCAGCAGCGACCGTGCCTACGCCCACTTCGGACACAAGCTTCACCGAAATACGCGCATCGGTGTTCACGTTTTTAAGGTCGTGAATCAGCTGCGCGAGATCTTCGATAGAGTAGATATCATGGTGCGGTGGCGGCGAAATGAGCCCTACGCCCGGCGTTGAGTGCCGCACCGCGCCGATGCGCTTATCGACCTTATGACCCGGCAGCTGACCGCCTTCACCCGGCTTTGCGCCTTGGGCCATCTTGATCTGGATATCGTCGGAATTGACGAGATATTCGGTCGTTACACCGAACCGGCCCGATGCAACCTGCTTGATCCGGCTGCGCATCGTGTCGCCGTTTTCCATGGGTGAGAAACGGAAAGGTTCCTCGCCGCCTTCGCCCGTGTTTGAGCGCCCGCCAATGCGGTTCATCGCGATGGCGAGGGTTGAGTGCGCTTCGTGGCTGATCGAGCCAAAGCTCATCGCGCCTGTGCTGAACCGTTTGACGATCTCGCTTGCCGGTTCAACCTCGTCCAACGGAATGGGGGTGTCAGCTTTCTTGAGTTCCATCAGCCCGCGAATGGTGAGCAACCGTTCGCTCTGCTCGTTCACGCTGCGCGCAAAGTCCTCGTAATTCTTGTGGTCGCCCTTACCATCATTGCCGCGCACAGCGTGCTGCAATTGCGCGACGTTTTCGGGCGTCCAAGCGTGCTCTTCACCGCGAAGGCGATATTGGTAGATACCGCCAACATCGAGCATGCCTTTATACAAAGGATTGTCGCCATAGGCCTGCGCATGGCGGCGCACGGTTTCTTCGGCGACCTCGTCCAGCCCGACCCCTTCGATGGTGGTCGCGGTGCCGGTGAAGTACTTCTCAACAAAGTCTGAGCTGAGCCCAACTGCGTCGAAAATCTGCGCGCCGCAATAGCTCTGGTAGGTCGAGATGCCCATTTTGGACATGACCTTGCGAATGCCTTTGCCAACGCCCTTGATGTAGTTTTGTTGGACCTCTTCGGCGCTCAGTTCCGAATGCTTGCGCGCACGAATATCTTCGAGCGTTTCGAAAGCGACGTAGGGGTTGATCGCTTCCGCGCCATATCCTGCGAGCACGCAGAAATGGTGCACTTCGCGCGCTTCGCCGGTTTCGATGACGAGGCCGGTTTGCATCCGCAAACCTTGGCGTACCAAGTGGTGATGCACCGCTGCCGTTGCGAGCAAAGCGGGCATAGGGACGCGGCCTGCATCTTGCGCCCGGTCTGACAGGACGAGGATGTTCTGATCTTGCAAAACTGCCTCGGTCGCAGCCCAGCACATTTCCCTCAGCGCCAGTTCGATCCCTTCAACGCCTTTCTCCGCGTCAAAGGTGATGTCGATGGTCGAGCAACGGAAAGCGCCATCCAAAACCGCTTCGACCGAACGGATTTTCGCCAAATCTTCATTGGTGAGGATCGGCTGCTCCACCTCAAGCCGCTTATGCGTTCCCGCGTCATGGCCCAATAGGTTCGGCCGCGGACCGATCATGGAGAGGAGGCTCATCACCAGCTCTTCACGGATCGGGTCAATTGGCGGGTTCGTCACCTGCGCGAAGTTCTGCTTGAAATAGTCGTAGAGCAGGCGTGATTTGTCTGACAGCACAGCAATTGGCGTGTCGGTGCCCATGGAGCCAATCGGATCGTCGCCCTTGACCGCCATTGGCTCCAAGAACCGGTTGATATCCTCCTGCGTGTAGCCAAACGCTTGCTGGCGCTGGAGCAGGGTGGTCGGATGCTCGGCCACTTCAGAAAGCTCGGGCTCAATCTCGCTGATGTCTTCAAGCTTGAACTGCGCTTTATCCAGCCACTCGGCATAAGGCTCCGCATTGGCGAGCTCAGTTTTGAGCTCTTCATCTTCAATGATCCGGCCTTGTTCGAGGTCGATCAGCAGCATTTTGCCGGGTTGTAGGCGCCATTTGCGCACAATGTCTTCTTCGGCAAAAGGCAGCACGCCGCTTTCAGAAGCGAGGCAGACGATATCATCCTTGGTCACGCAGAAACGCGCCGGGCGTAGGCCATTGCGGTCCAATGTCGCGCCGATTTGGCGGCCATCGGTAAAGCATACGCCCGCCGGGCCATCCCATGGCTCCATAAGAGCTGCGTGGTACTCGTAAAACGCGCGCAATTTGGGGTCCATGAGGTCATTTTGCCCCCAGGCCTCAGGGATCAGCATCATCATTGCATGGGCAAGGCTGTATCCACCCGCCAGCAGCAATTCGAGCGCATTGTCCAAGCACGCCGTGTCCGACTGGCCATGCGGGATGATCGGCCACATCTTGTCCAAATCAACACCCAGCAGCTCCGATTCCATCGTGCGACGGCGAGCGTTCATCCAGTTCACATTGCCGCGAACCGTGTTGATCTCTCCGTTGTGCGCCATGAAGCGGAACGGATGAGCCAGCCGCCAGCTGGGGAAGGTGTTGGTTGAGAAGCGTTGGTGCACAAGTCCGAACGCGCTGACGCATTCAGGATCGCGCAGATCGTCATAGAAAGTCTGCACCTGCGTTGCTAGCAACAGGCCTTTATACACGATGGTGCGGCTGGAAAAGCTCGGCAAATATAGGTCCACGAGACCCGGCAGATCGTGCTTTTCAGCCAGTTTTGCGAGCGGGTTTTGCACCTGCTTGCGGATCACCAGCAATTTACGCTCAAACGCGTCTTGATCGGCGCAGTTTTCGCCGCGCGCGATGATCGCCATCTGGATCACTGGCATCGAATCGATAACGGCTTTGCCAAGCCCCTCTATCGTCACCGGCACATCGCGCCATCCGATCAGGCGCTGGCCCTCTTTGGCAGAGAAAGTTTCAAACCGCTCTGCCACGAATGCGCGCGCAGCCTCGTCCTGCGGCATAAAGCACATGGCGACCGCATAGTGGCCTTCTGCAGGAAGATCGTGGCCATGATCTGCCGCCCAGCGCGCGATCAGAGCGTGTGGGATTTGCATAAGCAAACCAGCGCCATCGCCCAGAAGCGGATCAGCGCCCACAGCGCCGCGGTGGTCGAGCTTTTCGAGAATTTCGAGGCTTTGTTCGACAATGGAATGGCTGCGCGCACCTTTGATATGCGCAACCATGCCCACCCCGCAGGCGTCATGTTCGTTCGACGGGTCGTAAAGACCCTGGGAATCTGGGTATCCCATGGCAAAGGTCCGTTCTGTCAGATGCCATGCATATGAGGCCAGCCGGGCGGCTCATGCGCGAAGGCGTGTGTGTCGAGCGCACCGGATGCATCATCCGGACCGCGCCGCGTTCACGCGCCTTTTGCCGATGGATTCTCGATATTGCAACCGCGAAGGCTGAATTATTATTACACTCAGGACAATCTGCGCTTTAGTTTGATTGCGTCAATTGCGATCAAGTGCAGGTCAGATTGCAAAAATACGCATAATGCGCATTTTTTATGCGGCGCCGCGCAAGTTTTGTAGCTTGCTCAAAGCGGCGCGCAAATCACGCTCTGTCCGGCTCAAGTCGTCAGCTGCATGGTCTGCTGGCGCATTTTCGCTGTCTGCTTGGTCAAACCCGCGCTCTGTAAAGAGGGACAGGGCTTTGAGCGCTTCGGCCAGCGCGGGGTCGCGTGCAGGATGGGCCTTTGAAATGTCTGTGCGTTCGGCTTCCTGGCGTTCGTGCAATGCGCCTGCAAAACGCTCAACCATCTCGACGAGGCTCAATTCCTCAGGCGGTCGCTGGCGCAGCTTTTCGAGCGCGCTTTGCGCAGGCAAGGGAACGGGTACGGCTTTGGGCGCGTCTTCCTGCTCTGGTTCCGCTTCAGTTTCAGATGCATCTGCGGCTTGGTCTGTTTCTTCTTGTAAGTCTTCGACCCAAACAGCATTGCGGCCGGGCAATTCAGCAAATTCACCGAGATCCAGCGCGCGCGGCTTCGCGTCAGCGTCTTCGGTGCTGACTTCTGCTGGGCGTGCTGGCTTTTTGCGCAAAAGATCATCCGCTGACGCCGCCTCGCATGTTGCGCCTTCGCAGCTTTCGATCAGCGCGGCTTTGAAATGGCGCCGAGTGAAGCCGGGCTCGTCATCTTTATTGGTTTCAGCATCGGGCTCAGCTGGAGCCTCAAGCTCATAATTGCGCTCAGCCAGTTCGCCCAGAGTTGGTTGGTGTGTTGGTGGGCCTGATTCTGCAGATTCTTCACCATTCTCGTCTTCGAAAAGGCTCTGAGGCAAATCGTCGTACTCGTCCTCTTCTTTGGGACTAAACGGAATTTGCTCAAGCGGCGCGTCCAGGCTTTCGCTGCCCAGATCGACCGCCGGATTGATCATCTGACCACGGCGCGAAACCAAAGCGGAAGCAACCGCATCCTCAGGGGCGCTTTTAAGCTTGCGGTTGCGAAAGGCCGAAGCGAAGAAAAAGGCGGTTAGCCCGCCTAAAATGGCGGCGATCACGGCAAAGGCGATTTGGGCAAAGCCGCCCATCGATCCCACACCTGTTAGCATGGAAATGCGCACAATCGCACTGCCGGGCAGGACCATGACGGACCCACCGAGCAAAGCGGCGCCCCAAGCGGTCAAAAGCGGCACAAAGGATTTGTGCGCGACAATGGATGCCGCAGACGCCTTGGCCTTCTTTTTGGGCTTGCTCCGCTTTTGCGGTTCCCGCTCTATAAACTGGCTTAAACGCATGGTGCCCCTTGGTGCCCTTTGCCGACGTAAATTGAGCGAAGGGCCGGTCGATTGCACCTAAGCTCGTAATCCCTGTTCGCGGCTGACAGGCGTGTGCCCACCATCGCGATTAAAGTTCGCTAGCAAGAGATGGTAAACGTCTAGATAACGTCGGGCATTGATATGCCAGTCATGCCGGGTGCGAACATGGTCGAGGCCGCGCGCACGAACCGCGTCCCAGCCATCGCGTGCATCGAGCATATCGGCCAAGGCGGCCGCGCAGGCGGCGGGATCGTCTGGTGGGAAGAGAAATCCGGTCTCGCCATGGGTGATCAGCTCGCGGTGGCCGCCTACGTTGGAGGCGGCAACAATGCGGCGCTGCGCCATTGCTTCGAGCGGTTTCAGCGGCGTAACCAGATCAGTGAGACGCGAGTGCTTTCGAGGATAGGCGAGCACGTCAATCAGCGAATAATACCGCTCAACCTGATCATGGGGCACGCGGCCCGTGAAGATCACCGCGTCAGGTTCAGGCAGATTGGCGACCGCAGCGCGCCATGCCTCGTCCATCTCGCCTGCGCCGACCAAAAGCAGCTTTGCATCAGGGTGGCGTTCGCGCAGCATTGGCATGGCGGCAATCAGATCGTCGACGCCCTCATAGTCGTAAAAGCTGCCAATATAACCGATTACGGGAGCACCTGCGGCAAGCCCCAATCCACTTGCCAATTCGTCATCACGCGGAGGTGGATCCCCAAACAAGGTGAGGTCCACACCATTGGGCATCACTCCGATCTTGCCACCAGGAATGCCGCGCGCAATCAAATCATCGCGCAGGCCGTCGCAAATCGTAAAGACGGCATCCGCCCGGCCCGCGACCTGCGTTTCAAGGCTGCGGGTGAGTTTGTATTTGGCAGAGCCTTCGGTCCCGGTGTGGTTGCCAACAGCGGCATCCTCCCAAAAGGCGCGGATTTCATAGACCAGCGGCACTCCCAAAGCTTGCGAAGCGCGCCACGCCGCGCCGCCGTTTAGGGCAGGCGAATGTGCGTGAATGATATCGGGTCGCCAATCCCGCGCGAGCCTTTGGATTGAAGCGGACAGCGCGCCCATTTCCTTAAGCTCGCTTACCAATACAGGCCCCGACGGTTTGCCGTTGGTGCGGTGAAAGGTGAGGCCGTCGTGCTCTTCCGTGTTCTCTTCCCAGTCCGCCTCCAGATTGTGGCGCTGTGAAGTAACCCCGCGCACTTCCAATCCTGCCGCCTCCTGCGCTTTCAAAATGGCGCGAGTGCGAAAGGTGTAGCCGCTATGCAGCGGCAGCGAATGGTCAAGAACGTGGAGAATGCGCGTCATCGTGAGCGGCACTTAAACCCATTTTGCTTAACGGGCCGTCAACCGCGTTGCTGTAAGCGCAGCCTTGCGATGATCGACTACATCTCTTTGGCGCTAGGGCATGGCCTGATTGCGATTGCCCTTTTGCGGCTGGTCATGCGCGCGGATCTGGATGTGGATCCGCGTATCCAATCCTATGTCGACAAAGCCGATGAAGAGCGCGAGGCAGCGCGTGTTTCGGGCCGCAACGCTGCCCGGCGCAAACACGCCAACCATGAGCAAGATCCCGGCTGATGCTCGATCTCGTCTTCCTAGCTTTCATCGGATATGTCCTGCTGCTTGGCCTCAGGCGTCCGTTCCTATGGGTGCTGCTCTATGTGTATATCGACATTATCGCGCCCCAGCGGATCGGCTATTCGATCATTCAGGATATATCGGTCTCACTGATCGCCTTTGCTGCGGCCTTTGGTGGCTGGCTGATCTTTGACCGCAAGGAAGGTTCGCGTTTCACTCTGCGGCAAGGGCTGATGCTGGCGCTGCTGATCTATTGCTTTTGGACTTTGCAAGGCGCTGAGTTCCCTGAAAGCGCAGCGATGAAGTGGGATTGGGTTTGGAAAGCGCTGCTCTTTGCGATCTTCCTTCCGCTCACCATTACCACCCGCGCCCGGATCGAAGCGCTTGCCTTCACGCTGACCATGTCGGTGGCGACAATCGTGATCGGCACGGGCATGAAAATCGTTCTGGGCGGCGGGGGCTATGGCAACCTTAAGTTCTTCGTGCAGGACAATAGCGGCATTTATGAAAGCTCGACATTGGCCACGGTCGCGATCGCGCTGATCCCGCTGGCAGTTTGGTTCACTAAGTTTGGTACGATTTTTCGCCCCAACAAATTCGTGACCCTGTTTGTGGTCGGTTTGATCTTCGCGAGCCTGCTGATCCCTGTGGGGACTGAGGCGCGCACAGGCCTGCTGTGCATCGCCGCGCTGGGCGTTCTACTGCTGCGCTATACCAAGAAACGGCTGCTGTTTATCACGGCGGCGGGAGTGATGGGATTGACCGCGCTGCCATTCCTGCCGCCCTCTTATTATGAGCGGATGGCGACCTTGGGCGAAGTGGGCGGCGATGAAAGCGCTTCAACCCGGCTTGCCGTGTGGGGGTGGACGCTCGACTATGTTGCGGCCAGACCGTTTGGCGGTGGTTTTGACAGCTACAAGGCGAACAGCTTCACTTACACGATGCCGGTGAAGGAGGAGACGGACAACACCGTCACCATCCAGTACCGCGAAGTGACGGATGAAGGTCGCGCGTTCCATTCCTCAATCTTTGAGCTGCTTGGTGAACAAGGCTATCCCGGCCTTGCGATCTGGTTGCTGCTGCATGGCCTAGGCGTGTGGCAGATGGAGAAAACCTATCGCAAATGGAAGGGAAAGGAGGACGAGACCGAAGGCTGGATCTCACCGCTTGCCGCCGCACTGCAAATGGCGAGCCTGATCTATCTGGTAGGGGCGACGTTCCAGGGGATTGGCTATCAGCCGGTCATGCTGATGATCGTGGGGCTGCAAATTGGGCTTTATTCCTACGTCACCCGGCTCGAATCAGCGAAGGTGCAGTTCGACCTTGAGAAAACGCTTTCTCCCTCAGAAAAACGCCGCCGTGCTCGTGCTGCGCGCGCTGCGAAAACTGGCTCTACAACCGATGAAGGTGGCGGTGCCGTAACGGCATAGCCGTAGCCGATCCGGGCACTTGCATCCTCTGCCAAGATGCGCCCATGATTCTCGTTGCGTTTGGCGCACCTGCCTGCCATGGTGAGCCTAGTTAACGTAAACGTAAACTGGCCGCGCTCGCGAAAGGAGCGCGCCCATGGCAGAGGAGCCAAGCACATGTCCCCGCAGGATCTAGCAGCCAAAGTCGGCGAGAATATCGGCACCAGCGAATGGGTCGAAATGACTCAAGAAAAGGTCAACATGTTCGCGGATGCGACAGGCGACCATCAGTTCATTCACATCGATGAAGAAAAAGCCAAGCTGACCCCGTTCGGCGGCACCATCGTGCATGGCTACATGACCCTCTCAATGCTGCCCTATCTTGGCGCGAACAGCGACACACCCAAGATCGACGGCGTCAAAATGGGCGTCAATTATGGCGGCAACAAAACCCGCTTCATCGCGCCAGTACGCGTTGGAAAGCGCATTCGTGGCCACTGGAAGCTGCTCGAAATGAATGAGAAGCGCCCAGGTCAATGGCAACAAACCTGTGAAATCACCATCGAGATCGAAGGCGAAGAAAAGCCTGCCCTGATCTGCGAATGGATCACGATGCTTTTCGTCTGATCTGACCCCATTTCTTCCCCTCCCCGGGGCAAAATCGTATCACCTTAATCAAAGGACACCCTCATCATGTCACGTGACGCAGTCATCGTCTCCACCGCTCGCACGCCGATTGGGCGCGCTTATAAAGGCGGCTTCAACGCCACTCCGGGCGCAACGCTCGGTTCATTCTCTTACGCTGCCGCTGTTGAACGCGCTGGCATCGAAGGCGGCGAAGTCGACGATGTGGTTTGGGGAGCTGTTCTTACGCAAGGCACGCAGGCTGGTAACATTGGTCGCCAAGTGGCGCTTCGTGGCGGGGCTCCTGTTTCAGTAGCCGCTCAAACCATCGACCGTCAGTGCTCGTCAGGTCTGATGGCGATCAGCACAGCTGCTAAGCAAATCATCGTCGACAATATGGATATCGTCGTTGGTGGCGGTCAGGACTCAATTTCGATGGTCCAGACCCCTGAAATGCGCGTTGCGCCTGACCGCTCTCTGATTGAGATGCACAAGGATGTGTACATGCCTATGCTCGGCACCGCAGAGACTGTGGCTGCGCGCTATGGCATCAGCCGCGAGGCGCAGGACGAATACGCTCTGAAATCGCAAATGCGCACCGCTGCTGGTCAAGAAGCTGGCCATTTCGACGCTGAAATCGTCCCTTGCACCACCACCATGATGGTCAAGGACAAAGAAACCGGCGAAGTCAGTCAGGTCGAGCACACTTTGACCAAGGATGAAGGCAATCGCCCTTCAACCACGATCGAAGGTCTCCAAGGCCTCCAGCCAGTGATGGGTCCGGGCAAAGTCATCACTGCGGGTAACGCATCGCAGCTTTCCGATGGTTCATCGGCATCGGTTCTGATGGAAGCCAAGCTCGCTGAGCAAAAAGGCCTTGAGCCTCTTGGCCGTTATGTCGGCATGGCGGTTGCGGGCACAGAGCCTGACGAAATGGGCATCGGTCCCGTCTTCGCTATTCCAAAGCTGCTCAAGCAAACCGGTCTCAAAATGGACGATATTGGCCTTTGGGAACTGAACGAAGCCTTCGCTGTCCAAGTTCTCTACTGCCGCGACAAGCTGGGCATCGATAACGACATTCTCAACGTCAATGGCGGCTCGATCTCGATCGGACACCCATACGGCATGACCGGCGCGCGCTGCACCGGCCACGCGCTGATCGAGGGCAAGCGCCGCGGCGCGAAATATGTCGTCGTGACCATGTGCGTCGGCGGCGGCATGGGCGCAGCGGGACTGTTTGAAGTCTTCTGATCAAAGGTTGCCGGGAAGTCTTTGAGGTTTCCCGGCAGCCCTTTGGCATCGCTTAACCTTATTGCAGCCGTTCCCTTGTAAGTTCTATCCGCGCCAAGCGGAGGAAGTGATGGTTGCGTTTGTCGAACTGGGCACCGTTAGAGTGTCGAGAACCCCTGAGTTAGTTCGCATCGAAGAGATGTTCGAACCAAGCCCAATGGGCCGAATATTCGGTGCGCTGGCAGCCTTTGCCTTCATCGCTGCATGCTTCTTCTTCTGGCAAATGCCAGTCGAGCAAGATGGCAACAGCGTAACCATCATTCGAATCATTTTATGCGGTGGGCTGCTACTCATCGGCATCGCCATCGGGCGCAGCGCGCTCATACCGCGAAACAGTGTTGATCGGCTGGAATTTGACAATGTCCAGCAGGTTATGTCGCTCGTAGAAGTCGACGATGAGGGTAAACGCAACGTGAAACATGTCGTCGACTATGGTGGAATCCAGCAATTTTACGCTGGTTCGCAAGGCAGCCATGACCACAGTCCCGGCGGCTCCACCGCTTTGTACATGGAAGGCGAGGGTGGGCCGCGCAATGGTGCGCTGATCGTGGGGTCGGTGCGTGAAATGGAAGACTTCGCGCGCGAAGCCAACTCGCTCTTGCAGCAGGATCCTCCGGTTAATGTGCCTGAAGCTGCGGTGAGCCCAATGGCCAATGGATTTGGTCGCAAGGGCCTAGCCTAAACAAACAGATCGTACCCAATAGAGTTCTGCGAGATTCAACCCAAGCTTGTCGCGGAGCAATCGGCCTGCCAGATTAGCACCTATGGGGATTATGGAAATCATCGGGATCGCAGGCAGCGTTAGCCTTTTGGCGGGATGGCGGCTGTATCTGTGCATCTTTGCAACAGGCCTTGCGATGCGATTGGACGCGCTGCCGGTGCCAGAGCACCTTGCCAGCCTTGGCGTGCTGGAAAACCCTTGGGTCATGGGCATCGCTGCCGTTGGCGCGCTCGCGGAGTTCTTTGCTGACAAAGTGATGTGGCTCGATAGCGCGTGGGACACGGTGCACACGTTGATCCGCCCGGTTGGCGGGGCGTTGCTGGCGCTCGCGATTGTCGACCCGTCTGACCCGACAACCCAAGTGATCGCGTTTCTGCTGGGCGGCGGGGCGAGTTTTCTGGCTCATGGCGGCAAGGCATCAGCGCGCGCCGTGGTCAACACTTCGCCAGAGCCTGTCAGCAACGTCGTGACCTCCAGCGTGGAGGATGTGGCGACCGTCGGGCTGCTTTATGTGGCCTATGAATACCCGACCGTTGCCGCAGGTGTTGCAGCGGTGCTGTTCTTGCTCGTCATTGGCCTGTTGTGGATGGCGCAGCGGATTGTGAAACGGCTGTTTTTCAGGAGCCGTGGAACGACCCCTTAACCGCTTACCTGCCTGCCTCATCAGGATCGGTCTGGGCCTCGCCTGAGGTCAGGCCGCTTGGGCCAGAATTGTCGCCATATCCCTTTACCACAGCCGCCTGCAATGGGCGGTTGAGTGTGCGCTGTGGTTCGCCTGGAAGCAGCATGTCACCTAGAAACTGCACCACCCGGTCCAGCGTCCCTTGTTCCTGCGTTTCGATGATCCGCACGCGCGAATTGGCGTCAACAATGTGGAAATCGCGACCGCGCACCAGAACGGCATTGGCCGCCTTGCTGGTCTGCACAACATCGCCAACCTGAAGCTGAGTGCCCTCGGCTCCATATAACGAGCGCTCACCCCGGATCACGGACACTTGGCCATCTGCCTCGGAGATGGACCAGCCTGATTCTTCTGCGAGCACAGCAGTGCCCGAAGAAAGAGTGATCGCCAAAATGGCTGCTTTAGAGAATTTCAGCATATGCTCGCCCCTCTGTTTGAACAGAACTTGAGCGGTTACATTAGCTTACCCCTGCTTCCATGCTGTTTAAGGTCACGGTGAAACCGGGATTGTAGAACGTGGTTTCAAAAGGCTTAAGCCAGACAGCTTTAAGAATGCGTCTAGGAATGTAGGGCCACAAATTCCTCGACCACGGGCGCGACCTTATTGCGCCATTTGCTGCCGTTGAAGATGCCGTAATGACCTGCGCCTTCGGCCATGTAATAGCGTTTCTTGTCCGCTTTCAATCCGCTGGCGAGCTTTAGCGCGGCCTTGGTCTGGCCGATCCCCGAAATATCGTCGCGTTCCCCTTCGATGGCGAGGAGCGCGGTATCGGTGATTTGGGTCAGGTCGACCACTTCGCCCTTATGTTCAAACGTCCCGTTGGGGATCGAGTGTTTCTGGAACACTTCCTCGACTGTTTGCAGGTAAAACTCGGCCGTCATGTCGCATACGGCGCGGTATTCGTCGTAGAAATCCTTGGTCGCCTGCGCGCTTGCCTCATCGCCAGCAGTGAGGTGTTTGAACATCTCATAATGGCTCATCATGTGGCTTTGCAGGTTCATGCTCATAAACGCGGAAAGCTGCATAAAGCCGGGATAGACGCGCCGGCCCGCGCCGCGATAATTCATCGGGACGGTGGCAATCACGCTTTGGCGGAACCACTCGATTGGGCGGTTCATCGCGTGATCGTTGACGGATGTAGGACTTTCGCGCGTATCAATCGGCCCCCCCATCATGGTGAGTGTTGCAGGGGCTGCTTTCGATTTGCGCTGGTTGAGCAAAGCGGTTGCGGCGAATGCGGGCACCGATGGCTGGCACACAGCGAGCATATGCGGGCGCTGGCCGGGGGTGACGCCTTCGATATATTCGAGGAATTCGATCACATAGTCGATGTAATCGTCGAGATCGAAATGCCCTTCATGCAGTGGCACCATCTTAGCGTCCGCCCAATCGGTGATGTAGACCTCATGGCTTTGCAGCATGCGCTCGACCGTACCACGCAGCAGAGTGGCATAGTGACCGCTCATCGGCGCAACGATCAGCATTTTGGGGCGGTTATCGGTGACACCATCAAGGCGGAAGCGTTTGAGATCGCCAAAGGGCCTGTTGATCACCGTTGCCTCGATCACAGGGTAAATCTCGCCCTCGACCTCAACCTCGGTGATGCCAAAAGCGGGCTTTGAATAATGCGCGGTGGCGTGCGCGAATACGTCGAGCGCGTTCGCGGTCATCTGACCAAAGCCGTATTTGCTCCATGGATTGGCGCTGCTGGCCAGCATTTCAGAGGTGATCGAGGCCACCGTGCTGACTGAATTCATCCAGCTGCGCTGAATCTCATAAGCTTTGTAAAGCATGCGTGCCCCGTTCCTTGTCCGCCAACCTTGCGGCGAGCTTTGCCTGCGCATGATCCCCCAATCATCCGTGTTGCGCAGTGATGAAAATGACGAACAGCGATCCCGATACCGTTCATTCAATGGTCTAAATGGGCCTTTCAACCTCATTGTGCAATGCACAATATTGCCGGGGCTTGCTTCTGTTGTGAGCGAAAGGCGCATTAATATGCGCTTTTGCAGGTGAAATTTGTGATCCGCGCGCCTAGTTAAGCACGCATATGTCAGGGCAAATCACCGAATTGAACGAAGACGCGGCGGCAGAAGTGGTGCCGGACGCACCCAAGAAACCGCGCTCACTCGCACCGCTCAAAATGGTCTATCGCGAGGCAGCGAAGTATCCAACACAGGTCATTTTTGCGTTGATCGCATTGACCATCACCGCGGCGGGTACACTCGCAATCCCAGCGGCGATTCAATTGATTGTCGACAGGGGATTTGGAGCTGCAGATAGTGGTGATGAGATCGCTCGCTGGTTCCGCTATCTTGGACTGATCGTCGTGGTCATCGCCCTTGGCACAGCGGCCAGATTCTATTTCGTGAGCTGGATTGGTGAGCGCGTTGTGGCGGATGTCCGGCGCAAGGTGCATCGCAATCTGCTCTATCTCTCGCCCTCATTTTATGAGGACAATTCGCCTAAGGAAATTTCGAGCCGGATGACGTCCGACACCGCGATCATCGAAACGGTTGTGGGCACCACAGTCTCAGTCGCCTTGCGCAATGTCTTCCTCGGCATTGGGGGCACGATCTATCTGTTTTATCTGCTCCCCGGCTTCACCGTTTGGTTGGCATTGGGCATCCCGCTGACAATTCTGCCAATCGTGATGTTTGGTCGCCGCATCAGGAGCATTTCGCGCGATAGCCAAGACCGGGTCGCCGATGTCGGCGCAATGGTCACTGAAGTGCTCTCCGCGATGAAAGTGGTGCAAAGCTTTGGTCAGCAGCCGCGCGAGTCCGATAGGTTTGGCGATGCGGTCGAGCGTACCTTTGATACGGCCCGAAAACGCATCATTTTGCGCTCGTTGATGACATCAATCGTCATATTTGCGATCTTTGGCTCCATTGTTTTCATGCTGTGGCGCGGTGCCGAAGCGGTGGCTGTGGGATCAATCACACCGGGCACTTTGATCTCTTTCTTGGTTGGCGCGATGATTGTCGCAGGCGCATTTGGTGCGCTTACCGAAGTGTATGGTGACCTCTTGCGCGGAGCTGGTGCGGCGAGCCGGTTGGCCGAATTGCTCGAAGCCAAGCCTGCGATCGCACCGCCTGCGCGGCCTGAAAGCCTGCCAACGCCGCCGCGCGGATCGCTGTCTTTCCGCAATGTGACCTTCCGCTATCCGGCTCGGCCAGAGACGCCGGCGCTCAAGGATTTCAGCCTTGAGATTGAGCCAGGGGAAACCATCGCGATTGTTGGGCCGTCTGGCGCGGGCAAATCGACGATTTTTCAGCTGGTTGAACGCTTTTATGATCCGCAAGTGGGCACGATCCGCCTCGACGGCGTGCCGCTTACCAAAGCGGACCCAGCCGACATTCGTGACCGGCTCGCTCTCGTACCCCAAGACGGCGTGCTGTTCAGCGCCAATGCGCGCGATAATCTGCGCTATGGCAAATGGGATGCGAGCGATGAGGATATTTGGGAAGCGGCGCGCGCGGCCAATGCCGAGAGCTTCCTGAAGGCGCTGCCAAAGGGTCTCGACACCTATCTTGGCGAAGGTGGCACGCAGCTTTCCGGTGGTCAGCAACAGCGTGTGGCGATTGCTCGCGCGCTGCTGCGCGATGCGCCCATCCTTTTGCTGGATGAGGCGACCAGCGCTTTGGATGCGGAAAGCGAACAACTCGTCCAACAGGCTCTTGAAGAGCTGATGAAGGATCGCACCACACTGGTGATTGCGCACCGTCTTGCCACCGTGCGTGCGGCGAACCGCATCATTGTGCTCGAAGACGGCGAAGTGGTCGAACAGGGTAATCACGCCGAATTGAGCGCTGCGGGCGGGCTGTATGCAAGGCTTGCAAGCCTGCAATTCGCCGCCGAAAAGGCTGCGTAATTCCCCCTAATCTTCGACCAACAGCTTTTCGCTGGCGACCAGCGGCAACCTTGTGGCGAGTGCTGCGTTAAACCAACATTGCATTAGGAATACCTAAGATCACAAACGGGGACTGACACTATGATCCGCACAACTAAGCTTTTGCTGACGGGCACCGCGGCTTTCGCGCTCAGCGCATCGGCGCTTGCCCATGACAACGTCCATGAGGGGCACCAAGGCCTGCCGGGCGATCCGATTGAACTGCTAGAGGCGCATGACGACCTGGAAGCTGAGCTGGAAGAGGCGACCACGCCATCGATGGATTTCGGCGAATGGGGTGTTGGTCTCGACCTGCTGGATGAAACTCTCCACCCGGGCAATGATTTTAACGCTTATGCGAATGGCAAATGGATCGCGGCGAACGAAATTCCTGCTGACCGCCAGCGTTTTGGCGCATTTGATATGTTGCGCGAAGGGGCAATTCAGGATGTGCGAAGTCTCGTAGAGACGCTCGTGGCTTCGAACCCAGAGCCCGGCACACAGGCGCGGCGCATCGTTGATGCCTACAATGCGTTCCTCGATGCTGAAGCGATTGATGCATCCGGCCTTGCACCAGCGCAGCCATACCTGGCTGAGATTTTTGGCGCACAGGATCTGGACGCGCTCGTCGAACTGATGGGTAAGCCCGGATATCCCTCGCTCGTCAGCGCAGGCGTGACCATCGATGCCCGCAATCCAACTCAATATGTGGTCGGCATCGGTTTTGATGGCATGGGTTTGCCTGATCGCGACTACTACCTCGTCGATTCCGAGAACAATCTGGAAATCCGCTCGAAGTACAAGGAATATCTCGCAACCGTCTTTGGTGCTGCGGGCTATGGTGACCCTGCAGCAGCCGCTGATGCGGTATATGCGTTTGAAGCAAAGGTAGCTGAGCTTGAATGGGCGCGGCAAATCTTCCGTCGCCCAACGCTCACTTACAACGAATTGAGCCCCGATGATCTGAATGCGATTGCGGGCGACTTCCCAATCGCGACATTGCTCGAATCCTCGCAGCTGACCGGACAGCCGCGCTTCCTCGCGTCGCAAATCCCGCCAACCGATGAAGAGATCGAAGAAGCAGGGCTGACCGAAGAGCAGGTTGGGATGATCGGCGGCGGCCTGCCAGCGATGATGGAGCTGCTGACCGAAACTCCGCTCGCCACGCTTCAAGCCTATATGGCCAAAAGCTTCCTGTCATCGAATGCGGTCGTTCTCTCAAGCGAGCTGGATGCGGCCAATTTCGAATTTTACGGCAAGACGATCAGCGGTCGCGAAGAGCAGCAAGATCGCTGGAAACGCGCTATCTCTGAAGTGGAATCGGGTTTGGGTGAACAGCTCGGCGCGCTCTATGTCGAGAAGTATTTCCCGCCGGACAGCAAGGCTCGCATGGATGAGCTGGTCGCCAATCTTGGCAAAGCGATGAATGCGGCCCTCGATGAAAATGAGTGGATGACGCAGGAAACTATCACTGAAGCGCGCACCAAGCTTGAAGGCTTCGTGCCGATGATCGGCTATCCGGATGAGTTCAAGACCTATGACGGGCTTGAGGTGACAGCTGACGATCCGCTGGCAAACCGCATGTCAGGCGCGCGCTG
Organism: Erythrobacter sp. S57(2025); assembly: GCF_057365055.1. Lineage (NCBI taxonomy): Bacteria > Pseudomonadati > Pseudomonadota > Alphaproteobacteria > Sphingomonadales > Erythrobacteraceae > Erythrobacter > Erythrobacter sp. S57(2025). The sequence continues at coordinate 2,683,076 of NZ_CP200299.1, read as the reverse complement.
GGCTAATGAAGATATGCTCTCACGGCTCGGCACGGAGGTTGATCCAACCGAGTGGGGCATGTTCCCGCAAACGGTGAACGCTTATTATTCACCGCTCACCAATCGCATCGTCTTCCCTGCCGCAATCCTGCAGCCTCCCTTCTTTAATGGCAGTGCGGATGAGGCGGTAAACTATGGCGGTATTGGCGCTGTAATCGGTCACGAGATTGGCCATGGTTATGATGACCAAGGCTCGCAATTCGATTCAACCGGAACCCTGCGCAATTGGTGGCAGGACGAAGACCGCGAGGGCTTCGTTCGCTTCACCGAGCAAATGGGTGAATTCATCGCAGCTTATTGCCCGGTTGAAGGTTCCAATGGCCCTGAGTGTCTGCGCCCTGGCCAGTCAATGGGTGAGACTCTTGGGGACGTCGTCGGCTTGCAAATGGCCTATCGCGCATACCGGATGAGCCTGAACGGCGAAGAAGCTCCTGTGATTGATGGCCTGACCGGCGATCAACGCTTCTTCCTTGGTTATGCGCAAATTTGGCGCGGGATGGAGCGTGAGGAATCCTTACGCAACCGCGTGATGACGGCGAACCACCCTCCCGGTGAATTCCGCCTCAACAATGCCGTGCGTCACACCGATGCATGGTACGAAGCGTTCGGTGTGACCGAAGAGCATGAGCTGTATCTGCCGCCAGAACAGCGCGTGAAAATCTGGTGATGCCAAGAGGCAAGACCGGGGTGATTTAACCCCGCTCAAACAAACTACTTTCCCTTAGCCCGCGCCCCTGCCAAGGAGCGCGGGCTATGACTTTTGTACAAATGCTCATCATCGCGATTGTGCAGGGGATTACCGAATTCCTGCCGATTTCCTCATCAGGCCATTTGATCCTTGTGTCGGTTTTTACCGGCTTTGAAGATCAGGGGCCGATGATTGACATAGCGGTGCATGTTGGCTCGCTGCTCGCGATCATTGTCTATTTCTTCAAAGATGTAATGAGCCTTGCGCGCGGCGGTTTTGCCAGCGTTGGCATTGGGGAGGCCCCCGCTGAACGTCGCCTGTTTTGGTGGATTGTGCTCGGCACGATTCCCGCGGTCATCTTTGGCCTTGCGATCAAAAGCGGGGCTCTCAATGGATTCGTCTCCGGCCTTTTCGGGATCGACATCATCGAGGGCGACTTGCTCGCCTCGATCCGGTTCACTGATCTCATAGCGACCAATCTGATCGTCTATGGAGTTCTGCTCGGCCTTGCGGACCATTTCGGCAAGGAAGAGAAAACCTTTGAGCAGATGACATGGCGTGATGGTCTGATTGTTGGTCTGGCGCAGGCGCTGGCGCTTGTTCCGGGAACCAGCCGTTCTGGTGTCACCATGACCGCAGCGCGCTTCCTTGGTTATGGCCGATTTGAAGCCGCGCGTTTCTCATTCTTGCTCTCGATCCCCGCCGTTGCAGGGGCGGGCGTGTTGATCGTGCCCGATTTACTAGAGGCTGACGGTGCGCTTTTGGTTGAGGCGTTGATTACGGGCGCGATGACCTTTGTCGCTGCCTTCCTCACTATGGCGTTCCTGATGAACTTCTTGAAACGGGCTTCCATGATGGTCTTTGTGATCTATCGTATCGCGATGGGCTGCGCGCTGTTCTATTTCTTTTAACGAGAATTATTCGCGATAAGCTGTGGAACCAATTGCGTGCGCCGCCCGTTTCACAGTTGAATTTCACGCAATTAACCGCAGAGATATGCGGTGGGATATCAAGGCCAAATGGCGCTATTATTGCTCTTTGTTATAGGTGTGAGCGCGGGGTGGTTCGCCTCGATAATCGCGCGCACTGAAAGCGCGGGCCTAATCCTACGCCAGATGGCGATCGGCTTGTTCGCCAGCCTGTTCGCGGGCCTTTATATGAATTCTGGAACCTTCATGGGAAGCCTTTCATGGCTGGCGCTTGGCACTGGCCTGGCCGCAGCGGTCATCTTGCTTACCGCGCATTACCTGGTGTTTTTGAAACGTTTTCCTGCCTGATTTTGTCGGGTCCCTTGGTGCCCGATCAAACCGGCTTGGCTCCCGAGCCACCGCCACCGCGCAGATGATATTCCTGCGTCCCGCGCGTCACCACATAATCGACATCTATGATCGCTGAGTTCGCGTAGGTGAAGCTTGGTGCCAAATTGCGGTAAAGGCGGTCAAAATCCCGCTCTACTGTTTGGCGATAGAGGTCGTCAAAACTCTCAATCACAAAGTAAGTCGGTTGCAGATCGCTGATAACGTAATCGGTGCGCATCACGCGATCGACATTGAGCATGATTCGATTGGGACTTTCCGCTTCGACCGCAAATTTTGCCTCGGTCGGACCTGACAGGATGCCAGCGCCATAAGCGCGAATGCCTTCTGCTTCTTCGATCAGGCCGAACTCGACCGTATACCAATAGAGCGCGCCCAAGGCCTTTAGCCGGTTGTACCGCATCGCCTTCCACCCAGCGCGGCCATATTCCTGCATGTAATCGGCATAGACCGGATCAGTGAGCATCGGCACATGGCCGAACACGTCGTGGAAGACGTCGGGCTCCTGAATATAGTCAAAGGTCTCCCGCGTGCGGATAAAATTGCCCGCAGGAAAGCGGCGATTGGCAAGATGCCAGAAGAAAACGTGATCGGGGATCAGCATAGGGACAGGCACCACGCTCCACCCCGTGAGCTTGTCTAACTCCTCTGAAAGCTGGCCGAATTCCGGGATCCCACCGCGCGACAGGTCCAGCTTTTCAAGCCCCGCCATAAAAGCGCTGGCGGCGCGTCCGGGAAGCACATCCATCTGCCGGGCAAATAGCTCATTCCAGATCGTGTGCTCGTCTGCTGAATAGTGCGTCTGCTCCGGCTCCAACCAGTCCTCACCCAGATGCGCCGGGCGCCGCAAGGGCGCGGTGAAAACATCATCGGGCAGCTCCGGCAGAGCGGTAAAGTCGGTGTCTGGATCAGCGAGTGTAGCCATGGGCGTATCATTTGATACTAGTGTGCCGAGTAGACAAGGAAAATCGCGAGGAACGCCGTGGCGCTGAAGAGTAAGGAATACCGCAAACTCTTGGAACCCATGACTGAGGAGCTGGTCGGCATGGCGCGCTGGGCGCGTACCACTGGCGCGCGGATTGTGGTGATTTTCGAGGGGCGCGATACGGCGGGCAAGGGCGGCGCGATCCGAGCGGTGCGCGATAAGCTGAACCCGCGCCAATGCCGCACTGTGGCCCTTTCCAAGCCGAGCGAGGATGAGCAAACGCAATGGTATTTCCAGCGTTACGTCTCGCACTTGCCGCATGCTGGCGAGATCGTGCTGTTCGACCGCAGCTGGTATAATCGCGCGGGCGTTGAGCGGGTAATGGGCTATTGCAGCGAGGAGCAGGCCGAGGCGTTCTTGGAAGCGGCCCCGGTGTTTGAAAAGCAGCTGACTGATGACGGTATCCTGCTGTTCAAATACTGGCTCACCACAGATCAGGCCAATCAGGAAGAGCGGCTGCGCGAGCGTCTCGATGATCCCCTCAAGCGCTGGAAATTATCGCCGGTCGATCTGGCCGCGCGCGACAAATTTGATGATTACACCAGGGCGCGCGAAGCGATGCTGGAGGCGACGCATACAAACAATGCGCCGTGGACCTTGGTCGATTTCAATGATCAAAAACGCGGGCGGCTGACGCTGATCCGTGACCTGCTGGATCGCCTGCCGGATACGCATGTGGAGCCCCAGGAGATTGAGTTTCCGGAATTTGATGGCGATCTGAAAGCTGAGAGCTATTCGGTCCTGAAGCCGCTCAAAGACTTTCCGGTCGACTGAACTTGCGCTGACGCCTTTGTTATTTGCCGGCCATCATCGGCAAAGGCACCCAGTTCATAGCCGTCTTCACCTTTGCGCATCACAAGATGCAAGGGCTCACCAGCGATTGCAGGCGAAACCCCGCGAAAGCTGAAATGCCTCAGCGCGTTGTCGCCCAATTCGCGCGCGGCGAGTTGAAGCAGCAGGCTTGCGGTGAGCGGACCGTGCACAACCAGCCCTCGATACCGCTCCACCTCATTTGCATAGGGCGCGTCATAGTGAATGCGGTGGGTGTTGAAAGTCAGCGCAGAGTACCGAAACAAGAGGCGCGGATCGGGCACGAGCGAGTGATGCGCGTCCCATTCGGAGAACTCCAGCGCCCCTGCGCCAAGCGGTGGCGGCGAAAGCGGCGCATCGCTACTGGCGGCTTCGCGATAGACCAAGGTCTGTGTTTCCAGCACGGACAGCGTGCCATTGGCATGCGTTTCATGCTCGACATTGACGAAGGCAAGCTTGCCGCTGCCGCCCTCTTTCTCGCTGATCGAGGCGATGCGGCTAGTTCGCTCAATCACCGCGCCTGAGGTGATGGGCACGCGGAACTCAATAGCGCTTGAGGCCCACATCCGGCGCGGCATCGGAAATGGGGGGAGGAAGCTTTTGTCGCTTTCATCGCGGACCGGGTGGCCATCGTCGCCCAAAGCAATCGTTGCTGCTTCAGGAGTGCAAAGGGCGAAATGGATACCTTGAGGAAGCGGATTGCCCTCAGGCAGATCAAACGTCGCCAACCAACGCGAGGCCAGCCCCTCATCGAGCCTGTCTGTGCGCCGCTCTTCGCGCCCTATCCAAGCCTCATAGGTCATGCAGCACGTTCAAACACGGCGGCGATGCCCTGACCACCACCGATGCACATTGTCTCCAAGGCGAAGCGAGCCTCGCGTCGGTGCATTTCGGCGGCCATATCAGCTAGGATACGCCCGCCGGTCGCGCCAATCGGATGGCCAAGCGAGATGCCCGAACCGTTGACGTTTAGGATATCGCGGCGGCTGTCATCTGCGCTCCACCCCCAACCTTTGAGCACCGCCAGCACTTGCGGAGCGAAGGCTTCGTTGAGTTCGACAAGGTCGATGTCGCCCCAAGAGTAACCGCGCCGCTCAAACAGTCTCTCCACCGCTGGCACCGGTCCGATGCCCATGCGCGATGGATCACAACCCGCCGCTGCCCATCCACCGAACCAGAGCGACGGCGTCAGGCCCAGCTCCTCCAGCTTGTCCTCGGCCACTACCAGACAGGCCGCTGCTGCATCGTTTTGCTGGCTGGCATTACCGGCGGTGACGATGGCGTCCGGATCGCGCTTTCCATCAATTGCGCGTAATTTCCCGAGGCTCTCCATCGAAGCATCCGCGCGGTAGCCCTCGTCGCGTTCGAATGCGACTGGATCGCCGCGCTTTTGTGGCACTTCGATGGGAACCAAGTGATCGTTAAACTTGCCTTGCTCCCATGCAGCGGCTGCGTTCTGGTGGGAGCGCACTGCATAGGCATCCGCTTCTTCGCGCGTGATCTCGTAGTCCTTGGCGAGGTTTTCGGCTGTCTCGATCATGCCAGTGATAATGCCAAAGCGCTCAATCGGCTGGCTCATTAGGCGTCCGCGCGACAGGCGATCGTGCAAAGTAATATCGCCCATCCGCGCGCCCCCGCGCCCTTGGAGTGTGTAGTGTTCTACGTTCGACATGCTTTCGCACCCGCCCGCAACCACCACATCCGCCATGCCGGTTTCGACCATCATCGCCGCATTAGCGACCGCTTGCAGACCAGAACCACAACGGCGATCAAGCTGGTATCCGGGCACTTCAAGCGGCAGTCCTGCCGCGAGCCATGACCAGTGTCCGATCGCAGGCGCTTCTGCATTGCCATAGCCTTGGGAGAATACGACATCATCGACACGCTCGGGATCAACGCCGCTTCGCTCGACCAGAGCTTTCAAGATAATCGCACCCAATTCGCCCGCATTCAGGCTGGATAGACCGCCAAGAAATTTGCCGACGGGTGTGCGCAAGGGCGAAACAATGGCTGCTCTTCTGGTCATTAGCGGTTCCCGTAATTTGCGTTTTCGTCGGAGAGAGCGACAGTGCCTGCGTCGATAAGCTTGGCGATGGCACCTGATGACAGGCCGAGCCTTTCCGACAGGACCTCTTCTGAATGTTGCCCAAGAAACGGTGCAGGCGCGGGGTCACCAGCGACCTGCGCTGGGATGTTCGCAAAGCTGCGCGTCGCAGGATATTCAAATCCGGATGGATTAGCTGGCGAAGGACCAAACAGCGGATTGTCTTCCACCAACACAGGATCTTGCGAGGCCTGATAGTGCGAGCGATACTTCTCGAACGTGCATCCTTCGGCTGCCATTCGGCCTGAGAGCGTTGCATAATCGTAGGTTTCTGCAGCAGCTTGGAACAGATCGCATAGTCGGTGCCTGTTTTCGAAACGGGGCCTATCGCCCGCGCTGAAATCGACGCCCAGCTCTTGCTCCAATGCAGCGATACCCTCAGCAACGTCGAACGCGCTGACCAGACCCGTCCACTGTTTTTGAGTGAGCGCGGCGACCATAAAGCGGGTGCCGTCCTTAGTTTGAAAGTCGCGACCAAAGGCTCCCCATATCGCGTTGCCCATCCGCTCTCGATCGCCGCCGCGATAGAGCATCTCAGCCATCGTGCCAGAGTTTGCCATGGTGCCAATCGCAACATCACCCAAAGGCACGCGCAATTCCGCTCCATTGCCAGTGGCCGAGCGGTTATGGATCGCGGTCATCAACGCAAAGGCGGTGTAGGCACCGGTGATGAAATCCCAAGCAGGCAGAGGCTGGCTTACAGGAGGAGCAGATTCTGGATCCCATTCCTCTGGGCCTGTCATCAAAGGGTATCCGGCGGCGGCATTGACTGTGAAATCCATCGCCTGACGTCCATCGTGCCACCCCATGATCCGCACGCTGATCATATCATCGCGCCCCATGGTCTGCTTTCTTTGAGCCTGCATTGCCGCATGGCTCATGAAACTTTTCTCGGGCAGGTTGGTAATGCACTGCCCTGTTCTTGCTGCTAGCTCGACGCAAAGCTCACGCCCCTCGCCAGAGCGCAGATCGAGTGCGACCGACTTCTTTGCGCGGTTGAGGTTCTCCCAGCTGAGCGATCGGCCCTCTTTGGTCAGCATGTAGCGATCATAATCAAGCCCGCCCGCTTTGTGATCGACGCGAATGACTTCTGCGCCCATTTGCGCACAGTAGAGGCCCGCCGTGGGTGATGCGACGAAGCTGGAGACCTCGATGATCGAGAGGTCATTGAGTAATTGATACATTTCTTGTCCTGTCGGGTGGCTAGGGCCTGAGCGTTAGCGTGCCTCAACCATTAAGCGCTTCCCATTCGCGCAGCATGTGCTTGGCGATCTGGAGCTGGAGAATTTGTGTCGTGCCTTCGTAAATGCGGTAGATGCGTGCATCGCGGTAAAAGCGCTCGGCGTCATATTCCGCCAAGTAACCCGCGCCGCCATAGATCTGCACAACACGGTCAACCACGCGGCCACACATCTCGCTGGCGAAAACCTTGAACGCGGCGGCTTTGACGAGGATGTTTTCGCCCCGGTCGGCGCGCGCTGTGACATCGCGCATCATGCATTCAGCGGCATAAATCTCGGTTTCGCTGTCAGCCAGCATGGCTTGGATCAGTTGGAAGCGCGCAATGGGTTCGCCAAAGGCCTTGCGCTCATTGGCGTAACGGATCGCGCTATCGAGCGCGCGGCGGGCATAGGCGGTTGCGGCTGCGCCCACGGAAATACGGCCATTGTCGAGGCTCTGCATTGCAAAGCGGAAACCCCGGCCGGTCTCTCCACCCAGCAGCGCATCGCCCGGCACTTTCACATCGTCGAGCATAATGTCTGAGATGTGGCTGCCTGATTGCCCCATCTTCTTGTCCGGCGATCCGGTCGAAACTCCCGGTGTATCCATCGGTACAAGGAATGCGCTGACATGTGCGTTCTTGGGCAAAGCTTCTTTTTCGGTGCGCGCCATGATCAGGGCAAAATCAGCATGGGGCGCGTTGGTGATGTAGCGTTTGGTGCCATTGAGTACCCAGCCATTGCCATCCGGATCGGGTGTCGCGGTGGTTTGCATCGCGGCGCTGTCACTGCCCGAACCCGGTTCTGTCAGGCCAAAACACGCAATCTTTCCTTCGACCAATTGCGGGTAATAATGCGCGCGTTGTTCTTCGGTTGCGCCGTTTTTGAGCGCGCTTGAGAACATACCGATATTGATTGAGAAAATGGAACGATAGGCGGGCGCGGCATAGCTCATCATATTCACGACGCGCGCATATTGCGTCATGTTGAGACCAGCGCCGCCATATTCTTCCGGCACGGAGATGCCGAAAAGGCCCATTTCGCGCATTTCTGCGATGATTTCTGGCGGGACAGCATCGTTTTCGATCAGGTCGGCTTCGGCAGGGATCAGTCGCTCGCGGACATAGCGCTCTAGCTGCTCTGCAAATTGTTCGAAGGTTTCTGCATCCATCCCCGGATTGCCAACAATGGCGGTTTGCGCGTTCATTCTTGCGGCTCCTCTTGTGCGGCCACTTCTTCTTGCCCTGTTGGAGGTAAAGTTCCCTCTGGCAGGCGGCGTTCTTCAAGCATTTCGGCTGCTTCTTCGAGCGCCTGTGCTTCGCCTTCGCTAACAGCGCCGGGCGCACGGCCCGATCCGCTGTCACACCCCGCTAGTGCGAGCGTGAATAGCGCGATGGCGGGAAAAGCCGCGCGTTCAATCATTCCGACGCCTCAGAGGCGGCAGCGGCTTCCTGTGCCACACTCTCAGCCGCCTCTGCCGTTTCTTCATCGACTTCTGGTGCAGGGCCGCTCGCCTCTGGATCAGCGACAGGCTCATCCATAATCGGCTCAAGCGCTTCTTGCGCGGGCATTTCAACCGATACCGGCTCCGCTTCCAACGAGCGATCATCGCTGTCCGAGCATGCACCAAGCGTTAGCAGCGCAGCGCTGGCCAAAGCTGTTGCGGCGAAATTCCTCATTCGTCTCTCCTCTTTGCAAGTGAAGGTGTAGCGGTCGGAGGCCCGTTAAGCCAAGCGCGAATTGATGGATCGAAACGGCACACTGCACGCAATCCACGAGGCGAAGCAAACCGACTTGCGGTATGCCCCTCGATATGGTTCAGCTTCCTTCACATGCTCGCCGCGCAAAGGTTTTGCGCATTGCCAATTCGCTTGATTGGGTATGCATGGCGCTTATCCTCGCGCTGGCAGCGTTTATTCTGCCGGTCACGTCGGCCAAAGCGCAAAGCGCAGCGCCTTTCACGATTAAGGAAAGCGGACGCGGCTATGGCACTTTGCAAGCCGCTGTGAACGCGATTGGCGATCAGCGCGGCACGATTGAAATCGCACCGGGCACCTACGCCCAATGCGCCGTCCAAACCGCAGGCGTAGTTGTCTATGTTGCGCGCGAATACGGCACGGTGACATTCGATCGCACAACCTGTGAAGGCAAAGCGGCTCTGGTGCTGCGCGGGCTGGGGGCAGAAGTGCGCGGGATCACCTTCACCAATATGAATGTGCGTGATGGCAATGGCGCTGGCATCCGGCTCGAAAAGGGAGCGCTCAACATCGCATATTCGCGCTTTGCCAACAGCCAGCAGGGCATCCTTACTGCGAATGATCCAAACGGTCGCATCTATATCATGCGCTCAACATTCACGGGGCTTGGAACATGCGAGAATTCGGCCGGCTGCGCGCATTCGCTCTATATCGGCAATTACGGCGAGCTAACCGTACGTGATAGCCGGTTTGAGCGCGGTCGCGGCGGGCATTATGTAAAGGCGCGCGCGGCCAATGTCGTAATCGAGAACAACAGCTTTGACGACGCGCAAGGCAGCGAAACCAATTACATGATCGACCTGCCCGCAGGCAGTCGCGGAAGCATCGCAGGCAATTGGTTTGTGCAAGGGCGCAACAAACAAAATTACTCTGCCTTTATCGCTCTGGGCGCAGAGACAGTGCTGCATTCATCCGATGGGCTAAGCGTGCGCGGCAATGAAGCTCGCTTTGTACCTGGCTTGCAACGATCAAGCGTGTTTCTGGCCGACTGGACAGGCTCGCGCGTTGATCTGACCGGCAACAATCTGGCGCGCGGTCTTACGGATTACGAGCGGCGTTAAGCCTCAGTGGGTGTGAACCCGCGCGCAAAGGCGACTTCACCGCTGGGCATTTCGCCATCCAGCAGCAGGGCTTGGAAAAACTCCGGCGGGCCGCCAGCATAGGTCAGCTGGGGCACATGCTCAAAGCCAAAGCGCGGGTAGTAGACATTGCTGCCTAGCAGCACGATGCCCTTTGCCCCTTGAGCGCGCATATCCGCGATTCCGCGTTTGATCAGTGCGCCGCCAATGCCGCGTTGTTGCAGTTCGGGCCAAACCGATACTGGGCCCAGACCAAACCAACCTTGCGCTCCGTCTGAGATTGTGACGGGTGAAAAGGCAATATGACCGACAATGCGGGTTTCATCCTCGGCCACCAGCGACAATGTCAGATCACCGTCGGCGCGCACGCGGTCAATCACGTGCTGCTCGTCGCCATCGCTGAAGGGCATCGGCTCAAAAGCCGTCTTAGTCAGCGCAAAAATTGTCTCTTTGTCGGCCGGTGCCTCGGGCCGGATCGTCACGGGGATTTCTGGGCCCTTCATTTGAGCAAATGTCCCGATCGGTCGCGCTTGGTCGCAAGATAGCGTGCGTTGTACGGATTGTCGGGCAGCTGGTGCTGAACCCGTTTGGTCACGGTGATGCCTTCGGCTTGGAGCACGTCGACCTTTTTGGGATTGTTCGTGAGCAATCGGATTTGCCGCGCTCCGATCAGCTCCAGCATGCGCGCCGCAACTGGAAAATCGCGCGCCTCATCAGGTAGGCCAAGGCGCTGGTTGGCATCGACCGTATCAAAGCCTTCATCCTGCAAACGATAGGCGCGCAGTTTGTTGATGAGCCCGATCCCGCGCCCTTCCTGCCGCATATAGAGCAGCGCGCCCCAACCGCCGGTTTTGGCAGAGTGCTCTGCCATCGCGTGCAAGGCTGCATCCAATTGTGGGCCGCAATCGCATTTTAGGCTGCCCAAAATGTCGCCCGTCAAACATTCAGAATGCACCCGGACCAGAGGCTGCGTATCGCCGCATTGATCGCCAATGATCAGCGCCACATGTTCGCGTGTGTCAGCGGTGGAGCGGAAGGCGATAATCTCGGCCTCTTCGCTTGCGCTCACAGGGAGTTTTGCGCGTGTAACAATCCGCAATGCGCCTGTGTCCTGGTAGGCGGCAAGGTCACTTGCGAGCAGCTGGTGCGCTTCGCCAGCGTAATTTGGATCCACCATGAAGGCAGGCAATATCCCTGCAATCCGCGCCAGCTCCATTGCGGCCAATGCGACTTCTTCCCACTCCAGTTTCTCCGCGCGAAATGGTCCCTTGAGCGGGTTGCGCAGGTCAAGTGCGGGGTCCGCGATTGGGATTGCCTGAGCCATATCAAACGGCTCACCGCCACGGATCAAAACCGGGGCGTGCGGGACAGCGGCATCGCGCTGATTGGTCAGCTTAAGCGTTGCCGCGCGTGCGGCAGAAATCAGCATGTGAGCAGAGCTGGCCGTGGTCGCTATCGCGGTTTCAACGGGCAGCAGAGTTGGACCGCCTTCGAATGCCAACGGCCAGCCATGGCGCAGCGCGTCCACCGCTTGCGCTGCGCGTCTTGAAGGAGAAGGCGACGCGTCGCTCAAATATCAAACTCGGTGATTAGCGGGATGTGGTCCGATGGCTTTTCCCAGCTGCGCGCATCTTCCAGAATACGGTGCCCGCTTGCTTTGCTCGCGAGATCTGGAGAGGCCCACATATGATCAAGCCTGCGCCCGCGATCATTCTTGCGCCAATCGGGAGAGCGATAGGACCACCAGCTGAAATACCGCTCTGGATCGGTGATAAATTCGCGTCCCAGATCCACCCAGCCATGCGCCTCCTGAAAGCGTCCGAGCGTTTCCACTTCCAATGGGGTGTGGCTGACGACTTTCAGCAATTGCTTGTGGCTCCAAACATCGCTTTCTAGCGGGGCAATATTGAAATCACCCACGATCAAAGTCGGCTTGTCGAGCGCATCGGCCCAGTCGGTCATGCGCGCCAGAAAATCGAGCTTTTGGCCGAATTTCGTGTTCACTTCGCGGTCTGGCACATCGCCACCGGCAGGCACGTAGACATTGTCGACGAATACATCTTTGCCAATGACCTCAACCCCGACATGGCGCGCTTCGCCATTGGCTTGCCAGTCGTGGCGTGTGACCTCGCGAATGGGCACGCGGCTTACCGTCGCGACGCCGTGATACCCTTTTTGCCCATGCACGGCCTGATGCTCATACCCCATATCGGCGAGCGCTTGTGCGGGAAACTTGTCCTCCTCGCACTTGATCTCTTGCAAGCAGAGGATGTCGGGCGCGTGCTCGGTCAGATATTTCTCGACAATCGGCAGGCGCAGGCGAACCGAATTGATGTTCCAGGTGGCTACAGAAATCATGGCAGCGGATTTAGGGATAAGCGCAATAAAACGCCACCTTTCACTTTCGCGTCATGCAGCAAAGCGATAGCAAGCGAGGCAACACGTATTCGGAGAACCAAAATGCGCCTGCTTTCCGCAACCATTCTAGCCAGCACCGCCCTTTCGCTGGGCGCCTGTCAGTCCACAGTGAACTATTACGGTGAGCAGGGCGCGGCCACCCAAAGCGCTTCATCGCTGGCAGCCGCAGAGGAGCCGCGCGCCAAAAACGTTATCCTATTCATCGGCGATGGCATGGGCATCTCGACGATCACAGCCGCCCGCATTTACGAGGCGCAAAAACGCGGTGAGAGCGGTGAAGAAAACACCCTCTCGTTTGAAAACTTCGAAAATGTTGCGTTGGTCAAGACATACAATGTCAACGCGCAGGTGCCTGACAGTGCGGGCACAGCGACCGCGATGCATTCGGGCGAAAAGACCAATATTGGATTTTTGGGAGTGAGCGCGGAGGGACGCCGCGGATCGTGTGCAGATACGCTTGCCCACCCATTGCCCTTGCTTGGCGAAGAGGTGAAACGGCGCGGGCTCGCGCTTGGCATTGTTTCGACAGCGCGGATCACCCATGCAACCCCGGCCAGCGTCTATGCGCGCTCCTCAGACCGCAATTGGGAAAGTCATGTTGTCACTGAAGACGGCGATGATGCCAGCGCTTGTCAAGATATCGCAACGCAATTGATAGCGGCGGATTGGGACTTGGCCCTGGGTGGCGGCTCGCGGTCATTTTATGGCAAGTCGGATGGTGGCAGACGCATGGAAGAGCGCGCCGATCTGCCTGCAGGATGGGTCGCGCGCACCGGAGGCACCTTCGTCACCACTGCCGCAGAACTCGAAGCGGCTCCGACCGACCGCCCGGTGTTCGGCCTCTTTTCATCGAGCCACATGACTTACATGGCGGAGCGTCAGGCTGAAGGCGCTGAGGAAAGCACTGAGCCGACGCTGACCGAGATGACCGGACAGGCGATCTCACGACTTTCTAACGACCCGGATGGCTTTTACCTGATGGTGGAATTGGGTCGTATTGACCACGGGCACCATGCCGGGCGCGCTGGCGTCGCCTTGGAGGAAACGGTCGAGTTCGCCCGCGCGATCCAATACGCGATCGACAACACCGATCCGGCCGAAACGCTCATCATGGTCACAGCCGATCACAGCCATGTCTTCACCATTGCGGGCTACCCGCGGCGCGGAAACGACATTCTCGGGCTGGTCGTCCCGCCAAGCGGCGATATCTCCAACACTGAAGAGCCCACACCTGCCAACGATGGAAGGCCCTACACAACCTTGGGCTATGCCAATGGTCCCGGCGCTATCGCCGGCCTAGACCCCCGGCCGCATCCCGAAACGGGCATTGCCGCGCAGCAACAATCAGCCATTCCACTTGGCTCAGAAACTCATGCAGGCGAGGATGTCGCGCTCTACGCGCAAGGCCCCGGGAGCCACCGCGTGCGCGGCGTGATCGAACAGAATCTGATCTACGACTTTATTCGGAGTGCGTTCGGCTGGGAGTGAAGTGGGAGGCCATTGGCTGTGCTCAGCCGTGTAAGCAGCCGCAAGCCGGGTGCCAGCGATCGGGGCCCTAGGCCGCGTGTGCGCAAATACAAAGAAACCCCAGTGCCGGGGGCGGTGGCACTGGGGCTTCGGTGTTAGCGTTCGTCACGCTTGTGCAAGACAAGTTCGATTTGTTGAGAAGGGCAACAGGGGGGAAACCCTTCTTCTCACTTGCCTTGTTGAGAATAATTAGCGGCTTTCAGCTTTCGTGTATATGAACATCCACCTAGTTTTGTCGCATACGTACAACTTCTGAGGGTCGAACCGTTTACCTCGGTCGACGAGAGGATCGGCGCGGGTCGCGGAACCTGAATGTGCTGTCCGGAACCGACACTCCATAACGGTGATTCGTCAGGCGAACGGTGGTCCGGTGATTCTGTGCATCAACCGCAACCCAGTTCATCAACTGCATCCCGCCCGGCGCATTTGAGTTGCGCGCAAAGTTCATAACGATGCGGCCAAATTCGGGCTTGTTTGGATCACGCACATCCACACTGATCACATCGGGCGAACCCGTTGGGATCAATGTGCCAAATTGCGAAACATCGCGATCAGGATCGAGCAATGCGCCAAGCGGCGAATTGCGGATCGGCCAACGCTCAACCTGGTTGACCTCGTAATCGATCATGTAAAGCGAGCGCCCGTTTGAAACGACCAGCAAATCAGCGTCGCGGCCATAGTCAAAGCGAATCTTGCCAGGGCGTTTTAGCGTCATTGTCCCGCGCGCTTGATTGCCAGCACGGTCTGTTTGCGTGAAATCGGCGCGCATGGTCGAAATGCCGCGCAAGGCGGTGACGGCGCGCTCCAGGCTGGCAGAGCTAGATTGCGCAGCCACAGGGGTCGCAAAGGGCGCTGCCCCGCTACCAAGCGAAAAGCCAAGCGCGAGCGTGCCTGCACCGGTAACGGCGAGAGCGCTGCGACGGAAGAATTGCTTTATGTCCATAGTCGCCCAGCTAGCGTGTGAGCGTTGAACTGTCGATGAATTGTAAAGGCCGGGCGCATTCATCGCCCAAACGCCAGATCTTACTTGATCTTGGCTTCTTTGAATTCAACGTGCTTTTTTGCGACCGGATCGTACTTACGAAACACCATTTTTTCGGTGGTGTTGCGCGGATTCTTTTTGGTCGTGTAATAAAAGCCCGTGCCCTCGGTCGAGACGAGCTTAATCTTGACGGTTGCGGGCTTCGCCATGGCGGTATCCTACAGTTCGGGTAAGGCCGCCAGAAACGCTGGACAGCCTGTAAAACAAAGGGCGACGCAAGCGTGCGCCGCCTCACAGACCGGCGCCAATGTCCGATTCCCCTGTGAAAGTCAAGCAGAGTCGAGCCTTCGAAGCCTACCAATCTGAGCTATTGGGCTTGCCGCGATTGGCCTTTACCATCCCGCGCGCTTTCTTGGATTTGAGCCGTTGCGTCTTGCCGACCCGGTTGATCCGTGTTTTGGCGCGCTTTTTGGGGCGTTCGTGGGCCGCTTTCAGGATATCTTCCAGCTTCGAGCGCGCCGCCTGACGGTTGGCTTCTTGCGTGCGGTGTTGGCGCGCCGTGATCAGCAAATCGCCTGCGGTGGTCAGTTTTGAGCCGGCCAGTTCACGCAGCCTTGCAAACACAGGTGGGGGTAGACGCAGTGCATAAATACTGACGCGCAGCTGCACTTCGGTTGCGACCTTGTTGGCGTTCTGGCCGCCGGGGCCAGAGCCAGCGAGGAAGCTTTCCTCGGCCAACGCATGGGCGCGGTTAAGTAGCGTCGGTTCCATCGCCCAATTCCGGTACATCAGGCGCGGCAAGGCCAGCGCGCACAAAATCCTCTGGGAAAGGTGAGTGTGCGGTGATTGTGGGCTTGCCATCGCGCGCGACCGTGATTGTCTCGGCATGCAGCATGGTACGCGGCGCGCCCTTATTCTGCCCGCGAACAGGGCCATAGACCGGATCACCCAGAAGCGGTGCGCCCAGTCCTTGCAAAGCGTGGACCCGCAATTGGTGTGTGCGGCCTGTGGTCGGGCGGAAGCGGATGAGCGAGCGGCGTTTGTCGCCCTCACCAATCGTTTCCAGCAGCTCCCAATGCGACACGGCAGGTTTGCCCTTTTTCGCCGCGATCATGCGCCAGCCTTTTTCGGCGGAGCTGATTTTGGACAGCGACAATTCAATCGTGCCTGAAGGCTCGCTGGGTTCAAAATCGATGATCGCGAGATAGGTCTTGCCGACCAGCCGATCTTCAAACGCCCTGTTAAACCGTTTCAAAGCTTTGGGATTGCGCGCCATCAAAAGGCAGCCGCTTGTGTCTGTATCAAGCCGGTGAACTGCGACCGGAGGGCGCTGAAAGCCGAGCTTCAATTGCTCGATATGGTCCCACAAAGCAGGGCCGCCGCGTTTGGGGCGGTCAACCGGCAGACCTGCGGGCTTATCAATGACAAGCGCTTCGCCGTCTTCGTAGAGGATGGGTATGTTCATGTGTGTGTACCGGGAGCTGAAGCTGCCCGCTTTCTCAAATCAGTTTCGCGGCAAAGAGGCCACGCACCGCGTTGCCCAAATGGAAGCCGTCAGCGAGATCATCAAGGGTGAGCTCAGCCTCGCGAGCTTGGCCCTTCTCGATCAAATACTCGCGCAGGATACCCGGCAATAGGCCGAGCGATGAAGGAGGTGTGAGCAATAGACCATCGCGCTCAACAAAGATATTGGTGAAGCTGCCCTCTGTTACCAGTCCGTCTTCCCTCACCAGAATGGCCTCTTTCCCGCCCAAACTTTGCGCAGCGGACAGCGCCTCTTCGTAAAACCCACGATCAGATGTCTTGTGCGAAAGCCGCCAATCCGATGGATCAAGCGGATTTGGAAGAGCAATCACGGGGATATCGCTTTCGAACGGTGTGGGCAGAGGCCCTGTTTCCAATGCAATTGCTCCGCTTCGCGCAGTAAGCAGACGCAACTTTGCGGGCTCTTCCAAATCAAAACACAACGCTTGGATCTGATTGCGCGCGGCATGGCGATCAAACTCAAAACCCAAAGCCTTGGCGCTGTTTTTCATGCGCGCCAGATGCAGCTCCAACATGCCAATCCCGGTTTCAGGATCGAAGGCCATAGTCTCGATCAGGTCAAAAGCGGGAGCTGTGTGATCGGGGGAAGATGCGCGCGCAAAGCCGGCTTTCACTTCGCATTCGCGGCGTTCAGACATCGCTTCGCTGTCGGCCACAATCGCAGAGCCTACGCCCAGCACTGCGCTGCCTTGTCCGTTCTCAATCGGGGTCAGGCGCAGTGTCCGAATGGCGACGTTAAAGGCAGCATTTCCGTCTGCTCCGATCCTGCCGATGGCGCCGCAATAGGGGCCGCGCGCATCGCGCTCGACATCGCTGATCAGCTCCATCGCGCGGATTTTCGGCGCGCCCGTGATCGAACCGCAGGGGAAGATCGCATGGACCAAATCCATTGCGCCTTTGCCCGGCGCAAGCTCAGCGCGCACGCTGGAGACCATCTGGTGAACGGTTGGATAGCTTTCCACGGCAAAAGGCGCGTCGACCCGCACGCTGCCTGGCACCGCTACACGGCTCAGATCATTGCGCATCAAATCAACGATCATCAGGTTTTCGGCCTTGTCCTTGACCGAAGTCGCCAGCTCTTTTGCCAAAGCCGCATCTTGCGCGGGATCATCGCTGCGCGGACGCGTGCCTTTCATCGGCTTCACCTTGGCCTGAGACTTATCGAGCGACACGAACAATTCGGGCGAAAAGCTTAAAAGCCAATGCGAGCCGTCAAACACCGCGCCGCCATAGCCTGCGCTCGCGGCCGCTCTCAATTGCGCGTATAGCGCCAGTGGATCGCCGCGATAGGATCCTGCAAGCGGATAGGTGAGGTTCGCTTGGTAGATGTCACCTGCATGGATCGCCTCACGCAAAGTCTCAAACGCGGCCTCATATCCGCCCGGTGAAAGTTGCGGTTCGAGCGGGCCGAGGCTGGCCGTGCCCTCAGAGCGTGCTGCCAGCCAAGCGGGCATATCAGCTGCCGCAATTCGCTCAGGCGGATCAAACAGGCCCAGCCACACGAGCGGTCCGCCAGCCCCGACAGTCGCATCGGCAAGGGGAGCAAGTCTTGGCTCAAGCGCAAGGCCCGCTTCGTATGCGATATATCCTGCCAGCTCGCCGCGGCCTGCGCGCGCTTTATCTGCGCTTTCAAGAACACCTTCGACCTCATTGGCGTGGGTCGCGACAAACACTTCGCGCGGCTCTGAATAAAGCAGCGCATCCGCCGCTCCGCCTTCCGGCGCGCGGGCATCGTCGAGCAATACAAATCTCTGAGGTGCGTCCGCCTGACCCATGCCGAAAGCCTTAGCCCATCCTGCGGCCAAGTCGATACGATTATGTCGAGAGCTTGACCGCCCCGCTCTGCCTCTGCAACACGATGCGCACAAACGGGCAAAGGGTCTACTACACGATGAGCGATATCTTTCTGGGTCTTGGCGGCAATGGTGAAAACCAGCAAATGGCACTGAGCCGTGCGAACCGGCACGGCCTGATCGCGGGCGCCACGGGTACGGGTAAGACGGTGACGTTGCAGGGTCTGGCGGAGAGCTTTTCTGCCAACGGCGTGCCGGTCTTCGTCGCTGACGTGAAAGGCGATTTGTCCGGCATCGCTATGCCCGGCTCTCCCACATTCAAACATGCAGACAAGCTGGAAGGCCGCGCGAAGGAATTGGGCATGGAAGACTATGCCTATTCCGATAATCCGGTGATTTTCTGGGACCTTTACGGCGAACAAGGCCACCCGATCCGCACCACGATCAGCGAAATGGGCCCATTGCTGTTGTCGCGCCTGCTTGACCTCAACGACACGCAGGAAGGCGTGTTGCAGATCGTATTCCGCCATGCCGATGACAATGGCCTCTTGCTGCTCGATTTCGGCGATCTGCAAAGCATGCTGCAATTTGCCTATGAAAACGCAAAAGAGCTTTCGGGCACGTATGGCAATGTGTCCAAGCAATCGGTTGGTGCGATCCAGCGGCAATTGCTGAGCTTCGAAGCGCAAGGGGCGGACCACTTCTTCGGTGAGCCTGCGCTGGAAATTGACGATTTTCTCAAGACCGATGAAAATGGTCGCGGCTATGTCAATGTGTTGGCTGCCGACCAGCTGATGCGCAGTCCGAAGCTATACGCGACGTTCCTTTTGTGGTTGCTGGCTGAACTGTTTGAGAGCTTGCCCGAAGTCGGCGATCCGGAAAAACCGAGCCTCGTCTTCTTCTTTGATGAAGCGCATCTGCTGTTCGATGATGCACCCAAAGCTTTGCAGGAAAAGATTGAGCAGGTCGTTCGCCTGATCCGTTCAAAAGGCGTCGGTGTGTTTTTCGTCACTCAGAACCCGATCGACATTCCCGAGGAAGTCGCGGGCCAGCTCGGCAACCGCGTGCAGCATGCATTGCGCGCCTTCACCAAACGCGATCAGCGCGCGATTAAAGCAGCTGCAGAGACGTTCAGGATTAACGATGATCTCGACACCGAAGAGGTGATCACCGAATTGCGCGTAGGTGAAGCTTTGGTCTCCACGCTTGATGAAGAAGGCGCGCCGACCGTGGTTCAGCGCACTCTGATCAAGCCGCCGCGTTCGCGCCTTGGCCCGGTGACCAAAAAAGAGCGCGCGATCATTCAGTCGATCAGCCCGTTTGAAGGCAAATATGACGAGGCCGTCGACCGCGAAAGCGCGGAAGAAGTGCTTGCGCAAAAGACCGCTGATGCGGCTGAAACCGCCGTCGAAGTGGCCGAAAAGGGCGAGGAGGAAGTGCGCAAAAACCCGCGCAAGACCAAGAGTATGTGGGAAAAGGCCCTGTCGCGCGGCACTAAAGTGGCTGCAGGCGGCATGGCGGGCGCGGCGGCGGCTGCGGTTTTGGGCAAGAAAAGCCGCTCAAACCCCGTCAAAAGCGGGATCACATCGGCGGCTGGCTCCATCGCGACCGACCTTGCCGGGCCGATTGCCGGCCGTTTCGTGCGAAACCTGATTGGTGGTTTGATGCGGTAAGGGTTTAGCCCTGAGCGACCGACAAAGTGTGGTCCTCATAGGCAAGCCGCACGGGCATTTCGAAATCAAGCAGCGCCTCGCCGCCCACGCTTCGAAGCAGCTTTTCGCATTGCGCGCGCTCGTCGCCCTCTAGCGTGTGCAGATAGTCGAGTGCCCTTTGCAGCATCCATAGGCTGAACGTGCGCGCCATCCCTTCGCCTTTCGTTCCAGCAATGATGAAGGGCGCAAGGCCAAGCCCGCGCGGCAGCTCTCCACCCGGATTACTGGCGTGCCATTCGCCAAGCAATTGGCCCGTTTCGATAAGGAAAGGCAGGTGTTCTTCCATCATGCGCGACAGCACTGGCAGGACGGTGCCCGGTACGGTGTCATCCGGCAAAAACTCGCCTGACTGGGGAGCCGGTGGTTCGACCATTCGCCTTACCCATTCGGCAACGCGCGGGGCCAATCGCTCCATGATCTCACCCGATGCAGGATCGCGGTAAAGGTGGGCATAGAGCGGCCCGATCAGGCCATAGTCGCCGATAGATGGGCGGGAGCCGAAGAGAAAATCATGCTCGGAGAACTGCGCATTGAGGTCCGCCAATAGCGCCTCATAACTCGCCTCAATGGCGGGAATGGTCGCTTCATTAATGCCCAGCATAGGCACAAACCCGCGAAATTGTGCGCCGATCATCTTGCCCGCGGCGACTTGCTGTTCGGCTGTTCCTTCAGGCGCTAGGCTGCGACCAAACTCGCCATAGATCCAATCCTCATTATAGTTCCAGCGATAATGCATCGCCGGGATGACGAGCCATTCATCACCAAAGCACTCGAGCAACAAGGCTGCCAATTTCTGCTTTGGACCATCGGGATAGATCGAAGGACCGCGCTCGCGTGCCTCGTAATGATCGATGATGAGCGAGGTGTCCTGAAGGATTGAACCATCTTCGCATTGGATCACAGGAATGATCATGCGGCCCACTGCGGGGACGATCACCTCATTGCGGATTTCTAGCGTGGGCGTGACTTCTTTATAGTCCACGCCCTTCCAATCGAGATAGGCGCGCGCTTTGCCTGAAAAAAGCGAAGCGGGCGTTCCGAACATTGTGTCTGTCATGCTGGTTCTTTCATCCGATCCAGCGGATAAGTTACGCTTAGTGCGATGATACTGGCAAATGCAATTCTGCGCGAAGGCCCCCTTCTGAGCGGTTTGTGAGGGTCAGCCTGCCGCCATGCTGGTCGGCGATTGCACGCGCAATGGTGAGACCCAGCCCCGCGCCCCCAGTTGTCCGGTTGCGCGATGCCTCACCTCTGGCAAACGGCTCGAGCATGTTTTCGATCTGATCGGAAGCGATGCCGGGGCCGCTATCATCAACGCGCAGGATCGCGTGACCGTCTTCCTCGAGCAAGGACAGCTCGGCTTTCTCGCCGTAGCGGACAGCGTTTGAGACAAGATTGCGAAAAGCCCGTTTAACCCATGTCACTTGAATGCGTGCAACCACACGAGGCGGATCGATTAGCGTCACCGGCTCATCCAGATCTTCAAATTCCTCGGCCACGCCGATCATCAATGCCGCAAGGTCAACTGCCTCTGTGCCAGAGCGATCCCGCCCAACGCGCGACAAGGTCAGGATGTCATCGAGCGTGGCAGTGATGTCCTCGATGCTATCAGCCATTTTCGCGCGTTGCGCCTCGTCCGGTACGCTTTCAATCCGCACGCGTAGGGCCGCGAGCGGCGTTTTGAGGTCATGTCCGATTGCGCCCAGCATTACGTCTTTTTCGTCGAGCAGCGCGGCAATGCGCGTCTCCATCGCGTTATGCGCAGTTATCAAGTGGCGCATGTCGGACGGCCCGGTTTCCTCAAGTTGTACGGCACGATCAGGATTGGTGGCGAAGTCACCAACGCGGTCTGTGAGGCGCGCTAGAGGGCGCGTGATGCGGCGCAGGATAACAAACAAGACCGCCATCATAATCAGGAAAAGGATGAAGGTTTGCAGCACAATTCCCCATGTGACGCCGGGCTCACGCTGGGGCACAAAAACGCGCGCAACGCGCCATTCGCCGTGCTCTTCAATTTGGAAAGCTGCCACAATGATCGTGCGATCGGCCCATCCGCCTTGCCGCGCAAAACGAGGGTTTCGTAAAGCTCGCTCCTGGAGGACAGGATCATTGCCAGCGCGCCGTTTTACAAAACGGACAGAAGTCGCCTCGACACCCTGGCCGCTGAGGATTTGTGCCAAGGCGGTGGCGTTCTGTGTGTCATTCACCTCATGTGGGAAGAGTGGGTCATCGCTGGTGGTAAGGGTCCGGATCCGCCAGCGCCGAGGTCCTCCACGAAAATCGCCTGTCGCCTCAGATCGAGGTGAGCGATCTTGCAAACGCCCCCGTCTTTCTAGGGGATCGCGCAGAAGGCTGATCGCGACTGCATTGAGCTGGCCGGTTTCAAAGCGGTTTTGTGCCGCCTGATAGAGGAGTGTTGCCGACACAGCTTGCGCGACCAACAACGCCACAGCCACAGCGACCAAGACTTGCCCCAATAGGCTTGAGGGAAAGAACCTCCTCATTCAGCGTCCGGCTCCGGTGCGATGCGTTTAACGCTGGCGCCAAAGCGATAGCCGCCGCCGCGCACAGTCAGGATGAATTGCGGATCGCGCGTATCAGCCTCAATCTTGCGGCGCAGTCGGCTCACTTGATTGTCCACTGCGCGGTCAAACAATTGCGCAGTGCGTCCCTGCACGAGGTCGAGCAGCAGATCGCGATCCATCACTTTGCGCGGCGCATCCAGGAACGCGCGTAGCAAGCGGAATTCTGCGGTCGAGATGGGAACTGTCACACCTTCGGGATCGGTCAGTTTGCGCTTTAGCGGATCAAGCACCCAGCCCTCAAAGCCGTAATGCCAATCCTCGCTTTGCGTTTGGGATGCTGCCCCATGCCCTGTCCCTCGACCAACTCGGCGAAGCACCGTGCGAATGCGCGCAACCAGCTCGCGCGGTTCAAAGGGTTTTACGATGTAATCGTCTGCCCCCAGCTCCAGCCCGATAATCCGGTCGGTTGGCTCGCTCTTGGCAGTCAAGAAGATAACTGGAAGCTGCCGGGTTTCCACCAGATGGCGGCAGAGTGATAGCCCATCTTCGCCCGGCATCATGATATCGAGCAAGACGATATCTGGCGTTGCCTCGGTCAGGATCGAGCGGGCGGCTGGCGCACTGGCGGCTTCGGTGACGATGAAGCCTTGGCCGGCTAAATACTCGGCCAGAGGCTCACGCAAGGTCGCCTCGTCATCGATCAGCAGGATCTGTGTGGGGTTGATCGTGTCCATCGTTACTCTGTGTCTAATGAAACGTGCGAGCCCGGCGCGCAACTATTAGGCTGCGGCCGAGCTTGCGGATGTGTGAGGCCCGTCCTCTTTAGCAAGTTGGCATTGGGAGTTGCCAGCGAGCCTCACGGGAGAGAGAGTTTAGCGCGCGCCGTTTTGACGCTGCTCACGTCGTTCTTGGCGACGCTCGCGGCGCTCCTCGCGCGCTTTTTCACGGGCGGTTTCGCGCTCTTCGGCGGTGATGGTGCCTGAGCTGTCAGCATCGACCCGTGCAAAGCGGGCTTCCACAGCGGCATCGAATTCCGCTTTGGTTACGATGCTGTCCTGATTGGCATCAGCCTGGCGCAACATTCGCATAGCGCGATCGCCACCACGTCGGCCTCCGCGGCGCATTTCACCGCGCTGACCACGACGGTCTTCCCGCGCTTCACCGCGAGCTTCGCGTGCTGCTGTCATTTCGGCCTCAGACAAAGTGCCATTGCCATCAGTATCAGCGCGTTCAAACATCCGCGCCTGACGGGTTGCCCGGCGTTCAGCTCTTTGAGCGTCACGTGCTTCGCGAGCCGCAGTCATTTCCGCTGGGCTGAGTTCGCCATCACCATTGGTGTCAGCCTCAGCAAAGCGTTCTGCCCGGCGCGCCGTGCGATCATCTGTGGTTAGCTGGCCATCAGCATTCGCGTCCATGCGGGTAAAACGGGCGTCAGCTCGTGTTTTGGCTTCCGCCAATGAGATTACGCCATCACCATTGGCGTCTGCTGCGGCGAAACCGCGCTCACCGCCTTGGTGCTGTGCAATCGCGACACCCGCGCCGCCAAGCGTAAGGGCAGCGGCGGCAACCGCGAGAGAGATTTTGAGCTTTTGCATTTTCATTCCTTCCAATTCGTCTTCTGTAATCGAAGAGCTGCGGCGGGAGACCACCAGCCAGCGACCATGTGATGAACGAATGGGGCATGCATTCACCTTCGCACCGATTAGGAGCGATGGTCGCTTGTCAGGGGGAGGGGCTTTAGTGGCGCTCCTCACCGCAACTCACATTGCCTCTTTTAAGGAGTTATTGTCTCAGGATTATCCCGAAAGCACAGTGTTTTGTCGCAGATTGTATCGCCAGCACGACTCTGTTCAGTTGGGTGAAATCTAGCGCGTCGCCGCTAACGGGGGCGCATTTGCGTGCCTTCACCGGCAGTTATGAAGATTGCAGTGGCACGATCTTCAACATCGGCAATATGCCAGACGCCGGGTGGATTGATCGCGTAGTCGCCAGCCTCCAGAGCAATCTTCTCACGCCGCCCATCGGGAAAT
The DNA here is from genome assembly GCF_057365055.1 of Erythrobacter sp. S57(2025). Lineage (NCBI taxonomy): Bacteria > Pseudomonadati > Pseudomonadota > Alphaproteobacteria > Sphingomonadales > Erythrobacteraceae > Erythrobacter > Erythrobacter sp. S57(2025). Next base: position 2,658,546 of record NZ_CP200299.1, on the reverse strand, counting down.
TCCTGAGTGAGCACCATCGCGCCTTCCGTGCAGATCACCACTTCCGAACCATTGGGATGCATCTCCCAAGTGTCCCAGCCATCGCTGAAGCTATGTTGCGAGACAAGGCGTCCTTCTACCCCGTCGCTGCCATGTCTTGCACCATAGGCTTCGTACCAGCTCACTCCGTCAAAGGGAGGCTGCGGGACCGCCGTGGCCCCGAGCCCGAGATGAATGAAACTATCTGTCAGTTTGTGTGCGCTCATCACGCCCTCCTTCATGATGGTGGCGGTGTCATGCAAAAAACGTTGAGCTTGTTGCCGTCCAAATCGCGGAAATAGCCGGCGTAAAATCCATCATCACCGCGCGGTCCGGGCGCGCCTTCATCTGCACCGCCTTGAGCGATCGCCGTGTCATAGACCGCATGAACCTTTTCGGGAGTGTCGACCTGCAATGCGACCATCGTCCCGTTGCCGACAGTGGCAGCCTTCTCGTCAAAAGGTTGCGTGGCCGCAATGCCGGGCGCTCCGCCCATCGCGCCCCATGCGACAAATGTTTCAAACTCCATCATTCGGCCCACGCCAAAATGCGTGGCGATCGCGTCGTAAAACGTCGTCGCTTTCGCCAGATCATTTGTGCCCAAAGTTACGTAGCCGATCATGTCTGTTCTCCCTCGACCAAAGCCGCCTGATGCGACTCGGAACATGAGAACATTACTAGAACATCCACTTTGGGGCAAATGAGACTTATAAAGGAGACGTCTCGCGTTCGACCCAAGCGCGGTCTTCGCCTTCCAGCTGTGGCACAAGCAAGTTGCGCACCGCAGTATGATAGTCATCCATCCACGCAATCTCAGCCTCAGTGAGAAGAGATTTGTCGATCAGTTTGCGATCTATCGGCACGAAGGTGAGGCACTCAAAGCCGAGATAGCGCCCTTCAGCACCTCCGATTTCTTGCTCGACCGTCAGAACCAGATTTTCGATCCGGATGCCAAATGCGTCGGGCTTGTAATAGCCTGGCTCGTTTGAAAGGATCATGCCGGCATGCAGTTCTTGTGAGGTGCCCGCTTGCCCGCCAGAGGGTTTTGCGATGCGCTGTGGTCCTTCGTGCACGCCCAGGAAACTGCCAACGCCATGCCCGGTGCCATGCGCATAGTCGACGCCCGCTTCCCAGAGATATTGGCGAGCGAGCGCGTCGATCTGCCCACCATTGGTCCCTTGCGGGAAGATCGCTTGGTCGATTTGAATGTGCCCTTTGAGCACGCGGGTGAAGCGGTCCTTCATTTCCGCTGTTGGCTCACCAGGACCGATCCAGACGGTGCGGGTGATGTCGGTCGTGCCAGCGGGATATTGACCACCGGAATCGACCAAATAGATCGAGCCGGGAGGGATGAGGATGTTGCTGTCTTCATCGACTTTATAGTGCGGCAAGGCGGCGTGGCCCGCGGCGGCGGAAATCGTATCGAAGCTTGTATCGCGCAAATCGCCATGTTCGCGGCGGAAGCCTTCGAGCTTTGCTGCGGCTGTCAGTTCGTCAATCTCTCCCGCAGGAGCGGTCACTTCAAGCCAGCGCAGGAAGCGGCTCACCGCAGCGCCATCGCGCGCCTGAGCGTCCTTGTGGCCCTGCACTTCGGCAGGGTTCTTGATCGCTTTGGCAAGGATGGTGGGGTCTTGTTTGAAGGTGAACTTTGCTCCGCCTGCGCGCAAAGCTTGGGCAATACCTACCACGCCGAAATCAGGATCGACACTAACCTGCTTGCCGGAAAGCTCTCCCAAGGCACCGACAAATGCATCGCGTGGGCGGATCGTGACCGCATTACCGAGATGCTGCGTGACTTCAGGAGTGACTTTCTCAGGCGCTATAAATAGCTCTGCATGGCCATCGGCATGGGCGATCACATAGGACAAGGCGACAGGCGTATGCGCTACGTCTGAGCCGCGAATATTGAGCAGCCACGCAATCGAATCGAGCGCAGGCATCACGACCGCGTCCAGTCCCTCGTCAGCAAGCCAATCAGCAACATCAGAGCGTTTTTCAGCCGAGGATCGCCCTGCAAGCTCCTCTGTATGGACGATAGCGACTGCGCCGGACCGATCTGGCTGATCGGCCCAGACCGCATCAATCGGATTGCTGTCAGCAGGCACCATGGTGATACCCTTGGGGTCAACCGCCTTTTCCAGAGCCGCGACCCAATTCCAGGTTTGGAGCCATGGGTCATAGGCGATTTTAGCGCCGCTCTCACTGACATCACCGAGCCATTCGCCTAAGCTATCGCCCGGAATACTGCGATATTCGAAGAGGTTCTCATCCACCTGATCGCGCACTTGCACGGTGTAGCGCCCATCCACAAAGATCGCCGCATGGGTGAGCGTGACAGCGGCAAAACCTGCTGATCCGCCAAACCCCGTGAGCCAATTCAGGCGCTGCGCATAATCGCCGACATATTCGCTCATATGCTCATCTGAGATTGGGATGATAAACCCATCGAGCTCGCGGCGTTTCAGCTCTTCGCGAAGGGCTTTCAATCGAGCTTCATGGGTTTGCATCAACATGGCGGTTTGTCCCGGTTTGCTCGCGCACTCTTGCCGCGCGAGACTCATTGGTTAGAACAGCCAACATAGGCCGCTTGGCTGCGGCTTTCTACCCGGCTCCTATTTCAAAGGACTCTCCCTCGCATGTCGAAATCCCGTTTTGCGCTTCTTACATGTGCAGCCGCCCTTGTTACCCTTTCCACCAGCCCTGCTTTTGCAGACGCTCATCAAGAAAGTTCTGAAGTGACAGTAACTCCGCCCATCGCTGAAAAGCGCGAGCACACCTACACCCATCACGGCATAACAATCAGCGACCCGTATAATTGGCTCTATGACAAATCCTATCCTGAGATCGATGATGAGGACGTGCTCGACTATGTGAAGGCAGAGAACGCTTATTTCGAGGCTCAGATGGAGCCTTATGCGGGTTTGACTGAGACTTTGTTCACTGAAATGCGTGGGCGGATCAAAGAGGACGATTCCACCGTGCCACAGCGCCGGGGCGACTTCATGTATTGGTCAGAATTTGAAGAAGGCGCGCAATATCGCAAACATTATCGCCGCCCCGTAGGTGCCGAGGATAATGTTGAACCGCAACTGATCCTTGACCAAAACGAGCTGGCAGAGGGCCTCGAATACTTCCGCCTCGGCGCGCTTTCGATCAGCCAGAATGGCCGTTTCATGGCCTATTCTACCGATACGAATGGGTCAGAGCGTTATACCGCTCGCATTATGGATCTGGAGACGGGCGAGCATCTTGGTGATGAGATCACCAATCTTCGCGGTGGGCTGACATGGGTCGCGAATGACACTGCGCTCACCTATTCGCCATCGACGGAGGAATGGCGCTCGCTTGAGGTCAAGCTGCACGTCATCGGACAGCCGCTGGAAAGCGATGTCACTTTGTTCAAGGAAGAGGATCAGAGCTTCAGCGTTGGCGCGGGTCTCTCCGCGCAAGATGACTATCTGATCATCGCAACCGGCGACAACGAAACCAGCGAAGTCCGCTTCGTCAGCGCGTCTGATCCGACAGCGCCGCTGACCCTGATCAAACCCCGCAAAAAGGGCGTCGAATACTCAGTCGACATTCGCGAAGGCGAGTTGTGGGTCTGGACCAATGATGACCACATCAATTTCCGCTTGGCCAAAGCCGATCTGGCAAATCCGGCTGAGTGGGAAACGGTGATTGCTGGATCGGACGAATTCTACCTTACCGACTTCGATCTGTTCGAAGGCTTCTTCGTGACTGAGGGACGTCTCAACGGCCTCGATCAAATTCAGATCCGCCAATATGACGCGCCAACCGCGATGAACGCGATCGAGTTTCCCGAAGAAAGCTATGATGCGGGCCTCGCTTACAATCCGGAATATGATCAGACGGTGCTGCGCCTCTCCTATGAGAGCATGATCACGCCGGACACTGTGTTCGATTACGATGTGGCAAGTCGCACGCTGGAAACGCTCAAGACGCAGGAAATTCCGAGCGGCTATGACCCCTCGCTCTACGAGACGCGCCGGGTCGAAATTCAGGCGCGCGACGGCACTATGGTTCCGGTCAGCGTGGTAATGCGCAAAGACCGCGCAGAGCTGCTCGCCGCGCAAGGGATCGAAGGACCCGGTCCACTGCACCTCTATGCCTATGGCGCCTATGGTTATGCCGTGCCGCCGGGCTTTTCGACCACGCGTTTAAGCCTGGTTGATCGCGGCTTTGCCTACGGCATCGCGCACATTCGCGGCGGTGATGATTTGGGACGGCGCTGGTATCTGCAAGGCAAGATGTTTGAGCGGACCAACACGTTCAACGACTTTGTCGATGCTGGGCGCGGCCTGATCGATATGGGTCTGACCTCAGAGGGCATGGTCACCGCGAGCGGCGGCTCTGCTGGAGGTGAGCTAATGGGCGCGATCATCAATCAAGACCCTGCGCAATATGGCGCGATTGTCAGCCATGTGCCGTTTGTTGATGTGCTCAACACGATGCTTAATGACAAACTGCCGCTGACACCGGGCGAGTGGCAGGAATGGGGCAATCCGATTGAGAGCAAGGAAGCGTTTGCCTACATCCTGTCCTACTCACCCTATGATCAAGTGAGCGCGCAGGACTATCCGCCGATGCTGGTGACAGCGGGCCTCAACGATCCGCGTGTGACCTATTGGGAGCCTGCCAAGTGGGTCGCTCTGCTGCGTGATATGAAGACCGATGACAATGTGCTGCTGCTCAAAACCAATATGGGCGCAGGGCATGGCGGGCAGTCAGGCCGCTGGAATTCGCTGCGCGAGACAGCTGAGGAATTCAGCTTCATCCTGTGGCAAATGGGCATGGCAGACACGCCTGAATGAGCGCACCTCCTAAGTTCACGAAGACCTTCGTGGCCGAGCCCGTCCATATTGACGAGCTCGGCCATGTGAACAATTCGGTCTGGGTCCAGTGGATTCAGGACTTGGCGACCGCGCATTGGGAGCATGCGGCTGATCCTGCGCACCAGGAGGCCTTCTTCTGGGTCGTGATCCGGCATGAGATCGATTATCGCGGCAATATTGCCGAGGGCGAAAGCGCGCTCGGCACCACTTGGATCGATGGCGCACCAAAAGGGGCCAAGTCCGTCCGCGCGGTTGAATTCACTGACGCTGATGGCAAAGCGCTTGTATCCGCCCGCACCACATGGGCGATGCTCGACCGGGCGACTGGCCGCTTGGCCCGCATTCGCCCAGAAGTTCTCGTACCTTTCCAACCCTAAGAGACCTAATGACCAGCCCAATTTTCGAACCGCTCACTCTGCCCAATGGCACCACGATCCCCAACCGGCTGTGCAAAGCGGCGATGGAAGAAAACTTGGCGGTGCAGCCCGGCCAATATCCAGGGGAGAAGCTGTTCAGCCTCTACCGCCAATGGGCTGAGGGCGGCGCTGGGATCATCCTGTCTGGCAATGTCATGGTCGACCCATCCGCGCTTACAGGGCCGGGCGGAGTGGTACTGCAAAAGGGCACGGACCTCACGCCGTTCAAACAATGGGCTGAGATCGGCAAGTCAGGCGACGGGCAATTCTGGCTCCAGATCAGCCATCCGGGCCGTCAGCTTTATAAAAGCCTCGGTGAAACGGCCGTATCGCCATCGGGGGTTGAGCTGAACCTCGGCAAATTCTCATCGCTTTTCGCACCGGTGCGAGCGCTTAGTGTTGAAGAGATCCGAACCATCATCACCCGCTTCGCAGACACTGCCGAGCAGGCTGAAGCGGCTGGCTTTGATGGCGTGCAAATTCACGGCGCGCATGGATATTTGGTCAGCCAATTCCTCTCGCCTCTCACAAACCAGCGCGATGATGAATGGGGCGGTGACCTCGAAAACCGCGCGCGCCTCTTGCTCGAAATCGTCGATGCCGTGCGCGCCCGCGTTGGCGCCGGTTTTGGCGTTGGGATAAAGCTCAATTCAGCTGATTTTCAGCGGGGCGGCTTTGACTTTGAGGATGCGCGACAAGTTGTCCAATGGTTGGATGGCAAAGGCATCGACTTCGTTGAGCTGTCGGGCGGCAATTACGAAAGCCCTGCCATGCAAGGTGTTGAAGCAGCCGAAGCGTCACAAGCGCCTACCTCCACCGAAAGCCGAGAGGCATATTTTGTCGATTTCGCGCGAGACATCGTCAAAGTAGCCTCGATGCCGATAATGGTGACGGGCGGGATCACGAAGCTTGAGATTGCCGAGGCGGCTCTGGCGCAGGATGAGCATGGGTTCGGGGTCGAAATACTTGGCCTTGCCCGCGCCTTTGCCAGCGACCCGCATTTGCCCAAGCATTGGAAAGCCAAGGCAGGGACGGATGTGCCTTTGCCGCAAGTCGATTGGTCAAATCAAACACTTGGTGCGCTGGCCACAATGGCGCTGACAAAAGCTCAACTAGAACGCATGGCAAAGGCGAAAACGCCCGGCAATGGCGGGTCGCCGCTAGTGGCATTGATCGCCGATCAGATGCGGGCAGCGAAGCGGGCTAAGCGCTACCGCAAATGGCGCGCGGAGGGGTAGCTCCTGTTTTCAAGCAGCTCGGGGTTGTGGGCGCGCTGGCGAATGGTCGAAGATCGTTACTTGCTCAAAACACATTGTGTTGCGCCCCGATGCTTTCGCTTCGTAGAGCAGTTGGTCGGCGCGGGCATACAGATCGTCAAACGCGACCAGCGCAGCCGAATTGCTTGGCCAGGTCACAATTCCCATACTTGCGGTGACAGGACGATCTAGTCCAGCGACATCGGCGGCAACACGCATCGGTACCGCTTGGCGTAAAGCTTCAAGCCGATTTACGGCATCGCGCCCCCTCATCAGAACCACGAATTCTTCGCCGCCTAGTCTAAGGGCAATCGTGTCGCGATCCCCTTCTGCGCCTATCGCTTTCGCACACGCAACTAGAGTGGCATCGCCTATTTGGTGGCCATATTTGTCGTTGATGTCCTTGAACCGATCGAGATCAAGCAGGGCGAATGTATCGAAGCCTTTCGACCTGAGCGCGTCAAACCGTCGGTCAAGTCCGCGGCGATTTAAAAGGCCAGTGAGCGGATCACGCTGAGCGACTGTTTCGAGCACGCCCACCTCTTTGTTGGCCCGGTCACGATCTTGCCTGAGTGTGAAGAAGCGTCGGACCACGCCCATTCCGGTCGCTGCAATTTCGATGAATGTCGCGACTAAGAGCATGCCATTGGCATCGATGACCGGCACGTTTGGAAGCGCGAAACTGAAGACCCTGATCATTGCGACCAAGAGCAAAGGGCTAATGCCAATTATGAGGTAGCGCGCGCTATGACTGCCATTTCGCAGCGCCGCGATTAACAAGGCGAGCACTGCGAGACCGAGCGGTGCGCCCGATAGAAAGAACACGGTTGCGGGCCATTTGCCCAGCGCCTCAATACCCGCAATGTGAACGGCTGACGCCAAGGTGAAAAAGGCTGTCAGCCAGAGAACCGCCTTAGCCAGTCGATCAGAGCGTTTATCCGGCTCGATGAAGCGCAAAGTGAACATTATGCCTGTCACAACCATCAGATTGAAACTGCCGATAGTGACAAAACGAACCATTGGTAATTGCAGGTCTAGGAAAGCGGAATAGAGCCCAAAGCCGCAGAACAGCTGCATCACCAGACTGCCGACAAAGACAGCATGCCAAATCATAAAGCGCTCCCGCAGAACCGGGTAGAAGATGCAGTCAAAGAAAATGGGCATCAGCATCATGCCTGTGAGGATCGACACCAAGATCAGCAGCGCGACATCGTCTGGACTGGAGCCTGGCAACTTATCCTCAAGCCGCAAATGATCAAATGTGGTCGCCTGTGTTGCGCGATCAACGACAACGAATACGGCGACCGCTTGGCCCTCATATTCAGGAAGCGGAACGGCGAATTGCCTGTCGAAAAAGGTGGCTGAAATATCCTCAAACTTGTGGTGATCCCATACGAGTCCGTCGCCCGTCTGCACCCCAACGCTCATGGCTCCAAACTTGGCAGTGCGGCTAATGACAAACTCAGGTGATTGACCCTGATCGACAGTGATCCTCACCATGTTGTGCTCGCGATCAAGTTCTATTCGGTCGTAGCCACATTCCAACTTGGCGGGGTCGAAAGCGTGGATCGCGGTGTTTGATTGCGCAGTTAGGGGAGTACAGACCGAGCGTTCACCGGCAAACGCATTGCTGGCAGGCAGAAATAGGCAAGCAAAAACAACTGCCCATACCGCGAATAGCCGCGGCAGCCTGACGCTCGCTTCGAAACCCATCTCGCCGCCTTACAGGCCAAGCATTAGATATGCGTTAAGCACGCGAAGGCGGGCATACTGCGGTTATCCAATTCATGCAGGAGTTCGTTGCGTCACGGCTGTGTCATAGAATTGATCTAAGACTACGCGCTTGAAATCTGACGGGATCAAAATGTCGACAACCAAATCACTTTCGCGCCTGCTTGGCATTGCAACGCTTTCAGCCACTGTCGCTTTGGCCGGATGCGACGTTGGAGGCGGCGGTGGATCGCGCGATTGGGTGCGCGCAGTGGGTTCGTCGACCGTGCTGCCCTTTGCCAAGCAAGTGTCTGAAAGTTACTCGCGCTCAAACCCAGGTCGACGCGCGCCTTTGATCGAATCAACCGGTACAGGCGGTGGAATGCAGCTATTTTGCGCGGGCATCGGTGCAGATACCCCCGACATGGCCAATGCCTCGCGCCGGATGAAGGTCTCTGAATTCGACAAGTGCCAGGCCAATGGCGTCACAGACATTATCGAGATTCAGGTCGGACTGGACGGCATTGCCATTGCGTCGGCCCAAGGTGGCATCATGCTCGATCTGTCGCCTCGTATTGTTTACGAAGCTCTGGCAGCCAGCCCCTATGGCGGTGAACAGACGAATGAGACTTGGTCGGATGTCGATCCCTCTCTGCCTGACAAGCCTATCCTGGTCTATGGCCCGCCCAGCACATCAGGAACACGTGACGCTTTTAAAGAGCTGGTGCTCGAGGTGGGATGTGACACCAACGCCGAAATGAAGGCGCTCAAGGACAGCGACAAGGATCGCCATGCAGAGCTTTGCACACAAGTGCGCTCTGACGGGGCCTTCGTTGATTTGGGTGAACAAGACAATCTGACTGTCCAAAAGATTGAGAGCAATTCAGACGCGGTTGGCATCTTTGGTTTCTCCTATCTCGATGAGAATGCCGATAAAGTGCAGGGCCTGCCCATGAACGGCGTGGCTGCGACCTATGAGAACATCTCAAACTTCTCTTATCCCGGTGCGCGTCCGCTCTACGTCTACGTCAAGAAAGCGCATATGCGCGCGATCCCAGGTCTCAACGATTTCATGCAGGAATGGATTCGGTCATGGGGCGAAGGCGGTCCTTTGGCCTCAATCGGCATGGTCGCATCGCCCGCGGAGGCTATGGCCCTGAACGAACGGCGCATAAACGAGCAGCTGACGCTCACTCGCGCTGATTTGACGGGTGAGGCACCTGCTGAAGCTCCTGTCGAACAAGTGGCGGCTGAGTAGCTACGCGATTTAAAGCGGGTTGCCGTCCTGATCGCGGAAGATTTCGCGGCGGCCAACATGGTTTGCGGGGCCAACAAGACCTTCGCTTTCCATTCGCTCAATCCATTTGGCAGCGGTGTTGTAGCCGACGCCCATTTGGCGCTGCAGCCATGAACCGGACGCCTTTTGGTTTTCGATCACGATCTGACAGGCCTGACGGTATTTGCGCTCATCAGGATTGTCTGAGGCGGTGAACTCGTCTTCAAAATTGAAGCCGCCGCCATCTTCGGGTTCTTCGGTGACGGCATCGACATATTCAGGCGACCCCTGCGCGCGCCAGAAGTCTGCCACTGCTTCAACCTCTTCATCCGACACAAATGGCCCATGCACGCGCACCGTCGCGCCGGTATTTGGCTTATAGAGCATGTCGCCCTTGCCCAGCAGCTGCTCTGCGCCTTGCTCACCCAGAATGGTGCGGCTGTCGATCCGGCTGGTGACTTTAAAGCTGATCCGGGTTGGCAGGTTCGCCTTGATCACACCGGTGATAACGTCGACCGATGGGCGCTGTGTTGCCATGATCAGATGAATACCGGCTGCGCGCGATTTCTGGCTGAGGCGCTGGATCAGAACTTCGATTTCCTTGCCCACTGTGACCATCAAATCGGCGAGCTCATCGACGATCAGAACGATCTGCGGCAGCGGTTCGTAATCGAGCTGTTCTTCTTCGTAGAGCTGCTCCCCCGTGTCAGGATCGAAGCCGGTTTGCACGCGGCGGCCCAGCGGCTTGCCCTTGGCGATGGCGGTGCGGACTTTCTCATTGAAGGAATTGATGTTGCGTGAATTCACGGAAGACATCATCCGATAGCGCTTCTCCATCTCTTCCACCGCCCATTTGAGCGCGCGTACGGATTTATGCGGCTCTGTCACCACGGGTGAGAGGAGGTGGGGGATGTCGTCATAACTCTTCAGCTCAAGCACCTTGGGATCGATCAGGATCAGGCGGCACTCAGCGGGTGTGAAGTGATAGAGCAGCGACAAAAGTATGCAGTTGAGGCCAACCGATTTACCCGAACCGGTGGTCCCTGCGACCAGCAAGTGCGGCATGGCAGCAAGGTCAGCGATGATCGGCTCGCCCGCAATATCCTTACCCAAGATGATTGGCAGATTGCCCTTATTCTCGGCAAAGTCCGCTGATGCGGCGAGCTCTTTGAGCATCACCACTTGGCGGTCTTTATTGGGCAGTTCGATCCCCATCACCGTCTTTCCGGGAATGGGGGAGACGCGCGCAGAGATCGCGCTCATATTGCGCGCAATGTCTTCGGCAAGGCCCACGACGCGGCTTGCTTTGATACCCGGTGCCGGTTCCAGTTCGTACATGGTCACGACCGGGCCGGTGCGAACGGCAGTGATCTCACCTTTCACATTGAAATCATCGAGCACATTTTCGAGCAACCGCGCATTGCGTTCGAGCGCCAGCTTATCGAGCTTGGGCGCGTTGTCCTCTGGCGGGTTGGCCAGCAGGTCAAGGCTGGGCAGATCAAACGTCGCGAACATATCGCGCTGGTTCTTCTTGGCAGGCTCTGCCCGCTTTGGCGGTGCGGAAGGATCGCTGATCTCAGGCGCGCGGCGCGGTGCCGGTTCTGCTGGCGCTTCGATTTTAGTCTTGGAGCTTCGGCGCGCTTTGGTCGCAGGTGCCTCGATCGGATCATCGCCGACAAAGGTCAGCGCAGGCTCGCGCTTGCCAAACGGCAGTTTGGACAGGATCGCGCCGCCAATCGCGCTGTTCGTGACGAAGTTTGGCAGGGTGAGCAGCACCCGCCAGTCGATCGCAAAGACGCGCGTTGCAAGCGCAGTTCCGCCAGCAAGGCAAAGCAAAGCGGCAACAAGGATAATCCATCCCGATGCCCCGCCGCCAAATCTATTTGCGACCGCTTCAATGCCGATTGCCCCTAAGAGACCTGAAACCCCGCCCAATTGCGCAGGAAGCGTCCCGCCAGAGCGGTCAAAGGTAAGCGACAAGACAGTGCCAAACAGCATGATGGCAATGAGCAAAAGCCCGGTTGGCAGCCACCAGCTGGTGTTCTCTGAACGCTCAACATCATCATCAAGCTCCACCGCGCGCCACAATTTGCGCGCTGAAACATAGAGGAGTGGGAGCAACAAAATACCGGGCAGGCCAAAGGCGAACAGCACGCGGTCAGACGCCCAGGCGCCCCAACTGCCCATCCAATTGCTCACCTGCGCAGGGTTCGCTGCGGTCGATGGGCTGGGATCGGTTTGGGTGTAACTCGCCAAGGCGAGGCCTAAGAAGATCATCGACACCAGCAACACGCCCGCGCCGGTCATTTGCGCCGCGCGCCGGATAGATCTGCGCAGGCCAATGCGCCAGTCAGCTTGGGTGTTACGAGTGCTCATTGCACGAGACGCCACTTATGGTCCTCCTAGGTGAGAACACACCATGAATCCTCAGCAGACTCCGGTCAAGCAGAAGGCGTCTGTTTGTTGGCCTCAAGCGCCGGCGCTCGCATCCGCTCGCTTAGCTATCCTCACTCACGCGACCTGGCGGCCGCATCGCTGCGGGGGGCGGTTGCCCTTGCGGCCCTGCGGGCTGTTCTTGCCTAGCTGAGGCCGTCAATTGCCGCCCATCTGTCCCATTGCAGCACCCGCGCTCGTACCTCGTTCATGCCACCAAGAGCGATAACGGGGGCGGCACAGCGTGCTGCAAGTAAGCGGAAACGAGCAGGGCCAAGGGTCGCTGAGCCGGGATGCGACTGGGTCGGGAATACCGGCGATAGGAGCACCGCATCGGCACCAAAACGGTTCGCAAGGCCGATCTCATGCAGATCATGCGCGGTTGCCAAATGCAGCAGGCCATGACGCCGGGGCAATAACGAGCGAGGTGCTCCATAGATACCGTCCGCACCCCATTCCTTCGCGGTAATCGCGCTATCGGCAAGGATCACCAGATGCCCCAGCCTCTTGGCGATGATGCGAAGTACACGAAACCGCTCCCACCTTGCAGGATCGCTCAGGTAATAGTGGCGGTAGATAAACCCGCTTTGCGCCGGGAGCGACTTGAGCGCGCGTTCCAGCGCAGCATCGTTGCGCTCGTCGGAGATCAACCATCGGTTCGGCAATGGAGTTGCAAGGGGCGTTGAAATGTCCACGCGCCCGCTATAGCGGGGCTGATATGGAAAGTGCAGCCACTCTTCTCGCCGATGTCAAAGCCAATATTGCACGCATGTGCAAACCAGCGCGGCGCGAGCCTAAAGATGTGACGCTGATCGCGGTCAGTAAAACTCATCCGGCAGAGCGGATCACTCCGCTGCTGGAAGTGGGGCACCGCGTATTTGGTGAAAACCGCGTGCAGGAAGCGCAAGGCAAATGGCCCGCTTTGCGCGAGCAATATCCTGATGCCGAGCTGCACCTGATCGGCCAACTGCAATCGAACAAGGCCGAAGAAGCGGTTGAGCTGTTTGACGTGATCCACTCGCTCGACCGGCCCAGCTTGCTCAAATCTCTCGCTAAGGCAATGGACAAGGCGGATGCGCGCGTGCCCTGCTTTGTACAGGTCAATATTGGCGATGAGGAGCAAAAGGGCGGCTGCCCGATAAGCGAATTGCCCGCGTTTTTGGAGAAAGTGCGCAATGCCGATATTCCAATTGCTGGCCTCATGTGTCTCCCCCCTGCGGACACCGAAGCCGCACCGTTCTTCGCATTCCTAGCCAAACTCGCGCAGGATAACGGCGTAGAAGGTCTCTCCATGGGGATGAGCGGCGATTATGAAACCGCCGTCCAATTGGGCGCAACCCATATTCGCGTAGGCACAGCCTTGTTCGGAGCGCGGGGCGGGTAGTGCTCTCACCTGAAGAGTTTGAACAGAGCTGGGTGGAGCGATTGTCCGGCGTGGCGCTAGTGCTGTTTCGCCATTCATCACCTGCCGTGGATGCGTTTATCCATTCTGCTATCGCCGATGCTTTTGTGAAGTCTCACGGCCTCACGCCAATCGGGTTCAACTGGGAATTGCTGGATGCGACGGCGGGTGTTGATACGCCTCGTTCCGCCTTGGGCGAGCTCACAAAGGCTTTAAGCCACGATATCGCCAATCCAAGCACACCTTGGTTGGCGGCAGATGAGGCGCATCGGTGCGCCAACGACTTTCTCAGCCTGTTCTCGCCTGATGCCTGCACCATCGTCTCCAATCGCTATGATGGTTTGTGGAACCCGATTGCTGGGGGAGCGGTGGAGTGGGGGTTTGTGGGCTTCGATCACAACCGCATCGCATTGCTGCTGCTGGTCGCCAAGTAAGCCCTCAAATGAAAAGGGCGCCCTGTTTCCAGAACGCCCCTTCCTTAGTCGATATGGGTTCAACCGGTCTTAAAACTCACTCGTCAGACCAACGGTGAACAGCGCCCCGCGCGGATCGTGGACCCGGCTGTCAAAGCCGCCATTGGTCGCAACGCGCGGTGGCAATTCGTTGAACACGTTACGCGCACCAACGGTCAGCTGGATCAGCTTATCGCGGTCAAAGAATTCGTTGATCGCAACGCTGTACTGAATGTCCACGCGGAAATCGCTGCCGATATCTGCGCCGCCATTTTGATCGTCCAGATAGCTGTCAATGTAACGGCCAAAGACGTTCAATGAGTGAGGGCCTGCTTCGACTTGCAAGCCAGCGTTGAAGCGCAGTTCAGGCGTTGGTGAACCGAAGTTCGTGAAGTTGCGGTTGCCCGCCCCATCAATCGTCGGGCCGCCAGCGGTTGTCTGCAGGTCATATTCGAAGACATAGTTGCCCTCGAAGCTCGGCGTGATCGTGCCGAAGCCTGCATCGATACGATAGCGGACCGAGAAATCGACGCCCGATGTCGCAACGCTAGCTGCGTTCACGTAAGAGTTATTGACCTGAATGATCGTGCCAGCGGGGCTCCGAATGATGTCAGGGCCGTTTGGATCGGCATCGACGATCGCTTGCGGTGCGGTTTGTACAATCGCATCTTCAAATTCGAAGTTGTAATAGTCTGCGCTGATTTCGAAGCCGCTGATCGGTTCGAGGGTGAAGCCCAGATTATACGCGGTCGAATCTTCAGGAACGAGGTTGGGGTTGCCCACGGCGCGAACCGCGACAAAGGCATTGGCCCCGCCATTGTTCGGGTCAGAGACCTGTTGCAGCGTGGTCGACTGACCCTGAAGCTGGAAGGTCGAAGGCGCACGGAACGAGGTCGAATACGACCCGCGCAATGACAGCCAATCGGTCGGACGCAGCAGCAAAGCCGCTTTTGGATCGACGGTGCTGCCACCCTGGCTGCCATAATCCTCATAACGCACAGCCAGTTGCAGATCAGCGAAATCAGCCAGAGGCACATTCAATTCGCCGAAGACCGCATAAACATCCTGACCACCATCAAAGGCCTGCTCACCGATCAGGAAGGCAAATCCGTCGTTTGACGTGATGTCATCAAAGCTCGCTGAGATCCGCTGGTCACGATATTGCGCGCCAATGGCGATGCCTACTGGGCCAGAGGGAAGCTCAAACAGATCGCCAGAGACAAACCCTTCGAGCACGAACAATTCAGCCTCGCGGTTCGAGACCGAGAACTCAGTGATGTAGTCGAGCAGCCCGGCATTGGTGTTGGTGCCGCCTGCCAGCGCTGATGCGAATGGATTGAAGAACGTACCATCACCCGGAATCACTGCACCATTGGCCGTCAGGAACGGGTTGCTGGCAGTACAATCAAGGCCAGTTGCCGCGTTGAAAGCGGGGTTGGCATTGAAACCACGCAGGGCGCAAGCGAAACGATCGCGGACGGTGTCTTCAGTCCGAGCGGTGAAGTCATTGTCGGCAAAAGTCATGCTGACGTTCCACAGACCGTTTGCGAGCAGACTGTCAAAGTCGCCTTCAAGCGTGCTTGAAATCCGAAGCGTTTCAGATTCGAACGATGCGGGTGACACTTCGCCGCCCGTACCGCTGGCACGGCCAAAGAATGTGACATTGGCGCCAAAGATATTGTTCGGGTTGAAGTCCGGAACAATAGCTTGGCCCAGCTGCAAGAACGGGAATGTTGGCGAGTTGCCGCGTACCGCTTCGTTGTCAGCATAGCTGATCTCTGCGCTGAAACGCACGCTGTCAGACAGGTCTGCATTGGCAGAAACAAAAGCGGTTAGACGCTGTTCGTCTGGCACGAGGTTGAAGAACTCACCAAAGTCGAAACGGCAAAGGCCCACATCGGGCACGCCGGCTGGCGTGGCGGAGATCACATCGGCAATACCACCTGCATCCGCGCAACCCGGGTCAAGCACAGGTGCGCTGGCTGGGAAGCCGGGGACGCCGAAGAATGAACCGGGATTGCCCAGTGCAGACGTGTCATCACCAAAGAATGTTGGCGTGCCATCGGCGGCAAACTCTGGCCCACGCGACAGGCGACGTTCTGCCGTCGTCAGCGCAGAGCGATCAACATAGCTGATCGCGCCGAGCAGGTTGAGGTCGCCGAAATTGAGGCCACCCATCGCTTGAATGTTGTATTCTGAATAGTCGCCAAAGCCGAGATGCTCGGTATACTCGCCCGATACGACGATACCGTCATAGCTGTCGCGGGTGATGAAGTTCACCACACCTGCAACCGCGTCTGAACCGTATAGCGAGGATGCGCCGTCTTTCAGAATTTCAACACGCTCAACCGCAATCAGCGGAACGAGTGATGACGTATCGACAAAGTTGATCCCGTCATTGGTTGGGGCAGCTGACAAAGTCTGGCGCTTGCCGTCCAGCAGGATCAGCGTTGATGCAACGCCAAGGCCGCGAAGGTTGATGTTCGAGGTGCCAGTGGTGCCGCCTTGGGTAAAGGCGTCAGGGTTGTTTTGCGCGCCGCTATTGATGGTCAGCGTCTGCGTGATCTCACCAATGTTCTGCGCTCCAATGTCAGCAATGGCTTCTGCGCCCACTGTTGCAAGCGGAGATGCGAGGTCAGCCTGAGATTGGCGACGAATGCGCGAACCGGTCACAAGGATCTGGTTTCCGCCTTCTTCGGCTGTTTCGTCAACCGGGCCAGCGTCTTGCGCATGGGCGGCAAACGGCAATGAGGCGGCCGAGCAAAGGAGGACGGCTGCACAGGCACGCATGCCTGTACGTGAGGGGGTAAGGGTCTTCATTCTTTCTCTCTCCCTGAGTGAAGTGTCACAATGACTAGAAAATAGGTTCAGGTCGCGCAACTTATTTTGCTGCTTATCGACGAATCTGGCAGGAGCATCTGCAAAAGGGAAGCGTCTTATGCGTTTTCGTGTTCGCGCTGGCGCTTGTCGCTGGCAGCGGCGAGCAACTCGCTTTCAATTTCAGCGAGGCGATCAGGCGTGGTCACTTTGGCGCCTGTTAAGTCAGTCACATAAAATGTGTCAGCCACGCTTTCTCCGTAGGCAGTGATGTGTGCTGACTGCACAATCAAGTTGGCCTTATAGAGTGCATGAGCGAGCCGGTTCAGCAGAGCAGGCCGGTCGCGCGCGCTCACCTCGATTACCGTGAAGTGATTGGAGGCCGCATTGTCGAAATTCACCGTGGGCGAGATGTCGAACGCTTTTGAACGCGAATGCGGCAACGGGCGCGCGGCGAGTTTTGGAACGAGTTCTACATTGGCCGCCAGCGCGTCTTTCACGCCCCTCTTTAGCCGCGCGATTTGCGCCTCTTCGCTAAAGGGTTCTCCGCGCAAATCCTGTACGAGGAAATTGTCGATCGCGTAGCCGTTCTTCGCTGTGTGAATGCGGGCATCAATAATGTTCGCGCCTGCCAAATGCATGCCGCCTGCCATGCGATAGAACAGGCCGGGGTGGTCAGGCGCGATCACACTTACCAAAGTGGCACCGCGTTCTTCATCGACTTCGCAATGGATGGAAAGGCGATCATCGATCCGCTGTGCTTCCTCATATTGCAGGAGGTTTTTGGCGATGATGTCTTCAGGCTCAGCGATCCAATAAGCATCGGCCAGAAGCGTGCCCACGCTCTCCACCAATTGCGAGTTTGTGCCCAAAAGCTCTGCAACATCGACCTTCTTGGCCTTCACCCGCTCAGTGCGGCCCGTGCGTTTGTGACCCAGGCGAAGGCGCTCTTGGGCGGCATCATATAACTCACCCAGCAGCTGGCCTTTCCAGCTGTTCCAGGTGCCCGGTCCAACCGCGCGAATATCGACGGCGGTCAGAATGGCGAGATTGCGCAGGCGGTCCACCGTCTTCACCTCAGCCACGAAATCTTCGATAGTCTTCGGATCGGTGAGGTCACGTTTTTGCGCGGTTGAGCTCATCAAAAGGTGCTGCAGCACTAACCACGCCACCAGTTCGGTTTCTTTCTCATCAAGGCCAAAACGCGGGCACAGCTTTCGTGCGACATCCGCTCCTAAGACCGAATGGTCACCTCCGCGTCCCTTGGCGATATCGTGAAGCAACACGGCCACGAAGAGAGCACGTCGCGATGCGACCCGGTGGATTTGCTTGGTGGCGCGTGGGTGGTCTGCCTCGAGCAATCCCCGCTCAATCTGGCTGAGCAGGCCAATGGCGCGGATCGTATGCTCATCCACGGTGTAGTGATGATACATATCGAACTGCATCTGCGCATTCACTCGGCCAAAATCGGGAACGAAACGGCCAAAAACGCCCGCCTCATTCATCCAGCGAAGCGCGGTTTCCGGATCGTTGCGCCCGCCCAATAGCTCAAGGAAGAGAGCATTGGCGCGCGGATCTTTGCGCACTTCGCGGTCGATCAGTTTTGTGTCGCGGCCAGCCTGCCGCATGGTCTCAGGATGAACCTCCATCCCTTCAGCCTCTGCGATCTGGAACACTTCGATCAGACGGACCGGATCGTCTTTGAACCAATTGTCGTTGGGCGCTTTTAGCCGACCGCCTTCGACCAGATAGTTTTTCAGGAAACGCGGCTTGCTTTTCCAACCTGCGAAAAAACCACTCCGCGAACGTTTCTTGGCCAGCTCATTATCAAGGTGCGAGAGGAAAACCCCGGTGAGGCTACCCACGCGTTTGGCTTGCAGAAAGTAGAATTGCATGAACCGTTCGACCGCGCTTTTGCCGGGCCTGTCAGCAAAGTTCATGCGCTCTGCGACTTGGCGTTGCAGGTCGAATGTCAGTCGATCTTCCGCCCGTCCGGTGAGCACATGCATATGGCACCTTGTGGCGAGCAAGAACCCCTCTGCTCGGCGGAAACTGCGATATTCGGCGCGGGTCAAAAGGCCGACATCAACCAGCTGTGCGGCGCTATCGACGCGGTGCGAGAACTTACCAATCCAGTACAAAGTCTGGAGGTCGCGCAGGCCTCCTTTGCCGTCTTTTACATTGGGTTCAACGACATAGCGGCTGTCGCCCATGCGCTTGTGCCGGGCGTTGCGTTCGCCCAGTTTCTGTTTGAGGAAATCGGCCTCATTGCCCTTTGCAACCTCGCTCCAAAACCGAGCGCGCAATTCCTCATAGACATCTTGATCGCCCCATACGAAGCGGCTTTCGAGCAATGCAGTACGGATCGTCAGATCCTCTTTCGCCATGCGCATTGTATCGGCGATGGAGCGGCTGGAATGGCCGACCTGAAGGCCCAGATCCCACATCAGATAAAGCATCGCCTCGATCACCTGCTCGCACCAGGCGGACATTCTCATGGGCGTGATAAAGGCGATATCGACATCGGAGTTCGGCGCCATTTCTGCGCGGCCATAACCGCCCACAGCCAGCACGGCGAGGCGTTCGGCGGTGGTTCGATTGCGCGCAGGATATGCGTGCGTGGTCACATAGTCATGGATCACGCGCACCAATTGATCGGTGAGGAAGGCGTAGCCGAGCGTGATCTCATGACCCGCAGAGGGCTTTTCTGAAAGACGGCTTTCTAGCTCTGTACGGCCCGCAGCCAATGCGTCTTGCAACAGCCCAAGCACATCTGCGCGTGCGCTGTCACCTTGCTCTTCGGCTAGCACGCTGATTGCACTCGACAAGTCGCGCCGATTGATGATCGAACGCTGACGCGGAACGCGGCGACTGGGTAGGCTCCAGTCTGTCATGCCGCGTTTCCTTTCATTGGTGTGTCTAGAGCCCGCCGCCGATCAGGCAGCGAGCATCTTGGTGTATTGTTCGCGCAAGCTCTTCTTATCGATCTTTTGCGTGCCAAGGCGTGGGAGAACTTCGTCCGTCACCCAGATATGTTCGACCAATGGCACCTTGAAGGGGGCGATGCGCGACAGCAGAAATTCGCGCAAAGCGCCCGCTTCCATGGGATCGCGGCCTTCTTTCACGCGGAAAATCGCTGCGGGCACTTCGCCCATACGCTCATCCGGCAGGCCAAAGACCGAGCATTCGGCAATGTCGCTATGCGCGTAGATCGCATCTTCCACTTCGATGCAGGTGATGTTCTCACCGCCGCGGATGATAATGTCCTTCTTGCGGTCGACGATATAGAGATAGCCGTCTTCATCGAGATAGCCGAGATCGCCAGTGCGGAAGAATTGATCGTCGGTGAAGGCGGCTTTGGTTGCTTCTTCGTTGTTCCAATAGCCTTTGAAATTGGCAACCGATCGGATGCAAACCTCTGCGACTTTGCCTTGGGCCACTTCATTGCCGTCATCATCAAGGATGGCGACTTCGACCAGTGGCTGCGATGCTTTGCCGGTCGAGCCTGGCTTCGCGAGATAGTTTTCGTTGAAATTGCCGCAGCCAACCGCGTTGGTTTCGGTGAGGCCATAACCCAGCAGCGGGAAGCCTTTCGGGAACGCCTCTTTGATCCGCGTCACATGCTCAACCGGACGCGGCGCGCCACCTGCTGCAAAACTGCGGCATTGGCTCAGGTCATATTGATCGCGATTGGGATGCGTCGCCATCTCATAGCTCATCAGCGGCACGCCAACGAAGTATGTGACTTTCTCTACGTCCATAAGGCGCAAAGCTTCTTCCGCATTCCATTTCGGCATCAACACCAGCTTGCGCGCAATGGCATAGCTTTGCAGGAACAAAGGCACTTCGCCGGTCACATGGAACAGCGGCACGGCGACCAACGCACATGGCTGGGCGCTGACGTCTTCGCCTTGGCTTTCCAGCAAGACCTTGGCCATCGCGCTTTGGCTGACATAGCTCATGACGCCGGCGACAACGCCGCGATGATCAGAGTAGGCGCCTTTGGAATTACCAGTGGAGCCTGAGGTGTAAAGGATCGTTGCCAGATCATCAGCTGTAAGCTGCCCCAGCATCTGCATCGCAACCGAAGTCGACGGATCAGCGGGTGCCTTCCAAACATTGGCGAGCCCTTCTGCCGGCGCATTGTGATCGATCATCACCAATGTTGCGCCATGCTCTGTTCCCTCGAGCCGCGCTGCGCGGCCTGCATCGGCCAGCACCAGTTTGCACTCAGCAAGACGCACGCCATAAGCAAGCTCGTCCCCGCCCCAGAAACCATTGAGCAATGTCGCACAACCGCCGGCCATGACAATGCCCATATAGGCGATCATCCAGTTGGCAGAATTGCGCGCCGCAATCCCGACCCGGTCGCCTTTTTGGAGGCCATGATCAGCGACAAGGCCCTCTGCCACGCAAACGGCAGCAGCATAGGTTTGACCAAAGGTCAGTCGGATATCGCCGTCGACGATGAACGGCACATCCTTATGCTCGTTGCAGAAATGCGCGAAGTAATGCGCCAGCGTTGGCGGAGCGACAGTAAAGGCGGGCATCGAAACCCCGCCAATCTCATACGGCGTTGTATGAAACGGCTGACCTTCTTTGGTCATTTCCGTCATGATCGCTTCTAGTGCAGTGTCCAACTGACTGGGCATGCGCGTCTCTCTCCTTCATCTCACCCGCGGCTGCAGGTGGTTCTATCCCATTTGCCACCACCTAAGATGCAGCAGCCTGAATTCATGCTGGCTCATGCGAAGGCTTTCCCCAAGCCCAGCGCTGTGCCACAAGCCTTGCCAAACAACGCAATGCGGTGCTGGGCGTTCCGGCTAATCCGCGTTTACTAAGAGGTTCATCACGTGCTGTCACTACTTGCTGCAAGCGGCGGCGTTGCAGATCCGATTTACTGGTCCGATCTGGGCATGAAACCCTATCTGTTCGATCTTGGCGGGTTTCAACTCCGGTACTACTCACTCGCCTATCTGATCGGCGTGATCTTTGCCTATTGGCACACGTCAAAAGCGCTCAAAACCCCCGGCGCTCCGATGGCTCAGCGCCATGCAGACGACCTGTTCTTCTACTGCACCTTGGGTGTGATTTTGGGCGGGCGTTTGGGTTACGCCGCGTTTTACACTGGCGGCGACACTGGCATCCCAAGCGCCTTTACCGATTTCTCCGGCGATGGTTTCGTTTCTTGGAAGCTGCTGCGCATGTGGGATGGCGGTATGAGCTTTCATGGTGGGCTCGTGGGCGTTGTCGCTGCGATCGTCTTTGTGACAATGCGCAACAAGCTAAATTTCCTGCGCGTTTGTGACTATGTCGCGGTGAGTGTTCCCATGGGCATGTTGCTCGGACGGCTTGCGAACTTCAACAATGGTGAGCTGTGGGGCCGTGCGACAGATGTGCCCTGGGGTATGGTCTTCCCTGATGGCCGAGCAGGCGATGTAGTGCGTCACCCAAGCCAGCTCTATCAGGCCGGGCTCGAAGGGCTGGCACTGCTGGTGATCCTACTCTTGCTCTTTTGGAAGACCAATGCGCGCTATCGTCCTGGTCTGCTCGTGGGCGTATTCACCATGGGAATGGGCGCGGCGCGGGTCTTTAACGAATTTTTCCGTGAACCCGATGCACAATTGGCTGACTTTGCAGTGCGAACCGGATTATCAATGGGGCAATGGCTATCACTACCGCTGATACTGATTGGATTGATTGTCACGATTTACGCCGTGACGAGGAAACCCGTGGGCACCGGAGCAAATCCGGCGGCGGCCTAGGATCGATCACGCTCAAAGTTGAACGGTGCAGCCCGCTGCGCCTGATTGAACCGGACGGGAGCGAGACGCTAATCCCGCTCGAACCTGCGCCTACGAGAGACGGCAAAGCGTCTGAACAAAAGCGCGCGGCGGCAATGGCAGCTGAGCAAGCGAAGCTGAAAGCAGAGGCGGAAGCCCACGCCAGGGCAGCAGCTGAAGAGCAAGCCCGTAAGGACGCTGAAGAAAAGACGCGGCGGGAGGCTGCTGAGAAAGCCGAAAAAGAAGCGCAGGAGAAGGCTCGCAAAGAGGCCGAAGCTGAAGCGCGCGCGAAAGCTGAAGCTGAGGAGAAGGCGAAGCTTGAAGCCGAGGCCAAAGCCAAGCGAGAGGCGGAGGAGAAAGCTCGTCGTGAAGCTGAGGCGAAGAAGGCCGCCGAAGAGAAGGCGCGCTTAGCGGCAGAAGCCAAGGCCCAAAAGGAAGCGGAAGCCAAAGCCAAACGCGAAGCAGAGGAGAAAGTGCGCAAAGAGGCCGCTGCTAAAGCGAAGAAAGAGGCCGAGGAAAAGGCCAAGCGCGAGGCGGCTGAAAAAGCCAAACGTGAAGCCGAAGCGAAAGCCGCCGCAGAAAAGAAAGCAAAAGAAGAAGCGGCTGCAAAGGCTAAGGCCGAGGCTGAGGCAAAGGCCAAGAAGGAAGCTGAGGCCAAAGCCAAGAAGGCAGCTGCGGACAAGGCCAAGAAAGAAGCGGCAGCCAAGAAGGCTGCCGAAGCCAAAGCCAAAGCCGAGGCCGAAGAAAAGGCGCGCAAAGAAGCCGAAGCGCTAGCCGCCAAAAAGAAGGCTGAAGAAGAGGCTGCCGCAGTCAAGAAAAAAGCCGAAGAGGAGGCCAAGGCCAAGGCAGAAGCGGAGGCAAAAGCCAAAGCTGAAGAGCAGGCCGCGCAGGAAGCTGCTATGGCCGAAGCAGCTAAGGCGAAAGACCTTGGCAAGACCTTCCGCCGCCTCATCCGCGAAACTGGGCCGATAAGCCTTGCGCAGTATATGGCGGAGAGCAATGCGCGCTATTACGCCAGCCGTGACCCCTTAGGCGAAGAGGCCGATTTCATCACCGCGCCCGAAGTCAGCCAAATGTTTGGCGAGCTAATTGGTCTGTGGTTTGCTGATCTCTGGGTCAAAATGGGCGCACGCAAACACATCCACTATGTAGAGCTGGGTCCCGGACGCGGAACGCTGGCCAAGGACGCTTTGCGCACCGCAGCGCGCTACGACTTTGATCCCCAAATCCACTTTGTCGAAGGTTCGCCTGCGCTTCGCAAAATTCAGAAAGAAGCGTTCCCGAACGTCACCCATCACCATGACATTTCCACCCTGCCCGATGATGCACCGCTGCTGATCGTTGCAAATGAGTTTTTTGACGCCTTGCCGGTCCACCAGCTCGTGCGCTCCGCGATAGGTTGGCATGAACGTATGATTGGGTTGGAGGGCGATGACCTAGTTTTCGTCGCAGGTGATAAGCCGATGGAGTCGATCGTCCCCAAAAGCTGGAGAAGTGCCTCGCAAGGCACGATGATCGAAACCAGCGCTGCGGCGAGCGCGGTCATGGGTGAGATCGCACAACGGCTGAAAGAACAAGGCGGGGCTGCGCTAATCATCGATTACGGCCCAATGGAACTGCGCGCAGGGTCAACCCTGCAAGCAATCCGCGCCCACGAAAAGGTCGATCCCCTTGCTTATCCGGGCGAAGCGGACCTCACATCTCACGTGGACTTTGAGCTGCTCCAGACCGTCGCTACCAATCACGGGGCCGATGTGATGGGATTGGAGATGCAGGGCGATTGGCTGCGATCTATGGGTATCGAAACCCGGCATGAGGCGCTGGTGCGCAAGAACCCCAAGGAAGAAGCCAAATTGAAACGGCAGCTCGATCGCTTGATCGAGGACGGCCAAATGGGTGTTCTGTTCAAAGTGCTCGGCGTTTGCGGGCGGCGCTGGCCGATTGGCGTGGGGTTTGAAGAGTAACCCTTCCTCTCATTTTCGCGTATCAATGAATATGAAGTCAGGAGAACTGCCATGTTTGCGCGTTTGAGTTTGGGCCTTTTCACAGTGCTAAGCGCCGCTTTCCTGAGCGCAGTTCCCGCATATGCTGCGGATTCCATTTCGGGCCGATGGGTCACAGAAGATCGCGATGCCGTGGTCGAGATTAAGCGCTGTGGCAGTGTGACATGCGGCACAATTGCGCGCTTCCTCGTAATCCCTCCCGATGGTGCGGATCAGCGCGACATCAACAATCCTGAGACGCGCCTGCGCACCCGCCGCCTGCTTGGCCTGCCGATCCTCACCAACTTCCGCGAAGACGATGATTTGTGGCGCGGCCAGATTTACGATCCGAATTCAGGCCGTACCTATCGCTCGGTCGTGCGCCGCACTGGCCCCAACACATTAGAGGTGAAGGGCTGCATCGGCCCGTTTTGCCAATCGCAAACGTGGCGCAAAGCGAGGTGACTCTAGAGGCCGATCTTCTCCGCCAGCTGCTCAGCCGCCTCTTTCGGAGAAAGTTTGCCTTCGCCTTCACGGTCGACAGCGAAATTTGCCTCGCGCATGACCTCAACCGATATCGCACCGATTAAGGGTTCGAGCGCGCGGGCGATGCCTTCATCCTCTGCAATGCGCGGGGACATCATCAGCATAGCATCATAGCTTGGAAGAGCCTCGCGCGGGTCTTCTAGCACCACCAGCCGGTCAGCTGCGATCCGCCCATCCGAAGTGTAGGCGCTGATCACATCCGCCTCGCCTGAACGCAGCGCGTTGTACATGAAGGTGGGCGAAAAATTGCGCGTTCCGCCAAAGCGCATACCATATGCATCGCGCACCGAAATCCATTCAGGCCGCTCAAAAAACTCAGGATCGCCGCCAACTGTCAATTGCGGACCGACAGGCACCAAGTCTTCCAGCGAGGTGACACCCAGTTCTTCTGCGCGGTCTTCCCGCATGGCAAAAGCATAAGCGTTTTCGAAACCCAGCCGGCCCAGCACGCGAACGCCGGTGTTTTCGCGCTCCCATTCAACGATGGTGTCATACATCGCCTCGCGTCCAGGATTGCCTGTGCGCTCCAGCTCATTGGTCCAGATCGTGCCGGTATAATCGACCGAGATATCAATGCTCGAAGAGGCAACCGCGCTGTGCACCACCGCAGAGCCGAGCCCGTCGCGATATTCAACCGAATAGCCCGCAGCCTCAAGCCGCGAACCGATCAACTGGGCAAGGATGTACTGCTCTGAAAATTGCTTTGACGCGATGACAATAGTGTCCTCATCGTCTCCGCCCGACTGGTATGCGAGCGCAGCGATGACGCCCAGCCCTACTGCTGCCAAGCTGGTACCCCACTGCCAGCGATTGCGCTTGGCAAAGCCGTTTTCAACCAAGCCCAGCAGTGCATCGACAACCAATGCCAGCCCCGCACTCGCAATGCAGCCCGCCACGACCAACGCCCAGTTCTGGGTTTGCAGCCCGGCAAAGATCGGGTCGCCCAAGCTAGGTTGGCCGATAGTGGTGGAAAGCGTGGCAGCACCGATGGTCCAGACGCTGGCAGTGCGAATACCTGCCATCACGAATGGGGCGGCAAGCGGGGCTTCGACCAGAGTGAGTTTTTGCCAGCTTGTCATTCCCACACCGTCCGCCGCTTCAAGCACGCCGGGATCAAGATTGGCCTGCGCGGTCACTGCGTTGCGCAGGATCGGCAGCAGAGCATAGAGCGCCAGTGCAAGCAGCGCTGGCAGGAAGCCGAGCGTTGGCAAGTCTTCGCCAAACACCGCCCGCAAGGATAGCAGGATCGGGAAGAACAGCGCGAGGAGGGCTAGCGCAGGGATGGTTTGGACAAGGCTTGCGAAACCAAGAGCAAAACGCGCCACGGTGTGAGACCGGCTTGCCCAAACCGCCAAAGGCAATGCGACCAGAATGCCAAGACCAATTGCGCTGGCCGCTAGCACGATATGGGCTGCAAATTTGTCACCCAGACCCAGAAGGATTTCGAAGATCTCGCCCATTAGGAACCGCGCTCCATAAGCGCCAATCGCTCGGCTTGCTGGCGCGGCACGGCGACCAGACCTTGTGCGATTTCCCCGCCTGCCCCTTCGAGCAGTGCGCGCGGCGTTTCGTCGGCGACCAATTCGCCAAAGCTCATCACCATCACACGGTCGGCGAGAAGCAATGCCTCTGCCATGTCGTGCGTGACCATAATCGTGGTGAGGCCGAGCTTTTCATGCAGCTCGCGCACTTTTTCACCCAGCGCATCACGTGTGATCGGGTCCAATGCGCCAAAGGGTTCGTCCATGATCAGCAGTTCGGGATCACCGGCAAGAGCACGGGCCACGCCTACGCGTTGGCGCTGTCCACCGGACAGTTCATCGGGCATGCGGCTGGCCATTTCGGGTTCGAGTTCAACCAGGTCAAGCAATTCAGCGATGCGTTTGTCAGGCAGTTTCTCGCCCGCAAGTCGTGGTCCCACCGCGATATTTTCTCCCACGCTGAAATGCGGGAACAGGCCGATGCCCTGAAAGACGTAGCCAACCCGGCGGCGCAGGGTCGAAGGCTTGAACCCTGTCACATCCTCCCCGCCAAACAGCACCCGGCCTGCACTGGGCGCAACCAATGTGTTGACCATTTTTAGAAGGGTTGATTTGCCTGAACCAGACGAGCCTACCAAAGCCACAAAGCTGCCGGCATTAATGGTGCAGGACACACCGCCCACGGCAACCACTTCGCCATAACGGCGCTCAGCTCCCTCAAATGTCAAAATGGGTTCGGCAGCATTTTCAGGTGAAGCAGTGATGGAAAATGGGTCCTTGAGAAGCTTAGCCGATAACACCAGCCTAGAGCGCATTTGGCTCAAGGCCAAGGGCTGCCTCAAGCTGCTTTAGTCCGCGATGCTCTACCCGGTAATTCTGTGTTCGGGCACGCTGATTGACGTGCGCAGTCCCTCTTCGCGCCAATCATTCTCAATTGATCCACCCAATTGATGCTCGATCGACATCTTTACGAGGCGCGAGCCAAAGCCGTTTTCTTGAGGAGGTTCAGCAGCGGGGCCGTCGCTCTCGGTCCATTGGATGACGACATTCCCATTGTCCTTTGAGATTGCGACATCGACCTTCCCTTCGGAAGCCGACAAGGCGCCATATTTTGCTGAATTGGTCGCAAGTTCATGGAACACCAAAGCCAGCGGCGTGGCGGCGCGCGGGGTTAGAGTGATGCTGTCATCGCCGGTGATGCTAACGCCGCTTTGCCCAGGCACGCCATAGGGTGTCATCAACACCGTAAGCAGGCCGATAAGGCTCGCCTCATCAGCAGTATCGGCATGCAATGCGTATTCCTGCGCCCGGGAAAGCGCGCGAATGTGCCGTGTCAGTGTTTCGCCAAAACTCTTCAGCTCAGGGTCTTGCCCCGCATGCAGCGTGACGAGGCCATTGATGACGGAGAACACATTCTTGATCCGGTGCGCCAGCTCGCCTGCAAGCAGTTCGCGCTCTTGCGAAATGCTGTAGCGGTCATGGATGTCGGTCAGTGTCCCAAACCATCGCGCGGTCGTGGGATCATCAGAGGACGGAACGGCGCGCGAGATCACCCAGCGATAGGATCCATCGGCTTGCCGCAGACGCCATTCATCTTCAAAAAAGCTAGCCGTTTCGAGCGCTTCTCCAAATTTATCTAGTGAGGCTTCGAAATCCTCAGGATGGATCACGGCGCGCCAGTCGTCGATTGTCTTGCAAGCAGACGCGCCGGTGACTTCGGTGAAGCGCGCGTTGAAGTAGTCCCACACCGGGCCAGGCGCTGCGGACCATGCAATATCGGGCACACTGTTGAGCATGGATCGCATGCGCTGTGCACTCTCGCGCAGTTCCACATTCGCCTGCCGGTGAGCGTGCAGGCGGCGCATCACAGCCTCTGCCAGAACGCCTAAGCCTTCGCGTTGAAACTCGCTTAGGTCGGTGTCGCGCGAGACACTGTCGGTAATGCACAAAGCGCCCAGCGGCGCCCCTTCGGCTGAGACTAACGGCGCGCCGACATAATAACGCAGATGCGTATCACCTGTGACCAGCGCAAAATCGGCAAAACGCGCATCTTTGCTCGCATCGAGCACTTCGAGAATATCGTGGCCCAGCATTGTATGCGCGCAGAAACTGGTCGAACGCGGCGTCTCAGAAACGTCCAGCCCTTCGCTTGCGATGAAGCGCTGCCTTTCAGCATCGACCAGACTAATCGCAGCGCTACGAGCGCCCAGCAATTGTGCTGCAAACCGCGTGATCCGTGCAAGTTCGGGATCGCCTTCGAGTGTTTCTGCCTCGAAACTGGCGAGAGCGACGAGCCGTTCTTCCTCACTAAAGCCATGCGTTTCGCACGCATCTTCAGTGGACCAGATTTGAGGCTCAGAAAGGTTCAGCGGATCGCTCCATGCTCAGTTACGCCAGAGTTATCCCGTGGCAAACAATACAGTACCATAGCTCGGGGTCAAACCGAGTGCCGGGATTATTGGCGAAATGCAATATAACTTGCTAAAGCGCGCAACAATCGAAGCGTCCAGCGCTTCTCCTCTCCGTCTTAGCAGAAAGACCTGATCCATGCGCGCCACCCCTGATTTCGACTTTCAACTAGGCGAGAGCGCTGAAATGATTCGCGACAGCGTTGCGCGGTTTGCTGATGAGCAGATCATGCCATTAGCGGACAAGATCGACCGCGAAGACTATTTCCCGCAAGCCGAATTGTGGGCCCAGATGGGCGAACTTGGGCTGCACGGTATCACCGTTGACGAGGCCGATGGCGGGCTGGGGCTTGGCTATTTGGAGCACGTAATTGCAGTCGAAGAAGTCAGCCGCGCCAGTGCGTCGCTGGGCCTCTCCTATGGCGCGCATTCTAACCTGTGCATCAATCAGATCCGCCGCTGGGGCAATGAGGAGCAAAAGGCAAAGTACCTGCCCGGCCTGATCTCTGGCGAGCATGTCGGCAGCCTCGCCATGAGTGAGGCTTCTGCCGGGTCAGATGTGGTTTCCATGAAGCTGAAGGCCGAGGCTGTTCAGGGTGGCTATGTTCTCAACGGCACCAAGTTCTGGATCACCAATGCGACCTTTGCCGACACGTTGGTGGTCTATGCCAAGACTGACGGCCAAGCAGGTTCGCGCGGGATCACGGCGTTCCTGATTGAAAAGGGCGATGAAGGCTTTTCCATCGGTCAAAAAATCGAGAAAGTCGGCATGCGCGGCTCGCCCACCGCAGAATTGGTGTTTGACGATTGCCACATTCCCGAAGACCGCATCATGGGCCCGGTCAATGGCGGCGTGGGCGTTTTGATGAGCGGTTTAGACTATGAGCGTGTGGTGCTCGCAGGGCTTCAGCTTGGTATCATGCAGGCCTGCCTCGACACGGTCATTCCT
Source organism: Erythrobacter sp. S57(2025) (assembly GCF_057365055.1). Taxonomy (NCBI): domain Bacteria; kingdom Pseudomonadati; phylum Pseudomonadota; class Alphaproteobacteria; order Sphingomonadales; family Erythrobacteraceae; genus Erythrobacter; species Erythrobacter sp. S57(2025). The sequence goes on along the minus strand of NZ_CP200299.1, from coordinate 2,628,764 downwards.
TACCTTCGCGAGCGCAAGCAGTTCGGCAAACCCATCGGCTCTTTCCAGCTGATGCAGGCCAAGGTCGCGGATATGTATGTCGCGCTGCAATCGGCGCGCGCTTACACCTATGCGGTGGCGAAAGCATGCGATGCCGGCCAGACCACACGCTTTGATGCGGCGGGCGTAATCCTGCTCTCTAGCGAAAATGCGTTCCGCGTCGCAGCCGAGAGCGTGCAGGCTTTGGGCGGCGCAGGCTACACGCTCGACTGGCCGGTGGAGCGCTATATGCGCGATGCCAAGCTGCTTGATATTGGCGCCGGCACGAATGAGATTCGCCGGATGCTGATCGGGCGCGAATTGATCGGGGCGGCGGGGTGAGCGTTGTTCGCCCCCAACCGCAAGGATCAATAGACCTCGCGGATGCCGATCTGAAGGATGCGCGAGAGATCATGCGCGTGTTTCTGCCCGAAGGCGAGCCCATCCATGGCGGGATATTCATTGATCCACCAGCTGATTTCCAGCCCTTTGGCTTTGGCATTCTGCTCGCCGATTTGGCCACCCACGCAGCCTATGCCTACGCTCACAAATTTGAGATAGAGGACGTCGACAGTCTGAAAGAGGCTATTGTAGCGGGACTTCAAGCCGAGCTCGAAAACCCCACTGATACGCCCGGCCCCGCTTCTAACTGATTGGAACCGCAGCAATGCCCGTCTACATGATCTCTCGCATGACCATCCATGACCGTGCCGAGTATGACAAATACGAAGCGCGCTTCATGGAAATCTTCGAGAAATTTGAAGGCAAAATGCTCAGCGTTGACGAAGATCCTCAAATTGTGGGCGGCGAGTGGAACGCCACTCGCAGCGTGCTGATTGAATTTCCTGACAAGCCCAAATTGTTCGCGTGGCTGACATCACCCGAATATCAGGAAATCGGCAAATTTCGCGATGCTGGCAGCACGGCTGAGGCGATCATTGTGAAGGGCTTAGAGCCCGGCGACATTCCCGGCACCTAATGCCCACAATCGCCAAGATTATCTGGACTGTCGGTTTCCTGATTGGGACCATCACCCATACGCTCGATATCTTTCATGGCGGCTGGTTGCCTTATGATTTTCGCCCGTTGCCATGGAATGTCTATTGGACCAGCCTGGTGTTCCTCGACCCACTCGCCGCGATGTTGATCTGGGCGAAGGAGCGATTGGGCGTGGTGCTTGGCGTTTTGATCATGGCGTCGAACGTGCTGGTGAATGGCTACACCGCCTTTGTCGCAGGATACGAAGAGTTCTATTTCAGCCTCACCCTGCAAAGCATCTTTGCAGCCTTTGTCTTTTTCGCCGCATGGGAGCATTGGCGTCAGGATCGAACAGGAGAAAAGGGATGATGGGAACGTCGATCTGGCTGTGGCTGTCGGGACTAGTCATGGTGTTTGTCGCAATCGCCCATTCAACCGGCGGGGCGAGTACGGTGCTGGGGCCGATCCTCGCGCAGGGGAATCCGCATCCTGACATGGAGATCGCGCCTGCTCTGCTGCGCTATCTTTGGCATGCCATTTCCGCCTTTATGATCGCGAGTGCGGTCACGATCGTGTGGCCGGACACTCCGCGCGGGCTTATCATCGTGATAGGATTGTTCTGGATCGCGCTGGGCCTCGCGGATATCGCAACCTCTCATTTTAAACATCCCGGCTGGATACCCATGGGAATCGCCGGCGTATTGGCACTTATTGGGGCATATAAATGACCGCACCCGTTCTCACTTCCAAACTCGACCGCGAAGACCCGCAGGCGAAGGCGCGCGCTGAACACAACAAAACGCTTGTCAGTGACTTGCGGGCGAGTGTGGCTGAGGCTGCTCTTGGCGGATCCGAGCGCAGCCGCGAGCGGCATGTTTCACGCGGCAAACTCCTCCCACGCGAGCGGGTGGAGCGGCTGCTTGATCCGGGTTCACCCTTCCTTGAGGTCGGCCAGCTTGCTGCCAACGGCATGTATGAAGGGGATATCAATGGTGCGTCGCTGATTTGCGGAATCGGGCGGGTGTCAGGTCGCCAAGTGATGATCGTGTGCAATGATGCGACGGTCAAAGGCGGCACGTACTATCCCATGACGGTGAAGAAGCACCTTCGCGCACAGGAAATCGCGCAGGAAAACCGTCTGCCCTGCATCTATCTGGTCGATAGTGGCGGTGCGAACCTGCCGCATCAGGCGGAGGTGTTTCCAGACCGCGATCACTTTGGCCGCATCTTCTTCAACCAAGCCAAAATGTCAGCCCTCGGCATCCCGCAGATCGCCTGTGTCATGGGAAGCTGCACCGCAGGCGGCGCCTATGTGCCCGCCATGTCGGACGAGACCGTGATCGTCCGCAACCAGGGCACCATCTTCCTTGCTGGCCCTCCGCTGGTGAAGGCCGCGACGGGTGAAGAGATCACTGCCGAAGACCTAGGCGGCGGTGACCTTCATGCCAAGAAATCGGGCGTGGTCGATCACTTGGCCGAGAATGACGAGCACGCGCTCACCATTGTGCGCGATATCGTTTCGCAGCTCGGCGCAAACACCGATGCTGCCAAGGATATTGCGCTCAAAGACCCGCGCCCGCCCAAGTTTGACGCCGATGACCTCTATTCGATCATTCCGGACGATGTGCGGGCGCCCTATGACGTCAAAGAGGTCATCGCCCGGCTTGTCGATGGGAGCGTGTTCCACGAGTTCAAAGCGCATTATGGCAGCACGCTTGTCTGCGGCTTTGCGCATATCTGGGGAATGCCTGTCGCGATCCTCGCCAATAATGGTGTGCTGTTTTCTGAGAGCGCTCAGAAAGGCGCGCACTTTATCGAGCTCGCCTGCCAGCGCCGCATTCCGCTGCTGTTTTTGCAAAACATCTCCGGCTTTATGGTCGGCGGGAAGTATGAAGCGGAAGGCATCGCCAAACATGGCGCGAAGCTTGTCACCGCTGTCGCCACCGCAACCGTGCCCAAGATCACCGTAGTGATTGGCGGAAGCTTTGGCGCGGGCAATTACGGCATGGCGGGCCGCGCTTATTCGCCGCGCTTCCTCTTCACCTGGCCCAATGCGCGCATTTCGGTGATGGGCGGTGAGCAAGCCGCCAGCGTCCTCGCCACAGTCCACCGCGATGCTGACAAGTGGTCGGACGAAGAGGCGGAAGAATTCAAAGCCCCAATCCGCCAGAAATACGAAGACGAAGGCAATCCCTACTACGCCACCGCGCGTCTGTGGGATGACGGCGTGATCGACCCGGTGCAGACCCGCGACGTGCTGGGGCTGGCCTTCGCGGCGACGCTAGAGGCTCCGATCGCTGAGCGGCCCGCATTTGGTGTGTTTAGGATGTGATGATGTCAGACGTTCCATTAGACATCGTTCATGTGCCGGCCTTGGTTGCCGTCCTGCTCAACAAAGAGCGAGAGAAAGGCAGCCCGCTGACTGAGGCTGAAGTGATTCATATCCGCGATACCTCAGAAGCCATCGCGATGACCCGAGAACAGCACTTGGCTGTTACAGAGGGGCGAGGGTACTTAGATATCGACCCTGAAAATGTGTGGGAAGCGTGGCGGGACGCCCGCAAGGACTTCGAGGCTACTGAGTAAATCCTTCGCCCCTTTGCTTTCGTAGCTGTTAGACCTTACCTATCGGGAAGCGCGGCCTTGGGAGAGAGAACGCTTGCAACATAATGAAACTCGCAATGTCGGCTTGCTGTCGCGGATTGTGAACCGGATCATCCTGTTTTTCTACTGGCTCAAAGGCTGGCGGATTGTTGAGCGCTTTCCCAAGGATGTGAAGAAGTGCATTATCGCGGGCGCTCCGCATACCTCGAACTGGGATTTCGTCTTTTTCGCTGGCGCCACCAAAGAAGAAAAAGTGCAGCCTAACTTCATGGGTAAGCACACGCTATTCCAAGGCGTCATGCGTAACTTTATGCTCGATATGGGCGGCATTGCGGTTGACCGTCGCAAGGCGGGCGGCACGATCCAGCAACTCAAAGAAGAGTACGACCGCCGCAGCGAGCTAAATTTAGTCATGGCCTGTGAAGGCACGCGCAAATCAGACGGAAAGTGGAAATCGGGCTTTTACAATATTGCGAAAGCGGCCGGTGTCCCGATCGTGCTCGCCTATGCGGATAATGCGAAGAAGACGATCGGTTTTAGCGAGCCGATGATGCCGAGCGGCAATTACGGCGAAGACCTGCTTAAGATTGCTGAGTGGTTCCGCTCCAAAATCCCCGACCTGGAACGCTACAAGGTGCTCGAGCAGCAAGCGCGTGACATAATTGCGGGTAAGAACGACATTTAGGTCCGTCTTACGCGACACTTCGTCGAAAATTGCCAAACTATGCCTTTAAGACCGGACGAATCCCTCCTAAATAGCGATCAATCAGGAGGCCCCACCCCATGCCGTTGAGCGAAGAGACACGCAAAGCTGAGCGCGAACGGATCGCCCAGATGGTGCTTGATCTGGTGCGTGAGCGTGGTGCGGAAATCTCCTATGTTGCCGCTCAGACCGAAAGCGGATTGTCACGCAGCCGGTTTGAATGGCTGTTCCCCGACTATGACGATCTGTTCGATGCCATCGCGCAGGTTTGGCTGGCACCGCACATGCAGGTAATGGAGGAGGTTTTAAACGCTGACCTCCCACCCAATCGCAAAATGTACGAATTCATCCGTCGGCGCTTTGTTATTTCGCGCGAGCGATTTGATGCCGACCCTGAATATTTCACAATGATCTGCGAAATGGGCGCGGCGAATTTTGAGCGCGTGCGTTCCTATGTTGACCTGGCTGACCATTATTTGGCTGAGCTGATTGTGCAGGCTCAGGCGGACGGCTATTTTGCAGGGCTTGAGATTGATGAGGCGCTGTCATTGGTCAATCAAATGATTGGCAATTACACTTTGCCAGATGCGCTGATCTATCTGGGTGACAAGCTGACCGAGGAAAAACTGGCGCGGATCATCGACACGATCTTTATCGGATTGTCGGGTGAAACAGGCTTGTCAGCAGGCGGCGTCAACACAATCCGCGTGGCGTCTCCGGCGCAATAGCCTAGCGCGGCGATTACGGGCGCTTATCGTTCGAGTCGCGCCTGAACTGCAGCACATTGGCAGGAAGCTTTGGTTTGGGTTGCGCTCGGCGTTTTTCGGATAGCGCGTAACGAAAACTTGCCCCGACCATCACTGCGCTTACCACCAAAATCAAACCTGCCCAGAACCAGTGCGGCAGGAACAAGGCAGCCTCCATTTGGCCCGTATCAGACAGCATTTGCTGACCATTGATCACGCCTTGTTCGGTGAAGAGATAGTTGAAATCGCGCAGCATGCTCAATGCCCCGAGCAGGCCCAGGAATTGCAGCGCAAAGCGGACGATGCCTGGCGACGCTTTCCACGCGATCAGCGCAATTCCCAGCGCGGTTAGGGGGAGCACAGCGAATCCAACTGCAGAACGCACATAGATGATAACCGAGGCGAAGATAACGCCGGACATCACCCACAAGGTTGGCCGCCAAAGCCGCTCATGCGCGCTGGTGAGGATAAGCGCAGCGCCCACCACGCTCGGTGCCAACGGGCCGCCAGCAGCAATCGCTGCTTGGGAGAAAGGGGAAAGATCACTCTCAACCCGGCTTTCAGCTACGCCTGAGCCATCGGCGAAAATCCGCAATTGCTCAAAATCCTGACCCAGCATCAGCGCGGTCATGCCGTGGCCCATCTCATGAAACCAAGTGGTCAGGATCATGAAGGGATAGACGAGGTAATTGCCCAGCGGCAGCGAGGGCAGGGCGATGACGATAAAGCCTGCCAATATTAGCCGCCCGACCTGCTCCGCCTGGCTTCCCGGTTTGACAAGCGATTGCATCTAATCAGCCATCGCTCTCAGCAAGGCGGGCGACCGCATCGGGATCGCGCGCTTTGCCATCGGGGCCGATGCGCGCTGCATAGCGGGACGCGGCCTCTTCATCTTCTGCACGGTGTTCTTGCAAGATGCCCCAGCTGGCCAAGAATAGGCCGGCGACCAACGGCCCCAGCACAATGCCAGAGAAACCGAGCAGCGAAATGCCGCCAAGCGTTGTCACCAAAATGATCCAGTCAGGAATGCCGGTGTCGCGGCCCACCAAAACGGGGCGCAGCACATTGTCGACCGAGCTAATGATGATGAAGCCTGCGCCAAGCACGAATACGCCCTGCCAGACCTCTCCGACCACCAGCAACCAGATCCCTGCGGGCGCCCAGACAAGCGCGGTGCCGACGGCTGGGATCAGAGCAAGAATGCTCATCAAAACGCCCAGAAGCAATGGTGATGGCACGCCAGCGATTGCCAGCATAATGCCGCCCAACGTGCCTTGAACCAGACCCACAACGCCTGACCCTTTAATCACCGCACGCACGATACCCAGGAAGCGTTCTGCCAAACGGTCGGCAATGTCGCGCTCAATCGGGGCGGAGTGCAGGATCGTCTCTCCAATGCGCGAACCGTCGCGCAGCAGGAAGAACAGGACATAAAGGCCGATAGAAAAGCTTAGGACAAAGCCCAATGCGCCGCTGCCAATGGAAAGCGCCTGATTGGCAATAATGCCCGCGCTTTCGCCTAGGATGCCTTGCAGATTATCCTGAATGTTTGAGACGTCGGTCCAGCCATTGTCGCTAACGAATTGCTGCACACTGGCTGGCACCATTGAATAAAAGCTGTCGAACCAGGCGCGTACATCAATTGGGTTTTCGCGCAGGTCATTAACAACGCCTAGCGTCTCTCCCACGACGATTGACCCAATCCAAAGCGCGGGTAAGAGCACCGCGACAAAGATCACCAGCAGCGTCAGCGATGCCGCAAGATTGCGTCGCCCGCGCATTTTTCTGAGCGACCATTTGTACAGCGGCTGGAACATAATCGCCGCCAGCGCTGCCCACATGACCGGGCCGACAAAGGGCCACGTGACCCATACAAACAGGATCGAAACCACTGCAAGCAGGAGCAGAAAGCTCCAGTGTTCGAGGACTGTTGTGTCGTTGGGTTCTGCTTCTGACATGGCCTTTGATGTCGGACTTTAGCGTCCAAACATCAAGAGCCTATCAGACATCGAGATTGGCAACGTTCAGGGCATTGTCCTGAATGAACTCACGCCGCGGTTCGACCACATCGCCCATCAAACGGGTGAAGATTTCATCGGTGACATCGGCGTCTTCGACTTTTACCTGCAAAAGGATGCGGTTTTCCGGGTCGAGTGTGGTTTCCCACAATTGCTCAGGGTTCATCTCGCCCAGACCCTTATAGCGGCTGATCGCGAGGCCTTTACGCCCTGCGGCAAGCACGGCGGTGAGCAATTGCGTCGGCCGCGTGATAGCATCCTCTGCGATTGCCACTGGCGTTTCATCGCCGTCCTCGCTGGCTGTTTCGGGCTCTTCTTCGACCATATCGCCCGCTTTCACCAGACGCACGGCACTGGTGTAGGCATCGGCCTGATCGGCGGCGATAGAGTGCAGCTTTTGCGCCTCAGTGCTGGAGAGGAAGCGACCTTCGATCTCATGCACATCGGTGACGCCGCGCCAAGCCCGCGCAAATTGCACTGTGCCGCTTTCGAGCACTGTCGCTGTCCATTTCGCATCGGCATCGCCAGCCTGAAGAGCCGCAGCCGTTGCGCCAAGCGCTGTTTCGCGTGCCGCATCGCTGAGAGACGGATCAAGCGCGCCGGACAAAGCCATCTGCTCGATAATGCCCGCATCATAACGGCGCGGAGCAAAGGCGATCATGTTCTTAAGCCGCAAAGCGCTGTCCACCAGCGCTCGCAAGTCTTCACCCGAACGCGCACCGCCGCCTGTCTCCAACACGCGGCCTTGCAGGCCTGCATCGACCAGATAGCGGTCAAGCGCGCCCTGGTCTTTCACATAGACCTCGCTCTTGCCCTTTGCGACTTTGAACAAAGGTGGTTGTGCGATGAAAAGATGCCCGGCTTTCACAATCTCCGGCATCTGGCGATGGAAGAAGGTGAGCAAGAGCGTGCGGATATGAGCGCCGTCGACATCGGCGTCAGTCATGATCACAATCTTGTGATAGCGCAGCTTTTCAAGGTCGAACTCATCGCGAATGCCGGTGCCCATCGCTTGGATTAGCGTGCCGACTTCGCGGCTGGAAATGATCCGGTCAAAGCGCGCGCGTTCAACGTTCAGAATCTTGCCTCGCAGCGGCAGGATCGCCTGATACTGGCTGTCACGCCCACCTTTGGCAGAGCCGCCCGCGGAATCGCCCTCCACCAGGAACAGTTCGGCTTTGGTCGCGTCGCGTTCGCGGCAATCGGAAAGCTTTCCGGGCAGCGAAGCAACGCTCATCGCGCCCTTTCGGCTCATCTCGCGGGCGCGCTTGGCAGCCTCGCGCGCAGCGGCCGCGTCGATGATCTTCTGGATGATTGCCTTCGCGTCGGCAGGATTTTCCTCCAGCCACTCATTCATCTTCTCGCCCATCAGGCTTTCAAGCGGTTGGCGAACTTCGGATGAAACCAGCTTATCCTTGGTCTGGGATGAGAATTTGGGATCAGGCAGTTTCACGCTGACAATTGCGGTCAAACCTTCGCGCATGTCCTCGCCCGACAGCGAGACTTTCTCTTTCTTGAGTAGGCCCGACCGGTCCGCATAACCATTCAGCGTGCGGGTCAGCGCTGCGCGAAAGGCCGCCAAATGCGTGCCCCCATCGCGCTGAGGAATGTTGTTGGTGAAGGTCAGGACGTTTTCGTAATAGCTGTCATTCCATTCCAACGCGACGTCGATTCCGATCCCGTCTTTCTCTGCCGACACTGAAATAGGCTCAGAAATCAGGGCGTCTTTGTTGCGGTCGAGATATTTGACGAAGGCCGCAATGCCACCTTCATAAAATAGGTCGTGCTCAATTGGTTCTTCGTGCCGTTTGTCGCGCAATTTGATGCGCACGCCGGAATTGAGGAATGCAAGCTCGCGGTAGCGGTGCTCGAGCTTGTCAAAATCATACTCGGTGACGTTTTTGAACGTGTCATTCGAATGGTGGAAGGTGACGCGGGTGCCCTTCTTATAGCCGTTATCATCCGGATTACGATCAACCTTGGGCGCATCGCCCTTGATCTCAAGCGAATTGACCGCATCCCCGTGCTCAAAGCGCATCCAATGCTCTTTGCCCTCGCGCCAAATGGTTAGCTCCAACCATTCGGACAGCGCATTCACAACCGATACGCCCACGCCGTGCAGGCCGCCTGATACCTTGTAAGCATTATCGTCAGAGGTGTTTTCGAACTTACCGCCCGCATGCAGCTGGGTCATGATGACCTCGGCTGCGGAAACGCCTTCTTCCTTGTGCATGCCCACAGGAATACCGCGGCCATTATCTTCAACCGAAACCGAGCCATCGGGGTTCAATTCGATCAAAACGAGGTCACAATGCCCCGCTAGCGCTTCGTCGATCGCGTTGTCGGAGACTTCAAACACCATGTGGTGCAAGCCCGATCCATCATCGGTATCGCCGATATACATGCCGGGGCGCTTTCGCACCGCGTCCAAGCCTTTGAGAACCTTGATCGAATCGGCGCCGTATTCACCCTGCATTTTCTCGGGCTTTGATGGGCTTGTGGCGTTTCCTGAAGTGTTGTCTTCCATGCCCATTATATAGGCGCAGACCGCCCCAAACCCAAGCTTTCACGCCCCAACGGAGCAGCTTTTCCACCGCCTGTTTGGGCACTTGGAAATCTACTGTGGTTCGACGGTCACTTGATTGGGAAAGGCTAGCCGGAAATGCACGCTGCCGCGCCATACATGCTGGTGCAATAGAGAGGGCAACGCGCTGCGGGCGCTTGCATCAAACTGGCTCTGATAGCAGTCGATTGCAAAGCGTGTGGCCTCCAGATCGGCCAGCTCATAACGAAGCCTGTCCGTAACCAAAGAGGGGTGCGTCGTGGCCCAGCGATCAATGCCGGGTACGTCTGCGCGGTCTTCAGCGGGGATCGTGACGTAGAGGAGCTCAGGCCGGTTTCCTCCCAGTGTTTGGATGACTTCGGTCACAACGTTGCTGATCGCGCGATGATCGGAATGGCCGTATCCGCCATCCGGACCCCAAGTCATCACCACTTTGGGCTGATGAATGTCGATCAGAGCGGCTACCCGCTCTCGCGCGGCATTTGCTGCACTCTCAGGATCGCCTGACTTGTTGGCGAGCGACCCATCAGCCAAACCCCAGAAAATTGGCTCGTCCAACCCAATCGCAAAAGAAGCGCAGCGCGCTTCGTTTTCGCGCAAGGTCTCCAATTCTTTCCCTGGCTCCAATCCGCTCACGCCAGGCCCGATTCCGCCGCTGGTCGCAAAAACAAGCGTGACATCGCCGCCACCGCGCAATGTGCGCGAAAGGACAGGGGCAATCATGATCTCATCATCGGGATGCGCAAAGATGGCGAGGATCGATCGTGATTCGCTGCGTGTTGGAGCGGCATCGTTGCCCGGCCTTACCTCAGAGGGAGCGCGCCTTGGCGGCAAAGGGCCGGATGGAGGAAGAATACGAATATCATCTTCACGCTCGCTCTGGGCAATCGCAGGCGAGGTCATCAGCCCCGCGCCCAGAAGGGCAGCCATCGCCAACGCGGTTCGTTTCATGCTCGGTCTCACAGCTGCATCCCTCATGTATTTCGGCGCATCTGCGCAGCATCAAGCCATAGCCTAGCTGAGCAAACGTAAACAATTCACGCCTGAAAGCTTGTGCGGCGCGATCTGGCCAAGCTAGGCTCGCAGCCATGACATCACCTGCGATCGCTGAGAAAATGAGCGCCAAGCTCGCTGAGCCCTTTGGCTCCTACACCGATATCTTGCGCGATTGGGCGCGCGCGCAGCCCGATGCGATTGCCCTGGTCGATGATGATGGGGACTGTGCATGGGCAGAGCTGATCGGGCTTGTTGAAAGGCTGGCTGCGCGGATGATCGAAACGGGGCTGGAACGCGGGCAGTCGGTTGCGATCCTTGGCACAAGCTCGATAAATTACGCGCTGGTGTTTCTGGCAGCGGTCCGGGCTGGCGGGGTGGCAGCGCCGCTGACCACCAGCGCAAGCCCAGATCAATTGCGCGGCATGGCCAGGGATTCGGGCGCGCGCCACCTCTTTATCGATGCGGGTAAAGCCGCTGAACTTGGCCCTGATTTCTTGGCTGACATGATCCGCGTGCCGCTCGAAGAGATTGATCAGTGGATGGCGCCTCCTGGTTCGCGCGCGGCGGATTTCACGCCGGAGCCTTCAGAGCCGTTCAACATCATCTATTCCAGCGGCACGACCGGCATTCCTAAGGGAATCGTCCATTCGCACCAGATGCGCTGGCGGCAATTTGGTGCGACCGCCATGTCCTACCTTTCAAGCGGACTTGAGGTGCGCGCGCTTGCATCAACGCCGCTCTATTCGAACACGACGATGGTTGCCTTCCTCGCGCCTCTATTGGCCGGCGGGACTGTGCGGATCATGGGCAAGTTTGACTGCGGACGCTGGCTTTCTCACGCCCAAGCTGACCGCACTACGCTTACCATGCTTGTGCCTGTGCAGTATCAACGGCTGATGGATTATCCCGGCTTTGACGATCACGATCTGAGCGCGCTGGCGATGAAATATTGCACCTCCGCGCCGTTCTCTGCCGAGTTAAAGGCCGAGGTCCTAAAGCGGATGCCGGGCGGCTTGGTCGAGATTTACTCGATGACCGAAGGCGGGGTTGTGTGCCTGCTCGCGGCTCATGAATTTCCCGATAAGCTTCATACGGTTGGCAGGCCTGCGCCGGGTAGTGAGATGAAGGTGCTCGATGATGACGACAATGAAGTGCCGCCGGGTACAGCTGGCAATCTGATCGGACTCTCGCATACCATGATGAGCGGCTATCAAAACCAGCCGGGCAAGACGCGCGAGGGGTATTGGACACACCCCGAAACCGGCGTCGATTGGCAGCGCATGGGTGATATTGGCCGCGTCGATGAAGATGGCTTTGTCGAGCTGGTGGGCCGCGCTAAAGACATGATCATCTCAGGAGGATTTAACATCTACCCAAGCGACCTAGAGGCAGAGCTGGAGCGCGAAGAAGGTGTCGTCGAAGCAGCGGTTGTCGGTATCGCTTCAAGGCAATGGGGGGAGACGCCCGTAGGCTTCGTGGTTTTAGGGAACGGCGCGCAGACCTGCGACGAAGTGCTTGGCGCAGTCAACGCACGGCTTGGCAAAACGCAGCGGCTATCCGCGCTCCATACAATCGAAGAAATGCCGCGCAGCCATATCGGCAAACTGCTCAAGACGCAGCTGCGCGAAGAAGCAGAAAGGCGCGCAGCACAGGGGTAGTGCTGCGCGCCATTTCGCGTGTGTTTTCAATGATATTTAGACGATCACAGCGTTTAGCGCAGCGCCGCTAATTGCGAGCGCGAAAAAGAACGAAAACGCTTTTTCAGAAACCATAGTCATATCTCAGTACTCCTAGACTGGGCAGGGGTTGGAGAGGGCCCAGTTACTGAAAGGTAGTTCGTCACAATGCGAAATATAGTTACGCAACTGTGATCAATAATACCTATCGGATTTATCGATATTTCCGATGGCTGCGGTTGCCTGACCGGCCTAGCGCGCGTTTGGAGACGCGGCCACCATCGGGGGGGAGGGGAGAGTGGGTGGCCGCGTCTCGCGCGCTGCAATGCCCAAAGCAATCGCCGTTAATTTACAGAGCCAAGCCGTTGATCCCAGCGTCCGGGGGGGAGAGGACGCCATTGGCCTTGGCTCACAAACGGCGAAAACAAGCCGGAGCGCAGAAAACTGCGCTGCGAAAGAGATGCTGGCTTTTGCTAGATCGGGTGCTGGAAGCCACCATAACCTTAGCGCCGTTGCATCAACTCTACTCGGCTGCTCGCATTGGCAAGCAGACTGGCGGGTCCAATTCGTATTCGAATTTATGACCTACCAATGTGCCGCATCAGGGAGGGAGAGAGGTATCCTGATCGCGGTACGAGGCCCAAATGATGTTCGATTGCACGAAACTCAAATGCGAAAATGCGCAATTTTGTTGAAAAATATGCAACTACCGATCGGTTGGTTTCTCTAACCCCCTGATGCCTTGTGCGAAATCGCAATCGCGTAAAGACTATGCGGGCGATTTTGCCGAACAATTGGTAGCTGTCGAAAGCTTGGATTAGACGCCTTAGCACGCTGGACAGCACGCCATTGGCTCGCTTAACAGCCCCCATGGAAGCAGAACATCTCCCAGATTCGATCCTGATTGTCGATTTCGGCAGTCAAGTGACCCAGCTGATTGCGCGCCGGGTGCGCGAAGCAGGGGTCTATTCCGAAATTGCCCCATTTAGCATGGCAGAGGAAGCGTTTCGGCGCCTCAATCCCAAAGGCATCATCCTATCAGGCTCGCCTGCGGGTGTGCCCGATGAGGGTTCTCCGCGTGCACCGCAAAGCTTCTTTGAAGCAGGCGTGCCGATCCTTGGCATTTGTTATGGCCAACAGGTGATGAGCCACCAATTGGGCGGTGAAGTGCGTCCCGGTCACGAAACCGGCGAAGGCGGCGAGTTTGGCCGCGCCTATCTGACAGTGACCAAGGATTGCGCTTTGTTTGACGGCCTTTGGAAAGAGGGCGAGCGCCATCAGGTCTGGATGAGCCACGGCGATAAAGTCACTCGCTTTGCAGATGGATTTGAAATCGTCGCCACCTCAGACGGAGCACCCTTCGCGGTGATCGCGGATGAGGAGCGCAAGTTTTACGGCACCCAATTCCACCCCGAAGTCGTCCACACGCCAGATGGCGGCAAACTGCTCGCCAATTTTGTGCGCCATGTTTGCGGCCTCAAAGGCGATTGGACCATGGCCGAATTTCGCAAGACCAAGATTGAAGAAATCCGCGCGCAGGTCGGTTCAGGCCGCGTGATTTGCGGGCTTTCTGGTGGGGTCGATTCTGCGGTGGCTGCCGTGCTGATCCATGAAGCCATCGGTGATCAGCTCACCTGCGTCTATGTCGATCATGGCCTCATGCGCCTCAATGAAACCGAGCAAGTCGTCTCGCTTTTCCGCGATCATTACAACATCCCCCTGATCGCAGTGGATGCGGAAGAAACCTTCATGGCAGGGCTCGAAGGGGTCACTGACCCTGAAAAGAAGCGCAAATTCATCGGCGGCGCGTTCATTGACCTGTTCGAAGCCGAAGCCAAAAAAGTCGGCGGCGCTGACTTCCTTGCGCAAGGCACGCTCTACCCAGATGTGATCGAGTCCGTCTCATTCACCGGCGGGCCATCTGTTACGATCAAGAGCCACCACAATGTCGGCGGACTGCCTGAACGCATGAACATGCAATTGGTCGAGCCATTGCGTGAGCTGTTCAAAGACGAGGTGCGCGAGCTGGGCCGTGAACTTGGCCTGCCCGAAGCCTTTGTTGGCCGCCATCCGTTCCCCGGACCAGGCCTTGCTATCCGTATCCCCGGTGAAGTCACCAAGGAACGCTGCGATATCTTGCGCAAGGCGGATGCGATTTACCTCGAGGAAATTCGCAATGCTGGATTGTACGATGCAATCTGGCAGGCCTTTGCCGTTCTGCTCCCGGTCAAAACCGTGGGCGTGATGGGCGATAGTCGCACCTATGACAGCGTCTGCGGATTGCGCGCTGTCACCTCCACCGATGGCATGACCGCCGATGTCTACCCCTTCGATGCTAGCTTCCTCACTCAGGTCGCCACGCGCATCGTCAACGAAGTGCAGGGCATCAACCGGGTGGTTTACGACTTTACCAGCAAGCCGCCGGGAACAATCGAGTGGGAGTGACGCTGTAATCGCAAAGAGTGTTTGTCGGCTTGTCCGGCACTCTGATAGGTGTCTTGCCAAGGCCAATATTCGAAGGAACACAAAACCGTGACCCGCTTTGCTTTTCTCGCTCCGATTGCCGCCCTTTCCCTCGCTGCGTGTTCTGGCAGCTTGCCTGAACCCACCGCTGTGACCGAGGGCGCATGGACGTTGGATGGAGAGGCCTCAGAGCTTTCCTATGTCACGATCAAGGCCGATGAAATTGCTGAGGTAAACTCGTTCGAAGGGCTTTCCGGTTCCGTCTCAGCCGATGGCGCCGCGAGTGTGGAGATCGACCTTTCCACTGTTAGCACTGGCGTCGACATCCGTGATGAGCGGATGCGCGATATCTTTTTCGTGGTCGCCGACAATCCCACTGCGAACGTGTCTGCAACGCTCGATCCGGCGTCGTTTGAGGCGCTGGGTGTGGGAGACAGCATGACGACTGAACTGTCCGGTACATTGACGCTTAAAGGGGTCGAGGCACCGTTCCAAACCGAAGTAACCGTAACGCGCGCCGCGCCTGACCGAGTGATCGCTGTCTCTGATGCGCCGTTGATCGTGGATGCGGGGCGGCTGGAGCTAACCGATGGCTTGGCGCAATTGCAGGAGCTCGCTGGACTTCCCTCAATCACGCCCGTCGTCCCGGTGACATTCAGTCTCGCTTTTGAGCGCTAAAGCTTGCCGACCATATTCACCCATGCTGTCGTACCGCTTGCGATCGCGGCGGCAGCTGGCAGTGGGCGCATTTCTCCGAAATTGGCGGTAGCAGGCGCAGTTTTTGCGATCCTGCCAGATGCTGATGTGGTCGGTTTTCGGCTAGGGATCGAATATGCCGATGAGTGGGGGCATCGCGGCGCGACGCATTCGATAGTGTTCGCCGCCCTTTGCGCAGGCGCACTTGCGCTGGTTTGGAAGGAGGCGCGCAGCCTGATCGGCTTTGCGTTCCTGACCCTGGCAATGGCGAGTCACGGCCTGCTCGACACCTTGACCAATGGTGGTTTGGGAGCAGCGCTTTGGTGGCCGTTTGACAATTCGCGTGTCTTCGCGCCCGAAACGCCCGTGCGTGTCTCTCCGATTGGCCGCAACTTTTTCTCGATGAGAGGGGTTGAGACAGTGTGGTCGGAGTTCAAATGGATCTGGCTCCCGTGCCTTGTGCTGGCCACCGGGGCAATCGCGCTTCGGAGACGCAAAGGGCTGGTCAAAACGCCCTAAATGTGCAAATTGACAACGATGTCTATTTGGAAGCTTACGCCCGCAATCGCCCTAGCCGCCGTACTAAGCCCAGCCGTTTTGTCCGCTCATCCGCATCATAGTGATAGCGCTGCTGACCTTTGCGCCGATGCGCCGATGATCGGGCGATTTGATCCTGCAAGAGACCTGTTGATCGCCAATTATGACAGCAAGCCCGATGTTGACGATCTGCAATCGGTGGCCGGGCTCGGCAGTATCTTGGCGCATCCTGACTTTGCCTGTGTGCGCTACATCGCGACCGCAGGCGCCTATGGCACGCAGGATGGCGAGTTCATCCCTGCACCCAAATTGTTCGACCTCGCCTTTGGTGATAGCTGGGTTGACGCGCATGCTGATCGGGATGCGGCGGTAGCGCGTCTGACAGCAGAGGCGCGCGCCACTTTGGATGCAGGCGGCAAGGTTTGGATCACAGAGGCCGGGCAATCGGATGTGTCCGCCGCGATGGTGCGCGGCCTGCCGGAAGAATTGTGGGGCAATGTCCATCTGGTGCAGCATTCTGATTGGAACGAGGCCACCACGAGCGAGGCCGACATCTACTTCGTTCGCCGCAAAGTCCGTTACCACCGCATCTCAGACGGCAATTTCCCCGGCAATGGCTCGCCCAGCTTTAACACGCACAGCCCCGAACATTGGCCCGCTTTATTAAATGACCCCAGCATTGGCGCGATTTGGGTGGAGGCAAAACGCCTGTCGGACCTGCACAACCCCACCGCTGCCTATGTCAATCCTGCCGTAAGCGATGGCGGGCTCGATTTTTCCGACACGGTAGAGCCCGCCTATGTCTTTGGCTTTGAAGATATGCCGGGTGTGGGTGAGTTCACCGCAAGATTTGCACGCGGGCAATGATCGTGCAAACCGGATGCTATGGAGCTTCCGCTTGGCCCTGATCCGCGCACCGAAGTATTGCGAGCGACCCAGACTGCGCTGATCGGCGCGTTTGGGCGCATCATCCGCCCGCCAGATAAGCGCCGCGATCCGGTGTGGGTGCTGGTCCACGGGGTGATCGGCGCGCAGACTAAGACCGCCGCCTCCAATGCATCCACCGATGGACTGCTTGCCGAATTTGGGACTTGGGAAAAGGTGGCATCTCAATCAACCGATGCGCTGGAGGAACGGCTGCAACGCCAGACCTTCCCTAGTGTCGCTGCCAAACGTCTTAAAGACTGCCTCAATGCCATTATCGCAGCGCGCGGCAGTGTCGATCTGCGTCACCTTTCTAACCTGCCAACCGACGAAGCGATGGCTTGGCTGGAGCAATTGCCCGGTGTCGCACGAAAGAACTCGGCTGGCGTCATGAATGCCAGTACCTTCGATCGGCGCGCAATGGTGATTGATGGCCATCACCGCCGGATCATGCAGCGTATGGGCATTGTCGCAGCGAAAGCCGATACCGCGCGGACATATGACACGCTGATGCCGATAGTCCCGCCAGAATGGTCGGCGGCGGATATGGATGAGCATCACCTTCTACTCAAAAAACTGGGTCAGACCCATTGTCGCCCTCGCAAAGCGGATTGCGCGCGGTGCCCTGTGCAAGAGAATTGCGAAACGGGGCGGAAGTCTGCATGACGTGGCCAACACTTGAACAATGAGAGATGTGATGAGCTGGGAAGATCAATTTGCCGAAGAGGCCGAGCGCCGCGAAGCCGAAGCCAAAGGCAAATCGCGCAGCGTAACGGTGGGTTGGACGGTTCGTTTCCCTCAAGGGGGCGATGCGATCTGGTCTCCGCCCAAACCCTTCACGCGCTCCGATCCCAAGCCCGCTTCTGCCAAATCGGTGCAGGTGTGTCCGGCGGCGATTGATTTTGACCGGCGACATTTCGTCATTCCGTGCCCGATCGACCTGAAACTGTCCTTTGGGCGAAAGCCTGATGGTCAGCTGCAATTGCTTGATGCGGATGGCGAGAAATCGGCGATGCGGCCGCAAGGCAGGGCCAATATGCTGATCATGCATCCGCCCAGCGAATGGCGCCATCCAGAGCGACCGATCATTCAGATCACTGCGCCTTATGTCTTTGTCGCTGATGAGCCATGCTATGTGGTGCAGACCGCGCCTTATCTCGACTATTTCCCCACTCCTCGCCCAGGCGTGCAGATGGGTGGCCGCTTCCCCGTCCATATCTGGCCGCGTCCTCTTAGCTGGGGATTTGAGTGGCATGACATCAACCAGCCATTGGTGCTCAAACGCGGTGAACCGTGGTTCTATGTCCGCTTCGAAACCGAAAATCCGGGCGCGCATGTCCGGCTGGTTGAGCAGGAGATGACTGAGGATCTTGAAAAATATCTCGACAGCATCGTCGATGTCTCAAACTATGTGAACAAGACCTATTCCATGTTTGGCGAAGCGCGGCGGATCAGGCCGGACCGGCTGCTTAAGCCAAAGGGGTGATGCTGGAACCGCTTGGGTGCTTTGTGCGCTGTTCCAAGTATGCTCAGCGAAACTCAAGTCGACGAAGTCTACGAAGCTCTGGCCAAGGCGATGCCGGGCCGCACCAAGAATGCCAAAGGGCCGAAGGGACAGCCTGATGCGTTCCGATCCTGCATATCCTGTATGCTCTCTGCCCAATCGCTCGACCGGAATACGGCGGCTGCGACGCGCGCCTTGTTCAAACTCGCAAAGACACCTGAGGCCATGTTGGCGCTGCGCGATGAGGATATTGCGGCGGCGATCAAGCCCTGCGGCCTCTACAACAACAAGACCAAGAGCATCCGCAAGTTCTGCACTGCATTGCTGGACGAGCATGGCGGCGTGGTGCCTGACACTCGCGAAGGTTTGATGAGCCTGCCCGGCATTGGTCGCAAATGCGCCGACATCGTGATGAGCTTTACCTTTGGCAAAGACGTGATCGCGGTCGATACGCATGTGCACCGCGTCTGCAATCGGATCGGCCTGACAGAAGCGAAGACGGCGGAAAAAACGGCGCAGCAATTAGAAGAACGCAGTCCCGAATGGGCCATGCGCGATGGGCACTTCTGGCTGATCCAGTTCGGCAAGCGCGTGTGCCGGGCGCGGATCCCCAAATGCGATATCTGCGTTGTGAAGGGTCTTTGCGAAACCGGCCCGATTGAGCGGGATTAGCGCTTATTGTGCGTTTGTGGCCTTGCGTGAGCTGGCCAGTGCAGCACTTTGCGTTGGACAATGGCCCCAGCAATCATTGCCAGTGTGATGGGGATCGCAAGAAACACAAAATTGCCACCGTCTGACCAATCGAGCGGCTCACGCGAAATCAGCAGGGCGAGGCCAATCAGGCTGATCGCGACCAGCGCGCCTGTCACTGGCCCTTGCCACCAACGCGCGGGCGTCACCCGCAACATCGCCAGCCCAATCGCTGTCCCGAGCGGTGCGGTGAGCAGCAAGCCGGCGGCTGCAGCGCCCAGCGCGCCAATGGTCATAAACATCACCAGAGAAGTGATCATCGGCCCCCAACCGCCATGGGTTCCGCCAAAATACATGACACCAGAAAAGATGAGTGCGCCAGCAATATAGACGAGCGCGGTCGCGATAAGGCTTGCGTAAAACAGCGCGGGCGCATCTGGCGTATCAATTGATTGCTTCGGCATCGCGTCTCCTCCTGCATCTGACGCTACGACGCGCAGCGTAAGGCAATTCGCTCAGGAAATCCCCTGCAAAAAGCGAGCTTGCACACGCTGCAATATTCGGCTTGTTTGCGCGGCAAATCAAATAGGCTTGAGAGGAACGCTAAAGATGAAAACCGCGATCACCGAAATGTTCGGCATTCAGCACCCCATCATTCAAGGCGGTATGCATTATGTGGGCTTTGCCGAAATGGCAGCGGCGGTTTCCAATGCGGGTGGTCTGGGGATCATCACCGGCCTGACCCAAGGGACGCCGGAAAAGCTCGCCAATGAGATCGCGCGTTGCAAGGACATGACCGACAAGCCGTTCGGCGTGAACCTCACCATTCTGCCCACGCTCACTCCGCCCGATTATCCAGGTCTGGTGAAAGCAATCATCGATGGCGGCGTGCCTGTGGTTGAGACCGCAGGGCGCAATCCCGTGCAATTGCTTGGGCCGCTTAAAGATGCGGGGATCAAGGTGATCCACAAATGCACCAGCGTGCGCCATTCCCTAAAAGCGCAGGAGATAGGTTGCGATGCGGTGAGCGTTGATGGCTTTGAATGCGGCGGTCATCCGGGTGAGGACGACATTCCCAATTTCATCCTGCTGCCACGCGCCGCGGATGAGCTCGACATTCCCTTCGTATCATCAGGCGGCATGGCAGATGGGCGCAGCCTGGTCGCCAGCCTCGCCATGGGCGCGCAGGGCATGAATATGGGCACGCGCTTTATCGCCACCAAAGAAGCACCCGTTCATGAGAATGTGAAAAAGGCGATTGTCGCGGCCTCTGAACTCGACACCCGCCTTGTCATGCGCCCGCTCCGCAACACGGAACGCGTGATGACAAATGAAGCGGTGGAACGCCTGCTTGAGAAGGAAAAGCAGCTTGGCGATGACATCAAGTTTGAAGACATCGTTGAAGAGGTCGCAGGCGTCTATCCATCGATTATGATGGAAGGCGATATGGATAAGGGCGCGTGGAGCTGCGGCATGGTCGCAGGCCTGATCAACGATATTCCGACCTGTCAGGAATTGATCGATGGGATCATGGAAGAAGCCGACAGTATCCTTGCCCGGATGAATGGAATGGCGGCTTAGGCCTGCCATTCCAGCTCGGCAATCCACCGCTTCAATCCCTACTCGCCCGTTAACGCGGACTAGGTAGCCCTGCGAATTTTCTAAGCAGCTACACTCAGGTAACTTACGCATGTTCGATGGCAGTGCCGGACCACGCGTAATTCCTTAATCGCGCCTCTGTTCGACCGTTCAAAGAACTGGGAACGTTTGGACGAGAGGGCATGTAAGTGAGCATTGTTTTTGGGCCGGAATTTTGGGCGGCCGCGTCAATCGCAACGGGCGCATGCGGTTATATGCTGGGCGATATTCGCGGCGCGATGCGACGTTATGTCGCAGAGGACATTGCGAGCGAGGAATTTGAAAGCCTCTTCACGTTCCCTGTTCCCGGTAAAGTGGCTCCCGGTAAAGTAGCCCGAAGCGAGCCGGTCAATCTGCGAAATGCTGCGTCGAAAGTCGCTCTAGATTCCGCCGCTGTTGATGGCCCGATCAGCTTCGCCCCCCGCGTTCAGGCCCAGCGTCACGATCGTTTCGCTGACATGCCGCCTGTTGATGAATTGCGTGCGCAAGTTCGTGAGATTTTGGCGACAGACAATGTCTGGGCCGAACCCGAAAGCTATAATCGTCTATCCGAAATTGTGCGGCGACCTGATGTGCAATCGCAATCCTTACTCGATCGGTATCGCCATTCCATTGATCAATTGCAGCGCGCCAACGCGTTGCAGCGAGCACTTTACTCGCCTGTCGCAGGTTCGCGCCACCAAGGTACTGGGGCCGGATTGAACGATATCTTCTGCGACGATTTGCAGGTCAGCTTTCACCCAGAGACCGCGACTCAAAACAAAGAGCGCGGCGAGACAGTCTCACCGCGCTCTCAAATTCGTTGATTTAGACAGGCTTAGCTGTCGGATTCTTCGACCCGCGTATAAGGGATAAAGTCGTCGAAAAAGACAGCGCCGGTAAAGATGCCGCTCACGGGATCTACCGTGGTGCGGATCTCATGCTTGCAAACCTGCCCGCCGCCAAAGCGCCGCGTGACGAGGGTGTCGAAACGATCAATGTCTTCAGGATCGCGCGTGCGCTGCACATAGATCGTATTGCCGCGTCCATACACATAGGCGGTGCCGTCAATAACGGTGAAGCGATCGTTCAAACGGTTGCGAATGCAGCTTTGTGGTTCGCCTGCAACGCGCCCTTCGAGCAATCGGGCAAGACGCTGCTCACCTTCAGTCATTTCGGCGTTTTGCGCGCTGTCTTCGCTGTGTTCTTCCGCCAAAGTGGGTTGCGCAGCGACTAGCGCGAATGCGGCAGCTGCACCTGCCGATGATAGCTTAAAGACAGAATTCGAAAGAGATTTGGCCATAGCACACTCCTGTTTTCTGACCCCCAAGTTGCAATGAGTCGCACACATTCGCTGAACGGGTGCTGACCAGGTGCGCGCTCCCTGAGCCAGCGAAACTGCCGAAACTCTTGTTCGGCATTGATTCCCTCAGGCTCCGCGCTGGGTAGATCATGCCTCCCGTCATCAATGGCCGGGATCAGCGCCTGCTGAGATATCGGGTAGGTCCGCCTGATCTGCGCCATCTGCCGGCCCGCCTTCGAGCACAAAGCGCCGGTCGCAATAACCGCAATCGACATAGCCGTGCTCGTCAATCTCAAGAAAAATGCGCGGATGGCCTAGCGCAGCCGGGCGATAATCGCTGCCGCCGCGAATGGCGCTTGCCCCGTCGCAGCTGACGCGGCGCGTTTTGACGCGGATGATTTCAGGCACAAGATCAGTCATGGGAGGGGCAATTACCCCTGCGCCGATCCGATTTCAATCCGGGATTTGCACAGGAGCCGCATCAATGCCCGGTTTGAAAGGCTTGCAAGCGCGCGCCCTCTTGATAGAGCCTAGCGGCATGAACCTGCCTGCCATTCGCATCGACAATCTGGTTAAGCGCTATGCCGCGCCCAAAGGCGCAAAAGGCGCTGATGCTGAAGGTAAGTTGGCGCTGAAAGGCGTCAGCTTTGATGTGCCCGAAGGGTCAATATTCGGATTGCTCGGCCCCAATGGCGCGGGAAAATCCACACTGATCAATGTGCTCGCAGGCCTCGTCAACAAGACCAGCGGCTCGGCTGAGATCTGGGGCTTTGATATTGATGAGCAACGCCGCAATGCCAGCCGCGCCATCGGGATTGTCCCGCAAGAGATTGTGTTCGATCCGTTTTTCACCCCGTTTGAAGTGCTGGAAAATCAGGGCGGCTTCTATGGCATTCCAGCCGCCTTGCGCCGCAGCGAAGAATTGCTCGAAGCGGTGCGTCTGGCTGACAAACGCAACGCCTATGCCCGCACATTGTCTGGCGGGATGAAGAGGCGGCTTTTGGTGGCAAAGGCGATGGTTCACTCGCCGCCGATCCTCGTGCTTGATGAGCCGACCGCGGGCGTTGATGTCGAATTGCGCCGCCAGCTATGGGAGCTTGTCACTGAGCTCAATCGTGAAGGCGTAACGGTCGTCCTCACCACGCATTACCTCGAGGAAGCCGAAGAGCTGTGCGATGAAATTGCGATTATCAATCACGGCGAATTGATTGCTCACAAACCCACGCAGGAATTGATCGGCATGGCGCGCGAGAAAATCGTTGCCGTGACCGTGGCAGGCGATCTTTCAACTGCGCCCTCTCACGATGCCTTTAGCAAGGTGCAATTGACGGGAGAACGCGGGGTCGAAGTCACATATGACAAAGACCAGATGAATGCGGGCCAAGTGCTTGCCATCTTGCAAGAGCAAGGGCTGACGGTCGAAGACGTCACCACTCGTGAGGCCGATTTGGAAGATGTGTTTGTACAGCTGACAGCGAGTTAGGCCCTCGATTACGCCAACTCTTACGGCGAGAACGTCCAGTGCGACGGAAGTGAAGCGACACAGGATTTAAACGCGCTGACGGATCGCAAATAGGCTGCATCGGCAACCGCAAGACTAAAACGGCCGGGCCTCGTGCCTTGATATTCGAGCGTGAAGCCGCGGATATGCTTCAATGTCGTATGATCCGCTCCAATCGCTGAGAGATCGACGATGTAGTAGAAGACACCGCCTGAGTTCGGGGGACTTCATGAATGAAGCTCTTCGCTCAAGCGTTCTGCTGACCCCATGAATTTCAAGGCGCATATCACCCCCATATTCGTCTGCCATGTCGACCGGTGAGAACAGTGTTAGTGTGCTTCTGGGGCCGGTTTTGCCAATAGTGAAGGTGAAACCTGATTGATCGAGGCGATTGACCGACACCAGCGAGCATCTCTCGTCTCGAGCATCGATCCGGTAGTCGAATGACCCTTCGCTGGCCCTAAACGGCGCGTCGCTTTGGGCGAGCAATGGGGCACCGATGGGCATGACTAGGGCGCTCATCGAAAGGACAATGCCTGCGAGGAAAATGCCACTGCGCTCCGAGGCCCAAACACTCAAGCCAATAAACCTACGCACCATGCCTATCGCCTTTCACTGAGCCGCTGGGTATGAGATCATCATACACACAAAGCTGCAGTATGAGGCGTTGAAATATGCGATATGTGATCACGATGTTTGGAGCTTGTGTGCTTTCTGGCTGTTCACTTGCCAGCGCTTCGGATGACGACGCGCAAGCCATCGCTGCCAAAGATGAAATCCCCCGCGCCGAACAGCCTGCCGCCTGCCCCAATGAAGGGGCTGCATTGCAAGTGCTTGGAAGCGGTGGTCCGATTGCTGAGGCAGGGCGCGCTGCGACATCCTATCTTCTTTGGATTGATGGCACTCCGCGCCTGCTGATCGACGCAGGCTCTGGCAGTTTCCTGCGATTTGCTGAGGCAGGCGGGAAGCTGGAAACACTTGATGCGATCCTTGTCACCCATCTCCACGCCGATCACGCGGGCGATATTGTCGATGTGCTCAACTCCGGTGTTTTTGAAGGGCGAACCGAGTCACTCACGATAGTAGGCCCAGATGCAGCGCCTCGCTTCCCCGGTATGGCAAGTTTCATGCAGCGCCTCATCGGGAAGGCCGATGGAGCTTTTGCCTATAATGGCGGCTATCAGGATGGGACTGAGAATAAGCCCGAACTGTTAGTGCGCGAGGTTACAACGGCACAAGGCGCGGGAGGACCAGTGGGTCTCGATGTCTCCAACGATTTTTCCGTTATGGCGCATCCGGTCCATCACGGCCCAGTCCCGGCGCTCGGCTATATTGTCGAAGTGGGCGAGGCGAGCTTTGTCATTACCGGCGATCAGAGCTTCCTGAGTGAGCGTTTTGCCAGCGATCTTGCCGGTAGCAACCCCACGGTCCTCTTCGCGCATCATGTGATCAATGGCGAGCAAGGCCAGCCGCGCGGATTGCACCGCACGCCAGAGGAGATTGGCGAACTTGCAGGGGCAATAGCGCCAGAGCGGTTGGTGCTAACCCACAATATGGAGCGCAGCCTTAGCCGGATCGAAGACGGGTTGGCGGCGATTGCCACCAATTACGATGGGCTGGTTAGCGTTGCAGCTGACCTTGATTGCTACGCGCTTTAGAACGCTTTTTCGAAGAATGCTCTTTGCGTTCGCGCCAAGTGCGGCGGGAAAGGCGCCTGATGTTCTTGTCGCAGTGCCGGCATTTGCCAATGTAATGGCTGCCATCCCATTCTACTTCACGTCTAAGCGGTGCATGGCGGCCTAAGCTGCAAAGAATCGAACTAAAAACGGACATGGGGGACTGTCCTCTCAAGTTGAGCATTTTAAAGTCGGACAGATTTTAGTTCAATAAGTTCTAATTTAACTTACAAAACTAACCTGGCACCGGGTGATTACCGCAATTGCGTTCCCCTGGTCGCAATAACGATTAAGCTTATCTTTAAGCCGCGCTGCATGATGGTGGCCTGCGCCCCATCACGTCCAGCCAAATGCGATCAGCCGTGGCAATCTCTTGATACTTGCTATGCTGGGCTGCGGCCGCCATGGATTTATGCATGAATGAGCCAAGAGAATTGCAGGAAAGCGCCCGCTCCGCCGACGTCAACAATGGTGCAAGCGCCTTTGATGTTATCATCATCGGATCGGGCGCCGCGGGATTAACGGCGGCGCTTGAGCTTGCGACGAGCAAGCGAGTCTTGGTGCTGGCCAAGGGATCGCTCACCGGCGGCTCTACCGCATGGGCGCAAGGCGGGATCGCAGCAGTCCTGGATGCGGGCGATACGTTCGAAAACCATGTCCGCGATACGATGGTTGCGGGCGCTGGCCTGAATGATCAGGAAGCCGTGGAGTTCGTGATCGAGCGCGCGCCTGAAAGCATTGATCGGCTGGTCGAACTGGGCGTGCCTTTTAACAAGGACTCAGGCGATCTGCACTTAACGCGCGAAGGGGGGCATTCGCACCGCCGGATCGTGCATGTCGATGATGCGACCGGCTGGGCGGTGCAATCCGCTTTGCTGAAAGCCGCCGAAGCCAATCCCAATATCACCATGCTTGGCGGGCGCACGGCAATTGACCTGATCACTGACCGCAACCGAGAGCAATTCTCCGCTGCTGGCCGGGTGTGGGGCGTTTACGCGCTCAATGAAGAAACGGGCCAGGTTGAGCGCCACACCGCGCGCGCGACCATTTTGGCCGCTGGCGGTGCAGGCCGCGTCTACCAATTCTCTACCGCCCCGCGCGGCGCGACCGGCGATGGTATCGCAATGGCGTGGCGAGCTGGTGCGCGGGTTTCCAATATGGAGATGATGCAGTTCCACCCAACCTGCCTCTACAATCTGGAGGTCAAAAACTTCCTCATCACCGAAGCCGTGCGCGGAGAGGGCGGGCGGCTCTACAACCCTGAGACGGGTGAGCGCTTTATGCAAGGTTACGATCCTGAGCGTATGGAGCTGGCGCCGCGCGATGTGGTGGCGCGCGCGATTGATGCCGAGATCAAGAAATACGGGCTTGATTATGTCCATCTTGATATTAGCCACGAAAGCCCGGAATTCGTGCGCAAACATTTCCCAACGATTGATGAGAAGCTCACGGGGCTCGGCATTGATATGACCGCAGGGCCGATCCCGGTTGTGCCTGCCCAGCATTATACATGCGGCGGAGTGGTGGTGGACCTGCATGCCCGCACCGATCTCCCCGGCCTATGGGCGGCGGGCGAATGCACCGAAAGCGGCCTGCACGGCGCGAACCGGCTGGCGTCCAACAGCCTGCTCGAATGCTTTGTTTATGGCGAAGCGGCGGCCAGCGACATCCTTTCTAAATGGGACCAGCTCGAAGAACCGCCTGCGATCCTGCCGTGGGATGAAAGCCGCGTGACCGATTCCGATGAAATGGTCGTGATCAAACAGAACTGGACCGAAATCCGCCGCTTCATGTGGAATTATGTCGGGATAGTGCGCACTACCAAACGTCTGGAACGCGCCGCCAATCGCATCGCGCTGCTGAGGAAAGAGGTGGAGGATTATTACGGTAGCTTCGTCGTCACCACTGACCTGATCGAACTGCGCAACCTGCTCCAAGCCGCAGAGCTAATCGTAACTAGCGCTTTGCACCGGAAGGAAAGCCGCGGGCTGCACTATACGCTCGATTATCCTGAAACTTCAGAGGAAGTGCGTGATACGGTGTTGGTGCCGTGAGGATTCCTTTGTTCAAGTCTATTGCTGCCGCTCTTTCTCTGCTTATCGCAGCGCCTCTTTCGGCAAGCCCGGATACGTTCATCGATTTTGTCGAAGACCCTATCGGTGTGAGCGAAAAGCATTTGTTTCTGCTTCGCGTATCGACCGACAATTTGGGGTATTACGAGGCCTCCCGCGTCGAGGTTTACTTTGTCCAGATCGATTGGGACACGGGCGCTGAAACCACACTGGTGGTCGATCGCTTTGTCAATTCGATGGATTATGACGAGAATGGTGAAAGCTTAGGCTATTCAATCAAGCGCGACGAGGATGTGGTGCCGCGTAGCCCCCACATTTTGATGATCGAACGTGGAGGCATTCCATGGATCGCGGCGCGTCGCCCTTGGAACCTGTCTGCCCCGCCCATAGTAGCAGATCAGCCCGATTGGCTCACGGTTCAGCATGGGGGAATTCATCGCATTTCGCGCGATGCAATTCAGGCAAGACTAGAGCAGCAAGAGGCCTTTTTCGTCGCCAATGCCGTCGATTACCCCCGTTCATCGACCATGACGACGCGGCAACATTTCGAAGAACGGTCTATCACCGCTGCCCAATGCGCATCTGATGGCGTCTATGACTATTGGGTTCCGGGTCAGCCGAGACTGCCCCTGCTCATGCGCGTGCGCTGCGCGTTTGATGATGACAGCGAGCAGACTTCAGTGATTGTTCAACTGCGGCGTGCTGAGGATGAGACTTTAGCCGAATAGAACCGATTTTGGAGCAATAGATGATGCGTGCAATTGCAGCGCTTGCCTTAGTGATGGTGCCCGTATCGGTCACCGCGCAGGAGGCCAACAGCCAAAATCAGGCCTCTAATCAAGCTGGCAATCAAACTCCAAACCAGATCGTCGTCACCGCTCAGCGCTCTGGTGCGCCGATGTGGACCATTGAAACACCCACCGGGACCATCATTCTGGTCGGCGAAATCCGCGCAGTGCCTGAAAGCACGCCTTGGCAACCGGACCGATTGAAAGAAGCCACTAGTGAAGCGAGCCGCGTTATCCTTCGTGCGCGGCCCAAATTCTCACCCGGTGATGTGTTTCGCCTGATCTTTCGCGGAGGACGTTTTACCAAGCTGCCTGATGGAGCTGTTGCGGGTGACTATCTCTCGGTCGAACAACGCCAGCGCCTTGCCGCACTCGAGGCAGAGCATGACATTGATTATGATCGCCGTAGCTTTCTGATGACCGGGTTTGACCTGCTCGCCCGGCGGCTCGACTTTGATGATGATACGACGGACGATGCAACCGATGTGGTGCGCAAGGCAGCAGACCGCGCGGATGTGCCGATCACCCGGCCAGAGCGGTTTCGCGGCGAAGACTTGCTCGACAATCTGGCAGACGCTGATCCTGCCTCTCATATCCCCTGCCTCGAAGCGGCGATGAGCGCGACCGAAGCGGGTCAGACAATTATCGAACAGCGCGGAGAGGACTGGCGCACCTTTGACGTGCCAGCGGTCATGCAAAACCCGCTCGAAGTGGCGCTGGGAACCTGCTGGCCTTGGGCGGACCCGGAACTGGGTGACGAAATCCGGGGCCAATGGGTGAGCATGATTGCCGAGGCTGCAAATGATGAAGGCGTAACCCTTGCTGTAGTGCCCCTTCGAGTGCTGGCAGAAAGCGATGGCGTCCTCGATCAGTTGGAAGGTCAGGGTTTTGAAATTGGCGGGCCTGATTGGCGGGGCAATTTGCCGGGCGGCTAATCCCGCGTCACCGCGTGTCTATTCAGCGCAGCTTACCGATCGGTTTCTGTATCCTTGAAGCCACGCGCCTGGCTTTTGTTCATATATGTAACATGAAACGTTGATCTGCTTAGGTAAACCGGCTTTGATACTCTCAGGTTCGCGCAGGCACTAAAGCCCCGCAAGAGGGTGATTGAGGAAAACCACTATGCCGCATATTGGGGCGAACGGCCTTTCGCTGTTCTATGAAAGCCATGGCAATCCTGATCATGAGCCAATTCTATTGGTGATGGGATTGGGTGCACAGATGACTCTGTGGCCCGATGAATTTGTGGCTGCTCTGGTTGATCGAAAATACCGCGTCATCCGCTTCGACAATCGCGACATTGGGCTTTCTGACAAGATGGAAGGCGCACGCGCGCCAAAGCCTGCATGGCAAGTGATCCGTAAGAAGATCGGTTGGCCAGCCAAGGTCCCCTACACTCTGGAAGACATGGCCGACGATGCCGTGGGCTTGCTCGATTCGCTCGAAATCAGCCGCGCGCATGTTGTAGGTGCGTCGATGGGCGGGATGATTGCGCAGCTGACTGCGGTGAACCACCCTGACAAGCTGCTTTCGCTCACTTCAATCATGTCGACCACTGGCAATGCATCGCTGCCTCTTGCTGAAAAACAAGCGATGCAGGCGCTGACCGCGCCGCTTGCTTCGCTGGATGAAGAGACCGTGGTGAAGCACGGCATCAATATCGCGCAGAATATTGGCAGCCCCGGTTATCGCCCCGATCCAGAGCGCTTGCGTGAACGCGTGCTCAAAGGTGTGCAGCGCAGCGTCTACCCGCCCGGCCTGCCCCGCCAATTGGCAGCTATCATTGACGATGGTGATCGCCGCACCCGTCTGGCGCAGATAACCACCCCCACTTTGGTGCTGCATGGTGAGGACGATCCGCTGGTGAAGCTGGAGGGCGGTAAGGACACCGCCAAGCATATTCCTGGCGCAAAGCTGGTGACGATCCCTGGCTGGGGCCACGATCTGCCGCTGGAACTGGTGGACAGATTGGCTGACGAAATCGCGCTTCATGCCAAGGCGGCGCGCGCTGCCACACCGATCAGAACCTAGCTTACTGATTCTTTGTCGATTGCCGGGTCTCTGCCGTTTGAGCGGCGATGGCCCGGCCGGCCGTGAGCTGCCCCCAACGGCCACCCGCGCAACATTGTTGCGGTGAAACAGGGTAAAGATTCACAGATTGATTCACATGATTCAATCACCAAATTTTTCTTCACAGATTCACTTTGGGGCTTGCGCGATCCACGACTCAAGCTTTTCCGGCGCGTCGCTGCACTGCAACATAGAGTTGTATCCTGAATCGGATACAATTCATGGTTAATCACCCGTTGACGGCCAATCGCCTCTGATTCATTATCTAGGGGTTCGGTTCGCACTGGACCCCCAAATGCTTGTGATTTCTCCCGAGCCTAAACGTTAATCGTGAAGGCCCGAGCGGGGGAGGAGTCGGTCAAGTTGGGTCTTGTGTGGATTGAATGGCGGATAACCTTGTGGGCCTGTTGGGGGCGACCAAGGGGGAAGCTGTCGATAGATTTGGTGCAGAACAGAATCGGAACAAACGCGATATTCCGCTATGGTGTGGAAACGCTCTATCCGATTCGGATGATGTGAGAACGGGGCTACAATGGAATTTAAGGCAGGCGACGAAGTGCTGAGCGAGACAGAAACGGGTGAAGCGCTCGAGACCGAGACGAAAAGTACTCCCAAGAACACCAAAGGCGAAAAGGCCGTGATGATGGACAAGGCAGATAAAGGCAGCGAGGAATTGATCGCCGCCAAAGGCGCAGAAGCGCTTGCCGGTGCTATGACCGAAGCGGTCAAAGCCGCTGCCGACGATGACAGCAAAAAGGTCAATGATCGCCGTTTTGACGTTGTTACCGATGATGCGCGCGATGCGAACCTGACCGAGTTTGGTAAGGAAACGCTGACCGATCGCTATCTCTTGCCCGGAGAATCGTATCAGGATCTGTTTGCCCGTGTTGCAGATGCCTATGCTGATGATCAGGAGCATGCCCAGCGCCTGTATGATTACATTTCAAACCTGTGGTTCATGCCTGCGACCCCGGTTCTTTCAAACGGCGGCACATCGCGCGGCCTGCCGATCAGCTGCTATCTCAACTCAGTTGAAGACAGCCTCAACGGGATTGTCGGCACCTGGAATGAGAATGTCTGGCTCGCGTCCAAAGGCGGAGGCATCGGCACCTATTGGGGCAATGTGCGCGGCATTGGTGAACCGGTTGGCCTGAACGGCAAGACCAGCGGCATTATCCCATTCGTGCGCGTGATGGATTCGCTGACCCTCGCGATTTCGCAAGGCTCGCTGCGGCGTGGTTCGGCGGCGTGCTATCTCGACGTCTCGCACCCGGAGATTGAGGAATTCCTCGAGATCCGCAAACCCTCTGGTGACTTCAACCGTAAGGCCCTGAACCTGCATCACGGCGTGCTGCTGACCGATGACTTCATGGAAGCGGTTCGCGATGGCGCGGAATTTGAGCTCAAATCGCCCAAAACCGGCGAAGTGCGCGGCACAGTGGATGCGCGTTCATTGTTCCAGAAGCTGGTCGAATGCCGTCTGGCAACAGGTGAGCCCTACATCGTGTTCAACGACACCGTGAACCGCATGATGCCAAAGCATCACCGCGAGTTGGGCCTTAAAGTGTCGACCTCAAACCTGTGTTCAGAAATCACTCTGCCAACCGGCATTGACCACCTTGGCAATGATCGCACGGCTGTGTGCTGCCTGTCTTCGCTCAACCTTGAAAAATGGGATGAGTGGAACGGCGACAAGCAATTCATCGAAGACGTAATGCGCTTCCTCGACAATGTCCTGCAGGACTATATCGACCGCGCGCCCGACGAAATGGCCCGTGCGCGCTATTCAGCTGACCGTGAACGCTCGGTTGGTCTGGGTGTGATGGGCTTCCACTCTTTCCTTCAGCAAAAAGGACTGGGTTTCGAAAGCGCGATGGCGAAAGCCATGAACCTCAAAATGTTCAAGCACATTCAGGCCAAGGCATCCGAAGCCTCCATGCTGCTGGCACAAGAGCGTGGACCATGCCCAGACGCTGCTGAAATGGGCGCGATGGAGCGGTTCTCCTGCAAAATGGCAATCGCGCCGACCGCGTCGATTTCGATCATTTGCGGCGGCACGAGCGCCTGTATTGAGCCGATCCCTGCGAATATCTACACGCATAAAACGCTGTCCGGCAGCTTCATCGTCAAGAACCCGTATCTTGAAAAGCTGCTCGATAAAAAGTCGAAGAATTCGAACAATGTGTGGAATTCGATCCTCGAACGCGGTGGTTCGGTCCAACATCTCGACTTCCTCACCGAAGAGGAAAAGGCGAGCTTCAAAACAAGCTTCGAAATCGACCAACGTTGGCTGCTAGAATTCGCAGCAGACCGCGCGCCGTATATCGATCAGGCGCAGTCGCTGAACCTGTTCATCCCGGCTGATGTTGATAAGTGGGACTTGATGATGCTGCACTTCCAAGCATGGGAGAAAGGCATCAAATCGCTCTATTATCTCCGGTCAAAATCGGTCCAGCGCGCAGGCTTTGCCGGTGGCGTCGAAGCGGACAACACTGACGAAGCGCTCAAAATCGAGCTGTCCGCCAATGCCGGCGAGCAAACCGATTATGAAGAATGCCTGAGCTGCCAGTAACGCGCTGCCAGTAAAGCGCTGCCCGACAATGGACAGATGCCTCATCTAACTACGCAACAAGGGTGCCGAGTTTTGGCTTCATGAATCCAGAGCCCGGCACCTCGATTGCGATAGCAGTTGGCGCAACCGCAATTGTGTTTTTCTGCTTAAACTTGGTCGCCATAGGATTGACCATCATTAGCAAAACAACCCGCCTGCGATGGCGCTTTACAGCGATCATTGCAGGCGGAATTGTTTGTTTCACATGCCTGTTGTTCGCTGTTGCCATGTTTATGGGGCTATCAACGAACTGGTCCGAAACCTCAAAATCGCTGATCATGCTTGGGATCGCAGCAGGCTTTGTCGCCGCGATTGGATCGGCGGTGTTGCTGATCGCCAATCTGTTTGTTTCGGTATCCGCGCCGGTTAGAGCCTACCTCATTCTTGTGTCGCTTGCGGATTTCCTTGTATTTCTCCTGCCCGCCGCTCTTGCTTGGATATTCTTTTGAGCGTTCAGACGCCATGATCCCAACTGAAATCCTCAGTCTGTTCGATTGGTTTCTTGACCTCGATCTGGGGCCTTATGGCGCATTCATCGGCCCAGCGATTTTGGGTGCGTTGTTTCTGGCGGGCGGTTGGTCTGCGGTGCGAGAGGCGCGCCGGGACGCCAATGACGACCGGCGCGGATTTCTGGGGTGTTTCGGCTGGGGATTGGTTGCAATCGGCGCGCTGTTTTTCGGCAAATTGCTGTTCGACCTGCTCGCACCGCCGATAATGCTCCTGATCACGCTGCTGTTTCTCGAAGCCGCCAGCTGAGCGCATCGCGCACCCCAAATTCCTCCTGATTGCTGTGCGAAACAGTGGTTTACGGTGCCTTAAACTTATCGGGCTATCTCTGCGTGCATCATGCGTACTCGGCAAACCACACGCAAAAGCATCACGCTGCCTGGCCGTTACTTTACTGGTTCGGGGATTCCGGAGGATGTGCAACTGTCTGACCTCTCGGTTGGCGGCTGCCGGTTTGCGTTGGGTGAGCGTGGTCTAACGCCTGGCATCCCTGTACAAATCTATGTCGGAAAATCAGGGCCGCATCGCGCCTCTGTTAAGTGGATCAAAGATGGCGAAGCGGGCGTGACGTTCAACGCGCCGCTTTCCGAAGAGCTGTTCACCTCTTTCCAGACGAGCCATATTCCCGACCCTGCCAGCATTGGTGTTGCCGACGAGTTCGAGGATATGTCCGGGGTAAAGCCGCAGCGTTTCTGCTGATAGTGCGCCAATGACGCTTGGCGTGCTCCTTCCCATAACATTTGCCTTCATCGCATTGTTTGAGGTCAGACTGTTCAGCCATTGGCGCAGCAATGGGTTGATCACCACCTCGGCTGCGAAATTCATGATCATCGCCACGATATTGCTGCCGGTGATCCTTTACGTCGTGTTCAACCTAATCCTCCCCGATATCGGAGCGCTTGAGGTCTTCTAAGGGGCGAAAAGACCAAGCCCCTCGCGCTTTTCCAAAATCTATGTCAGTCTGTTCGCCGACCTTGCGCTGTAAGGCGGGTTGGACGGGAGTGGCTTTGATGACTGGTATCGCGGTGCCCATTTGGATTGGAATTGCCGGCACGATCTTCGCGCTGGCCTTTATCGGCAACGGTATGCGGCTTGCCATGGGGCCAGAGGGACACGGCGCCAATGCAGGGCGATTGCATGTCTTGATGGCCGGCGTGTTTCTGCCAATTTTGTGGCTGGTGGTCTGGATGGCAGTGGCGTGAAACTCTCCCGTATCGCCTTTGCTGTATCGTTGGCGTTACTCGTATCTGCTTGCGCCAGCCAGATTGATGCAGGGGTAAGCGCTGCGCCTGAAACGCCCGGATTCTGGTGGGGGCTGTGGCACGGGTTCATTTTTCCGTGGAGCTTTATCGGCTCGCTCTTCAGTCCTGATATCGCCGTTTACGCCGTGCCCAATTCAGGCGGCTGGTACGATTTCGGGTTTTTCCTAGGCGTCACTGTGCTGGGCGGCGGAAGTTTCTTTGGCTCGAAAAAGCGATCTGACTGATCACCCTTGCGGCGATTGCCCATTCTTACTGTGCACTAAAGGCAGCTTCTGCCTCGACCACTTCAACCCGGTTGCGGCCATTATCCTTGCTCGCATACAGGGCTGCATCGGCCATTTCGATCAGCTCTTCGCGTGGCAATTTGGCAGCAGCAGGCGCGATGCCGACCCCTACAGATGTCGTCACCATGGGTTTTCGACGCCTGTCAGCGGGTGCCAGAACATCGGCAATAGCGCCGCGAATGTCCTCACCCATTTCGATGATGGATGACTTGTCGGTCACGCGCATTGCGCCGATGAATTCCTCACCGCCATAGCGCGCAGCAATGCCGCCCTTGGCCTCGACCACATCGCGAAACGCCTCGGCGACCAGTTT
Source organism: Erythrobacter sp. S57(2025) (assembly GCF_057365055.1). Taxonomy (NCBI): domain Bacteria; kingdom Pseudomonadati; phylum Pseudomonadota; class Alphaproteobacteria; order Sphingomonadales; family Erythrobacteraceae; genus Erythrobacter; species Erythrobacter sp. S57(2025). Next base: position 2,593,644 of record NZ_CP200299.1, on the reverse strand, counting down.
GAGGCAATAGTCGCCCGCCTGATGGCCATGCGCATCGTTGAACGCTTTGAAGTGATCAAGGTCGATCAGCACAAGGCCGATGGAATCGCTGCCTCTGCCGTTTTCACCGGGGGGCAGAACGCGCGCGTCAAACTGGCGTTCGAACCAGCGACGATTGGGGATTCCCGTCAACGGGTCGGTTTCTGACAGAGCGCGCAGGCTGCGATTGGCTTCGAGCAATTCGCGGCCAAAGATACGGGCACGCAATGTCAGCAGAAAGTTGTTTTGACGCAGCCGCTCGAACCGCGACGCAATCGGTAGGGTCGCTGCCGCGATCAGTGCGAAAACGGCGATCTGGTCAATATGTGCGCCAATTCCCAAAGGTGCATGACCCGCGATCACGGCGCTGGTTATCGCAATGGCGATCGCATCGAAAATGATCAGACCGCGCAGCGAATAGGGCAAGATGACATTGGCAATGCCGACCAGCAAAATTGTTGAATTGACATAGCGCGCAGCAAGATCAGGCGGGAGCAAGAACCCCAAATGCACGATCACCCCAATGAAAGCGATGGGCGCTGCGCCGAGGCAGATTTTTAGCAGCCAGGTCCAGCCGCGCAGCCCTGCAACCAGCCCCAAAATGGTAAGCGGCGCAATGGCGAGGATGCGCAGAACAACGCCTTCGACAACCATCGCTGGATTCACGATAAAATCGAGCGCAATGGTGCCAAGGCAGAGCAAAAACCCGATCAAAAACAGCAGGTGATGTTCACGGTAAATCCGCTGAACGATCTCTTCACGGTAAAGCTTTGCGGCGGCCTGTGGCCAATCACGCAAAGATGCACCGCTCTTGCGAACATACTCTACCGCGTCGATGTCGATGCCCGCAGGCACGCGGAACGCCTCCTCCTGCAAAGGAAGATGCTCTGTCGCTTCAGCGGGAGAGAGGGGTTGCATGACGCCCATGACAAAAGCTGCCATAGAGTAAGACACTTAATTTGGTGTTAGGCTTAGCGGATGCGGGGTCTCGCTTCGCAAGGTTGGCGGAAACCGGGTCTGATCGGATTGGTCGCTGGGAATATTGCAGATTAGGTGGTTTTGCCTATCTGTTGCGATGCGCACATCTTAAATTCGTGAGCGGTGTGCAAGTGTCACGAAGACCGACTCGCTTCGACTCAGATTTTGCACGGTTTATCCCCGCCGAATCATACGTGCTTGCCTGTCACTGCGTACTTTGTTCACCTATATAGAAACGCTGAACACGAAACGAAGGACACAACATGTCGTTGCTCGAAGCCCGCAATACCTACAAGCCGTTCCAATACCCTTGGGCTTACGAGTTCTGGAAACGTCAGCAGCAGATCCACTGGATGCCAGAAGAAGTGCCGCTGGGTGAAGATTGCCGCGACTGGGCGCAAAATATCACCGAGCATGAGCGCAATCTGCTCACCCAGATCTTCCGCTTCTTCACGCAGGCCGATGTCGAAGTGCAGGATTGCTATCACGACAAATATGGCCGCGTGTTCAAGCCGACCGAGATCAAGATGATGCTCGCCGCTTTCTCCAATATGGAGACGGTACATATCGCGGCCTATTCGCACCTGCTCGACACAATCGGTATGCCTGAAAGCGAATACAGCGCCTTCCTCGAATATGAGGAAATGGCCGACAAGCACAATTACATGAACCAGTTCAGCGTCGACACTGACGAAGACATCGCCCGCACGCTCGCCATGTTCGGTGGCTTCACCGAAGGCCTGCAGCTGTTTGCGAGCTTCGCGATGCTGATGAACTTCCCGCGCCACAACAAGATGAAAGGCATGGGGCAGATCGTATCATGGTCTGTTCGCGATGAGACGCTCCACTGCGAAGGCATCATCAAGATGTTCCACACCTTCTGCGAAGAGCGCGACTGCCTGACCAAGGCCGTCAAAGAAGACATCATCGACATCTGCCAGAAGACCGTCCGCCTCGAAGACGCATTTATCGACCTCGCGTTTGAAATGGGCCCTGTTGAAGGGATGACGGCCAAGGATATCAAGAAGTACATCCGTTACATCGCTGACTGGCGTCTGGGCCAGCTGAACCTCCAGCCGATCTACATGATCGATGAGCACCCACTGCCATGGCTCAGCCCACTGCTGAACGGTGTCGAGCACGCCAACTTCTTCGAAGCGCGCGCAACCGAATATTCCAAAGGCGCGACCAAGGGCAATTGGAACGACGTGTGGAGCTCCTTCGACAACCGCCAAAAAGCCAAAGCGGTCAACGAAGACGAAGCGGTCGACGGCGGCCCCGATATGTTCGGAGCTGTTGAAGCGGCGGAGTGATGTATGGCAGAACCGACAACTGACCCCAATCCAAAGCTGCATAGTTCGGCGTTCGTTTGTCCGCACTGTAAGCAATTTGCTAAGCAACGTTGGGGCCAAGTCGGGTCGACATTTATCCAAAGGGGTAACAGTACATCCTCTAGCTTTAACGCGCACACTGAGAACATTTTTCTTTCTCAATGCGATGCCTGTGAAAAAAAGCTAATTTGGAAATTGAAGGAATTGGTTTGGCCAAGAGCTAGCCTAGCGCCTGAAGCACATGCAGACTTCCCAAAGGAACTTGTTCCTGACTTTGAAGAAGCACGTCAAATTTACAACGACTCTCCTCGCGCGAGTGCTGCTCTTTTAAGGTTGTGCTTGCAGAAGCTTTGCGTTGTCCTTGGTGCGCCTGGAAAGAACATAAATAAGGATATTCAGTTTCTGCACGACGAGTACGGCCTTGGTAGGCGTGTCATGGACTCGATGGACATATTGCGAGTGGTCGGAAACAACGCGGTCCACCCCGGAGCGATCAACCTAGATGATGATAGGGAAATCTCGCTAGGCCTGTTCAGTATCCTCAATTTCATTGTTGAGAAGGCAATTTCTGAACCCGCACAGATCGATGCGATTTACAGCAAATTGCCAGAAACGGCACGCAACGCAATCGAAGAAAGGGTAAGCAAAAGCGCTGCTCCACATGGTCGCCTACCCCTTACTGCTTCGAAAGAAAACTGACCGTTTTAGGTGCGATTGGTTCTCAAACCCCACCCAACAAAACCCGCGCGTACCATTGGTGAACCGGCATCAGCGCCTTCACCACGCCGCGATCTGGCTTGCCGACCCAGCTGCCAAACAACAGCTTGGTGCCGCCATCCGCTGCGGGTCTGACCGATAGCCAGCTTGCAGTGGCTCCCTGAAAGTCTTGCAGCAAAATCTCGTTTTCACGGCGGTCGATTACGGTCCATGCAGCGAAGCTCTCGACCTCGCCGCGAGCCAGTGCCCGCGCGTCTTCGCTTGAGGCCCCGCGTCCAATAAACCCCAGCGCTATCCGCTCAGGGCGGAAGGCCCAGCTGCAATAGAAGCGCTCGATCAATTGCTCCAAGCTCACCACGCCACTTTCGCGGCGTATAAAGCAGTCGCGATAGGGCTCAGTTGTGAAGCCCGGTGGTGGGCCGAACTCGGCAAGTAGGCTGCCTTGGGGGATGGGGATGGCTTCGATCTTTGTCATATCTAAGATATATCGTAAGGCGCGCGCGATCTCAATACAGTTTCGCGCAATGACTATGCGCGCGCTTGCACCCGAGGCTCGCACGTGTATTATTCAAACAATACACTAAAGGAGCCTCCCCCATGCTATCCGCCGCCTTGCTCTCCCCGCTCTTGGCCCTTGCGCAAAGCACCGCGCCTGATCCCATCCCGCCGCTCGAACAGGCGCGCGAGCAGATTGTCGTGCAAGATGCGGAGCTGTTCTGGAATGCCTTTGAGGGCTGCAATGCGCGCGCGGTTGAGGATTTGATCACCGAAGACTTCCGCATGCTCCACGATCTGGGCGGGCTGGTCGCGCGCGATGGGGCAAGCTTTATCAATATCATCGCCGAGCAATGCGCTGCGCGTGAACCCGGCGGCGCGAATGAGGGGTATAAGAACCGCCGCCTCTCCGTGCCCGGCAGCCGCACGGTGACGCCGCTGGGCAAGTGGGGCGTGCTCGAACGGGGATTTCACACCTTCCATGAATGGGGCCCAAAAACAGGGAATGAGGAAAATGGATGGCAGCAGGTCGGCGGCGCGCGCTATATCCATGTGTGGGAATGGATGCCTGCCGAGGGACGTTTTCGCCTGAAGGAAAGCCTCAGCATAGATCACGGCGCGGCAGTCCCGTATCCGCCTGAACCATAGGTGCGTAAAAGCAACCGGCTTTGCCTTGGTTAAGGCCCGGTCCAACTCATAGCGGGCGCAATGCGCGCCGCATGTCGTATCCAACGTTTCCCAACCTTGGAGGACATTATGAATACCCCCCGCACCCTTAACGCCCCCCGAATGGCATTGCTCGCTGCTCTAGGCGGCTCGCTTGCGCTGGCAGCCTGCGATCAGCCGGCGGAGCCAGAAGTTGACCCGGCGCAGCCCGATGAAACGATGATCATGGAAAGCCCTGATGAACCCCTGACGGGTCAGGAAATCGAGCAGGCCGTTCCCGGTATCGAGGATATTACGCCAGAAGGTGACACGCCCAACGCCGCCGACCTGGTCGATGAGGACAATGTCGACGTGTCCGATGTAGGCGAGCCTGAAACAGACATGGATGTCACAGAAGACGGCGCGCCCGGTATCGATGGCGCGGAGATTGATGACTATTAAGTCCGATCCTTATTCGTGGCCATTTTCATGACCCCAAGCGGGGGGTGGGGCAACCACCTCCTCGCTAAGGTCAAATTCAACGCGGAACAGGCGTGGCTCTGGGGCGCCGCCTTCGACGGTGCGTTTTAGCTGGTAGGCGAAGGTCGGGTCGGCCGACTCTGCATGGTCGACCTCTACCGTCCAGACATTGGTTACAGAGGCGGTCAGACCTTCGCGCTCAAACAGTTCGATACTGAAAGCATCGACCGGGAAGTCTTGCGCGCTTTGCGATCCTTGCGAGGCCGTGTCGCCGCCATACATGGTGACCGCGTCGCTTGTCCCATCTTCGTGGCGGTGATCGTGTTTGAGGCGCAGGCCAACCGGTGTTTCGCCTTTCCCATTCATATGCGGGACGGCGACGCGGGTGATGCGCCATGTGCGCGAGCGGTCCCACTCAAGCTCGCCGTCGTCATTGGCCAGCTGGACATGAAACGGGATGGCGATGCGATCGTCTGAGCACTTTGCCACATGCATGACCATCGCGGCATCGGCAAAGTCAACGTCTGCCGCGTCCTCGCTCACCAATCTGCCCGCAAACGCCTTGCCGCAATGGCTGGAGAGCGCCTGCCAGAACAATTCTTGGCTATCAGGCGTCGGGTCAGAGGCGATGTTTTCCGGCGCTTTGCAAGCGGCCAGAGTGAGGAAAGCGAGCGGAGCGGTGAGCTTTGTAAAAGTGTTCATGCCCGCAACACTAGCGGTGTCGTTCCGCTTTGTCGCGCTTTCCTACAGGGGGCGTGCTGGCCTATGGATATGGCGATGCATAGGCGCCAAAACAAACCGCTCATTAATCGGATGAACCGATCAAAAGGCGGGTTTGTGATCGAGCGGATTTTTGCGCCAGGACCGTGTAACATGCGGTCCATGTGCCCTTCAGCAGCGACGAACCGAGTGGCTGGGCGCGTTAGAAAAACCAGTTGCGTGGCCGATCAACCGGCTTCTCACTGCCCGCCTTGGCCAGCGAGATGGCGCAGCGCGCGCAGTACCAAAGCATCATTAGGCCAAAGACGCCAAACATGCCGAAGAATACAAGGAAGAAACCTGCAGTCGGCGGGCTGTTGGGCTGCGATGCGGGAGGGAGCATTGCGAAAACGCTCCCGAACCACAGGAACATTAGCGTCACCGTCAACACCAAGCCGATCCAGAATGTGTGGATCATGTAAGTGAAGTGCGAGTTCTCCCATTCCTGGGAATCGCTGTCATTGCGCCAGACATAAGCAAGTACGACACCCACAATGACGGAAAAGCCCATGACGATATTGGCTAAATACAGAATGGCGATGATCATCGGACGCGACAAATGCGCGCCAGTCTTACGCGGCGCATTTTGCGTCGTTGGATCGACGCTTGGTTTTGGAGGTGTCGGAACTGTCATTGCTTAAGGCAGACCCCGGCGAAACGCGATCGCCGGGGGTCCACGATTGGGTGCAAGGTCTGGTTAGAACAACCAGGTTTGGGGGTCAGGCATCGGCTCCTGCTTCTGCGCTTTGAGCAGGCTCATGATGCTGCGAACCATGACCCAGACGAAGACCAGCGGCATCAGCAACAGGCCGATAAGCACGACGGTCAGGACGGCGGAGATGATGGTTGCGATGAAGCCGACCCAAAAGGTGCGGATGAGATAGGTGAAGTGCGAATCCGCCCAGGCTTCGCGGTTGTCGCCTTGCCAGACATGGGCAAGAACAATCCCGACAAGGCCGGAAATGCCGGTCACAATGCTGCCAAGATACAGTAGCGAGATGATGGTTGGCTGGTTGAAATCGAAACCAGAATTGGTGGTATTGGTCGGTTCGGTCACGGCGGATCCCCTAAATGGCCTGACAAAGTGGCGTGCAGTCTAAGGATCGCAGGCGCTTTGCCAAGTGTTTCCTCGTATGGCAGCACGCGACGCTACTCGCACCAGTCAACAGGAAAGGTGCCCCATCCGCTTTCAGAGGCGAGGCCTTCGGCGATCAGTGTTTGGGCCAGGTACTCGTATGAGCCATCACCCTGCGTACGCCGCACCTCACGCAGTTCGCGGCCATACTGATCCCTTGGGGGTTCATGCGTGCCGTCCCATTCGAACGGCCCTTCGCCAAGCCATTGGTGCAGGCGGGCGCGTGCCTCTAGCGCCTTGGCGCTCTCCGCCGCGCAAGCGCCTTCCAGTTCAGGCGCGTCAAACCCAGTTAGGCGAATGCGGCGTTGGCCATTGCCAAAGCCGAGCACCAGCGTGTCGCCATCGACCACGCAGCCCGCTTGGCTGGGGCCAGCATCACCGCAAATGGCGAAACGGTCTGTGACCTCTATCCATCCCCGCCCGTCGCTCACCGGGCGAACCACAAACCACCAGACGGCCATCACGATCAGAAGGAGGATCGGCATGCGCCAGACCATCCACCAACTGCCCAGCGCCCTTGCCGGGATGCGGGACTTACGACGCAAGGGGGAGCGAAAGCGGGCCATTGGCGCACAGCTTAGCAAGTCAGACCCGCTCTCTCTATGCCCGATCCCCACTCAGCTGCGCACAAAGAGAAAAGGCCGCGCCGGGATGTGTGTCCTAGCGCGGCCCTCGCAAAAGCTCATTCAGCGAAACTTATGAAACGTTGGCGGTCTCTTCGAGCGAACCAAAGCTGCCATCGGGGCGCTCTGTGGTCTCGCATGTGCCAGCATCCACATAGGTCCAGGCGTTACCCTGATAGTCAATCACGCTGGTGCCAGCGCAGCTTGTACCAGGGCCTGCCGCGCAGTCATTCTGACCTGCGAGCGAAACGCCAAAGCACTTCACCTTCTCATCGCTTGCAGCGACTTCGGTGGTTTCAGCGCCTTCCGCGCCAGCTTCTGCGGCTTCGGTCGGAGCGTCAGCTCCACCTGAGCATGCAGCGGCAAGACCGGCTGCTGCGGCAAGAGCGATAGAACCGTTAATACGAGTGGTGTTCATGGGTATTCCTCCATCCAATGATCCGAGCGGCACAAGTGATCCCAGCGCCGCTTCACTGATCGATTCGCAGAGAAACAGGGTTTGGTTACGCTGCCAAGTGCAAAATACGCAAAACGGAGATGGGCTGCCCCGTATTTGCGTCCCTTTCCTACGCGCTGCGAACCCGCTAAGCGGCGCAGCGACATTCAGGAAAACCAGTAATCATGACCAAACCTGCCAGTACGCCTGATCACGGGCTCGACCTTGCTAAAGCCGAAGTGCTGATCGAGGCGCTGCCCTACTTCCAGCGTTATGCGGGGCGTACCTTTGTGGTGAAGTATGGCGGGCACGCGATGGGCGATGCTGAGGCAGCGCGCGACTTTGCAGAAGATATCGTGCTGCTAAAGGCTGTGGGGATCAATCCGGTCGTGGTTCACGGTGGCGGTCCGCAAATTGGTGAAATGCTGTCGCGCCTTGGCGTCGAAAGCACCTTTGTCGATGGTCTTCGGGTGACTGATGAGGCGACGGCCAAAGTGGCTGAGATGGTGTTGTCCGGCGCGATCAACAAAGAGCTGGTCGGCTGGCTTTCCAATGCAGGTGGCAAGGCGCTTGGCCTTTCGGGCAAGGATGGCGGGCTTGTCACCGCGCGCAAAGTGACGCGCACAACGCGCGATCCTGAAAGCCTGATCGAAAGCATCGTCGATCTTGGCTTCGTTGGAGAGCCTGCCAGTGTCGACACCAGCGTGATCGATACAGCTGTCGCGGCAGGTATGATCCCGGTGATCGCGCCAATTGCAGGCGGCGAGGATGGCGCGACCTACAATATTAACGCAGACACGATGGCAGGCGCAGTGGCCGCGGCATTGGGCGCAGCGCGCTTGTTCCTGCTGACCGATGTTGCAGGAGTGCTAGATGGCGATGGCCAGCTGCTCAGCGACCTTGACCCCGCCCAAATCGCTAAGCTTCGCGCAGAGGGCGTGATCAAAGGAGGCATGGTGCCTAAGCTTGAGACCTGCGTTTCGGCGGTCACGTCGGGTTGTGAGGCTGCCGTGGTGCTCGATGGGCGTGTCCCCCATGCGATGCTGCTCGAATTCTTTACCGCGCGCGGCGCAGGTACGCTGGTGCGGGCCTGACCGCCTTCATATCGCAATCGACGAGCGTCCTTGACGTTCACGCCAGCCGTCTTAGGTAGGTAACACGCCTTTTTGAATAGGAACCCAAATGCAAGGTCTATTTCTGGTCTCTGACATTATCAGCATGGTAACGAGCCTGCTGATCATGTTGATCATCATTCAATTCGTGATTGGTTTGCTGTTCGCCTTCAACGTGGTGAGCCCTTCAAACCAGTTCCTGATGGCGTTCTATCAATCTATCAACAATCTGCTCGATCCGCTGCTGCGTCCGATTAGGCGGTTCATGCCCGATACGGGGGCGATCGATTTTTCACCGATTATCCTCATTTTGGGGCTTCGAATACTCGATGCAGGCATCTATCGCCTGATCCTCAGCATGGCCTGATTCCGGGCGTGCTTTTGAGGCAGAAAGGCACGCAATGACCGCCACACGGATTGACGGAAAAGCGTTCGCAGCAGCTCTGCGCGAACGCGTGGGTACGAGCGCGCTCGACTTTGCCAATGCGGCTGGGCGAAAGCCGGGTTTGGCAGTGGTGCTGGTGGGGGATGATCCTGCCAGCCAAGTCTATGTCGGCTCAAAAGGCAAGGCGACCATTGCTGCCAATATGAACAGCTTTGAGCATCGCTTGCCCGACGACACAAGCGAGACGGATTTGCTGGCAGTGGTAGAGCAGCTCAACAATGATGAAGCGGTCGACGGTATCCTTGTGCAATTGCCGCTTCCGGATCATCTTGATGAACAAAGCATCATTGCCTCGATCAGCCCCGACAAGGACGTGGACGGGTTTCATGTCATTAATGCAGGGCGCCTGAGCGTCGGACAGTCGGGGTTTGTGCCGTGCACGCCGCTTGGTTGCATGATGTTGCTAACAGACCGGCTGGGGGACTTGTCAGGTTTGGAAGCGGTGGTGATTGGCCGCTCCAACATCGTGGGTAAGCCGATGGCGCAATTGCTGGTCGATGCGAACGCAACGGTCACCATCGCGCATAGCCGCACCAAGGATTTGCCGAGTGTTGTTAAGCGCGCGGACATCGTGGTTGCTGCAGTGGGTCGTCCTCAGATGATTACCAAGGATTGGCTTAAGGATGGCGCGACTGTGATTGACGTAGGGATCAACCGATTGCCGCCTGAACCGGGCAAGGAAAAGGGCAAGCTGGTGGGCGATGTAGCCTATGAAGAAGCTGCCGAAGTGGCAGGCGCAATCACGCCTGTACCCGGTGGCGTTGGGCCAATGACAATTGCTGTATTGCTCCGCAACACGCTGGTCGCTGCTTACCGCAATGTTGGCTTAGCCCCGCCAGACGCCCTGTGAAGTTTGGCGCAACTATCGCGCTCACAGCGCTCGCCATCGGCGTTGCTGCCTGTTCGGGCCCGCGTGAGCGCATTCCGCCGCGCGCAGTCATTCAGCGCGCGCTTGCCACTGCGCCCGGAGCCGCGCAGCCAAGCGATATTGTAGCGACAGAGCTCGCCTATGCGCGCGCTGCAAAGGAGCAGGGCCAGTTCACAGCCGGTCAGGAATTCGCAGCCCCCGGCGCGATCTTCCATACACGCGATGGAGATGTTTCCGCGCAAGTCCTGTTCGCACAACTCTCCAATCCTGAAACCGCGACCCAATGGGCGCCGCGCACGGTCGTGATGAGCTGCGATGGTTCACTCGCTCTTAGCCTTGGGCGCTTTGTTGATGAGCAAGGGCTAGTCGGCAACTACGTCACGGCTTGGGCGCGCCAAGGTGATGGTCAATACAAATGGATCTATGATGTTTCTGGACTTGATGATCCGCAGCCCCCTCCACGCGCCGAAATCGAGGATGGTGACATTGTGGTAACCGCCATCGACGCGATCGAAGGACTTGTCGCCACCTGCCCACGCCGTGGAGAGGCAGTGCCGCCGCCGCCTGCTATCCCTGTGGGAGAAGACGGCAACGCCGATGCAAAGCTTTCGCGCGACGGAACTTTGCGCTGGCGCTGGGAGCACCGCGGCGATGGCACAAAATATGTCGCAGCCGACTATTTCTACTTAGGTCGCTGGGTCAATGCTATTGAAGAAAGTCTTGCATCTCCTGACGAACAATGATGAGGGGCGCTGATGCTGCCCGAACTCTTCATTTCCGCCTTTGTGACACTGTTTGTGGTGATTGACCCGCCAGGATGCGCGCCAATCTATGCTGGCCTTACAAAAGGTGCGAGCGCGTCACAGGCGCGCAATATGGCTTTGCGTGCGACTGGAATCGCAGCGGTCATCCTGATGATTTTTGCCTTTTTTGGTGAAGACCTGCTGGGCGCATTGCATATCGATCTCGATAGCTTTCGTATCGCAGGCGGCTTGATGCTGTTCTGGATCGCGTTTGAGATGGTGTTTGAAAAACGCACTCAGCGCCGCGAAGAGAGAGCCGACAAGGTCAATGCTGACCCTGAAATCGAAGATGTTTCTGTCTTCCCAATGGCGATGCCAATGCTGGCTGGCCCAGGCGCAATCGCTGCTATCATGCTCTTGATGAACGAGGCCAAGACGACCGCCGAAACACTGGAAGTCTTCGCCGCACTAGGTTTGGTCTTGTTGATCACCGCTGGCGCTCTGGTCGCTGCAGGCCCATTGATCAGGCTGCTGGGTGACAAAGTTGAAGCGGTCATCACACGTCTTCTTGGTGTGCTGCTTGCAGCTCTCGCCGCGCAATACGTGATTGACGGATTGCGCGGATCTTTCGCTATCTCTGCGACGACGGGCGGAACCATCGCCTAGGCAAAGGCGAGGGTCGAACCAATCCCATAGGCCAGCGCAACTGCGGTAAGTGCCGTGCCAAGCGCGCCAAGCGCTCGCATTCCTGCAAAGGCTTTGCGTGCCCCCGTCAGATCCTTGCCATGCGATCCTGCAAGCGACGAAAAGCCAACCGCGTGAAGCACCCTCGCGGCTGCGAACACAATGCAAACGGCCGCAACGTAGGTGGTCTGGCCCACAAGCAATTCGAACAAGGCAATCACGACCAGAAACAGCCCAGCATTCTCTGCCAGATTGCCATGCCGCCGAACCTTACGCTCCAAATCCAGATTGCCCTCGTGACCGATGAACGCACCTTTGCCGCGAACAATGCCAACACTCAGCATCAGGACAACTTGAAGCACGATGATAAAGGCGCCGAGCGCGGCGCTGTAGATCGGTAGGTTGGTCATGCGGCTTGTCCTTGTTGGAGGCTTGGATTGTCGGCGATGGGAGTATTGGGATAGCCAATCAGTGCGAGTGAGGCGTGACCTGCATCAAGCAGCCGATCTGGCTCGGACGCGATCCGGGCAGACGCAAACCCACCATGCAACAATTGCACAAGCGTTCGTGCCAGCATCTCTGGCGATCCAGCGATATTGCGTTCGGCCATCGCGTCCGCAGCGATGCTGCGCAAGTAGGCTTCCACTCTATCAAAGATCGCGCGTGCTTCATCGCGCAAAAGCGGCATTTCCTGCCCGAGCTCCAGAGCAAGCCCTAGGATCGGGCAGCCGTTCAAATCGCCACTTACATCCTTCACCTCGCGATGCGCGCAATGAATATCGTTGTAGATTGCAGCAAGTCGAAATTCGGGGCGTGAATAGCGGGCAAAATTGCGTTCAAAAACATCACGCAAAACCAGTTCACCATGGTAGCGAACAACCGCTAGCGACAAATCACCCTTATCGGCGAAGTAACGATAGACGGTCGCTTTGTTCACATTCGCAGCGGACGCCACATGATCGACCGAGACGCCGTGAAAGCTGCGAGTCCAAAAAAGCTGCGCCGCTGTCGCAACAATGTGCGCGCGAGTTCGCTCACCTTTAGTGACGGGCCGAGTTAAGTTCATAAGTAACTACTTAGTTGACTGAAGGCTTGGGGTATAGGCCAGAAGCGCGACGCGCGGTCGCATTCGCCTGTCATTCAGAATGAAACCGGCATCATCTGAACTGATACTTGGGGAGGTCTGCTTTGCGTCTGTTTCAAACTATATGCTCATTGCTGGTACTTTGCGCATTGATTGCTGTTGGCGGAATTCCAGCGCGCGCTCAGCCAATTCCGGACCTGACTGTCGAAGAGCTTGAAGGTCAATTGCGCGCTGGCGAATATGGCAAAATCCGCGCCGTTGCTGTCGAGCAGGGCGGTGAACTGGTCTATCGCGAGCGCTTCGGTAAGGGTGAGCTTGGTGACCGGGTTGATATCAAATCGGCGGGTAAATCGATCACCGCCCTAGCCGTGGGTGCGGCCATCGCGGATGGAGCGCTTGCCGGAGTTGACGTGAAGGTCTGGCCTTTTCTTGGCAGTGAGCGGGGTGCGCCTTTTGACGAGATCACCGTTGCTGACCTGCTGACCATGTCCTCAGCGCTTGATTGCAACGATTGGGAGCGCGGCTCTCCAGGCCAGGAGGAGCGCATGTACCGGCGCCGTGTCTGGCGAGATTTTGCAATGGCATTACCGGCAAGGGAATACGCCCGCGATCAGAATGGCACGGGCCCTTTCTCTTACTGCACAGCGGGCGTGTTCTTGCTGGGCCAAGTGGTTGAACGGGCCACTGGTGAGCGTTTCGATCAATATGTTCAACGACGCATCTTCGACCCTTTGCAAATTGACGGCGCCGATTGGCGGACCTCGCGCAGCGGCGAGATTCAATCAGGCGGGCAGCTGACAATATCCGATGAGGCGCTGTTGAAAATCGGCCGGATGGTCATGGATGGCGGGGTATGGGAAGGCGAGCGCATTCTGCCCGAAGAATGGCTGCGCACGATGCTCACTCCAGCGCACACGCTTGGTGAACACGTGCATTATGGCAGGTTGTGGTGGATGACGCCGGTGCGATCGTCGCGCGGCTTTGAGGGTGCATTTATGATGAAGGGCAATGGTGGCAACATAGTTGCGCTGGTGCCCAACCTTGACGCAGTGCTGGTGGTGCAGACCGAAAATTACAATCGGGGTGAGGCGGAGCGCAATTCATTCATCGCTCTGACCACGATGCTTCGCAGCCTCCCAATTCCTGACCGCCAATGAGACTGTCTGAACTACTGAAAGGTCGTGATTTCCTCGGTTCCATCACCACGACCGAAAAACTGCATAAGCTGCATCAAGAGTTCGCAGCGCGCGGTCAACGATGGGGCTTCAAGCAAGGCCTGCTTAGATGCTGCGTCAAACGGCGCGATCTGTGATACGCCATTAATCAGCGATTGATCGTCTAGCCGTTCAACCGAATCCCAATCCACGCTGTAGCCTTGCGCGTCAGCGAATTCGCGCGCTTCACGCTCAAATCCGCCGCGCTGGGCATGGCTAAGCACTTCGTCCGCATCGTCATCGATCAGTTCGCCCTCTACCTGACGGAAGGGTGTGTTGGAATCGAGCTCGCGCAGCAATTTGAAGCGAGACTTGCCCTCAAGGATGAGGTTGTAGCGCCCATCATCCATCGCCTCGATCTCGCCGATCCGCCCGACGCATCCGACCGTGTAAAGCGGAGAGCCTTCGATAGGTCGCTGCGGCTGGATCATTGCAATTTGGCGATCGCGCACCAGTGCGTCGCCGACGAGTGCACGATAGCGCGGCTCAAAGATATGCAGCGGCAATTGTAGCCCAGGAAACAGGACAGTGCCGGGCAATGGAAAGATGGAGAGACGGGTGGGCATTGCGTGTTCTGTTACCCGAACAGGATCTTGGACAAGCGGCGGCGAGTATTAACGACCCACTCATCTTCAAGGCCCGTGGCCTCGAAGATTTGAAGCAGTTTTGCGCGTGCTGCGCCGTCATTCCACTCGCGGTCAGCCTCGACCATTGCCAGTAAAGTGTCAGCTGCCTCATCGCGCGCACCACCGGCAAAGGCGGCTTCGGCAAAGGCAAGTTGAGCATCCATGTCTTCCGGGTTCGATTGCGCTGCATCGCGCAGGCCGGAGAGCTCACCGTCATCAACCTGCGTGCCGGCAAGCTCAACCGCGCTCTTTGCGGCGGCGATTGCTGGGTCCGAGGCGATTGCTTCATTCTCTTCAATTGCGCTGAGCACTTGTTTTGCCTCTTCGACCTGACCCAAAGCAACCAGTGCTTTGACGAGGCCGGCGTTGGCTGGCGCATTGTCGCTAGCGAATTCTGTAACTTGCGCAAAAATGCCAGCGGCACGCTGCGCATCACCTTCTGCCAAAGCTGCATCACCTAAGGCAACGAACTGCTCGATTTCTTCGGGCGTGGGACCTTGCGGCGCTCCCTCTGCCCCTTCGCCATTTTGAATAGGAAGCTGCGACAAAAGCTGGTCCAGTACCTGCTTAAGTTGTGTTTCGCTGCGCGCACTGGTCAAGTCGGCGACTGGCTGGCCTTGGAACATCGCGTAGACTGTTGGGATTGAACGAACCTGGAACTGCCCGGCGATGAACTTTTCTTCGTCGACATTTACCTTGGCCAAAATCACGCCTTTATCAGCGTAGTCTGCGGCAACTTTTTCTAGCGTTGGCGTGAGCGCTTTGCATGGGCCGCACCATTCAGCCCAGAAGTCGAGGATCACCAGCTTGGTTTGTGAGGGATCGACGACATCCTTGCGAAATCGCTCGACGGCTTTTTGCTCTTCCATGTTGAGACCCATGCTGGCCAAGGGATGCTCCTATTCTCGTAAGTGTGTCTGTTTGCGCCACCATGTGGGGTGCCTTTTGCGCTTTGTGAACCTTGGCGTGAGCGCTGGCTAGGTGTTGAATGCAAGAGAAGGTGCCATTTGAGTGAATTTAAGGCTTGCAGGGTCACAAAGGCGCTGCTAATCGCGCCGCCTCCCCGGCAGAGAAGTGCGTATTTCGCGTCTCTGTGTGGCGTTCAGTGAGCGGGCGTAGCTCAGGGGTAGAGCACAACCTTGCCAAGGTTGGGGTCGGGCGTTCGAATCGCCTCGCCCGCTCCATTTTCCAATTTGCGATAAAACGATTTCGCCCCTTTGGGCGCGAGTGCGCTTGTAATGCGCTCACTTCTTGGGCAGGCGATGCCTGCGTGCCGTCGACAATGGCCCGCGGCAAAGGTGAAACATGGTACAGGCGAAACATCCCTCTGGCTCTCCTCTAACGCATTCAATTGAGGATGGTGTTGAGACCTTCACGGCGGAGATCGAAGGCGAAACGATCACGTGGGATCGTTCGCTCACTTATGGGGGGCATCTGCAAACATCGCGGTTGCTCGGTGCCCAAACACCAGTGTCTGACAAGCCAGATGAAATGCTCTTTATCATCATGCACCAGACGATGGAGCTTTGGATCAAGCTGATGCTGCATGAGACGCGGATCGCCATCGCTGATTTGCGCGAGGATGAGCTAGGCAAGGTCTTCAAAACACTTGACCGGATCGCGACCATCCTGCGGCATATGACCCATTCATGGGAAGTGCTTGCCACGCTCAGCCCGCACGACTTCCTTACGTTCCGCGGATATTTGCGCAAAGCCTCCGGCTTTCAATCGGAGCAATATCGTGAACTTGAGTTTCTGCTCGGCACCAAACGCCCCGATCTGGTGCTGGTTCACCAAGACAATCCTTCCGCAACTGCTCAGTTGGAAAAGACCCTTGCTGAGCCGTCGTTCTATGACGAGGTGATCTTTGCTTTGTCCCGCGCAGGAATGGCTCTGCCGGACGAGGCCACAAAACGTGATTGGGCGCAGCCTTATGTGCCAAAGGCTGCGGTTGAGGCGGCTTGGCTCGAAATCTATTCGGAGCCCGAAAAGCATTGGGACCTCTATATGCTCGGCGAGAAGGTGACCGCACTTAAGTACCATTTCCAGGAATGGCGCTTCAAACATATGAAGACGGTCGCCCGAGTCATTGGTCACGGTGCAGGGACTGGTGGGTCATCGGGAGTGAATTATCTGGTCAGAGCGCTCGACCTGAGGTTTTTCCCCGAATTGTGGTCGATGCGAACAAAGCTGAGCAATATTGACGATGGAAGCTTTAGCGAGACTGATGACGATAGCGAACCGACATCCACACCGTCCTCAACCGAAGGTGGGTGTCCATTCTCATGAGCGTGCCGCGCATCTGGGATATCTCGCAGACGATCCATTCCGCCATTCCATCTTGGCCGGGTGAGCCTGGCATTTCAATTGACCAGCATGCCCAGATCGGCCCCGATTGCCCGGTCAATGTTGGGTCGGTCTCCATGCCACTTCATACGGGAAGCCATGCCGATGCACCTTTCCACTATTCGGACAATGGCGCGGCGTCTGCGGAATGTGACCTAGACGCATATATTGGGCGCTGCGTGTTGCTCGACGTCACGCATTCTGGCGCAAGGGTGGAACTAGAGGATTGTGATTGGGCCGCGATTAAAGGGCATAGTCGTGTGCTGATGCGCACTTACGATCGCTTCCCGCATGACCGATGGGTCTCGGACTTTAAAGCGATTGCACCAGACGTGATCGACCGGTTGGCGGAGCACGGTGTTCGCTTAACTGGAGTAGACACTCCATCGCTCGATCCCGAAACCTCCAAGACGATGGATGCGCATCACCGTGTGCTTGCCGCTGATATGCGCATACTTGAAGGGCTGGTGTTCGACGATGTGGCTCCCGGCGAATACGATCTTGTGGCCTTGCCATTAAAGCTGGCGGGCGCAGATGCGAGC
This sequence comes from Erythrobacter sp. S57(2025), assembly GCF_057365055.1. NCBI lineage: Bacteria > Pseudomonadati > Pseudomonadota > Alphaproteobacteria > Sphingomonadales > Erythrobacteraceae > Erythrobacter > Erythrobacter sp. S57(2025). Next base: position 2,576,363 of record NZ_CP200299.1, on the reverse strand, counting down.
CCGGTGCGCGCAATCCTGCGGGAGATCATGTGATGGATGCTCTCAAGGTCAAAGCCGCGCAAATGGACAACAGCGATCCGCTGGCATCTTTCCGATCTCGTTTTCGTATCCGCGAAGGCTTGATCTATCTTGATGGCAATTCGCTTGGCTGCCTTCCCAAGGCCACCATGGCGCATTTGCAAAACGCAGTGGAGCAGCAATGGGGTGAGGGGTTGATCACATCTTGGCTTGATGCCGAATGGTCGACCGCGCCGCAGCGGATCGGCGATAAGATTGCAAAGCTGATCGGAGCCGATGCGGGCGAGGTGATCGCCACTGATTCGACTTCGGTGAACATATTCAAGGCGCTCACAGGTGCAATTTCACTTCAGCCAGAGCGCTCGGTTATCCTGACCGAGAAAGGCAACTTTCCCACTGACAGCTATATGATGCAGGGGATTGAGCAGTTTTCAGGCGGTCGCATCATCGCGCGCACCGTAGAGCCCGATGCACTGCTTGATAGCGTGGATGAGAACACGGCTGCGGTGCTCCTCACACAGGTCCACTACAAAAGCGCCAAGATGCGCAACATCGCCGAAACCACGCGCGCTATTCAGGAAAAAGGTGCGCTCGCGATCTGGGATTTAAGCCACAGCACAGGAGCCGTTGAGCTGGACCTGGGCGGTGCGAATGCTGATTTTGCCGTGGGCTGCGGATACAAGTTTCTCAATGGCGGGCCAGGTGCCCCAGCATTCCTTTACGTTGCCAAGCGCAATCAAAGGGCGGATTCGATCTTGTCTGGATGGTTCGGTCACAAACAGCCCTTTGCTTTTGAAGAGCGATACGAACCTGCCAGCGGCGTGGATCGTTTTTTGTGCGGTACACCTTACATCCTTGGCCTTTCGGCGCTTGAGGTTGGGGTCGATCTAATGCTTGAAGCGGATATGCGCAGTGTGCGGGCGAAGTCGGCTGCATTGGGCGATCTCTTGATAGAGGCAATGGCGCCCCTTTGCAGGGAACATGGCTTTGAACTCGCGAGCCCGCCTGAAGCCAATCAACGTGGAAGCCATGTCGGCTTTGCTCACCCGCAAGCCTATGCGATGGTTCAGGCCTTGCGAGAATCGGATGTGATTGCCGATTTCCGTACGCCCAACGTGATCCGATTTGGACTAACACCGCTGTATTTGCGGCACACCGATATGGTTGAGGCAGCGGAGAGGCTGCATCAAGTTTGCTCAGAAAAGCTATGGGATCGGCCCGAATATAAGGCGGTGGCTGCCGTCACCTGACACTTCGGGCCGCGTTGCGTGTTCAGTGCGTTGACAGGAATCGTGTCCAAATTGACGCACATTCTTGTCGATTGTCCGCTGCGTCGCGCGATTTGTCGAAAGATTACTCTTTTTGGTTGCACTTTTCGTGACCTCTCTTAGGTGCGTGATACATTATTACATTGTGATGTTATCACATGAACTCGCACCAAGAGGGCAACATGAAACCAACCACCTCACAAATCGCGCTTGCAACCGCGATTGCATTCACCGTCTCCGCCTCGCCAGCTCTTGCTGAGGAAACATCCGCCGACGAACAGCAGACCCGCGAAGAGCGTGATGCAGCGCGCGAGGCGGCCCGTGAGGAAGATCCGCATTATCGCGGCAATATCGTGGTTTCTGCCGAAGGGCTTGAAGAGCTCGACTTTATTGCTGGCCAAGACGTGCTGGAGATCGACGAAATTCAGCGCGATCTTGACGGCCAGATCGGTGAAGTTCTCTCCAAGGTTCCGGGCGTTTCCGCCACAAGCTTTACACCCGGTGCCTCGCGCCCAATCCTGCGCGGCCAAGATGGTGAGCGCGTTCGCGTTTTGATTGACGGGCTGGGAACTGCAGATGTCGGCAACACCTCCGCAGACCACGCAACCACAATTGACCCTCTCACCGTCGAACGCGTTGAAGTGCTTCGTGGGCCCGCTGCGCTGCTGTTCGGCAGTCAAGCCATTGGCGGCGTCGTCAATGTGATTGATCGCCGTATTCCGGTAGCTGTGCCTGAAGATCACATTCATGTCGAAGCGCTCACCGCCTTTGACACCGCGAGCAACCTACGCAGCGGCGGCGCATCGATTGATGCAGCGCTTGGCGATATATTCGTGGTCCATGTGGATGGCTCATTCCGTGAAACCGATGACCTTGAAATCCCCGGCTTCCAACTGACGGATGATCTGCGCGCAGACTTGCTTGCTGATGCCGCTGAGGAGGAAGAAGAAGGTGAATTGGAAGAAGCCGAAGAGCTGCGTGAAGCTGCCAATCAACGCGGTTTCCTGCCCAATTCGGCAACGCAAAGCTGGAGCGTCAATGGCGGCTTTGGCGTTTTCCTTGGCGATTCCAGCTTCGGTGCATCCGTCGGCTATTACGACACTGATTATGGCATCGTAGGCAATCCAGAAGGTGGCCATCATCACGGTGAAGAGGGCGAAGGCGGCGAAGAAGAAGAGGAAGAGGGCGAAGAAACCGTCTCTATCGGCCTTGAACAATTGCGCGTGGACTTCCGCGGTGACATCGCCCTTGGCGAAGGGTTCTTGTCGCGTTTGAAATTGCGTGCGGGCTACTCGGACTACACCCACACAGAGTTCGAAGGCGCAGAGGTTGGTACCGTATTTGATACAGAGACCTTCGAAGCGCGCGCTGAGCTGATCCAGAGCGGCGGCGGCGTCATTGGCGCACAATTTACTTCGCGCGATTTCCAAGCCGTGGGCGAAGAAGCTTTCGTAGCTCCCAATGATACCACTCAGTTCGCGGTCTTCACCGCGCAAGAAATCGACTTGGACGGTGTTCAAATCGAAGCTGCTGGCCGGTTTGAGCAAGTTGACGTCGAGTCCGAACCCCTCGGAATTGAACGCGACTTCAGCCTCTTCTCTGGCGCGCTATCAGCAATCTTTGAAAGCGAAGGCGGCGCGCGTTTTGGCGCAACGCTTTCACGTTCTGAGCGGGCACCAGCTGGCGAAGAACTTTTCGCAAACGGCCCTCATATTGCGACACAGTCGTTTGAAATCGGGGATCCCGACCTCAACACGGAAAGCGCATGGGGTGGTGAGCTTTTCCTTCGTGCAGGCTCAGGCGATATCGCGTTCAATGCAACCGTTTTCTATCAGAGCTTTGATAATTACATCTTCTTGTCGCCAACGGGTGAAGAGGAAGATGATCTGCCTGTGTTCGAATTTCTTCAGCGCGACGCCAACTTCTTTGGCTTTGAAGCTGGGCTTGAATTGCCGTTGGTCGAATCCGACAGCTTCTCGCTAGGGGCTGACTTGCGCGCCTCATACGTTTCTGCCGACCTCGATGATGAGGGCGTAGCGGGATTGAACACCAATTTGCCGCGTATCCCGCCAGTGAGTTTGCTCGCTGCTCTTGATGCAGAATACGGCGCGTTTGATCTGCGCGGCGAAGTCGAATGGTATGGCGAGCAAGAAGACGTCGCTGATTTTGAGACAACGACTGACGACTTTGCTTTCGTCAATCTGTACCTTTCATGGCGTCCGTTTGAGGCCAATCAGAACGTCGTGTTTCAGCTGGCAGGAGAGAACCTGTTCGACGTGACAGGCCGCCGCCACACCAGCTTTACCAAGGACTTCGTGACCCTGCCGGGCCGCAACATCCGCGCGAGTGTTCGCTTCGGCTTCTAAGCCAACGGACCATTGGTTTCGCAAAGGGCCGGTGAGGGGGCATTCCCTTCACCGGCCCTTTCGCATGTCTGGATCAATTCTCGACCTTGAAGCTGATCTCTGCATGCTCTTGCAAGCGATCGACCAGAGCTTCTCCCAGGATCGCGCCCGGTGTGCCGATGCATCCTTCGGCATCGCTTTCAAGCAGCGCCATGCCGGTTTCGGCGATCATGCGGCTGGTTGAGCCATAGCCGGGATCGTATTTGCCTTTGACGCCAAAGTGCAGCGTGTCATCGCCGTTCGGATTGTCAGCGACAAACAGCACATCGTAGAAGCCGTTTTCGCGTTCCTCTTTCGATGGACCTTCGCCGGGCTTGGGCGGCTTTGCACCAAACGGGTTCTTCATCATCTCCGCTGCCGCTTCCGCCATCTTCTTGCCCGCATCACCGGGGCTAGTGAGCATCATCTCATCATATTGGAAGTCTTCGCCATAGGGATGGCCAAGCAGGAAGTTGGTGCGATGCACGTTCTTGGTGTTGATCGGTGCCATCACGAACGGAGCGGCCCATTTGTCGAGATCGCCTTCATACATCGGCACCATCCCGGTTGGCTGGCTCGGCCCGTCAAAGCCCGGTGTCAGAGCGAAGCTGTCGCGCAGCACGTTGATGATGCGCGGGTTCTTCGCCGCTGCCTTCATCGTCGCACCAAGGCTGGCTGCGGTGCCGCCCGAGAACGTGCCGGCCATTGCCCGCACGCGTCCGCGCACCTTGGGAGACGCTGCGCCAAAGCGGTCCTTTGCGGCCTTCTGCGTCATCAGCACGCCCAGGTCGAAGGGGATGCTGTCGAACCCGCTTGAGAAGCAGATGCGTGCGCCTGTCTCTTTGGCCTTTGCGCCGTGCTCTTCGATCTTGTCGGCCATCCATGCAGGTTCACCGCATAGGTCTGCATAGTCAGTGCCGGTGTTGACGCAGGCTTCCAGCAGCTTGTCGCCATAGAGCTGGTATGGGCCAACCGTGGTCAGCACGACTTTGGTCCGACCGCACATCGCTTCTAGGTCAGCGGCGTCATCAGCATTGGCGACCACTAGCGGCGTATCAGCAGGTGCGCCGATCTCATCGCGAACGGCTTCCAGCTTCTCCTGAGAGCGGCCAGCCATCGCCCATTTGGGTGCGTTATCGGAGGCGCCGTAATGGTTGCTCAGATACTCCGCGACCAAGCGGCCCGTATAGCCCGTGGCGCCATAGACGATGATGTCGAATTCGGTGTCAGCCATATCTAGTCTCCTTTGATCCTGACATGGGCGCGGCGATGGCGTGTGTCAAAGGGCGATTGAGCGTCACGCTCATCATGCGGTTCGTCGCTGCTGAGGGGCACATGGACCGCATGTTACACGGTCCTGGGCAAGAAAAGTGGTTCTCGATGGCTGGGTAGCAACGCGCTTTTAAGAGGGTCCGGAAGCATCAGGAATTGCGGCTTGATCATGCCAGTCAAATAGCGCGGCGAAGCGATGTAGGAAAATGCGCTATCAATCACTGACCGCTTGGTGCCAATTCGAAACCGCGTGCTGATCAGAGCAATTTTGGCGGATCACACCTTCGTGAAGCGCGGTGAAGGCGGAATGCGGCACATTCGCGTTTGAAGCCTAACCTCCTCACCAGCGCGAATAGCAATGTCGGTGACGACAATGCATGTTGGGGTCGACGCCAATGATGGTGCAACCGCGCTTTCATTGTCGGAAATCCTCGCCAGCTCGCTTGAACCGGGATTGGCTGACAAGACGGATTGAGCCTCATTCACGCGGCCCTGGTTCTGAAGCGACACGGCGAGACTTGAGGCAGCTGCCACCGTTTCTGGCGCGCCGGGTTCGAGATTTTCGTTTGCCGTTTCCAGCACGGGCCGAATGATGTCCTCAGCCTCGGAATTTCGGTCCTGCGCGATCAGTGCGGCGGCAAGGTTGTTCTTGATCGCGATAACACTGGGATATTCGGGAACCTGATACTTTTCGATTAGCGCAACAGCCTCGCGAAAGAGCTGCTCTGCTTCGTCATAGCGCCCTTCTTCGAGATAGATCGCGCCCAGCCCATTCAAAGCGTAAATCTTCGATTGTTCGAAATCCTCAGGCAGTTTGGCGTACCCATCAAGGACACGCAGAAACAATACCTTTGCTTCCTCATTTCGCTCTTGAAGTCTGTAGACTCTGGCCAATCCATCTAAGGCCAAAAGTGTCATCCCATCTTCGGCTCCAAAACTGGCTTCGCTCGCCGCTACCGCATTTTCCAAGACTTCAGCAGCTTCGGAATATTGGTCACGCTCGCGCAGCAATGCGCCCAGCGACACCTGGCTGCTGATTGTGCTGTGATAATTGGGCCCTTCGGCGCGTTCAAAACCAGACACGACCCGGCGCATCAGGTCGACCGCTTCTTCCTCCTGCCCGACCAGAAACAGCGCGCCCGCCAATACTTCGCGCATTATCAGCATCGCCAGATTGTCTGGGCCGCGCTTCTCTTCAAGGTCAGAGACCGCATTCGTGAGCAGATCTATGGCCTCTTCCATCCGCCCCTCATTCATAAGCTCGGAGGCAGGGCCCAATGCTTCTAAATCCGACACACGGATTTGAGCGCTGGCGCTAAATGGAACGGCGAAAGCTGCCACGATCAGCATGATAGCCGACGCAATCCCGACAATGTGATTTGCAGCCGTTTTTATCTGGAGCATTGGCCCTCAACTATGCATTGCTAGGCGATGCTATCTCAGTTGCGCGAAGAGAGGCAACATATTCCCAAGCGCGGCTGCTCTTTACAGCTATGGCATTAGAGTCTGGGGAGCGTCACGCCGCGCTGGCCCATATATTTGCCTGCTCGGTCTTTATAGCTCGTCTCGCAGCGTTCATTCCCTTTTAGGAACAGGAACTGGCACGCGCCTTCATTGGCGTAGATTTTCGCGGGCAGCGGCGTGGTGTTTGAAAACTCCAGCGTCACATGGCCTTCCCAGCCCGGCTCAAGCGGGGTGACATTCACGATGATCCCGCAGCGCGCATAGGTGCTTTTGCCAAGGCAGATGACCAGCACGTCTTCGGGCACGCGGAAGTATTCAACCGTGCGGGCCAGAGCAAAGGAATTGGGCGGGATGATGCAGACATCGGTTTCGCGGTCCACCAGACTGTCTGCGTCGAATTTCTTCGGGTCGACCGTTGCCGAATTCACGTTGGTGAAAATCTTGAACTCAGGCGCGACACGCGCGTCATACCCGTAAGAGGAAAGGCCGTAGGAAATCACGCCTTCGCGCCGCTGCGCCTCAACAAATGGCTCAATCATGCCATTGGTTTGCGCCTGTTCCCGGATCCACTTGTCTGAAAGAATCGCCATGCAAGATGGATTCCCGATGGCGCGCGCCGGGGCAAGGGGAATGACGAGGTTTCCGGTGGAGTTCTTGGTTTCGAACGGTTCGAAACCTGACCAGCAGGACTAGTCGACGAGATCAGCGCCCAAATGCGGGTTGAGCGATGTGATGTGGTTGAGCCATTTCTTCGGCCGGCGCAGCATGTTGCCGGGGAACTCAACCCGCAACCCGACCAATTCAGCCATGCGGCCCACAAAGTGGATGCAATTGCGATCATCCAAACTGTAGCGTGCGCCGGGTTCGTTCTGCCAGCGGCGCACTTCGGCCACCACTCGGCGATATTGCGCGTCTGTTAGCGTGATCGAGAAATGGCGATTGGTGCGGCGAATATTGCGCGCACTTTCGTGCAAGACCATGTGTTCGGCCCAACCGCTCGTGATGGCGGCGGCTGAGCTGCGCGCGGAGAACCCGTAATTCTCATTGACCGCCTCGCCGGTGCTTTCCAGCGTCCCGTCAAGGACGATGAACGTGTGTGGGTAGCGTCCAAACAGGACCGAACCGTTAAAGCTGTGAAAGTGGATTTCCACCGCAGCCATCGCCGTGCCGCTCCATGCAAGGGCGATCAGGGCAATGGCTTGGGTGATAAGGCGGGTGAGGTGCTTGATCATGCGAGCTTTTTTATCGTCGCATGGCGCACTTGCAACCCTCTAAAGCGGTTGGATCACAGGCTCGCGAGCAAGCTCGCATTGCCGCCCGCAGCGGTTGTATCGATGCAGGTCACGCGCTCGGTCGCAAACCGGGCAAGATAGTTCGGGCCGCCTGCTTTGGGACCCGTGCCCGATAGGCCTTCCCCGCCAAAGGGTTGGCTCTCAACGATCGCGCCGATCTGGTTGCGGTTCACATAGAAATTGCCGACTCGAGCACGCGACTGAATGAAACGCTGGGTGGCCGCGATCCGGCTGTGGAGGCCCAATGTCAGGCCATATCCGGTGGCGTTGATATCGTCGACGACCTTGGCAAGCTCCTCCGCCTTAAACCGTGCGACATGGAGGACGGGGCCGAAATTCTCACGCTTCAGTTCAAGGATAGAGGGGATTTCGATGATGGTGGGAGCAACGAAGCATCCCTTATCTGCACCCTCGGGCAGCTCGCGCCGCCACACGGTGTGGCCCGAAGCCTCGCGCCGGGCGACATGGCGCTCCAAAGCGGCCTGCGCATCGGGATCAATCACCGGGCCGACATCGGTTGAGAGCAGAGCCGGATCGCCGATCTCCAATGCCTCAAACCCGCCTCGGATCATGGCGAGCATTTCATCCGCTACATCGTCTTGAAGGTAGAGCACTCGGAGCGCTGAGCAGCGTTGGCCTGCGCTCTGGAAGGCGCTCGCCAGCACGTCGCGCACCACCTGTTCGGGCAGAGCTGAGCTGTCGACGATCATCGCGTTCTGGCCGCCCGTCTCTGCGATCAGGGTCGCAATCGGACCATCGCGCCCTGCAAGAGTGCGGTTGATCGCTTGGGCTGTCTCGGTTGAGCCGGTAAAGGCAACACCAGCCAATCGCGGGTCGCTGGTAATCATCTGACCAACATCGCCCGCGCCGGGCAGCAATTGCAGCGCCTCTTCTGGGATGCCCGCTTCGTGGCACAGCTTTACCGCCAGCGCGGCGATCAGCGGGGTTTGTTCAGCAGGTTTGGCGATCACGGCATTGCCAGCGGCCAATGCGGCGGATGCCATGCCAGTGAAGATCGCGAGCGGGAAATTCCACGGGCTAATCGTGGCAAACACGCCGCGCCCATGCATGGTAAGTGTGTTCTCTTCACCTGTTGGTCCGGGGAGGTACACTGGCCCCGCAAATTGCCGCCGGGCCTCGCTTGCATAGTAACGCAGGAAGTCGACCGCTTCGCGCAGTTCCGCCACGCCATCGAGCAAAGTCTTGCCCGCCTCACGTTGGCACAGCGACAAAAACTCATCGGTGTGCGCTTCGAAAAGGTCGGCGGCTTCTTCCAGCAAAGCGGCGCGTTTCTCTCCGCCCAATGCATCCCAGCCCGGCTGGATCGCGGCGGCGCGTTCAAACGCGGCGTCGACCTCTTCCTGCGTGGTGTCACGCCGTGTTCCGACTTCGCTGGAAAGGTCATGCGGCATTGTCACAGGGGCGAGTTCACCGGCTTCCTCAGCCGGGAAAGTCGGCTCGGCGCGCCAATGCAATTGTTCAAGCTCGGCCAAGCGCTCCATTAGCGGCTCGACCACGGTCGCGTCCGACAGGTCGACGCCGGCGCTGTTGAGGCGCTCGCCAAGAATGTCTGCAGGCAGCGGGATTTTGGGATTGCGGTATGGGTCTTTGGCCGCGAGTTCTGCCACGGGATCACCCACCAGCTCTTCAGCCGCTATCTCAGCGTCGCCCATACGGTTGACGAAGCTGGTATTGGCTCCGTTCTCCAGCAGGCGGCGCACCAGATAGGCAAGCAGTTCCTTATGCCCGCCAACAGGCGCGTAAATGCGCACGGGCGTGGGGTTGTTGCCCTCGATTGCGCGCAAGGCCTCAAACACCTCTTCGCCCATGCCGTGAAGGCGTTGAAACTCAAAAGAGCGACCGGCCGAAAGCTCCTTTACCACCGCGACTGTGTAGGCGTTGTGGGTCGCGAAGGCGGGGCGGATCACGTCGTCATGTTCGAACAGACGCGCGGCGCATGCGAGGTAGGAAACGTCGGTCGCGATCTTGCGGGTGAAGACGGGGTAGTCGTCATATCCGCCGACCTGGGAAAGCTTCACCTCACTGTCCCAATAGGCGCCTTTGACGAGGCGTACGAACAGTTTGCGCCCATATCGCCGTGCAAGTTTCGCCACCCAGTCGCACAAGGGCACACCGCGCTTTTGATAGGCTTGCAGGGCCATGCCAAAGCCGTGCCATTGCGAACCATCTGCGCGGGTGAACAGCGCGTCGTCCGCCACCAAAGTCTCGATAATGTCGAGACTGACTTCGAGCCGTTCGGCCTCTTCCGCATCGATAGTGAAGTGGATGTCCGCATCGCGCGCCTTCACCGCCAGCGCGCGGACAATCGGCACAATATCCTCGCGCGCTTGGTCGGCGTGGAAGTGTGTGTATTTCGGATGCAGCGCGGAGAGTTTCACCGAGATGCCCGGCGATGGGCCAACGCCTCCCGATGCCTCTTTGGCCAGCCGCTCAATCGCTGCATCGTAAGACTGGCGATAGCGCTCGGCATCGGCAAAGGTCATCGCTGCTTCGCCCAACATATCGAAGCTATGCGTGAGGCCTTTGGCGCGTTCTGGTTTGGCGCGTTTCAAGGCTTCGTTGATGTCGCGTCCGAAAACGAATTGCCCGCCCAAAATGCGCATCGCTTGCAGCGTTGCCTTGCGGATTACGGGTTCGCCCAAGCGGTTCATTGTACGCTTCAGCGTCCCGCCCATGCCGCGTTGATGTTGCTCTGGCGGGTCAAGAACTTCGCCTGTCAGCATCAGCGAAAATGTCGCGGCATTGACGAAGGTGGAGGAGCTTTCGCCCAGATGCTCACCCCAGTCGATCTCACCGATTTTGTCTCGGATCAGCAGGTCTGCGGTTTCGTCATCCGGCACGCGGAGCAGCGCCTCTGCCAGACACATCAGCGCGATGCCTTCCTCTGTATCGAGGCCATATTGCTGCAAGAACGCGTCGATGCCTGATGCTTTGTGAGCGCGCGCGCCTTCGATAATTTGCGTGGCGAGTTTGGCCGCGCTTTCGCTCAACTTTCGCGCAGGCGCTGCCTGTTCAAGCCGCTCGGCCACACACGCGTTTTCTTCGGCGCGATAGGCGCGGCGCAGGGCGCTGCGGTCGAGGAATGCTGTCTGGGCCGAAGGCGGATTATGCGCGTTCACTTCTCACAAATCTCCCAATGCGCGAGTCGCGTGTCAGAATTCGCACTTGGACCCGGAAAGGCTCGCGATCAAGCGAAGTCGTATCGGGTTTCAGCCATGCTTGATCATGCGCCGCTCTATGGTATCGATTGCGCCCCCTTACCCACGCCCTGCCGAGGAGTTTCTCTGGTGCCCCTGTTCTGCTTTTACTGCCGCGATGGCGAGCACAATGACAAGCTTCGCGAAATGCACTTAGAGGCGCAGCGCGAATGGATGGCCGAGCATGATGAGAACTACCTCACCGCCGGGCCGCTGCTGAACGCGAAAGGCGAATTTGTCGGCTCACTGCTGGTGATCGAAGCCGAAGACGAAGAGGCGGCAAGGGCAACGGTGAACGACGATCCCTACCTAACCGGAGGCGTCTGGCAATCGATCCGCGTGGACCGGTTTGAGCCGGTTAAGGGACGCTGGAAGGAGCGGTAGAGTCAGCTCGATTTCGCAAAACCAAGATCGAGCCAATTACTGTAGCGATCATTGCGAGTGCGCCGAACAAAATCGCAAGGTAGGTGGGAAGCGCAGCCCTTGAGACGTACCCCCGAGCATAGCTTTCCATTTTTAGAATTCCGCCCGAGAACTCAAATCCGTCAGCGCATCCTATGTTGGTCACTTGAACATCATAATCGCCCTGTTCGAAGTCCAGCACCTCGGTATGAAATTTCGCAGTGGACTGATCTCCAAAAACGCTGACCTCTTGTCGTTCGATCGTTGTGGAATGCACGGCCTTCTTTTTTCCAAGGTCTTCCCTAAGCAAGAATCGCACGCCGATATCGCAATCTGGCGAGGAGACCGCTTGTTTCCTCACAGCCGGATTGGGGATAATGTTTGTGGTGAGCTCGAGCGCATAGCGTTTATTATATCGCGAAGTCCGAAACCAAAAAGTCCGTGAGAACCCAGGAGGTGGAAGAGGTTCGCTAGCAGAGATGTACTCTCTCGTCTCGCCAAGCCTGATCCAGAAACTCGTGGCTGCCATAATTGTCGCGATGACAAAGCAGAACAATGCAAATGTTAGCGTACGTGGCCATCGTCGCTTGGCGATTGGTTGACTCAACCCAAAACCCGACCAGCGACAGCGTCCAACTTCGCCATTACCCCCGGCTCCTGCTCCTCAGGCGCAGTAATCACCGCGTCGTCTAGGGCGGTGTCGATGGGGCTGGCTTTGCGGGTCTTGGGCAGCGCTTCAATAAATTTGAGCACGGTTTCGCGCGCCAATTGGCCGTTTTCCTTCATCTGTGCGACCACTTGGGCGACATCAACCGCGTCGCCGTCTCGCCAGCAATCATAGTCGGTCGCCATGCCGATCAGCGCGTAGGGCAGCTCGGCTTCGCGGGCGAGCTTGGCCTCTGGCATGGCGGTCATGCCGATTACGTCGGCGCCCCATGCCTGATACATGCGGCTTTCCGCGCGGGTGGAGAATTGCGGGCCCTCCATCGCCAGGTACGTCGCACCGGTGGCCACTTTGCCTTTGCAGGCGCTGATCGCCTTGGCCGCCATTTCGGACAAGCGCGGGCAAACGGGGTCGGCTATCGAAACATGGGTGACAAAGCCGCTGGAATAGAAAGTGCTCTCGCGATGGCGCGTGTTGTCGATGAATTGCTCAACGACGGTAAAGCGCCCCGGCTCAATCTCTTCGCGTAGCGAACCCACAGCAGAAATCGCCAGAATATCGGTGCAGCCTGCGCGCTTTAATGCGTCAATATTGGCGCGCGAGTTCAGCTCGGTCGGGCTGATCGGATGTCCGCGCCCGTGACGAGGCAAAAACCGTACCTGCACGTCGCCGATGCGCCCGCACAAGATCTCATCAGAGGGGTCGCCCCAAGGGGTGTCGATCATGAGCCATTGCTCATCCTCGATCCCCTCAATGTCATAGAGGCCGGAGCCCCCAATAATACCGATGCACCATTTCTTGGCCATGTCTGGCGCTTTGCTCCCGCAGGTGAATTAACGCTGATCGCCTTATGTCAGGTCAAGCGGCTCGGGCAAGGCTTTGCCAACTATTCGCTGAGCTTTGGTAAACGGACCCGCGATGGAGGGGCGTTCGTGCATCATCGCGTGATGCGCGGCGAGCGCGGGGAAGTTGCCCAGAGGCATATTCGCGACCAGCGCGATCTGATCGAGGATACAGGCGATGGAGATATCGGCGATCGATACGCTGTCGCCTGAACAGAATGTGCCGCCGTCTAGCTCTGCATTGAGGAAAGCGAGCATGGGCTGAATGTCGCCCGCCCACGTTGCCTTCGCCTTGTCCAGATCCGCCTCTTTGCCTGAAGTCAGGTTGAAGAAGATCGGGCGGAAGATGCCTAGCCCGCCTGCTGCGGCCAAGGTGGTGTCGCAGTATTCCTCAATCATCAGTGCGCGGCCATGGGCAAACGCGTTGTCGCAATAGAGCGTTGGTGAGGGGTGCTTGCGTTCGATGTAAGCGCAAATGGCAGAACTGTCGGCAATGGTGCCGCCCACGCCCTCGGCAGCAATCGAGCGATCACGCATCACTGGGATACGCTTCATCGGAGAGATTTCGCGAAACCATTCAGGCGGGTCGAAGACATTAACCGCCTCGATTTCGAACGGCACATCCTTCTCGATGCAAACGCCAGCAGCCTTGCGCACGAATGGGGAAAGCGGGCTTCCATAAATGACGACGTCGGCAGGAGTGTCAGACATGGCGGGGATTTCCTCTCAAAATTGTGAAACGTTCGCTCCAGTTTCCCTTTGCAACGAATCCGCATCAACTGATAGAGCTATCGCAAGAGAGCAACAGACATTTTGGTCGAGAGAGGACAATCATGGTCACGCAATACAAAAACCTGATCAATGGCGAGATGGTCACCACCAGCGAATGGCTCGATGTGGTCAATCCCGCGAATGAAGACGTCATCGGCCAAGTGCCTTCGGCTGGCGCCGCTGAGCTGGATCAAGCAGTCGCCGCCGCGCGCGCCGCTTTCAAAAGCTGGAAGAAAACCTCGCACGAAGAACGCGCAGCTGTCTGCAATGCAATCGCGGGCGCGATCAAGGAAAATGCCGAAGAGCTGTTCCGCCTGCTGACGAGTGAGCAGGGCAAGCCGCATGCGCAGGCCAAAGGTGAGATTTACGGGGCGGCAGGTCTGGCTTCGGCGCAATCAACCCTCAAACTGGAAGATGTGATCAGCGAAGACAGCGACACGCGCTTGTCCCGCACACGCCGCGTCCCCGTAGGTGTGGTTGGCGGCATCGTGCCGTGGAACTTCCCGATCATGATGGCGATCCAGAAGATCGTTCCTGCGCTGATGGCAGGCTGCACGATTGTGCTGAAGCCTTCGCCCTTCACCCCGCTGACCACGCTCCGCATTGCAGAGCTGATCGCTGACAAAGTGCCAGCAGGTACAGTCAACATCATCACAGGTGAAGACAGCCTTGGCCCGCTGATCACCAGCCATCCAGACATCGACAAGATCACCTTCACCGGCTCCACCGCGACGGGTAAGAAGATCATGGAAGGCGCGTCTGCGGACCTCAAACGCATCACGCTGGAGCTGGGCGGCAATGATGCCTCCATCGTCATGCCAGACGCTGATCCCAAAAAGGTCGCTGAGCAGCTGTTCTGGTCAAGCTTCCAAAATGCAGGCCAAGTCTGCATCGCGGCTAAGCGCGTCTACATCCACGAAGACATCTACGATGAGCTGTCCGAAGCCATCGCCGAATACGCCAAAAACGTGAAGGTTGGCGACGGCTCTGAGCAAGGCACCGGCGTCGGCCCGATCCAGAACAAGAAGCAGTATGATCGCGTGCTTGAACTGATCGAAGATGCCAAGGACAATGGCTATAAATTCCTGACCGGCGGGGACAAAGACCCCTCTGGCACAGGCTATTACGTGCCGATCACCATCCTTGATAATCCGCCCGAAGACGCGCGGATCGTTGCCGAAGAGCAATTTGGCCCGGTCATGCCTTTGATGAAATTCTCAACCGAGGACGAAGTGATCGAGCGGGCTAACAACTCCGAATATGGCCTTGCAGGTGCTGTTTGGACCAACGACACCGATAAAGGCGTTGAGATTGCTGAACAGCTTGAAACCGGCACGGTCTGGATCAATGAATTTATGCATCTGTCGCCCTTTGCGCCCTTTGGCGGGCACAAGCAGTCGGGCTTTGGCGCCGAGTATGGCGTTGATGGAATGAAGGAATTTACCTATCCGCAGGTAATTACGGTTAAGAAGGACAACGCAGTCGCATAAGTATCGGCTCGCGGTGATCCGCGGGCCGACACTCAAATGGAGATGACGTTGTGAGTAAAGAAACCGGTTCAATTTCCCGCCGTGAGATCATGGCCATGGCCACCATTCTGGGCGGGGTCAGCATCGCTGCGCCGCTTAGCGCGCAAGGGCTTGGTGATCTTGTGGGATCAGCGCGTAAAGTCGTGGACGCAGCCACTTTCTCTGATGATGAACTGGCCGCTTACTTCGATCAGATGTCGACCGAGATGGATGGTCAAAACCCGGTTGCTGGCGCGGACGATCCCTATGGTCAGCGGTTGGCAGCGCTTTCTCGCGGGCTGGACACCTATGACGGTCTCAACCTCGACATCCAAGCTTATCTGGTGAGCGACGTGAACGCCTTTGCCATGGCGAACGGTACCATCCGTATCTTTGCAGGCCTGATGGATGAATTCACCGATGATGAAATCCGTTACGTCATCGGCCATGAGATTGGCCACGTGAAAGAAGAGCACACGGTCAAACGTATGCGCGGCGCCTTGCAGCAGGATGCAGCGCTCAGCATTGCAGGCAATGCTGACAACCGGGTCAAGCAACTCGCTTCGTCTGAGCTGGGCAAACTATTTGGCGATGTGATCACCGCGCAGCACTCGCAAGGCGATGAGCGCGAGGCAGATGATTACGCCTTCGAATTCATGCAGGACAATGGCTATGATCTTCAGGCGTGTGTGACCGCGCTTGATAAGCTTGATGCCATGTCGGGCGGCAGTTCTGGCCCTTCATGGCTGGCCACTCACCCCAGCCCTAAGAGCCGCGCGCGTCGGATGCGCCGCAAGCTCGACTGATCGGTCGATTTGAGGGGCGATGGGGGACGCGAGCGTCAATGATCTGTTAGAGGGGCTGGCGCGTATCTGCGAGCGCGCGGGCCTCTCGCCACCCTCAAATCTGGAGCGTCTGACCGGCGGCGCGACCATGGAAAGCTGGCGGTTTGAGGCGGGTGGCGAGCTACACGTCCTGCGCCGCGCCCCTTCGCTCGATTTCATGAACGACCGCCCTTTTGGGCACGATGTTGAAGCGGCAGTAATCCGTGCAGCGGGTGCAGCAGGAGTGACCGCCCCGCGAGTGGTGGCAGAACTGTTGCCAGACGACGGCATCGGCTCAGGCTTTGTGATGGAGGCGCTGCCCGGCACGCCCAATCCCAAGCAGATCCTCGAAATGGAAGAGCCGGACGGGCTGCTGAAACAGGCCGCGTGCGACTTGGCGCGCATTCATTCAGTTACGCGCGAGGATGTGCCCGCGAGCGTTCCGGTAATGAACTACCGCGAAGCTATCGCCGACCTCAAAGCGCAATTCGAAGAAGCAGGCGGCGACCGTCCAATCATCGCGCTTGGCTTGAAATGGATGGAGGACAATCGTCCGGATGAGTGCGAGCCAGTGCTCAATCACGGCGATTATCGCATGGGCAATCTTCTGGCTGAGAATTCGCGGCTAACGGGCGTGCTCGATTGGGAACTGGCGCATTTTGGTGACCGGCATGAGGATTTGGCCTTCGGCTGCATGGCCGTGTGGCGTTTCCACCGATATGACCGGCCCGCTCTAGGTCTGGGAAGTCTCGAAGACTACTTCGCCGCATACGAAGCCGAAGCAGGTGTAGAAGTTGACCGCAACCGCTTCCGCTACTGGCTAATCCACCGCACCGTCTGGTGGGCGCTCGGCTGCCTGCGCATGGCGAAAATCTGGCGCTCAGGCGAAGATCGGATGCTGGAGCGCGTGGTGATCTCGCGGCGGACCAGCGAGCAGGAGCTCGATCTGCTGATGCTGTTGGAGGAGGATGCGCCCCGGCGTGAGCGCAAGAGGAAGCCACCACAAAGATTTGGTGGTAGTCTGGTGACCAAAGGTGAAGCAAACATAGAAGAGATTGCTGCGGCGATATCCGACTGGCTCGCTTCTGTTAAGCATCGCATGGAAGGGCATGATCGATTCCAGTTGGCTGTGGCCCGCAATGCCTTAGGAATAATCGGACGCGAACTGCACATGGAGTTCTCGGGTATAGATGGGGAAGACCTCTCTGAGGACTTCCTTTCCGGCCAGCTGTCTGTTGCAGACAAGGGCCTGTTAGCGAAACTGAAGTTTGATGCGATGGAACATGTCGCAGTTGATTCCCCCAAATACCCCGCCCTAGCCGTGGCGCGTGAGCGTTGGCTGCAATAAGGTCATACACTCCTCCGTTCGTCCTGAGCTTGTCGAAGGACGCGCTCAAGACTTCGCGCCAAAGCATAGTCAATGTCGCGGCTGCCCTTCGACAGGCTCAGGGCGAACGGTTATTGGTGGTTTAGGAGAGACTAAATGGACTTCGCAATTCCCGCTGATCTTCAGGCTTATCTCGATGAACTTGACGCTTTTATCGAAGCTGAGATTAAGCCGCTCGAAGCGCAGGACGACAATATCCGCTTCTTCGACCACCGCCGCGAATATGCGCGCACGGATTTCGAAGCGGGCGGGTTGCCGCGCGCAGAGTGGGAAGAGCTGCTCAAGGAAGCCACAAGGCGCGCTGACGCCGCAGGCCATTGGCGCTTTTCCGCACCCAAGGAGTATGGCGGCAAGGACGGCTCAAACCTCTGGATGGCGGTCATCCGAGAGCATTTTGCGCGCCAAGGTTTGGGCCTGCACAATGACCTCCAAAACGAGCATTCCATTGTCGGCAACTTCCCCTTTGTCGCCATGTTCGATCAATGGGGCACTGAGGAGCAGAAAGAAGAGTTCATCCTCGGCGGTTTCAACCGAGAGCGCCGGGTCGCCTTTGGCCTGACCGAAGCGAACCACGGCTCTGACGCCACTCATATGGAAACCCGCGCGGTTCGCGAAACCCGCGACGGGGTCCATGGCTGGCTGATCAATGGCGAGAAGATGTGGATCACCGGCATGCATGTCGCCACGCATTGCGCGATGTTTGCGCGCACCGCTGGCGATGATGGGAAGGCGTCCGGGATCACCTGCTTCCTCGTCCCCAATCCCACACAAGGACTGGAGATCGAGGAGTGGATGTGGACCTTTAACATGCCCACGGATCATCCACGGCTTTCAGTCAAAGACGTTTGGGTGCCTGATTGCGCAATCCTAGGTGTTGAAGGTCGCGGGCTCGCTCTGGCGCAAAGCTTCGTCCACCAGAACCGCATCCGTCAGGCGGCGAGTTCCTGCGGCGCCGCGATGTTCTGCATTGATGAGAGCGTCAAATATGCGCGGCAACGCAAACCCTTTGGCGAGGCGCTCTCCAAGAACCAGGGCATCCAGTTCCCGCTGGTTGAGCTTGCGACACAGGCCGAGATGCTGCGCTTGCTTATCTTCAAGACCGCGTGGGAGATGGACAATATGCCGCATGAGGAGATTGAGCGCACGATCAGCGACAAGGTCTCCATGTGCAATTACTGGGCGAACCGGCTGGTGTGCGAGGCCGCCGACCGTGCGATGCAGGTTCATGGCGGCATCGGCTATTCGCGGCATAAACCCTTCGAACACATCTACCGCCACCACCGCCGCTACCGCATCACCGAAGGCGCGGAAGAGATCCAGATGCGCAAAGTGGCGGCGTATTTGTTTGGCTATTTGGGACCGAAGAAGGGAGCGATGGGGTGAGTTTTCCCGGTTCGAAATCTTCTGCTCGCGCCAAACGCAGGCGGTCAATTGCGCTATGCTTCGCATGGATAGGCGCGATGCTGGCGTATCACTTAATGTCGAGCCACATCATGAGCGATCCGAAGTATGCAGTTTGCCGCGCTGATCGAGTCTATGAAATCGACCTCAAAGGCGAAAACTATTGCGTAGAGTTCGCAGCGGCAGCGTTTCACTATGCGCTTGCTGCGTTCGTAGTCGTGGCGGTGATCGGCGCAATTGCTTTCATTTTCGTCCGTTGGGTTAAGCGAAAGCGAGAAGACGCGCGCTGAACCCCTAGCAATAATATTTCACCCCGCTAGTCTCCCGTTCCAACACAGGGAGACTTCGAATGCGCCGTTTCACATCCATTCTGCTCGCAGGTTCTATGCTTGCCGCACCCACCATCGCTTATGCCGATGACGAAGAGGGTTGGGATGTCGAAGCGCCGCGTGGGGCCGCTATCGAACAGGTGCCGATTGAGACCGACGAAGGCACTTGGATGGATGTCGATGTCTCGCCCGATGGCACGACGCTCGCCTTTAATGTGCTGGGCGATATCTACACGATGCCGATCGGCGGTGGGGAACCAAGGCGCATTGCTGAAGGGCTAAGCTGGGAAGTTCAGCCGCGTTTCTCTCCTGATGGCTCGCGCATTGCCTACACCTCGGATCGCGGGGGCGGTGACAATATCTGGGTGATGAATGTCGATGGCTCTGACAAGCAGCAGGTGACTGAGGAGAGCTTCCGCCTTCTCAATCAGCCGAGCTGGTCGCCTGATGGTCGCTTTATCATTGCGAAGAAGCACTTCACCACATCGCGCAGCGCCGGGACGGGTGAGATCTGGATGTATCACGTCTCTGGCGGAGGCGGCGTTGCGATTGTTGAGCGGCCCAATCCGCAGCAGCAAAAGGAGCTGGGCGAACCTGTCTTCACCCCTGAGGGCGACGCGATTTACTACACGCGTAACACGACGCCGGGAAACACCTTTATCTACGCGCAGGATAGCCAGTCAGGCATCTTTGCAATCGAGCGCCGCGATCTGGAAACGGGCGAAGTGACCACGGCAGTCGATGGCTATGGCGGTGCGGTTCGCCCGACACCTTCGCCAGATGGTCGCGAGCTTGCCTTTGTGCGCCGCTTTGAAGATCGCAGCCAATTGTGGGTGAAGGAATTTGCGAGCGGGCGCGAGCGGATGATTTACGACGCGCTCGACCTTGATCTGCAAGAGACCTGGGCGGTGTACGGCGTCTATCCGAATATGGATTGGACGCCGGATAGCGCCTCGATTGTGTTCTGGGCGGGCGGCAAACTCAACCGCATTGATCGCGATGGATCGAACCATTCGGTGATCCTGTTCCAGATCGACGATACGCGCGGCATTGCCGATGCACCGCATCCGGTGATTGAGGTTTCGCCGGATCGTTTCACCACCAGCATGTCGCGCTTTGGCCAGCTTTCGCCCGATGGCACGCAAGTTGTGTTTGAAAGCCTTGGCCGTCTCTACACAAAATCCGCTCGGGGTCGCGATGCACCGCGTCCTTTGACCGGTGCTGCCGATGTGGTTGAGGCCTTCCCCGCGTATAGCCGCGATGGCTCTCAGATCGCTTACGTTGAGTGGACCGATGAGACGCTGGGCCGGATCATTGTAGCCGACGCTAATGGCCAGAACCCGCGCGTCATCACCAGTGAACCGGGCCATTTCGCCGACCTCGTTTGGTCGCCCGATGGTCAGCATATCGCGTATGAAAAGCGGGCCGGGGGCTATATGACCTCTGCGGAATATTCCGAGGATACGGGCATCTATATGGTGCCAATCTCTGGCGGCGATCCGATGCGCGTGAACCGCTCTGGTTCTAACCCTCAATTTGGTTCTGAAATCGACCGCATCTTTATGACGGCGAGCGAAGACGGTGGTCTCGCGCTTGTCTCCAGTGATCTCAATGGCGAAGCGCGTCGCACCATTGTCAAAGGCGATCTCGCGAGCGATTTCCGCGTTGCCCCCGATGGACGCACGGTGGCTTTCCGGCAGAACTATGAGGTCTTCGCCATGCCGCTGATCCCGGGCGGGCAAGCGGTTAGCGTGAGCGAAAATGGTAGCGCTCTGCCAATCACCCAGGTCTCAACCGGAGGCGCAGACTATATTGGCTGGGCAAACGGGGGCGAGACGGTGTTCTGGTCGATCGGGCCAGAGCTGATGCGCGCCGATGTGTCCGATTTCTTCGCGAACGGTCCCGATGAAGACGAGGACGGCTACGAACCGCCCGAAAGCGGCATCTCAATGGCGATCACGGTTGAGGCGGATAAGCCCACCGGCACCACGGTCATCACTGGCGCGCGCATCCTGACAATGGCGGACGGGCTTGAGGCTACTGATCCCGGCGTGATTGCGAACGGTGTGATCGTGATTGAAGGGGACCGGATCGCCGCCATCGGTGCAGCGGGCGAAGTCGATGTGCCCGCAGACGCAACCATGGTCGATGCCAGTGGTAAAGTGATTATGCCCGGCCTTGTCGATGCGCATGCGCACGGGCCGCAAGGGGTGGGTGATTTCATCCCGCAGCAAAACTGGCGCATGGTCCAGTCGCTTGCAATGGGTGTGACGACCTTCCATGACCCGTCCAACGATGCGAGCCAAATTTTCGCCGCCGCTGAGCGTCAACGCGCTGGCCTGCTACTCGCCCCACGCATCTTCTCCACCGGGGAGATCATTTACGGCGCGAAGGCTCCGGGCTTCTTTGCCCGCGTGGATTCATACGAAGACGCGCTCGCCCATGTTCGCCGGATCGCGGCGCAGGGTGGCATCTCAGTCAAGAACTACAACCAGCCCCGACGTGAACAGCGCCAGATGGTCGCACGCGCAGCCGCAGAAGAGGGCATAATGGTCGTGGCCGAGGGTGGTTCGCTGTTCGGGATGGATATGAACCTGATCGCCGATGGCAACTCCACCATTGAGCACAATATTCCCGGCGATGTGATGTACGAAGATGTGTTGCAATTCTTCGGTCAATCAAACTCGAACTACACTCCGACTTTGAACGTCACCTATGGCGGTCTGGCGGGCGATCCATACTGGCGGCAAGCGACCAATGTGTGGGAGAACCCGCTTATGGTTCACACCCCGCCGCGCCTTCTCCTGGCGCAAACCGGGCGCCGCACAACCGCTCCAGAATGGGCGTTTGTCGACGATAATGCCGCGCGTGAGGCTCACAAAATCGCGCAGCGCGGGGTCGAGGTTTCCATCGGCGCGCACGGCCAGCAAGCAGGCGTTGATGCGCATTGGGAATTGTGGAGCTTTGCCCGTGGCGGCATGACGGCAACCGAGGCTCTGCGGGCAGGCACGATAGCGCCCGCGCGCTCGCTCGGCATGCAGGCGGATGTGGGCAGCCTAGAGGAAGGCAAGCTTGCTGACCTGTTGATCCTCTCCGCCGACCCAAGCGAGGATATCCGCAACTCCGACAAGATTGAGCGGGTGATGCAAGGCGGGCGGCTTTATGATGCTGTGACCATGAATGAGGTCGCAACCGGCACACGAGAGCGGCGCGCCTATTGGTGGGAAGGCACCGGAGCAGGCGGTTCAGAGGAAGCAACCCACGCAGCAGCCGCGCACGAGGACTAGGCTGTTTGGGACTAGGTTCTAACGGACTATGCCGCGTCTGTGGCCATCTCCGCCTCCATCGCTTTTCGCAGGTCTTTAAGGGCCTTTGCGCGAAGCTGATGGACGCGCGGGACGCTCACTTCGAGGACTTCTGCAATTTCGGTAAGGTTCAATTCCTCAACGAAGAACAATTGCAGCACCAGTTTAAGCCTATCCGGTAGGGCGGTCATTGCGGCCACCAAACGGTCGCGATCTTCCTGCCCGCAAAGCACTTCGAACGGGTCAGGATCGTCACTGGCAAAAGCGGTGTTGCTGTCATCATATTCTTCGTTGATCGAAGAAACGCTGATGCCGGAGCTTTCGATCTCGACCAGCTCGGTATCACTAATGCCAAGTGCTTCGGCGATTTCTGCGCGGCTTGGTTCCTGCCCCGTACGCTGGCGCACTTCCTCCACCGCTTTGCTGTAGCGCGCGCGTTTCTTTCGCGCGGTTCGAGTTTCGTTGAGCTGGCGGCGCAGCATGTCGATCATCGCCCCGCGCGCCCTGATTTTGGCATAGGCGGCAAAGCCGTCTTCGGTGGGGCCAGAATGCCGCTGTGCGCATTCGGTCAGGGCGACAATGCCGGCCTGGATCAAGTCCTCAACTTCCAATCCGTCATGGCCAGAGCCATAGATGTGCCAGGCCGCGCGGTGGACCATTGGCAGAAAGCGCCGCACGCGGTCCTCCACCTCCTCGCGGGAAGAGGCGCTGTAGGTTGCGGCATCTGCAAAACTGGCAGGATCGTGCTTCATGACGCTGGCATATGCATCGGCATGTCTTCAGCCTGAGCGGGCGCACCCCCACGTGTTTCTACGTGGTCTGGTCCCGGTGAGGGGAGCGCCTGAGGCTCGGAGCCGATCACGCCCACCACATCAACCGGCTGGGTTGCGGGCAATTCGTTGATAGATAGGACCAGACAGCGCTTGGCCCGCTGGCGCAGCAGGTTTGTGAGCGCGCGGCGTGCAGGCGGCTGCACAATTAGAGCGAGCGGAGCCTTTTGCTCTTCGATCATGGCGTTGATCCGGTCGGCGATCATGCTGCCACAATCGGGTTCGATCAGCGGCTGTCCGGTTGACGGGTCAACCATTCCGCCAAGGATCGCGCCTTCAAGCGCTGCGTCCAAAGTCACAACTCTCAGCCGCTCCCCGGGCCTTGAGATGCGCTGGATCAATCGCGCGCCCAAATCTGAGCGGACCTGATCAATCACCGCGTCAAATTCTTGTGTGGTCTGCAAGGCAAGCGCGAGGCTGGTGAGCAGAGGTTGGGGATGCGCAATGCCAATTCCATCAGCAATCAGCGCGCGGAATATGCGTGTAAGCGCTGCCAAGCTAAGCGGCTCGGGATGGACCGCCTCGATCAAGGCAGGCGCGCGGTCTTTGAGATCATCGATCAGAGCGCGGACTTCTTCTGGACCCAGCAATTGGTGGCTTTGTGCAAGCAGCTCTTGATTGGCATGGGTCGCGATAACCGTGCTAGGATCAACCGTTAGAAACCCTTCAGACACGGCGTGGTCTTTTGCCGATGGTTCTATCCACAGCGCGGGGCAATCAAAGCTGGGATCGCGAGTTGGCTCTCCGAGTAGGCCATGGCCGGGGCGCACTTCGCCCGTGTCGATCGCGAGCAATTTTGCAGGTTTGGCAATGCCTTGAGCGATGGGCAGCCCGCCTAGCAATACGCGATATTCATTGGCGCTCGCATCCAGGGAATCGCGAATGCGAAACTGGGGCAGGACAAAGCCCAAATCCCGGCTCAGCTGTTTGCGGATACCCGTGATACGGGTGAGCAGCGGCGCGCCTTTGCCCTCATCAACTAGGTGCACAAGACCATAGCCCAGCTCAAGTGTGATGAGTGTTTGGTCTGATACATCGGCAATGTCGATTGTGTCGGGTGACTTTTCTTGCGTCGGGGCTTCGATTTCCTCCGGCACATCGGCTTTGCTGCGCAAATTCCACCAGATCGCGCCCGCGATCCCGGCAGCGGGAAAGAAGATCATTTGCGGCATCGCAGGCACCATGCCGATCGCGGCCAGGATCAGGGCAACCGGCAGCCACCCGCGCGGATCGGAAAACTGCCCACCAATCTGCCCCGAAAGATCGCGCTTATCAGCGACGCGCGTGACGATCGCGGCAGCGGCAATGGAAAGCAGCAGCGCAGGGACCTGAGCGACCAGCGCGTCGCCCACGGCTAGCGTGATATACAGCTCACCCGCTTCGCCTGCAGAAAGGCCGTGACTGATCATACCCAGCGCAAATCCGGCGATGATGTTGACGCCAAGGATCAGCAAAGCGGCAATCGCATCGCCTTTCACGAATTTGGATGCACCATCCATTGAGCCGTAGAAATCGGCCTCCACAGTGACTTCGCGGCGGCGTTCGCGCGCTTCATCAGCGGTGATCAGGCCAGCGGCGATGTCGGCATCAATCGCCATCTGCTTGCCGGGAAGAGCATCGAGCACGAACCGTGCGGACACTTCAGAGACGCGGCCAGCGCCCTTGGTGATGACGATCATATTGATGATCAGCAGGATGCAGAACACGAACAGGCCAACAGCGAAATTGCCGCCGACAAGAAATTGACCAAAGCTTGCAATGATCTCTCCGGCTGCATCGCCGCCTTCGTGACCATTGACCAGAACGATACGCGTCGATGCGACATTGAGTGCGAGGCGCAAGAGGGTCGCGAACAAGAGCACGCTGGGGAAGGACGAGAAATCGAGCGGCGTGCGCGCATTGAGCGCCACCATCAGCACCGCCACTGCCACAGCGATGTTGAGGACGAAGAATACATCTAGCAGCCATGGCGGGATTGGCAGCACCATCAGCACAAACAGCGCAAAGATGCCGACCGGCAATGCCATGGCCGCAGGGGCAGCGCGCAGCCGTTCTATTATGGACGGTTGAGAGGCCGGGAAGCTGCTCACAGGCCAAGCGCCCGCAATTGATCATAGGCCCTGCGGATCTGCTGAGTGGATCGCTCGCTTGCGCCCAGATTGCCTGCCCCAAATGTGCTTTCAAGCATACGCGACATTGGTTCGCGCGAGGTTGCAGGCGCTAGGCTGAGCGGCGAGCTGCTTTCAATAGTTGGGCGATTGCGACCCGTCACAACTGGTGGGCTTTGCGGTGCGAAAACCGCCTCATCCGCGATCAGATAGGGCGCGCGTGTCGCAGCGCTTGGCAGGCCAATTGACGGCGGGGCGAGCGAAGCGGCGGCGTAATTTTCAAATCCTGAGACTTGCGAATTGGCGCGCGCGCGCTCCAGCTTACCGCTTAAGAACTCCATCACGCCTGCAAGGCTGCGCGGCGATCCATTGCGTTCGTAAAACACCGCCTGATTGGCCGCAGCCGGGCGGCGGAAAAGCGCATCGGCCCGCTGATCTGGATTATCCTGCATCGCGGATAAGAACCGACCTGCCCCGCCTGCGCCAAGGAAATGCGCAAGATACAGCTCATTATGTTCGGGTTGGCGGCCCAGGATTGGGGCGAGATGCGCACGGTTATCTTCTGCCAGCCCAGCTGCCATCAGCGAGGCAATCTGCGGATCATTGCGAAGGTCTAGGATCGCTTCGCGCGCTGCGGGGTCGGTGACATAGGCAGAGCCGCTTTGTGTGACCCCGATTTGCGAGGCCACTTCGCCAAGGCCAAAGCGCTCGCCATGGCGCTGCATTGTGTTCAGCCAAGTGCTTTCAATGAATTGGTACAGACCTGTCGCGCTTGAGGTGCGGGCCTGCGCGCGCGGGTTCATGGACGATTCCACCTGCGCCTGAGCCACCAGAAAATCGAAATCGATATCGGTTTGCTGCGCAGCGCTCGCTATTGCGGCCTCAACCGATGGAGTTGGTGCTGCGATCTGGCGGGAAGCGGGTGCGCGGGTCAGCGGCGTCCCAAACGCATCATGCACCTGTGCGGCGCGTTCAAACGCTGTGCGGATCCCGGCAGCAGGGGATGTTGAGGATAGTGGATTGTTGCTCACTTCGCGCGCCTGCCTTTCTTGCTGCTTTGCGACCCGTTCCGTTTCCCCTTGGGCATAACCAAAGGCAGGAGCGCATATTCGCAGGCAAGATCAGCAAGCGGCGTGCCAGAACCGCGGGTTTAGGTAGTCATGCGGATGGCCTGGAGGGCTTAGGCAAGCGCCGCATTGCTTGGTGCATAGGTATGCTGTGAGGCACCCATGGCCTCAAGCCGCGCGGTGACATTGGCCGCCAAAAGGTTGCGCACCCGCCGGTTTACATCGTTGAGCGCGCGCGCGGTTTTCACCAGCTCCAGTGTTTGCGTATCGAGCAGGCCGGGGCCAATCGGCGTAAGGATATCGCACAAGGCTTCTTTTTGATGAGCAGCGTCGAACAGCTCATCGGCATCCAGGGTGGCAAGCGCTTGCCGCTCTTGTTCCAAAACGGCAATCATTTGCCGTAGGTTTGCCGCTAAGGTGTCACCCTGCAATTGGGGCAGAGGGGGCGTCATCGCTGAACCTCATAGCTGAATTGTGCAGCGATCATCGCATCGGCGATTTGCGTTGGCACCAATGGGTAGCTGCCTTTGCGCAAGGCATCGCGAATTTCAGACACGCGGTCTTGGTTGACCGGCGGCTTCGCTGGATCGACGGCTGCGCTCACTTCGATTGATACGCCAGCATCGCTTGCCGCAGGCGAGGAAACGCCTGACGGACGCGCTGCTGTGCGCGGGTCAATCGGTGTACGGTCGGCTTCCGATAGAGCCCGGGGGCTCGCGACCGCCTGCAATTTGCTCAGTTCGAAAGAGGGCATGATGCGTCTCCAAGTGAATGTTCTGAAACCTTGAACGGCGATATCGAGAGGAGTTTAAGCCCTACGGTCGCATACATAGGTGGGCGAGGGTTATTGCGCTGGGATAATTGCAAGGCCCGGCCGCTCAATCTGGGCGCGGATAGGGGTGGCATTGCGCGATGTGCGCACGCCGATCCAATCGCCCAAAGCGCCATTTTCCAACGCTTCGCCCGATTGTTGCACACTAAAGCCACGCCCGCGCACTTGAACGGTAATGGGGTCTCCGCGCGTGACCACAGGGGTGGCCTCGGTGGCTTGTTGGGCAGGGTTGGTGGCAACGAAGATACGCCAGCTTTCCGGCCCAGCGCATGAAACCTGCACAGTGCTGCGATTGCGCCCGTACCAGCTGACTTCCAGCGGGCTTGCGCATCTGGCCAATCGCAATCGTCGATCTGCTGGCACCCGCGCTCCTCCAACTTCCCCGATTGCAACACCTGTAAAGGAGCCAACAACTCGGTCGATCTCTGCTGGATCGGTTATGTTTGAGGGTGGGTTCGATTGCGCAGAGGTGGCGACTGCCAATAGCGGCAGGCACGCAATAGCCGTGGCCGCGGCGATTAGGCGCAATTCGTGCCGCATCATTAGTTTGGGGGTGGTCAATTCAGGTCTCCTGATGATCAGTCTGAACCCACCAAAAGCAAGCTGCGTGCCATCTGGATCACTAGGTGTTTGCAACAGTGTCTGCGGTTCACGGTGATAAACCCGCGCCAGCTAAGGCGATGAGCAAAGAAAAAGACGACACCGGAGTTGCTCCCCATGAATGCGCCGTTCCAGCCGCCAATGGATATCACTAACAGCCGCGCGCATGCGGCCCGCGCTGAACTGCTTGATCGGATCAAGGAGTTCATCGCGAAGCACGATCTTAATGCGACAGGCAAGAACCTCGTCGCCATTTGCATGGCGCTTTCAGGTTCCAACGCTGCGCTGGCCCAAGCATTTGCGGAACGCGAGTATTCAGGTGAACCGATTGATCAACGTTGGCTCGATACGATCATAAGGCTGGATCCCGAAACGGGCGAGCGCATGAACGAACTTGAGCAGTTGATGGACCGGATGGAATATTCGCTGATGCGCTTTGGCCAGACTGCCAAGTCCGCGGCGGATGAAACGAGCGAACATCGCGGAGCCATTGATGCGCAGATTGCTGAAATGGCCTCGAAAAAACCGGAGAAATTTCCGGCTGGCGATGTCGACCGGGTGCTTGCCCTTTCACGCGCGATGGTTGAGCGGATTTGCCAGGTTGAAAGCGCGATGGAGCGCAGCCAGCAAGAAACCGAGCAATTGCGCGCCAGCCTTGCCAAGGCCCGCACGGAAGCGGATGTCGACCACCTTACCCGGCTGCCCAATCGGCGCAGTTTTGAACGTCGCTTGATAAGCGCTGCGCAACAGGCCCAGCAGACCAGCAACCCGCTTTGTGTCGCGTTTTGTGACGTCGATCATTTCAAGGCGATCAATGATAAGCATGGTCATGATGCCGGCGACCGGGTGTTGGTCGCGATTGCGAGCACATTGAATTCTGCCGCCAGCGACACTTGCTTTGTCGCGCGCCATGGTGGCGAGGAATTTGTGGTCTTGTTTTATGGCCTCGATCTGGATGACGCCATGCTCAAACTCGACGGTATCCGCCGCGCACAGTCAATGAAAACGATGATGAACCGCGAAAGTGGAAAGCCGTTTGGCAAGATAACCTTTTCAGCGGGCATTGCGAAAGTCGACGGGGTCAAAGACACGCGCGATGCGCTCGCCCGGGCAGACGCTGCTCTTTATGAGGCCAAAAACGCAGGACGCAATCGCATCGAGGTTGCATGACGTTATTCGGTGGTGACCATCGCATCATAGGCAAGGCTGGCATAAATATCGCTCGGCGATCCTAGCGTGATCACCACGCGCACATCGAATCCCTGGCCCCGTGCATCACTTGCAAGCGCCTGCGCGACCTCCCACACGGCACTGCGATCATCGGCTCCATGACTTGCAAAGATAGTCAGGGTAGCGCGCGAATCCGGGGCTTGCTCGCTCAACCAGTCTGAAATCGAAGGGCCAAACGGATCGGGTCTGTAAAGCGCCTGAGCCGAGGCAATGTCGGGTATTCGCGTTTCATCTTCGACTAGGGCAGAGGAGGGCGGATTGTCTGCCTCTCGCCCGGCAAGGGCCGTCAGCGTGACTAGGAACAGGATCAAGGACAGATCCGCGAGGATCAATTGCCACGAGTGAGCACGCCGCGTTCTCATGCTGCATCCCTGATTACCGACGGCAAATTGGAATGTGCAGCAGGCCGTTCACCTGTGACTTCGGCTTCAAAGAAGTCGATCAGCCGCGCGCGTGCGCATTCTTCGCTCTCACCGCGCCGCTCAATTGCACCTGCGAGCGGGACACAGATGAGGTTGGCTGTGAGTACACCGTAAAGCGAAGACAGCACAGCGGTTGCGACCCCGCTCATCATAACCTCGGTCGTGCTGTCGGCGCCGGTGGGTGTCAGCTGCGTGATTGCAAACAGAGTTCCCACCAGACCAAAAATCGGGGCGACTTCGCCTGCATAGTCGAACACGTGCATGGCTTGCCTGCGGGCAACTTCTCGCGCTGCTCGCTCGCCTCTTGATGCGACATGCAGCGCGTCGATGGAGCCACTTTTGCGATAGGCATTTACGAGCCGCGCAAGCGATCCGTCAGGCGGCAGCTGTGGGTCTGCACTGAGATGCCCGCGCCTGCGGATTTCGGGTGCGCAGCGCGCGATAGCAGCCCGGTTTGCGTCCTCATCAAAACGTGTTTGACCCAGCTTAGCAAGCGCACTGCCCGCAGCCCGCATGTCAGCAAATCCGCATCGCGCAATCGTTGCCAGCAGTGTGCCTGCCAGAACAACCACCAGCGCTTCTGCATCCAGCAAGGCGAGGTTCTGTGCTGGCATGATCTCTCCCGTAGACGCGCTGGCCGGATTTGGTTGGGCTTGCACGGATTAGAACGGTGCCACGGGCAATTGCTTAAGCGGGCAGGGCTTTGCCGGATGGCCTGCAATGGTTTGCCGCAACTCGGGGCAAATGGGGGTGAACACTGCTCATTTCAGGTGTTCGGCGGGTTTGGCACGCTTGCTGCAGAGATACGTGCGAACTCAATTCCACACGTTTCAATTCTGGAGCCAGTCGGACCCATGAACGAACAGATTTTTGGCATACACGGGGCAGCATTGGAGCTGCGATCGCAGCGAATGGGGGTGATAGCTTCCAATATCGCAAACGCAGCGACACCCGGTTTCAAAGCCCGCGATGTCGATTTCAACGCGGCGCTTGATGCGCGTCTTTCCGACATGCGCGGCATGCATGCCCCAGCGGGCGAGACCGAGCTTCTCTATCGTCTCCCGACCATGCCCAGCCTTGATGGCAACACGGTAGAGCTTGGCCGCGAACAGGTCGCCTTTGCCGAAAATGCGCTCGCCTACTCAGCCACACTCAGCTTCGTGCAGGGCAAGGTCAACACCATCACCCGCGCGCTGAAAGGAGAATAGGCATGCCTGACACTACTCGTCCCACACTCTTCTCCATGAGCCAGCAGGCGATGTCGGCGCAAATGGTGCGTATGAATGCGGCGACATCGAACCTCGCAAATGCCAGCACAGTCGCCTCCAGCGAGGCCGAAGCCTACCAACCTATCCGCGCTGTTTTTGCCGTTGAGCTTGACCGTGCAAGCGGCCTTTCAAGCGTGCGCAGCGATGGTTTGGTGCGCGCCGATGCGACGCCGACCAAGCGTTACGAACCCAGCAATCCGCTCGCCGATGAGACCGGCCATGTCTTTGTCGCTCCCGTCGATGAGAGCGCCGAGATGGTCGAAATCATGGAAAGCGCCCGCCAGTACCAGAACATGGTGCAAGCCCTTCAAACCGCAAAGCAGCTGATGCTCGAAACCCTCAGGAGCAATTGAATATGGAAATCTCTAACACTCAGCGAAACAGTCCGCTGCAAGACACGCTCAACCAATTGAACGCGCCATCGACACTGCAACGCCAAAGCGCGGCGGCGGCGCTCGATTCAGAGGATTTTTTGCGGCTGATGACGGCGCAATTGGCCAATCAGGACCCGCTAGAGCCGCAAAGCAATGAAGATATGGTCGCGCAATTGGCGCAATTCTCTTCGCTTGAGAATGAAACCGTCTCGCGTGCCACGCTGGCTGACATCTCTGACAAGCTGGACGCGCTGATCGCAGCTCAGGAACGCGCCAATGCCGCGGCTGAAGCTGCTGCCGCAAGTTCAGATGCAGCGCCGCCTCCGATCGCCGCTTAACTCTCCTCCCCCCACTAACTCCGAAACCAATCAAGGAACCCGACCATGTCTTTCTTCACTTCTCTTAGTGGCATGCGCAATGCAGAAACGGATCTGCGTGTGATCTCTAACAATATCGCCAACGCAGAAACTGCGGGCTTCAAGAAATCGAACGCACAGTTTGCCGATCTCGTTGCAACAGGCGGCAGCTCTGACCCGCGCACGTCGCCGGGAATTGGCGCGCGCGTGTCTGCAATCACGCAAGACTTCGGCCTTGGACAGCTCGAGCAGTCGGGGCGTGTGCTGGATGTGGCAGTGAATGGCGATGGCTTTCTGGTGACCGCTGATAGCGTCTCAGGTGACATCAAATTTACCCGCAATGGAAACCTGC
The DNA here is from genome assembly GCF_057365055.1 of Erythrobacter sp. S57(2025). Classification (NCBI taxonomy): domain Bacteria; kingdom Pseudomonadati; phylum Pseudomonadota; class Alphaproteobacteria; order Sphingomonadales; family Erythrobacteraceae; genus Erythrobacter; species Erythrobacter sp. S57(2025). Next base: position 2,544,575 of record NZ_CP200299.1, on the reverse strand, counting down.
AACTGGTCGCAAGTGGTGAATTGCAGAATGCCTTCGGTGACCGAATCCAAGCATTTCCTGTCGATGCTGCTGGCGTTCCAACCAGCACCGTGCCGGGTGACGTTGTGGTGCCCACCAACAATGCGGGCGGGGCTGCTCTCGCTAGCGTTTCGATCAACGCACAAGGCGTGATTGGTGCAACTTACACCGATGGCACGAACGAGCCGGTGGCCATGATTGCCTTGGCAACCTTTGCTGCAACAGGAGGTTTGCGCCCGATTGGTGAGACCAATTGGGAAGCCACTGTAAACTCCGGCACGCCTGAATATGGTCAACCAGGTATCGGCAATCTTGGCCAGTTGCTTAGCGGTTCGCTTGAACGATCAAACGTTGATCTTGCCGAAGAGATGGTTTCGCTGTTGACCGCTCAGCGTAATTTCCAGGCCAATGCTCGCGCCATCGATACCGCCACTGCGATTTCGCAGACGGTTCTGAACCTTCAGCGTTAACCGGCTGAGTTAGGACCGCGATATGGACCGCCTGATCTACACCGCGCTGACGGGCATGGATGCCGCCATGAACCGTCAGCGCGTGGTGGCGAACAATCTCGCCAATGCCTCGACTCCGGGTTTTCGGCAGGAGATATTCTCCGTCACCCCTGCAACTCTGCGCGATGGCTCTATCGAGGCGCGCGCGCTGGCGCGCGGTATGGTGCGTTCTGCCGATATGGGGCAGGCCGAGATTACGCGAACGGGAAAGCCGCTCGATATTGCGGTGCAAGGGGAAGCTCTAATTGCCTATTCGGCACCGGGTGGCGGCGAGATTTACTCGCGGCGCGGCGATTTGCGAATATCGGCCACGGGGTTGCTGGAAAATGGCGAAGGCTTGCCCGTTCTGGGCGAAGGCGGCGCGCCGATCACGGTGCCGGCAGGTTTTCAGATCAACATTGCGCAGGACGGCACAGTCACTGGCCTAGATACAGGCGAAGCAGGCGCAGAGGCTCAGCAGCTCGACCGGATCAAATTGGTTTCTGCAGAAGGCAGTCCGCTTGCCAAGGGGATCGACAGTTTCCTCAAAGTGCCAGGCGGCGGCGTCTTGCCTGCTGACCCCACAGCCAAGGTTATTCCGGGCGCATTAGAACAATCGAACGTCAAAACCGCAGCCACTTTGGTCGATATGATCGAAGCGCAGCGCGCCTTCGAACAGCGCGCCAAAGTCATCCAGACCGCTGGCCAGATCGACGAAGCAGGCGCGCGCTTGATGGGCATGAGCTGACGCTTGATGCTTACCCCAATTTTCAAAAGCAGGACTTAAATCATGCCAACTTCCGCCCTCCATGTCGCCCGTACTGGGCTCGAAGCGCAAGATGTGCGTATGCGCGTCATCGCCAACAATCTGGCCAATATCAGCACCGCCGGGTTCAAGCGTGATCGCCCTGATTTCGCGACACTTGCTTATCAAGAACAACGCGTTGCGGGCCAACAATCGACCAATCAGACCGCTTATGCCATCGGCCTCAATCTCGGGACCGGCGTACAGGTGCAAGGCACGACCCGGATCGACAGTCAGGGCACCCTCAACCAGTCCGGCAATGCGCTGGATCTGGCGCTTGATGGCAACGGCTTCTTTCAGGTCGAACTACCGCCGGGCGGACAGGTTGCCTATACTCGGGCAGGAAACTTCACCCTTTCTCCAGAGGGCAATCTGGTAACGGCGCAGGGCTATTCGGTTACCCCGCCGATCCAAATCCCTGCAAATTCGCAGAACGTGACCATTTCACCCGATGGCACGGTGAGCGCAACGCAACCGGGGCAAGCGGCGCCGGTGCAGGTGGGGCAGTTGCAAGTCGCAAGCTTTGCCAACCCTGCAGGCCTGCGCTCCATCGGCGATAATTTTCTCGTTGAAACCGCTGGCAGCGGACAGGCCGAAGTGGGCGCCGCCGGCCAACAAGGGCGCGGCCAAATCCGCCAAGGGATGCTGGAAGGCTCCAATGTCAGCGTCGTCGAAGAGCTGGTCGACATGATCGAAGCTCAGCGCGCCTATGAAATCAATTCCAAGATGGTGAGTGCAGTCGACGAAATGCTGCGCAACGCCAATCAGACTTTGTGAGGCCGATAATGCTAAAACTAAGCCGCCTCGCCCTTGTGTCCCTTGTCGCCTTGTCGCTGTCTGCCTGCCTTGGTGGCGGTGGTCGGCCAGAGATGAGCTTTGCCGCGCCGCCGCCGCCGCTTCAATCTGCTCCACCCGTCGGTGCAGGTGCAGAAAGCAAAGGCGCAATTTATCAGGCAAGCACTGGATATGCGCCGCTGATCGTTGGCAATCGTGCACGCGGGCTAGGCGATATGGTCACGATCCTGCTGCTCGAAAGCACCACCACATCCAAAAGCACTTCGGGCGATACCTCGCGCGATGGCAGTGCCTCGATCATCCCGCCCAGCGCAGGGATCTTCAGCTTCCTCAATCCCAATGCCCTTAATGCTTCAGCCGGAGGGTCGTTCTCAGGCAGCGGAAGCGCGGCGCAGCAAAGCCAACTGACAGGTTCTGTCACGGTCACGATCGCTGCGATCTATCCCAATGGGACCGCAGAGGTCGTCGGAGAAAAGCAAATGTCGCTGAGCCAGGGTGAAGAATGGGTCCAGTTTACTGGCCGCATCCGGCTGGTCGATATTGATGCCGACAACACATTGCCTTCATCGCGCGTTGCCAATGCGCGGGTCATTTATGGCGGCAGCGGCGCGGTTCAACAGGCCAGCCGTCCGGGCTGGCTGTCGCGCTTCTTCACAGCATTGTCGCCGTTCTGATGCGCCGGTTTGCTTTTCTCGCCGCGCTGATTGCGTTTATTGCCGCGCTGACCCCGGTTAGTGCCTCGGCGGAGCGTATTCGCGATCTCGGCCAGTTTGAAGGACTGCGTGCAAACCAGCTCACCGGCTACGGCGTTGTTGTTGGCCTGCAAGGGACCGGCGATGACAATCTCGCCTATGTAACAGAAGCTATGCGCGGGGTTTCCGGGCGGCTTGGGTTGCAATTGCCACCCGGCGTTAGCCCCAATCTGCGCAATGCCGCCGCCGTCATCATCACCGCTGAATTGCCTGCCTTTGCAAAGCCGGGGCAGCGGATCGACATCACTGTCTCAACGCTTGGCCAAGCGCGGTCCTTGCGCGGCGGGGCTTTGGTGCTCGCGCCGCTTTATGGTGCCGATGGCCAGGTCTATGCGATGGCGCAGGGCAATGTTGCGGTTGGCGGTTTGGGAGTGAGTGGCCGCGATGGTTCGCAGCTTACTGTGAATGTGACCACTGTGGGCCGGATCGCCGATGGGGCTACGGTTGAAAAGGCGGTTGCGACCGGCTTTGAGCAATCCTCATCGCTTCGCTTTAACCTGCACCAAGCCGATTTCCTGACGGCAAGCCGGGTTCGCGATGCTGTGAATGAACGCTATCCTGGCATGGCGAGCATTGCGGATGGGGTGAGCATTGAGCTTGCTCTGCCGTTTGGCAATGATCAGCGCGCGGCTGTTCTGGCCGATATTGAGATGTTAGCGGTAACGCCTGCGCCCGTTGCGGCCCGCGTGATCGTAAACTCGCGAACGGGCACGGTCGTTATCAACCAAGCGGTGCGGCTTGCGCCCGCTGCGATCAGTCACGGCAAGCTGGTAATCCGCATAGATGAGGCACCTCGCGTGGTTCAGCCTGAGCCGTTTGCTAATGGCGAAACGGCGGTTGAAGAGAACACCGAAATCACGGTCGAACAAATCGATAGCCGTGTGGCGCTGTTTCCAGGAGCGGCGAACTTGAGCGAGATTGTCGATGCGCTGAACCTGCTGGGTGTGGGCGCGTCTGATCTGGTCGTAATCCTCGAAAGCTTAAAGCAGGCTGGCGCGTTGCAAGCCGAAATGGTTGTCCTGTGATCCCATCGGTCCGTCCCACTGGCGCTGCGCAAACCACCGGGCTGAGCCCCCAACGCCAAGCCTTGCGCGAAGCCGCGCAAGGTTTTGAGGCGATCATGGTCCGCCGCATGCTGGAAGCGGCGCGCGCTGCCAGCTTTGCAGAGGACACGCCGCTAACCGGCGGCGGCCTCAAACAGTTTGAGCAAATGCGTAATGAACACTTTGCCGAACTTGCCTCGCGGTCGGGCGCATTCGGGTTTGCACGGAGTATCGAGGAACAGCTTGCTCAATTCGTTGCCGGTAATGAGGACCCATAATGACCAGCTCTCTCATCACCATTGGCCGCTCAGGTGCGGCAGCCGCGCGGGCTCAGATCGAGCTAACCGCGCAGAATATCGCCAATGCGTCGAACCCGGACTATGTCCGGCGTACGTTGAGCGTCACCGAGTACACCGCCACCGCAACGATTGATTTTCAAACGCGCGGCACACTGAGCGGTGTCCGGATTGGCGGGGTACAGCGCGCCAATAGCGAATTGATCCAGCGACAGGCGCGCGACAGCGCATCGGATTTGGCCCGCGCTGAAGCTGAATTGACCGGTATGCGCGATGCGGAAACTGCCCTCGAAAATACGGGGCTCTATCGCAGCCTTATCGACTTTGAAGCCTCACTAACTCTGCTAGAAAGTGATCCGACCGATCCCGCCTTGCGCTCTGGCGCGATTGAGACCGCGCGGCAAATGGCGTTGACGTTCCAGTTTGCTGATACGTCTTTGAACAATTCGCGCGCTCTGGTCGAAGCGGATGTGGGCGTCGGCGTGGAACTGGTAAATGGCGCAGCGGTTGAGTTGGCGCGGATCAATCAGGAATTGTCGAACGCGCGTGATGGCACCGCCGCGCAAGCCTCTTTGCTCGACGCGCGCGATGCGACTCTGCGCGATATTGCCGCTGAATTCGGTACGGTCGTGACATTTGATGATCGTGGCCGGGCAGAAGTGCGGCTTGAGGCCAACCCTCCTCCAGCGGGCGAGACCGGCGTTTTGTTGGTATCAGGTGTCACGGCAAATACTGTGAGCGCAAGTGTGGCTGCCGATGGCACGACCACAATTGATGTCGACGGAAACTCATTTGCGCCCGTTAGTGGAGCAATGGCAGGGCGCGCCTCATCATTGGTCGATATTGCTTCGCGTCAGGCTGACTTGAACGCTGCGGCTCTTGCCACGATCACCCGTGCCAATGCAGCGCAAAGCTCAGGTGTGGCACTGGATGGAACAACTGGCCAACCGCTTTTCTCAGGCACCGATGCGTCGGATATCACTTTGGTTCTGGAAGATGGATCGGGACTGGCACTTGCCGCCGCGGGGTCTCCACCGGGCAGCCGCGACACTGGCAATTTGAGCGGTTTGATCGCGGCCTTTGGCGCAGATGACGGGCCAATCGCTGCGATTGACCGCACTTTACTCACGCTTTCGAGCCGTATCGCAGGGCTAGAAACAACACGCGAAGGACTGGCGATTATCAATGCCAGCGCAGAAGCGGAATTGCTCACGGAAACAGGGGTCGATCTTGATACCGAAGCCGCCAACCTCATCCGCCTGCAACAGGCATTCGAGGCCAATAGCCGCGTGATGCAGGTCGCGACCGATCTGTTTGACACCATCCTTGGCCTGCGTTGATCTTGAAGGAGCTTAGAATATGACCTTTGTCGGCAATTCAACCGGCGCCTTTTTTGAGCGCTCGATCACCCAGATGGGCAATTTGCGCCAATCCGTAGAGCGCTTTCAAACCGAGATTGCGACTGGTCAGCGATTGCAACGCGGGTCCGATGATCCGGTGGGTGCGGCACGATTGCGCGCGCTTGAACGGCTTGAAGTTCGCGGAGCAACCGAAGAGGAAAATGCCGCGCGGCTGGAACAGGATTTGTCCGAAGGTGCCAATCAAATCGGCGGGGTGGTGTCCTTGCTTCAACGCGCGCGTGAGCTTTCTGTGGCGGCGGCAAATGATCCCGTTGGCGAAGATGGCCGTGCGGCCATTGCGGAAGAGCTTGAGCAGATGGCGGACGAATTGTTTGCCCGCTCCAATGCGCGCTCGATCACCGGCGCTCCGCTGTTTGCTGGCACCGCCGGTAACCCCGCCTTTGTACGCGATGCAAGCGGCGTGGTCACCTATAATGGCAATGGCGAGAACGGCGCTGTCCCAGTGGCGCCCGGTACTGAGATTGAGCGCGGCGTGACCGGCGATCAATTGTTCGAATTCGACGTCGATGGCACGCCGACCAACACATTTGCCGTGATCACCAATCTCGCCGCTGCCCTGCGCGGAGCGGCGGCTGATCCGGCGGTGGCGGCGCAGGATGCGCTCGCGGGAATTGATGCAGCGATTGATAACGCCAATCGCAGTCAGACGGTGATTGGCACGCGGCTCGCCTGGGTTGAAATGATCCAGCAGGACCAGACCAATCGCGCCATCGACGTTGCGGAAAAGCGATCCGACATTGCCGATACAGACATCGCAGAGACGATCGTGCGCCTGCAACAAACCCTGACCGCACTCGAAGCAAGCCAGACCACCTTCACCCGCGTTAGCTCGCTCAACCTGTTCAACGCGCTCTAAAGCGCCGTTTGTAATCCAATAAGGAAACCCTCGACGTGTTCGCTGCCATTGGTATCGTTGTACTGCTTGTGCTCGTCTTTGGCGGGTATACCCTGGCGGGCGGTGCTATGGGGCCGATCCTTGCGGCGCTTCCGCTGGAGATGATGATGATCGGCGGCGCGGCCATCGGTGCCACGTTGATCGGCAACTCCATGCACGAGCTAAAGCTGCTTGGCGGCGGATTGGGCAAGGTTTTCAAAGGCCCGAAATACTCCGATCAGGACCATCTCGATGTTATCGCGCTAACCAGTAAGCTGATGAAAGTGCTGCGGTCCGAAGGGGCTGTTGCGCTAGAAAGCCATGTGACAGAGCCCGAAAATAGCGCGATCTTCAGCGAATACCCCTCGCTTCAAAAAGACGAAGTGATCGTCAACATGATCTGCGATCCGCTTACACTGATGGTGGTGTCTTCCGGGACGCTTGATACGCATGCGGTTGAGGATGTGATTGACCACGCGATCAAATCTCAATTGCACGAAATGGATGAGCCACAACACGCGATCCAGTCGCTCGCGGATGCCTTTCCCGCGCTGGGAATTGTCGCAGCTGTGCTTGGCATTATCAAAACGATGGGCGCGATTGATCAGCCGCCCGCTATTCTGGGTAAGATGATCGGCGGCGCGCTGGTTGGGACGTTTTTGGGCGTGCTGCTTGCCTATGGTTTTGCAGGTCCAATGGCGAGCCGGCTAAAGCAAGTAAACGCGCATGATCAGCAGATATTTCATTCGATCAAGCAGGTGATTGTCGCAAGCCTGCATGGCTATCCGCAGCCCCTCGTTTTGGAAGCGGCGCGATCAGGTTTGCCGCCAGCGCATCGGCCAAAGCTGACCGAACTGCTCGATATGATGCGGGGTAAGTAAGGTGGCAGATGCGGCGGCCAGTGCCAGTGAAATTCCGGCTCCGATAATCGTGAAAAAGGTGATCGTTGCAGGCGGTGACGGTCACCATGGTGGTGCGTGGAAAGTCGCTTATGCCGATTTTGTGACGGCAATGATGGCGTTCTTTCTGCTGCTGTGGCTGCTCGGGGCAACTGAGGAAAACCAGCGCAAAGGGATTGCTGACTATTTCTCGCCCACTCTGGTCAAAACCCGGCAGCAAAGCGCAGGGTCCGATGGTCCATTGGGCGGCAGTTCGATCACCGATGTCGACAATTACCCCAATGCAGCCGGTCAAACGGGCACTTTGTCGATTACTGTGCCGCGCGGTCGGACAGGTGGTCCTATGGAGGGAGGCGCAGAAGGTGAAACGGTTCAAGACCGAATGCGCAAAATCCGAGAATCCATTGACGAAAAGCTCGCCGAAAACCGCAAGATTTCGCAGCTTGCCAGACAAGTGCGGGTCATGCGCGCGCCCGAAGGCATTCGTATCGATCTGGTTGATGATGCTGACTTTTCGATGTTTGCGCTTGGCACCACAATCCTCACTGACGACGCCCGTGAACTGATCAAGGTTATTAGCGGTGCGATTGAAGAGGAGCGCAATCCGTTGATTTTGCGCGGTCACACCGATTCTCTTCCATGGCGCTCTGGCGTCAATGCGAACAATTGGTCGCTATCAGCGGGCCGCGCGGAAGCCACTCGGCAGCAATTGATCCGCACCGGTATTGCCGCTGGGCGCTTTGCGCGAATTGAAGGTGTTGCCGATACCGAACCGCTAATCGCAGGCGCGCCGGCAGACCCGCGAAATCGTCGCATTTCGCTGTTGCTGCTCGATAACACGGCTCGTGGTCAAAGAGGCCGCCCGCGCCCGGTCAATCCCACGACACCTGTGCCCGCAACCGAAACGGGGGACGGCTCGGACCAAGTCGCTTTAAGTCAAGAAGCGGCCATAGGTGATAGCGCGGAGGGCGCTGCTGCGACACCGTAAACCATGAAGGCGTAGCGCTGGTCTTGCCATTTTAGACGCAGGACGAGACGAATGACGCAAAGCCTATTGCCGCATCAGATGCCCGATGCACTGGAGCATGCTCCCGACACGATACGAGTGCTATCACTCGACTGTTTTGACACATTGCTCTGGCGCGACTGTTTTGCACCCAGCGATATTTTTGCAGACTTGCCCAATGTCTCGATCGCTCAACGGATCGTAGCGGAGCAACGCGCGCGCAAGGCTGAGGGAACGCTAAAGAACCGCTCCGAGATCGGCATTTCCGCGATCTACGCCCAGGCGATGCCGAACGCTGATGAGACGGCAATCAAGGCCGCGATTGAGGCTGAGCTTGCTGCTGAGGCGGCGGCGTGTTTTGCGTTTGAACCGACGGTTGAGCTGATGCGTGCCGCCAAATCGGCAGGGCACAAGGTCATCATCGTCTCAGACACCTATTTGAGTGCCAAACAGCTTGAGGATCTAATCCGCGCTGCTGCGGGAGATGAGGTCGCTGACCTCATTGACCGGGTCTTTGCATCCAGCGAGGCAGGCGCTTCAAAGTCTCAGGGGATGCTCGCCAAAGTTCTGAAAGCCATGAAATGCCAGCCGCATGAGGTGCTTCATATCGGCGATAATCACGCCGCAGATTTTGACGGCGCAAGGGCTCTCGGTATCCCTGCTTTGCACCTTGTCCAGTTTAGCGAAACGGCACGGCAGCGATTGCGGTTTGAGCGCATGTGTCAGCAGCTGGTTGGTGATGCGCGTGGCAAATTGCGCGGGTTAATGCCTTATCGCGCCGTTCTTTCGCAGGATGAGCCGCAGGTGGAGGATGCGGCCCAAAGCTTGGGCCTCAGCGTCCTGGGTCCAGTTTTTCACGCATTCGATCAATGGCTTAGAGGCGAAGCCAAGGCGTTGGAAGAAAAACGCGGAGGCACCGTGCATTGGCTCTTTATGTTGCGCGATGGGCATTTGCCGCATCTGGTGCATCAGGCCAGTGGCCAGATGCCAAGCACTGCCCGCGTTGAGATCAGCCGTTTCACCGCCATCGCCGCCTCGCTCACGTCGCACAGTGAATATCAAAAACAGTTCGCACTTGAGTATGGCCTCAATCCTAGCACGCTTGCGCGTCAGATGCTGTTTGAGGAAAGCGAAATCGCGGCCCTTATTGGCGATCCTCAAAGCGATGCCGAGAAGGTCGCAGCAAGCGAGCGCCTGCGCAAAGAGCTACGCAAAGGCACGCGCGAAAAACTCACTCGCCGGAGGGCAAGAGCGCGTGCTGACAGGATGATTGCGCATATTCGCAAATCTCTTGACCCGAAGCCTGGCGATACCCTGATGCTGGTTGATCTGGGCTACAATGGTTCAGCGCAAGACCGGATCGATTCATTGATTGCTGAGGCATTCGACGTCCATGTCGCAGGCCGATATTTGCTGCTGCGCGAGATGGCTGTAACTGGCCTCGACAAAAGCGGATTGATCGACGCGCGTCATTACGATGCCGAGCTGCTTGAGGCGATGTGCGGGAATGTCGCGGTGCTAGAGCAGTTGGCGACTTGCGAGCTTGGTTCGGTTGTCGATTTCACTGAAGATGGCGATCCAATTCGAAAGGCGCCCAGCGTCAAAGGAGCGCAAAGCGATATTCGCGACGCCGTGCAAGAAGGCGTGGTTCGCTACGCAAAAGGCGCGCAGACTATGCCGGTGATCCGCAAAAGCGATGTCCGCCATGACCGCGCGCTGCGTGAAGGGGCCGTGGGCACTCTCACGCGCTTTATGTTCCTGCCGCAACCCGATGAGTTGGACGTGCTCAAGACCTTCGAGCACGACGTTAATCTGGGCAGCGAACGGGTTGTTCCTTTGTTTGACGAAGACCATGCGCATGAAGGAATGCGGCGGCGCGGATTGTTCTACATGAAAGGTTCGGCGCGCATGTTCTTGCCTGCTGAATTGGCGCGCGAGGATATGAATGCGCGGTTGTCATGGTTCGCACAGACGCGTTTCGGACTTGGTCTTTCCTACAGTGATAGTGCTGGTCGCTCGATCACCATTCCGGTCATCTATCTCGGGGCGAATGACAGCGCGCAATCACAGATTGAAGCCCACTCTACCCATGATGGTTACTATGCAGCGCGCATTCCTGTTGTGGCGGGAGCGAAAGCGATTGCGCTTCAACTCGGGTCGGTTTTCGAGTGGTTTGAGCTTGGTGGAATAACCAGTTCATCGGTCTCCAGCCTCAAAGGTGATCTGGAAAATGATGAGCAACCACAGCAGCTTGATGTACAATTTGATGGTCTGAAGACGCACAGTCCGGGCTTGCTTGAAGCCACCGATCCGGCGGCATTTGTGCTGGTCAATCCACCTGCCGCTGCCGATGATGGCGCGGCGCAAATGATCGAAGTAAGCCTGCGACCCATTCGCTATCGCAAGCAGGCTTTAGCCAAACCAGCCCCGACCAGTCGAACCCTTCCCAATGCTAAGCTCAAGGATGCCGCAGCATGACCGACCTCCTGATCCATTCGATGGCTGAATTTTCGAGCCTGATCCTGCCCTGCCTCGACGAGGCGAAAGTGAAACACATTTCTGAGATTGGCAGCGAATATGGGCCAATGTCGAAGGTGCTGGCAGAACGGGCAGTTGAAAATGGTGGCTCATTGACGTGCATCGACCCAGCGCCGGCGCCAGAATTTGCGCAATGGGCCAAAGATCAAGATGTGGTGCACCACATCGCTGAAACCAGCCTGGACGCGTTAAAGACTGCGGAGGCAGCCGATGCTTGGTTCATTGATGGCGATCACAATTATTACACCGTCTATCATGAGCTTGAAGCGATTGACGCGATCCAGAAAGAGGCGGGTAAGCCGCTTTTGGCATTCATGCATGATGTTTCCTGGCCATGTGCGCGGCGCGATTTTTACTACGCGCCTGAGCAGGTGCCGCCAGGTTGGCGCCATCCACACAGCTATGATCACGGTGTAAAGCTCGGTGAAGATCGCGTTTTGGAAGGCCGAGGAATGCGCGGGATGGGCCAGTTTGCTGTGGCTCTTGATGCGGGGGGACCGCGTAATGGCGTTCTGACTGCCGTAGAGGATTTCTTGAAACAGGCGGATAGCGACGAACGCCCGCTTTTTTATGTTCATGTCCCGGCCGTTTTTGGACTTGGGATTATCTTCGATGCGGAGGCCGATTGGTCCACGGCAATGGCTGAGTTCCTGCTACCATTCCATGCCAACCCACTGATAGCGCGGCTCGAAGAAAACCGGCTGCGAAATTGGCTCGAAGTGATCGAATACCAGGATCGAAGCGCGGCGTAACACTTAGGCGCAGAATTCTGACGAGTGTGCCAGATATCCAAACAAAAAGCCCGGAGACCTCTCGGTTCCGGGCTTTCCTTGCCACCCCAGCGGGGAGCTTATTGGTCTTGGTCTTACCGTAGGAGCGATAGGACATTCTGCTGCGACTGGTTCGCCTGAGCCAGCATCGCTGTCGATGCCTGTCCAAGGATCTGAGCTTTAGCGAGCGCCGTGGTTTCCGCACCGTAGTCGGTGTCTTGGATCCGCGAACGCGCATCTGCGAGGTTGGTCGACGTCGTAGTCAAGTTGTTGATCGCCGATTCGAGCCGGTTCTGGCCCGCACCGAGCGAAGAACGCGCCGTGTTTACCGCCTGAAGGCCTGCATCAACGTTGGTGATTGCAGTTGCCGCATTGGCGGCCGAGCTTACGTCGAGGCCAGCAGCATCGAGGTTGGTGTCGTCAATAGCAGTGCTGGTGATATCGACCGAACGGCCTGCATCGATCTGGATAGAAACGGTTACGTCGGTCCCCGAAGTTGTGCTGAACAGCGCAACGCCGTTAAACTCAGTGTTGTCCAGAATGTCTGCGATCTGTGAAGCTAGTTCTGTGACTTCCGTGTCCAGGAACCCGCGGTCAGTGTCATCGAGCGTGCCGTTCTGCGACTGGACTGCCAGTTCACGAACGCGCTGCAGCATATTCGACACTTCGTCGAGAGCGCCTTCAGCGGTTTGAGCCAGAGCGATACCATCGCCAGCGTTACGGATACCTTGGTTCAAAGCGCGGATGTCGCTGGTAAAGCCGGTTGCGATGGAAAGGCCGGCGGCGTCGTCTGCGGCGCTGTTGATGCGGCTACCGGTGGAAAGACGCTCCATCGCGCTGCCGAGCATTTCATTGGCCCGCATGCTCGCATTTTGAGCGCGCAGAGCTGAGGTGTTGGTGTTGATAACAGACATTATTCGAACTCCCGAAGTGGTCTAGTGCAAGTAACTAAAACAGGTGATCAAACCGATCATCGGAGCACACCTGCTGTGGCTAAGAGCGACCAAGTCCCAAAATGTTTAAGGGCTACGAAGTTTTGCGAATTTGCGAGCTCACTTGTGCCCGTATAAAAAGCCTTGGGGCAATAGACCGCCGGACTAGGGGGTCCTACGGGTGATTAAATTTGCTCTATCTTGGCCGCCCATGCGGCAAATCCTTTCCACCAGTAACAAACAGGTGGAACAATGCGGGCGCTCCCCAATGAATTTCCGGCAAGTGAGACGCAGCGATGCGACGGTTTGCCGCATAGCAATTTTCCAGAAGAAAGCGGTTCACATGCGTCCTTGCTCGAACCCACGATACCACTGCTGGCCCAGAGCTGGCAGCAAGAGCGGTTGGTCATTGGAACAGACGGCACGTTTCCGCCGATCGCCGATCGGACGCGCAAAGATCTTATCGCGATCAATTTGATCCGATGCGACCGTCCTGCACTGACCAAGACCGGTGATGCGCGCATCACGCTGGCCTATGACGCGCGTAACTTAGCCGTCGCCCAATCCGCCTTGATCGCGAGCGCAGCGCAAAATGGCTGGCCGATTGCGGCGGACAATGAAAGCCTCGCCCTATTGACGCTGGCAGAACGCATCGCAGCGAGCGAAATTCCGGTGCTGCTGGAAGGTCCCACTGGAACTGGCAAAGAGGTGTTTGCACGCTTTGTTCATGCAATGAGCGCGCGAGCGGATGGTCCTTTCGTCGCAGTAAATTGCGCAGCGATGCCAGAGGCGATGCTTGAAGGGCTGTTATTCGGCCATCGCAAAGGCGCTTTTACTGGGGCAGGCGAAGCGCGAGATGGCCTATTTCGGGCAGCAGATGGCGGCACATTGCTGCTTGATGAGATCGGTGAACTGCCGCTCGCTTTGCAAGCGAAGCTTTTGCGGACTTTGCAGGAAGGCGAAGTCTTGCCTCTGGGTGCGACCAAACCGGTAAAGATCGATGTGCGCATTGTCGCCGCCACGAACCGCACGCTTTCTACTGAGGTGGAAGCCGGGCATTTTCGCGAAGACCTGCTCTACAGGCTGAACGTTTTCCCCATGGTGTTGCCTGCTTTGCGCCAGCGAGCAGGGGACATTGCTCCGCTCGCCTTTGGGATGTTGCTGCGCCATGCGGCGAAGCCAGGAATGCCGTGTTGGATATCCGGTCAGGCGCTGGCTTTGCTTGAGACGCACACATGGCCGGGCAATGTGCGCGAATTGGAAAATGTCATTCGGCGCGCCGTCCTTTTGGCTGGCAGGGACCAAAGCATTTTGTCTGAGCATATCGTCTTTGACCGCCCGGCATCGCCTGTCAGTGAGACTGCTCAAACCGCAGCTACAGTGACGCCCAATTTGGCCAATGCATCGCTTTCTGATGTTGCATTTCAATCAGAGGCCCAGGCGATCCTGCAAACGCTCGCGCGTCATGGCGGGCACCGGGGCAAAACGGCACGCAGTCTGGGAATTTCGGAGCGCACCTTGCGCTATAGATTGGCTTCAATGCGCGATTCTGGGTTGATTGACGCAGGAGGTGACGCGTGAATTCGATCTCTTCTCCAAATGCCGTGCAACAAGTGATGGCTCTTCGCGCCGAAGTTCTCTCTCGCAATCAGGCCCTGCGTGATGTTCGCGCAGCAAGCGGCAGCAATGGCGGTGCTGGCATGGCCACTGCGCCCGTCAACGGATTTGCCGATACGCTGGGCCAAGCGCTTCAAAAGGTGAGCGCCGTGCAAAAGCACTCAGGCGATATGCAAGCCAAATATGAACGCGGCGAAGTGACCGACATCGCCCAAGTGATGCTGGCACGCCAAGAGGCAGGCGTTGCCTTTGAAGCGACACTGCAAGTGCGCAACAAATTGCTCACAGCGTACCAAGAAATCATGCGGATGGGGGGCTGATAGGTGGCTGATGCAAGTGTCCCTGTCCCTGCGGGCGGTGCGGTGCCGATTGCGCCTGCGGCATATCCTGACGGTGCGGATTGGCGTGCGCGTCTTTCTGCATTCGCCAATCAACCCGCAGTGCGCCGGGCAATGCCAGCAGTCATCGGGCTGGGCGTGGTGGCGATCGTCGCTGCGCTCTATATGACGATTGCGCAAGGTCCGCAGCGCATCCTGTATTCCAGCCTAACCGATGGCGAGCGCGCCAAGGTTGTCGAAACACTGGACAAGGGCGGCATTTCTTATTCGATCGATACCGGCACCGGCGCGTTAAGCGTGGCTGAGGCTGATGTATATCGCGCCCGGATGCTGGTCGCGAGCGATGCTGGCTTGGCGGCTCCCGAAGGAGCGAGTGAAATGCTGGATGCGATCCCGCTTGGGTCCAGTCGCACGCTTGAAGGTGAACGACTGCGGCTTGCGCGTGAACGCGAATTGATGCTGACCATCCGCGAGATTGACGGGATTGAGACGGTCCGC
This sequence comes from Erythrobacter sp. S57(2025), assembly GCF_057365055.1. Taxonomy (NCBI): domain Bacteria; kingdom Pseudomonadati; phylum Pseudomonadota; class Alphaproteobacteria; order Sphingomonadales; family Erythrobacteraceae; genus Erythrobacter; species Erythrobacter sp. S57(2025). The sequence goes on along the minus strand of NZ_CP200299.1, from coordinate 2,529,485 downwards.
GTCCACCTTGCCACACCGGAACGATCGGTCTTTGTGCGCCAGAACAATGCCCCCAGTGCCAGCGTCATGGTGCGACTGGTGAATGGGCGCAGCCTCAGCGAATCTCAAGTGGAGGCAATCGTGAACCTTGTGTCCGGCTCCGTTCCGGGCATGAGCTCAGATCAAGTGCGCGTGGTCGATCAGAATGGACGTTTGCTCTCCTCTGAAAAGGATGGTGCGCTGGATAGCCTAATCCTTCAGCGCGAGTTTGAGAGCAAGTTGCGCGAGCAGGTTACAACCCTGCTGATGCCTTTGCTGGGCGACGGCAATTTTTCGAGCCAGGTTCAGGTTGAGCTTGATCAATCTGAGATCACCTCAGCGCGTGAAAGCTACGATCAAGACGGCGCAGTTCGCAGTGAAAGCGAGCGTTCGGCGACGCGCTTGGCAGGCACAGGCGTTGGCGGTGTGCCGGGCGTTCCGGCCAATACGCCTCCGCCAGATGCCGAACTGGTTGATGGTGCACCCGAAGGGCAGGAGGCAGCGGAGGAAGGCGCTGCGCCTCCAACCGACAGCGAAACCGCGACCCAGCGCAATTATGAACTTGGCCGCGAAGTGGCGGTGACGAGCACGCGTCCAGGCGGTCTCGTGAAACTTTCCGTGGCTGTGGCTGTCAGCAGCGCAGCGCTCGAAGCGGCAGCGCCAATGACGGCTGAAGAGCTGCAATCATTGGTCAGCGCCGCAGTCGGTGCAGATGAAGCACGCGGGGATCAGGTCCAAGTCGTCGTCAGCGCGTTTGAAAGCGCGGAAATGCCCGAAATTCCTTTGTACGAAGCCCCGTGGTTCTTCAACGTGCTGCGCATAGTGGCCGCGCTGATTGCTGTGTTGATGGTGCTTCTCCTCGCCGTGCGTCCGCTCCTGACTGCCATTTTCGGCCCCGCAAAGCCAAAGGCGAAAAAGGGCAAGAAAGGCGAGGATGCAGACGCTTTGGATGACGGTGCCGAGGCGCTTGAGGGCGCAGATGCTCAGCTTGCATTGGACGCCGCTCAGGAAGAAGCTGAACCACTTGATCTGCCACGCGAGGTTGACCGCATCCGGCAATTGGCCACGCGCGAACCTGACCGTGCAGTTGAAGCCTTGCAACGCATGATTGTCGAACCTCAGTCAGGGTCTGGCGGCCCGCAAGGAGCCCCAGCATGAGCACCGATGTAATCGAAGCCGAAGGCCAAGCTGCAGGGCAAAAGCGAGTGCCAAAACTCAACCGTTTGGACCGCGCAGCCGTGCTGCTGATGCTTTTGAGCGATGAGGAAGCAGCCGCTCTGCTCGCAAGGCTTGGCCCTGACGAATTACAACGTTTGGGCGCAGCGATGTGCGAGATTGGCGAAATTGACCGCTCTGCGATGGCGGAATCCGTTATGGATTTCACTGAGGAAAGCGCGCGAGAAATTCTGCCCAAGCAGGATCGACCCGCACAAGTTCGCGGATTGCTTGAACGCTCAATCGGTCCCACCAAAGCGGAAAGCATGATGATGCGGATTGAGCCGGTTGCTAGTCCGCGCTCAATTGAAATGGCGCGCTGGCTTGCCCCGCCGGTGCTGCTGAAATTGGTAGAGGATGAGCATCCTCAAGTCATCGCTGCTTTGTTGCTGATGCTGGAACCAGATCCCGCCGCCGAAGTGCTTTCAGACCTGCCTGCGGACGTGCAACCACTTGTCGTTGAGCGGGTGGCCAAGATGGGGCCGATCTCGCAGCAGGCCATTGCAATGATTGACAGCCTTTTGTCACAGCGGATCGGGGCCAGCTTTGGCGCGAATGCTCTGACATTGGGTGGCCCGCGCGAGGCGGCGAACCTCATCAACCTCGCTGCAGGCGAATTGCGCGGCACGGTATTGCCAGCGATTGCGCAGCGCGATGGTCCTCTGGCGGAGAAAATCGAAGAGGAACTGTTCACGTTCGAAATGCTGCTCGACCTCGATGGCAAAGCGATGGAGCGTTTGCTGCGCGATGTCGACAACGAAGCATTGGTCGATGCGCTCAAGGGGCTCAAAGAAGAAGAACGCAATCCCTTCTTCCGTTCCATGTCGAGCCGCGCCGCCGATGGTATCAAAGACGAGATCGAAATGCGCGGGCGTCTTGCGCGGACCGAAGTGGAGGCCGCACAACGCAAGATCGTCGAAGTTGCCCGCTCGCTTGCTGAACAAGGCGAGATTGTGATGGGAGGCGATGATGGTGAGTTCGTCTGATTGGCTGACAGCTCCCGCTCCCGATCCCGATTCTGAGAGCGGGCTTGATGCGGCCAAAGCTTCGAATTGGCTTGGCGAATTGGTGGAGCATGGTGGTTTTGTCGAAGGGTGGCCGCTTGGCGGGCGCACAAGTCACAAAGAACAAGCTTCGTTATCCAGCGATCTGCCCGCAGAACAACCCGATCCGATTGCCGATGCCTTCGCACGAGGGGAAGCCGCAGGCCGGGCCGCGGCAGAGGCTGAGCATAACGCTCAAGGTGGACATCATCGCGCAGTGCGGCTTGCCTTTCGCAACCTAGATCAGGCAGCGATGGATGCGCTTGCGAGTGAGCTATCGCAGACGGTGAACGCGCTGTGCACCAAAGCATTTGCCGACTTTGTGCCAGACGCGGAAAGTCTTGCAAAACGTTGTCAGGATGCTGCCCAGCGTTTGGGGAGCGCTGCTAATGACAGCGCTCTACACCTTCATCCCGATGACATTGCGCTTATCGACCCTGCGATGCTGGAGCATTGGCGGGTTACACCCGACGCGCAGATGGAACGCGGCGGCTTGCGATTTGAAAGCGCGGATGGCTCGATTGGTGATGGGCCCACAGAATGGCGTCGTGCCATCGCGCTCGGTCTGCGCGGATAGCTCCAGACTATGCTCGCCGAAATGCAGATTGAGCTTGCGCGTTTGCGCGCCGCTCCGGTTGCCAATGGGCCCGTCTTGTGTGGTCAAGTCGTCGCCTGCGATGGCGGATTAATCGAAGTCTCGGGCCTTTCACTGCCCATTGGCTCGTTAGGTGCGATTGAGAGCGAGGGCGGGGAAGAAGCCTTGGCGGAAGTCATCGGCTTTCGCGGAGGGCACTCGCTCATGATGCTGTTGGGAGACACCCAATTGCTGAGGCCACAATCCAAAGTGCGCGCGGTTGGTTCGCCTGGAACGGTCAGGGTCGGTCCGGCCTTGCTCGGGCGCGCGGTGGATGGATTGGGCAATCCGATTGATGGTGGCCCTGCGCTCGATCTTAGCGATAAATGGCTGCTTGGCGGAAAACGCGAAGGCGCATTGGAGCGAGCGCCGGTGCGCGAGCCATTTGACTGCGGCATCCGCGCGATCAACGCTTTGGCGATGATGGGGGTGGGGCAAAGGCTTGGCGTGATTGCTGGCTCTGGTGTCGGGAAATCGGTCTTAATCGACACGGTTGCGGGGCACGCCTCGGCAGATATTACGATTATCGCGCTTATCGGTGAGCGTGCGCGCGAGGTTTCAGATTTCGTCGCCCGGCATATGACGGGATCACAATTGGGGAGGATTGTGGTTGTGGCGGTCCCTGCTGATCACGCGCCCAATTTGCGATTGCGCGCAGCCCAATATGCCAGCGCAATCGCGGAGTATTTCCGTGCGCAGGGAAAGCGCGTGCTGCTGGTTCTCGACAGCCTTACCCGGGTCGCTCATGCGGCGCGAGAACTGGCATTGCTGCTGGGTGAACCAGGGGCAGCGCGGGGCTATCCACCGTCTGCGCTAGCCGCTGTGACAAGGTTGGTGGAACGAGCCGGCAACTCAGCGCATTCGGGCGGGGCGGTCACGGGGCTCTACACTGTCCTTGCCGATGGAGACGATACGTCTGATCCGGTGGTCGATACAGCGCGCGCAATCCTGGATGGTCATGTTGTGCTCTCCCGCGAACTGGCACAGCGCGGGCATTACCCGGCGATAGATATTCCTTCGTCTCTGAGCAGGGTCATGGACGATTTAGGAGAGCCGGGCGTTCTTCAAGCCGCGCGTTCCTTGCGCGCATTGATAGCCACGCGCGAAGAAAATCGCGATCTGGTGATGATGGGTGCCTATCGGACAGGATCTGACCCTGTGCTCGACCGTGCGCTGCATCATAGTCAGGCGATTGATGCTTTTCTTACGCAAGCGCGCGGGGAAGCTGTGAGTTTGCCGGATAGCCTCTCGCAATTGAGCGAGTTGGCCGTTTCGGTAGGCGCCAGTGAGCAGCCTTCGACGGCCGCCCAGCAATGACTTCGCCCAAACAGCACGAGCGCCGGATTAAGCTTGCGCAAAGGCAATTGACGCTTGCCACTATTGCGCGACGCGAAGCTATGGCGGCGTTGGCCGACACGGTTGGCGAAGAAACGCGAAGCGCTGCCTTGGCAAAGCGCAGCCGCGACCTGATCCGTGATTATGCTGCCCGTCAAAGCGCTCCAACAGGGCATACTTTGCGAGAGAGCGCGGCCTTTTTGCGCGGTCTTCAGGAGATTGGCGAGCAAGCCATGCAAGCGCGCGATGATGCGAGCGAACAGGCCGCATGGCAGGTTCAGACTCTGGCCGCGGCAGAGACACGCAAAGCGCGATTTGAGGAAAAAGTCGCCCAAGCCAAAAAGACCCAAGCCGCAATGCTTGCGAACCGTGACCTCGCCCATTCCAGCGGAATGGCACGCAAGTTGCAAGATCACGGGCAGACGTAACTTCGGCCACTGGGTGGCGGCTTATTCGAAACTTGAGAGAACTGCCTTGATGAACTCCATGATTTCCACGCTTATGACAAGCACCGGACACGCCGATCTGCTGCAAGCTGGTGTGTCTCCTGCTCAATCAGCAATTGCCGCCAAAGAGCAGGTGGGTAAGGCCAATTTTCTCTCGGGAGCGGCGGCCTTTCCGGCGATGCTGAAGGCGTCATTTCTACCGGCTGAAAGCGCTCAAACGGGTGCACTGGAATTGTCAGCCAAAGATGCGGACCCGGCGAAGGCCTTAAGCCCGACTGGATTTGATCGCACCGATGAAAAGCTGGCGGCGACGACCCCTTTGCCTGCAATCATCACTGCATTTTCCCTTGAATCCAGAGAAGTGCAAACCGGCAAGCCCTTGCCAGTTGCAGGCAGCCTATTGCCAGAGAGTTCGCCGAAATTTGATGCGGTGGATTCAGAAAAAGCGGCCACGCCGAATGAGGCAATTGCTGCTGCCCAGAAACTGTTTTCACCGCCCGAACCGACAAATGTGCCTTCAGCACCACCCTTCGTTGATGCAAATCCAGTTCTGTCAAAAGCGGCTCCTGAAATGGTGTTAGAAACACCCGGCACCAGACCAAATGCGCCGACACCAGATGTGCGACTGCGCACCAACAAATCGCTCGGTGTCGAACCGGTTGCGAAGGATCCGATGACGACAGTGAATGTGTTTCGGCCCGATAACGTTCCTTTGGCTAAGGCGAAGCTTGATCCAACTATGCCAATTTCGCGCCCTGCCACGCCAATGAGGACCGCCGCAGGCGAAGCAACGTCCGACCCTCAACCAGATCAGCCGTCCGCGCGCGTGGGTCAGGACGAAAGACCTCGAGCCTTGCCATCTGATGCGCTGCCACGTGCTGAACGACCGGTTCCAACGGGCCTTTCAGAGAAGGACCCTACGACCACCGTTCATGTCTTTAGGCCTGATCAAGTTCCTACATTGAAGCCAAAGGTTGATCCATCGATTCCAGTGTCTCGTCCGACACGGGATGTGGATCCAGTAGCGATCAAAGCTGCCTTGGACGCTGGCCCAACGCGCGGTCCCATCCCTGAACCTATCGCTGATCAGCTTCCCTTGCGACCGACGCCGCGCGGTCCAATTGAGCGCATGGTCCCGACCGATCAGCCGGCACAACCTCGCAACATCGATTTGGAATTGCGCGCCTATCAGCAGGCTCAGCGCCCATTGACGCTGGAGGATATCCAGCCTCGGTCAGCACAGGCCATTATCCCAAGTACTCCGCAGTCGCGGCGAGAAGCGGGAAGTGAATCTACTAGGGCGCAACCACACGCGATTACGCCCGGCTTGGTAAGAGATGGGGCGCGACCTCAGGCTCCAAAGCTTGTGCGAGAGCCAGTTGAGAATGACAACGCTCTTTGGATCAACCGGGTGCCGTCATCCAAAACGCCCACCACTTCTGTCAATCCAGAGGTCTCGGTTGAACGACAGCCAGTTGAACTACCATCGGAACCAAGAGCACGTGTCGCGGAAGTGACTTTGAGATCGGTTGAAAAGCCGATTGATCAGCCTGACCCGGGGCGGGTGACGCCAAAAGGTGCTGAGCCGATAGCTCCCGTCACTCAGCCCAGTACGGTGAGTCCAGTAACCAACACACCAATTGTCTCACAACCAACCGCGCCGTTCGCAATGCCCAGCGATGCGCGCGGTGACATTCGCACTCCGCAACCGCTCGACACAATCGTTGATACGATGATGGAGGCGCGCGAAGCAGGGCGCACAGCGCGCTCAGACATTACGCTGCGGCATCATGAATTTGGTGCGGTCAATGTGCGTTTGGAAGCAAGCGGCGTTGATCTGCGGGCAACTTTGGCCAGCAGAGACCCCGCATTCATTCCAGCCGTTCAAGCCGCATTGGCTGACCGTGCAGTGGCGGGGCCTTCCGAAAGTTCGGCCGGCCAGCAGAGCAGAGGCGGCGATCAACCCTCCAGCCAGCACTCTGGCCAAAGCAATTCAGGTGGGGCCAATGGCGGTTTTGACCGTTCCTACGGGTCTTCCACAGGGTCACAGCAAGGATCGTCGCAACCATACTCAGAGCAAAGAGGGTCCACAGATGAGGGACGCACTGTGCAGGACCCGGCGGCCGCAACCACGGCCAGGCCAGTTTCGACGCGCGATGCTGAACTCTTTGCTTGAACCAGCGATCATTCGCGCAGAGGAACTGAAACAGCATGGCTAAGGCTGACGACACAGCTGCATCAGACAAGCCCAAGGGCGGAATGATGAAGATGGTGATCATCGCAGTTGTGATGCTCGCGATCGGCGCTGGCGGTGCTTATGGCGCGTTCGCAGCTGGGCTGATCGGTGATGCCGGTGACAGTGGCCCTGACTTGCCAGAATTGGTCCGCAAGGGGGAGACAGACCCTTACGCGATGGCCGACGAAGACAAGGACGCAGGCTCGCTGGTTTATGGCGAAGGCGGTAGTGAATATCGCACTGCCTATTACAGTTTCGAAGATAGCTTTACGTCCAATCTGGCGGATTCGCCTGCGCTCATCCAGGTTGAGCTGGCCGTTTCCACTCGCCGGGATGGGCGAGTGCTTGCGTGGGTGCAAAACCATGAACTCGCGATCCGTTCAGCCATTTTAGTCCAGCTAGCCGCGACCCCCGAGAGTGAGATTTACACCCCTGATGGAAAGGACGCTCTGTCTGAACGTCTGACCACGGCGATCAACGCTGTTCTTGAAGAAAACGAAGGCTTTGGCGGGATCGAAGCGGTGCATTTTAAGGGGCTGCTTGTCCAATGAACCTAGCGCCTTCCTTTGCCCCGTCCTTTGCCGATGCGCGGCCCGTGGCCCAGCATTGCGCTGAACTGACCGCACGTGGCCCGCGCCCCGAAGAGCGCGCGGAGAATATCGCCACGTGGTGTCGTGATCTGGGTTATGATCTCAGCGAGGAGCTGGGCCAGCTTTTCTCCGCCGGCAAGCTCAAAGTCACGGTTGCCCAGCCCGAAGAGCAAACAGGCAAGGCTGTATTCGATCAGATTGGCCCGGTGGCTGCAAACAGCTTGCTGCGTTGCGGTGAGGATGGGCAGGTTATGCTGCTCTCGTTTGATTTTGCGACCGCAATCGCTCTGACGGACAGTTCGTTTGGCGGGGATGGCGCAATTCCGAGCGAAGTGCCCGCGCAATTGCCGCGATCTGCCGGGCTCTTGGTCGAAGAATGCGCAGGTTTGATCGCACAGGTAATCGCCATGTCAAACGGTTCTTCGGAACGGATGAGCGGCGATGTTCTGGTGCGCAGCGAAAGCGTGACGCGCCTCAAACCCTTCGAACCGGACACAAGTGTTATGACATTCGCCGTCACCATAGTGATGGAGCCGCTAAGCGAATGGACAATGCTGTTGGCAGTGCCAGCTGAGCGGCTTGATGCCTTGTTGCCTGGCGCTGAAACTCGGCGCAGCAGTGGATCGGGTGAGAGCAAGGTGAGCGATGGTCGAACCGGTCCGTTTGCGACAATGCCTCTGCCGCTTGAAGCGGTTTTGGGCGAGGTGAGCATGACACTGTCGCGGCTGGAAACACTCAAGCCCGGCGATGAATTGCCGCTCTCCATGCCGCGCGATCTGCCTTTGCGGGTGGGTGAGCAGGTGTTTGCGCATGGTCTGTTGGGCACTGTCGAAAATCAACTCGCGCTCAAACTCACACGGCTTTCCGGACAAGAGCGAGGCGGCGAACAAGGCGCTTTTGCTCGTGCATTTGCTGCACCTGCCCAGCCTGAACCCGCAGCGCCAATGGCTGACGCTGACCCATCACAAAGGCCGCAAGCAAATGGCCAACGACTTCAGGGGTTAACCGCATGACCGCGCCCAATCCAGCCTTGCACCGGTTTGGCGACGTTTCGGTACGGCTCTCGGTAGAGTTGGGGCGCGCAGATTTGCCCTTGAAAGACGTGCTCGCCCTGAGCGAGGGCAGCGTGGTTGCGCTTAATCGCCTGACCGATGAACTACTCGACGTGACCGCCAATGGCCGGGTCGTCGCTCATGGCGAAGTCGTGGCGCAGGATGGCAAGTTCGCGCTGCGTATCGTCAGCCTTGCCGGTGAAGATGGCCAGCCCAGCTCTAACGCATCGGGCGCGGGTCCAGTTGATCCGCCGGTTCCTGGTACAGCGGGTGATCCGGCGTCATGATGGCCGAGTACCTCCTGCGATTGGCTTTGTTGCTGCCGCTTTTGGCGCTGCTCATTTGGGGCAGTTTGAAACTGACGCGATACTTGCAGACGCGGATTGTCGGCTCTGGGGCGAGCGGAAATTCGGTTGAATTGATCGAAACCAGTCTGCTTGGCCCCGGTGTAAAGCTGGCGGTGGTGCGGTTTCATGATCGCGAAATCCTGCTTGGCTGTTCGCGAACAGGGCTGGTTCGTTTAGGCGAGGCAGAAGCCCGCGAAACTGGCGCCAGCGCTACCAATTCAAACACCCAAGACCTCGGCAAAGACAGCCGGTGATGAAGCGCGCTTCTATCCTTGCAGGCGCATTGACAGCCGGTTTGTTAACTATGTTTGGTTGGGCCGAACCGGCCCTCGCAGCTGTTGCCGAACCCAGCGGCATAGGCGGCGCGTTAGAGCGCGCTTTGGGTGAGGGCGGCGCTGGCGGAGAAGACGCACCGCTCAGCTTCTCGATCCAGCTGCTGCTTGTCATGAGCTTGCTTACGATCTTACCTGCGATTGTATTGATGATGACAAGTTTCCTGCGCATTCTGGTTGTGCTCTCGATCCTGCGGCAGGCGCTGGGTCTGCAAGGATCACCGCCGACACAGGTGTTGGTGGGCCTTTCGCTGTTTCTGTCGCTGTTCGTGATGGCACCAACCATAGACACGGTGAATGCGGTCGCGATAGAGCCCTATTCCGCAGGCGCGCTAAGCGCTGATGCGGCAATTGCGGCTGCTGGAGAGGCGTTTCACGCATTCATGCTGTCACAGACGCGTGAGACAAATTTGATCATGTTTGCCGATATCGCCGGAGTGGGCGCTTTTGAGAATCCATCGGAAATTCCCTTTTCGATCCTGATGCCTGCATTCGTGACGAGTGAGTTGGAAACCGCATTCCAAATCGGCTTCATGCTGTTCTTGCCATTCCTTGTGATCGATCTGGTGGTGGCCAGTGTGCTGATGAGCCTGGGTATGATGATGCTTTCGCCAACCATCATCTCGCTTCCGTTCAAGCTGCTTTTGTTCGTGCTGGTGGACGGCTGGGCCCTGCTGATGGGCAGTCTTGCGATGAGCTTTGGTTAGGGCAGCTTGAGCGGACCATGCAGGAAGACGCCCAACTCTTAGCGCTCGCCGATCAGACATTGTGGGTGACAGCCTTGATCGTGGGGCCAGTGCTGTTGGCGGCGCTCATTGTGGGTCTGCTGGTCGGGATCATTCAGGCCGCGACTTCGGTGAATGAGCAGACCCTGACCTTTGTGCCCAAACTTGCGATCACCGCGCTCGTCTTTGTCTTTCTTGGAGGGACAATGATGGCACTTCTTGGCGACTTCATGATCGAGATTTTCGCTCAGATCGCCCAAGTCGCGGCCTAGCTTAGTGAACGTCCTTGATCTTGGATTTGGCTCGTTAGAAGCGCAGCTGTGGCAGGTCTTGTTTCTGTCTGTGCGTTGCGGCGCTGCCTTGCTTGCGGCTCCGATGGTGGGCGGAATGGCGGTACCCCCGCAAGTGCGCATGCTGTTATCGCTTGTCCTTGCGGTCTTCGTTGCGATGTGGGTGCCACTGCCGCCTGTGCCGGATATGATGAGCTTTGCAGCCGTAATTGCAGTCATCCAAGAGGTCGTGATTGGCGCTGCGCTCGGTTTTCTTTTGCAAGTGGCCTTCGCAGTCCCGCTTATCGCAGCTGAGCAAATTGCGGGCACAATGGGCCTTGCGATTGCGACCAGTATTGATCCTGCCAGTGGTGCGCAATCAGGGGCGCTGGGTACCTATTTCAGCCTGATCCTCACGCTGCTCTTTTATGTTATCGGCGGGCATTTGCTGTGGTTCGAATTGCTGATTGAAAGCTACCGTGTCCTGCCCGCAGGCTCCTTTGCCTTTGGGGAAAGCGGCGCGCGCGATATTGTGATGTTTGCAGGCTATGGCTTTGCAACGGCTGCGGCGATTGCCTTCCCCGTCGTGCTGGTTTTGCTGATGGTGCAGGTTGTGACAGGCACGATTTCGCGCTCTGCCCCGGCGCTCAACCTGTTCGCGCTTGGCCTGCCTGCAGGTGTCTTGGCTGGGATTGCCGCGCTTATCATCGTCATGCCGATTGTGGTCGAGCAGTTCGTCTCGCTTCTCGAAGTAACGTTGGAACAGTCAGCGACCCTATTGGAAGGGGTGGGCTAATGGCTGAAGAGAGCACAGGCGAAAAGAGGTTTGATCCAACCCCAAAAAAGCGCGCAGACGCCGCCAAGAAAGGCGATACGCTGCGGTCAAAGGAGGTTGGGACCGCCGCCGCGATGGCAACGGGCGTCTTAATGCTCTCCATGGTTGGACCTTGGCTTTACGATGGATTGAAGTCGGTGGCGCTGGCAAGTTTCCGCTTCGACATCTCACCGACCGCCGAATTTGCACCGGCTACGCACTTTGCCAATGCTGCGCAGGCGATGTTGCCTCCGATCCTTTCGATTGGGATTGCTGTAATGGTGATGACGGTTGGTGCGCAATTGCTGCTTGGCGAAGGGCGATGGGTGCCGACGAACCTCAAACCCAAGGGATCGCGCGTGAACCCGCTTTCAGGGCTCAAGCGCATTTTCGGCATCCAGGGCTTGATCGAACTGGGCAAATCGATCCTGAAACTGGCGCTAATGGGCTCGATCGCCTGGTACTGGGTTTCGGGCCATATCAACGATCTGCTCGGGCTGGGGCGCGGCTCGCTCAAGGCTCAGTTGGAGTTCGCGCTCGATGCAGCGGGTACGCTGATCACATTGTTGGTCGCCGGTCTGCTGATCATCGCGGTGATCGACTACCCTTTGCAAAAATTTCAGCGCGACAAGCGTTTGAAAATGAGCGCGCAGGATTTGAAGGACGAAAGCAAGCAAACCGAAGGCTCGCCCGAAATGAAGATGGCGAGGCGTCAGCGCCAGCGTGATCTGGCGCGCGGCAGTGTGGGTGTTGCGATGAAGGATGCGCAGTTTGTCGTCACCAATCCGATGCACTTTGCTATCGCGCTGACATATGATCCCGCGCTGGCTCCGGCGCCTGTTGTGCTGGCCAAGGGACGCGGTGAAACCGCGCTCGCCATGCGCGATATTGCCGGTGAGGAGGGGCTACCGGTGCTCGAATATCCGCAGCTCGCCCGTGCGCTTTATTTTACCACCAAAGCCAATCAGATGGTCCGCGAAGAGCTGTATGTGGCAATCGCGTCTTTGGTCGCTTTTGTGCTGTCATTGAAGCGCGGCGATCGCCCGATCCGCCCCAATGTGGATGTGCCAACCGAACTTTGCTTCGATGCGGATGGAAAGCTGGGAAAACACCGCTTAAGAAACTCGCGAAAGGCACGTTCTTCCATCCATGGATAATCCCGGCTCCTCCATTATTTCAGCCTTTGGCGCAGGCAGCGGTGTGAACTTTGTTCAGCTGGCTGATGACCTGTCAGAGGCGACCTATTCCTTTCAACGCTCCAATTTGCAGACCCGCAATGAGACTTTGGAGGCGCAAATCTCTTCGGCGTCTTTGTTGAGGAACACACTAACAGGTCTTGCCAGCGCACTGGGTGATCGGATCAGGAATGGCGATCTCGCCCCGCGTGCAAGCATCAGCAACCCATCGGTAGTCAGTGTCTCGACAACGCCTGGCGTCACGCCAAGCGGCAGCTACAGTTTGGAAGTCAGCCAGCTCGCGGATAGCCAAACGCTGGTCTCGCAAAGCTATGGAGCGGCAACTGATGCCGTTGGAGCCGGTAACTTCGTCATTCGTTTTGGCACAGTAGATGGTGGTTCCTTCACTGAAGGTACCAATCAATCCGCGCTAGATATCGAAGTGACCTCAGATGACACGCTGCAAAGCTTGGCTGCCAAGATCACCTCGCAAAGCGATGGCAAGCTGGACGCCTATGTCGCCAATGGCACCAATGGCGCGCAACTGGTAGTCAAAGGCGAAGACGGCGCGGTCAATGGGTTCACGCTCGAGGGGCAAAGTTCTGCAGGATTACCTAGTGCAGTGCCCGGCGACCTATCCTACCTTTCGTGGCAGCCATCCAGCGATGCGGGAGAATTAAGATCAACAGCGCAGGATGCTCTGTTCGAATTGGACACTGTTGCCATGAGCAGTGCGAGCAATTCGGTAACGGGCCTGCCCGAAGGCCTCACATTCGATCTCACTGCGACCAATATTGGCGCGCCGATAGATGTTCGGTTCGATACCGATGATACCGCAATCACCAGCGTGATGACCGACTTTGTCGCGGCGCTGAATGATGTGGTTGCGCTCCTTAATCAAGAGGCAGCGCAAGGCGGTATTCTGGCCAATGATTCTGGCGCGCGAGAGCTGCGCCGCGATCTGGAACGGCTGACCACTGAAGTTGTGATGCCGGGTGCGGATGGCGATGAGCCCGCAACGCTTGCCGATATCGGTTTGTCGATCACGCGCGACGGTACGTTTGAGCTAAATTCAGCGCGGCTAAGCGAATCTCTCACCAACTTCCCTGATGCAACCGCCGCGATGTTCACCACAGGCGCTACCGGAGTTTTCGCAACAATCGATGGGCTCGCGCGGGACAATACGCTGAGTTCAGACCCCGGATCGCTGGGCGGATCAGTTGAGCGGTATGAAAACCAGATTGAGAACAATGACGAACGCTTGGCCTCCATCGCAGAGGCGCAAGAATCCTTGCGTGCGCGCCTCACACGTGACTTGATCGCGGCAGAGCAGTCGATTTCGAATTCGCAATCCACGCTCGATTTCCTGCGTTTGCAGTTTGACTCGTCCTCTGATTCCTAAGGAATAGACAGGCCCATGCAGACCCTCGAAAAACACCCTGCCGATGTTTACCGCCGCGTCGACCTGGATGCGCGGATTGAGGCGTCTTCGGGGCAGGATTTGACGCTCATCTGCCTTGAAGAAGTTGTTTCAACGCTCAGTCAAGCCCTGCTTGCACTTGAGCGACGCTCCGATGCAGCGCCTACGGAGGCTTTGGCCCGCGCGCAGGGAATCGCGGTTTATCTGGCACGAAATGTTGACCCGAAGAATCCGCTCCACGGTGCAATGACGCAGTTTTACGGTGGATTGGCCGCCGCGATTGGGCGCAATATGCGGCATCCTTCTGCGCAGGAAATCACTCAAGTACGAGGGGATTTTGCAGACTTGCTTGAGGCGGCAAAAGCCGTCTGATCAATCCGCAAATTCTGCGATGATGCGGGCCGCATCAGCAGAATCTTCAAACGGATGGAAATGGGTGCGGTCTGGCCTGTGAAGATCAGTGCCGTTTGGCATGTGATCAGCAAGCTGCGGCCATGTGGGTGAGCCCTTAAAGTCCATCCGCTTCGTCTGCTGCGCGCGTACTATCAAGGCGGGAATTTTGAGCGCTTTTGCCACTTCATGAATGCCGACATTGCTGCGGCTCGACATGTAAACACTCGCCTCCATTTCGGGAGCGCAGGCAAGTTCGTAGCCGCCATCTTCGTTCCGCCTCAGGCCATGCTGGCAATAGTCACGAAAGACGCGTGGTTCGAACAAGGAATAGGGCTCACGCTCAGCAAACCGCTCCATCATGGCCTCTGGTGAGGCGAAATTGCGTTTTCGGCGAATGGAAGGATGCGGGTTGTCGGGTGAAAACCAATCTGTGCCCGTCGCATAGAATTCAGGGGCAAGGATCACGGGATCAAACAGCACCAACTTGCTAAAAATTGAGAGGTTGTTGGCCGCACACTGAAGTAAGGTATGCGCACCCATTGAATGCCCGACGCCAACCGCGCCGTTGATCTGCAAATGCTCAAGAAGCGCGCTGACATCTTCGGCAAAGGTTCGCCAATGGTCGACAGGTTCGCCTTCACTGCGGCCATGACCACGAAGATCAATGGCGATGACGCGCCGGTCGCCAAAATGCTCCGCGATCGCATCATAACAGCGGCCATGAAAACCGGTCGCGTGTGCGATGATAATCGTCGGCTTAGCGTCACCCGACTGGCTGGGCCAATCATGAAAAGCGAGGCGGATACCATTCACCATTGCCGTGCATGTTTCTGGCCGCCGTCTTGCCATCAGGTCTTGCTCACTTTTCAGCTTGCGTCCCCTCAGCTGGAACCTCTGGTAGAGAGGATTTGAGAAGGAAATATCCGCCCAAGGCTGCGATCAGCGAGCCAGACAGAACACCCAGCTTTACCGCATCAACCTGCGCTGCATCTGTGAACGCTAGGTTGCCGATAAACAAACTCATCGTGAAGCCGATGGCAGCGAGTAGCGAAAGGCCGTGGATCTTGCGCCAGCCAACCCCTTCCGGAAGTTTGGCAAAGCCTGCCTTCACTGCGACCCATGCAAACCCAACGATACCCACTTGCTTGCCGATCAACAGTCCCAGCGCGATGCCAAGGGGAACAGGTTGCAACAAATCAGCGGGTGACAGGCCAAGCAGAGTTACCCCCGCATTGGCAAATCCGAAAATCGGGATGATCACAAAGGCCACCCAAGGGTGCAGGCCGTGCTCCATATGCTCCAGCAGTTTTGAACCGTTGCGCGCTGTGATTGGTACCATCATGGCCGCGGTAACACCGGCCAATGTTGCGTGGACGCCTGACTTCAGCACAAACACCCACATGATAATTGTCAGCAGCACATAAGGAATTGTCGAGCTGATCCGCATCCGTCCCAGGGCAAACAAAAGCGCCAGCACGATGCCGCCGTCGATGAGCATATTGGTGTCGATTTCGCCGGAATAAAACAGCGCGATTACCGTAATTGCACCAATATCATCGATCACGGCGATAGCCAGCAACAGCGCCTTCATTGCGACCGGCACGCGCGGACCAAGCAGCGAAAGGATGCCCAGCGCAAAGGCGATATCGGTCGCGGCAGGAATGGCCCAACCGCCAATTGTGTCAGGGGAATCGGCGTTAAAGGCTACGTAGATAAGCGCTGGCACTGCCATCCCGCCAATAGCAGCCATCAGTGGCAGCGATGCTTTGTCCCAGCTCGATAACTGCCCGCTGATGATCTCGCGCTTCACTTCGAGACCGATGAGAAAAAAGAAGATCGCCATCAATCCATCATTGATCCACAAGATCAGTGCTTTATCGATCGCGAAATCGCCAAAAGACAGGTTCAGCTTTGTTTCAAGCGTGCCGAAATACATCGGTGCGAGCGGGCTATTTGCAACCACCAGCGCAAGCGCGGCGGCGACGATCAAAAATATGCCGCCCGCGCTCTCCTGCTTGAGGAAGTCCTTAAGGGCCCCACTGAACCGGTCGATCATCGTTTCGTCACCTGAGAGAGTAATTGAGAATTCTTGCATAAAACGCGCCAATCGGAATGCGGTGCCCGAAAAAGCGCAATCTTCAAAAAGTGCACGCAATTGACTTTCGACCTCGCCTGGTTGAACGCCGACACGCACCCACCATCTCTTACCCTGAAAACGCAGTTTTGGAGTTTGCATTGAGCGACAACCGGCCAGCTCAAGTGCCCGGCAATGATGAGACACTGGTCGACCCCCGCGCTGAGTTTCGTCAGCTTATGGGGCAATTCGCGACTGGGGTTTGCGTTGTTGCGCTGGAATATGGCGAGGGGGAGATCGCCGCGATGACGGTGAATTCCTTCGTCTCGGTTTCGCTTGAGCCGCGTCTTATCAGTTGGAGCCTGCAAAACTCTGCCACGCAATACGATCTTTTTGCGCAGGCTGAACGTTTTTCGGTGAGTATTTTGGCTGATGGCCAAGAAGCTCTAGCTCGCCGCTATGCTGCACGCGGGGGCGTCTTGATGGAAGCAGCTGACTTCGTGAAAAGCGGTTCTGGTCTGCCAGTGATCGATAGGGCGCTTGGCTTTCTTGAATGCTCCAAATGGTCGGAATATCAAGCGGGCGATCACACCATGCTGTTTGGCGAGGTGGTAGGCCTTAGCCAAGCGATTGATGTCGTGGACAGATCGCGCCCGCTTGGCTTTTTCAACGGCCAGTTTTGCGCTATCGAACCCTGACGGAAGGGGGCACGACATCTCTACAAAACCACAAGATGACACGCGCGAAAAGTTGATCGCGGCGGCGCTTAGTCAGTTTGCTGAGCGTGGCTTTTATGGTGCGAGCATTGCTCAGATCGCTGGCGAAGTGGGGCTGACCAAGCAGGCATTGCTGTATCACTTTAAGCGCAAGGAAGACCTATACAGCGAAGTCCTTCGCCGGATCGCTAGGCGCATACAGGGGGCGATGCAGGCCAGCATTGATCCAACCCAGCTGCCCGAAGAGCAATTTGAAGCCATGCTTTTGGGTCTTTACGCGTCCGCAATTGAGCACCCACTTGATACAAAAGTTTTGATGCGAGAATTGGTCGATGACCAGCGGCGCGAAGCGCCTGAGGATGAGTGGTATCTTCGCCTGACGCTCAACCGCATGGTCGATATGCTGGATCAGGTCGATGGTTTGCGCAGCCTAACCAGTGCCGAAAAGCTTGCGCGCGTTTATTCTGCGGTGTCTGCGATACAGTTCTTCGCAGGCTCGGCCTCTGTGTTGCGCCGTTTCTACGGTCTTGAAGAATATGCGAAAATCCGCGCCGCCTATCCCGATGAACTTCGCTCAATCCTGCACCGGGTCGTGAGCGCACACTAAGCGCTTCAATACAAAATCATCTGCGTACAACGGAAGATCGCGAGTTTTCGGCCCGTCTCCTTATGCGTGACGGTTGAGGACCAGACTTGTGTTGTGCGCCCCAAATGCTCGGCATCGCTGCGCCCGATCAAAATGCCTTCGCTGGCCGTGCCGAGGAAATTCGATTTAAGCTCGATCGTTGTATAACCTTTGGCGTCTTTGGGCAGGACATTGCCCGCAGCAAAGCCGCAAACACTGTCTGCTAAAGCGATCATGCTGGCCGCATGCAAAGCTTTTGCACCTGATCGCAGATGATGTTGGCGGATCGGCATCGCGGCTTCCAACCAGGCCTCATCCTCACCAATGAGCTCTATGCCCATATGCGGAACGAGACCGCCATCTGGCGGATCAAAGCGTATGTCTGTCATTGGCCGCATCATAGGGATGCCTAAACCGCCTGTCACTTGGCTGGTGAAAGCGTCGCCTGAAGGGAATATGAGACTGAGAGAAAATGGTGCGGTCGAGAAGACTCGAACTTCCACGGGCGTTAGCCCACAACGACCTCAACGTTGCGCGTCTACCAGTTCCGCCACGACCGCACTCAAGACAGCGAAGGGCGCTTTGCAGCATGCCTCCGCTTGGTAGGAGCGCGCCACTAGCAACAGGTATGGGACTGCGCAAGGCCTTAAGTGGCCTATTCGGTTCAGTTGGGTGACCAGCCTATGTCGGCATATTTGGCAGCCTGCGGAATGTTGGTGACGGCTTCGGTCACATTCAGGCTCTCACCGGGTGCCAATTCGCGCTTCGATGGGACGACAATCCAAGTGTAGACGTTCTTTTCGCGTTCATCGCTGAAGACAATCAGGACGTCGGGAACGGCTATGCTGGATTGACCCGAATTGCGGATAGTACCGCGAACCTCGAAAATCTCTTCACCACTATCGAGCTCAATTTTGCGCTGCTGGCTCTTTGGAAAGTCCAGCTCCAGCTCGTCCTGCGCGATACCAAAAGTCGGCTGTGAGATCGGGAACCAGGATGGCAGCCCGTAATAGTTGACGGCCAAGGCGGTGCCGGTCGCTAAGAGAGCAAATACCGCCGCGGCCAGTGTCCACATTTTGAGTGGGTTTCGGCGTTGCGAGAACGGTGGGCTGTAATCAAACCGCGACCTGTCTGCGTCATAGCCTTCGTCAAAGTCGTAGTCAGGCTCGCTCGCATAATCTTCTTCTGCTTCACCAGCGAGTGGGTCAGTGTCGCCAGAAAAGCCCTCTTCCATCGCAGCATCTCGGTCCGATTCTTCCGGCACAGTCGCAGGAGGATCCGCAGGGCGCGGTGCAGCGGGAGTTTCTTCTCGGTCAGCGCGCACTTTGCGACGGCGTTTGCCTTGGTTCAGTGCTCGGGCGGCAATTCCTTCGCTACCGATCTCGCTTGTTTCCGCACTGTCGGGATGATCTTCCGTGCGCCAATGGCTGATCGAAGGCCCTGCCGCGTCAGTTGCCTCATCTGCGTTGGCGTCCGTTTCTGACGAAGGCTTTTCCGGCGCCGGAGTGGGTGGAGGCGCGGGAGGTGCTGACGGCGCAGTTTCTTTCGGCTTCACCGATTGAACTTGCTCTGTCAGGTCGAGCAGATCGGGTTCTTGAAACCAACTGTGCTTACATTTCGCACACCGCACGGTGCGCCCATCACCGCCAATTGCGGCGTCTGGCACGACATAACGCGTGGAGCAGGCGGGGCACGATATAATCATTATTACATTTGCAATAGGCTGCGGGGGGGCAGGTACAAGAGGAAGTGCCCTAGTCTCTCACGCTTTTTCCACATCGCAGCACCCATCGAGCGCGCACGGGGCCATTAGAGCCGGAATTTGGGCCATACTTGGGCTTCCCCCACAAGTTGCACGCTGATAGGTGCCGTCAGATGAGCGATCGGCCTGGCGAAATTGTGAAATTCGACAATGTCGGGCTGCGCTATGGCACCGATCCCGAAGTGTTGAGCGATCTGAGCTTCACCTTGTTTCCGGGCAGCTTCTATTTTCTCACAGGGGCAAGCGGGGCAGGGAAAACCAGCCTTCTAAAGCTATTATATCTCGCCCAGCGTCCATCACGCGGCAGTATCCGCATGTTTGGCAAGGATATGATCACTCTGCCGCGCACGCGTTTGCCTGATTTTCGCAGGCGGCTCGGTGTGGTGTTTCAGGACTTCCGGCTCGTTGAACACCTCTCTGCCTTTGACAATGTCGCGCTTCCGCTGCGTCTGTCAGGCACGGATGAGAGCAAAGTCATCAAAGCAGTATCCGATATGCTGGAATGGGTGGGCCTATCGCACCGCGCACAGGCTATCCCCGCAACAATGTCAGGCGGAGAGCAGCAGCGTGTTGCTATTGCGAGAGCGGTCATCGCGCGCCCTCAAATGCTGATCGCGGATGAGCCGACAGGCAATGTTGATCCCGAAATGGCGTTGAAGCTGCTGCGCCTGTTTGAAGCACTCAACAATCGAGTGGGAACCACGGTGATTGTCGCCACCCACGATGTGCACCTGCTCAAGAAAGTGCCCGATTCGCTCATCATGCGTCTGCAAAAGGGGCGTTTGTCGGACCCAACAGGAGCCTTGCGCTATCCACCACGTCCTTCTGGCAAAGGGCCTGCATCATGAGCGCC
The DNA here is from genome assembly GCF_057365055.1 of Erythrobacter sp. S57(2025). Classification (NCBI taxonomy): domain Bacteria; kingdom Pseudomonadati; phylum Pseudomonadota; class Alphaproteobacteria; order Sphingomonadales; family Erythrobacteraceae; genus Erythrobacter; species Erythrobacter sp. S57(2025). Next base: position 2,509,411 of record NZ_CP200299.1, on the reverse strand, counting down.
CCTCTTGTTGTAGAAGACCGCGCCAATGATAGCGCGCCACATCTTAAAGGCTCCGCCAATGCGCGACTATTGCCACAAACACGTTTTGGGGGGCCGATCCCTTGGGTGATTGCCATTTTGATCGCGCTGGTTGTGATTGCAGCAGCAGGCGGTCTTTCACTGCGCAACTTGGCTGACAATGCACGGGCAGATCTTTCCGATGCTGTCACCGTGCAGATTATTGAAGCAGACCCCGAAGTCCGCTCCACACAGGCTCAGGCGGCTGCCAGTGCGATGGGTGATCATCCGCTGGTCACATCTGTGCGCGTGGTGCCAGAAGCTGAGTTGGCCGAATTGCTGGAGCCCTGGTTGGGTACTGCAGCTGCAACCGAAGATGTGCCGATCCCAGCGCTTATCGACATTGAGCTAACCCGCAGCGCCACTGCCAATGAAATCGGCCAATTGCAGACCGCGCTGGATGAAGCGGTGCCGGGAGCGAAGGTGGACGCGCAATCTGAATGGTTGCGTCCTGTCTATGACGCGTTGGCCGCGCTTCAATATTTGGCGTTGGCGCTCATCGTATTGGTAGGATTTGCCGCCGCTGCTGCCGTCTGGCTTTCCGCGCGCAGTGCCTTTGCCAACCATCAGGATACGGTTGAGATCATTCATTTGCTGGGCGGAACCGATGCTCAGGTCACGCGCATTTTCCAGCGCTCGGTCTTGCTCGATGCCGCATTTGGCGGGATTGTTGGGCTGTTGCTGGGCCTTGGTGCGGTGTGGCTGCTGGGTCAGCAATTTGCAGCGCTTGATAGCGGAATGATCTCAGGTGGCGGGCTTGGATGGGCTGATTGGCTGATAATCGCGGCAATTCCTGTCGGCGGCGTTCTGCTTGCGCTCATAACTGGGCGCATAACGATAGGTTTTGCGCTAAGGTCGATGCTGTAAACACATGCGGATATTGCGGAACATATTCTCCAGCCTGCTGCTGGTCTGGGCGCTCGGCTTTTTATGGTTTGCCGTGACGCTCCCTCAGCCAGCAGACGCAGTAGAGACCGACGCTGTGATCGTGCCCACAGGAGGTGCCGGACGGATCGCACAAGGGCTGAGGGTGCTCGATCAAGGCTTGGCCAAAACCATGCTAGTCACAGGGGTCGATCCTGAGGTCACACCGGCGGAGTTCGCAGTCGAGTTCGAAGTGGCAGATGCGGCAATGCAGTGCTGCGTTACTTTAGGCTACATCGCCGTCGATACGCGTGGCAATGCGAGCGAGACTGCCGACTGGGTTGAGGAAAACCAGATCAAGTCGCTGCGCCTTGTCACGACAGACTGGCACATCCGCCGCGCCGCTGCTGAACTCGACCGAACGCTTCCATCCAGCGTGAAAGTGGTGCGGGACGCCGTACCTTCGGAACCAAGCCTAGCCAGCCTGTTTCTGGAGTACCATAAGCTCCTCGCTAGCTTTATAGCTGGCCTGGTTGGATATTAAGGGGCGCTTTGGTGGCATTTTTGCGCAGCCTAGTCTTTTACCCGCTCTTTTACGGGTTTAGCGCATTGCTGGTTGTGGCATCTGTGCTGGCGATCCCCTTTGGCCGCGATGCGCTTAAGAAAGTGGTCGCGTTGTGGGGCGTTTGGCACCTGTGGTGTGTGCAGAACATCCTCGACATTCACATCGTTCAAGAGGGTGTGATCCCTGACGAACCCGTGCTGATCGCGGTCAAGCACGAGAGCTTTTTTGAAGCGATCGACATGCCGCGTCTGTTTCGCTTCCCGACTGTTTTCGCCAAGCGAGAGCTTTTTTGGATACCAGGCTGGGGGTATTCGGCCAAGGTTTATGGTCTCGTGCCTGTGGCGCGCGATAAAGGGGCACGGGCACTTCGTCAGATGATCGCCACTGCCAAATTGCGCGTGGCAGAGGGTCGCCCCTTGATCATTTTCCCCGAAGGAACACGGGTCAAGCATGGCGATGAACCGCCGCTGCAATCCGGTTTCGCCGGTATCTACAAGCTGCTTGGGCTGCCGGTTGTGCCGGTCGCTGTGAATAGCGGCCCGTTTTACCACGCGGTGATCAAGCGCCCCGGCACCATCACATACCGAGTTGGTGAGACAATCCCCGCAGGCCTGCCCCGCGCTGACATGGAACGCCGCGTGCACCGCGCGATCAATGTGCTCAATACTAGCGAAAGCCTGCCAACAGGCCCGCAGCCTGCGAGCGCGTAACCTAAACCCTATGTGATGTGATCTTCGCGCCCAAAATCGGGTCGTTCATCATCCTGGCCTTCTTCAATGACAGCGCGGCGAATGGCACGGGTGCGGCTGAATAGGTCGTGGAGCGTTTCCCCGTCGCCAGATCGGATCGCGCGCTGCAGCGCTGTTAAGTCCTCTGAGAAGCGGCCCAACATCTCGAGCACGGCAGACTTGTTGTTCAAGAACACATCACGCCACATCACCGGATCGGATGCCGCGATACGGGTAAAATCGCGAAAACCACCTGCGGAGTATTTGATGACTTCAGAGCGCGTTACGTCTTCCAAATCGCTCGCCGTGCCGACAATGGTGTAGGCGATAAGATGCGGGATATGGCTGGTCACGGCAAGCACGAGATCGTGATGCTCGGCATCCATAATCTCAATATTGGCGCCAAGCATGGTCCAAAAGTCTGACAATGCTGCGACCGCTGCCTCATCTGCCCCTTCTGGCGGGGTCAGAATGCACCAACGATTGGTGAAGAGCGAGGCAAAACCAGCCTCCGGCCCGCTCTGCTCTGTACCCGCTACGGGGTGGGCTGGGATGATGGTGCGCCCCGGTAAAGCGCGGGCAAGAGCCTCTGCAACGCTCTTTTTCGAGGACCCAACGTCTGAAATGATTGCCCCGTCTGCAACATGCTCAGCGAATTCTCGCGCAGCCTCTTCCATCGCGCCCACGGGTACGCAAAGAACTATGAGGTCAGCATCGCGCACCGCTTTCTCGGGCGTGTCGCACACTTCACCAACTAAGCCGCGCTCTTTTGCGGTCTCGCGCACTTTTGCGTCGCGGTCATATCCGCGCGTTACAATGCGAGGGGCGTGTCCGCGCACGGCGAGACCGACTGAGCCGCCAAGCAAACCAAGCCCGATTATCGCAACGGTGCGAATTCTCATGGCGTCTCTCCGCAAATCTGGCGAAGGCACGCCGTCACATTAGCCATATCCGCGCCGGTGCCGATTGTGATCCGCAGAGCATCTGGCAGCCCTTGCCCGGGCAAATGCCGCACCGCATATCCAGCTTCTGCCAGTGCATTGAGAGCCGTTTGCGCGCTAACTTCGCCTTCAAAGCGCACCAAGACGAAATTCGCCTCACTCGGCAAAGCAGTCAGGCCGTGATTTCCCAGCGCGCTGATCGCGTCAACGAAACGCGCGCGTTCTGCGGAATTGTGTTCGCGGCTTTGTTCAACAAAGGTTTGGTCGCCAATAGCTGCCAGAGCTGCATTTTGCCCGCTCACCGTCACATTAAAAGGCCCGCGAATACGGTTAAGCACGTCAATCAATTCAGGTGCACCCGTGGCCCAGCCAATACGCTCTGCAGCGAGGCCATAAATCTTTGAGAAAGTGCGCGTGACCAGTACGTTGGAATAGGTCGCCGCAAGCTCGAAACCGATTGCCTGATATTCGGGCGGTAAATATTCACCATAGGCTTCGTCGAGCACCAGCAGCACGTCCTTTGGAAGACCTGAATGCAGGCGCTTAACTTCCGACGGAGCGATCCATGTGCCGGTCGGGTTGTTGGGGTTGGCGAGGAAGACAACGCGGGTGCGATCACTCACGGAGGCCAGAATAGCGTCGACATTGGCTGTCAGGTCGCGGTCATCGGCCTCTACAGGAGCAGCGCCGCAGCGCCTTGCTGCGATATCGTAGACGGCAAAAGAGTGGCGGCTAAACAGCACTTCATCGCCTGCCCCTGCAAAGCCTTGGGCGGCAAGGTTGAGCAATTCATCGGAGCCTGTCCCGCACACAATCCGCTCCGCATCCAGACCATGCAGTTCAGCGATTGCAGCGCGCAAAGCATTGGCGTCAGGGTCAGGATAAGCAGCAGCTTCGCTGCGCGTCGCGTCCAGCGCGGCCAGGGCAGCAGGACTGGTGCCAAGCGGGTTCTCATTGGCGGACAATTTCACCAAGGCGCGCCCATCGCTGGCGGTGGCCTTGCCGGGCACATAGGCGTGAATGCCAAGGATATAGGGCTTTGGTGTGGGCCGTTTTGTCATAAGCAGCGGGTCGATAGCCGCTTCGCTCAGCCAAGAACACCCCAATTGACTTGCGCGCTTTGCTCGCCCAAGCCGCGCCTCCAATGAATGCGTCTTCTGCCTCTAACGTCTATGCACTGCCAGAACCCCTGCCGCTCGATAGTGGGCAGGTGTTGAATGGCGCTCAGATTGCCTATGAAACCTATGGTGAGCTGGCCGCAGATAAGAGCAATGCAGTGCTGATCTGCCATGCGCTGACGGGTGATCAATATGTCGCCAGTCAGCATCCGATTACGGGAAAGCCGGGCTGGTGGGAACGGATGGTTGGACCGGGCAAGCCGATTGATACAGACCGGTTTCATGTGATCTGCGCCAATGTGATTGGATCGTGCATGGGGTCGAGTGGCCCTGCGAGCGAAGGGCCGGATGGCAAGCCATACGCAATGCGTTTTCCGGTCATTACCATTCGCGACATGGTTCGCGGGCTTGTGGGGTTGCTGGATGGGCTGGAGATTGAGCAGCTTCATACAATCATTGGTGGGTCGATGGGCGGCATGCAGGCGCTTAGCCTTGCAGTGAATTGGCCCACGCGCGCGGCACGGATTTTAGTGATCGCTTCAACTGCGCGTCACTCTGCGCAGAACATCGCCTTTCATGAGCTTGGCCGACAGGCCGTGATGGCAGACCCTGCTTGGGCGGAGGGCGACTATTACGCGAGTGGAGCAAAACCCGACAACGGCCTCGCCGTGGCGCGAATGGCTGCGCATATCACCTATCTTTCCGAAGAGGGGCTTACCGCCAAATTTGGGCGGCGTTTGCAGGATCGCTCTTCTAAAAGCTTTGGCTTCGATGCTGACTTTCAGGTTGAAAGCTATCTGCGTTATCAAGGCAGCGGGTTTACACAGCGCTTTGATGCGAACAGCTATCTCTACATCACCCGCGCCATGGACTATTTCGATTTGGCCGAAGAGCATGGCGGCAAGCTCGCCGATGCGTTTGCCGGGGCCTCAGCGCGCTTTTGCCTAGTGAGCTTTGACACAGATTGGCTCTATCCCACAGCGGAGAGCCAGCACATTGTGCATGCCTTGAACGCGGCTGGGGCTAAGGTCAGTTTTGTGGAGCTTTCGGCGCCCAATGGCCACGACAGCTTTTTGCTGGAGCATGAGCAGCTGGATCGCGTTGTGAGGGGGTTTGTTGAATGACGGCTACCCATCTCCGGCCCGACCTCGCGACGATCGCCCGGCAAGTCGAATCCGAAAGCCGCGTGCTTGATATTGGCTGCGGCGACGGTCGATTGATGACCGTTTTGGAAGTGGAAAAGGGTTGCGATGCGCGCGGGCTGGAACTCGATGCCGCGCTCGTCGAGAAATGCGTATCGCGCGGGCTTTCAGTGGTTCAGGGCGATGCGAATAGCGATCTCGCCAACTATCCAGATAAAGCGTTCGACTACGCTATCCTCAGCCAAACACTGCAAACAGCGACGCGCCCGGATCTGATGCTGGATGAGTTGCTGCGCGTGGGCCGGCGTGCTTTCGTCTCCTTCCCCAATTTCGCGCATTGGCGTACCCGAACTGCGCTGCTTTTGGGAGGGCGGATGCCCGTCACGCGCGCTTTGCCGGTAAGCTGGTATGCAACGGACAACATCCACCATGTGACGGTCGAGGATTTCCGCGATCTCGCCGAAGCTAAGTGCGCGCGGATTGAGCGGCAGTGGTTCTTTGCAAATGAGCGCGCCATCGGCCCCATTGGAGCCAATTGGCGCGCCGAATTTGCGGTGTTTGAGCTCAGCTGAGCAAGCTCAGCTTATGAAGGCCGGTGGATACCGCAGATTTTGTGGCCATCGGGATCGGTGAAGTAGCACAGGTTCATCACGCCCATGCTGCCGGTGCGCGGACCGGGAGGGTCTTCGATGCTGGTGCCACCATTCGCCACAGCCACGTCATGCAGCTCCTGGATTTGCTCCATCGAATTGCACTTGAAGCCGATTGTGAAGCCGTTTGATGGTTCGGCCGGTTCGCCATTGATCGGCTCACTGATCGAAAACGTGTCGCCATCATGGATGTAGAACAGCCGCGTTTGGCCGGTGTCATTGACATGCGCCATTGGCTCGCCTGCGCCAAGCACGCCGAGTACGGCATTGTAGAACGTCTTTGACCGTTCGATATCGTTTGAACCGATCATGATGTGATTGAGCATTTTGAGGTCTCCTCTCGTGATTGCGTTGCATTTGAGGACGTAAGCGTGCCCTTCGCTGACCACAAGACGTTTGTTGCATGGGGCGTTGCGACACTGTGTTGCAGGTCACGTCGAACGACTTCGCGCAGGGGCTGTAGCCATGGGTTCATCCCGCGCGCTATAGGAGGTAACATGATCACCGCTCTCCTCGCCGCTATCGTGGCCCCGCTTGCGCTGCAAGCTGCGCCCGCCATCCCCGCCCAAGACACGATCACTTCGCTTGATCAGCTGCCGATTGAGGAGGCAACACCGCCGCGCTGCGCGGTTGCCTTTGCGATAGTCGGGCGGTGGCAGAAGGAGGGCGATCCACAAGGCGCTGGCTACCCCGATATGGAGAGCGAAGGTGGGCGTGAGTACTTCGTTCGCGCGCTCGCAACCCTCATGGAAAGCCGCCAAATCTCGCGCGAGGCCGTGAACGCGATCATTGGCCGCGAAGTGCAAAGCCTGACAGGTGCAGGCGGCGCGCAGCGGATAGAGGCGATGATGCCTGCATGCCTGTTGATGAAGCAGGCAGCGGGGCTTTGACAGCGGTGGATTCGCCGAGTGATTTGAGGCATTAGGCTTCGCGTCATGTGGCAGCTTTACCAATTCCCTCTTTGCCCTTTTTCGCGCAAGATCCGCTTGTTGATGAGCGAGAAGGCGGTTGCCTATGAGCTTTTGCGCGAAGACCCCTGGGCGGCTTCCGACATGTTCCTCAACCTCAACGCTGCTGGCCGCACGCCAGTGCTCGTCAATGAAGGCAAAGGCATCACGCTTGCCGATAGCCGCGCGATTGCTGAATATCTCGAGGAGACCGTTGACCGTTCGCCCATGATCAACGGGACGGCGGTGAACCGGGCTGAGATCCGGCGGCTGGTCGCGCTGTTTGATGAGAACTTCTACAATGACGTTACCGCCCCTCTGCTGATGGAGCGGATGAAGAAGCGCATTGTCTTCAAACAACCACCCGACAGCCGCGCTTTGCGTGAAGCGATGCGGATGGCGCATGGGCATCTCGATTACATGGATTGGCTGATTGACAATCGCCCGTGGTTGGCCGGATCGACGATGAGCCTTGCTGACCTTGCCGCCGCTGCGCAGATCAGCGTTGCTGACTATCTTGGCGGGATTGATTGGGCGGGGCATGAACAGACGCGCGGCTGGTATGCTGTGTTCAAAAGCCGCCCGAGCTTCCGCCCGCTGCTGTCTGAGCGGATGGATGTGATCAAGCCGCCAGAGCACTACGCGCTCGTCGACGGTTGATTTGCGCCGCACTTTGGACCGCGCAAGCGTACGCTTTGAAAATAATGGAAATTCGCGCAAAGCTTTGTGATTAAAACGGAAATCACGGGTTTCAAATGTGCTATCTGTAACCTTTCGCAATAACCGTTCCTGACTGCTCAATTGACGTCTCATTTGACCCTGCAATCGTAGCGGCGTGATCGCGTGTAGGAAAATAGGATCGCCCTTGCGGATTTGCCCATTCAGTCCGATATTCTTGGCAATCGGCCACGCATGTGGTCGCAAGCCCAACCGGGCGCCCGCAATGACGCGATCTTTGATCGCATGAGCGAGGAATGAGAGAGAAAATGACCGACGATCCCAAAATGACCACCGATGAAGAATGGCGCGAGCGTCTTTCCGCAGAGCAGTTCCACATTCTGCGCGAGGCGGGGACCGAGCGGGCATTTACCGGCAAGTATGACAAGTTTTACGAGGCAGGCGAGTATATGTGCGCGGCCTGCGGAACGCGACTGTTCATCAGTGCGGCAAAGTACAATTCGGGCTGCGGCTGGCCCGCCTTTACCAAACCTGCCGATGGCGACGTGATCGACGAACATCGCGACGTGTCATTTGGCATGATCCGCACCGAAGTGCGCTGCGGCAAATGTGACGGCCATTTGGGCCACGTGTTCCCTGATGGCCCGCCCGAAGAAGGGGGCCTTCGTTATTGTATCAACTCTGCCGCGCTGGAATTTGCGCCAGAGGAGTAGCGCTGCCGCCGATTATCGCTCGGGGATTGCCTTGCGCTCACGTGTTCACGCCCGGTTACAACTCACCTATGCAGGCGATAGGACGTTGGGATTGTGCATGTTTAGCCAAGGGAACTAATGTCAAAACGCGGTGACAAACTGCAGAACAAGGGCAAGCGCGGTTCACGCCGCGCAGCCAGCGACCGCGCCAAGTCCGCAGGTGGATCAGGTGGTGGCTCGCGTGGTGGCTCGGGCGGAAAGACCAAATTGAAGCGTTCCGGCTCCAAAGGAGAGCCCAAGCAGCCATCTTGGTTCTGGAAATGGACCAAGCGGCTCGCGCTGTGGGGCACAGGCGGCGCGGTTTTGGGCATGATTGTCCTTACCGTCGCGGTCGGCATGGCGGCGCAAACCATCCCAAGCTTTTACGAGTTGAAGGCCAGCCAAACCGGCCAGACCATCCTCGTGCGTGCGCGTGACGGCAGTGAAATTGTCGAGATCGGGCCAAGCTTTGGCGAATGGCTGGAACATGAGGAAATCCCGGAAAACATGCGCAACGCGATGATTGCGGTGGAGGATAAACGCTTCCATTCGCATCTCGGGGTCGATCCCTATCGTACCGCTGGCGCCATTGTCGAAGGCTTCACCGGAGCGCGTGCGCGTGTTGGCGGCACATCGACGATTACTCAGCAGCTGGCGCGTAACCTGTTTCTCTCCTCCAACCGTACGGTCGATCGTAAAGCGCGTGAGGCTGTGCTGGCGATGGCGCTGGAATGGAAGTTTTCGAAGGAACAGATCCTCGAACTGTATCTCAACAAGGTGTATTTTGGCGGCGGCGCCTACGGTGTCGACAGCGCCAGTCGCAAGTTTTTCAGCCATCCGGGGCGTGAGCTGTCCGTGGCTGAAGCGTCAATCATTGCAGGGCTGGTGAAAGCGCCTAGCCGCTATTCCCCCACCGCCGATGTACAGGCTGCCGTTGACCGTGCGAAGGTTGTGCTACGCCTGATGCGTGAGCAGGGCTATATCACACAGGCACAGGCATCGGTTGATGTCGACACGGTCGAATTGAAACAGCAATCGGGGCAGAATTCGGTGCGCTATTTCACCGATTGGGCGCTGCCGCAGCTCGATATCTTGCTGCCCGAGACCAACGCTCCGCTGGAGGTTTGGACGACGCTGGATACCGGAATGCAGCGCGCGGCTACCGCTTCGATTGATGCAAACACGCCTGATGGCTCGCAAGGGGCTTTGGTCAGCCTTGACCGTGATGGTGCGATTCTCGCCCTAGTGGGCGGCACGGATTATGTTGAGACCAACTTTAACCGTGCGACCAATGCGATGCGCCAGCCCGGCTCTGCGTTTAAATTGTTCGTGTTCTTGGCAGCTTTGGAGGCGGGCTACACACCCGATGACAAGGTGAAGGACGTGCCCGTCAACATTGACGGCTGGTCACCGCGCAATTCCAACGGTCGCAATGTCGGCGAGACGTCACTGCGCACCGCCTTTGCCTATTCGATCAATACCGTCGCGGCGCAATTGGGCAATGAAGTGGGCTTTGGCACGGTCGCCTCAATGGCGCGGCGGTTCGGGATCAGCAGCCCTGTGTCCACTTACCCCTCGATGGTGCTTGGTTCATCCGAAGTGCGCTTGATCGAAATGACGCGCGCCTTCTCTGTCGTGTCAGCGGGCGGCATGGCGGTGGAGCCCTATGGCATCCTTAAAGTGACCACGGCGGGCGGAGAGACGATTTACGAACGTGAAAAGCCGCGTGAGACGCAGTTGGTCCCAGACTATGTGGTCGCCGGGATGACTGACCTGCTTCAGGCAGCTGTACAAACGGGTACCGGGCGCGCAGCACAGATCGGTCGCCCTGTCGCGGGCAAGACGGGCACGACCAGCTCAAACAAGGATGGCTATTTTGTCGGCTTTTCCAGCGGCATCACAACAGGCGTTTGGATGGGCCGCGATGATGCGCAGCGTGTGCCGGGCCTCCAAGGCGGACGCGCGCCCGCACAAGCCTTTGCCGCCTATATGCGCTATGCGGTGAAGGATCGTCCGGTTGAGGAATTCGATACGACCCTCAACCTTCCCGAATGGCGATTGGAGCCGGATGAAGAGGCCTTGTTTGGCGATCCGGAAGACTACTATTTCATTGATGAGCAGGGCAATCTGATAGAGCCTGGCCGGCGCGATAATTCCGATGGGTTTGACGAGAATTCTCCAACGCCTCCGCCGGTGGAAGAGCCGCCTGCCGCTGTCAGCGATGATTTCCTGGAGCAAGCGATCGGTGCGCCGGTGGATGAAGGACCGCAGCGCTCCCCGCCTCCGCGATCGGACCCGCCAGCACCAGCCGTGGTGCCTCCGCGTGATGATGGCGGTGGACCTGATGGATAGGCTTATGGGCTGAAATTCCAGATACAAAAAACCCCGCGAGGCCAAAGCTTCGCGGGGTTTTTTGATTGGTTGGCTGCTGCCTTAGATCAACGCAGCCGCACTGGTACGAAGCGCGGCGGCGCACCGCGACGTTGGATGCGAAGCAGCACTGCGTCGCGTCCGGCATCTTCAGCGGCGGTGACTTGTTCACGCAGAGCCGCAATAGTTGTGACCGCCTGATAGTTCGCGGACAGAACGATATCACCGCGGCGCAGACCCTTACGGCCCGCATCCGAGTTCGGATCAACCGCGCCGATAACCAGACCTTCGGTATCCGCATCCACGCCCAAGCTGCGCGCGATTTGCGGCGTCATTTCGAGCACTTGCAGGCCGAGTTTTTCAGCGATGGTGTCATCCATCTCATTCGGGTCCATCTGCTCTTCGGCATCGGGATCGAATGTCTGCGCTTGCTGGCGAAGTTCTTCCTCGCTCGGACGTTTGCCAAGCGTGGTGTTGATCGTGATCGAACGGCCATCGCGCAGCACTGCAACTGGGATCGTTTCACCCGGCGCGATATTGGCGACAAGGATGCTAACCGTCTGGCTGGAAGTGACATCTTGGCCGTTAACGCCAGTGATGATGTCACCAGCGCGCAGGCCCGCGGCCTCTGCTGGGCTGTCTTCGCTAACCAGTTGGACGATTTCGCCGCTGCCATCGTTCAGACCCAGCGAATCCGCGAGATCATCGTCAACCGGTTGTAGACTTACACCAAGATAGCCGCGCTCAATCTCTTGGCCTTCGCGCAATTGCGCAACGATTGGCTGCGCAATTTCAGCAGGGATCGCAAAGCCAATGCCGACACTGCCACCCGAAGGCGAGAAGATCGCATTGTTAATGCCGATCACATTGCCGCGCATGTCAAACAGCGGACCGCCTGAGTTGCCCCGGTTGATCGACGCGTCAGTTTGAATGAAGCGGTCATAGGCGCCGCCTTGCCCGGTGTTGCGATAGACCGCTGAAACGATGCCGGATGTTACCGTTCCACCAAGGCCAAACGGGTTACCAATCGCAACCACCCATTCACCCACGCGTGTCTGGCTGGAATCGCCAAACTCAACGAAGGGGAAGGTGTTGTCCGAATTGATTTTGAGCACCGCCAAGTCAGAGGCGGCATCTGCGCCCACCAATTCGGCCTCGTACTCGGTGCCATCGGGCATCGTGATGGTGATTTCTTCAAGCCGTGCGCGATTGTCTGGCGTCACGACGTGATTGTTGGTCACGACATAGCCATCGGCGCTGATGATAAAGCCTGAACCCAGCGAGTTTGCCTCACGTCGCTGTGGCTGGTTGCCACCGCCGCCGCGCCGGTTGAACAGCTCGGCAAAAGGCGTGCCGGCGAAGGGGTTGCGATTGACTTCGACCGACTGGCGCGTGGCGATATTGACCACGGCTGGCTGCAATTGCTCGGTAAGATCGGCAAAGCTTGCGGGCGCCCCTTCGACAGGGACGACGCGGTCCATCACATTGGTGTCGTTTTGAGCGACCTGCGCACCTGCGGGATAGCCGGTCATCAGCGATACCGCTGCTCCACCTACCAAAAGCGCGCTTGTCAGTCCGTATACATACCGCACGTTGCTCACGTCCTCTCGTTCCTTCCATCTTACAAGCGCCGCAAAAAGAGCGCTCGAATTACTATAAACTACGCGGCCCAAATGGCCTCAGACGCACTTAACCGCGATTGAACACGTTTGTAGTCGGTAGCGCTGTATGTGCCGTTCGTCTGATATTGGCAAACCGTTACGCCTAAACCTTTGGATTAGCGATTGCCGCGGAACTGGCGCAAATACTCATTGTCAGGTGACAGAATAATTGAGCTATCACCCCTGCCGGTTTCGCCTTCCTGCGCGTTGCGGAACGTTTCGTCATAGCTCTGCATCGCGCGGTAGAAGTCGTAGAAGTTCCCATCCTGACCAAAGCTTTCGGCATAAATCCGCGCCGCTTCTGCATCCGCTTCAGCGCGGATCACACGCGCATCACGCGTGCCGGCCGCACGGATTGTGCGCGCTTCACGCTGACGATCAGAACGCATGCGTTCAAAGGCGGAATCGAGCGGGCGACCTGTGGGCAGGTCAGTGCGTTTGATCTGCACGTCAATCACCTCAGCGCCATATTGCTGCGCTTCGCGGTCAAGGTTGGCGCGGACATTCGCAAGCGCTGTACCGCGTTCAGCGGTAAGCATGGAGGAGAAAGTCCGACGGCCAAGTTCCTGACGCAGAGCCGAGTTCAAAATCGGCTCAAGCGCGGCGCGCACGCCTTGTTCGGTGCGGGCACGTTCGATCATCAGTTTCGGATTGACGATACGGAAGCGGGCATAGGCATCGACCAAAAGACGTTGCTGATCGTTTGAGAGCACCTCTTCCTGCGTCATTTCCAGATCAAGCACACGCTTATCGATGCGCTGGATCGTTTCGATCAGCGGCACGCGGAAATAGATACCGGCAGAATAATCACTGCCCGGACGGTTGGCGAAGCGGACAGGCTCACCAGTACGGATCACGACGACCTGCTCTTCTTCATTCACGACATAGGCGCTCATGAAAAAGCCGACGACAATCACACCTAGAGCGATGATGGCGACGCGATAATTGTTCCAGAGATTTTCCATTACTGGCCTCCCTGCTGGGTTGCTGGTCGGGCGGGGGCTTCCACTGTGATCGTCGGCGGCGTCGCAGTGGCGCGGCGGCGAATTTCAGGCAGCGGCAGATACGGGGTTACGCCCTCTGTCTCGATAATGGTCTTGTCGGTTTGCGAGAGGACACGCTCCATTGTCTCATAATAAAGACGCTGGCGGGTGACACCCGGAGCCAATCGATATTGCTCGTAAACCTTGTCGAACGCTTCGGCTTCACCTTCGGCGCGGGCCAGCTCTTGCTGAGCATAACCTTGCGCCTGATTTCGGGCGCGGTCAGCGTCTTGTTCAGCCACAGAGACGTCGCGGAAAGCATCGTTCACTTCGCTAGGCGGGTCAGCCTTGGCAACGTTGATACCCACGACCTGGATACCTGCGCGATATTCGTCGAGCGTTTCCTGCATACGTTCACGAACGGAAAGCTCGATTTCTGCACGGCCTTGACCAGTGAAGGTTTCATTGAGCGTTTTTTCCGCAACGGAGGCGCGCATCGCGGCCTCGGCCACTTCGTTCACGGTCTCAACAGGCTCTGCCAGTTGGAATTTGAAATCCTGCAGGTCATTAATCCGCCAGCGAACAACGTAACTAAGATCGACCAAGTTTTGATCGCCTGTGAGGATCAGTTTTTGACTGTTGCCATCAGGAATGCGCACTTCCCGAATACCTTCGACGTTTTCAACATCGACAGTCTCAACCGGATAGGGAGCTGTGAATTGCAAACCCGGTGTGAGAGTGCGTGAATAGCTACCGAGGGTTTTGACGACAGCATTTTCACCCGGCTGGATCAAATGCACACCGGTTGCGAGATACCATAGCGCCAAGACGCCAACGACAATGACCGGTGCCCAGCTGCCGCCACCAGGGCGCTCAGGGAATTTAAAGCCGCCGCCTCCGCCGCCGCCTGCGCGGCGCGGACCTTCGGGGCCACGATTTTTGAAGATATCTTCGACAGAGGCCGAGCGGCGCTTCCCACTGTCGGATCCGCCTCCGCCTGGAAGCCATGGATTGCGTGGTCCATCTTTGGACCCATCACCATCGCCTGCACCTGATGGGGGATCGCCGCCATCAGAGCCGTCACCACCTGAACCGCCAGAGGGCTTACCCCATGGGTTCTTCTTGCCAGCCATAGCCAGCCCGAGATTCTGTTTGAAACCATCGAAAATTCGCATGCTTTCTCTTATAGGAATGCAAATTGAGGAAAAACAGGGGTTGGCGCGCGGAATTTGCGCCTTAAGGCCAATAAGCATGAGCGAAGACCAAAATTTGCCCCCCAATGCGGCTGAAGCCGAAGCACTTATCCGTGAAGCTTTGCCAATTGAGATTCATGGTCGGTTGCGCTCGGCACGGATCACAGATCGCAAAGCCGTGGTGGTGGCCGAAGCGGGCGACTTAGGAGCGAAAGCCCGCGAAGAGCTCGAAAAACTTATTGAGAGCGCTCTGTCCGGTTTGGAGCAGGTTGATGAAGTGCGCGTCGCTTTGATCGCGGACAGGCGGCGGCGCATGATTATCGCGATTGGTTCGGGCAAAGGCGGTGTGGGTAAATCGACGCTCACCACCAATCTTGCGGTCGCCTTGGCCAAAAAGGGGCGCAGGGTCGGGGTGATTGATGGCGATATCTATGGCCCATCACAGCCGCGCCTCCTGAAAACAGAACGCGCAAAGCCGATGAGCGAAGGCGATAAGCTGGTGCCTATTGAAAGCCCGCATGGGGTGAAGGTCCTGTCGATGGGTCACATGGTCCCGCCTGGCAAAGCGCTCGCATGGCGCGGGCCGATGGCGGGTAAGGCGCTTGGCCAGCTGGTCGATGCGCTTTGGGATGACACCGAATTGCTGTTGATCGACTTGCCGCCCGGAACAGGCGATGTGCAATTATCGATGATGCAGGATGCAAAGCCTGATGGCGCGGTGCTGGTCTCCACTCCGCAGGACTTGGCGCTGCTTGATGCCGCGCGCGCCGGGCAATTGTTCGAAGATGGCGAAGTGCCGATCATTGGCCTGATTGAAAACATGGCGGGTTATGCCTGCCCCCATTGCGGCGAGATCAGCGATCCGTTTGGGCAGGGCGGGGTCGAGAAGTTTGCTAGCGCGCTGGAAATACCCTTCCTTGGCCGTGTGCCCCTGACCATTGAAACGCGGCTGGCGGGCGATGCAGGCACACCTCCTGCAAGCGGTGATGACGAGCTTGCAGCACCGTTCCACGCTATTGCTGACAAATTGGATCGCTGGCTCACCAGCGGGGCGGTCTGACGGGCATGCAGGTCACCCGGCGCGGATTGGTAACAGGCGCTGCCATTGGCGGCGGGCTGTTTGCCGCGTGGTGGCTGATGCCGCGTTCTTATCCCAACCCCTTGGAGCCTGCACGCGGCGAACATGTCTTCGATGCCTGGCTGAAAGTGGCAGAAGACGGGGTGGTCACTGTCGCTGTCCCACAGCTTGAAATGGGGCAGGGCGTCACGACTATCCTCCCTCAAATCATCGCGCAGGAATTGGGCGCGGATTGGCGACAGGTTGCAGTAGAGCCTGCGCCGGTGGCTGCCGCCTATGCGAATATCCCGCTTGCCAAACGTTGGAGCGAAATGTGGGAGCCGATGGCAGAGGGATTGTCGCAGGCCACGGACGATATGTTCGCAGAGCGCTTCGCACGGTCAACCCGGTTCAACGCAACCGCAGAAGGCACTGCGTTGGAGGCTTATGAGTTTCCTTGCCGAGAGGCGGCCGCGGCAGCACGCGCGATGCTGGCACAAGAGGCCGCATCGCGTTGGGGTACGTCGTGGGAGGAATGCGAGGTTGAGCGTGGCATCGTCAGCTGGGGTGACAACCGTGCGACCTTTGGAGAATTGGCCGCAGGCGCAGCGGAGCAATGGGCACCTGATCCTGCGCCATTGCGCCCCGAAGTGGTCGCGACAGCTCCTTCGATCAATTACGAGGATGGCCAGAGCACCGACGAATTTCCGCGCATTGACCTGCCATCCAAAGTCGATGGCAGTCACACTTTTGCAGGCGATGTGCGGTTGCCCGGCATGGTCTATGCCGCGATCCGTCACGGCCCCAATCACACCAGCGAGCTAACCGAATTCAACGCCGATGGCGCGGCGAGTGTACGCGGGCTGGTGGGCATTGTTAAAGGCAAGCGCTGGCTCGCAGCGGCGGCGACGACATGGTGGAGCGCGGAGAAGGCGCTTGATGCGATGGAGCCTGCATTTTCTACCGCCTTCCCGGTCGACACGTCTGATGTGAACGGGCGGCTCGATACGTTGCTCGATATCGGAGACAGCTTCAAAGTCGCAGAAACCGGCTTTGGCGAAGCGGGAATGGCGCGGGTCGATATCGCGCGGCGCTATGAGGTGGAGCCAGCGCATGCCTTTCCGCTGGAAACCGCGACCGCAGTCGCCCGGTTGAGCGATGGCCGGCTGGAATTATGGATGGCGAGCCAAGCGCCCGAACAGGCCCGCGCTGCCGCTGCCAAGGCGGTTGGCCTGAGGGCTGAGGATGTGGCGCTTTACCCCATGCCCGCAGGCGGTTCGTTTGATGCGCGGCTGGAACATGACCATGCCATCGAAGTCGCGCATCTGGCCAAAGAATTGGGCCGCCCGGTATCGCTGACATGGCAGCGGCGTGAGGAATTGCTCCATTCACGGCCCCGTCCGCCCATGTTCATGCTGCTCGGCGCGCAACTTGCCGAAGGGGGCTCCGGCGCGATTGATGCGCTCAAATGGCGCATTGCCACTCCGCCTGCGACCTATGAATTTGGTGAGCGATTGTTCCGGAATCTCACGCCCGAAGCAGCGATTCGCGAAAGCACAGGGCGCGGCGATCCGATGGCGTGCGAAGGGGCGCTTCCACCCTATGAGATGCCCAGTGTCACCGTTCGCCACATTCCGGTTGAGATCAACTATCCTGTAGGGCGCGTACGCGGCAATGCGCATCAGGGCACTTGTTTTGCGCTCGAAAGCTTCCTTGACGAAATCGCCGCGCAAAGCGGACGGGAGCCATTGTCCTATCGGATGTCCATGCTGGGTTCTGACATTCGCCTCGCCGCTTGCTTGCAGCGCGCGGCCTCCATGGCTGAGTGGAATGGCGGCGTGAACCAGAGCGGGCAAGGCCTTGCCTGCCACCGGATTGGTGACGCAGAAACGGGCGGACGGATCGCCTGTGTCGCGACCGCCATGCCGGATCCCGAGCAAGGCGGTATGCGCGTAAGCAGGTTGTCCGCGGCGGTGGATATCGGGCGGATCGTCAATCTCGACATTGCGCGCCAACAGATCGAAGGCGGATTGCTGTTCGGGATCGGTATTGCGCTGGGTAACGCGCTGCGATTGCGTGGCGGGCTGCCAACGACGTTTGAATATGGCCAGCTGGGACTGCCAAAATTGGCCGATTGCCCAGAGATTGAAGTCGACTTTATCCCGTCTGAGGCGACGCCCTTTGATCCGGGTGAACTGAGCGCGGTTGTGGCAGCGCCTGCAATTGCGAACGCATTGTTCTCCGCCACGGGCTTGCGATTGCGCCGACTGCCCCTACTTTCAGGCGGATTATGATCCGCATGGCATCTTTACCCGAAGGCTGCGCGCGAAATTGCCGGAAACCGTTGCCGCCTCATGCGTTGAGCGCAACATGACTTGGCAACCACAGCGCCTTCCGAACGACCATCCGCCGGTAAAGAGCGGCTCGATTGGCGTGGTGCTGGTCAATTTGGGCACGCCTGATGCGCCTGACGCGGGCTCAGTGCGGCGTTATCTCAAGCAGTTTTTGTCTGATCGCCGCGTGATCGAAATCCCTGCCATCGCTTGGCAGCCGATCTTGCGTGGGATCATTCTCAACACGCGTCCGCAAAAAAGCGCGGAAGCCTATTCCAAAATCTGGACCGATCGCGGTTCGCCTTTGGCCGACATCACCGCGAGCCAAGCCGAAGAGATCGCCAAAGAGCTGACCGGGTCCGATACCGGCCCCAATGTCATTGTCGACTATGCGATGCGCTATGGCTCGCCTTCGATTGAGCAGCGATTGACTGAGATGACGGAGGCGGGCTGCGACCGTATTTTGATCGCGCCGATGTATCCGCAATATTGCGCCGCGACGACTGCAACCGTGTTTGACGAAGTGGCCCGCGTGATGGGTGAGATGCGCTGGCAGCCCGCTTTGCGCTTTTTGCCGCCCTATCACGATGATGCGGCCTATCTCGATGCGCTCGCCAATGATTTGACCCGGCAAGTGAGCGCACTCAGCTTTCGCCCTGAAGTCATGCTGTTGAGCTTCCACGGGATGCCGCTGCGCACCTTGCAAAAGGGTGATCCGTACCACTGCCATTGTCACAAGACCGCGCGGCTGCTGCGCGAGCGGCTGGTAGAGCGGCCTGAATTTGAAGGCGTGCGATTTGAAACGACGTTCCAATCGCGCTTTGGCCCGGCCCAATGGCTGGAGCCTGCGACCGATGACACGCTGATCGCAGAGGGCGAAAAGGGCACCAAACGGATCGTAGTGGCCGCTCCCGGATTTGCGGCGGACTGCGTTGAGACTTTGGAAGAATTGGCGCTCGAAGGGCGTGATGAGTTTAAGGAGGCGGGCGGCGAAGAATATGCCGTACTCGATTGCCTTAATGTCTCATCAAGCGGTGTCGAAATGCTCGAAGCGCTGATCAAGCGCGAGCTTTCAGGCTGGCTCTAATCGGCCGCGAATTGCGTCGGTCCCGTCCAATCATTCGCTTGCTTGGCGGACTATTTACACTGTGGTAAGTTGCATTCGCGATACGTATCGCCGCTAAGTCAATGTCGCCTAAATTTTCGTCGCAACGGAGTTAAGCCTAAAATGGCAACCCTCGCTGAACCAAAAACCACCGATCAATCGGCTCCCGTCTTCAACCATTGGAGCGAAGGTCTGCCCAGCGACGATGCGATTGCACATATTCCCGGTGAGCGCGGCTATCCTCTAGTTGGCAACACTTTCACGCAGCTCGCTGACCCGCATGCCTTCACCGCGCGCATGGTCGCGAAATACGGCAAGGTCTACAAAACCCACGCCTTTGGCGGCTGGAACGTCGCGCTTGTCGGAGCAGAGGCGAATGAGCTGGTCCTGTTTAACAAGGATAAGATCTTCTCCAGCGAGCAAGGCTGGGGTCCTGTGCTCGATCAGCTGTTCCCGCGCGGGCTGATGCTGCTCGATTTTGATCACCACCGTATCGATCGGCGCGCGCTTTCGATCGCGTTTAAGCCGGGCCCGATGCGCCATTATTCGGGCGCGTTGAACAGCGGGATCGCGCGCGAAGTGTCTGGTTGGGAAGGGCCAAAGCAATTCCAGCCCGCGATTAAGCAACTGACGCTCGACCTTGCGGCTGACAGCTTTCTCGGCATTCCATGGGGACCGGAAGCGGACAAGATCAACACCGCCTTTGTCGACATGGTGCAAGCCTCGGTCGCGCCCATTCGCAAGCCGCTGCCCTTTACCAAGATGAAGCGCGGGGTCGATGGCCGCGCTTTCATGGTCGATTTTCTGACCCGCGAAACCAATCGCCGCCGTGCAGAAGGCGGCGGGCAGGACATGTTCAGCCAATTCGCCACAGCCACCCGCGAAGATGGTTCGCTGTTGCCGGTCGACCAAGTGGTCGATCACATGAGCTTCCTGATGATGGCCGCGCATGACACGATCACGTCGTCTGCGACCTCGCTGATCTATTATCTCGCGACCAATCCTGAATGGCAGGAGAAAATGCGCGAGGAAATCTTCGCTGTGACTGGCGGTCCGGACGGATCAGGCAATCCGCGCGCCCTTGAATATGACGATATGGGCAAGCTTGAGCTCACCGAGATGATCTTCAAAGAGACATTGCGTGTGATGCCGCCGGTTCCATCCATGCCGCGCCGCGCGATCAAGGATTTTGAATTTGGCGGCTATCACATTCCGGCTGGCCAATTGTGCGGGATCAACATTTACTGGACCCACCATTCAGAGGAATATTGGGACAATCCCATGGACTTCGACCCGATGCGCTTCACGCCCGACAAGGTGAAAGCGCGGCACAAATATGCCTGGGTCCCCTTTGGCGGCGGCGCGCATATGTGTCTGGGGCTGCACTTTGCTTACATGCAGATCAAAGTGCTGATGGCGCAGCTGCTCCAACGCTACCGGATCGAAGCGCCCGAAGGCTACGCGCCCGCATGGCAACCATGGCCAATCCCTCAGCCCAAAGACGGGCTGAATATTGAGTTCAAATCACTCTAAAAATCCCACGCGATACCGTCTTTCTCCCAATCGCCGTAGCGGGTGGGGGAAAGCTCGCGCGGTTCGTCCTTCATAGGATCGACCTTTTTGGGCTGAGGCACCGGGTCGTTGCTCCAATGGCTTGGCTTTTTGAAGGCTTTCGCGGCGTCAGATTTCTGCTTTGTCATACGCTCAATACAATGCGCATGCTGGCGCTTGGTTTCAATAGCCGCTAACCGAGCGCGCTTATGGCTCAACCCACTGGAATTTACGCTCGCCGCGCGGCGCTCAAAATGTGCGATGCGGTGCTGCGTCGCGGCGAGACGTTGGAGCAGGCCGCGCCGCCCGCTTTGCGCGACGTTCGTTCTGCGCCCGATCAGGCTTTGGCCAGAGCCATTGCGGGGGAGGCGCTGCGGTGGCTCACTGACCTTGATGCGTTGATTGACAGCGCGACCAAGAAACCGCTGCCCGATGATGCAAAGCCGCGCGCGGTGCTGCGGTTGATGCTGGCGCAAGCTTTGCGGTTGGAGACGCCCCCACATGCGGTGATCGCGACAGGGTTGCCACTATTGGCAGGCGGTCCGCGTAGGCTCGCGCATGGTGTGTTTTCGACCTTGATGAAGCGCGAAGCAGCACTTCCCGACATGCCCACCATGCCTGAACGCGTGGTGAAGCGCTGGGGTGAGCGTGCGGCTGAGATCGCGAGCGGGTTGGTGCAGCCACCCGAAGTGGACCTTACCTTGCGCGATGCGAGTGAAACCGAGATTTGGCAGGCCAAGCTTGGCGGGGTCAGCCATGCGCCCGGCCAGGTCCGCGTGCCGCGCGGTGCTCCGGTGGAAAGCCTTGAAGGGTATAAAGACGGCGCATGGTGGGTTCAGGATCTGGCCGCACAAATTCCGACTTCTTTGCTTGGCGCAGGAGAGGGACGTCATGCGCTTGACCTGTGCGCCGCGCCCGGCGGCAAGACCATGGCGCTGGCGACAGGCGGGTGGAAAGTCACTGCGCTCGACATGTCAAAGCGGCGGTTGGAGGTGCTAAAGGACAACCTCAAACGCACCCAGCTCAAAGCCTCACCCATTCGTGCAGATGCGCTCAAATGGGAGCCGAAGCACCAATTTGACGCGATCCTGCTCGATGCGCCGTGCACCGCAACAGGCACCTGCCGGCGTCATCCTGACGTACTCCACCGTATCGGCGAGCGGCAAATCGCGGAAATGGTCGAGATCCAGCGCAGCTTGGTGAAGCGAGCGGTGAACTGGCTCAAACCCGGCGGCGTTCTGGTCTATGCGGTGTGCTCGCTCGAACGCGAAGAGGGTGAGGAACAGGCGGCGTGGATTGATACTGAATTGAGCCTTGCTGCCATGCCAGTCACTGGCGAGGAATTACCACGTGGGATTGAGCCCACGCCAGAAGGCTGGGTCCGCACCCATCCCGGAATGCTGGCCGAAGAAGGCGGCCTGGATGGGTTCTTCGTAGCGCGATGGATTAAACCTGCCAGCGCAGGGTGATCTCAGCACATGGCTTGCCCAATTGCTCCACCTCAAACGTGATTCTGCCTGCCGCCTCGTTGCGGATATTGAGCCGTAGCGGCGTGCCCAATTCGACATAGCGTTTGAGCGTCATCTCCCCGCTTGTATCGAGGTCGCTGCGTCCCTTGATTAAGAACAGCGTTTGGCGAGCAATTTCGTGGAAATGGGTGGAGTTCACATGATCGCCTGACCCCCCAATCAGCGGGTTGCCGGGCGGAAAGCCGTTCTGGGGCGTCACTAGAGCTTCGACATATCCGTCAGCGCGATCGTAGGGCGCGACCAATACGCTCTCGTCATCGCGCAGGCCCACATCACTGCGGCTCGTATAGGTGAATTCGGATCTTGGCGCGGCTGCGCGCGCCTCGCTTTTAGAGCCTTCACGCCATTGTTCGAAATTGCGGTTGCGAAACACGACGCCGCGCCCGCGAATGGTAACTATTTTGGTGCCGCCCGCATTAAACAGCTCAACCTCATAAGACAGTTTGCCGTCCAATTGTGTGCTGCGATAGGTGCCATGCACCGCATGACCGCCTTCGCCATCGCCCAGTTCCCAGTCAATCCAGGTCAGCGCGCTCCACTGGCCGTCTTCCATGCCGCCAAGCACCATTGAAGCGCCCACAGCGGTCCAGAATGCCTGCGTTTGAACAACGACCGCGTGATGCGGCGGAAGGGTTAGCCAAGCCAGCTTTTGCGCATCTTGCGAGCACTTGAAGGTCAGCGAGCCATCGCTTTGCTCAGTGTAATCAGAGGCATAAGGATTGGCGTAACTGTGCGACATGGTTCCGTCCCAAGGTGACGCTTAGCTTTTCACGTATTTCTGAAAGCTTTTTCTGAGCTTCATGATCTTTGGCGGGATCACAGCGAGGCAATATGGATTGCGCTGGCCTTCGCCGTCCCAATATTCTTGGTGGTAATCCTCTGCTGGATACCACTGTGCGGTCTGTGCATCGCCATCGAGGCCTTCGATTGTGGTCACAGCGACCTTGCCATTCTCCGCATTCCAGCGCGCTATTGCTGCTTCGGCCTCTGCGCCTTGGTCA
This sequence comes from Erythrobacter sp. S57(2025), assembly GCF_057365055.1. Classification (NCBI taxonomy): domain Bacteria; kingdom Pseudomonadati; phylum Pseudomonadota; class Alphaproteobacteria; order Sphingomonadales; family Erythrobacteraceae; genus Erythrobacter; species Erythrobacter sp. S57(2025). Next base: position 2,486,207 of record NZ_CP200299.1, on the reverse strand, counting down.
GCAGACAAAGGGAAAATGGCAGAGCGGTATTGCGTGCCGATATCGCCGCCTTGGCGGTTCAACTGGGTTGGATCATGTGTGCCAAGGAAAACATCGTAAATGTCTGGAAGGCTGATTGCATCTGGATCGAAGGTTACGCGGATGCCTTCTGCATGGCCGGTATTGCCCGTGCACACTTCCTTATAAGTGGGGTTTGCAACCGTGCCACCAATATAGCCGCTTTCCACTTCGCTCACGCCCACGACATCGCGGAACACCGCTTCGGTGCACCAGAAACATCCGCCAGCGATGATTGCCTGTTCCATCTCGATCATTCTCCTTAATCGATAAACGACATAGGGATGCCGACGGGGATTGCCAGAGGGCGTCGTAGTGCTTGTCATCACCGCGCCAAGGCGTACAAAAGCGCGCATCCAAAATTTTGTTGTCGCAAAAGAGGACCGATCCCCATGAAACTCAAGCTTCTTGCCCCGATTGCCGCGCTCGCCGTTGGCACTGCTCTTTCCACCAACGCGCCCGCTTTTGCCGAAGCGCACAATGATGGCGCTGCTTTACCGACCATCGAAGAAGTGCTTGCAGCTGATCGCCGCGATGATGACCGCGCACGCGATCAATATCGCAATCCTGCCGAAACGCTTGAGTTCTTCCAGGTTAGCCCGACGCATACGGTCGCCGAGTATGGTCCCGGTGGCGGCTGGTACACTCGCGTTCTCGCACCGTATTTGATGATTGGCGGTCAATATATCGCCTTCAACCAAGACAGCGATGGCCGCACCTATCGTGACCGCGCACAAGAAGCGCGCTCAAAGGCTTGGACAGAGCGGTTCAAAGAAGGCCTTGCAGAAGCAATGGGCGTCGAAGCGGACACCGTAATGGCGTTCGAAACTGACGAAATGCCAGAGGACGTGGCAGGCACGGTCGACCGTGTTCTGATCTTCCGCTCAATGCATGGCCTAAATATCGGCAACCGGGCAGATGATGTGCTGAAAGCTGCGCGCATGATGCTCAAGGATGATGGTATGGTGGGCGTCGTGCAGCACCGTGCCCCCGAAGGCGCAAGCTATGACGATTACGGAGCACGCCAGCGCGGCTATATGCGCAAAGAAGACGTGATCGCGATTTTCGAAGCCAACGGTTTTGAGCTTGCTGCGGAAAGCGAAATCAACGCCAACCCCAATGACACAGCGGATTATGAAGGCGGCGTATGGACGCTTCCCCCATCGCTTGGCTTCGGTCGTCAAACCGAAGAAGAGCAGGCCCGCCACCGCGCTATCGGTGAAAGCGACCGCATGACCTTGCTGTTCCGCAAGGCGAACTAAGCCGAACCCAAAGGGAGGGAATTATGAAGACGTTTCACGCAATCGCAGCTGTCAGCGCCCTGGCGCTGGCGGCGTGCGCACCCAGTGACGAGGTCGCCGAAGGCACCGAAACCGCAGAAGTGGCGGAAGACACGAAGCTGGCTGATGTGCTTGCGCATGAACGCCGCGCCGAAGACACAGCGCGTGATGCTTTCCGCAATCCGGCTGAAACGCTGGCCTTCTTCCAAGTCGAACCCGGTCAGACCGTGGTCGAATATGCTCCCGGTGGCGGCTGGTACACCCGCGTGCTTGCTCCCTATGTCGATGGCGAAGGCAGCTATGTCGCGGTAAGCTTCGCCCCGGAAGTCGCTGCGCCACTTGGTGAGGAATTCGTTGAGCGCGTGCGCGGATTTGGAGAAGGTTTCTCCGCCACGCAGGCTGAAGCGCTCGGGATTCCTACTGAAGACCTGCCGTTCCATTTCGGCAATGCCGTGCCCGAAGAGCTGAACGGCACAGTCGATCGCGTCTTGATGATCCGCATGATGCACAACCTCATCCGCTGGGATGCGGCTGAAAGCGAGCTTGCAACCCTGCGCGCCATGATGAAGCCTGACGGGATGCTCGGCGTGGTCCAACACCGCGCGAAAGCGGACGCTCCTGACGAATATGTCGATGGCAATATGGGCTATCTCAAGGAAGCCGAGCTGATTGAATTCATTGAAGCCAATGGCTTTGAATTCGTCGAATCAAGCGAGATCAACGCCAATCCAAACGATACCGCTGATTATGAAAACGGTGTGTGGACCCTCCCGCCAAGCTATGCCTTGGGAGAAGAGGATCAGGATAAATACACTGAGATCGGTGAGAGCGACCGGATGACACTGCTTTTCAGGCTCGCTGAGTAAGGCTATCGGCGGCGACCAGAGATGACGGATTGCACGAAACTCACAGTCGCCGCCCTACAGCTTGCATTGGCCCGCGAGGATGAAGTGGCCAATATCGAAGCGGTCAGCGCGCTGATTGAAGTGGCCGCTGCGCGCGGGGCTCGGCTTATCCTGCCACCCGAACTGTTTTCCGGCCCGTATTTCTGCCGCGAAGAGGACGAGGCGCTGTTTGCGCTCGCTCGCCCCACACTTGAACATCCAAGTGTCACTGCAATGCAGGCCCTTGCGGGAAAGTTGAAAGTCGCGATCCCCACCAGCTTTTTTGAGCGCGACGGGCACCACTATTACAACACGATTGCTATGATCGGACCTGACGGAGAGATCGCAGGCACATACCGCAAGAGTCATATTCCCGATGGTCCGGGATATGAGGAAAAGTTCTATTTCCGACCCGGCAATGACGGGTTCAAAGTGTGGGACGTGGCAGCGGATGATGGCTCTACAGTCCGCATCGGCGTCGGCATTTGCTGGGACCAATGGTATCCCGAATGCGCGCGGGTGATGGCGCTCAAGGGTGCGGCAGTGCTGCTTTACCCCACTGCTATCGGGTCTGAGCCTTATGATGAAAATCTCGACACCAGCCGCATGTGGCGGCGCGCGATGATTGGCCATGCAGTGTCAAATTGTATGCCGGTGGTCGCAGCAAACCGCATCGGGAAAGAGGGAGATCAGAGCTTTTACGGCTATTCCTTCATCGCCGATGAGTGGGGCGATTTGGTCGCTGAATACGGCGCAGAGGAAGAGGGCGTGATCACCGCTACGTTAGACCTCACGCGCGCGGCCAAGCACCGCGCGGGCATGGGATTCTTCCGCGATCGCCGCCCCCAGCTTTACTCACGCATTGCCGAAGACATCTGAGCTTTAGGTTTGAGCAGCTCTTATCTCATCGCGCTGGGATCTAACCGGCGACACCACCTGTGTGGACGCCCACGCCAAGTCGTGCAGGCGGCCATGGAAGAGTGCGCCAGCCTTGGAACCGTCGCCGCACGCTCTCCGATCATCACCACCGCCCCAATGGGAGCAGCGCAGCGCCGTTTTGCCAATGCTGCGTTGGTGTTGGAAAGCGAATATGACCCATTCGCATTGCTGGCTGGCCTTAAGCGGATGGAGCGCGAATTTGGACGGCGCACCGGCCAGCGCTGGGGCGACCGAGTGCTCGACCTTGATGTTGTACTCTGGAGCGGTGGGCGATTTGCCTCGCGCAGCCTTACGATCCCGCACCCGGAATTCAGTGCGCGCGATTTTGTACTTGGTCCGGCAAAGATAATTGCGCCTGATTGGCGTGATCCGGTGAGCGGCTTCACCATCCGTCAGCTTGCCGCGCGGATTTAGGTTCTGCCCAACGAAAAACGCCCCGTCAGTTTCCTGACGAGGCGCTTTCTCACTTACAGAAGACCAATTCTGTGAGACGTAATTTGTGTCGCTTAAGCAGCGGCAGCTTTGATGCGGCGGCGGCGACCAAGTCCGAGAGCCACAAGCGCCAGACCGAACAGGCCGAGCATGCCAGGTGCCGGTACATCAACTACGCGATAGTCGGCGATGCCGCGAACATAGTCACCAGCAACCACTGGATCACCCCACCATGACCACAGGTTGATGCGGCCATTGCGGGTGGTTTTCAGCATCCAAGGGTGGAAGCGATTACCGTTTTGCGTTGTCGGCGTGTAGTCGGTGCCGCGAATTTCGCGGGTGCCAGTCATGTTGCTGAGCGTGAACATGAAGCTGGGGTTTTCACCACCTTGGAAGTTGCGCAAATCGTCGCCTTCGAAAGAGACGTTGATGTCGCTGCCAACCCATGTGCCAGTGCCGGTATCGGTGTTGATGGTGAGGATGTCGCCATCGCTCATTTCGTATTCGAAAATTGCAGCCGATGCAGGTGCAGCGGCAACCGTGCTGCCAGCAGCCAGTGCGATCGCAGCTGTCTTAGTGAATGTGTTCATCGTTAATCCCCAATAATCATTCGTTGGCGACTTCGACTGAAACTTTCGCCGAAATGCGCTTCACTATTTGGTAAACGGAAAAGAGCAATTCGCGTGCCAATTCCGCTGGAATGCAATGATGCTGCGGGTTCTAATGGTTAACGGATTTGAGAGCTCTAGGCGGTTTGTCAAAAAGGCCGACACTTTGGTCCACGAAAACGGGCCGTTAAGCATCTTGGGGTAGGGACGGGCGCATGATCAAAGCGCTTCCCATCCTCAATACGCCGCTCGGCCTGCGTGCTGCTGCGGCTGCCTTGCTTCTTTCAACGGCACTTGCCGGATGCGACACGGGGCCCAGCGATCCCTTTGCCGCCGCGCAAGAGGCGCTGGCGAATGGAGAACCGCGCACTGCCCTCGACCTAGCGAGCGAAGCGATTGATGCAGATTCCGGCAATCCAGCAATCCGATTGGTTGCAGGCGATGCAGCAATGGCTTTGGGCAATCCTGACCGCGCGATCGCGGAGTACCAGCGCGTTCCGGAAGGTGACCCGCAATATTCGCTCGCACAGGCTAAGCTCGCCGAAGCACAAGTGCTGGGCAATTACCTTGAGGCTGCAGGCGATACGCTTGAGGCGCTCAAGATGGATAATCCGACCGCCTATGTGGCGAAAATCGGCTATCAGTTTGCTCAGGGCGAAGCAGAGGCAGGCTTTGACGTGCTGGCTATTGGGTTGGAGCAATTTCCTGACGATCCACGGCTAATCACCATCGATGCTGAGCGGCTTTGGGCAGAGGGCAAGGCAGACGATGCGTTTGCACGCCTTGAAACCGCTCTCGCCGTTGAGCCTGCGGTCGCTCAAGCGCATCTGTTTGCAGGTCAGCTGCGACTGTCTTCTCGCGATGCGCAGCAGGCCCAGGAGCATTTTGAAAAAGTGCTGAGCGTCCAGCCAAACCAACAAACCGCGATGCTTGCTATGGCCGCGATTGCGCGTGATCGCGGTGACACGCAGGCGGCAAGCAATTGGATCAATAAGGCCAATGATGCCGGGTCGCCGCATCCCATCGGTCTGCTGTTTGCCGCGCAAATGGCCTATGATGCAGGCGATGTGAACCGCGCGTTTGAACTGATAGAGAAGGCGCCGCCCGTTTTCTCCAGCGAACCCGAATTTGCTCGTCTTCGCGGGATGATTGACGCAGCGCGCAACCAGCACGCCATGGCGGCTCTTGCGCTCGGCGATTATGTTGAGGCAACCGGCGGTGACCCCATGGCGCGCCAGGTGCTTGCAAACAGTTTGGCTGAACAAAGCGAATTTGACAAAGCATGGGCTGCAATTGCGCCTGTGATCGATCATCCGCAGCTTGATGGAACCGGATTGGTGCTCGCGCTGCGCCTGGCAGAGGAAACCGGGCGGGGCGATGCAGACAGCATTCGCGCCAAGATCGCTCAGCGTGGTTCTGCGCCCTCAATCGCAGAGGAAATGCGCGAGGCTGGCCGCGCAATCCGTTCCGGCGATTGGGCCAAGGCGGATGGCATCTACGCACCGCTGCTTGACGGAGCGGGCAAGAACAACCCTGCGCTGCTGAACAATGCAGCAGCCGTCAAAACCAAACTGGGCGAACATGCAGAGGCGGTCGCGATTGCGAGGCGTGCCTTGGAAGCGGCACCAACCAGCCCAGAGATCATGGATACGCTGGGTTGGGCGCTCTGGCAGCAAGGCGGCAATGTGGCTGAGGCGCGTAGGCTTTTGCAAAAGGCTGTCGAAGGCGCACCAGCCAACCGCGAGATCGCAGAACATTGGGCAATTGTTCACGCCGAATGAAGCCCAATTGGCTTCGAACGCATCATTGCCTGATGCTCAGTCAGTAACTCAGTCTGCAAGAGGGCTTGACCACCCGCCCTCGCCTGCCTAGTGGGGCGCTTCCGCGAAGGGACACATAGATTCCCTCGGATACCGAGAACACCTCGTATGGGGGCCCTTAGCTCAGTCGGTAGAGCAACTGACTTTTAATCAGTAGGTCGCTGGTTCGAACCCAGCAGGGCTCACCACTCATTCTTATTGAGCACCGGTTTCTGTCGTCTCTACCGAGGCGACGGAATTTGTGCCCGTAATTCCGGGGCTTTGCGGAGCTGGAATTTCGGCGAGGGGTCGATGGAGACGCAATGACCTACCAATTCGCGCGCTGAATGCGCGAAGTTCTCCGCGGTCGATTTAGTGACCTAATTGCTAGATTTCAGGAGTTTGAGAAACCGAGCGCCTCGCGCTGGTCGGCAAAGCGGATCGGCAAGGCACCCATCCGCCAAAGGTTACGAGCGCTCAAGCTCTCGGGTTGAGCGCCATTCAGGATGCTGCGAAGGATCGCGGGATCAAGATAGCTAAGCCTTGCAAGTCGCTGAAGGTGACGCAGCTTGGTGGTTTTGGTCGATCGAGCGGCGGCTTCGTCCATTTCGAGCAGTTCCTCCCGAGCCGCGAATGCCCGGCCGAGGAGTTCGACAAGCCGGTCGTCTTTCACCACACGATCAGGCTCTGAGGGCTGCAAGCGGAGCCGCGGCTCGTGACCATAGTTCTGTCGGGCAAGAGCAATCTTGAAGTTGAACTTCGCCGGGTTGGCTTCATCGCCTGTCTGGATACCTAGTGCGGCAGACGGCTCGAACGATCCTTCGATATCGCCCTCGCTGACAGTAGTTTTGAGCGTCAGCCGCGAGAGGACCTGGCTAGTCCTGCTCACAGGCAACTGTTCGACATCAGATGCCAGACCTTCCGCGTTCTCGAAAACCCTCTGCTTCTCATCAGCTGACCTCGATTTAACCAGCCTCTGAATCTTTTTTCGCTCGTTCTTAGCCACGTCGCGACCGTTCGCCTGACTGATTGTTCGATCTCACTCGCGGGCAGTCTTAGAGCTGGTGCTTCGTAGTCATCGTTCATGTTCGAGGCGTAGTAGGTGTAGCGTCGGCCGTGTCTCTTTGTGTGGGTGGGGAACATAGGCCGATCGCGATCATCGAAGACCATACCGGCGAGCAAAGCCAGTCGTCGTTTGGGGCCTGCAGATGAACCATGCGAGGACCGATCTTTGAGCTTTGCCTGCACCGCCTCAAAGATGTCGCGTTCGACAATTGCTTCGTGAAGGCCGGGATAGATCTTATCCTTTGTGCCGAACCTCACCCACATAGAGCGGATTGGATAGCAGATGCTTGAGCGCGCCGCGTTTGATTGGGTGGCCACCGCTCACTCGGCCGCGCTTCGAGACATGCCGCTTGCTTACGAAGCCATCTCTACCAAGTTCTTCAACAAGTGCTTTGATTGAGTCTGCCTCCAGGTAGCGTCGCATGATCTCTCGGACGGTTTCGGCTTCCTCCGGGGTGACGACGAGCTTGCGATCGATAGCATTGTAGCCAGGCGGAACGCTGCCTCCCATCCACATGCCCTTGGCTTTCGAAGCCGCAACCTTGTCACGGATACGCTCCGTACCGACCTCGCCTTCAAACTGTCCGAACGACAGAAGGACATTGAGGGTCAGTCGCCCCATCGAACTGGTGGTAGAGAACGCTTGGGTCACACTGACAAAGGATGCTTCTGCCGCATCCAAAACATCGACGATCTTTGCGAAGTCCGCGAGGCTGCGGGTCAGACGATCAATCTTGTAGACGACCACCACATCCACCTTGCCTGCCCGCACATCGGCCAAAAGCTGCTGCAAGGCTGGGCGTCCAGCGTGCCGCCCGAGTGCCCACCATCATCGTAGAGTTCAGGAAGCAGCGTCCATCCTTCATGCTGCTGGCTCAGAACATACGCCGCGCACGCTTCACGTTGAGCATTGAGGCTGTCGAAGTCCTTGTCCAAGCCCTCATCCAAGCCCTCGTCTGTCGACTTGCGAGTGTAGATTGCGCAGCGAAGCGTCTTCCCAGGCTGAGCCATTGGCCGTCACCTTCAGCTCACCGAGCCTTGGGCTGCTCAGTCCAAAGAAGCGGGGCCCCGACCACTTGGCTCCCGTGATATGAGAGGCGACCGCACTCAGAGATCGGAACGTCTGGCCTCGATACTCGCACCCGCTTTCGAGGACGACAACCTCATGAACTTCGCCTTGCCATGTTCGCGAGAGCCACGTCCCTGGCTTGGCTTCGGTCGATACTCGACCTTCTTTTCGGCGTTCATCTTTGCGGCCAAGTGCACCGAGCTGTCGAAGTTCAATTTGAGTGAGCTTGTCCGCTCCTGGCTTTTGCAAGCGAGCCGATAGGGCTCTTCTAATTTGTGACCGGCCTAGAGCTGGTGGCGCTGGCGTCCCAAATGTGTCGCGCCATGCCGAGCGCAGTTCTGTGGGCGTCATATCCTCAATGGCGGTGATCTTCTCTTCGATATCCATGACGGATGCTCGAATACCGGCACTAGTCGAGTGCTTTCTGGCCGCTTTCGCTCTTTCCAGTGAACTTGTGGCTACGTTCGAGCATTGCGGTGCCCATGGACGACATCAACCGCGAACTCATCAGCTTGCTCTACACCAAGACCGGCATGCTGATGGAGGACCACAGCACACTCGCGCTGACGGTCGGTAGTCAATCAGATGGCGAGCAGAAGGCTGCTGCTGATGAGCTGGCCGAAGCCTCGACGAAGATCTCAAAGCTGGTTGCTGCCGCTCAATCCATCGCGGAATGACTGCAATGCGCCCCATTATATGCCGTTCGTTAGGCAAACCAGCAAATCGGCAGATCAGGATATGTACGTATTCTCTCGACCCTTGCCTTGGGCTCAATGGCCTTCTGCCGCACAAGGCGCCGCCATGGAGCATAAGAAAGGGGAGGACGTGCACACCCTTAAATCGAAGTCTTAGTCTGGAGATACTCCCTTGCATCGAACTGTTGCCGCAGAGCGAGAAAGCCTCGCTCCAGTCGATGGTCTTGCCCAGCGTTCGACATTCAACCCCGAAACAAATGCTATAGCTGTCAACTCAATTCTCTACGTAACTGCCGCCTTTGCACCTGTCTCCGTCAGCAATCGAAAGGAACTAACACATTGGTTGCACGATCAAAATCAGAACTGATTGCGGTGACGAGAAAAGAGTACACGAAGCTCACTCGTCTCATCGACGCTCTCGCATCTGACACAGCCATGCAAAAGCGAGATGAGGACACGTCAATCAAAGACGTAGTTGCCCACCGCGCGCATTGGATCGATCTTTTATTCGGATGGTACGAAGATGGGCAGGCTGGGAAGCCCGTCTTCTTCCCAGCGCAGGGCTACAAATGGAATAATTTGAAGCTGTACAACGCTGATCTTAGAGAACGCCAGGCCAATTTGAGCTGGGATGAGGCCAAGACGCTTTTAAATGAACGCTACAAGAGGTTTATCGAGTTTCTGGAGGATCACTCAGAATCCGATTTGTACTGCTCCCCTATGCAAGGCGCGAACAACGCTTGGCCACCGGGGCGTTGGGCGGAAGCCGCCGGCCCCAGTCATTTCCGCTCAGCAGCAAAATACATTCGCGCGGCAACTAGACATGACGCAGCCTAGTACGCATCCCGATGATCCGCATTTCGCTCATCGCAGCGGATGGTTGAGGGCCGCCGTGCTCGGCGGCAATGATGGGATCATCTCCGTGGCATCATTGATTATTGGCGTTGCGGCTGCGGATCCTGAGCCATCTGTCGTTCTGATATCAGGAGTGGCAGGTTTGACCGCCGGCGCGATGTCGATGGCTGCAGGCGAATTTATCTCTGTGTCCTCTCAGCGAGACTCGGAATTGGCAGATATCCGCCGCGAGAAGCAAGCGATTGAGGCCATGCCCGAAGAAGAGCTGCAAGAGCTCGTCGAGATATACAAGTTGCGCGGTTTGACCGAGCAAACAGCTTCACAAGTTGCGCGCGAACTGATGAGCACAGACCCGCTTGGGGCCCACTTAAGGGACGAAATTGGTTTGGTCGACACGCACAAAGCCCGCCCCATTCAGGCCGCGCTAGCTTCAGGTGTTACCTTTAGCGTTGCAGCCGCCATACCCGTTTTGACGTCAGTCTTTGCACCGCCGGATGCGGTCATGGTGAGCGTAGTAGTCGTTTCGTTTCTAGCACTAGCCGCGCTGGGAGCAATGGGCGCGAAGCTGGGTGGTGCACCCATCGCGCCGGCAGTAGTCAGAGTTGTTGGCTGGGGAGCATTGGCGATGGCTGCGACCGCGACGATTGGACATCTTTTTGGGGTGGCGGTCTGATAGCACTTACGTAGGTTTCCTAAGCGACACGTCGGCCCAATTCGCTATCGCCAGACAACTTAACAGCCACGAACCAACTAGCAATGAGGCGCGATGTCTGCACGGATCGTCAAGATTTACCTCCCGGAAACGCGGATTGATGAGCTCGAAGCGATCCTCAAAAAGCATGCCCGACTGTTTTGGCGTGAGGCAGTGCCTGGCGGACAGGAAAAATTCAGCTGCCTTATACAGCAGCGCTACACTGAACGCCTTCTAAGTGAACTCTACAGCACTTTTGCACGGGAGCCGCGCTTCACCGCTTACGTTGAGGCTTTGGAAGCGGTCATTCCGCCGCTGGGAGAAACTGCAGAAACAGCATTGCCGTTGGACGGCGATCTACCGCTCCCCAGCCCGCTCGAACGATTTTTCAGCCGAGATCGGTTAAGCACTGATGAAATATACGATGACATAGAGGAAAGCCTTCACGTCAGAGCCACATACCTGCTCACAGTTACACTTTCAGCCATAATTGCCGGTTTAGGCATGCGCAGCGGTCAGACCGCCGTCGTCATCGGCGCTATGATAATTGCACCATTGTTGGGGCCAACAATGGGTATCGCCTTGGCCGCGACAGTGGGGAATCGACGGCTTGGCCGCCAGGCAGCCTTTACGTTAATCATAGGCTGCATTTCCGCAGTGCTCGCGGGCGTTGGCTTAGGATTGGTTGTCGACATAGATCCGCTCATGCCAGAATTGCGTAACCGGACGCTAGTACAACCCGCAGATGTCGCGCTCGCGCTTGCTTGTGGAGCTGCCGGCGTGCTCGCTTTCAGCCGTGGCGCATCGCTTGCCTTGGTCGGAGTGATGATCGCAGTTGCATTGGTCCCGCCTCTTACCGCAACCGGCATCTACTTGGGCGCAGGGTTCCCGATCGCAAGCGCAAACGCATTCTTCTTATTTGCCATCAATCTCGTATGTGTGAACGTGGCTGGTATTATGACTTTCCTCTTCCAAGGCCTGCCCCCCAAGAGTTGGCGCCTTACCGGAGGAATCGCGGCTATTTGGGTAGTCTTACTGATAGCGCTTATTTCGATGATGGCTGGTCGGATATTCCTAGGGTTCGGCTCATGGGACGTTGTCATGCATTTCATCAACAGTCGAATTTGACGATATGACCGAATGGAGCCTGACACTAGCGTTGGTCAAATGGCTAAGCCTTTCAATGCCCTCAGGCACATCGTTTGGGCTTTTGGATCCATGGATTTCATGGCTTTGGTCAAACAACGTCTCAGTGCTGGGTTGGGCAATTGCGCTGGTCGCATTCGTGCTTGTTCCCTTCCGCCGCGCTCCAGCAGAAGCGCGCAGCTGGCTTCTCGTATTTTTCGCTCTGCCGTGGCTTGCAGTGGTTGCCTATTCATTGATTGGGCGCCCCTATTTCTCCACCAATAGAAAGAAACGGCTTGATGCGCTGCCCGCCTTGCATGATCGGATTTTGCTGAAAATAGGCGGATTTTCTGAGCGGCCAAAACTGTCATCTGACAATCGAGCTGTCGAAAGGTTGGCGCATGGTATTGGCGGTTTCGAAGTCACCAAAAACAATCGCCTAGAGATGATCGACAAATATGATGGAGCTTATCAGACCATCATTTCAGACATCGACCAGGCTAGGCATCATGTTCATTTGGAATTCTACATTTTTCGGGACGATAGCATTGGCCAGTTGATCATCGATGCACTCGAACGCGCCGTTTCAAGAGGAGTCAAATGCCGGGTGCTGATTGATGCGCTGGGCTCTTACGGATCACTACGGAGACTTAAGCGGCGACTGAGAAAATGCGGTGTTGAGGTTCACGACATTCTGCCTCTACGGCGCAGGTTGCGTAGCTCGCGCATAGATTTGCGAAATCACCGCAAGATTGTCGTCGTCGATGGTAGGGCTGGCTACACCGGATCGCAAAATGTGTGGGATGTGCGCGCGCAATCTGGTCGCGCCAACAAAGATATCCTGCTGCGGATTGAGGGGCCTGCGGTCGCTCAGCTTCAGGCAGTTTTTGCTGCGGACTGGTACCTTGAGACGCTGGAAGAGCTGAAAGGCGAGCAATACTATCCTGCTCCGCCCACCAATGGGGATTGCACAGCACAGATTGTCCCCACCGGTCCTGAAAAGCCTGAAGTCGGAGTCGACTTGCTCTTCGCTCAGGCAATTCATAACGCTGAGGCAGACGTGGTTATCACCACTCCATATTTCATTCCGAACGACGCCATGGTTTCCGCGATCAAAGCCGCAGTCATTGGTGGGGTTCGAGTAAAGCTGATCACTCCGCGTCAAAGCGATCATCGCCTCGTAGGGCTCGCGCAGCGCAGTTACTACGCGGAACTGCTTAGACTTGGCATGGAAATCCATTTGCTTGGACCAGACTTTCTACACGCGAAACACTTCCGTGTAGATCACGAAGTCTCAATTGTGGGCACCAGCAATATGGATGTCCGATCATTCGAACTGAATGCGGAAATTGATCTGGTCAACTATGATGCTGACTTTGCCGAGAAACTGGAAAAGCTTGAGGAGATACGTTTGGACGAGTGTGAGCGGCTTACGATTGAGAAATGGTCGCAGCGTCCGCTTTACTCGAAGATACTGGAAAACACGGCTCGGCTGATGGCTGATCTGATCTAGAACCGAGAGACATTGCTGAAATGGCCCGAACCGAAATTAAGATCGCCAGCTATAATATTCAGAAAGCGATTGGGACTGACTTCACGCGTCGTCCGCTACGCATCCTCAATGTGCTCGAAGAGATTGATGCCAATATTGTTGTGCTGCAAGAAGCGGATCGTCGCTTTGGTAAGCGTCAAAGCGCGCTGCCAGCTTTCCAGATTGAGGCACATACCGATTATGTGCCCGTGCCTCTGGATGTTCAGCGGGATTCGATGGGATGGCACGGCAATGCCATTCTTGTGCGCAAGAACATCACAATCGAGCATCATGACATCATCCATATTCCATATTTGGAACCAAGAGGGGTCGTGACAGCAACACTCGGCCTCGCCGGCCAACGCATCTCGATTTTTGGAATGCATCTCGATCTGTCTGGCCTTTGGCGGACCCGCCAGGCGAATGTAATTGCGGATCTTGCGGAAGAGCGAAAGAAGAAACACCCCACGATCCTTACCGGCGACCTAAACGAGTGGCGCCGCAATGCCGGGTGCCTGAAAGTCTTCAGCAAGAATTTTTCAGTGCTTGATTGCGGTCGTAGCTTTCACAGCAATCGCCCCATCGCACGCCTTGATCGAATAATGCACTGCGACCGCGTCGAGGCCCTTGAATGGGGTGTACATCGCAGCTCGCTGGCCACGCGCGCGTCGGACCATCTGCCGGTATGGGCCAGGATGCGCTTTTAGAGGGAGGGATTGAAAGATCTGGAGATGTCAAAGGCAGTATCGCACATAAAACCCGCGTCAACTGAAGGTGCAAACGGCACCGTCAAGCTCAAACGTGCGCTCTCATGGCCCCTTCTAACTTTGTATGGTTTGGGGGTAACACTTGGAGCAGGGATTTATGTCCTAGTCGGCGCAACTGCTGCACGGGCTGGACTATTTGCACCTTTTTCCTTTCTGATCGCTGCGCTGGTCGTCAGCATAACTGCTCTTTCATACATCGAGCTAGCAACTCGATATCCAGTCAGTTCAGGCGCTGCTGCCTATATCGAGGCGGGATTCGATCGGCGATGGATAACCATCGGCATCGGATTGCTCATCGCGGTTTCCGGTATCGTGTCGGCATCAGCAGTCGCAATTGGAGCCGGTGGGTATTTGAGCGGTCTGACTGGACTTCCAATACCCATACTAGCGCTTTTGACGGTGATCGCGATGGGTGTGCTTGCCGCCTGGGGCATAAGCGAATCCGTGACAGCGGCGGCCGTCATCACAGTGATAGAGATCGCTGGTTTGCTTCTGGTTATCGGTTGGACGATGGCTGGCCCCAATCAACCAATAGTCGACGCGACGCAGCTACTCCCTTCGTTCGAAATGGCCCATTGGTTTGGCATCTTCGCGGCGTCCACCCTAGCTTTCTTCGCATTCATAGGCTTCGAAGATATGGCCAGCGTCGCGGAGGAAGTGAATGACCCACTGACGGCCTATCCACGGGCGGTGATACTGACCCTGATCATTTCGACCTTGCTCTACACATTGACGACCGCAGCGGTGATAATGACGATACCGCTCGAGGCATTGATCAGCAGTTCTTCCCCTCTCTTGCTGGTCTTCGCGAATGCTCCGACATTTTTGCGCGAGGGCTTCGGCCTGATTGCCATTGTCGCCACGGTGAACGGTATCCTGATACAGATCATTATGGCCTCCAGAATGCTTTATGGATTAGCCGACAGAGGTTATCTGCCAAAGCCGCTAGCTTTGGTTTGGGAGCGCACACATACACCAATTCTAGCGACTGCAGTCGTGGCAGGGATCATCATCGCCCTGTCTCAATTGTTTCCAATCGAGATGCTGGCGGAACGGACTTCTCAGATCGTCTTGTTTACGTTCGTTCTTGTGAACATCGCACTAGTCCTCGTGAAGAATTCAGAAGACGCGCCGCCGCCCGATTGTTTTGTGATTCCGCGCTTCGTTCCCTTGCTTGGTGCGACCACCAGTGCGTTGTTGCTGGGAACAGGTTTGTTTTGAGTGAAAGATTGTTGATGGGTCATTGGAAAGTCATCCCAAGGGAGCTTGCCCGTTTTCAAGGAGTATCTGCTCCATCTCATTTAGTTTATCGCGATCAAGCACTCGGCCATTTACGATTACTGCCTCAGGCTTTCGCAGAGTAGCCAAATCGTCAAGCGGATTTGCGCTCAGCAGAACCATGTCCGCACGCCGTCCAACAGAAAGCGTTCCATCTTGATCTTCCAAATCGAAAAAGCGCGGAGGGGCGACGGCTGCGCTGTAGAGCGCTTCACGAGGCGTAAGGCCGATCTCCACGTAAAGCTCAAGCTCATCCAGCAGCGAGAACCCATGGAATAGAAATGGATTAGCAAATGACGCGTCAGATGATGCGAGGATCGGCACGCCCGCACGGTAAGCCATCAGAAACGTCTTGCGATCCAGCGTGATGCTTTCCTCTGCAAGAGCACGGACTTCATCTGTCATAGCTTCCAACCTGAAGTCCGGCTTACCCCATGCTTCGCGGACTGCCGCGGGCAGCATTTGCATCCTTGGCGTATCCGCAGATGGCCAATTACCGAGATAGAAGTCGGCCACGACCAGTGTGGGGCTAATATGCATTTGCGCCTCAGCGACGCTCTCAAGAACGCGCTGACAAAGCTCTTCACTCCATGTTTCAAGGATGATGCGATTGCGCGATGCCATGATCGTAAAGATATCATCGAGAGGAGCGCCGCTAACCATTGCTAATCGCAGCTCTTCAAGCATTGCGATTTCGGCTGTGGAGCAGGCCATGGGGATACGGCCGAAGTGTTCCATACCGCTTTGACCGCTTCCCACCGCTGTCAAAAGCGAAACGCGTTCTGGGATGTGGCCAACCAATGGTAGGTCAGCCGCTTCGGCGCTTTCTGCAAGCGCCAGATATGTAGCTTCATCAAGCATCGAATAGGATTTAACTGCAGCCCAGCCTTCAGCCCTAATTCGCAAAACCACTTCGCGCGCTTGCTCAGGAGTGTCGGCGAGGAACATGCCGGGCCAGGAGCCCGGCGTCGCATCGACCCAAGCGCCTGAAAGGATTAAGCGAGGGCCAACTACTTCCCCGTCTTCGATGCTCTTTTGAAGTTCTTGTTGCGCTGCGATAGGCCACAAAGCGCCCATGTCCCTGACGCCAGTCACGCCGTTGATCAGATACATGGGTAGTGCAGTGTCAGGCTCTGACGCGGATGAGAAAAGATGCACGTGGCTGTCCCATAACCCGGGAATTAGGAACCGCCCATTCCCATCGATCCGCTCAGCATCCTCGGGAGCATCAATCTCGTCAGATACTTGAATAATGCGGTTACCTTCAATCAGCACTGATTGAGGCTCCAACACTTTACCGCTTTCGATATCGACAATGGCGACATTCTCGATCAACACATCGGCGAGCAGCGGCGAAGGAACGCTAAATAGGACTGCGACAGCAACCAAAATGAACGCAGCTGATTTGAATGGCTTAGTCATGTTTGCTCCAAGGACTCTGACCTGGTCAAACCGTAAGAAGGCTCTGAATTTTGCCAGTTCTGCCCCATGGATTCATCTCGCCTGATAGTGCTTCAAACGAAGATGGGCGTAGGCGAATGGCCCCTCTGGCAGGTGCCAGATCGCGTCCCCTTCGCTTGCCAGACGCCATCCACCGAAATTGCGATACCGGCCAAGCGGCGTGGACCATTTTGCTAGTCGCAAACTGTCATCTTTCTGGAGCATACCGCGATCCTCTGACACGAAGTCGACCAGTTCACCTGCTTCATTGAAGATCAGCTCAGCAGAAACCGTGTTGGCGCCCAGAGTAAACTCTACCTTGGCACGGATGTCGTCGATCTCAGTCCATTTGAGGCGTTCGTCGGTCAGCCTTGAAGGCGCGAAAAATGCAAGATCGTTTAGGATGGTCACGGTTTCCGTGCGGGTGAGATCTGCACTGTCTGTATCGACAACATTCGCCAATCCCGCAGCACGAACTTTCATTCTCGCATGGTCAATATTGAAATCGTGAAGAACCGCGACCGGCAATCCTTTCATGGTCGTTCGCATGAAGAAAAGCCTGTGAAGCTCATCGAAGCGATTATACTGGTTTGCTGGCCCGTGCATGCCTTTTGCGCCAGGTGCATCATACATCGTCGCATCGAATTCCATGATGATCTCTGAAACGATTGGCCTGCCGATTGATTTCGTCACAGCAAGGTAGCGGCGAACAGATGATGGCAGGTGAGCGATGTCCTCCTTTGTCAAGATTTTGGCCGGCTGAAGTGGAATGCGTTGCGCCTGCCAACGCCTTTTTTCAAAGGTGCGAACGAGACTCGTTGACCAGACGAATAGGCCACCTCCAATGATCAATGCTGCAAGTCCACGAAAAATCATGGTCACGGTAGGTCTCCGACTTGGATGCGCTCAAAACTCAGTTGATGTTAGGTCAATGGGCTAGGATCAACGGCACCTTCAGATCTCGAAGCATGTCACGTGTCACACCTCCAAGGATTTGTTCACGGAAGCGCGAATGGCCGTAGGCACCCATGACTATGTACCCGCCTTTACGTGCCTCAGTTGCCTCGACGAGCGCCGCCGCAATCGACTGCCCTTTAGCTGCGGTGAGTTCGGTGATCTCGCTCTTCACATCATGCTGCGCGAGATATTCCGCAGCTTGCAAAGACGGCAAGTCGAACTGCGGTGTGTGTTTCTTCGTCTTCTTCTTTTTCGTCTCGCCCACACTCAATACGTGCACCTCCTTCGCTCGTCCGAGTAGTGGCATGGCCGCTCGCAGTGCATGCGCGCTCTCGGCCGATCCATTCCATGCGACAATTGCCGGCACTTCTAGATCAAATGATCGAACATCCTTAGGCACAACTATGATTGGTGCTCGCACACGTTCAATCAACTCACCGACAAAGCGTGAAGGAGAATCAGGCAGTTTAAGTGGGTCATGCGCGCCAACAATCACGACATCGTGCATCGGTGCGCAAGAGCCGATCAGGGCAGCTGCAGAGCCGCTGGATCGTTTCCATTCCCACTGGACGTCCTCGTGCGCGAGCCGTTCCTCGATTGCTTTCCGAGCGTCCTTGGCGACCTTGTCATACTGAACGATCATCTCCGCAGACATCGTTCCATAGAAGTCGGTTGGCAGACCAAAATCATAGGGTACAGCTTGCGCGCAAGTGATGCGACCTTTGCATTGGCGTGCAAGGTCCAAAGCCACTTGGAAACGGGCTTCGAAACAATCATCGTCATAAACATGGAGAAGGATAGATTTCATGGCTTTCACTCACACGGACTGTGTTGAAACTGAATCCAAAAATAGCCTGAGTTCGGATCAGCGAATTACGTAAATTGCCGTAGAGCCAGTGGTCGTGTGGCCCCGCTACCCTTCAAAGGGAACGAGGCTCGGAGATTAGTCAGAGCCTTGCGATCAGTATCTTTGAGAAGGAAGCGCAAATGCCTGACAAATCTGAGTTCGCTGCACGCTTGAGGAGCCGCCTTGAGGATCTATTGGAACGCGCTGAAGTAATTGAAGACGATCTGCGCCACCCGCTCAACGCGGACTGGAGCGAACAGGCGGTGGATCTAGCTGATGATGAAGCGCTAGAAGGTATTGACGATGCTTTGCGGTCAGAAATCCGCCAAATTGGCTTTGCCTTGCATCGTATCGAAAACGGCACTTACGGCACCTGCTCACAATGCGGAAAAGAGGTGGGAGCGGGCCGGCTGAAAGCCAGGCCAATTGCGACCCGCTGCATTGATTGCGCATCCTGAAAGCTGGACGCTGAGCGCCTCAGGACAATTACGGATGTTGGTGCTTGCCGCAATCTACGAAGCTCAGGGAGTCAGGGCATTCCGCCCAAATAGGAGGCTCTCAAAATGGCTTTTCTCAAGACAGCTTCACTGAAAAGCATTGCCGCAGGGTGCTTAGTTACATTTGGCACGATAACCTTGCCCACAAGTTCTATCGGGCAAGATCAAAGCGAACCTACGATGTTGCAAACGAACGAAGCAGCAGAGCAAGACATGGTTTTTCTTGCTGCTGATGAACTGGTAGTCCGACAGCAGACAACAGACGATCTATTCGCGGCGGCAAGTAGCCTGACCGTTGAAGGTGCTGGTGCGGATCATCTCATCATAGCTGGCGGCGAGTTGATTATCACAAGTGCCAATGTTCGTGATGTCATTGCAGCGGCTGGAGAAATCGATCTCATGCAGGCAAACATCGACGATGATGTCGTCCTTGCGGGCGGTGAGATCGTCGCTGCGGACACAGTAGAGATTGGCGGTACAGCTGTAATTGCGGGCGGAACAATCCGCTTCGAAGCGCCTGTCGGGCAAGACTTACGGATCGGCGCAAACGAGATCTACGTGAATTCGGTCGTCCCCGGCACAGCGCGACTTTCCGGGGACTCAATTGAACTTGGCCCGAACGCACGCATTGAGGGCGATCTCCTTTATCGCGGTTCCAACCTTAAGGTCGATCCAGCGGCTGTGATCGAGGGCAACCGCACGCAGTTGACCGCGTCTGAACCTTACACGGCAGAAGAGTACGGGAAAGGCATCGGGCAATTTCTCGTCTCGTTCGGGCTGTCCATGCTTATCAGCTACTTCGTGATTGTTACTGCGTTGGTCTTTGCAGTTCCGCGTGTAATGCGGGCAACGTCGAATATGCTAGCGAAGAAGCCGCTGCCAGCTCTGGGGATTGGTGTGCTTTTTGCTGTAATCGTACCAGTTCTTGGGCTGGTACTGTTTTGGACCGGTTTTGGCATTCCATTGGCGATCTTCCTGTTCATCGCCTCACTTGCCCTCACCCCGATTGCAGTGGCTGTGACAGCGCATTTCATGGGGATGAGTGCGCGCCGGATAATCGGTAAGAAAACCGGTGAACCTGAGACCACGGTTGATCGTTTTCTTTGGCCGCTCGGTGGTGTGGTCGTTCTCCTGTTGCTGGCCATGATCCCACTTGTGGGTCTTCTGGTTATGCTCTTGGCTATGCTGTTCGGATTGGGAGCGTTTGGACGTCAGGTCACTGGAATGTTGTCCAGTACGGATCAAGAATCGCTTGGATCGCCCGCGACGGCATGATTGCCATTCTGAGGCTTGGCGGTGCCTCATCGCAAACCGCCACCTCTCTTTTTCGCACGACGTCCAAACACATCGAAAGTGAGCGTTAGTGACAGTCCTCTGGCAAACGGTATTCATCTTCGTTTTGGCAGCAATGGCGGTTTGGTGGGCAGGAACAAGACTTCCAGCTTACGTCGTTGCTCTGAGCGAGAGAACCGGTCTTGGCCAAGGCATCGCTGGCATGCTGGTACTTGGTGGCATTACCTCACTACCGGAACTGGCGACGGGCACGACTGCCGCCGCAATTGGAGTGCCACTCCTATCACTTAACGACATTCTTGGCAGCGCTAGCCTCAACCTTCTACTTCTGGCGCTCGCTGACATGGTGATCGGAGCCCGCCCGCTTACCTCGGTAGTGGCTCGTCCTGTTACACTGATCCAAGGCGTGTTGAGTATGACTCTTTTCGCGCTGGTCGCTGCGGCGATTGGTATCGGTGGTGGTGATTGGGGCGGGCCTGCCAGCGCTTGGTCGTTGGCTATCTTCACAGGCGTGATGATAGCCCTGTTTATCTCCGATCGCGCTGAGCGACGACCTATGTGGCAAGTCATCAATCCACCAGATCTCGAAGCCGCTCAAGAGACGCGCAAATCCGATATTTCGAACGAGAAGCTCGCCTTAGTATTACTCGGACTTGCATCCGTCATTCTGATTGGTGGTGTGACACTGGCGAATGCAGGTGAGACTATCGCTCGCGAGACCGGGATTAGCACTAGCATAGTCGGCTTACTGATTATCGCTGTTGCTACATCCCTGCCGGAAGCCAGCGCGATTGTCGGTGCGATGCGTCATCATCGGTATGAATTGGCCATCGGAGAAATCTTCGGATCGAACATGTTCAATCTCGCGATAATCCTGGCGATTGATATCGTCACACCGCGTCCCGGAGTGCTCGCACGGGCTGGAGCTTTCGAGATCACGGCGACAATGCTGGCGCTTGGACTAACAGGCATTTTCGTCATCGGCTTGATAGAGCGCCGTGACAGAACGATCCTGCGCATGGGCGAGGACTCTCTTGCAGCAATCATCGTCTATATCGGCGGTGTGGGGTTGCTGATTTCGCTCACAGCCTAACGCGCACTACCTAACCTGCGGGATAGACAATCTCAGGGCGCAACCGTTCGCTTACCTCTCTCGCATCGAAACTGCGGACATTGCCATTTGGCCGTGCGCCATTGCCAAGAACGATGTCCGCGCTCGCCTCAAATCGCTCAATGGTCCGAACGCTGTAACGATCAGCCCAAAATGAATCGCCATAGTATGGATACCATGCATACCACCCATGCCCCGAGCGATAGTATCTCCAATAGGGACGCCAATAGGTGTGATAGGGTGCGTGCCAAGGATCATAGAACGGATCACGTCGGACTCGCCGATCAATCTGATGCTCAACTTCACGATCCTGGATAATAAAATAGTCGTAGCCTTTGAGAAGGGTCAGTTCGGCAGCGCGAAACAGCAGATAACTTTCGACCCGCTCGCGCGAGGTCAGGCGATTGCCTACGAATGTGACGCGGTAATGAGTCCCATCAATCCTTAGGTCGGAATAGCCGCCGGAAACTCTGCTGCCTGAACTTAATGGTTGATAGGGCGTACTGCTCATACCGCATCCCGTAGTGGCAAGGATGGCGGCAATCGCCGCGGTTATGAGTGCGAATTTGGCTTTCGAAGACATCGCTAAGCTTCCTCGATCTAGATTTAGGAAACTGGAAAAATGCGATGCTTGGAGGTGGGAAGATATAAGTAAACCTCCGAGGATTTTTCGCCCTGACGCTATATTAGGCCGCGTGCGAGCCAGTGATCCTCACCCTCAGGGCTGACCTCGGTTAATTCCATAAGTTGCGTCATCGCTTTGTCGTGGGAAAGGAAGATTTTGCCGTGAAGCTCATCTGTAAAGTTCACCCGCTTCAAACTGTCCATAACAGGGCCTTTCACCTCTGAGAGGTGCAGACTGATTGAACCATCGGCAAGGCGATGATTGATGGCCTCAAGGCTTTCCAGACCTGACGCATCAATAGCATTAACCGCCGAGCACATCAGTACTACATGCCGCAGTTCAGGCCTTTCAGCCACGCGTTCCAAGACATAGTCCTCAAGCCACCGCGCGTTTAGAAAGCTTAGACTTTCATCAATACGGATCGAGAGGATGTGCGGCCAAGTGATGACATCATGGCGTTCAATATTGCGGTAATGTTCTGAGCCAGGCACACGTCCCACCACAGCTGCATGCGGGCGTGATGCTGACCAGAGATAGAGCATTAAGCCGAGCAGCACTCCTACGATTACGCCCACTTCGACGCCCATGGCGAGAGTCATGACAATCGTTGAGAGATGCGCTGCAAAGTCACCTTTCGAGTATCGCCACAATTGAAACGGTGTTTTGAAATCGATCAGACTCAAAACCGCGACGATGATTGTTGCGGCTAGCGTGGCAATGGGAAGCGAATACAGCAGCGGGGTTAGAAAAAGCGAAGCGAGCGCTATCCCGACGGCCGTGTACGCCCCGGCTGCGGGGGTACGTGCACCCGCATCGAAGTTTACCACCGACCGAGCAAAGCCGCCCGTGACCGGATAGCCGCCCGAAAACGCGGCCGCGATGTTGCTAGCGCCCAAACCAACAAGTTCCTGATCTGGTGCGATGCGCTGCCTGCGTTTGGCTGCGAGAGTTTGCGCAACAGATACACTTTCAACGAAGCCAATGATCGAAATCAGAAGGGCAGGCAGCCAGAGCTGACTCCACAATTCGAGATTCACATCAGGCAAACCGAAAGGAGGCAGTCCGCTGGGTATTGCACCGATAATCGCAACGCCTTGCCTTTCGAGACCGCCAAGAATGACAGCGAGGATCGCAGCGACAACCGCAAGAATTGGCCCGGCTTTAGCTAGCGTACCGGCGAATTTGGGTCTTATTCTGATTGCAACAAGCGCCGATTGCGCGCCTTTTCGAACCCAGAACAGAAAGCCGAGGCTTGCTAATCCGATAATAATTGTCGGAACGTTGTAGGTGCTAAAGTTCGATCCGAGACCCACAAGAATCTCTGGCATAGTCGCCCCACCTCCGCCAATTCCAAGGATGTGACGAAGCTAACTCATCGCGATCAGAATACCGCTTGCCGTAATGAATCCGGAGATCACCGGATGAGAAAGAAGGTTCGCAAGGAAGCCAGCTCGAACAAAGCCGAAAATCGCGAGCATGATCCCTGACAACATGGCAAGCACTATGGCCGCTTCGAGATATTCTGCTGACCCCGGTGCAGCAACGCTACCTGCCGCAGAAGCGGTCATGAGCGAGATCACGGCCACCGGGCCAACCGCTAGTGTCCGGCTAGTCCCTAGCAACGCATACACAACCAACGGCAAGATCGAGGCATACAGGCCAACAACCGGAGGAAGGCCCGCGAGAAGAGCATAGGCTAAGCTTTGTGGGATAAGCATGATCGTGACGATCACCGCCGCCATCATATCGTCACTTAGCGCGCTGCGATCGTATCGCCGCCCCCAATCGAGTATCGGGAGATACCGGGCCAGTCGAGAAGGTTGAGTCATCCCTAGCAGTCAGGCAGCGGCCCGCCGGGTATCGAGAAGCTCGTTCGACACCCGGTGCAGCCACATTCCCGCTAGCATGGCCAGAACGAAAAGAACGGGCTGCCATTGGCCGAGCACTAGTCCTGCAATCGCCGGACCAGGGCAATACCCCACGAGCCCCCAGCCTGCGCCAAATAGTGTCGCACCATAGATCAGTTGCCGATCTATAATGCGGTTCTCAGGGATGAAAAAACGCCTGTCCAGCAACGGTTGGTGCATCCGGTTCGATATAATATAGGCAATGCTCGCTGGGATAATCGCGCCGCCCATAACAAACGCCAAAGTTGGATCCCATGCACCGAATATGTCGAGGAACGCGATTACGCGTGCCGGGTTCACCATGTCCGACAATGCCAGCCCGGCGCCGAAAAGAACCCCTGTGAAAAGCGCAATTGCAGTCTGTCTCATCGTTAGCCTCCCACAATCATTGAACTGGTGACTGCAACAACAAGAAAAGCGGTAAGCATGAATGCAATAGTCGCGGCAAGGGAGCGAGGGGAAAGGCGCGAGACACCGCAAACGCCGTGTCCACTCGTGCAGCCATTGCCCATGCGCGTACCGAACCCGACAAGCAGCCCAGCAACGATGATCAACGGGATCGAGTTTGTCACCGCGACGTCCGGGGTTCGGATCCACATTGCAACGACAATCGCTCCGATTGGCAGGCCAAGGACGAATGCAAGAGCCTGACCGCGCGATATACCGGTATCGGCTATGCCTGTGGCGCGGGCAACCATTCCGCTGATTCCAGCAATGCGCCCTGAGAAAACGAGCAACAGGGCTGCAGCGAGGCCAATGAGCAATCCTCCGGCCAGAGCGATCAAGGGATTGATTGGGTCAGGAGCAAGCATCTTTGATTTCCCTTAAAGAGTATTGAGCGGCAGCTTCAGATAGCGCGTGCCGTTCTTCTCGGGTTCAGGCCAGTTGCCCGCGCGCATATTGATCTGGATCGAAGGAAGGATCAGCTTCGGCATGCCTAGAGTTGCATCACGCGCGGTCCGCATCGCAACGAAGTCTTCTTGTGTGACCCCGTGATGCGCGTGAATGTTCTCTGCGATCTGCGCGCCTATGGTCGTCTCCCAAACGAAGTCCTCACGACCCGGCGCTTTGTAATCGTGGCACAGAAATACGCGCGATTGCTCAGGCAAAGACATCAATCGTCGGATTGATTGGAAAAGCATTCGTGCATCACCGCCTGGGAAATCAGCCCGTGCGGTGCCGTAGTCAGGCATGAACATTGTATCACCAACGAAGACTGCATCGCCGATGACATAAGCCATGTCCGCCGGCGTGTGTCCGGGGACATGCAGTGCGAGGATGCTCAGCTCTCCAAGCGGGAGCTCTTCCCCATCTTTAAGCAACCTATCAAATTGCGAACCATCGCGGGCGAAAGCATGGCCTTCATTGAAGACCTTCCCGAATACTTCCTGCACAGTGACGATTTCTTGTCCGATCACTATCTCGCCTGATAGCTTTTGCTTAAGATAAGGCGCCGCGGATAAGTGATCAGCATGGGCATGCGTCTCGAGAATGAAATCCACCTCAAGTTCAGCATATGTGGCGTAGGCGATCATTTCATCCGCAAATTCAGTAGAAGTTCGCCCTGACGCCTGATCGAAATCGAGCACAGGATCGATAACCGCCGCTCGCTTTGTCACCGGATCATGGACAAAGTAAGACGCGGTGAAAGTCGGTTCGTGAAAGAAACCGCGCACGATGGGAGTAGTGCTTTCGCCGTCCAGCGTCTGTTCAATCATTCCAATGGCGATCTGTGTCGCGACGTCAGATTTGGTCATCTCCATTCTCAACTCTTCGCGATGTCCTCTGATTGATACCGGCAAGCGGGGTCGACAGGATTTTCATATGCTGCGCTCAAGAACGCAAGTCCATTGGCGATTTCTGCCTGTGAAACAGTCACCTGCACCGGATCGCGACGATACACGTCTTCTAGGAAGCCTACACCTCCACCCAACGATGGCTCAACCGTGAAATAAGTTACATAGAGGGGAATTCTCTTTGACAGCGAGACTGTCTGTGTGTGTCCTGTAGCAACCTCTGCCTCGACGCGGCCCAAACTCCAATCATCTTTCGAAAGGAGCGTGGCTAAAAAGGAAAGGGCTCTGTCCACTCGTACACAGCCATGGCTGAAGAAACGGCGGTCTTCGGCGAACAATTCCCGCCTTGCGGTATCGTGCAAGAAGACACTGTAAGGGTTGGGCATCACCAATTTCATCCGACCCAATGCGTTGGTGTCGCCCGGCATCTGGCGATAGCGCCCATTCTGATAGACATAGCCGCGAGCGCGCGCGGCTGACGGGTTGCGTCTTACAAAGCTGGCGATCCCCTCCGCCGCTATACTTGATGGGATTTCCCACCATGGGTTCAGAACGGCTCCGCTTACTTGTGTCGTAAAGACTGGCGTCTTCGTCACTGGCTTTCCTACTATTACTCGCCAGCGGCCCATTACACGGCCCTCATCCCACAGCGTGAGTCGCTGAGAAGCGATGTTGACGAGAAGATAGCGTTCACCGAGGGACTGCGGCATCCAACGCCATCGCGCGAGATTGGCTTGAATTATTTTCCGACGATCAGGATCGGTTTCATGAGAGAGTGCCTCAACCAGGCTGGCATAATGTGGGTGCTGGGGACGCACGGACCGCAGGTAGAGATCAAGCTGATTGGCCTCCAGCGCATCAGCCAGCCCTGCGCGCAAATCTGCATCACTAGTCTGATCGGATATGTGCCACCAAGAAGGCCGTGCCGGTCCACAACATCTCCCGCGCCATGCTCGTATGAGAGTTAGGGCAGACTTATCGGCAATCGGCGCTAGCGCGTCGAGATCACCGGCATCGATGGCAAGTCGTAATTCGCGCGCCTCCGCTGCAGGCAAGTCTAAGCCTTCTGCAGGTGCACGCTCAATCCAATGCAGCAGATTGCCAGCTTTCGCAGTTGACCACGAACTCTCCGCTCTCGCAGGGCTAGAAAACGCCAATAGCACCGCAAAACAAATGAGCGCAGCACGGATCATGGAATGAGCACCGCTGCGCCCTTTACTGAGCCTTCACGTAGTCGTCCGAGCGCTTTGTTCGCATCCTTTAGCGCAAATGTTTCGATCTGAGTTTGAACAGGATAAGCTGCAATTGCGGTAAAGAAGCTTTCGCCATCTGCGCGAGTCAAATTTGCCACGGAACGAATCTGCCGCTCTCCCCACAACAGCTCGTAGGGAAAAGCGGGAATGTCGCTCATGTGGATACCTGCGCATACCACTACTCCTCCCTTGCGTATGCCAGCCAAGGCTTGTGGAATGAGCTCGCCAGCAGGCGCAAAGATTATCGCAGCGTCCAGTTCAAACGGTGGCAGCATATCGGAGCTACCTGCCCAAACACAGCCCATTTGACGTGCAAACTGCTGGCACTCCTCATCACCTGGCCGGGTGAACGCTGCAATTTTGCAACCAAGTCCTGAGGCAAGTTGGGCAAGAATGTGAGCTGATGCTCCAAAGCCATAAAAGCCGATCCGCGTAGCATCGCCGCACATCGCGAACGCGCGGTATCCAATGAGGCCAGCGCAGAGCAAAGGCGCCGCATGAGCATCATCAATGTTTGGCGGAATTGCAAAGCAGAAGTCTGCCCTTGCTAAGGCATGCGAGGCGTACCCGCCGTCAATTGTGAAGCCAGTGAAGACTGGATTGTCGCACAAATTCTCCGAGCGCCCAACGCAATAGGGGCACTGGCCGCATGTGCTACCAAGCCACGGAGCACCGACCCGATCTCCCAACTTGAAACGCGTTACCGTTTCACCCTTCGCGACAACACGCCCAACCACCTCGTGGCCTGGGACTATCGGTAATTTGGCATGTATATCGCCATCGACGATGTGGAGATCGGTCCGACAAACTCCGCAAGCGTCGACTTCGATCAGGATCTCATCGCCTGACGGCTTAGGCAAAGGCCCATCCACCATCTCAAGAGGCTGGCCCACCTCTGAAAGCTGCATCGCCTGCATGAACTGTGCGGTAACACTTCGGGAAAGCATGTTCACTGTCCCCGCCACCCCATCGTCTCCACACGCTTCAGCCATTTCTTGCGATAGCCGGGCCAGCTATCCACCCGTCCGATGATGTTGGTATGAACAGGCTTAATGCCGACAAAATGGAGGATGTGGCGCTTCAGGCTTTTCACGCTGTGTGAGAAGAAGAAATAGCGATAGATCGGAGCCGGTGTGCTCATAGTGACGATTACCCGAGCTGATTTGCCGGTTAGCAGCTTTCGCCACTTGGCTTGCGCAGTGATCTCGACTGCGAAGCCTGGACGAAAAACCTGCTCAAAGAATGCCTTCAGTAGCGCTGGAACATCGCCCATCCAGAGTGGGTAAAAGATGACCAAGTGATCGGCCCACGCGATGTCTTGCTGAGCCTTTGCAATATCCTCTTCAGGCTCAAGCTCATTCCACACGCGCGGCTCGCGGAGCATTGCGATGTCCAACTCAGCTATGTTTATCCGCCTGACCTCATGGAGCTCTTCAGCGCCTTGCTGATAGGCATCCGCAAGAGCGTGTATGTAGTGCTGAGGCTCACCACTAGGGTGGCCATCGATGATGGTGATCCGTTTCATGAGGCTCAAATGCCCTAAAGCCAGACTCGCCTAATATAGGTAAATATCCTAAGATCAGCAGATTGGACGAGTTCGGTAGCGCGTCCATGCAAGGGAATATTGTGATAGAATCCGAACTAGCCCGAGCAACTCCAAAGTCGTTTTTGTCACGGCTCAGCCCTGAGGAGTTGCACGCGCTGATCGACACTGCACCCGATGCGATCGTGATCTCGGACAATCATGGGTCAATCCTGTCTTTCAGCAAGGGTGCCCAAGACATTTTCGGTTATTCTGAGGCTGAGGTGCTTGGCGAGAACGTCAGCATTTTGATGCCTTCACCTGATCGTGATGGGCATAGTCGCTACATGCACAACTATGCCGAGACTGGTAAAGCAAAAATCATCGGGATTGGCCGCGTGACAACTGCTCGGCATCGCGATGGAAGCACCTTTCCAATTAAGCTGGCAATCGGTGACCTGGCGACTGACGGCAAGAGAGGGTTTGTTGCTTTCATCCGAGATTTGACCGAGACGAAGGCGTCAGAGCGAGAATTGCATACGCTGCAAAGCGAGCTTGCTCATGTCTCTCGAATTTCATCGATGGGTTCGCTTGCGACGTCACTAGCGCATGAACTCAATCAACCACTGACCGTGGTGGCCAACTATGCACATTCTGCCCGTGATCTGCTTTCAGACCCATCGGACGAAAACATTGAACTAGTCCGCGAAGCATTGAATGAGTGTGCGTCCGCGGCGCTACATGCGGGTCAGATTGTTCATCGATTGCGGGATTTCATAAAGCACGGCGAAACGGAGCGCCAATTGGCGAGCCTCGGTCGGATCATTCAGGAGGCATCGGCCCTCGCGCTTATGAATGGCGATGGCAAAGGCGTTGACTTTGAGACGGAACTGGACCCGACAGCGGATCAGGTGATCGTTGATCCGGTCCAAGTCCAGCAGGTTGTGCTCAACCTGATCCGCAACGCGCTCGAAGCAATGCTGGAGTCTCGTCACAAACAGTTGAAGGTCATCACCAAACGCAACGATAATGGGTTTGTACAGATTTCGGTGCTCGACAGCGGACCAGGCCTCGACCAGAAAATTGCGGAACGTTTGTTTCACCCGTTCAACAGCTCAAAAACAGGCGGAATGGGCCTTGGCTTGTCGATTTGTCATTCGATTGTTCAATCGCATGACGGCAAGATTTGGGCCGAGCCATCGGATCTAGGCGGCACAGCATTCCATTTCTCAATTCCGCTAGCGGAGGCAGAAGACAATGGCGAGTAAATACCCGGTCTATCTCGTAGACGACGATGACAGCGTGCGTCGTTCGGTCGGTTTCATGCTCAAGACGTCGGACTTCACTGTGCAATCCTACGAGACTGGGACCCACTTCCTCAAAGAAGCTGGAATTCTCGATCCCGGTTGCGCGCTGCTTGATATCCAAATGCCTGAAATCGACGGCTTGGAAGTTCAGGCTGAGCTACGAGAACGCGGCATCGCATTTCCTGTTGTGGTGATGACGGGCCATGGTGATGTCGATATTGCGGTCCGAGCTATGAAGGGAGGAGCGGTTGACTTTATTGAGAAACCGTTCGCGAAAGAAACTCTACTCGAGGCGATTGGTGAAGCGTTCGATCAGCTTGATCGATCAGGCCAAAAGAGCAAACGGCGCGAGGAAGCCGAATTGCTCGTCAATGGTCTGACGCCGCGAGAGCACGACGTTTTGGTCGGACTCACCAAAGGCCACCCAAACAAAACGATTGGATACGACCTCGACATCAGCCCACGCACAGTGGAGATACACCGCGCAAATGCGATGAAGAAGCTCGATGTCTACAGTCTTTCTGACCTGCTGCGCATCGCTTTTGCAGCCGGTGTCGGTGACGAACCCGAAGCACTAGATCCTGCCATTGACACCACACGGGGTCGAGCAACTTGATCAATCGGATCTTATGTCGGCGATTGCAAACGGGATCCTACCGTGCGCGCTATCGGTGATCGGGATCACAGCACCAGTTAGAAAAGCGCAATGCTCAAAAGTAGCAATCGCTTTGCTCTGATCGCTCCCTAAGGATGGCACCAACATCCATGCCAAGCCACTTCTGGCCACAAAGCCAGACAGATCATGTTCACTGGCCCAATGTCTGCGCATGGTTGAGCGCCGCCCATCACGAGCATGCACATCGGGATCGATAAAGCCATCCGGCTTCAACGGTAGGCGCAATAAATAGCTGCGCACCGCTGAGCCCATTGGAAAACTAGCGGTAGGTCCGTGTTCGAGCCTGATGAGTTTCCAAGGCATGCAATTCCTCCGCTCGCCCCCTTTTGATACTCAGAGCAGCATCCAAACGACGCGAAAGTTTTCAGGCTTTGAGGCGATTGTCCCTCCGTAATCATCCTTAGACCGCAATCTTGTTAGTCCAACACTCCGCTTCGCTTCTTGACTACGGACATTTCCGGATAAGATGCTGATCGCTTGTGCGCGATAGTCACTGCATTCGTGAAACTTGGGAAACGAACATGGCGCTCAATCAAAAAAGCAAATCTGCCTCATTCTGGGCGACAACTCTCATACTGCTGATCATAGTCGGTGCATTCGTGCTCTTTAGAGACGTGATTTTCGATACCGAGCAAGCAACACAACCACCCCAGCCATCTACTGCCGAATGGACCCCCGCGCCTGACGGTGGAGTGCCGGTAGATTTGCCCGAAACTCCTGTTCGGGCTGTTCCAGTTGAAGAAGCACCATCTGGCGAAGCAGCCGAGCCTGATCCGGAGTAGCCAACAAAAATTTGCAGACTCTTTATGGTCAAACTCACTTTCTTGGGTGCAGCTGATACCGTCACCGGATCAAAGTTCCTTATTGAGACTAGGCATTGCAAGGTGCTCGTCGATTGCGGTTTGTTTCAGGGCTACAAGGTCTTGCGCTCCCGCAATCGCAATCCTCTGCCCGTAGATCCTGCGACGATTGATGCGGTTGTTCTGACGCACGCTCATCTAGACCATTCCGGCTATCTTCCGCTGCTTGTGAAGAACGGCTTTCGAGGAAAGGTGATCTGCACCGCCGGAACACGAGCTTTGTGTGGTTTGCTGCTACCAGACAGCGGTTATCTGCTCGAAGCTGATGCGCGTTATGCCAACCGCCGCGGGTACAGTAAGCACAATCCTGCTTTGCCACTCTACACCAGGGCTGATGCAGTCGCATCCTTGAAGCAGTTTTCGACTGCGCCTTTTGGTGAACGGATCGACACTGCGAGCGATTGTTCAATCAAATTCCGATATGCTGGACATATTCTAGGTGCCGCAATCGTCGATATGATCGTAGACAGGAGGCGGATCGTGATCTCAGGCGATTTGGGCCGATATGATGATCCGCTTATGTTCGATCCCGAACCAATTTCAGAGGCGGACTACCTATTAGTGGAATCGACTTACGGAGATCGATTGCACCCTGAACTCGACCCTCAAGATGAGCTTGAAAGCATCTTGGCACGGACTTTGAGGCGTGGTGGCAGCGTGATCATCCCCTCATTTGCCGTAGGACGCGCGCAAGCTCTCTTGTTCCACATCAATGCAGTTCGCGAGCGCGGCAACCTACCTGATACGCCGGTCTATCTCGATAGCCCGATGGCGTGCAGCGCGACTGATCTGTTTTGCAACCACGCCTCCGATCACAGACTAAGCGCAGCGCAGTGCCGCGATGCTTGGGATGACGTGTTCTACACTCGCGATGTCGAACATTCGAAGCGGCTTGACACAGAGCCCGGCTCCAAAATCATCATTTCAGCAAGCGGCATGGTCACCGGTGGACGCATTCTTCATCGGTTGAAACGCTACGCACCCGATCCCAAGAGCAGCATTGTGATTGCCGGTTATCAGGCTGGTGGCACGAGAGGTGCCGCTCTTCTGAACGGCGAGGAAACTCTCAAGATTCACGGAGACCATGTGCCTGTGAGAGCCGAAGTGGTCTCATTGAATATGCTCTCCGCCCATGCTGACAGAGACGACCTGCTGCGCTGGCTCAAAGGATTCAAAAAACCGCCAAAGCAATGCTTCGTCGTGCACGGGGAAGCTGAAGCGGCTGACCGTTTCCGTTTCAGGATCGCTGAACAGCTGGGATGGAAGGTGCGCGTGCCTGAGCACAATGAAACTGTGAACTTGGAATAGAATTCATTCCGGCATGGGAAACTCATCTGGCGATACATCCGGCTCGTAAATATCCGGCGCAAGCGGTTCGGTTTCTGGTGGGTATGGTGGCTTCGGCTCGGGCTCACGCATGGGCCGTTCGGGCGGCGAATTGGGCTCAATACGGTCCGGCTTTGGTGACTGTGTGGCCATCTTTGTCTCCAATGATCTTGAAGGAAGTCGGCGTTAGGGATCAACTGAACTGATGATTGAAACGATCTTCTCGGCGGAATGATTGACCACGTCTTTATCAATCTCAGCGCGAATCGAAGGCTTCAGCTTCGCAGGGCAGCATTTCCGAAACTCGCCCAACACTGCTGGCGCGGCCAGAAGGATCACGTCGTGATCATGCTCCCGCTGCATTTTGTCCAAAAGCTGCGAAGCCTCACGTACAAAATCCCTTTCAGCTTGGTCGTGCAGATCAGTCTCAGCCATCGCACTGCGGCGTGGCGAGCCGCTTGAAAACGAGCGACCAGGCCGGTCAGTGCCTTGGTCGCTAGATCGCGGATTGGTCGCTTCGCGTGAGATGATGGGCTGAAGAATAGGTCTTTGCGTATCCCCAGCGTTTCTAAAAAGATGCGCTTTTCGACCATCCATGGCCATAACCAGCGTGCCGGTCGCGATTTTCATTCCTTGTTTCCTCTATTTTGGTTTGCTGGACCGGAATAGCTCTGTGCTGAGGGCATCTCACTAAGGAAACCCCCTAGGGTCATAAGACAAAGGGGCACGGCGTTCTCGCGCTCTGCTTACCTACGGACCTTTCCGTAAATTGCGGCGCTGCGCACCCGGATAACATGCCGATCAGTACGTGACATTTAGGAGGTCCAGATGATCGAGTTTCTCTCAAAAACACCCGGCGTCGTAGCTTGCCGTTTGAGTCGGACGATTGAGCCCAAGGACACAGACCAGCTTACGCATGAGCTGGAGTTGGCGTTCGAGAATGATGGAAAAATCAACCTCTATTATGAACTCGATGAAGACATCGAAATGTCAGCTCAAGCTATCATTCACGGCTTGCGTAATGCGCTCGACATCTTTGCCAGACGTGATCAATTGGGACGCATCGCTATCGTAACCGACGACGCACTAATGCGCGCGCTCTCTAGAGCTGAAAGCGCCCTTCTCCCCAACATAAGTTACGAGCTCTTCGATCAGGATAAACGCTACCTTGCTAGAGAATGGATCGAAGGCACTTCGCCGCTCCCAAAAGGGCAGACGGTCGAGATACTTGAGACAGACTGCGACGACATCGTGGGCTTTACTGTGGATGGCAAGATCGCGGCTGAGGAGCTCCACGCGATTTCTGCCGAACTAAACAAGAGGCACAAAGCAAACCCACCAAAGGGCATGATCCTTATCCTTCGTAACTATGCCGGATTTGAACCATCGGGCGCCTTCAATATGGACTACATCCGCATGAAGTTGGCGATGCTCGGCGACCTCCAAAAGTACGCTGTGGTTGGAGCACCTCAGTGGATGGAAAAGTGGATCATCACGCTTCAGCCTTTGATCAAAATGGAGATCCGGACCTTCGATCTGGGCAATGAGAATGCTGCTTGGACTTGGCTTGGCGCTGAACCTATGGAGAAGCACCCGATCATGAAGTCATGCTCTGTAAGCTCTTGATGGCATCAAGAGCATGCAAGGCTACAGTCGGAGGCGTTACCATCTCGATGCGATATTTGTGAAAGTCGACGAGGAGATGCAAAGCCTGTGGAACGCTGTTTATTTCAAAGGCAAAGTTCTTGAAAGCTACGTTGCTAAAGAACGAGATAATGCAGCCACTTTGAAATTCTTCAAGCAGAAGTTTGAAGGGTATAACAGTCCGACTTACGTGATCGCAGGAGGACTGTGCGCATTGACCGCTGCTCCAGAAATTTGCTCATTGGGAGCCACCGAGAGACAAGCCGGCGGCTAAAGATCGAGCATAAACCCGCGCTTGTCGTTACGAAGGTGAAAGCGGATGATGCGGCGCTTTCTCTGGATAGAGTGGCTTCAAACAGTCGCCTCAGTTCGCACCAGACTGCCTCCACCGCCACTTCACACTGATATTATTGGTATTTTCTAGTGCTGCACTCCGGTTCCCATAACTGCTCCCCGATAGCCTTGCCGCTTAAGGGGCCAACGGCAGCTGTTGAGGGCAAGAGTGATAATCTCAATGTCCGCAACTGGGTCGGAAGCGGAATGACCACCTTTTGGTTTGAGGCGGTTGCAAGCTGACATTCCGCAATCGGCCCAGTTCAAGCCACTGCCTTATGACCGATTGTGGGGATGATAGCGGACACATAGATCGATTGCGCGAGAGGGAAATCAAGCGATCCAGTGACCAGCATAGAGGGATAGAAAACGGCCCCGCACGTTTCTAAGGCACACTCCCAACCAAGGAGACTCGGAAATGTCAAAGATCGCTCTACTGCTGACGCTGTTCGCCGCCGCTATCACGCCTTCGCACGCTCTGGCTCAATCTTTCAGCATAGAGCGCTTTGCTCAGGACGGCGCTGGCTCGGTCAACACCTGGATACTAGAGAGCGAAAATGAGGTCGTCGTAATCGATACGCAAAGATCCCTCTCGGCCGGAGTCGCGGCCGTCGAGCAGGTAAAGGCGATTGGAAAGCCAGTTGCTGCGATACTTCTCACCCACCCACACCCAGATCATTTCGGCGGGCTGGCCTCGTTCATTGCTGCTTTTCCTGAAGTGCCTGTCTACGCATCCTCCAAAACCGCTGAAATAATGAGGACCGACGGGAACGGCTTTATTGCGATGACGAAACAAGTGCTGGGCGGCGATGCCCCAGATCAGCAACTGCTACCAACCCGCCTCTTTAATGACGGAGACATTCTAACCTTTGGCACTATCAAGCTGAAGGCCGAAAACATCGGGCAAGGCGAAGCGGATTCCATGACTGTATTCTATTCGCTTCAGGAAAACGCGTTGTTCGCTGGAGATATCGTAGACAACGAGATGACGCCATTCCTGCTTGAGGGACACACTGCCAAATGGCTCGAGCAATTGGAGAAGGTCAAAGGCGCGTATGACGTTACAAATCCGCTCGTTTATCCCGGCCACGGCGAGCAAGCGACAATGGCTTTGTTCGACAAACAGATCGGGATGCTGCGGTGGCTGAGGTCGCGGATCGGCTCTTTGGCGCAAAATGGGTTTTCTGAGGAAGAATCTACCCAGATCGCAGCAGAGTATGAACGAAGGTATCCCAATCATCCGCCGGTCGCAGCGATCCCAGGCCTAGCCACATTGAACGTGCAAGCCGTCGCTGAAGAGCTTGCCAGCGCCCAGTGAGCCCCGCCTGTTTCAACATCGCGAGTTCGGCGCTGTTATTGGACCGCAAACTGAACGGCAACCTTGAGTGTGCCAAGCACTTGATCCGGACAGTCGGCAGGCGGCCCACTTTGAGCCACCAACTAACGTCCGACTTTGGGGGTGGAAGCGGACCTAACCCTATGGCGCTAAAGCCCTATGCAAGTTAGAGCATTTGCCAATCGCTACTTCTTTGCCGCAATGCGCAGATTGTAGTGTTGCAGAAACTCGGTTTTCCCAAATGGCACAGCTTTCTGCGTTAACCTCTTAACACACTTCGCTTTCGCGTTAGACTGCAAGAACACCTCAGCGGGCGCGGAATTCCCTGTAAATTCCTTGCATAACAGGGAATCCAATAGCTGAGACTGGTTAGAGATGGACTGCGCCATTCACCACCTTTTTCGTTTTGCTAGTTTCAACCAGCCGCTTTGCGGTTGTCGAGGGCTTGTGCGGCTTTCACACCTAGTGTGATCAGGAATGGTACGAGCACGATGCTGAGGAACACTTTGGCGAGGACTTGGCCGATTAGCAGGTTGGTGATGTCAAACTCACCGTAAAAGGCGAGCGTGATGAAAATCACCGAATCCACCGCTTGGCTGAGCGCTGAGGCAATCGCACCGCGCACCATTAGACCCCATGTGGTTGCCTCTCCGCTGCCGCGCAGTTTGGAAAAGATCCAGACGTTTAGCAGCAGCGAGGTGATGTAAGCTGCCGGGCCTGCCATCAATATGCGCGGGGTCTGGCCAAGCACGGTCTCAAACGCAGCCAAATCGGCGCTGCGGAACTCCAGCATTTCCGGCGATGCGGGCAAGGATAGAACTAGGTAAATCAGCGCTGCGGATAGGGCTAGCGGCAGAAAACCCACCCAGATCAGCCGATTGGCGAGCTTTTGCCCGTAGAGCTGAGCAATTGTGCTGGTGATCACGACGAGCAGCAGGAACGGAAAAATTCCCGCCTCAACAGCGAGCGGTGTTGGCCATAGCTGAACCTGCTTAAACGCGACGAAGCCAGCCAGAACTGTCATCCCGCCATATAGGATGATGTACACAAACAGGCCCATTGGCGCGTTATAGGCGGCCTCTGCATGTGGGCCCGTGATCTCGGATGCTGTCTCAGCTTTGGCTTGTGTGTCGCTCATGATTTGGGGGGGTAAGCGAGGCGTTTGCAAAAGGGAAGGTGGATGGCCTGCGCTGTCTACGGTTGCCTTCGCCCGCGCAAAATGCCACGCCCTATGCCCACGGGATCACACAGAATCAGGGGCGCTGCTTTCATCGCGGCGAGGACGACCATCACAGCCATTCTATACAGCCTTCTAGGGATCATCTGCATCCTAGGCATCGCCTTCCTGCTCTCTTCGGGTAAGCGGAACATCAATTTCAGAGTGGTCGGAGCCGCCTTTGCATTGCAGGCGTTGATGGCGTTGTTGGTTCTTCGCACACCCTTTGGCGCGACCGTGATCCAATATCTTTCCAACGGCGTGATCGCGCTGCTCGACTATTCGGTGGCAGGGATTGAAACGCTGTTTGGCCCAATGGACGGCAATCCGTTCGCAAACACATTCCTGATTGCGGCTCTGCCTGTGATTGTGTTCTTCGCTGCGCTTGTCGCGATCCTATATCACCTTGGTATTATGCAGCGGCTGGTGCGCTGGGTGGGCGGCGCGATTGGCTGGATTACAGGGATCAGCAAGGTTGAGGCGCTGGGAAGCGCTGCCAATATCTTTGTCGGCCAATCCGAAAGCCCGCTGGTAGTGCGCCCCTATCTGGCGGCGCTTCCACCGTCGCGACTGTTCACCTTGATGTGCGTTGGCATGGCAGGGGTCGCGGGGACCATCCTTGCAGCCTATGCCTCTTTCCTCGGCAGTGATGCTGTGCCTTATCTGCTTGCCGCAGCATTCATGTCCGCACCCGGCGGCATCCTGATGGCAAAGATCATCATGCCGGACGATCCCGAAGAAGCGGCGGCGCATGACAAGCTGCTTGAAGAAGTTACCGTTTCGGAAACGTTCGAAGAAGGCGAAAAGCCCGCCAACATTATCGAAGCTGCAGCCCAAGGCACGCAGACGGGTGTGAAGCTGGCAGTGGCCGTTGGCGCGATGGTGATGGTGTTTGTCGCGCTGGTAGCGCTGGCCAATGGAATATTGGGCGGGATCGGCGGATGGTTCGGTTATCCCGAAATCTCTTTCCAGCAGATGCTCGGCTATCTGTTTGCGCCCGTCATGTTCCTGATCGGCATCTCTGATTGGGACCAAGCGCAAATTGCTGGCGGATTGTTTGGGACCAAGATTGTCCTCAATGAATTTGTCGCCTTTATCGAACTGGGTGCGGTCGAAGGACTGACTGAGCGCAGCCGGGCGATTGTGACCTTTGCGCTGTGCGGTTTTGCCAATTTCTCTTCCATCGCGATCCAGATGGCGGTGACAGGTGGCCTCGCTCCTAATCAGCGTCCGGTTATTGCGCGGCTTGGGCTGAAGGCGCTGGCAGCAGGCAGTCTTGCGAACCTGATGAGTGCTGCTTTGGCGAGCCTTTTCCTGCCACTGTAATTCTTGCTGCAATACCTGCTGGAATAGCGCGCCTTGGCGTATTA
This sequence comes from Erythrobacter sp. S57(2025), assembly GCF_057365055.1. NCBI lineage: Bacteria > Pseudomonadati > Pseudomonadota > Alphaproteobacteria > Sphingomonadales > Erythrobacteraceae > Erythrobacter > Erythrobacter sp. S57(2025). The sequence goes on along the minus strand of NZ_CP200299.1, from coordinate 2,447,816 downwards.
GATGGTGGCATATGACACAGATTGACATTGCCTCCGTTTCGCTTGCCAGACCGCTTGAAGAGATCGCCGATGAGCTGGGCCGCAGCTTTGCCGAATATGGCTTTGCTGTGGTGCGTGATCACGGCATTCCGCAAGAATTGATCGATCAGGCAGAGGCCGCTTCAAAAGAATTCTTTGCCCTGCCTGACGAGGCCAAGCGCGCTTATAAGATCGAAGGCGGCGGCGGTGCGCGCGGATATACGCCGTTCGGGACAGAGAAGGCCAAGGACGCCGATATCTTTGACCTCAAAGAGTTTTGGCATGTCGGGCGCGGCCTCGATCCTAGCCACGAGCTAGCAGAGTTTATGGGGCCCAATATCTGGCCTGATGAGGTCGAACAGTTTGAGCCTGTCTTTACGCAGCTCTACTCCGCCTTTGAGACAGCCGGTGCGCGCGTTTTGGAAGCGATTGCGCTGCATCTGGGACTGGAGCGGACATTCTTTGCGCCAACGGTCGAAGATGGCAACTCGGTGATGCGGCTACTGCATTACCCGCCGCTTGGGTCTGATGCACCCGACGGGGCAATTCGCGCTGCCGCCCATGGCGACATCAACACGATCACGCTGTTGCTCGGCGCAGAGGAAGCGGGGCTGGAGCTGCTCACCAAATCGGGCGAGTGGCACGCGGTGGAAGCGCAGGAAGGCGCGCTGGTTATCAATGTTGGCGATATGTTGGAGCGGCTGACAGCTGGGCAGCTTGTTTCGACCACGCACCGGGTGGTGAACCCGTCCGGCCCAGCAAAACTGCGCTCTCGCTATTCGATGCCGTTCTTCCTGCATTTCCGCCCGGACTATCTGATTGAGCCGCTGGAGAATTGTGTCGCCAATACGGGCAGTGACCCGCAGCCCGCGATCACCGCGCATGACTTCCTGATGCAGCGTTTGCGTGAGATCAATTTAGCTTAGCTCGCATTATTCCCGAGTCGATTCTCTGACCCGGAAAAACGCCAAATTCGGTTCGTCTCTGCAAAATACCGCTTTATCACAGCGCGTATTTCAGACAGTCAGAATTCGCGTGGTCGTTGCGCTTGAGCAACACACCCTATGAGAGGCCCGGATTCCCTAGCGTTTGCTTGTGGATAAAGGCGCCAGATTTGGCCCGCGATCAATCGCCATCGCTTCGTGTCACACAACCGTCACAAAACAGTCGCTTTTGTGCAGCGCAGCGCTTTTAGGGGAGCGCGCATCGCTAACCCTCCAATGTGATCAGGGGCACCTCTCATGAAGATCAAATACCTTTTAGCAGCGAGCGTCGTCAGTCTCTCTGCTGCAGCAACTATTGCGACCCCAGCGGCCGCACAGCAGATTACGTCTGGCGTTGAAGGCCAGGTAACCGACGCTGATGGCAATGCGCTGTCAGGCGCGATGGTCTCCATCGTCGACACGCGGACCAACCAGACGAACGAAGCCACCACCGATGCCAGCGGTAACTTCCGTGTTCAGTCGCTCCCACCAGGCGGCCCATACACTGTTACTGTGACCGCAGACGGTTTCGAAGGTCAGACGGTTGAAGACGTCTTTACCAACATCTCAGGCAACACCGGTTTCACCTTTGCTCTGGCATCCAGCAGCACAGGGAACACCATTGTTGTCACCGGCGCCCGCGCCCGCGTAACGCAGGTTGCTGTTGGCCCAGGTGCTGCATTCGGCACCGAAACACTCGAAGCGTTCCCATCGATCACTCGCGACATTCGCGACATCATCCGCATCGACCCACGCGTAAGCCTTGAGCAGAACAACGACGTTGATCGTATCTCTTGCTTGGGCGGTAACGACCGTACGAACACCTTCACGGTTGACGGTATCGTTCAGTCAGACGTGTTCGGCTTGAACGGGACGCCTTTTGCCGCGCGTAACTCGCTCCCGCTTCCATTCGACGTGGTCGATCAGATCTCTGTCGAGTTTGCACCGTTCGACGTTGAGTACTCGGAATTCACCGGCTGTCTCGTCAACGTTGTTACCGAAGCTGGTACCAACAAGTTCAGCGGTTCTGCTTTCATCACATACTTTGATGATGGCCTGTTCGCTAACGAGATTGATGGTGCACCGCTCAATGCCAGCGAAGAAAAGCGCTGGGGCGTAACACTGTCTGGCCCGATCATCCCTGATCGCCTGTTCTTCTCCTTCGGATACGAAGAAGCTGACCTGAGCCAGGGCAATAACTTTGGCCCAGCTGGCGGCGGTTTCACTAACGAAGCAAACTTTGCGACAGTGGACCAACTGAACGAATTCGCTGAAATCGCTAACCGCGTTTACGGTCAGGATATTGGCGGCTACCCGACGACGCTTGCCGAAGGTAACGTGCGTTACTTCGGTCGTCTTGACGCGATCATCAACGATGACCACCGTCTCGAAGCGACTTATCAGCGTCTCGAAGAAACCAATATCGAGCCTGACTTTGGTGGTGGTGAAATCGGCGGCTTCAACTCGTTTGAAGACGAGGGCACCATCTCTGACTACTACTCAGTGCGACTGTATTCTGACTGGAGCGACACGATCTCTACTGAGCTTCGTGTGAGCCGCGCCGAAGTGGGCGACGTTCAGGGCCCAGTTGGCTTTGGCGAAGCGCAATCGGCTAACCCAACCCCGCGTCTTGTTGTTGGTGTGACGCCGGTTGACGGTCAGACCACGGAAAATGGTCGTCTTGCAACAGGCCCCGGCATCTTCCGCTCAGCCAACCAGCTCGACACTCGCATCGACCAAGCTCGTTTCCAAATGAACGTGGATGCTGGCAACGGTCACTTCCTCAAATTTGGTGCGGAAGTGAACGATCTGGAAGTGTTCAACCTGTTCGCCATCAACGCGACTGGTACATTGTTCTTCCAAAACCTCGCTGATTTCGAAGAAGGCCTGCTTGCGCAGGGCGGCTTCTCGAGCGTCTTTACCGATGCTGACGATCTTGTCGGCGGTGCGGTTGGCGGAGCAACCATTGCTTCTGCTGCTGGTGGCGACATCAACAATGCAGCGGCACGTTTTGGCCGTCAGATCTACTCATTCTACGCTCAGGACGAGTGGGATGCGACTGACCAGCTTTCAGTAAATGCCGGTGTTCGCGTTCAGCTTTATGACGGTGATGCACCACGTGCGAACCCGAACTTCGTTGCTCGCTATGGCTTCAACAACGCCAATTCGTTCGCTCGGATTGACCCAGTTGTGCTGCCGCGTTTCTCAGCCACGTACAACTTTGACAATGAAGGGTTCTTCTCAGACACCCAAGTCACTGGTGGTGTGGGTATCTTCTCGGGCGGTGACCCGGTTGTGTACTTCTCCAACGCGTTTTCGAACAACGGTTTCTCCAGCGCGAATGGCGACACCTTCGATTGCGCTGCTGCGGACCTGACGACCGACGCGGCCACTGGCCAGATTGACGTTGTAACGGGCGGTCAGTTCACTGGCATTCCGCAATGTGCGGTTGCCGCTGGTGTATCCTCCGCTGAGCAAGGTCTGGCTGACGTTCAGTCAACCGATCCTGACCTCAACGTTCCAACCGTGACCCGTGCAAACCTTGGTCTGCGCACCACATTTGGTCCAGAAACAGGCTTCTTCAGCAACTGGAACTTGCAGCTCGATTACATCTATTCGCGCTTCAACAACCCGCTGAACTTCGTTGACCTGTCACAGGCACCAAACATCGATGCAGGCCTCACAGGCTTCACCGTCGATGGTCGTCCGATCTACGCTGCAGTTGATGCAACGCAGACCGGTTGTGACGCGACGCTCACCAATCAGGGTGGCACGCCGCCGGCTTACACCGGTCTGACGTCTGACTGCTTTGGTACGCGCCGTGATGACAACATCCAGCTGACCAATGGCCGTTCATCGGACTCGCACTCGATCTCAGCAGTGATTTCGAAGCGTTTCCAAAGCGGTCTGTTCACGCAGGGCGGTTCAACCAACGTAACCTTCGGTTACGCCTTCACCGACTCCAACAACGCACGTAACAACCAGTCTTCGACAGCGACATCTTCGTTCGATGCGACGGCTGCGTTTGATCGTCAGGATCCGGCTGTATCAACGGCTACCACTGAAACCCGCCACAACTTCACCGCGGCGGTCAACTTCCGTGAGCAGTTCATCGATGGCTACGACACAAGCTTCGGCTTCTTCTTCCGTGCTCGTGAAGGTCGTCCTTACAGCTTGACCTTTGATGGTGGCGGCGTCTTCGCTGACAGCGCATCGGGTAACGACAACGCTTTGCTCTATGTTCCGTCAGGCTTGACCGATCCAAACGTTTCACCACTCTCGGATCCAGATGCGGTTCAAAACGTCATCGACTATGTTGGTGCGTCGGGCTGTGGCTTCACCCCTGGTGAATCGATCCGTCGCAACACCTGTCGCAATGACTGGCATGTCGATCTCGACCTGCGTTTCAGCCAAGAGCTTCCATTCCTTGGTAGCCTGACTGGCGTTGCGGATGACCGTATCGAAGTCTTCGCTGACTTTGCGAACTTCCTGAACCTGATCGACTCCGGTGCAAACATCCTGCGTTCACGCGGCGGTTTCAACGGTCTGGTTGATGTGGCTGACGGCGGTGTTGACGATGAAGGTCGTTACATCATCAGCGGCTTCAACCCTGATGATCAGAACTTCATCGCGATCAGCCCATCTGCATGGCGGATCCAGATCGGTGCTCGTTACGAATTCTAATTCGTAGCCTATCCGATAGGATAAAGATTAAGCGGCGGAGCCTTACAGGTTCCGCCGCTTTTCTTTTGCGCGGAATACTTTGCGATGCCGATCCTTGAAGAATGCCTTAGCTCGCCTGCGCCAACGCTTCGGCGGGATCATCGGCAACGCTCAGCAGTTCAAAGGCGAGCGCTTCTCGCACTTTGCCAGGTAGATCGTCTCGCAATGAGCGTTCGAAAGCAGCGGCCTGATCGCCGAGCTCGGGCTCATCAAAAATTGCGGCAGTTCCAGCTAGCTTATGGATGATCCGCGCGAGTTCCTCAAAATCCGCATTGCTCGTATCATCCGCCCCTAATTCCCCGCTTTCGAGCGCTTCGCGAACAGCCTCAATCGCCTCGCTACGCCGTTGATTCCAGCGGCGCAGCAAGGATGGCGAGTGTTTTGGAAAGGCGCTTTGTGCCGAATTTCGCCCGAGCGAGTTTGCCAGAACGTTGCGCTGCGTATGTGCGGCTTCACCTGTGTCTTCGGCTTCGATAATGCGCGTGGGCAGCCAGCGCTGCAGCGCTCTGGCCAGATCGGAGAAGTCGATCGGCTTTGACAAATGGGCCTGCATGCCAGCGGCGCGCGCCGCGTTAATGTCTGATGGAAAGGCGTTCGCGGTGAGCGCGATGATCGGCATCACATCGGGACCAATCCCTTCCTTTCGAATGGCGCGTGCCGCGTCATAGCCATCGCAACCGGGCATCTGGATATCCATCAGAACCAAATCATAGGGATCATCGCGCATGATGCTTTCCATCACCATAGCAATGGCTTCATGCCCATCATGGGCAACGGCGACTGTCTGGCCACATCGCTCCAACATTTCGACCGCCAGGACCCGGTTTACGTCATGATCTTCCGCGAGAAGGATGCGGGCTGAGATGGGCAGATAGTCTGAATGGTCGGGCGCATCGTTGGATTCGGCCGTGTCAGAGATGGGAAGAAGCGGACCACCATGCGCGCCAAAGTCCAATTCCCCTTCGGATTCGCTCGGTTGATCGGATCCGATGACTTCGGCGGGCAGTTTGAGTCTGAAGGTTGAGCCTGTGCCAAGAATGCTCTCTGCATCAATGCTTCCTCCCAGCAAATCGGCCAGTTGGCGGCTGATTGACAGACCCAGCCCCGTTCCACCAAAACGCCGCGCAGTATCGCTTTCCGCTTGAGTGAACGGCGTAAAAACATGCTCCAATGCCCCAGGCGAAATACCGATCCCGGTGTCTTCGACGTGTAGGCTAAAGACGCCATCTTGCAGGTCACAAATGACGTTCACTTCGCCATCTTCGGTAAATTTGACTGCATTCCCGATCAAATTGAGTGCGATCTGACGCAGACGCAGAGCGTCTGTCATCACAATCGGGTGGGCAGCGGTCTGATCGCACATATCGCAATAGGTGGAGCACCCTTGCGACGTGCTGCATGGGATATGAAAGTTGAGTTCCAGCCCCTTCTTTTCTGCCAACGGGCGATGCAGCATCACGCATTCATTGATCGTCGCAAATAGATCAACGGGGCTTTCATCGATTGAGATTTGACCTGCTTCGATCTTGGACAGATCAAGAATATCATTGAGCAACAGCATCATGGAGCGGCCCGACTGCACGATCATGTCGACATGGCGGCGATTTTCATCCGTCAAATCGCCCTGCAGCATCAATTCAGCAAAACCCAAAACACCGTTCATGGGAGTGCGGATTTCGTGGCTCATATTGGCTAGGAATTCTGTTTTTGCTTGGGCTGCATCCTCAGCCTTGCAGCGCGCTCTAGTCAAAAGCAGCTCAAGCTCGACCCGTTCTGTCACATCGCGAGCTGACAGAACCAGTCCGCTGCGCTCGCCTGTCTCTGGGTTGTAGGCGATGGCCGCATCTGCTTCGATGAAAACGGGGGTACCATCTGCCGCATCCAGCATGCGTTGATAGGTCAGGCGTTCCTTTTCGTTCTCTCCGTTCAGCAATCGGTCTAGCATATCGGCCAAGTGGTCTTGCCCTTGCCGGCGCGCCATCCCGACAATCGAAGTGCCCACAATGTCATCTGGCTGATGGCCCAAAATGTCACAAACTGATGGAGAGGCGTAGGTGCACACGCCATGATCATCGACCTTTAGAACGGCATCGGTCACATTCTCTGTGAGTAGCGCAAGCTGTTGGCGCCCGGCGATCAGTTCGTCAGTCATGCGCTCACGCCCGGCCAGAATGGCCGCGATTGGCAGACCTGTGAGGAAATTGGCAGCGATGAAGGCTTGCAGCAAGAATACTTGCGAAGAGCCCAATACACTTGCCGCCGCAATCGGACCCATTTGCGTGAGTGTCATGATGCTGGCCAAAACCGCCATCGCTGGCACGTAAAGCGCGGTCCCAAGCCCTCCGACCCTGAACGCCATGAGCAAAGTGATCGGCGGGATCAGGAATAAGAGCGGATATTGATCTTGGGCAAAGACTGCCGCGACTGTCGACAGGCCAGCAATTGTCAGGATCGTCCATTCCGCTAGTTTGCCGATGGCCGGCTTGTGGCGTTTGCGCAACGCATCCAGTGCCAGCAGGAAGGTGGGAACGACCAGGATCATTCCCATCGAGTGGGCAAAAAACCATGTGATTGCGCGCTCGGACCCATTCTCACCGGCCAGGATTGTCGAGCCAGCGACCACAAATGACGAGCATATCGGCCCGACAAGACCGCCTGCGAAAAGGAACTGCCCCAGATCTTTGACATCGGACATGTCGAGCAAGCCGCTACAACTGCGCCTTACCAGACAAGTGACGATTGCGACTTCGATCAAATTGCCAATCGTTAGAATGCCGAGAAATATACCCGTGTGCCCGGCATGGAAATTCGCAGCGATTAGCGCGGCAGCAAAACCGATATAGAGCGGCACCTCATTGCTGACTCTGACCCGCAGCATAATCAGGGTCGCTGCAGCCGCGGGCAGCCATACGCTGGCGAGAGCGGAGCCAAAGCGCGAAAGCTCGATACACAGCCAGCCCAACGTGAACAGCAGCGCGCTTGCGCAAATCCCGGCCACAATGCTGGATGCATCGATTGGTCCCAATCGGATAGCATCGCTCAGGGTGGTCACACGCCCTAGTGATGCGGCGGACTTGGAAAGCAGGGTTGATGTTGGCGCACTTTCGGGCCTAGCGTGCGGCGTTTCAATTGTACGGCCCATCAGGCATACCTCGGGTGTCGTTGTGATGGCGCTGTCGATTGGTCCGGCATCGCCAATTAATGAAGCTTCGAAGCCGCAAACATGACACGGGAGTAATGAGCATCTCCAAATCGCGTTATCAGGGAAAACCGAAGGGTGTGCGCTGGGGCTTGGTCCTTGGCCTCGTTATCTTTCACGTGGTCGCGCTGTACGGATTGTCGCGGCTGCTCGCGCCTGAATTCACCGCTTCGGTGGAACGCGAAGTTGTGTCGGTGTTTACGGTCATTGTGACTACGCCAGAGGAAGAAGCGCCCGAAACTCCGCCCGAACCTGACGAAGGCGCAGCTGGCGCGCCGGGGGAAGAGGCGGTTCCCCAGCCTGTAACCGCTCCTCCGGCAAGGGTTGAGACAAGACCCACGCCGCTCCCGCGCGCTTCCTCAACAGGAGAAGCCAATCGCTCCGGTGCGCGCGAGGCAGGCGATGGAACCGGCAATGAAGGAGAGGGCGAAGGCACAGGCAGCGGCAATCGCGGCAGCGGGCAGGGCAATGGCGTTGCGGTGCGGCCCAGTGTCCGCTCTGGCAGCTTGGATGCCCGGCGCGATTTTCCGGTGCCAGATGGAGGACGCGCAGCGCGATTTGGCACATCTGTGACCGTTGTTTTCACTGTTACGACGGATGGCAGAGCGCGCAATTGCTCGGTCGCAAACAGCACAGCAGATGCGGCCAGTACGGCTCTCGTTTGCGGGTTGGTAACAGAGAAAATCCGCTTTAATCCAGCGGTCACCCGATCTGGAGAACCGGTAGAGGCGCGCTATGGATATCGCGTCGATTTTCGCGAGCGGTAGAGTGCCTAGAGTGAAAAATCCCCCAGATTCACAGAGTTTACACGCAGTGGATGGTAAGTAGACGCAATGTCGAGCGCTCCCCTCATACATCCGGTGATCCTTTGCGGTGGCAGCGGTACGCGGCTTTGGCCGCTTAGTCGCAAGTCCCTACCCAAACCGTTCTTGCCGCTGATCGGTGAGACGACCCTGTTTGAACAGGCTGTAGGCCGCGTGGCGGGCGATGATGACTTTGCTGACCCCATCATCGTCGCTGGTCCGGTTCACACCGATCTGATTGAGACGCAAATGCATGGCGCATCGCATCGCCTGATTATCGAGCCTGCGGCCAAGAATACTGCGCCTGCTATCGCTCTCGCCGCGGCTCTGATCGCTCCCGAAGATATCATGCTTGTATGTCCGAGCGATCACCACATCGCGGATGGTGATGCATTTCGTGAAAGCGCCAAGGCGGCCGCGCAATTGGCGGCGCAAGAATACCTTGTTTCCTTTGGTATCGCAGCAGAGCGGCCTGATACTGGGTACGGCTATCTCAAACGTGGCGCCGCGCTGCCCGGCGGATTTGAAATCGCGCAGTTCGTCGAAAAGCCCGATCTCGCGACAGCTGAGCGTTACCTTGCCAGCGGTGATTACAGCTGGAACGGCGGCATTTTTGCGTTTCGCGCAGGCAAATTGCTCGACGAACTTGGCGCGCATCGCCCCGCCATGGCTGAGGCTGTACAGAAGGCTGCGTCCCAAGGCCGCGAAGAAGGCATGCGGTTTCACCCAGCAAAGGATATTTTTGCGGCAATCGAGGGAGATTCGATTGACTATGCGGTGATGGAAAACACTGCGCGCGCGGCCATGGTGCCTGCGGATATGGGCTGGTCCGATATCGGCAATTGGCCAGCATTGCGCGATGCCCTGACAAGCGGCGCGGATGAGAATGGCAATGTCACCAAAGGCACGGCAGACCTCAAGGATTGCGCCAATGTGCTGGTGAGTGCTGGCGGGATGCGGGTGTCCGCAGTGGGGCTTGAGAATGTAAGCATCATCGTCACCGATGGCGAAGTTTTAGTGACCAGCGATATCGGCGCGCAAAGGGTTGGCAAGCTTCCCGGTGCGCAAAATCAATGAGCGATAAAGCGCGTCTGTTGCCCACTAAGATGGTGGAGAAGGTCTGGGGGCGTGAAAAACTTCCCGAACCCTTCGCAGCGCCTGCCAATACGCGCATTGGTGAGATTTGGTTCGAGCCGCCGCCCGAATTGCCTGAAATCCTCGTCAAATATCTCTTCACCAGTGAAAAACTGTCGGTTCAAGTGCACCCATCCGATGAGAGCGCATTGCCGGGCGAAGATGGCAAGCAGGAATGCTGGCTGGTGTTGGATGCTGAGCCGGGCGCACGTCTCGCAATCGGTTTTCGCGAAGAGTTGACCAAAGAGCAGGTGAAGGCCGCAGCGCTTGATGGGAGTATCGAGGAGCGGCTTAACTGGCACGAGGTTGCACCGGGCGATGTCTATTTCCTGCCGCCTGGAACAGTGCATGCAATTGGCCCCGGTCTTTCGCTCGTCGAAATCCAGCAGAACAGCGACACGACCTTTCGACTGTACGATTATGGCCGCCCTCGTGAGCTTCATCTGGAGCGTGCTTTGGCGGTATTGGACAGAGGACCTTACGCAGCAGAACATCGAAGCACAGTGACAGAGCGCGGTTCTCACTTGATTGCGACTGAGCATTTCCGGCTGGATCGGATTGAACGTGAACCCGATTCTGACACAATCGCCGCTTTCTATGGGCCGTTGCTCGCGCTTCCTTTATCGGGGTCGATCCGGGGGTTGGATGGATCTTGCGTCGCTCAAGCTGGTGATTGCCTCTTCGCAGAGCAGATCGACGCGCTCGACTTTTCGAAAGCGGGCGTGACGCTGCTCACGCGTCCTCAATAGCGGAATTGCCGATCGAATTGGATTGCGCAGCGCTCGTCAGCAGCGGGCTGATATCATCGCGCCCATATGGTTTGCAGATCAGCGCATCAGCGCCAAGGCTGCTATACTCATCTTCGACATCGGAATATCCGGTCGCGATGATGAACCGCGTTCCAAGCTTGGTGAGAGCGCGCGCCACCGGCACACAATTTTCCTGGCCCAGATTGTAGTCGAGTATCGCAAAATCAGGCCGACGTTCCTCTATCGCTTTGAGCGCCCCGGAAACGCTGCTCGCCACGCGGACTGAGGAGACGCCAAGCCGTTTCAAATTCTGCTCAGTATCAAGCGCGATTAGCATACTGTCTTCCAAGATAAGCACATGATCGGGCACTGGTTTTGATGCAGGATGAGCATAGTTGCCGCGCAGAATGTCGGATGCGCTGCCAGATTCACTGGTTGGCGGGTTCTTGTCTCCATGCCAGTGCCCGACAGAATTGGCGTTTGCATCTGAAGGGACAAGCGGGGCCACCAGGTTGGCGGGAATGACGAAATCCGCCTGTAATCCGCTCTCTTCAAAGCGCATTTGCGCTTTGCCGCCCAGCTCGAATGGAATGGACCTTTCGATGATGGTCGATCCAAAACCACGCTGCGTGGGCGCGTTGACCTTTGGTCCGCCGCTTTCGCGCCACGCAATCGTCAGATCGCCGCTATCGCTGCGCGCGACTTTCACCAATACCTCACCGCTATTGTCACAAAGCGAGCCGTATTTGGCGGCATTGGTGACCAGTTCATGCACCACTAAGGCGAGCGCTGTGTAGCCTTCGGGCTTGATCAGAAATTCGTCCCCATCATAGGTGAAGCAATTGCCCCTGTGGCTGACGTAGGCGGCGATCTCAGTCTCAAACAAAGCGGATAGCGGGGCAGGCGACCAGTTTTCGCGGGTAATATTGTCATGCGCGCTGGCCAACGCAGAAATGCGCCCGCCGATCAGTTTGGCAAAGGTGGAAACGCTCAGCGCATCGTCCTGAGATTGCGAGACAAGGCTACGGATCAGATTGAGGATATTGCGCACGCGGTGATTGAGCTCTGCAATCAACAATTCCTGCTGTTCTTGCGAACGTTTGCGCTGACGGGTGATCTCATCACTCATCCGCAGGGCCGCCTCAAGCAGGGTTGCCCGGAGGGTTTCTGCAACAGCAATATCGTCTTCGGACCATCTAGCGCTTGGGCCATCTTTCCAAAAACCAGCAGCTTTTGGCACTGCGCGTAAAGGCTTATTCTCCCAGATTTCGGAGCTGACCAGCGGACGACGCCACAGCACCAGATAATCGCCGGGATCACGCGAGATTGGTAAGACCAGTGCGCCAGCTGCAATTTCTGCAAAGCGCACGGCATCGAGCGAAATTTCGGTCAGGTCATCGCTTGCCCAAGCGGCTCCATCGGCCTTTTGTGCAAGGTCCGGCAGAACCTCCATGAAGTCTGATGCGTTCGGGGCGGAGCCAACCGCGTTGTATTCTCCGTTCAGCAGGATCGAGAGGCCGCTATGCTCAATCGAACCGCTCAAGATGTCGCGAATGATCGGGAGCGAGTTTGCAAGCGAGCTGCCGCCAGCAAGGCGAACCATCAATTGTTCGTGCAACGCGCGGCTACGCAAATTGAGAGTGTGCGATCGTTGGGTCAGCGTGCGGTCGAGCATGACTGAGAACATCTGGCTAAACAGCTCTGCCGCGCCGCGCTGCGAATAAGGCAGAATGCGCGGTTCGTGGTGATAGCAGGCAATCATACCCCAGGGCCGATTGTCGCGCGTGATGGCGAGGCACAGGCTCGCTCGCAGCCCCATCTGCCGCAAATGCTGGATCTGGCTCAATTGTGGTGATCGCAAGTTTGATAGCGACAGCACCAAGGGCAATTGCGGAGCTTCTTGCGCACACTCCAAGGGCACAGGACGGGCCTTTGCATCAGCGATGAATCGAATCCTATTGCGCTGTAAAAACCCACCGGCGTGTTCTGCGGGTTGCTGGCGCAGACCCAAATGCGGCGCCAGATCGACATGATGGCTTTCTGCTACCACTTCGCTGTTGGCACCTGTGAAGAATTTGTACACCAATGCGCGGTCATAACCGAATTGATCGCGCACGATCCGCGCTGCCTCCTCACAAAGCACGCCTGCATTATCGATCATGGCGAGATGCGCGAGGCCGGCGTTCAGATCGACGGCGGTTGTTGCGGCGATGTCGCTGGACTGCGGTTCGATCTCTAGAATGATCACCTTGTCCGACCGGTGAATTGTGCAATCGAACAGGCCATTGCCTGATACCAATTGCAGCCCACCAATTCGCCCTTTCGCGTCAGCTCCGTTGTGGGCCTTTAGAGCGGCGTACAGAGAACCAATGGCATTCTTATCGAACAAGTTGCTCAGAGGATCGCCGGGCGAAGGAGGGGTGTCCAGTCCCAGAATATGCGCGCAATTTTGCGACAGATGCGTGATCGTCCAGTCTGACGTTACCGCGATGAGCGCGCCAAAGTTCTGTATTTGGCTGGGTGGTAGAGTGCACTCAGACTGAGAATTTGAAGCTTGCTGGGATTGATGGGGCTGCGGTGTGTGCGGTGGAGTGGCCATGGATCAACACCGCGTCTGTGCAGCGCCGCAATGGGCGGGCGGTGCTAGGCTGTACGGGCGGCTCTGACTGGCGTGCGCATTTGTAGGTTGCATGTGCGTGGCGATCCCATTGTGTGCTCCCAAGATAGAGGGCACTCCAGATGCGAGAGGTCATCGCCGACCTTTCGTTGGAGAAGGGGGATCGCCGGCGCTGAGTCTCGCTTCTGCCGCCGATTATGATGGGTTGGTGGGTTAGCGATCAATTACGCAAGAGCGCGTAGAGGTGTGCATCGCGCCGAGGCAAACCGCCGAAGCGGATGCATCTGCGTCAGCTCTTTTCGAGCAATTTCCCGCCATGTTTGCGTACAGCGCGTTCCAATGTGCCGCGCAAGAACCCCAGCATTGGCGGCAGGTCCATTTCGATCATGACAAAGTCTTCGCCGACATCAATGCCGCCATTGATGCGCTGCCCTGCCGCAGTGATGACCAGGTCCATGCGGTCTTCATTGGGCCATGTGTTTTGGACATCGGCCATTCCGGGGGGGAAGTAATTGGCGATCTCGTGCCCGTGCTTGTGCATCCGCGCGCGCACTTCTTCTTTGCCAAGATCGTGGGGCATGGAGACGCGCATATTGGTTTAGCGACCTTGCTTTGCTGGCGTGGCGGACAGATCAGGCAGAGGTACGCCTGTATCAGGCATGCCGGTTAGGTCTTCGATCAAATCATCTCCGCCGTAACGATAGTCGAGATAACGCGATTTGACCGCCAGATCGTCCAGCGCCCCTTCGGCCAAGCGGCGGGTAACACGGTCAATCTCAGCCGATAGCTTGGTGAGGCTGGTGGTTAGCCGCTCATCAGCGGTGCCGCCCGCATGCTCTTCCGTGCGCAGATGAGCTGGCACTTTGAGGTAGTTCTCAATCGTCTCTGGAATGTATTCGCCCACAAGCTCGCGCATTTCGCCCATCGCAGAATGCGCCGGATCAAGTGTTTCGAGCTGCACACCGAGCGCATCCAGCTTCACGCCCATCTGGTCGACAATCGCTGCGGCCTCATCAGGCAGAGCGCCGCGTTTTGCTTCGAGCCACAATTCCAACCGGGCTACCATTTGCTGCGGATTGCCTTGGCCAAGCTCGGTGCGCTTGGGCGGTTTTGGCGAAGGCCATAGACCAAAGGCGGCGACCGCTGCGGCCAATGCCATCGCGGTCATCACGACGCCCCAAAAACCAATGCCGTTGAGGATAAAGCCCGCAATGCTCATCGTCATCAGGATTGCGACAATGGCCACGCCCAGCAACATTCCGCGTTTGAGCAATTGCTTAAGCTTTGCCTCTGCGCTTGCTTTGCCAATGGAGGCATTCTTGCCTGCCAAACGGTGGCGACCGCCTGTCTGATTGTCGGCCACCAGACGCCTGCTTTCGGCAAGCGTGCGATCTGTATCCTGGCTGAGGTTGCTGGGGTTCATCCGCTAAATCCTATTAGCGATCCAGCGCCAGCAACGACGTTTCCGAAGAGACTTTGGCCTCGGCCTGCGCCTGACCTTCAGCCCGCGCAATATAGCCCTTCGATTTCTCGACTTCTTCGGACAGGACACCGACCGTGGTCTTCATGCTTTCCAAGGCGCGTACCTTAAAGTCGTCGACCTCATCCATTGTGTCATAGATGTTCTGGAAGGCGCGTTGCAGCGTTTCGAGCGGGATCGTTGAGGCGGCGGCCTGCTCATGGATTTGCCCCGTTTGCTCGCGCAGCAGAGTGCTGGTGGAATCGATGATGTCGCTGGTGGTCTGGTTAAGCGATGTGATCTGTTGCAGCACGAGGCGCTGATTGGTCATCGCCTGCGCCACAGTTACCGCCGTACGCAGCGCGCCAACGGTTGTGGTGGAAGCACGATCAACGCCTTTGACCAGTTCAACATTGTTCTTCTTGACCAGATCAAGCGCAAGATATCCCTGCACCGACACAGCCATTTGCGTGAGCAGATCCTGCGTGCGCTGGCGGACATAGAACAGAGCGCTTTCGCGCAAAGCCTTGGCCTTTTCAGGATCGCTTGCATCGAGTTCGAGCGCCTTTGCCTCAAGCTTTGCATCCAGCGTTTTGGCGATATGGATCATCTGCTCCAGCTCGCCCATTGCTTCCCACAGCTTTTGCCGCTCGGTGTCGATCGCAGCGTTATCGAGGTGCAGTTCCTTCTTGCCACCTTCCAGCCGCTCAAGGATCGCTTGAATATGCCCCTGCGCAGAGGTGTAGCCGTCAAAGTAGTTTTTGAGCTTATTACCAAACGGGATGATGCCAAACAGCTTGCGCGGCTCCAGCAGCTTGCCCTTGCGGCCCGGGTCCAGGTCTTCGACCGTGCGGCGCAATTCGGCCAAGTCGCTGCCAACGCTGCTGTCAGCATCCATTGCCCGCACGGGGCGATCAAGGAACCGGTTGGAATGCGCAGCAGCGGCGCGAATTTGTTCCTGTCCCATGCGCGTAATCTGATCGACCTTCTCGCCAAAGGCAGGCGAGTTTGCATCGGTCGAGACGAGATCGGTCACAAAGGCATCAACCTTGGTATCAAGGGTGCTCTTCTGCTCGTCAGAAACCGGCACCAGCCCAGCGGCTTTTTCAGCGGCGACCACTGGCACGGGATCGGGCGGGGTCAGCTCAAAATCTGTCGCGGTCTTTGTGGCTGTGGCGTTCTTACTTTCGGTGCTCATGCGGTTGTCATTGCTCCCTGATCCGCGCGTGACTGTCTTGACTACTGTATTAGTGATCTAAAACACGCCTTTCAAGAGTGCCCGTTTCAACGCGCTTCGTCCATGCTTTTGAGGTTCGCGCTGCTCATTGATGCTTTTGTTTGCTGGCGATTGCCCCTAAACTTCTGAGAAAGAGGGGACATTGTGACTAACTCAGGCGAAAATCAGGCTCCGGAGGCGTCGCCTACCAAGGGCAAGGGCGAAGGGTCGTCAGAGCAGCCTGTTGTTTTTGGCAAAGTTGACAGCGCTGGTGAGGCTGTGGCGGCTGCCACCCAAAGCCATTTTGGCTTCAAACGCGTGCTCGCGACCCTGCGCGGTTGGTGGCGTGATGAGGTTGTGGGTACGGTGGAACAGGCCGCCGTGATCGAAAAACGCCGGGCCGAATGCGATTTGTCCGAACGCTATTTGTTCATGACCGCGATGAGCGCAGGTATTGCTGTCCTCGGCCTGCTGCTGTCCTCGCCTGCTGTGGTCATCGGCGCGATGTTGCTCTCGCCACTGATGGACCCGATTATGGGGCTTGGGTTTGCGCTGGCGATTGGCGATTACCAATGGCTCAAGAAATCCGCGCGCAGCCTGTTTTGGGGCACAGTGATGGCCGTGGGGCTAACCGCTGCACTGGTCTATCTCTCACCGATCCAGACCATCACGCCGGAAATTGCTGCACGCACACAGCCCAACCTATTCGACCTGTTTGTAGCGCTCTTCTCCGCGCTCGCTGGCGCCTATGCGATGATCCGTGGGCGTGAGGGGACGATTGTGGGCGTGGCAATTGCGACCGCCTTGATGCCTCCGCTCGCCACTGTGGGCTTTGGCCTTGCGACGTGGAATTGGACGGTCTTTTCAGGGGCGCTGCTGCTCTACATCACCAACCTTATCACCATCGCGCTGACCGCTTTGGCGATGGCGCGCCTTTACGGTTTTGAATCCTCACTAAGTGCTCGCAACAGCCTGTTCCAGAATATTGCGGTGGCGACGGTTTTCGTGGCGCTCGCAGTGCCTCTTGCCCTTTCGCTTCAACAAATCGCCTTTCAGACAAATTCGCAGCGCATCGTTCGCGCCGAGATCGCCGACAAGTTCGATAACGAATCCCGCGTCGATGGGCTGGACATTGTGTTCAACACAAACCCGATGACGGTGAACGCGACCATTTGGACCCCTCGTCCAAAACCCGACGTCGAGGTTGAGATTGAGCGTGCGCTTGAACGCCGGTTGGGGCGGCCTGTGGAGTTATCGCTATTGCAATATCAGGTGGCAACAGGTGCGAGCGCGGCGGAGCAGGCGCAACTGACTGCTGCGCGTGCCAATGAAGAAGCAGTGGCGCAAGAACGGGCCGAGGCGCTAGCGACCCGGCTTGCCTTGGTTGCAGGCGTTTCAGAGGATGACGTAACTGTTGATCGCACGCGCCGCCGTGCGACCGTTCGCGCTGAGCAATTGGATGGCGCTACGCTGGCCGCCTACCGCGCGCTGGAAATGCGGATTAGTGCGACAGAGCCGGATTGGACGATTGAGCTGCTCCCGCCCGTTGGTGAACTGCCGCAGAGCATTCCTTTTGGCGAGGATGGCCCGACTCCTGAAGGCGCGCAGGCGCTTGCAGTGATCGAGTGGGCAGCGGCGCGCGTGGACTTGCCCATCGCGCTGGTCGGCCCCCAAGAGCAAGCGACGCAAGCAGCCGGATTGCTGGCTCAACGTGGGCTTGAGCTAGAGGTGCGCTCAGCCGCCGGGCCATTGCGCGCTGAATGGGGTGGGAATTAGGCCGCCAGTTCCAGCGGAACTATTTCGCCTGACAGATAGAGCTTCTTCGCCTTCGCGCGGCTGAGCTTTCCTGAGCTCGTGCGCGGCAATGTGCGCGGCGGGACCAGTTCAACTACGCAGCTCATCCCAGTGACTGAGCGAACCTTGTCAGCGATCTGCTCGCGCAGTTTGACGCGCTCAACTGGATCGGAAACCCGGCAGTGGACCAAAACGGCAGGTGCTTCCTCGCCATTGTCGGTCTCAACTGAGAAAGCGGCGATATCGCCGTGGTTGAAGCCGGGCAGCTGCTCAACAGCCCATTCGATATCTTGCGGCCAATGGTTCTTACCATTGATGATGATCATGTCTTTCGCGCGGCCGACAATGAACAGATAGCCGTCGGCGGTGTAGCCCATGTCGCCAGTATCGAGCCAATTGCCCTTGGACGGGTCGTCCGTACTTGGGACGAGGCAGTCCTGCGTCGCCTCTTCATTGCGGAAATAGGAATGCATGACAGACGGGCCACGGCACCAAACTTTGCCGATTTGGTGGTCCTCGCGCGCTTCGCCGGTTTCGCCAGCAATTAGCACTTCCATATCAGGCAGCGCTTTGCCGCAATTGACGATTGCGCGGTAGCGGGCCGGACGCGAGATATCGCGCGGCGTGCCAGACAAGCGCTCTTCCTCAACCAGCTCAACCCTGATCCCTTCGCCCGGCGGCATGACGGTGACGGCCAGAACGGCTTCGGCTAAGCCATAGGACGGGGTGAAAGCGCTCGCTTTGAAGCCAGCTTCGGCAAAGGCATTTACAAAGCTTTGCATCACGTCAGGGCGGATCATGTCCGCGCCATTGCCAGCGATGCGCCAGCGTGAGAGGTCAAAGCGTTCCGCAACGTTGGACTGGCTGGAGATGCGGCGCGCGCAAATGTCATAGCCAAAGGTCGGCGAATAAGAGAGCGTGTTGCCCGGATTACGGCTGATCACGTCAAGCCATGCCAGCGGACGGCGCGCAAAGGCGTCAGGCTTCAGATAATCGCCAGACACTTGATTGGCGATCAGCGAGAGGAAGCACCCGACAAGCCCCATATCGTGATACCACGGCAGCCAGCTGACACAGCGATCATTCTCGCCTAGATGCATGCTGGTGGAATGGCCATAAAGGTTGTGCAACAGGGCTTTGTGCGTGACCGCGACCCCGGTGGGGAATCGGGTCGAGCCGCTGGAATATTGCAAATAGCAAATGT
Source organism: Erythrobacter sp. S57(2025) (assembly GCF_057365055.1). Lineage (NCBI taxonomy): Bacteria > Pseudomonadati > Pseudomonadota > Alphaproteobacteria > Sphingomonadales > Erythrobacteraceae > Erythrobacter > Erythrobacter sp. S57(2025). Next base: position 2,428,917 of record NZ_CP200299.1, on the reverse strand, counting down.
CCTCAGGCGATGCCTCTGGCAGATCTCCAATGGGCGCAGGACGCTTGGCAAAATCCTGCCAGCTTTCCGCATCACAACCCTGACGCGCAGCGGCGGCGCTTGCCATGTCAGCGATTTCCTCTGGGAAAATCAGAATGGCCGGGTCTGAGCTTTTCAGCTGAACGGCGAGCTGGTCAATATAATTGTCTTTGCCGCCAAACGTGGTGGGCAATGGCAGCGGCACTGGCCAAGCGCCCGCATAGATGCATCCGCAGAAAAGGGCGGCAAATTCGGCGCAAGTCTCAGCGATCAGAGCGACGCGGTCTTCGCGTTTGATCCCGGCGGCGATCAGGCGATGCGCCATCTCGATCCCGTCTTCGCGCATTTCGGAATAGGGATAGACCCGCTCCAAATTGCCGCGCATGTCGTGAAAGTTCAGCCCCTTCGCACTGCGAGCGGCGTAGTCAATCGCATCGTTGAAAGTCTCGAACTGCGCACGGATGCGCGGTAGGTCGCAATCGTTCGGCGTCGGCTTCAAGTCGGCGTCGGTCATTGTATCAGCGATTACCCGTCAGTTGCTGTGCGCTTATGCGCGATGTATCATGTCCCCCAGCCAGTTTGAACATACATCCATTCCGGCCCATTTTTTCCCATTTGATAAGGACTGTGGCACGAATAAGGCGAAATGGTTTCACGGGAAAGCAAATTGTCATCGCATTGTCGCGAAAATGCCAGCGGTGAACCTGAAGGCGAAAGGGGTGCAAGCTCCGGAAAACGTGTGAAAAAGCCCAAGAAGCGGCGACCTTTGGATGAGACTTCACTGCGCGATCTAGCGCTTTCCTATGTTGCGCGGTTTTCCACCACTGGTGCCAAGTTGGAGCAATATCTCGCGCGCAAAATTCGCGAGCGTGGGGTCGTCGAAGACGCCGATGGAAGGCTGCGCGAGCTGGATGTTCCGGGGTTAGTGAGTGATTTCGTCACGCGCGGCTACGTCGATGATGATGCCTATGCAAAGGCCAAATCGCGCGATTTAACCGCGCGCGGATACGGCGCAAAGCGGGTCGAGCAGGCCTTATGGGCAGCGGGCGTCGAAGAACCAGTGCGCGAGGACAATGCCCCTAGCGAAGCTGCAAGCAGGCGTGCTGCCATCATGTTGGCCAAAAAACGCCGCTTTGGCCCCTTTGCTATTGCCGCGGAAGAGGGTGAGGAAAGCGCCGATATGCTGGTCCAGCGCCGCAAAATTCGCGAAAAACAGGTTGCTGCAATGCTGCGGGCAGGGCACTCATTTGAGCACGTGCGGTTCATCATGGATGCAGACCGAGTGGACGATATCGAACAATGGCTGATTGAGGCCGAAGATGACGAATGTGAGGAGGATGGCAAGTGGCTGTGAATTCGGGATTTAAGGTTCTGACCGGACTGGTTGCCGCTGGACTTGCCGCGTGTTCACCAGCAGGCGCATCGCAAGATGCCCCTTCGTCCACTACGCCAACACAGGCGGAGCAAGCGCAAGTTGATCCCGATTCCGGCCTCACCTTGATCGATGTCACCATTGTGAGCGGACAAACACGCCACTCCTTTGTCACCGAACTTGCAGATAGCGACGAAGCGCAAGCGCGCGGCATGATGTTCCGCACCGAAATGGGCGATTTCGAAGGGATGCTGTTCCCCTCCTACGTGCCCCAGCAGCGCAGTTTCTGGATGAAAAATACCGCTGTGCCGCTCGATATCATCTTTATCGGCCCAGACATGCGCATCACCAATATCGAGGCGGGCGTGCCCTATTCGCTCGACAGTGTGGTGTCTGCTGGACCCTCTATAGCGGTGTTTGAGATTCTGGCCGGTCGATCTGAAGCGCTTGGCATTGCGCCGGGCGATGTGGTTGAATTCACACTACCCGAGTAATCAGTGGGATCGGTGATGATCCTTCTTGGACTCGGCTTAGAATTGAGCTAACCGCGCAGGCCTATGGGAATCTTTGGCAAAATCTTCACTTGGTGGGACGGCGGAACGCTGGGCACGCATTGGTGGGCCATGCGCACGGGCGGCGAACATGTCGGCACCGATGCGCAAGGCAACAAGTATTACCGCAAGAAGGCGAAGGACGGAGTGAACACCGGTTCTTACACGCAAGCGGAAAAGCGCTGGGTTATCTATGACGGTGCCAATGACGCAAGCCGCGTGCCAAGCGAATGGCACGGCTGGTTGCACGGTGCCTTCGCTGATGTGCCCGAAAGCGAATTGCCACCTGCGAAGATTTGGGAAGCTGATTACACCCCCAACGCAACCGGCACAGCCAAGGCCTATCGCCCGCAAGGTGCGTTGGAACGTGGTGGCAAACGCGCCGCTGCCGTTGGTGACTATGAAGCCTGGTCGCCTGAGGGCTGAACCAGCATTAAGCCCATGCGCGTAACTGCCGTCCTCATCCCTGCTTTTTTGATGCTGTTCTTGGCTGCATGCGGCGATGATGTGCCAGAAGCCGAGGACGAGAGCGCACAGGTCGCCTCAGACGAGGCTGCTGAAGCTGCAAGCGATGGTGACGCGGGCGAAGGCGCCGCCGAAACAATCAGAATGGATGAAACTGGCGCTACGCCAATGGCAGAACGGGTTGCCACAATCGGCCTGCTCAACAAGCGCAACAATGTCAGCAAAGATTTCGAGATTGCGCCGGGCGAAAGCGTCGAAGATGGTCCGGTTATTCTAACCTTGGCTGCGTGCGAGCAAACACGCCCATTCGAATTCCCGCAGGAAACCGGCGCTTTTGTGCAGGTCGATGTGCTGGAACGCGGTGACAGCAATCACACCCGCGTTTTTTCAGGCTGGTTGTTTAAGGAAAACCCCAGCCTCAATGTCGTTGAGCATCCGGTCTATGATGTCTGGGTCAAAGACTGCGCGATGAGTTTCCCCGGAGACTGATTGAACGCCTTTGCCGCCATGTAAATCTCGTCAAAAGCATCCGTGAACGATTTATCAGCTTGCCCGCGCGCTCTCGAAACCAGCCTCAAATAGTCTTTCTGCGGCATTTCGACCGCGCCCATACTTGCCAAGTGATCGGTCATAAACTGACAATCGAGCAGTTGGAAACCGGCAGATCGCAACATGGATACCAACCAGCATAAGGCGACTTTGCTGGCATTATCGGCATGGCTGAACATACTTTCACCGCAGAACACTTGGTCGAAAGATACACCGTAGAGCCCGCCGACAAGCAATGACTGCCCTTGCTCCTCCACCCAACACTCCACCGAATGCGCATGGCCTGCGCGGTGCAGGTCGAGGTAGCTTGCAACAATTCGTTCGCTAATCCAGCTTTCAGGATGGCCAGGGCGCGGCGCAGAGCATGCGCGAATGACGCGTTCAAAATTCTGATTGAGTGTGACGCTGAAGCGATCAGAGCGCAGCACTTTGCGTAAGGATTTGGAGACATGCAGGCCATCAAGCGGAATGATTGCCCGGTCACGCGGCTCGACCCAAAAAATATCCGCATCCTCACGCGTATCCGCCATCGGAAAAATACCGCTGCGATACGCCAGCAAGAGCGTGTCGATCGGTATTGGGCTGCGCAAAGGTGAGTGCATAGGAGGCGTCTTATCATTTGCCCCGCGCGAGAATAGGCACAATGCGACAGGCGGACCGCAAAGTGGCGCCAAAGTGGAGGATTCCTCGTTCGGCTTGGCTTGGACGCGAGGCGTTTCAAAGATCAGCTTGCCTAATGCCAACCCTTTCGATAGATCGCGCCATCGCGTAGGGGCGTAGCTCAGTTGGTAGAGCGTCGGTCTCCAAAACCGAAGGTCCAGAGTTCGAGTCTCTGTGCCCCTGCCATTTCCTCGAAATTTCGGTGTTTCGTATCCTAGCGTGCCGCGCCAAGCGCCGCGTGGCTCGTCATGATTTCGAGCACTCGGGAAAGCGCCTGGTCAGCCGGGTCTTCCTCCCGCATCAACGCGTAACTGCCTGTGAGCCACAAGGCGCAGTGACCGTGGACAGTCGCGATCAAAGAACGCACCAACCGGCGCGCCTGATCGCTATCACCAAGGCCAAGCGTTGAACTGACTTCGCGGTCAACAATTCCGGTGAGCGATTCGCGCGCCAATTCGTCTTCGCGCGGGATTTCAATCGATCGATCGATCCGGTGATCGTAAATCGCCATCCAAGCATTGCGATTGGTGTCTGCAAACTCGAAGTATGCGCGCACTAGCGCTTCGATACGGTCAGCGGGCTCAGCCGATGCCTTTGCCAGCGCGCTTTCCAGCCATGCGGCCCATTGGCGGAATGTCAGGCTGTTGATCGCAATCAAATAGCCATCCAGCCCGCCAAACACGTTGTAAATCGTTCCAACCGTGTAGCCCGCGCGCCGCGCAGCTTCTCTTCCGGAAAACTTTGCGAAGCCGCGTTCAGCCATCAATTCGTGCCCGCGCGCAATCAGCAATTCGCGCAGCTCTTTTGCAGAATGGTCTGACCGTCTTCCCATAGACTTGGTCAATAATCCAATAATTGAACATTGTCTATTTATTAATTGAACACCGCTCAATTATGTGTGATTGTGTAAGCGAATCGAATGGAGAGACACTTGTGTTGAGCGGATTCAAAATTGCAGGACATGGCGCGTATCGACCGCGCAGTGTCTTCACATCGCGTGAAATGGATGAACAGCATGGCCATGCGCCAGGCTGGACTGAAAGCGAGTTTGGCATTGCTGCGCGCCACGTGGCAGGTGAGCGCGAGACGACTTCGCATATGGCAGCTGAGGCGGCGAAAGTAGCGCTCGCGCAGGCCGGATGGGCAAGCGACAGTCTTGATGTGATCATTGGTGGATGCGGAGTGATGGAGCAGCCCATTCCGTCCACCAGCGCATTGGTGCAGGACAAGCTAGGTCTGGGCCAATCAGGCATCCCCTGCTTTGACGTAAACCAAACCTGCCTGTCCTTTATCGCAGCGTTGGACGTTGCAGCCATGGGCATCGCAGCGGGCCGTTGGAAGCGAGCGCTGGTATTCGCAAGCGACATTGCCACCGCTGGCCTTAACCCGGAAGTGCCCAAGACCCGCTCAATCTTCGGTGATGGAGCAGCGGCGATCGTGATTGAAGCGGCTAGCGAAAGCGGCATCCTGAGCATGGCAAGCGTCACATTTGGAGTGCATAACAGCCTTGCTCAATTGCGTTCCGGCGGCACGAAACTGCGCGTGAGCGAAGGCTATGATGCGCTGGTTGAAGGGTCATACTTCGAAATGGACGCGTTCGGCATTTTCAAAGCGGCAGCCAAGGCTCTGCCTGACGTGATCGAGCGCGCCTTAGCCGATGCCAGCGTAACCAAAGATGAGCTCGCTTGCATCATCTGTCACCAGGCCAGCGCGCCCGGTGTTGAACATGTGCGGCGCTTGTTCGCGCCTGCGAGTGAGCGTGTGCTCAACATATTCGAAACCCACGGCAACCAGATCGCGGCTTCGATCCCAACCGTGCTCAGCCACGCGCTCCAAACAGGCGCTGCAAAGCCCGGAGATACGGTGATGCTGCTGGGCACCGCTGCGGGTATCAGCGCGAGCGCAATGGTGGTGCGTATATGAGCGGGCGGCGCATCCTTTTGACCGGAGCAACCGGAGGGCTGGGTCTGCACGTCGCGCGCGAGCTGATCCGGCGCGGTCACCGCGTGCGCGCGACGGGGCGTAACGAGGGGGCTGGCGACAAGCTCACCGTGATGGGTGCAGAGTTTGTGCCCTGCGACCTTGAAGCGTCCTCTGTAGATATTGTCGCTCTGGTGAGTGAGTGCGACAGTATCGTTCACGCCGCCGCGCTTTCGGCAAGCTGGGGACCGCGCGCCGCATTTGAAAGCGCCAATGTCGCGGTCACGCAGCGACTGCTCGACGCCGCCGATGTCGCAGGTGTCTCGCGCTTTGTCTTCATCTCCTCCCCGTCGATCTTCGCTAGTTTCGAAGACCAGATCGGTATTGGCGGGCATGCTCTGCCAACAGACCCGCCGCTCAATCACTATGCGCGCACTAAGCTTGCAGCGGAGCGCATGGTGTTGGCCGCAAGCATTGATGGACGTCTAGCCTGCTGCGCAATCCGCCCGCGCGCTTTGGTGGGGGAGGGCGATCAGGTGATCCTGCCAAAGCTCGCAGAACTTGCACGCAGACTCCGCATTCCTCTGCCGCGTGGTGGACAGGCATTGATCGAGCTGACCGATTTGCGCGATGCCGCATGGGCGATTTGCGAGGCGGAAGAGCGGGCTGAAGTGATCAATGGAAGCGCGATCAACATTTCCGGTGGTAATCCTTTGCCTGTCCGCGATGTGGCACAAAGCCTGGCAAAATGCTTGGGTGAGAAGCCGCAATTGGTCTCTCCGCCTATGCCATTGTTGCGCGCGCTGGCTGCGACGCTCGAAAAGGCAGCGCAGGCTATGGGCCGCAAAGAGGAACCGCTATTGACCCGCTATACTCTGGCGACCTTGGCCTATTCGCAAAGTTTTGATCAGGAGCCTTCCAATCGTTTGTTGGACTACCACCCACGCTTTGACGCGCTTGCCACTCTGTTGCACCACGCATCGCAGTTAAAAGCGAAAGGTGAGAGCGCATGACCCGCGTTGGTTTCCGATGGTTAGAGCGCGGCTCCACGCGGCACCCTGAGATAATGACGCTGTCTGGTGGCAGTGTGTGCGCGGTCGACTTCCCTGCTTTAGTGGGTGTGATCGAGCATCCGAGGCGCGGGCTGTTCCTGTTTGATACCGGCTATGACCCCGCCTTCACTGAGGCCACAGACCCGTTTCCAGAGCGGCTCTATCGCTGGACGACTCCGGTTGAGATTGGTGCGCAGCTCGAATGGGAAGCATGGCTCGCCGCGCATGACATTGACGAGAGCGCGATTGCGGGCACGATCATCTCCCACTTTCACGGCGACCACGTCGCAGGGATGCGCCACTTGGCGGACAAGCCGGTCTATTGTGCGCGCGCAGGCTTAGCCGCGCTTAGAAAACCGGGCCGATTTGGGCGCGTGCGGCAAGGTCTGCTTGGGTCGCTCGTGCCGGAAAGCATTGATGCGAAGGCGCATTTCTTTGAAGACGCTACCGAATGCGCATTGCCAACCGGCTTTGCCCCGTTTGATAGCGGACGCGATATTCTGGGTGATGGCAGTCTAATTGCGGTGGAATTGCCGGGGCATTGTCCGGGGCATTGGGGGTTGGCCTTTACGACTGAGGGTGATCAACCGGTCTTGCTGGCCGCCGATGCCGTGTGGTCCGGCCGCGCGATTGCAGAGCGCCGTCCACCGCCGCGCATTACGACCGCGCTTTTAGGCGAAACGCGCAACTATCGCGCCACGCTTGACCGGTTGCACGCAGCGTCCGCCAACAATAGCGAGCTGGCGATCCTGCCTTCGCACTGCGCAAAGAGTGCGTGCGCGTTTAGAGGCGATGATGCGGACTGATCTCGTCCTTGCATCTTGGTGGCGCACGCGCCGCGCTATGCGTCTGTCTGCCGAAAGGTTGGGCCACAAGCGCGCAAAGCTATGGTCGCGGCTGCAACCCTGGATCGCGCGTACGCCTGCGCTTGCGGCCTATTACGGGCAGCGTCTTGGGGACTTCCCGATCATTGAGCAGGCGCAATTGCGCGCTGATTATGGCGCGTGGAATGCCTGCGGGCACAGCGATACGCAATTGCGCCAGCTTGCCGAACGAACTGAGGCTGGGAAGGGCGAAGAGGGTGATCTGACAGCGGGTTGGTCAACCGGCACCAGCCAGGCAAATCGGGGTTTGTTTCTGGCCAATGGGGCGGAGCGTGCAGACTATATCGGGCAAAGCCTCGCGCGGTTCTTGCCAGCGCGCGCATTGCTGAAAAAGCAACGGATTGCGCTACACTTGCGAGCGAGCAATGCGCTTTACAGCGATGTGAGCGCAGGCCGCTTTTGCTTTACCCATATCCCGTTGGAGCAGGCTGAGCGCGACGTAGCACGCCAGCTCACAGAATTTGCGCCCACGATCCTGATCGCGCCACCACACCGGCTATTGTCGTTGGCGAAATCGGGGCTTCGCCTGCCTAGCTTGCGCCACTTGTTCAACGGCAGTGAGCCGATCAGCGCGGCTGAAACCGACTATCTCACATCCGCTTTTGGTCTGCGCCCTCGCTCCATCTATCAGGCGACCGAGGGGTTCCTTGCCGCCGAATGCCATCATGGGCGCTTGCATCTCAATGAGCATGCGATTGAGTTTGAGCTGGAACCGGTGACGGGCACACAAGGCTTTCGCCCAATTATCACTGATCTTCGCCGCAAGAGCCAGCCGATCGTACGGCTGCGCGGTGATGACTTTCTTGAGCTTGATCAAGGTTCATGCCCATGCGGTTATGGCGGACGAGCAATCCTTCCACCCCAAGGTCGGGTGAGCGATATTTGGCGCTTTGGAACACGCTTCATTACCCCGCGCGAGGTCGTGTCTGCGGTCGAAGGCGGGGAAGTGGATCTGGGCGAGTGGCAGGCAATCGCCAATCGGCAAGGTGTCACTTTGCGTATAGCTCCCGATAGCCCTGACGATTTGGCAAATGAGGCAGCTGAAAATCTGCGACAACTGGTCCAGCGTCCTGTGTCCATCACGCGCGATCACCTCGGATGGGACGGGCCCAAACGGCGCAAAGTGGTTTGGGCCGATGGCTAAGTCTGTGCTCATCACCGGGGCTCGTGCGGCGGCCGCGCTTGATCTTGCGCGCGATTTTGTGGCGGCTGGTTGGAATGTCCATCTGGCTGACAGCACCCGCGTGCGCATGGCACGCTGGTCTTCGCTCGGCCTCACGCACCATCTCTACCCATCACCGCGCCATGAAGGCCCCGCGTTCCAGCAAAGTATCGCAAAATTGGTCGAAACACATGCGATTGACCTGATTGTGCCGGTTTGTGAGGAGGTGTTTCACCTCGCTGCACCCGCGCTTCAGCCAGCCATCGGTGCGCTGCTATTTGCGCCGCCTCTCGGCACCCTGGCGCAGTTGCATGACAAGCTGGCCTTTGCCGGGGACGCACGCGATTGGGGGCTGAGCGTGCCTGAAAGCCATGCGATTGAGAGCGCGCAGGACGTGGAACGTTTTGCTGCAAGCAGCGCGGATTGGGTGTTCAAACCACGCCAAGGCCGCTTTGGTGAACAGACGCTTGTGGCACCGGACGAAAGGCGGGCGCGTGCGGTACCTGCGACGGGCTGGATGGCGCAACGCCGTGTTTGTGGCCAAGAGGCGTGTTTTCACGTGATCGCACATCGCGGAAAGCTGGTCGGTTTTGCGAGCTACACATCGCACTGGCGTATGCGAGGCGGTGCGTGTTTTGCCTTTGAGCCGCTTGATAAAACGCACCATGAGCGGTTGCGCGATGTGGCAAAGCAGCTGGTGCAAAGCGCAAATCTCCACGGCCAGTTTGGGTTCGACGTCATCTTTGATGGAGGTGGTGAACCATACCTGCTCGAATGCAATCCACGCGCTACAAGTGGGGTCCATCTGCTGGTGGGCGAGGGGCGCGTCGCAAGCGCGATTGATGCAGGTGTGGCGCTGAGTGATCGTCCAGCACCAAGCGCCTATCTAGGGCCCGCGATGGTCGTGTTTGGCTTGCCACAAGCGCTTGCCACAGGCCGGTTGCGAGAATGGAGGGCGTGCTTTCGCGCAGGCCGCGATGTGATCGGGCGCAAAGGAGATCGATGGCCGATTATGGGCGCTTTACGCGATGCAGGCATGTTTGCCCTCAAAGGGCTACGGCGCAATACTTCGACCAGCGCCGCGACGACTTACGACATTGAATGGAACGGTGAGGAGCTCGCCTGATGGCTTTCCCAAAAGCAGTAACTGACGCCTGGCATATGGTTGCGCTGTCCCGCGACGTGAAGCGCGGCAATGTGCGCAAGGTGACGCTTTGCAACACGCCTATCGCACTCTTCCGCAGTGAAGCTGGACTGGGCGCGCTGGTCGATCGCTGCCCGCATCGCAACTATCCTTTGTCCGAGGGGCGCGTGCATAAGGGAGCGCTTGAATGCCCCTATCACGGCTGGCGTTTCGGAGCAGATGGCGCTTGTGAAGCGGTGCCGGGTTGCCTCACTGAAACACGCGATGATCCCAAGCTGCGCGCTGGTGCGGTTCGCGTGTTCGAAGCGCATGGCGCGATCTTTGTTACTTTGTCGGACAACGCATTGGCTAAGCCCGATCTCCCGCCCGATTTTGGCAATCCTGGTCTTGATCATTTCTGGTGGCAGCAGGGCACGTGGCAGGGCCGCGCCTTTGACGCGATAGAGAATGTGATGGACCCGTTTCACACCAACCATCTGCATCACGGCTTTATCCGCCGCCGCGACAAGCGCCTGCCTGTAGACCTCATAGTGAACACTCACGATGACGGGATTGCGATGACGATTGAGCAGACCCAGCCCGATCTGGGCCTGATGTCGCGCTTTTTGGAGCGGGATCGCACGCGCAGTGTCTCTCGCTATCATGTGCCTGCCACTGTTCAGGCGCGTTGGGAGGGGGAGACGCAGCTCACCTTGTGCGTCACCGCGATCTTTACTCCTGCGACCGATGGCACCTTCACCCCGTTTGCGCGCTTTTCAACGCCTAAAGGATTGGCGCCCGGTTGGTTGAAGCAAGCCGCGATCCGCCTGTTCCTCGCCCCCGTGGTCGCGCAGGATCGCAAAGCTTTGGCAAAGCAGCACGGCGTGATGACCCATTTTGGCCACCCGCAATTCACGTCAGGTCCCGGCGATATCTTGGGGGCTCGCTTGCACCAATTGTGGCAGGGACAGGCTCTGCGCGATCAGGCGCATGAGGTTTTCCAAGCGGAGCTGTAAAGATCGCGCGCGCGATCTACCGGCGGGTTGGCGCTCACAATATTGTCATTTTCCTACAATGAGGGCGCTCGCTAAGCCGCTCGTCCTTGTCATCGCTTGCGTGTCCGGTGTTCACGTTTTTAGACGTTTAGATGAACATTGGCTAACTGTCCCGCTCAGCTTTGTGCCAGTCGAGGCGTGCAAGATAGCGGTCAAGTTGAGCGAGGCATCTCGCACAGACGAAGGAGGCAAATATGAGCATTTACCGATCCTCTCGGCCCGATCCTTGGGTCAGTCCGCGCCAGCCGCTTGATCCTGCGATCCGCGCGCTAGCCCACGGCCCAATCCGCCCGATGCACGAACCCACTTGGCTGGAGCGTCTGTTTGGTCGCGGGTGAGACCATGCGTATTTGCGCGTAGGCCGCGACTAAGCTGAGATCAAAGGCGTTTGAGTGACATTGCCGCGCATGACATTTCGGCACCGCTCTTCGACCCAATTGCCAGCTAGTTCGCGCCCTCTCACGCCCGCCCAAAGGTCGGCGCAGAAGGGAGGGGTTGATGCGACGCTGCGCCGTATCAAACATGGCGCAATCAGGCCTATGGAGGAGCCGGGCCTGATCGAACGGCTACTACGCAGACGCTAGTGAACTTTCCCAAAACCAAAGGGCGCGCCCAGCTGAATGCTAAGCGCGCCCTTTTTGCGATTTGGATCGAGCTGAGTCGATCAGTATTCGTTGGGTTCTTCCGGTGTGTCCGCATGATGGTCAGGCCCTGCGTCTTTCATGCCCTGAGCCAGTTTGAACACCACGCCTGAAAGCAGCAGCAAAGCGACCAAGTTTGGGAGCGCCATTGCCGCGTTGGAGATATCGCCCAAACGCCAGACCAATGTCAGATCAAGGGTCGAACCAAGATAGATCACCACGCACCAAAGGACGCGCCAAATCATGTGCAGGATCTTCTCACCACCGCGCGTTGAGCCAGGGATGCGATCATAGATGAAGGTGATCGCGCGTTCGCCATAATAGCTCCACGTCAGCAGCGTGGTGAATACGAACAGGATCAGCGCGGTCGATGCGATCAGGGTACCGAGTGGGATCGAAGCAATCTCAACCGGGAAAGCGGCTGCAAATGCGCCGCTGGTCATTGCAAACCCTTCAAGGTCGCTTTCCCAAGCATGCGACACTGCAGCGCCATCAGCGGTGAAGTTGCCCTGCACGGTCAGGATTACAAGCGCCGTCATGGTGCAGATGACGATTGTGTCGATGAAGCAGCCCAGCATCGCCATGCGGCCTTGCTGTTCGGGATCGTTGGTTTGAGCCACAGCGTGCGCGATTGGGGTCGAGCCCTGTCCGCTCTCGTTAGAGAACAGCCCGCGCGCAACACCTGCGCGGATCGCCAGCGCGATCATTGCACCGGTGAACCCGCCTGCTGCTGCATCAAATCCAAATGCCCCGCGGAAAATCAGAGCAAAGGTCGCAGGGATGTCCTGAATGTTCAGGATCAAAGCGATGATCGCCATGACGATATAGGCGGCCGCCATGAAGGGGATGACCTTCTCAGCCACGCCGCCGATTGATTTGATACCGCCGATGATCACGACGAAAACGGCGACCGCAACGATCAATCCGCCGAGCCATTCCTCGATGCCAAACAGCTCATTCAGGCCATCTGCCACCGCGTTGGCTTGGATCGAGTTGCCTGTGACCATCGCTGAAAACAGTGTGCCCAAGCAAAAGATGATCGCGAGCCACGTAAATTTCGGCCCCAGCCCCATCATGATGTAGCTCATCGGACCGCCGCGATAGACCCCGTCAGAGGTTTTCTCACGATACCGGATCGCTAACGAACCTTCGGCAAAGGCCAATGCCATGCCAATGAGCGCGGTGATCCACATCCAGAAGATTGCACCCGGCCCGCCCAGCGCAATCGCCGTGGCAACGCCGGCCAGGTTACCCGTTCCCACTTGCCCGGAAAGCGCGGTTGAGAGCGCGGCAAAGGGAGAGATTTCCCCGTCACCTTCGCTTTTGCGGCCTTTGAACAGCCCTGCAAAGGCGCTGCCCAATTGGCGAATGGGGTAAAATCTGAGGCCGAACATGATGTACAGACCTGCGCCAAGCAGGATGATGACCATTGGCGGGATCGGGTTGCCAGCGATTGACAGCCACGACAGCGTTTCGCCGTTCCATGTGCCCCCCCATATGAAATCGGAGACATTGGTCACGTGATCGATCAGGCTCATCGACCCGGTATCTGCTGCTGCCATGTGTGTGAAGTTCCCTCAAAAGCTTTGCGTGAACGGTGCGCCCTTGCTTTTTCCCCGTGCAAGGTTCGCCGCTCTTTGATGGGGCGCTACGCTAAAGCGCTGCGGGGCCGATGGCTAGAGGGTAATGTGCCAAGTCTGTAATGTGATTGAGGCAAGAGACACGCTTGCTTTTACCCTGCGTGCGCTCTATCTGCTCACCCATTCCGAAATTGATAGCAGCGTTTAGCCCCTCTGAGACCTTGTCCCGGACGGCGATGGCTCCTACCTCAAAGACGGTTCGAAACTCAATTATGCGAAAGCAAAGCGAAGGTCTTGATAATGGCTGAAATGAAAAAGGCCGAAGAAAAGAAGCGCAAAACCTCGATTCCCGAATTTGTGAATCAGGTCCGCACCGAAACGAGCAAGGTCGTATGGCCAACGCGCGAAGAAACAGTGCGTACTGCGATTTTCGTGTTCATTTTCATGGTGATCTTGTCACTGTTTTTCTTCGGCATCGACAGCTTGTTTAACGCCGTCGTCAACTTCCTGCTTTCGCTCGCTTAAGCGCACTCACGTAAGGACCAAACATGTCTCGCTGGTACATCATCCACGCTTATTCCGGCTTTGAAAACAAGGTGAAGGAAGCGATCATTTCCGAAGCCGAACGGCTGGGCCTGACCGAAGGCGTTGAGGAAATCGAAGTTCCGACCGAAACCGTGACTGAAATTAAGCGCGGCAAGAAGGTTCAGATCGAGCGTAAGTTTATGCCGGGCTATGTGCTCGCAAAGCTGCGGATGAACGATGATATCTATCACTTGGTGAAGAACACACCGAAAGTGACAGGCTTCCTTGGCAATAACAACAAGCCGCAGCCAATCAGCGAACGCGAAGCGGCGCGCTATTTCGGCGGTGTCGAAGAAGCGAAAGCCGCGCCCAAGCAGGACATTCACGTCGATTACGAAATCGGCGATCAGGTCAAAGTGCTCGACGGGCCGTTTGCCAGCTTCAATGGCGTGGTCGAGGAACTCGACTTCGACAAAGCGAAGGTCAAAGTCAGCGTTTCGATCTTTGGCCGGGCAACGCCGGTTGAGCTCGACTTTGAACAGGTCGAACTGGTCAAATAAGCGCTGCGCTGGATTTCATTAGATTTTCAGGATCCGCTGCTAATGGTGGCGGATGGCACAAGCCGTACCTCCTGCCGAAGATCTTCATTTTGGTGCCTATGACGGGGATCAGAATGAGCTCATCCTGCCTGCGACTGGCCAAAGGCTAAAATTTGAACGAACCGAAGGCGAGTATCTCCACTTCAGATATCTGGATTCTGAGGTGGAAATCCCTTTCCGAGCGGTTGAACGAATTGTCGAGAGTTCTTCTCCTCATCCGCCATCCATAGAAATGGCCGTTGGGATCGGCCCAAACAATGCTTCGGCGTTGACTGCTGAATATGGACTCTGGCGCAGAGTGGCTTGGTTTTTGCTCGAGTCCCTGTTGGTTCGCCTCGCCTTGGAAAAAGACGAGAACGCCTTCTCTTATCGCAGCGTGAGATTGGATGGGGGTTGGCTGTCAGATGGTTGGAGTGACCGGGTTTCTCTTTCAAGTGGAACTCACAAATTGTCAGAGGACAGACGGTTGGTCGGAGTGCAGCCTCGCCAAACTCTGATCCCAAGAGAAATGAGCCCACCCTGCGCAAAGCTTTTGCTTGGTAAGAAGCCAAAGGCGCAGCTGACGCGTGATATGGTAATCAGTGCAGGGCAGTCTCAGATCACAGCGTACTTGGAACAAGTGCCAAGGTATGAACTGGATGATGGCACCACTCTGTTCTTTTCAGAGGTCCTTCCTCATCGTGGCCCTGAGTATGCGCCAGCCCAACAATCCGGGATGCTCAAAGATGGCGTGGTGATTTTTGCAAGCCATCGTCACGGGTCCATTTATGGTGAGCCTCTTTGCCTCTCCGGAAACTCAAGTTCACTGTTAAGGAAGGCTGCTGCGAGAGATATCGGCAGTGACAGGATGAAGCCTAGCAGCGTCGCGGCTACGTGGCTTGTGGAGCACCACTTTTTCTCGCAACTGACGGCGTCTCTAGTCGATAGAACCCTCGATCGGGAAAAGAGGCCGTCGATGATTTATCCCAAATACGACGACCAACGGGTCTATTTTGATTGCCATTCGGCAAGCGCGGGAAGTCTGCCCAATGCCATTGGCTTGTCCGGCGGCCCGAAAGGCATAATCCTAAATGAGGGCGTTCAATCAAACCCTGACACGGTTGGCACACAGCAATCCAAAGCGCGCAAATTTCTAAACGGCGAAGACCGGTCTTACCGCAGGTCACGCACCCCTATTGAGAATGCAATCCTGCGTCTCATTGCTCGTTTGTGATATGCCGTTGATGCCGATCAGCGTCCTAGACCGAATGAAGCAACAGTTTTGAAAACCACCCCTCGCATCTGCAATCGTAAAAAGCGGTTCGCATCGCGTGAAGAAGCGGAGAATGTTGCAGCACGCGCTGATGTGACTTTGCGCGCCTATAAGTGCGAGCTGTGCAAGCAGTTCCACCTTACCAGCCGCACCAAAGGGATGAAGCTTCAGCGCAGTAAGCTGTCACAGGCTTGACCGTCCTGAAAGCGAAGTTCCATACTCCCAAGGGCAATGACGCTTTTTGGGAGAACAGGCCATCGCACAGATTGATCCAGCGACAGAACAGGCACTCGCGCCTTATCTGGGCGAACGCTCGCTAGCGGAGACGTTCGAGGCGTTTGACCGTGATGGCTATGTAATCTTCGAAAGCGTGCTGAGTGAGGCGGAGATTGAGCGGCAGGTCCAAGCTCTCGAAGTGTGGCTTGCCAAGGATCAACGTGGGCGAAACAATTTTGAAGGGGCAGATTCCAACCGCATCTACGCGATGATGGCAAAGGACCCCGTGTTTGCCGATCTGATTGCGCACCCGCTGCAATTGGCATTTGGCGAGCGCGAGCTTGGGCGCAGCTTTCTGCTTTACGCCTGCCTTGCGATCAATCTGCTGCCCGGCGAAACCGCGCAACCCTGGCACTTTGATGATAGCCACTGCAATCTCGCCCGCCCGCGCGCGCCGCTTTCGATGTCGACCTTTTGGTCACTAAGCGAAACGACAGACACAAATGGCGCAACCGAGATCATTCCGGGGAGCCATCTTTGGGGCGAAGAGCGGCCTGAAGGCGCATCTGGCCCGGAGGATTTCCTGACGGGCAAGGTGGATGATGACCTTCCTGATGGTGGCCATAAACAGGCGATCAAAGCGACGATGCCGCCGGGTTCGCTGATGATTGCGAAGGGCACTTTGTGGCACAGGGGCGGGGCGAATTCCTCGGATAACCGTCGCCTTATCGTCACGCCGCAGTTCTGCATGGGGTGGTGCCGTCCGCTTGAGCAGCAATTGTTGGCCGTGCCGCCAGAAAAAGCTGCGAAGCTCCCGCCGCGCGTGCAAGAGCTATTGGGCTATTCGATCCACGAACCGTTTATGGGGTATGTCGATGGGATGCATCCCAAACGCGTGCTTGAAGGCGCGTAATGCTTATCTGATCCGCGCGCGCAGGAAGACTTCGAAGCTGCGCGTGTCGTCGTAGCCTTCGGGCACACCGCCGCTTGGACTGATCCGAACGCGGCGGACATTGGGGTCGTAAGCGCCATTAGGCGTGTAGCTGAAATCAGTGCCCGTATCGAATTCCGAGTATTCTATTTGCGCGAGCGTGCAGCAGGTCAGCCCGGTCGCAGCAGCAGCTGAGCCATCGGCAAAATCAACCGGAACCGAGGTGGACCCGTCAAAGGCACCCGTCCACAGTTCAAGCTCGGCTGGTAGGCTGTCAGTGATCACCACCGAGTTGGCATCAATTGCCGCCCCCGGATTGGAAAAGGCGATGGTGTAGGTCTGGTCTGCGCCCGGAATGCGAAAGCGGTTGTCGCCGCTGGTTTCAGTCGAAGCGCTGGTTTTCGATACGATCGGCGGAGCGTCCGGACGCCTGCAAAACGGAGTGTCGGTGAGGCTGGGTGCGCTTGCGCTGGGCTGACCAAGCGCGCCTTGCGTGGCGCCGTTGGGAGGGAATTCTGTCATTGAGCTGGATGTCGTGGTTCCATTGGCACCGCCGCGCGCAAAGCTCACACTGACCCCGCCGCTTGTGGCGATCACTCCGCCGCCGCCGCCGCCGCCAGGCCCTTCGTTTTCATTGTTGGTGATCAGCTGATTGCCGCCATCGCCGCCATCGGCGATTACCGATGCGCCAATTAGTCCGCCTGATTGGACCAAGATCGTCCCGCCCGCACCGCCGCCGCCGGGGCCGTCATTGTGACCGGGTGTGGTGTTGTCGCCATTCTCGCCATCAGCGCGGATAGTACCGCCACCGGTGATGTTGCTAGCTGAGATAAAGACCAGCCCGCCGCCATTGCCGCCAGCACCCGGAGAATTGTTGTTGCCATCACCGGCGCCGCCGCCACCGCCAAGATACAGCCGTCCGGTGGGATCGTAAGTCATCGGGCGCCCGCCAAGGCCGCCCAGCTCACGCCGAAAGTCATTGCCCCATGACGCATCACCCGGTGGTGTCGTGAGAGCATCACCGGTGCGCGCATAGGTGTATCCGCCGCGCCCTCCGCCTGCTTGGCTGGTGCTGGCGTTCAGCGATGGATCAAGGTTCCAAGCCTGCGCCCATGTCGGATCAGAATTGTCCGGTACACCTTGGCCGCCCCAGCCATTGCCATTGTCGCCATTCGCGCCGCCACCGCCGCCGGCATTGTGGCCATTACCGCCGCCGCCGCCATTGGCTGGCGCGCCGCGACCGTAGAAATCGCCACCCGGAAGTTCACCGCGATAGCCTGCAATGCCTTCGCCCTTTTCCGCGCCATTGTTAGCGACGCTGCTGCGATATCCGAAAAAGCTTGAGCCTGTTGGAGTGGTCAAATTTTCAATCTGTCCGCCGCGAAATCCCAATCCTGACACGTCAATTGAGCCAGATAGTGTGAGCGTTTCCGATACTGTCATCGCGACCACGCCGCCGGTCGTGCCGTTCCAAGCGCTGGCCGTGATGGTGCCGTTGACAGTCAGGTTGCGGTATTGCGGTACGCGGATGACCTGCGCTTTGCCCGTGGCCGAATAGCTGAATTCTAGCCCTGAACATGCGCCGCCAAAATCATGCAGGATGATCGTGTTCCCGCTAATCGATTTAACCGTATGGAATTCATATCGGCCCGCAGAGCCCAGATTGGTGACCGTGCCATAAGCCGCGGTGTTGACGGCTGAGATCGTCGCGCCTTGCGCTTGGTAGAGCATCACCACATCGCCGACTTCAAGCGAAGGCAGATCTATCGCGAGCGAATTGACGGTGATTTGCCCAGCTCCCGCCGCAGCTGTCCCGGAAAGCGAGGCGTATTCATTGACCACTTGCGTGCCGGAAATACTGACGTCGCCATCCTTGCCCGGAGTCTCTGCCAAGAGCGGGCTGGCAGCGAGGATCAGTGCCACAAACACGCACAGCATTGCCACCAGCCGTAAAGGGCTGAACAAAGGCAAAAATGCATCAAGGCGTGCCGATGAAGGCATGGCGGTTTTCAAAGTCCTTTTTTAGTCCTGCGGGCTTATGCGCTAACTATGGTAAAGACTGAGTAACCATTTGGCTGAAAATGCGTTCGAGTATCAGCGTCCTCGATTTTGAATAATATTTCAGCTTATCAGGCTTTTACGCCTGAATTCGATAGCGCCATAGGGCATCTGTCGATGTAAATTCTTGTCAGAAATGCGCGGCGATGAAGGCAAAGCGCCTAAACCGGCCAGAATGGAAGTCCGGCGCGTGCTTGGAAAAACAGCGCGGTTGCGATGGCGATTTGGACCACGCTGACGATGCTGACGACCGCGACCGCGTTCCAGCGATATCGGTCCGCCAGCCACCCCGCGATTGGCACCGTTTGCATCATGTGCAGGCTGACGAAATGGGCAGGGCGAAGGTCGCCATATTCCCGCGACCAGCCGAAAAATGGCACCGTTGCTCCGCCGCCTGATAGCGGCGCGCCGACATATCGGCCTTCGCCAGACATCGTGTAGCCGAAATAGAGTGTTGAGAAGAACGCCGCCGTTAGCCCAACGATAGCGCCTAACCACAGGCCTTTGCGTGCCCGGTCGCCGCCTTGCTCTTTTGCGCGCCAAATCTTCCACGCCAGCGCCAGCGCGATTGTCATTAGGAACAGCGCGCCAAGCCCCATCATTGCGTACATGATCTGCTCAAACACGGTTTCGTTGTTGAAGTGTGAGCGCTTGGCTTGGCCTGCTTGCAGGGTCACCCAGACATACTCAAAAACAAGGCCGGCTGCGGCGAGATAGGAGAAAATGGTGATCAGCCACCCGGTGCGCACGCCGCGCGGGATCATCTGCATGAGCACCGCAATGGTGAAGAAATGCAAGGATAGCGATACATTGAATTTTTGCGGTTTCGTCCAGACATTCGCGCTGTCGAGCATCCGTGTGTCGATCAGCCATGCAGGCACAAAGACAATGAAGCTGGCTGCCATAAAGATGGCGAGCGTCAGGTGCAGCCGCGTGATGTGATCGCCATCAAAGCGCGTGCTGAAAGCGGCCCATTGGCCGGGATTGGTTTGGGTTGACGCGAACAGGTTCATGCGGGCGCTCCCTCCAACCCGGCGGAGGGATCGTCTGCATCGCTCTTACGGAAATACCCTGCGCGCATGGCGAGGAAGGTCGCAAGGCCAACCGGGCCAAACATAAAGGTCGCCACTAGGATGGGGGCTTGGATGACGCGGTTCACACCGACCTTATCCGCCTCCACCGCGATCCAGCCGCCGATAAACAGATCAAAGGCAAGATAATGGACCCAGCCTGCCAGTAGCATGTCGCGATTGCTCAACAGGGCCGCAACCTGGTCCAGCGAGCTGTATCCGCCGCCTTCGACCGTGAAGAAATGGGTCATGGCAAGGCCAGCATAAAGCAGCGAGAGGCCAAACGGGATCACATAGCGCGGGATTGCGGTCAGCAATGGCCATCGGCGCGGTAGAAAGATCAAGATCACCCATCCCAGCATCGCGGCTTGTCCGGCATATCCGAACCACTGGTCGGCACTGAGCATTGGGGGCATAGATAGGTGGTCCCTTTGTTTTGATCGGTGTATTGCTAGTATAATACACAGCATGTGTCCAGCGCGCCGTTCCCGCTTTCCTACAGGCCTTGTGCAAGCGTATCATGCGCTGTGCTCGCAGTGCTCTGGCAGAGCGGGCGTGATACCGGCAATTGGAAGGTGACAGTTAGCTTGCTCTATTATCCTCAAGAACCCCGGAATTCCGGGCCAAAGCGGGCTCACGCGTTTTTTCTAAAGCACCCCCTTTCGCGGTCCAGCCAGCGCGTTGCCCAGCAAATCAAAGCTTGCATATCGCGTCCCTCACGCTATGTGCCGCGCTCTCGTCCGTAACTGGGCGCGAATCCGTGCGGGAGGTTGTGATTGCACAGCCGTTGGACCGCTTAACATGAGCTGCGGATCGAAAGAGCGCAGCAACAGTGCGAAAGGAGGCCCATAGTGGCCAAGAAAATCGAAGGCTATATCAAGCTGCAAGTGCCTGCGGGCACCGCCAACCCATCGCCGCCAATCGGTCCGGCATTGGGTCAGCGCGGCGTTAACATCATGGAATTCTGTAAGGCGTTTAACGCCGCTACTCAGGACCTAGAGAAGAACGCCCCCATCCCAACCACGATCACGGTCTATGCTGACCGCTCGTTCACTTTCACATATAAGAGCCCACCGGCTTCTTACATGATCAAGAAGGCTGCCAAGCTGAAGAAGGGCTCATCAGAGCCTGGCAAAGTGTCTGGCGGCTCTATCAAGCAGAGCGCTGTGAAGGAAATCGCTGAGGCCAAAATGAAAGACCTCAACGCGAACGATATCGATCAGGCCATGAAAATCATCGAAGGCTCCGCGCGTTCGATGGGCATTGATGTAGTGGAGGGCTGAACCAATGGCGAAACTCACGAAAAAGCAAAAGGCTGTAGCTGAGCTCGATAGCTCAAAGCTCTACACCATCGACGAAGCCATCAAGGTTCTGCGCGAGCACAAAGCTAAGTTCGACGAAACCGTTGAGCTGGCGATAAACCTGGGCGTTGACCCACGTCACGCAGACCAAATGGTTCGCGGCATGATCTCTCTCCCTGCTGGCACAGGCAAGGATGTGAAGGTTGCTGTGTTTGCGCGCGGCGACAATGCCGACAAAGCAACCGCTGCTGGCGCTGACAAAGTTGGCGCTGAAGACCTCATGGAAGACATGCAGAACGGCAACCTCGACTATGACCGCGTGATCGCCACGCCGGACATGATGGGCGTTGTTGGCCGTCTTGGTAAAGTGCTGGGTCCAAAGGGCCTGATGCCAAACCCTAAGCTTGGCACAGTCACTCCAAACGTCGAACAAGCCGTTAAGGACGCCAAAGGCGGCCAGGTTGAGTTCCGCGTTGAGAAGATGGGCATCATCCACTCAGGCATCGGCAAATTGTCGTTCAAGGATGAAGACATCAAAGCCAACTTCGAAGCGCTGACGCAGGCTGTTGTGAAGGCCAAGCCATCAGGCGCGAAGGGCAAGTATGTGAACAAGGTATCTGTGACTACGACCATGGGTCCAGGTCTCAAGATCGACCTTGCTGGCATCGAAGGCGCGTAATCACGCCATTCAAAGCTAAGTATAAGAGCGGAAGAGCGATACACACGTAACGTTTTCCTACTCTGACACGAACTGACATAGGGGTCGGCAGCTGACGCTTCCGGCCCCTTGTTGTTTCATGAGTTAGGAAATGCGTGATGCTTACCAATGGTCCAAACGCGATCCTTGCCGAAGAAGAGAGCGGCGTTGATCTGTCTTGGTATGTGATTGCCACTGCGCTTGCGGGGCTGGCGATGATCGCGAATTATAGCTTGATGATTGGCATGGTGCTTGGCGCTGTTTTGATTGTCATTGCAGCAATCCGGACGGGGTTCTGGCTCTGGCTTGCCCCTGAGCAAGGCGCACCCGCTTCGGAACGCGATGCGCTCGTGGAACGGTTTCGGCAGCTCACCAACAATCGCAGGCTGGCAAGGATCAAAGAGCTGGCCAAGCGAGGTTCCAGATTTGGCCTCAATCGTCCCAAGTTCAAATTGGCGCGCTAAGCTCAGATACCGCCCGGCGTGAAGTCATAACCATTGGTTGCGAGCCCATCGCTCAGACTGTCGACGGCGCTTTTCACTGTCTCTGCACTGGTGGACCGGATCACGAAGTTCGCGCCAACTTTGCCTTCGCGGAAGAACGGATAAGACCCGATCTGGCAGCCTTCATGTGCTTCTTCGACTTCGCGCAGCAGGCTCGCAATCTCGCTTTCAGCAACCCAGCAGCCCACTGTCTCTGAAATCAGCGGTGCACCGCCTTCAAGTTCTCCGGTAAGAGCATCAAGCATGCCCGCAGCGATATGCGGGACGCCTGCCATCACAAATACATTGCCGTGGCGGATGCCTGGCGCCCCTGACTTCTTGTTGCGGATCAGCTCGGCGCCATCAGGCACACGTGCCATGCGCAAACGTCCTTCGTTCAACCCACCGCGTCCTTCGTAGTAACCCTCTAACATGGAGCGTGCTTCGGGGTGGATCACCACTTCAACGCCGAGCGCCTTGGCCACGGCATCGACGGTGATGTCGTCATGAGTGGGGCCAATTCCGCCGGTCGTGAACAGGTAGTCGTTGGCGGCGCGCAGGGCATTTACCGCTTCGACAATCCGATCCTCGTCATCGGAAACAACGCGCACTTCGGCCAATCGAATGCCTTGCACCTGAAGCCAACTGGCGACTTGTGCGATATTCTTGTCATGGGTGCGACCGGAAAGGATCTCATCACCAATAATGACAAGGCCAGCGGTCCAGATTTTGTCAGAAGAACTCATGACCCTTCACCTAAGGCAAGGCGCGCATGAATTCCACACTCATTCGGCAGCTTCGAGCTGTTCCTCAGGTTCCTGTGCATTGGCACCGGGCCGGGTAAAGGTGAGCAGGCCATCATCGACCGGATCATTCTTCAGCAGCTTGCGGTCGGCAACATATTCCTGATTGAGCCGCCACGGATAGGCGCTCGCATTTTTTGGATTGATGTCTTTGCCGCGCGCAAGGTAGCCGCTGGAATAGTCGCCGAAGATATCTTCGACCTCCAACTTGGCTTCCATCTCCGGTGTCAGCACGGGCGTTGCTACCGTCGCACCGCTAGAGCGCATCTCGTTCAAAACGCGGCAGACATAGTCGGAGTTGATATCCGCCCGCAGCGTCCAGCTGGCATTTATGTATCCGAACACAACCGCAAGGTTGGGCAGGTTGGAATACATGCAGCCTTTGTAGTAAAAGCGCTCAGCAAAATTGACCGGTTCACCGCCCACGCTGACGTCAATCTTGCCAGCGATAGCGAGCTTCAAACCGGTGGCTGTTACAATGATGTCTGCCTCCAGCAGCTCACCCGATTTCAGGCGAATGCCATTGGCTTCAAACGCTTCGATATGATCGGTGACAATGCTCGCTTTGCCGGCTTTCATCGCTTCGAAAAGGTCATCATCTGGCACCAGACATAGACGCTGCTCCCACGGATTGTAGGGCGGGGTAAACGCGTCCTTGTCGTAGCCAGGGCCAAGCGCCTTCTCGATCCCTTTATACAGCTGATCCTTCACTTTTTGCGGCTTGTTGCGCGCCATTTTGAACGCGAAGTCTTGCATACGGATATTTTTGAACCGCGTGATCGAATAGGCGAGCTTTTCGGGTAGTACCTTGCGCAGGAAATTGGCCAAACCGTCCTTGGCAGGGCGCGCAAACATCCATGTCGGCGTGCGTTGCAGCATAGTGACGTGCGCTGCTTTGTCTGCCATCGATGGGACAATCGTCACCGCAGTCGCGCCGGATCCAATCACCACCACTTTCTTGCCCGAATAGTCGAGGTCTTTGGGCCAGAATTGTGGGTGCAGCACTTGCCCTTCAAACGCGCCCAGCTCAAAGCCTGCGTCATAGGGTTCATCATAATCGTAATAGCCTGAACCAAGATAAAGGAAATTGGCCGTCAGCGCGGTGCGTGAGCCGTCCTCTTTTTCCATCTCAACATACCAACGCGCCTCTGCTTCGCGGAAGTCTGCACTGAGCACCTTATGGCCGAAACGGATTTTCTCGCGAATGCCGCGCTCGTCGACAATGCGGTTCAGATATTCGAGAATTGCGGGAGCGTCGGCGATCGATTTCTCATGCTTCCACGGTTCAAAGTCAAAGCCCAGCGTATGCATATCGCTGTCTGAACGGATGCCGGGATAGCGGAACAGATCCCATGTCCCGCCCAAATTTCCGCGCTGCTCGACAATAGCAAATGAATGGCTCGGTGCCTTCATCTGCATATGCGCGGCCATACCGATACCGGAAATCCCTGCGCCTACGATCAGCACATCTATGTCAGGGGTCACCAAGTCTTTTTGGGCTAGCATTGCGTTTCTCTCTTCCCTTGTTGATGACGATCAAACCACACGAGAGGCGAAAAAGCGAGTCAGGATTGCAAATTGAAACTGACTTTGCCGCGCAATACTATTAGGCGCTTTTCCCATGACCCCTCAATTCCGCTTAGCAGCCTCCCTCATCGCCATCACAATCGCTTCCCCGGCCCTCGCGCAGCAGGATGATCCTGTCGGTGCGGCGGAGAGCGGAGAAGAAG
Organism: Erythrobacter sp. S57(2025); assembly: GCF_057365055.1. NCBI lineage: Bacteria > Pseudomonadati > Pseudomonadota > Alphaproteobacteria > Sphingomonadales > Erythrobacteraceae > Erythrobacter > Erythrobacter sp. S57(2025). The sequence goes on along the minus strand of NZ_CP200299.1, from coordinate 2,404,221 downwards.
GCGCGGAGATTGTTGTCACAGGCGAAGGGTTGGAGCCTGCGCTTTCAAGCATTGTGTATTCAACCGTTACATTGGAGCGAGAGGAAATCACCTCAACCGGCTCTGGCCGCATCGAAGATGTGCTCGGTAATGTTGCCGGCTTCCAGCAGTTTCGCCGTTCGGACAGCCGTTCCTCAAACCCCAGCGCTCAAGGGGTGACTCTGCGCGCGCTTGGCGGGAATGCAACCAGTCGGGCGCTCGTGCTGCTTGATGGCGTTCCTATCAGCGATCCCTTCTTCGGCTACATACCGCTCTCCTCCATCTCGCCTGACACGCTCAGCAGCGCGCGCGTGACGCGTGGCGGTGGCTCTGGACCGTTTGGCGCAGGCGCGCTTGCCGGAACAATTGAGCTCGAAAGTGCGGGTCCAGAGACGCTTGGTGGCTTTGCCGGCAGCGTGCTGGTGAATGATCGCGGGGAGACCGAGGCAAGCGGGGCTGTCGCACAGAAACTGGGTGGCGGCTTTGCAGTTGTCAGTGGCCGTTGGGACCGCGGGCAGGGTTTCTTCACGACGCCTGAGGACCAACGCGTTCCAGCGAGCGCCCGCGCGGCATTTGACAGTTGGAGCGTGGGCCTGCGCGGAGTTGCGCCAATCTCGCCTGACATTGAGCTTCAGGCGCGGGTGAACCTATTCGAAGATAACCGGACCCTTCGATTTGAAGGCGCAGATTCCAGCCATGAAGGTCAAGATGCGAGCCTTCGCATTGTGGGACGCGGGGATTGGGAGTTTGATGCGCTCGCGTATGTGCAGTCACGCAATTTCTCCAACGTGGTGATCAGCTCGACGCGGTTTGTGCGCGTGCTCGATCAACGCAACACGCCATCAACGGGGCTGGGCGGCAAGTTTGAGCTGCGCCCACCAATTGCCGAGGGACATGACGTGCGGATCGGCGTCGATTTCCGTCAATCCGATGGTGAGCTTCAAGAAGAAGCCTTTAGCGCCTTCACCACTTTGCTGCGTGAGCGGCGGCGTGCGGGCGGCACAAATAGCAATTTGGGCTTTTTTCTGGAGGATGATTGGCAGATCGGACCGCTCGTCCTCACTGGAGGATTGCGCGCAGATCGCACCAGTATTCGCGATGGTTTCTTTCGTGCGGTGAATGCCAATGGGGAGGTCGTAAATGAGACCACTGCGCAAGACCGCTCTGACTGGGCGCTGAGCTGGCGTGCAGGCGCTTCTTTTTATGCGACCCGGCGACTGGACTTGCGCGCGGCGGCCTATGCCGGGCTGCGCTTGCCAACACTGAATGAGCTTTATCGTCCGTTCGTCGTCTTTCCAGTGGTCACACAGGCCAATGCCGAACTTGAGAATGAGCGGCTACGCGGGTTTGAAATCGGATTGAACTGGCAACCGGTCAATGAAGTCGTCTTCTCGCTTACCGCTTTTGACAATGAGGTTGAGAACGCGATTGCCAATGTGACGCTTGAGCCGAACCTTCGCCAACGCCAGAACCTGCCCGCGCTCAACGCGCAAGGGTTTGAAGGGGGATTGGCGGTTAAAGTGGGCGCGGTCAGCTTTGATGCCTCATTGGCCTATACCGATGCGACCATTGCCGGCGAAGGCACTTCGCTGGCGCTCGATGGCAATCGCCCGCCGCAAACGCCAGAATTTGCAGCCTCTGCGACATTGGTTTGGCAACCTAAAGATGGCTGGCGGTTGGCTGGCACTGTGCGTCATGTCAGTTCGCAATTTGAGGATGATCAGGAAACCGACGTGCTGCCTGCTGCGACTACGATCAATCTGTTCGCTCAGGTGCCGATCAGTGGCCAATTCTCGCTGATTGCGCGGGCTGAAAACCTGCTCGACGAGACGATTGTGACCCGCAATTCGAGCGGAGCGATTGATCTCGGCGTCCCTCAGACATTCTGGCTGGGTGTTCGCTTGGGCCTCTAACGCTAGGGAGGCTGCTCGCTTCACTTGCAATAAAATTAGCGTTGTAAGTGGCATTGCGCACCTATGCTGCGCTGCAGCACAATATGTTGCATTTTTGCTACTACCTTCGCACAACCCGCCGCTAACACTTGGCAGCGCCAAAACCACTGATAGTCTCTGAAATCGGAGAGACGCCTTGGTCATATTGACCGGGCGGTAAGTGGAGAGGAAAAACATGACACGTAAGCTTACAGCTTATGCTGCAGGTCTCATGGCCTGTAGTTCGTTTACAATGCCAGCATTTGCGCAGGACAATGATCAGCTCGCCGCCCCTGATGAGGATGATGGCGTAATCATCGTGACCGCGACACGCCGTGCGCAGGATGTTCAGGATATTCCAATCGCCGTTACGGCTGTGACCCCTGACCAGCTCGACAAGCAAGGCGTGGTCAACGTCCAGAACATTACGCAGGTTAGCCCAAGCTTCTCGACTTCAAACGCGCAGATTGCTTCAGGCTCTGTTGTTTTGCGTATTCGCGGTGTTGGTACGACATCGAACAATATTGGCTTTGAAAGTGCGGTCGGTATCTTCGTTGACGGAGCGTATCAGTCGCGTCCCGGCGTCGCTCTGGGTGAATTCGTCGATATTGAGCGCGTTGAGGTTCTTCGCGGGCCACAAGGTACGTTGTTCGGGCGAAACACTTCGGCTGGCGCATTGAACATTACAACCAATCGGCCTGACCTGAACGAGTTCGGCGGCTTTGCCAACGCGACCTATGGCAATTTTGATCTGATCAATGTGCAAGGCGCGATTAACGCACCGATCGTTGAGGATACGTTGGCTGTCCGCTTAACGGGTGCTTATCGTAACCGTGATGGCTATGTTGATGTCATCGATGGCACTGGCACCAAAATTGGCGAGTCCAATACGATCGACCAATTCCTTATTCGTGGCCAGCTTGGCTATGAAAGCGAAGGCGGTATTCGGGGTCGGTTGATATTCGACTACACCGAAAGCGAAAACCAGTGCTGTGCTGCGCTCGAAGTTCTCGCGAACACCGGCTTTGAAGCGGCTGTCGAAGGAGTAGGCGGCCCGTCGCGTGCCGGGATGGCAACACCTCTGCCGGCGACGACACCATTTGATGTGGGCGCCGCGCAGCGTGCCGTCGATGGTCTTACTGCGACTGCTAGCCGACTGCCGCTCTCCAATGCTGAGCAATGGGGCGTAACCGGTGAGCTGGAATTCCCAATTGGCGACAATGCTGATCTGATCTTCATCGGTTCGTATCGCGACTTCTCCTCAAGCGAGAATTACGATTTAAGCTTCTCTGGGCTTGATGTGTTTGATGTGGATCGTCTTGATACTGACATTGAGACCTTTACCGCAGAATTGCGATTGCAAGGTGATGCGGTCGATGGCCGGTTTAACTGGTTGGTTGGCGCATACTATTCTGATGAGCAGATCAATGCGGAAATCGATTTCAGCCTTGGTGATGACTACGACTTGCAGATTGCCGGTCTTTTTGGTGGCGCATTTGGGCCTGCGCCGATTGGTTTGCTCACTGGCGCAATCAGCGGCACGCCCATCAGCCCTGCGGGCACGACTGCTACAAACGTGTACGCGCAAAGCAGCGAGAGCTGGTCAATCTTTACGCACAATTCTTTCGATATCACCGATAGCCTCACGCTCACTCTGGGCCTGCGCTATTCTGATGAATCAAAGACCGGTGGTTTTCAGCAGACCGCCAGCAATAACCCAGCCTGTTTGACCCTGCTCGGCGGTGTTCCGACAATCGCCGGTATTGCGGGCGCAGCGAATGTGGGCAGTGTGCTTGGAACAGGCTGCTTTGCCTTTACCGCGCCAGCCATTGGATCAGATGCGATTGCATTCCCGCTTCCGCGTCCTTTCGAAGTACCGTTTAGCGACAGTGAACTGATCTACACCGGTAAAGTAACCTATCAGTTCGCCGCGCCGATTACGGCCTATGCGAGCTTTACGCATGGCTACAAATCAGGCGGTATCAACCTTGATATTACAGCCAATGCGGGCGGGGCTGATCCAACCTTCTTGTCTGAAGAAGTGGATGCCTACGAAATCGGTGTGAAAGGCAAATTCCTCGATGATGCGGTCACGATTAACATGGCGGCCTTTATCGAAGAGTTCTCCAACTTCCAGGTCCTTGAGTTTACAGGGGCGCAGTTCACGACGTTCAACGTGAACGCTGCAAAGTCATCCGGTTTTGAATTGGAATCGGTGATCCGGCCTGATCAAAATCTGACCTTCAATCTGGGTCTGACTTACACTGATGCGCGTTATCCAGGGAACTGCGACGGCGGTATTCCGAACGCGAACGTGACGTCCTTGTGCGGAAACTCGCTCACCAATGCTCCACAACTCGTGGCTATCGCTGGTGCGAACTATGACAAGGACATTGGGGATAGTCTTCGCGGCTTCCTGTCCGCTCAGATCCGCACTGAGAGTGATCGTCGTACCTCAACTCAAGCCACAGTGGTGCCGAGTGCGGCTGCTATTGAAGCGGCTGGCAGCATCCAAGCCGCTGTGGATGCTGCACCGCTGGTTGCCTTCGACGTCCAGGATGGCAACACCAAGATCAACCTTCGGGCTGGTATCGGTGCGCAGGACGAAAGCTGGACACTCGAAGTATGGGGTGTGAACGTCACTGACGTCGTGACGCGCGGCGTTACGTTCAACACTGTGCTTCGCGGATCATCACGCTCTGCATTTGCGCAGGAGCCAGCGACCTATGGTGTGACACTTCGCACCAAGTTCTGATCTAACGGGTCAGACACAAAAAAGGCGGCTCGGGAAACCGGGCCGCCTTTTTGTTTGGGATTGAATTTGGTGCTTACATGGACCTTGCGATCAGCATCTTCATGACTTCGTTTGAGCCACCAAAGATCCGCGTAATACGTGCGTCGCGATACATTTTCGCGATGGGGTATTCGTTGATGTAGCCAGCACCGCCGTGGAGCTGCAAGCATTTGTCGACCACTTCGCCCTGCAATTCGGTGCACCAATATTTGGCCATCGAAGCGGTCGCGACGTCAAGCTCGCCTTTGAGCAATCGTGCGATGCAATCATTGACGAATACGCGCGCCGCAGTGCCACGCGCTTTCAAGTCAGCAAGCACAAACTGCGTATTTTGGAAGTCCCAGATCGTTTGGCCAAAAGCCTTGCGCGATTTCACATATTCGATCGTCGTATCGAGTGCTTTCTCGATCCCCGTGCAGGCGCCCATAGCAATCACAAGGCGTTCCTGAGGAAGCTCACCCATCAGCTGGTAAAAGCCTTTGCCTTCGACCCCGCCAAGGACATTTTCAGCAGGCACAAAGACATTGTCGAAGAACAGCTCAGATGTATCGGCAGCGTCCATCCCGATCTTGTCGAGCTTCTTGCCGCGCTGAAACCCATCTGCGCCTTCTGTTTCGAGCAGCATCAGGGAAATACCCTTGGCGCGCTCATTGGGATCGGTCTTGGCGACCACGACGATGAAGTCTGCAGTCTGGCCGTTTGAAATATAGGTCTTTGACCCATTGATCCGGTAGCCATTGCCGTCTTTCAGCGCGGTTGTGGTGATTGATTGCAAGTCAGAACCAACCCCTGGCTCGGTCATGGCAATCGCGCTCACCAATTCGCCCGTCACGAGCTTCGGCAGATATTTCTGTTTCTGCTCTTCGGTGCCGTGACGCACAAGATAGGGGAGAATGATGGTGTTGTGCAGGGACGCTGCAAAGCCATCGACTTCGTGCTTTGACTGCTGATCAAGGACAACCATGTCGTGGCGGAAGTCGCCGCCATGTCCGCCATATTCGGTAGGCACGGAGACGCCGAGCAAGCCAGCGGCTCCCGCTTCGTTCCAGAACTCACGCTCTACCTGTCCATTGTCGCGCCAGGATTGGACGCGTTTTTCAGGGGCGTGTTGCTGGTAAAATTTGCCCACGGCATCCGCAAAGATCGCAATCTCTTCCTCTTCCATGAATGCAGGCTGTGGCACGTCAATGACGGGCATGTCTCTCTCCTCTTTGATCCCAAAAGTTACGCGGGCACGCCCCGTCTGGAGGCGCGCCCTCGCATCAAATTACTTGCCCTTCCAATTGGGCGCGCGCTTTTCAGCAAAGGCAGCTGCGCCTTCGCGGGCGTCTTCGGACACGAAGACCGGCGCGATCAGCTTGCCCTGATTGGTGTAGCGATCCTCCATCGCCCATCCGCGCGATTCTTTGATGATCTGCTTGGACACGCGCACGGCGAGCGGGCCGTTTGCGGCGATCTTGGCGGCAAGCGCCTTTGCACCATCAAGCGCCGAACCATCGGTGACGGTGTTGATCAGGCCCAGCTCATAGGCGCGGTTTGAATCGATGAAATCACCAGTGAGTGCGAGTTCCATCGCGATCCGCTCAGGAATTTGGTCTGGCAGCATCATGACGCCGCCCGCTGCTGCGACAAGGCCGCGCTTGGCTTCCGGAATACCGAATTTCGCGCCCGAATGGGCAACGACAAGGTCACACGCGATCATCAGCTCAAGCCCGCCTGCAAGCGCGTATCCCTCGACAGCTGCGATCAATGGTTTGGCAGGGGGAGCCTGAACCACACCGCCAAAGCCACGTCCTTCGACACTTGGGCTCTCACCGCGCAGGAAGCCTTTGAGGTCCATGCCAGAGCAGAATGTGCCGCCTGCTCCAGTAAGGATGCCAACGCGCAGATCGTCTTCAGCATCGAGGCGGTCCATTGCGGCTGCGATTGCTTCGGACGCAGCCTTGGTCATCGCGTTTTTTGCTTCGGGACGGTTGATGGTGACGACCAGAACGCCGTTATCGACTTCGGTCAGGACTTCTTGCGTGTCGGACAATGCTCTCACTCCCAATTGACATTTTAAATTGAAACTCATTCCTTGTGTATGGAGTGCAGGCGGTTTACGGAAACGTCAACTGGATTCTAGAGAGATTTGGAGAGAACATCATGGGCGAAGCTTACATCATCGACGCAGTGCGCACCCCGCGTGGGATTGGCAAGCAGGGCAAGGGCGCTCTGGCAGAGCAGCACCCGCAGCATCTGGCCGCGACTGTTCTTAAAGCGATTGCCGAGCGCAACTCGCTTGATACCTCGACCGTTGATGATGTGATCTGGTCGGTCTCCACTCAGGACGGCATGCAAGCGGGCGACCTTGGCCGGATGGCTGCGCTTGATGCGGGCTATGACATTACCTCTTCCGGCACCACGCTCGACCGTTTCTGCGGCGGTGGGATCACTTCGGTGAACTTGGCGGCAGCACAAGTCATGAGCGGCATGGAAGACTGTGTTGTCGCAGGTGGCACCGAGATGATGAGCCTGACCGCGGCCATGTCGAAAGAGAAGATGCAAGCGGGTCTTAAGCCGCCAATGATGGGCAGCTACAATGACCGCCTGCAAAAAGTGCACCCGCAATCACACCAAGGGATTTGCGGTGACGCCATCGCTACTATTGAAGGCTTCACCCGTGAAGAGCTGGATGAGGTGGGCTACCGCTCGCAACAGCGCGCGGCAGAAGCGATCAGCGAAGGGCGCTTTGACAAATCCGTCGTGCCAGTAACGCTCGACGATGGCACTGTGGTCCTAGACCGCGAGGAATATCCGCGTCCGCAAACGACATTGGAAGGGTTGGGCCAGCTTGATCCGGCCTTCACCAAGATCGCTGACGTTCCACTGGATGCCAATGGCACGACATTCCGGGGCCTCATCAACCAAAAGTACCCCGATGTAGAAATTCAGCACTTCCACCATGCTGGTAACTCTTCGGGCGTGGTCGATGGCGCAGCAGCCGTTCTGGTTTGCTCGAAGGAATATGCCGAGAAGCATGGTCTGAAGCCGCGCGCGCGCATCGTTGCAACCGCCAATATGGGCGACGATCCAACCTTGATGCTGAACGCTCCAGTGCCAGCAGCGAAGAAGGTTCTCGAGAAAGCCAAGATGAGCATCGACGATATCGACCTGTTCGAGATCAACGAGGCTTTCGCGGTTGTAGCGGCGAAGTTCGTGCGTGATCTCGAGCTTGATTGGGACAAGGTCAATGTAAATGGCGGCTCTATTGCGTTGGGCCACCCTATCGGTGCGACGGGCTCAATCTTGATCGGCACCGTCATAGACGAACTTGAACGCCGCGACCTCAAAACCGGTCTTGTGACCATGTGTGCAGCGGGCGGCATGGCGCCCGCTATCATTGTGGAGCGCGTGGACGGCTTCGTTGACTGAAGTGGCTGACAACACTCCGGTAATTATCGGGGTAGGGCAGTATTCGGAACGTGTGGGAGAGCCCGGCTATCAGGCGCTCTCCTACATGGACCTTGGCGGGCGTGCGCTGAGCGCGGCGATTGAAAATACGGGCGCCAACGGATCGGTCTCGGGCGCTATTGATGCTCTCGCTGCTATTCGCGCCTTTGAGATGTCGCGTCCTGACCGCGCGCCTCCCTTCGGCGGGTCAAACAATGTGCCGCGCAGCTTTGCCAAGCGTGTCGGTGCAAACCCCGAGCGCGCAATCCTTTCAACCACCGGCGGTCAGTACAATCAAAAGCTCGTCGGCGAATTTGCTGCCGACATTGCGGCTGGTCGCAGCCAGTGCACGGCGATTGTCGGGTCTGAGGCGATCTCAACCGTTTTGGCGCTGTCAGCCAAAGGTGAAAAGCCTGATTGGTCGGAAGAGGTTGAAGGTGACCTTGAAGATCGCGGTTTTGGACTAGACGGGATGCTTGAACCAGCGCTTTTCGCGCACGGCGCAACAGGCGCAATCCCGCTCTATGCGATTGCCGAGAATGCACGCCGGGCGAAGCTGAGCAAGGGACTGGACGAGTATCGCCGCGATATTGGCGAGCTGTTTGCGCCCTTCACCAAGATTGCCGCGAGCAACCCGCATGCAGCCGCTCCCAAAGAGCGCAGTGCTGAGGAATTGGCGACCATCACCGATCGCAATCGGATCGTGGCAGAACCCTATGCGCGCATGACCGTCGCCCGTGATCAAGTGAACCAAGCCGCAGCGATCATCATTGCAAGCGCTGGCAAGGCCCGCGAACTGGGTGTGCCAGAGGAGAAGTGGGTGCATATCCACGCTGTGACTTCAGCCACCGAACTCGAGTTGTCGGAGCGGCCGGACCTTTCCGCCAATCCCGCCTCGATTGCGTCAGTAGAGAGCGCTCTGGAAATCGCGGGCAAGGGCATGGCCGATATGGCCCACCTCGATTTCTACAGCTGCTTTGCAATCCCCGTTTTCAACCAATGCGACCACTTTGGTCTCGCGATAAACGACCAGCGCGGATTGACGCTCACAGGCGGCTTGCCCTTCTTTGGAGGCGCCGGAAACAATTACTCCGCCCATGCAATTTGTGAGGCAGTGGAGCGTTTAAGAGACGAGCGCGGCTCCTATGCTTTGGTCGGCGCGAACGGCGGCTGGATGAGCAAATATGCGACCGGCATCTATTCCACCGAGCCTGCGCATTGGTCAGGCGCAGATCGCTATGCCGAGGTCCCCAAAGCAACCAACGGCGTGGCGCGCGCCAAAGGTGCCTTCGATAGCGCGACGGTTGAAAGTTACACGATCAACCACACCAAGAAGGGCAAAGATGCGGTCTTTATTGGCCGTAATTCTGACGGTGAGCGGGTGGTTGGCAATGCTGACCTGTCGGATGAAGCCACTCGCGCGGCTTTTGAGGGCGGCGAACCCTTTGGCCTTAGACTGACAGTCACGCAGGATGATCGTGGCCGCAGCATAGGTCGCCTCGCTTAATAGAAGCTAGTTTGGTGCGAATGGCCTTTGACAAATTCGCTCATCTCGCGTATTTAGTTTCAAACGTAACTATATTGAAACATTCCGAGGCACCTCATGACGATGCATCCTGGCGACTTGTTCGAAAATCCAGCTGGCCTTGATGGCTTTGAATTCGTTGAATTCTGCGCGCCTGAAAAAGGCGTATTGGAACCCGTCTTCGAAGCGATGGGTTTCACCCGCGTTGCCAAGCACCGCTCGAAAGACGTGCATCTGTGGCGTCAGGGCGGGATCAACCTGATCGCCAATTACGAGCCGCGCTCTGCTGCTTGGTACTTCGCACGCGAACACGGCCCCAGCGCTTGCGGCATGGCTTTCCGGGTGCGCGATGCGGCCAAAGCCTATGATCACCTACTTGAAGCAGGCGCAGAGCCTGTCGCCAATGAACCCGGCCCAATGGAGCTTAGCATTCCGGCAATCCGCGGCATTGGCGGGGCGATCCTGTATTTGGTTGATCGCTATGCGGGTGCAGAGGACAAGAGCCTTACGATCTACGACATCGATTTTGACTATTTGCCCGATGTCGATCCCTATCCCGAAGGCGCCGGCTTCCACACGATCGATCACCTCACCCACAATGTCTACACAGGCCGGATGAAGTATTGGGCGGACTATTACGAGACGCTCTTCAACTTCCGCGAAATCCGCTTTTTTGACATCAAAGGCGAATATACTGGCCTGACGTCAAAGGCGCTTACCGCGCCTGACGGCAAGATCCGCATTCCGCTCAATGAAGAGGGAGAAGGCGGCAAGGGCCAGATTGAGGAATTCCTGCGCGAGTTCAACGGCGAAGGGATTCAGCACATTGCTCTGATCTGCGAAGATTTGGTGGCGTGCTGGGACCGCCTGAAAGAGTTTGGCGTTCCGTTTATGACCGCGCCGCCTGCGACCTATTACGAGATGCTTTCAGAGCGTCTGCCGGGTCACGGTGAGAACGAAGACGAGCTGAAAATGCGCGGCATTCTGTTAGATGGCACCACCGAAGGCGGTGAACCACGCCTGCTGCTGCAAATCTTTGCCGAAGCGCAAGTTGGTCCTGTATTCTTCGAGTTTATCCAGCGCAAAGGCGATGATGGCTTTGGCGAAGGCAACTTCAAAGCGCTGTTTGAAAGCATTGAGCGCGATCAGATTTCGCGCGGCGTGCTGGACGTTGAGAAAGAGCCTGCCGAATGAGTTCGACCACCACCACACCAGCCCTCGCCGGCGTCCACCACGTGGCCTATCGCTGCAAGGACGCAAAAGAGACGGTCGAGTGGTATGGCCGAGTGCTTGGCATGGAATACACCACAGCCTTTGCTGAAGATCACGTGCCGTCGACGGGCGATTATGACCCTTACATGCACGTCTTCTTGGATGCGGGGAATGGAAATATTCTGGCGTTTTTTGAGCTTCCCAATCAACCCGATATGGGCCGCGATGAAAACACACCTGCATGGGTCCAGCACTTGGCTTTTCGCGTGGCTTCCGAAGAGCAGTTGCTCAGCGCCAAAGCGCATATTGAGGCGCAAGGGATCGATGTGCTTGGCCCGACCCATCACGGCATTTTCAAATCGATCTACTTCTTCGATCCCAATGGCCACCGGGTCGAGCTTGCCGCTGATATCGGCACGGACGATCAATATGCCGAGCTAAAGCGCGTTGCGCCCGCAATGCTGGATGAATGGTCTGAGACAAAGACAGCGCCGCGACATGCTGACTGGCTGCACGCCATTGCGCGCGAGGAGCATGACAAGGCCTGATTTGGTCTCTCAGGCTGCGATACAAAAAGGGCCGCGAAGCATGACGCTTCGCGGCCCTTTTGTTCAGGCTTTCGCCGTTCTTACATCGTCAGCGTCGCGCCGAGGAAGAACAGGGTGCCAACCGGGCTAACCGGGAAGGCCTGTTCTGTCAGGAACGGGTTGCGGTTGAAGATATTGTTCACACCGCCATAGACATTGATCATATCGGTCGCCTCGAAGGTGAACGAGATGTTGTGAATGAATGCATCACTGGTGAGACCGTTCGCGGTTGAGAACGTGTCTGAGCCCGTGTCGCCAACTTCCTCAATCTCAACGGCACGCAGACCTTGCGAGTCCAGGTAGGTGGTCGCCCATGTGAGGCTGAAGTTATTGTATGCTGCTGTCAGAGAGGCATTACCAGCCCATTCAGGACGCTGGAGCTCACCAAGCTCAGGATCGACCAGTGTTGGATCGCTTGGATCGAAGAAGTCATCCAGTTTGTCGACCCAGGTGCCCGCTGCGTTGAAGGTGAAGTCCAAAGGCCCCACATCAAAGCGGTACTGCATCGTTGCTTCGATACCGGCGGTTTCCCGGCGGGCGAAGTTGACCGAGGTCTGACGCAGGAAGCTGAAGCCGCCTGTTGCACCGCTACGATCTACCAGACCGCAGAAATCGTTCACGATACTGGCTGAATCGACGCAATTGTCGACAATATCCTGCGCGCTCACTGCGTTGATCGCAGATTCAAGCTCGATATTGTAATAGTCGACAGTGAGTACAAAGCCCGGAAGGAAACGCGGCGTGATTTGCGCACCCACAGTCCAGGTTGTTGCCTCTTCTTCTTCAAGCAAGCGGTTGCCGCTGATTGAGCCGGAGAACCGAGCGGTCAGCGGATCCACATAAGAGTATGTGCCTGTACCCAATGTCGGATCAAACCCAAGTGAAGCAAAGATAGCTTCACAGTTTGCCTGACGCAGAGCCGGATCGGCAGCAGTCACAAGGTTACCCGCATCACACGGATCAACCGGGCGGAAGAACGCACCTTGAGCTGGGTTGAACAGCTCATTGATGTTTGGTGCGCGGATCGCCTTTGCATACGTGCCACGGAACAAGATGTCCTCTACCGGTGCCCAGAGACCCGATACGTTCCATGTGAAGGTATCGCCAACCGTTGAGTAGCTTGCGAAACGACCAGCAGCCGAAAGTTCAAGCGTTTCAGCAAATGGTACGCCTGCCAGGATCGGCAAACGCGTTTCTGCAAAGATATCATAGACGCTGAATTGGCCTCCTGCATTGGAGGTCGACGTTGCAGGGTCAAATACCAGCGAGTTCTGCACGCCGCCCGTCGCGTCGCCGATAAATTGGCCAGCGGTGGCATCGGGAGTGGTCACTGGCACGATACCAAGCACGAGTGGATCAAAGCGAGAGATCGACTCCTCTTCGCGGTATTCAAAACCGAACGCATAGCCAACAGGGCCACCCGGCAGCTCAAGGAACGCGCCAGTGTTACCAGTGAAGGTCGCGCTGAAGACAAGCTGTTCAAGCTGGAATTCGTTCACGACCGTGGTGGTGATGAAGTCGATCGCTTCCTGACTGATCGCGCCAACCCCGCCAAGGACGTTTGCTGGACGGCATGAGCCGTCGCCTGGGTTGAAGCTGAAGAAGCCAGGGTTACCTGCGGGAATACCAAATGGCGTTGTCGCGGGGGCCGTTGGGTCAATGTCTGAACGGCAGATCGGGTTGCCTGCTGCATCGGTTGTTGCGTCGATTGCGGCGAAGAACCGGTCCGTGATGACGCGGTTTGCGTCATTCGTGGTTTGGTAGAATTTGCCGTAATTGGCGGCGACTTCGTATGAGAAGTAGTCTGAGATATCACCGCGAACGCCGCCGACGAAACGATAGGTTTCAAACTCGTTTCGGTTGCGGTTTGGACCAAGGTCAGCTGGGTCACGCGTGAGATATAGACCTTCGTCAGTGCCATTGCCGAAAAACAGCGGAGCAACGAATTCTTGCAAATCGGGCGTGATAAACGGGTTGTCAGCACGAATGGTCAAAAGGTCATAGAATGTGTTCGGCTGGGCCTGAAACTCAGCAGTGTTCGAGACATATTTGCCTTCGAAGAACAACGTGGCCGACGGTGAAATTTCATAGGTCAAATTGGCATTGACCGACCAGCGCTCTGTTTCCGGGATCAGCGAGTTCACATCAAAGTTGTTTTGGATGCCGTCGCCGCCGAATTGATTGAATAGGCCAGTAACCTGACCGTCCTGATAGACTGACACTGTGCCATCGGGATTGATGACAGCACAACCGCCAGCGAGACCGAAAGCGCCTGCGTTAAACGTGCTGTTAAAGCCAACCGCAGATTCCAAGCAATCAGGAGTGCCATTGCCATTGATGTCCGGGCCATCGCTAAGACCGATGTCACCAGGGGCAACGATGCCTCCAGCTGAAGATAGCGAGAAGCGTGGATCGCCAGCGATGAAGCGGCGAGGGGCGTTGACTGAACGATCAATCAGAGCCTGCTCAGCCGCCGTTGGTGTGAAGCCGGTCGTATCTGTTGGGATCAGACCGCCCAAAACCGCTCCATTGGCGATGAAGTTTGGCGTATCTGTCGCGTTCAATTCACCCGTCTGCAAACGCAGAGCTGGGTTTGCTTGATCGTCGAACAAGCCATTGTTGCGCGAAAAGCCGCGATCACCGAACTGAAGTTCGTCACCGCGTGCATATTCTGCGGATACGACGAAGTTGCCTCGGCCATCCGCGAAATTCGTGCCCCAGGTGAGGTCAGCATTGACGCGGAAGCCATCGCCCTCTGACGAAATGCCTGATTGAACGTTTGCTTGGAGACCTTCGAAATCATCCTTGAGCACAAAGTTCACAACACCTGTCACAGCGTCAGCACCGTAAATCGACGATGCGCCGCCGGTCAGCGTTTCAACGCGCTCAATCAAAGCGGTTGGAATAGAGTTGATGTCCACCGCTTGCGCACCGGCAACGCCCGATACGTGGCGGCGGCCATTGACCAGAACCAGTGTACGGTTTGATCCCAGACCGCGCAGGTTCAGGATTGACTGGCCTACAGCTTGAGAGAAGATGCCGTCGATTGAGCCTTCGGAGGTGGTCGAGGTTGAAAGCGCTGGAACGTCGCGCAGCACGTCCACAACGTCAGGTGTACCTGCTTGGGTCAGCTGCTCTGAATCAAGCGAAAGAACCGGAGCAGGGGCCCCAATGTTAGGGTCGCGGGCAATGCGCGAGCCGACGACTACGATAGCTTCGCCTTCTTGGGCATCAGTCGTATCTGCATCTGGGGCTTCTTGCGCGTGAGCTGCAAAAGGCATTGCACTGGCAGCTGCAAGCAACAGCGCTGTGCGTGAAATTGTGAGAGGTTTCATGGCTTTCCCTTTATTCTTGGGGTGGGCGGCACTTTTGTGCGACGCAACAAGGTCGACAAGGAGCGGAAAAGTGTCAAGCTTGCGCGCCTTGGATTCTAACGAAATGCAGTGATGCGTGGCAATTTTGTTACGCAGCTTTGCACGCTTTTGCGCGCTGATGCTGATTGTTTGTTATTGGCATGCTTGACCAAGCGGCTCGATTGCGGGAATTGTTGCGATATCTCTCCTCTTCAAGGTTTCTTGAAATTTATGACCCTCACACGCCTTCTTCCGGCCCGCGTCGCGATCATCTGTGTTGCATTGCTGGCGAGCATTGCCGCCTTTGCTTCTGCAGCCTCAGCGCAGTCCTTCATCGACGGTGAGTTCGACCCGTCCATCCCCACTTTGACCCAAGTGGTGGGGCACGCTCCAGGCGAACGGATCACGTCCACTGATGAGACGACGCGTTATCTGGAAGTTTTGGTTGAGGCCGCGCCAGACAGAGTGCGCATGGTTGAATATGCGACGAGTTGGGAAGGGCGCCCGCTGCACTATTTGATCTTCACTTCGCCAAGCAACATGGCGGGGCTCGATGCAATTCAGGCCGACCTTGCCAATGTTGCCGCAGGACGGGCGAGCAATGGTTCGGCGCTTCCTGTGACGTGGCTTGCCTATTCGGTGCATGGCAATGAAATCTCGTCGACAGATGCAGCCTTGATGATGGCGTATCACCTGCTCGCAGCGCAGGGCGATGCACGGGTTGATCAGATATTGTCAGAGACAATCGTGGTGCTCGATCCGGTGCAAAACCCCGATGGTCGCGCACGTTTCGTCAATCACTTTCGCGGTGCAGTTGGCATTGATCCTTCGGGTGATCGCCAAGCGGCAGAGCATGACGAAACCTGGCCGAGCGGCCGCGTTAATCACTACATGTTTGACCTCAACCGCGACTGGTTCACACTGAGTCAGCCAGAGACGCGCGGTAAAGTCGCCGCGGTCCGGGAATGGAACCCGGTCGTGGTGGTCGATGTGCATGAAATGGGCGGAGACGAAACCTACTTCTTCTCGCCAGCGGCTGAGCCGATTAACCCGAACATTACCGCCGCACAGCGCCGCGCCTATGCCATTATCGGGCGCAACAACGCCTCTTATTTCGATGCCATGGGTGAGCCGTACTTTACGCGTGAAGTCTACGACCTGTTTTATCCCGGCTATGGCGACACATGGAACGCGCATCAGGGCGCAATTGGCAGCACGTATGAGCAAGGATCGGCACGCGGGCTCGTTTGGGAACGGCGCGATGGAACCACGCTCACTTATGCCGAGACGGTCCGCAATCACTTTGTCGCCAGCCTCTCCACAGCAGAGGCCGTGGCGCAAAATGCTGACCGGTTCTTGAGCGATTTTGCGAGTTACCGTGCAGACAACGCCAATGGAGCAGCCGGGCGCGGGGCCTACTTGATCGACCTTTCCTCGCGTCGTTGGAATGCAGAGAGCCTTGGCCGCAGACTGGCTGCGCAAGGGATCGAAGTGCGCCGCCGCGATGGTGCGGTTAGCGCGTGTGGTCGCAATTACACGCAAGGCTACCTTGCCGTCCCGCAAGCGCAGCCTGCAGCCCGCCTTGTGCGCAGCTTGCTCGATCGTGATACGCAATTGCCGCGTGACTTTATCACTGAGCAGGAGCGCCGGCGTTCAGAAGACTTGCCGCATGAATTGTATGATGTGACCGCCTGGTCGGTTGGACTGATGTCAGGTGTTGATGTGAGCCTTTGTGCGAGCTCAGTCGGTGGGCAAGCTTTGGCAGCAACGACGCCCATCGCACCCAAAGCTTCCGGGTCTGGGGACTTCGCCATCGCCGTGCCGTGGACCGATAGCGGGCAGGCGCGCCTAGTCGCTTTGGCTTTGCGTGAAGGGATCGTAGGCCGCTCCACTGACGAGGCTTTCACTAAGGATGGCCAAACCTATTCGCGCGGCACGGTGATCTTCGCCGCGGGAGACAACGAACCCGATCAGATGGCTCGCCTGTCAGAGCTCGCTCGCGAGATCGGTGCTGAAACGGTCGCTTTTTCTGACAGCTGGGTCGAAGATGGCCCTAATCTGGGTAGTGAAGCCTTTGTGAGGCTCGCTAACCCCAAGATTGCGATTGCATGGGATGAGGGCATTTCTCAATTGAGCGCAGGGGCGATGCGCTACGTGCTTGAGCGGCGCCTAGGCGTTCCCGTGACACCGATCCGTACGCATCGTTTCGCCCGGGCGGACCTGTCCGATTATGATGTTGTGGTCGTCCCATCGGGATCGCCGCGCAGCAATCTGGGATCAAGCGGTGTCGCCAATTTGCGCGGCTTTGTTGAACGCGGCGGCGTGCTGGTCACGGTGGGTGGCAGCCTCGCTACCTTTGCTGGCGGCGACAATCCGCTTTTGACGACCCAGCGCGAAGCCGCCTTGGGCCGTGAACCCTCTGCCGGCGGCGACGGAGGCGAAGGCTTGGCAGAAGCGAGCGAAATCGCGAGCGAGGAGGAATATCGCGAGGCAATCGCCGATCAAGGCGCGTTGCCAGACACGCTCCCCGGAGCATTGCTGAACACCGTTGCGGACCGCGAGCATTTCCTTTCAGCGGGATACGATCAGGGCGCGGTGGTGTTGGCGACAGGTTCGCGGATTTACACTCCGCTGGACCGCGCTGATGGCATCAATGTTCTGCGTTTTGCCGATGCTCAAGACCTGATCGCAAGCGGCTATGTCTGGAATGAGAACCGCCGTCAGCTGGCGTTTAAGCCTTATCTGATGGCGCAGCCGACAGGGCGGGGTATGACGATTGCGTTCGCGCATGATCCTGCGACCCGCGCCTACCTTGATGGCTTGGACTTGCTGCTGGCTAACGCTGTTTTAATCGCGCCTTCGCGGGTGCGGTAGGGAACGAATATCTGAATTTAGCTTAGGCTTTTCTGTCCGTTAACCAGTGCGCAAAAGACGATATTGCTCGATTCATCTCAGTCAAATCCACAGTGAAAATGCCTTTTACTTGTGAAATGCAAGACGTGCTTGTGTATTCGTTCGGAAAAAACTAGGCGTTAACCATAAGTATTCTGCGAAACATCGCTAACTTTTTGTCTGAACACGGGGGCGTGGCTACGCAATGGATGAGGAAGCCTGCGAAGAATCTCTTGGGCCACCTCAGCTCGAATTCCCTGTTATCGGCATTGGCGCATCCGCCGGCGGTCTAGAAGCCGTCACCACAATGTTCGAGAATGCTGAACAACTGACCGGGATGGCATTCGTTCTGGTGATGCATCTTGACCCTGATCACGAAAGCATGATGGCCGAATTGTTATCCAATCGGACCAGGGTGCCCGTTCGTCAGATTGCTGACGGAGACGAGATCGAGGTTGATTGTCTGCACGTCATTCCGCCGGGATCGAGTTTGCGGATCGAAAAGAGCCGGTTTCGTCTGGAGCCATTTGAAGAGCCGCGTGGTCTCAGAAGGCCGATCGACAGCTTCCTTTCATCGCTGGCGCATGCGCAAGGTGATCGCGCGGCTGCAGTAATCCTTTCAGGCACCGGGGGCGATGGGACCGCGGGAATGCGCGTTGTCAAAAACTTTGGCGGTATTTGCGCTGTGCAATCACCAGAAGAGGCGCGCTATGACGGCATGCCTTATTCGGCAATATCGACCAAGATCGTCGATTTCACGCTGCCCGTTGCTCAAATCATTGAACGATTATCAGCCTATTTCGAAGGGGCGTTTGATCCTTCGCTTTTTGCCAATGACAATATCATTGAGCAATCGCTTAGAGAGATTTGCGGCCTGTTGAAGCGCAATTCAGGCGTCGATTTTGCGGGCTACAAAGAAGCGACCTTGCTGCGCCGTTTGAACCGGCGTTTGCATCTGCTCGATATTGAGGATGTCGGGCAATATCTTAAGCTTCTTGAACAGAACGAAGAAGAGCAGCACGCGCTCGTGCGTGAATTCCTGATCAATGTCACAAGCTTTTTTCGCGAGCGCGAAGTGTTTGAGGTGGTGCGCCGGACGATCCTGACCCCGTTGATTGAGAGCAAATCGCCAACTGAAGAATTGCGGATATGGGTCCCTGCCTGTTCCAGCGGGCAGGAAGCTTACACAATAGCAATGCTGGTGGATCAGACTTGTGAGGAGCTGGGCAAACGCCCTTTGATCAGGATATTTGCAACCGACATTGACGAAGGGATGATCGAAACGGCGCGAAGAGGCAGATATCCCGCCAGCGCAGTCAATGATGTTCCAGAATATCTGCAGCAATCTTATCTAACGGCAATGGATGACCGGTTCGAGGTCAATATCCGCATTCGTGAGATGATCCGCTTCTCCGTTCACGACATCATTCAGGACCCACCGTTTTCAAAGCTCGATTTCATCTCGTGCCGCAACCTTTTGATCTATTTTAAGGATGCGCTGCAATCCGAGATATTCTCTCTGTTGCATTTCAGTTTGCGTGAGCAGGGGCACCTGCTTCTGGGCACTTCTGAAAGCACCAAACACGCTGACCGATTGTTCTTTGAGCTGGATAAATCGAGCAGGCTCTACAAGCGCAATGATGAAGCCAAGCGCCGCCAGATAAAGCTGCCCATGATCATTGGGTCACCCGGTCGATCCGTAGTCAGCGATGATCGGCGTATGGCAAAGGAGCTTGATTTTCCGCGCCATGCCTCGTTCGACCCGTCGAACAAGCGCATCTATGAAACATACGGCCCGCCGTTCTTACGCATATCGAAGGATGGACGCGTGGTCGATGCGTCGGGCGATCTGGCGCTGTTTTTGAAAGGCGCGCCGCTTGGCGGGAGCACGCTGGATGAACTTGCGCGCGAAAGAGTGAACGAAATCGGCACGCCATTGGTCACAGATGCGTTCAAAACGGGCGTGCGCTGCGCGGTAAAGGATGTTGAGGTCGTCACGCCCTTTGGCAACCAGAACACTGATTTCATCGCTGACCCGATGGATGACGATACGGTGTGTCTGATTTTCGTCGCCAAGGACCGATTGAAGCCAATGGTCGACGAATACGAAGTCGCCCCCGTCTCTCAGGATCGCCGCATCTCCGACCTCCAATCCGAGGTTCAAAACCTGCGACAAAGGTTGCGCGCAACCGTTGAGGAGATCGAAACTGCGAATGAGGAGCTTAAGACATCAAACGAAGAGATGATGTCGATGAATGAAGAGCTCCAGTCAGCCAATGAAGAGCTCACCACGGCCAATGATGAACTAAAGCACAAGATTGACGAGTTGATCTTTGCCAATGCCGACTTGGATAACCTGTTGCAATCAGCTGATTTGTCGATGGTTGTGCTGGATAAGGAAATGCGCATTCGGCATCTCTCGGATGCGGCGCGCGGGACTTTGCCGTTAAAGCGGTCCGACGAAGGCCGGATGATTTCCGAGTTTGATCTGCGGCTGGGCGATTATGAGTTGGTCGCGCGAATTCGCGATGTAATCGAGACCGGGATGCCGGTCTACGAAACGGTCGAAACCAAAGGGCAGCGCCATAGCCTGCTCTTGCGCATCACACCGTACATCTTTGCAGATGGCACCGCGCGGGGCGTCACCTTGTCATTTGTGGACATTACGAAAGAGGTGGCACTGAGGCATGAGTTGACGGCTGAGACGGAGAAACTGCGCGCTGCGATGCGGATGTCTCGCATGGGCTTTTGGCACACCGATCTTGAACACGGGACGATGGAGGTTGACCAAGTCGCTGCCGAAATGATCGGGCTTGGCGAAGCCGGTGTCTATGGGCGTGACGCGTTTCTGGGTGTCTTGTCGCAAGAGGACGCGGACCAGCACCGAAAGCTGCGCGATGACAAGATTGCGAAGGGCGAAGACTACGACCAGATTGTGCGGGTCAAACTACCGGGCGCACCCGAGCGCTGGCTTCAGATCAACTCAAACCCTTACGAAACTGCCGAAGGACACCAAAAGGTCGCCGGCGTTGGATTGGATGTGACAGAGATCATCCAGCTGCAAAAGCGGGTCGAAGAAGAGGCAGAGAGGCTCCATTTCGCGCTGGAAACAGCTGACATCGGTGTCGCAGAATTGAGCGTGGTCGATGATGCGGTCAAAGTGGATGACGTGCTCGTCAAGCAGTTCGGGCTTAAGCAGTCCGGCGTCATCACACACGCGCAAATGATGCAGAACTTTGTCGAAAGCGATGTGTCCCACGTGAAAGCCGCGCTAACCAAAGCGATTGAGGATGGGGCGGAATATGAGTTTGATTTTCGGGTCGATGTAAGGGGCGAGCCCTTGCGCTGGTTCCGCATGAGAGGGCGCCCGCATATCGCAGTTGATGGGACTCAATCGATCATAGGTCATACGATTGATGTTACCGCCAACCATCAACAGCAAATGCTAGTCGCGGAGATGAGCCACCGCGTCAAAAACCTGTTTGCTGTGATCGCAGGGCTGGTGTCGATGGCGCCAAAAAACCATCCCGAGACCGAAGAAATGGCGCGCACTTTGCTGCACCGTATTGTCGCGCTGGGCACTGTTTATGACCTTGCGCGCAAGAAGTCCTCTTCCACTGCGCTGTCGCTCGAAGCGATGTTGGCCTCAATTGTTGAGGCGCATGTCACACAGCAATCGATCAGACTTAAGGGCCCTGATGTCGAAGTTGCTCCAAACGTACTGAACACGCTGACATTGGTCCTGCACGAATTGACGACCAACGCCGCGAAATACGGCGCCTTGGCTGTCCCGGATGGGAAGTTGAACGTGAAATGGTCAAAAACCGATGAGGGGCAGACCAAGATCGTCTGGAAGGAAAATGTGCCGAATTTCTCAAAGCCCAAGGACCACAAAGGTTTTGGCTCGACGTTAATCCTGGCCGGTGTTGAGCAATTGCGCGGTGAGTTGAAGCGCAAGTTCACGAAATCAGGCGCGAAAGTTCAACTCACAGTGAGCCTTACACAGGAAGACTTTGGATGACCGGCGGGGCCGTGAAGCAGTTGGCAGACCTCAAGATCCTTGTCGTCGAGGATGAGATTTTCATCGCTAAAACGATTGAGCAGATATTCGCCGATCATGGCGCACGCGAGGTTCATGTTGCGACCCTTTTGCGCAAAGCCGAAGCTATGGTCGAAGGGGAGGACTACAACGCAGTCATCCTCGATCTAAGGCTGCCAGATGGCGAGGCGGCAGAGCTTGGCCAGCTTTTGCTTGAGAAGAATGTGCCGCTGGTGATCCATTCAGGCCATGCTAGCAATGACAATGAAGAACGGTTTCCCGGCGCAATCTATTGCCCAAAGCCGTCCACGCCAGAGCGGCTGATTAACTCAGTCTTGAAAGCCCGCGCCAGGTTTCAAGCTTAGCCAGCATCTGCCCATTGCTTGAACCATGCGAGGTGCGATTGCGCGGCGCTTTGGAAGGTTGGCGCAAACTCGCTGCTTTGGCGGTAGAAGGCAGGAGGTAGTCCCTGCGGTGCGCTGGTTTGTTGCCAGCCATCGCCAGCCACGCTCCCGGTCCATAAATCGATCCACCGCGCATTGTCTGGGACGAACACGCGCCTGCTGCTTGCTCCTTCCTCTAAAACCGGCGCAATCAGCAAATCCGGCCCGTAGAAATACTGGTCCTGTATGGCGCGCGCCTCTGGCGCATCACAATGCAAGAACATCGCGCGTTGCATCGGCAGGCCTTGCTCGCCAACGGCGCGGCTCACCGCCTTGGAATAAGAGAGCAATGTGGCATGCAACCGGGTCATTGCGGCGAAATGGTCAAGCACGCGCGCATCGCCATCCACCTGTAAATTGTCATCAGGACGATTGCCTTCATGGCTGCGCATATAGGGCGTGAAGGCGGCCATCTCTGCCCAGCGCATGATCAGTTCGGCGCTGCGCACATTGCCGTGCAGGCTGGTGTAGCCGCCAATGTCGCTATGCGAATGCCCATTGCCCACCAGCCCTGCAGAAAGCGCAGCGGTGAGGGCGGTGCCGATGCCATCGTGACGCGAGAAATCCACACTTTGATCGCCTGCCCAGATCAGCGGGGCGTGCTGAGGAAGCCCGCTGCAGCCTGAGCGCATGAAAAACACCGTATCGTCTTCTCGCCCTGCAAGCCGGATCGCCTCGGCATTCACCTGCGCCCACAAAACCGGCCATTCATTGTGCATGATCGCAGCATCACTGCCGTCGAACAGTTTTGCGTCGGTAGGGAGGTACTCGCCAAAATCCGCCATCCACCCTGACATGCCCAGCGCCAGCATCTCTTCAATAATGATACGGCGGGCAAACCAGCGGCGCGCATCTGGATTGGTGAGGTCAATCAGAGCGCATTCAAACTCGCCAAAATCGACGATGTAAACGTCGCCATTGTCAGTGCGCCTGACGAAGAAATCGCGTGTCGCAGCCTCGCTATAAAGCGTCCCGTCAACGCACAAATAGGGGTTCACATAGCCAAGGAAGCGAATGCCGCGTGCTCTCAATTGGGCGATCTTGTCTTTGAGGGCGGGGTAGCGATCATTGTCCACTCGCCAATCCCAAAACAAGCGTCTGCCAAAACTCGTTTCGCGCAGACCCACCCAATCTTCGCACCAGATGCCTGTCACCTGCGCTCCGGCAGCGATGATTTTATCGAGCCGCGCAAAACCCGCCTCACCCTGCTTCAGCCCAATCGTTGCGCCTTCGAGCGCCCAATCCGGCAAGGCGGATTGTGGTCCGAACCGCGCGGAAAGCTGGCTGACCAGATCGGCTGAGCTCTCCCCCCAGAACAGCTCAATCCGCTCTGGAATGTCCCAGAATGTGAGCGCGTGTGTTTGCAGGTCGCCAAAGTCGAACTCAGCATAGGCGCAGCTATCGACATGGACGGCATAGTGCTTGGAGGAAAGGAAGGTGGGCTGCGGATAGCCGGTGGTCCAATAATCGCCGCCAGCGCCGCCTTCTTCGTCCATCTTTTGCGTGAGCCATGATGATTTGTCGCGGCCGACGCCGGGCTCGGAGGCCCAAATGGGAAAGCTGCGTCCGCGCAAATTGAGATAGGAATATTGCATCCCGCATCCCCAAACCGCTTCGTCCGGATCGGCGAGAAATTTGATCTGGAACTGGGTTGCCTTCGCGTGGTGGGCTTCGAATGTGAGGGCGTTGGGGCTGACACGCATGGTGAGCGCTGGCTGGTTGGTGGACGCTTCGTGAAACTTGATCTGTGCCTCACCGCTGGGCGTCTGCGCGATACGATTCAAGCCGAGCGGAATCGCAGTCGTTTCCCCCTTTGAGATGGCGAAATTGCCGCGCCGCATCGCGAAACCGACCTCGCCTATAGCAAGCGCGATGCACGGATCCGCCTGGGTATGGCGCAGCAGGCACGCTCCATCTGGCGCAATGACTTCAAACCCGTCCGTGGTTTCGAGAACGCGCATTTGGCTCCGGCAAAGTGGCTGGCGATTGGCTACGATGCCGCCAGCCATATGGCACGCCTATCAAATGCGCCATGCCCGTATTTGCCGAGGCTTTATTTCTCCACGAACCGAACCGCGAGGCCACCTGATGACGCGAGCATTGCATCCAATGCGTCGGCGCTGGTCACGGTGACTTCCTCAATCACCATCTCATAAGGGGCGGTGTCCCAATGCGCGTCAGCACCATCGCGGTAGATCTGTGCGGTGTAGGTCTTGCCGTCGTCTAGGAAGGTAAGCGGGATCGAAAGCTCGCGCGGCTCTGCATCGGTCACAGCGCCCAGGAACCACTCACCGCTTGCGCGACCCTTTCGAGCGATGGCGACATATTCGCCAACTTCACCCAGCAATGCGACGCTTTCTTCCCAGTCCGCCTCGACATCTTTGATGAATTGAAAAGCGGAGAGGTTGGCCTCGTAATTCTCCGGCAGGTCAGCGGCCATCTGCAGCGGCGAATAGAGCACCACATACAGCGCCAACTGCTTGGCGAGCGTTGTTTGCGGACGGTTTGACGGATCGCCGCGCTGCATGTCTTCGCGAACCGGTGGTCGCTCATTGGGGCGCAGGTCAAAGATACCGGGCGTGAAATCCATCGGCCCTGACAGCATGCGGGTATAGGCGAGGATGGAAATGTGCTCGGGCGGATTGGGCGGTGTGCCCCATGCGTTAAACTCCATGCCGCGCGCGCCCTCACGCGTCATCCAATTCGGGTACGTCCGGCGCAGGCCCGTATCTTTGACCGGCTCATGCGCGTTGATGGAAATCTGGTGCTGGGCAGCAGCCTCGACCACGCGCAGGTGATGATCGACCATGAACTGGCTGTCATGCCATTCATATTGCCGCACGCCGTTGTCATCATAACGGACAATATCGCCCGCATCGGCAACGTAGCCAGTCTTCACCTCGCGCACGCCGTTTTCGGCATAGAGCGCGAAGGCGTCCTCCATTTGCGCTTCGTAATTGGCGACATTGCCTGATGTTTCGTGGTGGCCGATGATCCGTACGCCCCGTTCGTCTGCATAGGTGCTCAACATTGCTAGGTCGAAATCGGGATAGGCCTGCGTAAAGTTAAACAATTCGCCATTGTTGAACCAGTCGCCATCCCAGCCAATGTTCCAGCCCTCGACCAGAACGCCTGCAAAGCCATGTTCGGCGGCGAAGTCGATATAGCGTTTCACATCTTCATTGTTGGCGCCGTGAATGCCATCATTGCCCCAGGTGCGCTCGCGAATATGCATCGCCCACCAGATGCCGATATACTTACCCGGTTCGACCCAGCTCACATCGCCCATCGCGTTGGGCTCATTAAGGTTGAGGATGATGTCTGAATTGATCAGGCCCACTGCGTCAGGCGCGATCTGAACGGTGCGCCACGGGCTTTTGAAAGGAGCGGACGTGTGCACCTTGATCCCGTCAGAGCCCGCACGCAGCTGCGCTTCAAAGCTACCCGGACGCAAGGCCAACAGCGACATGCCGGAATAGTCTACCAAAGCCGCCTCGTGGATGCTGATATGCAGGCCATTCTCATCGCCATTCTTTTGCCGGAAAGTGACAGGCGTGTGCGCGTCATCAACTTCGCCCGCTTGGCCGGTGCGATAGATGTATTCGTAGCGGTTAAATTGGCGGCTGGGCGTCCACCATGCATCGGCATCGCCGCCAATGTTGAACTGGGTCAGCTCATCGGTGATACGGATATCGCCTGACAGCGCGTCTTGTTCTGGCAGCTCATAGCGAAAGCCAAAGCCTGTATCGAACACGCGGAACCGCACGATCATGCGCCGCTCTGGTCCAGTGGTGGAGACGAACGTCACGGCCATCTCTTGATGATGGTCGCGCACTTCGCGGCGTTCACCCCATGGCTGCTCCCAAGTCGAATTGACCCGGTTGCGGGTGTAGCCCTCGATTTTGAGCTCAGCTTCAAAGCCGTGGTGATCGGCAAACAACAGGCCAAGGCGCGCGGGTTCCATCACCACTTCGCCATCAAAATGCACGGTGTAGGTTGCTTGTCCGCCTTCGTCAGAGACGTTCACCCAAATCCTGCCATCAGGTGAAATTTCCTGCGCAGTTTCTGCGCGAAGCGGCATCGCAGCGGCAAAAGCCAAAGCCACAAACGAAAGCACCATCATCCCAAAGCGCGGCATTTCTCTCTCTCCCAGACACCTAAGCGGATCATTTATGCAAATTTTTGCAACAAAACTCTCTCTTGCCCACACGATACCACCAAATCAAAGCATTTCTAGTGTGCATTTCTCTGCAAAAAATGCAAAAAGGGTGCTATCGGGGGTTCAGGGAGAGGGATCAGCATGAACCGAAATGGTCTGACAGCAAGGGCGAGCGTTCTTGGCCTATGCGCAGTGTTGTGCGCCTGTGGTGGCGGCGAAAGCGCCAGCTCGCCTCCTGCCGCGATCGGTGGGGGAGGCACGCCGACCCCCAGCCCGGTTCAAGGCAGTGCGACATTGCCCACAGGTGCAAACACGAGCTTTGCCAATGCCACTGCGGCGATGGGGTTGGGACACAGTTTCGGCTTCTCCTCTGGGCTAAACCCAATGGTCGCGCAGTTCGCGGGCGGCGCGGCGGCGGGCGATATCGACAATGATGGCGATATCGACGTCTTCGTTGCGCGGGGCGATACGGGGCCAAACCTGCTCTACATTAATGAGGGCGGGACTTTCCGCGAAGCTGCCGGCGCATCGGGCGTGGCCTTCACTCTGGGCGTGGGCGCAAATGGCCGTCATTCCGGACCGACCTTTGGCGATCTGGATGGCGATGGCGATCTCGATCTGTTGCTCGGCGGTTTAGAAGGCGGCCCGATCAAGCTGATGGCCAATGATGGCTCGGGCAATTTCACCGATGCCAGCGTCGGTTCGGGTTTTGACTTGGCTAGCGCCGAGCACACCATTTCGATGGCGCTGGGAGACTATGACAGCGACGGCGATCTTGATGTCCTGATGGCGCATTGGGGCACGCCGCGCGATCCCACGGTTCCGGGAGAGACGGAGACATTGTGGCGCAATGATTCCACGCCGGGCGCCATGTCCTTTTCCCCGGTAAGCGTGACCAGCGGCATCGCTGGCCTGCTCGCCTTTGACCTGCCGCAAGGAGTGCTGGGACCCAACTTCGATTACACATTTGCTCCCGGTTTTGCCGATATTGATGGTGACCGCGATCTCGACATTTTGATGGTATCGGACTTTCGCGGGTCAAAGGTGTTGATCAATAACGGCAATGGTACCTTCACCGGCGCAAACTTCGTGCCCGATGATGAGAACGGAATGGGCGCGGCGATTGGTGATTTTGACAATGATGGCGACTTTGACTGGTTCGTCTCCTCCATCAATGGCAACCGCCTGTTCGAAAATCTTGGCGGCGCAAGTTTTAGCCGCAATGCGGCCTCTGGCGTGGAGCCGGGAGGCTGGGGCTGGGGATCGTGTTTTGCCGATTTCAACGCAGATGGCTGGCTCGATATTTATCAGACCAATGGCTGGGAGGCAGGCAAAGACCCCTCGGCATCGAACTATGTGAACGATGTGACCCGGCTCTGGATGAATGCAGGCGACGGCACTTTTGCAGATGCAGCGCAAGCCTCCACCATTGCCGAAACTGATCAAGGGCGCGGGGTTGTCTGCGATGACTTTGATAATGACGGCGATGTCGATGCGCTGCTGTTGACCGCAGAGCCATCAGGCGCGGTGTATTATTGGGAGAACCAGCTGAGCGGCGCGAATGCGGTTAAGGTCCGCCTGCGCGGGCGTGCGCCCAACACGTTTGCTGTGGGTGCGATTATTGAGCTGACCATTGCGGATACCAAGCAGACGCGGATGGTCGGGGTGAACAGCAACTTCACCTCGCACAATTCGACCGATCAGATCTTTGGCTTGGGGCCAAACACACAGGGCGGAGTGCGCGTCATTTGGCCCGACGGAAGCGAGACGATTGAACCCAGCGTGAGCGCCGGGCAAACGCTTGAAATCATGCAGCCGTAGTTCGTACGCCTATTCAGCGGTGAATATTCGGTAGTCCCACGCGCCAAGCGTTAGCGAAGTGCCTGCATCAAATTCGGCAGCCTCACCCGTCAACGCATTGGTGAATGCCCCATGGTGCCGGGCCAGTTCGAATGTGACCTCTTGATCGCGCGGGGAGAGGTTGAAGACTCCGAATACCCGTTGCTCGCCTTCTCCGCGGACAAAGCTGAATACATCATCGCTTGCGCTGCTGGGGATCTCAACCAAAGGCGCGCCATGCTTGCCATTCCAAAGCGAGCGCTCTTCGGTTTTGAGGGTGATCAGGCGGCGTAAGAGCGGATCGTATTCACCCTCTTTCCACTCAATCTCATCCTTTTCAAAAAAAGCGAGTTGGCGATCCAGATCGGCTTCCTGACCGTTGTAAATCAGCGGAATGCCGGGGCCGGTGAAGCTTAGCGCGATGGCCGTTTCGTAGGCCGGACCATAAATCTCAAAGGCGACGCCGTCCCATGAGTTTTGGTCATGATTGTCGGTATAGACCATGCGATAGGCCTCGCTGGGCCAAGTCACCGATTGCCCGGAGTAATAGC
The DNA here is from genome assembly GCF_057365055.1 of Erythrobacter sp. S57(2025). NCBI lineage: Bacteria > Pseudomonadati > Pseudomonadota > Alphaproteobacteria > Sphingomonadales > Erythrobacteraceae > Erythrobacter > Erythrobacter sp. S57(2025). Next base: position 2,375,446 of record NZ_CP200299.1, on the reverse strand, counting down.
CGCGCATCTTGCCCGCGCCGCTGCCATCCGCGACCAATTCCTGCATCGCCTCTTTCCAGCCCCATGCGTAAGTCGCGTCAAACGCTTTGCGATGAAGGTCGCGCGTTTCCCATTCGGCGAGCATGAAGACGGGCTTGATTGCGTCCAGTTCTGCGCGCGCTGTCTCCCAAAAGTCTGTGGGCACGTATCCGGCGACATCGGCGCGGTATCCGTCCACGTCAAATTCGCGCACCCAATAGGTGAGGCTGCCGGTCATGTACTCGCGCAATTCGGCGTTCGAATAGTCAAAGTCGACGACGTCGGACCAATCGGTCCCCTCGGGCGGCATCATCTCGCCTTCGGGTGTGCGGGTGTACCAATCAGGATGCTGCGTGGTCAGCGGACTGTCCCATGCCGAGTGGTTCGCCACCCAGTCCAAAATGACTTTGAGGCCCAGTTCATGCGCTGCATCTACAAAGGCGCGAAAGTCTTCTTCGGTGCCAAGATCGGGATTGACCGCGCGATAATCGAGCACGGAATAGGGGCTGCCCATGGAGCCCTTGCGATTAACCTCTCCAATCGGATGGATCGGCATCAGCCAGACAATGTCGACGCCCATTTCAGCAAGGCGCGGCAATTGTTCTTGAGCAGCAGCAAAGGTACCTTCAGATGTGAATTGCCGTGTGTTCAGCTGATAGATCACTGCATCGCGGGTCCATTGTGCGTTCTCAAACTCGGCATAGGCTTGCGGCTCGTAATTGGCCGCTGGCGTCGTGCTCAGCCCCTCGCATCCCGCAAGGCTTAGAGCGAGGGTGAACGATAGGCTGACGCGCGCGATCACGATGCGGCTCCTGCGGTTTGCGGGTCAGCTGGAAGGCTCGCCTGGTGATCGGTCACGAATAAGGTGGCGATTGCTGCAAGGGTAAATGACACACCGCCAATTGCCATCGCGTAGATCGCCGCGCCTTCAAAAATCGCCATCAGCAAAAAGCCGAGCAAGGTCGCCGCTATCAGCTGAGGCACCACGATGAAGACGTTAAAGATGCCCATATAGATGCCCATCTTCTTGGCAGGCACAGACCCTGCGAGGATCGCATAGGGCAGCGATACGATCGATGCCCATGCGATGCCGAGACCGATTTGCGAGACCCATAGGAAAGCCGGGTCAGTGATCAGGATCATGGCTGCAAAGCCCATCGCGCCGATGGCAAGGTTGAGGCTGTGCAGGCGACGTCGGTCAATCTTTGCAGCGATCACGATAAACGCCAGCGCTGCCGCAGCCGCCACGCCATTTCGGACAGAGCCCATCAAGCTCCACAAATCAGCACCATCTTGATAGGCGCTGGTGGTCGGATCGGTCGCGCCGAAATGATATTCGGTCACGCCCGGCGTTCCATAAATCCAAAGCGCAAACATCGCGAACCAGCTGAAGAATTGCACCACGGCCAATTGGCGCATGGTCTGCGGCATGGCGAACAGATCGTTGACGACTTCCATGAAGCCGTTGTCGTCTTTTCCACCGCTGCGCATCATCCCTGCGATGATCTGGATCACACCAAAGGCGGCGATCAATCCGGCAAGGATGAACAATTCTTGGCCAACCTCCAACTCGCCAAAGAATGCTGGCCGTGCGTCTTGGCGTGCAAACCACACGGCTGCTGCAAAGATCAGACCGATGCCGATCCAGACTAAGCCGCCTGATTGGAATTGACCGGCGGACCGCCGCACGCTCGCCACATCGGCAGTATCAAGGCCAAGCGCTTTTTGCCGCGCGGCTTCGAAACCGGCGAGCTGTTCGGGGCTGTATTCCTTGGTGCTGAACACGGTCCAACAGACCGCGAGGAATAGCGCCGCGCCGCCAAGATAGAATGCCCATTGAACCGTTTCAGGAATTTGCCCTTCTGCCGCAGTGTTGCTGAGCCCAATCCAATTGGTCATCACCCACGGGAGCGCGCCAGCAATCACTGCGCCAACTCCGATAAAGAAACTTTGCATCGCATATCCGCGCGTGCGTTGCCGGTCGGGCAGATTGTCACCGACAAAGGCGCGAAACGGCTCCATCGTCACATTCAGCGATGCATCCATGATCCACAACATGCCTGCCGCCACCCACAGGGTCGGCGAGTTGGGCATGATGAAAAGCGCCAGCGTCGCAAGGATCGCACCGATCAGGAAATAGGGCCGCCGCCGGCCGAAATTGCCCCAGGTGTTGTCTGACAAATGGCCAATAATGGGTTGGACAATCAGGCCCGTCATCGGCGCCGCAATCCAGAGGATCGCGAGCTCATTCACTTCTGCACCGAGTGTCTGGAAAATGCGGCTTACATTGCCGTTTTGCAGGTCAAAGCCGATCTGGATACCCAAAAAGCCAAAGCTCATGTTCCAAATCTGCGCCGCATTCATTGCGGGTTTGCGCGCTGCGCCTGCTGTGGCGGCCTGTGTCATTTGTGGTATCCCTCTCCCACCCAGCGCCAGCTTTTTAGCTGTGACTGGAGCCAGCTGCGTACATTGCGTGGCAATGCGCATCAGCTTAGTCTTTGTTCTCTACCTCTACATCAGTCTGCCGCTTATGCAAAAATTTGCAAGAAACTTTGCGTTTTATATCGATAATTTCGTCAATGGCGTTCGCTAAAGTCTGCTAAAATACTGATTATGTGCAGTTAAAGCTCCCATCTGGTCTTCAAAACAAATTTTCACAAAGAATTGCAAAATTCTCTCCAAAGTGGCATTTCGGATGTGGGAGGATATCATAATGACGCGATTCTGGCTGCTTGGCCTGCTGATGCTATTGGGCGTTGCGGGATTTGTAATGACTGACAGCGCTGAGGCGTTGTCAGATCGGGCTGAGGGTGATGGCGCGTATCGTGATCGGCTGCCCGAAGATGAAGTCGTGTATTTCGTCCTCCCTGATCGCTTTGCCAATGGTGATCCGGCCAATGATCGCGGTGGTATCGAGGGCGCGGCGCTCGACCATGGATATGACCCCACGCATAAAGGTTTCTATCACGGCGGTGACCTTGCTGGTCTGACTGCCCAGCTCGATTACATCGAAGGGATGGGCGTAACCGCGATCTGGTTTGCGCCGATTTTTGAAAACAAGCCGGTTCAAGGGCCAGAAGGGCAGGAAAGCGCAGGCTATCACGGATATTGGGTCACCGACTTCACCAGCATTGATCCGCATTTCGGCACTAATGAGGAATTTAAGGCTTTCGTCGATGCTGCCCATGCGCGCGGCATGAAGGTCTATATGGATATCATCACCAATCACACAGCGGACGTCATTCGCTACGCTGAGGGTGGGGATTTCAACTACGCCTATCGCAGCCTCTCTGAGTTCCCCTATTCGCGTCGCGGAGGAGTGGGTGGAGAGCCGATCAATGACGGTTTTCTGGGTGACAGCGTCCAGACGCAAGAGAACTTTGACCGGCTAACCGCGTCAGATTTCGCCTATACGCCGGTTGTTCCAGAGGCCGAGCGCGATGTGAAGGTTCCCGCATGGCTTAACAATCCCCTCTATTACCACAATCGCGGCAGCACGACCTTCTCAGGTGAGAGCAGCCGTTATGGCGATTTTGCAGGTCTCGATGATCTCTACACCGAACACCCGCGCGTGCTCGAAGGGATGATCGATATCTATGCCAGCTGGATCACACGGTTTGGCATTGACGGCTTTCGGGTCGACACGGCCAAACATGTGAACCCCGAATTCTGGCAGGCCTTTGTACCTGCGATGCAGCAAACGGCTGAGGCAGAGGGCATTTCCAATTTCCTGATCTTTGGGGAGGTCTATTCAGACAGCAGAAATAGCGGCTTCCTCGCCCGGTTCACTCGCCGTGACGGATTTCCTGCCGTGCTAGACTTCGCATTTCAGGCCGCGGTCCGTGATGCACTTGGCCGCAACCTACCTGCAGGCGTGATGGTCGAAATGTTCGATGGTGATGTGAACTATGAAGGCGGCGAAGAAGCTGCGCGCGCTATGCCGACATTCCTTGGCAATCACGATATGGGCCGGTTCTCTACGTTGATCAAAGCGGACAATCCCGGGATCTCTCAGGAGGAATTGCTGGATAGGGTTGAGCTGGGCCATGCGATGTTGATGACATTGCGCGGCAATCCGGTGATCTATTATGGCGATGAGCAAGGCTTTGTTGGCGATGGCAATGATCAGGCCGCGCGGGAAGACATGTTCCCCAGCTTGACCGAGAATTACAACGACAACGACCTGATCGGCACCGATGCGACTACGGCGGAGGAGAACTTCGACACCGCTCACCCGCTTTATGCATTGATCCGTGATCTCTCCGCCATTCGCACGCGCCATGCGGCCTTGCGTCGGGGTGAGCAGATCGTGCGAAGCTATAATGACGAAGCGCCCGGACTGGTGAGCTTCTCACGCTTCGATCCGGAAACGGGCACGGAGTATCTGCTGGCATTCAACACGGCAGCGCAGGCTCAGTCAGTAAATTCTTCCATTGGGTACACAGCGAGGGGGCTGGAGACGCTTCATGGCACCTGCCCCAATGCTGTTGCAGCGCCGGGCAGCGTCGCGCTTGAGCTCCCCGCATTCGGATGGTGCATCGCCCGCGTTAATGAGGCTGCGCAATGAGCAAGGTTTTCGACGAACTTCGCAGCAATAACGCTGCCAGCGCCAATGTACCTGCGGGCGTTAGCGCGAACGAATGGTGGCGCGGCGCGGTCATCTATCAGATCTATCCGCGCAGCTTTCGCGATACGAATGCGGACGGGATCGGTGATCTCAAAGGGATCACGCAGGGTCTGGATTACATCGCCTCGCTTGGCGTGGACGGGATTTGGGTGTCGCCCTTCTTCACTTCGCCCATGGAAGACTTCGGCTATGACGTGTCCGATTATTGCGGCATTGACCCGACCTTTGGCGACTTTGCCGATTTCGATGCACTGGTCGCTCGCGCGCACGAATTGGGGCTAAAGGTCATTATCGATCAGGTCTATTCGCACACATCCGACCAACACGCATGGTTTCAGGAAAGCCGCCGCGATCACACCAATGACAAAGCGGAATGGTATGTTTGGGCAGATGCCAAGCCCGATGGCTCGCCGCCATCCAATTGGCAGTCTGTCTTTGGTGGCTCTGCATGGCAGTGGGATGGACCGCGCCGTCAATATTACCTGCACAATTTCCTGACCAGTCAGCCGGACCTCAACGTCCATAATCCTGACGTTCAAGCAGCCTTGCTGGATGTCGCGCGGTTCTGGCTGGATCGCGGCGTCGATGGCTTCCGTCTCGATGCGCTCAACTTCTCAATGCATGATCCTGAGCTGCGCGATAATCCGCCCTCAGGTGTGCCGATGGAACAGGTCACGCGGCCATTTGACATGCAGATCAAGCGGTTCAATCAGTCGCATGATGACATCCCAGCCTTCCTTGAGCGGATACGCGCGACGATCGACGAGTATCCCGATCGCTTCACTGTGGCTGAGGTGGGTGGACCAGACCCGCTGGCTGAGATGAAAGCGTTTACGGCGGATGAGAAACGGCTCGATTCTGCTTACAACTTCGACTTCCTCTATGCGCCGGATTTGACAGCCGCGCGGGTCAAACAATCGCTGGCCAATTGGGAAGGGACACCGGGTGAGGGGTGGCCGTCTTGGGCTTTCTCCAATCACGATGCCCCGCGAGCGACAACGCGCTGGTCAGGCGATGATGATTTTGAGCAAGTAGCGCGGCTCAACATGCTGCTGCTGCTGTCACTGCGCGGCAATCCGATCATCTATCAGGGTGAAGAACTGGGCCTGCCGCAGGGCCATGTTGCTTTTGCAGACCTGCAAGATCCCGAAGCGATCACAAACTGGCCGCACACTTTGGGCAGAGACGGCGCGCGCACGCCGATGCCGTGGTCAGCGAATGAACCGCAAGCAGGCTTCTCTAACGCAAACCGTACTTGGCTGAAGGTTGATCCTGCTCATACTGAGCGTGCGATTGATACTCAGATTGATGAGCCCGGCTCGGTTGCGAGCTATACGCGCAAGCTTCTCGCCCTGCGTTCATCGCTGCCATCCATGCTGCACGGCACCAGCGAATTGATCGACACGCCTGATGAAATTGTGGCCTTCACCCGGCAATCGGGCGAGGATAAGGTCCTGTGCGTGTTCAATTTGAGTGGAAATGTTGTCCAGTGGTCCCCTCCTGTGGAGTTTCAATCCGCCACAATTGCCGCTAGCGAAGCAGAAGTGGCTGAACGGGAATGTGTGCCCGAAACGCTGGCCGCGCGCTCAGGATATTGGGCGCTGAAGGGGAAATAGGAATTCAATGAGCGACGCCGGTCTAAAGGCAAAGAAGAATGCGCGGTTAGAAGATATTGCGCGTCAGGCTGGCGTGTCCATTTCGACCGTTTCCAGAGCGTTGAATGACAGTCCTGCGGTAAAGCGGCGGACCAAGCAGGAAATCTGGCGGATTGCGCGCGCGCGTGACTATGATTTCCGTAGCCATATGCCCAACGGCCCAGTTGGCGCTGAGGCGACTATTGCCGTCATCGTTCCAGCCCCCCAAGCGCGTGAAACCCGCGTGGCGGACCCGTTTTTCCTCGAGCTGCTGGCCGGAATTGCGGAAGCGGCGCGCGAGCGCAAAGTTGACCTGGTGATCAGCCATGTGTTCCCGCGCTCGGCCGAAGACCTTGAATTTGCCATGACGACAAGCCGGGCTACGGGCATGATCTTTATCGGCCAAAGCTCCCTGCACGATGCGTTCAACTCACTTGCTGATGGATCGGACCGGTTTGTGGTCTGGGGTGCGGATTTTGCCGACGCGGCCTATTGCACGATCGGGTCTGACAATGTCGCAGGCGGCAGGCGCGCCACATCGCATCTGTTGCGATTGGGGCGCAAGCGCGTGCTGTTTCTTGGAGACACCGAGGCGCCTGAGGCTGAGCAGCGTTATCGCGGCTACAAATTGGCGCTGGAAGAAGCCGGAATTGCGCTCGATACAGACCTGGTTCTGCCCGCGCATTTCGATGTGCAATCGGGCGAATCCACGGCTCGCTCTGCGATTGAGCGTGGCATTGAATTCGACGCGATCTTTGCCGCCAGCGACCTAATCGCGATTGGCGCAATCCGCGCATTGAGCAAGTCGGGCCGGTCTGTGCCTGATGATGTTTCGGTCGTTGGCTATGACAATATCCCTGCGGCGCGCCTTGTAACGCCGCGGCTCACCACGATTGACCAAGACGCCAATTTGGCAGGTCGCATGCTGGTTTCCAAACTGATCGACACGCATGGCGGGCAAGCCATTTCTGAGCGGCTTGAGACCAGCCTGCTCATCCGTGAAAGCTGTGGTGGGTAAGATGACCAGCGGCTTTGCCCCTTTGCGCAACATCGTGATTGTGGGCGGGGGCAGTGCAGGCTGGATGACGGCTGCAGCGCTGTCAGATGCAGTGGGTAAGTCCTGCCAGATCACCCTAATTGAAAGCGAGGCCATCCGCACTGTCGGCGTGGGTGAGGCAACCATTCCCCCGATCCGCACCTTCAATCAACGCATTGGCATTGATGAGGCGACCTTCCTCAAGGAAACCGCAGGCTCATACAAACTCGGCATTGAATTCGTCGATTGGTCGCGAAAAGGGCATTCCTATTTCCACCCCTTCGGCCAATACGGGGCGGAGTTCGATAAAGTCCCGTTCTACCATTATTGGATGCGCGAGAAGCTGGCCGGCAATATCGACGGCGCGATTGACGATTTCTCGATGTGCTGGGCGATGGCAAAGGCTGGGCGCTTTACCCATCCAGAGGCAGACCGGCGCAAGATCCAGTCGACCTTCGATTACGCCTATCACTTTGACGCAGGACTTTACGCAGCATTCCTGCGGCGCATGGCAGAGGCGCGCGGGGTTAAACGCGTTGAAGGCCGGGTGGTCGATGTCACGCAGCGCAGCGAAGATGGCTTTATCCAAAGCGTCACGCTCGACAGCGGTGCCGAAGTTGCAGGCGAGTTCTTCGTTGATTGCAGCGGCTTTCGCGGATTGCTGATCGAAGGCGCGTTAGAGGCGGGCTATGAGAATTGGCAGCAATGGCTGCCTTGCGATCGCGCGGTTGCTGTGCCTTGCGCCAAACAAGCTGAAATCACCCCGTACACCCGCTCCACCGCCAAAGAGGCGGGCTGGCAATGGCGCATCCCGCTGCAGCATCGCACCGGCAATGGCTATGTCCATTGCAGCGAATTTATCAGTGAGGATCAGGCGACCGAAACCTTGATGAGCTCGCTTGATGGAGAGCCTCAAGCTGATCCGCGCACTTTGCGATTTGTGACCGGCAAACGCCGCAAGTTTTGGGACAAGAACTGCGTGGCGATCGGGCTTTCAGCGGGCTTTATGGAGCCACTGGAATCGACCAGCCTGCACCTGATCCAATACGGTATTTTGCGCCTGATTGCGCTGCTGCCTGATAGCGAAATGTCACCGCTGCTCGCACGCGAGTACAACGCGCAGACGACGGTTGAATATGAGCGCATTCGCGACTTCCTGATCCTGCATTACAAGGCAACCGCGCGCGATGATGCGGAGCTGTGGCGCTATTGCAGCGCGATGGAGATACCCGAGACGCTGCAATATAAGATCGACCATTTCCGCAATTACGGACTGCTCGTTTCCGATGAACGCGAGCTGTTTGCAAACCCCAGCTGGATCGCGGTCTATCTAGGGCAGGACATCGAGCCGCTAAGAGCACCCGCCATCACCGCAATGCGCGACGGTGTGCCCGTATCAGAGCGGATGCGGATGGTGGCAGAGGCGATGAGCCAAGCGGTCGAGCAAATGCCGAGCCACGCGGACTTTCTGGCCAAACACTGCGCCTCCCCGCTCGCCGTTTGAGCGCACCGCACAACCACAACCGACAAACACCATGCCCCAAACAAGAAGGGCCCGCTGTTTCCAGCGAGCCCCTCGGGAGAGTTGCGACCCAACTCTTTTAGAAGTTTTTGCGGATCGTAAAGTTGAACGTCCGGCCATAAACCTCGTGGCGGCTTGGGAACGTGCCCACTTCATTGCCGCCTGCATCAAACAGATCGTTCTGTGTGACGAAAGGCTCATTGGTGAGGTTGAACACTTCGAACAGAAGGCCAAGCCCTTCGAGCGGACCGCTTTCGTTCTGGAACGTGTAGCCGATCTGCGCATCGAGGATCGTTTCGCTGCGCGCATCCGCACCGCTCAATGAACCATCGAAGTTCTGGACTTCAGACAAGAACCCACTGCGGTAACGCGCTGCGAGCTTGGCGCGAAGGCCGTTGCGCTCGTAGAAAATGTCACCAGACCAGGTGTTCTCAGAATAGCCAGGGATGGGCAGTGAGGCCATATTCTGGTCTTCAACTTCGGCATCGGCATAGGTGTAGCTGAAGAAGCCACCGAAGCCTTCGAGCGCAGGGCTCAAATCGCTAAAGTCGACGCGGATTGTGCCTTCGATGCCGGTGATAGAACCGTCAGCGAAGTTCACTGGCCCACTGAATGTACCCGTCGCCAGTTCTGGCGCAGTCGCCAGCACGCCGCCGAAGCCAGCATTGTTGATCGGCTGCTCAAGATCGATCAACTCGTTAAAGTCGATGATCCAGTCAGACAGATCCTTATGGAAGGCTGCGACAATGATTGCAGAGCCGGGTGAGAAATACTTCTCTACCGACACGTCAAATGCCAGCGAATCGTATGGCTGCAAGAACGGGTTGCCGCCGCTCAGGTTGAAGCAGACCAATGATGGCGGATTGAACCCGATGACAGTGTCTGGGAACTGGTCGCCATCTGTGTCTGTGCAGCTGAGCGGGTTGAAGGTGATGTTCTGGTTCGCCGCCATCTGGTCAAGCCGTGCACGTGTCACGGTCTTTGCAGCAGCCAGCCTGATGAACGTATCAGTGCCCACTTCAAAGCTCAGGTTCAGGCTAGGCAGCCAGTCATCATAGCTTTCATTGACGGTGTTGGTGAAACCGCCGCCGATTGTGCCGGTCGATGATTGCTGTGTATCCGCATAACGCAGTCCAATATTGCCGCGCACAGGGATTGAGCCCAGGTCACCATCGATATTGGCCTGAATGTAGAAGTTGTGAACTTCCTCACCCACGACCCATTCGGTGTCGAAAGTGGCTTTTTCAACGGTGTAAGTGCCATCTGTCAGGAAGCGTGACGGATCATAGGCCAGAATGTTCTGCCCCAGATTGCCTGTATCCGTAGAACCGATGATGGAGCCCGATGGAACCGCCAGCGAACCGCCCGTGAACGCCGCGGAGGCGCGCAGGAAGGATTCGTTGGAATCGAAGTTCTTCTCACGGTCGGTGTAGAGCCAACCGAATGAGATGTTGTCGAGCAGTCCGCCGCCAAATTCATAAGTGGCTTCAGCGCGCAGCTGGCTCAGCTCATCATCGATGATCGGCTGCTTAAGGAAGCCGACCTGGCCCCAGCCACCTGGATCGGTGAGCAGGACATTGGATGGATCGGTGTAGTCGAGCAGACCGTCGATTGAATATTCACCGTTCTCACGGAAGGTGAAGTTCAGCGTGTCTTGAGCGCCTGAACGAGCAGGGCCTGTGCCGGCGTAGGATTCGTAATCGATATCCCGGCGATCCAGCGTCGAGAAGCCATAATCGACCATGAAGCTGAGGCTGTCCGTGATGCCAAACTCAAGATTGGCACCAATCGCGAAGATTTGCGCTTCGTTGCCTTCGGTGTCGGTCCGAAGGATCGGAACGACGGCTGAATATTCAGCGGTATCAGCGAATGGACCTGCGCCCGTTGCGCCTTCGAACTGAGCGCCGCTCCATGAAGCGATTGGCGTTTCGGTGCCGCGGAAAATGCCCGAATCCTGCGTGTCAGTATAGAACGCATCGACCATGAACGAGAAATCGTCAGTCGGTTCAAACTGGAGCGAGCCAGCAACAGACGTCCGCTCAAATTCGCGGCTGACCGCGCCCTGACGTGGGTTGTCTGATGGATAGATCAGCCCGTTCGCATCGCGCGATACCTGGAACTGGTTGGTCTTCAGCTCGCGAGAGATGAAGTGCGTTGGGTTTGACTGAACCGTCAGGCCCAGCGACCAACCCACAGTGCCCGCTTCGTTTTGGTCGATATATGAACCGAAGAAACGATAGCCATCATCGGCGAAGTCTGGGTTGCGCGAACCGCTGTCGTTCAACACATAAGTTGCCGAAGCGGTGAGCTGTGTGTCGGTGTAATCCAGCGGGCGAACTGTGCGCAGGTCAACCGCGCCAGCAATACCGATGGCAGCCAGGCTTGCGTCGCCTGTCTTATAAACAATGCCCTGACCGATCAGCTCGGATGGGAACTGATCAAATTCAATCCCCCGATTGTTGCCAGCTGAAACCACTTCGCGGCCGTTGAGCAGCGCGAGTGAGAAGTCCGGGCCAAGACCGCGGATCGAAATCTGTTGCGAGCGGCCACGCACACGCTGTGCGGTAACGCCCGGCAGACGAGCCAGCGAATCGGCGATGGAGAGATCAGGGAGCTGGCCCAGATCCTCTGCCGAGATCACTTCGACGATTGATGTCGCATCGCGCTTTGCCTCAAGCGAGGTTTCGATAGCGCTGCGAATGCCGGTGACGACAATCTGATTGCCGTCGCCCTCTGCAACTTCGGTATCGTCTTGATTATCTTGTGCCAATGCAGGCGCAGCGCCTGCCACCATGGCGAGGCCCGTAGCTGCACCACACAGCAGACGAGCATGATTAGAGTAACGCTTAAATCCCATTCTTAGTACCTCCCCGACGCATCACGATCTGTGCGTGTTTGCAATTTTTTTCATACAGCAGAAAATTCGATCCGTAAATCAACTATTCACGATTCCACGACTCCCGCAGGATAAGTCAATTAAAGGTAGTAAAAACAGATATTTAGCGATTTCGTATATTTGCGTTTTTTGCAATCCCTGCGCGCCTACTCGATAGTGTGGCGAGCATGTCACACAATTGACTTACTCAAATGCGCGATTTTGCAATGATCTGGTCCTTTCTCTGTCTGGCAGAATGCGGTGTTGCTTTTTTAATGCTATAAATCAGATGATTACACCTAATCATTTGGCATGCTTGATCGCTTTTGGTAGCCTGATTTGTGTATTTGGGCCGCTTGGGACGACTGATCTGACAATGAAAAACTGGTCAATTTCAGTTTCGGATGCGGAGTTTGGAACTTTTTCACCGCAAAATCATGATGTTGTCAGCATTCCTGCCCTCATGAGCGACCCCGATGCCGCGATTCAGGCCGCATCTTTGCAAAAATTTGCAAAAATCACTCCGCAGTATCCGGGCGTCCGTTCGCCACTGCCTGATGAGGTGTGCGTGGACTGGTTGGATGCATTGTCGCCGATGTTGGATGCGGGCTTTGGCGCAGCGGATCATGGCTGGGAGATGCAGGCGTGGTTCTCAATTGTGACGACGCCGCCTGCGCAATTGATACCGATGCAGTGCTTCCCGCATGTCGATGGCACTGATCCGCGTCAGCTTGCCATGATGCTCTATCTGCATCGCAGCGATCACGGCGGAACAGGGTTTTTCCGGCACAAATCCTCTGAGCTGGAGGCGCTTACCAACGAGACTTTTCCCGCCTATCGTGCCGCGCTAGAAGGTGATGTGCGCCAACATGGAATGCCAAAGCCTGCCTATGTCACAGACGGCGAACCGCATTTTGAGCGTATATATGAGGCCGAAGGTGCGTTTAATCAGGCGGTATTCTATCGCGGCAATGTGCTGCATTCTGGGCTGATCAACAATGCGGGCGAGTTTTCAGCTGACCCGCAAAAGGGGCGCTTGACCATCAATGCGTTCTTCCGGCCAAAGGACAAAGAAGGATGAGAGGCAAGTGAGCCACAAGGCGCCAAAGACACTCGTTATTGTAGGGGGCGGAACGGCTGGCTGGATCGCAGCGGCTGCGTTTTCGCGGCTGCACGGCAAGACGCTGGATATCACTCTGGTCGAGTCCGATGCGATTGGTACGGTTGGCGTGGGCGAGGCGACGATCCCCCAAATCATCCGCCTCAACACGATCCTTGGTCTGGATGAGCACGACTTTGTGAAGAAGACCAATGGCACGTTCAAACTGGGCATTGAATTTGTCGATTGGGGCGCGGTGGGCACGCGCTATCTGCATACATTTGGCGATGCGGGCATGAATTTGGCGAGCGTGCCGTTTCACCAATATTGGACCCGCGCCAAGGCCGCAGGCCACGATAAGGATTTGTGGCACTACTCTTTGCACCAGCACGCCGCCACGCACGCCAAGTTTGGCAAGCTCGATAGGGTCGGCAACACGTCGATGACAGGGCTTGCCTATGCCTATCACTTTGATGCGAGCCTTTACGCAGCCTATTTGCGTGCCTTTTCCGAGCAGCACGGTGTCACCCGCCGCGAAGGGATCGTGCAAAGCGTCGCGCGCGATGGCGAAAGCGGCGACATCACCTCAATCACGCTGGATAGCGGCGCGCAAATAGCGGGCGATTTCTTTATCGACTGCACTGGCTTTCGCGCCTTGCTGCTGGGCCAGGAACTGGGCGTTGAGTATCAGGACTGGTCTCGCTGGCTCCCTTGTAACAGCGCGCAAGCTGTCCCGAGTGAGCGGCTGGAGACCATCGTTCCCTATACCAGAGCGACCGCCAAGAGCGCAGGCTGGCAATGGCGCATTCCCTTGCAGCACCGCACAGGCAATGGGCATGTCTATTGCAGCGACTTTATCTCGGATGATGAAGCGGGCGAAACGTTGCTCGCCGGCCTTGATACAAAGCCACTGGCAGACCCGCGCCCAATCCGTTTTACCACCGGTCGCCGAGAGCAATTCTGGTCGCACAATTGCGCAGCGATTGGCTTGTCGAGCGGGTTTTTGGAACCGCTTGAATCGACCAGCATCCATCTGATCCAATCGCATGTCAGCCGGTTGCTACAATTGTTTCCCTCGGGCGAAAATTCCGATGCTGAGCGCGCGGAATATAATCGCCGCTGCGCCGCAGAATTTGAACAGATCCGCGATTTTCTGATCCTGCACTACCACCAGACGGAGCGCGAGGATTCAGAGTTCTGGCGCTATTGCAAGAATATGGAAGTGCCAGACAGCCTGACGCATAAACAGGCTCTATTCGCATCATCGGGCCGGATTGGCCGCGATGCCGATGATCTGTTCAGAGAGGCAAGCTGGGCTCAGGTGATGTTGGGGCAAGGGGTGCAGCCTTCCGGCCATGACCCAATGGCAAATGGTTTAAGCGATGCGCAATTGAATGAGTTTCTGGGCAATGTGCGCACATTGGTTGAGCGCGCGGTCGATACCCTGCCAACGCATGAGCAGTACTTGCAAAAGCATTGCGCTGCGGAGCTGAACTAAACTCAAATTATTGGGGAGCATCTTATGATCCGCGCACTTTCGTCTATTGCATTGCTGTGCGCAGCAGCCCCGGTCGCCGCTCAACCGCAGATTGATGATACTGAGGCGCTCGACGCGATGGTTGAGGGTTATGTGACACGCGGCGTGTTCCCGCTGCTCTGTGTCAGGGTCGAAGACCGCGATGGCAATGTCGTGTACGAACACGGCGCCAACAATCCTGAGCTTGTGCCGGGTGAGGTGGTGAACGGAGAAAGCTGGCTGCGCATCTGGTCGATGAGCAAGATCGTCACGATCACTGCAGCGCTTGATATGATCGAAGACGGCATGCTCGCCTTTGATGATCCGGTGGCGAAGTATATCCCGGAATTTGATGGGCTGGAGGTTGCAGTCACGCCTGATGGGGAAAGCCTTTTCGGAAATCTCACCGGACCCCCACAACCGGGGGATGAGGGGGAGGAGCCAAACGCTCAATGCCCGCCTGCTACCGCTCCTGCCAACAGCGTCATGACCGTGAGGGATCTGCTCAATCACAAGGCTGGTTTCTATTATGGTGTGACCGGTTCGCCCTGCCTCAATTCATTGATTGGCGCGCAGGAATTGGCGCAGGCGACCTCCAGCGAAGACTTGATCGCGCGTATGGCCAAACTCCCGCTCGTTCAGCATCCGGGCGAGGGGTATTATTATGGCACCAACACGACTGTGCTCGGGCTGGTGATGGAGCGTGCTTCAGGACAAAGCCTACCCGATATAGTCGAGGAGCGGGTGATAGGGCCGCTGGGTATTACCGATCTTCGCTATGGTTTGCCCGAAGGCGAGACGCATTATCCGCGCTTTGTAGGCGAAGATGGGGTTTTGCGGCTGGGCGAACCGCGTGAGCTCGATATCTTCGCAAGCCCCCCGCCGGGCTATAACCCTGATAGCGAGCTTTATTTGGGCGGTGAGGGGATGACGGCCACCACCGCAGCCTATGCCGATTTCCTGCATATGTTGCTGGGCCGGGGTGAGGCCAATGGCGTGCGCATTCTTGATGAGATGACGGTCGAGGCGCTCACCAGCCCGCACACGCAATTGGACAGCGAGTGGGGCCACAATGGCTGGAACCTGTGGGTGAATAGCGGGCTGCTCTCAACCGGCGAACAAGGCGCTGGCGGTCTATGGATTGGCGGCGGCTATGAAGGGACGGCCTTTTGGGTCGATACCGATGCGGGGCTAATCGGGCTGATCAACACGCAGGTTCACAATGCTCCACCCGAGGGAGATTTTGCGGTCGAGGCGATCCGCGAGGCAATCTATGCAAGGCTGAGTAGCCGAGAGTGAGAATCCGCCCTGCTATTCTGTCCGAAGCGCCTCAATCGGCGATAGTTTGGATGCGCGCACGGCGGGATAACCGCCAAAGACCAAGCCGATAAATGCCGAAAAGATGATCGCGCCCATCGCAACGCCAATTCCCACCGGCACGGGGAAATCGGCATAGGCGGTCAACGCTGCTCCCGCGAGCCACGCAAGCACCAGGCCGACGGCGCCGCCAAGCACGCACAGAACGGCAGCCTCGACCAGGAATTGATTGCGAATATCGCTGCGCCGCGCGCCCAATGCCATGCGCAGGCCAATCTCTCGCGTGCGCTCTGTCACGCTTACCAGCATGATGTTCATGATCCCAATCCCGCCCACCAGCAGAGAGATGGAGGCGATCGAGACCAACACCGCTTGCAATATGCCGGTCACAAAATTGCTCTGCTCCACAAATTCCTCGGTGGTGCGCACGGTGAAGGGGGATACCTCTCCCGGTTTCACCCGGTATCGGTCTTTGAGCACGTTCACGATGTCCTCTTTGCCCTGAGTGAGCGAGGCGTCTTCGCGAAAGGCAACAAAGGCGAGTTGCAGGTCATCGGGGCCGGGCAAAGTGTCACCAACAAAGCGTTGGCGCATCGTACTGATTGGCATGACCATCGTGTCATCCTGATCATCGCCCAGCGTCGACCCTTTCTCTTCCAGCACGCCAATGACGGTGAAGGGTACATTGTCGACGCGCACGGTTTCTCCGACTGGATCAAACTCGCCGAACAAGTCCTCTGCCACTGTCCGGCCAAGCACAATCACACGCGCAGATGAGCGCACATCAGCCATGGTGATATAGCGCCCACGATCCGCGAGCTGGCTGGTCACTTGCCCATATCCCGGCGTTGTGCCGACGGCATCGGTCGACGTCGCGCCGCCTGCCACCACCAGATCGAGCTGGCGGCGCAATTGCGGAGCGACCGCACGGATATTGGGCACCTCGTTCTCAATCGCGTCCAGATCGCGCGTGGTCAGCCGCCCGCGAATATTGCTGCGCCGGGGCGGGCCGCCTTCTTCATCATCAGGAGCAGGCACAAGGATCGCCATATTGGAGCCGAAGCGGTTGATCGTCTCCGTCACCGCCTCGCTCGCGCCATTGCCGACCGCGACCGCCATCGTCACCGCGAACACCCCGATCAACACGCCCAGCATGGTGAGGATGGAGCGCATCAAATTGGTGCGCAAAGCGGTGAGCGCGATGGCGATATTGACGCCCCAGCTTGCAAAGAAACGCCCGCGCGAAGTGCTTTGTTCGACCTCGCTCACTCCGCGCCCTCCGTAAGGGGTTCGGCAGCAGCTATGTCTGCATTAGCGACAATGCGATTTTCGACCAAGCGATCCTCGATCACTTTGCCATCGCGAAATTCGATCCGGCGTTTGGCATGGTCAGCGATTTCATCTTCGTGGGTGACGACAATGACAGTGATCCCGGCAGCGTTTAACCGCTCGAAAATCGCCATAATCTCACCGCTGGTGCGCGTATCCAACGCGCCCGTCGGTTCGTCAGCGAGCAACATCAGCGGCTCTGTCACCAGCGCGCGGGCAATGGCGACGCGCTGTTGCTGGCCGCCCGAAAGCTTGGCTGGGGTGTTCAGCAGCCGATCTCCCAACCCCATGTCGATCAGCTTTTGCGTGGCGCGCGCGCGGCGCTCCACCGTGTTCACTCCGGCATAGATCAGCGGCACCGCGACATTGTCGACCGAGGAAGTGCGGGCGAGCAGATTGAACTGCTGAAACACAAAGCCGATTTTTGCGTTGCGCATGCTGGCCAGCTGATCGCTCGACATGCTGGCTGTGGGTGTGCCGTCGATCAACACTTGCCCATCGCTTGGCACATCAAGACAGCCTATCATGTTCATGAAGGTCGATTTACCCGACCCACTCGCCCCCATGATCGCGACATATTCCCCGCGCGCGATGCTGAGCGAGACGCCGTTGACGGCATGGATCGTCTCCCCGCCAAGATTATAGGTCTTTAGCAGGCCCCGTGTTTCGACCAGCGGTATTCCGGTGTCGTCGGGTGCGCGCCGTTTGGCTGCCTGTGCCATTACGACCCGCCTTCGCCCTCTGCCTCATCCAGACTGCGCGAACGGATGAGCACTTCATCGCCCAGCTCAAGCCCTTCGGTGATTTCGATGAACTCTTCGCCTTGCAGCCCCGTTTTGACCGAGCGGCGCACAGGCACATAGGCATCCTCGCCCGGCACCCACACAATCACTTGCTTCACTTCATCGGCGAAGGTTTCGCTTTCCTCTTCTGGCGTGCGGTCTTCCTCGCGCGGGATGAAGCGTGTGGCGGCAATCGGCACGCGCAGCACGTCCTGGCGGCTGCCGGTGATGATATCGACATTGGCAGTCATGCCGGTGAGCAAGCGGCCATCGGCGTTGTCGACATCCAGAATGACGAGGTAGCTGACTGCATTGCCCGCTTGTGTGGCTGATTGCCGTATTTGCTGGACGACCGCGACGAAGGTGTCTTCGGGATAAGAATCGACCGTGAAGCGGACCGACTGGCCCTGTTGGACCTGACCGATATCTGCCTCATCCACCGAAGCCTCCACCTGCATCCGGCTGGTGTCAGCGGCGATGGTGAAGAGGTTCGGGGTCTGGAAATTTGCCGCAACCGTGGTGCCGGGTTCGACCAGCTTATCAATCACCACACCGCTTGTCGGAGCGATAATGCGCGTGCGCGACAGGTCGAGCTGGGCCGATTCCAGTTCTGCTGCACTCTGCGCGATTTGTGCGCGCGCACTTTGCGCTTGGGCTTCGGCTGTGCTGAGCGATGCTTTGGCGGTGGCCAGCAGATTTTCTGCCTGATCCAATCCCGCTGCCGATACGAAGCCTTTTTCGGATAGTTCCTTGCGGCGTTCAAACTCGCGGGTCTGCACTTCAACATCGGTGCGTGATCGTACAATGGCGGCTTGCGCTTGGGCTAGGCTCGCTCTTGCCAAATTCACCTGCGCACGGGCTTGCGTGACGCGGGCACGCGGGCGGGTGTCATCAATGGTGGCCAGCAACTGGCCTGCCTGAACGGGCGAGTTGAAATCGACATAGACGGCGGTGATTTGGCCTGAAACCTCTGCGCCGACATTGATGGTGTTGAGCGCGCGCAAAGTGCCGCTTGCGGAAACGACGCGGGTCACTTCGCCTTCTGAGGCTTCCTCCGCGACATATTCGTAATCGCGGGTGGAGGGGGTAAGCAGGCCCCAGAGGATAAGGATCAGAACAAGGGCGATGATCCCCGTGATGATCGGATGCGCTTTGATCCAAGTTTTCATTGAGCTGACAGCCCCACCTGATTTACCCCTAAATGCGTGGAAGGGCATACACCGGATGCGATTGATTGCCATCCCTGCTGTGTGTCGCTCGTCGAATTCTCGAATAGCCTCAGGGATTAAGCGAGAAAGCCGGTGTTTTCCTACCTGGGGTTGGCCCGCTATGGCGTGGGCATGTTTGTGACGCAATTCTCCCTCTCAAACGCGGGTCATCAGGCGTCATTGGACCGGGCGAGTTTTTTTGCTCTAGGACCGTGTAACATGCGGTCCATGTGCCCTTCACGAGCGACGAACCGAGTGCTTGGGCGGGGCAGTATGCGGCCTTCCAAAGTCGCGAGCGCTGGTGCTAAGGCGCTCGTCTCAAACGGGAGCGCGCGACATGGCGGGTAAGATCAAGCCCAATGGGCTTTGGCACGATGCAACTGCGCTTGCGAGCATGCCGCTATGAAAGCCGTCATCGCCGGGGGCGGGATCGGTGGCCTCAATGCCGCGCTCTGCCTTCACCACTTCGGCTGGGATGTGGAGGTGCTCGAGCAGGCTCCTTCGATTGAGGAGGTTGGGGCAGGCATTCAGATCAGCCCCAATGGCGTGAAAGTGTTGAGGGAAATTGGTGTTGCCGATGCGGTTGAGGCTGCGTCGTTCACGCCTGTTGCCGGGCAGTTCCGCAGCGGGAAGTCAGGCCGTGTCGTAGCCTCGTTCAAGATGGGTGAGCACATGGAGGCACGCTATGGCGCGCCCTATTGGCACATCCACCGCGCTGACCTGATCGCTGTACTGGAACAGGCGGTGAAGGAGCGTATGCCTCGCGCTCTGCGAACGGGATGCGCAGTGACCGGCTATGAGCAGGATGAGACGCAGGTGAGCGCGGTGCTGGACAATGGAGAGCGCGTTTCAGGCGATGTGCTGATCGGGGCTGACGGGATCAAGTCGGCCATTCGCGAACAGATGCTAGGCCCTGCTCGCCCCCGCTTCACCGGCAATGTCGCATGGCGCGCCGTGGTTCCGATGGACCGTTTGGGCAAACACGCGCCTCCGCCTAGTGCCGCCGTGTGGTTTGGCGAGGGGAAGCACGCGGTCACCTATCGCCTGCGCGGTGGGAAGCTCGCCAATCTGGTCGGCGTGGTTGAACGCGATGACTGGCAAGAGGAGAGCTGGACGCAGCAGGGCAGCAAGCAAGCGGCTTTGGCGGACTTCGCAGGTTGGCATCCCACGATCACCACCATGCTCAACGAGGCTGATACGCACTATCGCTGGGCCCTGTTCGACCGCGATCCGCTGGATCAGTGGTGCGATGGACGCGTCGCCTTGCTGGGAGATGCGTGCCACCCAATGCTGCCCTTCATGGCGCAAGGGGCTGTGATGGCGATCGAAGATGGCTTCGTGCTCGCGCGCGAGCTTGCGGGGCAATCAACGGTGGACGAGGCGATGCAACGCTACTTCAAGCTTCGCTGCAATCGGACAGCACGAGTGCAAGCAGCGGCAAGGGCGAATATGGGCGTGTTCCACCAGAGCTCGCCCTTCATGAAGGCGGCAACCTATGGCCCGCTATGGCTGGTCAGCCGAGCGCTTCCCCAAGCGCTCGATTGGCGCAATGACTGGCTTTACGGACATGATGTGACGGTTGAAGAGGCTACCCTATGAGGCCCATGCCCCAAGCCTTGCCACCGACCAACCCCTTGCTGGCGTGGTGCTCTGCCGTGTTTGCAGCAATCGTAGCGCCTGTTGCCATGATGCTCGCAATCGCGAATGCCTCTGACCCTGCGACCACGACAGCGATTGGCGGTCCAGTGTTGGCGGTTGGCATGATGGGCGCTGGCATGATTGGAGCAGCGTGCGCGGCTGGGCGTCTGTGGATCGGTGTCTTGCTTGCGCTCGTGACCGGCGTTGGCCTCATCGTGTTTGCTCAAATGCTAGCCATTCCAGTCGTGACGAACGCCCTGCTAACGGGCTTGGCCATCGTCATCGCAAGTATCAGCTTCGCTGCAAGGGGAGCCCTGTTCGCGCGTTCTGTGCCGGGTAGAGGATGGTTGGTAGCTGTGTTCGTCGTGGCAGGTGAGGCTGCGATCCTAGCAACAGCTTGGGCTCAGCCGGGAGCGTTGCCAGATTGGCTGTTAGTGCTGCTGCCCGCACAATGGGCGAGTATCGCAATCCATGCTGCGTTTGCAGACTCACTCACCAGCCTAGCGATCGCTGCCTTGATGGCTCTGGGCGGCACAGCAGCAGCGACCATGGTGGTGGCTTGGCTCTGGCCGAGCCGCTGGCCTTATCTGTTGATGGGTTCAGCCTGGCTCGGCCTCTCAGCACTGGTTTGGCACCATTCATGAAGCGCCGATGCCGCGCGCTGACTATTCCATCGTCGCCGCCAAAGCAGAGGTGTTGCTCCAAGTTCTGTAAACCCATTCTTGACCCTGGGATAAAGTCTACATGTTAATCAGGTTAACTAAAACAACTCACACTCACATATTCATTCGAACTAATATTGCGTTTTAGCTCCATCATACGAGTAATATATCTACCACAGACCTGAAAAATAATCGAAAATTAACCAGTTTCATCAAATTTTAGTAATTTGATAACCTTAAATTCCTAGCTCTACCTCTCGATGAATTTGCGAGGGAGACGTAGGGTGGTCCGTTCTAACAACTCAGTAAAATCAACGAAGTCGGCAATTTCGAGCGCAAAAATGCTGCTTGCGGCGACGGCGCTTGGATCTACCTCCGCTGTTATTGCGGCCCCACCTCTAGTTATTAACGATGTAGGCGCTCCCTCGACACAAGGCTCTGGTCAGGGCGAGCGCGCAATCTGGACCAATGCGGGTACCGTCGGCACTCAAGCAGTAGACATTGTCGGCGTTGTCGTAACCGCGACAACTGATCACAGATGGTCAACCACCGCAAACCGCCCTTCGATTGTTTCAGGCGGCCAGGATGAGATTTTCATTCGCTGGTTCATCTATGAAGCCGGAACCTACAACATAGCGACGGATACTGGCGGCGTGCCAGTGGTTGCCGACATCCATGTGCAAATCAACGATGTTGATGGTCCAAACAATGAAGAAGTTTATCTTCCCGTTTGTCAGGGCGACATTGAATTTGTTCGGTTAGACCGCAATGCGACAACGGGCCGAGCATTCGGCACAGTAGCTGGTCGACCGGATATCTTTTCCCTCATCGGTGACCGAAACTACAACAACCAGCCTGTATCCGGCGTCGAGATCATTCTGCCTGATCTACCATCGTTTGAGATGGGGCGGACCGCCAATCCGGGCTTCCTCATCCGTCTCGACAATCCAAGTTACTCAGAATTTGACACGCTCGATTTTGCGTGTGCTGACTTCACACCGCCGATTGCCGTCGATGATAGCCAAGAGGGTGCTGTCAGTCTAACGCGAACTCGTCTCCGCTAGTCGTGGAGCGCCCCACCCTATCCCACGATCAGGTCATGAGACCTTGCCACTCAGCCAGGGCGGCTGAGCGGTTGGTCTTGTAAGTCTGTCTGTCGATGAGATGGCGGTCAATATTGAAGTGGTTGTGGACGTTGGCGTGAACAGAAGCGAATTTCTGAAGGCTCTTCATCCTCCGAAATCGCTGCATAACGCGCTCTCGTCGTCGAAACGGTAGATGAGAGTTCTCTACCCTGTTGTTGGCCCAGCGGCCGATCTCCTGTCTTTCGCGAATACCTAGTTCATCCATCGCAGCCTTATATGAGGGCAAGCCGTCGGTTGTGATAACCTCGACACGTCCGTGGCTCTTCAGTACTTTCTTCATAAATCGAAAAGCCGCCTTCTTGTCGCGCTTCTTGGTTACGTAGCTCTCAAGCACTTCGCCTTCTTCGTCCACCGCACGCCACAGGTAGTGGGTCTCACCATTGATCTTCACGAACACCTCATCGAGGTGCCAATGCCAATGTCTGAAACCACGCATCCGACTGATCCGCTGCCGTTTGATGTCCGCAGCGAACAGCGGACCAAACCGGTTCCACCAGAAACGCACTGTTTCGTGGCAGAGGTCGATCCCGCGCTCGAACAGCAGATCCTCGACATTTCGCAGGCTCAAAGGAAATCGCACATACATCATCACCACAAGCCGAATGACCTCAGGCGAAGAGTTGAAACGCTTAAACGGGCTATCTGGTTTGGCTCTCGACTTGCGGCTCATAGTCGTCCGGTAGCACGACAGATCAAAAATGCCTCGTTAGTCTGACAAGACCCGTGACACGGTTAGACCCCAGATTTGCCGGGCGTGGAAGCATTTCATCGAGCGGCCTAAAATGTCATTGTGACAATCGTGCACAAACTACAAGTCGCGTGGGTCAAGGGTAAGCCGCTTTTGTATAACACGCGCATGTATCATATTGTAAAATAAATAATTAACCCGACGAGGGGGTTTGCAGTATAATCCAATTCAGCGTTACAAAAGCACTATTCAACTGATTGCAGGTACTTGGTTAAGCTCACTTGTTGACGGACTGTTTGATCGCGTCATAGTCAGTTATTCATGCGTTCGTGACTGACGGGGTTGTAGATGTCATCGAGTACTGAGCGGAAAAAAACGCACCTTCTAGCCCTTGAGCCAAGGATGATGTTTGATGGTGCAGGAGTGGTTACCGTTGCCGCGATAGATGTTGCGCACGAGCCGGAGTCTCCGCCTCAGGTGTCCATGACTGATACCGTCATTGGTCCCTCAAACGATCGCCCGGTTGCCGCCCAGCCGCCTGTTGCAGTCGACCCAGCTCGCCCGTCGCAAATGAGCGCTGATCGAGGCAGCGGATTTCTGGAGCAAATCACTTTGAGTGATTTGGAGCGCGCGGTCGTTTCAGATGAATTGGAACCGTTTGATCTAGAATCTGGCCGGTTAGAAGTTCTGTCTCTCGACCCGTCGAGTCAGCCGACCAGGGACCCTTTGTCGAACGCATCCAACGACTTCATTTTTATCGATACGAACGTTGAAAATTATCAACAATTGGTGGCCGCTTGGGAAGGGCGTGGTACGATTGTCTTGATCGACAGTCAGCAAGATGGCGCTGAGCAACTGCTCGCCGCACTGGCAGGTCAAAGTGATATTGGCGCTATCCATATCGTGAGCCATGGTGAGGATGGTCTTTTCTGGCTGGGTGACACCCGAATTGATGCAGGCGCACTAAGCGGTGAACTTGGCGAAGTTTTTGCATCGATTGGCTCTAGACTCTCTGTAGATGGCGACATCTTACTGTATGGATGTGATGTGGGCGCAGACGAAGCGGGTCAGGCCTTGCTTGACAGCCTCGCCGCGATCACAGGCGCGGATATTGCTGCGTCAATTGATGACACAGGCAGTATCCAGCGCGGCGGCGATTGGACGCTCGAAAACCGTGTTGGCGTGGTTGAGACAGCGTCGCTGGTGGCGCGTCAGTGGGATGGGCTACTTGCTCCTACCGCTCTCGTTGCTACCGGA
The DNA here is from genome assembly GCF_057365055.1 of Erythrobacter sp. S57(2025). Lineage (NCBI taxonomy): Bacteria > Pseudomonadati > Pseudomonadota > Alphaproteobacteria > Sphingomonadales > Erythrobacteraceae > Erythrobacter > Erythrobacter sp. S57(2025). The sequence goes on along the minus strand of NZ_CP200299.1, from coordinate 2,351,093 downwards.
CATGACACGTTTAACGAAAACGGTGTGCAGGTGCCGGATAACACGCGTGTTACCACAGTTGGGTCGTCAGCGGTATGGGCCGACGTCGCCACGGTTAATGGCCAGTCGATCAGCGTGCGTGCAACGATCATTGCGATTTCTCCCGGAGAGAACGTCGAATTTAGGACCTCAGGTGATGATTTTGGCGTATTTCTTCGGAAGAATAGCTCTGCTGGCACGGGTACGGTTGAAATCCGCTGGGACATTTTCTTTACCGCAACGGGCGCTCCAGCCAATATTGATATTAACTTCACCGTTGCGGACATCGATGGGAATGGCGGGCCGGAGACCCGCGAGTATCTAGTTATTGATACTGACACGCTGTCATCATTTCAGGCTGCAAATGGATCGCGCGTTTTATTCGACACCTCGGTGCCGGGAGAGGTTACAGCGTCAGGCTCGGCCAACGAAAACAGTGGGGTGCCGTCGGCCGCGCGCTTCAATTGGCTCGATACTAACAGTTTTACCATCCAGTATAATCTCGCACCCGGGTTTACAGGTGCGTTCTTTGGGCACGATGGTGATGCCGATTTCAACCTGGGTACAGGCGGTACCACGGTCTCGATTCCGCGGCTTGACCTCGACCGCAATAACAGCACAGCAAGCGGTTCTGGGTATGCGGGAACCTTCGTCGAAAATGGTTCCGCTGTTTCTATTGTCGACAATGATGTGCGTATTACCAATCCAAATGGCTCGGTTGAAGGCCTCACGGTTACTCTGACCAATGCGCAGACCGGTGATGAGCTGTTGGTCAATGGTTCAAGCGCTGCGACCGGCACCTTGAATGGTGGGATCAGCTACACCCGGACGGCAACTGAGATCATATTGACCGGTGCTGCTAACTCGGCCCAGTACCAGAACGCGCTGCGGGCAATTACATTCCAGACTGCTGGCGAGCGTCCAGACGAGACGCCGCGCACCATCGATATCAGTTTTGAAAACGCTGCGCTCAATTCCAACGTCGCAACTTCGACGATCAATGTCGTAGAGATCAATGACCCGCCAACAGCGGTTAATGACGCGCAGATAACGACCGACGAAGATACACCGGTCAACAACATCGACGTGCTGAGCAATGACTTTGATGGTGATGGCGATCCGCTGACCGTGATCAGCGCCAATGCCAGCAATGGCAGTGTAACGATCAATGCCGATGGTACGCTCAATTACACGCCCAATTCAGAGTTTAGCGGCACTGATACAATCACATATACGATCAGCGACGGACGGGGCGGAACATCCACCGCAACCGTTCCGATTGTAATCGATTCGGTTAACGACGATCCGACCACCAATGGCAATCTGCCGCCACAAAACAATGCCGATGCGCAGCAAGGCATTTTCGTTAATGCTGCAAGTGGGTTCAGCGACGTTGAAGATCCGAACGGCCTAACGTTCAGCGCGAACGGTCTGCCTGCTGGGCTTTCAATTGATCCAAACACCGGGTTTATCACGGGCAATATCGATAATTCTGCAAGCCAAGGCGGCTCTGGCGGTGTTTACAATGTTGTTGTGACCGCAACCGATTCCGGTGGCCTTACTGCGGAGCAAAACTTCAGCTGGACTGTGACCAACCCAGCACCTCAGGCCAACAATGATGGCGGCTCTACGCTCGAGGATACGCCAGTGACGTTTGACGTGCTGGCGAATGACCAAGATCCTGATGGTGACGATATTAGCGTCGTCTCGGCCAGTGCGCCGAATGGCAGTGTTGTTATTAATGCAGACGGCACGATCACATACACACCGAATGCCAATTTTAGCGGCCCCGAGACGATCACCTACACCATCAGCGATGGTGAAGGCGGAACAAGCACGGCTACTGTCAGTCTGTTTGTGACAGCGCAGAACGATGATCCAGTGACTGTTGGCTCACTACCACCGCAAGTGAATGATGATGCTGACGCCGGGATTAGTGTGCAGACCGCAAGCGGTTTTGCCGATGTGGATAATGCAAACCTTGTTTATTCGGCAACGGGATTGCCTCCGGGTCTCAGCATTGATGCGAACACGGGTGAAATCACTGGAACGATTGACAACTCGGCCAGCCAAGGCGGCGTGGCACGAGTTTACAATGTCACCATCACGGCGAACGATAACGTGGGCGGGGCCCCGGCCACGCAGACATTCAGTTGGACGGTCAGCAACCCTGCGCCGACGGCTGCCAATGACACCGCGACAACTGACGAAGACACGCCCGTCGATATTCCGGTTCTGGCCAACGACAATGATCCCGATGGCGATGATCTGAGCATTGTTTCGGCAACCGCTCCCAACGGCACGGTTGTGGTCAACGCTGACGGCACCATCACCTACACGCCAAATGCCGATTTCAACGGTACAGACACCATCACATATACTGTTAGTGATGGCGAAGGCGGCACTTCGCAGGCAACTGTTGCGGTAACGGTGGGTGCGGTCAACGATCCGCCTGTTCCGGTTGGCGCTTTGCCAGCGCAGACCAATCTGGACGCAGATAGCGGGATTTCTCTGGCAACGGCCGGCGGTTTTGCGGACGGCGACGATACGAACCTCGTCTACAGCGCGGCTGGTCTGCCGCCGGGCCTATCGATTGATAGCGCCACGGGTGAGATTACTGGCACGATTGACAATTCTGCGAGCACTGGTGGAACGGGCGGCGTTTACAATGTCACCGTGACCGCGACCGACCCATCAGGCGAAAGCGCGGATCAGGACTTTACCTGGACGGTTACCAACCCCGCGCCAATCGCAGTGGATGACACCGCCAGCACCACTGAAGATACGCCTGTTCTGATCGACGTCTTGCCGAATGACAGCGATCCTGACGGCGACGTTCTGACGGTTATTTCCGCGTTCTCTTCCGTTGGTCAGGCCACGCTGGTCGGCAATCAGATCAACTTTGTCCCGCCTGCCAATTTCAACGGCACGGCAACCATCACGTACACCATCAGTGATGGCGAAGGCGGCACGTCTGAGGCGACCGTTACGGTCACGGTTGCGCCAGAAAACGACGATCCAGATTCGACTCCGATCCCGCCTGTTGATGCGCTCGACGGTGAAGCAGTTTCTGTGCCGGTTGCGGATGCATTCAGCGACGTTGACGGTGACACGCTGACCTTTAGTGCGGCTGATCTGCCGCCGGGTCTGACGATTGACCCTGATACAGGCGTTATCTCCGGCACGATCACGCCGGATGCCAGCCAGACCAATGGCGGCGTATACACCGCGACCATTACTGTTGATGATGGCGATGGCGGCACGACGACCGAGGCAATCACCTTCAATGTCGCGAACCCGCCGCCAGAGGCGGTGAACGATAACGCCTCGACCGATGAAGATGTGGCGGTCACCATCGATGTACTGTCCAATGACAGTGATCCGGACGGCGACCCGCTGACTGTGACATCGGCTGATGCGCAAAACGGCACCACGGTCATCAACGCTGATGGCACGGTCACCTACACGCCAAATCCGGGCTTTAACGGCACGGACACGATCACTTACGAGATTTCGGACGGCAATGGCGGCACGTCGATTGCGACCGTTACGGTCGTGGTCAACGATATCAATGATACGCCAGAGATCAGCGGCTCAATCGGTGATCAGACCAATCTTGATGCGCAAGAGATTAATCTGCCGGTCGCTGGCGCCTTCAGTGATCCGGACGGCGATGCGCTCAGCTTCACCGCCACTGGCCTGCCAGCAGGTCTGACGATTGACCCTGACACGGGTGTTATCTCTGGCACGATTGATAACAGCGCGAGTCAGGTGAACGGCGGCAGCTACAGCATCACCGTGACAGTTGATGATGGACGCGGGGGGACCATATCACAGGACTTCACCTGGACCGTTGCCAACCCAGCGCCAATTGCGGCCAACGATGCGGTGACGACCGATGAAGACACGCCGGTCAATGTCGACGTGCTCGCCAATGACGTCGATCCAGACGGCGATGATCTGACGGTGATCGAGGCCGAGGCCGGTAATGGCACGGTCACAATCAATGCCGATGGCACGTTGGTCTACACACCAAATCCAGATTTCAACGGTACGGATACCATCGTCTACACCATTGATGATGGCGAAGGTGGCATCTCATCGGCCAGCGTCGATGTAACCGTCACACCGGTCAATGATGGCCCAACGACCGTCGGACTGCCCAATCAGAACGGTGAAGACAGCCAGGTTGTTTCCATCCCAACCGCTAGCGCGTTTAATGATGTTGACGGCGATGTCCTGACGTTCAGCGCAGAAGGCCTGCCGCCTGCGCTCTCGATCGATCCCGATACGGGCTTGATTACAGGCACTTTGGCCTCGGACAGCTCGCAAAATGGGCCGTTTGTGGTGACTGTGACTGCGACCGATCCGTCCGGTGAAGAGGTCAGCACGACCTTTATCTATTCGATACAAAACGTGCCGCCGATTGCGCAAAATGACACCGCGACCACGCCGGAAGATACGCCAGTTACCGTTGCGGTGTTGGCCAATGACAGCGACCCTGATGGTGATGCGCTGAGCATTACCAGCGCGAGCGCGGACAATGGTACGGTTGTGGTCAACGCAGATGGCACCCTAACCTTCACGCCGGACCCCGATTTCAATGGTGAGGCGAATGTCACCTACACCGTCAGCGATGGTCAGGGCGGCGTTGCGACAGCGACGCTCGTCGTCACCGTTACCGCTGAAAACGACGCCCCGATTGCGGTCGATATTCCTGACGTCACCAATGAAGACAATCAGTCGGTTTCCATCGCAACAGAGAGCTTCTTTAGCGACATCGATGGCGATGATTTGACGATCACGGCGGCTGGCCTGCCGCCAGGTCTCACGATTGATCCGGCGACCGGCATCATCTCCGGCACGCTCGACATTGATGCGAGCCAGGGCAGCCCATACACTGTCACGCTGACCGCTGATGATGGCAATGGCGGCACAGTGTCGCAAGACTTCGTCTGGACCGTCACCAACCCGGCTCCAACTGCCGTCAATGACAATGCGAGCGTTGATGAGGATAGCAGCGTCAATGTCGATGTGCTCGGCAATGACAATGATCCCGATGGCGATCCGCTGACCGTCACCAGCGCGACTGCACCGAACGGCACTGTAGTGATCGAGGCTGATGGCACGCTGACTTACACGCCAAACCCTGATTTCAACGGCGAAGACACGATCACGTACACGATCGATGATGGCAATGGCGGCACCTCAACCGCTGCGGTTATTGTGACCGTCAATCCGATTAATGATGATCCAATTGCGGTCGATGATGCGGTCACCACCGATGAAGACACGCCTGTCACGATCGGCGTGCTGGGCAATGACAGCGATGTTGATGGAGATGGTCTGACCGTCACGACCGCAACCTCACCTGATGGGACGGTTACGATCAATCCAGATGGCACGTTGGAGTTTGTGCCTGATCCGAACTTCAACGGCACGACGACAATCTCTTACGAGATTTCGGACAGCAATGGCGGCACAGCGACTGCGACCGTCACCGTCACGGTCAACCCGATCAACGATCCGCCAGTTGCGAACCCTGATGCGGCGACCACCGATGAAGACACGTCTGTGAATGTACCGCTGATCGGTAATGACACCGATGCGGATGGCGATGCGCTGACCGTGACCGCTGCGACAGCGGCGAACGGTACGGTTGTGATCAACCCGGACGGCAGCGTTGATTACACGCCAAACCCGGACTTTAACGGCACAGATACCATCACTTACACCATCAGTGATGGCAATGGCGGGTTCTCAACCTCCACCGCAACCATCACGGTGAACCCGGTCAATGATGATCCGGTGGCGGCCCCAATCGCGCCGCAAACCAATGATGACAGCACGCCTGTTACGCTCGATGTCAGCGGCAATTTCTCTGACGTTGATGGCGATGATCTGACGTTCAGCGCCACAGGCCTGCCGCCCGGCCTCAGCATTGATGCCGATGGCAATATCACCGGCACGCTTGATCCAGACGCCTCGCAAGGCGGCCCAGCGGGCGACGGCGTTTATGAAGTCACTGTGACCGCTGATGACGGCAATGGCGGAACGGTTGATACGACCTTTGTCTGGACGGTGAACAACCCGCCGCCAGTGGCCGTGGATGACACCGCGACGACCGATGAAGACACACCGGTCAATATCCCAGTGCTCGCCAATGATAGCGATCCGGATGGCGATCCGCTGACCGTGACGGCTGCGGATGCGGCCAATGGTACGGTTGTGATCGAGGCCGATGGCACGGTCACTTACACGCCGAACCCGGACTTCAACGGCACCGACACGATCACTTACACCATCAGTGATGGCAATGGCGGCACCTCCACCGCAACCGTGACCGTCACGGTTGATCCGGTGAATGATGATCCGGTTGTCACGCCGATTCCGCCGCAAGACAACATCGACAGCGCGGCTGTATCGCTGCCGACAGCGGGCAATTTCAGCGATGTTGATGGCGATACGCTGACCTTTAGCGCTACCGGCCTGCCAGCGGGTCTCTCGATTGATCCCGATACGGGCGAGATCACCGGCACCATTGACGCAGATGCTAGCCAAGGCGGCCCAGCAGGTGATGGTATCTACTCCGTCACCGTCACGGCGGACGATGGCAATGGCGGCACGGTCGATACGACCTTCGCCTGGACCGTCACCAACCCGCCGCCAGTGGCAGTGGACGACGCAGCGACGACTGACGAAGACACGCCGGTCAATATTCCTGTGCTTGCCAATGACAATGATCCAGATGGCGACCCGCTGACGGTCACCTCGGCAACCGCGCCAAATGGAACGGTTGTGATCGAGGCTGACGGCACGATCACCTACACGCCGAATGAAGACTTTAACGGCACCGATACAATCACCTACACCATCAGTGATGGCAATGGCGGCACCTCGACGGCGACTGTCACCGTTACGGTTGATCCGGTGAACGATGATCCGGTGGCTGACACGCCGCTGGCCAACCTTGCCAATATCGATAGCGCGACCGTCAATGTTCCGGTCGCCGGCAACTTCAGCGATGTCGATGGCGATACGCTGACCTTTACGGCGACTGGCTTGCCTCCAGGTCTCACCATTGATGCCGATGGCAATATCACCGGCACCATCGATCCCGACGCCTCGCAAGGCGGGCCAGCGGGTGATGGCATTTACACCGTCACCGTGACGGCGGATGATGGCAATGGCGGCACTGTTGAAAGCAGTTTTGCCTGGACCGTCACCAACCCGCCGCCAGTGGCCACGGACGATACCGCGACCACGCCAGAGGACACGCCGGTTAATATCGACGTGCTGGCGAACGACAATGATCCCGATGGCGATGCGCTGACGGTGACATCGGCAATCGCGCCAAACGGTACGGTCGTAATCGAAGCCGATGGCACGGTCACCTACACGCCGAATGAAGACTTCAACGGCACGGATACGATTACTTACACGATCAGCGATGGGGAGGGCGGCACCACCACGGCGACTGTCACTGTGACAGTTGATCCGGTGAATGACGATCCGGTCGCTGACCCGCAGCTGACCAATCAGACCGATGATGACGCCGATGTCATCTCGCTCGATGTGTCTGGCAATTTCAGCGATGTTGATGGTGATGCGCTCACCTTCACCGCCACTGGACTGCCGGGCGGACTGTCGATTGACGCCAATGGTGTGATCTCCGGCACGCTGGATGCGGATGCATCGCAGGGCGGGCCGAATGGCGATGGTCTCTACACCGTGACCGTCACAGCCGATGATGGCAACGGCGGCACGACCACATCAACCTTCGTGTGGACCGTGAACAACCCACCGCCGCTTGCTGCCCCTGATACGGCCAGCACGACGGAAGACATACCGGTCACTGTCGATGTGCTGGCCAATGACAATGATCCAGACGGCGATGCGCTGACTGTGACGGAGGCGAATGCCGCCAATGGTACAGTGCTGATCAATGCCGATGGCACGATCACCTACACGCCAGATGCGAATTTCAACGGCACGGACACGGTGATCTACACCATCAGCGATGGCGAGGGCGGCACCTCGACCTCGACCGTGACGATCACTGTCGGCGCGGTAAATGACGATCCGGAAACAATTGGTCTGCCAGATCTCACCGATGGCAATAACGAGTTGATCGGTGTTCCGCTCGCCACGGCGTTTAGCGATGCAGAAGGCGACACGCTTACCTTCTCAGCGACAGGCCTACCGGATGGTCTGTCGATTGACCCGGCCACAGGCGAAGTTACTGGCACTACGACGGGCACAGCCTCAAGTGGAGGGCCGCTGAGCGATGGCGTCTACACCGTCACAGTCACGGCTGACGATGGCAATGGCGGAAGCGTAAGCACGACCTTCACCTGGACGATTAACAACGAGCCGCCAACGGCGATCGACGATAACTTCGTTGGTACGGAAGACACGCCACAAGTGCTCGACGTGCTGGCGAACGATATTGATCCTGACGGCAATGCCACGACTCCAATCGTTATCATCGACGCTCAGGCGACCAATGGCACCGCAGTGGTCAATCCGGATGGCACGATCACCTTCACGCCGGACCCTGACTTTAACGGCACGGCGACTGTCACTTACACGATCGAAGATGCGAACGGCGATCCAGCGACAGCAATCGCGACCATCGTTATCGCGCCAGAAAACGATGCTCCTGATGCGACACCGCTGCCCGACCGCGGCGACGAAGACGGCGATTCTGTCTCCATCGATGCCGGCGTATTGTTCTCTGACATTGAAGGCGACACGCTGACCTTCAGCGCGACTGATCTGCCAGCGGGCCTGACGATTGATCCCGTCTCTGGCGTTATCAGCGGGACGATTGATCCCGATGCCAGCCAAGTGAACAATGGCGTCTATCAGACCACCATTACCGCTGATGATGGCAATGGCGGCACGACCGATGTGAACTTCGTCTGGACGGTGACCAACCCTGGCCCGACGGCCGCGGATGACACGGCCTCGACTGCGGAAGACACGCCAATCCCGTCGATTGATGTACTCGGCAATGATAATGACCCGGATGGCGATACGCTGACCGTGGTGTCTGCCAGCGCACCAAACGGCACAGTTGTCATCAATGCTGACGGCACCTTGGCCTACACGCCGGATCCAGACTTTAACGGCACCGACACGATCACTTATCAGATCACTGATGGTCAGGGCGGCACGTCCACAGCCATAGTTACAGTGACGGTAGGCGCTGAAAATGACGATCCGACTGCGCCGCCGCTATCGGCCCTCATCAATGATGATGCTGATGTCGTTGCTTTGGACCTCTCGCCCGGCTTTGTTGATGTTGATGGCGATCCGCTGACCTTTACTGCGACTGGCCTACCGCCAGGCCTCACCATTGATGCCGCTGGCAATGTCACCGGAACTATCGATCCGGACGCTTCACAGGGCGGGCCGAACGGCGATGGCATCTACGAAGTCACCGTCACCGCTGATGATGGCAATGGTGGTACGGTGGATGCGGTCTTCACCTGGACCGTTGGTAACCCAGCGCCGCTCGCGGTGGATGACACGGCGATCACCGATGAAGACACGCCGGTCAATATCCCCGTTCTGGCCAATGACAATGATCCAGACGGCGATCCGCTGAGCGTAACTCAGGCGAGCGCTGGCAATGGCACCGTTGTGATCGAAGCTGATGGCACGGTCACTTACACGCCGGATGAAGACTTCAACGGCACCGACACGATCACTTACGAGATTTCGGATGGCAATGGCGGCACCTCGACGGCGACGGTCACCGTAACTGTCAATCCGATCAATGATGATCCGGATGTGACGCCGATTGCCCCGCGCGATAATGTCGATAGCGCGGTGGTAAGCGTTCCGACCGCTGGCAATTTCAGCGATGTCGATGGCGACACTCTGACATTTGATGCCACGGGCCTGCCAACTGGCCTCACGATTGATCCAGCCACGGGCCTGATCTCTGGCACGATTGATCCATCTGCCTCCATCGGTGGACCGAACGGTGATGGCGTTTACGAAGTCACTGTGATGGCTGACGACGGCAATGGCGGTACCGTGTCCACCACCTTTAGCTGGACAGTGACCAATCCAGTGCCAGTGGCGGTGAACGACACTGCAACCACCACAGAAGACACAGCGACCAATATCGATGTGCTGGCCAATGACAGCGATCCTGATGGCGATCCGCTGACCGTGGTTACTGCCTCTGCGGCGAACGGCACGGTCACGATCCTGCCCGATGGCACGATTGATTACACGCCGAACCCGGATTTCAACGGGACGGATACGATCTCTTACACGATCAGCGACGGCAATGGCGGCACGGCTTCGGCGCTCGTCACGGTCACCGTTGATCCAGAGAATGATCCACCAGTGGCCGTTAATGATACAACCACGACCGACGAAGACACGCCGGTTACAATCCCGGTCCTCTCCAATGACAGCGATGTTGATGGCGATGATTTGACGGTAACCGATGCGACCGCGCCAAACGGTACGGTTACGATCAACCCAGATGGCACGGTGACCTACACGCCGGATCCCGATTTCAACGGGACCGACACGATCACCTACACCATTGATGATGGCAATGGCGGCACCGACACTGCGACGATCACTGTCGTGGTTGCGCCGGTCAATGATGCGCCGATTGCGGCGCCTGACACTGCGGACACGGATGAGGACACGCCGGTCACCATCCCTGTTCTCGCCAATGATAGTGATGTTGACGGCGATCCGCTGACGGTCACCGATGCGACCTCGCCTGATGGCACGGTCACTATCAATCCGGATGGTACGATCACGTTTGAGCCTGATCCGAACTTCAACGGACCGGCCACCATCACCTACACCATCGATGATGGCATGGGCGGCACCGCAACCTCGACTGTTACGGTCAATGTTGCGCCGGTTAACGATCCGCCTGTTGCGGAAGATGACACGGCAACAACCGACGAAGACACGCCGGTTACTGTTCCGGTACTCACCAATGATAGCGACGCAGATGGCGATCCGCTGACCATTACGGAGGCTACCGCGCCAAACGGCACGGTTGTGATCAACCCGGATGGCACGGTCACCTACACGCCGGATGAGAACTTCAACGGCACCGATGTGATCACTTACACCGTCTCTGATGGCAATGGCGGGTTCGACACAGCAACACTGACGATCACGGTTGATCCAGTGAACGACGTGCCGGTGGCTCAGGATGACACCGCGACTGGAACTGAGGATGAGCCGCTCACCATTCCAGTGCTCGCCAATGACAGCGATGCTGACGATGATCCGCTGACAGTTACAACGGCGACCTCGCCAGATGGCACGGTTACGATCAACCCGGATGGCACGATCACCTTTGTGCCGAACCCGGACTTCAACGGGCCAACCACCATCACCTACACCATTGATGATGGCATGGGCGGCACAGCGACGGCGACAGTCACGGTCGACATTGTAGCCGTGAACGATCCGCCTGTGGGTGAGCCGGATACGGCCGTCACGGATGAAGACACGCCTATCACCATTCCGGTGCTCGCGAATGACAATGACCCGGATGGCGATCCGCTGACCGTGGTTTCGGCCAATGCGCCTAATGGCACGGTTACGATCAACCCAGATGGCACGATCACTTACACGCCGAACCCGGACTTCAACGGCACCGATACGATCACCTATCAGGTGAGCGACGGCATGGGCGGCTTTGACACGGTGACGGCAACCGTCACGGTCAATCCGGTCAATGATCCGCCGGTCGCGGTCAATGACGTCACCAGCGTGAATGAGGACAGCGAAGTCACCATTCCAGTGCTGGTCAACGACACTGATGCCGATGGTGATCCGCTAACGGTCACTGCTGCCTCCGCAGGCAATGGCACCGTAACCATCAATCCAGATGGTACAGTGACCTACACACCAAACCCAGACTTCTTCGGCACCGATACGGTCACCTACACGATCAGTGATGGGAATGGCGGTACGTCGACTGCAACAGTCACGGTGAACGTAAACAACATCAATGAAACGCCCCTGGACGACGATGAGGAATTCACCGTCATTGGCGGCGTCGAGAATGTGTTGAATGTTCTCGACAACGCAAGCGATCCGGATGGTGACCCGCTCAGCATCTTCTCTGTTTCAACGGATGTTGGTGAGGTTGTAATCAACCCTGACGGGACATTGACGTTTACTGCCCCGCCTGAATTCGACGGCGTAGCAACGATCTCTTACATCGTTTCTGATGGGAATGGCGGTTTCGTGTCTTCAACTGCCACGATCACAGTTGTGCAGGCGAGTGCCGATCTAACATTCCTCATTGGCGAGGACCCCAGTTCCGGTTTGCCTGATGGTGAGCGTGTCGAGCTCAGCGTCGAGCAGCGCGAAGAATTTATCACAGCGCCTTTAGTCATTCTCGACACCGTCAACGATTTCCGGGATCTTGGTGGATTGGGTACGCTTACCGTTGATCAGCCACTGCTCACAGCGGTGAATAATATCAGCACTCTACGGGGCATTGGCGGATTTGATAGCAAGGGTCATCCGATCGATGATCTCACGCGCTATCTTGATGACATCCGCGACCTGCGTTTTGGCATTGATCGTGTCTTCGACCCACGGTTTGGTGACTTCATTCCAGAAAGCCTCACTGGTTTCTCCGTTCGCCAACTTAGTACCGGCAATGATCTGTTTATGATCGAAAGTATTGTGCGCGACCGCGTCGTGTACGTTGAGATGCGCGATATCGGTCCAGAAGACGCACCGCGTGTTATCGAGTTCCAATTGATGATGCGTGATGGGTCTCCACTACCGGATTGGATCCGGATGGATGCTCGCGGGCTGGCCATTATTGAGCGGCCTGTTGATGCCGAAGCCATTCGTGTGATCGTCCGCGCTGTGCTTGAGAATGGCGAAACGGTTGAAACCGCTGTCATTATTCAGGGTGCGACCGGAGAAATTCAGCTTGATAACGACGACAGCAATCACACTGTGAAAGCGGAGAGGCTGGACGCAATAATGGCCAAGGCTGAAATGGAAAAAACCCATGAGACCGACGACCTTCTCAAGGCGTTTGGCTGACATGAATATAGAAACGAAACTCATAATAAAGGCACGGTGGTGACATTATGAAAAAAGGTATCGTACTTGCTGGCGTATCAACGCTTGTCTTGAGTGCTTGCGCAACTGTTCCTGAGCCATTTACGCCGACAGAGCTAGATGAGACAGCGCAGCGCAATTTCGCGCAGGTTGATGTTGATCAAGAGCCAATTGCCGGTGAGGTCGATCTCTACGAAGCGATGGCTCGCGCTCTAAAATACAACCTCGACTACAAAGTTGAGCTGATGGAAATTGCTCTACGTGATCGAGAGCTCGACCTGCAGCGCTATGACATGTTGCCTCAGTTGGTGGCGAGTGCAGGCTATGCTGGTCGCAACAATTTTTCCGGTGCAAGCTCGCTGTCGTTGATCACGCGGCGCCAGTCGCTTGAGCCGTCGACTTCACAAGAGCGCGACCTTTTTACTGCTGATTTGGCGCTGAGTTGGGATGTGCTGGACTTCGGCCTTTCCTATGTCCGTGCAAAGCAAGGTGCAGATGAAATCCTCATCGCGCAGGAGCGGCGCCGTAAAGTGGCCAACCGTATCATCGAAGATGTACGCTCCGCATATTGGCGCGCAGTCAGCGCAGAACGCTTGCTTACTAAACTTCAGGAGCTTGAGGGCTCGGTAACCGAAACGCTGCAAAACTCAGAGCGTCTTGCAGAGCGCCGACTTTCTGCTCCTTTGACAGCCTTGACCTATCAGCGCGAACTGCTCGAAATTCAGTCGCAGATTCGCAAGCTTCAGCGCGAGCTAGTGGTTTCTAAGGCGCAATTGGCGGCTTTGATGAACCTTCGTCCTGGTACGCCATTCGCGCTGGCCCTGCCTGACCGCTCGACTCAGCTGCCTGCGGTACAATACGCTGGGGAAGACATGATGATGACGGCGCTGCTGAATCGTGCCGAATTGCGTGAAGTAAGTTATCGCCAACGGATCAATTCGCGTGAGCTTGATGCAGCGCTTCTATCTGCTCTTCCAAGTTTCCGCGGCGTGCTGGGCGTAAATGTCGATTCCAACGATTTCCTGTTTAACAATGACTGGATCAATTACGGAGCCCGCGCCAGTTGGAACGTATTGAACCTGTTCCGCCTTCCTGCCCATAAGAGAGCAGTTGAAGCGCAGGATGCTCTGCTCGAACAGCGCGAGCTGGCGCTGACCATGGCCGTGATTACACAAGTCCATGTTTCGCGCGCGCGCTTCGGCCACCTTACCAAGGAACTCGACACCGCCGCCCGGCAAATGAGTGTTCAGGATCGGATATTGGGACAAATCCGGTCCGGTCATGCTGCAGGAGCGATGAGTCGCCAGACCTTGTTGAGAGAGGAAATGAATACGCTGGTAGCTGAGGTGAAATACGATATCGCCTATGCTGAGGCACAAAATGCTTACGCCAATCTATTCGCATCAATGGGGATTGATGAGTTCAGTCCAGACGTGACCGGCCAAGAAGATGTTGCTACGTTGCGCGCGTCCCTTGCTCAAATGTGGCAAGATCGCGAGAATGCTATGAGGCTATCTGGGCAGTGATATCATGAGCGATGATGAGCAGCCAGATTTCGAAGAACCGGCTGCGGACGCTTCGAAAACCAAATACCTGATCGGTGGCGGCATTGTCGTCGCTGCAATGATTGGTGTCTACGCTTTGGCCAATAGCGGCGAGACAACCTGGTCAGATACAGAGGCGCAAGCTGCAGAAGCTGACGCGCTGGCTGTGGACGCACCTGTGGTTGAGGAGCCGGAACCAGAGCCCGATCTGACCGCGCGTGGTGTTATCAAAGCAAAAGAAGAATCCACGATAGCTTCACGCATGACGGCAAAGATCACTGCGCTGCCTTATGGCCAAGGACAAAGCTTTCGTCGCGGTGCGCTTTTGGCGCGCTTTGATTGCTCGTCGGTTCAGGCGCAATTGAACGCTGCAAGAGCATCAGCCCGGGCCTACCAAGTCACGCATGACAACAATGTTGAGCTGGATGCCTATGAGGCAGTGGGCAAAAACGAGGTCGAAGTTTCCCGCGCCAATTTGAGTAAAGCACAAGCAGAAGCGAGTGCGATCCGTGCGCAGATGAATGACTGCGCTGTTTACGCTCCATTTTCTGGCAGCGTTGTTGAAGAAATCGCCAGCAGGGGCGAAATCGCCGCTAGTGGCGCGCCGCTTATGAAAATTCAGAGTGGCGGCGACCTGGAAGCTGAGCTGATTGTGCCCAGCAACTGGCTGGTTTGGCTGCAACCTGGTGCTGGCTTTACCTTTGCAATTGATGAAACAGGCAATGAGATCACCGGAAGCGTGACCCGGCTGGGCGCTGCGGTTGATCCGGTTAGCAAGACAATTCGCATTACAGCTAACATCGACCGAGGTGATGGCTTGGTTCTACCCGGGATGAGTGGCTCAGCAACGTTTGAGCTTCCTAAAGAACCAGAGCTGGAGCCAAGCGAAGAGGCCTCCGACGGTGAGGCCTCACCGGAAGCCGAGCAAAGTGATGGCGAGCAAAGCTGAACCGATCAAAACGCCGCCCTTATTGGCTGCGACTTCCAAAGGAACCGGCGTTGAAGCGCGCAACTTGGCTGCACTATTGCAGTTTGAGGGAGAAATACGTCGTCAGTCCACGGTCAACGAACTGCAATATCTGATAGCGAACGAAACGCGCAATTTGGTGCCGTATGGCCAAATGTTCGTTCTGCGTAGCAAGACAATTGGTGAAGGATTTAAGGTCACTTGCTCTTCATCGCTGGCGACAATCGATCGCAATTCGCCACTGATTTACACGCTTGAGAATCTGCTCGCCAAGATCGAGGAAGAACACAGCCTAAGCAGCGCCCGCAGTTTTGATCTGAGCGCCTTTGCTGATGATGAAACCTTGGCAGACTACCCCTATTCGCAAATGCATTGGCAGCCATTGTCCGCAGATGATGATGTCGTGTTTGCCGGTTTGCTCGTCGCGCGCGAGGAACCGCTGCGCGAAGGTGAAACGAAGCGGTTGGAGAGAATAGCTGAAACGGGCTCGCACGCTTGGCGCGCTCTGACAGGCAACAAGCCTGTCCGTAAAATCCCCGCGTTCGACAGCACGAAAAAGAAATGGATCGCTGCTGGCATCGCTGTGATCTTGCTATTCCCGGTGCGCCTAACTGCTTTGGCGCCAGCCGAAATCGTAGCAGAGCGGCCCTTTATCATCGCCGCACCTTTTTCAGGCCGTATTGCCTCTATTGAAGTGATTCCTAACGCCCCCGTCAAAGCGGGACAGGTTCTGCTGCGCTTTGACGATGTGCGATTGGCAAATGAGCTGGAGCTGGCCGAGGAAAAGCTTTCGGTCGCGCAGTCGCGTTTGGAACGATCGACCAGCTCTGCCTTTGGCGATGAGGATGAGACATCCGATATTGCGATTATGCGCGCTGAGCTTGAAGTGGCCCAGGCCGAGTACGATTACGCAAAAGATCTGATGGGGCAGTCCGCAATCGTAGCTCCACAAGACGGAATGGCATTGTTTAGCGATCGCCGTGATTGGGAGGGGCGTGCGGTCAATGTCGGCGATCCGATAATGCAGGTCGTCGATCCTACCGCGACAATGATCCGTATAGACTTGCCATCGGCTGAGCAGATGTCCCTTGAACGTGGCGCTAAAGTCAAAATGTGGCTGGATTCTCAGCCGCTCTGGGCCGTGGACGCAACATTAGAGACGGCAAGCTACCAGTCGCGGCCTACTCCAGACGGAACGCTGGCATTTGCTCTGACCGCGAAATTGTCTGACGATACTCCTCGGATCGGCTCGCGCGGCACCGCGCAGGTTTATGGACAATGGGTCCCGCTGATTTATTCGTTGCTACGCCGGCCCATCTCGGCACTGCGCCAATTTATAGGGTTTTAGAGGTGCGCCGTGGCCGAAGCAGCGATTCCCATCCAGCTTCCTGAATTAGAACCGCCGCCTCCGCTGCCTGCATTGCGTCAAGAATTGCGCATTGAGCCGGGTGCCCCTTTGGTCAATGGCGCCCCAAGCTGGACATTGTTTGACCCCGTGCGCCACGCGTTTTTCCAGCTTGGCAAGGTTGAGTTCGTGATCCTTTCACGGTGGGCTTCGGGCAAATTGGATGGAATCACTGAGCAGTTGAAGGCGCTAGGCACTCAAGGCGATGATGCTGATGAAGCGTTTAACGATGTGGTTGCATTTGCATCAAGCAATGGCCTTACCCTTTCGCCCATTGGGGGAAGCGCCGTCAGCGCCTATTCCGCGCAGCGCATGGCGGGTAAGAAAGCGGCCTGGAAGTGGTTGCTCGACAATTATTTGTTCATCCGTTTGCCGCTGGTAAAGCCTGCCAAATTTCTCAATCGGACGATCGACACGGTCAGGCCGCTTTGGTCGCCATCCAGCCTAGCGACGTTCGGAATTCTGGCGCTCATCAGTCTGTTGCTCGTATCGCGCCAATGGGACGCGTTCGTCGCCTCGTTCTTATACTTTTTTAGTTGGCAGGGCGTGATCGCATACGGACTGGCGATTGTGTTTGTGAAAATCCTGCACGAACTCGGCCATGCTTACACCGCCACGCGGTATGGTTGCAGAGTGCCCACTATGGGGGTCAGCTTTCTCGTGATGATGCCGGTGCTCTATACGGACACAACGTCTGCGTGGCGACTGCGATCACGAAAGCAAAGGCTCGCGATTGATTGCGCGGGCGTGGCTGCCGAGCTGATGGTAGCGAGCGTTGCCACAATTTTTTGGGTGATACTGCCCGAGGGAATGCTGCGTAGTGTCGCTTTCGTCCTTGCCACCACAAGCTGGATTATGAGCCTTGCGGTTAATTTGAACCCATTCATGCGGTTTGATGGGTATTATGTTTTGTCCGACCTTTTGGATGTGCCCAACCTACAGCCTCGGGCATTCGCTCTTGCCAGATGGAAGCTACGCAAAACGCTTTTTGCGATCGGCGACCAAGCACCAGAAGGTATACCGCGGCGATTGCATGTTGGCATGATCCTATATGCGTATGCGACTTGGATATACCGCTTGTTCTTGTTCACGGGAATTGCGATCCTCGTTTACAATGTCTTTTTTCAGCCACTCGGCTTGATCCTTGCCGTTGTCGAGATGGCAGTCTTCGTTGGGCGACCTATATTCTCTGAACTCAAAGTCTGGCGCGAAATGCGCAGTGAGATATTCGCCTCGCGACGTGGCAAGGCTTGGTTATGGCTTGGACTGGGAGCGCTAATACTCGCTTTCTTGCCAATTGACCGCCATGTCTCGGGCAATGCTGTCCTTGCGCCGATCGGGGCTTCTCCGCTCACCGCGGGAGAAGCTGCGCGAGTTGACCATATCTTTGTCGAAAATGGCGCGCGTGTCAGGGCGGGTACTCCAATTGTTGAGCTTAGCGCGCCTGAACTCTCCACACAGGCAGCAGCAACCAAAGTGCGGATCGCGCAATTGGAACTACAATTTGGCCGTGCGGTTGCTGATGATCGCGACCTTTCTAACAGAGCTGTTATTGAACGAGAATTGGCGCAGCAAAGGGCTCGGCTGGCAGGGTTGGAACGGCGTACACAAAAGCTTGTCTTGCGTGCGCCAATAGACGGCGTGCTGACTGATCTAGGCCCTGACGTCCATGTCGGTCGGTGGCTCGATGGCGCTGACGTTATCGCCTATGTCCTCAGTCCCAGCGATTATGATGTCCAAGCCTATATATCAGAGGACGAAATTTGGCGGGTTGAGAATGGCGCAACCGCAAGTTTTGTGGCGGCTGCGGGAACAAGTGTAGCTCGTGAAGCAAAGCTGATCGAGGTTTCGAACAGCGCGATTGAGCGTTTGGATCAACCGATTCTTGCTTCAGAAAACGGCGGTCCAATTGCGGTCAACAAAGATGGTGAGGAACTTAAACCCCGTGAAGCATTATACCGGGTTCGCCTTGTGGCCGAACAAGGCCGCGTGGGTGATCAGGAGCACCAGATTCAACCTGTTGTTGGCACTGTGCAAATTTCGACAAAAGGCCGCAGTTTCGCAGGCTGGGCGGGAGGCGAGATCGCTAGAATGATCCGCCGTATCATTTGATCATCTCAATAGACTGCTGTTTTAGTTACGGACCACAGCGTGAGATCCAGGATACTCTGTCAGTTTGATCGTATTAGGGAGCTGCGTGCCAAGACCAAACTGCCCGCTTTCACCTCCACTCTCAGTCGTTTGGCTGCGGCATAAGTTGGGCCGGCAGCCGACAGTCGGCTCTGAGAATAATTGGACAGAGGGCGGCCATCGGTAAAAGGGCTCAGTCTTTCCATTCACCAACTGCCGATGCAATTGAGAAGAAGAATTGCCAAGCCCCCTAGGCCGCCGGAGCGCCGACCTCGAGGCGCCCCTGAGAGGATGAGATCGATGAAACCCCCAGTTTCGGATGTCCATGCATTCCTTCGCGCAAATGAGGGTCTGATCGTGCACTTCTCAGGGGTTCCCAGGGGGACCAGTTCGGACTTCGTTGGGGCTTATCCGTCTGACCTCCAAAATGTCCTGCAGGGTAGTGGCCAATCAGGGTTAGCGTGCTCTGTAGTTACGCCCAGTGACACGTTTGCAGGAGCTGAGCACAGGCACGCGTTTGGCTGCATCGGAGTGATAGTAGACTTGAAGACACCTCAATCTTTAATGGCGGTCTCTCCACATGACGCGGGGTCTTGGGTCCAAGACGGAGTGCGCAACTATCCCGATCAGGATATATCAGCAAAAGACCTGGATGACAGTTTGGCTTTAAGGGGACAGCACCACAACGAGTGGGGCCTCCAGGACTTCCATGTGATCGGTGTCCTTGCAATTCCACCATTCGAATATTGGATTGATACGTCACCAGGCTGGGTGGGCACGACAACGATGGAAGAAGTAATGCTTGAGTTTGCTGGCTATCCAATCGTTACTCGCGCGGGCAATCAATGGTGGATTAGTAGTTCGTCAGCCGCTCTATACCCGTAGGTGCCTTTGATCTCATTGCAGACTATTTGAATCCAGCAAGGCTTCATGCGCCTTCGCTGCTTGTATGGCTGAACTTGATCAGGGCCGCTCTCAGGTAAGCAATAAGGCTGGCGCATCGGTTTGCCGGCGGCTCGCCTCATCGGGTCGCAGCCAAGAATGCCAAAGCAAACGGACCCAGACATTCTCTCGGGCAATGGATTTTAGTGGGCTTATGATCGTGAGAGTGCGTCGAGACAGCTCGGGTTGGGAAACTTGCATTGGACGAAGCACCTTGCTTTACTCATCCTCGTTTAAGCGCTGAGCTAGATGCCCTAAAAACGGATGTGAAGAGCTCAGCAACTCTGAGCTGCCTCCTCGGGACTCATCAAATCTAATCAATTTGGGTTACTCATTTCAAAATTGTAGCTGAAAAGTATCCCCAGCCCCTTTCCTCTAATACTTGCTTATACATCGTGACGCGCAAACAGTAAAACTTGCCAGATCATCTGAATTTCCGGGCCACTAAGAGCAGTGAACTATGAAGTTGCGCGAATTCGACACGTTTGTTTCGTCTAGTGATTGGACTACAGACAAAGACAGTAGTGAGCGACTGAGGATCGCAAGGTACGGATTGGCCGCCGAGGTTGGCAGTCTAGCCTCCGCCCTCAAGAAAAAAGTTTTGCACCATAGCACCGACCACTGGGACACAAGCAACTATGAGATCATTGAGGAAATTGGCGACTGCCTCTGGTACGTTGCACAGCTTTCACAGCTAGGAGGAGGTGAAGGGCTCGCTTCGATTGTGGCTGAGGATTACGCTGCCTTGCCACGAGAAATCGAGCGAAAGCCTGAATTCAAGGCGGCCTTGGATCCGAAAGAATACTCGCGCTTTTTGGAACAGTCTCCTGTTCTATTGGAGCTTGGCGGCGATGCGTCAATTGACCAGTATCAGTCGCTAGCCTTCCTTACCGCGCGCACTCGGAATCGCGAGCTCTTAGACGTGTGCATTACGCGCCTTCTTTTGTACGCGACATCGGTTATGAGCCGACAGTTCCCAAAGAGTGAATACCATCTAAAGGACGACATTCTCAGCTATACTAGAGATCGCACGTTGGGGATGCTCCTTTGGCATTTGAGCGCCATTTCAACTCTGTATCAACTTAGGCTCAGCGAAGTGCTGTCCGCGAACATGGTCAAGATACGCAGTATCTCGAATTTGATGGAGGAAGAACCAACAGCCCTTTTGGACGAGCCGGCTCCTCCCCATGAGAGATTTCCTCGCACGTTCGCCGTTACATACATCTCAACCTCCGATGACCGACTGCAAATGTTCTATCGCGGTCGTCCGCTAGGTGACGAGCTGAACGACAATTCTCGGACAGACGATGGTTATCGCTTTCATGACGCTTTGCACTTGGCAAACGCAGCCATCTTAGGGTGGTCCCCCGTGTTGCGATCACTGATGGGACTTAAGCGCAAGAGTCAACCGGATGACGACCGGACAGAAGATGGTGCAAGAGCTCGAATTGTTGAAGAGGCGATTGTTAAGGCTGTTCATTCTGAGGCTGTCAGAGTCGGTCGGCTTGAAGGGTTGCCTCCGGACCAAGCGAAAGCCACGCTTTTCTCGGATACGAGCCAGATTTCCTATGACTTTCTGAAGCTGATTATAACTTTTGCTGAAGGTTTAGAAGTTGCACGGTGCAAGCCGTGGGAATGGAGGCAGGCGATCGTGGCAGGCCACCGCCTTTTCAAAAATCTGAAAGAAGAGAAACAAGGCACGATAACCGTGGACCTTGTAAACCGCTCTGTGTCCTTCTCACCTTTGGCAATTCCAGATGTCCATGGCCCAGTTGTGGACTCGACGATTGAAGTATTTGAAGCTCCGAAGGTGCTTTATCGGAAACTGAAGGATAGCGACCGAACTAAGACTGAAAAGTTAGCAATCCTCAATTTGCTGGGCATCCAGCCCAACAAAGAGGCACTTGATAGTCTGTGCATCAGCTACGCAGAGGATCGCCAAATCAGCGTCAAAGCCAGCGGTGAAACGCAAAGCCAAATTTGGAATCGTTCAATAATCGGTTTCCGCACCAAATGGACAAGAGTTGGTCGACGTTGGATTTGTGTTGCGATGGCAATTAGTGCGCCAAGCTAAGGATAGAGTTCCAATTGCGTCTCGACCTGTTGTGGGTGATTTAGCAGCGGAGTCACATTCGAAGTGATTTGCCATTTCGGCGGGAAGAAGGGTTTTGGAAGGGGATCTCTTCTCGAACTGGAAAAGCTCTGTTTGATGCGTGTCCGTCCGCTCGTGCCAGCGATCTCAGGGTGAGCTACTCGACTATATTTGGAAATTTCGCAGAAAACATTCTGACAATCTATCGGTTGAAGCTTGCGTCCGAAGAGGCCCGGAAATTCAAGCCCAAGGCGCGCAAATTCAGCATCTTGGTTTTCGGTCATCCATTGGATGATAGATTCTGCTTGATCAGGCGAAGAGTTAGGGAAGCACTTTCGAATTCCGTCGTGCGCGCCTGGACCGGCCACAACGAATTCGTCCTCTCCGAGATCCGTCAGGGCAGAATAATTTAGGTCGATTGCATACTGAAAAGCCAGAAAAGATCCAAGGCCTGGGTATTTCAGTACTTCGCGATAGATTTCGGATAGTGACTGCGCGTTCTCGATCCGCTTGGTAATTCCGTCATCCATCATCGTTTTCAGCAAGCGAAAGTGATTCTGGTGCTTACGTTTAGCCCCGAAAGGTGGTGATGCCATTATGTATGCAGCAGAGTAGATTGGCTTTCGAGTTTGAAGCATCTTTTCAAGGATCGCATCGGCCCGATCGAAGTCGAAATCAGACCAACGTATCGACCCAAGTGCTTTCTCTAACGCTTTCCAGGTCGTGATGCTGTTGAAAACCTTGAACAGTAGCCCGCGAAAAACCGTGTCCTCGGCGGTGAGATCATTCGCTCTATCGTAAAGAACTTCTTTTATCAGATACTGGCTTACTCGGTCAGTTGCACGAAACGTATTTGTAAAGCGGTAGCGAGAGATGATAGCGTCATCGGTCCACGGCGATGGTAATCCACGAAGCCTAGCAAGATACACTTCGAGCCTTTTCGAAGCGAAGCGCCAATAGTCTTCGTATACTGCGCTACGATCTAACTTGAGCATGGCTTGACTGTATACGAAAATCGGCAAAATGTCCCAGGGGACTATGCTGCGTGCCGGATTTTTGCCCAGTCAGTAGGAATACCGACAAGCCCTTTCGGATTGCTGACATCAAGCCAATCGACCATAGCTGCTTGCTGCGCAGCCGGATGATTGCATTTCCGGTTTCGGCGAATGAACATATCGCGAAAGTCAGCCGGGATTTCAGGCCCATCGCCACCAAAATAGGTAAAGCGGCTACCTAGGAGGACATTCGTTGTCGTGCCGGTATCAGTATCGATGTCTGCCTTGCTCTGTTGCCCGCCGAAATTACTGTGAAATGAGTCGCGTTGAACAAATTGCCCAGTCGCAGCGTCCTCGAAGTAGATATTGTCACCATAACGCTGCATCGTACTTCCCGACATACTGGGCTTCTTGGCGCCAAAGCGCGGGTCTGAGTCATATGTCGGAAAGTCGATAATCTCGTCTATTTGCATCCAATAAACCAAGTGATGTCGGCGTCCTACTTTCGCCGAACCACGGCCGACAATAAGATCGTGTATGCCGGCATGCTTGCGGATCTGGGGTGCACAGCACGCGAGAGAGCAAACTTGATGAAACGGGTTCGGAGCGAAGCCGAGGTCGTGCTCAACGCAGTAAGTGTGTAACTTCATTAGCAGCAATGCCGATCGGTCTTAGCAGCGGGATACTCACCACCACCCGGACCTTCGTGCCGCATCTTTTTCTTGCAGATAATGTCATGCAAAGCCTCTGCATCAAATCGGATCAGGGCGTCTCGCAATTGCAGCAGTGGGTCGGGGAGCTGCATCCCTTCACCATTGGTGGGCCACATCACGATTATCGTTGCCCCATTGGACTTGGCTGCAAGCATTGATTTCGCAAGAGCCTCATCTTCAGCGATCTCGTCGTTCATGACCACTATGAGGAAGCGTTGGTCGTCGTCGAGATCACAATCGATGGTGGCAATCAGCTCTGCTAGTCCATCGACCTTGCGAGCATTGTAGATGCCAATCTGTCCCACGTACATTCTCCTTTTGGACCTTCAATGACAGGTGATAGCGCACGCTCGTAAAATCAAGTTTAGCGGTTCAAATTCCTGGGTGCGAGATAGTTGATTGGATGCGATCGCCAGCATCGCCTGTAGATTGCAGCACCGGGGCTGCTTGCTAAGGTTTTGGTTCACTGCCCGTCGCAGCTTACAAGCGGACCTTCAGCTCGCATTTTCGCGATGTGACGAGACTATAGAGTATCAGAAAACACTGCCCACAGCTTTGTAGGAGCCGATCCAAATGCCGACGAAAAAGAGAGGAAATCATCTCGAGCGTTGGGAAGTGGCGATTGTGAAAGCGATGCTCGCTACTAAGAAATACAATGACCAAGACATCCTAGCGTTTTTCACTCGTCCAACGCGCTCCATCAATCACCGGCTGATCAGTGAGATTCGGACTGAGAAGAAGCACAAGGCGATTAAGGTGGCCTCATCTAATGACTTGACCTCATTTTTGAAGTCGTGGCCGGATGTCGATGGTGAAACGGGCCTAAGTCTCCGTGGCGATGAGTTGCTGGTAAAAGCGCGAGAGGCAATGATCGCTGCCGTCCACAACTTCAATTCCGCCGGCCTCTGCTTTCGGTCTGAGATATTCATCACAACGGCAATGATTGCTTGGACGTACCTCTGTCACGCATGGTTTAAGCGTGAGGGTATCGACTATCGGTACCATAAGAGCGGCGCTGTCGCGAAATTTCCCAGTGGCGCCGAGAAATTCTGGGAATTGGGCATGTGCATCAAACAACCGAAGTTGCCGGTCACGACTGGCGCAAGACAGAACTTGGAGCTCCTCTTAGAAATTCGGCATGAGATTGAGCATCGCTCAACAGATAGGATCGACGATGCGCTTGGTCCATTGCTGCAGGCTTGCTGTGTCAATTTCAATGGTGCGATCCGAGAATGGTTCGGAGGACAGTTCGGATTAGAGCGTCGACTACCAATCGCCCTCCAATTTGTGACTTTCGATGCTGCCCAAGCAGCTGGGCTTAAAGCTTCGCCAAATCTGCCAAAGGCGATTGTAGCGACGATGGATGCCTTCCATTCCAAAATGACAGAAGATGAACTGAAGGATCCCGCCTTTGCGTATCGGGTCGCGTTTGTCCCGATCGTTGGTAGCAAGGCGTCGAAATCAGACTTGGCCGTCAATTTCATCAAGCCGGGTTCTGATATGGCTATGGAGGTCAATTCTGTTCTACTAAAGGAGACAGACAAGAAACGATACACGGCCACCCAGGTTGTGGAGCTGATGCGGGCAGAAGGCTGGCCACGCTTCAACATGTCGCACCACACCTCTCTATGGAAGGATCTAGAAGCGAAGAACCCAGATAAAGGTTTCGGCAAACAGGGTGATTACCAAAACACTTGGGTTTGGTTTGATAGTTGGGTAGCTCGCGTTCGAGCGCATTGCCAAGAGAATGCAGGCAGCTACGTGACGGGGACTGCGTAGGTCATTTGCGGCTATTGATCGCGGCAGCAATTGGCGAGCTTCGAGAGTGAACCGAATGACCAAAACTGGGGCGCATAGCGGTCATTCTCCGCGATATGTCCACCAGTCCGGCCAATTCACCTTATGCGGTGTTCGTGTAGCTCTCCACACCTCGCGCTGCTCATCCATACTGAGCGGTCGATCGACCAGCCTCGCCAGCGCAACTTCGACGATCCATGGATTGAGTTCCCATCGGACGCGAGCCTGATCGGTCGGATGCTTAAGTCTTGCGATCCCAAGCGTATCGATGATGGAGTCTGCGCCACTTTTGACAGCTGACCAGACGATTGTATTGATACCCGAGTGAGAAGCTCGCCGCACAGAGCGTGCCTGCTCGATAGCCTCAAGCGAGGCGCGAGCCGCTGCACTGTCTCCGGCCAGACCCTTCTGCGTGAGCTGAAGCAGGAATGCTTCAGCGGCCGTCACCCGCCGGTCGCGGCCATCCTCACGGATTGTGACCATCTGCCCGAGAACCGCATCGTATGGGATCTCGCGATGCCGGTTCCTCGGCCGCCCTTTCGGATTGCCAGACTGTCCCTTGCGGAACTGCGTTGACTGGGGCGGTTGCTTGTAGCCCACGCCTTGCTCCTTGCTCATTCGAGCCTCCCGCGTGGCCAGTGCAGGCTTTCTGGATCCTTGGTAAAGAACTTGATGCTCTCGACATCCCTTTTGCTGAACTTTCGGCGCCCTGGGCGACTGAGCGCCGCCTGCGTGGCCCATGCATTGACTTTCCAGCGATTGGGGTGGGAAGGATCAGTCTCAGCTATACCAAGAATACGCATGGCCTCGTTGGCATTGTCAGAAGTGTGATGCCTGAGCCTCTTGATTGGCGAACGAGGTTGAAGGCTCTTCTTTGCAAGCGCCTTCTCACGCTTCTCGATCATCTTGAGCACCTTGCGTATCGCCATGCGTTTTCCAGCAAGAGCATCTTTGAGCAGTTGCTGCTGCAAGACTTCTTCAACGGTGAGCTCGCGCTCCTTGCCACCAAGGGTCGTGCTGAGACGCTTGTCGAGCACGATCTCGAACGCAGACACGTTGGGTCGGCGCGGCTTGGGGGGACGACCGTTGGGATTGCCAGACTGGCCGGGCTTGAACCGTGTGTCCCTGCTCATCCTGCTGCCTCTTGACCGTCGTGACGATGGATCAACTCCGGCTCCTTGCCGGTGAGATCGCTCCAGCGCTGCATCGCAAGGTCGACATAGGCTGGATCGATATCGAGACCGCGGAAGCGGCGACCAACCCGCTCAGCAGCGATCAAACTGGTGCCTGAGCCCAAGAAGATGTCGAGTACGAGCTCGCCCTGCCTGGTCACATCGCAATAGGCATCAGCCACCATCGCCACCGGCTTGACAGTGGGATGCAGCGCGAGATCCTCTCTACGCGATCCCTTCATCGAGTTGACACTCGGGTAGTCCCAGACATTGGTGCGATTGCGACCATGCTTGCCCAACTCCACATTATTGGTGTGCGGGGTCGAGCCGACGCGGTAAACGAACACCATTTCGTGCTTGGAGCGATAAAGCGAACCCATGCCGGCATTGCTCTTGTTCCAGACGCAGATGTTTAGGAGATCGTCGTAAACGTTCGCAACTGACCCCGTGACGTCGTCCATGTGGCGCCAGTCCATGCAGACAAAGTGCACAGCACCGTCGCGCGAGACCGCTGCGCAGGCTCCAAGCGTATCAGCAAGGAAATTGCGGAACTCCGCTTCGGTCATCTCGCCCGAAGCCATTGCGAACTCGCGGTGACGGCCCTTGGCGTTGGCGTGTCCATTGATCTTCACATTGTAAGGCGGATCGAGAAACGCGCAGTCGATCGAGCTGTCTTCTCCAACCAGACGTTGAAGAAATGCGATGTCGCGCCCATCGCCGCATCCTAACCGGTGCTCGCCTAGCTGCCAGACATCACCTGGCTTCACGCTTGGACTTTCTGGCACTGCCGGGATCACCTCGTCATCCGGATCTTCGCTTTCAGCCAAGACGACGTCGATTTCGCCGGGACTGAAGCCCGTGAGGCCGAGATCGATCTCCAAATCAGGCAACGACAGCTCGGCCAGCTCGAGCTTAAGGATCTCGGTATCCCAGCCTGCGTTGAGCGCAATCTTGTTATCTGCAAGCCGTAGTGCCTTCTTTTGTGGATCGGTGAGGCCTTCCAACGTGATCACCGGGACCGTCTCAAGCTTCATTTCCTTTGCTGCTCGCAATCGCCCGTGGCCCGCGATTAGGTTTCCGTCCGGATCTGCGAGGATCGGATTGGTGAATCCGAATGCTCGCATCGAAGCAATGATCTGTTCGATCTGCTTCTTGGAGTGCGTACGCGCATTGCGGGGGTCAGGGACGAGCTCGTCTAGGGCCTTGTAGACCACTTCGAGCGTGCGATCGGCATGAGGGAATGCCGTAAGGGGTGCTCTGCTCATGGTCGGAACATATCAAGATCATTGCTCCCATTCCATAGTGCAACAAATTCCTTTAGGGGATAAACCGTGCAGAAGTTTAGGACTGGACTTCAGAGCATTAGCGAGCATTAGTGTCTCCCTGCCCGGCCCGCTCGGGCTTGTCTCAGTGACGGCGGCCATTCCAGCTGCTTGATGTGCCGGAGACAAACATGACCAACACCACCAAGACACGAAAGCCAGCCACAAAACTGGACTCGCTCGAGAGGCTGCTCAAACGCAAGACTGGCGCGAGCATAGGCGAGATGACCAAGGCAACTGAATGGCAGCAGCACTCGGTACGCGGCGCAATGGCAGGTGCGCTCAAGAAGCGCGGCCATACGATTGTATCTGAAAAGGTCGATGGCACGCGCCGCTACCGGATCGAGTCCGCACGATGAGCGAGGCTGCTGAACACCTTATCGATGAGATCGAGACGCTCGACCTCAATGGACTGCGCAGCTTCTGGAAGGAGCGCTACGGGGTCGCTCCACCTCTGCGCTCCGAGCCAATCATGCGCCAACTCCTGGCATGGCGGGTGCAAGCGCAAGCACTAGGCGGATTGGATAACGAGACGCGCAAGGCATTGGCTCGCAATGGACCTGTCCAACCCGAAGGCAAGCACCTTGGGGTCGGAGCCCGGCTCACCCGTATTTGGAAGGGCCGCGAGGTGACCGTCGTGGTTGAGGAGGACGGGTTTCGCTGGGAGGGCCAGCTGTTCCCGAGCTTGTCGGCAGCCGCCACTGCAATCGCGGGAGCGCGTTGGAACGGGCCTCGGTTCTTCGGATTGCGGGATAGCAGATGAGCGACAAGGCCAAGCGTTGCGCGATCTACACCCGCAAGTCCTCCGAGGAAGGCCTCGATCAGTCGTTCAACAGCCTCGATGCGCAGCGCGAGGCGTGCGAGGCCTATGTTCTGAGTCAGGCATGCGAAGGCTGGGAAGCCCGACCAGATCGCTATGATGATGGCGGCTACTCAGGCGGCAACACCGACAGACCCGGCCTCAAGGCACTGCTCGCAGATATCGAGGGCGGTAAGGTCGATATCGTCGTGGTCTACAAAATCGACCGCCTCACCCGTAGCCTCGCCGACTTTGCGCGCATCGTCGAGATCTTCGAGACGCACGAATGCAGCTTTGTCTCCGTTACCCAGTCGTTCAACACCACCGGATCGATGGGCAAGCTAATGCTCAACGTCTTGCTCTCGTTCGCGCAGTTCGAGCGCGAGGTCACTGGAGAACGCATTCGCGACAAGATCGCAGCCTCCAAGGCCAAGGGCATGTGGATGGGCGGGGTTCCGCCACTTGGCTATGATCCGCCGACCGATGGATCGAGGACGCTCAAGGTCAACAAGGACGAAGCTAATCAGGTGCGGCACATCTTTACCCATTACCTTGAGCTTGGCTCGGTCCACGCATTACAGCGCGATCTCGAGGCGCGCCGCATCCTCTCCAAGCTCCACACAACAGCCAAGGGCCGCAAGATGGGTGGACTGCCGTTCAGCCGCGGTGCGCTTTTCCACCTGCTGCGCAACAGGGTCTACCGCGGCAAGATCACGCACAAAGGCGAGGTTCATGAGGGCGAGCATAGGGCGATCGTTGACGCCGAGCTATTCGGACGGGTGCAGGTCAAGCTCGATGCGCAGGTGCGGCGGCATCGTACCAAGGCCGGCAACCGCAGGATCAGGGCTCCACTGACAGGCAAGCTGTTCGATGCGTCGGGCGAGCCCATGAGCCCGACCACCTCGCGTGGAAAGTCAGGCCGGAAGTATTGCTACTATGTCTCGACCTCGCTCCAGCAAGGCGCAGGCGCCGCCTATGCCGATCATGTGCAGCGCGTGTCTGCTCTCGAGATCGAAAGGGTTGTTTCTGAGGCAGGCCGTCGTTGGGGGCTCAAGGCTCGCGATCCGTTTGCAATTGTCCGCTCGGTTCACGTCAGCGAGCGGGGCCTCCAACTGACCATCGAGGCGCCGCGAGTTGCGAGCATTGCCGCCCGACTAGCCGATGACGAGGCCATTCTCGATCGCACCGCTGATACGATCACCATCCAGCTGCCGATTCGCTTTGCAACGCGCGGCAGCAAGCAGAAGATCGTTCCTGTAACCTCGCGTCCACCGCAGCCCGACCAGGTACTGATCTCGGCCCTCAGGAAAGCTCATGTCATGCTGCGTTCTGAACGCGGGATGCCGGTTATCGATACCGCTCCACACTCACCCCACGGTCGCAACATCCTTCGGTTGGCATTTCTTGCTCCAGACATTCAGCGCGCAATTCTCGATGGTCGCCAGCCGCTTTATCTCAACCTTGAGGCGCTCAAGAAAATGGCGATACCGTTGGCTTGGTCGAAGCAACGCAAAGCGTTGGGTTTTGCAGATCCGAGAGCTCCCTGATCTGGCGATCAAATACCCTGATATCGGTGATTAAAGTCCCTGTTATGCTCGATCAAAAACCCTGTTCCGGCGAATAACAGGGAAACACCGGTTTTGGGCATGTACGCCACGGAAAAGTAGCGGATTTATCTGCGCAAATGAGCCGGATCCGGCTGAAATGGCCTGTTTTGGGCCTCAAACTTGCAAATTTCCCTGTTCTTACCCTGTTTAACAGGGAAAC
Source organism: Erythrobacter sp. S57(2025) (assembly GCF_057365055.1). Lineage (NCBI taxonomy): Bacteria > Pseudomonadati > Pseudomonadota > Alphaproteobacteria > Sphingomonadales > Erythrobacteraceae > Erythrobacter > Erythrobacter sp. S57(2025). The sequence continues at coordinate 2,320,344 of NZ_CP200299.1, read as the reverse complement.
CGAACCGATGTTGGCAGCCGCAGAGATGCCGCCTGAGAATAGCACCGGAAACGCGCCAAGAGACCGTTCAAATGATGCGGGCGTTACGGATTGTACCGTGAAAAACCGCCAGTTATCGGCGGCTTGCGAAGACCCCTTAAACCAGAGACTAGTGCTGGGGGTGGGTGGCGGAGACGGAGGGATTCGAACCCTCGATACCCGTAGTAGGTATGGTTCCTTAGCAGGGAACTGGTTTCAGCCACTCACCCACGTCTCCGCATGTGCAAGCGCGTTTGGCTGCGAGGCGCGCGCTATAGGCGGGGATGCGATCAGCGGCAAGGGGGGAATCTGCGCATTCGCACTCAATCGCTCGCACAAGGCCGCATAGGCAGCAATCCCTAGGTTCGGCCAGCTCAGATTCATACCCAGTGCCCTACGCACTCACCTCACCGTGTTTTCGATTCGGTTCATCGCCGTTCCATTGTCGAAGCGCATTTGAAGGACTCTGCTTGGCTCCCCAAGGGGCATGATTGCAATGAAGCGAAAGGTGCCGAGGATGCACAATTCTGGAAATCGAGCAGCAGCGTGGCTGCGCACTGTTTTGGCGATGCTGGCAGCCAGCATGCTCGCCGCAGCGCCAGTAAGCGCGCAAGACGTAACCAGCTTCGACCCGGATGAAGCCTTCAATACGGCTGAGCAGACCGCGAATGACGCGATTGATGCTGACCTCGCCAATCCGTCCATTCGCGAAAACCAGCCAAACGCGCCGCCTATTGACCAAGGGCTGCCAACCCCAGTGCCACCGCAAGGTCAATCTCAAGGACAGGCGCAAGACACGCCCTGGATGAACGACACGGCACCACAGAACGATGGAACCGCGTTCGACAGCGAGTTCTCGCAATATGCTCAGCAAGAGAACGGAGCCGCCGCCACCGATGTGCCTGCCCCAGTTACTCCGGGCGAAGAGCCCTATCAGGCCAGCGCGGACACCTATGGCGAAGACGACCTGATTGGCGCTGCTGAAGGTGTGTTTGGTAAAGGCGCACAGGGGCTTGCAGGATTGATCGAAGACTTGCTGCGCGAACAGGGCGAACCCAATGGCTACATTGTAGGCCGCGAAGGTGGCGGTGCATTCGTCTTTGGGGTTCGCTATGGCTCTGGCACATTGCATCACAAGATCGAAGGTGAGCGCCGCGTCTATTGGACCGGCCCATCGGTTGGCCTCGATGCGGGGGCGAATGCGGGCAACACCTTCGTACTGGTCTATAACCTGTTTGACACCGAAGACATCTTTAAGCGCTATCCAGCGGGCGAAGGTCAGGCCTATTTTGTAGGCGGCATGAACGCCTCTTATATGCGCCGCGGTGATGTTGTTCTGATCCCGATCCGCGTGGGGGCTGGCCTTAGGCTTGGCGTCAATGCGGGCTATATGCGCTTTTCCAAGAAGCACCGCTGGTTGCCATTCTAACCAGCTCCGGCTTCTACCGGCCCTGCCGGTCGCACAACAGCGCTGCTCCACTGGCCTAAAGCCAGGTTGTAGGCATATCGAGTAGAATTGCGGTTGCACCAGCTTCTGCGAGGCGGCACAGGGTGCGCCATGCTCAATCGACTCGAACCCCAATCGCCCGATGCGCTGCTTGCGCTGATCAAGCTCTATGCAGCCGACGACCGCAGTGACAAGATCGACCTTGGCGTCGGTGTCTATCGCACTGGCCAAGGCGCAACGCCGGTCTTTGGCGCGATCAAGGACGCAGAGCAGAAGCTCGTCGATACACAAGACTCCAAGAGCTACCTTGGTCCGGAAGGGGATATGGGTTTCGTCAATGCGCTGATGCCTTACATCTTTGGTGAGGACGCCACGATGGGCGGGCGCATTGCTGGTATGCAGACGCCGGGTGGTACAGGCGCTGTTCGCCTCGCGCTCGCGCTCGCTCAGAAGGCGGGCATGAAGCGGCTGCATATGGGAACGCCGAGCTGGCCCAATCATGCACAGATCATCAACGATCTTGGCCTTGAATGGAGCGCGTTCGACCACGCCAACGCCGATGGCACGGCCAATGTCGATGCCGTCCTTGCCGCGATCAACGCAGCTGGACCGGATGAAGGCGTTCTGATCCACGGTTGCTGCCACAACCCGACCGGGATCGACTACACTGCTGACGAGTGGGAAGCGATTGGCGATGCCTTCGCAGCCTCTGGCACCTTTCCGATCATCGACACCGCTTATCAGGGACTGGGCCATGGTATGGAGGAAGACGCGAGCGGGATGCGCAGCGTTTTGGCTAAGGTGCCGGAAGCCTTCATCGCTTACTCTTGCGACAAGAACTTCGGCCTCTACCGTGACCGCGTTGGCGCGTTCTATGTCCTTTCCAAGGATACGGACACGCTGGAAACAGCGTTCTCCAATGCCAATGCTCTTGCGCGGGCAAGTTGGTCGATGCCGCCTGACCATGGCGCCGCGGCGGTGCGCATCATCCTGCGCGATAGCGATATGACGGCGATGTGGCAGGATGAGCTGCAACAGATGCGAGCACGCATGCGCCAGGTTCGCGAACGGCTGGCAGAGGCTGGCATGACCGGCAGCGTCAACCTCTCCCCACTGGGTAAGCAGAACGGCCTGTTCTCGACCTTGCCTGTGAGCAAGGAGCAGGTGGTCCAGATGCGCGAAGAGCATGCGATCTACATGGCGGGATCTGGCCGGATCAACATCGCTGGTCTTACCATGGACAACATCGACAAGTTCATCACGGCGCTGGCTGACGTCACTGGCTGATCCAGCCCCCCAATGTGACACGCAAGTGTACCGTTTGAAAAAATCCATGCGGCTCATTTTGCGCTGCCTTCAGCGCTGGCCGGAAGCGGAGGCTCAAGCCGTTTCAACAGCCGCAAAAGCGCGCAATTGTCAGGTTTTTGGACGATCCCGCGCAATTGCCCGCGATAGATCATGGGCTTCCATAACCCGATCTCCACGCGCCAAATCAGCTCGCTAACTGTAACCTTCCGCCAATCAGTCCGGCGGCGTTTCACTTTCTGCTCTGGCTGAGATGTGGGCGGGGGCGAGGCCGCTAACACTCGATCCCAAGCATGCGCAAAGCTTTTGGCATCCTCGCGCCCTCGCAAACGGTGCGCAGATTGCCGGCTCTTCCCCACTGCGCGCGCTGCTGCTGTGACTGACCCCGTCAGATAGAGCGCCGCCAGAAACCTGCATTGCGCTTCTGGAGTCCAGCCACCCGTTCGCTCGCGCAGCTTGACCGGTGTGAAATCAGGCGGACGAGACCTACGCGCATATTGGATCCGATGCTGCTGGCGGAGGCACGATGGGGAGGGCAGGTCGGAGACGGGCGGGGCGGTCATAACCCCCGCACTAGGCCACAATTCAACCCCTGTAGGAAAGCGATGAATTCAGCCGCTTCTTACCGAGAAATGAGCTTCTATAGTTAACTTTACCATACGGTCAGATTCACAAAGATTTTAAGACTCCCCCTCTAAGTGTTGTCCCTGAGACCACTGCTGGCTCCGGTTAATCAATCGGAACCGGACTCACCAAAAAGACCAAACAGGCGGCTCTTCAAAATCCGCCGGTGCACAGGGAAGACCTTTTATGAAAAAGATGATTTTGGGCAGCGTTTCAGTACTCGCGCTTGGCCTTGCAGCGCCTGCTTTCGCGCAGGACAATGGCAGCGGGATCGCTCAGTCGGGCGATGAAAACAGCGCCAATGTCAGGCAGTCTGATCGCGGCAACGACAATAGCGTCGTGCAGGACGGCACCGGCAACAGCGCCAACGTCACCCAAAATGGCCGCCGTGGTTTTTCCGCTGTTGACCAGTCGGGCACCAACTCAGCCAACGTTAAACAAGGCGAAGCAACCCGTGACGCAGTCAGCATGGTCGGTCAGAACGGCGATGACAATTCCGCCAACGTAAACCAGGATCGCGGCCGTGATGTCAGCTCATTGGTGTTGCAGGACGGCGAAGGCCAGTCAGCCAACGTGTTCCAGGCGGGCAACAACAACAACTCATCAATCAGCCAGTCGCAGAACGGCAACACAGCCAATGTCGCGCAAACGGCGCGCGGCAACAGCTCGAACGTCATTCAGAACGGTGAAGATGGCCGCGTGAACGTTTCACAAACCGGCGTTCTCAATGCCAGCTTTGTCGGCCAAGATGACAACACCGACCGCAGCAATGTAAACGTATCGCAGAGCGGCAACCGCAACACGTCTTTCACCTATCAGGATGATGACGATTCGGTCACCAACCACAATCAAAGTGGTAACCGCAACTTTGCAGCGACCGATCAGGGCTCATCAGACAGCACAAGCTCGATCAATCAGTCGGGCAACGCGAACTTTGCCAGCGTCGTTCAAGGTGACGTGTCTGAATTCCAGTCATCGGCAATCTCGCAAAGCGGCAACCGCAACACCGCGATTGTGGCCAGCCAAGGCGTCGATTTCCGCGGCCCAAGCCGTGACGACAACAATGTCAGCTCGATCAACCAGAGCGGCAATGACAACTTTGGTTTCGTCAATCAGGAAGCCGGCGACAGCTCTAGCTCACTTAATCAATCTGGCGATCGCAACTCGTCTGTGACCGTGATCGGCACTGATGTGGCAGCTGGCGATCCGGGCTTCACTGTCCCAACCGGCAGCAGCGCATCTGTTGCGCAGATCGGCAATGCCAACTCTTCCTTAATCGGCGCTGGTTCAGATGACAGCAGCGTGTTTGTCAGTCAGATCGGCAATGGCAACTTCTCAGGTGTTGGTCAGGCCGTTGGCGGTTCGAACAACATTGCAGGCGTTCGTCAGGAAGGCAGCCTCGGCTTCTCAGGCATTCTCCAAGAGGGTTCTGACAACCGGGCATCGCTGGTTCAGAGCGGTCGCTTGAACGAAAGCTTCATCGCACAAAGCGGCAGCCTCAACACTGCCAACGTTAATCAGGGCGGCCGTGGTAATGCCTCTGTCATCTTGCAAGACGGCACAGGCAACCGCGCAAATGTGAGCCAGAACGCAGGTTTCTAACGCCTCACGGATCACATCCGACACACAAAAAGGCGCGAAGGGCATGGCTCTTCGCGCCTTTTTTGTATGGATCCGACCAACATGGTTAAGCGTCTTTAAGACCTGTATCTTCCGTGGTAAGCCGACGGAGTAATCGGAGAAAAATAGCAACCGATTCGGGTCCATGGTGCAATGAAATCGGCGGCTAAGTCGCTGGACCAATGGGGGAAATTTAATGAAAAAGTCGATTATGACAGGCGTGTCTGTCGTCGCGCTATGCGTGGCAGGACCTGCTTTTGCGCAGGATAATGACAGCACGGTCACTCAAACAGGTGCAGGCAATAGCGCGACAGTCGCTCAACCGGGCAGCAACAACGATTCGCTCGTGACGCAAGATGGCTTGGCCACCGGCACAGATGGCATCGCGAACGAAGCGACCATCACGCAAGAAGGCACAGACGGCTATTCCGAGCTTGAACAGTTCGGCGATAACCAAGCAACCGTCAATCAGACCGCAACCAGCGAAGGTGCGAATTCTGAAATCGATCAGGACAATGCCGGCGGCGCAAGCAACTCTGCCAGCGTAACGCAGTCCGGCATCGGCCAAGGTGTTGGTTCGGGCACAGGATCGTTCATTGATCAGCTGGCAAGCCAAGGCGGCAGCGCGATTGTCACTCAAGGCGCTGGCACAGTTGATGCAGTCAGCCTTATTATCCAGTCCGGTGAGAATGGCACAGCCAATGTTACGCAGGATGCTGGATTGAACGTGTCGTCTGTCATCTTACAATCTGATGCGGATATGTCGGCGACTGTGTTCCAGTCAGGCGATGAAAACGCTTCTGAGATCACGCAGTCTGGCGACAATAATAGCGCAGACATTTTCCAAACGGGCGGCAACAACGTCTCGTTTGCTACACAGTCAGGCACCGACGGGACGATCGACGTTGATCAGACCGGTACGAGCAGCACTTCGACTGTCACGCAAACCGGCGCAACTGGCTCTGCTTTTGTGAACCAGTCGGGTGACAACCAGACATCGACCATTTTGCAAACTTCGCCGCGTGCAACCTTCAACATTCCAGCTGCTGCCTCTGTAACGCAGAGCGGCGCGGACAACGTTTCTGATGTATTCCAGTCGGCTGATATTACGGCTCCTGGTTTTTCTGGCGGTCGTGGTGACTTCATTAACGGGGTGCTTTCATCCCCGGCTGCTACGATCAGTCAGAACGGGACAGCCAATAACTCGGATGTCGATCAGGTTGGGTTCTCGAACATTACTCGTCTGGATCAGGACGGGACCACGAACACCGCGACCATCTTCCAAGATGGGTTCCGTACAACCACATTCGCAACCCAGCAGGGCACATCGAACGAACTGGATATCACTCAATCATCAACTGTCGTGAACGGGCCTAATGAAACGGGTGTTATTCGCGCTGATCAGAACGGCGTATCGAACCGCATCACAGTGCTTCAAAATGGCTTGGATGTTGCTCAGACCTTGGTCGTTGATGCCGAACAGTTTGGTGACAATAACGAAGCGGACGTGATCCAGTCTGGTACTGGCGATTCTGCCTTCATCGAACAGGTTTCGGGCAACCGGAACATGGGCACATTCACGCAGAATGTGGGCGGTGTGAACAACTCGATCAATTCGTCTCAGGGCGGCGATGATGGCCTGTCTATCATCACCCAAACCGGTGAAGAAAACTCAGCTACGCTGTCGCAAGATGGCTCGTTCGCTGAAAGCTTCATCACGCAGGACGGCAATCTGAACAGTGCGACGGTCAATCAGGGCTTTGGTTCGATGATGGATGTTTCAACCATCAACCAGACCGGCAATGGCAACAGCGCGACGGTCAACCAGAACTTCCCATAATAGGGGGCTCTTTGGATTGACAATCAATCCTTTGAAAAGGGGCGTTCGATTTAGTTCGAGCGCCCCTTTTTCTATGTGTCACGCCGAGCGCTGCGCAACCACCGAAGTTCTTTGCAGATTCGTGGTTAAATCCCTTTAATATTCGCATCTTACCTGTTAGCTAACCATCAGAAAAATAGGTGCAAAGATGCCTGATTCGGGTCCGCTAACAGGTGTGAAATTGGGCGATAATCTCGCTCAACCTTTTGGGGGAAAGCAAAGATGAGAACGTATATCTATGCCGGCGTATCTCTCGCCGCGCTGTGCATGACTGCACCGGCGCTGGCGCAGAGCAATTCGACGGTCAACCAAACCGGTAATGGCAACTCTGCCAGCGTCGGCCAAACCGGTTCGAACACTTCCACGATTGATCAAATTGCCGATGACGCCTTGGCCAGCGTGTCGCAAAACGGAACCAATAACAGCTCCGACATTGATCAGAATGACAATGCCAACTCTAATAATGACGGCGGCACAACCGGTATTCCAGACTTCGATCCAGAAGCCGTTGTTACCCAAGATGGCAGCGACAACAGCTCGACCATCACGCAGGACATCGCAGCTGGCAGTTTCAACCAGATTGCCCGCGTTGACCAGAGCGGTGCGAGCAACATTGCTACGATCGATCAAAACTCCGATGGCCCTGGCTACACCGGTGGATTGCGAGCGGAAATCGGTCAGACCGGTAACTCGATGGCAGACGTGCTCCAAACTGGCACCAATGGCGGCAAGAACATGCGCGCATTTGTCAATCAGGATTCCTCGACCGCAATCGTAACCCAGTCAGCAAGCGACAATAGCGGGGTTAACCCGTCTGCGCTTGCCGATATTGATCAATTTGGCGGGTCAAACGCTACCGTCACGCAAACGCTGACCGGTGATATGACCGGCGATCTTTTTGCTGATGTCGATCAGGATAATGGCGCGACAGCGGACATTACCCAGACGGCCAACGGTGTTGGCTCGCGTAACATGGATGCGATCGTCAACCAGAACGGCGCGAGCAGCGCGACTGTCAATCAGAACTTTGACAATGACGGTGCGAACACGTTCCTCGCCACGGTCACCCAGACCGGCGACTTGAACGTCGCTTTGGTGGATCAGGACGACAAGAACCCGTTGTTCCAAGCGGATTCAAACCTGATCGCGAATGTCGTTCAGAATGGCACCAACAACCTTGCTGATGTTGAGCAGGACAATAAAGGCGCAACTGCCAACGTTTCGCAAACCGGTTCATCGAACCAGGCGTTTGTTGACCAGGATGGCGCCGGCTTGCTTGCCGATGTTCTGCAAATTGGTGACACCAACCAGGCGACTGTTAGCCAGCTTGGCGGATTGAATTCCAGCGCGGATATCGATCAGCTCGGTAATGCCAGCTTTGCCAATGTCATTCAGGATGCCTCTGCACGTAATGACAGCGCAGTTGTCCGCCAGCTTGTGGGAAGCGATGGCAACACCGCTAACATCACGCAGTCTGGCCTGTCAGGTTCGCAATCGCTGAGCACAGCGACAATCGAGCAGGGCGGCTTTTCCAGCACCTCAACGATCAATCAAAGCGGGATCAGCAATGATGCCTTCTCTGGTCAGTATGGCACGGGCAACACCAGCCTGATCGATCAGTTCGGTGTTGGCGCGGGTAACACCGCGACCGTTAACCAGTACTCTGATGGCAACAATTCAACTGCCATGCAGTCGGGTGACGGCAACACTGCAACCGTTACACAGGGAACCGCTCCAGCAATGTAAGCTTGAGAATCGTTTTCAATCTAACGCCGAGGGGCGCGAGGGATCAACCTTCGCGCCCCTTTGTTTTGTCCAATCGGTGCGGGGTCGCCAGTCTCCACTCACCGCAAAGCCGTCTCTTGCCATCGGTAGACCGTGTAAGGCTGACGGACACGTTCATCTAACAGCAAGGTTTGTTACAACAATTGGCCGATTGTTGATGCGCGCCTCAAAAAGAGCCCGAAAACGAGCAATTGGCTCTGCGTGTATTAACCAAGAATAAAAGGGGGTTTGATCAGCCCTTTGTGTCATTTCGCGGCTACGGGACGGGCTAGCCCCAAGCAATTGGGCAGGGCTCCGGGCGAAGTGACCAGGATGGGTCAAATTGATTGAAGGAGTACCCAAATGAATACTATTTCTAAAGCATCGGCGAGCGCGCTTGCCCTTGCAATCATGGCAGCAGGGCTTTCAACGCCAGCAGCTGCGCAACAAATTCCAGCGTCTGAGACCCCAGTGTCTCAGGGCGATGTTCTAACGACTGTGACTGCACCAGCACCACCGGCGTTGGAAGGTCTGGTCGATGGCCCCAACCTTGAGGGTTTCATCTCCGCTCGCAATGGCAACCGCGTACAGGTTACCGCTGCTGACGGTTCGACCTCGGTGTTCACTGTGACTGACGAAACGAGCATTCGTGCCCGTGGCGGTTTCCTTGGCCTTGGCCGTGACACATTGGGTGCCAACGCGTTGCTCAATGGTCTGCCAGTGGAAGTTGAAACGCGCGAATGGGCAGGCGGTCTTGTCGCTAGCAAAGTGCGCTTCGCAGGCTCTGACCTCGAAACCGCTGAGATGATCCGTTCAGGCACTTCGCAGCGTTTTTCTGCGAATGAACAGGCAATCGGCGAAAACACCGCAGCAACCGAAGCGCTGCGTGGCCGGTTTGGTGCGATTGATCAGTACAACATCAAAGCGACCACCAATGTCTATTTCGACACGGGCCGCCACAACCTGTCTGATCGTGCCCGTACAGAGCTTTGCTCAGCAGCACAGCAGGCAGAAAGCACCGACAACGCACTGCTTCTGGTCGTTGGCTACACCGATTCAACCGGTAGCCAAGAAGTGAACCAGCGCCTGTCAGAGCGCCGCGCGGCAAGCGTGGTGAACTATCTTCAGCAGCAATGTGGCTGGGCACCGTATCGGATGCTCACCCCTACCGGCATGGCTGAAGCTGATCCGGCAGCGGACAACAGCACCACTTATGGCAAAGCGCAAAACCGCCGCGTTGCTGTGAATGTACTGGTAAGCAAGAGCGTAGACGGCCTTTAGGGCTCGCTTCAATTTGACGAACGGTAAGGGCGGGTCTGTGTAGATCCGCCCTTTTCGTCTTTTTACATCAATAATTTATTTGTTATGGTATGGCCCTCTGAATGAAGGGGGTGCAACCTTGTCAGACAATGAAAAACCAGCCGAACCGACCTCGGGCGACCGCAGGAAGGGTGAACGCCGTAAGGCGCAACTGCCATTTGATGGCGAGGAACGCCGCAAAGGGGGCGACCGCCGGACTGGCGAGGAAAGGCGTCAAACGCCGCGCTCGCACGACAATGACGCCGTATAGCGGCTGAGTTCAGCGACTGCTGGCCAGACCCTGCATGCGTTTAAGATAACGCGCGAGTACGTCGATCTCTAGATTGACGCTATCGCCAACTGTCAGCGCGCCCAATGTTGTCACCTCGCCCGTATGCGGGATGATATTGAGCATGAAGTCGCATGTGCCATCGGGCCGGTCGCGCACATCATTCACTGTCAGCGACACACCATCCACGGTGATTGAGCCTTTTTCCGCGATGAAAGGCGCCATTTCAGCGCGCGCGCGGATGGCGAGTTTCCAGCTGTCGCCCGCTTGCTCTGCGAGAACGACCTCGCCAATGGCGTCGACATGCCCTGTGACGATATGTCCGCCAAGCTCATCTCCGACCCGCAAGGATGGCTCAATATTGAGCTTTGCGCCCTCGGCCCACATGTCAGGGCGGGTGCGGCTAACTGTTTCGCCGGAGACATCCACGTCAAACCAGGCATCTCCAGCTTCACCTCCACGCTCCACCACGGTCAGGCACACGCCCGAACATGCGATTGAGGCACCAATGTCGATCCGTGCAGGATCGAGCGGTGCGTTTATGCGAAGCCGCAGATCGCCGCGTTTTTCAGCCTGAGCGATAGTGCCGATGGCGGTAACAATTCCGGTGAACATGAGTGTGGCTCTCTTCTAGTCTCGCCTGCGCCAATAGGCGCTGAATGTATCACTGCCAAGGCGACGTTGTTCGCCAAGGCTCCAGCGTCCGTGCGCAGATGCAAGGTCGCTCAAATCCAGCCCGCCAATGCTACGCAATCCGTCACCGATCAGGATCGGCGCGCGGTAGATATGGAGGGCATCGACAAGGTCGGCTTTGAGGAAGCTTGCCGCCGCTTCGCCTCCCCCTTCGACATAAAGGTATTGCACGCCTGCCAAATCGGCGATTTGTTCCGGGCGATTGATGACCCGTACACCATCTGGCGCGACGCCTCGGGTCAAGAGCACGCGGTCGGGTGAGCGGTCTTCGAGGCCAGCAAGCCGCACATCTAGCCGCGGCCGGTCTGCACGCCACGTCCCGCCGCCAACCAGAATGGTATCGTGACGCGCGCGCTGAGCATGCACATGCGCGCGGGCGGTCTCTCCGGTGATCCACTGACTGGTCCCATCGGCAAGCGCGATGCAGCCATCGAGGCTTATGGCGAGTTTGAGGGTAACATGCGGGCGGCCAAGTTCGGCGCGGGTCAGATATCCAGCAAGACTGCCGCGCGCGGCGCTGTCGTCGAGGAGTGTGACGGCGATGCCTGCATCTTCCATCCGCTTTACTCCTTGGCCCGCCGTGCGGGGGTCTGGATCAAGCTGACCGATCACAACTCGCGATGGCTTTGCCGCAATGACAAGGTCGGTACAGGCGGGCCCGCGCTCGGACTTATGCGCGCAAGGTTCAAGCGTCACGTAAAGCGTTGCGCCGCTCGCTCCGCTTGCTTCTAGGCCGGCAAGCGCGTCGGCTTCTGCATGCGGGCGTCCGCCTTTCTGCGTCCAGCCTCGGCCAATCACGCGGCCATCCTTGACCAGCAAAGCAGCCACGCCGGGGTTGGGGCGGCTGATGGGCCGCGCACGCGTTGCAAGCCGCGCGGTTGCGGCCATCCAATCGCTATCAGTGGGGGGCAGCGCGCCTATCGCTCTGAACTTTCGCCATCATCGGCAGGTGGGGCTGGTGTATCAGCGTCGCCCTCTTCACCTGAGCGGCCATAGAGCTGCTCGCGCAATTCTTGCTCAGCGGCCTCTTCCGCCGCGCGATTGGCCTCCGCTCGCTCTTCGATGGCATCGACATCCATGCCGGTTGCCGCGCCAAGCGCCTTGTACAGGTCCCGCTTGCGCTGTTCGATCTCAGCTTCGCGCGCCTCGCGCAGCTCTCTCACCTCTTGATTGGCGATGTTGGAGGCAATGATCTCTTCATCGGTGCGATCAGGTTCGAACGTCGTAATATAGGTGATCTCGGGCTTTTCGGTTTCGCCATAAAGCGTCTCCCCACCAAGCGCATAGACGATTGCAGCGATCGGCAGAACCGACACGATCAGGATCGGCCAGCGATAGGGGTTGGGCTTGCGAAACTCGTTCCAGAAATCGAGTAGGCCCGGCTTGGGATTGAAGCGCGACTTTTCGAACATGGTGGGAGATATAAGGTGCGCGTGCGGTAAGCTCAACCAAAGCTCGCATAGAGGCTGCGCCCGTTCTCCTTTAACCAGCGATCAGCGCGCTTGATATCGCCTTCATAAATGTCGCCCAGCAGCGCGTGAAAGGCAGGGGAGTGGTCGAAATGAACAAGATGCGCGACTTCGTGAGCGACCACTGATCGGCGCACAAAATCGGGCGCCTGGATCAACCTCCAGTTTAGCCGAATGCGCTCTTTCTCAGAGCAACTGCCCCAGCGTCTTTGCGCGCGCGACAAGCCAACTGGCACTGCCTCTAATGCTGCCGCTTTGGTGTAGTCGTCCATATCCGCTTCAAACAACGCCAGTGCCTCACGCTCCAGCCAGCGTTGCAGGCGTTTGGCGAGCCCCTCTTTGGGACCACCCAGCCGCACCGCGTCCCCGGTCATTGTCACTTGTCGCGAAGCGCCTTCATCCCACTCGATCCGCAAGGCTTCCCCGCGATAAAGCACATCGCTGCCCGGCCCCGGCGCAGCTTGTTGAGGCACTTTTGCCAATTGCTCAGCGAGCCAATTACGGCGCGAATGGGCAAAGGTGATCGCCTCAGTCGCGCGTGCCCATTTGGGCAAAGTGATGCGCACTTCGCTGCCATCGGGGGCAAGGCGCAAGGTGAGCCGCTTGGCCGTGGCGTGGCGGCGCAGGGTTATGGGAACGGGAGTGCCGTCCAGCTCAATCTCTGGCTCAGGCGCGCGCGTCAGCGCTGAACTTTTGAGCCAATCGATCACTCGGATGGCTCCTCAATTTGAAAGCCGATTGGTGCAGATTTGCGCGGCTCATCCCATTCGACAATGTGATGTTCTAGCGGTCCCGCATCATCCTCGCTCACCACGCGTCCTGCAACAGAGATGCCTGCGCGCACCACGTCTTCACGGTCGCCGCTGATGAGATAATGCCAGCTGGGCAAGGGTCGTCCTTGCGCACGGATTCGGTAAGCGCATGTCGCAGGGAGCCATGGCACATCCTCAACAATCGCAAGCGTCAACCGCAGGCAATCGGGCACGAACGCCTTACGATTGCGATAGTCGGAGCATTGCGCAGTGCCTGTATCGAGCAGTTTGCACGCGACATTGGTGTCTTCGATGGAGCCCGTGTCAGCGTCTTCGATCTTGTGCAGGCAACAGCGCCCGCAGCCATCGCACAGCCTCTCCCACTCGGCGCGGGTGAGCTGCTCTAAGGGCAGCTCCCAAAAGCCGTCCCTCACTTCACCCATTTGCTCAGCTCAAAGGCAACCGCATCGGGGCCTTCATCCTTGGGCAGGGTTGCAAGTGGCTCGCCATCAGGGCCGAACAGATAGACGATATCGGAATGGTCCATCAGATAGCCGCCGCTTTCTGATACTGTGCCTTTGGCATAGAACACTTTGAAGGTAGATGCCGCATCTGCGATTTGTTCAGGCGTTCCAGTGAGACCAATCAAATCCTCAGAAAACGCATTTGCAAATTCGCCCACAACCTCTTGCGTGTCGCGTTCAGGATCAATGGTGATGAAGATCGGCTGGATTTTGGCTGCCAGCTCAGGATCACTATCGCTAAATTGATTAAGCCCCTGGATCGTGCGCTGCACATCGGTGGGGCACACGTCGGGGCAATAGGCATAGCCGAAATAGACGATCCGATACTGGCCCTGAAAATCAGCCCAGTGCACGGTTTCGCCGTCTTTATTGGTCAGCTCAAACTCGCCGCCGATCGTCGCGCCTGTCAGCGGCGGCTCGCCATAGTCAACCTCGCCCGTCCCGCAGGAGGCCAGCGCCAAAGCGGCGGGTGCGAAGAGAAAAGCGATAATGCGGGAAGGGTTGGCGCGGATGTTCATGGTCTGCTAATTGCGTCCTCGCAAAGAAGCCCTATCTCAGGGGCACTTGGGTTTACTGACAGGAATAGCGAAAGGTTCAAAGCGTGGCTTCCACTGTTTTGCGCAAATTAGGTCTTACACCAGCAATTGCCAGTGCAGTTGGGGCAATTGGTCTTGCTTTTGCAGCGTTGAGCCCTGTGAGCGCGCAGCTCTATTCCGAAGGATATCAGTTTCTCGAAGCGGTAAAAGAGCGCGACGGCGATACAGCAACCGAAATGCTGAACGTTCCGGGCACGCAGGTTATCAATACCCGCGATATTACCACCGGAGAGACCGGCCTGCATGTCGTGACCGCACGGCGCGATGTGCTGTGGGTGCGTTTTCTGCTGCAACGCGGCGCCAATCCCAATATTCGCGATCGTAATGGAATGACGCCGATCCAGCTCGCAACCCAGCTTGGCTTTGTTGAAGGGGTCGAAGAGCTGATCAAGAAGGGCGCACAGGTCAATGTTGCCGACAGTCAGGGCGAAACCCCGCTGATCGCCGCCGTGCACCAGCGCAATGTGGAACTGGTCCGCCGCCTTCTGGCCGAAGGGGCTGATCCTGATCGCAATGACAATTCAGGCCGGTCTGCGCGCGATTACCTGGAATTGATGACGGGCAATTCTCTGCTGCGCCGTGAGTTTGAGCTGGCTGATGCGGAACGCGGGGATTCGGGAACCCAACAGCAATACGGGCCTTCTTTCTAATATGACTGACACCACGCCTAATTTCGCTGACATGACCCTTGATGAGCTGCGCGTGGCGCTGGCTCCTGACATTGCTGCTTCAGCGATTTTTGATGGGTGGAATGAAACCGCGCTGATTGCCGCCGCTGAAATGGCGGGCGCTGATGTCGATATTGCAAAGCTCGCCTTTCCAAAGAAGCCTGGCACCGGTCAGGCGATGGATATGATTGAGGCATGGATCACATCGGTTGATCAGGCGATGGAAGCGGAATGGCCGCAGGAACGCCTGGCTGAGCTGAAAATCCGTGAGCGTATCCGCTCACTGGTCGCCTATCGGCTTGATGCGGTGGAGCATATTGATGAGGCCGTGCGCCGCGCGATGGCGATTATGGCAATGCCTCAAAATGCGCCGCGATCAATGCAGCTTGGTTGGCGTTCGGCGGACATTATGTGGCGGCTCGCCGGTGACACGGCGACCGATTACAACCACTATACAAAGCGCGCGATCTTGGCCGGGATTTACTCGGCGACGCTCGCCTATTTCGTCAATGATGACAGCGAAGGCAAAGCCAAAAGCCACGAATTCCTTGGCCGCCGGATTGATGGCGTGATGCGGTTTGAAAAGTTCAAGTATCAGCTCACCAGCCGCGAAGTAGAATTGCCCAGCCTAACCCGGTTTTTGGGGCGGCTGCGTTACCCCTCTAGGTAATTATCTCCATTTCAGAGGTGGAAAACGCGCAGGCGCCATCGCCTCTGCCGTTCACCTGTCCTAGAACCTTCGAGAGAATCGCAGCGTTGATGCGCTGCGTGTGTTTACGATGGGAAGGACAATTCGATGGCGGGTTCGCTAAATAAGGTCATGTTGATCGGCAATCTTGGGGCTGATCCTGAAATCCGGTCTTTCCAAAATGGCGGGCGAGTGGCCAATCTGCGCATCGCCACTTCCGAAAACTGGAAAGACAAAAACACTGGTGAGCGCCGTGAAAGAACCGAATGGCACACCGTTGCGATCTTTTCCGAAGGGCTCGTCAATGTGGTTGAGCGCTATGTGAAAAAGGGCAGCAAGGTCTTCATCGAAGGCAAGCTGCAAACCCGAAAATGGCAAGATCAAAGCGGCAATGACCGCTACAGCACCGAAGTCGTGATTCAGGGGCTGGGCGGTACGCTGACTATGCTTGATGGCCGCGGTGATGGTGGCGGCATGGGCGGCGGTCAAGGCGGCGGTGGCGGCTATGGCGGCGGCAACCAAGGTGGAGGCGGCTCCGGCGGGGGCGGCTGGAACCAAGGTGGCGGCTCTGATGGTGCCGGCAATGGCGGCGGATCAGGCGGCGCGCAAGGCGGCGGCTATGACGATCTGGATGACGACATTCCGTTCTAAGCCTCACGCTAGATCAAGCCAAACTCAGATACCACAAGGCCAAGCTATGTGATTTGCGCAGCTTGTTCTTGCGCCTGCGCACTCTCTTGCTGGTTTTTCCAATAGGGCGTTTCGTCGTCTAGACGGCACGGCTTCTCGTTAGTTTACGACTTTTTACTGGTGAACCACCTGGCAAAACCTCACGGTATGCTAGCAACGTCTTTCGGCTAATCGGTGCAAATGATAGCTTTTTCGGAGGAGTTGCAAGGTTAGGAAATCACCATGGCAAACTCCCCCCAAGGCGCCGCAACGGCGCCTATTCGACGCGTACAGTACTCCGCGCCCCGTCTCGTTATCTATGGATCGGTTCGCAATTTGACCGGCGGCAGCGCCAATCGTGGGAACGATGGCGCCCTTGGCATGACAATGAACCCGTAAGTCTTAGGCAAGGCGCAACTCGGGTTCTGTTGCTACATCGTGGCGCGAGACACTTGTTGTATCCAGTGCTTGCTCTACCTTTGCCAGCTCCTTTCAAGATCAAAACGGATGCGTGCTGAATGCCCGGACCGCTGGCAGAACATATTCAGTATCTAAAGCTCCCGCATCGGGCGGACCTCTATCGTTCAGCAATTGGCGCAGTGATGCGTGATGCAGATACGGTGGTCGATTTGGGCTGCGGCGTCGGAGTGCTCGGCATTCTCTGCCTCGAAGCGGGCGCTGGACATGTCTGGGGCGTAGATCAGAGCGGTGCCATCCATTTGGCGCGCGAATCCGCTCAACGAGCGGGGTGGCAAGATCGCTACACCTGCATCGCCGAAAGCTCGTTTCGCTCTGTCTTGCCGCATTCGGTCGATCTTATAATTTGCGACCATGTCGGGTTTTTTGGGTTCGACTATGGCATTGTAGAAATGCTCGCCGATGCACGAGAGCGGATGCTCAAAGCCGGTGGCCAGATCATTCCGCAAAGCATGACTATGTGCATCGCTGCGGTATCGTCGCCAAAGTGCCGTGCGCTTGCAAGCGAATGGTCAAATGATCCCGTGCCTGAGGCTTTCCACTGGTTGGAGGAATACAACCGCAATTCGCGTCACGCCGTCGACCTTTCGCCCGATGATTTTGCCTCTGATTCTTTGACGCTTGGATCGATTGCTTTCGATGCGCCGACGCAGGGCGAGTATGCGTTTGACGCGCAGATCACGATGACAAAAGACAGTCTGATTGATGGCATTGCAGGATGGTTTAATTGCCATTTGGGCGGCGGTGTCCGAATGACCAATTCGCCATTGGCTGATGAGAGTATCAAGCGCTCTCAGGCCTTCCTCCCGGCGCAGCAGTCTTTCCCTGTCAAGGAAGGCGATGTTGTTGGCATGACGCTGCGATTTGCTGCGGATGCGAGCCTTATCACGTGGTCGATCCAGCCGCCCGGTAATGCGAAGAAACAAATACTGTCGACCTGGCGCAGCACGATTGTCGACCCTGCACAGCTGGATGCGCAATCAGATAAGCCGCTTTCGTTGAGTAAGAAAGGCGCAGCGCGGCGCTTAATTCTAGGCCATGTCGACGGCAACCGCAGCGCCGCTCAGATCGCAGGGCTTGTTGAAGACGGTTTTCCCGAACTGTTTCCAACGCGAAAGGCGCTGAATGATTTTGTCGAAGAGGTGCTCGCCAGCAATTGCTGAGCGATCAATTCTCAGTCTTTCTTCAGCGCGGCCAAGGCCTCTGCCAGCGGGCCCGTCTGCTCGCCCTCAGCCACAATTCCTGCGCGTTTTCTCGCCTCTTGCGCACCCGGACCTTCAGCATAAGGATCAATCGCCAAGCCTAAAGACTGCGCAACAGCTTCACCCAGATCGAATGTGTCGCCTGCGTAGTCGATCTCATCGCAGTCTTCGGCGTCCAACTCGACTTCAATCTCGCCATCTTCCTGTTCATTGGGAGAGAGCGTGCCCGCTTCGACGAAGCGCAGGTCGAGCGGTTCATTGATGCTGACCGGGAAATCCTCGCCCGAGATTGCGCAGGACTGATGGATTTGAGCCTCTAGCGTGCCTGTTGCACGAATGCTGGAGGCGCGAAGTTCCAATGCCACCTGCGCGCGCAGAGTATCAATTGCAGGCAGCCCAAACCGATCGGCCAGCGCCGCGCGTTCCTCAACACTGGCTTCAATCACCACGGGTTCTGCAGGTAGGCCCTTGGTCTTGATCGGGCGCGAAAGTTCGGGTTCGATAGTCACGGCATTGGTCGCATGATTGATCACAGGGAGGCGCGCTTACCAGATTGTGTCGGCTTTGAGCACCTGTTGATCGTCAAACGCTGCTAAACGCTCCGAAAAAGCGAGCAATTTGTGGGCAACGCATTGCGCAGATGCCTCTTCGTCAGCCTCTTCGCTGAAGGTCACGTTGCGGCCCACTGCACTGATTAGCTTTTCGCGGTCATTTGCGACCAAGGCGCTGCGATAGGCACCCAGCCTGCCGCCAAGCACGCTCATCAATTTGCCCATGCGTTTGCCCACGACCACATCATTCACGCCAAACTCGCGCAATTGCCCGTCCATATCCTCGACGAACAATTCGGCCAGCAGAGCGCTCTCCGCGCGCATTTCGCTCGCTTCGATGCGCACCATCACAGTGCAAAGGACAGCCGTGATCAGGTCAAATCGCCCGCCAACACTGTCGGCCACGTTGCAATCGGAATAGAAACTCGGTTCACGCGCCAGCTCGACGACTTTGTGCCACAAAGGTCGCACAGCCTCGCGCGGGTCAGGGCCAGTGCCCAAAAGACGGGAGATAAATGACATTCTTTGTCTTCCAAATGCGGCGGAGAGCGGATTGCACCAATACTGAGACAAACCGCGATGTCCGCTTAAGTATCCCGGTTAAATTGTAAACAATGTGCCGGGATACAAGTCGCATTCAGCCACAATTCACGCCTCTGACCCCAGCTCAGCGCTCTTGCGGCGTTGCAAGCGCTCGCAGGACGGCTTAAGGCCGACGGCGCAATATAGAGCCGCGCGAATTTTGCGCGTTTCGACACGGGTTAGACAGGATCGTTAAGCCACCATGGGTGTGAATTTTTCAAAGCCACGTTGGACCACAGGCATGCTTTCAGGCCGAGTGGCCAAGGTAACTGTGCTCAGCTGCGCATTGCTGGCGCTGGGCGCGTGCTCTTCCATCCGCGAATCGCGCGGATTTGTGAATGATCCGCTACTGACCCGCTCGATCCAGCCAGGCATTGATAATCAGCGATCGGTCGAAGGAACGCTGGGCCGGCCGACTTTCTCCAGCCAATATGGCGAACCTGTTTGGTACTATATCTCTAGCGTCACGGGCCGCCGTCCTTTCGTGCGTCCACGCATTCAAAACCACTCGGTTCTGGCCGTGCGGTTTGATGCAACCGGCAATGTCGCCTCGGTTGAGCGCAGCGGTATCGAAGAGGTCGTGCAGCTTTCACCGGATGCCGATCTGACACCGACTTTGGGCCGCGAACGTGGCTTCCTCGAAGACCTGTTCGGCAATATCGGCCAGGTTGGCGGCGTGGCTCCGGGCGGCCAGTAGACGCTGGTCTGCGGGCAACGCAAAGCCTGCCATAACTTGACCCTGTCGGCGAAGCGCCCATATCGCGAAGCATGACAGATAACTCGGCAAGCCACGGCCTGATCCAGTGGCACGGCACCACCATCATCGGCGTAAAGCGCGGCGACAAAGTCGTCATCGCGGGCGATGGTCAGGTCTCCATGGGCAACACCGTTATGAAACCCAATGCGCGCAAAGTGCGACGTATTGGCGAAGGTGAAAAGGTCGTCGCAGGCTTTGCAGGCGCAACCGCCGATGCCTTCACTCTGTTTGAGCGGCTTGAGAAAAAGCTTGAGCAATATTCCGGTCAGCTGATGCGGGCCGCGGTCGAGCTCGCCAAAGACTGGCGCACAGACAAATACCTGCGCAATCTCGAAGCCTTGATGATCGTGGCGGATAGCGAAAGCCTGCTGGTGTTGACCGGCAATGGCGATGTGCTTGAGCCTGAAGGCGGGATTGCGGCGATTGGTTCGGGCGGCAATTACGCGCTCGCCGCCGCACGCGCTCTTTCCGACTATGAGGGCGATGCAGAACAGATCGCGCGCAAGGCTATGGCCGTTGCAGCGGATATCTGCGTCTTCACCAATGGCAATCTCACGGTCGAAACCGTCTAAGATCCTTTTGCGAAAGCTATCATGATAGATAACCTTACTCCCAAGGCGATTGTCGCCGCTCTTGATGATCACATTATCGGCCAGAAAGATGCCAAGCGCGCGGTTGCCGTCGCTTTGCGCAATCGCTGGCGGCGCCAGCGGCTCAGCGCAGATTTGCGCGATGAGGTAACGCCCAAGAACATCCTCATGATTGGCCCCACAGGCTGCGGTAAGACAGAGATCAGCCGCCGGCTGGCCAAGCTTGCCGAAGCGCCTTTTGTAAAGGTTGAGGCGACCAAGTTCACCGAAGTCGGTTATGTCGGCCGTGACGTAGAGCAAATTGCGCGCGATCTGGTCGAAGAGGCAATTCGTCTGGAGAAAGAGCGCCGCCGCGAATCCGTTCGCGAGGCAGCATCAGAGGCCGCGATGGAGCGGCTGCTCAATGCGTTAGTGGGCGAAAACGCCTCTGAAGCTACGCGCGAGAGCTTTCGCCAGCGGATCACCCAAAACGCGATGAATGATGTCGAGGTTGAAATCGACGTCACTGACGCTGCCACGCCCGGCTTCGATATGGGCAATATGGGCGGCAATTTGCAGATGATCGACCTGAGCGACATGATGGGCAAAGCCTTTGGCAAAAAACCCACGAAGAAGCGCAAACTGCGTGTACCCGAAGCATGGGACAAGCTGGTCGATGAAGAGGCGGACAAGCGGCTCGATGATGAAGATGTCGCCCGCGTCGCGCTTTCGAATGCAGAGACAAACGGCATCGTCTTCCTCGATGAGATCGACAAGATCGCCGTCAGTGATGTGCGCGGCGGATCGGTTAGCCGCGAAGGTGTGCAGCGCGATCTGCTGCCTTTGATCGAAGGCACAACGGTGGCGACCAAATATGGCCCGATGAAAACCGACCACGTGCTGTTTATTGCCAGCGGCGCTTTCCATGTGGCGAAGCCCTCTGACATGCTGCCCGAATTGCAGGGCCGCTTGCCCATCCGGGTGGAGCTGCGCGCGCTCACACAAGAAGACTTTGTGCGCATCCTGTCCGAAACCCGCGCTAATCTCGTCCAGCAATATCGCGCTTTGCTCGGCACGGAAAAGGTCGAGCTCGACATCACTGAGGACGCGATCACGGAGGTCGCGAGTATCGCTGCCCGCGTCAATGAAAGCGTTGAGAATATCGGTGCGCGGCGGTTGCAGACGGTGATGGAGAAACTGCTGGAAGAAATCAGCTTCGAAGCCGAAGAGCATGAGGGCGAGACAATCACAATCGACGCCGCTTATGTGCGCGACCGCCTGTCTGATTTGGCTGGCAACACGGACTTGTCGAAGTATATTCTATAGAAATTCAATAAAAAGGCTTTGCGGAGCGCTAGTAAAAATACTTTGCAAAGTAATTGGACAATTTAGGGCTTTGAATATAGACATTCCATGAATTGATATGGGGGTGTCATGAAAAGTTTCTCGATTGTATTCGTTTCGTCTATTCTACTCGGTGGATGTGCGCTTGGCGGTGAAGTGAGGCCGCGGACGGCGGGCGAACTCGCGTCAGGTTACACCTATATTCCCATTGATCCCCTACCCGTTGAGTATCGTGCCAGTGATCCTTATCACTGTGGTATCTTTTATGGCGGAGAGGAAAGTGGGTTGGTGTTAGAGCGGCCGGTGGTTGCGCTACCCAATAACACGGTGAGGATCGGAATTCAGCAATTCACCGCAAATGGCGGGGTGCAATTCGGGGTTGGTGAAACGACTGGTTCAAAAGGGAAATACAAGGTCACTGTAGATTACGTCAATGTCGATACCATTAGCCTTCCATTCGACCTTTTTTGGAAGAACAATGAAGGTGAAACAATTCCTTACAGTCCTAACCTAGTCGACGAGGGCCTTTACTCGGTCTCAGACTTGCATGTGCGCCGCCTCGACATTGAACCCTCATTGACTGAGTCAGAAGTGGGTATTGCTGGAAAATCAAAAAGTGGTCGAAGCACTACCGTGTCAATACCAGTCTATGTTGGTGTTGGCGTAAGAGTTATAGCTGATGTCGCCACTACGAAGTCTAACGTGTCTATCACCGGATTGGGAGCAATAGGGGCTAACGCGAACCTTGATGTGCTGACAGGTACTATGGTTGCACAGACTTTGGGCGTTAGCGGCAGGCCGGTGTCAGCGGCTATACCAATACAAAGCAGTTTGGATTCAACGTCGGTAGAAAATGCTCTGGTTGGCATAGGGTCTGTGCGAAGCTTGATGTATGATGATGAGACCGAAACCACACCTCAAATTGTCGGTTTTTATCTGCCCTTCCGGGCCGATCTGGAGCTCATAAATCGGATAATTGCTCAGCTTTCCATGAGGCGTCCATATTGGCAGCCTTCATGTCAATTCTACACTTCTCCTACGCAGGGCAGCTCTGCGGCTGCGCCACTTAGCGGGGGATGAGGTCCTTATCGATTGCACCGATTACCAGTGACGGTGTAATGGAATGAATGGATAAAAAACCCGTCTCTGATCTCAATGCCATGCTGACAGGTATGGCGCCAAAGCTGTCGGAGTGCGCATGGGCCTTTCATGAGATCTCAGATGCGAGCTTCATTCCTGAAACCGCCTTTGCTCTGATTCGTGAAGAAGAAGGCATGGCGTGCATCTTGCCTGCTCAGGCCGCGGCTCCAGATGCGCGGCATTTTGCCAAGATCACGTTGCAAGTGCATTCCGATCTTGAAGGGGTGGGGCTGACAGCGGCGGTTTCCACAGCGCTCGCGACGTCCGGTGTTGCCTGCAATGTGATTGCGGGCCTTCACCATGATCATCTGTTCGTGCCGTGGGATCGTCGCAAAGATGCGCTTGCGCTGCTCGAAAAGCTCAGCACCGACGCGCGTCGATAAAAGTCACCCGTCCAGCGACCATTGCGTGCATTTGCGGTTGATCCTGCCGTGCGCGCGCGCTTTACTCACCCCGACGCAAATCTTTGATTACGTGAGAACGGGGCCTTTACATTATGATCCGCAATCTACTGCTCGTTAGTGCAGCCGCCATCGGCTTGGCTGCTTCCGCTCCGGCTCTCGCGGAGGCGCATTCCGAAGCCACAACAAGCGCCCCGACGCTCAGCGCGCCAGAGATCGAATACACGATGTGGACGCTGGACAACGGCCTGCGTGTGATCGCGATCGAAGATGACACGACCAGCACCGTCACCACTTCGCTTTGGTACGATATTGGATCGAAACTTGATCCGGCTGGCCGCAGCGGTTTCGCGCATCTGTTTGAGCATATCCTCAGCCGCAAGACCGAGAATATGCCTTATAACATGATCTATGGCCTCACCGCTGATATTGGCGGCACGCGCAACGCCTCTAACTGGATCGACCGCACAAATTACTTTGAGCAGGTGCCCGCGGCCTATCTCGAAACGATGCTGTGGACTCACCGTGAGCGCATGGCGAATGTCGTGGTTGATGACGAAGTGTTCGAAACCGAGCGAGGCGTTGTGAAAGAGGAACTGCGCCAGCGTGTGCTTGCGCCGCCCTATGGCCGCCTCCAACGCTTTGTCATCCCGGAAAACGCATACGATGTGATGCCGCACCGTCGACCTGGCATTGGTTCAATTGAGGATTTGGATAACGCAACGCTCGACGACGCGCGCGCTTTTTACGAGGCGTATTATGGCCCCGATACGGCGACTTTGATTGTTGCGGGTAACTTTGAGATGAGCAATTTGCGCTCGCTGGTCGACCGGTATTTTGCCGATATTCCGCGCCGCGCCAATCCGGTTGATCTGGCCATTGAGACGCGAGAGCCAGAGGTCTCCGGCCCGCGTACAGTCAACGCCACCGCGCCCAATGTGCCGCTGCCGGTGATTGGTGGGGTTTGGAAAGGCGTAGAATCAACCCACCCCGATGCCGCGGCACTCGAAGTGCTTTCCGCGATCATGGACCGGGGCGATAATAGCCGCTTTGCTGCCGCGCTCATACGCACAGGACAAGCGGTGCAGACCTTTGGCGGATCATCTTCTTTCCGTGAGGCGGGGCAGTTCGGCGCCTTTGCTGTGGTGCGCGGTGAAGAGCAAATGGAAACCGCGAGCGCTACGCTTGATGCAGAGCTGGAGAAGCTTCGCACTGAGCCAGTGAGTGATGCGGAATTGGCTGAGGCCAAGAATGAGATCATGGCCAGCACTTTGCGCCGCCGTGAAACCGCGCGTGGCCGGGCCTTTGAACTGGGCGAGGCATTGGTCTCCACCGGCGATCCCGATGCGGCAGACGCGCGGCTCGCCGCGATTGTTGCGGTGAGCGCAGATGATGTGATGCGCGTTGCCGCGACATATCTCGACCCGCAAAAGCGCGTGACGGTGACTTACCGCGCGGGCGAAGATGATCCGGCGAGCTATGCCAATCCTGTGCCTTTGCCTGAGTTCCGCACGCTGCCCCCGGCGGTTGGTGAAATTCGCGAGGTTAAACCAGAGGGCGAACGCCAAGCGCCTCCGGGACCGGGCGTAACCCCTGAAGTGGCCGCACCTGAAATTGTCGAAGGCACTTTGACCAACGGTATTGAAGTCGTTGCGGTGCAAACCGGCGATGTTCCGATCGCGACCATTTCCATGCTGATGCCGGGTGGCAGCAAAACAGACCCACGTGAGCTTGCCGGTCTTGCACAGATGGCCGCTGGCCTTGCGGACAAAGGCATCAATGGCATGGATGCCGCCCAAATTGCTGCGCGTTTTGAAAGCCTGGGCGCAAGCTTTGGTGGCGGCGCGGGCAGCGATGGCACTTCATTCAGCCTTACCGCACCAGTTGCCAATCTGGATGAAGCAGGCTCGCTTGCTGCCTCAATCATCAAAGGCGCGATCTACCCGACAGAAGAATTTGAGCGCGAACGCGCCCGCGCATTGGACGGTTTGCGGGTCGCGATGAATGAACCGGGCGGCCTTTCGCGTATGGTCACCCGCGTCGCGATGTATGGCGATGCGCCTTATGGCACCCAGCCGGGCGGCACGTCTGAGACTTTGCCCGCCATCACGCGTGACCACTTGCTCGAACACCGTCAGCGCTATTTCCACCCAAGCCGGATGAAGATCGTAGTGTCTGGCGGTATTGATGCAGACACCGTGATGGCAACCGCAGAAGCGATGTTTGGCGATTGGAGCACTCAAATGCGGGCGGGCCCGATCCCAGCCGAAGCTGCTGGCGAAGCGCAGCCGGTGAGGACTATCGTGATTGATATGCCAGAGGCGGGACAAGCATCGGTTATTGCGACATCGCGCGCGCTGTCACGCACTGACCCTGATTACTACGCGCTTGAGCTCGCCAATAGCGTGCTGGGTGGGGGATCAAGCGGGCGATTGTTCGACGAAATTCGCACAAAACGCTCGCTTAGCTACGGCGCCTATTCCTCGTTTGCCGACCGGCAGGACACGTCGCTGCTGATTGCCAGTGCGCAGACCAAGAACGATACAGCCGATGAGGTCGTGCAGATTTTCCTCGATGAATTTGCGCGCCTTTCCGAAGAGCCTCTGTCTGAAGAATTGCTGGAGCGGCGGCGGCTTTTCCTGAGCGGAGCAAATGCGCGGCGGTTGGAGACAAGCGGCGGTTTTAACGGAACACTTGCCACGTTGCTGCAACAGGGATTGGAGCCAAGCGAAGCGGTGCGTTTTGCTGAGCGTTTGTCTGCGGTGGACGCGGATGCGGCCAATACAGCTGCGCGCACCTATGTCGATCCTGAGCGCACGACCATTATCGTGGTTGGCAATGCGGCTGAGTTTGTCGAGGACTTGCAGGCGATCCGCGACAATGTTGAGATTATCTCCGCATCGGCACTGGATCTAACGCGCAGTGAACTCTCGATCGTGGAAACGGTGGCCGACGATTAACGGGGGCGACTAGATACGAGCAGGCTCGGCGACTTCCTCAGCGTTATCGTCAGCCTGCTCATTCGCCTGCTGCGCCCACATATCGGCATATAGCCCGCCTGCTTTAAGCAGTCCGTCATGCGTGCCGCTTTCAACAAGCTCGCCTTGGTCGAGCACGAGAATTCGGTCCGCATCGGCAATCGTTGAAAGCCGGTGAGCAATCGCAATTGTGGTGCGTCCGCTCGCAAGGCGGCGAAGTGTGCCGAGGATCTCCTGCTCGGTCCGTGTATCGAGCGCACTCGTCGCTTCATCGAGCAGCAGGATCGGCGGGTTCTTCACCAGAGTTCGCGCGATGGCGACCCGCTGTTTCTCTCCGCCCGACAGTTTAAGGCCGCGTTCGCCCACGGTGGTTTCGAACCGGTCTGGGAGGCGTTCGATCAGTGGCATCAATGCAGCGTCACGTGCGGCCTGTTCCACCACCGTATCATCAGCGCCTTCTGCGCCGTAAGCGATGTTGTATTCCAGCGTGTCATTGAACAATACGCTGTCTTGCGGGACGATGCCGATGGCTGCGCGCACGCTTTCCTGCTGCGTTTTGGCAATGTCTTGCCCGTCGATCAGAATGCGGCCTGATTGCGGATCGTAGAAGCGGAACAGCAGACGTCCGATAGTGCTCTTGCCCGCTCCGGATGGGCCAACAATCGCCAAAGTGCTGCCTGCGGGCACCTCAAAGCTGAGGCCTTTAAGGATGGTGCGGCCGTCATCATAGCCAAAGGTCACATTGTCGAAGGTCAGCGACGGCTCGTTGATCGAAAGGGCAGGGGCGCCCGGTACGTCTTCAACCTCGACATCTGTATCCATCAGCCGGAACATCTCAGCCATATCGACCAGCCCCTGGCGAATGGTGCGATAGACCCAACCCAGCAGATCAAGCGGGCGAAACAGCTGCATCAAATAGGTGTTCACGAAAACCAGATCGCCAACCGTCAGCTTGCCTTGGCTCCAGCCCCACACGCTAAATGCCATTGCGCCTGCCATCAGAGCATTGGTGATCCCTGATTGGACGACATTGAGCAGGGCAAGCGAGTTTTCCGATTTCACGGCCGCCTTGGCATAGGCGCGGGCGGCTTGACCGTAGCGTTCTTCTTCGCGCC
Source organism: Erythrobacter sp. S57(2025) (assembly GCF_057365055.1). NCBI lineage: Bacteria > Pseudomonadati > Pseudomonadota > Alphaproteobacteria > Sphingomonadales > Erythrobacteraceae > Erythrobacter > Erythrobacter sp. S57(2025). Next base: position 2,292,924 of record NZ_CP200299.1, on the reverse strand, counting down.
GCTCAGCGCCGAAATATTTCACCGTCTCGAAATTGAGGAGAGAATCGACCGCACGGTGCAGTGCTTTTCCATCCAAATCGTTCATTTCCCGGCGCAGCTTTGTGCGCCATTCGGTGATCCAGCGGGTGACAGCGACATAGGCGACCACTGTAAAAGCGGTCGCAGCAACCAGCTCCCACCCGAAATTTAGGTAGAAGATCACACCCACGGCGATCAACTCGATGGCGGTCGGAGCGATGTTGAACAGCAGGAAATAGAGCATCATGTCGATGCTCTTGGTTCCGCGTTCGATAATCTTGGTCACTTCGCCTGTGCGCCGGGTGAGGTGGAAGCGAAGGCTTAGCCTGTGGAGCCGGTGGAACACGTCCTCTGCCAAGGCCAGGGTCGCCATCTGGCCCACGCGCTCAAACACGACATTGCGCAGATTATCGAACATGAGCGAGGTGAAGCGACCCAGCACATAGGCCGCGACTAGCGCCGTCGCGACTTGAGCAGCGCCAGCAATTTCAGTGGCGGCGGGGCTGCCCTCCATCGCATTGACCGCGCCTTTATAGGCAAAGGGCAGGGCAAGCGTTACGCCTTTTGCGGACAGCACCAGCAACATCGCCAGCACAATCCGCACGCGCAATTCGGGATTGTCGCTTGGCCATAGATAAGGAAGGAACCGCTTGAGCGTTGGCCAACCCTCTGCCTCTGGCGGAGCGGTTGGGCGATCGGAAGAGGCGGTATCGGGTGGCATTACTCTGCGCCATGTGGGCGCAAGGCTGGCCGACTACAAGATACGTCTGATTTAGGCTGCGCTAGAAAGCGTTGGCCTAGAATCCATTGGGTCGCAGCGCATTACCTCTGTTACGCCGCATCGCGCGCGCGACATCTCGTGGCACGTCAAACAGGATGCGTTGCCGGGAAAAATCAATTGCGATCCGATCAAAGATTTTGAGATGGTCCATACCAAGCGCGATGACCGGCCTGTCCCCCAATCCCAAAGCTTCGAATGCAGGCGCATCGGCAAAGGCAAGCGGCACATTTGTGAGCGCGAGTCCTTCAATTGAGAGGCTGCGGACCAGCCCCATATTTCCAGTCATTTCCACGCCATTTACGTCAGTGGTGGTGACTTCTTCTTGGCGTTTGGAGCGGATGCGTTCTTGTAGCACAAGATTGCCGATGCTCGCCTGAGCGCCTGTATCAATGATAACGGTCGCGCGAACGCCTTCGACAAGGGCATCAGTGATCAGCAGCTGACCCAGTTCCTGCTTCGCACGCACGATAATCTCAAAGCCGCGACGGTGATTGTCGATCTGGGTGACATCTTGAACAGCAATCGTTTCTTCGCGGAAATCGATCAGCACGCGAAAGTCCTGCAGGCTATCCAGACCTAGAATGCCATCCGCCCCGACATTACGCCGGTCAAGCACGGGGGAGAGCACGTCGTAGACCGTGTGATTGCCAAAGCTCATCTCATCCACTTCGACGATATTGACAGGCCGCCGGCTGGCCATGCCAACCAACGTGGCGGTGCCGGAATGGGTCAGCTCAAGTCCTTCATTAATCTGATGTGTGACGGCAGTCGCCTGACTGCCAGTATCAATCATGAAGTCAAACGGACCCGCCCCATCGATCAGGACAGGAACGGTGTAGCGATTATACCGCTCCTCTTCCAACGCCAGGATCTCGGTTGCCGGATCCGCGAGATTGGGAGCAATCGCTTCTATATTAGGGGTCTGCGGGACAATGGGCGGTTCAACCGCAGTCGTCGCCGCGCTCGTTCCAGCAAGATTTGCGGCCATGGCGGGGAGTGCCCAAAGAAGCGTCATGTGTTCATCCTGTCCCAATTGCGCGGCATGTCAGGGATGCCGCGATTGAAAAGCAGAGTATCAGACAGTCGCTCTAAGCCCAAATGTTGAGATGCCTCACGCAGCGGCGGTTGGTGGCTCGTGATGGCGAAGCATTGCCCAAGTGTCTTTTACAATACCGCGATAACCGAACCAGAATGTCGCCCCATAGGCTCCCGCTCCCAGCACTGCGTGGAACGCGAGCGCGCCCAAAGGTGACGCAATCGGCAATAGCGCTTGAGCGAGCAATACAATCACGGCCATAACAGCGCAGGCCAAAGCAATCGGAGCAATAGCACCGATCAGCGCGGGCAGCGATACGCCTATACGCGGCAGCGTCACGGCCAGTGTAATCGTCATGAGCGCGGGCGCCGCGATCCACCAGCCTTGCACCAAACCCATCGCCCCTTGGCTCACGCCCCATAGGAAAACACATGGGAAGATGATTGCACCGCATATATTGGTGAAGAGATGCACGCGCGGGCGGCCCATCGCATTTGTGACGGGCGAACAGATCAGCTGAAGCGCAAAGGCTGGCATCACTATGGTGAGCCCTTGGAAGATAGGAATCAGCTCCAACCACTTATCGCCCATCAGAACTTTGATTGCATTCTCGCTGGTCAGTGTGAGGCCTATATATATTGGCGCGCTCACCATCATCACCATGCGTGCGGTCTTAAGGAAGTAAGGTGCAAGCGGCTTTTCAGCCCGGTGCAACTCTGAATACGCAGCAAGCGCGACTTCATTGATTGGCGGGATAAAGCGCGCGGTGACGATCAGGGTCAGGAACAAAGCCTGCGTATAAAGGCCTAGGTCGTAGGTTGAGAGAATACGGCCAGCGATAACGACATCGCTCTGGCTCTGGATAATCCAAAACAGCTGGCACAGGGTTAGCGTGCCTCCAAAGGTGAAGAGATCCCATGCGCCTGATGGGTTGAAGACAGGACGCACCCATAGCTTGGCGGCCCACATCAATCCGATCGCTTTGCTCACAAACATAGAGATGCCGGAATAGACAAGCGCCCATACGCCCCAGTCCATCCATGCCAGCACAAGCGCGGTCACCGCACCAACAACCGCGCTGATCATATT
>NZ_CP200299.1:0-2287500 GCF_057365055.1 Erythrobacter sp. S57(2025) | reverse complement strand
CCCGTCACACCATGGGAGTTGGTTTCACCCGAAGATAGTGCGCTAACCTTTTAGGAGGCAGCTAGCCACGGTGGGATCAGCGACTGGGGTGAAGTCGTAACAAGGTAGCCGTAGGGGAACCTGCGGCTGGATCACCTCCTTTCTAAGGATATTTACGAAAGCGCCTGACCTTGCGTCGGGAAGAGCTTCGTGACTTCCAAAGAACATTGCCGTCGTCCTCATGTCCTTTCATCAATCGGAAACAACGCTTCAGGGTGTTGTTATCCTGAGTTGGCTCACGCCCCTCGCGGCCTATTAGGCCAGCGCAGGACAGGTGTGGGCCTGTAGCTCAGTTGGTTAGAGCGCACCCCTGATAAGGGTGAGGTCAGAAGTTCAAATCTTCTCAGGCCCACCATTTTACCTATAAGGGGCCTTAGCTCAGCTGGGAGAGCACCTGCTTTGCAAGCAGGGGGTCATCGGTTCGATCCCGATAGGCTCCACCAGGTATTTTGTTCCGATTGTTTGAAAAGAAAGAGATCCGGTTTCGACCGGTCAGGCGGATTGTCCGCCGACATTTGACATTGTGAATGGGTTTTTAAATCGATGCCGTGGCGGTATCGTCGCACAGGTTCTGACCTTAGGGTTGGAGATCTGAACGCGATCGATATCATCACAAAATCAATCAAATTGATTATCTGGCTGAGATAATTCCTCCATATCATCGTGAAGACGAACAGGACTTTATGCAGACCTGTCGTTGATGGTGTGGATTCTCAAGCGTGAGGTAAGAGCATTTGGTGGATGCCTTGGCATGTACAGGCGAAGAAGGACGTGGCACGCTGCGATAAGCGTCGGGGAGATGTGAGCAATCTTTGATCCGGCGATTTCCGAATGGGGAAACCCACCTTCACCATTTCTTTCATTCTTCCTTCGGGGAGGTTGAGAGAGGTGGATAAGGTATCACCTTAGTGAATATATAGCTTTGGTGAAGCAAACCCGGGGAACTGAAACATCTCAGTACCCGGAGGAAAAGACATCAACCGAGATTCCCGTAGTAGTGGCGAGCGAACCGGGACCAGGCCAGTGCCTTTTCTATTATTAGCAAAACTCTCTGGAAAGTGAGACCATAGTGGGTGACAGTCCCGTATGCGAAAAGACTAGAAAAGGACTTGAGTAGGGCGGAACACGTGAAATTCTGTCTGAACATGGGGGGACCACCCTCCAAGCCTAAATACTCGTACATGACCGATAGCGAACACAGTACCGTGAGGGAAAGGTGAAAAGCACCCCGATTAGGGGAGTGAAACAGTACCTGAAACCGGATGCTTACAAGCAGTTGGAGCCCCATAGGGGGTGACAGCGTACCTCTTGCATAATGGGTCAGTGACTTAATCTAGCATGCGAGCTTAAGCCGTTAGGTGTAGGCGAAGCGAAAGCGAGTCTGAATAGGGCGACTGAGTATGTTGGATTAGACCCGAACCCCGGCGATCTAGGCATGAGCAGGTTGAAGGTGCGGTAACACGCACTGGAGGACCGAACCGTTGCATGTTGAAAAATGCTCGGATGACTTGTGTTTAGGGGTGAAAGGCCAATCAAGCCGGGAAATAGCTGGTTCTCCGCGAAATCTATTGAGGTAGAGCGTCAGATGTATGCCATTGGGGGTAGAGCACTGGATGGGCTAGGGCTGCGCGAGCGGTACCAAACCTAACCAAACTCCGAATACCAATGAGTCTTGTCTGGCAGACAGACGGCGGGTGCTAAGGTCCGTCGTCAAAAGGGAAACAGCCCTAACCTACAGCTAAGGTCCCCAAGTCATATCTAAGTGGGAAAGCATGTGGGAATCCCAAAACAACCAGGAGGTTGGCTTAGAAGCAGCCATCCTTTAAAGAAAGCGTAACAGCTCACTGGTCTAAATAAGGGTTCCTGCGGCGAAGATGTAACGGGGCTAAAGATATGCACCGAAGCTTAGGGTTCATAGTTTACTATGAGCGGTAGCGGAGCGTTCCGTAAGTGGTTGAAGCCGAAGGGTAACCGACGGTGGACATATCGGAAGTGCGAATGCTGACATGAGTAGCGATAAAGAGGGTGAGATGCCCTCTCGCCGAAAGACCAAGGGTTCCTGCTCAACGCTAATCGGAGCAGGGTAAGCCGGCCCCTAAGACGAGCCCGAAGGGGGTAGTCGATGGGAACCACGTTAATATTCGTGGGCCTGAAGATGTGTGACGGATGATGGAAGTAGTGTGTCCTTATTGGATTGGGCATGCTGCCAAGTTGTTCCTGGAAATAGCCTCTTCATATAGACCGTACCCGAAACCGACACAGGTGGTCAGGTAGAGTATACCAAGGCGCTTGAGAGAAGTATCCTGAAGGAACTCGGCAAATTGCCTCCGTACCTTCGGAAGAAGGAGGCCCTGATTCGAGGCAACTCTTATCAGGGGGCACAGGCCAGGGGGTAGCGACTGTTTATCAAAAACACAGGACTCTGCTAAGTCGGCTTCAAGACGACGTATAGGGTCTGACGCCTGCCCGGTGCTTGAAGGTTAAGAGGAGGAGTGCAAGCTCCGAATTGAAGCCCAAGTAAACGGCGGCCGTAACTATAACGGTCCTAAGGTAGCGAAATTCCTTGTCGGGTAAGTTCCGACCTGCACGAATGGCGTAACGACTTCCCCACTGTCTCCAGGATATGCTCAGCGAAATTGAATTCTCCGTGAAGATGCGGAGTACCCGCGGTTAGACGGAAAGACCCCGTGCACCTTTACTGCAGCTTCAGAGTGGCATTAGGAAAGAGTTGTGTAGCATAGGTGGGAGGCTTTGAAACTTGGGCGCCAGTCCAAGTGGAGCCATAGGTGAAATACCACCCTGCTGTTTTCTGATGTCTAACTAACTACCGTTATCCGGTAGTAGGACCCTCTGTGGCGGGTAGTTTGACTGGGGCGGTCGCCTCCTAAAGAGTAACGGAGGCGCGCGATGGTAGGCTCAGGCCGGTTGGAAACCGGCTGCGAGAGTGCAATGGCATAAGCCTGCCTGACTGCGAGACTGACGAGTCGAGCAGAGACGAAAGTCGGTCATAGTGATCCGGTGGTCCCTCGTGGAAGGGCCATCGCTCAACGGATAAAAGGTACGCCGGGGATAACAGGCTGATGATTCCCAAGAGCTCATATCGACGGAATCGTTTGGCACCTCGATGTCGGCTCATCACATCCTGGGGCTGGAGCAGGTCCCAAGGGTTTGGCTGTTCGCCAATTAAAGTGGTACGTGAGCTGGGTTCAGAACGTCGCGAGACAGTTTGGTCCCTATCTGCCGTGGGCGTCGATACTTGATAGGAGTTGCCCCTAGTACGAGAGGACCGGGGTGAACATACCTCTGGTGTACCAGTCATGCCGCCAGGCGTGCCGCTGGGTAGCTATGTATGGACGGGATAACCGCTGAAAGCATCTAAGCGGGAAGCCTCCCTAAAGATAAGGTATCTTCGAACCGTCATAGACCATGACGTTGATAGGCTGGGTGTGGAAGCGCAGTAATGCGTGAAGCTAACCAGTCCTAATAGTTCTGATCGCGCTTGAGAGTTCGCACTGTCAATGACAGGCCTGAATTGGTCCGTCTGACGGAGGAGTTCTCCAGCCAGATACGCCCTTTGCAACAACGCAAATCCACTCTCTTGTAGAGTGTGCATCGATTTAAAACCCGCATCCACAAGCTTCATTGCTTGGTGGTCATAGCGTCTGTGACCCACCCGATCCCATCTCGAACTCGGCCGTGAAACCAGATAGCGCCGATGGTACTATGTCTTAAGGCATGGAAGAGTAGGTCGCCGCCAGGCATTGCAGCTTGTGGTATGTGAGTAGAAACCCATTCATAGTCAAAGGGCTGGCCTTTCTTAAGGTTAGCCCTTTTGGCGTCTTTAGCGGCGACGCTCAAAGACGCGCAGCTAGGTGGCGCGGGATGGAGCAGTCCGGTAGCTCGTCAGGCTCATAACCTGAAGGTCGTTGGTTCAAATCCAACTCCCGCAACCAGCATCACGTTGAAAACCCAATACAAAAAGGCCTCGCTGTTACCAGCGGGGCCTTTTGTCGTTTGAACTGCAAGCATATAGGAGGCAAAGGTCATCGAAGTTTCCGGCATCGTTGCTCAAAGCACTGCTGTTATTGGCTTTTAGCCTGAAATGCAGCCGCTATTGTCGGCCCAGAACTTCGCCTCGAAGGCGCCCAAACCCGACAATGCTGGATTGTCCCGTTAGGTTGGAGCTCGACCGCGCCTATGAGGACTGCCACTTTCAAGTTCTGAAAGAATCCATTGAGTCTCCACGTCGCATCGGGGCTCAAGCTTCTGGCCTCATTATAGAGCTGCGATCAGCTTAGGTCTCGCTCACCGGACGCAGCTGGTCACATTACCCCATCAATTCGCGCACAAATGGGATCATACCGGTCTGGCGTTTTCTCAGCATCCGCTCGGCGTGCAGGATCTCGCGCACTTTTTCGAAGCATTCTTCAATATCGTCATTGATGACGACATATTTGTATTCGGCCCAGTGGCTGATTTCTGCGCGCGCGCGCTCCATGCGGCCGTCGATCACTTCCGCGGAATCCTGACCTCGACCTTCAAGCCGACTGCGCAATTCGTCTAAGCTGGGAGGCAGCACAAAAACGGTGACGACGTCCTGATCGTCCTTTTGCTTAAGCTGTTGTGTGCCCTGCCAATCAATGTCGAAAAGGAAATCTTGGCCGTCTTTCAGCGCCTCGCGGATCGCGCCTTTGGGCGTGCCGTAACGGTGGTCAAAGACATGCGCCCATTCATAGAAATCGTCTTCGTCGACCATGCGATCAAAGTCAGCTTCGGAGACAAAGTGATAGTCCACCCCATCAACCTCTCCGGGGCGGGGCGGGCGCGTTGTGGCCGAGACCGAGAGCCTTATTTCCTCATCCGCTTCAAGCAGTTTGCGCGACAGAGTGGTCTTGCCCGCGCCTGATGGCGAGGAGAGGATAAACAGCAAACCCCTGCGGTGGAGCTTATCTTGTTCGGTGCTAGTGTCTGTTGGTTGGCCCATTCAGGTGCGATGGCGCAGGTCTGGGGGCGAAATCAAGGGTAACCGGCGTTGTTATGAGGCTTTGTCGCCTGAAGTCTTTGACGCGGCCAGCCGTTTTTGGCGCGATTTGCCCCGGTCATATAGCGTTTTGAGCGCAAGACCGCCTGCCACCAGAGCGAGCCCGCCTTTCGATCGCATCGCCAGCTTGCTCGCGCCGTAAAGCGCCAAGGTGCGGATCATGGTGTGCCCGTCGAGCACATCATTAGCCTCTTCATCGCTGTCCGCGCTGGCTTTCACTACGCGCTTTTCAACATCCTTGCGCAGCAGTGACGACGCGCCGCGAACGACGATATCGGCGATCAATAGATTTGTGGTCGGATTGGTGCTGGGCAGCGGCAGAGAGGAGGATTTGGCCTCTTGCGTTTCTGGAGTGTCCTCAGATGTCTCTGCCATATTGCGCTGGCCCGCTGACCTTACTTCTTGCGGCCAAAATCAATGCTGACGACGTTGGAGCCATCTTCCTGTTCGACCTCAACAGGTTTGGTCTGCGCCTCAGCATCATTTGTCGCATCGTCATGCTCTTCCGGGGCAAGTTCCCCTGCGGCCTGAAATTGCAGCCCGAAATCCACCGCTGGGTCAACGAAGGCCGTGATCGCGGCATAGGGTACGTCGAGCTTTGCGGGGATTTGATTGAAGGAAAGGCCCACGGAAAAGCCCTCTTCTGTCACATCCAAATCCCAGAACTTGTTCTGCAGGACGATCGTCATTTCGTCGGGAAAACGCTCTTTCAGATGGGCAGGAATCGAAACGCCCGCTGCGTTCGTCTTGAACGTGATGTAGAAATGGTGCGTACCGGGAAGCTCGCTGCCCCCGCGCTCAATTTCTCCGAGCACACGTCCAACCACAGCGCGCAGCGCCTCTTGAACGATCTCATCATACGGGATCAGGCTATCGGGTGTGTCTTCGGTCATTTCATGCGTTGAATCGGTTAGATAGTCGCGCGGGTCAAGCCTTTCGTGATGTAGCGCGGTCGATTGTTCATTCGGTAAGCTTGCAGTTGGGCCGGCCAAGCTCTGCCATCCAAGTCTTGCACGATATGTCTGCGCGCCTATAGCGCTCTCACTATGACAAGCCCCGCCAGAACCGGATCCGTTCAGCGCAAAACCGCTGAAACCAGCATTGAAATCGCCGTCAATCTTGATGGAACAGGCGTGTATGACGTCTCTACCGGGATTGGCTTCCTCGATCATATGGTGGAGCAGTTTTCGAAGCATTCGCTGATCGATGTGACGATGAAGGTGGCGGGCGATCTGCACGTCGACCAACACCACACAACCGAGGATTCGGCGATTGCGCTGGGCCAGGCTTTGTCCGATGCGCTGGGCGATAAGGCGGGCATTGGCCGTTATGGCAGCGCCTATTCACCCATGGACGAAACGCTCAGCCGCGTGGCACTCGACATTTCGGGACGGCCCTACACCGTGTGGAAGGCAGGTTTCACGCAAGAGAAGTTGGGCGAGTGGGACACTGAGCTGATCCAGCACTGGTTTGAAAGTGTTGCACAATCCACAGGGCTGACGCTGCATATCGAGTTGCTTTACGGTTCCAACAACCACCACATTTGCGAGAGTATCTACAAAGGTTTCGCCCGCGCGATGCGCATCGCGGTGGAGCGAGACCCGCGCAAAGGCGGCGCAATTCCGAGCACGAAAGGGCAGCTTGGTGGCTGAAGTTATCGCCCTTATCGATTATGGGGCGGGCAATCTCCATTCGGTTCACAATGCGCTGAAGGCCGTTGGGGCGGATGTGTCCGTTACCGCTGATGCCAGTGTTGTGCGCGCGGCCGACAGGATCGTGTTGCCCGGTGTCGGCGCGTTCAAGGCGTGCGCGGACGGCTTGCGCGCGGTTCCCGGCATGATCGAGGCGATGACCGAGCGCGTGCAAGTGGGGGCTGCGCCGTTTCTTGGCATTTGCGTCGGAATGCAACTTCTCGCTACGCGCGGGCTGGAGTTCGGCGCTCATGATGGGCTCGGTTGGATCCCCGGCGAGGTGCGCTTGATCGGGCCAAGCGATCCCGCGATCAAAGTTCCGCATATGGGCTGGAACGACGTCGCGCTCTTGCCTCATGCCAAATCGCATGCGGTGATTGAAGACGGTGAGGCTTACTTTCTGCACTCGTATCATTTTGTAGCCGAGCAGCCGCAGGATGTGGCCGCGCTGACCGACCATGGCGAGGGGATCGTTGCGGCGGTCGCGCGCGACAATGTGCTCGGCGTGCAGTACCACCCTGAGAAGAGCCAGGCATACGGCCTTGGGACCCTTGAGAAGTTTTTGGAGTGGAAGCCGTGATCATCTTTCCAGCAATCGACCTCAAAGGCGGCGAAGTCGTGCGGTTGGCCGAAGGCGATATGGACCGCGCGACTGTCTATGGCGATGACCCGGCAGCCCAAGCAATGCTGTTCGCTGAGGCAGGGGCGGAGCATCTCCATGTTGTCGACCTTGACGGCTCCTTCGCAGGCGAGGGACGCAACCGCGAGGCTGTCCAATCCATTATCGAGACCTTCCCTGGCTATGTACAACTGGGCGGAGGCATCCGCGATGCGAAAGCGGTTGAGGACTGGTTCAACCTAGGCGTTGCGCGTGTGGTGATGGGCTCCGCGGCGCTCAAGAACCCTGACTTTGTCAAGGAAATGGCGCGCGAATGGGAAGGCGGCATTGTCGTTGCCGTCGACGCCAAAGACGGCATGGTCGCAACCGAGGGCTGGGCGGAGGTGTCCGATGTTTCCGTTGTCGACCTCGCCCGCCGGTTTGAAGATGCCGGCGTCGCCTCGCTGCTCTTCACCGATATTGGCCGCGATGGCTTGCTCAAAGGCGTGAACATCGACGCAACTGTCGATCTGGCACAGCGCGTAGACATCCCTGTCATCGCCAGCGGCGGGGTAAAGGGCATCGCCGACATCCACGTCCTCTCCGTCCAAGCGCATCTGGGCATTGAAGGCGTGATTACCGGGCGGGCGCTCTATGAGGGCAAGCTGGACCTAGCAGCCGCGATCGCGATGGGGGCGCGGGGGTAGCAATGTATCGCCTGATCGGTGTCCTATTCCTTATCTTGACCGTTTTAGGCGGATTTACAGTTTCAGGTGGTTCGCTGGAGGTTTCACTTATCAACGCTGTGGTGTTTTTGGCGCTCGCGCTGGGGGTAACGCGTTTCCTTGAGCCAAGATTTGGGCAGCAGGGACTGGTATTTGGCATGGGCGGGGCTTTCTTACTCAGTCTGATCTGGCCATTTGCGGTGATGCCATGGCTAGAAGAGAAAGACTGTGAAAAGGTAGAAGGCGAGTTGACCTGCACGACAACCATCGAAGCAAGATCAGAGGCGACAGAACCATGACCGTCCGTATCCGCGTTATTCCCTGCCTTGACGTTGCCGATGGGCGCGTTGTGAAGGGCGTCAATTTCGTCGACCTCAAGGACGCTGGCGATCCGGTGGAACAAGCGCGCGCTTATGATGCGGCGGGCGCGGATGAGCTTTGTTTCCTCGATATTTCCGCCAGCCATGAAGGGCGCGGGACGCTCCTCGATATCGTCAAGCGCACCGCAGAAGTGTGCTTTATGCCTCTCACCGTCGGCGGAGGAGTTCGCAGCGTTGAGGATGCGCGCGCGCTTTTGCTTGCTGGCGCGGACAAGGTTGCGATCAATTCGGCGGCGGTTGCTCGGCCTGAATTGGTAGCGGAGATCGCTGCGCGGTTTGGTTCGCAATGTGTCGTGGCGAGTGTTGATGCGCGGAGGATGGCTGACGGCAAATGGGAAATCTTCACGCATGGCGGTCGCAAGCCCACAGGCATCGACGCGCTTGAATACGCGCAGAAAGTCGCTGAGCTTGGCGCAGGAGAATTGCTTGTCACTTCAATGGATGGCGATGGCACGCAGGCGGGATACGATCTCGAACTCACCCGCGCGATTGCTGACGCGGTGAGCATTCCTGTTATCGCCAGCGGAGGCGTAGGCACGCTCAATCACTTGGTCGAAGGTGTGCGCGAAGGCGGCGCAAGCGCAGTACTGGCCGCGTCAATCTTCCACTTCGGCACCCACTCGATTTCCGAAGCGCATTCAGCATTGCGCGCAGCAGGCTTGCCAGCGCGCGGCGTATAGGGGAATTAGACCCACATGAGCACTCTAGACCGCCTCGAAGCCACTATTGCTGAGCGCATGAACGCTTCGCCCGATACGTCTTACGTCGCCAAGTTGAACGCCAAAGGCGTGGCCAAAATCGCGCAAAAAGTGGGCGAAGAAGCGACCGAAACTGTGATTGCTGCTTTGTCCGGCGATGATCGGGAATTGGTGGGCGAAAGCGCCGATTTGCTTTTTCACTTGATCGTCTTGCTTCAAGCCAAAGGTATATCGCTCGATCAGGTCATGGCCGAATTGGACCGGCGCGAAGGGACGTCTGGCCTCGTGGAGAAAGCATCTAGGAGCGAATAATGCCGATCGACCCCACGCTTCCCTATGATGATGAAAACATCTTCGCCAAAATCCTGCGCGGGGAAATCCCATCGAACAAAGTTTTTGAAGACGAATGGGCTTTCGCGTTCGAAGACATCAATCCGCAGGCGGAGGTTCACACTTTGGTGATCCCAAAGGGCCGCTATGTCAGCTGGGATGACTTCTCTGCTAAAGCCTCTGCTGCAGAAATCGCAGGCTTTATCCGCGCGGTGGGCGAGGTGGCGCGGGCAAAGGGGCTGGTCGAACCCGGATACCGTCTAATGGCCAATATCGGTGCGCATGGCGGGCAAGAAGTGCCGCATCTGCACGTCCATATCTTTGGCGGTCAGCCTTTGGGGCCAATGATTTGGAATAAAAGCTAACCTCTGGTCGCAAATCAGACTCGTTTTGGCGCGGTTCAGGCAAGTTTAGCAAATCACGCTGGCATGGCGGAATCCACTGCGCTAACCACGCACCCAATGGTTAACCCAACACCGAAGCCCCATCCTCCGGGCGGAATCTTTGATGGCTCGCGGCACCTTTATGCGGTGCGCGTATACTATGAAGACACCGACCTTTCCGGCATTACTTACCATGCTAATTATCTGCGCTGGTTTGAACGCGCGCGGTCTGACCTACTGCGGATGCTGAAAATTGATCAGCGCGCTGCGATTGAGGCTGAGGCAAAAGAGGACCAAGGCGCCTATGCGGTGTCCGAAATCAACCTCAAATATCTGCGCCCGGCAAAGCTGGATGATGATGTGGTGATTGAGACGACCTGCACAGAGCTTGGTGCGGCGAGTTGCAGGATGCACCAGATCGCTAGGCGCGGCGAGGATGCGCTATGCGAGGCCACTTTGCGCGTTGGCTTTATCTCATTGGAAGGTCGCCCGCGCAGGCAGCCCGCTGAATGGCGCGCAGCTTTTCAGGAATTGATGAACAGGAAGGACGGGTAAGAGTGCCCTTTGATCTTTTGAATGCTGCCGCGGCCCAAGCGGCTGGTGGGATCGGTCCCACACGGCTTGATCCGATTGAACTGTTTATGGACGCTGATTTCATCGTGAAGGCGGTGATCATCGGGCTGGTTTTTGCCAGTATCTGGACATGGCTTGTGATCGTCTCATCCTCTCTGCGGTTGAGCGGTTCAAACTCAAAGTCGAGGAGCTATGAAAGCGATTTTTGGGAAACCGCTGATCGCGAAGCTGTGCTGTCGAAACGGCAGCGTGCCTCTGTTCCTTCGGCGCGCATTGCAGGTGCGGGACTGGATGAATGGAAGCGCTCGACCAAAGGCACTGCGATAGACCGCGATGCGGCGCGTCAACGGATTGCAGCGGCAATGGAAAGCCAGGTTGCAGCAGAGGCAGACGAGCTTTCAGGGCGTCTCAACGATCTGGCGACTATCGGTTCGGTCGCGCCCTTTGTTGGCCTGTTCGGCACCGTATGGGGCATCATGAACAGCTTCTTCCAAATCGGTGCGCAGCAATCTGCCTCGCTGGCCGTGGTGGCTCCGGGTATTGCAGAGGCGCTGTTCGCAACCGCAATCGGGCTGTTTGCCGCTATTCCTGCGGTGATGGCTTACAACCATTTCAGCAACAGCGTGAACCAATACGAAGCCAAGCTCCAACGCTTTGCGGATAAGGTGCATGCGGGCCTTAGCCGCGAATTGGATAAATCCTAATGGCGATGGGTTTGGCATCTTCTGGACGCAAGCGCGGTCGCCGTTCGCGCCGCGCGGCAATGGCGGAGATTAACGTCACTCCGCTGGTCGATGTGATGCTTGTGCTGCTCATCATCTTTATGGTCACCGTCACGCTTCCGGCTGTAGGCGTCCCTATTGAGCTGCCCGAAAGCCGTGCTGAAGCCGTTGAGGAAGCGCCCACGCAAATCACCATCAGCATCGACAGCGAAGGCCGCGTTTACCTCGAAAATGAGCCGGTCCCCAATGGCGGTGTGCCAGCAGCATTGGCGGCGATTGATCGCAATGGTGCAGGCGAGTTGCCCACCATCGTTCTGCGCGGCGACAGGAGCCTCGATTACGGCAGAGTGATGGCGGTGATGGGAGAGCTGGGCCGTGCAGGTTTCACCTCAATCTCACTAGTCACCGACGGTTCAGTTACCGCGCCATAGCGAGGGAGGAATGGCACACGCAATGTCTCAGGAAATGCCTCGTGCTGGCTTTAGGACCGAGGACGGCATCGGCCTTATCGTGGCGCTTGCGCTGCACGGGGCGCTCTTGGCTTTGCTCGCGCTGCAATTCCTTTTCACAACGCCGCCCCCTTTTTCCTCCGACCGAGTATCGGTGAGCCTCGCGACCGAAGTTAGCCTAGAAAGCACTGCGCCTGATCCTGTGGCTGAAAGCCGCGCTGCGATTGCGCCGACATTGTCTGATGTGCCCGCGCCTGAGGCTGCTCCTGATGAGACAAGCCCAGCGCCCGAGCCCACAAGCGCGCCGCCTCCGCCGCCGACGCGCAGCAACACACGGCAGGCCGACCGCAACACCTCACCGCCGCGCGACCGAAGCCGACCCGATCGCACTCAGTCATCGCCAGCGCCGACGCGCAGCGCTGAGCGTTCTGGTGGCAGCCGCATCGGTGAAAATTTCCTCGAAGGGCAGGGTAGTTCCACGCAGACCGACGAAACCCGTGCTCCAGCCGCAACCTTTGGCAGGCGTGAGCGTGCGGCGCTGTCTTCGGCAATCACCCGCCAGCTTCGCCCAAATTGGAGCGCACCCACCGGTGTTGATGCCGATAAGCTTGTCTCCATCGTTTCATGGCGGCTCAATCAAGATGGCTCGCTGCGTGGTACTCCGACCTGTCGAACCCAGCAAAACAGCATCACGCCATCAAATCAGCCCCAAGTTGCACTCCATTGCGAGCGCGCAATTCGCGCTGTTCGGCGCGCAGCACCTTTCAACTTGCCAGAGCAGTTCTATAGTCGCTGGGACGACCTCGAATGGCAATTCGACAGAAGGCTTTAGGAATGAAGATTAGAACTCTCTTGCCCCTCCTTGCAGCGTTGCTGGCTCTGCCTTTTCATGGGCTCGCCTACGCGCAGAACGAGGATTTGGGCGAGCCGCTGGCCGAAGGAGGCGAGGTTGAAGCGCTTTCGATTGAGGGTGAAGAAGACGATGGCCCATTGCGCGGAACCGTCACCGATGAAAGCGATTGGCAGGACCTTGGCATTGCCATCCCCGCATTCGCCACCAGCCGCGATGTGCCGACCCCGGCCAATGCCGATGGTACAGCTGCATTGGGCCGCGAGGTCGCGCGAGTAATCACCGCAAATCTGCGCAATAATGGCCTGTTTAAACCAACCGGACCTGACAGCCTGCCGACCCCAGAATTTCAACAGGTTCGAAGCCCTGCTTGGGGCAGCTGGAGTGGGCGCGGCGCGGAAATGCTGGTCCATGGTTTTGTGAATGCGGGCAGCAATGGCCGCGTTGTCGTCGGCTGCTACCTCTACGATGTCGCTCTGCAAGATGAGCTGATCCGCGAAGGATACGAGGTGCGCCCAGCAGATTGGCGGCGCGCTGCGCATAAATGTTCTGATCTAATCTATGCCCGGTTGACCGGCGAAGACCCGTTCTTCGATAGCCGCATCGCCTATATCGCTGAGACGGGGCCTAAGGATAACCGGGTCAAGCGCTTGGCCGTGATGGATTCCGACGGCGCAAACCACCGTTTTTTGACGTTGGGCAGCGCGACTGCTCTTACTCCGCGTTACTCACCTGATTATTCGAAAATTCTCTATCTCTCCTATGTCGACGGGAACCCGCGCATCTATGTCTATGACATTGGCAGTGGGCAGCAGACTTTGGTGACTGAGAACCGCAACCCCACGCTTGCCCCCCGCTGGTCGCCTGATGGGCGCAATATCCTTTATTCGATGGCAGTGAACGGCAATACCGACATTTACCGCGTTTCGGTGAATGGCGGTCAAAGCACCAAACTGACGGATGCACCGGGGATCGACATTGGCGGATCATATTCGCCTGATGGATCACGCATTGTCTTTGAAAGCGACCGCTCGGGCTCGCAGCAATGCTATGTCATGAATGCCGATGGCTCAAACCAACGCCGCATTACCTTTTTCGGCGGGCGTTGTGCGACGCCGGAATGGAGCCCGCGCGGTGACCAGATTGCCTTCACGCGCATTGCTGGCGATTTTAATGTTGCCGTCATGACGCCGCAGGGGCGCAACCTGCGCGTGCTGACAGACGGATGGCAGGATGAGGCCCCAACATGGGCACCCAATGGCCGTATCATCCAGTTTTTCCGTACGGCGCGCAATTCTGGCCGTTCGGGCCTTTGGCAGGTCGATCTGACTGGCCGCAATGAACGCCGCCTGCCAACGCCTGTTGATGCCTCAGACCCGGCTTGGGGACCTATTCGCGACTAAGCCACCAATTTGTGTTTCACTCGCCGGAGCGGATTTGCCCGGCCCAATTCGGAGAGCAATACTTATGACTTTCTCCACGCAAAAAGCCGCAACGGCCATCATGCTGACCTCTGCCCTTGCACTGGGAGCTTGTTCGAAAAAGGCGCCAGAGGAACTGCCGCCGCCGCCAGTGACGACGGCAACACCTGCACCGACGCCAACCTCCGCGCCTGTCGCCAATGTGGCAGGGCCGGGCACGCAGGAGCATTTCTCCAATGCTGTGGGTGGATCGTCGATCATCTATTTCGACACCGATCGCTACAATATCGACAGTTCGGACGCAGCTGCTTTGCAGGCTCAGGCGCAGTATTTCGCGCAGTACCCCAGCCTCACCTTCACGATTGAAGGACACGCAGATGAACGCGGCACGCGCGAATACAACCTTGCTCTGGGTGAGCGGCGCGCAAACTCGGCCAAGAACTACCTCGTCAGTCTGGGCGTGTCTGCCGACCGCATCCGTACGCGCAGCTTTGGTAAGGAACGCCCCGTCGCGCTTGGATCAAATGCGGCTGCATGGGCGCAAAACCGCCGAGCCGCGAGCATTGTGATCAACTAAACGTCTTGGAACGGCTCGCTTCTCTGGGAACAGCAGGGGTGGGCCGTTTTCTTAGCCGTCGAGGCCAGCAGACACCTGTGTCTGGACAAAAGCACCCGGAATCGGCTCAGCTGCCATATCCGCTGCGCGCGCAAACAGCACGAGCACCACCAGCGCAAAAGCTGAAAACAGACTGGATATGGTGAGTTGTTGGCTCATTGTGATCCCTAAAGAAGCGCACGCTTTAAGCGCGCACATATGAACAATCTATTGCAATGCAACATTTCACATCGCAACTGGTTCCGAATTCGCTTTAACTGGGTTTGCAACTGGCGCGAACACTCCTAGATTGACAGCGTGATCCACCCGACAAACATCATGTATTTCCGTGCCTAAGGCGACGCGTTCCAACGATTGGGGCTTTCCCCGGTGGCGATCTTACAATTCCTCACGCGAGACAGTGGCTCAGCGTGAATGCGATCGTCATGGTTGCGGTGAGCCGGGCCTGTGCCCCGCGCCCAAATCCCCCAATAGCCCGGACCGCTGGTATTTCTGTCAGGCGCATGCCGCAGAATACAACAAAGGCTGGGACTATTTTGAGGGGCTGGACAAAGAACAAAAGGCCGAACGCGCCAAGGCTGAGCGGCAGGAAAGCGAAGGCTATGCCGAGGCTTCGCATTATGGCTGGACAGGATCAGGCGATGGTTCGCGCAGCGCCGATGAAATGCGTGCGCTTGAACTGCTCGAATTGGAAGCGGACGCGGATTTCAACGCGATCAAGAAAGCCTACCGCGCCAAAGCCAAAGAGGTTCACCCCGATGTGAAACCGGGCGATGAGGAAGCGGCAGCAGAATTTCAGAAACTTCAGCTCGCCTACGAAGTTCTAAGAGTGGGCGAAGAGCGCCGCACTTGGCGCGGCTGAGCCATTTTTCGGAGATCACCAAGACCAATGCGTATCCTTGCCTTTGCCGCCAGCAATTCCTCGACGTCGATCAACCGCAATCTGGTCGAATATGCGGCCAGCCTTGCACAGGATCATGAGATCGAGACGCTCGACATCCACGATTATGAAATGCCGATCTTCAGTGAAGATCGTGAGCGCGAGATTGGCGGAGTTCCGCAATTGGCGCATGATTTCCTTGCGCGGATTGAAGCCGTCGATGCGCTCATGATCTCTCACGCTGAGCACAACGGCGCTTTTCCTGCCAGCTTCAAAAACCTGTTCGATTGGTGCAGCCGATTGGGCCGCGAAGTTTGGCAGGGTAAGAGAATGGCGTTGATGGCTACATCTGACGGTCAAGGCGGCGCAGGCCGCGTGCTAGACTTTGCGGTTAAAGCCGCGCCCAATTTTGGCGGTGAAGTGGTCGGGCACTTGTCGGTCCCGCATTACTCCGACGTGTTCGACGAAGAAGCGGGCAAGCTAACCGACGCTGAACTTGATGCAGCGCTTCGCACATTGGTTGGAAAGCTCGTATCTTGAGCCGAGTTCTAAAGACACGCGCCTTCGCAATGGTGTCTGTCGCAGCCGCGCTGTCCATTGGCTGTTCGCAAACAAGCGCCGCTGAACAGGCTGAACCATCCAGCGCCGCTGCCGAAGCACCGGTCGACCATTCTGAGCATGAGGCGGCGCAAGTCAGCGTCGAAATTCTTCAGATGATTGGTGATGGTGACTACCAAGGCGCCGCCGAATTGACCGACGACCCAGACGAAATGATGCGTCGTATTGCGCAACAGATACGATTCAAAGGCTCGGAACAGACAAGGGCCGAAAATAGGGCCGCAGCGCAAGATCAGCAAATCCGTTCAGTCTCCGTCTCGGGCGATTATGCAATGGTTCTGATTGAGCTGCCTGAAGGAGAATATTCTCCTGTGGCCGCGGAAATCTTTCAACGTGGAGAGGGCGGGGCCTATAAGGCGGTTATGTCTCCAGGGCCGTATATTCCCTGCGATCTGGTCCGCATTTTTTATGTCGAAAAGGGCACTCCGGAAGAGGAAGCTCCTTGCGCTCAATACGGTGACGACGGATCTATCCGTCTTTTTGACTCGCAAAACCCTTCCCCGCAGAATTGATCTCTGGCGCAGGGTTGTCGTTCCACCATGGCGTGTCGGTCCATGGGCGAATGTCAATCTCATGCGTCCAGCAATTGCGCGGTTGCTGGGCAAGGTTCCAATAGGTTTCTGCGATATTGGCTGGGTCAATGACGCCGTCATCGCCCTTCATCGCTTTATAGGCTTCGAATTTGTCGCCTAGCAGCTTGCCCAAAGTGTCGGGCGCATCGACTGATCCATCCACCACGACATGCGCGATATGGACGCCTTGCGGAGCGAATTCGGCGTTGAGCGTTTGGCAAAGCATCCGCCTTCCACCCATCGCCGCTGCGTGGCTATGCTGGCCCGCATTGCCGCGCACCGCAGCCGTGGCAGAGGTGACCAGCATCGTGCCGTGCCGCCCACTCTTTGCCCGCTCAACCATCGCCGGGAACATTGCGTGCGCCAAGCGGAACAGGCCAAAGCAACCCAGCCTCCAGCCAAGCTCAAATGTGCGATGTGGGGTGTCGAGCAAGGGGCGGTTCCCGATCTGCGCGCCCAGATTGTAGAGTGCTGTATCAATAGGCCCGATATCGCGCTCAGTGCGCTGCACTAGCTCCTCTATCGAGCCATCATCGCTGGCATTCACCAAAGCGCCTGACGCGCTGCCGCCCGCTTCCTCGATCTGCCCGACCAGCCTTTGCAAGCCCTCTTCATCATAGCGCCTTGCCAGTACGGCATGGTGCCCTTCAGCTGCAAAGCGCGCAGCGACATTGCCGCCAATCCCCGCGCCCGCGCCAAGGACCAGACACACTGGCTTTCTGGTATCAGTCATCTCAAACTCCCGCAGCTTGTCGCTCGCGAGAGTAGGAGCATGATCAAACGTGGTCCAGCGCCTGAGCAAAGTCGGCGATCAGGTCGCCGGCATCCTCGATCCCGATGCTGATCCGCACGAGACTGTCCGTGATGCCAAGCGCGGCCTTGCGTTCATCGGGCACGGAAAGGTGTGTCATCGAAGCAGGGTGGCTGGCCAACGTCTCTGTCCCGCCCAGGCTAACGGCGAGCTTTGCTATTTGCAGGTTGTCGAGGAAGCGGAAGCACTCTGCCTCACCGCCATCGATGAAGACGCTGAACGTGCTGCCTGCGCCAAGGCAATGACGGTCATAGATGTCCTGTTGCCGGGCGTCTTCGATCATGCCGAGATAGCCGAGACCGGTGACCTTGGGGTGCTCTTTCAGGAAAGCGCAAACTTCTTGCGCATTCTCGTCTGCGCGCTGCATGCGCAGCTCCACTGTCTCAAGCGAGCGCAGCAGCATCCACGCCGTGTTCGGATCGACGATCCCGCCCATCGTGTTGCGCAGTGCGCGCACCGGGTCCATCCACTTCTTCGCGCCAGCAATGCTGCCTGCGACAAGGTCGGAATGGCCACCCACATATTTGGTCAGTGAGTAGGCGACAATGTCCGCGCCGTGTTCCAGTGGGCGTTGCCATAGAGGGCCGAGGAAGGTGTTGTCGATGGCGATCGGGCAGGGCCATTTGAGGTTCGCATCGCGCGCTTCGCGAACCGCCTGCACATCAACAAGTGCATTGGTCGGGTTGCCGGGGCTTTCGAGGTAGATCATCGCGACCTTGCCCCCATTTTCGCCCGCTTGGCATTTGGCGCGCTTGATCACTTCGTCGAGTTCCTCTGGCGTCGCGCCTGCGGGGAAGTCGATATAGGTCACACCAAATTTCGACAGCACCTTGGCCACAAACCCTTCGGTTGCAGCGTAAAGCGGCCCTGAATGCACGATCACATCCCCTGCGCTCGCATAGGCCATCATCAGGATGCAAATCGCGGTCATCCCGCTGGAGAAGGTCAGCGCGTCCTCAGCACCGTCCCAGATCGCCAATCGGTCTTCGAGGATCTCTTGGTTCGGTCCATTAAAGCGCGAATAGACGAGGCCCTCTGCGCCGCCTTCGCGCTTGCCCGTGATCCCTTCAAAGTGACGCTTGCCTGCCGCTGCGTTTTCAAAAGCGAAGGTGGAAGTGAGGAAAATCGGAGCCTTCAGTGATCCTTCCGACAGAGCCGGATCAAAGCCGTGGCCCATCATTAGCGTCGATGGCTTTAGCGGCTTTCCGCCAATCTCGGTGCGCACAGGCTTTGGCTTGCGGCGAGGAGTGGGGGTGTCAACCGGATCAATAGCATCGGTCATGCGCCGATTTCCTTCCTAACAAACGCTCCTAGGAAGGCAGAAGCTATTGAAAGGACCAGTGAGGCACCCGCTTCTAACCTCCGCAGAAGCGCCTCTCCCCAAAGGCCCGTGCAATAGATTTTGGATACGAGCGATTGGTTACAGGTGCAACCGGTTTTGCTGCGTGGGGCTGTGGATTGCTGGGGTCCGTGAGGAGCCGCTTTGGTCGGGTAATAGCGTGTGATAGCAAAGGCATATGAAACGCGCCGCTTTCCTAGTCGCTTTGATCGCCATCACCCAAGGATGCCAACCTGCCGGTTTTGAGGTAACCCCATGTCAGCAAGGCGGGGCGGTCGCGTTTGCAATTTCCAATACGCAAGACTTCTTTAGTAGTGATCCGACGCGGCCAGATTATGTCTGGGTCGCGATGCTTCCCGATGGGCCGGGTCATGACAAGCCGTCAGAAATTGTCTGGCGGGCCGACTTCTTGGCCAACGAAACAGAGGCCTACGAAAACCGGCCCGCCATTGCATTTCTGCAATACGGAGATGCGCTGCCCCACTGGCAGACTTCGCAAGAGGCGCAGCGCTTGTGGAGGGCATGCAATATGAAGTGATGATCGGCGATGGGTTCAGCAGCGGCGGCACGCTCTTCCAAAATGATGCGAGCCTGCCAGCTTGCGATACGCTTTAGCCGATACCCGCCACTAACCACACCAAAGCAACGATCAGCACGATCCCGATCAGATCGAGCACGATGCCCGCGCGCACCAGCCGCTCAATCCTGAGGCGCCCGGTCGCCCACGCAATCGCATTTGGCCCTGTGCCTGCGGGCAGGATAAAGCCCCAGCTCGCTGCAAGCGCCGCTGGCATCGCGATAAGGATTGCGTTCTCCCCGAGGCCCAGGGCTGCGGCAAGGCTGGCGACGACGGGAATGATGGCAGAAGCGGTTGCGACATTGCTCGCAAATTCTGTGACCAGCACCACCATTGCCACAATCGCGAGGCCCATCAGGAACAGCGGCACGGCGTCGAGGGGCAGCAGCGCATTGCCCAGCCATTCGGCTAGCCCCGATGCCTGCATGCCAGCAGCCAGCGCCAAACCGCCGCCAAACATCAGGATTACGCCCCATGGCGCGCGGTCGGCCTCTTGCCATTTGAGCATCGGGCGACCTGTTCCATCGGGTAGAAGGAACAGCGCGAGGGCGGCGATCACCGCGATGGTCCCGTCGGTCCAGCTTCCCTCTGGCAGGTAAGGCGCGACCCAACGCCGCGTCATCCAAAGCGTGAAGGTGATGGCGATGATCGGAACCAGCCGCCGCTCCGCGCTCGACCATGCGCTTGCATCATCGATGGCAGTGCGGGCAGCGGCCACGTCAAACGGATACGCTGCCACTCTCTGCACGCGCGAAATGACAAAAGCGGCGAGCGGCACACCGATCAGTACCACGGGCAAACCGTAAGCCATCCAGCCCGCAAAGGTGATCTGCAATCCGATCATATCGTCGAGCAATTGCACAGCGATGCCATTAGTGGGGGAGCCAACAATCGTGCCAAGTCCGCCAATAGTCGCGGCAAAAGCGATCCCCATAGGGAGCGCACCGTAGAGCCCTGAAGTCTCGATTTCTGCCTCACCTGTCTCGGCCTGCGCTTCCATCGCGGTACCTCCAGCCAGTACCGCGAGAGCCATCGGCATCATGATCAGAGTGGTCGATGTGTTTGAGATCAGCATCGAAAGGATCGCAGCCGACACCATGAACGCAAGCAGCAGGCGCGCTTGTCCACCCTCCGACCCGATCGCTTTCAAGATAGCGAGGCTCAGCCGCCTGTGCAGCCCTGTCCTCTCAATCGCCAGCGCGATGAAGGCACCGCCAAGCAGCAGGAACAGGATCGGCGCGTAGTAAGCGCTCGCCGTGGCGCGGGCATCCATCACGCCTGCCAAGGGCAAGATGATAAAGGGCAGGAGGGCGGTGACAGCCAGCGGAACCGCCTCTGTCATCCACCACGCCGCCATCCAAATGACGAGCCCTGCAACCAGCCAAGCCTCGCCGCTCATCCCAGCAGGGGCAGGCGCAAGAGCGGTGATTGCAAAGGCGAGCGGGCCAAGGGCAAGGCCGATCATGCGCGCGGTCATGGTGTGTTGTTTTCTCCCTACAGGCACACTGCCAGCTTCGTCGATGAGCGCAAGGTGTCACAGGCATGAGGCACTTTGCTTTCCGCCGAATTATTGCGCTACGACAATCAAGATGAACCAAGAGCGCCCCATTTTGTCGAAGGGTCCGGCTGAAAGTCCAGACCGCATCGTCGCCACGCTGGCTACCGCGTTTCAGGATGATCCGGCGCTTGTGTGGATTCTGCCTGACCCGGACAAGCGACGCGCTGTTTTGCCGCGCTTCTTTGCAATTATGGCCGAGCAATCGCATCGCCATGGCCAAGTGCTCGCCTCAGAGGATGCTGGTGCAGCTTCGCTCTGGTATCCGCCAGGGAATGTCACGGACGGGGTCTTTGCCTCCACTTGGGACAATCTGCGGTTGCTCGGCGTGTTTGGCGGCGCATTGTCGCGCGGGTTGAAGGTGGCAGATGCCATGTATGCCCGCCATCCGCGCCCGCAGAGCCATTCCTATCTGCGCTATGTCGGCGTTACGCCTGAAGCTCAGGGAAAGGGTTGGGGCGGAGCTGTGATCCGTGCCGGTATTGCTCGCGCTGCCGAAGAAGCGCGCGGTGTGCTGCTTGAAACCGCGACGCCCAGTAATGTCGCGATCTACACAAGGTTAGGATTTGAGGTCACAGCTGAATGGGACGTGCCAGATGGTGGCCCACATTTCTGGACCATGGTTCGCCCCGCGAGCTGAGAATTACTCGACCGCGTTCTTGTTCGGTGGATCGCCCGGCAAGTCAATATTGGAGAAAATGACACGGCCTGTCCGTTCTCCATTGCCTTCCATCACTCTAAGCTTTCGAAGGCGCTCACTCAGCAACTGTTTCATTGCATAGGGAATCCGTAAGGAAGCGACTTCAAACTCATCCTGCACAAACAGGTAATTCGCTTGGCGGGCACCGCCTGACATATCGGCAACATCCCATTCGCGGATTGAGGCGCGCACAATGTTGGTTTCGCCCAATATCCCTATCACCTCTTCATCGGCATATTCTGCTAGATGCGCGCGTAAATCGTTCTCGAAATCAGAGAAAAAAAAGGCCCGCGTCTCTTCATACAGTGTTGACACATCAAGCCGGTCGCCGCGTTTTTGCGTGCCGCGCAGCGAGTTTACAAAATCCCCCGCCGCAAGGTCCAAAAGCGAGCCGACATTCGAACCAGTATAGGCCATGGGTTCAAGCGCTGGTCCGCCTATCTCTCCGCGCCAAAAGCCGTAGATGACCTTAGGACTGCGCCAATTGGCATAGACGATGTTCTCGCGAATATCGCGGGGGCTCATGGCGACACCGGACACGGTGATGAACTTCGCCTCGTCCAGCGGTGCGTCATCAATTTCCAGTTCGCGCGGCTGGCGAACGGGCCATTGCAGAGCAATCTGCTCAACCATCGCGACATTGTGCAGGTTGATCCAGAATGCGAGTTGTTCGTTGCGGGGCAGGGTTGAGATGTCGAGATCGGTTGCGATCTGTTCCAAGTCTTCGCGATACTCAGTGAAGCTTGCAATCATATCGCGCTCAAGAAAGGAAAAACCAACCAGCGACCCCTCGAGCCGGTAGCGTGAATTGTGCCCCTGGCGCGTGCGCGTGCCCAATACTGGGTCAGGACGCCGCGCCGTTTTGCGATTGGGCGGGCCCATGGGCACTACTATGTTTCTGAGCGCAAAATCCCAAATGCTGTAGTCCAGTCGGTGCCGAACGGGGTTTTCAGTGGGAACGAAGATCGAAAAGAGGGATGCCTCAGCAGTTGTAGGCGAGACACGGGATTGTTCTTCGAACTCCTGAACCTCAGCCGTCAGAGGTGTCGCAGCAATTGCGAGTATGGATGCCAGCCCCATTGATAGAACGCCGTTCTTATTCATAACTTCCGCCCCTAAGTTCGAAAGCATTAGGGGAAAAACTACCAATTATCAATTGCGTGCTACTTACAAGCAGCGCGTAAAAACAGAATGCCCGCTTGACCAAGTGGTCAGGCGGGCATCAAAATTCACCGAGAGCAAAAAAGACTGAGCGAGCTTACTCGATCTCGCCCTTGTCATCGGGATCGCCGGGTAGATCAATATTGCTGAATGTGACTGTGCCAGTGCGGCCCTGACGAATGATCCGCTGGAATTTCTCTTCGCGCTGAGCGAGTAGGCGCGCCATGCTTTGCGGGATGCGGAAGCTCACCTGATCGCCATCTTGCGTGATGTTTTGATAGGTTGGCTCACGTACGCCGCCGGCCAGGTCAGCGATGTCATATTCGCGCACACTGGCATCAATACGGCTTGTTCCACTGAGGATCTCTGACGTGTCTTCATCAGCGAATTGCGCGAGATGTGCGCGCAGGTCGCCGTCAAAATTGGGGAAGTAAAAGCCAGCAACCTCTTCATACAGCTCAGCAACTTCCAAAGTGCTGCCGCGTTTTTGTGTGCCACGCAGCGAATTTACGAAATCGCGCGCGCCGCGGTCAAGCAGGCGGCCAACATTGTCTGCATTGAATGCCTCGCGCTGAAGGGACGGGCTGCCAATCTCACCGCGCCAAAAGCCATAGATTACGCGCGGATCGCGCCAGTTGGCAAAGACGATTTTCTCGCGAATATCGCGTGGGGAAAGAGCAATGCTTTCCACCGTGATAAAGCGCGCCTCGTCCATAGGGACGCCGCCAATTTCAATCTCGCGCGGCTGGCGTATTGGCCATTCATTGGCGATCTGTTCGATGATTGCGACGTTATGGAGATTGATCCAATAGGCGAGCTGTTCGTTGCGTGAAAGCGATTGAATATCGACCTGATCGGCCACGCTTTCTAGGTCGCGACGATACTCGCTAAAACTAGCGATTACGTCGCTGTCGAGGAAGCTGAACATGATCCGCGTGCCTTCAAGGCGATAGCGTGAGACATGACCATACTGACGACGCGTACCAAAGCTGCCATCGGGACGACCGGCGCTTTGGCGCAGGCTCGGGCCCATTGAGATCACGATATTCTGCATCGCTTCATCCCAGATCGAATAGTCGATGCTGTGCCGGATGGGTTCGCCAGTGGGAGCAAAGGTTTCAAACTGGGGGTCAACAGTCTGGCGCGCATCCTGCGCGAGCGTAGGAGCAGCGCTAAGGGCCAGCGCAGAGGTTGCGGCAAGGGAAGCAATTACCTGAAAACGGGGCATATCAAGCAGTCCTGTGTCGAATGCGCTTACCCTCTTGTAAACGGGGCTTCGCGGGGATTTTGCCCCGCACAATCGCGATCGTAGGCGCGACTATGGGGCGTAGAGGGTGTTTGTGAGGCGCCGGACGGGCCATTAGCGGGGAATCACTCCAAACGGGCCAAGGAGTGCCTTCGTTTAGAAGGACAGCCAATCCCACACCTCACGTGCTAGTCTATAGATTGATAAGAAAGGGATTTGTTCCCGGTTATCGGATGTGGTGTGTTATTCGTCGAATACAGTGGCTGGCTTTGCGCCCACAAGCGCGGGATACGGGCCATCCGGCTCGCCTGGCTTACTTCTCATAGGCTTGGGAGGGCGGCCGCTCTTGCGACGTCCTTTGTGTAGATCCGGCATCTGAGCGCTCTAGTAGGCACCTCGCTCCCGCAACGCACAAAGGTTAGGGGCGAAAGCGCCAAATGCTCTCGCCCCTATATTTAATTGCTGGTGCCATTGCCTTGGCGCTTACTTCGGTGCGAGCACCATCAGCATTTGGCGGCCTTCGAGCCTTGGGAAGGCTTCTACCTTGGCGGTTTCTTCCACGTCGGTTTGCACGCGTTTGAGCAGGTCCATGCCCAGATGCTGGTGCGCCATTTCACGGCCACGGAAGCGCAAGGTCACTTTCACCTTGTCGCCTTGATCGATGAACTTGTTCACGTTGCGCATTTTCACGTCATAATCATGCGTGTCGATATTGGGACGCATTTTGACTTCTTTGATGTCCTGCGTCTTTTGCGTTTTGCGCGCAGCATTGGCCTTTTTTTGGGCCTCATACCGATATTTGCCAACATCGAGGAATTTGCACACGGGCGGGTCCGCATTGGGGGACACTTCAACAAGGTTTAGGCCTTTTTCATTGGCCTGCTCCATAGCTTCGCGGGTGAACATAACGCCAAGGTTCTCGCCTTCGTCATCAATGACGCGGACTTTGGGAACCTGGATAAAAGTGTCGTAACGAGGGCCGCTTTTCGTAGGCGGGGCCATCTGACGCCGAGGTGGACGGGCTATTTGGTTTCTCCTGTTTAGCCTGAATGATTGTTCATAATGTAGAGATTCGGGCAAGCAATTTCCAGATGAGTCTTACGCTGCCTCACGATAAAGCGGGAATGTGACCAATTTACCCTTTGCCGGCAGCACAGCATCGATCCGTTGCGCAGGGCTAAGCGCCTGTTTGATCTCTGGCGCGCCTGCATCCATGCCGCCTGTGTAAGCGCCAAAGGCAGGCAGGATCATGCGGTCAGGTCCATCTTCAGACCGGCTGACAACACCGCAAGGCCGCGCGATATGGCGACCCTGCACGCGCACTCGCATCTTGGGGTGGTAGTGCCCGGATAGCTCAGGCCGGACCTCGCCCGGTTGAGCCTCGTGGCGCAGCACGATCCCGCTGATTTCAAGCTCACTGGTGATATGCGCGCCAAAACCGCGCCCCATTTCCTCGTCATGATTGCCGGTGATCCAGACCCAATCGAGGCTGCGGATCAGCCCTTCGAGCATGCCGCTTGCATATGCGTCGAGCCGCGAAGTGCCTGCATCATCGTGAAAATTGTCACCCAGAGTGATCACCCGGCGCGCGCCTGTCGCTTTCACCTGATCGGCAATCCGCTCCAACGTTTCGCGGCTGTCATAGGGGGGCAACATCTGGCCCGTTCGAGCATACCAGCTGCCCTTTTCCAGATGCAAGTCGGCGACCAATAGTGCGTTCTCTCGCGGCCAATACAGCGCGTTTGCCTTAGTCAGCACCAATTCTTCGCCTGCAAATTCAAGCGCGGCAGAATCGGAAGGGAACGAAACGGGAACCATACGCCCCCTCTGCCTTGCGCGAATGACTTTGGCAAGGGTGACAGCGGAGCGATTACAGGGATTTGATCCGTGTCAAATCCCGTTGACACCCCTGCCGTAATGTTCATGGTCGCAGGTCACGGATTGAGGGACGAAAGACGTATGAGCGATTGGGCCAGCCACACAGGGCGCGCAAAAGAATGGTTTGAGAGCTTGCGGGACCAGATTTGCGCCGCGTTTGAAGCGATTGAGCGCGATGCAGGGTCCGATGCAAGCTTTACCTATACCCCTTGGGACCGCGAAGAAGAGGGCAATGATGATCCCGGTGGCGGGGTTCAAGGCTTGATGAAAGGCAAGGTGTTTGAGAAAGTCGGCGTCAACGTTTCCACCGTGCGCGGTTCGTTCTCGCAGGCATTTGCCGATCAAGTGAACGGCGCGAGCGCTGAGCATCCAGAATTCACCGCGACCGGCATTTCACTGGTCGCGCATATGGCAAACCCGCACGTGCCTGCGGTGCATATGAATACTCGGTTTCTAACCACGCAATCGGCATGGTTTGGTGGCGGCGCGGACCTCAATCCCCCGATCCCTTACGAGGAAGACACTCAGGAATTCCACGCCAGTATGCGGGCTGCCTGTATGGCGCACAACCCGACCTATTATGACCGGTACAAGAAATGGGCAGATGACTATTTCTACATCCCTCACCGCGAAACCCATCGCGGCGTTGGCGGGATATTCTACGACCATCTGGCCTGCGACGATGATCCAAGTTTCGACCGCAACCTCGCCTTCACTCAGGATGTCGGCAAAGCGTTTCTCGATATCTACCCCAAGCTGGTTCGCAAGCGGATGGAGAGTGACTTCACTGACGCAGACGAGCTGGCGCAGCTCGAATACCGCGGGCGCTATGCTGAGTTTAACTTGGTCTATGATCGCGGCACGATTTTTGGACTGAAAACCGGCGGCAATATCGATGCGATCTTAATGAGCCTGCCGCCGCGCGCAGTATGGACTTGATTGCTTGACAAAGGAGTAATGGTGGAGGCGTTACGCCCCCACCACTTATTCCCATCAAGGTGGATAGGGAGGCTCACCCCCTGGATCGGGGAAAACCACATACACCCATTCCCCGCCAATGTTCATGAACCCTTCACAGGTCACGCCGTTACAGATTAGCCCCGCTGGTGGCGGCGGGTCCGGCTCGTTCGCGGCGAGTGCACTTGGCAGAGCGAATGCAGACGTGACAACAGCCATTGCTGCGATCAATTTGCTCGTTTTCATCGTCTTCTCCTTGAGCGTGTCGCGGGGGAATGCCTGCGACACAAAAAACTCTCATAGGAAGCGCAATTCGACAAACCATACATTGGTGTTTTAAGTCAAAATGCCGCGAAATTGCGATGAATACTTGAATTCTATTTATTGCTTAGCCAGCCATCCATTCGGCGAATCGAATTTGACTACCGACAGGCAATCGTCAGGCGGCTGATGCGTGTGGTTTGTATATCGGCACCCAGCGCTCCAATTCTGCGGACAGCTGATCCATTGAAAGCGGCTTTGCCAAATGCGCTTGCATTCCGCTTGAAAAACATCGCTCGACATCATCTGCAAAGGCATTGGCAGTCACAGCGATAATGGGCAGATCGTCCTTCGAAATTCCGGCGGATCGTATGCGCCGGGTTGCCTCGATCCCATCCAGTTTGGGCATTTGCAAATCCATCAAAACCGCATGATAAGGTTTGCCTATGGCCAGCGCCTGATGCACCATCGCGACGGCTTCTTGACCGTCCTTCGCACAGTCAACTTCAATCCCGAGATGATCCATCATTTGGACTATCAGCTCACGATTGATTTCAAAGTCTTCAGCCAAAAGGATGCGCGGTGACCGGGTATTCGCGCCGCTGCCTGAGAGTGAAGTTTCGTATCGCTCCCCAGGCGCCCTGGCCGTGTTCTGCATCGATCGTCTCTGTGGCGCTTGGGCTTCGACCAATGGCAAAACCAGAGTGAATGTTGATCCTTTGCCTTGCGTGCTCTCGACCAGCAGCCGCCCTTGCATCAATTCTGCAAGATTGCGGCTGATCGGCAGGCCAAGCCCGGTCCCTTCGCTGCCTGCATAGCCTGGGCTCGATTCCTGAGTGAACGGGTCAAAGATGCGTTCCAGCATATTAGGTGCAATTCCGGGTCCTGTGTCCTGAACGCTGAAATGCAGACATTCGCCTTTGAGTTGCAGTCCAAGTGTCACGCTGCCCTTGCTCGTCATGCGAACCGCGTTGGCGAGCAGATTAGACAAGATCTGGCGTAAGCGCAGGGGATCGCTTTTGAAGAAATCGGGAACATCGGGCGCAATGTCCTTTGCGATACGCAGGCCTTTGCCCTCAGCTTCGCCGGAGAACCCGCGCAGCACGCTTTCAATCAATTCGTATGTCACAATGCGAACCGATGCAATTTCCGTCCGGCCAGCCTCGACCTTGGTGAAATCAAGGATGTCGTTGAGCAAAGCCTGAAGCGAATGGCCGGAATCCAGGATGAAGCGCACCTTGGCCTCTTGTTCGGGCGTAAGGTCGCTTTTTGCCAGCAATTCGGCAAAACCGATCAGCCCGTTCATCGGTGTGCGGATTTCGTGGCTCATGCGGGCTAGGAACATGCCCTTTGCCCGGACCAGCGCGAGGGCATCTTCGCTTGCCTGACGCAGTTCGGCCTGCATGTTTTCTTCGCCCGTGCGATCTTTGAACACCCCAAACAATGCGACCGGCGTGCCGTTGTTGTCCAGTTCCACACTGGCACCCGATTCCACGTGACGCAGACAGCCTTTGCTATCGATCAGGCGCGCCTTGAACGATTGGAATTGCCCGGTCTTGCGCGCTTCATCAATCGAACGGACCACGGTTTCGCGATCCCCTTCGTGATAATAATTAAGCGCATCTTCGAGCCGTGGCGGTGTGCCGGGTTCCAGCGCGTGGATCGCATAAGTGGCATCGGACCAGAACACCTCGTTGGTCGCCAGATCGAGCCGCCAATGACCGATATTGGTCTGCGCTTCGGTTAATTCGAGCCAACGGATCTGGTCTTTGAGTCGGCGCATGGCCGCTGAAGACTTGGCCGATTGATGAGCGATCCGGGTACGCATTGTGAATTCACGCAGAGCGATTGCAAGACCAGCCAGACAGGCTGCGATCAAGGCGGGTGATACGGGCAGAGCGCTCAAGAACGGCGACACCACATCCATCACGACCAGAACGGCGGCCATCATCGCGCAGATAAGCGCAGCAATGTCAGCTATGCTGATATCGGGGTTGGATAATGGGGCGTTGATTTCGCGCATACATGCACGGGTACAACATACATCATTGAGACCGTTTTGAGCCTGCCTTAGGGTATATGCCGGGGCAGGGCGTTTGCCTCCGTTTGGAATCACGCCGAAATTAGTCTGAATTGAGCGCTTGCTCCAATGCGCGAAGCGGCACATATTCAGCGTGTTATGCTGCGCCAATATGAACTTGTTGAGAGGGTTAAGGATTATGACCCTGAGGCGGACGAAGCCGTGCTCAACCGTGCTTATGTTTACACGGTGCAAAAGCATGGCAGTCAAAAGCGGGCGAGCGGTGATCCCTATTTCTCGCACCCGATAGAAGTCGCAGGTCTGATGACAGATCTGCAGCTCGATCAAGAAACGATTATCACCGCGCTGCTTCACGACACGGTCGAAGACACGCTGGTCACGATTGAAGACATTGAGGCCAATTTCGGGGCTGAGGTCGCACGACTGGTTGATGGTGTGACCAAGCTTTCCAAGATCGAGGCGATGCCTGAGAATGAGCGTGCGGCGGAGAATTTGCGCAAATTTCTGCTCGCAATGTCTGAAGATATACGCGTGCTGCTGGTCAAACTGGCAGACCGATTGCACAATATGCGCACGTTGCATTTCATCTCGAAGCCGGAAAAGCGCCAGCGTATCGCGCGCGAAACCATGGATATCTACGCGCCGCTGGCAGAGCGGGTGGGCATGTATGAATATATGCGCGAGATGCAGGCCCTAGCTTTCAAAGAGCTGGAGCCTGAAGCCTACGCCACCATCACCAAACGGCTGGAGGAATTGCGCGGGCAAGATGGGGGGCAGGTCGATGCGATCGCGCTCAAAATTAAGCAAGCGCTGGCCGAAGCTGGTCTGAGCGTTGAAGTGACGGGGCGTGAAAAACACCCGTTTTCGATCTGGCAGAAAATGTCAGAGCGCCATGTCAGCTTTGAACAAGTCACTGACATCATGGCCTTCCGCGTGCTGACTGAAAGCGAAGCGGATTGTTACCGCGCGATGGGTATTTTGCACACGACGTGGCAGTTTCTGCCGGGCAAATTCAAAGACTATATTTCAACGCCTAAGAATAACGGCTATCGCTCTCTTCATACCTCGCTGATGTATGAAAATTCTATGCGCGTGGAGGTACAAATCCGCACGCGCGAAATGCACAGCCGTAACGAGTTTGGGCTGGCCGCGCACTGGGCTTATAAGCAGGCTGATAAGGCCGATGGCGAAGTCGCCTGGCTGCGCGATCTGATCGAGATTGTCGATGCGAGCCACGATGCAGAGGAACTGCTCGAACACACGCGCATGGCGATCTATCAGGATCGTATTTTTGCCTTTACTCCCAAAGGCGCCCTGTTCCAGCTGCCAAAGGGGTCGACCGCGGTCGATTTCGCCTTTGCGGTTCACACAGATCTGGGCCTTGCCTGCATCGGGGCCAAGATCAACGGACGTCACATGCCGCTGCGCACCCGGCTGAACAATGGCGATGTGGTCGAGATCATCAAAGGTGCAGGCGCTGAGCCTCAAATGGCATGGCTGGGTTTTGTCGTCACCGGCAAAGCGCGCGCCGCGATCCGCCGTGCGGTGCGGCTGAAGGAACGCGAGGAAATCGCTCAGATTGGCTCAAAGCTGTTCGACGAAATCGCGACCCGCGTGCCCGCGCGCATCGGAAAGAAAGCGATCCGCGCTGCTGTTGAACGGCTGGGCATGGAAGAACCTGACGACCTGATGTTCGCCATCGGCTCTGCCAAACTGACCGACCGCGAAGTGATGGAAGCGCTGGTTCCAGGCTCCACTGCAGAGTTTGAAGAGGATGAGGAATGGTCGCGGCATGAGCGTCAGATATCTATTCGCGGTCTGACCCCCGGTGTCGCCTTTGAACTAGCCGAATGCTGCCATCCGATCCCAGGTGATCGCATTGTCGGATTGCGCCGAAAGGGCAAGCGAGTGGCTGTGCATACGATTGACTGCCTGAAACTCGCCGATGGCGTCGATAGCGACTGGCTCGATCTCAATTGGGGCCGCCGTTCGCATGGTGCGGTCGGACGTTTGGCCGTGACCTTGTATGATCGCCCTGGTACTCTGGCGGAAATGGCCGGCATCTTTGCTCAGAACAAGATCAACGTCACCAGCCTGATCCAAACGCAGCTTGATCATCCGTTCACAACCTATGAGATTGATGCCGAAGTGCAGGATCTGGCGCATCTCACCCGCATTTTGAGCGCTCTGCGCGCGAGCGATGCGGTGGCGCAGGCCGACCGGATTTAGAGCGCAACCCCAACCATCACTAGGTAGGTTTACGGTCAGCGGTTTAGCCAGCCGCTTACTACGCCCCCCCTATGCCTGTGCGCGTGATGCAATGTGGTGGATGCGGGACAGGCCATGATTTTTAAAGACACGCCACGCACTGGCCAACACCTCTTGATGCGTCCTTGTGAAGAGGGTGTCTGTGTCTGATCTCGCTCACCTGACAAATACTCCCGAACTTGCAAAGCCTGATCGCAGCCAGGGCTTAGGCGTGTTTGACAGGGTCTTGAGCAAGCGATCCATTGTCGCAAAGTTGCGCATCGCAATCTTTGGCAACACGCTCATTCCATTAGTGATAGTGGCGCTGCTGCTGGGTTTGTTCGGCTATTTTGGCAAAGCAGGGTCTGACCATGCTGAGCGTGTTCGCGCAGAAGTAGCAGTAGGCCAGGCAGGCTTTGACCTGATCCGCGCCTCGCAAGCTCTAAGCGACATGCAAATGGGGGAGCAAGACGGCGCCGGCGAATTACGCAACGCATTGCGCGATGCGTCCGCTCAGTTGGAAGAGGCTTTAGATGCGGGGGACGGATATTACCCGCGCGCCTATATGCAGCGATTGCGGATGTTTTCAGAAGACGTCACAGAGATGCGCGAAGAGGCTTCTGGACAATCTGCGCAGCAAATGGTTGCCACAGCTGGTAAGACTGCGCGGCGGCTTGAAAATTGCTCCGCCAAGATTTCTGATCTGTTCAATGAAATGCACACCTATGCGCGCTCTGTCATAGACGCGCTGCTTGCGAGCATATTGAGCGCCTTTCTCGTCAGTCTAGTGCTTTCGGTCATTGCCTGCGCTGCCTCAATGATCATTGCGCGGGTCATAATCAACAATACGGCTCATGCGATGTCGGGCATCACCGGGTCCTTGAAACGTTTGGCCGATGGTGATCTTGAGGTTGAGATGCCGGGCCGATCCCGACAGGATGAAATCGGCGATATGGCCCGCGCCTTGGAGGTGCTGCGCAAAGCCTCGCTGGAACTACACCAGCTGAATTCCAAACGCGCAAAAGAAGCAGAGAGCCGCCTTGCTGAGGAGCGCATTCAGAGCGAAAGAATGCGCACTTTACGCAGTGAAAAGAGCCAGCTGCTCGAAGGGTTGGCAGACGGGTTTGAAGTGTCTGTCGGCCAGCTAATTACATCCGTTTCTGATGCGACGGAGAAACTGCAGGACACGTCGCGCCAGATGGTTGAACTCGCGCAAGGATCGAATGAGCAGACTGGCCGTGCCCGCGATGCCATGGATGGATCGACGACCAACGTAACCGCTGCTGCTGCGGCGACCGATGAGTTTGCGCTGTCGATTGGCGAAATCAGCCGTCAGGCATCCAGCTCGGCCGAACTGGCCCGCGCTGCCAGCGATCTGGTCTCCACTGCCAACACCAAGATGTCCGATCTATCAAAAGCCGCGCTGGAAGTGGGTGAGATTGTCGAGCTGATACAGACCATCGCTCAACGAACGAACCTGTTGGCGCTCAATGCCTCAATCGAGGCGGCGCGCGGCGGTGAGGCAGGACGTGGCTTTGCGGTGGTTGCGCGCGAGGTGAAGGAGTTGGCGATGCAGACCAGTGATGCGACCAACAGCGTCACGGACAAGATCAGCGCGATGCAAGGCTTTACCCAATCAAGCGCGGGTGATCTTGCCGACATTGTAAAGCGCATTGGCGAGCTTGAACAAACTG
Organism: Erythrobacter sp. S57(2025); assembly: GCF_057365055.1. Taxonomy (NCBI): domain Bacteria; kingdom Pseudomonadati; phylum Pseudomonadota; class Alphaproteobacteria; order Sphingomonadales; family Erythrobacteraceae; genus Erythrobacter; species Erythrobacter sp. S57(2025). Next base: position 2,254,447 of record NZ_CP200299.1, on the reverse strand, counting down.
CCGTCATGATCGCGACCGCCGTTGATCAGCAATCTGTGTCGGCGAGTGAGCTTGCCCTGCACATCGACACTGCGGCGGCCAGCGCGGTTGATATCAACGCCAAGCTTGGCATGTTAAACGCAGCCAGCAGCGATACCGGTGCGGCTGCCTCTGACGTTGCAAGCGGGGCCGCCGCGCTCAGCCTTCACACCGAAGCCCTGCGTGCCAAAGCAAATGGGTTTGTGATGGATGTGCGCCGATCCGCGCGCGATCTCGATGCAGGTGATGGCTCGTTTGCCGACGAACAAGACTATGAAGTCCAGCGGGCGGGGTAGTCGATGCGCGTCAGAGCGGAGTGACCGAAACCCGCAACGTATCACCAGCGACGATGCTTTCGGCCTTCATCACCTTTTTGCTCACGAGCAATATCCATTCGGATTGCTTGTTCTGGGGAAAGACCGAAGTCTTCCAACACGTCTCACCGATTTGCGCGGTGACTTTCACAGAGCCAAAGCCGCCACGTTTGCCGAATTCGAGCTTATGCATGATGGCATGCGCGGCCAGCGATTGCGCATCATCACCAGTAAAACTCACGAGGTGATAGACAGCCTTCTCGCCCTGCCATCGGCGCAAGGGCACGGTGGCGGTGATTGTGTCGCTCACTCGGCTTCAACGGTGGTGATTGGCCGAATGGGCACAGGGATATTGCAGATATCCGCGCCGCCTGCGGGTACAATAAAGAAAGGGTCACGGCGATTGGCGCGTGCCTCAGCATAGCGGGCAAAAGTTTCGCCTTCGGTGGAGAGATATTCGAATTGCGGACTTTCGCTTGTTGGCAGGTCGCTGGCGATCCGGATCGACCGGATCGGCGTGCGCAGCCTCGCCTCATCCTCAGTGTAGAAGCCGAGTACACCTGAGCCGCGCGGCAGGGAGGAGAGATGCTCCATCCCGCTAATGATGCGGCCCACCAGCGCGATATTGCGATCAAGATGACGAGGCGCATGGCCGATCACCGTATAAAGCTCTGCGCCGGAGCCAGTGTCGGGTGAATAGGAACGCCCTACGCCGACCATGCCGTAGCAGTGGACGGGCCAGGCGGTCTTGAAGTCGTCCGCGAAGGCAACGGGCCAGCCCCTTAATAACAGGTGACGCCTTGAGTACGGATCAAGATGCCATCCCCGCATCGCCGCTGCATATGGATCATTCAATCGACCGACCGGTCGCAAGTAGTTGTTCTCTATCTTTGTATTGTTCAAGTCTTGGGCCGAGATAGCGTCCACGAGTTCACTATCGGTTGACGCGATGTATTCTTCGTTTCTCATCACCCGCAGCCCATCCGGCAGTGGCTTGCTTTCCAATTCACCACTCTCCGGATTATCATGCCCGGGATCGCCCCATTGGACGACGTAATTGTCTTGCACGCGGTTCACGCTGATCCCGTCATACCACTCAGCGCGGGCGAGGGTGCGGATGTTCTCCACCCAGCCTTGGCTGAATGGGGCGGGCATCAATTGGATGATGACTTGGCGCTCCTTGCCCGCAGCATCAGGGGCGAGCGTCATGACCAGCAAATCTTCCGCTGCAATCGCCATCCATTCATCATCAGCGGCGCTATCGACGATTTCATTGGGTGATGGCGCGACCTCGGGCTCATCGGGTGCCTCAGTTTGCGCGTGAGCGGGCAGGGTGAGCGCAAGAGCGCAGGCGGCAGTCAGAAGCAGTTTTTTCATGCAAGACAGTCTGCCACCCTCAAGCCGCTTGCGAAAGAGGTGGCTTGCGTCTATCCGCGCCCTTTCCCGGACCGGTCTGCACGCAATTTGCGATGTGGGAGCGGGCTAGGGAATGCGGAGACGTGGCCGAGTGGTCGAAGGCGCACGCCTGGAAAGTGTGTATACGGTAACCCCGTATCGTGGGTTCGAATCCCACCGTCTCCGCCATTTAGCTCTATAAAAAGCTCGTTTCTTCCAGTGCTAATTCTTTGGTTGGATTGCGGTGCTTGAGCAACGATAATGCCTAAGGCGTGAGCCGTAAGTCGACTTACAAAGGCGTCGGCGCCTTTCGCCAGCTATCCGATATCGGCCCAGGTTTTGCCTCTGCTCGTTGTGTTGGAACTAGAGTTTTAGCACGCACCCAAGCACATTTTCCTATGTGTCAAAGTGTGGTGATCGTTCTTCGGTACAGATGCCATGTCGCATGGCCAAGCACCGGGACCACCACCAATATGCCTAAAAAGGCCAATGCGAATGCTAAAGCCAAAAGGAGTGCGATGCATACGGCCCAAATGAGCAAGATCACGCTGTTATCGCGGACCGCCTTAAGGCTAGCGAAAATTGCGGTCAGGAAGTCGACTTTGCGATCAATCAGCATGGGTAGACTAATCACTGTCACAGCATAGAAGACAAGAGCGATCATACCGCCAAAAGCACTCCCAACTGCGAGCATCGCGAGGCCCATTGGCGTGATAAGGAAGTCAAGAGATTCCGATCCTGCTCCAGCCTCCACAAGGAAGATCGAGATAATGAGGTGAGCAATGATCACCCAAAATCCGAACCCCACAAACATAAGCACACCCATGCTCAATATCTGATCATGCCCACGACCCTTGATAGCGCCCAGAACGTCAGTCCAATCAACAGCAAGCCCGTATTCACGCCTCCGACTGACTTCGTAGAGGCCCACTGCCAGAAACGGAGCGAGCAAAGGAAAGCCTGCAACAGCGGGAATAAGCCATGATATCTCACCTAGTCCGAGTGTTGCGTAGGCAAGCGCCATGCCGGTAAGCGCGAAAAGCGCGCCGAAAAACAATCCATATTGCGGCATATCCAAGAAGTCGTTCCATCCAGCGGCCAAGGCCGCGCGAAGATCTGAAAATTGCAGATCATCCGCCACTCTGAATGGATCAGGAGAATCGTTCGCGGCATCTGTCATGTCATTCACTTGCCCTCCTGTGGAACATTCCGAGCGCCTAGAACCGATAGCTGACGCCTGCGCTCAAAACCCATGGATCGAGATTGTGTTCGTTTTCGATCACAAGTGTATCGCCCGCAAACCACCTTGCCGTCGTTCCGATGAAATAGCGTTTGGCGTCCAAGGAAACGCCAAAACCAGTATCTCCTAGGGGCACGTCCACGCCCGCTTGCAGGACGAGGCCGAACTCATCTGACAGCGTCGTCTTGGTCACGCCGAGTGGAATAACCGCTGCGCCGGGATCGACATCGAGCCAAATGAAATAGGCGACACCTGCGCCGAGATAGGGTTTCACACCGCCAGCGTCCAAATGCACTTTCGCAGTCACCGTAGCGGGCAAAAGCAATGCGTCTGAGACCAATTCAGTTCCCGGCGCAAAACCCGAAATCGCATCAACATCATGCTGTGTCGTGCCAGCGATCGTCTCGATCGAGAAATTCTCTGCGAAGAAATATTCGGCAGCCACGGTGGGCACATAATTGTCACTCGCAGCGGTGTCGGTACCAGCCGGCAGGCCGACCAAATCGACATTGACCTGATCTATTTCGCCATCGGGCAAAACGCCGGTCGCGAGCAGTTTAACTTGGACATCTCCGTTTTCGTCCTGTGCGGCAGCGGGAGAAGAAGCCAGCGCAATTGCGGCGCAAACTGAAGCGAGAAGATATTTCATAGTCCTTCTTTCCTAAGCAGCAGTGGCCACAGGATTGGCCCAGGATGTTTGCTGCTGATCGGGCGATAAACTCACTTGAGGCATGCAGCTTTGATCCAGATCAATGTGGCGCGCACAATTTTGGATCAAACCGCACTCATCCTGATCGCGCTGGGCTGATCAAACTAGGAATGAACGCGATGACCTTTCCCGACCTTTTTGATGAGTTCCGCAGGGCAATTTTGCCCGGGGGCGCTTCTGGTCCGACGCTTTCGAGCCTGAAAGCGGTAGCGCGTTATACGAGCGCGCGCGAAGGTGATGCTCCGTTCAAGGGTAATGGAGTTGATCAGATTGTCTTTGTCGCCAGCGGCAGCACCAAGTTGGTCGCCCATGTTTCGCAAGGTCGAGAGCAAATTGTTGCGTTTCACTTCAAGGGCGATCTGGTCTCTGTCCCGGCGACCGTGGCGCACGCATATTCATTGTGCGCGCTGGAGGATTGTGAATTGATCTTTTTCCCGGCCGAGGACTTCCTCCAGATCGCCAAGCAAGAGGCTCATCTAATCGTCAAGATTCTTGAGAGAACCCTGCGTTCGCTCACCAGAAGCCGCGAAAAAGCCGTAGCGCTTGGGCGCAAGACTGCGGGAGAGCGCTTGGCTAGTTTTCTGGTCATGATGGCCGAACGGATTGGCTGGTCCAGCGATGATATTGTGGAGCTTGACCTGATTATGTCGCGGCGTGACATCGGTGATAGCCTTGGCCTGACAGTTGAAACTGTGAGCCGTCAGCTGAGCGAGTTGCGCAATGCCGGCTTGGTTGAAACGAGCGGCCGTTCTCGCTTTCGTTTGCTGGACTTAGAGAGCCTGCACGCCCGCGCTGGTCACTTCAAAGCAGCCGCATAACTTATTTTTGAAAATTGATGCAGATCAATGCGTCTTGGCCATGTCCAGAATACGAGATGGCGATGCAGGCGGACACAGTGTGTGCCTGCGGGATGGGACAATACAGTAGCTTTTTTGGGATCTTGCCGGTGACGGGGCCGAATGTCGCGCATAGCGGCAACGTGCCTCACCCGATTTTTGCGCCAGTTTGATCTGCATCAAATACTGCACTTTCCTGACCTCTTAACCCGGTCAGGAACAAAGGGGATCGACGCTATGGAAGCTGTGGTAGGCCGGTTAGGCCTTTATGCAATCGCATTAATGGCAGTGATTGCTGCCATTGCTGGGGCGCAAGATACAGGTTTTGCCGTCCATATGGGCATTATCGGTGTGGTTCTTGCCGTAATGATTGTTGTGACAATGGGGGCGTTCGATCCGCTTGCCAAAGCGCAGAGCATTTTCAAGATGCCCCCAGGCCAATCGCGCTATGACGATGATGTTGTCCGCTGGGGCGTAATCGCCACGATGTTTTGGGGCCTTGCGGGGCTGCTGGCGGGACTTTTCATTGCGCTGCAATTGGCGTTCCCGATTTTGAATGTTGAGCCTTTCTTGACCTTTGGCCGCGTCCGCCCGCTGCATACATCCGCGGTAATCTTTGCGTTTGGTGGCAACGCGCTGCTTGCGACGAGTTTTTACGTGGTGCAGCGCACATGCCGCACTACTTTGGCGCTGCCTGGGCTCGCGCGCTTTGTATTCTGGGGTTACCAGCTTTTCATCGTGCTGGCGGCGACCGGCTATCTGCTGGGCGTGACCCAATCCAAGGAATATGCCGAACCGGAATGGTATGTTGATCTATGGCTGACCATTGTTTGGGTCGCTTATCTAGCCGTCTTCGTGGCCACTCTGCTGCGCCGGAACGAACCGCATATCTATGTCGCCAACTGGTTCTATCTGGCGTTCATCATCACGGTTGCGATGCTGCATGTGGTCAATAATCTCGCGATGCCGGTGAGCTTCCTGGGGTCACAGAGCTACAGTGCGTTTGCCGGTGTGCAAGATGCGCTGACGCAGTGGTGGTACGGTCACAACGCGGTCGGCTTTTTCCTCACCGCGGGCTTCCTTGCGATGATGTATTACTTCGTGCCCAAGCAGGCCAATCGCCCGGTCTATTCGTACCGGCTGTCGATCATCCACTTCTGGTCACTGATCTTCCTCTACATCTGGGCAGGTCCGCACCACTTGCACTACACCGCGCTGCCCGATTGGGCGCAAACTTTGGGCATGGTCTTTTCCATCATGCTGTGGATGCCTAGCTGGGGCGGGATGATCAACGGGCTGATGACGCTCAATGGCGCTTGGGACAAAGTCCGCACCGATCCGATTATTCGCATGATGGTTATGGCGCTCGCCTTTTACGGGATGAGCACATTTGAAGGCCCGATGCTGTCGATCAAGGCGGTGAACAGCCTGTCGCACTACACCGACTGGACCATCGGCCACGTCCATTCAGGCGCGCTGGGATGGAACGGAATGATCACCTTTGCCTGTGTCTATTTCCTCGTGCCAAAGCTCTGGAAGAAGGATCGGCTCTATTCACTAAGGATGATCAACTGGCACTTCTGGCTCGCGACGCTGGGCATCGTATTTTACGCCGCCAGCATGTGGGTCGCCGGGATCACTCAAGGCCTGATGTGGCGCGAATATGGCTCTGACGGGTTCCTGGTGAACAGCTTTGTTGACACCGTTGCTGCGCTGCATCCGATGTATCTCATGCGCGCCTTTGGCGGGCTGCTCTACCTCGCTGGGGCAATCATCATGGCTTACAATATCTGGATGACAATCGCCGGATACCGCCGCGAAGAAGCGCCGATGGGTGACATGTCTTACGACGAAGCCGCCGATCGACCGATCACCGCGCGCCCTCAAGCTGAACCTGCTGAATAAGGAGCCTATGAAGATGAGCACCAACTCACCACAAACCGGCGCCTTTGAGGGGCACAAGGCAATAGAGAAAAACGTCACGCTGCTCGCGGCGGGTACGCTTATCGTCGTTGCAATTGGCGGGATCGTCGAAATCGCTCCGCTGTTCTGGATCGACAACACGATCGAAGAAGTCGAAGGGATGCGACCTTACACTCCGCTCGAACAGGCTGGGCGCGATATCTATATCCGCGAGGGTTGCTACACCTGCCACAGCCAGATGATCAGACCGTTCCGCGATGAAGTTGAGCGATATGGCCATTACTCGCTTGCAGCTGAGAGCATGTATGATCATCCATTCCAATGGGGATCAAAACGCACTGGGCCAGACCTTGCACGGGTCGGCGGCCGCTACTCAGACATTTGGCATGTCCAACACTTGAAGGACCCGCAAAGCATGGTGCCGCAAAGCATTATGCCAAGCTATTCCTTCCTCGCTGACACAACGCTGAAAATTCCTGATGCATCAGCCAAACTGACGGCTCTCAGCCGTGTCGGCGTACCGTATTCTGACATTGACATCGAAATGGCAGAAAACGATCTTTTCGCTCAGGCCAATCCGGAACTTGATCCCGGCGACCTCGAAGAGCGCTATCCCAAAGCGCAAATCCGAGATTACGATGGTGATCCCACGCGCGTGACAGAAATGGATGCGCTGGTCGCTTATCTTCAAATGCTCGGCACCTTGGTCGATGTCAACAAAGCTGCAGCTCAAACGGATCTGGCAGAGGAGCTTGGCCGATGAGCTTCTACGAAACGCTGCGTCACCTTGCCGACAGTTACGGTCTGGTGGTGATCTTCGCGCTCTACCTAGGGCTGTGCAGTTGGAGCTTTCTGCCGCGCTCCAAAGCTGGAGTAGAGGAAGCCAAGCACTCGATTTTCAAGGACGATCATGATGGTTGATAAAAATCGTGTTGATGAACCCACTGGCACAGAATTTGTCGGCCACGAATGGGATGGTATTGAGGAGCTCAATACACCGCTTCCCCGCTGGTGGCTCTGGACGTTTTACGCAACGATTGCCTGGAGCGCGGTCTATGTCGTGCTGTATCCTGCATGGCCTCTGGTGGAAAAGGCGACCGAAGGAACGCTAGGCTGGTCCTCTCGCGGCGAATTGGCTCGCGACATGGAGGCGGCAGAGGCAGCGCGCGCAGAGACTTTTGCTCTCATCGCGGCAACCGATGCAAAGGATTTGCAGGCATCGCCTGAACTGATGGGCCAAGCCATCGCCGGGGGCTCAGCGGCGTTCAAGCAGCATTGTATCCAGTGCCATGGTGCAGGCGCAGCGGGGTATGAGCAATATGGCTACCCTAACCTCAATGATGATGATTGGATTTGGGGCGGTGAAATCAGCGAGATTGAGTACACCCTAACCCACGGCATCCGCTGGGAGGGGTCGGACGAGACTCGCATCACCTACATGCCTGCCTTTGAAGGTATCTTCGACCGTGCTCAGGTTGATGCCTTGGTTGGTCATGTTCTTTCACTGAGCGGTGATGGGACCAGCAATGCGGCTGGCGCAGATCTTTACGCCACTAACTGCGCGGCGTGCCACCAACCGTCGGGCGAAGGCGACCACGCACAGGGTGCACCTGCGCTCAATGATGCGATCTGGCTTTATGGGAAAAGCGAGGCGAACATTCGCCAGCAGATACTGGCTCCGCGCCATGGCGTGATGCCCGGTTGGAGCGACAAGCTCGATCCGGTAACGATCCGCATGCTAGCAGCCTATGTCCACTCACGCGGTGGCGGTGAAGAGAGCGTTTCACAAGTGCCGGTGGCAGAAGCAGAAGCGCAAGAGGTGGCTCAGACCGATGTATCAGGAGCGGAGGGCGATGGCCGCCTCTGACCAACTCAAACAGCCCAATCCATGGACCAAGGCTCTGGATAAAACAGGGATTACGCGTGGTGGCCAATCCGGCGGACCTGCGGGTGATGGACCGCTCTACGAAAAGCGCAAGAGCGTCCATAACAAGCGGATTGATGGTCCGTTTCGCCGGTTCAAATGGCTGGTTATGGTGGTCACGCTAGCGATCTATTATGTGACGCCGTGGCTGCGTTGGGATCGTGGCCCCTATGCCCCCGATCAAGCAGTATTGATCGATCTTGCGAACCGCCGGTTCTACATGTTCGATATCGAGATCTGGCCGCACGAATTCTACTTTGTTGCAGGCCTGCTGATTATGGCGGGCATCGGTCTGTTCCTTGTGACGAGCGCGGTTGGGCGCGCTTGGTGCGGCTATGCCTGTCCGCAAACTGTGTGGACCGATCTCTTCCAGCATGTCGACCGGTTTATCGACGGGGACCGCAATGCACGCATGCGTCTGGATAAGGCCCAGTGGGGACCGTCAAAGATTGCCCGGCGAGGCGGCAAATGGGGCATTTATCTTCTTATAGGCCTCGTCACAGGCGGGGCCTGGATCTTGTACTTTGCCGATGCGCCCACTTTGTTCGCCGAGTTCTTTTCCGGCACCGCCTCGCCTGTCGCATATATGACTGTCGCCGTGCTTACCGGGACTACGTTCTGGCTGGGCGGTTTTATGCGCGAGCAGGTGTGCATCTATATGTGCCCATGGCCGCGTATCCAGGCTGCTATGCTCGATGAGCAATCCTTGATCGTCACCTATAAAGATTGGCGCGGGGAGCAGCGCGGTAGCCTCAAGAAAGCGCAAAAAGAGCCTGAGAAATACGGCGATTGCATCGATTGCCGTGAATGTGTTGCGGTGTGCCCGACCGGTATCGATATTCGCGAAGGGCAACAGGTCGGCTGCATCACCTGCGCGCTGTGTATCGATGCCTGCGATCGCGTGATGAAGGATATCGGGCGTCCGCGCGGCCTCATCGATTACGCGACGCTGGATCAATGCGAGGCAGAAGTGGCGGGTGCGCCAGCGACCCCGGCTTGGAAAGCGCTGCTACGGCCGCGCACCTTTATCTATTTCGGTATTTGGGGCGCGATTGGTGCCGCGATGCTGTTTGCGCTTGGCACCCGCTCGCACACGGATCTGACCGTTTCTCAGGACCGTAACCCTGCCTTTATGCTCTTGAAAGATGGATCAGTCCGTAACGCCTACACCTTGCGCCTCCGCAATATGGAGGGACGTCCGCGCGATATGGAAATCGCATTGGCAGGTCTGCCTGACGGCGCCGTCTTGTGGACCGACCGGATCGGCAGTGATGCGGCTGCCCCTGCGCAGACCATCGCCGTTCCAGCGGACGAAACCCGCGTTGTTCGCGCTTACGTCACCGTGCCCGCAGGCAGCGCAGCGGATCAATTCAGCTTCGAGCTGACATCTCTGGATGAGCAGCGCGAAAAAGACACCGTACCCACCACATTCGCCATGCCAGGAGGCAATTGATGAGCGCGAAGCACACCAGAACCCAGTTCACCGGTCGTCATATGGCCATGATCCTTGTCGTTGGATTTGGGATTGTGGCAGCGGTCAATTTCACCATGGCGAGCTTTGCCACGGGCGGTTTCCATGGCGTGGTGGTCAAAAACTCCTACGTCGCCAGCCAACAATTCAACACCTGGCTGGAAGAGGCCGAAGCGGACCGTGCGTTGGGGTGGAAAGTCGATGCAAGACGCAATGCAGACGGGCATGTTGACCTCACCACCAATGGGGTGCCTGAGGGCGCGACCATCACCGCTGAACTACGCCGCCCCATCGGGGTACGCGACCATGCCACTTTGGCGTTTGAACCTATGGGCGAACGCGCGAGGGGCGATGCCTACCGCTCAACCGATCCTGTGGCCGAAGGGCGATGGACCATTCGCATCACAATCGAGGCTGCGGACGAGACTTGGTCGAGCGAAGCGGAGCTTAAATGAACACGCTGGCCGCCACCCCCACAAGCGCTGACGAGGCAAAAAGCACGACGCGCTTTACCGTGCCGGGCATGCGCTGTGCGGGATGCATCGCCAAGCTCGAACGCGAGCTGCCTAAGGTTGCCGGTGTCAATACAGCGCGCGTCAACTTTTCGGCCAAACGCGTGGCGATTGAGCATGATGCGGGATTGCATGAAGGGGATCTCACCGAAGCGCTCTTAAACTTAGGTTTTGAGGCGCAACAGGTTGAAGACAACCCGCTTGGCCAAGAGGCGGGCGAACGCAAGAGGTTGATGCGCGCTTTGGGCGTTGCGGGCTTTGGCATGATGAATGTCATGCTGCTTTCCGTGAGCATATGGTCAGGGGCCGAGGGTGCGACCCGCGATCTGTTCCATTGGCTTTCTGCTCTCATCGCGATGCCCGTCATCGCCTATGCCGGGCGGCCGTTCTTTGCATCGGCGTGGATGGCGATCAAACATGGCCGCACGAACATGGACGTGCCCATTTCCATCGGCGTCGTTCTGGCCACTGCATTAAGCCTTTACGAGACCATCACCGGCGGCCCGCACGCCTATTTCGAAAGCGCGGTGATGCTGCTGTTCTTCCTGCTTGTGGGCCGCGCACTTGATGCAGAGATGCGCACACGCACGCGGGCGGAAATCGGCGCTTTACTCGGGCGGATGGGCAAATCAGCCAGTGTGATCGGACCCGATGGCACCGCGCGCCGGGTGCCTGCCAGTGAACTGGAACCTGGAATGCTGGTCTTGGTGGCTGCTGGCGAGGCTCTGGCCGCCGATGGCGAGGTTGAGCACGGCGCAAGCTCAATCGACAACTCGATGCTAACCGGGGAAAGCGCGCCCGAGCGGATTGGCGTAGGATCTGAGATTCACGCAGGCGCAATCAACATCGCAGCGCCCATCCAAATTCGATTGACCCGAACTGCCGATGATACCGCCATCGCCGAAATCGCGCGATTGATGGATGAAGCGGGCCAATCGCGCAGCCAATATGTCCGCATCGCGGACCGTGCCTCGCGGCTGTATGCCCCCGTGGTTCACGCACTCGCCGCATTGGCTTTTGTCGGATGGATGATTGCTGGGGCTGGATGGCACCAATCGCTGGTCATTGCCATCGCCGTGCTCATCATCACTTGCCCTTGCGCCATGGGCCTTGCGGTGCCCACCGCTCAGGTTGTGGCCTCAGGCGCACTTCTGAAACGCGGCCTGCTGGTGAAGGATGGCAGCGCCCTGGAACGCCTAGCAGAAGTGGACGTGGCGTTGTTCGATAAGACCGGCACGTTGACCTTGGGGGAACCACGTGCCGACATCGCAGCACTTGATGAAGAGACGCGCAGCGTGGCCCTGGCGCTTGCCCAATCGAGCAGACACCCCTTGAGCAAGGGGCTTGCGCTCACCCTGCGCGATGCGGGCGTTGCCCCCGCGAACCTCTCCGACATCACGGAGCATAGCGGGCAAGGCATTCGAGGGCATTGGAACGGGGTAAAAGTCGCGCTCGAGCGGCCTGACGATGTGGGCGAAGCGCTCGCCACGGCGCTATTGATTGGCGATGATAGGCACGTCTTGCGTTTCACCGATCCCATGCGCAGCGATTGCGCGCCAACGCTTTCACATCTGGCCAAGCGCGGCGTTGATGCGAGCATATTATCAGGGGACCGCAATGCGCCGGTCCAGCGCGTGGCCAACCAGCTCTCGATCCCCTTCGCGGCCGAGGCGTCTCCGCAAGACAAACTCTCGGCTTTGAATGCCCTGAAAGATGCCGGGGGGCGGTCACTCATGGTGGGCGATGGTCTCAATGATGGTCCCGCTCTGGCCGCCGCTCACGCGTCGATTGCGCCGGGCACCGCCAGCGATGCGAGCCAACAGGCGGCAGATGCGGTCTTTATAGGCGAGAAATTGTTTCCCGTTGCCCTTGCAATTCAAGTCGCCCGGCGGACGATGGTGATCGTGCGCCAGAATTTCGGCTTTGCGATCGGTTACAATGTGCTTGCAGTGCCATTGGCCCTGTTTGGCTACGTCACGCCGCTAGTTGCAGCCATCGCGATGTCGATCAGCTCGCTGGTCGTAGTCGCCAATTCCCTTCGACTAGCCCGCAGCGCGAACGGAGATGCGCGATGACCAATCTTGCTTTTCTGATCCCCATAGCGCTCTTGATGGGGGCCGCAGGTTTAGCCGCGTTTTTCTGGGCCATGCGTTCTGGGCAATACGAGGATATGGACGGCGCGGCGGCGCGCATTTTGATCGACGAAGAGGATGCGGAACAATGAACGCCAGTATCATCATCACACTCGCGGCGATCATTCCAATGGCGACCGGCCCATTGCCCATGCCTGATGAACAACGCACCCTCACCATGGACCTGTGCAATGGCGGGCAAATCGTCATTCCGCTGGGTGATGAGGATGAAAAGCCCGAGCGCGATTGTCATCAGCAGGCCTGCCATGCGGGCACATGCCGCGAAAAGGCAAAACCCACGGGGAGACTGCCGGACAATTGAACGCAATTTGATCCAGCTCAAAGACGCTTTGCCTTTGAGCAGTTCTATGTCCGCTCATGTGGCCTTATCATCCTGAACTGCTCAAAACGCCTGTGCCGCGTTACACGAGCTATCCGACCGCCGCCGACTTTGGCGAGCTTCCCACCACCGCGCTATCGCATGCGATTGAGGGTGCCAGTGGGGACATCTCCCTGTACCTTCATATCCCATTTTGCGAGAGCATTTGCCATTATTGCGGCTGCAATACGGGCAAGGCCAATCGCAAACAGCGGGTGCAAAGCTACCTTGCCGCGATCCATACCGAGATCGAAACGGTTGCCGCGCTTTTGCCGCACGATGCCAAGGTTCGCCGCATAGCCTTTGGTGGCGGCAGCCCGAATGCGATTGAACCCGGACAATTCATTGATTTGGTCGATGCTTTGGCCCGCAATTTTTGGCTCAGCGAATGCGAGTGGTCGATAGAGCTCGATCCGCGCTCCATGAGCAGCGTCTGGGCTGAAGCCATTTCCGAGGCCGGAATAACCCGCGCAAGCATGGGCGTGCAGACCTTTTCCGCACAATGCCAAAAGGCCATTGGACGCGAGCAAAGCGATGCGATGATCTGCCGCAGCATCGATTGGCTGCGCGGTGCGGGCGTCACATCGCTCAACTTTGATCTGATGTATGGCTTGCCCCATCAAAGCAAAGACGACCTCGCCGATAGCCTTGAGTATACAAAGCTGCTTGGCGCGGATCGTATCGCTGTGTTCGGCTACGCCCATGTGCCGCATCTGATCGCGCGCCAGAAAGTGATCGATGAGGCTGCCTTGCCGGGCGCGCAGACACGTTTTGAGATGGCGGCGGTGGCGCATGATTTTCTGACCAGTGAAGGGTATGATGCGATAGGCTTTGACCATTTTGCCTTGCCGGCGGACCCGATGGCAATCGCGGCCCGAATGGGCCAATTGCGCCGCAACTTTCAAGGCTTCAGCGATGACTCCGGCGAAGTGCTGATCGGGCTTGGCGCAAGCTCAATCAGCGGCTTTCCACACCTCATCGCTCAAAATGAAAAGAACAACGGCCGGTATCGCATGATGGCATCGCAAGGCATGCTCACGTCAAATATTGGCGTGGAGAGAAATCGCGAAGATCAGATGCGAGGCAAGGTGATAGAAGATTTGCTGTGCAAGGGATCAGCGGTGCTACCGCCATGCATTTACGCTGCAAGCCGGATGAAACTGAACCGTTTCATCGAACACGGCCTTGCCCGTTTTGATGGGATGACATTCGTCGTTCAACCAGAAGGCCTTCCATATACGCGGGCAATCGCGGCGCAATTCGATCAGTTTAGACAGGTCTCACAGCGGCGCTTCAGCTCTGCGATTTAGATCCTGGGTTAGATGCGGTCTTCTCAATTGAGCGTGATCGCGCGCATTATTGGTCGAAATGTGCGAAGACTGTGTTCATGACTTTGTCGAGAAACGCAGAGCTCCGGCGCGATCAAGCATTGTGGTCTGAAAGCTAGGACCCTTTGCTGCGCCGTATTCTTTCTAGTGGTGATCCCGTCGCTCAAGCTGGTATGCGTACAAAGATGGTGCGCCGACTATGGGCTCGTTGAGCATCTCAACATAGGGCGCAGGTTCATGATTTAGCCGAATTGGCCGATTGCCGTGCATGCCGACAATTCGGGCATCTGGCCCTTCGGATCCGGCAAATATCTCAACCATGCTTCCCGGTGCTGCCGCGCCTGTAAACAGCACTCGAAGGTTCCACGTCGTATTGTACCGGCCATGCCCGGGTTGCCAGTAGCCTGCGCCACCTGCCCGGTAGAGATCAATTTGCGGTGTGCCGTCCTGCGCGACTTGGTCCGGAGTCACGTAAACTGTCACGTTATCATAGAGGTTTTGATGATTGGCACCTGCATGTTGGTCGAGCGTCGGAGTCTGCCAAACGGTTGAATTGGTATAGACTGACTTGGTCGACTGGGTGTTGAAGCTGAGCGAATGTTCGGTCGGATTGCGCACAGTCAACTGATCAACCAGCACGTTGTGCACATTGCCGATATGGACACTGTAATGCGCCTTGTGGCCTCCATCAGTCACAATGTTTCGGATCGTCACATTGGCCAGATCGTCGGTCAGGATACCGCTATCTGCGTTGGAGATCGTTACGTTGCGTATCCAGCCATTGTGGACGCCGGTAAAGTAGATTCCGTTGTACCCTGCCTCATTGTGATGACCGAAATAGGGGTTTTCAGGGAATTCCAAGTGTAGGTCTTCAATACCAACATTCGACAGATGATCCCAGCGCGTGAAATTGGCGGGAATCGATGCGGTGATGTCGAGCAGCAAAGGGTCAGCGATCGTTACCTTATCGCCATCGATCGCCTCTATTCGAGTGGCCTGTCGCACCAAAGGACGCTCAGGCAATTCCCAGTGCCGACTTCCGACCTTTTCTTGCGTGTCGCCATAAATTGCGCCGATCAATGGTCCGTCTTGGCCTGCGCGATTGTACCAATGGATTTGCACAACATCGCCCACTTCTAAGCCGCTAGGATCGATAACGGTTAGCTGATTCTCAAACTGATTGCCGTTGGCAATTTGCGCGAGGGTCTCGCTTTCCCGGTCATAGCGTTGCAGATAGGTCGCATGCCTACCGCCGGGGAAACGGGCCCAGATGAACCCAGCGCTCCAACTGTATTCTGAAAACAGCACATCAAGGTTTTGCTCTGGCCTGCGCTCGTATTTATCTTCCTCCTCAAGATATTGGCGGATCTCACTCAGCGCGCCCTCATCGTCGATCTGGTTGAGGGGGCGCGGCATGAAAAGTTGAGTGCCGCCGGCTCCCATTCCCATTCCCGCCAGCACGATGTCGCTGCGTTCCAGCCAGAGGATTTCAGTCAGGATGTAACGACCCTGACCCAACTGCACTCTGACCGGGCCAGACCGGCTCGCAGCTTCTTCGAGCGCCGCCTGAAGCGCGGCGCTGTCATCAATCCCGTCATCTGCAATGGCGCCGAATTCTGCGACGTCGATAACATCACCGCGCACGGCGATCGTAACCAAACCATAGCCATACCCCGCATACGAGAAGTCGGGCAGGGGGTGCTTTGCCTGTGTTGCTGGGTCAGCAAGGACATCGGGCAACGTATTTTCGTGCAAATCTTGTCCAAGCACAGGTGATACACACCCAATCGCCAAGCCTAGAAAGGCCGCTAACCATTTATTAAAAAACACAAAAATGCCCCTCTCTCCACGATTTTCAGTCACTATAGACGACTTTTGACAAAGGGTATTGACGCCAGATGATACCGGTGTCAATTATTTAGGAAACCGGTGTCATAAATACAAAATCACCGGACAAGGCCTGTGGGGAGGGAAACCATGTCATCAGTTGCAGTTGTTAAAAGTCGCCGTTTTGGCGGGGTTATTCGCGGAGCACTGCTTGCCTCAGCATTCTCGATTGCGACGCCCGCATTGGCGCAAGACCAAGGCGAACCGTCAAGCGAGGAAGGCGACACGCAGGGCAGCGAGATCGTGGTTACAGGCGAGATTAGCCGCGTCATCGAAAGTTCACTGGAAACGAAGCGATCGCTCGACGTGATCGGCGACGCGATCGTCGGCGAGAATATCGGCGATCTTCCCAGCTTGTCCATCGCCGAGGCTCTCGAGCGCGTTGTAGGTGTGACCGCCGAAAGATTTCAGGGTGGCTCAACAGGTATCGCGGTGCGCGGCCTTGGCGCATTTCTAGGTGCATCCTTCATCAATGGGCGCGAGGTGACATCTGGCGCAGATGGCCGCGACGTAAACTTTTCACAATTTCCATCCGAGTTGATTGATGGTGCTATCGTCTACAAGACGCAGCGCGCCAATTTCATCGAAGGCGGGATTGCCGGCAATATCGAGCTCCAGACCCTACGCTCGCTTGACTACAACAAACGGCGAATCCAGTTGTTCGCACAAGGCGGGTATAGCGAGGCGCAGGACCGAGTTAACGATGGCAGAGGTCCCATTGAGACGCGGCTGAGTGGGTCCTACATCGACCAGTTCGAAACCGGGATTGGCGATATTGGCATCGCGATTGGCGGGCAGTTTCGCAGAGGGACGTTTGCAGAGGACATCTTCACCTCAAGCTCAACTTACCGCCCTTGCAATACGATCGAAGGGGTCGACAGAAGCAACAATTGCGCTTTTCTGACCGATGCTGATGGTAATCCCTCGGGTGCCTCAGACCCATACCTTATCTCCAATCAATACATCTATCGCGCACAATCAACACGCCGCGATCAGGAGGCTGTGCTTGCCTCCATTCAGTGGCAGCCCAGTCCCAATCTCGATATCAATCTTGATGCGCAATGGAGTGATCGCCGCGACGATGAAGAGCGGGCAAACCTAGTGATTGCAGATGGCCGTAGAGATATCGCTCCGCTGGAAGTCTCATCAACGGGAGCGTTACTTGCGCATACCGGTGAAACGCGGCTGGAGAACCAATCGGTTTTCCGTGAGCGTGATGAGCAGTTTATCGGTCTTGGCGGCAATATTGAATGGAATAATGGTGGCCCACTGACCATCGCTGGAGATATTGGATACACCAAGACAGAGCGTCGCCAGGATGAGCGCGATATGCGTATTCGGACCAATGATCGAGTGACTTTTGAATATGATGCCCGTGGGAATATTATCCCTGCGTTGACCTTGCTCGATGTGTCAGATGTCGAAGACGATACAGGCCTTGCCTTCGATCTAGATAATCATGATCTGTATACCAACGGCCAACGCGCCCGCCGTCGCCTGGAAAACGTTGACGAATCCGTTTTCGCTTTGCGACTTGACGCCTCTTATGAACTTGATGGGTTCTTTAGCTCAATTGAGGCGGGCCTTCGCTATGGTGATCGCCAACGCATTCAAGATGATGGCATTGATACAACCGTCTCTTTGGCCTCAGGCGCGTACTTCACACCCGAAGCGCTTGCCACGCGCCGTGATGGTTTCTTGGTAGACAATCTGTTTGAGGGATCGGGAAGTCCCAATACAGGGCTCACTTTTGCGACCTTTGCAGCGCGTGATTTGTTCACCGCTATAACGGGTGATCCAGATGCAGGCCTGCCCACCGGCTCTACGCTTTCAGCGCAAGATACAAACGTTACTGAAGAGACCTATGCGGGCTATGTCCAAGGTAACTTTGATACCAACCTGTTCGGTCTACCCGCCTCAGGGAATTTGGGCCTGCGGGTCGTGCGAACCAATGTCACTTCGATCGGTATCAGCTCCGCATTGGCGACCAGTCCGGGACCGGATCCCGACACAATCACCATCACCGAAGTCGGCGACCCCATCGTCAATGTCGAGACAAACGGGTTCTGGTCATTCTTGCCAAGTGCGAACATCACGTTCGAACTGGATAGCGAAAAACTGCTCAGATTTGCGGTCTATCGGGCAATCGCACGACCCGACCCAGCCGATCTTTCAGCCGCGTTGACATTCGATGACGAGGCTGATCTTGGCGACCTTGGAGCCATCGTCAGCGCCACTGGAAACCCATTCATTGAACCGCTTGAGTCCTGGAATGCGGACGTGTCATTTGAATGGTATTTTGGCCCGACATCCTCGTTCCAAGTCGCCGCCTATTACAAGTTGCTGCAAACAGGATTCGACGCTGCAGTCACCCCGCTCATTCTTAATGTGGATGGTGCGCCAACCGAGGTATTCGTCGGGCGCCGCGTCAATTCGAGCGACGAAAGCCGCCTTTTAGGCTTTGAAGTGGCCGCGCAGCATAAATTTGAAACGCTGCCAGCGCCGTTTAACGGGCTCGGTTTGCAAGTGGCTTACAACTTTGCAGATACTGGCGATTTCGAAAGCCCAGACCCAGTCGTGGTTTCAGGGCTGGCTCTGGCAGACTTCACCGATCCCGCTGGCATCAGAGGCGCGTCTCGCCATACTTTCAATGCGACCGCATTCTATGAGACAGGGCCGTTCTCCGCCCGCGCCGCCTATCGTTATCGGTCGAGCTTTTTCCGGCCCTTCAGGCAGGGCACCAACCGATTCAACGCGGGCCAAGGCTTTGTTGATCTGTCGGCAAACCTCAACGTCACAAAGAATGTGCAACTCAGATTTCAGGCGCTGAACATTTTCGATGAACCCAATCGTCAGTTCCGCCCAGTGCGCGATAGTCGTTCGCAGACAGAGATCGCCGGTGCGCTTTATTACGTAGGTGCGCGCATTAGGTTTTAACCGGGCGTCGATTGGGGAAGGTATGGAGAATTGAGCGCTGTGATATCTGACACCCGAGTGCAGGAGATTTCCAGCGTTCTCGTCCGTGAACGACGACGTGCAGGTTCTCTCCCGCAATTCCCTGGTAGTCTGCCCGCCAGCCTTGATGATGCTTACAAAGTGCAGGCTTTGTCGAGAAAGGAATGGGCAGACACAGTGGTTGGGTGGAAGGTCGGCGGCATTCCTCCAATCCACAGGCAGGCTCTCGGCGCGGACTTTCTTTCGGGTCCGATCTTTGCGCAGCGGCTTTTTCGCGCCAGCCCTGACGGGCCAACGCAGATGCCTGTGTTCAAAGATGGCTTTGCAGCGATTGAACCCGAATTTGTGCTAATGATCGGGCAAGCATCCAGTGAGGATCGGCTTTTCATCGGCGCGGAAATTGCCAGCAGCCCAATTGTCGATATTAATGGCGTGGGACCCCTGGCGGTTGTCTGCGATTTTGGCAACAATAACGGGCTTTTGTTAGGCGCAGAAATTCACGGCTGGAGAGACATGCACGAGATTTGCATGCCTGTTTCAACAAAGATCGAGGGGGAGATCGTGGGTCAGAAAGACGTTCGCAACCTTCCCAGCGCAGTCATGCGGTCGCGTACATTCCTGTTCGATCTTGCAGCAAGAGAAGGGATTTCGCTGTCCGAAGGCACCTTTATCTCCACCGGAGCAATCACCGGTGTGCATGATGCGGCCTGCGGTGATCGCTCGACTTTGGATTTCGGGGAGTGGGGAGCGCTGGAGATAGAGCTTGTCGCAGAGCAACCCATAGCATGACCGCCTCGCGCTTCTCAATAAGCCGTAGGACCGCGCTTGCGGGCGGAATCGTTGGTCTGGCTGGTGGTGTATTGGGCGGCTGCGCGCCGCGGCTTGGCAACGCTTTCACATCAGCGGATACGCATGTCTTGGGATATCCCACAGTCGAAGCGGTCATTCGATTTGGTGAGCTGATTTCGCAGCGCACTGATGGTCGCCTTTCGCTCAACATGTTTGCCGGTGGCCAATTGGGAAATGAGCGCGATACGTTAGAGATCACGACTTTTGGTGGGCTGGATTTCAACCGCGTGAACCTTGCCCCGCTCAATTCAATTGAGCCATTGACCAAGGTTATCGCTCTTCCGTTCCTGTTTGAATCGACGCAGCATATGCGGACGACGCTTGACGGGCCGATTGGGGAAGAAGTGCTTACGTCTTTGGAGCAACACGGGCTGATCGGCTTGTGTTTTTACGATTCTGGCTCGCGGTCCTTCTACAACACGCGAGGTCCCATCAGGACACCCGAGGATATGCGCGGCCTGAAGCTCAGAGTGCCCGGTTCTGATCTGTATGTTTCGATGATCCAGTCACTTGGTGCAGATGCCGTTCCGATGCCGTTGGATGAGGTGTATCAGTCACTCGCGCAGGGGGTGATTGACGGCGCTGAGAATAACTGGCCGAGTTTTGAAAGCGGCAAACACTTCGAAGTCGCCCGGTATTACAGCCTGACCAATCACCTTCTCGCACCTGAAGTATTCGTGATGTCCAAGATAAGCTGGGACAAATTGTCCAAGGGTGATCAACAGGTTGTGCGGACAGCTGCAAAGGAATCGGTGCCCTATATGCGCACCCTCTGGGACGAGCAGGTCACCCGCAGCCGGGCGATTGTCATGGGTGACGGTGTCGAGGTGAATGAGGTTGATCCTGCCCCTTTTGCTGAGGCGATGACCGGCATGTGGGATCGTTCGCTTGATACTGCGGAGCAGCGCGATCTGCTTGAACGCGTGCTCGCGATGCGCACGGAGGCTAGCTAATGGACCGCGTCGCCAGTGTTTTGGTCAAGATTGGAGCAGCAGGACTGATCGCAATGGTCGGTGTGATTAGTTGGCAGGTTTTCGGCCGTTTTGTTCTCAACTCAAGCCCTTCATGGACAGAGCAAGCCGCTCTCATCCTGATGATCTGGTACGTGTTTTTTGCCGCTGCTGCTGGCGTGTGGGAACGTTTTCATATCCGGATTGAGCTGCTCGAGAAAAGTCTGAGCCCCAAGCGAGAGCGCCAATTGCGTATCGCGATCCACACCCTGATCGCTGCATTTGGCGTGGTTTTGTTGGTGTATGGCGCTCAGCTTGTTTGGTTGGTGCGTGATTTTGTCGTCCCGTCACTCGGAATAAGCAGAGGGATCGCCTACCTGCCAATCCCGTTTGCGGGGCTGCTCACTATCATCTTTTCGATCGCGCGGATCAGAGCCCGCTTGAAGGAGCGTGTCTGATGGAGATTTTGGTTCTCTTTGGCGTGCTATTCCTGCTGCTTGCGCTGGGCGTCCCGGTCTCGTTTTCACTGCTCGGAGCCGCGCTTGCCACATTTCTGGTCATCGATATTCCTTTGGTAGTCGCTGTTCAACGTATGGCCTCCGGGATCAGCGTGTTTGCCTTGATGGCCATTCCGTTTTTCATCTTCGCTGGCGATCTGATGTACCGCGCGGGGATTGCGGAACGGATCGTTCGCATGGCCGATGCAGCGCTGGGCCGGGTGCGCGGTGGTTTAGGCCTCGTCGATGTGGGCGCATCGATGATGTTTGGCGCTGTCTCCGGTTCTCCGATTGCGAGCGCATCTGCCATCGGTTCCACCATGGTGCCGCTAATGGAAGAGAAGGGCTATCACAAGGATTACGCTGTGAACGTAACCGTGACGGCTGCGATTGTAGGCCTGTTGATCCCGCCTTCGCACAATATGATCATCTATTCGGCGGCCTCTGGCATTGGTGTATCAATCGGTGATCTGTTTCTAGCCGGCATCATCCCCGGCATAATGACTGGCACCATGCTAATGCTGACCGCATGGTTGGTAGCACGCAAACGCGGCCTGCCGCGCGGCCATTTCCCGGGATGGCGCGAGTTTGCCTGGGCGGTTCTTTACGCGGTGCCTGGCCTGATGACTGGTATTATCATCATGGGCGGCATTTTGAGTGGTATTTTCACACCCACGGAAAGCTCGGCGATTGCTGTCGTCTACACCGCTCTGATCGGAACCTTCGTGTATCGCAGTTTGGGGTGGAAGGGGTTTGTGGAAGCTGCCCAAAAATCGGTTCGAACCGCATCAATGGTATTGTTTATCATTGCCGCTGCCACGGCCTTTGGGTTCGCGCTTGCCCTTCTTGAAGTGCCTGCGGAGCTTGCCGCATTGATCGGAATGATGACGGATAATCCGATCCTCACACTCGTCATCATCAACCTGATGCTCCTTGCGCTCGGCACCTTTATGGATATGGCGCCATTGATCGTGATTGCGACGCCGATCTTTCTGCCAGTCGCGATCAGCACTGGCATTGATCCAGTGCATTTCGGCGTAATCATGATGATCAATCTGGGCATTGGCCTTGTGACACCGCCCGTTGGATCGGTGTTGTTTGTCGGATCAGCGGTTGGGAAGATACCACTCCCCGACATGATAAGGACGATTTGGCCTTTTTACCTAACGCTGCTTTTGGCGCTCGTCCTGATCAGCTTTGTCCCCGCCCTTTCGCTAGCGCTGCCGAATTCTTTCTGATCGGCTTTTGCGTGAATGATAGTTCGGTGGCATAGAATCGCGAAACCGACCACTGAGGGGCCAGCGTGAAGACCGGAAAGCCAACCATCAATGATGTTGCGAGATTGGCGAACGTCTCCAAGAAAACGGTCAGCCGTGTAATCAACAAATCCCCCATGTTGAGTGACAAGACACGCAAACATGTGCTGGCGGTGATCGAAGAGATTGGCTTTGTGCCCAGTCTGCAGGCGCGCGCGCTCGCGCTAAGCCGCAACTTCATCATCGTAGTGTTCTACGACAATCCAAACGCGCAGTTTTTGGTCAACGTTCAACAGGGCGTTCTCGATGAGCTGGCGGATACCGACTACGGCTTGATGGTGCAGCCGGTTGATCGAAAGTCCGACGGTTTTTACGACAGTATCCGTTCTTTTCTGGAGCGCCACAAACCTCACGGCGTCGTCTTTCTTCCGCCTATCTCCGAAGACGATAAGGTCGCCGCTATCTGCGAAGAATTTGGCTGCGGCTACGTTAGAATGGGCTCTGTCAGATTGGATGCACCAGAGCACACAATCAGCTCCAATGATCGCGAAGCGGTAAGAGAGGCGGTCTCATACCTGATTGCAAAAGGTCACAGCCGGATAGGGCTGATAGAAGGTCCCGTGGGATTTACCTCTCCGCGTGAGCGTAGGGCGGGATTTGAAGAAGCGCTGACAGAGGCAGGCCTTTCGCTCGATGCTGCTTTGGTAAGGCCGGGGCGTTACACATTCGAATCTGGTGTAGAGGCTGGCCAGTCATTGGTTGATCTGGATAACCCGCCGACCGCAATCTTTGCGTGTAATGACGAAATGGCCATCGGCGCCATTATCGCTGCGCGCAGAAGCGGGATGCTGATCCCCGAAGACCTCTCCGTGGTTGGCTTCGACGATACGCCACTATCTAGCCATATCTGGCCTGCGTTGACCACGGTGCGATGGCCGATTGTCGAGATGGCCCGGATGGCGGCGCGCAAGCTGATTGTTCGGGAAGACACCGATACCGCGGAGCGCTGGCAGCTTAGCTCAAAACTTGTGGAGCGCACTTCGGTCGTTCCGCCCAAGAGTGCGTAAACTGCATAAAAATGCGCATGTAAGAACCGCTTGCATCGAGAAATGACACCGGTTACCTAGAGGGCGAATTTTGGATTGAATTGGGCGTCATATTTTGATCGACGCATGGGGAAGAGGTATAAAATATGAAAGTCGGCCTGATTATTGAAAACAGCCAAGCGGCCAAAAGCCCGGTCATTGAAACTGCGTTGCGTTCTGTTGCTGAACCGCTTGGCCATGATGTGCTGAATTTCGGGATGTATTCACCGGAAGACGAGGCCGCTCTGACCTATCCCATGAATGGGCTTTTGGCGGGTATTCTGCTGAATTCGGGTGCGGCTGATTTCGTGGTTACAGGGTGCGGAACAGGCATGGGTTCAATGCTTGCCTGTAATGCAATGCCCGGCGTTTTTTGCGGTTTGGTAATCGATCCGACAGATGCTTTTCTCTTCAATCAGATCAATGCCGGTAATTGCATGTCGATGCCATATGCCAAAGGCTTTGGTTGGGCAGCCGAACTCAATCTGGAAGATTGCTATCGCAAGCTGTTCGAAACCGAACCAGGACTTGGTTATCCAAGAGAGCGTGCAGCCGTGATGAAAACAAATCGCGGAGTGCTTGCCGATTTGAAGGCCGCGGCCTGCAAAGACATGCTCACGGTCCTGAAGACTGTAGACCAAGACCTTTTGAAGAGCGCTATTGCAGGGGAGAAGTTCGCAGAGCTTTTCTACCCCAACTCAAAAGATGAGAGCATCAGCGATTATTTGCGATCGCTCTAGAGCTTGGAAAAGCGCGCGGATGGGCGCTCTAAGGGAGATCAATTACCATGATGTTCGATCTGACCGGTAAGGTCGCAGTCGTTACCGGTGGCAATACGGGAATTGGGCAAGGCATTGCGATTGGGCTTGCTCAGGCCGGAGCCGATATCGCTTTGGTCGCGCGCAGCGATGCAAGCGAAACGGCGCAAGAGGTAGCCAAGCTGGGGCGCCGCTGCGTATTGATCGAAGCCGATCTTGCGACAATTGAACCGTGCGACAGGATTGTTTCTGAAACCGTGGCGCAATTGGGCGGGCTGGATATCCTTGTAAACAATGCCGGAATCATCCGCCGCAACGATGCCTTGGACTTCACCGAAGCAGACTGGGACGCGGTGGTTGATACTAATCTCAAGACCCTGTTCTTCCTCAGCCAAGCTGCGGGGCGTCATATGGCTGAAATGGGTGCCGGCTCAATAATCAACATTGCTTCCATGCTGACATTTCAAGGCGGTATCCGTGTGGCAAGCTATACTGCTTCGAAAAGCGGTGTTGGCGGCCTCACCAAGCTTCTTGCCAATGAATGGGCGTCACGCGGCATCACCGTAAATGCGATCGCACCCGGCTATATCGCAACCAATAACACTGCTGCGCTGCAGGCCGATGAGACCCGCAACCGACAAATCCTTGAACGCATTCCAGCCGGCAGGTGGGGGGAGCCAAGCGACCTTGCAGGGGCGGCGGTGTTCTTGGCATCTGACGCAGCCCGCTATGTTCAAGGCCACATCCTCGCTGTCGATGGCGGCTGGTTGGCGCGTTAGAAATCTCTCAAGTTAGGGCAGCGATGCGTTGGTTGTCTGCCGTGTCAACAGCTTATCAGAGATCGTGGGGGCAACGGATCGCAAAGACTAAAATGGGCTGTTGAGTGCGAACCGTTCCTGCTCGCTAAGTGAGTATAAGGGTCGCGCGCTTCAACCAGGTCATGTTAGCGGCCTAGATAAAGCCAGCCGCCCGTTTTTGCGCGACGTCACTATCGCTCCATCCGAGTATATCACCGAGCACCTCTGTATTGTGCTGACCGGGGGTGGTTGGTGCGCTGCGCCGGATGCCTGAACTTGATTTGGAAAAGCGCGGGAATGCGTTTTGCATTTTGAGTTTTCCGTGCCCTTGCGTTTCGACTTCGATTATTGCCTCGCGCGCTTTGAAGTGAGGATCATCCAGCATGTCCTTGGCTGTGTAGACGCGTCCTGCGGGGATCGAATGTTTGATCATCAGTGCATCGACTTCCTCGATGGTTAGAGTACCTGTCCAATCGTTGATCAAATTGTCGAGCTCGGTTTGCCGCTCGCCGCGCGCCAGATGCGTCTTGTAGCGCTCATCTTCGGCCAGTTCAGGGCGGCCCATCGCTTGCGCTAGGCGTGCAAAGATCGCGTCATTGTTCGCACCGATCATGAATGGACCGTCTTTGCATGAATAGACATTGCTAGGTGCGATGCCCGGCAGAATGGAGCCTGAACGCTCGCGGATGAAGCCGTTATAGTCGTATTCGGGGACGAGGCCTTCCATCACTTGCAACACAGATTCATAGAGAGCGGTGTCGATGACTTGGCCTTCACCGGTTTTTTCCCGGTGGTGCAAAGCCGCCAAGACCCCCATTGTTCCGTATGTCGCACACAGAGTGTCGCCGATTGAGATGCCCATGCGCGCAGGTGGCCGATCTGGATCGCCGACAATGTAGCGCCAGCCCCCCATCGCTTCGCCTATGCCGCCAAAACCTGCGCGAGTGGAATAGGGGCCTGTTTGCCCATAACCAGACATTCGTGCGATGATTAACTCCGGATTGATCGCGTGAAGCGCTTCTGGGGAAAGCCCCCATCTTTCGAGAGTACCGGGCTTAAAGTTCTCAATCAGGATATCCGCTGTGGCGATCAATGCGCGGGCGATTTCTTGTCCGCCTTCAACGCGTAGATTGCAAGTGACCGAGCGTTTGTTGCGAGCGATCACCTCCCACTGGACCTTTTCCTCGCCTTGACCCCAATCGCGCATGGGATCGCCGCGGCCAGGCGGTTCGATCTTGATGACATCGGCGCCCATATCGCCAAGCAATTGCCCGCAGAACGGGCCGGCAAGCAGCTGCCCCATTTCTATGACGCGTAGCCCGGCGAGCGCTCCTGTATTCGCAGCGTCGCTCATTCGGCGGCCTCAGAAACGTATTCATCTTCCCATTCCGGCTGGATTGGTGCGGTAAGGCCCGTCTCGTCGACGCAAGCTTCGCGCAATGCCTCGATGCCCGGTCCGTAATCGAACAAAGGCAATTCACCGCGTTTGGATTTGATATCTTGGCGTAAGGCGGCGGTTGCCGTTTCATCAACACTGCTATCTGCGCCGACTACAACGCCATATTCTCTTGCGCCTTTTATTGTGACCAGTCCTTGGCGGACTTCCAGCGCGACCAGTTCAGGATCACGTTCAAGCGGATCACCCCATCCACCGCCGCCCCACGTGATGAAGTGCAGTTGTTCGCCTTCTTTCACTTCGACATCTTCGATCTTGTTGCCGACGATCTCGGTCGAACCGTCAAGTCGCTCGAGGATTTTGGTGGCGCGTTTTCCGGGATGGCCGCCATTCACGCCCCATGGTGGAACGAACCAGCGGTCATCGTGGATGGCGATCGCTCCATCCGCGAGGAAGCGGTACGTCATATGAATACCATTGCCGCCCCGGTGAAGGCCGGCGCCGCCTGAATCCTTTTCGGTCTCATAACGCTCAATTCGCAAAGGAAAGTAGCGTTCTAGGAATTCGTTCGGGACGTTGGTGAAACCGGGCCAAAGTGAATGCCCATCTGGACCATCGCCAAGCGGTCTGCCAGGAATGCCTCCAAATCCAATCTGGAAGAGCTGGAACCAATCGCGCTTCTTGCCTTCTCTGTTGTCCCAGCCTGAATAAAACAAGTGAGGGGACGAGGAGAAACCAGCCGCGTTGAGAAACTCGGGCGTTCCTTGCCCCAGCAACCCACCCAGAATGTCGAAAATTCGGCCCAAAGCGTGAGTGCGACCCGAGAGCGCAGCAGGGAATTTCGGCTTGAGCAGGGAGCCTTCGGGAATACGGACTTCAATGAGGTCGTAGAAACCATCATTGAACAGGATCTGCGGGTCGAAGACCATGATCATGTAGATGCCGAAAAACATCTTGAACATGTTTTCATTGAGGTAAAAATTGATTGAGGCCGCAGATTGCGGATCGGTGCCTTCGAAATCGAGGACGACCTTTTCGCCTTCGCGCCACATCGTGCATTTGATTTTGTAGGGGCCGTAGCCTTTGCCGTCGTCACAAATGAAGTCTTCAAAGCTTGCTTTGGCTTCGGGGATCGCCTGACTGATCAGCGCTTTCATTGCGCGGTGGTTACGCGCGAGCAGTTCTTGAGTCGCAGAGAAGTAGACATCGTCGCCGAACCGATCTGCCATTTCGACAATGCGGTTGGCAGCGACGCGGCAACTGGCGATAAGGGCATTAAGGTCAGCTTGGCACCAGTCAGGCTTGCGCGTCTGATGCATGACCAGCTTCATTAGATCGTCGTTATATTCGCCTTTCTTCCAGATTTTGACCGGCGGAATGCGCACGCCTTCTTGGAAGATTGAGGTCGCCTCGATTGGCATGGACCCAGGAACCATCCCGCCAATGTCTGATTGGTG
The DNA here is from genome assembly GCF_057365055.1 of Erythrobacter sp. S57(2025). NCBI lineage: Bacteria > Pseudomonadati > Pseudomonadota > Alphaproteobacteria > Sphingomonadales > Erythrobacteraceae > Erythrobacter > Erythrobacter sp. S57(2025). The sequence continues at coordinate 2,226,379 of NZ_CP200299.1, read as the reverse complement.
GCCAAACATGGCTGTGTAGGCGATCAGACGGCCTTGCTTGAACACGGGCAACATCACTAGCCAGTCGTTCGAATGGCTAATCGCGCCTTCGCAAGAATAGGGGTCGGAGAGGAAAATCATGTCCCCATCCTCAATCGTCCCTTCAAAGCTCTTGAGGAAGCCGCCGATAAAACTGCCAAACTGGCCGACAATCATTTTACCAGACGGGTCTGCGATCAGAGGGAAGGCGTCTCCTTGCTCGCGGATGCCGGGCGACATTGCCGTGCGCACCAGAGTTGCATCCATTTCGATGCGCGCATTGCGAAGCGCGTTTTCGATGATGTCTAGCGTGACAGGGTCTAGGTCGAGCTTCGTAAAACCTTGCGGGTTAGTCTCGATGATTTGAGCTGGCATCTTTTAGCCCCCACTCTTTTGATTGGTTTTTGGGTTGACAAGGATATTGCCGACCGCATCGATCGTCGCGGCGCAATCGTGTTCGATGAGCGTCGTTGAATCCATTTCGGTAATGATGGCGGGACCGGGAATGATGTCCCCTTGCAACAGTTTTGCTCGGTCATAGATCACCGCGTCGCGGGCTTCGCCATCCATCCAAAGCTTATGGTCGCGTATCTTGGCCTGAGCAGGGTCACCATTGCCTTTTTCAAGCTGCTGCGCTTCCAATTCAAGCGCCTCACCCATCGCGACTGCACGCAGGTTCACGATTTCGTGCGGCGTATCCATGTTGAAGGTAAATAGGCGACGGTGCTCTTCATCAAACCGCTCCAGAATACCCTCAATTCCTTGATCTGTCAGAGTGGCTTGGTCGATGGTTAAAGGCACTTCAAACGCTTGCCCTGCATAGCGCACATCAACCTCAAATTCGCTTGTGATGCTGTCAGGGGGGATACCATCGGCTTCCAGCTCTGCGCGGGTTTGCGCGGCCATTTCGTCGAACAGCGCGGTCAGTTGGCTAACGTCGGTTTCGGTCGCGAGCCTGCTAAAACTGCGCGCGGTTTCTGTGCGCATTCGGGTGGTCGCATCACCAAGTGCGCACAGCACACCGGGTGAGACCGGGCTGACCGCGGGCCAGCTGCCCATCAGCTTTGCAACCGCATTCACGTGCAACGGCCCTGCGCCGCCAAAGCCCATCAACGCAAAGTGCCGCGGGTCATAACCCTGCTGTACGCTGATCATACGCAGCGCGCCGAACATGTTTTCATTGACGATATCGATGATGCCGCGCGCCGCTTCCATCAGTCCAATGCCAAGCGCATCGGCGATTGTCTGCACCGCCTTTGTCGCGCCGTCGCGGTCGAGCTGAAACGATCCCCCAAGCAAATCCTCGGGCAAATAGCCGAGCACGACATTGGCGTCTGTCACCGTCGGCACTTTGCCGCCCTTACCGTAGGCGACGGGGCCGGGCACGGCGCCCGCGCTTTCCGGACCCACCCGAAGCGCACCCGTGAGCTCGGGAACATGCGCGATGGAGCCACCGCCAGCGCCGACAGTCTTCACATCAAGCGAGGACGCGCGCACCGATAGGTGCCCAACCTCAGTCGTACGCACACGACGCGGTTCGAGATTTTCAATCAGCGCAACATCGGTCGATGTGCCGCCCACATCGAGGGTCAGAATGTTCTGCAGGCCAGCATTCTTCGCCACCCAGACAGCGCCTGTTACCCCGCCGGCTGGGCCTGACATGAGGATATTGACCGGGTGTTCTTCGGCCTTTTGACTGCTCATTAATCCGCCATCCGAGCGCAGCAGGGAAAGTTTTCCGGTGACGCCGGCTTGTTTCAACTTGTCGCGCAAATTGGAGATGTAATGCCCGACAACCGGACGGACGGCGGCATTTGCTACAGTGGAAAGCGTGCGCTCATATTCCTGCATCTCCGGTAGCACTTCGTGGCTGAGAGAGATCGGGATGTCGGCCCCGAACACTTCTTTTGCCAGTTCGCCAATGCGGGTTTCGTGTTCGCCGTTCACATAGGCATTGATTAGACTGACGGTGATCGCTTCGACCCCTTGGGATTTGAGCTGCTCTAGCACTTCGCGCGCTTGCGCTTCGTCAATCGGTCGCACTTCCGTACCGCTTGCATCCATGCGGCCTTTCACTGTGAGTGTGTCCTCCAGCGCGGCGAGCGGTTGCGGTTTGGGCCAGACAATCCACGCCGCAAGCCCGCCTGGGACAAAGCTGCGTGCGATCTGCATAATGTCGCGATAGCCTTCGGTTGTGATCAGCCCAACGCGCGCGCCTTTCCCTTCGAGGACGGCATTGGTTGCGACGGTCGTGCCGTGCAAGAAGAACTCAATGTCGCCGGGATCGACTTTGGCTTCTTCAGTGATTGCGGTAACGCCGTTCAGAATTCCTTCGGAGCTATCATGGGGAGTGGAGGGAGTTTTATGGCGCCAGAACGCTCCCGTATCATTGTCGAACAACAGCAGATCGGTGAATGTGCCGCCCACATCCACTCCCAAACGATAGCGCATTAGGCGAGTTCCTTTTCTTGAATTCTGGGAGACGGAAAGCCGCCCGACTTGGCCACCATTGCAGGCAATTCTTTGCCCATGACTTCGGTGAGCCAGTGGTTCGCATCAATCAGAGAATTGAGGTCGATGCCGGTCGCTATCCCGGCGCGGTCCAGCATGTAGATTACGTCTTCAGTAGCCACATTCCCTGCCGCTCCTGGTGCAAAGGGGCAGCCGCCAAGTCCGCCAATAGAAGCATCGATAGTGCTGGCGCCTGCTTCAATTGCTGCCCAAACATTCGCCAATCCTGTCCCACGGGTGTTGTGGAAATGGGCGCGGATAGGAATGTCGCCAATCACCTCTTTCACGCGCGTGACCAGACTTTTGACATGCGCGGGATTGGCAACGCCGATTGTGTCAGCGAGCGCGATTTCTACCGGGCCAGCATCAGCCAGAACCTCCGCCATTGCGATGATCCGTGCTTCTTCAACCTCGCCCTCGAAAGGGCATCCGAAGCTGGCCGCGATCGTTACTTGGGCTGTTTTCCCTTTGGCCCTCGCAGTCTCGATGATGGCTTTGGCCACCTCGACCGAGCCATCGGACGTCTGCCTCTGATTGGCCATTGCGAAGGTGTCGGTCGCCACACACACAGCGCCGAGTTGATCAATCCGGTCTGTCGCAAGCGCGCGGTCAGCGCCGTGTTGGTTCATGACCAGACCGATATAAGTAACGTCAACCCGATCGGGCAGCCGCTCGCACACCGCGTCAGCATCGGCCATTTGCGGCACGGCGCGCGGATTGACGAAACTGGTAACTTCTATCCGCCGAACGCCAGCATCAATTGCCCGTTGAATGAGGGCAACCTTGTCCTGCGTGCCGATCTGAAGCTTCTCATTCTGCAGCCCATCGCGAGGACTGACTTCGACGATCTCGATCGGGAATGTATACATTTTATCCATCAGGCAGCCCCTTTCTCTAGGGTGCTCATGCCATGATGTGCATCAGAATAGGCGTGAAAGGCTCGGTGAATGTGGCTTGCCATGATGCTTTGTGCCCATGCTCCATCGCGCCGTTCAAAGGCGGAAAGAAGGTCGGCATGCTCGCTGTGCGAACATTTGAAAGCATCGGGATCGTAATGCTGCGCAGTGCGCCAGACCACGGGTTGCTCAATCAAGGCGGTCAGAAGATTTGTGAGGCGCCGTGATCCGGCAGCCTGGAGTATCAAGGCATGGAATTCACGATTGCGGTCAAGGAAGGTCGAAACATCGGGCTTCGCCTTGGAAATGGCAGCGCCTATTGCATCGTTGCACGAGCGAAGAAGGGCCAAAATTTCGTCAGTCATCCGCTCTGCGGCACGCTTCGCTGCATGCCCTTCGAGCATGGCGCGCAACTCAAACGCATCGCCCACATCATCGAGCGACCAGTCCGCGACAAAGCTGCGCTGTGAACCGGAGCGCGTGATCATTAGGTCGGTTTCTAGCTGTTTTAGCGCTTCGCGAATCGGAGTGCGTGATACGCCGCAGCGCTCCGCCAAGAATTCCTCCGCCAGTGCATCGCCCGCAGACAACTCCCCGGAGAGAATCATGCCCCGTATTGTCTGATATGCGCGGTCCGACGCCTTTGTCATACTGTTGATCTTGCCCTGCTGGGTAGTTGGTGAGTTGGAGCTTGACTTGCGCTAATTGTATACAATAAGGCTTTCGTCAAGCAAGATAGTGTTTCGCTAGGCTTGCCAGGGGTGGCGGGATCCATGTTGGCCGCGAGAGCGTGACTGGCTGTCCCCGATGCGACAATAAAATAGGCCGTTCGACTTGGATCGGGCGGCTGATCAAGGGGAACTCTTAATGCGTCACGTTCACTTGCTGGCCGCTGCTTCGTTCATCAGCCTCGCCATTGCTGCACCTGCCTCCGCTCAAGACACAGGCTCAGGCCAAGATGCTTCTGAAGACGATGGAGCGATCATCGTAACCGCCCGGCGCCAGAATGAACGGCTGCAAGATGTGCCAGCGTCGGTGTCAGTGCTGACATCGGATGCGCTTGAGAAGACAGGGGCAGACAACGCTCAAGACTTTGCGCAGCTGACGCCGGGTGTGACCATTGTAACCGGCACGGCAGAAGCAGGCGATACCCAGATCAACATTCGTGGCATCAATGGCGCACGCGATGCGGAAAGCTCGGTCGCACTGGTCGTCGATGGCATTCTTAAAACAAACACCGCGCAGCTGAACCAGCCTCAAGGCACATTGCGTCAGGTCGAAATACTCAAAGGCCCCCAAGGCGCTCTTTATGGGCGCAACGCCGCTGCCGGGGCCATCGTGCTGCAAACTGCCAAGCCGGGTGATGCGGTCGAAGGCGCCGTGCGTGCATCTTATGCCAATGAAAGCACCTTCGAAGGGACCGCATTTATCTCAAGTCCCTTGGGAGAAAACCTCGGTTTCGTGCTGTCAGGCTATTACCGCACCTCAGATGGTTTCTTCACCAACGAATTCCTCGATCGCGATGTAGTCGATGATCAGGAAGTTTGGTCGGTCGATGGCCGGATCGTTGCAGATATCGGAGAAATGACTGAGCTGGATGTAAAGGCGCGATATTCGCAATTGCGTGGCGCCTCGATCAACTTCAATTCTTCGTTCCACCTCCCAAATTTCGCCGGTGCCAACCCGGCATTCTTCGAGGACGTAAACGACCATCCGTTCCGCTATTACGGCAATATTCGTCCAACTAACGAACAAGACAGCTTCGACATTTCGGCTAAGGTTGAACATGACTTTGGCGATGTCACGCTTACGGCATGGGCGCTCTATTCTGATGTCGATCAATTGCTGACAGCTGATGGTACTTCGGCAGATTTCGCGCGCTTCATCACGGCGGTTGATCCTGCGGTCAGCAATGTAGTGGATTCGTGCTTTGGCACGACGGCGGCGCTCACTGGCTTTGAAGTCAACCAACCGGGTTTTATCGGTCAGATCCCTGTGCCATTCATCTTTTCACCCGCTGATGGGTCGACCTTTGGTGCGTATAGCCCGACCACTTGCGACGGCACGCAGCTGCAAATCCGTGAGCAATCCGACATTAGCGCGGAAATTCGCTTGGCCTCATCCGGCGGTGATGCATTGAGCTGGCAATTGGGCGCTTATTTCCTGCAGATCGACCGCGAAACAGGAGTTAGCATTGGCGGCGATACCGGCGCTGGCGTCAGCCGCGAATTATTCAATGCACCCGGCAGCGCCAACCCAACATCGCTGCTGCTTGCAGACAGTTTCGATACCACGGTTTTCGCGGTGTTTGGCAATGCTGAATATGACTTTGGCGATCTCACTGCAGGATTGGCTCTGCGTTACGACATTGAAGACCGATCCTCAGAATCGCTCGTTCCAGCTGGAGCTCTCGATCCGTTTACGGGTGGTCCGATCAATCCAGGCCTTGCATTCGGCGCGTTCACCCCGGTCGAAGAGACGTTTAAACAATTGCAGCCAAAACTGAGCCTCAGCTGGCAGCCAAGTCCTGACCTTAATTTCTACGCAAACTGGGGAATTGGCTTCAAATCAGGCGGCTTTAACAATCAGGGTTCCTCGGCGATCATTGATGCAAATTTCGTCCAGTTTATTGGGGCGGATGTTGCGATCGAAGACGTATACGACAAGGAAGTCTCCTCCGCGTTTGAAGTGGGCTTGAAAGGTGAACTCGCAAACGGTGCGATCACTTTCGACCTCGCGGGCTACTACACCGATATCGAAGACATGCAGTTCTTTGAATTCTTCGTCGGTTCCTTTGGCCTATTGCGCGTCGTCTCGAATATCGACGAGGTTGAGGTCTATGGGATCGAGTTCAATACCTCGGCGGAAGTGGTCGATGGCTGGAAATTCTTCGGCTCGGTCAACGTCACCGAGTCCGAGATCAAGGCAAACTCCTCGCGTCCATCGACGGTCGGCAACAAATCACCCTACACAGCAGACTACACGATCAACCTCGGAACTGAGATTGATACGCCGCTTAATGACAGCATCGATCTGATCTTGCGGGCTGACTATCGGATTACAGGACCGACCTGGTTCCATTCCTTCCAAGATCAAACTGCGCCAACCTTGTTCTCTGGCCTGCTGCCTATTTCTGCGCTGGCATTGCCTGCAGTTGTAGGGGACGCTGACTACAGCGTTGCCCAGCGAGAGGCGTTTGGCGTGCTAAACATTCGCGCTGGTATTGAAGTCGGTGAGTTTACGGCTTCAGTCTTTGCCGAGAACGCGCTCAATCGCGAATATCTCAATGAGGTGATCCCTGCGATTGAGTTTGGCGGTTCTTTCATCTCACCCGGTGCGCGTCGTTTGATCGGTGTGGAAGTGGGCTATCGGTTCTGATCTGGAAGAGCGTCAGTTCATCTGGCAAAGCTGATTGAATGGACAGCAGAGACGACAATTACGCCAACGCGTATGGGCAAAGGGCGGGCTTCGGTAAAAGGCCCGCCCTTGTCCTTGTCGACTTTGTGCAAGCCTATTTTGACCCAGATTGCGATCTATATGCGGGCGTAGATGATGCTCTGGCATCGGCCCTGAGGGTTCGCAAAGCTGCTCAAGATGCGAAAATCCCAACCGTTCTGACCAATATGGTTTACCAAGCCGGTGGCGCTGATGGAGGGCGCTTTTTCGAGAAAGTGAAACCACTAAACAGCTTTGTCGCAGGCAATCCGATGGGTGATTGGGCGACGGGACTGGAGCCAACTCAGAATGAAATCATCATATCCAAACAATATCCCAGCGCGTTTTTTGGGACGGCGCTCGCATCGACCTTAACCGCATTGGGGGTCGATCATGTCATTCTGACGGGCCTTACAACGAGTGGCTGCGTTAGAGCCTCATGCGTTGATTCCATGTCGCATGGTTTCATCACATCTGTTGTGAAAGAGGCAGTTGGTGATCGCCATCCCGGCCCGCATGAAGCCAATCTATTCGACATGAATGCGAAATATGCTGATGTTGTTGAAGAGGCCGAGATAATGGCCTTCTTTGCGGGAATTTAGGCGGAACGCACGCGCTCCAAAAACGCTTTGACTTGCTCGCTAAGTGTTTGGGCTTGCCCTTCCAACTCATCTGCATTGGCGAGCACCTGCTTGGCCGCTGACCCTGTTGAGTGAGAAAGCTCACGAACGTCGCTGATATTGCCTGCGACTTTGCCCGTGCCATGCGCTGCCATATCGATGTTCCGCGCAAGATCCTGCCCAGCGACAGATTGTTGATCCACAGCCGAGGCAATTGCGGTAGCAGTGGAATCGAGTTCATTCACTTGAGCGGCTATCCCGCGCAAGGCAGTGACGCTGTCGCCGGTTGTATCCTGCATCTCGCGGATTTGTTCCGCCACTTGCTCGGTCGCTCGGCTGGTTTGCATGGCGAGTTCTTTCACTTCACTCGCCACCACAGCAAAACCACGCCCAGTCTCGCCCCCTCTGGCCGCTTCAATTGAAGCGTTGAGTGCCAGCAAATTTGTGCGCTGGGCGATCGTCTGGATCAGTTCGACGATCTCACCAACCTTGTCCGCAGATTGTGACAATGCAGAGATGGTTGTGTCGGTCTTTACGGTCGCATCATTGGCGAGCCTTGCTAGCTCACTAGAAGACGTTGCCTGCTTGCTGATCTCGGCGATGGACAGCGCAAACTCATCGCTGGCAGCGGCCGCCGCGGTCGCGCCGATATTTGCTTCCTCAACTGATTGAGCCAGCTCATTGGTGCGCTCGCTCGCCTGTTCTGCAGTTGCTGCCATCGCTGTTGCGGTTGTTCCCAGTTGGCTGGAAGCGGATGCTACCTTCTCCACCACTTCGCCGACGGTGCGCTCAAATTGCCAGGCAACATCGTTTAACAGCTTGGCCTTGCGCTCATCTGCTTCTGCCCGCTCACGGTCGCGTTCCTGTTGCAGGCTAATGGTTTCCTCGGCCCGCTCAGTGCGTTCTCGCGCCCACACTTCGAGTTGTTCATTGGCACGCTTGAACTGCTTTAGTGCCCGGAGCATTTCGCCAATTTCATCTTTGCGATCATAGCCATCGATGGCGAAATCGCGATCACCCTTTGCAAGCCGCGTCATACCTTGCGTTACCTCCTCAATCTTGGCTGAGAAGTCGTAAGAGAGATATCGCAGACCCATGAACAGGATTGATGTTGCGATGGCTGCCAATGCGATGAGAATGGCAATCATATAGCCGAAATATTCGGCCCCTGTTTCTCGCGAATTCTCACGGTAGAGCGCAAAGTTATCTGCAAGCTCGCGGCTCTCTTTGATGATACTGCGTCCGCGCGTCGCTAGCCTTGTCGCCAGCACTTCCACTCGTTCAGCATCAGCACCTTGCGATTGCGCGGTGGTCACTGTGGTGAACGCATCATTATAGGCGCTCAACTCGGTCGAGGTGCGCCGCACGGCTGGGAGAAGTTCGGGCAAGGATTGCGCCGCGATCTCTTCGATCGTCTCGAGCCGACTTTGCGCAGCCTCATACCCTTCGCGCTGACGCTCAAGCACATTTTCCTCAGCAATAAACAAATAGAGCATGGAATTGTAGCGAAGGTCACCTGCAACACTGCGCAGTTCAACCGCCTCATACACTGCGACATTCATCCGGTCGGATGCTTTGTCCCGGAGCCACAGCTCGCCAAGACCCAACCCCAGGACCATCGCCATGGCAAAACCAATGCCGAAGAATATTCCAAAAACTGTGTTAACTTTGCCGCGTAACGACAGGTTGCGAAACCAAGTGAGCCGTTCGAGAAGGCTTGATGGGCGGGAACCTTCGCGTTTGGAGGGGTAATCCAGCTCCAAGTCGTCGCCAAGCTCAAAACTGGCCATTTCTATGCCGGGATGCGGCACCGCGCGTTCTTCGCGCTCGTCCTGCAGCGTCATCATATTCATGATTTCGTTCCCACATTATGGCCCAGAAGGTGTCACCACACAGCGCGTGCGCAATCCCTTTCACAAAGCGATTGTGTGAACGAAAATCCTTTATGAACCCTTTCCAGTCTGACCTCGGTTAACCTAAGGCTTAGAAAATCAGGCTTCACGAACCTTCTTGAGGAAACCATCAACTTGGCTGCGCAAGGTGGCCGCTTGCTCTTCAAGCGCAGTCGAGCTGGACAAGACCTGGCTTGCCGCGGTGCCGGTTGAAACCGATAGCTCGCGCACTTCTTTGATGTGGCCTGCTACTTGTTCAGTGCCGCGAGCCGCCAGATCGATGCTATGTGCCAAATCCTGCCCGGCAACCGACTGTTGATCGACAGCGGTGGCGATTGAAATCGCTGTGGTTTCTAGCTGTTCGACTTCTTTGGCGATTGTTCGAAGGGCGGTAACGCTCGCACTGGTTGTTTCCTGCATGTCGCGGATTTGATCGGCAACCTGCTCGGTTGCCCGGCTGGTTTGCATCGCGAGTTCTTTTACCTCGCTTGCGACCACCGCAAATCCGCGCCCTGCTTCTCCACCTCGAGCGGCCTCGATGGAGGCATTTAGGGCGAGCAGATTGGTGCGCTGAGCGATGGTTTGGATCAGTTCAACAACTTGGCCGACTTGCTGCGCAGAATCAGACAGAGCGGCGATGGTTGCATCTGCATCAGAGGCGCTGTTCGTTGCTTTGCGTGCGAGTTCTGCGGAAGAGGCAGCCTGCCGGCTAATCTCGCCGATAGACATGGCAAATTCGTCCGATGCCGCCGCAGCTGCAGTTGCACCCGAGTTCGCCTCATCCATTGAAACCGTCACGTCGTGTGTGCGCGTCGAGGCTTGATCGGCTGTCGCAGCCATCATAGTCGAGGTGGATTGCAATTGGCTTGAGGCGCTAGCTACGCCATTTACAACTTTACCAACGGTGCGCTCCAGTTGATCTGCCAAATCTCGCAGCGCATTCTCTCGCTCACGCTGCGATTGCTCCTGTTGTTCCTGCAGCTTGGTTTTGTGCTCCACTTCGCGTTTGGCAGCCTGGGTTCTGGCATCGCTCAAGCGCTTTGTGCGAACGCTTGCGCGGCGAATACGCTCAACAACTTGCGCCAATTCGCCATACTCGTCGGTGCGCTCGCAATGCGGAATGACGATATCAGACTGGCCGTCAGAAATGCGTTGTAAGCTGTCTATCAATTGCTGTGACGTGCGAATGACGTCGGTCTGAATAGCTCGGAACAGTGCAAGAGTTAGAACGACGCTGATCGCCACGGCGGCAACGAGAATATACCGTAGTCTCTCCACCGATGAGCTTGCCCCTGCAAGCGCATCTTCATCGGCGCTAGCTAGAGCATCCGCCACAGTTCCAAGGCCCAGAAACGCAAAAGCCGCTGTCGTGGCAACAATCGCAAGCGGCGCGCCAACTGTCAGGAAAACCTTTTGCGCAGTGCTGCGCTTGCGAAACCAAAGAGTCAGCGGATCGACGTGCTCGTCATAGATCAATGCATCACTGCTGGGTGCGACTTCGGAGGCGTCAGCGCTAAAGTCCTCAACCGTCCAATCGTCTTTTGAAATTGGCGCATTCATGCGACTTCCCCTCTCGATGACAATTGAGGCGAGCGCGTCTGCGTTACCTCATTATCACTTCTTTTGTTTGCGGATTCGTTTTGTTGTGAAATCAGCGCGTCTACCTCAGGCGCAGGCATGGCCTTGTAATAGAGCCAGCCCTGAATTTGATCGCAGCCGGCGGTGCGAACCAGTTCGGCTTGCTCTTCGGTCTCGACCCCTTCCGCCGTGACAGCCATGTTGAGGGCCCGGGCAAGGGCGACGCTAGTGATCATCATCGCTCGGCTGCTTTCGTCAGCGCCTGCATCGACGACCAAACTGCGATCCAGTTTTAGCTTTTCAAATCTAAACTGGCGCAGGAAACCGATCGAGGCATAGCCGGTGCCAAAATCGTCCAGTGAAATTCGAACGCCGAATTCACGAATGACATTGAGCGTTCGTTCGGCAACAATCGGGTCAAGAACAAGACAAGTTTCGGTAACCTCAAGTTCAAGGCGTTGCGGAGGGAAGCCAGTTTCCTCCAGAATCTCACCCAGTTTGATCGGAAATTCTGGATCACGCAGTTGCGCAGCGGAGATGTTGACCGAAAGTGTGATGCCTTCCCACTCAAGAGCCGTGCGCACCGCTTTGCGAAGGACCCAATGGCCGATTGGGTTGATCAGACCAGATTCCTCAGCAACGGGAATGAAGACATGCGGACCGATTTTCTCACCGTCTTTGCGATCCCAGCGTAGCAACGCTTCGACAGCGACGATCTGGCCCTTCTGCGCATCCACCAGTGGCTGGTAAACGAGTGAAAATTCATCCTCAGCAAGACCTTGACGAAGGTCATCTTCCAATTCGCGCACCGCATCGCGGCGTTGGTCAAAGCTTTGCACAAACCACGTGCAGCGCATTTTGCCACTGCGCTTGGACACAAACATCGCCACATCGGCGCGGCGCAACATTTCGCTGGATGGCAGACGGTCACCGGGAATGCTCTGCGTGAGGCCGATGCTGGCGCCGACCGTGATTTTTCGGCCGGCGATTTCAATAGGTTTGTCCAATTCCTTTAAAAACGAACGGCAAAGCCCTTCCAGGATCGTCCCTGCAACGCGGCCATGCACAATTGCGGCAAACTCATCGCCGCCCAGCCGATAGCAAGTTGCCTCGCTACCAAAGATGGATTGTAGGATCGAAGTGCATTTCTGGATGAGCGCATCGCCAAAGGCATGGCCATAGCGATCATTGACTTGGCTGAACCCGTCCAAGTCGATCAGTGCGATAGCCATCTCGTCATTGCCATCTGACTGTTCTTCGATGTCAGCATGCAGAGTTCGGCGATTGGGCAGGCCGCTGAGGGTATCAATCGAGCTGAGCAATTCAAACTCCCGGACGCTCGCGAATGCTGAGCGGCTCAAGAAGAAGATTGTAGCAGCGTAAATAAGAGCGCCCGCGATAAGCAGAGCTGAAGGGGATGCAATCTCAAGCGTTTCGCTGGCAAATACCGTTCCTACTATGAGTGCGAAAACGGCGGAAAGTGTGACCAATGGCAATATTACAAGCCGCGTCGGCGTCAACCGTATCGGCAATCTAGGCTCAGGCACGCTGGCTCCCCTTTTCGTGCCAGAGCGGCACTCCTTCGAAGCGCAATTATCTAAAGAGGAATGGCTAATTTAGCGTAAATGACTACCGATGAACCCTTAGTCCGCTCGCAAGCCTTTGATAAAGCTTAGCTGGTGGCAAGCGCCGAGCTGCGAGCAACATTTTCCTGCAGTTCGAAAATGCTCAAACGCTTCGGAGAGGGAACGAAGGAGCGAGTATGGCCGACGGCGGTTTCGCCAGCACCGAGCATAAGAAAACCGTCGCGTGCGATAGCGCTTGAAAGCTTCTGAAAAGCTGCTGCCCGCGTGTCTTTATCGAAATAGAGCAACACGTTGCGGCACAAGACGAGGTCAAATCGTTTGTGCTTAGGCGGTTCGCCTAGAACATTGTGTTGCTGAAAGCGGGTGATTGAGCGGACATGATCGCGAATTTGCCAGCCATCGGGCGTTTCCTCAAAATGTCGTAGCATCTGCGCAACTCCTAGCCCGCGTTGCACCTCAAACTGAGAATACAATCCCGTTCGAGCTGTGCGAATGGCGCGGTGAGAGACGTCAGTCCCCAATATCTCTATCGTCCAGCCGTCCCATTTTTCACGCTGATCTTCGAATAGCATTGCTAGCGAGTGGACTTCTTGCCCGGTTGAACATCCCGCGCACCAGATCGAAATCCGTTTTGTGTGCTCGCGCCGTTTGGCCAGCGTCGGCAAGATATCGTCCGGTATCTGGTCAAAGGTGGGTTTGTCGCGGAAGAAATAAGTCTCATTGTTCAGCAATGCTTCGACCACTTCGGTCGCAAGATCATTGTCGGTCAAGCGCCTGCGGGGGACATCCAATAGGCAGACCAGCTGGTCAATATTGCTGATGCCGTGATGACGGAACACACCAGACAATGCCGTTGGAACACGCCAACGACGGTTTTCGGTTAAATGTTGTCCAGTGCGGGCCGAAAGCAGATCGGCAATTATCTGGTGAGAGGCTTCGCTGGCATCCATGCGGCGATCAATCAGCCGAACCGGAGACGGTTTCGCGCCTTTTCAATGCAAATGCTTGGTCCGCAAATTCGGTCAGGATTGCGCTGGCAAGCTCATCCGCAGGTGCAATGTAGCTGGTAAGGCCAGCTTTGGTGACCGCGCCCGGCATGCCCCAAACCGCACTGGTTTCTGCATCTTGGGCCCAGATCGTACCACCGGCCGCTTTCAACGCTTCGGCCCCTTCGAGACCATCGCGCCCCATGCCAGACAGAATTATCGCGAGCACGCGGCCATCGCAGGTCTCAGCAAGACTGCTCAGCATCGGGTCAACGGAGGGAAGGCAGCCGCTCGTCGCAGGCTCTGCCAAAATCCGTGCCACTAGGCGATCCCCGCGACGCCGTACGACCATGTGACCATGACCTGTTGCAATTGCGATCTCGCCTTTGCGAAGTTCTGTCCCATCATCGGCGATATGAGTTGGACGTCCGCTTGCCACCTCAATCTGACGCGCAAATACCGGGATGAACGAACTTGGCAGGTGCTGCGTGATGACAATGGGTGTGGTGAAATCGGGAGTAAGGGCTTTCAAAAGCACGTTGATGCCGTGGATGCCGCCGGTCGATGCTCCTATCGCGACCACCTCGGGTTGCACGGAACCGTGCCATCTCTTGCCTCGAGCAGGTGGATTGTCCCCGTTTGCTGACGCCTTTTCACTGGCGTCTTGATCTTGACCACGAGTGGTGTTGCCTAGCGCCTTAATCTTATCGAGCAGTAGGCTGCGATACTCATCGTTAAAACCACCCGGACGTGGTTTGAGCATGGTGTCTGCCGCACCTTGCGATAGAGCCTGAACGGTTGCTTCGGCACCATCGTCAGTCAGAGAAGAGACGACCATGACCTTGGTCTTGGGCGCCGTTTCAAGGATTGTTGGCAAGGCTTTTAAGCCGCCCATTCCCGGCATTTCGAGATCCAGCAGAACGACATCGGGTTGTTCGTCTGCCTGTGTCGCTTTCAGCTGCGCAATTCCTCGTTCAGCGCTGCTGGCGGTGTCTTGAACCACCATTGCATCGTCGCTTTGGACCATGCGTTTGAAAATGGTGCGCACGGTAAGCGAATCGTCGATCAACATCACGCGGATCGCGTTTGGCGCTTTTACACCCGTGTCACTTGCAGGTGCGCGTGCCGATCTTAGCAATCGGGAAGGGGAGGCAGTAGGCGCGTTCACGCAAATCCGACCAGCTGCAATTTAATCTGAAGCGTTTCGTGATCGAACGGCTTCATCACATATTCGTCTGCTCCAGCGCTGATCGCTTCGCGGATATGCGCAACATCATTTTCAGTGGTGCAAAATACGACCTTTGGCTTTTCGCCGCCTGGACGTTGTCGCAGCTGTGTGATGAATTCGATCCCGGTCATAACCGGCATGTTCCAATCGAGCAGAACCACATCGGGCATGTCCGCCTCACATGCGTCCAGACCCAACTTGCCGTTCTCTGCCTCTGTCACGGAAAAGCCGAGCGTTTCGAGAATGTGCCTAGACACTTTCCTAATCACTCGGGAATCATCAACGATAAGGCACGTGTTCATACTGGATCCTTCGATGTGTTTTTTGATCCGGTGCGACCCCTCGATCAAATTTACGCAAAGCTAGAACGAGAAAGTAAGTTTTGGATTAAGCTGCGGCCTCAATATCCGCAGGACCAGCGATCAATTTTGCAAGGTCTAGAAGCAAAGCGGGGCCGGCGCGCGTTTCGATCATGCCCGTAGCAACGCGGGTCCATTCAGGGCCAAATCCGCCCGGGATGTTATCAGGCTCGCACATTCCGGTGCTGATATCTTCGATTGAATCGATCCGCAGCGCATAGAAGTAATCTTCAACTGCGACGACAATGGCTCTGTCATCAAGCGGCCACTCCTTCTCATCGAACCCCAAAGCGGAACGGCAATCGATAACTGTCAGTGCCTGGGAGCGCATCGCGGTGATCCCAGCGATGAAACCGGGCGTCTGCGGGATCGGCGTAATCTGGCCAACCTCAATCACAGATTTCACGTCGTGGGCCGCTATTGCGCAGCGTCGACCGGCGATTTGAGACATTACAAGCAGGTCGTTCATTAGCCGTTCCCTCCAGCAGCGCAGGCCTGGCGCAAGGCATCGATCAGACCCTCGCGATCATATCGATAAATCGTCTTGGCAGCGGCCGGCGCATCTGGTGCATCGCGAAGGCGGACTATGGGCACATTGAATTCGACATCGATGGCCTTTGCGGCCTCAAAATCTTCGTCGAACCAGATCGCCACATCTTCCTGTTCATCGTCATCGGCAGCGATTTCGTAGCCGGCTGATGTCACGAGCGGAGCAAGAATCGTGTGAGCCCAGTCGCTCTTGGGAAGACGACAGACAGGCTTCTTGAGAGCCTCCGGCGCCTCTCCATGAAGAGCAAAAAGCTCATGTCCGTCAATTAGTGCGACGGTTTCCCCATCGACCAGCGTCACTGCTTCGACAAGAGGGTCATCACCTGCGGGTTTGAGATCATTGGTTAGCTCCACCGCATCGTCGATTTGTCTAACAGCATGCAGCAATTCACATGCGCCATCGCTAAGCCGCAGTAGGCGAATTTTGTCGCCGATTGTTGTATTTTCAGGCAGTCCGACAAGCGGCAAAATAAGGCCATCAATGACAGCGCGAGGTGAAGAACCGGTCAAGTCGATTGCAGATGCAGGTGCGGTTTCAATCCGTTGCACTAGTTCGAGCCGCACAGCACGGCGGCGACCGCACAGATCGGTGAACAGCATTGCGCGGCAAGCAGCCTTAGCAGTCGCCTCTTCGCCTTCATTCGCAGCGTTAAGAACGCGTCCGCGCGCATCTGAAACGAGGCCATAATTTGATGCGATATTGGTCACATCAAGCAGGAGCACTGGCTGTCCATCGTCAAGCAAGGTGGAGCCAGCATACAGGCCACTCTTCATAATCGCCGGGGCGAGCGGTTTGACCACAACGTCGCCGTGCGAATGGATGCGATCCACCGCGAGCGCGAAGAGGTCACCGCTTGCCAGGCGTAGCATCACCATTGTCTGCTGATCCTCGGCAAGTTCACCTGAGGCCAGGCCCAAAATTTGCGTAAGCATCAGGCAAGGGACGCGCATGCCACGGAAAGTTACCAGCGCCGTCTCTCCGACGCGCGTAAAATCGAGAACTTTGGAAGAGGCATGGATGATCTCTTCGACATAGCTTTGCGGGATGGCAAAGCGTTGATCGGACGCTTCGACGGTCAGGCCAGCGATGATCGACAGCGTTAGTGGGATTTGCAGTGTGAAGAGCGTGCCTACGCCCGTCGTGCTGCTCACTTTGATAGTGCCGCCAACTTTCTCAAGATTGTCGCGGACAACATCAAGGCCGACACCCCGACCAGAGACATTGCTGACCGCATCGGCAGTGGAAAAGCCGGGTTCAAAGATCAATTGCAGGATCTTATCGCGGCTCATCTTTGCGCGCTCGGATGATGAGATCAGATTGGTCGCGACGGCTTTGTCCGCAATTCTGTCTTCGTCCAGTCCGCCGCCATCATCACTGACAACGATCGAAATCGTATTGCCTGATTGGCGCGCGGCGATTGACAGCATACCGATTTCACGTTTGCCTGATTTCAGGCGCTCGCTGGGCTTTTCAATGCCGTGGTCGATGGCGTTGCGGATAATGTGCGTCAAGGGATCGCGGATCATCTCGATCATCTCGCGATCCAGTTCGACATCGCCGCCTTCCAAGTCGATCATGACTTGTTTGCCCAGCTCTGCAGACAGATCGCGGACCAATCGCGGCAATGCCCCAAACAGGGCCTCGATACGTTGCATTCGCATTCGAGTGATCGCATCGCGGACATCAGCGAGGATGGTAGTGAGGCGTTCGAATGGACCGTCAATGGTGGGCTGCGTGCCTGCTTGGCGTAGACGATGCGCCAAATCATTGCGGGCAAGCACCATGTCAGAAACGCCGCTCATCACGCGGTCGAGCAGATCAACGGGGAGTCGGATAGAGCGTTGAACTGCTACCGTTTCGGCTTTCTTACTTTCGACGGCGGGCTCGCAATCGGGCGCACCTTCATCGATTAAATCACTGGCGGGGTTGTGAGCTGGCGCAGTCTCGCTAGCCTCGCTTTTGTCGGCAAGAGCGCTGATCAAAGTCTCATCGCCACCCATTGGGAAATCCGCACCCGCTTCAATCGCATCTACCATCTCAACGATGCGATCGATGATGGCGAGTACGGCTGTAACAAGCGCGGCGTCTGGCTCGCGTCTTCCGGCACGGCAATCCGCTAGCGCGTCTTCGGCTGCGTGGCTGAGACTGGCGAGCCGGGGAAAGTCGAAAAAACCGCAATTGCCCTTTACCGTGTGGACAAAGCGGAAGATTGTATCGAGGCGCGCACGGTCTGCGGGGTCAGCTTCCCAGGCGATAATCTCACCCTCGCTGGCCTCCAGCATTTCCCGTGTTTCTGCGACGAAATCCGCCAGCAGGTCGTCCATAGCGCGCGTGCCCCTATTATTTGATCTAAGGAGCTATGCAGCGAGATGGTTAACGAACGCCTACCAAGCAGCAGAGTATGGAGGGCGCTGAGCGGCTAATTGCTACGGTCAGGGGCGCGCCGGGTGAGCACCCACCATACCAATAAGATTCCAGTGACCCCGCCCACTAGATTGGCTGCCAACTCTGCCGAGTAGATGGCGGCGCTGCCCCAGCTTGTTGACAAAACCCATGCGAAGGGGAGCATCACCAAAAAAACGCGGGCGGCCGATTGGGTGAGAGCAAAGCTGGCTTTGTCGACCGCGTTCAAGATGCCGTTCGCGACGATTAAAAGTCCGAAACCTGCATAACCCCAAGCCGCGACTTGGAGATAAAGAGCAAATTCATCGACCACGGCGGCATCTTCGGTGAAGAGGAAGGCGAACCATTCCCCTGCTGCGACCATCGCCACAGCGATGCCAAGCCCCCAGATCACGCAAAATGCAAAGGCGTAAAGCGCAGCCTCCCGCGATCGCCCATATTCGCCTGCGCCCCAATTTTGGCCCACGATCGCGCCGATGGAGCCTGACAAGGCCAGCAACGGCACTGTCGCAAAACTCTGCAATCGGCCCGCTGCGCCAAAGCCCGCCACTGCGGCTTCCCCTTCCAATGCAACCAGCGCGGTCAGGATCGACAGGCCGATGGGATTGATCGCGTTGGAAAACGCGGCTGGTCCGCCGACCCTGAGCATTGCGACTGCCGGGTCGACCAAATTGGTGTTCCTGAGCAGTGATAGATCAAAGGGGATCGCCGTATTCTTCATCAACCACCACGCCATCACCGCGCCGCAACCCCACCCGATAACGGTCGCATAGGCCGCGCCCAAAATCCCAAAGCCTTCAAACCCAAATGCGCCAGTGATCAGGATCGGATCAAGCACCCAATTGGCCGCTGCATACGTGATGCTGACGGTGCTGGTCCGGCGCGCTTCGCCTTGACCGCGCAACACGCCATTAAAGCCCATGATCAGCAGGATCAGAGGGAAGCCCAGCGCGAAAGGCTGCATATATGTGCGTATCAACGGCTGCACGTTTTCAGGAGCATTCATTAAACGGAACAGCGGGTCGCTAAAGACAAACAGCGCCAGTCCCATCAGCACGCCTGCAAACACCGCAAAAACGACACCGAGATTGGCGCGGCGCGCGGCGCGTTCATCGTCCCCTTCGCCGAGCGCGCGCGCAACGACTGAGTTGATCCCAACCATCACGCCCACGCCAAGCGATGTCAGCGCGACCGAAATTGGAAAGATAAAGGATATGGCGGCCAATGCGTCGCTGCCCAGCTGGCCAATAAAATAGGCATCGACAAGTCCGATGGACATGATCGCTGCGACACCGATAATCGCGGGCAGGGTCTGCCCCACCAAATGCCCGGTGATACTGCCGCGCGTCAACTTGGCATTATTGGGTTTGGCCTTTGTTTCGGAAGTGTCGCTCATTGATGCACCGCGCCTTGCCTCAGCACCGGCTCAAGGCCAAGTGAAATCCTTGCGCAATTCTGCCAAGCCATGCGATAAGACGACAAACGAAAAAGACGAGTGAAGGGATTCCCAATGGCAACGCAGCTCAAACAACCGATTAGCCTCGAAGGGCAAGTCAGCAAGGAAGAATGGCAAGCGCGCCTTGATCTTGCTGCCTGCTATCGGATTTTCGACCATTTGGGCTGGTCGGAATCGATCTACAATCACATCTCTTTGAAGGTCCCGGGCGAAGAGAACACCTTCCTCATCAACCCATTTGGGCTGCTTTATGACGAAGTGACCGCTTCGAACCTCGTTAAGATCGATGTCGAAGGAAACAATGTCGGTGGGTCGCCTTACATGGTGAACAAAGCTGGCTTCACCCAGCACGCCTATTTTCACAAGCATTTGGGTAGCCGCGCAGACGCGATCTGCCACGTTCACACAACGGCGACGATGGCGGTTTGCAGCCACAAAGATGGCCTGATGCCGACCAATTTTTACGCCTGCAACTTTCAGAACCAAATCGGCTATCACGATTTTGAAGGTGTGACGGTTCGCGAAGAAGAAGGCGAGCGGCTGGTTCAAAACCTCGGCAATCACACAATCTTGATGCTGCGCAATCATGGCCCCGTTGTTATGGATGGCACCATTCAGGGCATGTTTGTGAAAATGTGGGCGCTGCAACGCGCCTGCGAAATCCAGGTTGCAACGCTCAGCCAAGGCGCGGCCAACATCGTCCCGCAAGAAGTCGTCGACGTGCACCAGCGCGATCTGTCGGTGATGCAGTCACAAGGCGGGGCTGGGCTGTTCGACTTCGAAGCGTGGAAACGCCGCGTAGACAAGGTTGACGACAGCTGGCGCAGCTAAGGCGCAAGACTGAACCTTTATGCTTTTTCTGCTCACACCATCCCTGCGGTAAGCAGTGCCGCGCATGACCATCAATAATCGGCCGGTCGAGTTTGATCTCGACCCCGATATGCCGTTGCTCTTCGCCTTGCGCGAGGCGGCCAACCTTACCGGCACCAAAAGCGGCGCGGGAAAGGACGATTGCACGTGCAATGCATGTATGGTGATGGTCGACGGTACGGCTCTTCGATCATGCCGGATTACTCTGGCGGAGGCTGAAGGCCGGCTGATCACTACTGTTGAAGGGCTATCGCGCGACCGTTCGCATCCGATGCAGCAGGCGATGGTGGCAGAGCAGGCGATCCAATGCGGGTTCTGTACGCCGGGCATTCTGATGGCGGGTGCTGCGCTGCTGCAACGCAATCCCGCTCCAAGCAAGGCGGAGGTCGAAGAAGCGCTGGAGAATATCTGCCGTTGCGGGGTCTATCCACGGCTGGTCCGCGCCGTCCAGCGTGCGGGGCGGGTCTCTCAACGGCGTGAAAGCATCAGTGCAGCGCCCGCGCCGGGCATCGAAGCGGCTGATGCTGCAGAAAGCGTGCCAGCTTTGCGGGCTTTGCCGTCGGACGCTTCGGATCAAATCGAAACGTCCGACGACTGATCAGACTTAGAAACGGCCTGTGATGGCAAACCGCGCATTTAGCGGAGCACCCACGCTCGCCTGATGGGTGGCGTGACTGTTAGGGAAGTACAGCTCGTCCGTCAGGTTTTCGATATTGACCTGGACCCGCAGGTTTTCGCTCACGTCATAAAAAGCGGATGCATCGATCCTTGTGTAGGATGGCAGGACAGCGGTGTTGCCGTTGTTGATGAAGCTTTCGCCCTGATGGGTGAGGCCAAGGCCCAGGCCAAAACGCTCTGTCACTTCGAACTGGTTCCAGATCGAGAACATGCTTTCCGGCAGTTCGCGCGGGCGCAGGCCGGTTGGCCCGGTCTGATCAACCTGCTCACCATCGAGGAAGGAGTAGCCAGCTGTGACCGCCCATCCAGGCAATACTTCGCCCGTCAATTGCAGCTCAAAGCCCTGGATTGTTGAATTGATCACTACAAATTGACTGGGGTCGGCATCGCTGACTTCGGGCTGGCTTTGCTCAATCTCAAACACCGCTGCGGTGAAGCTGAGGCCGGGGACAAAGTCCCATTTCACGCCCGCTTCAAGGTTAGTGAACGTATTGGGATCGAGTGCGTTATTATCACCATTGATATTGGCGAACTGCTCACCCGAACGCGGCAGGAAGCTTTCCGAATAGCTGGCATAGATCGAGATGTTTTCCTGCGGTTTGATGATGATGCCACCGCGCGGGGAAAACTCGTCATCCTTGCGGCTTCGCAGGTCTGGATTGGCCGGATCGACCAGATTGTTGACCGTAATATCAAAGCTGTCAAAGCGGCCGCCGATCACGACATTGAGCCAGTCTGTGATCTCAATCTCGTCTTGAATGTAGAGCGAGATCACGTCGATATCGACGCGGGTGTCGTCATTCAGACTGACAGCGGGATCAAAAGCGACGGAGGTCGGGTTGCCATTGGCCGCAACGCCAATACCGTTTCGGAAATTGAGCGGGCGCTGGATGATGAAGAACTCATTGTCATCATTGCTGTCGCTCCACACCGGATTGATGCGGTTTTGGTCGGAGCTGGTACTGATATACTCGCCGCCGATCAGGAGCGTGTGTGCGATGCTGCCCGTCTCAAACTCACCGACTAGGTTCGACGAGAGGATGAAATTCTGGCGCTCGGTCGTGTCGATATAACCATCGGTGGTGACGATATCGGGCGTGTTCGCCTGATCGTATCCGCTGGCGTAGAAGTTCGAATAGACTTTGTCATAATCACCATAAAACGCGCTCACCGTGCCCTTCCAATTGTCGGAGAAGCGGTGGCTGACATTGGCGCGGAAAAGATGTGCGGTGAGCGTAGTGAAGTTCAATTCCTCATCGCCAAAGACAATGTTTTCGAAAGCCTCAACCGGGCGGCCATCGCTGCCTGTCGGGATACCGCGGTCAATGAAGCGTTCGTGGTCAGCCAGCTCGTATGACAGATCGAGCACAGTGTTCTCGCCCAACACGACACGCGCGCTGGGATTAAAGCCAACACGCGACCCATTGTAGAAATCACGGTGGTTGTTGAGGTCTTCGTAAGCGGCGTTCAATCGGAACGCGATGGCTTCGCTGTCGGATATGTTGAGGTCGGCAAAAACGGACCATTCGCCAAACGTGTCGATTGCGATCTGGCCGCCAGCGAAACTGTCCCCAAGCTCGCCTTTCTTGGTGACACGGTTCAATACCCCGCCAGTGCCACCTCTGCCAAACAAGAGCGCGTTGGGGCCGCGCAGGATTTCGACCTGCTCAAGATTGTAGAGGCCACGGTAATATTGAACATCGTCGCGCACGCCGTCGATGAAGAAGTCAGCCGTAGACCGAACGCCGCGAAAGACGATCGCGTCGCGGTGGCCTTCGCCTTGCGAGGTGTTCACACCGGGTGTGTAGTCGATGATCTGACCGATGCTGGTAAAGCCGCGCTCTTCGATCACTTCTTGGGTGGTGATGGTCAGGCTTTGCGGAACGTCGATGATCGGGGTGGGGGTCTTGACCGAGTTGATCTCGCTTGATTGCAGCACATCGCCGCTGACCAAAATGGGCGCGCCTTGCGTCTCAATGATGGGTGACGAGGTTTCGCTTGTCTCAGCGCCGGATTCGTTTGTTTCCGCCATTGCAGGGGCAGCAATCGCAGCGCTTGTGAGCAAGAGCGCTGTGCGGGTGAGGGTGCGAGTCATTGGGTTCCTTCCGTCTGATGACGGAGTCGCTATTGCAACCTAGTCGCAAGTGCAATCTCTTTTTTGAGAATTATTCGCAATTTGGGATTCTGTGGCAATTTTGTGCCCGCTCCGCTAGCGCACAGGGCAAGACAGGAGACCCAATTCATGAAGGCAACGATCTGGCACAACCCAAAATGCGGCACTTCGCGCAAGACACTCGCGATCCTTGAAGAGGCACCCGGCGTCGAGGTGACCGTGATCCAATATCTCAAGAATCCGCCGACCAAAGACAAGCTCGCTCAGCTCTATAACGACGCAGGGATCACTCCGGCGCAGGGCCTGCGCATTCGTGGGACGGACGCGAAAGAACGCGGGCTGCCTGAGGCGGATGCAGATACAGTGCTGGATGCAATGGCAGCGGAGCCAATCCTGATCGAACGCCCCCTTGTGGAAACCGACAAAGGAGCTGCGCTTTGCCGCCCGCAGGATAAGGTTCACGACCTGCTTTAGGTGCGGTCCTTTGTCAGGTCGCTATCGGCCTGCAAGCCTCGCCAGCCCATGATCACCACGATCAAGCAGCAGACGATCACAAGTCCAAAGCCCAGCCAGTCGCTTATGTTATAGAGGCCCACGCCCAATGCAGGCGCATAGATAAAGCTCGCGCCAGCGACGCTTGCCACGACGCCCGACGCTTGCCCCTGTTCAGCCCGCGTCACGGCCAGTGATGTGCCCGCCGTAGTGCCCGGACGGAACAGGCCAAATCCGAGCGATGCAATGGCATAGCCCAAGGACAGCATGAAAACGTCTTGGGCAAATCCCAGTATCAACGTGCCACACGCCGCCACAACCATGCCCGACAAGGTTGCGATGCGCGGCCCCATCTTAAAGCGCGGGATCAGGCCCCATTGCGCCAGCAGTGTCGCCAGCGCGCCAAACACCAGCACAAGGCTGACCAAGGTCGCGCCTTCTTCAGGTGAGCCGCGCAGGTTCAATCGGTCGAGCACCAGAAAGCCAGCAATACCCATAAGCATTGCCTGCGCATGGCCACCGACGAGCCCTGCGATTACCCAAGCCCTGATGCGCGGTTCAAACCATTTGAGGCGCGCGGGCTCTTCTTCAACTGAGGTATCACGCTCTTCCTCCGCATCATCAACGGATAAGGGCTCCGACCCGCTTGAATAGGCAGCCGCCTGCCCGCGCGCTGCAAATTGCGGCTCGTCATTGGGCAGTCTCAATCGCAGCACAACCAGCGCAACTACGCCAATCAACGCGAAAATAATGAAGGGACCGGTGAGGCCGATCCCTAAGAATGACACGACCATCAAAGGCGCCAAAACCGGTCCGATTACCGTGCCAAGGCCAAAACTGGATGCGATCAACGACAGCGCATTGGTGCGTTCTGAACGCGGCGTGCGGGATGCGACGTATGCTTGCACCGCAGGGGGAGCAGCGCTGCCAAAACCGCCATACAGACTGCGAGCAGCTGCAAAGGCGATGAGCGCCCAAAACGCCGTCATCCAACCTGCAAGCCCTGCCCATAGGACCAGCCCGCAAAGCGCCATCGAGGTCACAAATCCGACAAGCCCCAAAGCCATCATCGACTTGCGACCGCGCTTGTCAGAACGTCTTGCCCAGATCGGCGCGCAGATCACCCAAAGCAATGCAGACCAGCTGTAAGCAAGGCTGATCCAGACATCATTGACCTCTAACGCAGTGCCAATTGACGGCATCACGGATTGCATCGCGGTGTTGCCCGCGGCTGTCACCAGCATAACTGTGAAGAGCAGCGCCATGCGCCCGTTTGAAATCGGGTTTGTGGGCGATGCTTGCGCGTTTGCGGGAGAGGGGCTGGACATTGCTACGCCGCGCTAGGGCAGCGCAGGCCCGCAATCAATTCCAACCTTGTCGATTGGTGCAGCTTTCTATTCGAAAGTCTCTTCTATTGCTGC
The DNA here is from genome assembly GCF_057365055.1 of Erythrobacter sp. S57(2025). Classification (NCBI taxonomy): domain Bacteria; kingdom Pseudomonadati; phylum Pseudomonadota; class Alphaproteobacteria; order Sphingomonadales; family Erythrobacteraceae; genus Erythrobacter; species Erythrobacter sp. S57(2025). The sequence continues at coordinate 2,201,287 of NZ_CP200299.1, read as the reverse complement.
AGAGCTCGGCCCAGAAAGCTGGGTGAACATGGCAACGGCCACAGCGCTGATGATCATCGCTGTGATCATGCCGATCACACCGCTGAACAGGCCCAACAACAGCATCGACATTGTGCCAGAACCCATCAGGGCAGCGACGACGCCGACCACGCCGTTTAGCAGTAGGCTGATCACTGTCATCACCGCAATGATTGCGAACCAGAACACCGCGATCATCCATTGACTAGGCTTAGTGAGCGTGAAGCTGTTCCCGATCGCTTTGAATGGGTTGAGAATGCCATCAAGGATCATCACCGGCATTGTCAGCGACATGCGCGCCATGAGCCATACGATAAACAGCAGCACAGGGATCACACCGATCAGGCCCAAGGCGGGCACGCCGGCCACTCCGGCCAACATCGCAATCGGCACCATTATGACGAGCGCCCCGATGAAATAGGCAAGGAAGAACAGGATGAAGACAACAAACAGGCTTGGCACAGCTTTCAACCCGGCTTTCAGGGCATCGCCCACGGTTGGGCGTTCATCACCCATCAGCGCCACCATTGCTCCATAGCCTGCAAACTGAACAACTGACATGAGCAGAAAGACGCCGATCAGCGGTCCGACAATCTCGCCCATCCGCTCTGCCACCATCTCCGGGTCAGCGGAAGGGTCAGCGATGGTTTGCATATCGGGGACCAGCAGATAAATCGCGACATTTGGCAGGAGCAGGAAAACCCCTGCAATCACCATCAAAAGCTGAAAATTGTCACGCATCAGCTCAATGCCACGCGACCAAACGCTGTTCATGTCGAAATTCATTGCGATCCCCCGATCGTTGCCGTCTTAAGCCTGCAAATTGCAGACTATCCCTTGATCTGAGCCACCAATGCCCCCAGCAAAGGGGGATGGCAAGCATTGCTCCAGACTTGATCGACAGCAGCAGCGTTGAATGGCAGCGTGATCACGCGCTTGTGCCATATGCAGACGCGCTTGCTGCGATGGAAGCGCGCAATGCGGCGGTGCAAAGCGGCGATGCTAGCGAACTCGTCTGGCTGCTGGAACACCCGCCCGTCTACACCGCTGGCACCAGCGCTGATCCAAGTGAACTGGTCGAACCACGATTTGACGTGGTCGAAACGGGACGCGGCGGGCGTTACACCTATCATGGGCCAGGCCAACGCGTCGGTTACTTGATGCTCGACCTCAATAAACGCGGCAAAGACGTACGCTGCTTTGTTCACGCGATTGAGGGTTGGGTGATCGATACGCTGTCAGACTTCGATGTTGAAGCATGGCGGGCCGAAGGGCGCGTTGGCATCTGGACGCAGGATATTGACGGGCGCGAGGCAAAGATTGGCGCGATCGGCGTGCGGGTCAAACGTTGGGTGACGATGCACGGCTTTTCAGTGAACTTGGACCCTGATCTGTCGCATTTTGGCGGAATAGTCCCCTGCGGGATCGAAGAATTCGGGGTCACCAGCTTGGCACGGCTTGGCAAAAGCGTCTCGGCAGAGCAATGGGACGAAGCATTGATCGCCCGCGCTGGCGGGTTCTTTGGCGCACTTGAAGCTGCTCGTCTGAGAGCATGTTCACCGAAAGATGGGACCCAATGAAGTTTTCTCCTGCCCCAATCCTGCTCATCGGCGCGCTCCTCCTGTCAGGATGCGAGGATGAGGCTGCACCTGAAGAAGTGGCGACGGAAACCGGTGGTGAGGCCGCAGGCGATGTGCTCGAAGGCACGATCAGCGATGATATGATCCCTCTGGAAGAACTCACCTCAACCTCGCCGCCCGCAGAACGAACCGGCGAGGATGAAGATGCGGAAGAAAGCGAGTAATCGCTAGGCTGCTGCTGAGGCAGCTTGCTCCTCTTCCATCGTTGGGTAATCAATGTACCCCTGAGGAATTGGGAAGTACCAGCTTTTGGGCACGTCCTTATTTGGCGCAAATTCGGCGCCCACCGCGATCCGCTTCACCAGATCAGGGTTCGAGATGTAGGGGCGACCAAAGCTAACTGCATCGCAGCGACCGCTGGTCACATCGTCGTCGGCTTCTTGGGCTGAGTAATCGGAATTGAGGATCAGCGCGCCTTTGTAATGCTCGCGGATCACATTATCCTGTTTAGGCACGTCGGTTTGGCCAAATGTACCCTCGGGGCCCGGTTGGCGCAGTTCGACGAAGGCCAGGTCCAGATCGTTGCAAACCTTGGCCGCTGCGCCAAAAGTTGCCTCTGGATTGCTGTCATCGGTGCCTTGGCTATCGCCATTGGGCGACAGGCGAATGCCAACACGGTCTGCGCCCCAAACATCAATCAACGCTTCGAGAACTTCGCGCATTAGCCGCGTGCGGTTTTCAGGTGAACCGCCATATTCGTCTTCGCGAAGGTTGGTTTTATCGCGCAGGAATTGGTCGATGAAATAACCGTTCGCGCCGTGCAATTGGACCGCGTCAAATCCGGCCTTCTTCGCGTTCTCACCAGCGCGGTGGTAATCATCAATCGTGCGCTTGATATCGTCCAGCGTCGCGGCGCGTGCCTCGGCATAAGGCTGTTTGCCAATCGGCGTGTGCGCTTCGCCCGGAGCGGTGGTCGCGCTCGCAGAAAGTGGCGCTTTCCCGTCGAGGAAGTAGGGGTGAACGATCCGGCCCATATGCCACAGCTGCATCGCAATCAGGCCACCTTTAGCCTTCACACCTTCAACAATTGGCTTCCACGCTTCTGTCTGCTCATCGGTCCAGATGCCGGGGGCAGAGGGCCAGCCAAGCCCTTCGACGCTGATGCCGGTGGCTTCAGTCAAGATCATGCCTGCGCCTGCGCGCTGCTGGTAATAGGTGCCCATCATCGCATTCGGCACAAACATCGGTTCTGCCGCGCGCCCACGGGTCAGCGGGGCCATAAAGATGCGGTTCTTCGCTTCAAGAGCGCCCATTTTGAGCGGCTGGAACAGAGCGTCATGCATTCGAAGTTCTCCCGATAGGTTTCGTTTGACTATCCACTTGGAGGTTCGCGGGCTAGGGCGCAAGTATGGAAAAGGCTGAAGCGCGCGAAGAGAATCTTGTCGCCCAGCAAAGCGCCCTCAAAAGCGCGTTGCTGATTGCCGCCTTGTTGGGCGGGAATGTTGCGTTAGCGCTTGGCCCGTGGCTGGTGCGGCTGGCGGATACCGGACCCGTAAGCGCGGCGTTCTGGCGGTTGTTCCTCGCACTGCCATTTCTGGTTCTCTTTGCACGAGTAGCAGGTCAGCGGCTTGGCGGAATGCCGAAGCGGACGCTGGTTCTCGTCGCGATTGGTAGCATCGCTTTCGCAGGCGACCTCGCCAGTTGGCATATCGGCATCGGGATGACGCGGCTGGGTAATGCGACCTTGTTTGGCAATGCAGGCTCGATCATTCTGCTGTTCTGGGGCTTTATCATCGCGCGCATGTTGCCGCGCGGGTTTGACTGGGCCGCGATTGTTTTTGCACTGGCAGGGGCAGGCATATTGCTGGGGCGCAGTTTGGAGATATCGCCCGAGACGTTTGCAGGCGACCTGTTCTGCATCACCGCTGGCCTGCTTTACGCAGTGTACCTACTTACCCTGCAAGGTGAGCGGGCGCGATTTGGATCATGGAGCCTGTTGGTCTGGGTGAGCATCTTCGCATGCCCCGCACTGCTAACGCTTGCGTTGGTCTTAGGAGAGCCCGTTTGGCCAACCGATTGGACGCCGATCATCGTGCTGTTCATCACCAGCCAGCTGATAGGGCAGGGCCTGCTGGTCTATTCGCTCGGCCACTTCCCTCCGCTGATCATCGGTTTGGCCCTGCTTACTCAGCCCGCGATTGCTGCGGTGATAGGTTGGAGTGTGTTTGGAGAGGTTTTGACGGAATTAGACGTGGTTGGGATGCTGCTGTTGGGGAGCGCGCTGGTGGTGGCGAAGTCGGCTCGACCCGCAAACGTCACCCCAGCAAAGCCTTAAGCCAACTAAAGCTGGCATCTAGAGCGATCAAACCAATTGTTGGGCGACCTAGTCGCGTGATCCCTAACGCTAAGAGTGAGATAAGAGGTTGCTTAGACCGGTCGACAGTTTGGATTGCTGCTACTTCGTGTTTGTTCATGAGGGGGATTTACAGAGCATGTGCCCACTTCTCTATTTCCCCTTTTCAGGTCGGGGTTCCCGCAATTACCTCCAATCAATCCGCACTAAACGGCACCTTGCCCAGATCGCCCAGGCCAACAGTTCCGCCAGCCATGCCGAGCATCCGGTCTAGGCTTTCTTTCGCCTTCAAGCGCATGCCTTCCTCAATCTCGATCCGTGGTTCCAAATCGCGCAGGGCGGTGTACATTTTCTCCATCGTGTTGAGCGCCATGTAGGGGCAGATATTGCATGAGCAATTTCCGTCCGCGCCCGGCGCGCCGATGAAGGTTTTTTCGGGAAGCGCTTTTTCCATCTGGTGCATGATGTGCGGTTCAGTCGCGACGATCAGCGTGTCGCCTTCGAACGCTTTGGCGAATTTCAAAATACCGCTGGTGGAGCCAACGTAATCGGCGTGGTCGATGATGGTCGGCGGGCATTCAGGGTGCGCGGCGATCGGTGCGTCGGGGTGCTGTTCTTTCAGTTTGAGCAGTTCGGTCTCGCTAAACGCCTCATGCACGATGCACACGCCGGGCCAGAGCAGCATTTCACGGTCAAACTTGCGTGACAGCCAACCACCAAGGTGGCGGTCAGGGCCAAAGATGATCTTCTGATCGGCTGGGATCTGCTCAAGGATCGTCTCAGCACTGGAAGACGTGACGATGATGTCGGACAGCGCCTTCACCTCGGTAGAGCAGTTGATGTAAGTGAGCGCGATATGATCGGGGTGTGCTTCACGGAAAGCTTTGAACTTCTCTGGCGGGCAGCTGTCTTCAAGTGAGCAGCCTGCATCCATGTCAGGCAGGATCACAGTCTTGTCAGGCGAGAGGATTTTGGCCGTATCCGCCATGAACTTCACCCCGCAAAACAGGATTACATCCGCATCGGTGTCTGCCGCCTTGCGCGACAATTCGAGGCTGTCTCCCACGAAATCGGCAATATCCTGAATATCGGGCGTCTGGTAATAATGCGCGAGGATTACCGCATTGCGCTCTTTGCGAAGACGGTTGATCTCAGCCAGCAAATCATCGCCGCTTGGGATTTTGGTTTCGATGCTCATGTGCGATCCCTTCTTCGCGCTAACTATGTTGCGCATGACATAGGGATTGATGCGCCAAAATTCGAGCGAATTCCGCGACATCTGTGCTAGCCTCATCTGAGGGGAGAATGTGCATGTATGAAGTGAGTTTGTCCGAGGCCTATTTTCCGGCTCAAGCCGACACCGATTACGAGGAGCGCACCATCGAGCAGATGCTGCGTGAGAAGGCGGCGGATCAATCTGATGCCATGGCGCTTCGCGAGTTGCTCGAAGATGGCTCGGTTGGCCGCGAATGGACTTATGCGCAGCTGCTAGCGGATGCAGAGAAGTGTGGGCGCGCATTGGCGGCGCGGCACACGGCAGGCACGCGAATCGCGATCATGGGCGGCAATTGCCCGGAATGGGTGCTGGTGCAATTGGGCGCGGCGATGGCCGGGCTGACGATTGTGACGGTGAACCCCAGTTTCCTCGCGCGTGAAGTGCGATATGTGCTCGAACAATCGGGTTCGGGCGCGGTCTATTATCAGCCCAATGTGCGTGGGTCCGCTTTGCGTCCTGTGGTCGATGAGGCAGCCGCTGGCTTGCATGCAGCAGACTTCCTGATCGACATCACCGATCATGCGGAATTGTTCGCAGGCGAGGGCGATGGTGAGCTGCGCTCAACCGCGCCGCGCGATATTGTGATGATCCAATACACGTCGGGCACCACAGGCTTTCCCAAAGGCGTGCTGCTGCACCAGCACGGCCTGCTCCAATCGAACAAGGATGTGTTTGAGCGCTGGGACTTGGCTCCTGGCAAGACCGTCACATGCCCATTCCCCTTGTTCCATACCGCCGGCAGCGCGGTTTGTGTGCTGGGCGTGCTGGCGCATGGGGCGACTTTATTGCTCGTATCGGTGTTTGATCCCGTCGCCGTTGCTAAAGCGATTGAGCGCGAAAAGCCCGAAGTGCTGGGCGGGGTGTCGACCATGATCTTTGCCATTATCGAGGCAGCTAAGGCGACCGGCACGGACGTATCCAGCGTTCAAACCGTGGTGAGCGGCGGCGCGATGGTGCCGCCCGAACTGAACCGCGCGGCGCAGGAGACGTTCGGAGTGCCGATCCTGATTGTTTACGGCCAAACAGAAACATCCCCAGCCATCACCGCCGCGTGGCCCAGTGATACCGGCGAAGAGCTGATCGAGACGATTGGACAGCCTTGTAGCCATATGGAAGTTTCGATCCGAAATCCGGCTGACAACACCGTCTGCGCGGTTGATGAGCAGGGCGAAATTTGCATGCGCGGCTTCAACATGATGGTTGGCTATAACGACAATGCTGAGGCCACAGCCGAGACGATTGATGCTACTGGCTGGCTGCATACAGGTGACCTCGGCACGATGAGCGCGCGCGGCTATGTGAAGATCACGGGCCGGGTGAAAGAGATGATAATTCGCGGCGGTGAAAACCTGTTTCCCGCAGAAATTGAAGCGCAGATGCTAGAGCATCCGGCAATCGCCGAGGTTGCGGTTGCAGGCGTGCCAGACGAAAAGTGGGGCGAGATTGTCGCATGCTTTATGCGCCTCGCCGACGGCGCTGAGCGACCAAGCGATGATGATCTGAAGGCTTTCGTGCGTGAGCGTCTCTCTCCGCAAAAGACACCTGTGCATTGGGTGTGGATGACAGAGTTTCCACTCACCGGCTCTGGCAAGATTCAAAAGTTCCAACTGGCTGAGAGCTTTGCCAAAGGTGAACTGGCTTAGGCGGCTCTTTTCTTGCGGGCGGTACCTTTGGGCTTTGTGGTTTTGGCTGCGTCCTCTGGCTGTTGAGCCGGTGTAATCTGCAATCGGTTCCACAGATCGAGCGCTGCGACTTTGTACCCTTCGGCCAATGTCGGATAGTTGAAGCTGTTCTCAACGAAATAGTCGATTGTACCGCCCAGATTGAGCACCGCTTGGCCGATATGAACGAGCTCGCTTGCCCCTTCTCCGACCACATGGACACCGATCAGCTTGCGCGTTTCGCGGTGGCAGATGAGTTTGAGGATGCCCGCCTCCAACCCCATAATGTGCCCGCGCGATGTCTCGCGAAATCGGGCGATGCCGCATTCATATGGGATGCCTGCCTCGCGCGCGTCGCCTTCGGTCATCCCGACAGAGGACAATTCTGGCACCGCATAAACGCCGTAAGGTGGCTTTTGATCATCGGCGCAAATCGGTTCGCCAAAAGCATGGCAAGCAACCGCGCGCCCTTGTTCCATTGAGGTCGAGGCAAGGCTGGGGAATCCGATTATGTCGCCTGCGGCATAGATGTTGGGATTTGTCGTTTGGAAGGTCGCTCGGTCCACTTCCAGACGCCCGCGACTGTCCGGCTCCAACCCGCATGCTTTGAGATTAAGGTCCGCGGTTGCTCCCACGCGGCCTGCTGCGAACAGCACCATTTCCGATCCGATGAGCCGCCCATCGGCAAGTTGGCAGATGGGATCACCGCTTTCGCTGAAATGGATGTGGGTGAGCGAACATCCCAGCCGCAATGCCATTCCGCGTTCGCGCATCGACTGGATAAGGTGATCGACAATTTCGTGATCCATAAACTCGAGCAAACGCTCACGCGGCTCAATCAATGTGACGGGTATGTCGAGCGCGCTGAAGATCGTCGCATATTCCAGCCCAATCACGCCGCCGCCCACAACTGTCAGGCTGCTGGGCATTTGCGGCTGTAGGATAAAGCTGTCGCTATCGAGCACATTGGTGGAATTGAAGGGTATGTGATCGGGGCGATAGGGCCGGGTGCCGACGGAGATCAGAACCTTATCCGCCTCAATCACTTCCTCAATTTGCGATCCCCCAACATCGCGGCGCACGGCGATCTGGCCGGGGCCGACAAAGTGCCCGCGCCCCGCCATCGTCTGCACACCATTGCGCGCAAACTGATGCTCGAGCACGGAGACTTCATACTCAAACGTCTTGGCGATGCGCTGATCAAGGTCGCTTGATTGGATATTTGCGCGGCTGCGATAGCCTTGGCCATAAAATGCACGTTCGCGCCAGCCGGACAGGTTGAGCGCGGTTTCACGCAAGGTTTTGGATGGGATGGTGCCGGTGTGCACAGAGACGCCGCCGACCTTTTTGCGGTCATCAATGACAAGAACCGATTTGCCCAGCTTTGCCGCTTGAACGGCGGCCCGCCTGCCAGCAGGGCCTGCGCCCAAAACTACGAAATCAAAGCGGGCCATACATCATCCTCCCATCATGAGGACGGCGGCGATGGCCTGCGCTTAACTAGGCATTGTTCCTGCGGCGCTTTGCAAAGGTCTATTCAGCCAGCGCCTTCGCAATCGCGTGGGCGAGTTCATTTTGCGGTGTGGGTTTTTGCAGCAATGGCGCCTGGACATCCCCCATTTCTGATGGAGTGAAGCCGGTATAGCCTGACGTATAGATAACCGGCAGTTCGGGTTGGATTTCGCGCAGGCGCCGAGCCAGGTCGAACCCGCCAATCTGCCCCGGCATCACAACATCGGTGAGCAGCAGATCAAAGGCCTCTCCCGCCAATGCGAGATCGAGCGCTTCCTGTCCTGATTGAGCGTGCAGGACCGAGTAGCCCAATTGCTCCAGCGTATCATTGACCATCGCCAAAAGCGCTTGTTCGTCCTCGACGACCAACAGGCGTTGCCCTTGCCCAAGCGGAACAGCCTCTTCAGGCATCTGCCCCTCGCGTGCTCCTTCATCGGTACCGTGGGGCACGACCAGTTTAACCGTGGTGCCGAGGCCAATCTCGGAATAGATGCGCAGATCCCCTTCGGACTGGCGGATGAAGCCATAGACCATCGCCAGGCCCAGGCCCGAGCCTGCGCTCACCTCCTTGGTGGTAAAGAATGGATCAGTGCAGCGGGCCAGCGTCAATTCGTCCATGCCAGGCCCATTGTCGGTCACAGTGATTTCAACGAAGCGTTGCGAAGTGTCTGCTTCTGCTTCGTCGGGGCTGTGCGTTTGCGCGTGGCTCGTATCCCACATATCGGGGTCTGCGCGCACCGCCCGTGCTTTGATTTCGATGCGGTCGCCTTTGCCCGAATGCAGGATTGCGTCGCGAGCGTTCAAAACGAGGTTGAGCAGCGCGCTTTCAAGCTGCGTGTTGTCGCAATAATGCAGAAGAGCATCGTCTTGGGCTTGCACTGTGATCTCAATATGCGCCTCGATCATGGGTCTGACCAACTCATCAAAATCCGCCAGCATATCAGCGGTGCGTTTAGAGGTGGAAAGCGCAGGTTGGCGTTTGGCGAAGGCGAGCAATCGCGATGTTAGCGCCTGCCCGCGATCAATGCTCTCCTTTGCGATGTCGAGATATCGATCCCTTCGATCCGTGTCTTGAGCTTTGCGGGCGATGTCCATCGCATAAAGGATCGTGGCGAGCACATTGTTGAAATCATGCGCAATTCCGCCGGTTAGCTGGCCGAGAGCGTCCAAGCGGCCGTGCCGTTCTACCACCTGACGATTGCGCACCTCATCGGTGATGTCATCCAGCATCAACACGCAGCGCACATCGCTGTCGGGGGCATCCATCAATGCACTGTCTACCGTCACAAAACGGTGATCTTCGCCCGCTTTCGTCCGGCGCATCAGATGCGTTTCACGCTTAAAGGACTGGCCGTTATTCGCGCGGTGCAGTGGGTCGCGCTTAGGCTCCAAAGGCTGAAAGGTTTCACTGTCGAGGAAGCTGATCTGTTCAGGCCAAGCGAAGGGCGGTTCGTCTCGCACCCCGCCCAAGATATGCCTTGCGCGTTCGTTCAACCGAACAATCTGCCCATCTTTGCTCAAGGCGACAATTGCGTTGGCCGCGGCATTCAGGATCGTCTCTAGCTCTAGTTGAGCGCTTTGTGCGCGTTGTTCCTGCCGCTTTTGTTCGGTGATGTCGTTATGCGCGCCAAGCAGCCGCACCGGTTTGCCCGCATCATCGCGAATGGCAACGCCACGGCAGCGGACCCAGACGGTATCGCCACTTGTATGCCGGTAACGAACCACCTGATCATAAGGGTGGTCCGGATTGGCAAGGTGCGTGTTCAGGTTTTCAGTTGCGGTCTCCAAATCTTCAGCAAAGATCAGGTCCTGCCATTCGGCAGCGAGGTGTTCTTTTGATGTTGGATCAATCCCAAACAGCTCCCAGAATTCTGGGCTCATATACTCGTTTTCGGGGTTTTCGAGGTCCCAGTACCAAACGCCGTCTAGCGAAGCCTTGCGCAGGAATGTCCAAATGCTGGCGTCATTTTGGATAAGGTCATGCAGCTCATTTTCGAGGTAATGCGGTGAATTAGTCATGTTTGTCGCTGCCAGAATTGCAAATGAGCGCTTGATTCTCTTCGCGTAGACGAAGAGCTGCGCTTTTTCACCAGTGAATACTTATTTCACTTCTGATTTGTTCCGGCAACTAAGGGTAAATACTATGGCGTTGACCATTGGCCCTGATCAAGGCGGGCGAGACCGCGTTTTTGCAGGTCAATGAGATGCGCCGTTACGCTCATCTCGGCAGCCCCGATAAGCCGCTTATCCAGGCCCTTATACATATCGGGTATGAAATCCGCGGCGGGCCGAGTGCGCTCTCCCATCAGGCGCAGGATTTGGTTTTCGCGTTGGCGGCGATGGCCGATCATGCCGCGCACCAACTGCTTTGGCTTGGTGATAGCGGCACCATGGGCTGCGTGATAAACCGTGTCTTCGCGCGCCATCAGTTTTTCGAGGCTCGCCATATAGTCGCCCATATCGCCATCAGGCGGGATGACGACGCTGGTCGACCAGCCCATCACATGGTCGCCGGTGAACAGCGCGCCACTTTCTTCCAGAGCGAAACACAGATGGTTCGACGTGTGCCCCGGCGTTGCCACAGCAGTGAGCGTCCAGCCGGTACCGCGCATTTGCTCGCCATCCTCAAGCACGCGGTCAGGCTCATAGGTTGTGTCGAAGGCCTCATCCGAACGCGGGCCGGTAACCTCGAGCACTAGCGGCGCACAGCCCACCACCGGAGCGCCGGTGCGTTCAGCCAGCGGCGCTGCGGCGGGTGAGTGATCGCGGTGCGTATGCGTGCACATGATCGCGAGCAGCTTTCGTTCCCCGATGGCAGCCTCAATCGCTTCGATATGCGCCGCTTCGTTCGGACCCGGATCGATCACTGCGCAATCAGGACCATCGACTTGCCCCACCACATAGGTCTGTGTCCCAGTATAGGTGTAGGGCGAAGGATTGGGCGCAAGCACGCGCATCACCAATGGCTCGACCGGATCGGCAAGGCCTGTCGGCCATGGCTTTGGGGGGATAGCTGGCATGTGGCTGAGTGTAGACCTTTACAGGAACAACAGGAAGACGCCGCCCATTGCGGCCATTCCGACGATGAAGTGCGCTGCATCGATCGCAAACAGCAATCCGCTGCGGCGCTGGAACAGGTAGTTGATCCCCATTGCTGGCACCATGACGCCAACCGCAAAGCCAATCGACATCATCATGACTACATGGGTTTCAGGCGAAGTGCGGGCGATCAGGTGCCACAGCACCATCGCGATCAGTATTTCGAACAGGAAGCACAGCCCGAAGATTTTGGCCGGATTGCCGCCATTGACCTCTTCATCAGACAGCCCGGTTTCGCGCTGCCAGACCTTACCGAACAGCACCCCATACCACAGCGCCCCTACTGCGAAGAACGCCACCGCTCCGGCCAGCACAGGCCATAGTGCAAAGTCACTCATTGATTGATCCCTCCCTTTGCACCTGTCTCTAGCGCAAAGCGCGCCGCGCGTGTAGAGGGCGCGGCATCATGAGTTCCACTACCTCTCTTCCAGACGCCAAACGCGTCGGCATGGTCTCGCTTGGCTGCCCTAAGGCTTTGGTCGATAGCGAGCGTATCCTCACGCGGTTGCGCGCCGATGGCTATGCGATGAGCCCCGACTATGACGGCGCCGACGTCGTGCTCGTCAACACCTGCGGCTTCCTCGACAGCGCGAAGGAGGAGAGCCTTGCCGCAATCGGTGAGGCTATCGCTGAGAACGGGCGCGTGATCGTGACCGGCTGCATGGGCGATGAGGCAGATGCGATCCGTGCCGCGCACCCGCAAGTGCTCGCTGTCACCGGTGCGCATCAGTATGAGCAGGTGGTGGAGGCCGTGCACGAGCATGCGCCGCCCAGCCAAGGGCCGTTTGTCGACCTGATACCGCAGCCCGACGTGAAGCTCACGCCGCGCCATTACAGCTATCTCAAGATCTCCGAAGGCTGCAATCACTCCTGCTCGTTCTGCATCATCCCGGATCTTCGCGGGAAGCTCTCCAGCCGACGTATCGACGCGGTGCTGCGCGAGGCGGAGAAGCTGGTCGCAGCAGGCACGCGCGAGCTGCTGGTGATCTCTCAGGACACCTCGGCTTACGGCGTCGACACTCGCCATGAGACCAAGCCTTGGAAGGGCCGTGAACCCCGCGCGCACATGACGGACCTTGCGCGCGAGCTTGGCCAGCTGACCACGCCAGAGGGCACACCTCCATGGGTGCGGCTCCATTACGTCTACCCCTATCCTCATGTCGATCAGGTCATCCCGCTGATGGCTGAAGGGTTGCTGACCCCCTATCTCGACATCCCGTTCCAGCATGCTGCGCCATCTGTGCTCAAGTCGATGCGACGCCCTGCTAACGAGGCGAAGGTGCTTGCCCGGCTCAAGAGCTGGCGCGACGTCTGCCCTGATATCGCCATCCGGTCCTCCTTCGTTGTTGGCTTTCCCGGAGAGACCGAGGCTGACTTCCAGTATTTGATCGAATGGCTGGAGGAAGCGCAGCTCGACCGCGTGGGTGCCTTCCGGTTTGAGCCGGTCGAAGGCGCTGCGGCCAACGCGCTGCCGAACCCTGTGCCCGAGGAGGTGAAGGAGGAGCGCTATGCTCGCCTGATGGAGGTCACCGAGCGCATCTCTGCTGCCAAGCTTCAAGCCAAAGTGGGTCGCACTCTGCCCGTCATCATCGACGAGGTCGGTGAGCCAGACGAGGACGGCGATATTGGCGCCACAGGCCGCAGCCAAGCCGATGCGCCTGAGATCGACGGTGCTGTCTACCTGCGCAACGTGCCCGAAAGCACCGCGCAAGGCGCGATCGTTGAGGTCCAGATCGAGGAAGCCGATGCTCACGACCTGTATGGTGTGATTACAGGTACTTAGCTGAGACATGGACCGCATGTTACACGGTCCTGGGAAAGAAAAATTCGCGCAGCCGCACCTTGCAAAATCACCACGGATTGCAGGGCAAGGGAGCAGGTTTTCCGGCATCCCCTATGCCTAGTCGGAAAGAGCGAGGTAGGAAAATGCCCGATCACCAACCGCCAAGGAACTTCTAACCGCCACCGCGTTACATAGACCATGACCGTTTCCATCACCTCCCGTTTTGCCTTCACCTGCGAAGAGCCGACCTCTGTGCTGCTGCATTTTGAAGCTGCGCGGCTGGCTGAGCAGGCGGTGCTTGAGGCGACGACACGGATTGATGGTGCGGGCGAGTCTCTGCGCACCCCAGCGCATGATGGCATTGGTGAACGTGTTTCCTTTGAGGCGCGCGGCCGGATTGAGGTCGCTTATGAGGCGGTGGTGAAACCATCGCGCGAGCTGTCTCCACTGGCAGGACTTCGCGCATTGCCTGTGCATCAATTGCCAGGTGAGGCGGTGCCGTATTTGTTCGATTCCCGATATTGCCGTTCAGACGAATATCACGCGCTGGTCGAAGGCGAATTTGCAGGAACTTGCGGCGGCGCGCGCATTGCGGCGATCCGCGACTGGATCGCTCAGAACTTCACCTATGCGCCCGGAGCCTCCGGCCCCGCAACCGACGCGACCGACAGCTTTATCGCGCGCGAAGGGGTGTGCCGCGACTATGCCCATGTGTTGGTGACGCTCGCCCGTGCTTCAGCGATCCCAGCGCGTTACGTGGCCTGCTATGCGCCCGGTGTGACACCGCAGGATTTCCATGCGGTGGCGGAAGTTTTTCTGAGCACGAGTGACGGAAATGGCGCAGGCTGGCACCTGGTCGATGCGACCCGGATGGCGGACCTTGCAAAGGCTGCCATAATCGGGGTGGGGCGCGATGCGGCAGACGTTTCATTCGCCACCAGCTTTGGCCCGATGCTGTTCGAATATAGCGCCGTCGACGTAACGTAATCAGTTGCCCTTGCGCACTTATCTAACCTTTTCGCACATGCAATAATTCTTTGATTGCAGGGCTAGGCGCATATCGGTAACGCCCCAATCATATTTGGGGATCGCAATGACCAATTTTTCGGCTGATAAACTGCTTTTGTTCGGGGCGACCGGCGACCTTTCGCGGCGCAAGCTGCTGCCTAGCCTTTGCGCGCTTGATGCAGATGGCCTGCTGCCCGAAAACCTCGCAATAATCGGCACTGCGCGCAGTGAAATCGACGATGCGGGTTTTCGCGACATGGCGCGCGCCGCACTAGAAGAGTTTTTGCCCGCAGAGCGGCGTGGCAGCATGGCAACCTTCCTCAACCGCTTATCGTATCAGCAACTCGATGCGAGCAGCCTGGATGGCTTCACGGGACTGGCTGACAAGGTCAATTCAGTGGGCGTGGCCGATGGCGGGATCGCGATATTCCTCTCAACTGCACCAAGCCTGTTTGGGCCGACAATTGCAGGGTTGGAACATGCGGGGCTGACGGGCGAAAAGGTACGCATGTGCCTTGAAAAGCCGCTCGGCACGGACCTTGAGAGCTCCGCAGTCATCAATGACGCCGTGGCGGAGGCGTTTAGCGAAGACCGCATTTTCCGCATCGACCACTATCTCGGCAAAGAGACGGTGCAGAACCTGCTCGCCTTGCGGTTTGCGAACATTCTGTTTGAGCCGATCTGGAATTCGAACATTATCGAACATGTCCAGATTACCGTGGCGGAGACTGTGGGCCTCGAAGGGCGCGTCGCGTTTTATGACGATGCGGGCGCTTTGCGGGATATGGTGCAGAACCATATGCTCCAATTGCTTGCGCTTGTGGCGATGGAGCCGCCCACCAGCTTTGATGCGACCGCTGTGCGGGATGAGAAGGTGAAAGTGCTGCGCGCGCTTCGGGCACCTGAGGCGAATGAAACGGTGACGGGTCAGTACCGCGCGGGCGCGATCGGTGGGCAAGCGGTGCCGGGTTACGACGAAGAGCTGGGCAAGGATTCCACCACCGAAACCTACACCGCGATCAAAGCCCACGTGGACAATTGGCGTTGGAGAGGCGTGCCGTTTTACTTGCGCACGGGCAAGCGCCTGCCGCAACGAGTGACCGAAATTTTCGTGCAGTTCCGCTGTGTGCCGCACTCCATTTTTGAAGGGATGCAAGCGCCCGGTTCTGCTGGTCTTCAACCCAACAGTCTGCTGATCGAAATTCAGCCGGAAGAGAACATTACGCTCTCGCTGATGGCGAAGGTTCCGGGCCTTGATGAAGGCGGCGTGCGTTTGCGTGAAGTGCCGCTGGAGATCACCATGCCCGATGCCTTTGTCGGCTCACATCGCCGGATCGCTTATGAGCGCCTGCTGCTCGACCTGATCAAGGGTGATCAGACATTGTTCGTGCGCCGTGATGAGGTCGAAGCGCAATGGGAATGGGTCGATGCGATCCGCGCTGAGTGGGAGGCAAAAGGCGTGACGCCTAAAACCTACACCGCTGGCACTTGGGGGCCGACGGCTGCCATCGCCTTGGCTGAACGCGAAGGGGTGAGCTGGCATGAGTGATCTTCATGATGTGATCCACCGCGTAACGCAGCGGGTGATTGAAAGCTCGCGTGACGGCCGACAAGCCTATCTCGACCTGATGAAGCGCGAAGGCGACCGCCGCCCAGAGCGTGAAGCGGTAAGCTGTTCCGTGCTCGCCCATGCCTTTGCTGGTGCGCTCGAAGACCAAGACGCGATGAAGGAAAATCGCGGGCCCAATATTGGCATCGTAACCGCTTACAATGACATGCTATCCGCGCATCAGCCCTATGGCCGCTATCCTGACCGCATGAAGATTTATGCCCGCGAGGTTGGCGCGACCGCGCAGGTTGCAGGCGGCACGCCGGCGATGTGCGATGGCGTCACGCAGGGCGAAGACGGGATGGAGCTTTCGCTCTTCTCGCGCGACAATATTGCGATGGCGGCGGGCGTTGCTCTGAGCCATCAAATGTATGACGGTGCGGCGTTCCTTGGCATTTGCGATAAGATTGTGCCGGGCCTGCTGATGGGCGCGCTGCGCTTTGGTCATTTGCCCGCGATCTTTGTGCCCTCTGGCCCCATGCCGAGCGGCATTTCGAACAAGCAAAAGCAGGAAACCCGCCAGAAATATGCATCGGGCGAAGTGGGCCGTGATGTCCTGCTTGAGAGCGAGCTGGGTTCTTATCATTCACCGGGCACCTGCACCTTTTTCGGCACCGCCAATTCCAACCAGATGATGATGGAGATGATGGGGCTGCATGTCCCGGGCTCCGCGTTCGTCCAACCGGGCACGAAGCTGCGCCAAGGGCTAGACCGCGCGGCCGTCCATCGTTTGGTAGAGCTGTCCGGCACGACGGAGCGGACGCTGGCGCAAGTGGTCGATGAGAAAGCGATCATCAACGCGGCCATCGGCCTGCTCGCTACCGGCGGATCGACCAATCACGCGATCCACATCCCCGCCATGGCGCGCGCCGCTGGCATTCGGTTCGACTGGAGCGACCTGTCGGAACTTTCCAGCGTCGTCCCGCTGCTCGCCCGCGTCTATCCCAACGGCTCTGGCGATGTGAACCAGTTCCACCATGCAGGCGGTATGGGCTATGTGATCGGCGAATTGCTAGAGGCGGGCCTTGCCCACCGCGATATCCTCACCGTGTGGGAAGGGGGCTTTGACGCCTACACTGCAGAGCCGGTTTGGGAGGACGAAGCGCTTCAATGGAGCCGCGTTACCGAAAGCCGCGATGACACAATGCTGCGCTCGGCGAGCGAGCCATTCCAACCCGATGGCGGGATGAAGCTGCTGACTGGCAATCTGGGCCGCGCCTGCTTCAAATCCTCTGCTGTTGCGAAAGGGCGTTGGACCATCGAGGCACCGTGCCGCGTCTTCGAAAACCAAAGCGATGTAACCGCCGCTTTTAAAGCAGGTGAGCTGGACAAGGATGTTGTGGTCGTCGTGCGTTTCCAAGGGCCGCGTGCCAATGGAATGCCTGAGCTTCACTCGCTCACCCCTGCGCTCGCCGTGTTGCAAGATAAGGGGCACAAAGTCGCACTCGTCACAGATGGCCGCATGTCGGGAGCCTCGGGCAAGGTGCCCGCAGCGATCCATTGCACGCCAGAGGCGCTGGGTGGAGGGCCGCTCAGCTTGTTGCATGACGGCGATGTCGTACGCGTCTGCGCAGAGACAGGCGCGCTTTCGACAGATGCTGACCTGTCCACCCGCACGCCTGCGCAAGACCCAATGCCCGAATGGGGCGTGGGCCGCGAATTATACCGCATGATGCAGGTGCAAGCTGACGGCGCAGAGCAAGGCGCCTCCGCCATGCTCGCCAGCGCTGGCCTCTGAAGTATGAGTGGCGGGAGGGAAATTGTCGCAGTTGATATTGGCGGGACGCATGCGCGCTTCGCCATTGCCAGCATCGCCGCTGACGGCACGATTGAGCTGGGCGAGCCAATCACGCTCCACACCGAAACCCATGCCAGTTTTCAGACCGCGTGGGAGGATTACCGTGAGCGGATGGGCGGCAGCTTGCCGCAAGATGTGGCGATGGCGGTGGCGGGCCAGATCAAGCCTGACATTATCCGCTTCACCAACAATCCCTGGATCATTCGCCCGCCTTTGATCGCGGAAAAGCTGGGCTGTGCGCGGCATCTGATCGTCAATGATTTCGAAGCGGTCGCCCATGCCGCCGCCCGCGCGCCTGCGGACCAGTTCTTACATCTCACTGGCCCCGAGGGCGAATTGCCCGCATCAGGCACGATCAGCGTGCTTGGCCCCGGTACAGGCCTTGGCGTGGCGCATTTCTGGCGTGACGGGCGGGGCCACTACCGCGTGCAAGCGACCGAGGGCGGCCACGGCGATTTTGCTCCGCTCGACGCCATCGAAGACGCAATCCTTGCCCGCCTCCGCAAACGCCTCACCCGTGTCTCGACCGAGCGCGTGGTTTCCGGCCCCGCTATTGTCGACATCTACCAAGCGCTCGCCGCAATGGAGGGGCGCGCCGTCGTGGAACAAGACGATGTTGCGATCTGGACCGCTGGCACTTCTGCCCAGTCAGACGGTGGCGACAGTCTGGCCGCTGCCGCCGTTGACCGTTTCTGCCTCTCGCTAGGCTCCGTCGCAGGCGATATCGCGCTTGTTCAAGGGGCAAGCGGTGTCGTTATTGCTGGCGGGCTTGGCTATCGCATCCGCGACACGCTGCTCGCCTCCGGCTTTGCCGACCGATTCTGTGCCAAGGGGCGCTTTGCTGGCCTGATGGCAACGCTCCCTGTTAAACTCATCACCCATCCGCAGCCCGGCTTGCTCGGCGCAGCCGCCGCCTTTGCGCAAACCCATATGGAAGCCTGATCCTCCCCATGACACTCCCATTGAACTCGATCTCTGACCTCAGCGCCCGCCTGCAAGAACTGCACGCCCGCACGCGCGAGACACCACTCTTCAACCCGGTCTTCCAACTGGGCCTCGACCTGTCGCGCGCGCTTGAAGGGGACGTTATGGACCTCAACGCGCTCGAAAGCCTCATCGAAGACCTTGAATGCACCAGTCTGAAGGCTCGCGCCAAACGTTTGGAGCGCTTGGCTGCTCCCGTCGCTCCTGCCGCGAACACGCAGGCGCTTAGCGATTTGTTCGTGCGCGATGGTGAATTTGACGCGTTCAAAGCGCGTTGGGAAACCCCGCATCTCCACGCTGTATTTACCGCGCACCCCACTTTTCTGATGACACCCGCTCAAACCAAAGCGGTGGCAGAGGCTGCCAGCAGCGGCAAAGCAATTGACAAGGCCGCCTGTGAGCTTGGGTCAGACCGCCCCGCCGTCACGCTCGATTATGAGCATGGTCAGGCGATGGCTGCGATTGCCCATGCGCAGGATGCGCGCGCTGACATGGTGCGAGAGGCGTTGACCCATGCGGCCAAGGCGTGGCCCGATCAGTGGCAGGAAATCACGCCGCTGCCGTTCCGTTTCGCGACTTGGGTCGGATACGACATGGACGGGCGCACCGACATCAAATGGTACACCTCGATCCGTTTCCGCCTGTCGGAAAAGGCTGAAAGGCTGGAGCGCTATGCCGCTGATCTGGAAGCGATTGATGCGGGTCACGCTCTGGTTGCGACTTTGCGTTCAGGCGGCGAGCATGCGGCGAAAAGCGCTGAGGATTTTGCGGGTGATCTGACGGCTCCGGCGGACCTTTCCGCTGCCGCCAACCGCTTGACCGCTGACGATCCAGCAAAGCTCACTTCGCTTGATGGCATTATCGCTCAGCTCGAAAAAGAAGCGGGCGCGGCTGATGACACTGCCCACGCTGTCGCGCTCAAGACACTGGCGGCGACGATGCGCGCCGATGGCCTTGGCATGGCGCATTTGCACTTCCGAGTGAATGCAAAGCAGCTCCACAACGCGATCCGCGCGCATCTGCACGAGACGCCAGAATTGGACCTTGCGAGCAAAGGCGCGATGGCGACGTTGCGCAAGATGCTCGCCGAAGTGGAGCCCAAGGCGACCAACTTTGCGAGCCTTGCGATTGAAAGCTCTACTGCGACCCGGCAATTCCTCGCGATGGCGCAGATCCTCGGCCATATTGATGCCGACACGCCAATCCGCATGCTGATTGCGGAGTGCGAGCAGCCTTCCACCGTCCTAGCCGCACTCTATTTTGCGCGCGCCTTTGGGATTGAGGGCAAGGTCGATGTCTCGCCTTTGTTTGAGACCGAAAGTGCGCTGGAACATGGTGGTCGCTTCCTCGAAGCGCTCTGCGCTGAAGAGCAATATCGCGAATACGCGAAACTGCGCGGTCGCATGTGTATCCAGACGGGGTTCTCGGATGCAGGGCGGTTTGTGGGGCAAATCCCTGCAAGTCTCGCAATTGAGCGTCTGCAGGGTCGCATGGCGCAAGCAATGGCCCGGCATAACCTTACGGGGGTCGCCGCGCTCATCTTTAATACCCACGGCGAAAGCATGGGTCGCGGCGCGCATCCTTCGGGCTATGCGGATCGCCTGACATGGCCGCTGAGCGAATGGGCGCGCAGTCGCTTTCACCGGCAAGGGATTGAGCTGGAGCCAGAGGTCAGCTTCCAAGGCGGCGATGGCTATATCCATTTTGCCGGAACCGAGCTTGCGCGCGCGACGTTGACGCGGATCATCACGGAAGGGCCAGAGCGTTCTGAGGTGTGCGCTGATCCGCTTTATACGCGTACGGATATCAGCCTCGATTTCTACCGCGCCATTCGCGCGCATCAGCGTGATCACCTGCGCAGCCAGACCTATTCGCGCGCAGTGACCGCGTTCGGTCTTGGCCTTCTCAATTCCACCGGCAGCCGCGTTTCACGTCGTCAGTCTGACCTCAGCGCTGATCGCGATATGAACCTGCGCCAGATCCGCGCTATCCCGCACAATTCAATCCTTCAGCAGCTAGGCTATCCGGTGAATGTCATCGCCGGTATCGGTGCGGCTGCGGATGGCAATTACGAAGAGATCGCTGCGCTTTTGAGCGAAAGTGAGCGGGGTCAGCAGCTGCTTCGCCTCGCGCGCACCTCGAACGCGCTTGCCAGCGTGAAGACAGTCGCCGCGCATGGCGAGCTGTTCAACTCCGCCTATTGGGCAACGCGCCCCTATCGCGGGACAGAGCCGCATTTGTCCGCCGCGTGTGAAGGATTGGCAGAATATCTCACCAAAGATGATCGCGCCGGTGTCTATCGCCGACTGGCATCGCGTTTGCGTGTGGATGCGCTTAAATTCCACCGCCTGCTCGACCATTTGCCCGAAGAAGAGCCCGCACCTGCAATGCAGGAAACCCGGCGGATGATTGGCGCGGCGCAAGCTTTGCGCCTCGCGTTGATGCAGCACATTTTCCTTAAAGCGGTGTCTGTTCCAGCCTTTAGCCGCGCGAATGATATCAGCCGCGAAGATGTGCTCGAAATGGTGTTCTCCTTGCGGATCGAAGACGCGCTTGCCCAAATGCGCCGCGCCTTCCCGACAAGCTTCCCGTCATTGGATGATTTCGCGATGGATGCGCCTGCGGGTTATCCTGACGAGGAGAACGAAGGCTACGCACAGATCAACCGCGATTATGTCGACCCGATTGAGCGCGCTTACGCCTTGATGCTGCGGCTGTCAGTGGCGATCGCCAATCAGTTCGGCGCCCACGGGTAAGCTTGCCCCTTAACCTTTGTCTAGCCTGCGTCCCTCGAAGGGACGCTGCGGGGTTAGTCACTGGTAGTTAAGCACAAAACAGGGCATATAGGACGCCATGAAAGAAGGATTATCGGACATGGCTTTCAAGAATATCCGTTTGGCCACTGTGGTCGGTCTGGCTGCGCTGACAGGCGGCGCATCAATCGCTATTGGGCAGACCTCTGCGGATGATGCGGCGGATGCTGCATTGGAAGTGGCAGCCGATGCCGAGGACGCGATCCGGGCGATCGACCCGACAACAGGTGGGGACTCGCTGATACTCGATCCCAGCCTGCCGCAGCCTTATGGTCCTGAAAGCATTGATGAAGTTGCGCTTCCCGAACTGCCACCTGCCGGTAGTGTTGAGGCGCAATTGCCGACTGTTGAGCCACGCGGCCCGGCAGCGCGCATGATTTCACGCCCGGAAGTGCAAGACATTCCAGCCCCCGCTCCGGCGGCGCAAAGCGATGACCCGTTTGTGATCAAGAGCATCCTGCCGATCGAAGGCACGATCCGTTACGGCGAGTGGTTCTGGGACGAATCGCGTGCGCCTGCGACCGGCAAACTGGTGATGACCGTTGACCTTGATGCGCGCGTTATCAGCGTGTTCCGCGATGGCCATGAAATCGGCACCGCGGTTGCTCTGCTGGGCACACAAGATCACCCTACTCCGCTTGGTACCTTCCCGATCCTGACCAAGGAAAAGGACAATGTCTCGGAGAAGTACAACAACGCGCCCATGCCATGGACGCTGCGATTGACGTGGGACGGAATCGCGATTCACGGTTCGCCGGTTGCCAATGGCTTTGCCTCGCATGGCTGTATAGGTGTTCCGGATGAGTTCGCGGAGAAGCTGTTCGATATTGCCCGGCGCGGTGACAAAGTCGTGATCACGCGCGGTCAGATGGCGACTGTCGGCGATCGCTTAATGTCTTGAGTTTAATGAGTGTTGCGGGGAGGCTCTGTGCTGAACCGCCATACGCGCATTTCCACGCCAACTTTCTCGACTTTCTCAATCGACGGGACGGCCAGCACTCCGCCGAGCGAAGCATTGTGCCCGCGCCATAGCCGGTCGGCTGCGCGACCCGCTTCGCCACGGCTTACCCGTCCGCCAAGCTTGCAGATAATGTGGCAAATCGTCTCAATCTGGATGATGCGCGGGACATTGGCGCAATACAGATAGGTCGGCGCGCCTTCCTCATCGCGCTCAAGCGAAACCATTTCCTCGCGATCCAACTCGGCATACCATTCCAGTGCGCGCCATCCTTCGGCGATGTATCCTGCACTTGCGGCCAGCGCGTGAGCATCGAGCCAGTCATTAGCGGCCAGATGTTGGCGCACACGCACTCTGTCGAATGCAGCGTTGGTGTTGGACGGATCGAGAGCAGGCGAAAGGCCAACCGCATTCACCGCGTCCTCCAGTTCCGCTTTGCGCGCCCATAGCAGCGGGCGAATAAGCGCGATGTCGCTATCGGGCAGCAGGGTTGTGGCGCGCACACCGGAAAGCCCTGCAAGTCCGCTGCCCCGCGCAAGGCGCATCAGCAAGGTCTCTGCCTGATCATCGGTGTGGTGGGCGGTTGCAACCGCGCCCAGCTGCGCATCGACTGCCCATTCGCGCAAGGCTCTGTAGCGAGCCTCACGTGCTTTTGCCTGGAGGTTGCCCGCGCTGACTTCCACGCGAATGGCGGTGAAGGGGACTTCGAGTGCGTTGCAAAGCGCCGCGACCAGAGCCACCTCATTGGGCGCTTCCTCACGCAAACCATGATCGACGCTCACCACTGCGATTTCACCGGGCAACACGTCATGGGCGAGCAAAAGCAGAGCAAGACTGTCGGGGCCGCCCGATACGGCAAGGCCTAGGGGTCCTTCGCGATCTTCAACCGGCCACAACTCGTCAAGCGCGGCGCGAAACCGCTCGGTCAGGTCAGGGTCAAGCTGCCCAAGATCAATCTGCGTATCAATCAGAGCCCCCTAAACGCCGCCACCGGCCATTATTCGCAAGTGACGCTGCGGCGATTGCTTTCATATTGATCAGACAATCGGCCTGTGGCGACTGCCGGGTAGGTCTCGCCAAACTCCGCCAAGGCTATGCAAGCGCGGCGGGTGTCGTCCATCGCGATCATGCTTTGCGCAAGATAGAGCAGGCTGTCAGGCGCGCGGCGTGCGGTGCGGTCAGCCTGATAATTGCGCAGGAACCAGCGGGCTGCTTCTTCTGGCATGCCATCGTCCAGGAACGCGCGGCCCAGCAAGTTGCGGCCATAGGTGACGCGTGAGTGGTTCGGATAATCCTCTACGAAAGAAGCGAGTTGTTGGCGCGCTTCAGGGTAGAACCCTGCATTCCACAGACGGAAACCGTAGGAATATTCGTCATCGCCGGCATCATCGGTTTGAGGTTTGGTGATGGCGCGAACTGCAGCCACTCGGTCCGCGCTTGGGCCGGTGGCGGCAGGCTCAGATGCTTGCGGCTCTTGCGTTTGAGCCGTTCCAGCAACCGTAGAGGCCGTCCCAATAAACTCATCGTCAGGCAGCGGGTTTCCGCGTGTTGGTGTGGCGGTGAAGGTTCCCGATTGCGATGTACCAGTTCCCGTAGAAATCCCTGAGTTGGTTCCAGCTGATTCAAGCGCCATCAGCCGCGTTTCCATCAAGCCGATAGCGTTGGTGTTTTCCTCTGACCGCGCTGTTAAGCGCTGCAATTGCAGTTCCACTGCGTCCAGCCGGGCAAGGATATCGGTCACTGCCGTGGTCGAGGGTGCACCCGAGCTTGCGCCTGATCCTTGCGGGGATGCGCCATTGCTGCCCGCTGCGATTTGCGGTTCAAAGAAGCGCCCGTCGCCGCCGGGAAAGACAGCGCGTTGGAGCGCGCGGATTTCCGCTTCTGCACGGCGCAAGCGCGCCTCTGCATTGTCCTGCGCCAAAGCGGGCACGGGGGTGGTTGCGACCACAGCTGCGGCAACAATCGCTCCAAGCCCAGCAATGCTGGCGCTTCGCAAGCCTTTTACGGGGGTCAAACGGCGAAGTGTCCTGACGGTCATGGCTCTTTAAGCTCCTCACTCAAGTGCATTTGCAATTCTGGCGATATTTGACCGGTTTAGTGGCCAATCGCGCATGAACGTTATCCGAATCTGTGACGGAGCCGGGCGCGCAAGTCGACCCCGGTTGCAGACTTAACCCCGATGGTTTGAAACCGTTTCGGACCTGAATTGCGAGGGGCAAGCGGCCAAAGCCGCTCAATTTGAGGTGGGGGCACCCGTTTGCGGTAATGTCGCTCGCGCCAGCAGAGCGGCAGCCGAAACCGGCGCGTCGCCGACTGGCACCATCTCTTCTGAAAGCGGGGGTACAGGCTGTCCATCAATGGTGATGCTCAGCAAATTTGGACGCCCTGTGTTGAGGCGCGGGTCCAGCGCGTCGGCGGGCAGTTCAAACGTATCGCCGTCCGCCATCACGCCTTCGTAGAGCCGTTCGCCGCCTTCTTCGTAAAAGCGCACCCAGGCGCCTTCGCCGGTCGCTGTAAAGACCACTTGTCCATTGCCTGATGGTGCAGCTGCGGTTTCCTCTCCACCAGCAGAAGCCAATCCTGCCTCGACCAATTCGGCATCATCGCTCGGTTCGTCTGCTGCGATCAATGAAGCAGGACCAGTGCCAGCGCCAAAATAGGTGTTGTAGAAAAAGATCGCGCCCACCGCGAGGATGAGCGCGGCAAACCCGCCAAACCAGGCAAGACCAGCAGATGGCAATTTGCCCGGGTCACCCGGCTCCATCCCGCCTGCGATTGCGGAGGCGTGCGCATAACCTTCGGCCAATTCCACGCGCACTTCGTTGACGATCTCTTCCTCGTCCAATCCAACCGCGCGGGCAAAGGTTTTAGCAAAGCCAATCGCATAAGCGCGAGAGGGCAGGGCGTCGAACCGGCCCGCTTCGATCGCTTCGAGATGGCGCACAGGAATGCGCGTTTCTGCTGCAATATGTGACAGCTCCAAACGCTTGGCTTCGCGGGCCGCGCGAAGACGGCCGCCTGCGGTCGGGTCTTCTACCACCGCATCAGCATCAACTTCTTCGAGCGGCTCGTCGGCCGCCGTATCGTGTTCGCTATCCATGACCCATCCACTTGTGCACGTGGTTTGTTTAATATCGTTGATATACAGTGAACAGGCATGGCTGACCGCCTGTCAATGATTCGCTACGAGATTTTACAGTTGGTCGGGCGAAGCGCCCGGTGGCGGCGCTGAAAAGAGTGAAGCGGGTAACTGGTCTTATCGGTGGATCAGTCCGCCGCGCGATCAGTCAATCTCGATGTCGCGCTCATTCGCCCATTGCGTGAGTTCTTCGCG
The DNA here is from genome assembly GCF_057365055.1 of Erythrobacter sp. S57(2025). NCBI lineage: Bacteria > Pseudomonadati > Pseudomonadota > Alphaproteobacteria > Sphingomonadales > Erythrobacteraceae > Erythrobacter > Erythrobacter sp. S57(2025). The sequence goes on along the minus strand of NZ_CP200299.1, from coordinate 2,175,501 downwards.
CAGATTGACGCCGGGCTCTGCCAGCCAACTTTGCATCGCTTCGGTAATCTCAGCCAGATCAACCTTGGGCACCAATTCCTTGATCGGGCCAACAGCGGCTGGTGTGATCGAAAGACGCCTGAAACCAATGCCCATGAGCGCAAGCGCCTCTAACCGGCGTCCACCCATTTCACCGCACACGCCAAGGTCCACATTCTGGCCTTGAGAATCGTTCACTACGCGGCGGAGAAACCGCATGATTGGAATGCTCAGCCAATCATAGCGCAGCGCCAATTCAGGGTTTGCCCGGTCGGCGGCGAATAGGAACTGCGTGAGGTCATTGGTGCCGACCGACAGGAAGCTGAGTTTCGGCAAAAGCAGATCGAGCACTTCGGCAAGCGCGGGCACTTCGAGCATGGCGCCGTAATGGATCTGCTCTGGCAGCACCTTTTTCTTCGAACGCAGGAATGCGAGTTGATCGTCAAACACCTGCTTTGCCGCATCGAATTCCCACGGCTCAGATACCATCGGGAACATCACATAAAGCGAGCGACCCGCGGCCGCCTCGAGCAGCGCACGCGCCTGTGCTTTCATCAATCCTTCGCGAGTGAGCGCGAGGCGCAGTGCACGCCAGCCCATGGCCGGGTTCTCATCTTTTTCAGACAGGCTTGATGAGAGGTACGGGACCGATTTATCGCCGCCAATATCGACTGTGCGGAAAATGACCGGCTTGTCCCCAGCGGCATCCAACACGTCGCGATACAGCTTTAACTGGCGTTCGCGCTGGGGGAGGGTGGCGGAAACGAGGAACTGAAATTCAGTGCGGAACAGGCCCACACCGTCTGCACCTGTGAGCGCGAGCGAGCTCATATCATCGCGCAGGCCAGCATTCATCATCACCTGAATGCGGGTGCCGCAGGCTGTGTGAGGTTCGACATCGCGCAGCTCTGCATAGGCCGCCTGCCGCTCGCGCGATTTGGCAAAACGCTGGGCAAAAGCATCGGCCACCTGAGTGGATGGGCGCACCGTCACATTGGCAGCGCTCGCATCCAGCAGCACTTCATCACCGTCACGGATGATGCCGCGAATACCCTTTGCGCGGCCCAAGACCGGCACACCCATGGCGCGCGCGACGATCACGACATGCGCGGTGAGCGAGCCTTCTTCGAGGATAACGCCTTTCAATCGGCGACGGTCATATTCGAGCAATTCAGCAGGGCCCAGATTGCGCGCGATCAGGATCGTGTCTTTGCGCAGGCCCTGTTGTGCGGCGGTGCCGAGCTGGCCAGAGACAATCCGCAGCAGCCGGTTCGCCAGATCTTCGAGATCATGCATCCGGTCGGCCAGCAGCGCATCGTCAATCTCACGCATACGCATGCGGGTGTGTTGCTGGACCCGCTCAATCGCAGCCTCTGCGGTCAGGCCTGAATCGATTGCCTCATTGATGCGCCGCGACCAGCCTTCATCGTAAGCGAACATTTTGTAGGTCTCGAGCACCTCTTCATGCTCTCCGCCCACGCCAAATTCCGCTTGGCTGGCAAGGCCATCAATCTGTTCGCGCATCCGGTCAAAGGCACGGTAGACCCGCTCGCGTTCAGCCTCGATATCGTCAGCCATCACCTGCGTGATTTCAACGCGCGGCTGGTGGAATGCGGCGATGCCAGCGCCCAGGCCGCTGACAAGTGTTAGGCCAGAGATCGTCTGCGGGCCGGATTGCGCTTCGGTGAGGCCGAGTTCCGCCTCTTCATCGACCAATTCAGCATTGGAGATCAGCTCCGACAGCACCATCGCGGTGGTCTGCAAAGCCTCAATCTCAACGTCTTCATAGCGGCGCGGCTCGACATGCTGGACGCACAAAACACCAACGGCGCGTTCATGATAGACGATTGGCACGCCGGCAAAGGAATGGAATTTGTCCTCGCCCGTTTCGGGGCGGTATTGGAAATCAGGATGCGCTTTCGCCTCGGCCAGGTTTAGCATCTCGATCTTTTCCGCGATCGTGCCCGTCAACCCTTCGCCGATGGCCATGCGGGTCACGTGAACGGCGGTTTTGTTGAGGCCGCGCGTTGCGAACAGCTCCAGCATCCCCTCTCGCAGGAGGTAGATCGAGCACACTTCACTCGCGAGCGCGCCGCCGATGATCTCAACCACGGAATCCAGTTTGCCCTGCGCGTGCAAACGCGAGGCCATCACCTCATGCAATCGAGTGAGGATTTGTCGGGCTGAAGCAGCGGCGGTCATGATTGTCTCACGCCTAAGCGCTCACGGCGACAAAAGCAAAGTATAGAGCCGTCATTTCGCTCCATTTGTGAGGCGAAGTGAAAGCAGATGGACCGGGATTAGCGGGATCGAACGCCGTTGAAAGCGCGCCTGAGAAAGATGGGCGTCTAAGTCCGCCCGATCTCTTCTTTCAGCAGCAATTTCTGCTTCTTGAGTTGCTGGATCATCGCTGCATCGGGGGCCGGACGCGCCATTTCGTCGCGAAGACGGGCTTCGAGCCCGGCATGTTTGTTTTGGAGAGCATCCATGTGAGAGGAAGCTGCGGGCGATACTGCGGATGATGCCATATGCGTGTCTCCTATGTGTGTGCGGGGGAACGCCCCCGAGGGGAGCGACTCACCGCCACACGGCAGAGCCGCTAAGGACAATCAGACCATATTTAGGCTAGAATGCAAGTGTCTGTTGAAACGTAAACGGATGCGTTCGCTTTTGCCTGCGACGAATTGCGTTATGACGGGGGCTTGGGTAAGCCGATTCTGGCCAGGCTAGGAACACAACGTCACAGTCATGAATGAGCAAGAGCTCCTCAAAAAACTGGAATTGCTGCGCACCGAACACCGCGATCTTGACGCGGCGATCATGGCGCTCAGCGAAGCGGGCCCGGTCGATCAATTGCAGATCGCACGGCTGAAAAAGCGCAAGCTGCGTTTGAAAGATCAGATTGCTATTATGGAAGACACGCTGCTTCCCGATATTATCGCGTAGCTTGTTCGCGCCCTCAGACGCCGGGCGTGGAGAGTCTTCTTGTTCCGCACCCCATCCGGGGTGCGACATCCTCGCGCCTCAAGGCGCTGCGGGCGCGCGGTCGCGCTTGCCCCTGCTTCGCAGCCGAGCTCGGCGAAATCATCGCAATATAGCGCTGGGTTAACGCGGCACGTGTCGCAAGGCCGACCGGCCGCCCGGCGCTTGAGGGCGCGAACAAAAGACTCCCCCGCATTGGCGAGCGCAAAACAAGTACACCCCACTCCAGCTCATCTCTGATTAATGTCCGCCCGATACTGTGCCCATACGGGACGCGAGAAAAACACTCTTGGATAGTAACCATAGACCGCTGGTCAGGCGGTCCAATGAGGCGTAGCCCAGACCCCGTAATGGCACGAACAACCAATCTTTCCCGCCCGATCATCGAGGCGCTTTATACAGAAGCTTTGCTGCTGGCCGATGATGTGCGCGCGGTGTTTGCGATGGGAACGCGTGAGCCGCAGCCCGGAGAAGATGCGAGTATTCGGCTGGCGCTTTCGACAGAGGGGCTCAAGACCACGACGCGCATGATGCATGTGCTCGCGTGGCTGTTGAACCAGCGTGCCTTCTTTTCGGGCGAGCTAACCGAGGCTCAAGTGCGCAAGCACGGCACACTGCCCGCTGACCGGGGAAGTGATACCAATTCCTTGAAGTCGCTGGAGCCGGAGACGTGCGAGTTGATCGCTGAAACAGAGCGCCTTCACGGACGCATTGCGCGGCTTGATGAAGCATGGCGCAGTGAATTTGAAATGGTCTCGCCAGCGCGGGCCATTCATTCACGGCTAGAGCGGCGACTGTCAGATTTAGGCTAAAGCCAGCGCGTTCTTCCAACGATCCAAACGTTCATCACGAACGCTTTCATCCATATCGGGTTCAAACGTTTTGAGCGTGCCGCGCATTTTTTGCGCTGCGCTCTGAAGGTCAGGATAAAGGCCAGCGCCAGCAGCCGCCAACATCGCTGCGCCCAGCGCAGTCGTCTCAACAAAGCCGGGGCGCTCAACGGGCAGGCCAATCATATTGGCCAGGTCCTGCGCCATCCAATCATTGGCAGACATGCCGCCATCAATCCTGAGTGTACCCCACGGCGCGCCGTCTGCTGCGAACGCCTCCGCTAGATCATGCGTTTGATGCGCCATCGCTTCGAGAGCTGCGCGCGCAATCTCAGCCTTCCCGCTCGCAAAGCTGAGGCCGGTAATCACACCGCGTGCCTCTGCCCGCCAATGCGGTGCGCCAAGGCCGGCGAGTGCGGGGACGATGGTGACGCCGCCACTAGTCTGAATGGACCGCGCGAGTTCTTCCGTTTGGCTCGCCACATCAACAATGCCGAGCGAGTCCCTCAACCACTGCACCAGACTGCCCGCGACAAAAACGGAGCCTTCGGTCGCATAGGTGCGCTTGCCGTCGATCTGGCACAGCACAGTGCCAAGCAACCGGTTGGCGGATTTGGGGATCGTTTCCCCCTGATTGGTGAGCACAAATGCGCCCGTGCCATAAGTGGCCTTGGTCTCTCCGGGTGAGAGGCAGGCTTGGCCAATGGTTGCCGCCTGTTGGTCGCCGACAAGGCCGGTGATGGGAATCTCCCTGCCAAACAGGTTTACATTGGTCTCCGCGAGTTTGCCCGACATATCGACCACTTGTGGAAGCGCGAAATGCGGGACGCCGATCAGTTGGCAAAGCCCCTCGTCAAAACCCTCGCCCGCCAATTCCAGTAGCAAAGTGCGGCTGGCGTTGCTGGCATCGGTGATGTGGGCATCGCCGCCTGTGAGCTTGAATACGAGCCAGCTCTCAATCGTGCCGAAGGCGAGCGTGCCTGCCTCCTGCGCCGCCTTTACCGCTGGCACATTGTCGAGCATCCAGCGCATTTTGGTGCCGGAGAAGTAAGGATCGAGCAGCAGGCCGGTACGGCTTTGGACGTCGGCTTCGTGGTCAGCTTCGCGCAGCTCGGCGCAGAATGGCTCAGTGCGCCGATCCTGCCAAACGATGGCTCGGGTAAGCGGTTCGCCGGTGGCTTTGTCCCATGCGACCACGGTTTCGCGTTGATTGGTGATGCCGATGCCTGCGATCATCGCGGCGCCGCCCGCCTTAGGGATCACCTCATTCGCGCATTTAAGCGACTTTTCCCAAATCTCGCCTGCGTCATGTTCGACCCAGCCGCTCTGCGGATAATGCTGAGTGAGTTCTTCCTGAGCAGAGGCGACCAGCACTCCGTCGCTGGCAAACAGCATGGCGCGCGTTGAGGTTGTGCCTTCGTCTATGACTAGAATGTAGTCAGACATTTCTTCCCTTAGTCCCCATTCCCATTCTCTGACGGGACAATTTCAACAATCACATCGCCCGGTTGCAGATCCTGGCACTCATCCTCCCAATACCCAAAGGCACGGCCATTGCGGTAGATACGCAGGCCTCTGCCGCCATTGGAGAGCTCATTGATGGTGCAGCCGCACTCGTCTTCGGTGACGATCCGTTCCACAAGTTGCACGCGGCCAGAGACTGACGCGAGGTCGGCGAGATAGTCTGCGATATGCGCGCCGCTGGCCGACCCTGCGAGCAGCAATCCAGTAAAGCGCACAGGGTTGATGACATTGTTCGCACCCGCTTGGCGGGCGAGCAGCTCGTTATCATCCGCGCGCACAACGACGCTGATCGGAACCCTGGGAGCCAAATGGCGCACGGTGAGTGTGATCAGGATTGAGGTGTCATCGCGGCCTGCAGAAACCAGCACACTGGCGGCTTCCTGAATGCGCACCGCTTTCAACGTTTCATCCCTGCTGGCATCACCGGCCAGCACATTGACGCCGAGCTTTTCGGCCTCATGCAGCCGATCCTCACTCGGGTCGACTACGACAATACCGTTTGCGTCAGTGCCACGCTCGATCAGTTCTTCGACACTTTGCGATCCTGATACGCCATAGCCGAGCACGACGACATGGCCTGAAAGCTGATCCTGAATACGGGCCATACGCCACTTCTCCCAGCTGCGTTTAATGATGAAATTATAGGCGGTGCCAACAAAGATAAACAGCACGGCAAAGCGAACTGGTGTCACGATCAAGGCCTCTACCAACCGCGCATTGTCGGTGACCGGAGCAATGTCGCCAAACCCGGTCGTAGTGATGGAGATCATCGTGAAATAGACGATATCGATAAAGCTGACATGGCCATCGACATTGTCGACCAGCCCATCGCGATCCCACCAATGGATCATAACGACCAGCATGATGAGGAAAAATGCCGCGCCAAGGCGGATCGATAGATCGCCCCATACCGGTATTCTCACTGCACGGCGCAGCGGTTTGAACCTTCGGGCAATTTTTACCTGATCGTCGCGTTTCGCCATTCCCGCCCCTCTTAACGCGCTAAAGCCTTAATCTGCAAACCGTTGTGACAGCGCGGTGAGGCTTTCGTGATGCGTGAGGTCAAGTTGAAGGGGCGTGACGGCAACAAAGCCATCATCAATCGCTTCGAGATCTGTGCCGTGGTCAAGCGTGTGCTCAATCGCATGCAGCCCGAACCAGAAATAGCGATGCCCGCGCGGGTCTTTGCCTTCAACAATGCTCCCGCGCGAATAATCGTGAAAGCCCTGACGGACCACACGAATACCTTTGACGGCATCGGAGCTGCGCGGTGGGAAGTTCACATTGACGAGCGTACGTTCATCGAAAGGCACGTCCAGCAGGGGTTCGATGACCTTTGCACCCCATTTGCGGGCGGCGGCGAACTCATCATCGCTGGCGCGTGTTTCTTGGTTGTAGACCTGACTCAGGGCAATCGAACGAATGCCTGCGAGCGCCCCTTCAATTGCCGCGGAAACGGTGCCCGAATAGGTGATGTCATCACCCAGATTGGCTCCGCGATTGACGCCTGACAGGATGAGGTCGGGCGGTGCATCGAGCACTTCGCGCAAAGCCATCATCACGCTATCCGTGGGCGTGCCGGTGACCGCAAAACGGCGATCACCAAATTGTTGCAGGCGCACCGGGCGATTGAGGGTCAGCGAATGGCCCGCACCCGATTGCTCCTCTGACGGTGCACATACCCAAACGTCGTCCGAAAACTGCGCGGCAATCTCTTCTAAAACGGTGAGGCCCGGCGCGTGGTAGCCATCATCATTGGTGATGAGAATGCGCATTATGCCGCAGGCTCCAGTTTGGTGACACCGCCCATATAAGGTGCGAGCGCCTCCGGCACGATCACGCTGCCATCGGCCTGCTGATAATTTTCGATCACCGCGACCAAGGTGCGGCCCACTGCAAGCCCAGAGCCATTGAGAAGGTGGAAATACTCGCTCTTCTTTGAGCCTTCAGGGCGATAGCGCGCGTTCATCCGGCGCGGCTGATAAGTGCCGCCATTTGAGCAAGAGCTGATCTCACGATAGGCGCCTTGGCCCGGCAACCAGACCTCTAGGTCGTAGGTCTTCATCATCGCCGCGCCCATATCGCCCGTGCACAATTGCATGACCCGGTAATGCAGACCGAGGCTTTGCAGCAGCCCTTCGGCAACGGAGGTGATGCGGTCCAGCTCTGCCTCTGCCTCTTCAGGCAAAGAAGCGACGATCATCTCAACCTTTTCAAACTGGTGCTGGCGGATAAAGCCGCGCGTGTCGCGTCCCGCAGCGCCCGCCTCTGAACGGAAGCAAGGCGTGAGCGCGGTGAGCCGCATCGGGAAATCTTCTTCCGCAAACAGCTGCTCCCGGAAAGAATTGCCGAGCACCATTTCCGATGTGGAGATCAGCAGGCGATCATCTGTGGTTCGGAACAGGTCTTCGCCAAATTTGGGCAATTGGCCGGTGCCATATCCCGCCTCTTCATTGATCAGCAGCGGCGGATTGCATTCGGTAAAGCCGTGATCGCGCGTGTTGTTGTCGATCATAAACTGGCCAAGCGCACGGTGCAGCCGGGCCATATCGCCGCGCAGGAACGTAAAGCGTGCACCAGAAATCTTTGCGCCCGTCTCAAAGTCCATGCCCAGCGCAGGCGCGATATCAGCATGTTCTTGCGGATCGAAGGTGAAGTCGGGCTTCTCCCCCCATTCGCGAAGATAAACATTGTCATCCTCGCTCTCGCCATCGGGCACCGACGGGTCGAGCAGGTTTGGCAGCGCGAGCATCAAATCCTGCAATTGCTTGCCCAGCTCACGGTCGCGATCTTCTAGCTGGGGCATAGTGGTCTTCAGCTCAGCCACTTCTGCTTTGAGCGCTTCGGCTTCTTCCGTATTGCCCTGGCCCATTGCCTTGCCGATCGCTTTTGAAGCTTCGTTGCGGCGGCTTTGTGCAGCTTGCAGCTGCGTCGCAACGGCGCGGCGTTGTTCGTCCAGCTCAAGCAAGGTGGCTGCCACAGGCGCATGGCCACGGCGCGCTAGGCCTTCGTCAAATTCTTCGGGATTATCTCTGATCAGTCGAATATCATGCATCGGGCGAGCCTATGCCTTCATCATTGGGGGATGGGAAGAGCGCTATTGCGGCAGGTCCAATTGAACCCGGCTGGCAAGCGCGGAAACTTGACCGGCAGGCGCGGGATCAGCAGGCGGTATGGGTGCTGCTTCAGGCCAAAGGCCAAGCATGTCATCAAGAGTGCCGCGAACGCTATCTGCGCCATCCATGTCCTGCGCGATGTTGCGTGCGACTTTCACGAAACCCCATGCGTCCTGATACTCCGCGGGGTCCGTGACGGCGCCGTCTGTCACCGCAATTGTGTATTCCTCAACCGCTGTATCCATCAAGAAACGGATTAGCGCAGCGTCATCTGTGTCTGTCGCATTGAGCATCGCTGCAAGGTTCTCTCCGGCGGCCGTGAGCATGGGTTCAACTTCATCCGCGCTCTGTCCAGCTTCCAAAGCCGCTGACACGCTTTCAAAGGCAGCAGGGTCGAAACCCAAGGCGTCAAGGCCAGCTCGCTCATCAGCGTGGGTTTCAGATACTGGGTGCATCAAATGTGGCGCGGCCGCTTCGCTCTCGCCTGCGCGATAAAGCGCAAGACCGGCTTCAACATGGCCGGCCATAAAGACAAGGCGCTGCTCGATGGGGAGCGCGCCGACACCACCGCTTTCGCCGCTCTCTCCACCTTCGCCAGCCTCGCCGCCTTCGCCTGCTTCTCCGGTTCCAGCTTCACCAACCGCCGCGGCCTCTCCGCCTTCGCCGCCCTGTCCGGCTTCCCCTGAGCAACCGGCAAGACCAGCGCCCGCCAGCGCAGTTGCTAGACCCAGCGTGCCCCAGGTTTTCAGCTCGACTTTCATTTCCGGTCCTCCAGCGATAGGTATTTGTGCCAAGGCATAGCCGCCGCTTTTGTCTTTGCAAACGATCCTCAAAGGATGCGCCATGATATTGAGCATTGCAGCCATTACTGACCCCGCTCAGCTTGCTGATCTGCGCGCTGGCCTGTCGGAACTTAGTTGGCGCGATGGGCGAGAGACAGCGGGGGCAAGCGCGCGGCAGGTGAAGCAAAACGAACAGGCGGTCATGTCTGATGATGCGGGCAAGGCGATGCGCGCCAAATTGCTGCCGATCATCACCGAAAATCCCGTCGTCAAAGCTGCCGCGCGCCCACGTCACATTTCTTCACCGCTCATCAGCCGTACCGCAGATGGTGGGCATTACGGCGCGCATGTCGACAATGCGATTATGGGGCAAGGGGCTGCGCGAATGCGCTCCGACATATCCTTCACGCTCTTCCTTTCCGATCCCGACGCTTATGAGGGCGGAGAGCTGGTGATCCATGCCGCCGGGCTGGTTCAGACGGTGAAGGGCAAAGCGGGTGAATTGGTGCTCTACCCCTCGACCGCGATCCATGAGGTAAAGCCAGTAACCAGCGGCACCCGCATTGTCTGCGTCGGTTGGATCGAGAGCCTGATCCGCGATCTCGCGCAGCGCGAAATGCTGTTTGATTTTGAGAATATGCGGGTGGGCCTCCGTCAAAAGCTGGAGGCGGGTTCACCTGAGCTGCTCACTCTCGACAAGACGATCGCCAACCTTCTCAGGATGTGGGGGCAGGCTTAGCTCGCTTGGGTTTGGACTTGTTTGGCTTTGAGTTTTGTTTTCGCCTGATGCGTGAACCAGATGATGAGGCTCACTCCAACCACGCTCGGCCCGGCCCAGATCAGCGGGTTGAACACTTCTTCTGGCACCCAGCGGATCAGGCCGACCGACATAAAGGCGGTGTAGGCGGAGATGCCCATGCCAATCAGCGCGCGAAAATGTTCTCCGACATAGGATTTGGGCGAGGGCACGTCAGAGCGCCAGATATAGAGCTGCTGAATGCTCATGGCGACAACGCCCAGCGTAGCGACCGCCATCATCAAAGCCTCGCCAATGCGCGCGCCGTAGTAGAAGCAATAGATGGCAGATAGCAGCACCGCGAGGATGACGATCTGATAGCGCGGCTGGCGAAGCTGGGTGCGGCTGCGGGCATGTTTGACCACCGCCAGACCGTAATCGGCAAAGCCAATGGTGAGCAGCCCCAGATAGAGCATCATCCACCCAAATAGCCCTGCAAACAGCTCGCGATCCGTGACGCTGGGGATGCGTTCTTCGGGGCCATAGAGCGACAACAGCGCCATGACGACGGCCAGTGCGCCTGCGCCCATGAAACCATAGCACGCGATGCGGCCCCATTTGCGGTGCTTGGACGCCCCCTTCTTCGTCGCAATCGGCACCCAGAACGCGATCAGCCCGGTCAGCCCGGTGATCACGTGCAGGACAATTAGGGTCTCAAACAGATGCATCGCGCTGGAATGTACACCGAACCGGGTGGCTCGCAAGTATGGTCAGGTAGGCGGCTAAATCAGGCGCTCCCGGGTCTCATCGCGGTGCTTCTTTAGGTAACGCATAAATGGCGTGCCGCCCGTGCCCACATCGGTGTCATTCCCCGCAGCCTTTTTGCCCTGCTTGTTGATGTAGCTCGCCGCATATTCGAGGTGGCGCGTGCGGAAATCGGCGACTGCTTGAACATTCGCATTATACGCATCGTTCAAAGGCTTCGACTGCACTTTCTGGGCAAAGCTACGCAGCCTGCTCGCCGCGCGCACATCATCGATAAAGCGGCGGTGACCGGAGGGACGATACTCGTGCAACTGGTCAAGGAATTGGCGCAAAGGATCAGAAGCGTGGCCAACGCCCAACAGCGCATCCATGCTCGGCACGATTGAGGATTGTGAACCGGTCTGCCCGCGAAACGCCTGGGCCTTGGAGCCGTAACACTCGACGCCTTCATAGATCACGCCATCGGGCAGGGCAGGGTTGTCTTTCCAGCCATGGATGTAAGGGCGCACGCGTTCAAAATAGATATAGGGATCGCAGCGTTCGGGCATCCGGTCGAAGATCGCGTTGATCTCTCCCCACACCAGCGCTGTCGATTGGAGATGATTGCGCACGGTGTCCGCATCGCCTTGGTTCACCGCCTCCACAATGTCACCAAAGCGCGCAAGCACACGCCCCGCCGCTGCCTCAATCGCGACATGGATCAGAACGAACCACGCCTCATCCATTCCGCCCAAAAAGTTCTGAAGCATGCGAATATTGTCGAGCCCAAGCGGGCGCTGCGCATCGATCAAAGACCAATTGTCGAGCACGTAAGAAGAATAGGTCAGCAAAGGTTGCTGATCGAGCCGATCCGCGAGCGCGACCATCGGCACGGCCAAACATGCAGGCAGGCGGTCGGATGGCTGCGCCTCACCCCAGATGTAAGACTGCACCATAAAGGTGTAATGCACCGTCGCCATGCGCGCCTGCGCCGCGCTCAGCTCGCTTGCCGGTCGCAAGTCTTTTGGGTCGGGTAGGTGGTTTTCTAAGAATGCCCGCACGCGGCCTGACGGCAGAACCTGCGGCAATTGTTCTGCGACACTGGCGGCATCGGCCCAGCAACCGGGCAGTGCAATTTCAAGCGCGTTGTAATCGCAAAGAAAGCCGCGCTCTGGCGTCATGCCATATTCCGCAAGACTGCCCAGCTTTGGTTTTGCAGCAATCGTCGCCATTGTTGTGATCCCTCAACTTGATTTGCAGGTGCTAACGCAATTATGGAGCGCTTCTTGTCGAATGAGCTTGCGAAGTTGATTGATCGCCACTGATTTTTGCAATAATTGAGCGTCATGGACGAAATTGACCGCAAAATATTGCACGAGATTGAGCGAGATGGCCGCATCAGCAATGCGCAACTCGCCAGTATCGTAGGCTTATCCGCATCTGCATGCCTACGCCGAGTGCAAGAGCTGGAACGCGACGGGCTGATCAAAGGCTATCGCGCTGTGCTTGACCGCTCGCGATTGGGCGGGGCGATCACTATCTTTGTGATGGTTGGGCTATCAGCTCATCTGGCGAAGGACGCCAAAAGGTTCGAGCAAGCAATGGATGATGCCAGCGAAGTGCGCGAGTGCCACAATATCACCGGCTCGGTTGAATACCTCCTGCGGGTCGAAGTCGACAGTTTGGAGGCGTACAAGAGCTTCCACGCCGACACGCTGGGCGTATTGCCCCAAGTCGCCAGCATCACCTCACATATCTCTCTGGGTTCATCGAAGGATATGCGGGCTTAAACCATTGGTGCTTCTCATGAATAGCTTGATCCCGAGTGGGCTCAGCATTAGCCTTGGTCTACCAATCGAAGGGGCAAGCGCTTGGCACTCAATCCAACCTACAACATAATCAACACCGTCAATATTCCACAGGGCGTGATCGACCTCTTATTGGGCGTTACCAATGAGGCATTTCGGCTGTGGGGAGAGGCTTTGGCGGGGGATGCCAACCTGTCCGTGCGGATCGAACTGCTCGATTCGTCCTCCAGCGGACGTGCGCAGGGTGGCTGGGGCAACGGCACCGGCATTGGCCAGTTTGAGGGGCTGACCGTCGTTACTGGTGCGCCCGCCTATGAGCTTCAAACCGGCGAGGATGTGCCTGACCGCGACTACGATATCATTTTGCAGTTCAGCCAAGACTATCTGCTGAATGAGCTGTTCCTCGATCCCACGCCGGGCACTCGCGATGATATCCCGTCAGATCGCACAGATGGGCTGAGCGTGCTTTTGCATGAGATCGGACATGCTCTTGGGATGATCGGATATTACAACACCGATACCAATGAGCAGGGTGGCTTTGCGACGCATTGGGATTTGCGCAGGGTTGAGATCGCGGGCGAGGACTATTTTCGCGGGGACAATGTTGAAGCTGTCCTGGGTGGTGATCTGGAGCAGACGCAGGGCAATTACGCGCATTACGGCAACAATAATGAGAACCCTGCGACCAGCAGTGATCCGCTTACGGGTTTGATGAATGGCGTCGTGTTTTACCGCGGTTATGCCTATACGATCGGCGATCTCGACTTGGCGATTATGGCGGACCTAGGCCTTGGCACGATCCGCGATGACATCCTCGAAAACCCACTTCAGACCCATATGCGCGGCGGCGCAGGCAATGATGACTTGCGCGGGAGCGATATAGACAATTTCCTGTTCGGCGACGAAGGAAACGACTTCCTGCTTGGCAATGGCGGCAATGATGAATTGCATGGCGGGACTGGCTTTGATGAACTGGCCGGTGGCGATGGCGTTGATATTCTGATCGGCGGTGCCGACGATGATCAGCTTTACGGCGAGTCCAATGTCGACTTCGCGATCTTCAGTGGCAACCGCGCCGACTATATTCTCACGCAAGTGCTCGACACGGACGGCACCCCGTTCGACGACGGCACCTTCTACGACATTGTTGGACCGGACGGCACAGATAGGCTTTACGACGTCGAGTTCGCGCAGTTTGATGACGAGCTCGTTCGCTTGCTTCCCGGTATCGGCGTGAGCGTCAATTTCGAAACCGCAGACCCCAGCGTCTACCAGTCCGCGATGAATTCGATCCGCGACTTTGACGGCAACGCGCTGGGTGGTGACGGCTCTTGGCTGCGCATCGGCTCAGCTGACGTGAACGGCGATGGTGATATCGACCAGATCCTTGTCAACGATGCGATTGGGCGCTTCGCCACTGTCGGCACCGCGCCAGACGGCCTAGTCTATTTTGATGATCATTCCTGGGCTGGCGAAACCCGCGTTGCAGGCACCTATATCGATCCGCTCGTAGAGTCGGGCGACGTTGTCCAAGGCTCGGACCAGGACTCACAGCGCCGCTTCCAGAACGACCTGGAGATTGAGAACATTAACCGCGTGCTCGGTTCAGACGATTACAACAGCGACGGTATCCAGGAGGTCTATTTCGCTCTGACCGACGGGACCGCTTACTTGCGCGCGCTAATGCATGACGACGGCAATATTCGCTATGCGAACTACCAGTCAGAGGCGGAGGTGCGCCAGTATCTGACCGAAAACGGTTATGATGAGAGCACTTTTGGCGATTGGTTCACGGGCGGTGCTCAGAGCGCTCAGACGGCGAAAGCGCCAGCTGCACTAGAGCTGGACGTGACCATAAGCGAAGCGCTCCATGGCTTGCCATGGCAGCACTTCGACACGGTTGAGAACGTCTATCTGGTCTGAGGAATTGCCCGCGCGGGCGTTAGGCAGCCTGCACCAATTCCTCGACCGGCTCGTTGCGGATCAGGAAGTCAAACGCGCCTAAGCCTGCCTTTGCGCCTTCACCCATAGCCACAACGATTTGCTTATGCGGCACTGTGGTCGCATCGCCTGCGGCATAGATGCCGGGCAAGTTTGTCGCGCCGTGATCATCGATGATGATTTCGCCAAACTTGGACAGTTCTAATCCTGTATCGACCAGCCACTCAGTATTGGGCACAAGGCCGATCTGCACGAACACGCCTTCAAGCTCGATATGGCGCGTCTCGCCGCTTTCGCGGTCTTTGAGGTTTAGGCCGTTGCAGCGCGAACCATCGCCGGTTACTTCGGTGGTCTGGCCGTTCAAAACGATTTCGACATTGGAAAGCGAGCGTAACTTGCGTTGTAGCACTTCATCTGCGCGCAGCTTGCTGTCGAATTCGATCAGAGTGACATGGCCGACAATCTTGGCAAGGTCGATCGCCGCTTCAACACCGGAATTGCCGCCGCCGATCACAGCGATGCGCTTGCCCTTGAACAGCGGACCGTCGCAGTGCGGGCAGTAAGCCACGCCCTTGTTGCGATATTCCGCTTCGCCCGGAACGCCCAAATTGCGCCAGCGCGCGCCGGTCGAAAGGATTAGAGAGCGTGCTTTGAGCACCGCGCCATTCGCCATAGTGACATGGTGCAGACCGCCGACTTCGCTGGCTGGCGTAAGCTCGGTTGCGCGCGCTAAGTCCATCAGCTCAATCGTGTTCTCAGCGACCTGTTTCTTAAGGTCATCGGAGAGCTTTGGCCCTTCGGTGTAGGATGTGCCGGGCAGGTTCTCGATCCCTAGAGTGTCCTGCAATTGCCCACCAAATCGCTCTGCTGCGATGCCGGTACGGAAACCCTTGCGCGCGGTGTACACGCCCGACGCGACCCCTGCAGGCCCGCCGCCGATCACAAGCACTTCAAACGGCTCTTGAGCGTTGAGTTTCTCAGCTGCTTTTTCATCCGCGCCGCTGTCCAGCTTGGAGAGGATTTCAGCCAGTTCCATCTTTCCATTATAGAAGCTTTCGCCGTTCAGGAAGGTCGCCGGCACCGCGAGAACGCCGCGTTCCTCAACCTCATCTTGGAAGGTGCCGCCCTCGATCAACGTCGCGTTGATGCGCGGGTTCTCAAGCGCCATCAGTGTGAGCGCTTGCACCACGTCGGGGCAATTGTGGCAGGAGAGCGAGAAATACATCTCAAATTCGAAATCGCCTTCGAGTGCTCGGACCTGCTCGATCAAGTCCGCATCGACCTTTGGCGGGTGGCCACCTGCCCAAAGCAGCGCGAGAACCAGCGAGGTGAACTCATGCCCCATCGGCAGTCCTGCAAAGCGTACCCACTTATTCGCGTCTGAGGCGCGGCGGATGATGAAGCTGGGCTTGCGCGCGTCCTCACCATCGAAAGAGGCGGTGACATCATCATGCAAAGCCGCGATCTCGCTTAACAATTCGCGCGTCTGCGCGCTCTTCTCACTGTCGTCGAGCGAGGCAACAAGCTCCACGCCTTCGCGAAGATTGCCGAGATATTGGCTGAGCTGAGCTGTCATGGTCTGATCGAGCATGGGTCTCTCTAGATGATGTGAATGCGCGCAATCGCGCTGGGAAAAGAGGACCGGAAAGCCACCACGCACGGCCCAAATCTGGGCTTAGGGGGTAAGGGGCGGGGGCTTCCGGTCGATAGGTGCCACTCCGAGTGATCAAGGGGTGACGGTCGGCAGCGCGGCGCTGGAGGGGGGAGGGGGAGGTGCGCCGCGCTGCCTTTAGAGTGTTTGGTCTTGCGACCTTAGATCTTACCAACAAGGTCAAGCGATGGAGCGAGCGTGTCTGCGCCTTCTTCCCATGCGGCCGGGCAAACCTGACCGGGATTGGCGCGCACATATTGTGCAGCCTTGATCTTGCGGGTCAGTTCGTTGGCGTTGCGGCCAACGCCTTCGCAGGTGATTTCCATGATTTGGATCACGCCGTCTGGGTCGACCACAAAGGTCGCGCGGTCAGCAAGGCCGACGCCTTCACGCAGCACGCCAAAGTTGTTCGCGAGCACGTGATTCTGGTCGCCGAGGAATGGGAAGGTCAGCTTGCCGATCTTGTCAGAAGTGTCGTGCCATGCCTTGTGGCTGAAATGCGTGTCGGTCGACACCGCAAACACTTCAACGCCCATTGACTGGAGCATCTCGTACTTTTCGCCGAGGTCTTCGAGTTCGGTTGGGCAGACAAAGGTGAAGTCTGCTGGATAGAAGAAGAAGACAGACCACTTGCCGGCAATGTCTGCTTCGCTGACGTCGTAGAAGTCTTCGCCCGCTTTGAATGCGGTCGCGGTGAATGGCTGGATGGTCGAACCGATAATACCCATGAATTTGTTCCTTGAATTCGGGTTGATTGGAGAGGTGATTGTTTCGAGTGCTCAAATAGGGATTGATGCGCTGCACAAAAATTGATTTGTGCGATTGCGAAGATCGATTTTTTCAATCGACAAAACGGGAACCCTGGCGATTGGTTCCGGGCGTCGCAGAGTTCTCTTTTTAAAGGCTGAAAATGGTGGGCGCGCGAAGGGGTGAACTTGCGACCCCACCCGTGTAAAGGGTGTGCCCTACCACTGAGTTACGCGCCCGTTCGCTTGTGCAGTATCACCATCGCAGGCCCGACCGGCGCGCGGCCTTGCTTTACGGTTTTGTCCTCTTTGGGCGCTCAAAGAAGCGCTTTCATGCGCAGCAACTAACGCGCCAGCCACGCTCCAAAGATCTCAAGCATCCCTTTGGCCTCGCGCGAAGAAATTGGCCGGGGATCAGCAGGGCATTCGAGGCAATAGGCCTGAATTCCTTGCGTGCCCATTAGCCGCTGCGCATCGCGCGTCATTTGGCCGATCAAGCTTGAACGTTGTTGCGCTGCCATGGCGAACAGATCGCCACCGCGCACTTCTGGTGCGGGGGCAGTCGCGCTGCTGACAAGCTGGCGAATGAGAGAATCATATTCGCCCACAGGTGAGCCCAAGAAGCGCGCGCTCCAGTCATCTTCTTCAAGGCCAGCTTCGCCTGCGACCCATTGGAGCGCTTCGGAAAGGCCGCCAAATTGATCAACCAACCCAAGTTGGCGACCCGTGCCGCCATCCCACACACGCCCTTGCGCAATTTCGTCAACGCGGTCCGTTGAAAGTCCACGCGCATCTGCCACGCGTTCGAGGAAGTCGGAATAGGTGTCGGTGACGGAGGCCTGCAAGATTGCGTCCACTTCAGGGGTGAAGCCGCCGATAATGTCGGGCTGGCCTGAAAGCGGCGTTGTCGCGAACCCTTCAGCATTCACGCCAATCTCAGAAGCGGCATCCTCAAAGGTGGGGATGACAGCAAAGACACCGATTGAGCCGGTTATCGTCTCAGGTTGCGCGAAGATGCGGTCGCCAGCGGTCGCGACCCAATACCCGCCGCTCGCTGCGACATTGGCAAAAGAGATCGCAACTGGAATTTCCTTAGCGCGATAGCGTTCAATTGCGCGGCGGATTTCCTCTGAAGCAAGGACTGAGCCACCCGGTGAATCGACCCGTACGACAAGTCCCTTAAGATCATCGTCCAGCGCATTGTCGAGGAGGTCAGCAATGCGTGTGCCGCCCGCGGTGCCGGGTCCTGCCTCGCCATCAACGATAACACCGGCTACGGTAACGACCGCAATCTTATTGCTAGAAGAACCGGTTCCCGGACCAACATCGGCAAGGAACGGGCGAAGGTCGCTTTTTGCAAAGGCGCCGGGCTTGTCACTCCAGCTGTCTTCGCCTGCGATTTCCGCCACGTAGTTGCCAAATTCGACACGGTCGCCAAGCTTATCGACCAATCCTGCATCGAGCGCCGCTTTGGCAAGATCGCCAGCGGAGCCTTCGACCCAGCCAACAGGGTCAGTGGTTACACGTTCTAGGTCGAGGTCAGGGCGCGCCTTTGCGACATTGGCCTGCCATTCTTCCCACAAGGCTCCGTAAAGACTCGCGCGGTTTTCCTGAGCCGCATCCGATGGGCCATCAAGGATGTAGGGCTCAACAGCCGACTTGAATTCACCCACGCGGTAGACGCGGGCGTTGACGTTCAATCGCTCGAGCAAACCTGCGTAATAGAGAGCGCTGCCGCCGGGGCCTGCGATGACTGCGCCGCCCAGCGGGTCGGTCCAAATCTCGCTGGCATGGGCAGCCAAATGCATATGATCATCACCATAGGCAACGGCATAGGTCAGCACCGGCTTTTCGGCCTGACGTACACGGTCCATTGCCTCGCCAATGGCTTGCAAATGCACTTGCCCGCCGCCGACAAAGCCGGTCATGTCGAGCACAACCGCCTTGATCCGGTCATCGGTCGCGGCGGCATCCATGGCGCGCACCAGATCGCGGGCCTGATGCTCAACCGGAGGTGCCTGGCCGCTAAGCAGCGTTTCAAATGGATCAACCTCAGATTTCTCTTCCACCACAAAGCCGGACAGGTCGATATACAGCGCGCCGTCGCGGACTTGGCCTGGATTTGGTGCGGCGGATAGGATGCTGAACAGTGCGAGGAAGAAAAGCAGCATGAAGATGAGGACGAGTACGTCCTTGATGCCGACGATCACTTTCCATGCTTTGCCGAGGAAGCTCATTGGTGGTTTTCCTAAGTTTTATCTCCCTCCTAACTAAAGCGGAATGGTCAAAGTTCCACTGAATTCGCTTTTGCGTCCCGTCCAGCGTCAAAATCTGCTCGTCGAAGGGCTTTTGACAGGAAAGACTGGCAATTCGCTCTGGACGGTTGGTTAAATCCAACTTAGGTGCGGGCCTATGCAAGAACTCCTGTTGGAAATAGAGCAATTTTGCCGCCGCCATGACATGTCGGAAACACGGTTCGGCGAGCTGGCAATGAACGACAAGCCCTTTGTCTCGCAGCTGAGGGCCGGGCGCGATTTGCGCGGCAGCACTGGAGCAAGGCTCAAGGAATTCATGGCGCAGTATGAGCAGGGTCGGCTTGCCAGCACTGCGCATTCGGACCGCTTTCCCGCAGGACGCCTCGCTTTCCCGCACCGCGACCTTACCGGCATTGGTCGGTTGGAACGGCATGAGATCCTCTATTTGCTCGCTCAAGCGGAGCAATGGGTGGAGTTGAACCGCCAAAGCGCGAAACATGCAGGGCTGCTGTCAGGCCTCACCATCATCAACGCCTTCTTCGAGAACTCGACCCGGACGCTCCTCTCGTTTGAAATTGCTGGGAAGCGCTTGGGGGCGGACGTGGTCAACATGCATGCCGCGCAGTCGAGCGTGAAGAAGGGCGAAACGCTGATTGACACCGCGATCACACTCAACGCCATGCGAGCGGACGCGATCGTCATCCGCCACGGATCGAGCGGCGCTACGCAGCTGATTGCAGACAAGGTCGATTGCCCGGTCTTGAATGCAGGCGATGGTCAGCACGAACACCCAACGCAAGGGCTGCTCGATGCGCTCGCGCTGCGTCATGCGCTGGCGAAGCGGGGGGAGCATTCGGAGGACTTCACCGGGCGCACCATCACTATTTGCGGCGATATCCTGCACAGCCGTGTCGCGCGCTCCAACATCCTGTGCCTTCAAGCGCTTGGCGCGAGCGTGCGTCTTTGCTCTCCGCCAGCTTTGATGCCGCAAGGGGTTGAGGCGATGGGTGCAGAGCCATTCCACGATTTCGAAGCGGCATTGTCGGGCAGTGATGTGGTTATGATGCTGCGGCTCCAAACCGAGCGCATGTCGGGTCAGTTCATCCCGTCTGCACGTGAGTACCACCATCTTTACGGCCTCACCAAAGCGCGGCTGGAGCGTGCCGCGCCCGATGCGCTTGTGATGCATCCCGGCCCCATGAACCGAGGGGTCGAGATCGATAGCGATGTCGCCGACATGCTCGACCGATCCATCATCACGCAGCAGGTGGAGATGGGGGTCGCGATCCGCATGGCTTGCCTCGACGTGCTGACCCGCTCAGCTCGAGGTGTTAAGGGATGGGAGATGGCGTCATGAAGCAAGTCCAAGCTCTCACCATCACCAACGGTACGCTCGTTACTCAATCGGGCCTTAGCGAAGGCGCAGTGCGGCTGGTCAATGGCACGATTGAGGCGGTTGGCGCTGATGTCACTGCGCAGGACGGTGATCGGACGCTGAATGCACGGGGCAAGCTAATTGCGCCGGGTCTTGTCGACCTTGGCGTGTTTGCAGTCGACAAACCCGCATTTCACTTTGGCGGGATCACCAGAGCCGCCCTGATGCCCGACCAGTCGCCGCCGCTCGATTACCCCAGCCGCGTTGCTTACGTTGCCAAGAGTGGGAAGCCTGATTTCTGGGTCCATCCGCTTGCCGCCGCGACGCGCGGGCTCGAAGGGGTTGAACTGGCAGAGATCGCGCTGATGCGTGATGCAGGCGCGCGCGGCGTTGCGACCGGGCGCGGCTGGATCGGTGATAGCGGTGCGATGCTGCGCCTGTGCCAATATGCCGCGATGCTGGATCTGGTGGTGGTCACTCATGCCGAGGATGCCGCCATTACCGGGGAAGCCGCCGCATCAGCGGGTGAGATCGCCACCCGGCTTGGCCTACCCAGTGCGCCTGCCGAAGCAGAGACGCTGGCGATTGCGCGTGATGTGATCCTGGCTGAGATGTCGGGCGCGCGGGTCCACTTCCGTCAAGTCACCACCCGAGCAGGTTTTGACCTCATGCGCCAAGCCAAGGCGCGGGGGGTGCGCGTAACTTGCGGGATCACTCCTGCGCACTTCATGCTATCTGACCTTGCCAGCGCTGACTTTCGTACTTTCACCCGGCTCTCGCCACCTTTACGATCTGAGGATGACCGGCAGGCCGCGCGCGCTGCGATTGCAGATGGCACGGTGGATGTGATCTCAAGCGGGCATGATCCGCGTGGTGCAGAGGGCAAGCGCTTGCCTTTCGCTGATGCTGAACCCGGTATGGCAGGGGCAGAGACGCTGCTTGCCATGACGCTGAACCTCGTGCGTGAGGAGCTGATCGACATGCCGCGCGCTTTCCAATTGCTCGCCGCCAATCCGGCTGAGTTGCTGGGCGTTTCGGCGGGAGCATTAGAGGTAGGGCGCGAAGCAGATGTCGCAGTGATCGATCCCGAAGCCCCTTGGTTTGTAGACCGCACCAAGATGGGGGCGAGAGCCGACAACACCCCGTTCGACCGACAAGGCGTGCAAGGCCGAGTGAAGGCACTGGTCAAAGGCGGGGTTGAGGTGGCGCTATGAGGCGGCGCTGTTACGCGTAAGTGTACCGATTGAAAAAAGCGTGATCCACCGCAAGGTATTGAGAAATTGCGGGAAAAGTAAATTCCTACGAAGATAACTGTCACCTTCCAAAATCATCGCCGCCCATTTGGGTTCGCGGTTCGATTTTGGTGGTAGCCAATGCGCGATGAGTAGGAAAATGCGCGTCCCTCGCAGGTCAATATAGTTCGCAAGGCACTCAAACGAAAAATGCCCCCGAAAGCGCTAGGCTTTCAGGGGCAGTTTCGCTGAAGCTCTCAAAACCAGAGAGTGGAGAATTGGGTGTTAGCGGGTGCGCGCTGCGATCCGCACACCGCGATCAACCGCGCCAGCTGGCGGGTTGGAAGCGGCATAGGCGAAGCAGCCATTGCCGCGTGATTTCACCGCGTTGCACATTTGTGCAGCGCTGCTGCGGCCAAAGCCGGCGGCAGCCACGCGGAAGAATGTGCGGCCATTTACGCGTGCCTCTGTGATCACGACGTCGTGACCAGCGAGCGATGGGAAGCGGCGCTTCATATCGTTCCACTTGCTTTCAGCAACAGCGCGGGTGCTGAATGCGCCCAGCTGAACCAGATGCGTATCAGCCGAGCCGGTTGCAGCAGCCTGACGGCGCTGCGGAGCAGGGCGTGCGGCACGCTGAGGTGCGGCGCTGCGCGATTCTGCGGCAGCAGATGCTGGGACGCTTTGCACAACAGCGTTCGACACGAAGCGTGGCGCTCCGCGTGAAGGCGCTGCCGCGATTGCTGGAAGCGAGTTTGTTGCCGGAGCAGGTGCCGCGGCAGGCGATGCTGCCGGAGCGGGCGCCGCTGGCGCATTAGCAACACGCGGTGAGTTCACGCGCGGAGCAACACGCTGCGGTGCAGGGCGTGGTTCAGCTGACGCAACACGAACGGGCTCAGCGCGAACAGGCGATGACTCGACTGTTTCAACTGCGCTTGCAACAACAGGTGCAGGTGCGTCGACAGGTGCTTCGGCCAGATCAGACACAGGAGCATCAGTGCTTTCCGCAGCAGCTTCGGCAACCAGGACTTGCGCTTCTGGGAAGTTGGCAAGTGCCAGGTGCTGTGGCTGGCCACCGTCAGAAACGGCCGACACGCCAAGCAGCGAAGCAACGCGAACTTGATAGTCTTCAGGACGTGCAGCAGAGGCCCAGTCAGACAGACGCGCATCCAGTTGATCAGCAGGTACGTCTTCTGCGGCCATCACGCGGGCAGCGCGCCAATTGCCAGCCAAGGCATAGGCATAGGCAAGGTTTTGACGGGCCTTGGCGGTGTTATCGCCATTGCGCACGGTATTGATGAGGTGGTGAACACCGCGCTCTGGCTGACCAGCCAGCGCAAGGGCAAGGCCCAGATCAACGCTCGGGATCACACCCTGATATTCGGTTAGCTTGGCAATCGCTGAATTGTTATCGCCGGTGGCAACCTTAGCGAGTGCATAGCTGAGCACTGTGCGAGGATCTTCGTCACCCAGTTCGATCGCTTCACCAAATGCGGTAGCGGCGGACTGGAAACGACCCTCTTCAAGATAAGCAGCACCAAGAACAGCGCGGTAGCCAGCATTGCGTGGCTCTGCGAGCACGGCGGCTTCGGCGTGGGTAACGGCGCGCTCGCCTTTGCCATCTTCAAGCGCGGCTTGCGCTTTGGCAAAGGAGACCTCACCCGCAGGTGCAGATGCGGCGCAACCGGCCAGCGCCATGCTAACCAGAGCGGTGCCAACAAAAAGGCCGAATTTCGGTGCAGCCTTCATGCTGTCCTTCGAAACTTCATTACGGCGGGCCATGTGCATTTCCCCTAAATTAACCATGATAATCTGCGTCTAAATGGTTCTTGGTTGATCGTTACGTGTTGTTCAGTTGTCTTTGATGCGTCCGCTCAACTGCTCTGCCAGCGTGTCGAGACCATCAAGATCGCTCAGCATTGCATCGAGGGCTTGCGTCACCAGAGCCTGCGCGCTGACACCTTGCATGGTGGAAGCGAGACGCAGTTTGAGGTGACGGTCTGTGTCGAGCCGCAGAGTAAAAGCGGCGCGGCGTGTTTGTTTGGCTGCGCTTTTCTTTGGCGCGGCTTTCTTAGCGGAAACCTTTTTGTTTGAAGGCTTCTTCGCCTTCTTTGCTGGCTTCTGCTGGATCAGCTCAGGGGCTGCTTCCACTTTCGCGGTCACACGCTCTTCAAGCTTGGTCTGCTGCTGTTTGACCAGTGGGCTTTCACCGATAAAGTCTTCGTTGGCAGCATCACGCTGCGCCGGGTCAAGCGCGACAATCTCGGCGCTTTCTGATGATGCGTCCTGCTCTTCACCGCCCATGTCGTTCCAGCCCAGATCTTCGAGCTGTTCGGCCTCGACCACTTCGGGAAGCGGCGCGAGTTGAGGACGCATGGCAGGCTTTGCGCCGCCCTTACGAGCGAGCAAAGTCGGTCCTAGCGAGGCAAAGCTGGCTTCGGACATCCTACGCTCCGGCTCTTAATTCGCCACCCGGCGGCCAAAGCCACCAGAAGGACGATGCATCCCATTGGCTTGAACCTGAGGGCTCGTGCCGGGTGCGGAGAAAACGGTGCGGCGGAAATTCTTTTCAAGACGATCCGAAATGTATTTCCAAAGCGCGGTCATTTCAGCTGCGCTGCGGCCATCAGGATCGACTTCCATCACAGTGCGGCCATCAATCATTGAGGCTGCAAAATCTGTGCGGTGGTGAAGGGTGATCGGAGCAACCGTACCGTGCTGCGAAAGCGCAACGGCGGCTTCGGATGTGATCTTTGCCTTAGGCGTCGCTGCGTTAACAACGAAGACCAGCGGCTTGCCAGCGCGCTCACACAGATCAACGGTCGCGCCAACAGCGCGCAGATCGTGTGGGCTGGGGCGAGTTGGAACAACAATCAGTTCCGCAACGCCGATCACCGATTGAATTGCCATCGTAATGGCAGGTGGTGTGTCGATCACAGCCAGCTTGAAACCTTGCTGACGGAGAACCGCCAGATCGTTTGCAAGCCGCGAAACAGTAGTCTGTGCAAATGCGGGATATTCCGCCTCGCGCTCGTTCCACCAATCAGCCAGCGACCCTTGCGGATCGATGTCGATCAGAACAACTGGTCCAGCGCCTGCGCGCTGAGCCTGAACGGCGAGGTGCCCGGACAGGGTTGTTTTCCCTGATCCACCCTTCTGCGATGCCAAAGCCAGTACACGCAACGCTCTATTCCCCCTGGTAAAAGTACCGTGGTGCCGCCCAATTGCGGCTTCGTCCCTAGGGAGATCGCAGACTACCCCTAATTTTGGGTTAACGGCGTTGCCAACTTTGCAGACTGGTTAGGTCACAGCCGGGCACATCAGCTAACATTCCGATACAATTTGCAGCGCTCACCCTTACGCGTGATCATCAAAGCCGCAGGGGGGCAGGCAACGAATTGCTAACCTTTGATTCACTATAAGAGCGATGCGTTAAATTTCTGACGGCAAATGATGCGAATTTTTTGACGCATTGCTTTGCCGAAAAAAGGGAAACCTGAACCATGGCTCATTTCGCCGCTCCATTTTCCGCTCTCTTGCGCTTTGCCGCTGGTACAGGCGCAACTGCGCTTGTCCTATCCGCCGCGCCGCTTTCGGCTGATGTGAAGGCCGGGGTCGATGCCTGGAGTGCTGGCGATTATGCGACCGCTGTGGCCGAATGGCAGGGCCCTGCTCGCAATGGCGATGCGGATGCATTGTTTAATCTCGCGCAGGCCTATCGCTTGGGTCGCGGGGTAGAGATCGACATTGGCCGCGCGCGTGAATTATATGCTGAGGCCGCCAATAAAGGCCACATCAAGGCCGCCGACAATTATGGCTTGCTGCTGTTCCAACAAGGGGAGCAGGCAAGCGCCATGCCGCTGATCAAGGATGCCGCAGAACGCGGTGATCCGCGCGCGCAATATGTGCTTGGACTGGCGCATTTTAACGCTGATTACGCGCAAAAGGATTGGGTGCGCGCTTATGCTCTCTTGACGCTCGCCAATGGTGCTGGATTGCCGCAGGCCGGCACGGCTCTGGCGCAAATGGATCAATATGTCCCGCTCAGTGATCGCCAGACCGCGCAGTCGCTTGCCCGGCAATTGGAAGCGCAAGCCGAGCAGCGCCGTTCAGCTGAACTCGCCGCTCTTGACCTCGGCACGCAGCAAGCACCGATTGCACAATCTGCGCCAGCCGCTCCCGTTCGCACAGCTGCAATCACGCAGCCGCGCCAAGTTGTACCTGTGCCATCGCCTGTGCCATCGACTGCATCGTCAGCCGCGTTTTCAGCTCCGAAAGCGCGCACTCCTGCAATGCGCGGCAATTGGCGCGTGCAATTGGGTGCCTTTGGCGTTGCCAGCAACGCCGATCGCTTGTGGTCTGACCTTCAGTCAAACCCGGCGCTTGCAGGTACTGAGAAGTCGCTCGTTCCCGCGGGCCGTGTCACTCGACTTCAAGCTGTGGGCTTTGCCAACCGCGCAGAAGCGCAAGCGGCCTGCGATGCTCTGACACGTCAAGGACAGGCCTGCCTTGTCCAGCGCCCCTAAAGCGCACTTCTGGCGACGTTGGGCTTAGGCGCTTATGCGCCACTAACGCCCTTTAATCGAATAGCTCTTCCCCTCTTCGCCTTGGCTGCTAGTTTAATCAGCCAAAGGGATCAGGGGAACATGCATGAGTGATGACACCAGCGCAGCTGCGGTGGAGGCTGCTGTAGACGCAGCGCCGGTTGCGAAAAGCGATCGCATTGAAACGCTCGATTTTATTCGCGGTATAGCGGTGATGGGTATTCTGGCGGCGAATATCATCGCCTTTGGTCAGCCCTTCAACGCCTATATCGTCCCCAGTTCCTTCCTTGTTGACCCTGCAGATCCAGGTGGTTGGCAGTGGATTACGCAGTTTGTCCTGATCGACGGCAAGATGCGTGGCCTGTTTACGCTGCTGTTTGGCGCAGGCATGTATTTGTTCATGGAACGAGCCTGGGCACGCGGTTCGTCGCGCTGGCTGCAAGTGTGGCGATTGTTCTTGCTCCTGTGCTTTGGCCTCATCCACTTCTTCTTCATTTGGATGGGAGACATTTTGGCGATGTATGGCCTTATTGGCTTTGTCGCTGTGGCCTTCATGCGGCTCGACAAAAAGGCGATGCTGGCCACCGGCCTTGCTCTGTATGGCCTCGGCGCGATGCTCTTTACGCTCATGAGTTTCCCATATTTTGTCACCGATACCGGACTTGGCGAAGTGCCCGAGATGGCGGAAATGCGCGCGGAATTCGATAATGCTGCCGAACTCGCATTGGCGGAGGACGCCGTGCCTGCCGAATTTAAGAAGACCGGCGATTACATCGGTCTTGTCTCGGATCGGCTGACCGAAGATTGGTCGCTCCCGCTCGTGAATTCTGGCCTGTTTATCTTCGAAAGCCTGCCGCTGATGCTGATGGGTATGGCGCTATATCGTTATGGCTTTTTCAGTGGTGCGCTCAATCGCAGCAAGATGATCCGATGGGGTTGGATTGGCGTTATTTCAGGCGGGCTGATCAGCTTTGGCCTCGGTCTAGTGGCGAAAGAAGCTGGCTTCACTTTTTGGGCGGGCAATTCCGCTTTCCTGGCTTGGAGCCCGTTACCGCGCCTCGCAATGGTGCTGGGACTTGCCGCGCTGATGGTGGCCTATTCCCCGGCATGGACCGGTTGGCTTGCGGAACGCGTGCGCGCTGCGGGTAGAGCTGCCTTTACCAACTATCTGGGCACATCCATCGTCATGCTGTTCATCATGCATGGCTGGGCGCTGGGCCTGTTCGGGAAACTCAACCGGCCAGAGCTTTACCTGCTCACATTTGCGATGTGGGTATTGATGCTGGCTTGGTCAAAACCGTGGCTGGAACGGTATCGCTATGGCCCGCTCGAATGGCTGTGGCGCTGCCTTACCTATCGCCAGCTTTTCGCGCTGAAGCGCTAATCCCTACTCTGGGGCGAACATGTACGCAGCCACAGCTGGCTCGATATCATCGGGCAGGTTGGTGATCCCTTCGTAGAAGGCAACACCCAGATCACATTGGTCCTGTGGGGGGAGTGCTTCCATTTCGGGAACGAGCCCCAGCAGCGCTTGCAAATCAGGGTCAATGCCGGTCGCAGCGATGGCATCGCCCAGACTGTTCAGCTCCGCTTGAGTTGGTTCAGCATAATCCTGCGGGTCATCGCGGCCCGCAGCAGCTGCGCGCACCATGGCGGTGTTGCGGCGTTGGATTGCGGCTTGGGCTGCAACGTTTTCTTCGTCCACAAACACCCATCCGCCCATCGTCATAGTGGCGCAGGCGTCCGTCGCACTGCGCTGTAGCGTTTGATAAAGCTCGGCTTCGGTTGCGCTCCAGATCAGCATAGTTTCCGCTGGCGCCTTCACGGCATCAGGCGCAATCCGGGTCATAAAGTCTTGGAGCCACGCAGCACCGATTTCCTTGCCGCGCTCCTCGGTCCGCTCAAGCATGGGCAGTTCCTGTATCTGCGTCACAAGCGCCTCGACATCGTCGGGATAGGTCTCGCGGATCACCTTGAACAGCTCAGCGCCCGATGATTCCTCGAATAAGCCACGCTCAATCGCCGCACGGTCCTGCTCAGGCGTAAAGCCGCATGCCGCAAGACCCACTACCATCGTTGCGGCTAGTGCCAGTCTTGCCTTTAAAAGGGCCGTTTTCTGAGCCATTTGAGCCATCGCCTTCTGCATAATTCTGTCTGGCGAGCACTTTAAAGACGGGTTTCGCGCGGGCAATCGGAAAGTTTCGCGAAAAATTGTGCGCTTTTGGTGTTGGGCGGACTTGCTATTGAGATTAATTCTCATATATTGCTTTTGCAATCGACTCGCAGGAGTAATTGGAAGCCGCTATGTATATCTGCATTTGCAACGCAATTCGTGAAACGGACCTGCGCGCCGCTGCGCTGACGTCGGGCGGCGATGCGGAGGCGACTTATGCGACTTTGGGCAAGCGCCCCAATTGCGGCCAATGCCTTGATAAAGCTCAAGACATTCTTGAACAGGAACGCGCGCTCATCGCCAGCCTCGATCCGCGGCATAAAGTTTGCGAAGAAGTCGCATTATAAACGCTTAACCCGCAACTGCGAGCGGATCGCAAATATCTGTTTTTATTAGAAAAAATTCTCTCCGCCCCTTGTCAGGCACGGGGCAGGTGACCTATCTAGTGGGTAACAGGCGCCAGCATATCGGCTTGGCCCCGCACCACCGTTTACAAAGGATAGATCACCATGAAGGGCGATCCCAAAACCATCGAATTCCTGAACAAGGCGCTCACAAACGAGCTGACCGCGATCAATCAATATTGGCTCCACTACCGCGTCCTTGACGATTGGGGTGTGACCAAGCTTGCCGCTTATGAGCGCAAGGAATCGATCGAGGAAATGGAGCATGCGGATAAGCTCGCAGCTCGCGTTTTGTTCTTGAATGGTCTCCCGAACTTCCAAGCGATCCACAATCTGCGCGTGGGTGAGACGGTCAAGGAAATCCTCGAAGCCGATATGAAGTTAGAGGAAGACGCGATCCCTCTGTTGCGCGATGCGGTTGAGCATTGCGAGAGCGTGCGTGATTATGTCAGCCGCGATCTATTCGCCTACATCCTCGACAATGAAGAAGAGCATGTCGACTTCCTCGAAACCCAGTTCGATATGATCGAGCGTATGGGTCTGGAAAACTACGTCCAACTGCAAAGCAAGGCTGCGGGCGAAGAGTAAGGCTTCGCTGCGGTCGTCTAGAACGACTGCAATTCGGGTAACGGCGCATTGGAGATCAGGCAAACGCTGTCCTCAGCGGGCTTGATCTCCAAACGTTCAGGCGCTCCGTTAAAGTTGGTGAATGGGCGACCCTCTGGCGTGAACACACGCGATCGGAAGGCACCGTCGCCAGTTTTGTAGACAACGGAGCAAAAATCGGTCCCGTTGAACACCCTAAGACCGTTGATCATCGTGGCGACGAATAACCACGCTTCTTCTGACCACTTTTCCTGCGGGCGATCGGTCACAAGGCTGATCCTGGATGGACCGGCTGTGCACAGCGCATTTTCACGCTGCTCCATGGGCGTAACGGTCTCGAACCAAAAGCCCGGCGCCAAGCCAAAGAGGTTATAGTCGTTTAGCGTGCCTTGTTCCGCTTGCTCCAGAACGTAACGGTCGTAGCCAGCAGGCAGCATTACGCCGCCCTCGTCGAATATCTGGATGCTCGCGGTCACGCCCTCCTCGTCATAGAGCACATGCGCGGTTTTACCGCCTTCTAGGTCATCTAGCAGTGCGACGATGTCCACACCCTGTTTGGACCAGTCTTCCTCGACTTCGCCAAGAGTGGCGAAACCGCGTTGCGCTTCGGCCATGACAATGGCACTGATTTCGTTCGCGTCAAAGACATCCTGAAGAGATTGGGCAAGGTCAGTGTCGACTTCGGCTTGCTCTACTGCCGGGCTGGTACCTGATGCGCCGATCAAACATGCGCCCGCAAGCAGCATCGCAACTGACCGAACCACGCCTTGCTTCATCTGCGACACTCCCAAAAGCCTATTGATCGATTGTCTTAGGTCCATCTGCTGCAAGCAGCGTCTCGCGGAGAAAATAGACAAGGCCGGTAATCAGCAGGCCAATGGTTGCGACCCATAGCACCGCCACGACCGTTCCGATCCGCGTCTCGATATAGGCAGACAGAAATAGCAGCGCGATGACGAGGCTGATGACCACGGCCGCGCCGGTTGAAAACTTGATCGCCATCCGCGCCAATACGCGCCGTGCACGCAGCCAGTTTAGCTCTCGCTTCACTTTGTCTGACACGTCTTCTTCGGCAATGTCGGCAAGACGCTCAATGCGCCCGGCGATCCAAATAACGCGGGCCATGATGACGTTCATGATCGAACCAATGCCGACCAGCAGGAAGGCAGGCGCGAGGCTTAATTGGAGAGCTTGAAGCACGCGCGGCGTATCAGCGGTGCGCTCCAATATCTCCATTGCGAAAGGCGGCGATGCGCTGAGCAGATCGAGCATTACGTCTTATCCGATCCGCCCGAATAATTGCCGCCTCCGCCTCTATTGGCGTTGTAGGGGTTTTTGGGGCTTTTCAGGACGACGCGCACGGGCACCGCTTCAAATCCCAATTTCGCGCGGATGCCGTTCACCAGATAACGTTCATAGCTTTTGGGTAGAGCCTCAAGCCGCGATCCAAACACCACAAAGCGCGGCGGGCGGGTGCCGGCCTGCGTGATGTAGCGCAATTTGATCCGGCGGCCTCCGGGGGCAGGCGGTGGATTGGCGTCCAGCGCATCATCAAACCAGCGGTTGAGCGCAGCTGTGGGCACACGTTTCGACCAGCTATCGCGCAGCTCAAACGCCGCAGACAGCATCGTATCAAGCCCCTTGCCGGTTTTGGCGGATACTGCGAACAATGGCACGCCGCGCACTTGGGCAAGGCCATCATGCAAAGCGGCTTTGATCCCGTTAAACAGCGAAGAGGCGTTTTCAGCCACGTCCCATTTGTTGATCGCAACCATCAATGCGCGGCCTTCTTCCAATGCCAGTGCTGCGATTTTCAAATCTTGATGCTCTAGGCCCTGTGTCGCATCGAGCAGCAACACCACGACCTCGGCAAAGTCGACCGCGCGGCGGGCATCGGCGACGGAGAGCTTTTCCAGCTTCTCTGTCACATTGCGCTTTTTGCGCATCCCAGCGGTGTCGATCAGGCGAATTTCGCGTGTCTCATTGACCTTGGGATCGTGCCACTCCCAGTCAATCGCGATCGAATCGCGAGTGATCCCGGCTTCAGGCCCGGTCAGCAGGCGATCTTCGCCCAGCAGCCGGTTGATAAGGGTCGATTTGCCCGCATTGGGACGGCCCACGATGGCGAGTTTGAGTGGGCCAAGCGGCGCGTCTTCCTCATCATCATATTCAATTGCCGCTTCGGCTTCGGCGGCGTCTGCTTTTTCGCCGATGATCGGCCACAGACCGCCAAACAAATCGGCAATCCCTTCGCCATGTTCTGCGGACACGGCCAAAGGCTCGCCAAAGCCCAGCGAGTAGGCTTCGAGCACGCCGCTTTCGCCCGCGGACCCTTCGGCTTTGTTGGCGACCAAGACGATCGGCACATCATGTTCGCGCAAATATCGCGCGATTTCATTGTCGAGCGGGGTCAGGCCAGCGCGTGCGTCAACGACGAACAGGGCCGCATCCGCGCCCTCAAGGCTGGCCTCAGTCTGCTTGCGCATCCGACCCGGCAAGGTGAGCTCATGCTCATCTTCCCACCCAGCGGTGTCGACGATGGTGAATTGCAGACCCGCAATCTCAGCGTCGCCCATGCGCCTGTCACGCGTGACGCCGGGCTGATCGTCAACCAGCGCGAGCTTTTTGCCGACGAGCCTGTTGAACAGGGTCGATTTGCCCACATTGGGGCGGCCGATAATGATGACTTGTGGTTTCATGGTGTGCCTTCGCCGCGCCAAGTGGCCCTTGTGGCTCAATTTAGCAAGCTTAGCCTTGGTTGGAGAGCGACAAGGCTGCTCGACAAGTCTGCCGCCGCGAAAGCCCCTAACCCGGTATTAACCCTTATTGCTTGGGTCGTATCAACCTTACCGCGGCATTAGGCATGCCCATGACTTACTGCCGTATCCCCTTGATCGTCGCAGCGTTCACCCTTGCTGCTTCTCCCGCCACAACAGCGCCGCTGGCTGCGCAAAACGCCAATTATCTGCCCAGTTATCTGCAATGCGTGCCCTATGCACGAGAGCTTTCGGGCGTGCAGATTTATGGCGATGCGCGCACGTGGTGGGATCAGGCACATGGCCGCTATTCGCGCGGGAACACTCCGCAAAAAGGCGCAGTGATGGTGTTTAAGCCGCATCGCAATATGCGCCTTGGTCATGTGGCTTACGTCAGCGAAGTCATCGATTCGCGCACGGTGCACCTGACGCATTCAAACTGGTCAGAGATCAACGGGCGCCGTGGTCAGATTGAACGCAACGTACCTGCAATTGACGTTTCGCCCAATAATGATTGGAGCGAAGTGCGCGTTTGGTATCACTCGATCCAGGCACCCGGTGGCACGCATTGGCCGCTGCATGGCTTCATTTATGCGCAAGGCAGCAGCGTGACCGCGCCTGTGATTGCACGAGGCACACCGGCTTCGCACCGCCCAGCGCGCGCGCATCCGTCGCGCGCATTCCAAAACGCGTTCGCTGGCTTTTAAAAGGGTGAAGGGCTGTTTAGCCCTTTTTCGCCACAGGTGGTTCGTCGCCCAGATCTTCAAACCAGGCTTCGACAGGGCCGTTCAGTTTGATGGTCAGCGGCTGACCCTTGCGGTCCACTGTCTTGCCCGCCTGTACGCGGACCCAACCTTCTGAAATCGAGTATTCTTCGATGTCAGTGCGCACCTTATCCTTAAACCGGATGCCGATGCCGCGTTGGAGGACCTCTGCATCAAATGCAGGGCTGCGCGGGTTCACCGAAAGGTGATCGGGGGGAACGTCGTTCGCTGATGTTTCTTCACTCATATCGCGCCCTTTAATCGCGCTGAACTCACAGAACAAGCGCGTATCGCTTGCCCTTTTGTCAGAGGCGCTCTACAGGCCTCCCACAATTCGCGCGGGACGGCTTACGGGCTGGCCCGCGCGGCTTCGTTCAGGGTTTGCGGGCGTGGCGAAATTGGTAGACGCGCCAGATTTAGGTTCTGGTATCGAGAGATGTGGGGGTTCGAGTCCCTTCGCCCGCACCATTTTGGCCCTGACGCAAGCGCAATCGAGATAAGATAAGAAGGCATCAGTAGTAACTCACATGCAAACCAAGCAGACCACCAACGAGGGCCTCAAGCGCGCCTATTCGATCACGATCACAGCAGCGGAAATCGCTGAGAAGGTCGATGCCGAGATCAAGAAGATCGCGCCGCAAGTGAAGATGCCGGGCTTTCGTCCGGGCAAGGTTCCTGCGAACCTCGTCAAGAAGATGCACGGTGACCAGCTTCACGCTCAAACGCTGAACGATACGATTCGCGAATCGGTCGATGGCCTGATCAAAAACGAAGATCTGCGCCCTGCGATGCAGCCAGCCATTGCGCTGGGTGAAGGCTACGAAGAAGGCAAGGACGCCGAAGTCACTGTTGAGCTTGAAGTGCTCCCCGTTATCGAAGCGCCAAGCACCGATGGCTTGAAACTCGAAAAGCTCACCGTGCCTGTCTCAGACGAGCAAATCGAAGAAGCGATCAGCGGCATTGCTGGCCAGAACAAGAGCTACAAGGATGCAGCCAAAACCAAGAAGGCGGCAGACGGCAATCAGCTGATCATCGACTTCTTGGGTAAACTTGACGGTGAACCCTTCGAAGGCGGCGCTGCAGAAGATGCGGCTCTCGTGATCGGTTCGGGCACGTTCATCCCTGGCTTTGAAGAGCAGCTCGTCGGCGCGAAGACCGGTGATGAGAAAACCATCACTGTGACCTTCCCCGAAGATTATCAGGCTGAACACCTCGCCGGTAAGGAAGCGACTTTCGACATCACGGTTAAGGCTGTGAAAGTCGAAACCGACACCAAGATCGACGATGATTTCGCCAAGCAACTGGGTCTCGACAGCCTCGATAAGCTGCAAGAAATCATGAAAGGTCAGCTCGAACAGCAGACCGCTGGCCTCACCCGTACGCAGATGAAGCGTTCGCTGCTTGATCAATTGGCAGCCGGTCATGATTTTGAAGTGCCATCACAAATGGTCGAAGCCGAGTTCGAACAGATCTGGGCGCAGCTTCAGCAGGAAGCGGCTAAGGAAGAAAATCCTGAGGATGCTCTCAAGCAGATCGAAGACGAGAAAGAAGACTATAAGGCCATCGCAGAACGCCGCGTGCGTTTGGGCCTGCTGCTTTCGGAAATTGGTCAGGCGAACGGCGTCGAAGTAACTGCACAAGAAATGCAGATGCTGGTGCAACAAGCTGCGCAGCAATATCGCGAAGAAGATCGCGAGCGTTTCATGCAGTATATCCAGCAAGAGCCAATGGCTGCTGCTCAACTGCGCGCGCCGCTTTACGAAGACAAGGTCGTCGACTTCCTGTTTGACAAGGCTGACGTCACTGAGCGTGAAGTGACCGTGGAGGAACTTCAGGCAGCGATCGAAGCGGACGAAGAAGCGGAAGCGGCCAAGGCCAAATCTGCTCCTAAGAAGAAGGCTCCTGCCAAAAAAACGCCAGCCAAGAAGCCAGCGGCCAAGAAGGCCCCGGCGAAGAAAGCTGATGCTGAGGCAAAGCCTGCCGCGAAGAAGGCGCCAGCCAAGAAGCCAGCAGCCAAGAAAGCTCCGGCGAAAAAGCCAGCGGCTAAACCTGCTGCTAAGCCAGCTGCGGCAAAGAAGGCTCCGGCCAAGAAGCCCGCAGCAAAGAAGCCGGCTGCCAAGAAAGCGCCTGCAAAAAAGGCTGACTAAAACCAAATTTGAGCAGGTTCGCCTGCTTTCATGAAAAGGGCCGCGTGTCGATTGACAGTGCGGCCCTTTTTCTTTGTCCAATTCAGGCTGGCACCACTAGGCATTCGTTAACCCTATTTGCCTAGGCACTACGTGTGACAACGTAAGTCAGGCTGGATCCGATGGGTCGTATCTCGCCTAAAGATGGGGAGTGTTTCGTGGGACCGTCAGAAGACAGGGACAGCTCGCGGCTAAGGAATTGGGATCAGTGGCTTCAAAAGGGCTCAATCCCTGATCAGGTTGGCAAGGTGTTCAACCTGTTCACCATTCTCGTCCTATTGCTGGGCGTCGTGGCAACGGCAGGTGCATTGCGCATGGAGCAGCGCTCTACTGTGCTTTCCGACCTTACTGAAACCGCTTTCCTGACCGCCGGCATGACGCGCAGTGTTGGTCTGGCGAAAGACGAAATGGGTGCATACCGCGCGCGCGGCTATGCGCCGGAGCTCATCGAACAATCAATCGAACATGCACGCGATGCTCTGGCCAAAAACCAAGAACTCCGTCTAGCAGCGGGCTCGGTTGATGAGGCCTATCTCCCGCGGATTGCTGCGATTGATGAAGGGCTCACCGGCATTGTGCGGATACTTGGCGAAGTGCGCGATGCGCCGCGCGATGTGGTTGAAGAAGAATCGTTTCTTGGGCCCCGCTATGACGCAATTGACGCGACCCTGATCCAAATCGGCGAATTGCGCGAAGACGTGTCTACGCGCGCAAAGGCAGAGAGTAGTGATGAGCTGTTTGAACTGCAGATCTTGATCGGTGCTTTGGTCGTATGTTTGCTGCTGTCACTTGTACTGGTGCATTTGGGTAAACGGCTGGTCGCAAGCCGGATCGTCAATCCGATTGCTGAGATCAGCACTGTCAGTGACCGAATTGCAGAAGGTGATAACACGCTGGAAATCCCGCATGCTGACCGCGACGATGAGATCGGGACTTTGGCCACCGCGCTCAGCGTGCTGCGCGAACAGCAGCAGGCCGCAACTGAGCGCACAGCGCTGGAACATGAGCGCGAAATGCAGCGCCAGCGCGAACGCGAAGAAGAGCGTGAAGCTGAACGTCAGGCGCAGCGTGATATGCTGCAATCGCTTGCCAACAAATTTGAACAGAGCGTGGGTGAGGTTGCCAGCGAAGTCGCCTCCGCCTCTGACTTGATGCACGCCGCCGCGTCCGAGCTTGCAGGCAGCGTCGATGGCTCCTCACAAACGGTGTCGCAGGCTAATGACAGGCTGAAACAAGCGTCCGCTGGCATAACCGGTGCGGCCACAGCGACAGACGAATTCGCACTTTCGATCAACGAAGTGAGCCGTCAGGCTTCTTTCTCATCTGAACGCGCGCGCAAAGCCTCTGACGCGGCCAGCAAAGCAGATCAGACGGTGACTGACCTCACCAGCTCGGCTGACAAGATCAGTTCGATCATCGAGGTGATTGCAGGGATCGCTCAGCGTACCAATCTGCTCGCGCTCAACGCTTCTATTGAGGCGGCGCGCGGCGGGGAAGCCGGGCGCGGCTTTGCCGTTGTGGCGAGCGAGGTCAAGGAATTGGCGATCCAGACCGGCCGCGCGACCGAAGAGGTCGAAACGCTGATCCGCGAAATGCAGGATGCGACCAGCGACAGCGCCGCCATGCTTGGATTGATCGCAGAAGAAGTGATCGCGCTGGAGACGACCGCCATGTCTATCGCCAGCTCGGTCGATCAGCAGTCGGTCGCAGGTCAGGATCTTGCCCGCAGCATTGATACTGCCGCCCAGAACACACAAACGGTGAGCGCAACGATTGATGATGTCAGCCGCGTGGTCGACGCATCAGGCGCGGCTGCGAGCGAAATGCTCTACAGCTCTGAAGGGCTGACCAAGCAGGCGAACAATCTACGCGAACAGGTAAGCGAGTTCCTGCAACAGGTCCGCGCGGCTTAATCCTCAGCACGCCAGCGGCGAAAACTCGGCTCTGGCAGTTCGGCGCTGCGAGCGCGTTCGTATGCGGCGCCCACTTTCAACACGTCGTGATCGGCCCATTTCTTGCCAAAGAAGCTAATGCCAACAGGCAAGCGCTCAACTGCGCCCATGGGGACGGTGAGGTGCGGGTAGCCTGCGATCGCTGCGGGTGATCCAAAACCGATGGAGCCGTTAAACTGGTCGCCCAGCACTAGGTCGCTCATCCAAGCAGGTCCGCGCGTTGGTGCGACGAGAAAGTCGACCTCATTATCAGCAAAGAGCACCTCGAGCGTTTCTTCGCCGGCAATCCGGATCGCATTTGCGCGAGCCTGTTCATAGGCGGCTCGGTCGTTGGTGACTTCGGCTTGTTGAAAAATTCCCTGATTGAACCAGCGCATTTCGGTGGAGGCGTTGGCTTCGTTAAAGGCGATCAGATCCGCGAGGCTGCGCGGGGTGTCGCCGTCTTCGAATTCAGGGATGGAGGCAAGATACTTGCCCATTTCCTCGCGCAATTCGAACAGCAGTACGGTGAAGCTGTCTTCCCAGATCGAAGAATCAATCTCAAATTCGATATCGACCAGCACCGCGCCTGCCGCTTCGAGATCGGCCAAAGACTGCTCGAACACTTCGCGCACCTGATCGTTTGAGCCGATTTGGCCGCGCATGACGCCAATCCGAGCGCCCTGCAGCGAATAGTCGCCAAGCCCGGCGGTATAGTCGCTCACGCGCGGCACATTGACGGTTGCCGCATCCGCTGCGTCTTCTCCGGCCATTGCGCTGAGCAATAATGCGGCGTCTGCGACGTTTTTCGTCATTGGCCCCGCTGTGTCCTGTGTCACGGAAATCGGCACCACATGGGTGCGACTGACTAGGCCAACGCTGGGCTTAAACCCGACGATCCCGTTGATGGATGCAGGGCATGTGATCGAGCCATTGGTCTCAGTGCCAATCGCCGCCCAAGCAAATCCCGCGGCAATCGCTGCGCCGCTGCCGGAGGAGGAACCGCAAGTGTTGCGGTCAATCGCATGCGGGTTGCGGGTGAGCCCTTCAACAGCGCTCCAACCACTGGTGGAATCGTTGCTGCGGATATTGGCCCATTCGGACAGGTTGGTCTTGCCAAGGATGACGCCGCCCGCTTCGCGGATATTGGCAATCAGCGGCGCATCGCGGCCCGTATTGTTCTGGGCAAGCGCAAGGCTGCCTGCGGTCGTTGGAAACTCGCGCGTTTCGATATTGTCTTTCACCAACACGCTGCGCCCACGAAGGATGCCAGTGGTGGCGAGCCGCCGGGCTTCAACTGGGGCCTCGACATTGTAGTCGATCACAGCGTTGAGTGTCGGACCATTGTCGTCAAGCGCCTGAATACGAAGGATATAGTCGGTCACGGCCATCGTCTCTGCGAAAGATGTATGCATATGCGGCTGGCTATCGTCAGCGGGTGCATCTTGAGCAAAGGCGAAGCTGCTCGCCAGTGTGGTTGAAGCAAGGGCGAGGGCGGCAAGTGCGATCTTTGTTTCCATCTCCGCATCCTGCGTCAGTTTGCGCGAAGATGGCAAGAGCGCTGCGCACATTAACCTTTTGAGGGCCCTTCGTCTCACATGCGGACTGGGTGGGTAGAGGCGATTGTGCACCGGCTCTTAACCGGTATCTGGCAGGAACGAAAAACCCCTTTTCGCGAGCTTTATTCATGGCGACCGCCACAACAGACATATCAGCAGCGCCATCTCAACCGGCCCCGCAAACAGCACCGGAAAAGCGCAAGCATTATCACGACATTGATGGTGCGCGTTCGGTTCTGATGTTCCTCTCGGTCGCGCTGCATGCTGGCACAGTCTACGCGCCGATGCGGCCTTGGATCACAGGTAATGAGGATCGCTTGGCGTTCTTTGATTGGCTGATCTTTGCGTTTCACTTGTTCGTAACGCCGACCTTCTTCTTTGTCGGTGGGTTTTTCGCCGTTCTGCTCCTGACGCGGCGCAATGTCGGTGATTTTCTGTGGAACCGCTTCCAACGCACCGCGATACCGCTGATCGTCATCGCGCTCACTTTCAACATGCTCGAACACTATTTACGCTGGGGTGATGCGGGCGGTGAGGGCTCGATTTTCGCATGGATCGGCAGTCCCGATTTCGTCGCGATTTGGGCCGATGGCACGTGGCAATTGCACCTGTGGTTCCTCGTCAGCCTGATCCCGATGTTTATCCTCGCCGCTATCGTGCAGGCCGTTCTGCCAAAGAATGCGGCCTTGCGCGGGCTTTCTGTGAAGCTGTCAGATGGCTTTGGGAAAATCGCGAGCGGCAGCCTGCCGTTCCTTTTCGTCCTGCTGTTTCTAGGCTTTGCCAACACTGCGAACTATTCCGCAGCAGCATTGGTGCCGGGCGGATATGATCTGATCTTCCCCGGCTTTCAAAGCTGGTACAAGCTGACGAGCGAGTTTCCGTTCTTTGTGATTGGCGTCATGGCGGCATTGTCGCCGCGATTGCTTTCTGCGCTGGTTGAGTGGCGTTGGTGGATGCCGATTGCGGCCTTTGCGGCCCTGCTGTTCCAGCCCTATCCAATGGCGGATCAGGGCTATATTCTGCCTTTCGTCCGCGACATGGCGGCCTCTGCTGGGATCGATCTGGGCGTCGACCGTACGTTCGCCGTGCGCCTCAGCCTGCTGTTTTTAAACCAGCTCGCGATCTGGACGCTGGTGCTGTTCATTCTGCAATTCTTTCATCGTTTCTTCAATGAGGGCGGCCCGCGCACCAGATGGCTCGCAGATTGTGCACTGTCGATGTATCTGTTCCACCATTGCTTTGTTTACATATACGGCCAGTGGTTTGTGGCGGTGGATTGGCCCGTTCTGGTGGAGTTTACACTGCTGACCTTGATGGCGGCGGTTACTGTCATCCTCATCCATGAATTGCTCGTGCGCCGCATCGCCCTTTTGCGCTTGCTCGCCAATGGTAAGACTGATGTTGAAGCTGTCAAAAAGCAGCCCGGCTTTTTCGAGGCATTCGACCTTTTGGGCTCTGGTAAACCGGCAAAGGGGCGAGCGGCAAAGCCATCGGGCGGCACACTTTCCCCAAAGGCGTAAAACTCCCCTCTTGAACTTCCGGGCATGGCGTCCGACATAGCTCTTTCAGACGGATAAGGACCTGCAACACATGATCGATCTGCTCGGCAAAAATGGCGAAACCTACGGCACACAAGGCCAATTCACCCGCGACCCACTAACCGGCGCGCTTGTGCCTATGGTGGTTGAGCAAACCAGCCGGGGTGAACGCAGCTTCGATATCTTCTCACGCTTGCTGCGCGAAAGGATCGTGTTTGT
The DNA here is from genome assembly GCF_057365055.1 of Erythrobacter sp. S57(2025). Lineage (NCBI taxonomy): Bacteria > Pseudomonadati > Pseudomonadota > Alphaproteobacteria > Sphingomonadales > Erythrobacteraceae > Erythrobacter > Erythrobacter sp. S57(2025). The sequence continues at coordinate 2,135,081 of NZ_CP200299.1, read as the reverse complement.
AACAGGCCAAGTCGAAGACGGCATGGCATCGCTGATCACAGCGCAATTGCTGTTCCTCGAAAGCGAAAACCCTTCAAAGCCGATCAGCATGTACATCAATTCACCCGGCGGTGTTGTGACAGCTGGCATGGCGATCCACGACACGATGCAATACATCAAACCGCGCGTGTCGACCGTGTGCATGGGACAAGCTGCATCCATGGGCAGTTTCCTGCTGGCCGCGGGTGAGCCGGGCATGCGCGTAGCGCTTCCCAATGCCCGTATCATGATCCACCAGCCATCAGGCGGTGCGCGCGGCATGGCGTCAGACATTGAGATTCAGGCGAAGGAAATCCTGCGCATCAAAAAGCGCATGAACGATCTTTACGTCAAATATACCGGTCAAAAGCTCAGCGTGATTGAAAAGGCGATGGATCGTGACACGTTCCTCGAAGCGGACGAAGCTAAGGAATTTGGTCTGGTCGACAAAGTCTTCGAAACGCGCCCCGAAGGCGAAGAGGGTGACACCGAAAAAGGATCGGGCGGCGCACCTGAATGATCGTTTAGGTAAGACTGGCTGACCGCTCCGAAACGGGACGCAAGGTCCGCCAGTCTGCCAAAAACCAGAGCCAGTGGTGCATGAAAAGCACTTAACTGGATGCAAATTGCCCTGCTGTGAGTTGATTTATCTGGCAGCGAGGATACACTTACCGAATCCTAAGAAGCGCGCATTATCGATAGCTTGGGATTCGAGGACACATAGGAATGACCAAATTGAGCGGATCTGACAGCAAAAGCACCCTGTATTGCAGCTTCTGTGGGAAGTCGCAGCACGAAGTGCGCAAGCTGATCGCTGGCCCTACCGTATTCATCTGTGATGAATGCGTTGAGCTGTGCAATGACATTATCCGCGAAGAAACCAAAGCTGGCATCGCTGGCAAGAAAGAAGGCGAAGTTCCAACGCCTTCGGAAATCTTCGCAACGCTCAATGATTACGTGATTGGCCAGAACTCGGCGAAGCGCAATCTCTCGGTTGCGGTCCACAACCATTACAAGCGGCTCAAGCACTCTAACAAAGCGGGTGACGTTGAACTGGCAAAATCGAACATCTTGCTGGTTGGTCCAACCGGCACGGGTAAGACGCTGCTTGCGCAAACACTGGCGCGTACATTCGATGTGCCATTCACTATGGCCGATGCAACCACTTTGACCGAAGCCGGCTATGTGGGTGAAGACGTTGAGAACATTATTCTGAAGCTGCTGCAAAGCTCGGACTACAATGTCGAAAAAGCACAGCACGGCATCGTTTACATTGACGAGATCGACAAAATCACCCGCAAGGCCGAAAACCCATCGATCACCCGCGACGTTTCGGGTGAGGGTGTGCAGCAAGCTCTGCTGAAGCTGATGGAAGGCACCACTGCCTCTGTTCCACCGCAGGGCGGTCGCAAGCATCCGCAGCAGGAATTCCTGCAAGTCGACACGACCAACATCCTGTTTATCTGCGGCGGCGCATTTGCCGGTCTAGATAAAATTATCGCGGACCGTCTGCAAAAACGCTCAATCGGTTTCGGCGCGCATGTTGCTGACCCTGACAAGCGCAAAGTGGGCGAATTGCTCGAAAAGAGCGAGCCTGAGGATCTACTGAAATTTGGTTTGATCCCTGAATTTGTTGGCCGTCTGCCTGTCATCGCGACGTTGCATGACCTTGATGTCGATGCGCTAGTGACGATCCTGCAAGAGCCGAAGAACGCTCTGGTTAAGCAATATGGGAAGCTCTTCGAGCTCGAAGATGTTGACCTGACCTTTACTGATGAAGCTCTCAAGGCCATCGCCGAGCGAGCCATCTTGCGCAAAACCGGCGCGCGTGGTTTGCGCTCTATCGTTGAGGCAATCCTGCTCGATACGATGTTTGACCTTCCCGATATGGAAGGCGTGAGTGAGATCGTGATCGATGAGGACGTCGTCGCAGGCAAGAAAGAGCCCGTCCGCGTGCACTCAAACGATGACGACGCGAAAAAGGAAGAGGCGGCTTAATCTGCTTCTTCGCGCAGCTCTAGCAGCTGCGAAACCGTCACAATCTGAAATCCTCGTTCTTTGAGGCCTTCAATCACTAATGGCAGCGCCCTGCGCGCCGTTCGGTTGTGGCGATACATGGGGTGCATGAGAATGATCGACCCAGGTTTTGTGCGCTTCACAATATCGGCGGCATAGTCTGCAGGTTCAGGGAACGTATTGGACCTGTCAGCGACGTCCCACATTATCGAAGTGTAGTCCGCGTCATCGACGACCATAGGCAAGCCAATAAGCCGTTTGCCAAAGGGTGGTCGTAATAGGGTCGTCTGCGATCCATAGGACTCCAACAAATCTTTGGTCCGGTTCACTTCATCCTGATAAAAGCTCTGGGATCGGAAGATGTTGCGTTTGTGGCTGTAGGTGTGGTTCCCCAGCTCATGGCCCGCATCCAGAATTCTTGTCGCCTGCTCCGGATAGCGCTCCATCCGATTGCCGATGAGGAAAAACGTCGCCTTAACGCCGTGCTCCTCTAGTACAGGTAACACCGCATCTACGCCTTGAGGGGTTGGGCCATCGTCAAAGGTGAGCGCTACGAGCTTTTGGTCAGTCTCAACCCGGCAAACGACATCACCGACCAGCTGCGAGCATTTGCTTTTTGAAAGGGCATGCACTCCGCCAGCCATCGCCAAAACGATGACAATTGCGATCAGCCAACGCCGTTTCTTAGTCATGCCCACCTCACAATTGGCCGATAAGGCGCTTTTGATGAGCGCGGAGTCAATGCTCAATCTCGAATTTGGTTGCAAGGGTAACTAAATTCGAGAAGATGCCCATCGTTGCATTGGGAGTGCCGGAAACGATGAAAACAATTGGCATTTTAGGTGGCATGAGCTGGGAGAGCTCGGCCCAATATTACGCCATGATCAATCGCGCCGTGCGTGCACAAAAAGGTGGTATCTCGTCTGCGCCGCTCCTGATGCACTCCTTCAACTTTGATGAGATCGCGCAATTGAAGCGCGAAGGCGAATGGGATCGACTGGGCGAAATGCTTGGGGTGGCGGCAGCTGGTCTTGAAAAGGCGGGAGCCGATATCATCCTGATCGCCACCAATACGATGCATCTGGTCGCGCCTGCCGTGGAGCAGCACATCACTTGCCCACTTCTTCATATCGCCGATCCGCTTGGCGGTGCGCTTGTAGCTGGCAAAGTCGAAACGGTAGGATTGCTCGCCACGCGGTTTACGATGGAGCAGCCCTTTTATGCAGAGCGGCTTGCCAAGCACGGCCTAAAGGTGGTGATCCCAGCAGAACAGGACCGTGCTGAGGTGCACCGGATTATTTTTGATGAATTGTGTGCTGGTGAAATTCGCGAAACCTCGCGTGCGACCTATTGCCGGATCATATCCGATTTGGAGGCGCGCGGCGCGCAGGCGATTGCGCTTGCTTGCACCGAAATTATGCTGCTGATCGAGCCATGTCACAGCTCGCTGCCGCTGTTTGATACGACCAGCCTGCATTGCGATGCTGCGGTGGAAATCGCGCTGGGCGCATAAACAACGACTTGCTCAGACAAAGAAAAACCCCGCCCGGACTTTGGAGGAAGTCCGAGCGGGGCGGTGTGCAACGCACTCCCAAAAGTGGGAGGGGAACGGCGGGAGGGCGTGCTATTTCAAGCTACGGATCAACCGGGAAGAAAGACGCCGTCAGTGACGTGAATAATTCCGTTTGAGGTGCTGACATCAGCTGTTGTCACGGCGGTTGCGCGGCCAGCTGCATCGGTGATGATGATGTTGTCGCCCGATAGACGCGCGGTCAGTTTCTCACCGGAGACCGTTGTGATTGAAGCTTCGCCGCCATGGCGTTCGATCAAATTCACAAGCTGGCCGGAGGTCACGCGGCCTGGCACCACATGATAGGTCAGGATGTTAGTGAGCGTGCCTTTGTTCTCAGGCTTTACCAATGTGGCAACGGTGCCATCAGGCAGCTTGGCAAAAGCGGTATCGGTCGGCGCGAATACAGTAAGCTCAGTCGAGCCTGACAGTGTATCCACTAGGCCAGCGGCCTGAACAGCGGCAACCAGAGTGGTGTGCACGCCGGTGCTTACAGCGGTTTGGACGAGGTTGGGCGATTGAGCGGCTTGGCTGGTGCGCTCATGCGCGATTGCAGGGGCATTGGCGCTTGCCATCATGGTGCCAGTAGCGGCCACAGCGGCGATCAGAGCGGTCTTAAGAGTTTTAGTAGGGATAGGCATTTTGGGATCTCCTTATGTAAGGCAAGCCCTCCCGATCTTGCGCAGAAGCTACGCATTCTTTCCGAACGTGGATGCATCCATGCGAAAGTTTTTTCGAAAATTGCAGAAAAGCGCTTTGAGGCGGTCTTGGCCTGCGTTCAAGCGATGGCGCTTAAACGGTCGAAAACGCGCCTTCAGCCACAACTGGACCTGCGTCAACGCCCTCTGGCTTACCGCCAATGGGTTCACGCGTGAGCACTAGATTGACCCCGTCGCCCAGATTGCGAGTGATCTCGTCAGAAAGCTCCATTGAGAGCACTTGACCCGGAGCAACAACGCCCAGCGATTGCAAATCACCGCCATCAGCCGGAACCAGCCACAATTCGTGGTCGTGCACGCCGTCAGCGGTAAGGCCAATCGCGCCGATCAGCATTTGGTCGCTTTCAGGAACATAGGTCACATCAAGCCGCAAACCCGTGTCGCCGATCGGAACCTGCGCATAGAGCGGGTCGGCGGCGGCAATGAGAGGTGCCTCTGTCGCTCCCGGTGTCGGAGCAGGGCCGGTGCCGGGTGAGAAGACCATGATGGCGACCATCAAGGCAGCAGCTGCGGACGTTAAACCGGCGGTCCACTGCCAGCGTCGCAAGCGAGCCGTTAGGTCAACGACATTGTCGCCTGTTGCCGCTGCTGCAACGGGCGCGCCATTTACCTCAGCGCTAATCCGATCCCAAACATCCGAACTCGGCTCCATGCCAGAAACTTCATCTGTCCAAGGGGCGAACCAATTATCCCACCATTCCTTGCGCGCTGCGAAGTCTTTGTTGCCAGCGACTTTGCCACGCGCACCGAGCAATTCTTCGCCTTCAAGCAGGCCGAGCGCATATTCGGCTGCGATCATCGGATCGTCGCGTTTTGGCTCAGGTGATTGAGGTGTGGTCATGTCTTTATCGCTCATGACGCCACCTCGCTTGCCTCTAGGCAATGGCGAAGCTTTTGCAGGCCCCGGCGTATCCAGCTCTTCATAGTGCCCAGCGGCACATCTGCTGCTTCGGCAAGTTGAGCGTAGGTATAGCCTTCAAAAAATGCGGAACGGATATGGTTGGCGGTGTTGTCGTCCAACGTTTTGATACAGGTATGGATCTGGGCTGATTGCTCCGCATCAACCAACAAGGAATCTGCCAAAGGGGCCTCATCAGGAAGTGGATTTGCCTCTTCAACCGGCACAGCGCCGCCGCGCACTTTGCCCGTGCGAAGACGATCGACCGCACGGTTACGCGCAAAGGTAGCCAGCCACGAGATAGGGCTCGCCCGCTCTGGGTCGTATCGGTCGGCACGTTGCCAAAGATTGACATAGACGTCTTGCAAAGCGTCCTCAGCTTCCTTTCTATCACCCAAGATACGGAAGCAGATGCCAAAGAGTTTCACGCGGGTTGCCGCATAAATTTCCTCAAGCGCGGCGCTGTCGCCATCGGCAAGGCGCACCATTGCCGCGCGCAGTTGTTCGCGCGCTATGCTCGCAGGATCGTTCGAAGCGTCGGCCATCAATTGTGGCTCGCCAGCAAAATTGGTCGCGCTACGCGGTAGGTGTGCAAGGCCGTGTTCCCCATGGGTCTGTCAAATGCGCTTGTCGCACTATCTCGTCAATCCTTGCACATACTGCAAGCCTTACGGCCCTATTCGTACACGCAATCATCAAGCCCATCGCGTTGGACGATAGCAATGCGGCGCTCGATTGAATTACCATGGCGGGCAAGCCAGCCGCTGGGGCTGCGCACGGCGCGCTCTTTGGGAAGGGGAAGCGCGGCTGCCATTCGGCTGGCCTCATCCGGCGTCAGGCGCGCGGCGCTTTTGCCAAAATAACGCTGAGCGCCCGCTTCTGCGCCATAGGTGCCGATGCCCGTTTCCGCGACATTGAGGTAGACCTCGATGATCCGCTCTTTGCCCCAGACATTTTCAATCCAGAAGGTGAACCAGGCCTCTAACCCTTTGCGGAAATAGCCGCCCCCTTGCCACAGAAACACGTTCTTCGCTGTTTGCTGGCTGATCGTGGAGCCGCCCCGGATGCGCCCGCCATTGCGATTGTCTTCGTACGCTTTTTGGATGGCTTCGGTGTCAAAGCCAGAGTGTTCGCAAAACTTGGAATCCTCTGCCGCAATGACGGCGGCGACTAGGTTGGGGTCGATATTGTCTAGGCTTTCCCAATCCTTTGTAATGCCATTTTCGTCCATCACCATGGTCGCAGTGACAGGGATAGGAAGCCATTTGAAAAGGATCACAAGGATCAGGCTGAGGCCAATGAACCACAGGATGATCTTGGCAAGAATGCGGGCAAGCTTGAGGGCCATTTGCGGGAATTAGGCACGTCATGATTGCTCTGCAATGACTACTTACACGTCAAGGCGTTTTGCCCAGGCGATGCGGCGTAGGGGGCCGGGTGTGTCCGTATCAAATGGATAGCATGTAGTGAGCGCCAGTAGCCCCTCACCGCCAGCGCTGGGCACGCCAAACTCATCCCAGCGGACCGTTTCGAAATGAGTAACACGGAAATTGGCGGTGCTGCCGTCAATGCGTTGCATTGTGATTGCATCTCCGACTTTCAAATCCTGCACAAACTCAAAATGCGTGTCGCGATGCGCGGCGAGCACGGTGACACGGCTGGCAGGATTATCGAGCAATATTGTCGGCCCAAATGCCATCGCCTCTCCCGATCCGCCGGACAGAACCACTTCGCTAACCTCCAGCCGCGGCGCTGAAACACGCGCGACCGCTGCTGTATCAGCCCAGCTCCATGGTTTGACTGAGTGCCCTTGTTCAAGGCTTTGATCAAAGGCGCGATTGAGCATGACCTGCGCAACCTGAGCTTTGACCGGGATATAAAGCGCCTGCGCGATCAAACCCGCACCGACCAGCAAAAGGCTTGCAATAAAGGCCAGCGGGAGGGCGCGCCCGATCTCTCCTTTCCACGCGGCGCGCCCCTTAGCTGGTTGAATGGCGAGAGCAGTTGGCATCATGCGGCCACCGGCTGAAGGCAGGCGCGGGCGGTGCCTTTGCCAAGCTGCTCTCGCCGCCACCACATCGCACCAGCACTGCCGAACAGGAGAAGCAGGAGGCCAAGGGCGAGGGTGAGTTTGTACCCGGTTGAGGTGTTGGGCAGCTCCAGACGCTGGCGCTGCTTTTCACTTTCGCGCATCGCCAGATCGCGTGATCCAGCCGGGTTTTGCCCGCCAAACAGATGGTCAAAATCCCACCCGGCCGGCAGCAGCAATGGCAGCTCTTCGCGGGTAAGAGTTGCCCCGTCTGGGCGGCTGGGTGTGTCATCGACCGCGATCAGGCTGGTGCGGCTGGTGACAAGGTGGAAGTTCATCCCTAGCTCCTCAATCGAAGTGTCCGCGCGCTCATGCGTCGTCTGGCCGGACCAGCGCTCTGCCTCAATGTCGGCGATGCGGCGATAGGCCCACAATTTGGCGACCACATCGCTGGATCGCCCCTCGCTAAGGTCAACGCTGCGGCTCCAGCGCCTGCCTTCGATCAGTCCGCTAACGGTAAGCGTGCCCGCCATGTGCCGCGTGCGGCCCAGCAGAACCAGCGGCTCACCTGCATAAAGGTCAGGCAATACGCGCGGGGCAAAATCGATATTCCCGCCATCAACGCTGGCCGTAAGGTTGGTGACCACCGGCTTTGCAAGACGATCAAGCAGGCGCTCCATCTGGCTTTCTGCCTCTGATCCAAGGCCGACATGGGTGAAGGTCCCGCGTCCCGCCTCTGCCATACGCCGCATCAGGTAGTTGTTGGGCGCAGAGCCAATGCCGACCATAAAGATACGGCTGTATCCGTTACGCTGTTTGATCTCCTCCATCATCTCGGCTTCGTTTGAGAGCGAACCATCGGTGAGGAAGATGACCTGGCGGACCTTCACATCGCTTGGTTCTGAACCCACTGGTGGTGCTGGCGCCTCATCTCGCAGCGCAGCACGCAGAGCTGGAAGCATTTCGGTGCCGCCTTCCGCCTCAAGGCTGTGCGTGAAGTTTTTGGCCTGCTCTAGGTTGCTGGCGCTGGCTGATACCGCACCTGGAAACAACTCGGTCATCGTGTCGTCAAAACGGATGATGTTAAAGCTGTCCTGTGGGCGCAAAGTGTCGAGCGCGTAGAGCAAGCTGCGACGGGCCGCAGGCATGCTTTCGCCCGCCATTGAGCCCGAATTGTCGATCACGAAAATCATCTCGCGCGGTGGAGCCTCGCCAATCCGTTCGGTTGCTGGCGGAGTGATCGTCGCCATCACATAGTCGAGATTGCCGTGAGACTGCTTGAACAGACCAAGGCTGGGCGCATTGCCCGCTGCGCTCCACCGCAGTTCGAAATCGCGGTTTGCTGGTACTGCTCCATCGGCGAGCGTGATTGTGCGGGTTTCCCCTTCGCCTGCGACATTGACCGCGTGATAGGGGCTGGAAATCGCATCGGCAGTGAAGCCCGGATCGAGATTGACGGTGATCGAAACTGGGTTCAACCCGCTGCCAGCCCGTGCAACCATCTCAGGGTCAGCAGTTGGCGCAAGCAGGTTGGAAGAACCAGCGAGTGAAGCTGCGCGGCTTAGCGAGCCATCGGTGTTGGCGCTGCCTGCAATGTAACGAGGGCCCACTACCAGCGGCATTCTAAGTGAATAGTCGCCTGCTACCTGTTGGATGGGTGCCTGAAACTCGATCTGCACGAGCACCGTCTCTCCGGGGCCGACATTGGCGATGGAATTGCGGAACATGTTGGGGCGGTGCTGCTCGACCAGCCCTGCTTTCTGGCCGTTCTCTTTGGCCTCCTCATAGATTTGCTGGGCTTCTTCCTTGGGCTTGATCCGGCCTTCGATGATTCGGTCACCCACCACCATCTTCAGCGTGTCGACCGCGCCATTTTCTGGCAGAGGATAAAGATAGGTCGCTTCCATCCATTCATCTGATGTGTTGCGGAACGCCTGCGTCACGGTGACACGCGCGGTCTGCCCATCGACATCAGCGACGATATCAGTGCCCAGCCGTACCGCGGGCGCTTGCACCGCAACGCCGCCGGGTTCTTCGGCGCTTCCGCGTAGAACAAGCCCACCTTCGCCGTTTGAGAAATTTGCAGGGGCGGTGCGGCTGCCGCGATCCATCGCAGCAATCGCTTCATTGGCAGCGCGCGGTGACGTGTTGGCAGTGGCCGGTGAGACAAGGGTTGTGGCAGCCAAAGTGGCAACCGCAACCACGCCCATAATCAGGACCATCGTCATCGCATCGCGGTCTAACGCTTCATCCAATCTTCGCACAATTCGTCGCATGTCAGCCTCCATTCATCGTATGAGATTTAGCCCGTAAGCTGTGAATGGCCGGACGCGCCATCGCCAAAACCGTCCGATTTCCGCCATCTTGGCGGACGGGGTGGAGCTGAAGTGAGAATTTGTCCGGGTTTGTCCGGATTAGTGCAAGACTGGGAGGTGTGAATGGGGTATTGGGGCACGATGAGCGAATTTGATCAGGCCCAGGTGGCGTTTCGATTGCGCGAGGAAATTGCGCGCCAACGGCTGAGCCGAGCAGGGTTGGCCGATGCGGCGCGGCTTTCGGTTTCGACTTTGGAAAAGGCGCTTTCAGGGCGGCGCCCATTCACCCTGGCAACGATTGTGCGGTTGGAAGAGGCGCTGGGCGCAACCTTGCGTGATGATGTGATGCCAGAACCCGCAGGCCCAGCTTTGGCACCCGCTGAGATGGGCTCTTACGCGCGCCCTGCAGTACAGTGGATCGAGGGAGAATATCTAACTTTGCGAGCGAGCTTCGGCGAGGAAGGCGCGGTTTACGCCTATCGAACCGATATCCGCTGGAGCGCGGCAAAGGGTCATCTGGTTTTTGCCGAAAGCGACCGCCTGGACGCGACCTTTCAGCAAGCGGGCTTTGTCTCCATGCCGCATCTGTCCGGCCATACCTACTTAATGACCAGCGAGGCGGGCCAATACCGTATGATCATGCTGGGTAGGGCAACCCGTGAGCAGCGCATGTTCGGCCTGCTTTCCACCTTACAAGTGGGCCAAGGCTCGCAATTGGTGCCGGTTTCGTGCCCGGTGGCGCTTGTGCCGATGGATCAAATCGCGCAGCCGGTGTTTGGTCTAGTACGCGAGGGAGAAGCACGTTCGGCGGAGTATCGCGAAGTGCTCGAAACCGCGACACGCGATGATTTTTGCCGGCTTCGGAGCTAGGCCAACTCCCATGATTATCGTCATTGAGGGGATCAGCGCTGCGGGCAAGACCACCTATGCGCGGCAGTTCGGGACCGAACATCATGTGCCCGAGTTTCCCGAACTCGGCACTCCGCCTGGCAGTTCTGACCCGGCAGAAGTGCACGCCGCCTACTGGATTGAGCACAATGTCAGACGCTTTCAGGCCGCGCTTGAGGTCGAGGCGAAGCATGGTTTCGCGATCTGTGATACCGAGCCTTTCAAGTCGCATTTTGATTGGTGCATGGCGCGCGCAGGGTTCAAGTCGTTCGATGTGTTTAACGCGGCGGTGCCGCTGGCGCGCAAGGCAATCGAAGACCGCAGGATCGGATTTGGCGATCGCTACTATGTGAAGCGGATCGCTCCGCAAGTGGCGCGCGCACAAAAGGAGGGCGATGCCACGCGGTCGAGGCGTAACTTTGATATGCACCTGGCTCTGCAACCGCATTTAATGGACTGGTTCGAAACCCTTTCGGCAGCGCTGCCTGACAGGGTCGAGTTCGCCTTCCCTGATAAAGACGTGCTTTTGGCTGATCTCAAAAGCAAAACGCCGGAGGAGAACCCCCGGCGTTTCGATGTTTCAGTTTTGGACGCGCTGGTCGACGCGTTACCTGATTAGCGGTTTACGCCATTCCAGGCAGCAGCTTCTCACCCGCGATCCGCTGCATTGCTTTTTGCAGCTTTTCAAACGCGCGCACTTCGATCTGGCGGATGCGTTCGCGCGACACATCGTAAACCTGTGAGAGCTCTTCGAGTGTCTGCGGTTTTTCCGTCAGGCGCCGTTCGGTCAAAATGTGCTGTTCACGCTCATTAAGGGCGTCCATCGCCTCAACCAGCATTTCGTGGCGCACTTCACCTTCTTGCGCATCGGCTACCGTCTCATCCTGCAAAGGACGATCATCGGTCAGCCAATCCTGCCATTCACCGGCGCCCTCTTCACCGCCACGCATCGGCGTGTTGAGCGAGCCATCGCCGCCCATCATCATCCGGCGGTTCATGTTGACGACTTCTTGCTCCGGAACGCCCAGATCGGTTGCGATCTTGGTAACGTCATCGGGGTGCAGATCGCTGTCCTCGTAGGCCTCAAGCTGCTTTTTCATCCGGCGAAGGTTGAAAAACAGCTTTTTCTGAGCAGCCGTGGTGCCCATTTTGACAAGGCTCCATGAGCGCAGGATGTATTCCTGAATGCTCGCTTTGATCCACCACATTGCGTAAGTCGCAAGGCGGAAACCACGGTCGGCTTCGAATTTTTTGACGCCCTGCATCAGGCCGACATTACCCTCTGAGATTAAGTCAGAAACGGGCAGGCCATAGCCGCGATAACCCATCGCGATCTTCGCAACGAGACGCAGGTGGCTTGATACCAATTGCGAGGCTGCTTCAGGGTCTTCGTGCTCTTCATAACGTTTGGCGAGCATGTATTCCTGCTCAGCCGTCAGCACGGGATATTTCTTGATTTCCGACAGATAGCGATTGAGGCTCTGCTCACCGCTGAGTGCGGGTACTGATGTTGCTTTGGTCACGTAATTGCCAACCTTTCTAGTGTCGACCGCTAATCAACGGACCCCTGATGGGCATCCGAAGCTTTTGGGCCACGGGGTTCATTTAGGGTGTGTCACTACCTTATACGAGAGGAAAACGCATTTTGTTGCGCCCTTCATCGATTAAAACGTCCAAGTTCGTCGATTAGTTCCTGCATATCGTCCGGTAAATCGGCGCTAAACCTTAAAAATTGCTGTGAAATTGGGTGTAGGAAACCCAATTCTGCTGCATGCAGAGCTTGTCGCGCAAATTGACGCTCGTTCAACAGCGATTTCAGAGGTTTGGGCGTTTTACCGTAGACTTGATCTCCTAATAGCGCATGGCCGATTGACGCGCAGTGAACGCGCACCTGGTGGGTTCGACCGGTTTCGAGGCGGCATTCTATAAGCGCGCTTGAATTGAGTCGATTTAGGACCTTGTAATGGGTGATGGCGTGTTTCCCGCGTGAGGAATTCTTGTCCAGCACGGCCATTTTCTTTCGATTGACGTCCGAACGCCCGATTCGCTCGTCAATTGTGCCTTCGGCGGGGCTTGGATGACCGCCACATAAGGCAAGATATCGGCGGTGGACCGAATGCTCGGCAAATTGCGCAGCGAGCCCTTCATGGGCTGCGTCGGATTTTGCGACGACAAGCAGTCCCGACGTGTCTTTATCAATGCGGTGGACGATGCCGGGCCGCGCGACCCCGCCGATGCCAGAGAGGGAACCCCTCCCATTATTTGCGCAATGATGCAGCAGCGCATTGACCAAAGTGCCATCGCGATTGCCGGCGGCAGGGTGGACGACCATGCCAGCGGGTTTGTTGACGACGATGAGGTGCTCATCCTCAAACGCGATATTGAGCGGAATGTCTTCGGGTTGTGCTTCCGCTTCGATTGCAGCAGGCACGGTTATACTGAAATGCTGTCCTGCAGCGACTTTGGCAGAGGGCGAAGAGGCCGCTTTGCCGCCCACTTCAACCATGCCGTCTGCTAGCAATGCCTGCACTCGCGCGCGCGACAAATCGGTGGCATCAGCCAGCGCTTTATCGAGCCTCGCGGGTTCCGCGATAGTTCCAGAGATGATTTTGCCCTCAGACATGGCTAAGGCTCATGCGCGATGGATATCTCTGTGACAAGCGAGGTAATGGAAGCCATGGAAGCGGCTGCGAAGGCAACGCATCCAAGTGAGGCTTGCGGTATCTTATTGGGGGAGGGCACGCGCATCACCGCTTTCACCCATGCCCGCAACATTCACCCGACCCCGAAAACCCAATTTGAAATTGACCCGCAGGCATTGATTGATGCCCATCGCGGAGCGCGAAAGGGTGGGTTGCAGGTGCTTGGCTATTTCCACTCGCATCCCAGAGGCCCTGCCAAACCCTCTCAAACCGACATCGCAATGGCAGCAGGCGATGGTATGGTTTGGGCGATTTTCGGTTTGGTGGGCGCCGATCAAGCCATACGGTTCTTCCGATCGGGGGAAGGGTGTTTTGCGGAGCTTTCCATGACCATCACGCCTCGCTAAAAGCCTCATCCATGACCTCTCAAACTGATCTCGCCGCGCTTTTGTGTTCGCGGCTGTGCCATGACTTGCTTTCCCCAGTAGGGGCGTTGTCCAACGGGCTAGAATTGCTCGCCGATGAAACCGATGCAGAGATGCGCGCTCGCTGTATCGAGTTGCTCGAACAAAGCGCCAAGATCAGCACCGACAAGCTCAAATTCTTCCGCCTTGCCTTTGGCGCAGCGGGCGGTTTCGGCGAAGCGGTGCCGGTTGAAGAAGCGCAAGAAGTGATCGCCTCGCTCGCAGCCGACGCCAAACGTGTCGAGCTGAATTGGGCGATCCCAGATGCGACCCTGCCTAAACCGGCTGTCAAAGTGCTGCTGAACCTGTCGCAAATCGCGCTCGATGCGCTGATCCGCGGTGGCAAGCTCGACATTGGGGCCGAGCGACGCGACGGGAATATCGAAATTGTAGCGCGCGCCACCGGTGATCGGATCGCATTTGACGAGATCATAGGCCAGGCGCTGCAATCTGACCTTGCCCCATCTGACATCTCAAGCCGCACGGCAGCTGCGCATATGATTGCTCTCTTGGCAGAAGAAATGGGCGGAGGTCTGCAATATGCACTGACCGACGAGGCGCTGGTGCTGGGCGCGGTGCTGCCTGAACCAGAGGGCATGATCGGTTGAGCTTACCACCCGCCAGCTCTTCACCGCAAAGCGCGCCCGATGATTGGCGCGATATGGAGGTGAGCGAGTTGGTGCACCGGGTGGTGCCCTCTCCCAATTTTGGCGATCGCGCTCTGCCGATCACCATGCTGGTGGTCCATTACACCGAGATGAAGCCAATGGACACCGCGCTGGAGCGGCTCACTACGGCAGAAGGTGGCGTTTCAGCGCATTACCTGATCAGCGAAGAAGGCGAGGTGATCCAGCTCGTCTCAGAGGCGAAGCGCGCATGGCATGCGGGCACGTCCTATTGGCGCGGGATCAAGGATGTGAATTCGGCCAGTATCGGGATTGAGCTCGATCATCCCGGACACGCTCTTGAGAACGGCGGCTATCGCGGCTTCACCGATGCGCAGATTGAGGCGCTTGTCCCGCTTATGGCGCGGATCGTGAAAGACCACGACATTCCCCGCGCCAATGTGGTTGGCCATTCTGATATCGCGCCCATGCGCAAGATTGATCCGGGTGAGCTTTTCCCGTGGGAGCGCATCGCCGATTATGGACTGTGCCTGCCAAGCCCGACCAAGTTTGAACAGGCAGACCCGTTTCATAACGAAGGCGCGTTTATCCTAGCGCTCGAACGCTATGGCTACGACATTACCGAGGGGCGCAAGGCGATTGAGGCGTTTGAAAGGCGCTGGCGACCCGAACGGATTGAAGGCAAGCCCGATGCGCAATTGGGCGCGATCCTATGGCACTTGCTGCTGGAGCGTGACCGAGGCGCGACGCGATAGTACAGCTTTGCAAAAGCTGGCCCTTTTTGTATGTGCGTACCTATCAGGGGGCTGAGGCAACCGCGTGGCTGTAATGTCGCGAGGAAAGTCCGGGCTCCACGAAACGAGGGTGGCGGGTAACGCCCGCCGTGGGAAACCACAGGGAAAGTGCCACAGAGAGTATACCGCCGATGGAGGCTAAACCTCACAGGCAAGGGTGAAAGGGTGCGGTAAAAGCGCACCGGGGCTCTGGCAACAGGGCCCGCATGGCAAACCCCACTCGGAGCAAGGCCAAATAGGGGTCTCGTGCTGACTTGATCGGCAGGCGCGTTTCGCGCTGAGGAGACCCGGGTTGGCTGCTTGAGCGCGCTTGGCAACAGGCCGCCCAGATGAATGGTTGCCGCTGGCGGGCTGGTCTTCTGATACCGCCGCCAGGACAGAACCCGGCTTATGATGCCCCCTGATACTGTTTTTGTTTGCGCAACATGCGAACGCGTCGACGTCTTAGAGCTCTTGATACAGATTGGTTCAGAGCGCATGATTGCTGGTATGCTCACGCGATGCCTCAGGCCCTTTGCTGGAATTGCTATCCTTGCAAGTGCAATTGGCCCTTCGCTGGCGGCGGCGTGCGTACCGATATCAGTAACAGTTATTGAGCCGAGCGAACCGCCAGATTACGGCGACGCATGTCGTGCGGCTTGGCGTGAGCGAGAAGCATTGCTGGCAGATCTGCGCAGCGGCGATCGCAGTTTTATTGATGTGCGCCACGTCGCCTATGCGTTTCGTGATGGCTCCGCAAATTGCCACGAGCGCCCAGACTTTGCCTTTGAAATGGTCGATGCGGCTGTCGGATCGCCAGTAAGAAGCACCTCCGCAGGGGCACCGCTTGCAGAATTCTCTGAATGGAAACCGGATGACCTCTCCCGTTCTAGATTGGAAGAGGTGGATATCGGATCGTGGATTGCCAATTCGACCTTTCAGCAGGGCTCTTGCTCTAGCGGCTATCTGCGTGACGAAACGCCAGAGGAATACTCGCAAAGTAAGCTGCTGGACTGGCTGTTGAAGCCCAATTACTGGCCTGTTGCCCTCGCAAGCTTTGGCAACAATCCCGCTCGTGATCGGCTTGTTTTACGCGAATTGATTGACCCTGAAAGCCCGCGACATGATTTGGCTGAAGCCACCAAGCTTGCCCCAAAATTCCATGGCGGCGACAGTTTGCGAGGTTGGCAACCCATCATTGTCGATGTTGCAGAGGCCATCGCCGATCCACAGCTCGGCGTTCCTGATTACGAAGGGGCTGCCAGAATTCTGAGCTGGTATTCGCCCTACATATCAAACAACCTTGATGATCGGGCTAGCGCAAGAGCTGAGGCAATTTGGGTAAGGATCTTGCAGACACGTTTGTCCAATCCGGACCCGCGAATAAGACGCAATGCCCTGTCCGGGCTTGGCACTGGTGATCCGCGTTCAATTGCAGCTCAGTCTGTCGAGGAAATCGTCGGGCCATCGGCCAGTGTCGTGGCGCTGGACCACTGGCCTCAAAGTCTGCCCGCCTTGCGCAACCTCGATCGCAGCGTTGAAAGGATTTTGGATGCTTATCCGAGCCGTGCCATACGCACGGCGCAAGGGGGCCGTGTGGAATTGGGCATAGTGTTTGATCCTGACGGGGGCTTCCACTCTATTCACGTCATTCGAAGCGCAGGCGAGTTGTTAGCGCGAGCGGCTAAACGCAGTGCGGAGCGATACTTTCGCCCGCGAATAGAGCAAATGCAGCTCAATGGTTTCGAGGGGCAGTATGTTTACGTGCCACTACCAGCGTTCGAGTATTGGCTGACTAACCAGTTACCGGAGGGACGCGAGCCGGGTTTGGTTGGCGACACGATCACTATCGTGGCCGAGCGCCGCTATCGCTAAGTGGAACTCCTGTGTTCGCCGCTTGTTTAGGCTAGCATGAAAACACCCTCTCTTGCCACGCGCCCAATCATACAGCGGCTTGCCGTTTTGCTTGCCGTCGTCATCCAGATTGGCGCTACGTTCCTACCACAATTGGGCTTTGGTGAGCCGATTGGTGACCGCTCTGATAGCGTACGCACGCTGATTACGCCTTCGGGATGGGCGTTTGCGATTTGGGGACCGCTCTTCCTTGGATCGGCTGTTTTCGCGATTTGGCAGGCACTGCCCGCGCAATGCCAAAACCCACTGCTCAATCGCATTGCATGGCCAGCCGCGATTGCGCTGGCCGCGCAAGGCGTGTGGGCGACCTACACGCAGTTCGCCAATCTGACTTTCATCTCTGCGATCATCATCCTTGTCTCACTGGGCGGTTTGTTGATGTGTTTGAGAGGCTTAACCCAGCAATCCGCTTTGACGCGCAGTGAGCGTTGGTTTGCCGCCCTTGTGCTGAGCGCACTTGCCGCTTGGTTGACGGCGGCGAGCATCGTCAATGTGTCTGCAACGCTCGTTTATCACGGAGTATTCGAAGGCGGATTTGCCAATCCCATGGCGGCGGCGATCATGGTCGCGGTTGGCGGAACGATCGCCGCGCTCGCAGTGGTCAGGTCACGCGGCAACCCCTGGTATGCGCTGGTGTTCTGTTGGGCTGTGCTCGCGATCTATTTTCGCGGCGGGCAAGAGGCGCAAAGCATTGCGTTGGCCTGCGCCTATGCCGGTGTGCTGGTATTAGGGGGCGCTGCGATTGGGCTGTCGAAAGCGGACAATCGAAGGCATTGGCTGGGTATTTAGGCTGCCACATCTGACGGCGGGTAGAGCTCATCAAGCGGTCGAGACCTGCCATCGGCGCAGACCAGCCGCACATGATACCGCTTCATCTGACGCGGGCCGGTGACGCCCACACTATGCGCAATAACGCCGACCTCCTTGCGCATCGCTTCGACGAAATTCGCCACCCGCTCCGCTTTGTTCGCTGGGTCGAGGCCGCGTTGAAGGGCAGGGTCATGTGTGGTGATGCCAGTGGGGCACGTGTTCTTGTTGCACTTCATTGCTTGGATGCAGCCCAGCGCAAACATGAAACCGCGCGCGGAAATGGTGAAGTCCGCCCCTGCACACAGCGCCCATGCAACCTCTGACGGTGTGACTAACTTCCCGCTCGCAACAATGCGGATGCGGTCTTTGAGACCCGCTGCATCGCGCAAATCGCTGACCATGGGTAATGCCTCGCGTAAGGTCAGGCCGACATTGTCGATTAGCGGCATCGGCGCTGCGCCCGTGCCTCCATCACCGCCATCTACGGTGATGAAATCGGGGGCGCTTGCCGGACCGCGCTTTTTTACTTCGGCGAACAGTTCTTCCAACCAGCCATAAGCGCCGATCACGGTTTTGAACCCCACAGGCTTGCCTGTGACTTCGCGGATATGCGCGATCATATCGACCAGTTCTTCGGTGCTGCCAATATCGGTGTGGCGGTTGGGGGAGATGGACGCTTCGCCTTGCGTGATGCCGCGGATTTCTGCGATTTCTGCGTTAACCTTGGCCGCAGGCAGAATGCCGCCTTTACCCGGCTTTGCGCCTTGCGAAAGCTTCAACTCGAACATGCGGACCTGTTCGTGCGCTGCCACTTCGTGCAGTTTCTCGTCGGAAAGGTTTCCCTCCTTGTCGCGCACACCATATTTGGCGGTGCCGATCTGGAAGACGATGTCGCCGCCCCCTTCGAGGTGGTAGGGCGACAATCCGCCTTCACCTGTGTTCATCCAACAACCCGCCTTAGCTGTGCCCATTGATAGAGCGCGGATGGCAGGCGCTGAGATAGAGCCGTAGCTCATGCCTGACATATTGAAGAAAGACGGTGCTTCATACGGGATGCGCGCCGCGCCATCGCCGATCACCATAGGCCGCGATTTTACCGCGTCCCGGTCCAGCACCGGCCATGGGCAATTGACGAAGATGGGGGTGCCAACAGGCTCCAGATTGCGGGTCGAGCCAAAAGCGACATTGGTGGAGTGCGCTTTGCTGGCATCATTAACCCAGTCGCGCTGCGCCCTGTTGAACGGCATTTCTTCGCGGTCCATGGCAAAGAAATATTGCCGGAAGAACTCGCCAAGGTCGGACAGGATATAGCGCATCCGGCCTATGACCGGATAATTGCGGCGCACCGTGTCGCTGGTTTGTGTGCGGTCGATGATGAACAGTGCAATCAACGCCAGCACGGCCAAGCCGACAATGAAGATAAACAGCGACGTTAGCCCGTCGAGAACGGCGTTCATTCATGGTCTCCTTGGCGATCCGGATCCGGTGTTTACACCGCCTTTCTCCCACAAAGCAAAAGGCCGGGCCTTAGGTGTCCCCAAGGCCCGGCCCTTTTATGCCGAAACGTGTGAGTGCGGCTTAGAAGCGCCAGCTCACACTTGCTTGTGCCTGATCATTCGACAGAGCGCCGCGGCCCATGTCGGATGTGACAGAGATAGAGGCGCGCAGGTTTGTGCCCATTTGCATCTCAGCCCCGGCATTGACCGAAATCCACTCTGGATCGAGCGCATTTGTCAGCGTGAATGGCGTGTCAGCCGCCCCTACGAAATTGGCGGTGACACGGTCTTCGGTGTCTGCCAGTTCACGGGCATATGCTGCTGAGCCAAAGGCACGGATCGAGCTGGTTTCACCTGTGCGGATGTCAAAGCTGGCCATTGCGCCAACCTTTGCCCCCATCGAGGTGAAGGTGCGATCTGCAATCGACAGGCCAAAGTCGCTTGCGCCCAGTTCGGTGTATCCACCGATCTCGTTGCGGACATAATCCATGCTCACAACAGGACCCACTTCAAAGCCCTTAGCCAGGTCAAACGCATAACCAAGGCGCATACCGCCAAAGGTTTGTGCGCCATCGGTCTGACCAATTGCGGAGGTGAAGGCGTTGCGGAATTCGCCTTGCGAGGCGCGCTCCACACCAAACTCCTGATCAGACGTGCCGGCATAGCCATCAGCGAAGAAGCCGCCATCAGCATAGGTCGCGTAAATGGCGACCGACTGGCTGGTGTCTTCTTGTGCTTGCAGCGCGCCCGTTGCGATCTGGCTATTGCGGATGTTGGAAACCGCGATGCCGAAGCTTAGACCTTCGCTCACCGCAAGGTCCGCACCAATGGTCAGCTCGCCTGCCTGATTAAGGGCAGCCTGTTCGAACGCATTCGCGCCGATCACGCCTTGCGTGGAACCGTTGATGCCGTGGGTGTTGAAGCCCAAAGCACCATTGCCAAGCACGCCCGATTGCTGACCGCCATTGATGAAGACACCAGAGGCGCTTCCAAAGACACCCAGCTTGCCGGGCTCAACCGCTTCGTTGCCAGCCAATGCAAAGCTTGCATTGCCTGCCGCTGAGAAGCTGCCCGCCGCGCGTGAACCGCCCCGCAGAGCAAGGCTGCGCTGCGAGATTTGACCGGTGAAACGCTGTGAGAAGCTGTTTGCGGTGAAGGTCTGGTTGAATGCGTTGATCGGCGCGAGCGACATCAGTGTACCGCCGAGCGTGTCAAAGCTTGCCCCATCGACATAGTCGAATAGACCGACAAATTGGTCAAACCGGTTCGCACGGATCGAATCCAGTGTTGACCCGAGTGACGCCAGCGAGCTGCGACGACCCACGAGATCGCGGATCGAACGTGCGGTGATTTCCACCACCACTTCGCTGCCCTCGATCCGGTGAACCGCATTGAGGATCGGTGACCGTGTCAGCACGGCTACCGAGGCAAAGTCGCCATCAATCGAGTCTGCCGATAGGATGCTGAATTCAGTGCCAAAGCGGACCCGGCGATCCTGCGTTGCAATCACTAGGTTACCGTCAAGGATGGCTGCTCCGCCAACAGTGTAGAAGTCGGAACTGACCGCACGGCGACGTCCAATCGAGAAATCGGCCCAAAGGGTACCGGCGCTCGTCTGCACATAATCGCCATCAATTGTCAGCGAACCAAAACCATCGATTCCACCAGCGCTGACCAGGCCCTCAAGGTTGAACAGCACATTGGTGTCAATCGTGCCGCCGTCCCCTTCGAGAGTGCCGCCAGCCAGCGTGTAGATCGGTGTCGAAAGATCGCCATCAATCACAGCCGTGCCCGCAAATTGCTCGACATTAATAAGGCTGGAGAAGTCCCAAGCCTCTGGCAGTACAAATCCGGCATCTGAGCTATCGATGACCAAGCGGTCTATCTCGACATCCAGATCCACAGTGGTGGTGCCTTCGCGGTTGAGGTGAACTTCGAAATACTGCGCCGGATTCTCAAACGCAGTGCCGACAATGCCATCGGTGTTGTTGGGCACAAAACCTGTCGAACCTGGGCCAAGCAGCACGGAGCTTTCAGGAACCGAGATGTCGATTCCTTCGAAACCCGGCGTGATCGTGGTGTCGCCACCGTCAATGTCAGTGCCAAGGATCGAACCAAAGCGCGGGCTGTCATCAAAGATGCCCGGCTCATTGCCGCCTGGAATGCCATTGATCAGATTGCCGGTACCATCATCGATCAAGAAGCCTGGATCGAGATCTTGGGTCCAATGTGTCGGGTCTGACCAATTGCCATCACCGGCATTGGCAGAGACATATTTATACGACGTGTTCTCTGTGATGAATTCAAAGAACGGGAAGAGCGGGTTGTAGAAGCTCACGTCGCTATAGGCGCCGTTCAGGCCGAAGAAGTCGAAACCGCCCGATAATACGCCGATAACAACCGGTACGTCATGGATTTCGTCTGCAATCAAGGCGGAGCCGGAATTGCCCGGACCAGTGCCTGATTCACCCGGCAATGCATCGCCATCGAAGAAGTCGATGGCAAGGACTGCTGCCAAGCTGTCACAGCTGATCGTAGCGCCTGGGAAGTCACAACCTGCGATCTCTTCCGGTGTACGATCCGGATTGTCGAAGTCAGTCCAATAATAAGGCTGCGATTCAAATCCGAGAACTTGCGATGAAGGCGCAAAGTCTGTGAACACGCCATCAATAAAGTCGCCGGTGCTGCCAAGCATGCCGAGCATATTTTCACCCACGCGGCGAAGGAAGCGGCTGCCTGCATTCGTCCCGCCATTTAGGCCGGTGCCATTGGTGCCATAGCCCACTTGGACCACATGCGTGATCTCTGACAGTGGCGTCAGGAGGATCGGCATGGCTGGCACATCCGTGATCGGCGAATCGACCGCGATCAACGCAACGTCTGCCCATGGGAAGCCCAGACCTACATTGTCCGGGTTGCCGGTTGGGTGGATAATGACGTCAGTGCTCGATGCAACGCCGCCTTCGTCATAGCCCGCGCCGGTTGGCAAATATGTGAACAGGCGATCGGCGCTGCTCTGCCCGGTTGCGACCAGAATTGTTGTCGCCGCACCTGAACTTGGGAGACCATAGGTTTCCGAAGAAGTGGTTGCTATTGGGCCATCGCTGCCATTCAGACAGTGTGCCGCCGTCAAAATCGTGCGCGGGTTGATTACTGTGCCGGTGCAATTGAAGAAAACGCCACCGTCTGAGTTTCTCTGAATGAACAGTTGAACCGCTGCGGGGACGGTGTTGTCTGGATCGCCGAAATCGACGCCGACATCATCACGTACGAGCAATTGTGGATCAGGTCGTGTAATCGTTCCGATCAGGTTGCCGTCAAAGCTTGGCAAATCACGTTCGAATGCGCCGTCAACGGTTGCTGTGTAGGTTTCGCCTTGAAGGCCAGCGAATGTCCCTGATGTGATGCTTGGTGCCTTTGGCGCGGGGCGATCAAAGACCTGCGTGTCGCTGCCGCTTGCATATTGGCGGGTTTTGTCGAGATCGAATGACACCTCAACGCTTTCGCTGTCCACATCTTCCGACGGTGCTGAGACCCGTTCCTCAGCCGTATTGGCATAGGCGGGCGTTGCCGCCATCGCCCCAGCAAGCGCAAAAACGCCTGCGCTGGTCATTAACTTTAGATTCTTCATGAAAGCCCCCAATTGCTTGATTTAAACCCCTACCCAGCAACGAAGGTTACAAATATTTACGATGAATCCAAGGCCCTCAGAGCAGAATTTCTGGGGTCAGTTCAGCCACTTGCGACTCTCGAAAGACACTCGCCCAAAATGAAAAGCGGCGCTTGGCATTTGTGTCGCCAGCGCCGCTTTAAACGATTCATTAAGTATAATTGCTAAGATCTGCCGATACTGTCGTAGGTGAAGCCAGCGGCGCGAACATCGTCCGGATTGTAGATATTTCGCAAATCGACGAGCACAGAAGCGTTCGCGAGCTCCGCGACTCGGGCCAGATCAAGTGCGCGGAATGCGTCCCATTCGGTCACAATAACCGTGACATCAGCACCTTCGATAGCCTCATATGGATCACCGCACATCGTAACTGATGGCATCAGTGGTTTGGCGATCTCCATGCCTTCTGGATCATAGGCGCTCACATCCACGCCTGCATCTGTCAGTGTTTGCGCGACCGCGATTGCGGGGCTGTCACGCATATCGTCTGTGTTGGGTTTGAAGGTCAGGCCCAGCAGCGCTGCTTTCTTGCCGCGTGCGTTCTCAGCTCCGCCCAGCGCGTCGAGCACTTTGCGACCCATTGCGCGTTTGCGGCTTTCGTTCACTTTGACAACCGCCTCTACAATGCGGGTTGGGCTGTCATAATCCTCTGCTGTTTTGAGCAACGCTAGCGTGTCTTTGGGGAAGCATGAACCGCCATAGCCAGGACCTGCGTGCAGGAATTTTGCGCCAATGCGATTGTCCATGCCGATCCCGCGCGAAACATCCTGAACATTCGCGCCGACTTTCTCGCACAGATCAGCCATCTCATTGATGAAAGTGATCTTGGTCGCAAGGAAAGCGTTGGCAGCATATTTGATCAGCTCGCTGGTGCGGCGTTCGGTAAACAGAATGGGCGATTCGTTGAGGAAGAGCGGGCGGTAAACCTCGCGCATCACCTCGCGTCCAAACTCGTCCTCTGCGCCGATAACAATACGGTCGGGGCGCTTGAAGTCGCCGATTGCCGCGCCTTCGCGCAAAAATTCAGGGTTTGAAACAACCGACACTTTGTGCGGGGTACCCGTGTCCTTGAGGATGCGCTCCACCTCATCACCGGTGCCAACGGGTACGGTCGATTTGGTCACTACCACCGCATCATTGGCAAGGCTCTCGCCTACCTCTTTTGCGACGGCATAGACAAAGGAGAGGTCCGCATGACCATCTCCACGGCGGCTCGGAGTGCCCACTGCGATAAAGATCGCGCTCGCATCTTTGATCCCTTCGGCCAGCGAGGTGGTGAAGGACAGACGGCCCGCTTTGACATTGTTTTCAACCAGAGCGTCCAAACCCGGCTCATAGATCGGCATGATCCCTTCGTGCAGGCGGTCAATCTTGCTTTGATCTTTGTCGATGCAGACAACATCATGCCCGAAATCGGCGAAACATGCGCCTGAGACGAGCCCGACATATCCCGATCCAACCATTGCAATTTTCATGGCTTAGTTCCTGAAGTTTTAGTGCGTCATCGCTGTGTGAAGCGCTGTGGGTGAGCGCGTGAATTAGTCTGCCCGTTCGCCCTGGAAAACCTCTATCGGGCCATTGCCGCGCTGGCTGGCCTGAAGGATCCGCCGTTGGTCGCCTTCGAGCACCAGCGCCGTAAGCACACCTGAGCGAAAAGCGCCAGTGTCAATCCCGATCCGGTTGCCGCAATCCATGACTTTCGGGAAAATCGTATGGCCGTGAATAACGACCTTATCGAGCGCCCCTTCATGGGCCAAGAACCTGTCTCTGATCCACAATAGATCGCTGCGCTTTTGCTGGCTGAGCGGGAGAGCTGGATCAATCCCGGCATGCACAAATACGTAGTCGCCAACGATGATCATCTCTTCGAAATCGCGGATGTAATCTAGCTCTGATTGCGGGATTAGCTGCGGCAGCATCGCAAACAGCTCATCCAAATTCATAGCGTTGAATTGCTTTTTCGAAAGGCCGTAAGACAGGATCGTCTCGCGCCCACCATGTTTAAGAAAGTGGCGGAGGACTTCGGGTTTCTCAAAGGCGTTGAGGAACATTTCCTCGTGATTGCCAGCTAGAACACGGACGCTGCGGCTTTCCTGCCATGTGCGCGTGCGGGCAATGACACCTGCGCTATCAGGGCCGCGATCAACCAGATCACCTAGCAAAATGACATGCGATTGAGCAGGGGGGCGTGAGGCATCATCGGCTTCAATCGCGTCCACCATGGAGGCATATAGATCAAGCCGTCCGTGAATATCACCGATCACATAATAGCGCGTCCCCTCTGGCACCGCAGGCAATGGCGGTGGAGGTTCAGGTGAGAACATTTTGCGAAGGGTCTTAAGCATAGATCTTTTTAATCAATCGGTCAGGGTGCGTCGGCCAGCTACCCAGCTCTTGTGGCAGTACCATGAATTTGGGCAAGGAAAGGTAAATTACCACCTATCCTGCTGTGCGCCTTAATCGCAAAGCTCGCTTAACCGAAAATGAGCCGCTGCGAACACTTTAGCTGAATACCGCGGGAACGTGTGAACACTTAGGTCACACGTGATGCAGTTTTTCAACACTCTGGCTTAATCGCGACATCAGTTGTGAAGTTCTGCGCAATTTCTCTTGTGCTATGCAGCAAAGGTGGGCACGATTATGTCGCATTTGGTTGAGATTGCGCAAAATATTGCAGCCGCCAGATGTGCAGGTGGGACGAAGCAACAACATAAACTCAAGGAAGTTGTCATGCTCACGTCCATCCGCGGCCTTTCGGCCGCAACCCTCTCCGCTGGTCTGTTTTTTGTTGCAGCACCCGCATTCGCTTCTGAAGTCTCTTCAGACGCACCTGTCGCTGATGATACTATCAGCGCAGAACTGATTGCAGCGTCTGCTGCACTCGATAGCGAAACTGTCGCTGGCAGCGACGTTGTCCTTTCAACATCAGCACCCACGACGCTTGAACGCGCCGCTGAACCTGTCGAAAGCGAAGATGCGAATGAATTTGCAGGTGAAAGTGGCCTGTCATTCTCCGCAAACGTAGCCTTCACCACGGAATATCGTTTCCGCGGCGTTGATCTGTCAGGTGGTGAGTTCGCCATTCAAGGCGGTTTCGATATTGGTCACTCTTCGGGTCTCTATGTAGGCACCTGGGCCTCCAACCTGGATGAAGACACTGTCGGTTTCGGCTCCACTGAAGTCGATGTCTATGCTGGTTGGAGCGGTGATCTAACCGACGGGCTTAGCGCCGATGTCGGTGCTATTTATTACCTTTACCCAGATTCGCCTCTGGCTGCGGGTGATACCAGTTACATCGAGTTTTATGGCTCGCTTAGCGTTGGCCTTGGCCCAGCTTCGGTTACGGGCGGCATTGCCTATGCGCCTGATCAAAGCTCGCTTGGCAGCACGGACAACCTGTATCTCTACACTGATGTGGGCATCGGCATTCCCGATTCGCCATTCACCATCAATGGTCACCTTGGCTACACCGATGGCTTCTTGACCTTCACAAATGACAGTCAAGCAATCGACTGGTCAGTGGGCGTCGATATGGCCGCAGGTCCCGTCACCTTCACTGCCGCTTATGTCGGTGTTGAAGGCGATGCCTTGATCGATCCAAACGGTACTTTCACGGACGATGCTTTCGTCCTGACTGTGGCAGCCAGCTTCTAATTCGAAGCGGACAAACGCAACCCGCAGATAAGCGGGAGGAACGAGGCGCGGAACCAGCAATGGTTTCGCGCCTTTTTGTTTTTAGCTTTACGCAGCGCATTCTGGCTGCGATTTCCTCGCTTGTGCGGTCACGGACGTGATCGAATTTTCGTCTGAATTAGAAAGCCCAAAAGATGGTCAAATATCTTCACTCCATGATCCGCGTTACCGATCCGCAGGCTACGGTCGACTTCTTCAAGCTCATTGGCCTTGAAGAGGTGCGCCGGTTTGATGTCGAGGCGGGGAGATTTACGCTCATTTTCCTCGCCGCGCCGGGGCAGGAGGGCGTGGCTGAGGTTGAACTGACCTATAATTGGCCAGCCGAAGATGGCAGCGACGCTGAAAGCTATGATGGCGGGCGCAATTTTGGCCATCTCGCTTACCGCGTTGACAATATCTATGAGACTTGCGCGAACCTGGCAGAAGCAGGCCACACGATCCACCGGCCACCGCGCGATGGCCACATGGCTTTCGTCAAATCGCCAGACGGGATTTCAATCGAGCTTTTGCAAGAAGGCAATTTGCCCCCGCGGGAACCATGGGCAAGCATGGAAAATACAGGGAGTTGGTAGAACTCCCCGCCTAATACTAACGCTTACGCCCCGCTTGGCTGCTGGCCCTGATCGTCGCATTCCTCTGCTGTGTGCTTTGTCGTCATTCGCAGTACGATAAAGCCCAGAATTGCTGAAATCGCAGAGCCTGCCAGAATGCCGATCTTGGCTTCTTCAACCAGCATTGGTGAATTGGGGAAGGCCAACCCGCCGATAAAGATACTCATGGTAAAGCCGATTCCGCAGAGGATCGTCACGCCCCAAATCTCTGTCCAACTTGCATTGTCGGGGCGCGGCGCAAAACCCACCCGGTCAGCCAGCCATACGACTGAGAAGATGCCGACCTGCTTGCCGAGCACGAGGCCCGCAGCCACAGCGATAGGGAGCGGTGCAAGGAGGGCGTCTGCGCCCATCCCTTGGAGTGAGACGCCCGCATTGGCAAAGCCGAAGACGGGCACCACGAGGTAGGCGCTCCATGGAGCTAGACCATGCTCAAGCTTTTCCAGCATTGAATTGCCATCCTTGCGGTGCAGCGGAATGGTGAGTGCGGCAAGCACGCCGGCAATGGTAGCGTGGACGCCAGAATTTAGAACGCAGTACCACAGCGCCAACGACAAGAGGATATAGGGCCAGAACACATCAACCTTCATCCGGTTGAGCGCCACCATCAAGACGAATACGACGAGGCTGGCGAGCAACCATTCGGCATAAAGCCCTTGCGTGTAGAATACTGCGATCACCAGCACCGCGCCGATATCATCGACGATAGCAACGGTTAGCAGGAACAACCGCAGGGATGCAGGCACGCGGTTGCCGAGCAAGCCCAGCACACCCATTGCAAAGGCGATATCGGTTGCCGCCGGGATGGCCCAACCGTTTAAAAGATCAGCGCGCCCGCCGGTCAATGCGACATAGAACAGCGCGGGCACCAGCATTCCCGCCAGTGCCGCCACCATTGGCAAACGCCGTGCTGCAGGATCGGAGAGCGAACCGCTGATGACGTGTCGTTTCACCTCTAGCCCGACGACGAAGAAGAAAATCGCCATCAGCCCGTCATTGATCCAGTAATGCAGATCTTTCAGTTTCTCGATCGGGGTCCATGGCAGTTTGCCGTAGAACAGCTCGCGATATTCATCCGAGAAGGCCGAATTCGCGGCAAGCATTGCGGCCGCTGCGACCAGGATCAACAGAATTCCGGCAGACGCATCGCCTACAAACAGCGCGCGCACTGGCGCGAAAAGACGGCGTATCGGGGCGGGAGAGGGTGATGAACTCTTTGTCATAGTTGCTCGAACCCCTTTCAGAAAAAGTGTTAATCTTGCAAGGTTAATCAGAGCAACGTAGGGTCTTTTTCATCAGGGGGTGGTCGCTTGTCGGTCTTTGACTGGAATATTTGGCAATGGCTGGCAGTCATTCAGCTGGAACTGCTGCTTTTTGCAGGGGTGTTCTTTCTGATTGGCGCGCTTGATGACTTTGCCGTTGATGTCTCGTGGCTTTGGCTGAAGTTTAAGGGGCGGATCAGCACCCCCAAGCTTCGGCGCAAGGATTACCAGCAGCGCGAGCTTAAAGGCCCGGCGGCAGTATTCATCCCCACTTGGGACGAAGCCGATGTAATTGGTGATACAATTGCGCATCTGCTCGGCACATGGCCACAGGATCAACTACGACTTTATATTGGTATTTATCGCAATGATCCCAAAACGCTTGAGGCGGCGATGAGCGCTGCCAATGGCGATCCACGATTGCGGCTGGTGATCCATAATTGCCACGGACCCAGCACGAAGGCGGACTGCCTAAATCGCTTGTTTGATGCGATGCGCGACGATGAGCGTCGTTATGGTCAGCCATTTGCGATGACCGTTTTCCATGATGCGGAAGACCTAGTCGATCCCGCCGCTCTTGGGCTGCTGGATGCTGCAATTGCTGATGGTACGGATTTTGCGCAATTGCCGGTGGAGCCGCTACCTCAAGGGGGGCGCAAGTGGCTGGGCAGCCATTATTGCGAGGAATTTGCCGAAGCGCATGGGAAAGCGATGGTGGTGCGCGATGCGGTGGGTGCGGCTTTGCCAGCTGCCGGAGTTGGCTGCGCCATCTCACGCAAGGCGTTGCAGCGTCTGTGCCGCAGGCGGATCGACATGCGCCCGTTCGAACCTGAATCGCTCACCGAAGACTATGAACTGGGCCTCGCCATTGCTGAGGAAGGTGGCACGTGCCGCTTCATCCGGGCGCGGGGCGAAGATGATTTGCTGATTGCAACGCGCGCTTACTTCCCTGCTCTTATCGACCACATTGTGCGCCAGAAAACGCGCTGGGTGCATGGTATTGCTTTGCAAGGTTGGGACCGCACCGGCTGGGGTGAGGGCAAACTGGAGACCTGGATGCGCGCGCGTGACCGGCGTGGGCCGTTGACCGCGCTCGTTCTGCTGCTCGGCTATTCCTTGCTCGCGCTCACATTGCTCATGTGGTCGGCAAGCTCTGCTGGACTGATTGAGCCGCAGCCTATGAGCCCGCTTTTGATTGCGCTGCTTTATGTCAATCTTGGCTTTTTTGTGTGGCGCTGTGCGTGGCGGTTTGCCTTTACCGCGCGCAATTACGGCGTGATCGAAGGGCTATTTGCAGTTGTGCGCATTCCCATCACCAATGTCGTTGCGATTATGGCTGGGCGACGCGCGCTCCATGCCTATTGGCGCAGTCTCTCGGGGCGCGGCATTGAATGGGACAAAACCCCGCACGACAATCATCCCGCGCGATTTGGCGGTGCTGACAACAGCATCGTGCGCCAAGCTCAGTTGATCGGCCTATGAGATTTGAAGCGATGAATGATGCGCCAACGCGGCGCGGCGGACCGTTAATGATGCTGGTCATGGTCGTGGGCGTATGGGTTAGCGGTCGCGCCATGCTGTGGGAAAATCCGTTCCCGCTTGAATTGCCCGATGTGGAAATGTTCTTCGCCGATGCAGACCGCAAGGAACACAATGCCATTGCCAATGAAACGCTGGCCGATGCCCGCGGGCAAAGCGGTGAACGCGTTTTTGCCTCAGCCTTTCCGCGAAGTGTGTTGGCGGCACGCACGGCTAAGGCAGATGCGGCGTTCGTGACTGTTACGGCCTTGCCGCTTGAACACAATAGCACTGGCGCAACCCCGCCAATTATCGCAGCCGGTCACCAGTTCTTGATGGCGGCTGCGTTCCGCGTGGATTGGAATGCTGTTCCCGATGCGAGCACAGCGCAAATGCAGCCCGCCCGTGAGGCCACCTCATTGGCGGCGATCAGCCCGGATGCGCGTAGCGTCAGCCTGTCTGGCGGGGCGCTTGATCGTTGGTCGCTTGATGCTTTTGCGTTTTACCGCGCTGGTTCGGGTTCAAGCTCTATCTCACAAGGTCGTGTTCCTGTTTATGGGGCAAGCCAAGCGGGTGCGAATTTGCAATATCGCATTGCGCCGCGATCCTCGCACGATCCGCGGGCCTATGTACGTGGATACCGCGCATTTGTTGCTGAACCTGAGAACGAGGCAGCCTTTGGCGTTTCTGCGCGGCCTATCGGGTCGGTCCCAGTGCGTCTTGCCGCTGAGCTGCGCGTGACAGAAGGGCCGTTTGGTACAGATTTGCGTCCTGCTGCCTACGCAGTGACGGAGATTGCGCCGCAAAACCTGCCATTTGGGGCACAGCTCGAAGCGTATGGCGGGGCAGGTTATGTCGGCGGAGATGCAGCAACGCCGTTTATTGATGGGCAGTTGGCCGTGACCCGCAAGGTGATCGAATATAATGGCCTGTCGGACGAACCTGTACGCCTTAGCCTGGGTGCAGGTGCATGGGGCGGGGCGCAAGAGGATGTGAACCGTCTGGATGTTGGTCCAACGCTAAGGCTGGATGTGAGCGTGGGCGACATCCCTGCAAGGCTCTCTGTCGATTGGCGTGAGCGGGTTGCGGGCGATGCTGAACCAAACTCAGGCATCGCAGCGACACTTTCGACGCGTTTTTAAAGACGTAATCGGGGAACCTCGTAGAGCTTTGCCTAGCCACTCCCGATTACCTGCGGTAGTCGAGGACACATGGACGTTTACCTTCCCATTGCGAATCTATCGGTGGACGGACTGTTCATCATTTTGCTTGGGGGATTAACGGGCATCCTTTCCGGGCTATTCGGTGTGGGCGGAGGGTTCCTCACCACGCCTTTATTGATCTTTTACGGCATCCCGCCAACGGTGGCAGCGGCATCGGCTGCAACGCAGGTGACAGGTGCAAGCGTGTCGGGTGTGATCGCACATGGACGGCGCAAGGGTGTCGACTATCGGATGGGAATGGTGATGGTCGCAGGCGGCGTCGTTGGCGCGTTGATCGGCGCGCTGATCTTCCAGTTGCTACAGGCCTTGGGTCAGATCGATGTGGTAATCAGCATCCTTTATGTCGTGATGCTGACCACGATCGGATCGCTGATGATGCGAGAGGCGCTGGAGGCGCTTTCTCCCAAATCGGGCAAAGGCGACACCGCACCGCGCAAACGTCGCCATCACCCATTGGTCGCAGGTTTGCCTTACCGGGTGCGTTTCTACGCCTCAGGTCTCTATATTTCTCCGCTTGCACCGGCAATCCTTGGGGTAATTGTGGGCGTGCTCACCATGCTCATGGGGGTTGGCGGCGGGTTTATTCTGGTGCCTGCGATGCTGTATATTCTGGGCATGAGCGGCAATGTCGTAGTGGGAACTTCGCTGTTCCAGATACTGTTTGTGACGATGGTGACGACCATGACCCACGCGCTGACCACCAAGGCGGTGGACATCGTTCTGGCGGGCCTATTGCTGCTTGGCTCTGTGCTGGGCGCGCAGTTTGGGACGCAGATTGCGCTCAAAGCCAGGCCTGAAGTGCTGCGGCTGGTGCTCGCAGGCATTGTTATCCTTGTTGCGCTGCGGATGTTGTATGGTTTGGGTGTCCAACCGGACGAGATATACACCGTCAGTCCGCTATGAGGCGGACGCTGGCCTTGGCTGCATTGGTGCTGTCAGCGCCGCTGCTTATGGGACAGCGCGAACCTGTTCTTGTGCCCGAAGTCAGTCAATCTCGCATCGAAGTGCGCCAAGGCTTCACCGGGGCCGACCTGCTTCTTTACGGCGCAGTAATTGATCCTGCAGGCGTCGCAGGCGGGACAGAGTATGACATCGTCGTTGTCGTCAAAGGGCCAACTGAGCCAATCCGTCTGCGCGAGAAAGATCGGATCGCAGGCATTTGGATGAATGCTGGATCAAGCGATTTTCGATCCGCGCCGTCATTCTTCGCGGTTGCCTCGTCCAAACCGATTGATGAGATCGTCGACCCACTGACAGCGGCGATTTACGAGCTTGGCACGCAATACATCCAGCTCAGCCCGACCGGGCAGATCGACCCAGAGCTGCAAATGCGCTTTGCGAGCGGCCTTGTCGAAATGCGCGAACGCGCCGGTCTTTATAAGGAGACCGAGGAAGGGGTCCGGATTAGCGAAAAAGTGCTCTATCAGGCGCGTATTGAGCTGCCTTCTAACGTGATCACAGGCGAGTATACGGCTGAGACATTCGCCATTGCCAATGGCCGGGTTTTGGCCAGTGCGACGGCAGATATAGACGTTGTTAAAGTCGGTCTCGAGGGGCGGGTGGTCTACTTCTCTCAGCAATGGTCGCTGTTTTACGGCCTTGGTGCGATTTTCTTGTCGGTTGGTATGGGCTGGTTGGCTGGCAGGCTGTTTGCAAAATCCTGATTCAGCGCGCTGAAACCGTCAGCAAGAGCCCACTTTTGTTGACGCGATCTTAACCCTGCTCCCTCATTGTAATCCCTTCGAAATAGGACCGGAGCGATCAACGCCGGTGAATAGTGCAATGGGGATCAGGAAGACCGCATGACTGATATGAGTGGCCACAATTTCCAGTCGGCAGATGCCGCTGCTGAACCAGTCTCTGCTGAACCGCAGGCCTCTGACAATGCGCGTATGCCAATCGGTGTGGTGCTTGAGATCTCCGGCGCTGGATCGCAAATTGCGCTCGACCTGCAACGCCTCAATGAATGCATGGACGACAATGATCGCTCTGTTGCACTTGCAGGCCAAGTTGGCAGCCAGATCAAAATTCGCGTGGGCGATGCATGGCTGCTCGCCAACGTTCGCGATCAACGCAAAGATCGCCGCAACACCGAAGGCATTATCGCGCATATCGACTTTCTAGGCGAAGGTGCGGAAGAAAAGCTGACGGGCCGTATTCATGGGTTTAGACGCGGTGTGACCCGCTATCCTGTGCCCGGCGCGATGGTCTATCCAGCTACCACTAAAGACCTTGAACAAATCTACGCCAGTGATGGACGCACCAATATCACGATTGGCACAGTCTTCCCGACCAAGGATATTCGCGCCGGCCTGTACATCGACGCGATGCTGGGCAAGCACTTTGCGCTGCTCGGGTCGACCGGTACGGGTAAATCGACCAGCGCCGCGCTTATCCTGCACCGCATTTGTGAGGCGGCTCCCGAAGGTCACATCGTGATGGTTGACCCGCACGGCGAATATTCCGCTGCGTTCCGTCAGACTGGCCAAATCCTCGACGTATCCAACCTGCAAATGCCCTATTGGCTGATGAATTTTGAGGAGCACTGCGAGGTGCTGCTCACCAGCGATGGCAATGAACGGCAAGTGGATGAGGATATTCTCGCCAAATGTCTGCTGCATGCGCGCTCAAAGAACCGCTTGGCTGAAACCATGGGCAAGATCACGGTGGATTCGCCGATCCCCTATCTGCTTTCTGATTTGTCGAATAAGATTCAGGATGAGATGGGCAAGCTCGACAAAGCGACCTCGTCTGCGCCGTATATGCGGATCAAAGCCAAGCTCGAAGAGCTCAAAGCTGATCCGCGCTACCAATTCATGTTCTCAGGCATGCTGGTCGGCGATACGATGACCGACTTCATTTCCAAGGTTTTCCGGATGCCGGGCAATGGGAAGCCGATCTCGATCATCGACGTATCGGGCGTGCCTTCGGATATCACCTCAACCGTGGTTGCCGTTCTGTCGCGCCTAGTATTCGACTTCGCGATCTGGGGACGGGAAGAGAAAACCCGACCGATCCTCCTCGTATGCGAAGAAGCGCACCGTTATGTGCCGAGTGAGAAGAACTCTGACGGATCTTCCGTTGGTCGCATCCTCAGCCGGATCGCGAAAGAGGGTCGTAAATACGGCATCTCGCTAGGCCTGATCACACAGCGCCCATCCGACCTTGCTGAAGGCGTGCTGTCGCAGTGCGGTACGATCATTTCGATGCGTCTCAACAACGACCGCGACCAAGCCTTTGTGCGTTCAGCCATGCCTGAAGGGTCACGCGGCTTCCTCAATTCCATCCCCGCGTTGCGCAACCGTGAGTGCATTGTCTGCGGCGAAGGTGTGGCGATCCCGATCCGGGTGAACTTTGACACGCTCGAAGAGCACAAGCGTCCAGCTTCTGAAGACCCAAGCTTCTCCGAATTGTGGAGCCGCGGCGGTGATGAAGAAGAGCTGGTCGAACGCGTCGTGCTTCGCTGGCGTTCACAAGGGTAGTCTTCGCAATGGCGGTTTGCCGCCCCTGCGATGAGCCCTACCGTTCCCCACTGGCATAGGCGCCAATCAACAGCGCGCGCGCATCATCGGGCTGTTCACGAATGGCATCGACCAACTCAATCGCCATTTCGCAGGCAAGCGGTGCGCCTATTGTGCCTGGCTCAGCCTCGCCAAAGACGACTGAGATTTGCTCATCATTCAGCCCCTTATCGCGCATGGTCTGTTCGACCGCGTCATACATTAATGGCGTCAGGCCAAGCCGCAATTGCTGATCGCGCCGCCCGGCCAAAATCGCATCAAACCGTGATGTGACGATATCTGCGCTCATTTCGTCAAAGCTTGTTGGCAGCGGCTGGTCCTGCGGTTCGTTGCGCGCATAAAAAGCGCAGGCAAATTCGTCATGCGCTTTCAAATCGCGCAGGAATGCAGCCTCTAGCTCCATCACGCGGTCCAATGCGGGCAGAGGGGCGGCTTTGAAATCCTGCGCATAGCTTGCGAAGAAACGGTTGATCCAATTGGTCCCCGCAATCAGCACGCGGTCTTCGGGGCCGGGCGCTTGCACCGCACTCGAAAGCGTCAGCGTGAAATCCTGATAAGCGTCTGGGAAGTCTTGCTCGAGCCGTTCGAACACCACTTCGTTGCCCGGATAGGCCTCCAACTGTTCGATCACTTCATTGCCGATCGCCAGTTCGGGATCGAAGAAATTCTCAATCCCTCCTGCCCAGAAAATGCGAACAATCAGCGAAGCGATAATGCCGAATATGACGACGCCAATTAGACCACTGGCGTGCTTTTGATCTGAAAAAGCCATGGATGTGCAAACCTAAGATTTTAAAGAGTTATCGCCCTGCAACTTCGGTTGAGAGCAGTGCGTCAAAACTGCCGACCTCGCTCCAATTGGTAAGCGCGGGGTCGTAGCGCAAATTATACAGCGGGCGCATGCCGCCAGCGGTGCCGCTGTTTTGCCCCCACTTCTCGCCATCGCCGGTGAAGGTGATCTCTCCAGTGACCCCATTGAACCGTTGCCCACGCATAATCGTAATCAGCTGTTCGGCGGTCACTTGACCTTCCATCTGAGCCACCGCCTGTTTGATGACGAGGCCGGAATCGTAAGCGACAGCCTCTTGGCGCAACGCAGGAGTAAGCGGGCCGAACTCTTGCTGAAACCGGCGGGAGTCGGGCAGGTCGCTGACGGCAGCAGGGCTGCGGAACACATCGGTCATATCGAAAAGGCGGGTATGCTGAATATCCATCTCACCCGACAAATCGCGCACTGCCTTGCTGGTGTTCCATCCGCCAAGAATAGCGGTACGACTGCGGTCTTGGCCGCGATAGAAGTTCTCGACTAGATCTTTGTAATCGCTCGACAGGCCAACAACTATGATCATCTTGCGCTGGTCAAACAGTCCGCGCAAGCGAGGGCGGGAGAAGCTGTCCATGATCCGGCCGCGGGTGTAGGTGATGGAGCGGACCTGATTGTTGTCCGACCAATTCTGCCATTGCGGCAGACGCTCTGTGATACGTTGGAAGAACAATTGGCCGTATGTCATGTCTGATGAATTGGGCACTGTCTCATACAGCAGGACAAGCTCCACCCCGCTTGCAATCGTATTTTGAGCAAGGCGCGCGAATTGATCCGCCCGTTCATCCACGCCTGAACCCACGCGGAAGAGCGGCAGGTCGCTATCGTCCCAGCCAATGTCTTGGCGTGACGCCGCCGTTGTTAAAATGATCGCGGGACGCCGTCCGCTTGCCTCGACCGTGCTGAGCACTTCGGGTGTGAACTCAGTGATCGACGGACCAACAATCGCCACAACATTGCGCGTTGCCAGCGTGGTCTTGAGCCCTTCGATCAATTCAGGAGCATTGCGCCCCTTCATCGCGTCAAGGGGCGCGGCAAGGTGCGAAACAACGATTGACGGCGTGTCGTTAAAGGCCGCTGTCAGCCCATCGCGCTGGTCGATGCCGAAGGATTCATCTGGGAAGACACCCAGCACAACAGGAGTCATATCCTCTGGCGGTGGCGGGGCAGCAGGACCGCCCAAATACTGAAAGGCGAGTACGGCCGCTGCCAGCACTGCGAGTGCGCCTGCGCCAAGCGGCACAAAGCGCTTCCAAGCCGGACTTGCTGCGGTGTCTTGCGCAGCGGTGGCTGCGGCTTCTGCGGCAGGCATTGGGGCAGCTGAGGCGGTCTTGGGCCCTGCTGAGCCAACGCGATCAGCCAGATCGGCTGGCCGACGACCCTTTGCAGCGCCTTCGCCTTTGCCCGCTTGGCGTTTCACGCTGTCTAAAAATTCGGGCCAATTGGCGCTTTTCGTGGGATCATTGGGAGCATCGTGCAGTTCGGCTGCTTGAATGCGGCGAAACCCGCGCGGGATCGTCACAAAGTCGATCATTACGGGGACCAGCGTGTTCGCCTCAACCCCGTCTTCGGCCTCTTCTTTCACCCAATTGCTGGAGACTGATGTGTTCGACCAAACCACGACGATGGCTTTGGAACCCTTGATCGCTTTGTCGATGACATGGTCAAATTCTTCGCCTGCGCGAATGTCGCGGTCCCACCAGACCGAATAGCCCTCCGCCTCCAGAGCCTTCGCCATGTAGTCCACCCGCTCACGGTCAGCGCGCGAGTAGCTTATGAAAATGTCCACCTGTTTTACCCCCGAGTCGCAACGTTACGTTGCGCGCTCATCTCCGTAAAGATGGATGTGCATCCGATCTGACATCCGAAACCCATGTTCAAGGCATAACGGCGCCAACCATTCAGCCCGCGCGCGCAAAGCCTCACTATCTGTGCCCTCTGGCATCAGGAACACATGACCACGTTTGAACCGGTATTGGCTGTGTAGGTCTAGGACTTCAGCGACATCTTGTGGGTCCGCGATCACGAATTTGAAGAATGCGCGCGGGTCGCACGCATAGTGGTCGAGCCGCTCTGGGATCAGCGCGAGGTCAGGAGCATTGCCGGAATGCGCGAGCTTGGGACTGACATTATACTGGTCCACCCGAATATCGACATGGGCAGAGGCACGCGTGGTGCCGTTGGTTTCGATCTCCACCTCAATATCAGGCAATTCAGCGAGCATATCGGCGAGGGCCCCGCATTGCATCAAAGGCTCACCGCCGGTGATGACGAGGCGCTTCTGTCCCAGCGCCGCGACCCGTTCCGCTGCTTCTTTGGGGGAGAGCGATACCTGATTGGCTTTGCGATCATAGGCAATGCCATCGCGATGTTCGCGCTCGTCCCCTTCGAACCGCCACGTATAGGCGGTGTCGCACCATGTGCAGGCAAGGTTGCAACGCGACAGCCGGATGAACGCCACCGGCATGCCCGCACTGGGCCCTTCGCCTTGCAGGGAGGCGAAGATCTCGGGTTCGCCGTGATCATCTGTTGCGAGGATTAGGTCAGCCATCGGCGCGGCCTTGAGTGTGAAGGGCCCGGACGGCTCCATTCGTCGCTGCTGAGGAACACATGGACCGCATGTTACACGGTCCTGGCGACAAAATCGCTTCGATCACAGGGGCGCCCATTGATCGGTTTTGTCGATCAAAAATCAATTGAAGGCTGGCTGCGCAAATCATGCGGCCCCTATGGCACGAAACGGCCGCGTAGGAAATTTCGCTTTCATGGTCTCGGGCTTTGACGATCAGTCCCAACGTGCCGGGTCAATTGCGAGCAGCTGCGACAATTGCGAATAGAGTGCAGGTTCCTCACGCAGCAAAGCCTTTGGGCGTTCGAAAAAGGTGACAATCGCCTCCGCTAAGAACTCTTCGTGGTTGGTCGCGCCATAAGGATCAATCAGCGTACCCATGCCAGCCTGAACCCGTTCGAGATGCTCGTTATAGGCATCCAGCATAGCCCGCTCCCATCCGGCATAGGCCTGACCCTTGCGCAAGATCGGGATGCCGTTGGTGTGGCCCGTTAAGCTATCCAATTGGTGCGCGAATTCGTGGATCACCACATTGTGCCCGTCTGATGCGTCCAAGCCGCCTTGCAAGGCATGGTCCCACGACAAAATGACCGGTCCACGTATCCAGCTTTCTCCCAAAGTCGCATGCCGATTTTCATGTACGAGATAACCATCATGGCTGCCGCGATGGGTGAGGAAAGCGGACGGATAAATCAGCACATTGCGCAGCGTGTTATACCAGACAGGACTGTTGACGATCAGCAGACAAGCCTGGGCCGCGATGGACAGTTTCATCGGCTCGGTCACTTCGAGACCATTTTGGCCCCGGAAGGTGATCTGATCGAGGAAGAGGTTGATTTTGCCCTCAAGCTTAGGCCGCAGGTCTTGGGGCAATTGCCTTGCGAGCGGCACAAGGTGCGCAACCACCGCGCGCTGCTCGTCGGTAAGCGGCGTTGCCAAAAGCTGCTCGCGCCTTCGACGCTTCGCAATGGAGCGATATTTGAGGCCCGCGACAGTGAGCAGGGCGACAATCAGGAAAGGCCAAATCGACATGCTTGGCAAATAAGATGCCGAATTTGAATTTGGTAGGGGTAGCCCTATCTGAGCCGCTCTAGGGCCGACGGCATGCTAATCGTAAACCGTGACTTCAACGCGCATGCCATCGGGATCACGGAAAAACGTTGCCGTTTCGCCGTCAAAGAACTGCTTTTCGGGGACTTCGAAACCCGCCTTCGCCATTCCATCGCGCACGGCGTCGAGAGCTGCCGTATCCGGGGCAGTGAAGCCTAGATGGTTGAGGCCCGGCGCATAGCGCGCATAGTCCGCCGTGTCCGTTTTCGCTTGCTTCATGTCGATGGCTAGACCGTCATCACTCAACCAAACATGATCGCGCGTTTTGGTAAAACCGGTAAGCCCGAGCATGGCCGCGTACCATGGCAGGCTCGTGTCGATTGAGCGAACAAGAATCACCATATGATCGAGCTTCATGTCACGATCCCAGGCGGTCAATTGCCGCTTTGAGCCGTCCGACTTCGCCTGAATGATGCGCGAAGTCGGCTTTGGCTTTCTCCACTGCTTCTGGCTTTGCGCGCTCGACGAAGTTGGCATTGCCGAGCCGTCCCTCGAGCGACTTTGCTTCCTTTTGGCTTGCTGCAAGTGCCTTTTCAAGGCGCGCTTTTTCTTCAGCGATGTCGATGATCCCTTCGAGCGGGATGACGAACACGTCTTCGCCAGCGGTGATCTGCATCGCCGGGCCATCGGGTGCATCGCCGATGGTCACAGGGGTCAGCCGCGCAAGCCGTTCGATGGCAGCAGAAGACCGCTCAATCGTGCTGCTCGCCAATGCGGAGGCCTGAGGCAAGAACGCCGCCAGTTTTGCACCCGGAGGAATGCCCAGCTCATTTTTGGCCGAGCGGACATTGGTGGTGAGGTCGATCACCCAGTCAATCGCATCGGTCGCTTCTTTCGAAACTTCGGCGCGCGGATTGGGCCAGCTTGCGGTAATTAGGTCGTATTTGCGCGTCCCCTGCGCATGCCACAGCTCCTCGGTGATGAAGGGCATGAAGGGGTGCAGCATCACGAAGATTTGGTCGAGCGCCCATCCGGCAACTTCGCGGGTTTCGACTGCAGGCGGACTGTCTGCATCGCCTGCAAAGACCGGCTTGATTAGCTCAAGATACCAATCGCAGAACTTCGACCAAGTGAACTGATAGATCGCGTTGGCCGCCGCGTCGAAGCGCAAGTCTGTCATTGCGCTTTCGATTTCGGCGCAGACCTGCTGAACCTCACCAATGATCCATTGGTTGGCGGCTAGACGCGCAGGTGGAGC
Source organism: Erythrobacter sp. S57(2025) (assembly GCF_057365055.1). Lineage (NCBI taxonomy): Bacteria > Pseudomonadati > Pseudomonadota > Alphaproteobacteria > Sphingomonadales > Erythrobacteraceae > Erythrobacter > Erythrobacter sp. S57(2025). The sequence goes on along the minus strand of NZ_CP200299.1, from coordinate 2,094,705 downwards.
CTTGATCGTGTTGCTCTTGCCAATGCCGTTGGTCTGGCAAAAGCGTGTCGCGTTCCAGAGCTTGGTCGCGAAGTTGCGATAGCCCTCGACCCGCTTTTCATCCATTTTGATGTCGCGGCCCTGGCTTTCCATCGCGGCCATAAAGAACCGCAACGCATCCGCGCCATATTGGTCAATCAGGCCAAGCGGATCGACGACATTGCCCTTGGACTTGGACATTTTCGCGCCGTCGGCTGCGCGGACGAGACCGTGCAGATAGAGCTTTGGCCAAGGCGCGCGGCCCATATTGTACTGCCCCATCATCATCATCCGCGCATCCCAGAAGAACAGGATGTCGAACCCGGAAATGAGCAGATCGTTGGGGAAGTGCTTGTCGAGCAGCGGCTGGTTCTCCTCCGGCCACCCAAGCGTGGCGAAGGGCCACAGAGCGGATGAGAACCAAGTGTCGAGAACGTCGGGGTCTTGCGTCAAATTGACGCCAGCGCCGGCCTTGGCTTGTGCTTCTTTTTTGCTTGTTGCGACAAAGACATTGCCGTCATCATCAAACCATGCAGGTATCCGGTGCCCCCACCACAATTGGCGTGAGATGCACCATGGCTGGATGTTCTCCATCCAGTTGAAGAAGGTTTTCTCCCACGTCGCAGGGACAATCTCGATTTCGCCCGACTTTACCTGCTCAATCGGTTTCGCTGCGAGCTTTTCTGCATCGACATACCATTGATCGGTCAGCCACGGCTCAATCACCACGCCGCCGCGATCACCGAAGGGTGTCTGGATCGTGCGCGGTTCGGCGTCGGAGGTGATCTCCTCGCCCTTTTTGTTTTTAGAGACGTGCGGGATCAGGCAGCCAAGCTCTTTCAGCCGCTCAACCACCAGCTCGCGTGCGCCCGGCGTGCCCCCATCTTCTTTGGCGCGCTTAAAACGGTGCAGGCCGAGATATTCATCCGGGATTAGGCCGTCGGCGGTCTGGCAAACATTCGCATCGCCATCCAGCATGTTGAGCATTTCGCCCGCTGCAAAACCAGCGCGTTTGCCCACTTCGAAATCGTTGAAGTCATGGCCCGGCGTGATCTTAACCGCGCCCGAGCCCAGCTCTGGATCGGCGTGTTCGTCAGCGACAATCGGAATGCGGCGGCCTGTGATGGGCAGGACGACATGCTTGCCAACGACGCTGGCATAGCGCTCATCGCTGGGGTGAACCGCGACCGCCATATCGGCGAGCATCGTCTCAGGCCGCGTGGTCGCAACCTCAATGTAATCACGCCCATCAGTAAGGGTTACGCCGTCTTCGAGCGGGTATTTGAAGTGCCAGAAACTGCCTTTCAGCTCCTGCTGTTCAACTTCAAGATCGCTGATCGCAGTCTTCAGCTTAGGGTCCCAATTCACCAGCCGCTTATCGCGATAGATCAGGCCATCATTGTACAAGTCGACAAAGGTTTTGAGCACAGCCTTGTCGAAATGCGGGTCCATCGTGAACTGCTCACGCGACCAGTCCATCGAACAGCCTAGTCGACGCAGCTGCTTGGTTATCTGCCCGCCGCTTTCGGCCTTCCATTCCCAGACCTTATCGACGAAGTCCTCACGCGAGTAATTGGTGCGCTTGTCCTGGCGCTCCTCCATCTCGCGCTCGACCACCATCTGCGTGGCGATCCCGGCATGGTCCATGCCAACCACCCACAAAGCATCTTTGCCGCGCAGGCGCTCATACCGGATCACGATGTCCTGGAGCGTGTTATCAAGCGCGTGCCCGATATGAAGGCTGCCCGTCACGTTGGGCGGCGGGTTCACAATCGTGTAGGGTTCCGCATCCGGGCGCTCAGGGCGAAAACCGCCTGTGCTTTCCCAATGAGAATACCATCGCGCCTCAATTTGCGCGGGGTCGAAAGTGGTGTTGAGTGTTTCAGTCATGTCGCCTGCGGCCATGCCAAGCGATTGGTTGCAGTGCAACAACTCTCACACTCCCACTTGTTAAGTGTTGCATTTGGCCGCATATCTTGGCGCGATGGATGGGGTCGCACACTTCACGCTTGAACATGATGATGGGGGCGGCTCTCGGCTGGCTCTATCAGGCCCCTTATTGGTCGCCACGATTGGCCCGCTTGAGCATGAGCTGGACCAAATCACTGAGCCATTCGCCACTATCGATCTAAGCGAAGTAAGCGAGATAGACACGGTGGGCGCGTGGGTGACATGCCGCCTGTCGCGCAAACACAGCGCGACAATCACCGGAACCAGCCCGCAGGCGAAGCGGTTGCTCGCCGCCGTTCAGGGTGTCGATAGCGACGCTGATCTTGAGCCGGAGCGCTTGCCCGTTTGGGAGCGTGTGCCAGAGGCTGTGGGCGAGCAGGTTTATAGTGCCCGCGCCGGGGTCTATGGCACGGTTTCCTTCTTTGGCGGCATTTTGGTCGGTATGGCCAATATCATCCGCCACCCATCCCAGTTTCCAATGCGCGCTTTGGTGCGGCAGATGGAATTGGTGGGCGTTGCTGCGTTACCCATCATCGGTTTGATGAGTTTTCTGATCGGCATTGTGATTGCGCAACAGGGCGCGGTTCAGCTCCAGCAGTTCGGCGCAGAGACGCTGACAGTAAACCTCGTCGGGCGCCTGACACTGCGTGAGCTGGGCGTTTTGATGACGGCGATCATGGTGGCGGGCCGTTCTGGCAGTGCCTTTGCCGCGCAAATCGGGACGATGAAGCTGACCGAAGAGGTCGATGCGATGCGCACGATCGGCATTTCTCCGATAGAAAAGCTGGTGATCCCGCGCATTCTGGCCTGCACGTTCATGATGGTGCTGCTGGGCTTTTACGCCTCTGTCGTCGCGATTATCGGCGGCGCGGTGATCGGGCAGGTTGCGCTGGGCATTCCGTTCTTCACATTCCTTGGGCGAATTCCCGAAGTGGTGGCCGATTATGATCTTTGGGTGGGGCTTATCAAAGCGCCCGTCTTCGGCCTGATCATCGCGCTTGCGGGCTGTTATCACGGGATGCAGGTGCAAGGTAACTCAGAAGAAGTCGGCAAACGTACCACGATGGCGGTGGTCTCTGCGATCTTCGCTGTGATCGTGCTCGATGCGTTTTTCGCGGTGTTCTTTACCGAGATTGGGTGGGGGTAAGCCAAGATGAGCGACGACATCATCCGCGACGATCCCGCCAACGCGCATGAGCGGTTTTGCGACGATCCTCCGATCGTTGTCGAAGGGTTGGTCAACAAATTTGGCGATTTCGCGGTGCATGATGGCCTTGATCTGGAGGTGCGCCGGGGCGAGATTTTGGGTGTCGTCGGTGGCTCGGGCACTGGCAAATCCGTGCTGATGCGGTCAATCATCGGCCTGCAAAGACCGACCGCGGGCCGTATCGACGTGCTTGGGCGCACGATTACCGCGGTTGATCTCGACAAAAAGATCGGTGTGCGGCGGCGCTGGGGCGTCTTGTTCCAAGGCGGCGCGCTGTTCTCAACGCTGACAGTCGGCGAGAACGTCGAAGTGCCGCTCAAACAGTTCTATCCCGATATCGAGGATGATCTGCGCCGCGAAATCGCGCGCTATAAAGTGCTGATGTCGGGCCTACCGGAAGAGGCGATCAGCAAGTACCCTTCTGAATTGTCAGGCGGCATGAAGAAGCGCGCAGGCCTTGCGCGCGCTCTCGCGCTTGATCCGGAATTGCTGTTTCTGGATGAGCCCACTGCCGGGCTTGATCCCATTGGGGCGGCGGCCTTTGACCGGCAAACGCGCGAATTGAAGGAAACGCTGGGCCTCACCGTGTTCCTGATCACCCACGATCTCGACACGCTTTACGAGATTTGTGACCGGGTTGCGGTGCTGGCGGATAAGCGGGTGATTGCGGTCGATACGATCCCTGAACTGATCAAAACCGGGCATCCGTGGATCGAAGAATACTTCGGCGGCCCGCGCGGGAGAGGGGCGCTGAGCGCGCATGAACGGGCATGAAAAAAGGGGCAGGACAGTGCATGAAGCGGCCAACAACATGGACAGCTGCGCCGTTTAGCGTCCATAGGATATAGGCAATGGAAACAAGAGCCAATCACCTTTGGGTCGGTGCAGTAACGCTGGCATTGCTGGCAGCGCTGGCACTTTTCATCGTATGGATCGCGCGGTTGGGGCAGGGCGCGCAGACCGAATACGATATCTTCTACGCACAGTCGGTCTCTGGCCTCGCGAATGGTAGCCAGGTTGCCTATGCGGGCGTGCCTGTCGGGCAGGTGATCGACATCTCATTGTCCGAAGACAATCCTGAATTTGTGCGCGTTCGCATCCGGGTAAAGGAAGACGTGCCCATTCTGGTGGGGACGGAGGCGACCATTCAGGCCAGCTTTACCGGCGTTGCGACGATCCTGCTCGACGGTGCGCGTGGCGGTGCTGCTCCGATCACATGTGAGACAACCGCATGCCCCGAAGATCGCCCAGTTATCCCGGCGAAAGATGGCGGGATCAACGCGCTTCTGAATTCTGCGCCTTTGCTGCTCGAACGCCTGGCGACGCTCACTGAGAATTTGAACCTGTTGCTCGGCCCTGAGAACCAGGAGCAGCTGGCAGGCATCCTCGAAAATTCGAACCGCCTGACAGCCGAATTGGCCGATGCCGCGCCCCGGTTGGAGGGCACTTTTGCTGAACTGGAAGTGGCTTTGCGAGAGGCGGGAGAAGCCTTGGACGCATTTGAAAAGGCTACTGCAACCACTGATCAACTGCTCAATCAAGAAGGGCCAGCGCTCGCCGCAGAACTGCGCGGGACGCTCTCCTCTGCCAACGATGCCGCCGCTGCTTTGGCGCGCACGTTGGAGGATACACGGCCCGCCGCGCGGCAATTGCGTGAGACCACTTTGCCAGCGGCTGAGGCAACTTTGCAGGATCTGCGCACCACATCGCGATCTTTGCGGGCGATTACGGATCGGATTGAGAACCAAGGCGCAGGCGCGTTGCTGGGTGGACCGGCTTTGCCCGAATATGAGCCAGAGGATTGAAGCACATGACAATGTTCACCAAACGCTCCGCCGCCTTACCTGCTCTTGCCGCTGTTTCTCTAGCGCTCACCGGATGCGTGAGCATCGGCGCAGGCGCTGAGCCTCCGCCAAGCTTGCTCACTTTGTCTCCCATTTCAGGCGACGTCTCTACCGGCGGCGCGTCTCTAGCGGGTGACGAGACAGTCGCCATTGCAGTCCTGACCCCGGAAACACCGGCAAAGCTCGATATCGTCCGCGTGCCGGTGAATGTCTCTGAGACCGAAATTGCTTATCTTCAGGACGCTGTTTGGATTGAAAAACCTGCGCGCCTCTTCCGCCGGTTGGTTGGAGAAACCCTGCGCGAGCGGGTGGGTGATGAAAGCATTGTCCTGGACACCGATGACACGCCTGTGCTCGCCAGTGTCTTCGTTCGCGGCACTTTGCTTGAACTGAGCTATGATGCGCAAAGCAGCAGCGTCGTCGCCCGCTATCAGGGGGTGATCACATCGGAAGAGGGCGGGGTATTCTCTCGCCGGTTTGAAGCACGCGAAGAGGGTGTTCCAGCCGATGTTACCTTTGTTGCACCGGCGCTTAACCGGGTTGCCAATGAAGTGGCTGGCGATGTTGCAAACTGGGTGCTGACCGGCGAATAATCAGCCCTGCAGTGTGAGCCGGGTGAATCTATAGGCGGAGAGAAAATCGCCTTCCCGCTTGGCCCGGCGTTCCTCGGCCTCTTCGTCACGGCCCCACAATTCGGCCTGCCATTCTTCTTCAAGACTTGCTGCCTGCCACAGGGCGAGCGCTTCATCCTTCGTGCCGGCTTTACCCGCAGACAGAGCGATGATCAGCGAGGCGGAGAGGCTGGTGAGCACTTCCATCGCCGCCAATGCAAAGGGTGATTGCTCCACCAATTGCGCGCGCAATGCTGTCATGGCGTCCTCGCTTTGCGGGCGATGGATAATGCCGCTTACTCGCGTGAGTGCTGCGCCAAGATCGCTCTCAAAGCCAGCCACAATGGGCTCCCACACTTCCTGCTGGCGCGTATAGAGCGGTTCATCTGGGTCAGCGCGGTAAAGCAGCGTGTCGGTATCGCCATAACTTACCAGCTTGTCGATCAGATCACCGGGGGCAGGGGTGACAATGTCCAGCGCATAATCCGCTAGATCGCGATAAGGAAAGGTAGCAGGGTCCAGTTTTTCCCCTTGTGCGTCCCACTCTGCGGCTAGTGCTCTTGCCACACCCTCACTGGAGACAATCTGCGGTGCCCCTTTGACCGTTTTGATCGCGCGCGCATCAAGCGTGACTTGCCAACCGCCGTCGACCTTGGCGACACCAACATCTTCGTAAAACCGCCTCATTTCTCGCCCCGATCTTGGGCCTTCCAACGCTTGGCCAGCAGCGCAGGGGCAAAGAAGAATACCGCCACTCCGACAATTGCGAGCCCAACGCCCACGGCATAGGGGGCTGCAATCACCTCTTGCACCGTCGCAATGCCGAGCGCTAGCAGGACGACCCCACCAATGCGGACGAGGTTCATAATGCCGAAGCGCGTAACCGCCTGCGCTTCCTCAGGGGACTGATCGCTCACCAGCTTACTCCCAATTCGTCGCCTAAATGCGCAACGTCTCGCGCGACAAAGTCTGCCCCTGTGGTCAGCAATTCGTCTGGCGTGTGATAGCCCCAGGCAACGCCAATCGCGCGCACATTGGCGGAGCGGCCCATTTGCATATCAAAGCTGGTATCGCCGATAATGACCGCGTTACTGGCCTCAGCGCCAGCTTCAAAAATCGCGGCCTCCAGCATGGCTGGATGTGGTTTTGAAGGGTGGCGATCGGCGGTCTGGAGCGAAACAAACAGGTCCATCAGACCATGCGCAGTAAGGCAGGAATTCAGTCCGCGATCAGACTTTCCTGTCGCTACCGCAAGGCTCCACCCATCCATGCGGAGCGCGCGTAGCAATTCGACAATCCCATCATAGAGAGGCTCTTGCAGCAGGCCTTCTTGCCGCCGCGCAAAATAGCCATCCTTATACAGGCTCACCACATTGCGAACTTGCTCGTCATTAAGGTCAGGAGCGAGCTTCCGGATAGCGACCGGCAGGCTCAACCCTACAATCCGGCGAATATCGTTGCGGCTGGGGCTGGTTAGACGTGCGCCTTCAAATGCCTGAACCATAATGTCGCAGATATCGGCTTGCCCATCGACAAGTGTGCCGTCGCAATCGAACACCGCAAGTTTCGTCATTGCGTTACCTCTCGCATCCACCGGGCAAGCTTTGCATTGCCATATTGCTCCACACCCGCAGCGATCCGTGTGCGCTCAGCCGGGGTCTTTTTCTGTGACAATTTGAATGTCGGTCGCCAGTGTTCGACTTGCAAGGCAAAGCCGGTGATACCGCGAAAAAGGCCCGACCAGACTTTTTCGCTCGATTCCGAAGCCAACCACGGCTCACCCTCAATCCGTGCTTCAAATGTCTCGATTACGTCGTGGAGCAGCGTTTCCAGCTCTTCATCGCTGAGCATGCGCACCGGCCCTTCCATCTCCAGCGCTGCGTAATCCCATGTCGGCACCGTGTCGCGATTGTCGTACCAGCGCGGTGAGACGTATCCGTCCGGCCCATTGACCGTGATCAGCGCCGTTTCACCTGAAAGATGCGGGGCAAGAGCGTTGTTGCGGGCCAAGTGAAAGCGGATTTCGCCTTTGCCATCCGACAATACGGGAACATGCGCGACGCGCGGACCCTCAGGTGTTGTCATAAACACCATGCCGAACCCTGTTTCGCGGATCAGCGCTTCGAAACGGTCATGATCCTCGCTGCGAAAGGCGGGGTTGGGATGCATTAGCGCCGCCCTTTGGGTTTCCCGCCCGATTTCGCGCCGGGCTTACCCTTCTTGGTCGCTGCTTTCTTCGCAGCCGCTTTCTTTGTCGTGAGGGCAGAGGTGGTACGCGAGCGGCGTTCCCCGCGGCGGTCCTTGCGATATTGTTTGGCGTGGCGGCGCGCGGCCTGTTTCTTTTCAGCAGGCGTGCGCTCTGGCGCTTCATCGCGAACAGGCGAGGCATCGGATTGGCTTTCTTCAAAGCCAAGCGCCTCCATGCTTTGAGCAAAATGCGGCGGCAGTTCTGCGGTCACATCCAGCTTGCCGCCTGTCCCCTTGCTCTCTGGCGTTGCGATAATCAGGCGGCGTGCGTGCAAGTGCATTTTGCGGCTGATCGAGCCGGTCAGGAACGCATCTTGCCCACCATATTTGCCATCGCCCACAATCGGATGCCCAATGGCGGCCAAGTGCACGCGAAGCTGGTGGGTGCGCCCGGTCAGCGGCTCCAGTTCAACCCATGCCGCACGCTGGCCTGCCCGCTCGACCACGCGGTAACGCGTTTTGGCAGGCGCGCCTTCCTCCTCATCGACATGCATTTTCTCGCCGCCGGTGCCGGGCTGTTTGGCGAGCGGTGCGTCGATTGTGCCCTCGCGCACTTCAGGTACGCCAACGACCAGCGCCCAATAGACCTTGCGCGCAGAGCGACCTGCGAAGCGTTTCGAAAACGCCGCTGCACTGCCCGGACTGCGAGCAATCAGAAGGACGCCTGATGTGTCCTTATCGAGACGGTGGACGAGGCGCGGGCGCGGTGTTTCTTCATCCGCGACAAATGCATCAAGCAACCCGTCGACATGTTTGGTGGTCTTGCTGCCGCCCTGGGTGGCGAGGCCGGGCGGCTTATTGAGCACAATCGCGCTTGGTGTCTCACGGATCACCATATTATGCGCCTCAGAGATTTCCTCAGGCGTTAGCTCGCGTTTGGGTTTGGGGGCCTTGTGCTTGGCCTCTCCGCCCGGTGGCACGCGCAGCTTTTGCCCTTCGGCAAGGCGATCTTCAGGCTTGGCGCGTTTGCCATCAACGCGGATTTGCCCTGTGCGTGCCCAGCGTGAAATGGTCACAAAGCCAATCGCGGGCAGGTTGCGTTTGAACCAGCGATCAAGCCTCACGCCATCATCATCGGCATTGACTGTGAACTGGCGGACTTCTTTGTTGGGACTATCTGTCATCAGGAACTCACGTCGCGCTTTGGGCGGCGATCAGCCCGATTAGAAAAGCAGCCATGCCGGCAATTACTGAGGCGGAGGCATAGCCAAGCGCCCACAGCGCCTGCCCGCGATGGATCATCGTGACGAGCTCTGCACTGAACGCGCTAAAGGTCGTAAATCCACCCATCAGCCCCGCGATCAGGAAGACGCGCAGGTTCTCGCTTTCCGCACCGCCCTTGGCAAACCAGCCCAGCAAAACGCCCATGATCAAGCTGCCAAGCACATTGACCGTTAGCGTGCCCCACGGAAATTGTGTCCCGGGACCCGCCCATCGAACGGTCAAGAGACCAACCTGATAGCGCGCCGCTGCACCAATGGCGCCGCCCAGCGCGACGAACAGCGTGGGCATTACGGATGAAAGGAAAGGAGTAGACATTTGCGACCCGCCTTAGCGAGCGCGTTGCCATCGCGCCACACCTACTTATCGCTTTAGGCTTGCCTGTGGCGGGCATTTGCCTTGCCAATTCGGTTGGTAAACGTTATGTGGCGCCCAGTTTGAGCGTGGTTCTGCAGAGAATCGCGCCTTTTCCAGCGTCAATTTTGTGCGCAATCCCGCAGCGAAACCAGCGGGCTCTAGCGCGTTGTAAAGATAAGGTAGTGAGCATTTATGCAAATCATGGTTCGCGATAACAATGTCGATCAGGCCCTGCGCGCGCTTAAGAAGAAGCTGCAGCGTGAAGGCGTTTATCGCGAAATGAAATTGCGTCGTCACTACGAAAAGCCATCCGAAAAGCGTGCCCGTGAAAAGGCTGCTGCTGTGCGCCGCGCTCGTAAGCTTGAGCGTAAGCGTATGGAACGCGACGGCATCAAGTAAGCTATCTTGTACGAATTAAGCGCTCTGCAAGGTCAGAACCGCTTGAATCGCACCATCGGATAAGCCATCAGGGCGCGAGTAATTTTCGCGCCCTTTTGCTTGTTTGGCGCATATTCGTTTTAGGGATCATTCATGACAGAAGTCACCCGCGTACCGTTGCAGCCGATTGCCAAAGGCTCACTCACCAAACTTTGGCTTGGCGTTATTATTGCCATCCTGCTGGGCGCAGGCCTTGCCTATGCTGCCATGCCCAAGGGTTTCAGCATGGAAACTTTGGTCGCTGGCGAGGGTGATTTCCCGCAGGAAGGCGACATGGTCTTTGTGAAGTACAAGGGCAGTTTGGCAGCGACCGGAGAAGTCTTTGACGAATCGCAGGACATTCCGCTTCCCGTGGAAGGTGTCTTCCCAGAGGGCAGCCCGTTCCCGCTCGAGCCTGACGCGACTATTCCAGGCTTCTACAAAGGCCTGCAGCAGATGCAGCGCGGTGGTAAGTACAAGCTCTTTATCCCATCCGAAGACGCCTATGGCGCAGAGCCGCCTCCCGGCGCTCCGATCCCGCCAAATGCTGATCTGATTTTTGAGATCGAAGTGGTCGATTTCATGAACCGTGAGACGTTTGACCGTAATCTCACCATCCTGCAGCGAGCCTTGCAGCCAGCTGGACCGGGTGGCCCTCCAGGTGGGGCAGGCGGTGCTCCGGGTGGACCAGGTGGCCCGCCTCAGGGTCAGTAAGATCGAGTAACTTTTTAGTGATTGGGCCACGAGGTCGCTCGCAGCCTTTCATCAAGGACACGAATACATGTCGGTTGATAAACAGACCGTCGCCAAGATTGCAGGGCTTGCCCGGATCAAGATGGGCGATGAAGAGCTTGAGCGGATGGTGCCTGAGCTGAACAACATCCTTGAATGGGTGGAACAGCTAGGTGAGGTGAACGTCGATGGCGTTGAGCCGATGAGCGCGGTGATCCCCAACACACTTCGCCTGCGCGATGATGTGGTGAATGCAGACCCCAAAACCGGCGGTGGCAAGCGTGACGAAGTGCTCGCCAATGCCCCTGCGGCAGAGCACGGCTTCTTTGGCGTGCCTAAGGTGATTGAGTGATATGACCGATTTTACCTCTCTTGGCGTCAAGGCGATCCGCGACGGGGTTGCCTCAGGCGATTTCACCGCGCGCGAAGTGGCAGAAAGCTTCAACGCCGCCGTTGCAAGCGCTGCTGAGCTGAACGCCTTTATCGTCACCACGCCTGATCACGCGCTCGCCGCCGCTGATGCGACCGATGCGAAGCGCGCAAAGGGTGAGGATTTGGGGGCAATGGGCGGCGTGCCGATTGGCATGAAAGACCTGTTTGCAAGCCACGGCGTTCAAACCACTGCGGCCAGCCACATCCTCGAAGGGTTCAAGCCCGAATATGAAAGCACCGTCTCGCAGAACCTGTGGAACGCGGGCGCAGGGATGCTGGGCAAGCTCAACCTTGATCAGTTCGCGATGGGTAGTTCGAACGAGACGTCCTATTTTGGCAATGTAAGCTCCCCATGGCGTAAAGAGGGCACCAATGCCGCCATGTCGCCGGGTGGGTCCTCGGGTGGGTCGTCATCCGCCGTGGCCGCGCGCATTGCGCCTGCGGCGACGGGTACGGACACAGGCGGTTCTATTCGCCAGCCTGCCGCCTTTACCGGAATTTGCGGGATTAAGCCGACCTATGGCCGCTGCTCGCGCTGGGGCGTGGTGGCGTTTGCTTCCTCGCTCGATCAAGCAGGGCCAATGGCGCGCTCTGTCGAAGATTGCACGATCATGCTGGGCGCGATGGCGGGCTTTGACCCCAAGGATGCGACCAGCCTTCAAATGGATGTGCCCGATTGGGAAGCCGCTTTGTCGAGCGACCTGAAAGGCAAACGCGTCGGCATTCCCAAAGAATACCGCATGGAGGGCACCGATCAGGCGATCCTCGACAGCTGGGAACAGGGCAAAGCGTGGCTTAAAGATGCAGGCGCTGAGATCGTCGATATCTCACTGCCACACACCAAATACGCGCTGCCCGCTTATTACATCATCGCGCCCGCAGAAGCGTCATCAAACCTCGCACGCTATGATGGCGTTCGCTACGGTTTGCGCGATCTGCCTGATGGGGCTGGTCTGCAAGACATGTATGCCGAAACCCGCGCCGCTGGTTTTGGTGATGAGGTGAAGCGCCGTATTTTGATTGGTACCTATGTGCTCTCCGCTGGGTTCTACGATGCGTACTACACGCAGGCGCAAAAGGTTCGCGCTTTGGTTGCGCGTGATTTTGAGCAAGCTTGGGCGAGCTGTGATCTGATCCTTGCACCGACTACGCCAACCGCTTCGTTCCCATTGGGCAGCCTCAACGATGACCCGCTGACGATGTATTTGAACGATGTCTTTGCGGTGCCAGCATCACTCGCAGGCCTTCCTGCAATGAGCGTCCCTGCGGGCCTCAATCCCGATGGTCTGCCGCTTGGCCTGCAACTCGTGGGTAAACCTTTCGACGAACAGATGGTCCTTAACGCAGGCCTTGCGATCCAAGAACGCGCCGGGTTTGATGCTGCACCGGAGAAGTGGTGGTGACCCCGTTTGAATGGGGAATTCTGGCGATTGTCGCTTTGGGATTTGTAGTCCCAGCGTGGCTGGTTGCGATCAGCCTGATCCTGCGCGCTCGCAAGCCGCAACCAGAGGAGCCGAACAAGCGGTTCTTCGCCTATGCCGAGCTGCTAAAATCGCTTCACGCGCAAATGGATATCAAGACGCGCACGGTTCACAACGGGCCGCTTTTCGCCGCGACCGTTCGCGAGCTGGCGAACTACCCCGAATATCGCAATCTGAGCGTGCTCTTCCTCGAAGAGATCACCGTGACCGGCACGAAGAAGTTCGACCAAGTCGTCCGCGCTGAGTTGAAAGCGGTAGAGGCAGGGTTGCTGGAGCCTGAAAATGCATAGGCCAGCGCAATGACCTTCACTTCCATCTTCGTCATGATCTTCCTCATTGCCTTTGTGCTGCTTGCAGGCTTGGTGATGTTCCTGAGCAAGACGATTGATCATGGTGAGGCGCGCTTTGACGCAGATGGCAAAGTGATTTCGGACAAGGCCAAAAGCAACGAGCCCAAGCAGAGCACACATCAAGGCCCAGCACGGCCCGCACAACGAATTGATACAAGCAAGGCAAGCGAAAATGAGTGACTATCGCATCCAAGGCGCAACTGGTGAATGGGAGGTCGTGATTGGCCTCGAAGTGCACGCGCAGGTGACTTCGCAATCCAAGCTGTTCTCTGGCGCGGATACGACTTTTGGCGCAGAGCCCAACAGTCAGGTCAGTCTTGTCGACGCAGCCATGCCCGGCATGCTGCCGGTGCCCAACCGCGAATGCATCCGTCAAGCGGTCCGCACCGGCATGGCGATTGAGGCTGAGATCAACAAATGGTCGCGCTTTGATCGCAAGAATTACTTCTATGCCGATTTGCCGCAGGGCTATCAGATCAGCCAGCTTTACCACCCGCTGGTGGGCGAAGGATCGCTGCTGATTGAAGCGGATGAAAAGCACGGCATCCCCGAAGATAAAATCATCGGGATCGAGCGCATTCATGTCGAGCAGGACGCTGGCAAGCTGATGCATGATCAGCACCCCACGATGTCCTATGTCGACCTTAACCGGTCAGGCGTCGCGCTGATGGAGATCGTCAGCCGCCCCGATATGCGCTCACCTGCTGAGGCGGGCGCTTATGTGCGCAAATTGCGCTCGATCCTGCGCTATGTCGGCAGCTGCGATGGCAATATGGAAGAAGGCTCTATGCGCGCCGATGTGAACGTGTCTGTTCGCAAGGTGGGTGATGAGCTGGGTACGCGGACTGAGACGAAGAACGTGAACTCTGTCCGCTTCGTCATGCAAGTGATTGAGTATGAGGCGAACCGTCAGGTCGATGTCCTCGAAAGCGGTGGCAGTGTTGATCAGGAAACGCGTCTGTTTGACGTCGCGACCGGCACGACGAGGACCATGCGTTCGAAAGAAGACGCGCATGATTATCGCTATTTCCCCGATCCCGATTTGCTGCCGCTTGTGCTGGAGGATGACTTTCTCGCCGATTGCCGCGCGTCGCTACCCGAACTGCCCGATGCCAAGCGTGTCCGGTATGAGAAAGAACTGGGCCTTACGCCCTATAATGCACGCGAGCTGACGGCAGAGGTTGAAACCTTCGCGCGGTTTGAAACGCTGCTTAGTGCGGCTGCGGATGCGATCGGTAAGCCTGAAACCAAGGTCGCCACCCAAGTTGCCAACTGGGCGCTTTCGGTGGCTCCGGGCGTGATCAAGCAGGTCGGCGATGAAGCCGATGCCAGCCACGCGACAGCCGCCCGCCAGGCCAGCATCCTCGCGATGCAGGACAAGGGCGAGATCAGCGGCGGTCAGGCCAAAGAAATCTTCGAAATCGTGCTCAAAACAGGCCGCGAGCCTGACGAGATCGCCGATACTGAAGGCTTGAAACAAGTCTCCGACACCGGAGCTATCGAAGCTGCTATCGACGAAATCCTCGCCAATAATGAGGACAAGGTTGAGCAATATAAGGGCGGCAAAGACAAGCTGTTCGGCTTCTTCGTGGGTCAGACCATGAAGGCGATGCAGGGCAAAGCGAACCCGGCTGTGGTGAACCAGATCCTTAAAGATCGGCTCGGCTGACGCTCCAACCACCCCCGCCGACATTACAAGTTTGGACTTTACACGCCTCGCCCCCTCTGTACCTTTCTCCGCAGGGTAAAAGAGGGATCATTTATGAACGGGTTGACCAAGGGTTTGGTTGGCGGTGCAGTGGCATCCTTGCTCGCTTATGGCGCGCATACGGCCACTGGCGCTGGCTATATCGACAGTGTTGAGACGAAAGCGCAAGGCGTGCTCGCGGCGAGCGGCGTTGAGGGTGCTTCGCTCACCATGCAGCGTGATCCATTGGCGCGAACGGCGATTGTTGCAGGTGTGACTGACCCCGCAGAGCGCGAAGGGATCAAAGCTGAATTGCTTGCCAGCGTCGGCGTGCGCGAGGTGATCTTTGCTGACGAAGCCGACGATAGCAGCGCGGCTGAGCCTAAGGCTGATGCGGATGGTGATGCTGCCTTGGCCAGTGCTGAGGAGCTATCAACTGGTGTCGAAGATGCCGAGGCCGTGACGGGAGCAAGCGAAGAACAGGTCGCTGACTGCCAGACCAGCGTAAACGCGTTCATGGATGGCAAGTCGATCAATTTTCAAAGCGGCAGCGCCTATATCTCGCCCACTTCAGCAGCCATCATCGAAGGGCTCGCAGAGCGCCTGACTGCCTGCACAGGCATGAGCGTCGGGGTTGCAGGGCACACCGATGCGACCGGTTCGGACGAGATCAATATGAGCGTTAGTCAGGCACGCGCTGATGCGGTGGCTGCGGCGCTTTCAGAACAAGGTGTTGCGGCTGCCCGGATCACGGCAACTGGATTTGGCTCCAGCCAGCCACTTGTTGAAGGTGACGGTGCAAACGCTGCCAATCGCCGTATTGAGTTCACCCTTAACGCTGGGTCTGAAGGAGAATAATCATGCCACTTTTGATGGAAACCTGGCTCTTGATCATGGCGATGTTCTTTCTCGGCCTTGTGATCGGTTGGTTTATCTGGGGCCGCAAGACGGTCAAAGGCGTCGATAAGGGCGCGATCTGAAACTGCTGAAGGAGACAGGGTTATGTGGGATATAATTGCAAACTCACCGTTGCGTCTTTTGGCAGCATTGGTGATCGGACTTTTGACAGCGTGGTGGATTTGGGGCCGACTTGGCTCCGTGGTGTCTGACACGGCTGACAAAGCGGCCGATAAAGCGGGCGGCATGGCGAGGAATGCCGCAGATACAGCAGGCAATGCGGCCACTGGCGTAGCGGGCGCAGCAACTGGTGCAGCGACCAAAACCGCTGATGTTGCTGGCGATGCAGCCACTGGTGCTGTCAACGCTGCAAAAGGTGCTACGAGCGCAGCAGGTGATGCCGCTTCCAGCGCAGTCGATACGGCAAAAGATGCAGCCGGAACTGTCGCAAGCGGTGCAGCAGCCGCTGGTACAGGAGCCGTTGCGGCGGCCTCTGATGCCAAGGACAAAGCTGCCGAAATGCTCGACAAGCCCAAGATTGCAGCTGCAGTCGGTGAGGCAGATGATCTGACGCGGATCAAGGGTATCGGTCCAAAGCTCAACGATCTGTGCCATTCGCTAGGCGTCATGCGTTTCGACCAAATCGCCCATTGGAGCGATGCTGATGTCGCTGAAGTTGATCAGTATCTAAAGATCAAAGGGCGCATCACCCGCGATAAATGGGTCGATCAAGCCAAGCTGCTCGCAGCTGGCGATGATGCCGGTCACAAGGCGCAATTCGGCTAAGGATTTGGCCCTCTTACGGATTAGGGCGCGCGTCTGCTTGTGTTGGCGCGCGCCCTTTTTTGTGCCGAAAGAGGCATTAGATTGGCCGTCCGAAAGCACTCAATAGGAGTACCAATGCATGGCGGTCATTCTGATTACTGGTGCAACCGATGGCATAGGGCTCGAAACGGCCAAAGCCTTGACAAAGGACGGCCACGAAGTGCTGCTGAATGGCCGCAATGAGGACAAATTGACCGATGCTGCTGGAGTGGTATTGGGCGATCGCACCGCTGCCTCTGCGGCCTACCTCGCCGACCTGTCCGACCTTTCTCAAGTTGCAACGATGGCTAAGAAAGTGAGCGCTGACCATGCCAAGATCGACGTGCTCATTAACAATGCAGGCATATTGAAGACCGCGACGCCGCGCATCTCGAGCGGCCATGATGTGAGGTTTGTGGTCAACACCTTTGCGCCGGTTCTGTTGACCCGACTTTTGATGCCGAAACTGGCGAAGGATGCTCGCATCCTCAACCTCTCCTCCGCAGCGCAGGCACCAGTTGATTTGGAGCTTTTGCGTGGAAGCATTCAGGCATCGCGTGAGATGGATGCCTATGCGCAAAGCAAGCTTGCCCTGACTATGTGGAACACGGTCATGGCGCGGCAGCGTCCAGGAGGACCGCAATTCTTTGCGATAAACCCAGGCTCGCTCTTGGCCAGCAAGATGGTGAAAGAGGGCTTTGGGGTTGCCGGAAACGATATCTCAATCGGTGTCGACATTCTCGTGAGAGCGGCGCTTTCGCCCGAGTTTGATGGGCGCAGCGGAGACTATTTCGACAATGATAAAGGCGATTGGGGACCGCCACACCGCGATGCTTTAGATGATGCAAAATGCGCTGTGGTAATCGAAGCAATCGACCAGGAAGTCGCTCAGTTGGCAGGCTAATCACCGGCTGAGAGCTAAGAAAAAGCCCGCCGCAAGCATGAAGCTTACGGCGGGCTTTTTCGTGTTTGAAAACGGGTTCGCTTAAGCGCGGGTGCCCGTCACTGGCATCGCGCCAAATGCGCCTGCATTGACGTTGCCTGCCAGCGTATCGCCTTCGATCGTGGCTTCACAATCGAGTGTCATTGGCATGGGAACAGTCATGTTCATTTTCCAGGTCAGCTGGTTGCCGTCGACCTTGCCTTCTTCGACGTCCATTGAACCCATGCCGCCAGCCATGTTGCCGGAGAATGTGCCATCGCCATTATCGACGACTGTGAATGTGCCAGATTGGTCGCCCATTGGGCTTTTGACGGTCGTATTGTAGGTTCCTGAAACTGACATCCATTGTCTCCTTAAATTCGCATATTTCTGTGCGCGCCGAGGCCCTCTCGGCCAAGTGCTCGGGCAAGCTTCTGGCACGTCACTCCGAGCGGTTCAACCTCTATTGCAGGCACGAAAAAGGGCGGCAAACCATGTTGCCGCCCCAATCCATGTAAGTCGTAGCGTCACGGGCAAGCCCGCTGGGCTGCATAATTACTCAGAGGTGTCCATCTCGCGCACTTCCAGCGGCATGCCGAGCGCTTCGAGTTGGGGGCGAACCTGCTCTGCATCGCCAACGACGACCCAGACAAAATCACCCACATCCAGCGCCGCACGGGCTGCTGCATCCAAGCTGTCTGCGGTCTGCGCATTGTAGCGTTCGACCAGAGCTTCATAGTAATTGTCTGGACGTCCAAACAGCGCGTTGGAGCGCATCGCGCCGAGCACCGCGCCTGACGTTTCGAAGCGGCCCGGAAGCTCGCCGATTTCGCTTGCCTTGTTACGGGCCAGCTCTTCCTCAGTCACGCCGTTGGTGGTGAGGAAGTAGGCGGTCTCGCGGATCATCTCTGCGACACTGTCACCTGTGCGATCAGCCTGAACGCCGCCGCCGATTGTGTAGACCACAGCGTTTTCGCGCGCATTAGGTCCACCGCGTACGCCATAGCTCCAACCCTTGGTCTCGCGCAGGTTCATATTGAGCCGTGCGAGGAAGTTGCCACCAAGCGAATTGTTCGCATTGGTGAAATCGACATAGGCCGGATCGCTTGCACTCAGCGGCGTGATCTGTGCGCCAAGGATAAAGCTTTGTGGTGAATTGGGACGATTAATGAGGACGATGCGCCCGCCATCGGTTGCACTTGGCAGGTTTGAAAAGTCCTTCGAACCCATCGCGCCTGCCGGAGCTGTCCAGTCACCAAAAGCGCCGTTCAACTGCTCGACCACTTCATCCATAGAAAGGCTGGAGATCACGAACACTTCGCCATTGTCAGGGCGGATCCATGTGTCTTTGAAACCGACCAAGTCATCACGGGTGATCGCCTCAATACTCTCAACCGTTTCCACCCCGCCATAAGGGGCGGAAGTGCCAAACAGTTCTGCACCAATCGCGCGGCCCGCGATCCCTTGTGGGGAGCGCATTTGCTGACGGATGCCGGTGATGGTCTGCGCCTTCACGCGTTCAAGGTCTGCCTCATTGAAGGCAGGCTCTCGGATAACCTGACGGAACAGGTCGAGTGATGGCGCAAGATTGGCTGACAGAGCCGACAGCGTAAAGTTTGAACGGTCATCCCCGCCGCCAAGCGAGATGTTCACGCCAAGGCGCTCTTTCTCTTCAGCGATAGCCTGCGAGGATAGGTTCTGCGTGCCTTCATCAAACAGACCAAGTGTCAGCGATTCAAGCCCGCGCATATCGACAGGGTCTGCTGCTGTGCCAGCGTCGAACGACATCGTGATGTAAGTCGCAGGAACCGCATCACGCTGCGCATAGGTTAGCTGCATGCCATTGGCGAGCGTCGTGCGCTGCACATCTGGGAAGTCGAGCTGAGCCACCGTATCAATCGGCGGAGCAGGGCGTTCGAGCGAAACGGTGATCTCTTCCGAACCGCGATCACGCTCTGTTGCATCACCATCGCTGGTGACGCTCGCGGCCTCTTCATATTCGCCGGTCCGTTCACCCGGTGCGAGCACCAGAGTGAAGGCAGGCTTGGTCATCCAATTCTGCATTGCGGCGGTCACATCGGCAGGGGTGATGGATGCCAACAAAGCCAACTGATCGACAGCAAAGCCGGGATCACCGGCCAGCACTTCACCGCGGGCAAGCGCCACAGCCTTGCCGCCAAATCCGCCGACCTGTTCAAGGCCACGGATTGTGCCTGCAAGGTTGCTTGTGGCTGCACGGCGAACTTCGTCTTCGGTCGGGCCGGTCTGGATGAATTCTGTGACCAGCTCGTTGAGGCGCGCTTCGAGTGTTTCCAACTCAACGCCGTCTTTTAACGTGGCGCTCACGCTGATGATGCCGACGCGCTGGAAGTCAAAATTGCCAGCGGAAACGCCAACCGCCAATTGCTCATCGCGCACCAGCACTTCGTCCAAACGGCTCGACAGCAGCCCGCCAAGCACCTGTGTGCCAACATTCAGCGCGACGAGGTCTTCGCTCATAATACCGGGCGCAGGCCAGTACATGTTAATTGAGGTCGCTGCGACCTGATCGTACATCACTTTGCGCACGGGCTCTTCGAGTGTGGGAATGTCAGCTGATGCAGGCGTGTTCACCGGGCCTCGTGCAATCGGGCCAAACCACTTTTCAACCAGCGGACGCGCTTCTTCAGCGGAGATGTCGCCAGCCAGCACTAGGGTGGCGTTGTTAGGGCCGTATTTGTCGCGGAACCATTCTTGCACATCGGTCATGGTTGCCGCTTCGATGTCAGCCATCGAACCGATCACTGAGTGCTGATAAGGGTGGCCATCAGGGAAGATGGTCTCAAGGATTTCGTAGAAGATCAGACCGCCGGGACGGTTATCGCCCTGACGTTTTTCATTTTGCACAACGCCGATCTGGTTATCGAGCTTCCCTTGCGTAACGGCGCCCAGCAGATAACCCATGCGGTCGCTTTCCAACCACAGCGCACGCTCAAGCGCAGGGCGCGGGACTGTTTGGAAGTAATTGGTGCGGTCAAAATTGGTTGTGCCGTTGTAATCGGTCGCGCCCATTTCCTGGAGGTACTGGAAATAGTCCGCCGGTGCGTTTTCCGATCCGTTGAACATTAAGTGTTCGAACAGGTGAGCAAATCCGGTGAGGCCCTGCGGTTCGTCCTTGGAGCCGACATTGTACCACACAGCAACGCCAACAATTGGTGCTTTGCGGTCCTCGTGCACTACGACCGTGAGGCCGTTCTCCAGCTCAAATTCCTCATAAGGGATTTCAACCTGCGCCACCAATTGTTCGAGGTCACCCATCTCAGCAGATTCGCCTGCTTCCATATGCGCATCGGCAAGAGCCGGGGTGAAAGGAGCGGCGGTGGCGATGGCAAGTGCGCCAATACTGGCGGTTGCAAAACGGAGTTTCATGGGTGGTCTCTCCTCTTGAGGATTCAATTAGTAACGGTTGTGTAGCGCATTATTGCGCATTGGCGACATGATTTGTGACTGTCTGTGTTGAGCGGGCATGGGTGCGCACGTCTTCTTCCCAAAAACGCACCGGCTTCAATTTATGATCGACATAGAGCTGCATCTGATCGGTGTAGTGTGGGCTATCAGGACGGCCATTAGCAGCGCCAAAGGGCTGGATTGAGCGTGAGGTGACACGCCCTCCAGTCTCTTGGCCGTCGGCTGGCCATTCAACCCATTGGATAAAGCTGTCGCCATGAACCAGCGCGAACCGCCCATCATCATCGACCCGCCATGTGGTTGATGCGCGCAAAGTGTCAGACCCGCCATCGAGTGGCAGATCAACATCGCCAAGCCGCAGACGCAACAGGTCCGACATCGGCGGATTAAGCCTGCCGAAATGTGTCATTAGGTGGTCATGCGCTTGGGTTAGCCGCTCTTCAACATCAGGCCAGGGCGTGTTGTTGTATTCCGCGCCCATAAAGCCGCGGATCATCAGCAGAGCGAGCGCATCGGCGTCGCCTTGATTGTCTGCAGTATAGTCCCACGTGACGAGCAAATTCGCGGCATCAATCGCTGGCGTGGTTTCGGCATAATCGCCCATCGCAATCGCTTCGACCTCGCCCATCATCCGGTCGAGGTAATTCGCTCTGATATAGCCGGTGTCATATTTGATCCGCTCCAGCTCAGCGCGGGTCAGCGGGCCTTGTGTTTCGCTCAGCAATTGGAGCGCACGCAGGGAGCGGTTGGTCTGTTTGCGCTCAATGCCATAGACCGGCGAGAAATCATCCGGGCTAAGATCGCTGCCTTCGCCTGCTGCGGTGAAGGGTTCGTTATTGGCATTGTACAGCCAGCCCGATCCTGGGTTGATGACCTTGGGTATCTCGTCAAAGCCAACTGAACCTTGAGTGATCAGATCAGAGCGTGTGCCATCGAGGATACCTCGCCAGTTCGCCTGAACCTCGTCGAGATCAGGGCGATCGGGGAAGGCGGCGTTGTAGATATAGGCGATGTTGCCTTGTTTATCGCCATAGACGACGTTGAAATTGGGGATGTCGAGCCGTTCGTAGACCGCCATCCATTCTTCCATATTGTTCGCTTTACCCAGCCTGTAAAACGCATCCATCTGCGCAACGCTGTCCATCCCGCCATAGCGGATCGCGAAGTAGCCTTTGTCGTTCTTGATCACCGGGCCATGCGCGCTGCGATAGGTGGTTTGTTGGACGGGCACTGTGATCGGCCCAACTTTGGCGGCCAATGTGAAGCTGTTCTCCTCCAGCTCCAGCCATTCATCATCGAGGCGATATTGGAGCACCCCATCGCGTGTCTCGACTTCGAGCTCGTAGATGTCGATCAGGTCGGGGCGATTGACGGTGTAGGTCCAGCCAAGGTTTTCGTTGTGGCCGAGCACGGGGAAGGGGGTGCCGGGCAGATTTGCGCCGGTCAGATGCCAGCCTTCGCCGCTTTGTACACCCAGCTCATACCACGCGACCACACCGCGAAGGGGTTGGTGCGAATTGGAGATAAGGGTGGTCGGCCCGCCCGAACGCTCTGGCGTGACGGCAAAGGCATTGGACCCCATCAGTTCGCTTTCTTCACCAAACGGGTGGAGCAAAGCCTGTTGTTTGTTTGGTGCATCAGACGGCGCGAGCGCACGCGGAAATCCTGGGATGTCTGGGCCAAATTCCCGCCGAAGTTCGTCGCCTGCAACCAGTTGTCCAACGGTTGCTCCCAAGCCAAAGAACAATGGCTGTCGCAGAACAAAGCCTGCTGCCATATCCTCCCCATTGACGGGGAAGAGGTTCGCCAGCTTGATCTGATCAGGGTTTTGCGCGGCATAATGGTTCATGCCAGCTGCATACCCTTCGAACACCGCGCGGGTTTCAGCGGGGAGTGAGGGATATTCGCGCCGCGCCACTTCATCCGCTTCGATCAGGTGAAACAGGAAATCGACCTGCGCGCCGCTCTCTCCCGCAATCGCACCGTATCGCCCCTTTGACATGGCAGCGACGTCTTGCAGGGTGAAGAAGTCATCTTGCGCATGGGCAATGGCCACGCCGAATGCGACATCGGCATCGGTTTCGCCATAGATCATCGGCACGCCATATTCGTCGCGCACGATTTCTGCGGAGTATTCTCTGGTGGCGGGCGTCTCGCTTTGTTCAGCGAAGAGAGGCTCCCACGTTGCAAAGCCAACAAACGCTGCCAATACAGTCGCAACAACCGCAATTGCGCTGCCTTTGATCCATCGCACGCGAATTCTCTCCCCAATTCTCTTGACGTGGATCAATGCGGAACTGGTGATGCGAGGTCAAGCAAGCTTGCAAATACAGAGGCTAGACCTACCTATCTGAGTAACACACCTATCAACTCATGTGCGCTTTAGAGGGACACATATGAATCTCGATAAATTCACCGACCGGGCCAAGGGCTTTTTGCAGAGCGCGCAGACGGTTGCGATCCGGATGGACCACCAACGGATCACGCCGCTGCATCTATTGAAAGCGCTGCTCGAAGACGAAGAGGGCATGGCAGCAGGCCTTATCCAGCGCGCTGGCGGTGAAGCGGCATTGGCGGTGAGCGCGGTTGATATTGGCCTTTCTAAAGTGCCCGTCGTTACCGGTTCCGGCGCGCAGCAAACGCCGGGCCTTGATAATGACACTGTGAAAGTGCTCGACAGCGCTGAACAGCTCGCGGAGAAGGCGGGCGATGCCTATGTGACCGTTGAGCGCTTGCTGACCGCGCTGGCAATTGCGCCCGACTCTACACGTGACGCCATGAAGGCAGCGAGCGTCACGCCGCAGGCTTTGAATTCAGCAATCGAGGATCTTCGTGGCGGTAAGAAAGCCGACAGCGCGAATGCTGAGAGCACTTATGACGCAATGGAGAAATTCGCCCGCGATCTGACCCAAGCTGCGCGCGATGGTAAGCTTGATCCGGTGATTGGCCGCGATGAGGAAATCCGCCGCACGGTTCAGATTTTGGCACGGCGTACCAAGAACAACCCTGCGCTTATCGGTGAGCCGGGCACGGGTAAGACTGCGATTGCGGAAGGTCTCGCGCTGCGCATTGCCAATGGCGATGTGCCCGACAGCTTAAAGGGGCGCACTTTGATGAGCCTTGATATGGGCGCTCTTATTGCCGGCGCGAAATATCGCGGTGAGTTTGAAGAGCGCTTGAAGTCAGTGCTTGATGAAGTGAAGCACGCCGATGGCCAGATCATTTTGTTCATTGATGAGATGCACACGCTGATCGGCGCGGGCGCAAGCGAAGGCTCTATGGATGCCTCCAACTTGCTGAAGCCTGCGCTTTCACGCGGAGAGCTGCACTGCATCGGCGCAACGACGCTCGATGAATATCAAAAATATGTCGAGAAAGACCCTGCGCTGCAACGCAGGTTCCAGATGGTATATATCGATGAGCCGAGCGTTGAGGACACGATCAGCATCCTGCGCGGCATCAAGGACAAGTACGAGCTGCATCACGGTGTGCGGATCACTGATAGTTCAATCGTTGCGGCGGCGAAGCTCTCTGACCGCTACATCCAGAACCGCTTCCTGCCCGACAAGGCCATCGACCTGATGGATGAGGCGGCATCGCGCATTCGGATGGAGGTGGAAAGCAAGCCCGAAGAGATCGAAGCGCTCGACCGCCGGATCATCCAGCTCAAAATCGAGGAATCCGCGCTCACCAAAGAAAATGACGATGCTTCCAAAGATCGGCTGGAAAACCTGCGCAAGGAACTTGCTGAACTGGAGCAAGAAAGCAGCGAGCTGACCACACGCTGGCAGAATGAGCGCGACAAGATCGAGGCCGAAGGCAAGATCAAGGAAGAGCTAGATCATGCGCGGCTTGAACTGGAACAAGCCCAGCGCGAAGGCGACCTCGCCAAAGCTGGCGAGCTTTCTTATGGCACGATCCCGACACTAGAAAAGAAACTCGCCGAAGCGGAAGACCTCACCGAAAACGCATTGCTGCGCGAAGAAGTGACCGAGGAAGACATTGCCAGCGTCGTCAGTCGCTGGACCGGTATCCCCATCGACAAGATGATGGAAGGCGAGCGCGAGAAACTCCTCGAGATGGAGGAAATCCTCGGCAAACGCGTGATCGGTCAGGTGCCGGCCATCGAAGCGGTCTCCAAAGCGGTGCGGCGTGCGCGCGCTGGCCTGCAAGACCCGAACCGTCCGCTTGGCAGCTTCCTGTTCCTCGGCCCGACGGGCGTTGGTAAGACAGAGCTGACCAAGGCGTTGGCAGAATTCCTGTTTGATGATGACCAGGCAATGGTTCGGATCGACATGTCCGAATTTATGGAGAAGCACTCGGTCGCCCGGCTGATCGGCGCGCCTCCGGGCTATGTTGGTTACGACGAAGGCGGCGTCCTTACCGAAGCTGTGCGGCGTCGCCCATATCAGGTGGTGCTATTCGACGAGGTCGAAAAAGCGCACACCGATGTATTCAATGTGCTGCTGCAAGTGCTCGACGATGGGCATCTGACAGACGGGCAGGGACGTCAGGTCGATTTTTCGAACACGCTCATTATCCTTACCTCAAACCTTGGCTCTCAGCATCTTGCGAATATGCCCGATGATGGGAAGGTTGCGGATGTTGAAGACGCCGTGATGGACGTGGTCCGCGGGCATTTCCGCCCCGAATTCCTGAACCGTCTGGATGAGATCATCTTGTTCCACCGTTTGGCGATGGAGCATATGGCGCCGATTGTGAGTATTCAGGTCAAGCGCGTGCAAAAGCTGCTCGATGATCGCAAAATCACGCTCGATTTGTCTGATGCCGCTTTGCGATGGCTTGGCAGGGTTGGTTATGACCCAGTCTACGGTGCCCGCCCGCTCAAACGGGCAGTGCAACGCTACTTGCAAGATCCACTCGCTGAGATGCTGATTGAAGGCAAGGTTAGCGACGGCGCGACGGTCAAGGTCGATGAAGGCGACGGTGAATTGAAGATTGAGGTCGGTTGAGGTCGCTAATTGCGGCTCTCTCGTTAGCGTGGGCCGAGTTGTGACAGAATCACCCCATCTCGGCGTCTAAATCGCATGGAACGCTTTATCCGTCTGTCGACGCAAAATACGTGTTTGACGATTTATTGCGTACAGGCGGGGTGTTTATATGCTTTTTGGAAACCAAAGTGAGAGTAATGTTGCGAGTGCGAAATGCACCCTGTGGGATTCTCGCAACACAAGTGGATAAAGTCGCCTGAACCGCCGTTGCTTTATGAACGGCGCATTTACATTCGCCCCGGTTCTATTGCAGACCTGTGACACCGCAGGGGCTTTGCCGTGCGTCCAAAAGGGGTGTTTACAGCTGCATCGGGGTAAGTTGCAGTTGTTCAAAACAGATTAGGGCCACGGACCAAGGCTTCGGTTGTCGCAACTGGAGTGATCATGAAAAAGTTTCACAGCAATTCAATGAAGGCGCTCGCCTTCTCTGCATCGGCAATTGCATTTGTCGTTGCCGGCCCTGTTCACGCGCAAGACGCCGCTGACGAGGGTCAAGAGGAAGAGGAAGAAGAGCAGGTAGAAATCACGTCAGGCTCGCAAGGTCAGCCTGTCGACGAAGGTATTACCGTTACCGGTTCGCGTATTGTGCGCGACACTTACAGCTCTATCTCGCCGCTTCAGGTTCTGAGCACACGCACAGAGCAAGAAGCTGGTGTTTTCGATCCAACCGCCATTCTGCAGCGCTCTGAAGCTGCTGCCGGTGTCCAAATTGACGCCACTTTCCAGGGCTTCGTCCTTAACAATGGTCCAGGTTCAACCACTCTTGACCTTCGCGGTTTGGGTGCGGACCGTACGCTGCTTCTCATCAATGGTCGCCGTTTGGCGCCTGCTGGTGTGGAAGGTGCTCCGACTTCTCCTTCACTTAACTTGCTGCCAAGCACGCTGATCGAACGCTATGACCTTCTGCTCGACGGCGCGTCATCAGTTTACGGTTCGGATGCTGTTGCCGGTGTAGGTAACGTTATTCTTCGTAAGGACTTTGATGGTCTCGAACTGACTGCCTTTGGTAACATTAACCCACAAGGCGGCGGCGACGATTATACAGTCGGTGCGGCATGGGGCTTCAACACGGATCGCGGTTTCTTTGGCATCGGTGCTGAATACGATTATCGCGACAGCATTCGTCTGAGCGATCGTGACTTCTTCCGTGGTTGTACGACGGCTCTTGACCTCACAACCACTGGCGAGATCCGCCGCCTCGGTATCGACCAGCAAGTGAATGCTCTGGCCGATTCTGGAGGGACAATCACAACCTCGACGAGCGAGTGTACTCAGCAGGGCTTTAACGGTCGTATCATCGTTCCATTCACTTCTGTCGGCTCGATCTATTTTGATCCGACCACCTATGGCACGCAAACCGGTAACTCGGGCATTCCTGGGTTCAGTGAATCGTTCTTCGGTGGTTCTCCTGTTGATGCAGATGGTGACGGCGTTCGCGATCTGGACTTCTTGAACGATTATAACCTCAACGGTGCAAACCCTGAGCAGACGTTCCTGAGCCAACAAGAGCGCTACAACATCCTCGCCTATGGTGAGTACACGTTCCCAGGTGAGGCAAACATCACTCCGTTCTTCGAAGCGATGTACACACGCGCTGAGATTTTCGGTGAGAATGAATTCTTCGCTCAAATCTTCCCGTTTGTGCCTGATAACAACGCGTTCAACCCGTGTAACACAGACGTAACCGGCGTTGATTGCCGTGCCGACACCGAAGCGTCACTGCCCGGTTCTGGCCGTAGCGCATTGGGACCGATTTCGGTTCGCCCGGTTTTCGCTATCGAAGGCGATCGTAACAACACCGACGTTGTTCAAGAGCAATATCGCGGCGTGCTTGGTGTGCGTGGTGACCTGCCCTTTATCGGGTCGAGCTGGACCTTTGAAGCATCAGCGGTTTACTCGCGCGCCGAGGGTACTTCGAATGTTCGCGGTATTCGCGAAGACCGTCTGGCATTGTCGCTGGGTATTGACCCGACCGCCGATTTCGATGGTGACGGCGTCTTCGATAACAACGGTGACGGCATCGCAGATGACTACATTTCTGGTCAGACGATCGGTAACGGTCTGATTTCTCAGATCGTTGGTGACCCGTCAGCAATCACCCCTTGTGATACGGCGGCACTTGCCAACCCGAACGCAGCACTGCCAGATCTGGCTACCGGTTGTGTTCCGGTGAACCTGTTCGCACCAAGCGTTCTGAACTCTGCTCAAGGTAGGTTCGAAACGCAGGCTGAAACGGACTACTTGTTTGGTGATCGTTCATTCGTCACCGTTTATGAGCAAACTGTTCTGAGTGCATTTGTCACTGGTGACCTGTTCGAATTGCCAGCTGGTCCAGTTGGTGTCGTGGTTGGTGCTGAATGGCGCGAAGACTCGATCGACAGCCAAGCAAACGCAATTGCTTCAAACGGTCTGTTCTTCGGCTTCTTCGCTGATAGCGGTGCACAAGGTTCCAAGTGGATCCGTGAAGCATTCGCTGAGGTCGACGTGCCATTGATGGCAGGCAAACCTTGGGTCGAAGAACTGACTGTGAACGTCTCCGGTCGTATCACGGATGAAGAGTTCTACGGCACGAACGGTACGTTCTCGGTCAAAGGTGGCTGGCGTCCGATTTCACCTCTGCTGCTCAAGTTCAGCTATGGTACTTCGTTCCGTGCGCCAAACCTTCGTGAGAACTTCCTTGGCTCGCAAACAGGATTTAACACCCTGTTTGACCCATGCGCCGTTCCAGATGATGCTTTTGATGATGTTAACGGCGTTTATGATCCAACGGGAGAAACCCGCGATCAGACGACGCTCGATAACTGTCTTCGCGAAGGTCGTGACCCAACTACTACTGGTTTGCAGCCTGATCCGGCCGGTGGCGGTTCGCTTCCTCCGATTCAGAACCCGAGCGTTGAAGTTGCACGCGGCGGTAGTCTGACAATCGATCCTGAAACATCACGCTCGATCACCACTGGTTTCTCTTTTGATGATTCAATTGGTGATTTCGACGTGGCTCTCAGCATGAACTATTACGACATCAAGGTGAAAGACGCGATCGTCACACCTAATGCTCAGTTCATTGTCAGCGATTGCTACACTCGCGAGGATCCAACCCGCAGCCCATTCTGTGACCGGATCAGTGTCGCAACAACTGGCGGCCAGTTGGTTTCAGATGTCTTTGCGGGCTTCATCAACTTTGATGAAGAAAGCGTTCGTGGTCTGGACTTCAACCTTCGCGCAGCGAAAGATGTCACGATCGGTGGCGAGCTGTTTGGTCTGAACCTTAACGTCCGTGCCAACCGCTTGATTGAGCGTAGCACTCTCTTCATCGATCCGGACAACCTTCAGCAGACTGCTGATGAAGACGTTGGTGAAGTTGGCTTCCAGAAATGGACTGGCCGCGCGACGCTTTCGGCTGATTGGGAGGACTTCCGTCTCTCTTGGACAACTCGTTATGTCGGTCCATTCGGTCCCGATGAAGATGTTGAGAACCCATTCCGTGATGCCTTCGGCTTCGATGAGAATGGTGACTTCCAGGGCGCAAGCGTAACCTGCCTTGGTGGCGGTTCGCGTGATGCAGCTGGTGTTCCAGATGGTATCGTTGCAGGCGACGGTGTATTCTGTCGTCCGGTTGACTTTGCTGATGAGCAATTCCTGCACACAGCTTCGGTCAGCTATCGCAATGACACCATTGAGGTGATCCTCGGCGTCAGCAACATCTTCGACACTGCACCGCCACAGATCAGCCCATTTGCACCTGGCGTAACCGATATCTCAAACACCGCTTTGGGTGCTGGTTATGACTATAACGGTCGCGAAATCTTCGGATCGATCAACTATCGTTTCTGATCGCTTCTTAGCGAGTTGAAACATGAAAAGAGCGGCCTCTCGGGACTTGCCGAGGGGCCGCTTTTTTGCTTACTATCGCCCTTGCGAGTTTGCCGATTTGGAGGTGACGCAGGTTCGCAGGGGATCCACTGGAAGAACCAACGGGAAGACTTTTACCATGAACTTACTCAAAAAGCCGATTATGGCGGCGATGCTGGGTGTCTCTACGCTCGGTCTAAGTGTAGCAGCCCCTGCAGAAACGCAGGCCACCTCCTCAGTTCCAATCGATGTTTGGGCGCTTCGCGATGTTGTGAACCAGGTTGAAATTTCGCCGGATGGAAAACATCTTCTGGTACACATCAATCCAAGCCGCGATGGCGAGTATCTGCTCCAGATTTTCAAAACAGATGATCTGACGAAGCCATATCGCACGCTGAACGCCGAGCCGATGGAAATCACCAGCGCGACATGGGTCAGCAGTAATGTGATTTTTGGCGGTGCTTGGGAAATCAAGCGCGAAAATGTACGCCGTCAGGAACAAGATGTTCGCAATTACGCGGGCTATTTCTACAATTTGGAAACCAACAAATTCAGCCAGGTGCGTGGCCGCTTCTCGCTTGCTTCGCGGCTTCCAGATGAGCCAGATACCATCCTGATTTCGTCAGGCGCTCCGCCTAACGGCGGTGTTGGTAACGATCCAACGGCGGCGTTCCGTCCAAGCGCGTATTATCGTTTGAACCTCGAAACTGGTGCGCGCCAGCTCGAGCTACGCGGTACGCGCAAATACGCACAAATCCGCTTCGACAGTCAGGGCAATCCACGCACGGCTATTGGGGTGGATTCTGATGGCAACATCATCAATTACTACCGCAAGCCGGGCGAAGGTTCGTGGACGGAGTTTGGTGAGCGACTTGATCAGGATGATCCCGATAACCTCTACACGATGATTGGTGGTTTTCAGGGTGTCGCTGGCCTTCATCATGAAGACCCCAACCTGATTTATGTGATTGAAGCGCGCAACGGTTCAGACAATGCGTCGCTCTGGCTCGTTAACATCGAAACAGGCGAATATGTCGAAGAGATGTTCAAGCCTGAATATGCAGATGTCATGGGCATTGGGACACATTCCATCCCTGGCAACGACAAACTCGCATGGGCGCGTTATCCTGGCGCGAAAATGGAACGCCACTGGTTCGATGAAGAAGAAAAGGCTTTGTACGAAGCCCTCGAAGCGCAGATCCCATATGCGCATCAAATCAGCATTTCATCGCGCTCCTACGATGGCCGTTCGATGGTTGTGACGAACCGTGGTCCACGTGATCCAGGTTCGTTCTGGTTGGTCCAGAACGGCCAGCTCGCTAAGCTTGGCAGCCGCAACCCGCTTATCAATCCTGACCAGCTGTCTGATGTTGAGTTCATTCGTTACCCAGCACGCGACGGTCTGATGATCCCGGGCTATGTTACGAAGCCTGCAGGCGAGGGGCCATTCCCATTGATCGTCCTGCCACATGGTGGGCCGGCGGTTCCCGAAACTGTTACGTATGACGAGTGGGGCCAATTGCTAGCAAGCGCTGGCTACATGGTTCTGCAACCCGGCTATCGCCAAACAGTTGGTTGGGGCAAGCGCCACTTTGATCTTGCCTTGGGTGAGCATGGCGGCGCGATGCAGGATGATAAAGACGACGGTGCGCTCTATTTGGTAGAGCAAGGGCTTGTTGATCCAGATCGTATCGCAATGTTTGGTTGGTCTTATGGTGGCTATGCAGCTTTGGTTGCGGCCGCGCGTGAAGACAATATCTATCAGTGTGCGATTGCTGGCGCTGCCGTGTCGCGACCTGAAATCTGGTACAACGACATCAAGCGCGGCATCAATTCAAAGGCGCTTGATGAATGGTTTCAAACGCGCGGTGTGACGACCGGCACTAACCCCTACAACGAGGTTGAGAAGGTCAACATTCCGCTGCTTATGGTGCATGGTGAAGATGATAGCCGCGTGCTGTACTACCACTTCGAAGACTATAAGAAGGTATTCGAGGAAGCGGGCAAAACCGGCGAATTTGTGACGCTAGATGATGCTGATCACTTCTATGTCACCCTTATGTTCAACCATCAGCAGCAATTTTACACCAAGATGCTCGATTATCTTGCGAACGATTGCGGTCCTGGCGGTCTCTAAACCGTTCGGAAGTCTGCTCTAAAAATGAAAAGGGCCCGGTCCAACGACCGGGCCCTTTTTCGTTGGGCCTCCAATTTATGCTGCGAGCTCTCCGTCTGATCGAAAGGTCATTCGATCCGGCGTCCTTTGATACCGCGACCGCCATTCACTTTAACGAAGTAATAGCCGAGGCTTGCCTTTCGAAATTCGATCCGATCGCCTTCTTTGATTGTGCGATGGCGGCGTGGGACATTCTTCATCTCCCATACGGCCCCTTCGGCGGTTGTGAAGCGCACATGCTTGTTTGTCAGGTAGCGAACACTCGCAATAGTTGTTTCAAAGCTCTCGTTTTCATCTTCTTCGCCATCATCGCCGCTGAACAGGCCGATGCGTGGCAAGCTGAATCCGAACAGGCTGCGACGGGTCTCTCGCACGTCCTCGCGATCAACAACTTGCACGTCCCCTTCGTCGCTTGCCGTAACAATATTAGCCACCGCCGCATCAAAACACGCAAGACGTGATGAATTTTCGGTTAAAGACTGGCAGCTTCGAAGCGCTTCTAGATAGTCTTCGGTCGCTTCGTTGGAATCATCTTGCCCGTAGGCTGGTGCTGCAGCGGCCGCGAATAGGCCCAAAACAAGTGCAGATTTTGCGGTAGCGGAGCGAAAACGGCGTCCTGCTGAAAAACTCGATTTTGCCACGTTTTGCTCTCCTATTGCGCGGATTTCCGGGGTTTCGGCGAAGGCGCGTCTGCTGTCAATCCCGCCGCATTGGGGCATCTGAGAATGCAATGGAGACTGCTGATACAGCACTGTAGCGGGAATGTCACAGGTCGAAACGAACCTGCAACATCGTGTATCACAGTGATTGCGAAGCATCGCTGCGTTATAATAGAGGCGCAATATGCGAGTATTGGCTCGTGAGAGAAGTGTGCGCCATTTTGGCGTACATACCCAAGGGGACTGAAATGAACCGCTTTAGCAAGGGTACCCTCCTGGCTGGCACCGTTATGGCAGGCGCCATGATTGCCACCCCAGCATATGCCCAAGATTCTGAAACCAACGAAGGTGCGGAAGAAAGCAACCGCATCGTCGTAACCGGCTCGCGCATTCAGCGCCGCAACGTCGAAACTGCTGCCCCCGTTGCAGTTGTTGACGCTGAGGAGTTCGCGCTTTCTGGTACGGTCAACGTTGAAAACGTCGTCAACACCCTCCCGCAGGTTGTTCCAGGCACGACTTCATTCTCGAACAACCCTGGTAACGGCACCGCTTCGCTGAACCTTCGTGGTCTCGGCGCGAACCGTAACCTGCTGCTGGTCAATGGCCGCCGCTGGATGTTCTATGATACCAACCAAATCACTGACCTTAACACCATTCCGCAGTTCCTTCTGGAATCTGTTGATGTTGTGACCGGTGGTGCATCGGCCGTTTACGGTTCAGACGCGCTTGCTGGTGTTGTCAACTTCCGCATCAAGGAACTTGAAGGCGTTGAAATCGGTGGTCAGTACTCGATCACGGAAGAAGGCGACGGCGCTCGCTATCAGATCCACGGTGCGATCGGTTCCGATTTCGCTGATGGTCGTGGTAACGTCACGGTCTTTGGTGAATACTTCAATCGTGAAGAGATCTTCCAAGGCGATCGTCCGTTCTCGTTCTTCGCACTTGGTGGCAGCCCGCTTCGTCAGCTGGGTTCATCGCTTCCGCCTGAAACACGTCTCACGTATCAGGGTGATGCCGACACAGTTGGTTCACCATTCGATTCATCAGTCGATGGCAACCCATTCGCGACTTTCAACCCAGGTGGTCAGATCCGCGAATATGAGAACCCAGGCGATTTGTATAACTATGCGCCTGTGAACTACCTGCAGCTGCCGCAAGAGCGCTATCTGCTTGGTGGTAACGCAAGCTACGAAATTTCGAGCAGTCTCGAAGTTTACACCGAGCTTGCATACAGCAACAACCGTGTCGACGCTGAGCTTGCTCCAACGCCGATCCTGGTAAACACCTTCCTCGACATTGACGCTCTTGAAACGAACGGTTTTGTCGACGCTGCAACGATCGCTGCTTTCCGCGCGCTCGACGCAGGTGAAACCGGTGCTGACCAGAATAACGGTCAAATCGACGTTCAGGTTCGTCGTCGTCTTCTCGAAGCTGGCGGCCGTCGCAACCTTGACGAGCGTAACGCATTCCGCGTTCTTGCGGGTGCTCGCGGTGACATCACCGACTACCTTCAGTATGACGCGTATTACATGTTCTCACGGACACGTAACTCGAACATCCAAGAAGGTAACGCTTCCGTTTCACGCTTCACAGCAGGTATTAACGGTACTGGTGATACCCCACTGAACATCTTCGGTCTCAACACACTGACACCGGAAATGGTTGATGCGTTCCGCATTCAGGCACAGAACGGTGACATCTCGACCCTCGAAGTGGTCTCTGGTGTTATCTCTGGTACCTTTGGTGACTACGCACTTGGTGCAGCGGAGCCTATCGGTTTTGCTGTTGGTGCGGAGCATCGTGCAGTTAGCTCACGCTTCATCCCTGACGAATTCCTCGCATCAGGCGACGTTGCTGGCTTTAACGCCGGTGAGCCAACCGAAGGTGGTTACAGCGTTGATGAGATCTTCGCTG
This sequence comes from Erythrobacter sp. S57(2025), assembly GCF_057365055.1. Classification (NCBI taxonomy): domain Bacteria; kingdom Pseudomonadati; phylum Pseudomonadota; class Alphaproteobacteria; order Sphingomonadales; family Erythrobacteraceae; genus Erythrobacter; species Erythrobacter sp. S57(2025). The sequence goes on along the minus strand of NZ_CP200299.1, from coordinate 2,060,471 downwards.
AGATCAACATTCCTTACGAAACCGAAAGCGGCATGCGTTTCGAAGTTAACGGCGCTGCTCGTTACTCCGACTACTCGCTTGACGCTGTTGGTGGTGTTTGGACCTACGCCGGTGGCGCCCAGTTCAGCCCGATCCCTGATATCACATTCCGTGGTCAGTATCAGCGCGCTGTTCGTGCACCGAACGTAAACGAGCTGTTCCAGGGTACCGCTATTGGCTTCCCAGGTGCAAATGACCCATGTGCTGGTGACGGCATGGCAGGTAACGCTCCGGTTCCAACCGGCGCTCTGCTTGCTCTGTGTCAGGCAAATGGTGTTCCAGCTGGCAACATCGGCAACAACGCCGTTCTGCAGCCAGATGGTCAGATCGCTGCGTTGTTTGGTGGTAACCCATTCCTTCAGGAAGAAACCTCAGACAGCTACAGCTTCGGTGTCGTTCTGCAGCCAGAGTTCATCCCTGGTCTGACGATCACGGCTGACTACTTCGATATCACTATCGATGATGCGATCACCACGATCAGCCTGCAGCAGGCTCTTGACCTGTGCTTTAACGTTGCACAGGACTTGACCGATCCACGTTGCTTGACCTTTGTCGGTACACGTGACGCGCAGGGTGCATTTGGCCGTGACAATCCACCGGTCCTTGGTGGTGCGAACATCGCTGAATTCAGCACTTCTGGTATCGACCTTCAGATCAACTATGGCATGGACATGGCGTTTGGTCTGTTCAGCGAAGATGGCTCACGTATCGATCTCCAGTTCCTCGGAACTTGGACTGAATCAAACGATACGCGTCCTGATGCGTCTGACCCGACCCAAATCGACCGTTGTGCTGGCCGCTTTGGTCTGACCTGTGGCGAGCCGCAGTCTTCCTTCAAGTGGACTTCGCGCTTCAACTGGTCTGATGGTCCGGTGACTACGTCGGTTCGCTGGCGTCACCTTTCAGCCGTAAACGATGATACCGATGTCGAAGATAACTTCGTCGAGCGTATTAGCGCCTACGACCTGATCGACCTCACCTTCAACTTTGATGCAACAGACAACCTGACGCTGTCGCTTGGTGTGAACAACCTGTTCAACACCTTGCCTTCAACGCCAGAGTTCGATGCAGCTGGTAACGTGATCAACGACACCAACTCGCTGTTGCTTGGTGACTTCAACAACGGTGAACAGTCGAACACCTACCCAAGCACTTACGACGTGCTTGGCCGTGACTTCTTCGTCTCGGCACTGTTCCGCTTCTAATCGGACTTGGATCCCCGGCTTCGCGGCCGGGGATGCACGCAAGAAAATGGGCGTCAGACTTCAGGTCTGGCGCCCTTTTTCTTTTCGGCAAACAGGCGGCTTGATTGCGGCATCGACCGCTCTAGCCAGACCGGTCTTCAACTAAAGGTGATGAAGTCGGCAAGCTCACGGCCAGATGGCTCTTTGAGTGAATTGGTTTGCTGCACTTTGAGATCATAGGAACCAAAGGCAGAGATGATCTGCTCGCGCGCATCTGCTGTCTTACAAGCCTTCGCCAGTGATTTGATCCGGCCAAGTTCGTTTTGTGCTTGGCTCTCGATCATGCCAATCGTCTCTGTGATTGAGCCTATCCCTGCGCTCCTACCCATTAGGCAAGAACGACGAATGGCCTCGGGAATTTCCCAAGCAGGCGACTGCTGACCGAACTTTTCCGCACCCTCGCGCGCTACTTTGTCAGCGAGTTTTGCGGCATGATCGATCGCTGATGGCCCCTTTTTCAGAGCGGACTTGACCTTGCGCGCAATAGCCTTGCCTTGCAGCGCCCAGCTAAGCTCGCGCTTGCGCTTCATATTATGCTCAAGGATGGGGCCATCACCCCGGTGTACGATTAGGCCGACCTTGCCATGCGGCGCGAGCACGCGGGCGATCTCGGTCGAAACGGCGCTGACATCGCCGTATTCAAACCCGAACTGGCTTACCACAGCGTCAAATGCATCCGCCTCAAAGGGCAGCGTCTCCATCGCGATGCCGCCTTGCGTCTTCGTGCCGGGAGGAGCTGGGGGAAGCTTTGGCGCAAGGTCAATGCCCTCAAGATCAAGGTCGCCGCGCATCTGCTTCATCCAGCGCAGAACGCGTCCATCGCCGGTCGCAAGGTCAAGGACCCGCGCATTCTCAGGCAGGTCCGCCACAAAGTCTTGCCATGCAGTGATCTGCGCCTTCTCAATCGCGGCCCAGCGTGCGGGCAAGCAGCCACCATCGGTTCCGCCGGCATTGTTGGCCCAGAAATCGCCCCATGCTTTTGCATCGTCGCTCATCGCATCGCCCTTAGCGTCATGAAGCCACGACGTCGAATGCCACCGTCATTCTTTCAGCAGATCCGAACGCTGTCGTCCCGTGGTACAGCGTCGAGGGAAACAGCGCGAGATGACCGACAACGGGCTCAATCGCGCGGATCGGTGGCAGATCAAGTCCAAGATCGGGTGGAGGACGCCCAACTTCGAGCCATCCCTGTTGCTCTGGACCGTGTGCTTCTTGTGGCACGACCAGATACATTGCCGAGGAAATCACGCCCAATGGATGGATATGGGATGTGTGGTAATCACCGCCTCCAGTCAGCCGCACGGACCATGATCCGGCGAGCTTCCATGCGGTGTCGCGGTGGCGCAGCAGCGGATGGGTTGCGTCGTGTGTAGGAAGGCCCGCGCGATACGCCTCCAGCGTTCTGAGTATTGCCTCATGCAGCTCAGCCAGTAAGGGCTCGGTGCGGTGAAACAGGATGCCGCGTGTCTGCGTCCCCCCACGCAAACTTTGCCCTAAAGGCATGGCAGAGCCAGCATGGAGCGTGCGCAGTTCCTGTGTCACATCCTCGATCAGACCATCGCGCCCGATCAGAGGGCGGAACTGCACCAGTCCTGCCTGTTCGTGAAGCCATTGTGCGCGATCATCGCCCGAAAGCCGCCAGACTATCCCTCGCAATGCCCATGCCGATATGTCCCATGGATTGTTGGCGAGCACATCTTTCAGCAGGGCCTCAGCCCGGCCCAGCTCGCTGCGCCTGATACGGTGCCGCGCTTCGTGTAATGCGCGCATTGGCATGGCTTTGGGCAGTTTCGTAAACAGCGCCTCGGCCCGCTCCCAATCCCCCGCCGTGCCGCAGTGAACCGCTTCGAGCAGAGCAAAGTGCGGCTCGTTAGGAAAGCGCGCCTGTGCCTCTCTTGCGACCTCAGCCGCCTCGGCGGAGCGATCAACGCCTGCCAGCGCTTCTGCATGGGCGGAGGGGATGTTGGGGTCTTGGGGCGCTTTGGCCGCTGCTTCGCGGTAAGGGGCCGCAAAATCATCCTCGCCCGCCGCCAGTTTCAAACCGGATAGGAATGTGAGCGCTGCGATAAAGCCCGGGGCCTGCGTGCAAATCTGCTCTGCCACGGTGCGCGCGCCCATCACATCGCCTGCCACGTCCAGCGCCTGCGCCTTGCCCAGCCACAGATCGGCATCGCCCGGATTGATGCTGAGTGCGGTGTCGAACCGTTGCAAAGCGTCCGCCTCACCCCTTTCAATCGCCACGCGCGCACGCCCATGTAAAGCGCGCGGATGCCGCGGCTCCATCGCAAGCACTGTGTCATACCAATGCGCTGCGTCAGAAAGCTGGCCGAGCGAACGGTGAGAGAGCGCGCGAGTGCTGCCATAGCGCGGTACGGTCTTGCCCTGTTGCTCATGGCGCGCGAGCAGAGCAAGCACCTCGCCATGCCGCTCCAGCCGTTGGAGTGCGATTGCGTGGTTGAGCGCGAAGTCGAGGACGGTCGGCGCGAGCTCACACGCACGCGCAAAATGCGCTTCCGCCACACTGGCCTCGTTGGCTTTTAGCGCAAGGCTACCGGCGCTGTCCGCCAAGGCCGCATCAGCAGGATGATCGCGCCGGGCTTGCTCTGCCACTGCGCGGGCAGAGGCGAGGTCGTTTGATTGCATCGCTATGCGTATGCGAGTCATCGCCTCGGTAGCAGAGAGTATCCCGGTGGAAGACCCGTTCATTGCGTGCGCAGCCACCCAGTCACAGCGATCCGGCCAACAGGCGCAAAGGGCGGGACATAACTCACCGCATGGGACGTTGGCACTTTGAACAGGTTTAGCGCGTTGAAACGTGGGCGAAACCCTTCGACCACGTCGCCTTCATCGTCGAGAAACATCAGATAGCCGCCCCAATCCGGATGCCAGTCAGGCGGCGCAAAGTTGAGCACATAGGCCACCTCCCACCCTTCGGCGACATGGCTGTCTATATGCCTGCCAAGATAGTGATTGGGCGCAAACAAGGTTGCCTGCCCGTCAGCCTTTATCAGCGTGTCGATCCCGGTGATTTCCCGCGCCAAGCCCAGAAATTCGTCTGCATTAAGATGTTCGAGCAGGATTTCATGCGGGCTGTCTTGCTCCCAGCCTTCCTGAATAGCGGTTAGGATCGGGTAGTGGGCAAAGCGAAAGCCATATTCACCCTTGGCCGAGTTTTCCTGCGCTTGCATGGCAGCGGCATTCACACGCTCAGCCCCTCCAGGTGCGCGCACTTCCTCCATGCGAAAGCTTTGGCGGTTTTCATCACCAGCGCCGGTTGCCATGCCCCACGGAGTGCCTTTGGTGAGAACGGTCAAAATCTCGCGCGCAGCATCTTCGGTCAAAACATCGCGAACCTGCACACGGCCCGTTTCGGCAAAGCGCTTTGCCAGCGCTGTGCGGTCTAGATCCGGGTTCAATTCAAATAGAGTTTTCATGGTGGAGATACCGATAGCCACCATCACCCCTAAAAGGCCAGTTGATTTGCAGCTTCACCTCCCATAGGTCAGTTGCAAATAGCGACGTTTACGTAAACGAGAGGATCCCGACCCATGACCACAGCCTATATCGTCGATGCCGTTCGCACCGCAGGGGGGCGCCGTGGTGGGCGTCTTGCTGGTGTTCACCCAGTTGATCTGCTTGCGAAGTCTTTGGACGCCGTCGTGGGACGCAGCGGGATTGATCCGACCGCGATTGATGATGTGGTGACAGGCTGCGTTTCCCAAGCGGGTGAGCAGGGCGGACAGGTTGGCCGTATGGGCGTGCTCGCCTCAAAGCTGTTGCCGCAAAGCACTCCGGCTGTGTCGATTGACCGTCAGTGCGGCAGCTCTCAGCAGGCGATCCAGTTTGCAGCACAGGCCGTGATGAGCGGAACGCAAGACGTGGTGATAGCCAGCGGCGTTGAAAGCATGACCCGCGTGCCGATGGGTTCGAACATGACGCTGCACATGAAAGAGGGGCTCGGACACTACATGTCGCCCGGCGTTCAGGAGAAGTATCCAAACATCCAGTTCAGCCAGTTTATGGGCGCAGAGATGATCGCGAAAAAGCACGGCATGAGCAAAGATCAGCTCGATGCCTTCGCTTTTGAAAGCCACAAGCGCGCGATAGCGGCGACTGAGGCAGGCGCGTTTGAAAATGAGATTGTCCCGATCGAGATCGAAACACCCGAAGGAACCGAAATGCACACGGTGGATGAGGGCATCCGCTTTGACGCGACGTTGGATGGGATTGCTGGCGTTAAGCTGATCTCGCCCGAAGGCATGGTCACAGCCGCCTCTGCCAGCCAGATTTGCGATGGCTCTTCGGCGGTGTTGGTCGTGTCGGAAGAAGCGCTCAAAACCCATGGCCTCACCCCAATGGCGCGCATTCACAATCTGACTGTGACAGCGGGCGATCCGGTCATCATGCTGGAAGAGCCGCTATTCGCGACTGACAAGGCGCTGCAACGTGCGGGTCTGACCATCAACGATATCGACCTATACGAAGTCAACGAAGCTTTTGCCCCTGTGCCGATGGCTTGGCTGAAGCACACTGGCGCTGACCCTGAAAAGCTGAACGTCCATGGCGGCGCGATTGCACTGGGCCACCCGCTGGGCGCATCGGGCACAAAGCTGATGGCGACGCTCGTCCACGCGCTAAAGCGGCATGACAAGAAATACGGCCTTCAAACAATGTGCGAAGGCGGCGGCGTTGCGAACGTCACGATTATTGAATCTGTCTGATTAGAACTTTTGAGAGGAAGCTTAGAAATGGAAGTATCTGCAAACACACCGGCCGTCGTCACAGGCGGCGCATCTGGTCTTGGCGCGGCAACCGCGCGCGCACTCGCAGCCAAAGGCGCGAAGGTCGCGATCTTCGACATGAACGAAGAAAAGGGCGAGGCGATGGCTGCTGAAATCGGCGGCATCTTCTGCAAGGTCAATGTGACCAGCGATGAAGACGTGGATGCAGGCTTTGCCAAAGCACGCGAAGCCCACGGTCAAGAGCGTATCCTCGTGAACTGCGCTGGTATCGGCAACGCGATCAAGACTGCCAGCCGCGACAAGCAATCAGGCGAGATCAAGCATTTCCCGATCAGTGCGTTTGACTTTGTCATTCAGGTGAACCTGATCGGCACCTTCCGCTGCATCGCCAAATCAGCAGCGGGCATGATGACGCTCGATCCAATCAATGAAGACGGTGCACGCGGCGCGATGGTCAACACCGCCTCTGTCGCTGCAGAAGACGGTCAGATGGGCCAAGCAGCATACTCAGCCTCCAAAGGCGGCGTTGTCGGCATGACCCTTCCAATCGCGCGCGACCTGATGCGCGAAGGCATCCGGGTAAACACGATCCTGCCAGGTATCTTTGAAACCCCGCTGATGAATGCAGCTCCGCCGCAGGTCAAAGAAGCGCTTGCCGCGTCTGTGCCATTCCCGAAGCGTCTTGGCATGCCAGAGGAATATGCAAAGCTTGCCATGACCATGATCGAAACCGGGTATTTCAACGGTGAAGACGTGCGTCTCGACGGTGCAATCCGCATGGCGCCAAGGTAAGCTCATGCGGTCAGGCCAAACGGCCTGATCCTCTGCCGTAGCCACCCGCTCCCTCCGCCCTTCCACCCGGATCGTACTCCGGAGTGATAATCCGGGTGGAAGGGCGGAGGGAGCGGGTGGCTTGGGCCAACCTACGAAAACACTCATCCCCGCTGCTCTCCCATTATGGGCGAGGGGCGGGGATCAGTTTTGGGGCGGGCTGAACAGCGTTTGTTTGAGGGGAACATCGCCGCCCATTTGGCTCGCAATCACGCCGATCCACTCGCCAACCTGCGCGATTTCCTCCAGCACATTGGCATCCGGCTCAACGCGGTCAGCGCGCTCGCCTGAGGCGACTTTGCTGCCGAGTTTGGAGTGGCTTGAAAACACCGCTGATTGCGCGGCATCCTCTGCGAGCGCCCCCGCATCAGCAATCCCTGCAAGGTTTAGCGCGGCTTGCAATGTGGCTGTGCGTTGATGCTGGAACACATCGCCATCCAAAACGCGCAAGCGGGGGCCAAACGGGCTTTTCAGAAGCGTCGCAAAGTAGTTCTGGTTGAGCAGCCATGCGAGGCCCGCAGCCTGCAAATCGGACATCGTGAACTGCTCGCGCCCGTCCATGCCGAAATCCATCCCGGTATAGCTCTGCAATTCCAGATAGAGATTTCGGCCCCAGCGCCGCCCATGCATGCCCTTACTCACCACGCTTTTGAGGAATGTCTCAAGCGGGTTCGTCATCAGGATTGCGTGCGCATTAGGAAAGGCTTGCAGGATGTGCGGGATCAGCCGGTTTGAATGGTTGGTCGGCTTGATAAAGACCGCCTGCTCATCCCCTCGCTTGCGAGCGAGCAGCCGTGTTGTGGGCCCCACCAATGGATTGCCGGCCTCGCCTGCGCCTGAAAGGTTCGCATAGATCGCAGGTTCGGCCATGCCGAGGCTGATGCCGGGAATATTGAGCGCCTTTGCCAGCAGCGTCGAACGACAAAATGCGGTGTGAAAGATGAAGTGGACGGGAAGGGGTTGTGCGGCCTCCATCGCGGTCAATTCATCCAAAGGGATACGCGCCTGATCAGCGCCGGAGGAAGGCTGAATATCCGCCAGAAAGCCTGGCTGCGCAAACTGCTCTGATGGGACTTTGAGGAAGTCCGCCTGCCGCGCTGCAAAGTCAATCCGGTGCGGGATCCATTGCGGGTCTGCCTGAATTGCTGCGACTGTGCTCATATGAAACCTCTACCCAATCGCTAGATTGCCGCAAAGCGCAATTGCAATGCTCGATCTGGATGAGAGGCTTGGGCGATGTTGGATGCTCTTGAACGCCCTGAATGCTAAGCCACAGAAATGCGGATGTACTACCCAACTTCGCCGATGAAGTCGCGTGGATAGGCGGGGCGGGTGGTGTATTCGGGGCGGAATAGACGTCCGCCATTTACAATGACCGGATGGCCATCCTCCCATTGCGCGAATTGACCGATCACATAGTGCTCACCTGCGGCGGGGCGCTCCACACTCCCGCAGCTTGTTACCATCGGCAGGGCAATCGCAATTCTGCCGACCCCGTTTTCCGAGGCATCATGGACCTGAAGAAATTCGGTCTGGCGGATGTTGTTGGCGAACTGACGCTCGCTGATTGTGATTTTGAGCTGCACCATCCCATCTGGCAGGTCTGAGGCGGGCTCTGCATGAGTAAAGGAGGTGCGGGTTTCGAACTGGATGCCCTGACATGCCGCCGCCGGATCCGCGGATGCCAGCACTCCTGAAGCAATCAAAATTGACGCGAAGTGTTTCGCACGGCCCATAATGCTCTCTCCAACAACTGTGAAAGCGAATTAGATGCAATCTGCTGACAGCTTGATGAACCGATCTAAAAGTCGAACATTTTCAGATTTTTAGCTCTGAGTAACTCATTCAATTCTCCCAGCAGCGCGATCGAGCCCTTGCAAACGGTTGTCCTGCATCTCAGCGATGACAACGTCAGTTTGAGTCTCCCATGGGCGGCGGGGATTTGCCCATTTGCTGCAGGTAGACGGGAATGCGCCAGTGGCACTGTGACAAAGTCGGAGCGTGCACTCCCATCGCTTTCCTACCCCTAGCGAATTTCCTAGGATGGCTTGTGAAGAATGCAGGATATGGCCAAGCTGCAAAAAAGCGTGGTGATTTGGAAAGTCACAGTTAGGATGTGCGAAATTGTGAATGGTTGCGTGAAAGGCACTGAAAATAATGGGTTTTCATTGCTCAATCATGCATTTTCGTTTTTTCTAAAGCACCCCCTTTCGTGGTCCACGCGCATGCAAGAGAGGAACCTCAATGACTGACTACACCCAGATCATCGTCGATAAGGCTGATGGCATTGCGACCATCACGCTGAACCGCCCTGACAAGATGAATGCCTATACCCGCACGATGGGGGCCGAGATCATGGCAGCGATGGACGATATTGACGCTGATGATGCGGTGCGCGCGGTGATCTTCACAGGCGGCGGAGAGCGTGCGTTTTGCGCAGGCGCAGACCTGACGCCAGAGGGCGGCGGCCACGTCTTCTCTGATCCCAATGAGGTCAGTGACCTGTCTGATGAACGCGTGCGAGATGGGGGAGGGCTCCTGACGCTGCGGCTATTTGAAAGCCAAAAACCATTGATCAGCGCGTGCAACGGTGTGGCTGTTGGTGTGGGTGCGACGATGCAGCTGGCGATGGATATCCGCTTGGCGGCGTCCCATGCGCGCTATGGCTTCGTGTTCGCCCGGCGTGGCATCGTTCCTGAGGCGGCATCAAGCTGGTTCCTGCCGCGCATCGTGGGTATCAGCCAAGCGCTTGAATGGTGCTATTCGGGCAGGGTCTTCGATGCGGAAGAGGCCAAGGCAGGCGGGCTGGTGCGGTCTATCCATGCGCCAGACGAATTGCTGTATGCTGCGCGCAGCATCGCCTCTGAAATCGCAGAGAACACCTCGGCTGTCTCGGTCGCGCTGACGCGGCAGATGATGTACCGGCTGGCGAGTGCAGATCACCCGATGGAAGCCCACAAGATCGACAGCCGCGCCATCTATCGCCTGTCTCGCGGTGAAGATGCGAAAGAAGGGATCGCGAGCTTTCTGGAGAAGCGCAAACCGATGTATCCGGCCAAGGTCAGCGAAGATATGCCTGACTTCTACCCATGGTGGGAAGAGCGCGGATACAAGTGAGCGGCGTATAGCGGTGGGAACCAAACTTGAATCAAACTGGTTGCATGCGTTACTAGTCGCAAATGACTGAGATGACGCCCCTTAAGAGCAATTCTTCAAGTTTCACCAGACGTGCAGATATGACCAGCAAATTTCAACTCTCCGGTTTCCTCCCTTATCAGCTCTCCATTGCATCCAACGCGGTTAGCAGCCTGATCGCAGAGCGCTATCGCAAGCGGTTTGGCCTAAAGGTAACAGAGTGGCGGGTGATGGCGGTGCTAGGCGATGCTCAAATGCGCGGAGGGCGCCTGACGCAGCGCGACCTTGCCGAAGTGACCCTGATGGACAAGGTGGCGGTGAACCGCGCTTGCAAGGTGCTTGAAGAGCGTGCGTTGATCACACGGGTGGTGAATGAGCAAGACGGCCGATCTCACCTGCTAGAGCTGACGGAAGAAGGCTTAGGCATCTACCGCGAGGTGATGCCCGTTGCCAAAGAGATCGAACGTGAGTTGTTCGATGGCTTTGATGCAGCCGAAGAAACGGCTCTGCGCACGATGCTCGAACGGATGCGAGAGCGCGCGGCCAAACTTGCAGGCTAGGCTCTGCCTGTAACCTCCTGGCCCGCGTGCACCAGGAGGCAAAAACGGGGCCGATCCGCGCCTATTGGATCGACCCCGTTACTCACCTGTAATCGGTGAAAGTGCTTTCCTACTCGTAGCTCTGCGGATTACTCCTTGTTGATCAGAGCATCGGAGATCGAGCAGGCCGCCGGGCCAAGAATAACGATAAACAAAACCGGCAGAATAAACAGAATGAGCGGCACTGTCATAATGGCTGGCAGACGCGCAGCCTTCTCTTCAGCGCGCATCATACGCTCGTTACGGAATTCGGCAGACAGAACGCGCAGGGCAGAGGCCAGCGGCGTACCATAGCGTTCGGTTTGGACCATGGTGGTGACCACGCCTTTGACCGCTTCGAGATCAACGCGATAGGCGAGGTTGTCGAACGCCTGCTTACGCTCGTTGAGGAACGAAAGCTCAATGGCGGTCAGAGCAAATTCGTCACCCAGCTCAGGGTAAGCCCGGCCCAATTCCTTAGCAACGCGGTTGAACGCAGCATCAACGGTCAGACCAGCTTCTGCACAGATGACGAGAAGGTCGAGTGCGTCTGGAAGACCCTTTTGGATTTCCAAGGTGCGCTTTGATGCCTTGTTCGACAGATAAAGCTCTGGTCCTTTGTAGCCCAGGAACACAACGGCCGCGAGCGAGAAGAGCTTATACATATCGCTCTCAAACTCGAAGTAGTTGATCAGGTAGAAGACTACGAAGCCAATGATCCCAAAGACAACGGGCAGCACAGCGCGAAGGCCGATGATGATAACCGCAAGCTCTTTGTTCCGATAACCAGCATGAGCTAGCTTTTGCTGAACAATCGCAATTTGGCTCTCCTGCAAGACATTCATCTTGTCGAGCGAGCCTTTGACCTTGTCGGTCGTGTCAGATTTGCGCACCAGCGAGGCGCGCTTCTTGCTGCCACCGGTGATGATGCCGGCTTTCAACTCGTCGCGGCGCTCATTGAGCGATTTGACGCGCTTGGCCATCGGATCCTTAATCGTGATGGCGGCATAGATCGCCATCAACACGGCGAAAGCTGCGAGCCCCGCCAGGATCGATCCGACCATGATTACATCAAAGCCGAGCAGTGTGGGTCCGGGTGTCTGGTTCATGATACTCTATTGCCCCCGGATCAGATTTCGAAACTGACCATTTTGGCCATGATGAAGACGCCAATGCTCATCCATACGAGCCCGCCAAGTCCGGCCACGATCAGACGGTCTTCGTAGAAGAAGCCGCCGATATATTCCGGGTTGATCCAGTAGATCAGACCGAAGACGATGAAGGGCAGTGAGCCAACGATGTACGCAGATGCTTTAAACTCAGAGCTCATCGCTTTGATCTTGAGCTTCATCTGTGAACGCTTGCGCAAAACATCGGCAAGGTTCGACAAGGTTTCTGCCAAGTTACCACCGGTCTCACGTTGAATGGCGAGAGTGATGCAGAAGAAGTTGAACTCTGGAATGCCGAGGCGATCGGCGGTTTCCTGGAGAGAATCTTCCATGGTTTTACCGATTTTGATCCGCTCAACGATGCCTTTGAATTCGATGCCAACAGGGCCATCGACTTCCTGAGCCACCACCTGAAGGGTTTCGGTCACGGGAAGGCCAGAGCGCAGGCCGCGAACCAACAATTCGATCCCATCAGGGAATTTCGCGTTAAAGCCATTGGTCCGTTTGCCGATGAAAAAGCCGACAACCAGATGTGGCAAACCAAGGCCAATCACCGCACCGACACCAAGTGCGAGCAGGATTGCGCCCGACTGCAAGAAGATGAGCACTGCAATCGCCAGCATCAGGCCAAGCGAGGCATAGATGTATTGCGAAACGGTCCAGCCCTTGCCCGTGCGATCAAGCCGCATTTCCAGCGCTTCAGTGCGCGAGCCAGAGCCAGCGACGCGTTGCGCCTTTGGTTTACGCGCGGCGATCGCTTTCTTGAGCTGCGATTCCACCTTTGTGTCGGTGTTTTCCGAGTGGCGGAACCGGAGTGATTCCAACCGGCGTTTCTGCGATTTACCAGCGCCAGAGCCGGTCACCAGCAGGTAACCCACGACTAGCACGGCAAAAATCACCACCGTGATTATCAAGGTTTGGATGAAGTCCATGTCGGTCTCGTGCCTCGCCAGTTCGGTTCGTTCGTTACTTCAACAGCTCCAACTTAGGCTGGAGGTGTTAACTCATTGCTTTTGGCCGGAGCGCCAATGGGAGGGGCGGGCTACTTCGCTCGCCCCGCTCCCTTTGGCAGCGCGCTTAGTCAGCGGGCTCTGCTTCGACCTTTTCTTTCTTCGCCAGCAGACCTTTGAAGTCGAACCCGCCAAGCAGCGATTTCTTCTCTTCGGTGATCGATTCGAGGTCTTCCTCGCTCGCACCCATGATCCGCTCAGCCAGTTGTTTGATCGCGGCGGTCGCCTTCGAAGACTTGTTTGCTTCGACGAAGACCTGACCAAGCTTGGCTGCGTTTGATGCGGCCTTGACGTCATAAGGAATTGCGAAGTCGATCTTGCGTTCGATCGAAGCTTCGAAATCTGCTTTGCTGATCTCAGCGACACCCGGCTGGAATTTGTTGCACACGATCATCGGATGAGCGTGGGCAGCGTTGGTTTTCAGCCATGAAAGAATGCGGATCGTATCACGCGCCGATGCCAGAGTGAGTTCGCAGGTCAAAAGGACCAAGTTCACGTCTGCCAGCAGATGCGGGAAGTTGATCAGCATGTTGCGCGGCAGATCGATGACAGTCATTTCGAACGCCTGGCGGAATTCTTCCTCCAGTTGAACGAAGGCAGCGCCATCAGTCATTAGCGGTTGGCTAATCGGTGCCTCAGCTGAAAGGATCGAAAGGTTGTCATTGGCGCGGATCATTGCGCGTTCAATGAATAGCCCGTCGATACGGCTGGGGTTGTCGATTGCATCAGTCAGACCGCGGCCCGGCTCCAGGTCCAACGCAAGTGCGCCGGTGCCGAAGTGAACATCGAGATCCAGCATCGCCGTTGGTGAGCCATGATGCTCACTGAACAGCCATGCCAGCGACGTGGCCAGTGTCGATGCGCCTGCACCGCCGCGTGTTCCCACGATTGCGGTGGAGATGTGACGTTTGACGGTCTCACCTTCACCACCCTTAGGTGCGGTGAAGACAGCCAATGCGCTGTTCAGCGCATCGTGCACAGCTTGTGCGTTGAGCGGCTTGAGCAGATAGTCCTGAATACCGCTTGCCAAAAGGTCGCGGTAAAGGCGCACATCGTTCACCTGACCGATTGCAATCACAACCGTGCCGGGTTCACAAACTTCTGCCAAAGCGTTGATGTCGTTGAGCGGGTCACCGCTTTCCGAAAGGTCAACTACGAGAATGGCGGGCGATGCGCTGACAGAAAGCGACTGCACAGCATTACGCAGGCCGCCTTTGTTGCACTTTTCCGGCTGCCAGCCCATTTCGATGACCACCGGACGCAAGACGTCCAATGCAGCATCATCGCAAATATAGGCTGCGAACGGATCGCGATTGCCAGGAAGACCAGATTTCCAAGGAGCGTTCATCGATCAGTTACCTCCGCCTTGAGCATTTTGCAGACCGCCAGCACCCGTAGGCGCTGTTTCGCGATAAGTTTGGATGGCACGAGTGCCGGTGGCGACGACGGTTTCGCCAGTGCCTTCTTGACCTTGCAAAAGGTCTTCAGGGTTGGCGACCATTGCGGCCAGGTTGCTATTGATGGCGCAGCCATAGCCAGGGCTTGTGGCGTTTCCGTAATTGGCATCCGATTTGGTTGACCAATCAGGGCAGCCAGGCACCGTTGCGGTCGAACGGGTGATTACCACCCGCGCTTGACCTGGGGCCAAAAGACCTTCGGTGGTTGGTGCAACTTCGCTGACGATCAAACCATAGCGACCAGCAAGATCGTTGACCGCATTGGCAACCGCAGGGTTGCTGGCTGGGTCTTCAACAGTGATGCGGTCACCGTAGCGCAGATCCATGGTTTCGAACCAACCGTTCAGACGCTGCTGTTCGTTGATCGAAAGACCTGAGCGTGTTGTGTCCACGTCCATGGTAAAGTTGGTGCGCTCCACGACCGGTTGTTTGGTCGAGTAAAGCGATGCGTTGGTTGGCATTCCGCCACAACCCGCCACAGCGAGGCCGAGCGAGAGGGCAGCTACGCCCATCAGTTTGCTTTTGCGTGCAATGTTCATTTTTCGAACCCTTCGCTTGGACTATTAAAGGCTGAAACCAGGAGCGGCAGCATCGGCAGAGCGATCACGGCCACGGGTGTTGCGGTCATCGGCCCGGCGATCTTGCTCACGCGGAGATCCGGGGACGATGGCTGCGGGATCGGCGCTGCTGATGTCAGGGCTGGGAGCCTCTGGATCAGCGGCGGTTGGACCAGGGCGCTGAGCGCCGCTTTCACCGTCATTGTCGCGGAAACCGATGAACTGTTCGAACTCATTGGCAGAACTGTAGCCATCGGTTGGCAGACGGATCTGGCTCGCATTGACGGGCTGCACCAGATAAGGTGTCACCACGATCACAAGCTCGGTTTCTCCGCGACGGAAATCACGGCTGCGGAACAGATTGCCAAGAATTGGCAGATCGCCAAGACCCGGTGCCTTATCGAGAG
The DNA here is from genome assembly GCF_057365055.1 of Erythrobacter sp. S57(2025). Lineage (NCBI taxonomy): Bacteria > Pseudomonadati > Pseudomonadota > Alphaproteobacteria > Sphingomonadales > Erythrobacteraceae > Erythrobacter > Erythrobacter sp. S57(2025). The sequence continues at coordinate 2,045,302 of NZ_CP200299.1, read as the reverse complement.
CATTCTGAGCGTTGTTGCTCATCAGGCCAGCAATCATGAAGCTCTGGCCAGAGCCCAGCTCCACAGTTGTTTCTGTGCGACGGATCGTCAGCGCTGGAACCTGGAAACCATTGAGCGTCACGGCGCCCTGGCTCGAAAGCTCAGATACTTCTGGGCGGACGCGCAGTGAAATGCGGCCATTGGCAAGCACGGTCGGCGTATAGGCAAGGCTTACACCGAAATCGCGATATTCAATGGCGACGTTACCGAGGCCCTGAGAAATCGGAATTGGGAACTCGCCACCAGCAAGGAAGGTTGCCGTTTCACCAGATAGAGCGGTGAGGTTTGGCTGCGACAAAGTCGTTACCAAGCCGAGCCGTTCTGACAGATCCAGTGCGCCAAGAACATTGAGACCGAAAAGTCGACCCAAGCCCGCCAAAGACGTGCCACCTTGTGAATCGATACCAGGCCCAGTCAGTGCCTGGGTCAGGATGGCACCATTTTCGTCGAGAACTGGCAGGCCATCAGCGCCAATCACAGGGATTTGGCGGCTAACACCGGCAACACCCTGACCAGCAGACAAAGGCCCGCCAAAGTTGAAGCCATCTGCTTGTCCAAGAGCACGGCCTGAACCCACGACACCGCGGAAATCAGAACCGCCATCCGCAGTTGTGACGTTGCCATTGATCGTACGAACCAGGCTGCGGCTAACCTCAGCAAAGGTGACTTTCAAATTCACCTGCAGCGGCGTCGCTGTCTTGAGGCGGCTGATCACATTGGCTTCACCGCCAAGAAAGGCCTGAACAAGACGTTCCGCTTCAGCTGCATCTTCAGGAGCTGCAACGGTGCCGGTGAGAAGCACGGTGTTGGTGCCCATTGTGGCAACGCTCACCTTGGCTTCTGGCATCGCAAGGGCGAGCATCTGGTCGATGCTGCCAATGTTCGAACCCACGCGGATATTGGCTGAAAAGATCACATCGCCGCGCGCATTGCTCGCGTAGATGGTGGTCTCGCCGCCGGCCTTACCAAAGACATAAAGCTGACGCTGAGATTTGATCTGGACATCTGCCACCGCTTCATTCGCGATAAAGACATCGCTCATGGAGCCAGGCACAGTGATCAATTCACCGCGGCCGATTGACAGGACGATTTCCTGACTTGGGCTAACGACTTGCTGTGCGGTCGCCGTGCCCGTTGGTGTTGCCACCAATGGCAGTGCGGCAATTCCGGCCAGCAGTGCTTTTGCAAGAGTTCTAGCTTTCATCTTAGGGCCCCCGTTAAATGTCCCTGAGTAAATTGTATTCTTGAGCTGAGTGGTCATGGTTTTTCCCCTCAGCGGATTGTCGAACCAGCGACCGGTGCGACTTGGCCAACCTGGCCGACGCCGCGTGCGGTTGCGGTGCTGATAGAGCCGCCCACTGGCACCTCAGAGGTGGCCTTGCCGCGTGTCACACGGACCGTTGGACCACGATATACTGGAGCGCCGTTCACCTGTGCTGAAACACCGGGTGATGGTGGTGTCGCACGAGCGTTTCCACGGCCACGGCTTTCCTCAGAAGGAATGCTCTTGCGTTGGAAACGTGAGACGTCGCCGCCAGTTTGGTAAGTTGAACGTGCATCAACAGGACGCGTCATCGCTGTGCGAAGAATACGCTCTTCTTCTTCTTGCGTAGCGCCTTCTGGGATCTTGATGTCGCCAGAAGCAATCGCACGCTCAAGTTCAGCCTGATTGTCGGCGATAGAGCGCAGGACCAGACGCAGACTGCCGACGCTCTGTGCAACAGCAATCTTTTCAGCAATTTCCGGTGTCACTTCGAGAGTGACAGTGCGGAAGCCGCGAACAACGGTCTGATTGTTTTCGTCAGTCACAGTTTCAGTCGACTGGTCGGTCGCGAGAACACGCAGGTTGCGAAGAACCGTCTCTGCGACTTGAAGAGGACGACCTTCACCGGCCAGAGTTTGCGTCAACAGCATATCGACGCGGTCACCTGGGAAGATAAAGCCTGCAACGCCGATTTCAGCGTCAGGGATCGGAACCGCGACAGCGCGCATGCCAGGGCCAAGCGCCGCAGCAAGGAAACCACGATCGCCAGGGCTCACCAGCGAACCTTGGGTTACCGGCTCACCAGCGGTGACTGGAAAGCGGACAACCGTACCGAGCAGCTGGCTCATATCCGATTCGCCTTCAATGAAGTAGGCGTCTTGGACGAGCTCTTCAGGCCATTGCTGATAGCCCATGGCATCAGCAGTAATGATTGTGCCTGCCGGCAGAGCGCGGTTGGCAACCAATACCTTGGGTCCTTCAGGCTCAGGCGCAGCCGCCTCAGCAGTCGGCGCAGCATCGCCAGCAAACATGCTCCGTGCAAGGAATGCGCTGCCAACGGCAACGACGAGTGCACCAAGCAGCAGAACCAGTTTCTTCCTATCCATGGCTAATTAGCCCCCTAATGTCGGCCCAATAAAGTTTGCGGGCGGGTATGGTTGAAGTGAGTACGTCCGAATTGGTTAAGATCGGGTTCACGGCAGTCCTTATGCGTAAGCAGGAACCGCAATTAATTTAGGATAGAGCACCCAAAGCGCTCCGAATGCGATGGCCACCCCATAGGGGAGCGACGCGTATTTCTTAGGTTTGAAAACAACTCGGCGGAGGACAAAGGCCACGGCCATCGCGCCGCCAAACACTGCCATCATGATAAGCAGGTCGAGATAAGCGAGCGGGGCTAACCATAAGGAAAGCGCGCCCAAGAGCTTGATGTCGCCGCCGCCCAGGATGACGATCCCCACTTTATATCCAATCCACGCGATGCCGATGAGGATGGAGCAGGCAACGATCGCAAAACCAACCTGCCAGGCAATGTCGGGCCATAGCGACATGCCGCTTGCCCACCAGAATGCTGGAGCGCCCACAGCGATGGCGATGTTCAGCTTGTTATGGATCGTGCGGCTGCGAATATCAGTTGCCGCCGCAATTAGCAGCGCGATTGCCAAGGCAATCAGCAGTCCGTAGTGAATGTAACTCATCAGCATCTTGCCCCCGAGAGCTTGCGAAGAGAGGGACATCCCCTCACCGCATCGCTTCTTGGGGCAGCGTGCTAAAGGCGAGTGCTTACCAAATAGTAACCACGTTTCGGAGGTTCACATAGATACAGCTGGCGAAACTATGCTCTATGCTGACGGTCCGATTGATCGGCGCTCTATTCCTCTCGATGCAAATGAAAGCACGTGGAACGCAGCCGATGGCCATACTCTGCGCCGCATCGATTGGCCGGGAAGCGCAGATCCGCCACGTGGCTCAATCCTGTTTATGCCCGGGCGCGGTGACTGTTACGAAAAATACCTCGAGAGCCTTGAAGAATGGCATCGTGCAGGCTGGCGAGTGACCGCATCAGATTGGCGCGGGCAGGCAGGTTCAGGCAGGCTTGGCCGGGATGCAGTGACCGGTCACATTGATGACTTCACTACATGGACTGGCGATCTTGCGCATTTATGGGCCCAATGGATCAAGGAAGTACCAGGACCTCACGTGCTTGCGGGCCACTCTATGGGTGGTCATCTAATTATGCGCGCCTTGGTCGATGGCTTGATTCAGCCTGACGCTGTGTTTCTGAGCGCTCCGATGCTTGGTATGAACAGCCCCCCGCTGCCGATTGCCATGCTGCACTCAGTCGCGCGATTAATGACGTGGGTTGGTGATCCAATGCGCCAAGCATGGAAATGGAGCGAGAAACCGGGCGAACTACCAGCCAAGCGATCACAGTTGCTTACCCATGACGCTGAACGTTATGCGGATGAGCAATATTGGCGCGACACGCGGCCTGAATTGGTGATGGGACCTGCCAGTTGGCACTGGGTAGAGCGCGCCTATGCTTCGTGGCGACGGCTGGAGGAACCGGGCGCAATGGAAGCAGTCAAAGTGCCAGTGCTGATTGTTTCAACATCATCAGACAAGCTCGTGAGCCATCCAACCAATGTCAGCGCATCTAAGCGTTTGCCGAATGGCAAGCTCGTTACCTTTGGCGAAGAAGCGCATCACGAAATCTTGCGCGAAGTGGATGCGGTTCGGCGTCGCATGATGGACGAGGTCGCATTGTTTCTTGATGAGGTCGTACCCGCTCGATGAGTGACGTTCTGTACGATTTTGCCGTTATTGGCGCAGGAATGGCAGGTGCCAGCATTGCAGCGGAGCTTGCCCCGTATTCAAAAGTGTTGGTGCTCGAGGCTGAAGATGTCCCCGGCTATCACTCCACCGGACGTTCGGCCGCTTTTTGGGAGGAATGCTACGGCGGACCTGGCGTCGTACCGCTTACACTCGCATCAGGTCAGTTCTTGCGTGAAGGCGGCTTTCTGAGGCCGCGTGGTGCTTTATATGTCGGACGCGCTGAAGATCGCGCGGCAATGGACGGATTTGTTGAAACCTTCGCCGGCACCGGGGTGACGATAGAGCGCTTGGGATCAGAGGGTTTTGCAGACCGTGTTCCACATATTCGCGAAGAATGGTGCGATGCGATCTGGGAGCCAGCATGCGCGGATATTGAAGTGGCTGGTCTGCATCAGCATTATCTCAAAGCGTTAAAGCAGGCGGGCGCTGATTTGGTGTGCCGCGCGCTAGTCAGTTGTATTGAAACTGAGTCTGGCGGTTGGCGGATGACCACTGAGGCTGGCGAAAGCTATCGGGCGGCTCAAATCGTGAATGCCGCAGGCGCATGGGCTGATACGATCGCGAAGCGGGCAGAAGCGCGTCCATTGGGGATTGATCCGAAACGCCGTACGGTCGCGCAATTGCGCGTCTCGCCAGAGGCACCAGATGATTTGCCGCTTGTGCTCGACATATCTGGCGGGTTCTATTTCAAGTCGGACAATGGCCGCCTGTGGCTAAGCCCGCACGATGAAATTCCAACAGAACCTTGCGATGCTGCGCCTGAGGAGATGGATGTAGCGAAGGCGATTGATCGCTTCGAAAGCGTCACCAATTGGAAGATCGAGGCAGTGGAGCGGCGCTGGGCTGGTCTTAGAAGTTTCGCGCCTGACAGATTGCCCATCTATGGGCCGGACCCTGATGTTCCCCGCTTTAACTGGTTCGCAGGGCAAGGTGGCTTTGGCATTCAGACCGCACCGGCGGCAGCCAGACTTGCCGCTCAGATTATACTAGATGAGGAGCCAGATACCCTCACTTCAGGAATTGACAGATCCTCTTACTCACCGGCTCGCTTCGCTTTTGAAAAAGCACAAGCTTCGGGCTAGTCACAGCCCGATCAATCTGTAAGATGCTGTTGCAGCTTTTGTTTTACAGAGAGGGAAACCCATGGCTCACAAGTTTGAAATCTACAAAGACAAAGCAGACGAGTTTCGCGTACGTTTCAGCTACAATTCTGAAGTGATGTTCTCGACCCAAGGGTATTCAAGCAAGGACAGCGCTAAGAACGCCATTGCTTCGATCCAGAAAAACGGTCCAGGCGCTCCGGTCGAAGACAACACCTAAGCATTTTGATTTCTAGAATTGAGACGGGCGTGTCAGGTGACTGACGCGCCCGTTTTGCATTGAGCAGTTAGAATTCTGCCTGCTCTGACTGAATGCGGCCAGCTTCACCGCTTGCGAGCTGGTCGACCCGCTCGTTTTCGGGATGGCCGGAATGCCCCTTTACCCAATGCCACTCGATTTGGTGTTTGGCGGTGACCTCAATCAAATCATGCCACAGATCAGCATTGCGCACAGGTTTCTTGCTCGCATTGACCCATCCTCGGCGTTGCCAGCCTTCGACCCATTTGGTGATTCCGTCGATCACATATTTGCTGTCAGAATAGAGATCGACCTCGCAAGGCTCGATCAATGCTGAAAGGCCTTGAATAACAGCCGTCATCTCCATGCGATTATTGGTCGTATCCGGGTCCGCGCCGCTCAATTCCTTTTCGTGCTTGCCCATGCGTAGCAATGCACCCCAGCCGCCCGGTCCGGGATTGCCTTTACAAGCGCCGTCAGTGAATATCTCAACGCGTTTCATGAAGCCCCCTTTTGCCAAGCCACTATAGCTCACGCAAACAAATCGGAACCCAATTCGTCGTAAACGCGCCATCTTGAGACGAATTGCATCGGGTCTTTGCGGGTTACCAATGCATCATCAGGGGTGTCGAGCCAGTCTTCTGCGCGGCTTGCAACGAACCGGAGGCAGGCCCCTTTTGCGATTTCAGGGAGTAGAGCGCGCTCCTCAGCATTGATTTCGCGAGTGTCGGTGTAACCGCGCAGGACTGCGGAACCGAGCTCGGCTTCGTAGTTGTTGCTTTCAGGATCAAAAGCCCAAGCTGCGTGAGTTACGGCCAGATCAAGCGCCATTGGGCCGGTGCAAGCAAAATAGAAATCGATTAAGCCGGTGACTCTATCGCCCAACATCAAGACATTATCTGGGAAAAGATCCGCGTGGATTTGTGCTTGTGGAAGCCCATCGAGTTCGAGCGCCGCTGCGGTGTTTGCGGCGCTGAGCATGTTTGGAAGATCTGGATCGATCGATTTAAGTCCTGGCGTGCCACACGAAGCGAGCAATTCTTGATTGCTTTGAAAGTTCATCGCGTTCGCTCGGCGCATGGGAAAGTCGGTGCTCGCCGCGTGAATCTTCGCAAGCACTTGCCCCACCGAATAGGCCTGCGCTGCGCTCGGTTTTGTTGGCGATACACCTGGTAAAAATTCGATCAATGCGACGGCCTTACCATCCACCATCCTGAAAGCCGCCCCCTCCCGATCATGGATCGTGCGGGGAACTGGACAATTTTTGTCAGACAAGTGGTCAAGCAAGCCGAGGAAATAGGGCAAATCGTCAAGCTCAATGCGCCGCTCATACATAGTCAAAATGTAGCGACCCTTGGTGGTCTCGATCAGCCAATTGGAATTGGATACACCTTCGGCAATGCCTTTGGCTGAAAGCAGATCGCCCACATCATATTGAGCGATTAGGTCAGCCAAAGCCTCCGCGCCCAAATGTGTGTAGACAGCCATAGCGCTCAGCCTTTGAAGATTATTCGCTGAGTTGACGCGGCAGTTTGAAAACCATCTTTTCCTCAGCGGTTTTGATGGTTTCCTCTTCAAGAGGTCGCAGCTTTGCGAGCTCATCCACCACTTCGCGCACCAACACTTCGGGAGCAGACGCGCCTGCAGTCAGGCCGATTGTTTCAATGCCATCCAACCAAGCAGGATCAATCTCACTGGCGCGTTGAATCAGTTTGCCCGGAGTACCTAGGCGTTCTGCCACTTCGACCAGACGCAATGAGTTGGAGGAGTTGGGCGCACCCACCACCAGCACCAAATCGCAATCATGAGCCAATTCTTTGACTGCTGCCTGCCGATTAGAGGTCGCGTAGCAAATGTCTTCTGCTTTGGGTCCGCGAATGTTGGGATAGCGCCATTCCAGCGCCTCAATAACTTCGCGTGTGTCATCGACCGACAAAGTCGTTTGAGTGAGATAAGCCAGCGGTTCGTCTGAATCGAATGGCAGCTTGTCCACATCCTCAAGGTCTTCGACTAAGGTCATTTGGCCGGGGTCTACTTGCCCCATCGTGCCTATCACCTCGGGATGACCCTCGTGACCGACGAAAATGATATGACGCCCCTTTTCAAGCTGGCGCTCAGCCTGACGGTGTACTTTCGAGACCAAAGGGCAGGTGGCATCGACATAGACCATATTGCGCCGTTCGGCTTCGGCGGGGACTGATTTGGGTACGCCATGCGCACTAAACACAACCGGCGCATCGGTTGGCACTTCATCAAGCTCTTTGACGAAGATTGCGCCTTTGGCTTTCAGCCCTTCAACCACGTATTTGTTGTGGACGATTTCATGGCGGACATAGACCGGCGCGCCATAGCGTTCGAGCGCCTTTTCGACGATCTCGATCGCGCGGTCGACGCCAGCGCAAAAGCCGCGCGGTGCAGCGATTAGCAATTTGAGCGGTTTTGCGGCGCTCGATGAATCTTGAAAGGGCGCATTCATGATTGAGCCTCTAGCGCTTTGCAGCGTGTCTCGCTAGGGCGAGAGTGCTTGCGGTAAATGGTCCCGTTGACGGGGTATTGCCAAAGATTGATACACTAAGGACGGATTTCAATGATGTTTCGCACCCGCCTCTTACCTGCCATGGCGTTGATCGCCGGGCTTACTGCCTGCGCTCAAGAGGGTGAGCTTGTGGTCGATCAGGGCGTTGGCATCACTTCGGTGCTTACCACTTGTCCGGCTGTGGGCATTCCCGATTTCACTGGTGACGTAACTACTTTCCGCGCCCCAGACGCACCGACGCTGAGCAATCTCGACATGAGCGCTTCGATGACAAATCTGCGCTCAACTTGCGATGACACCAGCGAAAAAGTTTATACTGAGGCCACCTTTGAAGTGCGCGCGCGTCGCACAGATGTTCGCGGCAGCCGCACCGTTACCTTGCCATATTTTGTGACAGTACTCCAAGGCGGCAGCGCAGTGGTGAGTAAGCGAGTGGGCGAAGTCACGTTAACGTTCGCTGACGGTCAGGAGCGCGCGAGCACCAATGCCAAGGCTGGCGCTTTTGTAGATCGAGCGGCGGCTTCACTGCCCGAAGATATTCGCGAACGTATTACGCGTAAACGACGACCTGGCGATCCAGAAGCGGCTCTCGATCCGCTGGCCGCCCCTGAGGTTCGGGCCGCGATTGCGCGCAGCCGCTTTGAGATGCTTGTTGGGTTTCAACTGACCCAAGAGCAGCTGGTTTATAACGCAACGAGATGATTGTGGGCTTGGTTGGCTCCCTTACAATCGCACGGTGATTGCAACGGAGCCCACCCACGAAAGCGACGCGACCGTTGGGTCGCATGAGCGAGGAGATCGCGCCCCGAGCGGGGTGCGCAAACCAACATGACAAACATCAAGACACTCTATTCCGCCTATTCTGACATAGTTGAAGATACGCTCGGCCAGCTGGTTAGCGAAGGCGCGCTGCCCGATGGCACGTCGTTCAAGAATGTTACACTTGAACCACCACGCGATGCGTCGCACGGCGATCTAGCGACCAATGCTGCGATGGTTCTTGCAAAGCCTGCAAAAACCAATCCGCGCGCGCTTGCGGAATTGATTGCAGCCAAGCTGGAAGCGGTCAGTGGCATCGCAAGCGCGGAAATTGCAGGGCCGGGCTTTATCAATCTGCGACTTGATCCTTCAGCGTGGCTGAATGAGCTTACAGCGATTTCTGCACTAGGCGATGAATATGGTCGCTCGGCAATGGGTGAAGGGACGACAGTAAATGTCGAATATGTCTCTGCTAACCCAACCGGGCCAATGCATATGGGCCATTGCCGCGGCGCAGTGGTCGGCGATGCGCTGGCAAGTTTGCTTGAACTGGCTGGTCACTCAGTTACGCGCGAATACTACATCAACGACGCTGGCGGTCAGGTTGACGTGCTCGCTCGGTCTGCGCACCTTCGCTACTGCGAGGCGCTGGGCGATGCGATCACGATCCCCGAAGGCCTTTATCCCGGTGACTATTTGATCCCGGTGGGTGAGGCGCTCGCCCGTGATTTGGGCGACAGGTTTAAGACAGCAGAGGAAGCAGAATGGCTTCCCATTTTCCGCGCTGAAGCGGTTGCGCGGATGATGGATCTCATCAAATCTGATCTCGCATTGCTAGGCATCCACCACGATGTGTTTGCGTCCGAAGCGGCATTGCATGCAGCGGGCAAGCCCGACGAAGCAGAGGCCTGGTTGCGTGAACACGACCTTGTCTATGATGGCGTGCTCGAAGCGCCAAAGGGCAAGGCGCCGCCAGAAGATTGGGAGCCGGTGGAGCTTCCGTTGTTCCGCTCGACCAAATTTGGCGATGATCAGGATCGGCCGATTAAAAAATCGAACGGTGCCTGGACCTATTTTGGTGCGGATCTCGCCTATCACATGCAAAAGGCAGAAAACGCCGATGAGCTAATTGATATTTGGGGTGCTGATCACGCGGGCACGGTCAAAAGGATCAAGGCAGCGGTTGCGGCCTTGTCTGAAGGCAAGGGCAAACCGACTCCATTTGATGTGAAGCTAGTTCAAATGGTGCAGCTGATGCGTGGCGGCGAACCTGTAAAAATGTCCAAGCGCTCGGGTAATTTCATCACTATTGCTGACATGGTCGAGGAAGTGGGCAAGGACGTGGTGCGTTTTACCATGCTGACACGCAAGCCCGAGGCACAGATGGAGTTCGACTTTGCCAAAGTCGTCGAAGCTTCAAAGGACAATCCGGTCTGGTATGTGCAATATGCCCATGCGCGGATACGTTCGACCATTCGTAAGGCAGCGGATGAGGAAGGCATTTCGCCTTCAAGTGAGGCACTGGCCGCGCTTGGAGAAGAAGAGATTACCCTGATCAAGCGGGCAGCTCAGTTCCCTCGTGAAGTCGAAGCCGCCGCAAAGGCACGTGAGCCGCACCGGATTGCGTTCTACCTGTATGATCTCGCTACGGATTTGAATGCCTTTTACAGTCTTGGTAATACTGAGCTCGAAAAGCGCTTCATCCTGAAACAGGACGCGAGTTTGTCCGCCGCGCGCCTTTTCCTGGCTGACACAATCGGGCAGGTTCTGCGCAATGGGCTTCGCGTGTTAGGCGTTGAGGCTGTTGATCGGATGTAATCCGGCGCAAGAAATTGAGATGGGGGTCACTTTCAGGTGATTATCGAAGCCGAATACGAAGAGGTCGAAGCGGCTGATGGCGAACTCGACCTGACCGAGGATGACAGCCTGCCATGGCTGGAAGCCGAAGAGGATGACGAAGGCCGTAGCGGCGTTGATATCGCGCAGATCATCGGTTTTGCATTGATCCTTGGTACACTCGCGGTCGGCCTAATCATGGCTATTTGGTATTATTCCAATCGCTCTGGCGCCGATGTTCCGGTAGCTGATGGCAGCACGATTGAAGCACCTGAAGGGCCAATAAAAGAACGTCCTGACGAAGCCGGCGGCCGAGAATTCGCGGGAACTGGCGATGTGGCACCCGTGGTGGGCGAAGGTGGATCGCGCGATGGTGTGATGGATACTGATGGCGCTGCGACCGGCGCAGATAGCGCTAACGGCACTGGGGCTGAGAGCGCCAATGCCGACAGCAGCTCAGAAACCGGATCGTCTTCAAACGCAGGATCCAGCACCTCGGGCGTTGGCGTTCAGCTTGCAGCTTACTCCTCACGCTCCCGAGCAGAGCAGGGTTGGAATGACCTGGCGCGCCGCACTAATGCTCTGAGCGGTATGCGATACCGGATCGAAGAAGGTGTCGTTGATATCGGTACAGTGTATCGGTTGCAGGCCGTTGCCAGCGACCGCGCGGCAGCAGACCGCTTGTGCGCGACTCTCAAAGCAGATGGTCTCGATTGTCAGGTCAAACCGTAAGTATTTTTGCATGGTGGGAGCGCTCAATTGCGCGCCCGGCCGATTCTTAGGGCTTTCCCCCCGAAAAATTGGCTCTGAATGGTTAGCGCGCTTGCCTGATCGACTGGCGAATGCGAGATTTTCGACATGATTCCGGTAATCTTCGGATGTTCTGGCCCCACTTTGACGGCCGATGAGCGTGCTTTCTTCCGCGAGGCAGATCCGGCGGGCTACATTCTTTTTGGGCGCAATTGTGAAACACCTGAGCAGTTGCGCGCTCTGACGGATGACCTGCGCTCCATTCACGGGCGCGACCGTCTGCTCATATCTATCGATCAGGAAGGTGGCCGGGTTGCTCGTTTGCGTCCTCCTCAATGGTCTGCCTATCCTGCTGGAGAGGCCTTTGACCGGTTGTTTGCTATTGCACCGGCGAGCGCGATTGAGGCCGCGAGGGCAGGGGCCAAAGCAATGGCGCTTGAGCTTTCTGCGATGGGCATCACGGTTGACTACCACCCACCACTTGATGTGCGGCAGCCCGGCGCGCATGACGTAATCGGTGACCGATCATTAGGCAGCGATCCTATGCAAGTTGCCGCGATTGGCCGGGCTATCCTTGATGGTCTCGCTGCAGGCGGCGTTACGGGCTGTATCAAACATATGCCGGGACATGGTCGCAGCATGTGCGACACACACAAGGAAATGCCCACGGTTCATGCGAGCGCTGAAGAGTTGGACCACGACATTGCTCCGTTCCGGTCGCTGAATTCTGCGTTGATCGGTATGACCGGGCACCTCAAATTTCCGATATGGGATGAGGATAATCCAGCGACGCTGTCAGAAACCATCATCCGAGATGTTATCCGCAGCGAAATTGGATTTGATGGTCTGCTGCTGACTGATGACATTGATATGGAAGCGCTAGACGGCTCCATTCCAGAGCGCTCCGCGCGCGCTCATGCAGCGGGTTGCGATATCGTGCTCAATTGCTGGGCAAAGATGGACGATATGCAAGGTATTTGCGACGCGCTCCCTGAGATGTCTGACGTTACTACGGCGAGGCTCGACCTAGCCCTTGCGCCAACCAAAGTGGCCGATGCGATTGCTGATGAACACTCTGAATTGCTGGCAAAGCGAGATGCCTTACTGGCGCTCACTGGGGAAGCGGCGTGAGCCAGAACGATACTCCTCAAGACCCCTTCATGCTGACCGGCGAAGCAGCTGGAACCGGTGAACCGTCGGCCGACATGCCTGAGAACTGGCCTGCAGACGAAATCGTCCGTCAAGGCGCAAAGGACGGCGAGGAAGCGCTCTACCTAGAGCTTGATGGATGGGAAGGGCCGCTTGACCTGTTGCTTGACCTTGCGCGGCGACAAAAAGTCGATTTGCGTCAGATCTCGATCCTGGCTCTGGTTGATCAATATCTAACCTATATTGAACGGGCGCAGGATTTGCGGTTGGAGCTTGCGGCCGATTATCTGGTGATGGCGGCGTGGCTTGCTTACCTCAAATCAGCAATGCTCTTGCCAAAGGATGAGCAGGAGGACCCAAGCCCTGAAGAGCTTGCCCTTCGTCTGCAAATTCGGCTCCAGCGGCTGGGTGCCATGCGAGAGGCTGCGGCACGGCTGATGGGTCGTGATCGGATTGGACGCGATATCTTCATTCGCGGGGCACCTGAGGGATTGCGGACGGATCGAAAGACGCTTTGGAAAAGCGATGCCTACTCGCTGATCCAAGCTTATGGACAGGTAAAGGCGCGCACAGCACCGCGTATTTATCATGTCTCAGATCGCCCCGTTATGACGCTCGACAGCGCGCTTGACCGGGTGTCAGCGATGCTGGGCGTAACGCTTGAATGGATGGAAATTCGCGACTTTCTGCCTGCTCATGCAGAGCCAGAGCTGCGCAAATCGGCGCTTGCCTCCAGCTTTGTGGCAGCGCTTGAGCTTGCGCGGCTGGGCCGAGCAGAGATCGCGCAAGAGGAAGCCTTTGCCCCGCTTCGTATCAGGCGGCTTAAAGATGGTGCCAAGGAAGGGGTGGGCGTATGAGCGACGACGAACGCCTTCCTGAGCAACAGCCTGATGAAGTTGAACGCGGGTTGGAGGCGACACTCTTTGCGGCAGAAGAGCCATTGACTGTCGACGCATTGGCCGCGCACCTAGGTGGGCTTGAAAAGGCTATCATTCGCGATGCACTCGTTGCTCTTCAGGCGCACTACACGCAGCGCGGCGTACACCTGGTTGAGCGCGGTAAGAGGTGGCATTTTGAAACTGCGCCCGATCTTGCGCATCTGTTGCGCCGTGAAAAAGAGCAGGTGCGTCGCCTAAGCCGTGCTGCGACCGAAGTGCTTGCAATCATTGCTTATCATGAGCCTGTGAGCCGTGCCGAGATTGAATCGATCCGGGGTGTGCAGACCAGCACAGGCACGCTTGATGTGCTGATGGAGGCCGGGTGGATAAAGCTCGCTGGGCGCCGCGAGGTGCCCGGCCGCCCGGTGATTTACGCGACCACGCCTGAATTTCTTGATCATTTTGGCCTGCAATCGCGCCGCGATCTTCCTGGCATTGATGAATTGCGCGCCACGGGTTTGCTTGATCCGGTCGATGATGCGTTCGAAGAAGCCATGGCAGGCAGCGAAACTCACACTTTTGAAAAGGGAGATGACAGCGAAGCTGAGATATCAGTGGAGAGCGACGCTGAGGAAGGCACGGCGGGTTAAAACAGTCAGTTTCTCGCTTTGACTGGCGCTTGAACTCATTGATCCCTATATTGGTTCAAATCAAAGCAAGGAAAGTCTGTCCCCATGGGTCTTAGTGTTTGGCAAATTGCTATCATCGCGGTGGTTATTCTGGTCCTGTTTGGACGTGGGCGTATTTCGGAAATGATGGGTGATTTCGGCAAGGGAATCTCAAGCTTCAAGAAGGGTATGAACGAGGATGAAAGCAGTTCATCACCCTCGGCTCAGATTGAAGCCCCAGCCAAAGATGCGACGCCTGATGCAAAAGCCAAGGAAACGAGCGACAAGACAAGCTGAGCTTGCGCCCCTTTAACAGGCGCAACCTTCGCAGTCAGCTTAGCAAGAGCCGATCAAAGGCGTGTGAATGTTCGATATTGGTTTCCAAGAACTGTTACTGATCGTCGTCGTCGCCGTGCTGGTGATCGGCCCAAAAGATATGCCTCTTGCGATGCGCACCGCTGGGCGGTGGATCGGTAAGGTGCGCAAGGTCTCCACTCATTTTCGCACTGGAATCGATGCGATGGTTCGCGAAGCCGAACTTGAGGATATGGAAGAGAAGTGGAAAGCGCAGAACGAGGAAATCATGAAGCGTTCTGCCACTGCCACAGAGGCAGAAAAGGGCGAACCAGTGATGACCGGTCCACCGCCAAAACTGCCCGAAGCTCCGAAAAACGTTCAGGATATTACCGATACAGCGCCGCCGCTGCCAAAAGCTGATTTGAATGCTGAGGCGGCCGCCAAAACGAAAGCTGCGGATAGCAACAATCCTGCTAATCCTGCAAAATCAGGCAAGTAAGCGAAACTGATGGCCTTTGAGATCAAAGATATCGACGAGAGCCGCGCACCGCTCCTCGAGCACTTAATTGAACTGCGTACTCGCCTCTTGCGCGCGTTTCTGGCGCTCGCGATTGGCTTTGCTGTGTGCTTCTACTTCGCCGATCCGATTCTTGGTTTTTTGGTTCAGCCATTGAAGTTTGCATTCCCTGATGGGGAGGGCCAGCTGATTTTCACTAAGCTGCCAGAGATATTCTTTGTTGAGTTGAAGGTCGGGCTGTTTGCAGGCTTCATGGTGAGCTTTCCGATTATCGCGAACCAACTTTGGGCGTTCATCGCCCCGGGGCTTTATGCCAATGAAAAGAAAGCTTTCCTGCCATTTCTCATTGCCACTCCGGTTCTGTTTATTGGTGGAGCGGCGCTTGCTTATTACGTCGTCATGCCGACTGCGTTTCGGTGGTTTTTGGGCTTTGGCGGTGAAGCTGGCGGGCTCGAGATACAGGCTCTGCCGACTGCGGGCGATTACCTTGGCCTTGTCATGCAGTTCATCTTTGCATTTGGTCTGACATTCCTATTGCCCGTTTTGCTGATGCTGCTTCACCGCGCAGGAATTGTGACACGTGCCCAACTTGCAGGCGCTCGTCGTTACGTGATTGTTGCAATCGTGGCGCTAGCCGCCATCGTGACACCGCCGGATCCAGGAAGCCAATTGATCTTGGCAATCCCGCTTTTGCTGTTGTTCGAAGGATCACTAATCTTGATGCGCATTCAGGAAAGCTGGATGCCTAAATCCCAGGATGACGATGAAGGCGCAAATGGCGCTGACAAAGAGAGTATTTCTGACGCTGAGGAGGCTCAAGCGGATTGAGCCGTAGCGCAGGATTAGTCCCGCATTGACGACTTGTCAGAATCGGTAATGGCAAAAGAAAAGGCCCCGAAACCGGGGCCTTTTCAGTATTTTGCTTTGAAGCTAGCTAGCCTTATGGGCTGGCTGGCTCATCGTCGTCATTGTCTGCAATAACAACGATACCAGCAACCACAGCAGCAGCTGCAAGAACTGCGATCAGTACGCCAGAGGCGCCTGCAATCTCATTTTCACCATCAACCGGTGCACCCGAACGCTCAAAAGCGGTCGCGATTGCCGGAGAGGCAGCGAGAGAAAGCGCAGCGGTCGCAAGTACGACATTACGGATTTTCATCGAATCATCTCCTAGAGTTTCTGCGATAAACTCACACACCGAGTATGCGAGCAGGATGGTTGTGACAACCCTAAACTCGTAAAAAACTGGCTCTGGGGGTGCCTTCAGAACAGTTCATCTTCAACATCTTACGTCAGTAGTGGCGCAATTGCATCACTTACCAAGTGGTCAATGTCACGATCGTGAAGCGACAATTGCGCAATTCTGTTTGCTCAATTTAAGCTCCACATGACTTTATCAATGCCGCTTTAACGCACATCGAAAACAAAGCCTTCGCGGGCGCTTTGCAAATTCTAGATTATTAAATGATGAACGCGAGGCCCGTAATCAATGACTTAAGGGGCATCACTTAGGCATACCGCGCCGTGTCGAGAGTTATCTTGAAAAGACCCGTCGCCCATTCAGCCAAACTTCCTCGACACGAGTTGAGCGGATTGCGCTCGGCGATGCGAGGAGCGGATCGCGGTCAACAAAGATGAAGTCGGCTCGTTCACCGGGTACCAAACGTCCGAACCGGCCATCGGCAAACCCAGCAAAGGCGGCATCAGCCGTGAAAGCCCTTAACGCATCTTCTCGGCTTATGGCCTCTTGCGCGCGCCAGCCGCCAAAGGGTTCGCCATTTTCGTCCACGCGACTGATCGCAACTGAGAGACCCGCAAATGCGTCTGCGGGTTCGACAGGCGCATCAGAGCCAAACGCGAGCCGTCCACCAACGCCAAGAACGCTGCGCCACGCATAGGCGCCGCCCAAGCGGTCTTCACCTAGGCGAGCTTCGGCCATTGTCCTGTCCGAGGTTTGGTGAAGAGGTTGCATCGACGCAATGACGCCATGCTCACCAAACCGTGCTAAATCCTCCACATCGACGATTTGTGCATGTTCAATGCGCCAACGCCGGTCACCAGTGTAAGTGGCGGAAAGTTCCTCGATTGCTCGCAAGACGTCCGAATTTGCCGCATCGCCGATCGCGTGCACAGCGGTTTGAAAATTATCGAGCGCGGCGCGGCTCATTCGGTTGCGCAACTGCGCTTCGGTTAGCATCGGAAGCCCGCGTGTATTTGGCTCGTCTTCGTAGGGCTCCTTTAAAGTTGCCCCGCGCGAACCCAAAGCCCCGTCAACATAGAGTTTGATGCCATTGAGCCGTAGCCGGTCGTCATAGAGCCATGGTGTCGGCCCAGGACCACCGATCAGTTCCATAGCATCGAGCGAGTCAGCATAAGACATGATGCGAATTCGCAGCGTACCGAGATCGCCTGCACGGCGGAATGTTTGCCAATCCTCTATGGGGGTGCCCATATCGGCCACCGCTGTGATGCCATTGGCGAGCAAGCGTTCTTGCGCCATAGCAAGTGCGGCGTCGCGGTCTTCAGGACGGGGTGGAGGAACGCTATCACCAACAAGCGGTATCGCATTATCGATGAAGACCCCGCTCGGATTGCCAGCCGCGTCCCTGATGATGCGTCCACCTTCAGGGTCTGCTACATCTGCAGTGATCTCTGCGAGTTCCATGGCAACGCTGTTGGCCCAATTCGCGTGATTGTCAGCCCGTTCCAGCCAAACCGGGCGATCCGATATGACCGCGTCCAATTCTGCTGCGGTTGGAAAACGACCAAGCCCCCATTTTTCCTGATTCCAGCCGCGTCCTAGTATCCAGGGGCGACCCGGATTTTCTTCCGCGAACTCTCCAATTTTTGTAAGCGCTTCCTCGAGGCTATTTGTATCCGACAAGTCAAGCGTGAGGGCTGCGAACCCAATATCCATGACGTGCACATGGGCATCGATCATACCGGGCAGCATGACGCGGCCTTCCCCATCGAGTGCAAATTCGACGTCTTCCGGTCTATCATCGCCGCGCGCGAGGACGTGCGTGATCCGTCCTTCGTCGTCGAAGATGATTTCTGCAAAGCGTTTGACTTCGCCATCTTCATCAATCGTGATGCCATCGACATTGTAAATGAGGGTGTCGGCGGCGGCAGGGGTGGCAACTAGTGCGGCACTGGCAGCAAGGATCTTACGGATCATAGAGAGTCTCACTTTGATTTTGGGAGGCGCGAAATCAGCGCACTAGTATCTTGGCGATTGCCGCCTTGGGCCTGCACATCGGCATAGAACTGGTCGACGAGAGCTGTGATGGGCGAGGAGAGGCCTAATCGACTGGCTTCTTCGAGTGCATATCCCAGATCTTTTCGCATCCAATCAATCGCAAAGCCGAAATCGAACTCATCAGCGGTCATGGTCGACCAACGATTGTCCATCTGCCAACTTTGTGCAGCCCCGCCCGAAATGGCCTTATAGGTTTTGTCGAGGTCTAGCCCGGCTCCCTGTGCCAATCGGATCGCCTCGGACAATCCGCCCAAAACGCCTGCAATACACATCTGATTTGCCATTTTGGCGGTTTGTCCTGCTCCTATTGGGCCAATATGAACGATGGATTTGGCATAGGGCTGCATCGCAGGTTCAGCGCGGGCGATGGCCTTTTCTGAGCCACCACACATTATGGCGAGCTGACCGTTCTCGGCGCCTGCTTGCCCGCCGCTGACCGGGGCGTCGACAAAATCTATGCTTTTTCTCGCGCAAACTTCACCCAGCGTGCGCGCCATGTCGGCAGAAGTTGTTGTGTGATCAATCAGTAATGCACCTGATTGCATGGCATCGAGCACGCCATCTTCTGCGGTGGTAACGCTGGCTAAATCTTCATCATTTCCCACGCATACCATCACGACATCGCCAACCGCCGCTGCTTCGGCAGGCGTATTGGCAAACGCAATCTCCAACCCTTCTTTTGCCCAGCTTTCCGCCCATTTTTGTGCGCGGGCTGGTGAACGATTGTAGGCTGTCACGCGGTGCCCCGCGCGTGCGAGATGTCCCGCCATCGGTCCACCCATTACGCCGAGGCCAATAAAGGCAATTTTTGTCGGTCTGCTCATAATTGTGCGTGCCTAATGCCCTATGCACCGATTGCCAACGAATTCGAATTGCCCTTGCACTCTCGAAGGCTTACGCCAGCCAATACTATGAATGCACCAGACGCAAAGCTAAAGCCCGCGCCGTCACCGGCGGACCTCACTATCGATGATGTGCGCGCTGCGGCTGCGCGAATTGATGGCGCTGTCGTTCGCACGCCGATGATGCATTCGATCACTTTGTCGGAGATTACCGGTGCGGATATTTGGCTGAAGTTTGAAAACCTTCAGTTCACCGCTGCTTATAAAGAGCGCGGCGCGCTCAACGCTCTGTTACAATTAACCGATGAGCAAAAGGCACGCGGCGTCATTGCGGCCTCCGCCGGCAATCACAGTCAGGGGCTGTCATATCATGGCACTAGGCTTGGTGTGCCTGTTACAATTGTGATGCCTAAGACTACGCCCACCGTAAAAGTGATGCAGACTGAGAGTGTTGGCGGGAACGTCTTGCTTCATGGCGAAACCTTCGACGATGCCAATGCCCATGCGCGTGAGTTAGAGATCGAGCGTGGACTGACATTCGTGCACCCATTCGATGACCCGCATATCGCTGCCGGACAAGGAACGGTTGCGCTTGAGATGCTCGACGTGAAGCCGGACCTTGATTGCCTTGTGACACCCATTGGTGGGGGCGGCTTGATCTCTGGGATGGCAACAGTTGCCAAGGCTCTCGATCCAAATATTGAGGTGGTAGGCGTGCAAGCTGGTCTGTTCCCCAGCATGTTTTCCAAGTTCAAGGGCGAAGAACGCGATTGTGGCGGCGACACACTGGCTGAGGGTATCGCGGTCAAGAAACCGGGTGAATTTACCAGCCAAGTAATCGCGGAAAAAGTCGACGACATTCTGCTTGTGGGCGAACCAAAGCTCGAAAAGGCAGTCGCGTTGCTGCTGCAGATTGAGAAGACTGTTGTCGAAGGGGCTGGGGCAGCTGGGCTTGCCGCGGTGCTGGACAATCCTGAGCGGTTTGCCGGCAAATCTGTGGGACTGGTCTTGTGCGGCGGCAATATCGATACGCGCTTGCTTGCCAACGTGCTGCTGCGTGACTTGGCGCGGCAAGGGCGCCTTGCGAGACTGCGCGTGACTTTGCAGGATCGTCCTGGTGCCTTGTTCAAGGTTATGCGCCTTTTTGATGCCCACAATGTGAATATCATTGAAATCTACCATCAGCGCATCTTCACGACCTTGCCAGCCAAGGGACTTATCACCGACATCGAATGCGAAGCACGCGATGCTGAACAGGTTGAACGATTGGTCGAGGCGTTGCGCGACGCGAAATATAAGGTGCAGGTGGTTGAGCTGAACTAGCGAGTCGCTTGGATTGCCCGTCGACTTCTTGGTATGATTAAGCTCGCGAACTGGCCTTGTCCCACAAAGCGACGGTTAGTCTCAGTAAGCAAATGATTGATCCAAAGCGGTCCATTTCATTGCGCCCTTTTGTGCAAAGTAATCGATTATTTACCCTGTTTTGTGGTTAAGGGTCTTTTACCGCCGGGGCGAAGAAGGCATAAGAATGTCTTAACGCGACAATCGTTGATTCCCACTTGAGGAGGCTTAACTAAGCCTCATTGAAAGGACTTCGCCAGACCCGTGTCGGCTCCAATTCGCTTCCCTCGGTTCTTTGTAACGAGCCCTGCGCCGTGCCCGTATTTGCCTGGCCGCAGTGAGCGTAAAGTGTTCACTGAGCTCAAGGGCGCGCATGCTGATCAGTTGAACGAAGCGCTTGGCCGAATCGGGTTTCGCCGCAGCCAGACTGTCGCTTACCGCCCCAGCTGCCTTGATTGTCAGGCCTGCGTTTCTGTTCGCGTTGTCGCGTCTGAGTTTAAGCCATCAAGCACGCAAAAGCGTGAAATCAAGCGCAATCGCGATCTTGTTGTGACCGAGTGCCGACCGTGGGCCACTGATGAACAGTTTGAACTGCTGACCAAGTATCTCAGCGTTCGTCATCCCGATGGCGGGATGTCGACCATGGATGAGCTCGACTATGCCGATATGGTTGAGCATACGCCCGTCACCAGCACGCTCGTCGAATATCGTGAACCGACCGAGAATGGTGAACCTGGTAAGCTTGTGGGTGCCTGCCTAACTGATCGCCAAGGCGATGGCCTCTCGATGATCTATTCGTTCTATGATCCGTCGCATGAGGATCGCGCAGGGCTCGGCAATTGCATTATTCTCGACCACATCCAGCGCGCTGCGCAAAGCGGCCTTCCGTATGTGTATCTTGGCTATTGGGTCGATGGCAGTCCGCGCATGCAGTATAAAGTGCGTTATCGTCCACTTGAGCGGCTCACGCGAGAAGGCTGGCAGCGTATGGATGATGACGAGCAATCACGGCTAATCGCCGCAGCTACAGCACCGCGCGACAATTCTGCTGGAACTATTGCTGGCGCAAGGGGTAAGGACGGCCAACCGGTCAAATTCCCAGCGAGCTAATTCTTGGCGTTAATTAGGATCAATCTGGCTCTCGCAGCCAGTGCTATGACATTGTGTGGACCACTGTCCGCACAAGAAGCCACGCCTGAGCCGGCGCCCTCCGAGACCGCGCCGCCTTCCTCTGAAGTTGCTCCAGCCCCGCTTCCAAACAGTTTGGATGAATTGATCCCGGAAAGCGCGATTGAAGATGCCGAGAGCTGGGCGTCGCAGGGCGTGGACTCTAGTGCCGATCCCGCAGTCCCACCTGTTCAGGCTGAATTCGCGGAGCCACAGGCAGTTCAAGTTGCTGCTGATGCGTCAGTCTTGGCAAAGCCGATCCCGGTTCCAGATCCTCTTTCACCAAGTGAAGATTTACCGTCATTTGCAGAGATTGACTCACCTGATTTGGTTGATCTGCCTGATCTCATTGAAATTGAGCTCAGCGATGAGCTCACGCTCGCTTTGCCAGCTGCGCAAAGCGAGTTTCCTGAAGACGCGGAATTTGTAGCTCGCTTTCGCGCTTTGTCTTCGATCGAAGCGCTTGATTCTTCCGACGATACTGTGCCGCAGCTCGCCGCCCGCGCGCGCGCTGATGAGCAGCTCTTAGGCGAAATGCTTCGCAATTACGGGTATTATGGCGGTGATGTGGTGCGCCAATTGTCCGGCGGGCGGCGTGCTTTTTCCGACTCCGTTGGCGAACAGGACAGCGTTGGCTCCGACACTGAACCTCAAGTCCGCTTCGATGTTCTACCAGGAGCCCGCTATTCCTTTGGCTCGATCGCGATTGGTGCTGTCGATGAATTGCCACCAGCTGAGGCTGATCTCCTGCGCGATGACTTCGGCATCCAGCCGGGCGATCCACTCTATGCGGACCGAATTGTTGAGCAGACTTCCGCGCTGCGGCTTTCTATGGGAGAGCGAGGCTATCCTTTCGCGGTGATTGGGGAGCCTTCGTTGCTGATTGATCACGCGCGTGAACAGGGCGACCTTACACTGCCAGGCGATGCAGGTGGTCGTTTCGATTTCGGCGGTGTGGTCAGCGATGACCCAGAATTTCTTTCCAGTCGTCATCTACAGCGTATTGCCCGGTTCGAACCAGGGGACACCTATCAAGCCAGCCTGCAAAGTGATCTGCGCCGTGCGATCCTTGCGACAGGGTTAGTATCCAGCGTCGCGATCACGCCGCGTGAAATCTCTGCTCCTCAAGAAGGTGAGCCGGGCGAAGTTGCGTTGGATGTGGCGTTAGAGCGAGCGCCTTTACGCACGATTTCAGGCGCCATCGGCTATGGGACAGAAGACGGACTAAAGGTTGAGGCCGCTTGGGAGCACCGCAATCTTTTCCCACCCGAGGGTGCATTGCGGCTGCGCGGCATTTTGGGCACGCGTGAACAGCTCGCCAGCATTACCTATCGCCGCAACAATTTCCGCGCGCGTGATCAAATCCTGACGGTCGATGCCTATGCAAGCGATATTGAAACAGAAGCAGTCGATGCGCGCACAGTAGCCCTGCGAACATCGTTTGAGCGGGTGTCCAACCTGCTCTTTCAAAAGCCGCTCAGTTGGCAGTTAGGTGCAGAGGTACTCTACACGGACGAGCGCAATCGCATCACCAACGGCATTCAGCGTCCACGACAGACTTATCTGATTGGCGGTCTATTTGGCAGCACCACTTTGGATGCGAGTGATGATCTGCTTGACCCAACAAGCGGGTATCGCGCGACAATCTATGCCGCGCCTGAGGTCTCTCGCTCGCAAGGGATCGAAAGCTTCTATCTGCGGGCTCAGGCGGACGCTAGTGTCTATCAAGATGTTGGGCCGGCGGTCATTGCGGGTCGCGTGAGGGTTGCGACAATCCAAGGCGCAGATGCTGCCGAAATTGCTCCCTCGCGCAGACTCTATGCTGGCGGCGGTGGATCGGTACGTGGCTATGGCTTTCAAGCAATTGGCCCGCGAAATGTGTTTGATGAGCCTACCGGAGGCGGATCATTGGTAGAAGCAGCCGTGGAGGCGCGCATTCGAACCGGCTTGTTCGATGGCGCATTAGAAGTGGTACCATTCTTAGATGCTGGATCAGTGGCAACTGGCTCCACCCCGGACTTTGACCGCATCCAATATGGGGCAGGTTTAGGAGTGCGTTATAAGACCACATTCGGCCCAATCCGTGTGGATGTTGGCGTGCCGCTCAACCCAACTGAGTTTGACGCGCCTGTGGTGGTCTATGTCAGCTTGGGGCAAGCGTTCTGATGGCAGAGGAAGAGCCACCCCTTTCAGCAGGCAAGCGTCGCTGGGCCAAGCGGATTGGCTGGACATTTGCGATCCTGCTTACGCCCTTGGTCCTTGGTGCAATTTTCCTTGCATCGCCGATCGGGAAGAGGGTGATCGCGGATCAGATTGCGGCGGTTGCCCCTGCATCGGGCCTTCGATTTGAGGTCGGACGGATTGAAGGCGATCTCTATAACGACGCGCTCCTCTACGATGTCACAGTGAAGGATCCGAAGGGCGCGTTTCTTACGATACCTGAGGTTGAGCTCGACTGGCGACCTCTCGCATGGTTGTGGAGCGGGCTTGATATCCGCGAAGTGAGCGCGCGGCGTGGCACTTTGACACGCCTGCCAGAATTGCTTCCCGGAGATCCTGATGCGCCCATTCTGCCGGACTTTGACATTCGTATTGATGCGCTTGCGATTGAGAATCTCACTTTGGCCGCAGGTGTTGCTGGTGAGCAGGCGCAACGGGTCGACCTGTCAGGCAAAGTCGATATTCGCCAGGGTCGCGCTTTGATAGATGCGCAAGGGCAGTTTGGACCAGAGGACCGGATTGAGCTGCTGCTTGATGCAGAGCCTGATGGTGATCGGTTTGATCTGGCACTCGATTATGAAGCGTCATCGGATGGGCCAATTGCCGCTCTTGCTGGTCTGGATACTGCCTACCAAGCCCAGATCAATGGGCAGGGAACGTGGCAGGCCTGGAAGGGAGCTGGGCTTGTAAAGCGCGTTGAAGAAGGAGCTCCGCCGAAGCGAGTGGCGGGCTTCCGGCTTACAAATGACGCTGGCACATACAGCCTGATTGGTCAGCTTAATGCGGGCTTGAGCGGGCAATCAATTGTCGGTCGTAGCTTTGGTGAACAGCTATCGATTGTGGCATCAGGAACGCTCGAAGAAAGCGTGTTTGACGGTGTTCTAAGAGCTGTCAGCTCTGGTCTTGATCTACGAGGTGAGGGCGCGCTCGACCTTGCGAGCAATGCCGCGCAATCCTTCGCTTTGCGCGGCGAAGTGCTCGATCCCGATCTCTTAGGCACCACTGCACGTCTCAATCGCGCTCGGTTTTCGGCGCTCCTCGATGGGCCTTTCCGTGACCTGTCTATAGAACACGACGCCGTTATTGGATCGTTAGACCTGACCGGGGTTGCTGCGATTGAAGCGCTGGAGCAATCGGGTGTTGCTACATTCGACGGTGAGACGTTGCGCGTCCCCCTCAATCTTACTACGTCGAAGGTTGTAACGGGCAACTCGTTGCTAGATCCGCAATTGCTGAGCGGGACTTTGGACGGTCTTCTCACTTACGCTGACGGTCAGATCACCGCCAGCAATGCTCAGGTCTCAATCGGCGACCTCAATGCCCAGCTGACATTGCGTGGTGACACAGCCAAGGGCGTCTATGCTCTTGCAGGTCCGGTAAACGCGCGCGGGATGCAGCTCGAAAACGTCGGACGCTTGACTGGCAATGCCAAGGTGCTTGCGACATTTGGCAGCGTGCCTTGGACCCTCAATGCCAACCTTTCGGGCGCAGTGAACGGCGTGACCAACGCAAGCATCGCAAATGTCGCTGGAGAGCGGATTAGATTTGACGCACGGCTTGGGATGGGAGCCGGGCAGGACGTCGTACTGCGCGATGTGCGAATTGGGAGTGAGCGGCTCTATGCCAGTCTCGACAGCCGAATAGTCGGATCGCGCACCAGCCTTGTTGGGACAGGTGAGCATGTGGATTATGGCGCATTCAGCTTTGATGCTGATCTAGCGCAAGATGGTCCTCGAGCGGAGCTGGTTTTTGCTGATCCTTATCCAGCTGCGGGGCTGGCTGACGTGCGCGTTGCCGTTGCACCAAGTCGCGATGGCTTTGCCTTGGATGTCGCGGGTGGTTCGCTCTTGGGACCGTTTGAGGGGCAACTTGGATTGTTCTTGCCAGCCGGAGCGCCAGCCCGTGTCGATATTCAAGCTTTGCGGATTTATCGGACCGATGTGACAGGTGCGCTGATCTTGGGTGAGGATGGAATTGCTGGCGACCTCACACTCAGCGGGGGCGGGCTGCGCGGGACGGCGCAAATCTCGCCCGGCAGTGAAGACACACAAGATTTTGCAGTCGATCTCATCGCCAATCAAGCGCGCTTTGGCGGGGATACAGTGATTGCGCTTGGCTATGCGGACATTGATGCGCGCGGATCATTTGGCGGTGCAAGCAGCACAATCAACGCAGATATCTCGGGCCGAGGGCTGCAATATGGCGCTCTTTCGCTAGCGAGCTTTTCTGCCGATGCTCGGGTAGTTGATGGCCGCGGGAGTGTTCAGGCGTCTATCGCTGGTCGGCGCGCAGACCGCTTTGCACTCAAGTTAGACGGAGACTTTGCCACAGAACGTATCGCATTGATTGCCGATGGCGAGTATGGCGGCGAGCCCATCACGATGCCGCGTCGCGCCGTACTCACCGCAATTGACGGCGGTGGCTATCGCCTCGCACCCACTCAAATTGGCTACGCGCGTGGATTTACCATTTTGGAAGGCCAAATTGGCGGCGGGGTAACGGCGCTTGAGGCTCAGCTTGCGCGAATGCCATTGCGTCTGGCTGATTTGGCTGGCGCCGATTTGGGGCTTGGAGGAAGGCTCTCCGGTCTTCTTGAGTACAGGCAAAGCGGTTCCGCTGCGCCCACGGGCAATGCGCGGGTGCGGGTGGATCGCTTTAGCCGGTCGGGGCTCGTGTTAAGCTCACGCCCGGTTGATCTGATCGCGGTTGGTGACTTGGATGCCAGTGAGTTGGTGATCCGTGCGAGATTGTTGGAAGGCGAAAGCCAACTTGGTCGAGTGAACTCCCGAGTGACGCGCTTGGCTGCGAGCGGCAATCTTTTTGACAGGATCATGCGGGGAAGTCTCAACGCTGAGATTGGCTATGATGGTCCTGCCCAGACCCTCTGGCGATTGGCCGCAATTGAGACCTTTGATTTGACCGGACCATTAAGCGCGACGGCGCGGGCAACGGGCACGCTCTCCAACCCGCGTCTCAGCGGCGGCCTTTCAAGTGACAATTTGCGGCTGCAAAGCGCAATTTCCGGAACCGATATTGAGAACATCACGGCTCGTGGTCGTTTTGTAGGCTCTCGACTAGAGCTTACACGGTTTGCTGGCCAAACGGATGGCGGCGGCACAATTAGCGGCAGTGGAACGGTCGATCTTGCTTCAATGTCCGGCTCGCGTGGTCCTCAGATCGACATTCGCGCTGCGGCTAGCCGTGCGCGATTACTCAACGCAAATGGTCTTGACGCAACAATAAGCGGGCCCTTGCGAATTGTCTCAAACGGTGTTGGCGGCGCGATAGCCGGACGCGTTGAAGTGGAAAGGGCCAGCTGGGCGCTTGGTGTCGCCGAAGAAGATCTGCGCCTACCGACGATCGCGACGCGCGAAATCAATTTGCCTGACAGACGCGATTCCGCCCGCAGCTCTGTTACCGGATCCTGGCGCTATCTGGTCGATGCGCGCGCACGCAATCGCGTATCGGTTGATGGGCTGGGACTGGATAGCGAATGGGGGCTCGATATCGCCCTTCGCGGGACAGTTGATGACCCTCGCATTGGCGGAGAGGCACGGCTCGTTCGCGGCGATTACACATTTGCCGGAACACGTTTCGAATTGACTGAAGGGCGTATTCGATTTGACCAAGACGTTCCAATCGACCCGCGATTGGCAATCGAGGCACAGGCGAGCGCGAACGGCACCGATGTCACGATCGACATCACCGGCAATGCGCAATCGCCCGAAATCTCGTTCTCTTCCACACCGCAATTGCCGCAAGAGGAGATCTTGGCCCAGCTTCTGTTTGGCGGATCAGTCACTTCACTATCGGCCACCGATGCGGTGCAGTTAGGGGCGGCTCTGGCCGCTCTCCAAGGTGGTAATAGTGGCCTTGATCCGATTGGCACCTTGCGCCGTTCCATTGGACTCGATCAGCTGCGCATTGTCAGCGCAGACCCGGCTCTTGGTCGCGGAACAGGGGTAGCCCTGGGCAAGAACATAGGAAGGCGAGTTTACGTTGAGCTTGTTACCGATGGGCAAGGATACAGCGCGACGCAGGTTGAATATCGCATCACCCGCTGGCTTGCCTTGCTTGGCACAGTCACAACGATTGGACGTGACAGCGTGGTCGCCGAGGTGAGCCGCGACTATTGACCGGAATAGAGCTTTGCCTCTGCCGTGCGGCGGCGCACGAGCCCCTTTAGCACGCGGCCTCCTGCCTTGTTCCAACGGGCAAACTCAGCTGCAGCACCAGTGTAATCCAGCGCCTTGTGTTTCTTCGTCAAAGTTGCACGCGCAATCGCCCCGGTGTTGTAATGAAAGCTGACCATGGCATCGAACTGGTTCTGAGTGGTGGGAGCATCGCCGATCGCACGCGAAACATCTTTAGCATAGCGTTTGAGGTCATCGACCAGCCGCTCATCGCATTGCTCCTGTGTCCAGATCGTGTCCTTTGTCACCATGCCGTGCAGGCCGCGCCGTGTTGCCCCCCAGCCAATCGTCCAAGGCGCACCGCCAGTCGCAGGATCGGGATAGGCCTCAATCAAGCCATCACGGCGAAGCCGTGCACAGCCTTCAAATGTCTTAATTAATATGATGCCGTCCTCGCCCACATCGCGCAGGTTTGTGATCCGTTTGATGATGGGGACAGTGCTGCGCTGCGCTTTGCCATCAAACGCTGCATCAATCGCATCCACTTCTCTCTGACGAAATCCACGACCTAGAATATCGCGCACTGTATCGAACACTGATTTGCGGCCATCCGTAATTGGCGTGTTTACTTTTTGTCCGGTCATTGACTTACCTCTGTTTTGCGGCCGATCATTGCTCGAAATGATTGAGACTCGGTCAGGATTGCACCCAGTTCGAGCGAAGCATCCCGGGTCATGGGAAGAACCAACTGGTTGTCTTCCAAAGAAGTTTGGATGCTTACGGCCAGCAGACCGATGGGTTTGCCGTCCAACGTTTGTAAGGGGCAGGCGACGGACGCTTTGAGATTACCAGCATGCATGAAGGCTCTCAGCTCATCATCCTCATAATCCTCGACATTGCGGGCGATGCAGCGCGGCACATCGCTGGCGAGCATGTAATTGAGCGTGCGGCGGATTGCGGACAAAGGCAGCTGGCGATGGCGAATGCCGGTTTCTTCAGTCCGGATATCCATGCTTTCAAACACATCGACGATGGCAACGATCTGTTCTGACCGGTTGACGTCAAACACCAGCGCACGGATCACCGCGCGGCTTGACGAAGAGCGCAGGCGCAGTTTGAGCAGGCGGCTACGGACCAATTCATCCACTTCGATCGCATGGACTTGCAATCTGCGCTCACGTTCCTCTTTTAAGATTTGGCGCTCATATTCTCGATCAGTTTGCTCTTCATATAGCGCAATGAGAGCAGGCGCCTGCCAAACCAGAACTGCAATACCCGCCAATATCAATGCGAGCGGCACCGCAACAACTGTGCGACGCGGATGTTTGTCAATTAGGGCGAGCAAGCGTTCAAAAGGCGGCATGATTTCGGCTAGGGCGCTCATGATCCAAGCCGCCAAAGACGCTTAGAAATGCGCGGCGGAGAAGGGTCGGCTTTGATCATGGGGATGCCTCGATTCGCGGGTTTTCCGGTTTGAGGCCAGACAAGTAGGCAGAAAGATGAGCAGTAGGAAAATGAAAAAGAAAACAGAGTGTTGGAATGCAAGCTGGCTAGCTGGCAAATGAAAAAGGCCGCCCGGTTTCCCGAGCGGCCCTTTTGTTGTCTCGATTAAAATGTGCTTATGAGCTGTAGTACATGTCGTACTCGACTGGGCATGGGGTTGTTTCCATGCGGGAAACCTCTTCCCATTTGAGCTCTGCGTAAGCTTCAATCTGGTCGGTTGAGAACACATCGCCTTTGAGCAAGAACTCATAGTCTTCCTCAAGGCTTTCGAGCGCTTCACGAAGCGAACCACAAACCGTTGGCACAGCAGAAAGCTCTGCTGGCGGCAGGTCATAGAGGTTTTTGTCCATCGCATCGCCTGGGTGGATCTTGTTCTCAATCCCGTCGAGGCCCGCCATCAGCAATGCTGAGAATGCAAGGTATGGGTTCGCCAAAGCATCCGGGAAGCGGAACTCAACGCGCTTGGCTTTCTCGCCGGCACCGTATGGAATGCGGCATGATGCTGAGCGGTTGCGCGCAGAGTAAGCCAGCAGAACAGGCGCTTCAAAACCGGGTACCAGACGCTTGTAGCTGTTGGTGGTGGGGTTGGTGAACGCGTTCACAGCCTTAGCGTGCTTGATCACACCGCCAATGTAATGGAGGCAGGTTTCCGACAGGCCAGCATATTCATTGCCAGCGAAAGTTGGCTTGCCATCTTTCCAGATCGACATGTGTGAGTGCATGCCAGAACCGTTATCGGCCTTAATCGGCTTCGGCATGAAAGTAGCGGTTTTGCCATAAGCATGCGCAACTTGCTGCACGACATACTTATAAACCTGCACTTGGTCAGCGGCGGTGGTGAGCGATGAATAGGTTATGCCGAGCTCGTGCTGGGCAGCCGCCACTTCGTGGTGATGTTTGTCCATGTTGAGGCCCATCTCCATCATTGTGGAGACCATTTCGCCGCGAATATCCATGGCGCTGTCAACCGGTGCCACAGGGAAGTAGCCGCCCGTTGCACGTGGGCGGTGGCCCATATTACCCATTTCGTATTCTTTGCCGGTGTTGGTCGGCAGTTCGATATCGTCAATGGCAAAGCCGCTGCCCGCATATCCGTCCTCGAAACGGACGTCGTCGAACATGAAAAACTCAGGCTCTGGACCGACATATACGGTGTCACCGATACCGGTTGAAGAGAGATAGGCTTCGGCACGTTTCGCGGTAGAGCGCGGGTCACGACCGTAAAGCTGGCCATCGGAAGGCTCAACAATGTCGCAGAAGATGGAAAGCATTGGTGTTGCGGAGAAGGGATCGCTGTATACCGCGCTCATATCCGGCTTTAGGATCATGTCGGATTCGTTGATTTCTTTCCAACCCGCGATCGAAGATCCATCGAACATCAGACCATCTTCAAGAGCGTCTTCGTCCATGACTGCGGCCGCCATCGAAAGGTGCTGCCACTTACCCTTAGGATCAGTGAAACGCAGGTCCACCCATTCGATTTCCTCGTCCTTGATCTGTTTCAGGACGTCATTAACGCTCGCCATTTGTATTCTCCAGCTTGAGTATTTGTTGAGAGGTGCCCGGGAGGTTTTTTCCGCCGGGCGCTAATTCAAAAACGCTTGGTTTAGTTAGATCGCATCGTCGTTGGTTTCGCCGGTGCGAATGCGCAAGGCAGTTTCGATTGGCGAAACGAAAATCTTGCCATCTCCGATCCGGCCCGTTTGCGCGGCAGCTGCGACGGCTTCGACGACGCGCTCTGCCTGATCGTCTGACACGACCACTTCGAGCTTAACCTTAGGCAAGAAGTCGACGACATATTCTGCGCCGCGATACAGTTCCGTATGCCCCTTCTGCCGACCGAAGCCGCGCGCTTCGGTCACCGTAATTCCCGACACACCAATTTCGTGCAGAGCTTCCTTCACTTCATCAAGTTTGAATGGTTTGATGATCGCTTCGATCTTCTTCACGTGATTTCTCGCCCCGTGCGTTTGTCGTTATTGAACAATTCGATCAAGAATCGTGCCAAGCTGTGTCATAACTCGGTAGCCGATCTGTGCGTGGGCGCAAGGATCATCGCGCATGCCAGTGGAAGCAGCAATTTCAGCCAATTCTACGCAATGGTGCCTATTGTGGTGGCGAGTTTTGCCTAAATATTAGGCAGGCAGAGCAGGGTTAGAGGCGTAGACCAGTCGTTTCGGGTAAGCCGCACATGATATTGAGGTTCTGGATCGCGGCGCCAGATGCCCCTTTGCCGAGATTATCTAGACGCGCGATAAGACGCGCGTTCCAACCACCCTCATTGCCGAATACCGACAGCTCAAGGCCATCATAGGCTTCGCATCCCTGTTCCAGCAGTAATTCGCTGGGTGGCTCACCTTGGGCGATATTCACGACTTTCGATGAGGCGTAAAACTCGATCAATGCCTCCCGCAATTGGTCAGCATGAGGCTGGCCTGTCATTGCGCCAAGATGCAGTGGGACCTCGACAATCATACCGCGATGCGCGGGTGCGACTGAAGGCGCAAACAAAACCGGATGAACCAATCCTGCATGGCGTTTCATTTCCGGAAGATGTTTGTGTGCGAGGGTCAATCCATAGGTGCGAAAGGCAATTGATCTGTCGCTTTCGAAACGCTCAATCAACGCATTGCCGCCACCCGAATACCCGCTCACTGCATTGACCGTATAAGGCCAATCGGCTGGTAGCAATCCGGCGCGAACTAGCGGCGCAACCAGCGCTAAGAAACCTGTTGGATAGCAGCCCGGATTGCTAACGAACTGCGCGTTGGCAATCTTGTCGTGTCCAATGATTTCGGGAAAGCCATAGGTCCAGCCATCTGCGACCCGATGCGCGCTTGAGGCGTCGATGATCCGTGTGTTCGACCCTTCCGAAAGCTTGACTGCATCTCGTGCGGCGTCGTCAGGAAGGCATAGAATCGCGAAATCGGCCTCATGCAGCGCCGCTTTGCGTGCATTCACATCTTTGCGCTGCGCATCATCAAGCACCAACAGCTCAAATTCACTGCGACCCGCAAGCCTGTCGCGGATTTCTAGGCCGGTAGTTCCGGCGGCGCCATCGATGAATACAGATGTGGTCATAGCGGGCGCGTTTGTAGCGCGGTCAACCGTTTAGGCAACTGGCCTTCATATAGCCGCTGGGACCGTCTGGGCCAAGGCAACCCCAAACCCAATCGCCTGCTACATCAAGCACTTCGACCCGCGTTCCAGCCTCAAACCTCGTGATTTGCGGAGAATCGTCACGAGTGTTTTCCATCACATCCGCACCGTTTCCGCCGACAGTATGGATTTGTGGAATGACGTAATGCGCAGCCAAGTGCTTCCCAGCGAGCGCGATATGCGCAAGGTCGCCGCGCAAGGGCAGAGTTCCCGGCGCAGGTTTTTCAACCGGACCCATCAGGCCCAGCACCCCAGTTGGAACAGCATATATATCGTCTTGGCTCGTCGCCGAACTCATGGCTTTTTCTATCCCCAGTCCCCGCTCCCGGAAACGTGACAGCGGCGCTTAGACGCTCCTTACCGCTTGGGCAAGTTCAGCCGTGTCCTATGTCCCATAGCGCTCGCGAAGCATATGCCACGCTGCGCGCAGGCCATAAGCAGTGCCGCCTTTTGATCGGCCCGGTTTCGGATAGGGGCGCCACGCGAATGTGTCGAAGTGGACCCAGTCGATATCGTCCTCAACGAACTTGTCGAGGAACAGTCCTGCTACACTTGCGCCCGCATATGGGTTGGATTGCGCGTTCACAATGTCGGCAATGTCGGACTTAAGGTAGTCGCGATATGCCTCGGGCAATGGCAAGCGCCACGGCTCGTCATCATTGGCTTTGCCGGCTTCGATCAAGGCTTGTGCTGTCTCATCGCGCCGCGCCATCATGGCGGCGTAATCGGGGCCAAGCGCGATGCGTGCAGCGCCGGTCAGCGTTGCAAAGTCGATGATGAGGTCGGGTTTTTCCTCGCTCGCACGGGTGAGGGTATCGCCTAGGATCAAGCGACCCTCAGCATCGGTGTTATGGATCTCAACCGAAAGGCCCTTGCGGCTGCCGAGCACATCACCGGGGCGGAAGGCGGGGCCAGAGATCGCATTCTCTACGGCTGGGACGAGCAGGTGAAGCTTCACGGGAAGTCCTGCCCCCATCACCAGACCTGCGAGCGCGATCGCATGCGCTGCGCCGCCCATATCCTTCTTCATCAATCGCATTCCGGCAGCTGGCTTGATATCGAGACCACCTGAGTCGAAGCACACCCCTTTACCCACAAGCGCGAGCACGGGCGCATCTTTGGGCGCGTCTTTAGAAGCCCAAGTCAGATGCATGATCCGGGGTGCATGATGGCGTGCTGCTGCTCTGCCGACGGCGTGCACCATGGGATAGCCCTGTTCGAGCGCATCGCCTTTGGTCGTCGTCAGCTCGGCCCCGTAGGTCTTGGCAAGCTTTTCGAACTCTGCCTCAAGCGCGGCGGGTCCCATATCCTCAGCTGGCGTATTGACGAGATCTCGCACGAGCATTTCAGCCTCAGCTTCAGCCAGAATGCCGGGCAGGCGACCCACTTGCTCTGACAGCAAAACGCGCGGTCCCTGCGCCTTGTCGTCATCCTTGTAGCGGGTGAAGCGGTAATGCGCGGTCGCCCAGCCAAACACAGCAGCACCCGGTTGCGCATCGACGAGGCGATACGTGCCTTCGGGTAGCTTAGCGGCGAGTGCAGCAAGGCAATAGCTTGAGAGATCATCAGGGTCCGCCACTCCGCCCACTGCGAAGAACGCATCGCCATCGGGCACAATACCCACTGATCCGCTCGCGCCTTCGAACTTTTGCCCTGACAGGCTTGCCCGCTGTCCAGCGGACAGCCCCTTCGCAAAATCGGCAAACCCAGCTTTAGTGACAAGGTGGGTGGCGGTGGCGTCTTGCCCGCGATCGGGTTGGATCAGATCGGTGATAATGGTCATGACGCTTTCCATAATCGCGAGACCGCCGATGTCACGCGCGAAATGGTGCAAAGCGCCGCGTGACAAGTGCTCGCAATCCTCCGATCAAGTCGCTATATGGCGCAGCATGACCGAATACCAACTCGTTGAAGGCGACCAGACCGTCTACCGTGACGGCACGATCAAGCTCCATTCTGAAGAGGGCTTTGAAGGCATGCGCGCGGCAGGCAAGCTGGCCGCATCGATCCTTGATGAGGTGGCAAACCTCGTCCAACCCGGTGTCACGACAGAGAGCATTGATACCGCCATTCGCGAGATGATGTTCGATGGCGGCGCAGTGCCCGCAACGCTTGGCTATCGCGGTTACACGCATTCGAGCTGTATCTCGATCAACCATGTGATCTGCCATGGCATTCCGGGACCAAAGGTGTTGAAGGATGGCGATATCCTCAATGTCGATGTCACGCCGCTTCTCAATGGTTGGCACGGCGATACTAGCCGGATGTTCTTCGCCGGCGAGCCTTCGATTAAGGCAAAGCGGCTGGTCGATGTGACCTATGAATGCCTCATGCTCGGCATCGAAGCGGCTCAACCCGGCGCGCGCCTTGGCGACATCGGCGCCGCTATCGAAGCCCATGCCAAGAAATTCCGCTATGGCGTGGTACGCGAGTTCTGCGGCCACGGCCTTGGCCGCCTGTTCCACGATGCTCCCGAGGTAGTTCACGCCTCCAAAGCAGGCACCGGACCAGAGCTGAAACCCGGCATGTTCTTCACGATCGAGCCCATGATCAATCTCGGAAAACCATGGGCAAAGGTGCTGGGCGATGGCTGGACCGCCGTAACCCGCGACAAGTCGCTATCCGCACAATTCGAACACTCGCTTGCCATTACAGAAGACGGGAATGAAATCTTCACCAAGAGCGCGATCGGGCGCGACAAGCCGCCTTATTCTTGATTGCCGCTAATCCCGTATTCGCAAGTAGGAAAGCTCTAAACCTCTCGCGCCGCTTTGATCGCGGCGCCTGCAGCGAAGGGGGTTAGGGCTACTAGCAGCAAACTGACCGCGGCGACGAAGCCAATGCTGGCGGCGTCTTGCCTTGCCAATGCGCCAGCGCCGAAGATCAGGATCGGCAATGCAAGCGGGATCAGGAGCAGACCTGACAGAGCAGCTCCTGCGCGAAGGCTCGCGGTGAGGGCCGCTATCGTCAGGCCGATCGCTGCGAGCCCGGGTGTACCTGCTGCAAGGCCAAGCAGCAGTAAGTGGAATGTAGGGCCATCGAGGTTCAGCAATGCGGCGGCTGGGAGGCTGGCTAGGATCAGCGGCGGGCCGAAGCTGATCCAATGGGCCAAAAGCCGCACTGCCATCATCACCTCTTCGGATATGCCGCGCAGCTTCAGCTGGTCGAATGTGCCAAGCTCAATGTCTTGCGCGACCAGCTTTTCCAGCGGCAGGATCGCGGCGAGCAGGGCGGCGATCCACACCACGCCGCCTCCGGTCCGCGAAAGCAGGTTGGCGTCGGGGCCTACTGCGAAGGGGTAGAGCATTGCGATTGCTACGAAGAACACGACGGGTAATGCAGCCCCACCGCCTGCGAAGGGGAAGAAGCGTGCGAGGTCGCGTTTGAGGAGATGCGCGATCATGCCTCCTCATCCTCTTCGTGAAGCGGCTGGTCCACCGGGACATAGTCACCCAGTTCGAGGCTCCGCAGGCCTTCCAGCTTCACCTCTTGGTGAGAGGCGATCAGCGCTATCCCGCCGCCGTTCACATGGAGCGCGATCAGCGCGGTCACTTGCTCAATTGCCGCAACGTCCAGCCCGCTCAATGGCTCATCCAGCAGCCAGATCTGCGCACCGCGATTGAGCAATGCGGCAAGCCCTGCGCGCTTCCTTTGCCCTGTCGACAGATAGCGCACCGGCACCTCGAGCAGCGGCTCCAGACCCAGCACCGCCAGCGCCCCGCTCGGGTCTGAGCAGCCATCGACCCGTTCCCAGAACGCCAGCGCTTTGCCCAGCGGCTGTTCGGGATCGAGGCCAGTGCGTTCGTCCAGCAGGCCCATTGAACCCTCGCTCACCACAGACCCCGCAAACGGTGTTCTCAGCCCCGCCAGCGCGCGGATCAGCGTCGTCTTACCTGTCCCGTTTGCGCCTGTCAGATGCAGCGCCTCGCCGCTCCTCAGCTCAAACGAGAGCCCTTTGAACAGCAATCGGTCGCCGCGCCGACAGGCTAGCTTCTCAGCGTTCAAAGCAGGTGTTTGGGAGCCTTGCATCGCCTCACGCGTTAGGCAAAAGCGCATCAAGTCACAACACCTCACGATCAGGAAGCCAATACCATGACCACAGTCCCTGAACTCTCCAACGAAGACCGCGATCGTTTGCTGGCCGACCATCCGGGTTGGGAGCTGTCGCGCGAGGGCAAGGCGATTGCGCGCACGTTCCAGTTTGGCGACTTCTCAGAAGCTTGGGGCTTTATGAGCCGCGTTGCGCTGATCGCGGATAGCCACGACCATCATCCTGAATGGTTCAACGTCTATGCCAAGGTCGAGATCACGCTGACCACGCATGACGCGGGCGGCCTTTCGATCCGTGATGCCAAGATGGCTCGCGCGATCGATAGGATTGTTGGCGAATAAGCGCCTTTATTGGCGCTCCCTGGACCGTGTAAGGGTACGCTTTAGAAAAAAGCGAAAACCCCGCTAAAGCGCACAATTCGGCCAAAAATTGGCATGTTGCAGCGCGGTAACTGTAACCTTCCAAATCGCGCGACTTTTGCGGCGCAGGAAAATGGGGATGCGGTTTTCAAAGAGCCCCGCTTCCATACCTGAGCGCGGCCTATGTAGGAAAACGCTTTAGCGGCCCAATATACCCGACGCATTGCGCTGTTGCTTGCGCACGCGGCCAGGCATCCAGCGTTTGGCAAAGTTTAGCTTCTTGGCCGTCTTGCCCACCAGATGATGCAGCTCATCACCATGGACCGCGTTCCAGACGGCCTCAGCCACTTCCACAACCGGCGTGATCTCTAGCCCAGCCTGCTTCACGCGGGCGCGGACTTGCTCATTTGAGCCGCGATGCCCGGTCCCATCGAGCAGCGGAGTTTCGATAAAGCTCGGGCAGATTGAGGAGACCTTGATCCCCTCAGGTGCCCATTCCGCATCCAGACTTTCGGCGATCCCGCGCACGCCAAATTTGGTCGCCGAATAGACGCTCATGCCAGACCCGCCGGTAATCCCTGCCGCGCTGGCAATGTTGACCAAAGCCGATCCGGGCGCGGTTTTTTGCAAGTAAGGATAAACCGCCTGCGCGCCGTAAAGAACACCGCGCAAATTGATGTCGAGGCACCGGTCGATCTCATCAATTTCCAGCTCTGCCAAAGGGCCGCCTGTGCCGATCCCGGCATTGTTGACCATCACATCAATGCGTCCGCCGCCCGCGGTTGCAGCCGCTTCCAGCGCTACATCCCACGCCTTGCGGTCACGCACATCGAGTTCGTGTGAGTACTTAAAGCCGCCCTCGAGTAGGCCGAGCGTGTCTTGCATGCCTTGCGCATTCACATCGGCAATTGAGACGAACCAATCGCGCGCACTAAAATATTGCGCGACGGCGCGGCCAATGCCTGAAGCGCCGCCCGTGATGAAAATGTTGCGCCGTTCTTGCGATCCGCCCTGTGACCCGCTTTGCGACATGATGTGATCCCTCTCCCAAAGTAAATGCCCGGCAGCTTTTGGCCACCGGGCAATCCTTATGTCAGCCGCTTACATTGCTGTCAGCAACTGAATTCGTGAGAGCGAGGTTTAGCTGCCAAGCGCCGCCTCAAGCCCCTGTACATGCTCAGCGCCTTCGACAATTTCCGCGGTCGAAGGTGCCAGCACATCACCCAAAGGCTCTGCTCGCCCGCCTAGGCATTCGGCGAGGAAATTCTCGGCAATCGCGAAGAAGCTGATGGAATTGTCAGGCTTGGCGAAGCCGTGGCCTTCATCCGGATAGAGCACATAGGTCACCGGAATGCCTGCATCCTGCATCGCGGCAACGATCTGGTCGCTTTCCGCCTGCTTCACGCGTGGATCATTCGCGCCCTGTGCGATCAATAGCGGCTTTGTGATCTGGTCTGCGCTGTGTAGCGGGCTGGCTGCGCGCAGCAGAGCTAGGCCTTCTTCGGTGTTGGGATCGCCCATGCGGGTGTGGAACAGCTTCACCAATGGCGCCCAATAGGGTGGGATCGTGCCAAGCAAAGTTTCAAGGTTGGATGGGCCAACAATGTCGACACCGCAGGCAAACTTGTCCGGCGTGAAGGTTAGGCCCGCCAGCGTCGCATATCCGCCGTAAGAACCGCCCATGATCGCGACTTCATTTTCGATCGCAATGCCTTCGCTGATCGCCCAATCGGTCGCATCGATCAGGTCGTCATGCATTTTGAGGCCCCATTCCATGTTGCCTGCATTGAGGAAGTCTTTGCCAAATCCGGTTGAGCCGCGGAAGTTCACAGACAGCACCGCATAGCCACGATTGGCGAGCATTTGGTGGATCGAGTTGAAGCCATAATCATCGCGCGCCCATGGGCCGCCATGCACCAGCAGAACCATTGGCGTTGCTTCATCCGGGCGACCATCGCCATCGCTGTCACTGTCCACCGGCAGCGTCAGATAGGATGGCAGGGTAAGCCCATCGCGGCTGGTGATTTCAACCGGATGCATGGGTTGCAAAGGCGCACCTTCAAGCTCCGGCCGCGAAGTGTAGAATGGGGTGAGCGTTTCCGCCTGACGGTCATAGATAAAAGTAGAGCTTGGCGCGGTCAGCGGCTCGTTCCAAACGATCCATATCTGATCGTCATCAGTGCGGCTCGAAATGCCAAAGTCGCCCTCTAGCCGCTCGTCGAGCCAGGCCAGTGATGCGCCCAGTTCTTCATCAATCGCGGTCCATTCATTGCGCAGATAATTGACAGAGTATGCTTCAACCACGCCGGTCTTCGGATCGCGGATTGTGCCGCCAAGGTCAGCCTTGTCGTCCTCTGCAATCAGAGTTTTCTCTCCGGTGCTGGTGTCCTGCGCATAGAGAGCTGCAGTGTTGCGGCCACGGCTGTCGAGCCAATAGAGGATCGAGCCATCGGTGGTGTAGCCCGCCGGATTGGTGGTGAGCGAATCTTCCATTGCGGTGGTTTCGAAAGGCTCTTCGGCCACGACATTGTCGGTGACGGTAAAGTAGTCCGTGCCGCCTTCCGCATTCTGGCGCATCGCCATGCGGATCGTCAGCGTGTCATCCGCCATGAAGCCGGCATAGCCTTCATTCTCGTAAACCAGCGTCAGCTCGCCTGTGTTCACGTCGAGTAGATGGACGTCGTGGAATTGCGGATTGCGGTTGTTCACGCCGATCAGGATCTTGTCCTTGATCGTCTCAGACCCACCGATAATCTGCACCCGCGTGTTTTCAAACGGGGTCATAGTCTTTTCTTCGCCGGTCTCCAGATCGACGCGGTAGAGGAGGAAGTTTTCGTCCCCTCCTTTGTCCTGAATATAGCCGATGCTGCCGCCATCGGGCGCCCAGAAATGGTCGCGGATTGGGCGGTCGGTGGAGTTGGTAAGGACGCGGGCCGCATCCAGATCATCGCGCGGGGCGAGCCAGATATTAAGCACGCCATCTTTGGGCGCGAGCCAGCTGAGCCATTTCCCATCCGGGCTTAGGCGACCTTGCGCTTTGGTCGGATTACCAAACAGCGCATCGCGCGGGATCAGAGGTGCGGTTTCTTGAGCAGCGGCAGTGGTGGTCGTCATTACGGCTCCGGTGTTGGATGCGGTGTTATCCGCTGTGGCAAGCCCCGGCAGCGTTAATGCAAGTGCAGCTGCAGTTGTGGCCAATAAGCGGGTGGTTCTTGATGTGAGCGACATGGCGGTTTTCCTCTCCATTGCAAGGGAATGACAGCGGTCAATACGAGTGTATTGTGTCTACAATACGCCGGAGGCCGCGGGACGCAAGCGGTCTTCACCGATGAGCGAAAGCGGTTTGCCGATCAAAGCGCAGGGTTCGCGTAATAGTGCCAGGTGAAGATCGCCATGGCGCCTCTGTGCGGGCTCCAGCGGGTCCCCAGTTCGCGGCACTCTTTCTCCTTGGGACGCTCGTCGAGGTCGAGCAGGCGTTTGACGCCCTCCTGCACCGCTAGGTCGCCAGCTGGCCAGATGTTGGTGCGGCCTTCTGCGAAGAGGAGGTAAATCTCGGCTGACCAGCGCCCGATACCTTTGATCCGGGTGAGTTCTTCGATCGCTTCTTCGTCATCGGCGGGCATATTGTCGAAGTCCAATTCGCCGGCATCGACCAACTCGCAAAGGCTGCGCGCGTAACCTTGTTTTTGGCGGGAGAGCCCGCAGGCGCGAAGAGTGTCGAAGTCGCGCTTTAAGATGCATCCGGGGGTGAAGTCCTCGCCAACCTCGGCCACCAGCTTGTTCCACATCGAAGCGGCGGCCGCGACTGACACTTGCTGGCCCACAATTGTGCGCATCAGCGTCTTGTATCCGCGATCGCGAAGGCGCGGTTCGGGATAGCCGATCCGCGCGAGTTCTTCTGCGACCCTGGCGTCCTTCGCCGCCACCGCATCCATCTCTGCGCGAATAATCTCAGCTGTCAGACCCACATATCTCTCCCTTGCCGCATCCCTAGGTTGCGTTTCGCAATGGGAACTCCTAGCTGAGAGCCGAATTTTTCCAAGAGCGCGTTCTTGCGCTCAACCAATCAGATAAGGACACGAGAGAGCCCATGCCCAAGCTGGTCGTCACCAATCGCGAAGGTGAAACGTCGGAAATTGAGGTCGAAAGCGGCCTGAATGTCATGGAAGCTATCCGCGATAATGGCTTTGACGAGCTGCTGGCGCTGTGCGGTGGCTGCTGCTCATGCGCGACGTGTCACGTCTATGTCGACCCTGAAACAGCTGGTCTTCCTGAGATGAGCGAAGACGAAGACGATCTGCTGGAATCCAGCGATCATCGCAAAGACGGATCACGCCTTTCGTGCCAAATCCCACTCAGCGATGCGCTTGACGGGCTAAAGGTAACTATCGCCCCTGAAGATTGATGTTGTTTGCGAGCGGGCAGGCAAACGCCTAAATCGCCCCTCATGAACATCACTCAACCTATTGGCGATACGCTCGCCCTGATCGGTAACACTCCGCTTGTGCGTCTGGCTGGCCCTAGTGAGGCCGCCGGATGCGACATTTGGGGCAAGTGCGAATTTGCCAATCCCGGCTCGTCCGTGAAAGACCGCGCAGCGCTCTATATGATCCGCGATGCCGAAGAACGCGGCGAGCTAAAGCCCGGCGGCACTGTGATCGAAGGGACCGCGGGTAACACCGGTATCGGCATCGCGCTGGTCGCCAATGCGCTGGGCTACAAAACGATCATCGTCATGCCCGATAACCAGTCCAAAGAAAAAATGGACACGCTTCGAGCATTGGGCGCGCAACTGGTGCTAGTCCCGCCGACCAAATACGCTGATCCGTGCCATTTCCAGCACGTTTCTCGCCGTATGGCTGAAGAAACGGAAGGCGCGATCTGGGCAGGCCAGTTCGACAACACCGCGAACCGCCGCGCCCATATCGAAGGCACTGCGCCGGAGCTGTGGGAGCAAACCGGCGGTAAGATCGACGGATTTACCTGCGCGGCTGGTACAGGCGGCACGATTGCTGGCGTTGGCATGGGGCTCAAAGAAAAGAACCCCGACGTCCGCATCGCTCTGACCGACCCTCATGGCGCCGCGCTCTATAATTACTACGCGCATGGCGAGTTGAAAGGCGAGGGCTCTTCAGTAGCCGAAGGGATTGGGCAAGGGCGCATCACGGCCAATCTTGAAGGCGCACCAATCGACACGCAGTTCCGTATCTCTGATGAAGAAGGCATGGTCTGGGTTGAGCGCCTGCTGCGTGAAGAGGGGCT
The DNA here is from genome assembly GCF_057365055.1 of Erythrobacter sp. S57(2025). Classification (NCBI taxonomy): domain Bacteria; kingdom Pseudomonadati; phylum Pseudomonadota; class Alphaproteobacteria; order Sphingomonadales; family Erythrobacteraceae; genus Erythrobacter; species Erythrobacter sp. S57(2025). Next base: position 2,003,140 of record NZ_CP200299.1, on the reverse strand, counting down.
TTGCCTTGGCCTATCCAGCGGCATCAATGTTGCCGGCGCAATCGCGCTGGGTAAGCAATTGGTCGCCGAAGGGCGCGCCAATCCGCAGATTGCTACGATCCTGTGCGACACCGGATTTCGCTATCTCTCAACGCTCTACAATGCAGAATGGCTCGCTGAAAAAGGCCTGCCCGTCTTCGATTGGCTTGAGGCGCAAAGCGATTGATCGACAGGCCAGCACAGCGCCGCTAATGATGCGGGCATGGCAAAAGGCAGTTTCGATAGATTTGTGAAAGAGGCGCAAGACCCGCCCCCCGAAGGCGCGCCCTTGGGCGGGACCAAAGCAGAGGCGACACAGCGCCTGCAAGTGGGACTTGCGGGCATTGGTTCGATGGTGCTGCTGGTGGGCCTTGCCAGCATAATCGGCAGTCAGGCAGATCGCACGGATGAGGCCGCTGTGCCCGACGCGGCCCCCACAACTGAGCCGAGCGAAGCGGCTCCGCAAACTGATCCGCTGGCGGATGCAGGGATCGTGCCCGATATTCCCACAGAGCCTGACGAGACCAGCGAAGTGGCTGATCTGCCCGATCCATTGGGTGATGAGGCCGAGGCACTCGAAGATGTTGGTGCACCCGGAATTGGCGAAGATGGCGCTAAGCAGGAGTAGATGGCCTGTAGGGGCGCTCGCTTTGATGCTGAGCGCTTGCGGTCAAAGTTCTGCTGGCGGACATGACCACGACGAACAGGGTGTGGCCGGGGGCATTTCGCAAGCTTCGGATGCTTGCGTCTCGGGCGAGCCACCGCCAGCGCTCGGCCTTATGACAAGCTTACCATTGGTCTGGCCTCTCGACGCATCTTTTGAGGACATCGCGAATGGCTCCGCTCAGCGGCCTTGGCAGGCCGTGGTGATGAGCCAGTGCTACACCGTTCTGCCCCTTGATACGCTTTCGCCGATTGCAGGCCTTTCGCCAAATGATCCCGAGACCGACCCGTTGGAAGGTCTGGAGCGGCTTGCGGTTATCCAACCGCGCGGGTTGTCACCGGCGGATAATGTGGCGCTGGATAAATGGGTGAGGGCAGGGGGGCAGCTTTTGCTGGTGCTCGATCCGATGCTGACGGGGCATTACGAACTGCCGTTGGGCGATCCGCGCAGGCCGACGGACACTGCGCTTATTCCGCCGGTTGTTGAGCGATGGGGAGTCGCAATCAGCTTTGACCCGGAGCAGGATGAACGCCCCTATCAAGAAGGGGTCGGTGGTAAGCAGTCGACTTTTCATTTGACCGGGCAAGTCAAGCTCTTAGATCCCGGAAATGAGAATTGCGGTGTATTTGCACGCGATGTGATCGCCAGTTGTTCAATTGGCGATGGTTGGGTCACTATCATCGCTGATGCTGCTCAGTTTGAGGGGGCGCATGGCGGTGAAGTTGTTTTGGATGAGCAGGCCGACGCATTGCAGGCAATCTTGTCTTATTCCTACCAGTCTTATGGATTGGGGAAATGACGGGACATACGTCCATTTGGAGTCGCTGGATTCGGAAAATTGCGGGATTTCATGGGGTTCAGACCGGGAATTTAAGGGATTCTTCGCATCGAGGCTTGTGGATAAGCAATTTGTTACAACATAAAAATCAAAGTTAATCAGATATTTACCAAGTAATCCCGTGATTTCCCTAGAAATACCCTAGAAACCCGTCCGGTTCCCCGATATGTCCGGATTCCATCAAACATGGCTGTTTGCCTCGCGCCTCTCGTTTGAGTTGGCGCGCTGCTCCCGTTCGCGCGGGCGCGGCGGCAGGGAAGGTATGTCTGAAGAGGGTAATCGGGCTGGCGCAATCGCTGGTCCACTAGGGAAGGGAATTTGCGCGTGCCAGCGCCGGGAGCACTTGGAGGAGCATATAGCGGTTACGCCTTTTCGCCTGCGGGCGATAAGGGGCGTTTCGTGCTGCCTCCCGCATTCCGGAAAGCGGTGAAGGATTCATCAGGCGGGGTGAAGACCCTGTGCCTTGGCGCGCATGACAAGTTTGATTGCCTTATCGGCTTTGGCCTCTCGCGCATTGAAAGCCTTCAGAAGAAACTTGATAGCGAGCAAGATCGCGCGGTCCAGATGGGCAATGCCGATTTCGACTATGATACTCGCGCGCAGCAATTATTTGGCTTCGAGCAGCTGCCTTTTGATGACAGCGGCCGCTTCGTCATGCCCGAATATCTGCGTGATCTCGGTGTTGTGGGCGAAGGCTTGTTCTTCCAGGGCGCAGGTGAGTTCTTCCTGATCTGGAACCCTGAAGAGCTCGCGCAAATGGGCCCTGCATATAAGGGTGCGCAGGCTGCGTGCCGAAAACAAATCTCTGAATTCGAAGCCAAGCTGGCGAAGAAGGGAGGGGCAAAGTGACCGCTCCTCATGTCCCTGTCCTGCTTGATGAAGTTGTCGCCGCGATCAATCCTGCTGATGGTCTTTCGGTCATTGACGCGACGTTCGGCGCGGGCGGCTATTCGCGCGCTTTGCTTGAGCGCGGTGCGCGGGTTTATGGTTTTGACCGTGATCCCAATGCGATCCGCGATGGCGCTGGCATGGTTGCCGAATTTGACGGACGCTTGTCGCTTCACGCTGAGCGTTTCTCCGCCATGCGCGAGGAAATGGCGCGTATTGGCGTGCCGCATGTTGATGCTGTCGTGATGGATATCGGCGTATCCTCCATGCAGCTCGACCAAGGCGAGCGTGGCTTCTCATTCCAGCAAGACGGTCCGCTCGACATGCGGATGAGCGCGGATGGCGAAAGCGCCGCTGACTTCCTCAATTCCGCTGACGAAGCCGCCATTGCAGATGTGCTCTACCATTACGGCGAAGAACGCCAGTCGCGCCGTGTGGCTCGCGCGATCGTCGCCGCTCGCCCGCTTGAGACAACAGGCGAGTTTGCCCGCGTGGTTCGCCGCGCGCTCGGGCACAAACCGCATGACAAAAAAGACCCTGCGACCCGCAGCTTTCAGGCCGTTCGCATCCATGTGAATGATGAACTGGGTGAGCTTCGCGCTGGGCTGAACGCCGCAGAAAATCTGCTGCGCGAAGGCGGTGTTTTGGCCGTTGTCAGCTTCCATTCTCTCGAAGACCGCATCGTCAAACGCTTCCTGAAAGAAGCCTCTGGCGCAGGCCGCGCTGTCTCCCGCCATCTTCCCGGCGAAATTCCCGGACCGCCGCCTGTCTTCACTAAGGTCTCCAAAGCCATCCGCCCAAGCGACGCAGAAATTGAGCGCAACCCCCGCGCGCGCTCCTCCACTTTGCGTCACGCCATCCGCACCGCTGCTTCACCCCGTAAAGAAGGAGCATTCGCATGATCGTCGCAGGATCACGTATTCGTCAGATTGGTTGGGTTGCCGTCCTCGCGGCCTGTCTCGCATTGTTCGCCGTGCTGAGCTTTAACGTGCACGCGGTGAAGAGCGAAGTGCAATTGGCTGAGCGACAGATCATCTCGCTCGAGCGCGAAACACAAATGCTGGAGACCGAGTTTCAGACTCGCGCCAGCCAGCGACAGCTTGCCAATTGGAACGCGGTTGAGCTGGGTTATGAAGCGCCGCGCGCGGACCAGTACCTCGATAATGAACGCGATCTGGCCAAGCTCGGTCAACCGCTTGGCCCAGATGCCCCGTCGCCCATTCGCGTGGCACGCACCGATTTAGCTGAAGCGAACACTCAGCCGGGTGAAATGGTCTCGCCGGTCACCGGAGAGCCAGTAACGCTTGCCTCTGCCAATACAGAAGTCGCCGATGCGGGAGCCGTGTTCACCGAAGCCTTTGGCGATTTCTTGATTGAAGCCTCGCCCATCCGCACCGCCAATGCGCAAACGCCGCTTGGCAGTGCGAGCGCGATAGCGGGCGAGGTCGCTTTGGCCGCAGAGGTTAGCGAATGAACGTCTTTGCGCTTGATGGCGGACGCCAAAATGGTGGTCTAGCTTCCGCATTCTCAAGAACATCAAGCGACGACGCCGCCACCCAGGTGAGGCAGGGTCATCAAACCGCGCTGCCTGCTGGCCGAGTGAAAACGGTCGCGATGCGTCACAGCCTGCTGATCACCGCACGTCTGCGTCTGTTCGTGATTATCGCAGGATTTGTGTTTGTGGCCGCCGTCGCATTGCTGCGGATCGGCTATCTCGGCTTCGTGGGCGCTGCGCCCAGCCAGACCAGCTTGGCTGAAGCATTGCTGCCACCGCGTGGTGAAATCACTGATCGCAACGGCACGCCGCTTGCCCGCACATTCCCGGCCTATGCGCTGTGGTTCAACCCGCGGGCAATGGGCGAAGGCGAAGCGCCGCTTGTGGGTGACCCGCAAGAAGTGGCCGCGCGCCTCAAGGCCATTTTCCCTGACCTCGATACAGAGCGCACCGTCCGCATCTTGTCATCAGAGCGGGGCGGTTATCTGATGCGGCGCGTCCTTCCTGAGGATGCGAATAAGGTGTTTGAACTGGGCGAGGTCGCGTTGGAAATTCCGCGTGAATATGACCGCCACTATCCGCAAGGATCGCTGGGCGCGCATGTTCTTGGCTTTGCGCTGGAGAATGATGAGGGCCGCCTCGAAGGGGCATTTGGGATGGAGGAAGTGCTCGACGCGCAGCTTTCCGATCCTGAACTGCGCGGGCAGCCTGTGGCGCTATCCATTGACCTGCGCGTGCAGGGCGCTCTTGAAGATGAGCTGCGCCGCGGCATGCTCGCCACGCAAGCAATCGGTGCAGCGGGTATCGTTTTGGACGTTGATACAGGCGAAGTGATGGCGATGGCTTCGCTTCCTGATTTTGATCCCAACCTCGAAAGCGCGCAGCACTCACCCAATATCTATAACCGCGTGACCAACGCGACCTATGAGCTTGGCTCGACGTTCAAGCCGCTTACCGTCGCCGCCGCGATTGATGCAGGCGTCGTGCGCGATATTGGCGCATCATGGAATGCGACGCCGGTTGAGATGTCAGGCCGCGAGTTTAAGGACCTTAGCTATAAAGGTGACCGCCTGAATGTGGCCCAAGCACTGGCTTACTCATCCAACACCGTAACGATGCGGATTGGTGATGAGCTGGGCGAGGCGAAGATGCGCCAGCTGATGACCGATCTTGGCATGAGGGACGCGCCGCAGATTGAGCTGAATGCGCGCGGCACGCCGCAATGGCCGCAGGCGCGCCCCAACGGCACATGGTCGCGGCTTTCCAATATGACGGTCAGCTATGGCCACGGTATTGCGGTAACGCCAATGCATCTTGCGACCGGCTATGCCGCGATGGTGAATGGCGGCATTTGGCGTCCGGCGACCCTGCGCAAGCTTGAAGGTGGCGAAGCGCCGCGCGGGCGGCGGGTGTTTAAGGCGTCAACCTCATCTCGTATGCGCCAATTGATGCGGATGATCTCGATTTACGGCACAGGTAAGAGCGCTGATGCCGCAGGATACCGTGTGGGTGGTAAGACTGGCTCCGCTGAGAAGGCGCGCCGTGGTGGCTATGCACAAACCGCGCTGATTTCTTCGTTTGCGGCCGCGTTTCCGATGGAGCGTCCACGCTATGTCGTTGTTACGGTTCTGGATGAGCCACGCGGGACCGCTGCATCGTCTGGTCAGCGTACCGCCGCTTACACTGCCGCGCCGATTGTGGGTGAGCTGATCCCACGCATCGGCCCGATGCTGGGCGTGCGCCCTGATGCAACGCGCGATGTTGATATTTCGGATTTACGCTACCTGATCGAGGGACAGCGATGAAGCTGGCGGGGCTGATCGAGCGGGCCGGATTGGACGCGAGCGGAGCAGGCGACATCGCCGTTACCGGCTTTGCGATTGACCACCGCAAGATTGCGCCCGGTACTGTCTTTGGCGCGTTTCGGGGGGCAAATTTCAACGCGGAAGACTTCATCCCTGCGGCCATCGAAGCGGGCGCAGTGGCTGTCGTCGCTTCTACGCAAGCCAAGGTTGAAGGCGCGCTGCATATTGCCAGCGACGAACCACGCCGCACCTTTGCTCAGCTCGCCAGCGGGTTCTTTACGCCGGTTCCTGACACCGTGGTCGCCGTCACCGGCACTAATGGCAAAACCTCCAATGTTGAGATGACCCGCCAGATCTGGCGCATGTGCGGAGAGCGCGCGGCCAGCATTGGTACTTTGGGTGTGACAACACCGGATGAAAGCGTCTCCACCGGGCTGACCACGCCTGATATCGTGACGTTTCTTTCCAATATGAGCGGGCTGGCACGCGAAGGGGTGACGCATGTTGCCTATGAAGCCTCCAGCCACGGTCTTTCGCAATTTCGCAATGAAGGCCTGCGCGTAAAAGCCGGAGCCTTCACCAATTTCAGCCGCGATCACTTGGATTACCATGCGAGCATGGAAGAATACTTCGCGGCCAAGATGCGCCTGTTTGACGAAGTGGTCGAACCGGGCGGATCAGCGATTATCTGGTATGGCGGGCAGGATTGCGAATGGACTGCCAAAGCCATCGAGCATGCGCAAAAACGTGACCTGCGTGTGCTTCTTGTCGGCGAGACGCAGGGTTCTCACCCCAATGGGAACAAGCGTGACACCTACCTGCGTCTCGTCGATCGTAGCGCCACCCAATTGGGGCAGGTGCTCGAAGTGGAATTTGATGGGCAGACGCGCTCGATCAAGCTGCCTCTGATCGGCGAATATCAGGCCGCGAATGCTTTGACTTCGTCGGCGCTAGCGCTGGCGACGGGCTCTTCACCTTCGCAAGTGTTTGATGCAATTGGTCGTTTGCAGCCAGTGCGCGGGCGGCTTGAACGCGCGGTCATTTCTCCCGCTGGCGCGCCGGTCTATGTCGATTATGCACATACGCCGGATGCTTTGGAAGCCGCGATTGCCGCGCTTCGCCCGCATGTCGACAACGAAAAGGGCGGCAAGCTGGTCGTGGTGTTTGGCGCCGGCGGAGACCGCGATACGGGCAAGCGCGCGCCAATGGGCGAAGTTGCGGCCCGCGCCGCTGATTTCGCCATTGTGACCGACGATAATCCACGCGGCGAAAGCCCGCAGGCAATCCGCGCAGATGTACTGGCAGGTGCAAAAGGCGCGTCACATATCCGCGATATAGGCGACCGGCGCGAGGCAATCCTCGCCGCCATTCGTGAAGCGGGCGCAAATGACATCGTCCTTGTGGCAGGCAAGGGTCATGAACAGGGTCAGATAATCGGGGCTGGAGAGACAATGCGAGTATTGCCGTTTGACGACGTGGCAGTCGCGCGCGAATGCGCACATGAGGTGACGGCATGAAGGCTGCACACGCTCTCCTTCGCGCCTGGCCCGCTGACCGCCGCGATGTTTTGCCGCTCGCGCTGTGGGATAGCGCCGCTGTCGAAGCTGCCACGGGTGGCCGCGCAAGCCACGCTTTCCAAGCTTCCGGCGTCGAAATGGACAGCCGTGATGTGCGCCCCGGAGACCTCTTCGTCGCGCTCAAGGGCGAGGCGATGGATGGCCACAAATTCATCGCCAAGGCGTTCGCCAACGGAGCAGTTGCTGCGATCACAGACCGCCCGGTCGACTTCCCCCATGTTCAAGTTGAAGACACAACCGCAGCGCTCCACGCGCTTGCCCACGCTGCACGGACCCGCAGCGAAGCGGTGCGCATTGGGGTAACAGGTTCAGTCGGCAAAACCGGCGTAAAAGAGGCCATTTTCGCCTCACTCGACCGCGCGAGCCGAGGCGCTGCTCACCGGTCTGTGCGCAGTTACAACAATCATGTCGGTGTGCCGCTTAGCTTGTCGCGACTGCCAGCGCGCGCCAAATTTGGCGTGTTTGAAATGGGCATGAACCACGAGGGCGAAATTGCACCTCTCGCTTATCATGTTCGACCGCATGTCGCGCTGATCACAACGCTCGCACCTGCTCATATCGAGAATTTGGGCAGTATGGAGGCGATTGCGGATGAGAAGGCGCAGATTTTCACCGGCTTAGTCGAGGGTGGCACTGCGATTATCCCGGCGGATACGGATTACACCGATCGGATGGTGGCGCATGCTGAGAAATTGGGCGTGAAGATCGTGACTTTTGGCCGTCATCCTGATGCAGATGTGCGTCTGCTCGATGCAATCCCTGTTGCCAATGGCGGTTCGCTTGTCACAGCAGACCTGGGCTCGCAGCGTCTGTGTTATTCCGTGGCGGAGCCGGGCGAACATTGGATCACCAATTCGCTTGGCGTCATGGCGGCAGTGCGGGCGGCAGGCGGCGATCTTGCCAGCGCTGGCCTCGCTTTGGCTGAGATGGGCGGGCTGAAAGGCCGCGGCGCGCGTTTCAATATCGAAGCGACCGGCGGCAAAGCGCTGCTGATCGATGAAAGCTATAACGCAAACCCCGCCAGCATGCGCGCAACGCTCAAAGCATTGGGCCAAACACCTGCGCATCGTCGTATTGCCGTGCTTGGCAGCATGATGGAGCTGGGCGACTTCGCTCCCAAGTTTCACGCACAGCTGACAGAGCCATTGGTAGAGGCAAAAATCGACCATGTGATCTGCGTGGGCGATGAGATGCGCGCTCTAAGCGCTGAACTGGGGAGAAGGAGCGCCCTTTCGCTTGGCTTTGACGGCACTTTCGCGCATTGCGATAGCCCTGCCGAGGCGATCCAGGCGCTTCAGGAATTTTCCCTCACCCATGGCGACGCGGTGCTCGTAAAGGGCTCCAACTCAATTGGTCTTGGCAGGCTGGTGTCACACTTCACACAAGGCCTCGGATAGGGGAGGCCTCAAGGGATTTAGATGCTTTATCTGCTCGCAGAATGGCTTGGCTTTGAAGGGCTCTTCAATCTGGTGCGTTATCAGACGTTCCGCTTTGGCGCGGCGCTGATGACGGCATTGGTGCTGGGTTTGTTTATCGGCCCGCGCTTCATCAATATGCTGCGTGTGCGGCAGGGCAAGGGGCAGCCAATCCGCGCCGATGGGCCAGAAAGCCATCAGGCCAAAGTAGGCACGCCGACGATGGGCGGGCTGATGATCCTTGTCTCGCTCACGCTGTCGCTGCTGCTATGGATGGACCTTACCAATCCGTTTGTCTGGGCGTGTCTTGCTGTCACAATCGGTTTTGGCCTGATCGGTTTCGTCGATGATTATGACAAGGTGACCAAGAACAGCCATGCGGGCCTTTCGGGTAAAATCCGACTGCTGCTGGAATTCGCGGTGGCCGGCGTCGCGAGCTATCTGATTGTCAGCCAGATCAACACGAACCTGTATATCCCCTTCTTCTCCGACGTGGAGATACCGCTGGGACCTGCCTATTATGTCTTTGCCGCCTTTGTGATGGTGGGCGCGGGCAATGCGGTGAACCTGACTGATGGGCTTGATGGCCTTGCGATCATGCCGGTTATCATCGCGAGCGGCACCTTTGCGATTATCGCCTACCTCGTGGGGCGCGCGGATTTCAGTGAGTATCTCGGCATCCCGCATGTCGCTGGCGCGGGCGAGCTCGCCGTGTTCTGCGCAGCGATCATGGGGGCAGGGCTTGCCTTTCTATGGTTTAATGCGCCGCCTGCTGCGGTGTTTATGGGCGATACCGGTTCGCTTGCGCTAGGCGGAGCATTGGGCGCGATTGCTGTTGCGGCTCACCACGAAGTCGTCCTCGCTATCGTTGGCGGCCTGTTCGTTTTTGAAGCGCTCAGCGTCATTATCCAAGTTTTCTGGTTCAAGCGGACGGGCAAACGCGTGTTCCGTATGGCCCCCATTCATCACCATTTCGAACAGCTCGGTTGGAGCGAGAGCAAGGTCGTGATCCGGTTCTGGATCATTGCAATCATCCTTGCGCTGATCGGCCTGTCGACACTCAAACTGAGGTAGGAAAAGACCCGCAACCGCCATGATCACCTCCACTGCCTTTGCCGGGAAACGTTACGCGATCCTCGGGCTCGCGCGATCCGGCGCGGCTGCGGCAGAGGCATTGCTGGCAAGCGGGGCGGATCTGACCGTGTGGGATCGGCAAGATGTGGCGCGCGCCGCGTTCGAAGGGCGCTGCAATGTGGCGGACCCGCTCGAGATCGACCTTAGCGGATTTGACGGTGTGGTGGTTTCACCCGGAGTGCCACTCAACGCGCACCCCATCGCTGGCCATGCTGCGCAGTTCGGCGTGCCGGTGATTGGCGATATTGAGCTGTTCGCACTCGCAAGGGCTGACCTGCTGCCGCACAAGGTTGTTGGGCTGACCGGCACAAACGGCAAATCAACCTGCGTCGCGCTGATCCATCATATCCTGCAAATGGCGGGCATTCCCAGCGTTCTGGGCGGCAATATTGGCGATCCAATCATGGGCCAAGCACCCCTTGCGCCAAACGAGCAGGGTGAGGGCGTCTATGTGCTGGAGCTGTCGAGTTATCAGATTGACCTGACGACGCAGCTCGATTGCGACGTTGCTGCGCTGACCAATATCACTCCTGATCATCTGGATCGGTATGACGGTTTCGAAGCCTATGCCGCTTCTAAAGCGCGGCTGTTCGAAATGCAGTCGGCGCAGAACTTGGCGGTGTTTGGCTCGCTTGAAGCGCCCGCTGGTGAAGTCTTTGATGTGGAGAAGGCGCGCCGCGCTTTGGGCCGGGCGGTTGGTGTCAATCTTGACATGCTGCGCCCGCTTCAGCCCCATTGGCCCAGCCTGCAAGGTCCACACAATTTGCAAAATGCGGCGATTTCGATCGCAATTGTTGAAGAGCTTGGCGTGAAGCCATCGCAATGGCAGCACGCGCTCCCCCGTTTCCGCAGCCTGCCGCACCGCATGGAAGGCGTGTGCGAGGAAGACGGTGTGCTCTACATCAACGATAGCAAAGCAACCAACACCGCCTCGACCGCGCCAGCACTGGCCGCGTTCCCGCCGGATGCAAGTATTCGGGATGGCGCGCGCAGGGTCCATTGGATCGTCGGTGGCCTTGCAAAAGAGGATGGGCTGGGCGCGACTGCCGATCACCTTGGCAATGTTGCCGCTGTCTACACAGTTGGGGAGGCTGGCCCACGCTTTTCCGAACTGCTTGAAGGCCATGTGCCCAATGTTGAGCGTTGCGAACTGATCAGCGAAGCGGTCAGCCGCGCACGCGAAGCCAGCAAGTCTGGTGATGTGGTGCTGTTCTCGCCTGCTTGTGCGAGCTTTGATCAGTTCCGCGATTACGAAAAGCGTGGCGAGCATTTCCGCCAGCTTGTCGGCGTGATTGCTGAGGATGCGCAGGATTGCTCACCGGCTTTCTTTGAAAAGGACGAAGCTGCATGAGCACTGTGTTCTCCTCCCCGCGCGGCGATGCGACGTTCCATGCCCCTGTGCCTGTGCGCAGGGGGATCACAGAGCGCGTTCGGGTGTGGTGGCGTGAAATTGACAAATGGCTGCTTGGCCTTGTCATCTTGCTCATGGTGCTTGGCACCGTCGCCGTGGCCGCTGCATCGCCAGCGGCCGGTCGCCAATATGAGGTGGCCGAATTCGTCTTCTTCAAACGGCACATTGTGTTCCAGATGCTGGGCCTTGGCACTATGCTTCTGGTGTCTTTTGCGAGCCGTGAAGATGCGCGCAGGCTTGGCATTTTGATGGCTATCGGGATGCTGTTCCTGCTGTTCCTTGTACCGCTCATCGGGGTAGAGCGAAACGGCGCTCGGCGCTGGTTGGAGCTCGGCATGAGCCTGCAGCCTAGCGAGTTTTTGAAACCCGGTTTCGCGGTTCTACTTGCATGGATGTTGTCTTGGCGGCTTCGCGATGCGAGCCTGCCAGTGCTCGGTTATGCGACGCTGACGATGGCTCTGGTTGCGGCGCTCTTGATGCTGCAACCCAACCTTGGCGCGACAATCCTGTTTGGCGGAGTGTGGTTTGTGCTGGTGGTGCTTTCTGGCGTTTCGCTTGCGCGGATTGCCGCACTGATCGGCGCTGGTATCGGCGGGCTGACGGCGGCCTATTTCTTCTATGACAATGCGCGCAGCCGGATCGACAGCTTCTTTGGCGGCGGCACCGCGTTTGATCAGGTCGACCTCGCGCAGCGCACACTGCTCAATGGCGGATGGACGGGCAGTGGTTTGTGGCTGGGCACGCGCAAGATGAGCCTGCCAGAGGCGCATACCGACTATATTTTCTCCGTCATCGGTGAAGAGTTTGGCCTTATAATGTGCGCGGTGGTCCTGCTGCTCTATGTCGCAATTGTCGCGCGCGCACTGATCCGGCTGGTCGATGAAGAGAACCTTTTTGCTCTTCTTGCAGGCGCTGGTCTCGTTACCTTGCTTGGTGGGCAAGCGTTCATCAATATGCTGGTAAATCTCCAGCTGTTCCCATCTAAGGGGATGACTTTGCCACTGGTCAGCTATGGCGGGTCATCGACGATCGCGGTGTGTTTCACTATCGGACTGCTCTTAGCGATCACTCGCCGCAATCCATTTCTTGAGCGAGAGCGGCCGGGTATCAAAGACCTGTTTGCTCGCCCGACATCGGGCCGAAAGGAAAGAAGCGCATGAATAGCGAGCCACGGAAAGGCGCAAGCCGCCACTTCGTCCTCGCCGCAGGGGGCACTGGCGGGCATCTGATCCCGGCCTTTGCGCTTGCACATGAACTGCACGCGCGTGGGCATCACGTGGCGTTGATCACCGATGAGCGCGGCGCGAATATTCCGGGCAAGCCTGACTTTCTGACCGCTCACGTCCTGCCCGCGGGCCGCTTTGGCAAGAATCCGCTACGCTGGATTGGCGGCGTTCGCGCGGTGCTTGAAGGGCGCAATATGGCCTTGCGCCTGTTTGAAAGCTTTGAGCCTGCTGGCGTTATCGGCTTTGGCGGCTACCCCGCATTTCCCGCTTTGCTCGCCTCAACCGGGGCAAAGATCCCTAGCGTCGTGCACGAGCAAAATGCGGTGCTTGGCCGGGTCAACCGACTGCTGGCAGGCCGGGTGGATGCAATCGCGACCTCTTATCCTGAGATTGAACGGCTGAAGCCCAAGCATGTCGAAAAGACCCATCTGGTCGGCAATCCAGTGCGCGAAGAAGTGCTGGCGCTACGCGATGAAGACTTCCCCGTCCTGACAGAAGAAGGCTTGCTGCGAGTTCTCATCACAGGTGGTTCGCAGGGTGCGAGCGTCCTTTCCGATGTCGTGCCCGATGGTCTGGCGATGTTGCCGCCTGCCCTGCGCAGCCGATTGCAAGTAACCCAGCAATGCCGCAGCGAAGATGTCGACAAAGTTCGCGAACGCTACGCGACGCACGATATCCCTGCGGAGCTGGGCACCTATTTCGAAGACATGCACGAACGCCTTGCCGGCACGCATCTGTTTATCGGGCGCGCTGGTGCCTCAACCATTGCAGAGCTGACCGCTGTGGGGCGGCCCGCAATTCTGGTGCCGCTGCCGATTGCAACCGACGATCATCAGGCGGTTAATACCGGTGAAATCGTCAAAGCAGGCGGCGCGCGCATGATCCGGCAGGACCGTTTCACGCCGAAAGAACTGGCCAAGCAAATACAGGCGCTCGCTCAAAACCCAGCGAGCCTTTCCAACGCAGCCCATGGCGCATGGAATTGTGGACGGCCCAAAGCGGCAAAGGAACTTGCTGACCTGATGGAAAGTATGGGCGGGATCGACATGATGGACGTGATCCGCGTGGGCGAAACCGCTCCGCGTACCGCTGCCACCGCCACCCAAACTCAGACTGCTACATGCGACGCGTCAAAGGATGCGCCTGCATGAAGGGTGTCGGTACAGATATTGGCACGATCCACTTTGTCGGCATCGGCGGGATCGGCATGTCGGGCATTGCTGAGGTGATGCACAACCTCGGCTACTCGGTTCAAGGCAGCGACATTGCCGAAGGGCCAAGTGTTGAACGCCTGCGCGCGCGCGGCATCACGATCCATGTCGGTCATGCCAAGGAAAACGTGGAGGGCGTCGCAGTTGTCGTTACCTCCACCGCCGTTCGCCGCACCAATCCAGAGGTTGCCGCCGCGATTGAAGAACGCATCCCCGTGGTGCGCCGCGCCGAGATGCTGGCGGAGCTTATGCGGCTTAAATCCACCGTCGCGGTTGCGGGTACGCATGGCAAAACGACCACGACCAGCATGATCGCTGCCCTGCTCGACACGGGCGAAGTTGATCCCACCGTCATCAATGGTGGGATTATTGAGCAATATGGCTCTAACGCGCGGCTGGGCGATAGCGACTGGATGGTTGTCGAGGCCGATGAAAGCGATGGTAGCTTCCTGCGGCTCGATGGCACAATCGCGGTCGTCACCAATATCGATCCCGAACACCTCGATCATTACGGCGATTTTGATGGGGTGAAGAAGGCGTTTGTCGAGTTCATTCACAACGTGCCGTTTTATGGCGCGGCGATCCTTTGCGTTGACCACCCAGAGGTTCAGGCGGTCATTGGCAATATCCGCGATCGCAAAGTTGTCACTTATGGCTTCTCGCTTCAGGCCGATATTTGCGGCGTGAACGTGCGGCCCGTGGATGGTGGCAGCACTTTCGATGTGATCATCCGTCAGCGCGGTGAAGAGGACCGCCGGATCGAAGGCGTGCACCTGCCCATGCCGGGCCGCCACAATGTCCAAAACGCACTCGCCGCAATTGCGGTCGCGATAGAGATGGGCTGCGAAGACGAAGTTATCAGCAAAGGCTTTGGCAGCTTTAGCGGCGTGCGCCGCCGCTTTACCAAAGTGGGCGAGGTCGCGCTTGATGGCGGCAAGGCCACGATTATTGACGATTACGCGCATCACCCGGTTGAAATCCGCGCGGTCCTTGGCGCTGCGCGCGAAGCTGTTCTGGCAAGACCTGACGGAGGCCGCGTGATCGCAGTCGCTCAGCCGCATCGCTACACGCGCCTCAATGATCTGATGGACGACTTCCAAAGCTGTTTTAACGATGCAGACATTGTGTTCGTCACTCCAGTTTTCGAAGCGGGCGAAGACCCAATTGACGGCGTGAATGCAGATGCCTTGGTCGCCGGCCTTAAATCGCGCGGTCACCGCTCCGCCGCGACAACAGGCTCACAAAGCGACCTTGCAGCCACACTTGCAGGCGAAATTGCACCCGGAGACATCATCGTATGCCTCGGCGCGGGGGATATCACCAAGTGGGCGGCTACCCTCAGCGCGGCAATTGATTCACATCGGGGGGCATGAGCGGACAGATGAACAACCGGCAGCCTGGCGAATTGAACGATCTTGATACTGGCATGGCACCAACATGCTCGGTCGAGGGTGATGTGTCTGCGCCCGTGCCGCTGGGCAATATTCGTGGCAAACTGACGCAAGGCGCACCGCTCGACAAACATGTCTGGTTCCGCAGTGGCGGCAAGGCGGACTGGCTGTTTGAACCCGCTGACTTGGAAGACCTCAAAAGCTTTTGCGAGGCGTTGGACGGCACGATCCCGATCATGGCGCTCGGCGTTGGCTCAAACATGATCATTCGCGATGGCGGTGTGCCGGGCGTTGTGATCAAGCTTGGCCCGCAATTCGCCGAGGTTGAAGTGACCGGCGACACGACTGTCAAAGCGGGCGCTGCTGCCCCTGCAAACAAAGTCGCACGCCGCGCTGCTAAGGCTGGCATTGACGGCATGACGTTCTTGACCGGCATTCCCGGCTCGGTCGGCGGCGTCACCAAGATGAATGGCGGATGCTATGGCCGCGAGACTTGCGATGTGCTGGTCGATTGCGACGTAGTGCTGCCCGATGGTCAGTTCGTGACGCTGACCAATGCGGACCTGCAATATTCCTACCGCCACTCTGCCTTGCCAGAGGGCTCAATCGTGGTCGAAGTCCGCTTCAAAGGCTTCCCCGGTGACCCCGACACGATTAAGGCAGAGATGAATCGCATCTCTTCTGAACGCAAAGAATCGCAGCCCATTGGCAGCATGACCGGCGGTTCGACCTTCAAGAACCCCGAAGGCCATTCCTCATGGAAGCTGGTCGATGCAGCGGGCCTGCGCGGCTACAAACATGGCGGCGCGCAAGTGAGCGAGAAACACTGCAATTTCCTCATCAACACCGGCACCGCTACCTCGACTGAGATCGAAGAGCTGGGCGAGCTGGTGCGCGAGAAGGTCTACGCCAATTCGGGCATCCAACTCGAATGGGAAATCAAGCGGGTGGGGCGGCCATAATGACCCAAAAACCACCTCTTCATATTGCAGTCCTCATGGGCGGCTGGGCGAATGAGCGGGAAGTCTCGCTCTCATCCGGCGCGGGTGTTTGTGATGCGCTTGAGATGAATGGCCACAAGGTGACGCCCGTTGATATGGGCCGCGATGTGGCCGTGCGCCTTGCTGAGTTAAAGCCTGACGTGGTGTTCAATGCGCTCCACGGCGTTCCGGGTGAAGATGGCACGGTTCAGGGCATGCTCGACCTGATGGGCATTCCTTACACGCATTCCGGCCTTGCGACTTCCGTGATCGCGATTGACAAGCAACTTACCAAACAAGCGCTGGTGCCCCACGGTATTCCTATGCCCGGCGGCCGCATTGTTGAGACTCAGGAATTGCATGAGCGCGATCCCTTGCCGCGCCCTTATGTCCTCAAACCCGTGAATGAAGGCTCTTCCGTCGGTGTTGCTATCATCACCGAAGATTCGAATGTCGGCAATCCTATTGCGCGCGAAGCCGAGGGGCCATGGCAAGAGTTCGAGCAATTGCTCGCCGAACCCTTCATCAAAGGACGCGAGCTCACCACCGCGGTGATTGACGGGGCAAGCGGCCCGCGCGCTCTGGGTGTGACCGAGCTGATTATCGAAAGCGGCTTTTACGATTACGAGCACAAATACACCGAAGGCCGGACGCAGCATGTTTGCCCTGCCAAAGTGCCAACCGAAATCGCGGCGCTTTGCGAGGAATATGCGATCAAGGCGCACCACGTGCTGGGTTGTCACGGCACCAGCCGTACAGATTTCCGCTGGGATGATGAACTGGGTGAAGAGGGCCTGTTCGTCCTCGAGACCAACACACAGCCGGGCATGACACCGCTCAGCCTCGTGCCAGAGCAGGCGCGTCACGCCGACATTGGCTACGCCGAATTGGTCGAGCTGATCGTCATGGAAGCATTGCGCGTGCACGATAAGGCTTCGAAAATTGAGGAGGACGCCTGATGGCCAGGATCAAGCGAGCTTCAAGCAAAGGCGTTCGCCGCGCCGCCAAATCGCAAAGCCGCGCTGCTGGCGCGCGCCGGGCCAAGGCCAAGACCACGGGGATTGTAGACCGGGCAATGGGCCTGCTGCCATTTACCGATGAGCAGTGGAGCACGATCTGGATGACGGTGATTATTGGTGCAGGTGTTGGCCTCGCCTTTGTGATTGCAAACCTCGCAGGCGTGCCAGCCATGGCCAATGCGCAGGTTGCCGCTATGGCCTCTGATGCTGGGTTCGAAGTCAAGAATGTGCGCGTTACCGGTACGAACCGCATGGATGAGCGCGAAGTTTATGCCCGCGCTTTGGCTGAACGCGACCGGCCCATGCCGCAAGTTGAGCTTGAGGAGCTGCGCGCCGAATTGCTCGATCTGCCATGGGTGAAGGATGCGCGCGTTTCGATTCAACTGCCATCGACCCTTGCGATTGATATTGTTGAACGTGAACCGCATGCCGTTCTCGAAAAGCCTGACCGGCTGGTGCTGATTGACGCAGAGGGCGAAGAGCTGACCACCGTTTCTGCCGAAGATGCAGGCGATCGTCTGCGTATCTCTGGTCCTGGTGCTGCAAAGCAAGTTGCTCCGCTAGAGAAACTGCTCGCTGCAGCGCCTGCCTTGGGTCCGCAGGTTGAGGCCGCCGAATGGGTCGGCAATCGTCGCTGGAATCTCTCTTTCAAAAGCGGACAAGTGCTCGCATTGCCTGAGGGCGCTGATACATCGGCCAGCGCGCTGGTGAAGTTTGCGCGTATGGATGGCCAGAACCGCTTGCTGGGCGGACAGGTCGCAACGTTTGATATGCGTTCACCGCCGCGGATTTACATGCGTGTGCCGGGACGGGCTGACGCGCAAGAAATCGGTGGCAGCTGATGGCCGCATCAAAAAGCAACGCGCCCAAGGCACGCCTCGCCAAAGTGTTTGGCGCGGTCAATGTTGGCTCTTTCCGCATCTCTGCCATGATTATGGGCGAGACGGAGACGGGCGAGTTGGTCGTGCTCGGATCGGGACACCGCGCCTCCCAAGGGATCAAACGCGGCTATGTCACCGACATGAAGGCGGCGACCTATGCGATCCGCGATGCAGTGGAGCGCGCCGAGAAGAACGCAGGCACCAGCGTGCAAAGCGTCTGGATTGCGTGTTCGGGCGCTGGCCTATCGAGCCGCGTTTCCAAGGTTGAAATCGATATTGGTGGACGCCGCATTGAAGAGGAGGATGTCGAACATCTCCTGATCGAGGCGCGTGATACGATCCAGCCTGATGGCCGCACTGTGCTGCACGCACAGCCAGCGCATTACACGTTGGATGGCGCACATGGCGTTGCGAACCCGCGCGGGCTTCATGCGGAGCGGCTGGGCGTTGATGTCCATGTGATGCTGGCCGATGGCGCGCCGGTGCGTAATCTGATGGAAGCGGTTCAGAACGCGCATCTCGAAGTTGAGGCCGTTGTCGCAGCGCCGCTTGCGTCCGGATATGCCTGTCTGGCTGAAGAAGAACGCGAGCTTGGCGTCGCATTGGTCGAAATCGGATCAGACGTGACGAATGTCTCGGTCTTTGCAGCAGGTATGCTTTTGGGCCTTCGTGCAATCCCGATGGGATCAGGCGATATCACTGACGCCATTGCCAGCGCCTTCGGTATTCGCCGTTTTCAGGCGGAACGATTAAAGTGTGTTTCGGGTTCTGCGATTGCATCGCCAAGTGATCATCGCGAAATGATCCCGGTTCATGGCCCCAATGAGGGGGCGGGCGAACCTTCGGGGCCGACGGCACGCGGCGCAGACGACAAGAACCAGATTGCACGCGCCGAATTGATTTCCGTCATCACCACCAGCCAATCTCAATTGACGGGCGAGATTGGTAAGGCGCTCAAAGAAATGGGCTTTTCTGGCACGAGCGCGGGGCAAGTGGTGCTAACGGGCGGCGGCGCAGAACTCGCTGGATTGGCCGAATTCACTCAGAGCGCGCTGGCAATGCCGGTGCGGATCGGCCGCGCGCCATCGCTTACTGGATTGCCAGAAGCGCATGCGACGCCGGGTTTTGCAGGGCTTGCGGGCCTATGCCTTTACGCTGCTGAAGACCCCGTCGATATCCGCGCGGTCGGGTCGCGTTTCACATCATCTGCTGATTTTGGCGGGTCAATTGGTTCCATTTTCGCCATCAACCGCTGGTGGCGAGCTGTGCGAGAATACTTCTGAAACGATGTAAAATGTCGTCAATGTGGGATTCTAACTCAGCCCTTGATCGTGTATCAGGGTTAATAGCCGCCTGTGGATAAGGATTTGAGCGGTATAACGGGCGCATGACGAATGTGTCACAGATAAACTGACGTAAGGAAACCTTGTGGGAAAACCCCGAAATTTCCGTTGCCTGCGTCTGGAGGAATAGAAGCGATGAGCATCAATATCGGTCCAGCAGAAACAGACGACCTGCGCCCACGCATTACAGTGGTTGGTATCGGCGGCGCCGGTGGCAACGCGATTGCGAATATGATCGCCTCTGAAATCGAAGGTGTCGATTTCATCGTGGCGAATACGGACGCGCAGGCGTTGAGTTCAAGTCCCTCTGAAAAGCGTATCCAGCTTGGCCCGGACATCACCGGTGGCCTTGGTGCAGGTGCACGGCCAGAGGTTGGCAAAGCTGCTGCTGAGGAAACCGTATCCGACATTGAACAGGCGCTCGAAGGCGTCAACATGGTCTTTATCGCCGCCGGTATGGGCGGTGGTACAGGCACTGGGGCTGCACCTGTCATTGCAGAGGCCGCACGTCGCAAAGGCGTTTTGACAGTCGGCGTTGTGACCAAGCCATTCTTATTCGAAGGCACGCGCCGGATGCGCGCAGCCGAAGCTGGCATTGCTGAGCTTCAGGATCACGTCGACACGCTGATCGTGATCCCGAACCAGAACCTGTTCCTGGTCGCAAAGCCAGAAACCACATTTAAAGAAGCGTTTGAGCTGGCTGACGAAGTGCTCCAGCAGGGCGTCCGCTCAATCACCGACCTTATGGTTATGCCGGGTCTCATCAACCTCGACTTCGCCGATGTCCGCTCTGTCATGAGCGAGATGGGCAAAGCGATGATGGGTACGGGCGAGGGCGAAGGTGAGAACCGCGCGCTTAATGCCGCCGAACAGGCAATTGCCAACCCGCTGCTTGATGGCGTGTCAATGCAGGGCGCCAAAGGCGTCATCATCTCGATCATCGGCGGCGAAGACATGAAGCTGATGGAAGTTGATGAGGCGGCGAACCATATTCGCGACCTCGTTGACGAAGACGCCAACATCATTTGGGGCAGCGCCTTCAACCCTGATCTTTCAGGCAAGATCCGCGTATCCGTCGTGGCGACCGGTATCGAAGGAAGCGGTTCGAGCGAAGCACCGCGCTCGACCAGCACATCGCTCGGTAATGCACGTGCACCAAAGCGCCCTGTTCTCGAACTGGGCGGTGAGGATGAAAGCACCGCTGAGGTTGAACCCATGACACTGTCTGAGCCTGCTCCTGAAGCAGAGCCAGAGCCAAGCGCACCGCGTATCCCTGTCTTTTCTGATCCCGTATCCGATGCGATCTCAGCTGAGGAAGAAATCGAGGAAGAAGAGGCACACGAAGAGGAAGAAGATACTGGCGGCGCAAGCGAGCCTTTCGACCTTTCTGGTATGCAAGCGGGCGATGATATGGGCGATGAAGGCGATGATGTGGACGGCATTGTCGATCCGCTCGCTGGCCTTCGTGGTGCTGAAGATGAAGACGCGCTTCCCGACCCAGCGGATGACACCAGCTTTGGCTCGTTGAGCGATGATGGCTTTGCGGAAACCGGCGACGGCGAAGAGACGCTCGACCTCGACAGTGAGTATGCTGAAGTTGAAGAAGTGGAAGGCGGCGAGAGTGAAGCTGAAACTGCTGCAACCAGCGAAGATGCTCCTGAAGATAGTCTGCTGGAAGATGCAGATCGTCTGAATGATGCAAATGAGCCTGTGCAGCCGCAAGGCGGTGGCCGCCGTGCCGGAATTTTGGGTTCCGGCGCAGCTGCAGGCGCTGCGGCTAGTGGTGATAGCGAGGGCTCAGGCAGCTCTGGTGGCAGCACCTTGTTTGAACGCATGGCCAACCTCTCACG
The DNA here is from genome assembly GCF_057365055.1 of Erythrobacter sp. S57(2025). Lineage (NCBI taxonomy): Bacteria > Pseudomonadati > Pseudomonadota > Alphaproteobacteria > Sphingomonadales > Erythrobacteraceae > Erythrobacter > Erythrobacter sp. S57(2025). The sequence goes on along the minus strand of NZ_CP200299.1, from coordinate 1,981,994 downwards.
TTCATCCAGTTCGGATGACGATGAAGATGGCGATGATGGTGATGATGCACCCGCGCTCAGCATTCCGCGTTTCCTCGGACGCCAGAATAACCAATGATTGGTGAGGCTGCGGGGCACAGCGTGGCTCGCAGCACCGCTCATCCAAATGGCCAATCCTGCGTTTTGTCGGAGCACAAATGCGGTTCGCCCTGTGTTCAGCAGGTTTTGGCTAGCGCATGTCTGAAAATGCGTTAGCGGAAATTCTTGTGACCCTATATCATCGCGATCCCAGCTCCATCCGGCTTGCACTTGCTTTTGCAGGGATGAGCCTCGCAGCGCTAACTCAACCGGTATTCGTGCAGGCGCAGACTTCGCGAGAAGTCGTGCAGCCATTGCCCGCGCCCGAGGTCCAGCGGCTCAACCGAGCCTTGATGGAATTGGCTCGCAGGCCCCGCAGTGTTAGTTCGCTGCTTGAAGCAGGTGACGCGTCGCTTTCGGTGGGCGACTATGACGCGGCTGCTGGTTTTTATGGTCGCGCCTCTGACATTGCCCCCAATGATGCGCGTCCAAAGCTGGGTCTTGGCCGCGTTTACCTGCGATCAGGCCAACCGCTAGAAGCAATCCCAATGCTCAATGCGGCGCTCAGTTCAGGTGCTTCACCACGTGAAGTGCTCGGCGATCAAGCGCTCGCCTTTGATATGGTCGGTGATCAACAAGCAGCTCAGGCTGCCTATGCCCGCGCAATTGAACTTAATCCTCAAGATGATGAAACCCGTAGACGCTTTGCTTTGAGCCAGGCGATTGCGGGCAATGAAGGCGGGTTTCAGTCTGCGCTTGCGCCGCTGTTGGAGGCGCGCGATCCCGCCGCCTTTCGCACGCGCGCCTTTGGTCTTGCGATCCTTGGTCAAGAAGAGCGGGCGCGCGCGATCGTGAATGAAGTGATGCCGGCTGATTTGGCTGCGCGCATTAATCCTTACCTCGCTTACATGCCGCGCCTCACGCCTTCCCAGCAAGCGGCCGCTGCCAACCTTGGCATTTTTCCGCGCGCGGCAGATATCGGCCGCGAAGACCCGCGCATCGCTCGGTTTGCAAGCGAGGGCTCAGTGGGATCGCTGCTTGAGCCCGCGGGTGAGCCTCTTGGTGCGCCAAGGGGCGCTCCGGTTGAAACGGTCAGTCAGGAAGTCACGCAGACAGTTGCCGAGGTGCCGCCAGAGCCGGAAATGGTAGCGGCAGCGACACAGGCCGTGGCAGAAACGCCCTCGAACGTTGCATCCAATGTGTCAGCTACCGATCAAACTGAGGAATTGGCCGCAGCGGCTTTGCCCGATATCGCGACGGTCGAAACAGCATCACAACCAACACAGCCAGCACAAGCCTCAACACCAGTGCCAGTAAGCCCGCCATTGAGCGTGGCTGATGCTTTTGCCGATCTCGACAGTTCCGACTTGCCGGTAGAGGGTAGCGCGAATGGCGCTGTTGATCTGGCCGCGATTGAGATTCCGCGTGAAACCTCTCCCGAACCCGAAGCAGAGCCCGCTCAGCCAGATCATCCTCGCCGAATCTGGGTGCAGCTTGCCACAGGCCGCGATGTCGATGCGCTTGGCTTTGATTGGCGGCGTTTCAGCAGGCGGGCGCCTGAATTGCTTGAGGATTTTGAGCCGCATGTGACGCCATGGGGTCATGCAAACCGGCTGCTCGCTGGTCCGCTTGAGAATCGCGCCGCTGCGCGCGCCTTGATCAATGCGCTTGGTGAAAAGGGGATTGAGACATTCTCCTATATCAGCCCAGAAGGCACGGAAATTCAGGAACTTAAATAGATCTTTGTCGCTATCCCCGGCTTTTACTGCACAAGCTTTGAACAAGCGAAAAGCGTTCTCCCCAAGCCTGACCGATACGCGCATTGCCAAGATACAACTTGTAAAGGCATGTCTCTTGGCGATGACAAAGTCCCCCGTTCTATTGAAAGCCCTCCGATGAGACCCCGCGAAGCAGAATACACATCACATGATGACGCCGCGCCGGTCGAAATGCTCGCCGCCTTGTTTGAAGCACGCGGCTGGGACTGCGAAGTGGTCGCCGATGATGAGATGGTCGGCGAAGTGCAGGGCAGCTGGGCCAAATATCAATTGCGCGCGATCTGGCGCAGCACGGACAATGTTCTGCAATTCCTTTGTCTGCCCGAAATCCGTGTCAGCGATGAAAAGAAAGCAAGCGCATACGAATTGTTGAGCCTCGTAAATGAGCAGATGTGGCTGGGGCACTTTGACGTATGGTCCAACGGTGATGTGCTGCTCTACCGTCACGGCGTTTTGCTCGGCGATGAGGGGATGCTCTCCATCGCGCAGGCGCAGGCGCTGGTTGAAACCGCGATTGATGAATGCGACCGGTTCTACCCGGCGTTCCAATTCGTCCTGTGGGGCGACAAGAGCCCGAAAGCCGCATTGGAAGCGGCAATGGTTGACGCGGTGGGCGAAGCGTAGCCATTTGTATCGCTTGAGAAAGGCGGTTGGACATGGCTGAGCCAAACAGGCTTCTAATAATTGGATATGGCAATATGTCAGGCGCGATGCTGGCCGGGTGGTTGGCGACGGGCGTTGATCCGGCTGGTTTTGCGATCCTAAACCGATCTGAAAAGCCTGCGCCAGCGGGCGTAGCCTTCTTCACAGACGCAAAGGCTGCACTGGCGGCGCATGAGTATGATGCGGTGATGCTAGGGTTTAAGCCGCATCAACTGGTTGACCTTGCGCCGGGTTTTCAGGAATTAGCCAAGTCACGCGCGGTGCATTCGTTGCTCGCCGGGATAACGCTTGCACAATTGCAAAGCGCTTTCCCCGGCGCTGCATCGCATGTGCGCGTGATGCCCAACCTCGCATCACGCATCAACAAATCGCCCATTATTCTGGCCGCAAAGGGGCTGAATGCCTCGGAGCGCGCTGCACTATCTGACTATTACGACAGGCTGGGCAATGCTGTTTGGCTCGAGGATGAGAGCCAGTATGACCTTGCCACCGCCCTTGCCGGATCAGGGCCGGGGTTCGTCTACCGCTTTATCGACGCGTTGAGCGTTGCGGGAGCAGATCTAGGCTTGGAGCCGGAGCAAGCCCGCGCCCTAGCGCTGGCAATGGTTGAAGGGGCGGCGGGACTCGCGGCCGGTTCAGAATTCTCGCCTGCACAATTGGCAGACAAAGTTGCAAGTCCGGGCGGGATGACGCGTCAGGGGCTCAATGTGCTGGATAAAGACAGCGCGTTGATTTCATTGCTGACGGAGACTTTGCGCGCAACGCGGGACCGAGGCGCAGAGCTATCCAAGGGCAAGACCTGAATATTCATTAATCATAATTGGCGCAAAACTGAACGATTTTCGGTGAAATGCGCACCGGTTTCGCTTGAAAAACCCCTCAAAAATGCCGATATTGCTTATCAACGGCGCGTATTGTCGCGCTCTGGACTGGAGACAAGGGATCCAAAATGTCTGACTGGAATGAAAATCAGCGCTCTGGCCAAGCTTTCGGCTCTGTGCCGCGGGCTGGCGGCGATGTAGAAGGCGTGTCCTATGATGAGGGCCTGCGTTCTTACATGCTCTCAATCTACAATTACATGGCATCTGCCGTTCTGCTGACCGGTATTGTTGCTGTCCTCGCTGCATTTAGCGGTGTGACCTACGCCATCATGGGTTCAGGCCTTGGCATCGTAGTTGCATTCGCGCCGCTCGCCTTCATCCTCGCGATGAGCTTTGGCTTGCACAAGATGAGCTACACGACGCTGCAAATTGTCTTCTGGGCGTTTGCGACCGTGATGGGTCTGTCGGTTTCGTGGATATTCCTCGTTTACACCGGACCCAGCATCGCTGTGACCTTCTTTGCGACCGCAGGCGCGTTTCTCGGCCTGTCGCTGTGGGGCTACACCACGAAGAAAGACATTTCTGGCTGGGGCAGTTTCCTGATCATGGGTGTGATCGGCTTGATCATCGCCTCTGTCATCAACATCTTCCTGCAATCCGAAGCGATGTCTTTCGTGATTAGCGGCATCGGTGTGCTCGTCTTCGCAGGTCTCACCGCCTACGATACGCAGCGCCTGAAGAACCAGTATCAGTATCTGCGTGGAACCGATTTCATGGGCAAAGCGGTGATTATGGGGGCCACTAACCTCTATCTCGACTTTGTGAACATGTTCATGTTCCTGCTGCAGTTCCTCGGTAGCCGCGAGTGATCGCATCAGCCAGTAGGTGATGCTCCGCAGGGGCTCATCGAACAAACTGTTGATACACTGCAATGCCCGGAGCCTAACCATAGGCTTCGGGCATTTGCTTTGCCATAGAGCGTGACTAATTCTCGGCTTAGCGACTTGATCTCAAACGCTTCAGTTGCGAGCAAGGATCAAACCGCCATGGTGTAGATGGTCGAACAAAGGGCTGTCATGCGCCGCATGGGAGCAATTGCAGTGAGAGGCGAATTGGTAATGAACAGCGCTAAACAGGCCGACGCAACGCGTAGCCAAGGCGAAACACGCCGTAAATCACCGCTAAAGATCACCACCGTGGTGCTGGGTGTGGCATTGCTGGGCGCCTGTGCAAAGCCAGCGCCTCCTCCCCCGCCACCGCCACCTCCGCCGCCACCGGTGGAGACTACACCCTACCGTCCGCTGCCGCCGGGCGGCGCTTCGTATGTGATGCAAATTCCGCCCAAGAACGCTTTGGGCCAGCGTGAAACAATCAATCTGGGCGTTTCAGAAGATGAAGGCGTGTGGCATTTTCGCTCTGCCTGGAACGTGGCTGCGCTCAATTGTGTGTCGGATCAGTTTACCCCGATCCTTACCGCTTACAGCGCCTATATCAGCGACCATGATCGCGCATTGAAGACGGTCAATGACCGGATCGAAAGCGTCTATCGCGGTGAGCAAGGCAGCCGCCGCGCTGCCCTAAAGGCGCGCGAGGAGCGTATGACTTCGGTCTATAATTACTTCGCTTTGCCGCCTGCCCGTCGTGGGTTCTGTGCCGCTGCGCTTGACGTGTCGAACCGCTATTTGCTGGCGCCGGTCGACCCTATTGCCTTTGCGAAAGACAATTTCGCCGTGCTTGAACAGCCGTTTGAGCAATTCTTCGTCGACTATGAGAAGTATGAACGCGATTCTGCGGCGTGGGATGCCCGCTGGGGTGACCGGTTTGGTCCTTCACAACCCGGCTGGGTGGCGGTTCAAGAAGCGCGCGCGCAGGGGATCGTAACCCCCACCTTTACAAGCGATCCCGGTGCGACTTTGGCATCGCCAACCGCTACATCCGGGCTTGTAGCGGACCCTGCAACGGGCACTGAAGTGCCAGTGATCCCAGCTGACACGCAGTTTATCTCGCAGCCTGTGGTCGAACCTGTTGCGACCGATGACAGCGCGGATAATCCGGACGCGCCGCAGTAATCCAATCCTATTGCGCTCAAAGTTTCGGGCGCTTATTGGAAACCCACGCATCGGTAACGGGAATGCGGTGCGGGATCATTTGGTCCCAATTCCGCAGCTGTCCCTGCAACTGTAAGCGGCGAGTGTCTGGTTCATGTGTGCCTGCAAAGGCGCGCTCCCACTGAGCGAAAAAGCTTGGGAAGGGGAGCCAGAGACAATGACCCGCAAGCCAGGAGACCGACCGGAGCGTGTCGCTTGTTGCCCCTCTCAGGGATTGGAGAGGCGCGAAGAACCTTCGTTTCGAGCGACGATTTCGAAGGCCGCGTGGGAGTAATCCTTCGCGGTGTCAAAACGCTCATTCGGAAGGGATTACCGGATATGAAAAGAACTGTGTTTTTGGCGAGTGCGGCTGCGGCGGCGCTTGGATGGAGTTTGCCTGCGGCGGCTCAGGATGTGGATATCGTGATGACCGATTGCAATCCGGAGAACGATTGCTTCGATAATGACAATGTCATCGTGCCCATAGGCCGCATTTATCCAGACCAGATTTTGGTGACTGAAAGCCGCCTCCAGACTGTTCGACCGCAGAACACAACGGCATCCACCACCATCGTCCGCCGCCACCAATTGGAAGAGCGCCAGACCCGCGATATTGGCGATGTGCTGCGCGATGTACCCGGTATCGCTTTATCAAGCGTGGCGGGCCAAACCCAAATCCGGCTTCGGGGAACAGAGGCGAACCATGTTCTGGTGCTGGTCGACGGTATCGAAGTGTCCGATCCAGGCAGCGGTGAGTTCGATATCGGCACGCTTCAAGCCGAGATCGGCAGCTGGGTAGAAGTGCTGCGTGGTCCCCAATCAGCCCTCTACGGCAATGACGCCATCGGCGGTGTGGTCGCCTATCGCAGCGGCGATTTTGACGGCGTCGCTGGTAGGATCGAAGCTGGCACCAATGACACTTTCAACGGCGCAGCGCGCTTCGGAATTGATGAAGGCGACTTCGCAGCATCACTCTCCGCCACCGCTGTCACCACCAATGGCGAACCCAATGCACGAGACGGCACACGCGATATTGGCCGCGACAGCTACACATTGGCAGGCAAGCTAAGAGTGGAGGTCGCTGACAACCTCACTTTGCGGGGCGTGGGCCGCTTCGTCGATACATCAGGCGATAGCAACAATCAGGACTTCGCCTTTGGCAGCCCAACGCTTGGCCTAGTGATCGACAGCCCCGGTGTGGGGTACGAGAACACTGCGCTTCACGGACTGGTAGGCGCCCGTCTTGAGACGGATGATGGGCGCATTGTCCATGACCTCTCAATCCAAATCGCCGATATTGAGCGTAACACCTTCGACAATGGCGCGACCACGAGTGATACGGAAAGCGACCGCTTCAAAGCTTCCTATGTCGCCTCGTACCGCTTGGGGTACGATCACAGTTTGAGCTTTGCCGGAGAATACGAAGTTGAAGGCTTCAATAACATCGCAACTTTCAACGAGCGGCGCGAGGTCGAGAATGCCGGCTTGGTCGGCGAGTATCGCTATGACGGCGACACCTTCAATTTCTCCGCCGCGATCCGCCAAGATTTCAACGATCGCTTCCAAGATACGACCACTTTCCGTGTCGGGGCGGGCGTAGATGTCGGGGACGATACTCGACTTCGCGCGGCTGTCGGTACGGGTGTCAAAAACCCGACCTTCTTTGAGCTGTTTGGCTTCTTTGACGGCGTATTCGTTGGCAATCCTGACCTAGAGCCGGAGGAATCGACCAGTTGGGAAATCGGTGTCGATCAACGACTGTTCAACGATCAGGCAACGGTCTCTGTCACCTATTTCAACGCAGAACTGGAAGGCGAGATATTCAGTGTCTTCCCACCGCCAACTTTCATCGCGACGCCCGGCAATCGGACTACGAATAGTGAGCAGCAGGGCGTGGAGGTGTCTCTCTCAGCGTTCCTCAGCCGCAATTGGAGCCTCAACGCGGCCTACACCTATCTCGATGCAGAAGAAAATGGTGCAACCGAAGTCCGCCGCCCTGAAAGCATCGCGAGTGCTGCGCTCACTTGGACCGCAAGCGATGAGAAAGCCTCGGCAAATCTGGTGGTGCGCCACAATGGCGAAGCGCTCGACAATGATTTCACCACCGGTGCCTTCCCCGCACCGGTAACAACGCTCGACGACTTCACTCTGGTGAACATCAATGCGCGTTTTGAGCTGACGGAAGGGGTCAGCCTATTCGCGCGGGCGGAGAACCTGTTTGACGAGACCTATGAGCAGGTGAACACCTTTGTATCGCCGGGACGCACGGTGATCGCGGGTATCGAAGCGAAGTTCTAAAGTCTCGCTTTCTGAAGAGGAAATGCTAGGGGCATCCCCATGCATTTCCTCGATCAGGCAAAAATCTATCTTAAGTCAGGAGCTGGGGGACCCGGAGCGGTCTCTTTCCGGCGCGAGAAGTATATCGAATATGGCGGCCCCGATGGCGGCAATGGCGGCAAGGGCGGCGACATTGTTTTCGAAGCCGTTCAAGGTCTGAACACCCTCATCGACTTTCGCTATTCGCAGCATTTCAAGGCCAAGCGCGGCAGCCATGGGCAGGGCAAGGACAAAACCGGCGCAGGCGCGCCCGATCTGGTTATCGAAGTTCCCGTCGGCACCCAGGTTCTGTCCGAGGACAAGGAAGAAGTCCTGCTCGACTTCACCGAAGTGGGCCAGCGCGTCGTCTTCATGGAAGGCGGCATGGGTGGGCGCGGCAATGCGTCTTACAAAAGCTCAACCAACCGCGCCCCGCGCCAGCATCAGCCCGGCGAGCCGAGCGAGGAGATGTGGGTGTGGCTGCGTTTGAAGCTGCTCGCCGATGTCGGCCTACTGGGCCTTCCCAATGCGGGCAAATCGACCTTCATCAACGCGGTGTCGAACGCACAGGCGAAAGTGGGGCACTATGCCTTCACCACACTGGTGCCGAAGCTGGGCGTAGTTCGCCACAAGGCGCGCGAATTTGTGCTCGCCGACATTCCCGGCCTGATCGAAGGAGCTGCGGATGGCGCGGGGATTGGCGACAGGTTTCTTGGCCATATTGAGCGGTGCCGGGTGCTGATCCACCTCATCGACATTGCGGGCGATGACCCGGCTGAGGCAATGCAGATCGTCCAGGAAGAGCTGGCCGCCTATGGTGCGAGTCTCGAAGACAAGCCGCAGCTGATTGCGCTTAACAAAACCGACCTTGCCGACGCTGAGCTGACGCAAGCTTTTGCCGATGAGTTGAAAGCAGCGGGAGCCAAAGAGGTGTTCACCGTATCCGGCGCGAGCGGTGAGGGGATTGAGGCGCTGCTCGATGCAGTGCTTGGCTATCTGCCCGACCGCACCTCCACCGAGACCAAGACGGTTGAGGTTGAGGATGAAGATGAGGACGGGGGCGAATGGTCGCCGATCTAAAGGCGCTGCTGGACCCTGCAACGTGCAAACGGCTGGTCGTCAAGATCGGCTCCGCCCTGCTGGTTGAAGATGGTGAGCCTGCGCGCGGTTGGCTCGATGCACTCGCGCTCGACCTGAGAGATTTCCGTACCAAAGGCGGCGAGATTATCGTCGTCAGTTCTGGCGCGATTGCGCTGGGTGCCTCGCGATTAGGGTTGCCTAAAGGTGGCAGGGCCAGCCTTGCCGATGCACAGGCCGCGGCCTCTGTCGGACAAGTGGCGCTGGCGCAATTATGGGCAACCGCGCTGGATCGACATGGGCTGACCGCTGCGCAGATGCTGGTGACCTTGGGCGATTTGGAAGACCGTAGGCGCTACCTCAATGCCTCTGCCACGATTGAGCGGCTGGTTGAGACGGGCGCTGTTCCGGTTATCAACGAAAATGACAGTGTAGCGACCGAAGAAATCCGATTTGGCGACAATGATCGGCTCGCCGCGCGCGTGGCTCAGGCTGCGAACGCCGACGGGGTGCTGATCCTGTCGGACGTCGATGGCTTGTATGACAAGCCGCCGGGCGAAGAGGGCGCAAAGCTAATTGAGAATGTCGAGGGTGTTACCCCCGAAGTTATCGCCATGGCGGGCGAGGATTCCTCATCAGGAGTGGGCACAGGCGGGATGAAGGCGAAACTTCAGGCTGCGCGCATTGCAGAGCGTGCAGGTATTACGCTGGGCATCGCCAATGGCACGGGCGAACGCCCAATCACCCAAGCGCTGGCCACAGGGCGCGGCACATTGTTCCTACCGGTGCGCAGCGACAATGCGCGCAAGAGCTGGCTGGGCGGGCGGCAATCGCTTGAAGGCGTGTTGACCGTGGATGCGGGCTGTGTGGAAGCGCTGGCGGGCGGTGCAAGCCTGCTTGCAGCGGGTCTAACCGAAGTGGAAGGCGATTTTGAACGCGGCGCTCTGGTCAGTCTGCATGGCCCTAAAGGTGAGCGGCTAGGGCAAGGTCTGGTTGAATATTCAGCCGAAGAATGCCGCGCAATCGCAGGCCGCAAACAAGCCGAGCAAGAGGCACAATTGGGCTATGCACCGCGCGCTGCAGTCGTCCACCGCGATCATATGGTGCAGGGCTAACCATGGGCATGACGCTGGCGATCACTGGTGCAACAGGCTTTGTCGGCTCAGCTGTGTTGGACGCAGCCTCCGATCACGAAGCGCGCGCGCTAACCCGCCGCGATCAGCCAAAGCGCGATGGCGTTGAATGGATTTCGGGCACGCTCGATGACACCGCTTCGCTGGAGGCCCTATGTCATGGTGCAGACGCTGTCATTCATATCGCGGGGCTGACAAATACCCCTGATCTGGCCGAGTTTGAGCGAGCCAATGTCACGGGCACAGCCAATGTGATGGCGGCGGCCAAGGCTGCGAAGGTCAAACGCTTCGTGTTCGTCTCCTCGCTTTCCGCGCGTGAGCCGCAATTGTCAGCCTATGGCGCGTCCAAAGCGAAGGCGGAAGAATTGGTTCAGGCATCCGGGCTCGATTGGACAATCGTTCGCCCTCCGGCTGTCTATGGCCCGCGCGATACTGAGATGTTTGAACTGTTCCGCTCAGCCAAATTGGGCATTGTACCGCTGCCGCCGGGCGGTGCGACATCGATCATCCATGTCGATGATTTGGCACAGCTACTGGTGCTTTTGGCGCAGAACCGGGCGCCTAAAACGACTTACGAACCCGATGATGGGCGCGAAGGCGGCTGGTCGCACAAGGAATTGGCGCAGGCGATTGGGCGTGCGGTGGGCAAGCGCAGCGTGTTTGCTCCTAGCCTGCCAAAGTCGGTACTCAATCTCGCCGCTTCAGCCGACAAACTGCTGCGGGGTGATCAGGCGAAGCTGACCGCAGACCGTGTGGGCTATATGAGCCACCCCAATTGGGTGGTTCGCTTTGATAAGCGTCCACCTGCGAAACTGTGGGAGCCGCGGATTGAAGGCGATTCAGGGCTGAAAGCGACCGCCGATTGGTACAAAGCGGAAGGCTGGCTTTAGTCGTCAGCTTGAGCAGTAGGAGTGCATTCCTCGGCGCCGTAGACTTCTGAGTAGGGTCGGCCCCAGCATTGCTCAAACTTCACCAGAACATTCATATTTGGCGGCCAGCTGAGCTCGAAAACCGTTCCATCGGCGCGTGTGAAGCTGATTTCCTCTGGCGCGGGGACGAGGGCTAGTCTTTCGATTGCTTTGGTAAGCCCCTCGCGGTCGCCGCTAAGAAAGGCGATTGTGCCATCAACATAGTGGTTCCAGCCAAAATCTGCGTCAAAGTCTTGCGATTTGCGGGTCAGTTCGAACAGCGCGATGGCCTGACGTGTTTGTCCGGCTTCGGCGCGCATTTGCCCTTCGTGCCAATACAAAATGCTACTGTGATCGCGCTTTTCATGGCGCCATTCGCGGATCAGTTCAGCGGCTTCCTCGTAACAGCCTGCGTTTGAGAGCCTGCGCCAACCGCCATTGGGAATGTCTTGGTCGAACGCATTCCGGTCGAGCGCGAGCATTGCTTCGAGATTGTAGGAGCAATCAGGCTCGGGCTCGCAATAGGTGATCGCCGGATCGTCAGGATCGCAAAGCTGCGCGGTAGAAAGAAGGAGGAATGAAAGCATTCCCCTTGGCTAACAATCCGCTCAGCGCAATCAAGCCCTTACAGGAATGGCTCTTCGCCCGGCTTGTGGATGCCGCATTCGGTCTTGTCCCAGCCTTTCCAGCGGCCTGAGCGTGGGTCTTCGCCGGGCGCGACCTTGTGGGTGCACGGCTCACAGCCGATGGAGAGAAAGCCTTTGGCGACCAATGGGTGCGCGGGCAGGTCGTGCTGTTTAAAATAGGCCGTGATTTCTTTGGCGCTCCAATCGATCAGTGGGTTGATCTTCAGGCGACCTTGCGCGTCCGATGTGTCCACTTCGAAACGAGGGAGGTTCGCGCGGGTGGCTGATTGGAAGCTCTTGCGGCCGGTAAAGCTCGCATCGAACCGCGCGAGCGCTTTTTCCAGCGGCTTAACCTTGCGAATTTCGCAGCAGCCATCGGGATCATAGGACCAGCGCAGACCGGTTTCGTCCTTCTTCGCTAGGTCTTCTGGATCTGGCGTGAGGATTTGCAGGTTGGTGAGACCGATCTTTTCAGCGACTAGATCGCGATACTCAATCGTCTCGGCAAAGTGCTTGCCCGTATCGAGGAACAGGACCGGGATGCCCGGATCAACCTGCGCGACAAGGTGCAACAACACAGCGCTTTCCGCGCCAAAGCTGGAGACAATCGCAATGTCGCCGGCAAGATTGCCCTTGATCACGCCATCGAGCATTTCCAGCGTCGAGGAACCGCGAAACATGCGGTTGAGGCGTACGGCGTCGTGCTCGCTAAATCGCGGTGCAGCGTCGAGCCGGTCGATTTTGCGCACTTCATTCATGGCGCATCTCCTGAATGGTTTTGCGGCCATCTGTGGTGCGCTGATAGACGTTTTTCCAGGTCGCAAAGGCGCGCGCGGCGTCCTCTTTGTCGAGTGGTTTATCTGGCGCGAATGCGTCAAATCCGCAGCGGCGCATATGGCTCAATTGATCAATGCCAACATCGCCAACTGCGCGCAGTTCGCCGGAATATCCGGCTTCGCGCAGGATACGGGCCGCAGAATAGCCACGCCCATCGCCGAATGTGGGGAAATTGACTTCTACCAAAGCGAGCCGGTCGAGGAAGGGGAGCAGCGCGCGCGCATCATCGCCCGGTTCAATCCGAACGGCGGTGGCGTTGGTCTGATCGCAGCAGGCATCAACGGTGACGGTCCCGTGATCCACGATTTCATCCTCGCGGAAACGGAATTGAACTTCGTCAGGAGAAGCTCCAAGATCAGTCATAGAGTGCCTCCTTAAACGGGGCCATTCCGATGCGGCGGTAAGTGTCGAGGAAGCGCTCCTCGCCTTGCTTTTGCGCGAGGTAGACATCGGTCACTTTGTCGACCGCCTCGATCACGCCGTCTTCGGTGAAACCGGGGCCGGTGATTTTGGCGAGGCTGGTGTCTTCAGCCTCTGATCCGCCGAGGGAAAGCTGGTAATTCTCAACGCCTTTGCGGTCGACGCCGAGGATGCCGATATGGCCCGCATGGTGGTGCCCGCAGGCATTGATGCAGCCGGAGATCTTGAGCTTTAGCTCACCCAGCTTCTCGGTCTTGCCCGAGGCATCGAATTTCTCGGAAATGCGCTGTGCGAGCGGGATGGAGCGGGCATTGGCGAGCGCGCAATAATCAAGGCCAGGACACGCGATCATATCCTCAATCGAGTCCATATTTGGCGCGCCAAGGTCAGCTGCGTCAAGCTGCGTCCAAAGCGCGTGCAAGTCTTCGATCTTCACATGAGGAAGCACCACATTCTGCGTGTGCATGATGCGCAGTTCGTCAAAGCTATATTGCTTGGCGAGCTTGGCCATCAGACGCATTTGGTCGCCAGTGGCATCGCCCGGAATGCCGCCAACAGGCTTGAGCGAGATAACGGCGCTGACATAGCTGTCATGCTTGTGGCGGTGCGTGTTGCGGTCGACCCACAGCGCAAAGTCAGGGTCCGAACGGTCAACATTCTTCGCACCCTCTTCGAAAGCAGGGTCGGCAAAGAAAGGTTTGATCCGCTCCAACTCTTCGCGCGGCGGTTCAACGCCTTGATCGAGCATATGGGCGAATTCTTCTTCGACCTGGCGCGTATATTCATCCTTGCCCAGCTCGTGGACGAGGATTTTGATGCGCGCTTTGTACTTGTTATCGCGGCGGCCATAGCGGTTATACACGCGCAGGCAGGCTTCAGCGTAGGTGATCAGCTGATCAAGCGGCACAAAGTCGCGGATCATTGGCGCGATCATGGGTGTGCGCCCCATGCCGCCGCCGACATAGAACGCCGCGCCGATCTCGCCGTCTTTCTCGACTATCTGGATGCCGATATCGTGCAGGCGCATCGCTGCGCGGTCTTTCTCGGCTGCGATCACCGCGATTTTGAATTTGCGCGGGAGATAGGTGAATTCTGGGTGGAAGCTCGACCATTGGCGCAGCAATTCGGCATAGGGGCGGGGATCGACCAGTTCATCATGTGCAGCGCCTGCGAAGTGATCGCTTGAAATGTTGCGGATGCAATTGCCACTGGTCTGGATCGCGTGCATCTCAACCTTGGCGAGATCTGCCAAGATGTCCGCCGCATCCTCCAGCTTGATCCAATTGTATTGCAAGTTCTGGCGCGTGGTGAAGTGGCCATAGCCGCGGTCATACTTGTCCGCGATGTCGCCCAGCGCGTGCATCTGCGCAGAGTTCAGCGTGCCATAGGGTATGGCAACACGCAGCATATAGGCGTGAAGTTGCAGATAGAGGCCGTTCATCAGCCGCAGCGGCTTGAACTGGTCTTCTGTCAGCTTGCCTTCGAGACGACGGCGCGCCTGATCGCGGAATTCTTCCACGCGCGCATCGACCATCGCTTGGTCATATGAATTGTACTGGTACATCAGATAATCCAGTCCAGAGCTTCGGGGTCTTTGGGTTTGAGCGTCAGATCGGGCCGCACTGTGGGGCCGAGTGCGCGGATACGGTCTTTGATGTGAGCAGGGCGCACGCTGCCATCTTCGTCGCGGGTTGCTTCGATAATGTAGGGCACATTGACATGGCGCGCAGCTTCTTCGGCGGCCAAGATCGTCTCAGCCTCTTCGCCTGCATCCACTGCGTCATCGACATGGCGCGACCAGCCCTGGCCGGTCCACCACGTAACATCGCCCGTCTTGAGGTCGTTTCCAGTCAGAACTCTCATTGTGCGGCCTCCGTTTGCTGAGCCATTTGGGCCAGATTCGATACGGACAGACCATCGCGCGCTGTCACATCGCCGATAACGATGAGGGCGGGGCTTTTGATGCGGTGGGTCTCAACCAAGTCAGGCAGCCCAGCGAGCAGCCCGCGCACTACGCGCATATCAGGACGCGCGCCGTTCTCGATCACCGCCAATGGTACGTCCGGCGCAAGACCATCGGCCATTAGTTTCTCAGCGATCTGAGGCGCAGTTTTGACGCCCATATAGATCACCAGCGTGCGACCTTTGCCTGCGAGGCCAGACCAGTCCTGATCGGACAGGCCTTTGCATTGGCCAGCGACAAAGCTGACAATGCTGGAGGCATCGCGGTGGGTGAGGGCGATTTGAGTTGCAGCTGCCGCGCCATTCGCAGCAGAGATGCCGGGGACGATCTCCACCGGAACACCGGCTGCGCGTGCATCTTCGGCTTCTTCGCCACCGCGCCCGAATATCAGCGGATCGCCGCCTTTGAGGCGCACCACATCGCGACCAGCCAGCGCTTCGCGCACTAGCAGAGCGTTGATCTGATCTTGCGGTAGAGTGTGCCGCGCGCGCTGTTTCGCAACAGAGATCAAATCAGCATCTGGGCGAGCCAATGCGAGGATTTCGCGGCTGACAAGGCCATCGTGGACGATGACTTCAGCTTGCTCGATCAAGCGGGCAGCGCGCAGGGTCAGAAGGTCGGGGTCACCCGGCCCAGCGCCAACGAGGTAGATAGTGCCAATTTCCATGCGCCCCAAATGGCGTGGGCGCGCTTAAGTCACCAGCGAGAATGGATTGGGACGCGCCAAGGAAAGCTTTTGAGGGCCCTCAGGAACCTTCGCTAAGACGCTTTTCCACCGCTCATCAGTTCGACCAATCGATCCAGCTGCTTGGAGGAGCGCAAGTGAATATCCTGCTGCGGGAACGGGATTTCGATCTCGTGCTCTTTGAACAATTGCCAGATGCGCATGTAGACATCGGATCGAATGTTGGCGATCCCGCTTTCGGGGTCAGTGATCCAAAAACGCAGCTCAAAATTCACTGAATTATCGCCAAACTCCATCACATTCACGCGGGGCTTGGGCATTTGGAGGACCCTGTCTACGTCCTCAGCAGCCTGGTAAAGCAGCTTCGTCACCAGATCGAGGTCGCTGTTGTAAGACACGCCTACGGGGGCTTTTACGCGCACTTCCTTGGAGGAGTAGGACCAGTTGACCACCTGATTAATCATCAGATTTTCGTTTGGAATCAAATGCTCCGTCTGATCGCGAGTGATGACAGAAATCGCGCGAATGCCGATCTTGCGAATTTGCCCGACGGCTTCATTGCCTGCTTGGTCAGCGACAGTGATCACGTCGCCGGGTTTGATTGATTTATCGAGCAAAAGGATGATCCCTGAAATCAGGTTACCAAAGGTCTTTTGCAGACCAAAACCAATCGCGAGACCAAATGCACCGCCGAAGAAGGCGAGTGCAGTGAGGTCGATCCCCAACATGTCTATCCCGACAAAGAAGGCGAGCGCCCAGATGATGATGGTTGAGAGTTTCTCAGCCAGCACTTTTTGACTGCCGTCAAAACGGGAAATGTTTCGAATAGCAGCGCGGCTGAGGCGGGTGACGAACCACGCGACCGTCACAACCAGCAAAATCACGCCGATAATTAGCAGCGCGTCGAGCACGGAAAAGCGGAAGTCGCCCACCTGAAAAGCGGCCTCGTGCAGATAGCGTAGAGCTGCCGCTGCGGTTTCGCTTTGCGCCTCTGCACCCTCGATCAACTCATTTGAGCCTTCGACAACTTCCACCGGCTCTCCGGCAGGTTCGTCTGCAGGAATATCTGCCTCGGCAGCCACTTCTTCGGCTGCTGTTTCGCCTTCCGCTGCACCTTGCTCGGTAGCCTCACCTTCAGGTGCAGTGACCTCAGGCGCCTCTTGTTGTTCGGCAGAAGGCGTTGTTGTTGTTGCGGTCATCAATTTTCCAGTTGCGAAAGGGCGCTGGCAAGATCGTCAATCAAGTCGTCCGGGTCTTCTAACCCAATCGACAGGCGAAGGGCAGCGCGCGGCGTTTCGTGTTCAACGGTCGGGCTGGCCATAATATCCCGGTATTCGTGCGGGAATATTGGCAGAGCAAGGCTTTCAAAGCCACCCCAGCTGTAGCCAATGCCAAACAATTGAAGCGCATCTGCCAGCTTGCCGCTTGCATCGGGATCGCCGCTTTCGAGCACGAAGCTGAATAACCCGCACCCTCCGGTGAAATCGCGGCTCCAGATCGCATGGCCCGGATTACCTTCCAGCATCGGGCACATGACGCGCGCGATTTGAGGTTGTTTGGAAAGCCAGCGCGCAATCTGAACCGCGCTTTGTGTGGAGCGTTCAAGCCGCACCGCCATACTGCGCAAGCCGCGTGCAGCGAGTGCTGCGTCGTCAGGTGAGACCACTTGGCCCAGCTCCTGTGATGTGCGGCGCAGACGCCTATACCAGCGCTCTCCCGCGCTGGCGCTGCCCATCATCAGGTCCGAATGCCCGCCGACATGCTTCGAAAGGCTCTGCATCACAATGTCGCAGCCATGCGTAAGGCCCGCAAAGCCGAGCGCGCTTGCCCAAGTGTTGTCGAGCATCGAAACCGCACCAGCATCGCGCGCAATCGTGGTGAGGGCGGGGATGTCGCAAACTTCCATCGTAAGGCTGCCGGGGTTTTCCAGCCAAACAGCACGCGGAGCGGTCTCTGCCACCAGTGATCTAAACCCATCCAAATCAAGCGGATCAAAGAAGCTGTGTGTTATACCCATCCGCTTGAGCAGGCCGGTCGCCATGCTGCGTGATGGGTCGTAGGAATTGTCGCTGATCAGCAGATGATCGCCGGGTTTCAGCACTGCGAGCATGCACCCTGCGATGGCTGCGACGCCGCTTGGATAAAGCACGGTGCCATGTGCGCCGGGCTCAATCTGGGTCAGCGCTTCGGCGAGTGACCACTGTGTGGGTGCTCCGCGCCTGCCATAGAAAAACTGCCCGTCAGCATTGTTTTTACCCGCGGCCTTTCGATCCGCTTCGCGTGCGTAAAGATGCGTGGAAGCGCGCCAGACCGGCGTATTGACGACAGCGCCAGTCCATTCCTCGCGCCGCCCGGCATGGGTGACTTTGGTCGAAGGCTTGCTGTCTTTGCTCATGCTGGTGAGTTCTCCGGACCCTGTTCCGGCCCCTGCGCTTTGGGCGTTTCAGGATCGGCCTCCCATTCCTGCCAGCTGCCATCGTAAAGCGCTGCGTCCTGCTTGCCGATCAAATGAAGCGCGAAGAGCAGGACACTCGCCGTTACACCGCTACCACACGTGGTCACCACGGGACGGGTCAGGTCCACGCCCGCTGATGCGAAGGCCGTCTCCAGTTCGCCGGGTGTTTTGAACGTCCCGTCTTCGGCGAAAACTTCGCCAAAAGGCAGGTTGAGCGCGTCCGGTATGCGGCCATTTTGCCCGCCATGAACAGGATCAATGCCGCTGCCAAACACGCGGTCACTCGCACGTGCATCGAGCACTTGGAAACCGCCCCTATCAATGTTGGCGAGCATATCCCCTTTGGTGACGACGCCTTGCACCGCGGGCAGGCTGGCTGTGGCGGTCGCGGTGATGGAGGCTGTACCATTCTCCAATTCGCGCCCCTCGCTGCGCCATTTGGCCAGCCCGCCATCAAGGATCGCGACATTTTCCAAACCGTGAGCTTTCAGCGCAAACCAAGCTCGCGCAGAGGTCTTCACCGCGCTATCATCGTACAAAACGATTGTTGCAGCGGGCGTCGCGCCCAATTCAGCCAATCGCTGAGCCACTTGCTGTGCATTGGGCAAAGCTGACGGAACTGCAGAGCCGAGATCGGTCAGTGTCTCAAGATCGAGGAAACGTGCGCTGGGAATGTGTGCGGCCTCAAATTCTTCCCGCGCGTCTCGCAATGCAGCTGGCAGGTGGCGCGATGCGTCGAGCACTATGGTGAGAGGGTCGCGCAAATGCGCGGCGAGCCAATCGGTCGAGACGAGGCTGGTTGAGGTATCGCTCATGGATACAGGTGCTAGCGCGGTGCCAGCCGCCCGCCAAGCCCGCTATGCAGTCCCTTAAGCCATTGCGCCCTGATTGCGGATCACCTGCGCGCGAAGACCCGGCATCCCGCCCGGCGGTCCATCCAAAGTAAGCGGATGGACGCGGCCCGTGCTCGCGGCGCTAGGCGTGCCCACAACGTAACTCTGATTTTGCGCCTTGATCCCGTCCCCTTCGAGGATGACATGGATCAGCGGGATAAAGAGCGGCTTTGTCCCTTGGTGGATGGTTTTAAGCTCGGACAATGGCAGAGTGAGCTGACCTGTAATGGCGCGCGATTGATGCGGGCCGATCCGCTCAACTGCACCGATGGGCTGACCACCTGCAACAGGTGCTCCATTGGTTCCGCCACGCTGTGCGAAAGCCATTTGGGCAGCCAGCGTGAGGTCGCGCACCGCGCGGTCAGAGCGATTGGCAATCTCAATGCGAAAATCCAGCGTGAACATCATCACGCTGCGCGATGCGTTGATGATCTCAAGCGCCAGATCCACCCGCGCTGGTTCAAGCTCTTCGGCTGCTTTGCTGGTGGCTGCAGAAGCTGCGGGAGCAGGATTTGGCTCGACCACATCTGTTAAGTCCAGAGGTTTGTTTCCTTCGTTTGCAGACGCAGTCTTCGGTTCGACTTCCGGTCCGGGTGAAGTGCGGGGCGCGGGAGCAGGGCGCGCAGGCGGCGGTGTTGGTTCTGTCGATTGCGGCTTGGTCTCTTTGATAACCTTGTGCACTCCCAGTGCCAAAGACGGACCATCCTCATGGATCATGACCGCTTCTGATCGGCGCCTGCGCATATAGAAGAATGCCAGCAATCCAGCGAGCAGCGCCATAATCGCAAGCCCAATATAGATTTGGTTGCGCATCGCCATCGCGCGGAGCGTGGCCATTTCACCGGGGACGAAGTTGCTTGATGATGACGCGTTGGGGCTGCTGGCTTGCTCGCCCTCATCCCCGCCTGTCGTGACATCATACCAATCATCTGGCCCAACTGGCCCGTCGCCTTCTGTTGGGAGAATATCAGTGTCAAAACCCGGTCCTGCAACGCTGGTGGCAGGCGCAGAAGCGCTGGATGATGCAGGCGGCGCGTTTGTAGTAGCGGATGGCTGTGTTGGTGAAGTCTGCGCAGAAGAAGGCGGCGGAGCTGCCCGAGTGGTTGCTGGCCCAGTGGTTGACCCTGTTCTTGGCCTTGTGGTTGGCCCGGTGGTTGGCCCCGTACTTGGCAATGCCTGTGCTGGTTCCGGCGTCGACGACGCAGGAGGAGCCTGCGTGGGAGATGGCGATGGCGTGGGCGCCGGCGTGGTCGCAGTCGGGGTGGGCTGTGGGATGACACGCGGGCCGATCTGCACTCCTGCGCGTTCATCAGCGGGCCCCTGCGGAGCGCGCGTTGGTGCCGGCGTTGGCGTTGTGCCGCTTTGCGGAAGGGAGAAACCGCCCGAATTCTGCGCCGACGCGGGCGCAGCTGTCAGTGCAGCAGCGGCCAAAGCAAGCCCGCTTGTAAGCGCAATCGCGCCCATGCCGGAGCGGGCTGCAAGGAAAGAAGGGCGGGTCTGGCTACGCATGATGCGAATATTTGCTTCTGGTTTTCTGCCTGATACCGTCAACGTTAATGAGCGCACCTGACCATCAGTTGCGGCTAACGCCTACGGGTATACTGCCATATAACTGAAAACACCCGCGTCCAGATACCCGCTTGCAAGAGAGCGTCT
Organism: Erythrobacter sp. S57(2025); assembly: GCF_057365055.1. Lineage (NCBI taxonomy): Bacteria > Pseudomonadati > Pseudomonadota > Alphaproteobacteria > Sphingomonadales > Erythrobacteraceae > Erythrobacter > Erythrobacter sp. S57(2025). Next base: position 1,961,619 of record NZ_CP200299.1, on the reverse strand, counting down.
TTCGCGGCAACAGCGCGGCATGGAAAGCACACCTGATACATCGGGCGTTCAGCCTGCATTTCTCGGAAAAGACACACCTCTGCCCACTTCACCGGAAGAGGCGGTGCTCGATTACGTACCCAATCCGCGCAAAGGCGCGCTGTTTTTGGTGCGATTTGCAGCACCAGAATTCACCTCACTTTGTCCCGTTACAGATCAGCCCGACTTTGCGCATTTGGTGATCGACTATGCGCCCGGTGAAACGATCGTTGAATCGAAAAGCCTCAAACTCTTTCTCGGCAGTTTTCGCAATCACAACGGCTTTCACGAAGACGTTACTGTGGGAATTGGGCAACGTTTGGTCGAAGAAATGAAGCCGCGCTGGTTAAGGATTGGCGGCTATTGGTACCCGCGTGGCGGCATCCCAATTGACGTTTTTTGGCAGACCGGAGCGGCTCCAGAGGGCCTCTGGGTGCCTGACCAAGGTGTGCAGCCTTACAGGGGTCGGGGTTAGTTTTGCCGATAAACTTGTAAATCGGCGGGACCTTTAATTTCTCTTAACAATTAATGGCCATACATGGTTAACGCGGCGCTGGTCGCCAGGCATTGTCTTCACCCAATAGTAACAATGTCTGGGTAGCCACGCGCCCTGTATCGGGGGCACCGTAGCTTGCGCATTTGTGTGAGTGGGGCGTCTCCACATGATTGTTGAGTTTTACCCCCCTAGCCAATCGAAAGGCTACAAATGACCATCTCTGCTTCGACCAAAATCCGCACCGCTGGCGGCGCCTCGGTGCTCGCACTTTCAACTGTGCTGGGCACGACAGCTTTCGCTGCTCCTCCGCCAGAGGCCGCTGCGCCGACACCAACCGCACCAACACCTCCGGGTGCTGCGCAGGAGTGTGTGCTTGCAGCAGGGACAGTGACTTGCGCACCGGGCACGGATGCAGATGGATTTGTTGACCTGACCGATGCGCCGCTTGGCCTCGATATCCAGACAGGTTCTGTGGTCCAAGGTCCGGTTATTATCACTGGTACGGTGACAGGGGCCGTCGATGGCTCCATCCAGACCGGCAACGACTTCGAAGGCGCTCTTTTGGTCGGCGACGCCTCTGACGTGACGATTGATGGTTTTATCCAGACGGATGGTCAATTCTCTATCGGCGTAGAGACCGGTGAAAACGCAACGATCGCCAACAATGGCACGATTTATACCACTGGCGACAACTTCTCTGACGCCGTTTCACTGGGTGCGGGCAGCGCCTTTACCAACACCGGCACACTGCAAACCGATGGAGCAGAAAGCTTCGGCGTTTTCGCAACCGGCGATAATGTAACCGTAACTAACACAATGACCGGTTCGATCTTCACGAGCGGTGATGGCAGTTTCGGCATCGCGGTTCTGAACGATTCAACAGTCCTCAATGACGGTCTGATTCAAACCTTTGGCGATTTTGCGGTTGGTATCGACACTCAAGAGCGCGCGGACGTCACTAACACTGGCAATATCGTTACCTCGGGCGAGAGCTCAGTTGGCGTAGGGATCCGCAGCGACAGCACGTTCACGAACACTGCGACGGGCATTGTTCTTACCGAAGGCGTTAATGCCAACGGCGTTAATGTGATCAACAATTCCACCGTCATCAACGATGGTCTGATCCAAACTGATGGTGAAAATGCCAACGGTATCAATGCTTTTAATGGCTTCACGCTGACCAATAGCGGCACGATTGACACCGTGGGTGACTTCGCAAACGGTGTTGAGACACGCGCTGATGCGACCATCACCAATAGCGGTACAATCAACACTGCAGGCGATGAAGCGACAGGCGTGCTTGCGCTCGGCGATGGGCTTGATCTGACAAACGCTGCTGGCGGTACGATCAGCACAAGCGGCCTTGGCAGCTTTGGCGTGATCGCGCTTGATGATGCAGTGATCTTGAACGCAGGCACCATCACAACGACCGGCGATTTCTCAATCGGTATCGACACGCAAGAAGCGGGCGATGTTACAAATAGCGGTACAGTTGATACAGCTGGCGCGTTCTCCACCGGCGTTGGCATCCGCAGCGATGCAACTTTCACCAACACTGCAACGGGCACTGTCTCCACTGATGGTGATGAAGCTTACGGTGTGGCCATCATCACCAACTCGACTGTGACCAATGACGGCACAATCGAAACCGAAGGCGAAACGGCCTATGGTGTGCGTGGTTTTGAAGGCAATACGGTTAACAATAACGGCACAATCACAACAACTGGCGATTTCGGCACAGGCATTATCCTGACCTTTGATGGTACGGTTGTGAATGCTGGTACGATTGAAACCGCTGGCGCCGAAGCATTCGGTGTTGAAGGTGGCAATACTCTAAACCTTACCAACGCGGCTTCCGGTCAAATCGTGACTACGGGCATCGCTGGTTTTGGTGTTATCGCGCTTGATGATGCGGTGGTCACGAATGCCGGTCTTATCCAAACCACTGGCGACTTTGGCATCGGCATCGATACACAGGAAGCTGGCACCGTGACCAATAGCGGCACCATCGACACAGCTGGTCTGTTTGGTATCGCAGTCGGCATCCGCAGCGATGCAAGCTTCACTAATACTACAGATGGCACTGTGATGACGGCTGGCGACAATGCCGATGGCGTCAACATGATTGAACGTTCAAGCGTGGTGAATGACGGCACGATCATGACTGGCGGCCGCAACGCCAACGGCATCCGCGGGTTTGACGACAACACAGTCACCAACGCCGGTTCGATCATTACTACGGGCGATGCTTTTGCTGATGGTGTCGAAGTCTCTGACGACAGCACTGTCACAAACTCGGGCCTAATCGAGACGCAAGGCTCTGATTCTGTCGGTGTGTTCGGCAATGGCTCACGCGTCACAGTCGACAACCAGGCTGGCGGTGAAATCTCGACGCAGGGCGATGGCGGTTTCGGCGTCTCGCTATTTGACGACAGCGTTCTCATAAATGCAGGCACAATCAGCACCGCTGGTCTCGCCGGGATCGGCGTTGATGCGCGCGACGGTGCTTCCATCACCAACACGGGCATGATCACCACTGCTGGCGATCAGAGCTTTGGCGTTACGTTCAATGACAATGGCACGCTCGACAATGATGGCACCATCTCAACGCAAGGCGCAAGCGCCTCTGCCATCGTAACAGCCGATGGTGCAGTCGTGAACTTGACGGCTGGCAGCTCTGTCACAACGTCTGGCGATGATGCAGGCGGCGTCCTTGTGATTGGCAGCGGTGATGTCAGCAATGCTGGTTCTATCGCAACCACGGGTGCAGGATCACAAGGTATCACGATTGCTGATGCCGCAGTGGTCACCAACTCAGGAAGCATCACCACAGCGGATGCGCGCGGTGTCGATATTGGCAGCGGTAGCGTTGATAACACCGCAACCGGCTCCATCGCAGCAACCGGCGATGACGCTGTGCGCTTGTTTGACGATGGTTCGACCCTCACCAATGCAGGCAGCATTAGCAGCGCCGATTTTGACGGTGTCGAAATGGCTGGCGGCACTGTCACCAACTCAGGCACGATTTCGGGTCTGGTTGGTGTGAACGGCCTGTCGGGCGATCAGATCATCGTCAACACCGGCACAATCACTGGCACAGGCGGCGACGCCGTGACGCTGGGCGATGGTGCTGACCAATTCACTATGGGTATGGGCGGCTCTGTCGTCGGCAATATCGACCTTGGCGGCGATGATGACACATTCCTGATGATGGGCCTTGCTTCATCAATCGGTGGCAATGTCATTGGCGGCGCGGGTGCAGATACGGCCGTTCTTGCCGGTACTCTTGATGCTGATGTGTTCTCAGGCTTTGAAACTCACACTCTGGGCACCAATGGCGATCTGACCATCAGTGGCGACCGCACTTTGGACGGCGATGTGGTTGTTGATGGCAACATCATCCTTGGCCTTGGCGTCGACACATTGACCGCAACCGGATCAATCACGCTGGAGAATACCGGCACCGTAACGATCCAGACCCCGCTCGATGTTGCGTTGATCGGTCAGACGATCACTGTCCTTGATGATGGCACTGGCTACACCAACAATGGCGCGACCATTAACATCATCGATGACGATCTGCTGGTCGATTACGTGTTGATTGAAGGCTCGCTGCTGGTGCAGGTAAATGCTGTGAACCAGCTTGTGACCTCGGTTGATCCGAACGCTCAAGTGTTCGGCAACGCCGTTACCGCAGCGATCAATGGTGGCACGCTGACACAGGCGAACTTCGACTTGCTGTCCGGTTTGCCCGATACGGCTGCATTCGAAGCGCTTGTTCTGGATGCGATGCCCAACCTTTCCGAAGGTGAAGCACGTGAAATCTTTGAAACGTCAAGCGCGGCCAGCCAGGCGCTGAACCGTCACCTCAACAGCGAAGGTTCAAGCATCTGGGGTCAGTTCATCGTGCGCGGTGCAGACCGTGACGGCATCAACCTGTCCACTGGTGGCTATAGCAGCGACCAGTTGCTCTTCACCGTCGGCGGCGATTTCGCAGCGGGTGATTTCGGCAAGATCGGTGCTCTCGCCAGCTATGCTGATATCGAAAACACAGATGGCGCAGCGGGACGTTCGGTTCGTGGAACCAGCGACATTGAGAGCCTGAAATTGGGCGTTTACGGCGCATTCAACTTTGCCAAACAGGGCTTCATCAACGGTGAAGTCGCCTATCTGACCGGTGAAGTGGAAAGCGCACGCACAGGCGCATTGGGCGCGATCAACTCGGCCTATGACTTTGACGGCTTCGCCTACAATTTCGTGGTGGGTTATGATCTGCTTGCTGATGAAGGCGTGTCAATCGTCCCATCTGTTGGCATCAATGGCGCGTCAATCAGCTTTGACGATACCGTCGAAGCAGGCGGCTTTGCTCTCGGAGTGGTTCGCGATGATGCGGACTTCACCGAGCTGCGCGGCGCGATTGAGCTTGGCGCGAAGATTTCTGAAGGCGTTGACGGCTTCATTCGCGGCACCGTGATCCACGATCTGTCCGACGATGCGCGCAGCTTCACTGTCTCATCAGTTGAGCTTGGCACATTTGGCCTAACCGTTGCTGGCCGCGAGCAGGATCGCTTTGAGCTGGCAGCTGGCGCAAACGTTGCAGTGTCGGACAACTTCTCAATCGAAGTTGGCTATCTTGGCGACTTTGCAGAGGGCTATGACGCTCACTCGGCACGCATCACGGGCCGGATCACCTTCTGATCCTGCCTTAGAGCGAAAGCTTACACAAAAAGGGGCCTGTCACATTGCTGTGGCCGGCCCCTTTTGTGTGTTCGCGAGAATTTCAAGCGACGGCGATAAAGCGCGCCTCGGGATGTTGGCTCAGAAGGGTGTCGAGCCAGACATTCTGCTTGTCCTTAGCAACCAGCGCGACGATGCATCCGCCAAATCCGCCACCTGTTAGCCGCGCGCCGTCCGCGCCAAGCGACACCGCATCAGCGACAAGCGCGTCAATCGCAGGCAACGACATTTCAAAATCATCGCGCATAGAGGTGTGGCTCGCATTCATGGCATCGGCGAGAGCGGGGATATCGTTGGACTGGAGCGCATTGATTGCGTCCAGAACGCGGGCGTGTTCGGTCACGCAGTGACGGGCGCGTTTGCGGACCGCCTCATCCAGATCAGCCCCGGCAATGGCATCTAAGCTGAGATGGCACAGATCATCCGTGCCGAAATGAGCTTTGGCCGCGTCGCATTCGACCTTGCGCGCACCATAGCGGCCATCGGTCAGTTTGCGCGTAAGGCCGGAATGCACGACGACGATGGCATGCGTGCTTGGCAGGTCCACCAGCTCAAATGTCAGCGCGGCAGTGTCGAGCGCCATTGCAGAGCCGGGCGTTGCGAGCGCAACCGCCATCTGGTCCATGATCCCGCAGGGCACGCCCATATAGTCGTTCTCAACCGCGCGGGCCTCGACCGCAAGTTGCGTGTCGGTGTGCGCGCCGCCAGCAATCGCGCGTGCAGCTTTCAGGATTGCCACAATCAGCGCAGCGGATGAAGAAAGGCCAGAACCTTCGGGAATGGAGGAGCGGATTGTCAGATCAGCGCCGCCATCCATCAGACCAAGCTCTCGCGCCTGTGCCAATGCGCCCATGGCAGGGTCGGACCAGTGACCAGAGGCACATTCATCCATCTGCCGATCCGCGCGCTCATCATAGCCATTGGCGGAAATCCGAACGCGGTCATCTTGGCGTGGTGTCAGGTCGACTTCCAGCCCAATGGAAAGGGCCGCAGGCAGGACCATGCCGCCATTGTAATCGATATGTTCGCCGATCAGATTGACCCGGCCTGGAGCCATTCCACGCGCTTTGCCTGTAACGCTCATCCTAAACCTCGCGCAGCATCTTTGCGGCGGTTTCAGGCATAACATCGACGGTGAAAACGCCCGTATGCTGCTCAACTGAGGCGAGATACTTCACTCGGCCTGGCGCGCGAAGCAGGGGGTAGAACTGCACGGTGAAATGGTAATTGTCGGAGCCGCCAGAGGGAGCGGCATGAAACGCCATCATGGTTGCAGCGGGCTGCTGGAACAGCGCGTCATAGCGGCGCGTTACCTCGCCCAATTGCTCTGCCAAAGCCTGCAATTCACCGTCGGTGCAGTCCCATGGCCCTTCGCGCCGAACGCGCGGGGCGATCCACACCTCATAGGGGAAACGCGCAAAGCGGGGCACGAAGCTTGCGACATCGCCGCCTTGCGCCACGCCATAATCGGGCAGGGCTGCAGTAATCTCGCTCGCTAGATCATACCCTTGCGCAAACGCATCTGCCGCGCGCTTCTGCGCCAGTGGCGCGCGTTCAAAGCCGTAAATCTGGCCGTGCGGGTGGTGCAGAGTGACGCCCACTTCATCGCCGCGGTTCTCAAACGGCAGGACATATTCGCAGCCTTGCTGGAACAGTGCATCATAGCGGTCGATCAACGCCGCAAGCAGCACTTCGCGCCGGTCTTGGCCGATGCTGGCAAGACTGCCTTCGCCCGCAGGATCATAGACAACAACGTCGCAGGCCCCTTGCGCAGGCTCGCTCTTTATCCCTGCAAGCTCAGCCGCATTCGCAGCAGAGGGGTGGAAGGCGGCAAACTTGTTCTCAAAGACCGCAAGTTCAAAATCGCTGAAGGGTATCTCGGTCTCGGGACCACCCGGTTTGGTCGGGGCAAGCGGGTCATCTGCGGCCGATGGTTTGAAGGTTCGGTTTTGCCGGTGCGCGGCATAGACGTTCCATTCCCCGCGCAATGGGTGATAGCGCAATTCTCCGCCTTGAGCGATCTCATCCGCTGCTTGCGGCAACGGGGCCTCTGTGTGTTCCGCGCGTCCGTAGAGCCGCAGCATACGCCCATCGGCCTTCGTAAAATCACGGCGATAGGTTGGTCGCCCGCTGATCGAGCGCGCAAGCGAAGTGGACGTTTCCATCGCGCCTAGTCGCTCGCTTGCAAGTGGTAGAACAGCCCTGTGTCTGGGAAGGTCAGCGGCGGCTGTATCCCATGCCCCATCAATGCTGCTCCCGTTACCAGCGCGCCTTCGCCCTGCAGGTCAGCTGCATCAATTACAGACGGCGTTGAGATGGACGGATTGTGCTGCGGCCAGACCATGCGCACGCGGTAGGTTGCAGTGGCATCCAACCCTTTAAAGAAGATCCGCTGGGGCAGGGTGGCAAGCTCCGTTTCAAGCTTGGCGTATGAGAACAAAGCTTCTTTCCCATCCTGCGCGACGCAGCCGACAAAGTTGGTCCCGGGTGCTGATTCTAGCCGCCAAAACTGCCCGGAATGGATGAGGTCGCGGTGCTGTTTATAAAGCGCAATGCCTTCGCGCAGCACTTTGAGATCGTCCGCATTCTCCTCGCGCAGATCAAGCTCCATGCCCATATGCCCGAACACGGCGCTGGCCACACGGAACTGCATGGGGAAACGCCGACCGGTGATGTGGCACGTCTTTGGCCCGACATGGCTGCCAAGCACGCGCAAGGGGAAGAAATAGGTCGCTCCGCGCTGGATCGCCTGACGCTGGCGCGCATCATTATTGTCAGAGGTCCAGATGCGATCAGTCTGGCGCAAGATGCCAAAATCGGCGCGCGCTCCGCCAGATGAGCAGCTTTCAATCTCAAGCTCAGGATGTTCGCTGCGCAGTTTTTCGAGCAATCGGTAAACCGCCTGCGTTTGGAAATGCATCGCGCCGCGCCCGTTGGATGACGGGTGGTTAGTGTCGCGGTTCATGTCCCATTTGATGTAGGCAATGCCATATTCGCTTACGAGCGCGCTGATCTTGGTGAAGAGGTAGTCGAACACCTCTTCCTTGGTCAGGTCGAGCGTCAATTGGCCACGGAACGGCACGATTTCGACGCCCTCTGCACCCAACACCCAATCGGGGTGCTCGCGATATAGATCGCTGTCGGGATTGACCATTTCAGGTTCAAACCACAGGCCGAACTCCATGCCGAGCTCTTTGACGCGGTTTACCAGCCTATGCAGGCCATCGGGGAATACTTCCTCTGATACCCACCAATCGCCAAGGCCAGCGGCGTCATGACGTCGCGACCCGAACCAGCCATCATCAAGCACATATCGCTCTGCGCCCACGCCAGCGGCGGCTTCAGCGAGTTCGATCAGCGTGTCTTCATTGTGATCGAAATAGACCGCTTCCCATGTGTTGTAATGCACGGGTCGCGGTTTGGAGAGGCTGCGCGCGTCCATCACGCTGCCGCGAAGGTAATCGTGGAAGGCGTGCGAGGCTCCGTTGAAGCCTTCCTCAGACCAAACGGCGAGGAATTCAGGCGTTGAATAGCGCGCGCCTTTTGCGAGGCGAATTTCACCCGGAAAGCTCATCTCGCCCATTTGGACAAAGCCGCGCCCGTCGCTGTGGCGGTCGATCCGCAGGCGGTGATTGCCGCTCCATGCGAGGTGGAAAGCGGCTGCTAGTCCCGAATGCTCGGTCGCATCCGCGCTGGCAAGGATACCGCCGGGGAAGACATCGTGGCTCGTTCGACCAGCCTTGTTCTCACGCACGATGCTGCCCTGAAAGGCGGGCACTTCTTCGATGTCGAACTCACCTGACCAACGGCCTGTGAAGCTCAAGAAACGGGAGAGGCGTGGATCGACCGGCAGGCACAGCGCCGTGCACCAATCGAGTTCAAATTCATCCTCGCCCAAATTCTCAATCTCGGTCCGCGCGACCAACATCCCCGTGGCTGGATCAATTGCGAAATAGTGGATGGTCGCAATGCCGGTATTGGTGTCTTTGCAATGGATCGCCAGCGCGTTGTCACCGCATGCCTCAACCGCGCTGATACGCAGATCAATCGCCCAATCATGCCCAAGCCGGTGTCCGACCAGACCTGACGGGCCGGAAATGCCGGTGCCAATCTCATTGAGCAGCGATCCACGCAAAGGAACAGATGCGCTGCCCGGCGCATGTTGGCGAGTTGCGAGCAGGGCAAGCTCGCTCGCGCTGACGCCCGGCAGATCAGGCCCAGCATAGAGCAAGATCGGGCGCATTCCCTTGGTCGCTTCCAGCGCGACATAGGTGCCACCCGCGCGCAACTCGCAAAATTGCGTGTCGCGTGCATTGTTTTCGACCGGGTCCTTGATCGGGACGGGGCGATGTTCGTGAATTGCTGGCGTTTGTGCAGCATCGCTTTCGCCGTGCGAATTCTCACCCGGTTCAAATTGTGCGTTATGCGCGCTTAGATCGGCGTTATCTGCCATCCAAACCGTCCATCCCTTTAGTTAAACCTCTCCCAGCAGCCACGATCGTGTCGCCGCGTGCTGCCCAAGCTTTGACAATCTCGACATTTTGAGCGCCGTGTGAAGAGGGATTTTGGAGCCGCATGAAGTTTTTGGTATCCGAACGTTGTTCTGGTGTTAGGTTGCCCCAATGTGGGAAGAAAAAGTCTATAAGCAGAATATGCATCTGTGCGCCATTGGCGGGATCAAAATCGCCTGCTTTCTAACCGATGGCGTGGGGGTTTTGACAGCGAAGCGTACGCTGCCGCATTACACTCTTGTCTACGTTACGCGCGGGCATGGCAGTTATCGCGATGAGCGCGGAATTGAGCTGCCCGTGCAGGCGGGGGACGCCATTCTGATCTATCCCGGATTAGAGCATTGGTACGGGCCTGCGCGCGGGGACACTTGGGATGAGTTTTATCTCGTCTTCGAAGGACCCGTGTTTGATCTGTGGCAAGATTCTGGGTGTTTGGACCGCGAAAATCCGGTCATCCCCCTGCGGCCGATGGACTTTTGGCGCGATCGCATTTTGCGCCTTATCGGCGGCGCGAGCGCGCGAAGCGAAAGCGAGTTGATCAGCGAGACTGTGGGCTTGCAGGCTCTGCTGGCTGATATCGTGAAGGCGGGCGAAGACGATATGGTCGATGATATCGCCTGGCTTGCCAGCGCAAAGGAAGCGGTGGCAGCGACCATGGATGTGCGTGCCGCAGCCAGCCAGATGGGGCATTCATACGAGGCGTTTCGCAAGCGTTTTCGCAAGCTTTCAGGACGCTCACCGGGGCGATATCGCACCAGTCTGTTGATGGAGCGCGCTTGCGAGATGCTCACCGATCCAAAGGTGATGCTGCGCGATATCTCTGATGAGCTTGGCTATTGCGACGAATATCACTTTAGCCGCCAATTCAGCAAAACCGTCGGGTGGTCGCCATCGGAATACCGCTCTCGTATTGCGGGTAATACAGCGCGAACGGTGCGCGAATTTTAGAATTTGGGATTAGCTAACCCGGATTGACGTTCATCGTGCGTTGCAAATTTATGACACTTTGGTGTTTCTCCACCGGCAATCTCATTTGGAATCCCAAAATCTTCATGCTGGTCCAATCCGTCTATGGAATTCAATCGGCGATCCGTCAGTTTTTGTCACGCGATCCCTCGAGGGGTCTCAATCTCATGCCCCACCCGCAAACTGGCGGAGAATAATCAGGGGCATGGACAAGGGAGAGAGCCATGTTGTTTTCAAAGCGGGCCGTTCTGGCCCAGACCGCTGCATTCGCAGCAATTGCCGTTTCCGCACCTGCACACGCGCAGGACCAAGGCGATACCGACACTCAAGTCGAGCAAGATGAGGGCAATACGATTGTCGTCACCGGATTTCGTCGTAGCCTCGAAAATTCCATCAATCTAAAGCGCGACGGTGCCGGCGTTGTTGATGCTGTTTCAGCAGAAGATGTCGGCAAGTTCCCCGACCAAAACGTTGCGGAATCGCTCCAGCGTATCACGGGCGTTGCGATTGACCGTTCGGGCGGTGAAGGCCAGTCGATCACGGTTCGTGGCCTTGGACCAGAATTTAACGCCGTCCTGCTGAACGGCCGTACACTTGCAACCGACAATCCTGGACGTGAGTTCTCATTCGACGTGCTCGCGGCAGATATTATTTCCACCGCCGAGGTCTACAAGACCGGCGTCGCTGGCCTGCAGTCTGGCGGTATCGGCGCGCTGGTGAATATTGAGACGGCCAAGCCGCTCGATCGTCAGGGCCTCAATGTTTCGCTTTCAACCGCCGCGATTTATGAAAACCTCTCCGAAGATTTCGGCGCGGATATTTCAGGCGTATTCTCTTATGCGACTGACACGTTCGGTGTCTTGCTGGGTGGTTCGTATCAACGCCGTAATTCTGTCTTCGACCGCAACCTGACAGGTGGCTATGCCTTGCGCGAAGGCGATGATGCGATCTTCGCGCCAGAAAGCTCCACTGGCTTGACGGCTGCCGATATTGAGCCGTTGCCAGCCGGCGCGCGCGTGCAGCAGCAGGTGATTTTCAGTCGCGATGAGCAAGATCGTGAGCGCATTACATTGAACGGTGCGCTGCAGTTTGCACCGTCTGACCGCTTTACCGCGACGATTGATGGCCTTTACACGCGGCTTGATATTGAATCATTTGACCAGCAATTCTCAGGCTTCTTCAGCCCGCCATTCCTGAACCCGCAGATCGACGCCAACGGCACGGTCACTGGTTTCAACCGTCCAAGCCTCGACTTCCAGGCTCGCAATCCGGCGATTGCTGGCGCAGTTGGTGCTTCGCAGAACGACAACGTTCTGACATCTAACAATCGTGAGGCTGAGACCACTGCAATTGGCGGTAACTTCGAATTCGAAGCGACTGACGCGCTGACCTTTGTGGCTGACGTTTCTTGGTCGCGGGCAACGCGCGATGGCACCAACCCATTCGTAGTGCTGGGCGCGCTTGCTCCGACATCTCCGCTGATCGAGTTGACCAGCGACACAGGCATTTCGACCATCACCAACATTCTGGCCGATGACTTTGTCGACACCTCGATCCAGCGTCTTCACTTCGTCAATGTCAACCGCACTCAGGTTGAAGATGAAGTGTTCGAAATTCGCCTTGATGGTGAATGGGAAGTGGATGCAGGCCCACTCTATGCGGTCAGCTTTGGCGGCCTCTACACCGATCGTGAGAAGGTCCAGAATGTATTCGACAACTTCGCGTCACCTGGGTTTGGCTCGCTCACAGCGGCAGAAATCTTCTGCGCTTATTGCGGCTACACGGTGGATTTCGATGACAGCATCTTGTCACCGTTCTCCTTCGATGGCTTCCTGAGCGGCGTTGAGGGCGCGGATACGGTTCCAGCGCAGATCCTGACGGCGAGCTTCGAAGATGCGTTTGCGCAGCTCAATTCCGCCGCCAATCTTCAGGATCCGGCTCGGACAGGCGGCAACACCGCTGAACTGCTCGCCTATCTGAACAGCGGCGGACTTGATCCGGTGCTGGGCATCTACACGCCTTCGTTCAATCCGGGCGGCAGTTTCCAGGTCGAAGAGCAGATCTATTCTGCCTACTTCAACACCGAATGGGGCGGCGATTTTGGTGGTGAACTGCCATGGTCGGCCAATGTTGGCTTCCGCATTGCTTTCACCGATGTGCTTTCAAGCGGTATTGACCAGCCGGTCATCGAATTCCGTGAGACACCGGGCGATACGCAGCTCGTCACCGTCTTTGGCCCAGCGACCAACATCTCTGTGCCAAACGATTATGTGAACTTCCTGCCGTCGGTGAACTTCAAGCTGGAGCCTGCAACCGACATCGTTCTGCGTCTCAGCTATGCCCGCACTGTGACCCGTCCAACGCTGACGGCTCTGGGCGTTGCAAACACCTTTGGTGGTCGTTCAGATGCGCCGCTTTCAGGTGGTGGTAACCCGCTGCTCGAAGCGTTTGAATCGGACAACTTTGATGTCTCGTTCGAATGGTATTTTGACGCGCTGAGTTACTTCAGCGTTGCCGGTTTCCATAAAGAGCTGGGCGGCTTTCTTGAAACATCGACCATCGGCGTGCCCGGTGTCGTGATCTTCCCAGCGGGTAATGGCGGCTTGACCGTCGACACGCCAATGGATGTGACCTTCCAGGATACGCGCCAGCGTAACGGTCTGTCGGGTAGCATTTCGGGCGCTGAGATTGCGTTCCAGAAGACGTTCGACAACGGCTTTGGCGGCATCGTCAACTACACCTATGTGACGTCGGATCGCGAAAATGCACCAGCGGGTGATCTTGGCTTTAACGGCTTCACGCCGCACACGGTCAACGTGACTGGGTTCTACGAAGGTGACCGTCTATCGGCTCGCGTATCGTACAACTATCGTGATGGCTTCCTGGTTCAGGGCAGCGACGTGCAGAGCGAACCACGCCAGCGTGAAAGCTTTGGTCAGGTCGACTTCTCAGCCAGCTACGAACTGACCGATAACTTCCAGGTCTTCGTTGAAGGTCTGAACGTGTTGAACGAAGACACGCGTGACTTCTCGCGGTTCTCGAACCGGGTGCTCACCTATGAGCGCACCGGCGCGCGTTACACCGCTGGGGTTCGCGCAAAGTTCTAAAGGCTCTCTTGAGCTTTAACAGAACTCAAGTGACAGCCACCTTTCGTGACCGTGAATTGCGAGGTGGCTGATCACAATGGAGCGGCGGGCATCCTTGAGGGGGGATGTCCGCCATTTCATTTTGTGCGCACTTGCGGGGGCTGCACAAAGTTGAAAGAGTGATCGAAACGCCAAAGCGTCGATACAGGCGCAACTGGCGAGGGAGAGTTAGTCATAATGAGCACAGTCCAGGGCGCGGTTTTCCTGACCATCACGGCATTGATCGCCTTTGCCACATATCTGCATTGCAGGGGTAAGCGCGGCACAGGCAGTGGCGATGAGAAGGACTACTTCCTCGCAAATGGCGGGCTTGCCTGGTATTTTGTGGCTGGCTCAATCACGCTAACGAACCTGTCCACCGATCAACTCGTCAGCATGAATGGCAACCAGATGTTGCTGGTCGCATGGTGGGAATTTGCAGCCGTAGTGGGCCTGTTCATCTTGGCTTTCGTCTTCCTGCCGGTTTACTACAAGAACAACTGCACCACGACGACCGAGCTGCTGCAAAAGAAGTACGGCGACAAGCATATTCGCGCGCTGATTTCGCTGCTGTTCCTAGCAGGCAATCTGTTCATTTTCCTGCCCGCGATCCTTTATGGCGGGTCGAAGTTCTTCCTCTCAATGCTGGGCATGGATGAGGGGCTTCAGAACCTGATGCTGTTCAGCATTGTCCTGGCCACTATCGGCGCGGCCTATGCGATTTTTGGCGGTCTGAGGGCGGTTGCGGTGTCTGATACCTATTCGGGCGTCCTAATCCTCAGCCTTGCTCTGGTGGTGGTATTCCTCGCTCTTCGGGCGATCAATTTCGACTTGAGCGGCATCCCTGCAGAGCGCCTGACGCTGATTGGCGATGACGATTTTGACATACCCTGGCACACGCTGCTCACTGGGATGATCTTCATCCAGACCTTTTACTGGTCGACCAACCAAACGATCACTCAGCGCGCAATGGCCTCTCCCAGTATTGGTGAGGCGCAAAAAGGCGTCCTGGCAGCTGCCGGTATCCGTTTGCTGATTGTGCCGCTGATCGTGGTGGTGCCCGGCATCGTTTCTTATAAGATGTTCGGCGATGTCCCGCAGGATGGCGCCTATGGTAAAATCGTTGCCGAGGTGCTGCCGGTGTGGCTGTCTGGTGCGTTTGCAGCCGCGCTGTTCGCGGCTGTCCTCACCACCTTTAACTCGATCCTCAACGCGTCGGCGGCGCTGTATGTTTGCGATATGCACGAAGCCTATGTGGGCAAAGCCAAGAAGGTCGGGCGGCTGGGTGCGATTGTATCGGTCTTTATGAGCCTGTTTGCGCTTGCTCTGGTGCCGTTCTTTGCGAGTCAGGAAAGCCTGATCAACACCGTGCAACAGCTCTATGGCTTGCTCTCAATGCCGATCCTGTCCGCTTTTATCGTCGGCCTTGCGTTCCGCAATGTGAAAGCCGCCGCTGCCATGATCGGCGTGGTGACCGGCGTTGCCTTCTATGCGTTCTGGAGCATGTATTGGCAGCCTGCGCACTACATCCACGGCATGGCGGTGACATTGATCCTGTCGGTCGCGACTTCGTTGCTGATGAATAAGCTGGTGTTCGGCCAATCGGCGCAGCTGGCCTTTGGCGAAGGCGATGCCGCACCAGAGCCTGCAGAATAGGACGCACTCCCGCGCGCCGGCATTCGTTTTTCATGAGCAAATGGGAAATGGTGCCGGCTGCACGATTCGAACGCGCGGCCTGATGATTACAAATCAACTGCTCTACCAACTGAGCTAAGCCGGCCCATTACCGCTGCTTTTTACAAGCAGAGCGCAGCCCATTACCAAAACCGCGACGCTTGTCCAGATGGCAATCGCGCAAGATGCGAATTTTGACCCAATTTGCCATTGAGCGGCTTCAATCGGCGATTTGTCGATTGCGAGCATGTGCGGCAAAATAGTCTCTTGAAAAGCGCCGTGCGAAGATACATCTTGAGACCGGTGGAAGGGGCTGGTGATGGACGAAAACCTGCAAAAACAAATGGTGTTTGAGGCGAACCGCAAGTCGGTTGGCATCGCCTATTTGCTATGGATTTTCGTCGGCGGATTCGGCGCGCACCGGATGTATTCGGGCCGCACAAAATCCGGCATTGCCCAGCTAATCTTGCTGCTCAGCGTCGTTGGCTGGCTTGTTTTGGTGCCGTGGTTGTTGATCGATCTCGTGCTGATCCCTGGCATGGTCAACGAAAAGAATATGGAAACTATTTCGAAGCTGACGGGGCCTTCGCATCCTCCACCAGCGCCTGCTCAGCCGCGCAAGGTGGAGACAGCCGCAGACCGCAAACGCGAAGCCATGCTCGAAGATCTTCGAGCGACCGGCTACCGTAAGAAACGGCGTAGTACGAACCTATATCGGTAGCTCCGCCCGCAGCGATGCGACGTTCAGGTCGTATGAGCGAGGAGGCCGCACCGCGGACGCGGTGCGCAAAACTAAAATGCCCCGAACGTCCAGCCTTCGGTCCACGCGATCTCTGCGGTCAAAAAGCGCGGCTCCCAGCGTTTCTTTTCACCCGCCGCTTTACGCATCCATGCTGCCGTTAGCAGCGCATCTGAGGAATGGTCATCCACTTCGCCATATTCACGCACTGGCGGGGAACCGAGCGCTTCGAGCGCCACGTTTAGGTCACCATAGGTCAGCAGCTTGGTGCGCGATCCGCTGAGTGCGGCGGCTTCTTTGGACGCAAGACCGGTGTAAATCTCGACCAGCATTGATCCGCCTTTGGTGATCATCTTGATTGGCACCGGGTCCATCGGCCACACTGGCAAAGATCCACGCAGTTGATGCAGCATCCGCATTCCCGTCAGCGAGCTTTTGCCGACCTGCGCTGCGCCCACTAGGTTGAAATTGCTAACCGGACGGCATTTCTGGCGGCGTTGCGCAATCTCAGCTTCGCGGAAACGACCTTCTTTCGTGATCGCTTCGGGCAGATGGAAATGCTCGCCTTCATTCGCCTTGGCATGGCGGAAATATTTGGAGGCATCGGGATGGTTCACAAAGCTGTGCGCTCCCAGATGCGGGTCGTTCTCGCAAATCGCATCGATCAAAGCCCAAAGCTTCTTTGCATGGGTGGGAGAGCGGTCCCATCCGGGGAAGAACGCGCCGCAATCATTGTAAGGCAGGCTGATCCCCAGATCGACGCCGACAAGCGTGTTTGCGGGCAAATCTTCGCGCAGCAGGCCCATTACCTCAATGCGCGACCAGCCTCCAGTGGGCGGCTCAACCAGCACGGGCGGACCTCCGTCCTTTTCAGCGATTGCGAGCGCAATGCCTTTGTGCCGCTCACCCTTTGCGCCCGACCAATCGACAGCGAGGAAGTGATCCCATTCGCGCACTATTTGTGTCCTACCGCTTCGCTGCTTGAGGACGAACCTCGCTCGCTACGCAATTTGTCCCAATAGGCAATCCGCTCGCGCACTTTGCGTTCAAAGCCGCGCTCGACCGGCTCGTAAAAGGTCTGCGGATCCATCTCTTCGGGCCAATAGTTATCGCCTGAAAAGCCTTCGTCAGAATTGTGATCATAGGCATAGCCTTCGCCGTATCCGATATCCTTCATCAACTGAGTGGGCGCGTTGAGGATATTGGCGGGCGGCATGAGCGATCCGGTTTCGCGTGCGGCTTTGAACGATGCCTTTTGCGCTGCGTAGGCGGCGTTCGATTTTGGCGCTGTGGCACAATAGAGGCAGGCTTGCACAATCGCGAGTTCACCTTCGGGACTGCCAAGGAATTGGTAGGCGTCTTTGGCGGCGAGGCATTGGGTAAGCGCTTGTGGGTCTGCGAGGCCTATATCCTCACTCGCAAATCTCACCAGGCGGCGTAGCACATAGAGCGGCTCTTCGCCCGCCGTCAGCATCCGTGCCATGTAATAGAGCGAAGCCTGAGGGTCAGATCCACGAAGGCTTTTGTGAAGCGCACTGATGAGATTGTAGTGCCCATCGCGATCCTTGTCATAGACAGCAACGCGGCGTTGTAAGAACGCGCCCAATCCAGCCGGATCGAGCGGTTCGGGTAGTTTCGCATTGTATAAGGTTTCGGCCTGTCCCAGCAGGAACCGGCCATCGCCATCGGCGCTCGCGACCAAAGCGGCGCGGGCATCTGGGGTGAGGGGCAGGGGACCTTCGAGCGCTTCGGCACGGGTGAGCAGCGCCTCCAGTGCTTCATGACTCAGCCGTTCAAGGATCAACACCTGCGCCCGGCTGAGCAAAGCGGCGTTGAGAGCAAAGCTGGGATTTTCCGTCGTGGCGCCCACTAATGTCACCGTGCCGCGTTCGACAAAAGGCAGAAATCCATCCTGTTGCGCGCGGTTGAAACGGTGGATTTCGTCCACGAATAGCAGTGTCTTCTTGCCAGCGCTCGCCATCTTGTCGGCTTCTGCAAAGGCTTTTTTGAGGTCCGCGACCCCCGAAAACACCGCGCTGATCGAAACGAAGCGAATGCCCACCGCATCGGCGAGCAGGCGCGCGATGCTGGTTTTGCCGGTGCCGGGCGGTCCCCACAGGATCATGCTGGCAAGCTTACCCGCGCTCACCATCCGGCCAATTGCGCCCTCTGGTCCGGTGAGGTGCTCTTGCCCGATAACGTCGCTCAGCGCGCGCGGGCGCAGGCGATCGGCGAGGGGCGCGTCCTCTCGCGGTGCCTCAATCGCTGCGGGCGGTGCCGCTTCCTCTCCAAACAAGTCAGCCATTCATCTTGGCAGGTAAGCCATTCGTCGGAAATTGCCATTTCTTCTTTGGCCCACTCTTGCATTGCTATAACTAAGATATATCTTCGACCGATCAAAGATGCATATGAAGAATTTGGAGAGACATGACATGACCCGATACAGATATCGCAAATATGGCAAGAATGCTGGTTGGGAAGCGCTTGGCCCGATGATCGCTATGATGGCCGCTGGTGGCCGCTGGGATTCCAAATGGGGTAGCAATTGGGGCTGGGACGATGATGGTTCCGGTGACGGCGGGCCACGTGGGCGTCGCAAACGCCGTGGTCGCATGTTTGGCACGGGTGAATTGCGCCTCGCCCTGCTTGCGCTGATCGCCGAGGAAGAACGCCACGGTTACGAGCTTATCAAGGCGATCGAAGACATGACCGGCGGCTCTTACGCGCCAAGCCCTGGCGCGGTGTACCCCACGCTGCAAATGCTCGCCGATGAAGGCAAGATCACCGAGGCGAAGTCCAAAGACGCCAAGAAGCCCTTCAAATCGACCGATGAAGGCACTGCCGAGCTCGAAGAGCGCAAAGATGAAGTCGAAGCGCTGATGGCGCGGCTGGGCAAGCATGGCGAGCGGGCTGAGAAGGTGCGTTCCCCCGATCTTTTCCGCGCGATGGGCAATCTTGCCAATGTGCTCAAAAACCGAGCGCGGGCCGGCAAGCTGGACCAAGACGTAATGAACGAGATCGTCGATATCATCGATGAGGTCGCCAAGCGGATCGAGCGGCTTTAACTCTTCGGCTCGCTAACGCTCGCTTGCCAAGCCACCCGCTCCCTCCACCCTTCCACCCGGAGCCTACCGGGATACAATCCGGGGGGAAGGGTGGAGGGAGCGGGTGGCCCGGCCAACAACACAAACTTGTGAAAACCGCTCCTTTCTGACAATCTTCCTTCCGTGGACGGGTCGCATCGTCCTTGGGAGGGATCAGAAATGAACATTGTGGGAGAGGCCAAGACGCCTTGGCATTTGTGGGTCGTGGGACTTGTCAGCCTGCTGTGGAATTCCGGCGGCGCAATCAGCTACACCATGACGCATATGGGCCAGCTTGAAAGCATGGGCATGCCAGCGGATCAGATTGGCTATTATTCCAGCTTCCCTGCATGGGCGACAGCGGTTTGGGCGCTTGGCGTATGGGGCTGTTTCTTAGGATCGCTCGCACTGCTTTTCCGAAGCCGTTTTGCGGTGCTTTTGTTTGGCATTTCAATCATCGGGCTCATCGGAACCACCATCTATCAATGGGGTCTTTCGGATCTTCCCGAAGAGCTGAAAACAGCGGGCCACATGGGGTTTGCAGCCGCAATCTGGATCATCACTATTGCGCTGTTCCTTTATGCGCGGCGAATGCGTGAGAACGGCATTTTAAAATAAGATAGCGTCAGGCCGCCGCCTCTGCTTTTTGCAATGCGCGGCGGTCTTCGATCAGGCGGATATAGGTGTCGGCGACGACTTGATTGATCGCTTCCCAGCTATATTCGCGGCTACGCTCTTCACCCGCGCGGCCATGCGCCATGCGTAAAGCGGGATCGGTGCAGTAAGGCGCGATGGCTTCTGATAGTTCCTCGGGGCAGGGGCATTCTGCACCCTTTTTCCCGATCAGCGGGAGCAGCCTGCCCGTCACACCGTCATTGACTAGGCTCGATGCGCCCGTCGCGCCTGCGGCGACCACCGGCAGTCCGCTTGCCATGGCTTCCAAGGTCACATTGCCAAAGGTTTCGGTCACGCTCGGGTTGAGGAAGATGTCCCCGCTCGAAAGCGCCTGGCCAAGCTCTGGCCCGGTTTTAAAGCCTGCAAAGATACCGCCGGGCAATGCCTCTTCGAACCAAGTGCGCGCCGGGCCATCGCCGATTACCAGCACTTTGTGTGGCACTTGCCGCTTTCGCAATTGGACGATGGTTTCGGCAAAAACGTCCAGACCCTTTTCCATGACCAACCGACCAAGGAAGACTATCGCGACATCATCATCGGCAAGACCCAGAGACCGGCGCCACGCCATGTCACGGCGTTCCGACGAAAAGACCGTGCGATCCACTCCGCGGGACCACAGGCCGATATCGTCATGCATCTGCATCGCCAGCAGCTCATCAATCATGCTTTGCGAAGGGGCGACCAGCGCGTCGCAGCGATTGTAGAAGCGCCGCAGCAGGCGGATCATCAATGGCTCAAGGAAAGCCAGATTGTAATAGCGCGGATAGGTTTCAAACCGCGTGTGAACGCTGGCGAGGACGGGAATGTCATGATCCTGCGCCCAGCGAAGCGCCGCGTGTCCCGCTGGATCGGGCGAGGACAAATGTACAATGTTGGGCTTAAACCGGTCCAGGTCGCGCTTAACCGCGCTGCCCAGCCGCAAGGGTAAACGATATTCACCGCGCCCTTTCACCGGCATCGGCATATTGGGAATATCGACCAGATCGCCGGTCGGTTCAAAATCGGGTTTGTCCGTAGTCGGCGAATAGACGCGCAGCGCCGCACCATTGCCCAGCAGCGATCCTGCCAGACGATTGAGCGCCTGATTTGCCCCGTCGCGGGTGTAATTGTAATTGCCACTAAACAGCGCAATGCGAAGATCGGACGTATTCATTGGGGCTGCTTTAGGCGAGCGCGGTGCGGAATGCGAGAGTTGGGATAAGAATTCCTCCTCATTCATTGACAGGTCACACACACTCACTAAACGCGGCTCCGGGCCACGCGGTCCCAACGCCGCGCGAGCTCTCTGTAAGGAGAGAATACATGACTGACTACGCACGTGGGCTCTTGCACGAGCCGCCGCTCAAACCTGAGCGTCCCCAATTTTCATCCGGCCCGACTGTTAAGTTCCCCGGATGGTCCCTCGACAAATTGAAAACCGACTCGCTCGGGCGCTCGCACCGCTCTGCGCTGGCCAAAGGCCGCCTGAAATATGCGATTGACCTGACGCGTGAGCTGCTCGGTGTGCCAGACGATTATCTCGTTGGCATCATGCCAGCATCGGACACCGGCGCTCTCGAAGCGGCCATGTGGACCATGCTTGATCCTGCGCGCCCGGCAACGGTCGCGGCGTGGGAAAGCTTTGGCAATGTGTGGATCCAGGATGCAGTGAAGCAATTGAAGCTTCCCAACCTGCAAACGCTTTCAGCCGATTATGGTGAGATCCCTGATCTGACCACGATCCCTCAGCGCAATGACGTGGTCTTCACCTGGAATGGGACGACATCAGGCGCGATGATCCCGAACACCGACTGGCTCGAAGAGGGCCGCGAAGGGATCACAATCAACGATGCAACCAGCGCCATTTTCGCGATGGAAATGGACTGGGCGAAGCTCGATGCGACCACGTTTAGCTGGCAAAAAGTGATGGGCTCAGAAGCTCAACACGGCATGCTGATCCTCTCGCCCAAAGCCGTGGAGCGGATCGAAAGCTACGATCCAGAATGGCCGCTGCCCAAGCTCTTCCGCATTAAGAAGGGCGACAAGATCAATAAAGGCATCTTTGAAGGCGCGACAATCAACACGCCTTCGCTGCTGGCAACCGAAGATTACATCGCCGCGCTCGAATGGGCGAAGTCCATCGGCGGGCGTCAGGCCATGTTCGACCGCGCAAACCGCAATGCGGATATCGTAAAGAATTGGGTCGAGGCAAAGCCTTGGCTGCGTAACATGGTCGATGATCCGGCTAAGCGGACCAATACCGGCGTGTGCTTCGTTTTCCAGGGTGAGTGGTATGACAGCCTCTCTGCCGAAGATCAGGCCGCTGTTCCGAAGAAGATCGTCAAGCTGCTCGAAGAGCGCAATGTCGGTTATGACTTCAACGGTTATCGCGATGCCCCGCCGTCTTTGCGCATTTGGTGCGGCGGCACGCTCGAAGCAGAAGACCTTGAGCGTCTGCTGCCATGGATCGAGTGGGCATACGAGACCGTCAAGAACGGCTGAATTCTAACGGCGGCTCCCTTAGCGTGGAGCCGCCGCTTCTCCCCAATATGAAACTTCTGGGCCGGTGAAATTCCGTGCCTGTCAGAGGATATAGACATGAGCAAACCACGCGTACTTATCTCCGATAAGATGGACCCCAATGCAGCGCGCATTTTCGAAGAGCGCGGCTGCGATGTTGATGTGATCACCGGCGAAAGCCCCGAAGAGCTCGCCGCGCGCATCGGTGATTATCACGGCCTTGCGATCCGCAGCTCAACCAAAGTCACTCCCGCGATCCTAGATGCAGCCACCAATCTGAAAGTCATTGGCCGCGCTGGCATCGGTGTCGACAATGTCGATATCCCATATGCAAGCGGCAAAGGCGTTGTTGTAATGAACACGCCGTTCGGCAACTCAATCACCACCGCAGAACACGCCATCGCGATGATCATGGCGGTCGCCCGGATGATTCCTGCGGCAGACAAGCGCACACAAAGCGGCGAATGGCCCAAAAAGGACTTCATGGGCGTTGAAGTCACCGGCAAGACCGTCGGTCTGATCGGCGCGGGCAATATCGGCTCTATCTTTGCCAGCCGCGCTCAGGGTCTGAAGATGAAGGTCATCGCTTACGATCCTTTCCTGACCGAAGATCGCGCCGTTGAGATGGGCGTTGAGAAGGTTGACCTCGACACGCTGCTTAGCCGCGCTGACTTTGTCTCGCTCCACACCCCGCTGACCGACGAGACCCGCAACATCCTCTCACGCGAGCGGCTGGAGAACGCCAAGCCCGGCATCCGTATCGTCAATTGCGCGCGCGGCGGTTTGATCGACGAAGCGGCTTTGAAGGATTGCCTTGAAAGCGGCCAAGTGGCTGGCGCGGCGCTCGATGTGTTCGCGGAAGAGCCTGCCAAAGATAACCCGTTGTTCGGCGCGCCTAACTTTATCTGTACGCCGCACTTGGGAGCGTCGACCACGGAAGCGCAAGTCAATGTTGCTCTCCAAGTGGCAGAGCAAATGGCGGATTACCTCGTGAATGGCGGCGTCACCAATGCGCTCAATATGCCTTCGCTGAGCGCGGAAGAAGCGCCCAAGTTGAAGCCCTATATGGCGCTGGCTGAGAAGCTCGGTTCGCTTGTAGGCCAGCTCGCACACGGCAACCTCACCAAAATCAGCATTGAACGCGAAGGTGCCGCTGCTGAGCTCAATGGCAAGCCGATAACTGGCGCTGTTCTGGCGGGCTTTATGCGTCGCTATTCCGACACGGTGAACATGGTCAACGCGCCGTATCTGGCGAAAGAACGCGGCCTTGAGGTCGCAGAGATCCGCCAAAACCGCGAAGGTGCGTTCAACACGCTGATCCGCGTTTCAGTCGAGACCGATCAGGGCACGCGCTCGGTTGCAGGCACGCTGTTCGGCAATGAAGCGCCGCGTCTGGTTGAGATTTTCGGCATCGGGATCGAGGCTGAGCTCAACGGTCACATGCTCTATGTCGTCAATGACGATAAGCCAGGCTTTATTGGCCGCATCGGGACGCTATTGGGTGAAGCGGGCATCAATATCGGCACGTTCAACCTTGGCCGCCGCGATGCTGGCGGGGAAGCGGTGCTGCTGCTGAGCCTCGATGAAGCGCCAAGCGCGGAAGTGGTCGGCCAGGCTGAACAGGTTGAAGGCGTGAAGCTGGTGAAGGCGCTCAGCTTCTAAGAGTCTTTTGTCTCTCACGGCCATAGGCCTCCGAGGGGCGGCCTGACCGGCCAGCGGGCGGTCGCCCTTGCGGTTTGTTTCCAAACCGTTTGGCGCTGCCCATCTGGCCCTTCGATCTAACCTTGTGATGTCGCCCTTCTTGCCGTAGCGCGCGCTGCATTATGACGAACAATTCCGACCTGCTCCCCGAAGGTCTCGAAGACCGCTTGCCAGCCTCTGCCGCGCGTATCACGGATGCGATGCGCGCCTGTTTGGATGTGCTGGACGGGCATGGCTATGACCGCGTGCGCCCGCCATTGCTGGAGTTTGAAAGCTCGCTCGCCGCCCGGATGAAGGGTGTTGAGACGCAGGCCATGTTCCGCTTTGTCGATCCGGTGAGCCTGCGCACTCTGGGGCTGCGTAGCGACATCACTCCGCAAATCGGACGGATCGCCGCGACAAGCATGAGAGATGCACCGCGCCCGCTACGCCTCGCCTATTGCGGGGATACGGCCATTATCAAAGCGAGCCAGCTTGACCCTGCACGTGAACGTTTGCAGCTGGGCGCAGAGCTGATCGGGGCAGACACCGTGGCAGCGGCGAGTGAGATTGTTTGCCTAGCGATTGCCGCGCTCAAGGCAGCGGGCCTGACCGGCATTTCGGTTGATTTCACGATGCCTGATCTGCTCGATACGCTCGCCTCGGGCGATGCATCGCTTGAACCAGAAACACTCGAAGCGATCCGGCGTGAGCTGGATACCAAAGACGCAGGCGGGCTGAAAGCGGTGGGCGGAGAGGCCTATCTGCCGCTGATCCACGCAACCGGCCCGTTTGACGAAGCTCTTGCGAAGCTCCGCGAGCTTGATGCGGGAGGGGCGCTTGGTTCGCGGCTTGATGGGCTTGAGGCGATAGCAAAGCGCGTGGGCGATAGCGCCCGTGTGACCCTCGATCCAACCGAACGCCATGGGTTTGAATATCAAAGCTGGTTCGGTTTCACGATCTACGCCGAAGGCTTGCGCGGAGCAGCCGGTCGCGGGGGCACGTACCGCATTGGTGGAAGCGACGAGGCGGCGACTGGCTTTACCCTCTATGTCGACCGTGTCGCCGAGGTATCGGACGTTAAGGGCCTATCGCGCTGGACCATCTATCTAACGCTCGACCACGATCCAGCTGAGGCGCAAAAGGCGATCAATATGGGCCACCGCGTGATCGCACAGCTTTCGACTGATGAGGATCCGGCGGCATTGGGCTGCA
This sequence comes from Erythrobacter sp. S57(2025), assembly GCF_057365055.1. NCBI lineage: Bacteria > Pseudomonadati > Pseudomonadota > Alphaproteobacteria > Sphingomonadales > Erythrobacteraceae > Erythrobacter > Erythrobacter sp. S57(2025). The sequence goes on along the minus strand of NZ_CP200299.1, from coordinate 1,936,201 downwards.
CGCACATCATGCGCGGGTCTGAAGTTACGAAGCTTTAGCCAAAGACCAGCGTTAGAAACGCATCGATTGCCTCGGTTTGCGCGGCTCCGGGAGCGGTTCCAATCTCGCGGTTCATGCGGCCATGATCGGTGCCCGTTATGGGTAGCGCGCCTGCCTCCACACCCGCTTCGACCAGCGCGTTTGTCAGCGCCTGCGTCTGAACCTGCGATGGATTTCGGCCATAGACGTATAGACCCAGCCAGTATGGCGCATCCGGTCCGCCCACATGGGTGATCGGAGATAGAGTGGCATGGCGTGCAGGGTCGATAGAAAAGACATTGGTGAACAGCTGATAGCTTTGGGGATCACCCTCAGCGATCCTGCCTGCAACATCATAGCCCGCGCCATCGAGAAGTATGACGCCTTTCACTGCGCCAAAGGCCTCGCCTGCGTATTGCGGGTCGGTCGCGACGAGAGCAGCGAGATGCGCGCCCGCGCTGTGGCCCATCAGCACAATCCGGTCAGGGTCAAAGCCGATCGAGAACGCCTGACCACGCAAGGCCTGGAGCGCCGCGCCAATATCAGCGGCTTGCTGTTCAACCGGGGCATCGGGCAGGACGCGGTATCCGGTTGAGGCGAAGTAATAGTTGTTGGAGAGGAAGTGGGCGGGTTTTGCCTGCACGTTTTTGTGACTACCAAACGACCAGCCACCGCCGTGAATGAACAGGACTAGCGGCAATTCATCCACCGCATCTTCTGGTTCATAGACATCGACCTGCTGGCGAGCGCTTGAACCATAGAGCACGGTGCGCGTGACGGGGACGCGAGGAAAGGCGACGGTCGCAGTTTCGCTGCGTCCTGCGTGGCGCTGCTCAACCCGTTCGCGAACTTCATCGGCGCATTCATCTGAAAGCTCGCTAAACTTCTCGCGCACGCAGGCCTGAATGCGTTCCCGATTTCGAGAACCGGACGACGCGCACAATTCGCGCACTTCCTGTCTGCATTCGCGCGAAAGGCGGTCTTGCGCTTGCGCGAACGCCGGCGCGGTGATGGCTGCCGCAGCAAGGCCAAGCGCGGCAATGGACATCAGACGTTTGGCTGACAGCGTGTGCAGGGACATAATCAATATTGGCCTCTCTTCATGGTGATCGCTTTGATCATCAAACGCTGAACGCGACCTGTCCCTTTGCTCCGTAATGCCAACAATAGTGTCGCAAATTGTCGCATCGCAGTGGTCAGCAATTCGCCTTCGCTCAAAATTGAACAACAAATCACCTGTTATTCACCTTCAAAAGATTATAGCCTTGCCTTCAATCGATTTTTCGGGGGCGCACATGCGACACGTTCGGGCTTCACTTCTCACTTGCAACATTCTGAGCTGCGCAGGGTTGATCGCCCTGTCGGCCACCGCGGCGAATGCCAGCGTAGATGAATACAGCGTGGGGGGAGGGGCAAGCGTCTCGATCAATCTCGAAGTCTGCTCAACCGACACTCAGCTTGCCGTGCGCGGTGATAGTGGCACCGATCTTGATTTCATCGTCACCAACACATCGGGCGAAGCGGTACATTCCGACCAGGCAGTGGATGATTACATCTCCGTCGTTTTGGAGAACAAATCAGGCGGTTGCGGCACGTTCAATCTTGGCGTGTCCAACCTTGGTGAAGAGAGCAACACCTTTACCGTTGTGCTTGAGCCGATCCTCGAAAGCTCTCCGCGCATTGAGAAATACGTCATTCAGGCCAATGAGACCCAGACGCTCAATCTGAAAGCTTGCGGCACTTCCGCCAAAGTGACCGCGCGCGGCGATGGCGATACTGATCTCGACTATGTGATCCGCAATTCCGATGGCGCGGTGGTCCATGAAAATGATGACACCACTGATGCGACCAGCGCGACGCTCTCTGGCCTGCGTTCTGATTGCGAAGTTTTTGAGATGGATGTCGCCAATTTGGGCGGGGTCTATAATGCAGTGATGGTGGTAGTTGAGCCTGAAGGCCTGACCCCTGCTGCCTTTACGGGCACTCCGCCCAGCACCAGCTTGGTAAGCGGGCTGTCCGGCGTCGCAACCATCGCAGAGAGCGAAGGACCCGGCGAATACCGCGCCGAAGCAAATGCGACGCTGACCGTGAATGTGCCCGTTTGCGGCGTGTCGCGCATGGAAATTCGCGGCGATGGGGACACCGATCTCGATTTCACCATCCGCAACAGCAATAATGACACGGTCCATTCCGATTTTGACCTGTCCGACGTGATGTTCGCGACGATTGAGCCATTGGGTGAGTGTGAGACATTCACCGCCGAAGTCAGCAATTTGGGAGAGGTCTTTAACGTCTTTACGATCGCGCTAGGCGATGCTGGCGAAGATCGCCCTGTCAGTGGCGCAGGCGAGTACCGCGTCAATGCCAATGCCGCGACCAAGGTGCTATTGCGGGTTTGTTCGCTCACCAATGTGTTTGTAAACGGTGATGGCGACACCGATCTCGATTACGATGTAACCGATGGCGATGGCGATAACGTCCATTCCAACTATGACTACACGGACGTGACCCAATTCACATTGGATCCGGGTGAAGCTTGTGCGGATTACGCGCTTTCGGTCAGCAATCTGGGCGAAGTCTTCAACATGATGACGGTCAGATTTGATGACGGGCCTGATGTGGAGCCACTCCCTGAAACCGCAGCGACTGATGCAGCAGCGGCTGTCGCAGCGGCCGCGTCTGAAGCGGTAGCAAGCACCACCGAAGCCAGCCTAGTTGGCTCCGGCCCCGGTGAATACCGTGCCCCTGCCAATAGCGGCGTGCGCGTCGAATTTCCCGTTTGCGAAGAAAGCTTTCTTTCTATCGAAGGAGACGGGGACACTGACCTCGACTTTGTGATCAATTCCAGCGAAGGTACGACCGTCCACAGTGATTATGATCTGACCGATCGCACATACACTTCGCTCAAACCTAGCGATGGCTGTGAGACCTTTGACATCCGCGTCGATAATCTGGGCGGTGTCTATAACGACTTTACCGTCAGCCTGATGGTTCGCGCGCCGAGTGCCGGGGGCGATATTCCGCCGCCATCACCCAGTGCCGCAAGCGCCACTGCCGCCATTGTCGATGTTCCAGCCGACAATGCGAGCACCGATGGCAACAATCGCAATGTCGCAATCCTCAATCGCACAGGCGAGACGCTGAATTCGATCTTCTGGTCAAACTCGGCGACGCTGGATTGGGGTGATGATAAGCTGGGCGCCGCGTCCACTTTGGCGCAAGGTCAGCAATGGAACATCAATGCGGGCGATGGCTCGAACGCTTGCCTGTTCGATTTCAAGGCCGAGACCGCCAGCGCGCGCACGATCGAAGTCACGCGCGTCAATGTCTGCGAAGTGACCAGCGTCACATTTGAGTAAAGGCGACAAGAATTCAGGCGCTCGATCTATCAGATTGAACGCCTGAATCGCTTTCCTACTGACCGCCAGATTGTCAGGGTCTTTGAGAGACTTGCAAATGCGCGTTCGTGCGATGCGGAAATGGCTGGTTGGATGATGGAATTTGGAAAGTTACAGTTAGCTTTGCGCTTTTCCAAAATTGTAGCTTTAAAACAGCACTTTGCAGGATTTCGCATTTTTTCAAAGCACCCACTTGTGCGGTCCAGTGTCCAGCACCCTTGCCCTTGTCTGCGCAACACCCTACGCCCCGCGCGGTTTGTGAAAATCGAGGAAGTCTAAGGCATGGCCAACGTCACCGTAATCGGCGCTCAATGGGGCGATGAAGGCAAGGGCAAGATCGTCGACTGGCTCGCCAGCCGCGCTGATGCTGTTGTGCGCTTCCAAGGCGGCCACAATGCCGGCCACACGCTGGTGATTGACGGCAATGTGTTCAAACTATCGCTGCTGCCCTCTGGCATCGTGTCAGGCACGATGAGCATGATCGGCAATGGCGTTGTGCTGGACCCATGGGCCTTGCGCGATGAGGTGCAGAAGCTCGAAGGGCAGGGCGTCACGATCAATGATGATAACCTCGCTGTTGCTGACAATTGCCCGCTGATTCTGCCGCTCCACCGCGATCTGGATGGCTTGCGCGAAACGGCGGCTGGTAAGGGCAAGATCGGGACGACAGGGCGCGGTATTGGCCCTGCTTACGAAGACAAAGTGGGTAGGCGCGCGATCCGTGTGTGTGACTTGGCCCATCTCGATGCGCTGGATGCGCAGCTCGATCGCCTTTGCGCGCATCACGACGCGCTGCGCGCAGGCTTTGACCAGCCACCTGTGGACCGGGCTGCATTGCTAGAGGCTTTGCGTGAGATCGCGCCGTTCGTGCTGCGGTTTGCGCAGCCTGTGTGGAAGCGGTTGAAGAAGGTGCGCAAAGCGGGCGCGAAGATCCTGTTCGAAGGCGCGCAAGGCGTGTTGCTCGATGTCGATCACGGCACCTATCCCTTCGTCACCAGCTCAAACACGGTCAGCGGCACGGCGGCCAGCGGCAGCGGGCTTGGCCCCAATGCAACGGGCTTCGTGCTGGCCATCGTCAAAGCGTACACCACGCGCGTTGGCAGCGGCCCGTTCCCGACCGAGCTTGATGATGAGATCGGGCAGGGCATTGGCGAACGCGGGCATGAGTTCGGCACTGTAACGGGCCGTCAGCGGCGCGTGGGCTGGTTCGATGCGGTAATCGTGCGGCAATCCTGCGCAGTCTCTGGCGTCACGGGCATTGCTCTCACTAAGATTGACGTGCTCGATGGGCTGGAGACGGTCAAGATCTGCACTGGCTATCGCTTGCACGGCAATGTCTATGACTACCTGCCCAGCCATGCGGCCGATCAGGCGGCCGTTGAACCGATCTATGAAGAGATGGAAGGCTGGAGCGAAAGCACCGCAGGCGCGCGCTCCTATGCCGATCTGCCCGCCAACGCGATCAAGTACATCCAGCGTATCCAAGAGCTGATCGAATGCCCCGTCTCGCTGGTCTCAACCAGTCCAGAGCGCGACGACACGATCCTGATGCGTGATCCGTTTGAGGATTAGGGGAAATCACGTAGTGCCGGTTTCAGCCAGTCTTATGGTTTAGACCAAGCTTACCAATACCCTGTGGTCCCTGCGCAATTGCCCCATTGGCCGCGCTGCCGTATCCGCCGCTCTACCGGATGGTAAAACACCTCGGTGCTCCTGGTAGTGGACTGTTGCTTTGGTCTGGCAAGGTCTTCGATAGTGGCGTGGGGCTTGCGAATTGGATGCAAGTCCCGCGCCTCAAACCGCCCGATGATTGCGGCAAGCTTACCTAAAGAGTCCTTCCATGGGACACCCGGTGATGCGCGCAATTGCAGGCCGCAAACAGCCAATGTATCAAAGGCGGCATGAAGTGGTTGGCCGCCGTCGCTGCAAGTCTAGTCCTCGCCTCATGCGCGGGATCAAACAGCGCGCCTGACAGGGCATCGCGAGAGCCAGCGCCTTCGACTTCGACAAACAGCTTTCCCACGGCTCAACCGCCGCGCTATGCGAGCCGCAATATCCCTCGTGATGCAACAGGTCAGATTGCGGTTGCGGATTACCTTATAGTCGACAAATCCGAACGAATGCTGGTCGCCTATCGCAATGGTCGCCCGATAAAGGCCTATCGCGGCTTGCAGTTCGGTGATGCGCCGACGGGTCACAAACGGTTCCAAGGTGACGAGCGTACGCCCGAAGGTATCTACCGTATCGACCGCCGCAACCCGCGCTCCAGCTTTCACCTTTCGCTCGGCATCTCCTATCCGAACCGAGAGGACCGCGCCTTTGCTGAGCAATATGGAATGTCGCCGGGCGGTGACATCTTCATCCACGGTCAGCCGACCGGGCGGCCAGGGCGGATGCGCGGGGATTGGACCGATGGGTGCATCGCGCTCACCAATGCCGAGATTGAAGAGCTGTGGCAGATCGTGCCGGACGGCACACCCATCGAAATCCGGCCTTAATCGTCCTTCTGCTCAGACAGCTGGTCGGACACTAGAGCAACTTGCACCTGCAACCGTTTCACCTCGCGCAGGATCGTGAGCATGTTCATGCGATTGAACATCCACTCTTTGGCAAAGCCGATAATGACCAGCAAGGCCACTCCAGCAATCGCCCAAAGCGCGTGGACCATCGGGTTGTCCGTTGTGTGAGCGGCTTGCCATAAAACGAAGAGGAACAGGAAACCCATCACGACTGTGAAGCCGAATATGAGCTTCGCCCAGCCACCCATCGGTCCTTGCCAGCTGTCTCCGATTTGCCGGAACATACCGCGATCTTCCTCAAGGCTGGCAAGAAACGCCTTGTCATCCTCATTCAGAGCGGCCGAAATTAGATCGTCCTTGTCAGTCATAATGCGTCTCCTTCAAGTATCAGGTGTGAGCGCCGCTTTAAGTTTGCGGCGGGCGTGGAAAAGGCGGCTTTTTGCCGTGCCTTCGGGGATGGATTGGACATCAGCGATTTCGCGTAAGGTGAGCCCTTCGACAAAGTGCAGGTGCGCCGCGAGCCGTTGGTCAGACGGGAGCGCAGCAAAGGCTTGCGCGATCGCAGCGCTCTCAATCTGAGCGGGTTCCCCTCCGCTACCACCGGTATCTTCGCGGTCTTCCAAAGTCCCTGCCAAGGTGCCCCGGTCGCGCACCAGGCGGCGCAAATTGTCTGAACCGCGGCGATGCAAAGTGGCAAAGACATAGCTGCGAAACCGCGCGGGATCGCGAAGCCTTCGAAGGCCTTTCCAAATCGCAAGCCAGCATTCCTGCGCCAGATCGCTGGCCATATCCTGATCGCCGCAAAATCGCCGCGCGGCGCGAAGGACGCGGGGGTTCCAACGCTCAAACAGTCGCTGTGCCGCCGCGCGATCGCCCGCCTGGACCTGTACGACAAGCCACTCGTCGAACAGATCACCAGCGGCTGGTCCCGAAATCGGCCCAGAAGCAAGGAAAGAGGAGGAAAGTCGCTTTCTTTGTGTCATTAATCAAGTAGTCGCGCAAAAGCGGCGAATAGTTCAAATCGAACCGCAGAATATCAGGTATTCAGCTGATAATCTTGACTTGATCACTTTTTGTTCTACTCTCGTTCTTGTTGGAATAAGAGGGTGATTCGATGACGCAGCTTGAATATCAAACAGCGGACTTTTCCTATGGAGCCGTGGAAGACCCCTCTGGACTGCCAGCTCGTGTGGCGATCTTCGCGGACCGTCCGTCAATGCGCGACCAGATGACTGAGGATCTGGGCGGGGCTGGTTTTCGCACAGTTGACGGCGGTGAGATTGCGCATCTGCTCGATGGGCCAACCACGATGCTTGGCGATATTGTGATGGTGGATTGCCCGGTGCTCGATGCCAAGCGCACGGCGGCATTGGTGCGGCTCGATATGCGAGTGGCGCGCACTGGAGCCAAGCTGATTGTCTCAACATCGATTGAGGCTTTGGACGAGGTTTTCGCAGCTCTCGATCAATGCGAGCCCCAGATTCTTGTGCAGCCTAGCCGGGCTGAACGTGTGGTGGCAGTGGGTCATGTGCTGGCCGATATTTCCAATCTGCGAGTGCGCGAAATGACCGAGGATGATCGGCTTAACTTGCTGCATCTCTCGCGGCAGGTTGAGGCGATTGCCAATAAGCTGGAAGGTTTGTCTGGCACAAAAACGGCTGATCACAGCGCGCTGCGCGCTCATGCTGGCACTCAGGAGCCCGTTGGCTCGGTCGATGAAGGTAGTGGCGTCCAGCGCTTTAATTCAGCGCGTCTCCCGCTTCCTGATCCGCAGCATGTCCGGGCACTCATTGCAGGGCGTCAGGCGCGCGCGAAGTTCTTTGATGCGGAGCTGTTTGCTGATCCTGCTTGGGACATGTTGCTCGATCTCACCGCTGCCCATGCAGAGCAGGCGCGTGTTTCTGTGACTTCGCTTTGCATTGCAGCAGCAGTCCCAGCAACGACGGCGCTTCGATGGATCAAGCAATTGGTGGATTGCGGTGTGTTCGTGCGGGTTGCTGACGCGAGCGACAAGCGCCGCGCTTTCATCGCGCTGAGCGATCAATCGGTTGCGTCCATGTCGCGCTATTTTGCTGAGGTGAGAACGCCGCTCGCGCAGGCCGCTTAAACCTTTGGTTCACAGCGCAAGATGACGGTCAGCCCCTTATCGGCAAAGGGGCACTTTGGCACTGCCTTCTGATCTTTTGACCCCTCGCATGCAGGGCAGCTATCACGGTCACAAGTGATCCGGACCGCATCCGCTCTTGCTCTCGCCAGGATCTGGGGTGACACTTGCGGGTCTGCACAAACGCTATCGGCTTCGCCTAAAAGCCGGGTCTGCTTGATAGTCAAATCCTCAGGGTCGTCGCTGGTCAGCACGAATTTATGCGTCTGCGTGGCTGGCGCTGCGGGCGAATCTTCCAGCCAACTATCGACCCGCTCATGCGATACAGGGTTTAGGCTATCGAGCATTCCCCCTTCGCGCAAAGCTTCATCAATCGCGCGTCTGCGGTCTGAGCCATCTGGGAAGCGGGAGCGCAGCGTTGCCCGTGCGCCAAACAACGCTTTGGCCAAGTCGCCCAGTGATTGGGGCAGCAACCTCTCAAGCCGCAAGCGGATGTGCTTTGCAAGGCCCGCAGATGCTCCTCCGGTTCCAACAGCGATCAAAACAGGATTGCGATCAAGTATGCTCGGGGTGGTGAAATCGCACAGGTCGGGCCGGTCAACCACATTGACGATCATACCGGCGCAGCGAAGATTGATCGCGGCGACTTCACAAGCCTTCGCATCATCATAGGCGACAAAGGCCAGCCTCACTCCCTCATCGATGGCGCGGGCCTGATCATCGATAACCACACCGCCTGCGCGTTCAACCAGCCGCCGCTTGGGTTCGGCCGCATCGCCATCGCCCAGCACCAGCACGCTTTGACCCGTGATCTGGTGAAACAGAGGAAGGCTACCGAGTTCGCTCATTCAAATACACTTAGGCAAGCCATTCAGGAACGCGCTCAGCATCCATGATCGCGCCTGCATCGATACGGTCGGCTACAACTGCAAACTTGTCCTCATCCACCAGAACTTCAGCAACAAAACCTCGCGAATTGTAGGATGACGCCATGGTTGCGCCATAGGCGCCAGCGGTGCGGAACACGGCCAGGTCGCCGCTCGCCAGTTGATCGCAATCGCGGCCCATCGCGAAGGTGTCCCCGGTCTCACAAATCGGGCCGACAATATTCGCTGTCATCTGTGCGCCATTTGGCTCGACTGCGGCGAACCCGTGATAGGCGCCATAAAGCGCTGGTCGAGCAAGATCGTTCATGGCTGCATCGACGATCACGAATGGATCATTGATGCCTCGCTTCACGCGCACCACCCGGGTCAAGAGCACGCCCGCATTGCCAGCAATCACCCGGCCCGGTTCAAAGATAAGCGAAACGCCCCAATCCTTCGTGACCCGTGCCACCATTGCGCCATAATCAGCGGGCGAGGGCGGATTCTCACCCTCGCGGTAGGGCACACCAAGCCCGCCGCCCAGATCAACATGCGTAATCGTGTGACCCGCACCCCGCAATGAAGTGATGAGCGTGCCGAGCTTTTCAAAGGCGCGTTCTAACGGAGCAAGCTCGCTCAGCTGGCTGCCAATATGCACTGCAACGCCGCGCAGGTTCACGCCTTTTTGGCTGGCAAGCTTGCCGAAAATCTGGCCAGCCTGATCAATCGGTACGCCAAATTTGTTGTCGGCCTTGCCGGTCGAAATCTTGTCATGCGTGCCCGCATCAACATCTGGATTGATCCGCAGAACGCATTGCGCGGTGCGGCCCATGTCGTCCGCTATCTGAGCGAGTTCGAGCCCTTCTTCTTCGCTTTCAATGTTGAACTGACCAATGTCCGCTTCCAGTGCAGCCCGCAATTCGGCTACGGTTTTGCCGACTCCTGAAAAGACAATTTTGTCAGGTGCAATGCCAGCTGCCAGCGCGCGGCGCATTTCACCTACGGATACGACATCGGCGCCATATCCCTGCTGCTGCAACACCTTGAGCACGGCGAGGTTTGGATTGGCCTTTACGGCGAATGCAATCAGCTTGTTCGGCACATCCTTTAGTCCGTCACGAAACACCTTCGCATGGCGTTCCAGCGTGGCGCGCGAATAAACATAGACGGGCGTTCCGACATCCTCAGCGATCTGAGGCAGCGGCACATCCTCGGCGTGCATCACACCGTTTTTGAGGGCAAAATGGTCCATCGGGTCCTGTTGTGAAGGGCTTTAGTCAGGGGGTAGATCAAACGGATCGTCTTCGCGTTCTTCCGAACGACGACGCAATTCTACACTACGCTCAGGTGCGGCGAGGGTTTCCAGTTCGAGCAATTGCTCGGCTTCAGGCTTGGCATTTTCGCCATGCGCTGCGGGAGGCAGGCTTGCCTGAGGGGCAGGCTCTAGCCCCGTGCGCGCTCCGCATGCGGAAAGCGCTGTGCTGATCAGCAATGTTGCCACTATGCGTTTTGTCACGCGTTTGAACCTTCTGCTTTAAGACGCGCGCGCGCCTCTTCCACGCGAGCCTTTACCTGATCGGGCGCAGTCCCGCCATAGGAGGACCGCGAAGCGACCGAGGCTTCGATTGAAAGCGCGGAATAAACCCGATCATCAATGCGCGCATCGATGGCCTTTAAGTCATCAAGCGCTAGCTCTTCGAGAGAGCATGCCTTTTCGTCAGCCAGCTTGACCGCTTCGCCTGTGATATGATGGGCTTCTCGGAAAGGAATGTCAGCCTCGCGCACTAGCCAATCGGCAAGATCGGTAGCGGTTGCGTGCCCAGATTGAGCAGCCGCGCGCATGCGGTCCGCTTTGAACGTCGTTTCGGCGATCATCCCGGTCATGGCGGCAATTGACAGGTCGAACAGGCCAGCAGCTTCAAAAACAGGCGGCTTATCGTCCTGCATATCCTTGGAATAGGCGAGCGGGAGCCCCTTCATTGTGATCATGAGCGAGTTGCACGCGCCGATGATCCGCCCCGCATGGCCGCGTACTAGCTCTGCGGCATCGGGATTGCGTTTTTGCGGCATGATCGAAGAGCCGGTTGCAAGGCTGTCGGGTAGGGAGGCAAAACCAAAGGGTTGGCTGGCCCACAAGATCAGTTCCTCAGCCAGCCGAGATAGGTGCAAAGACGTTTGACTGGCTGCCATCAAATAGTCGAGCGCGAAGTCCCGGTCAGACACTGCATCAAGCGAATTGCGTGTGGGTTCGTCAAAATCGAGCGCGTGCGCCGTAGCCTCCCGGTCAATCGGAAAGCCCGTTCCGGCAAGCGCTGCTGAACCAAGTGGGCATTGATTGAGACGCTCTTGTGCCGCTTCAAAGCGGGCCGCATCACGGCTGAGCATCTCATAATAGGCCATCAGGTGATGACCCAGTGTGACAGGCTGAGCAGTTTGCAAATGGGTAAAACCGGGCATGATCGTGGCGGAATGCTCGCCCGCGCGCGACACCAGCGCCGTACGCAGTGCGTGCAACCCAGCAAGCGCCCGGTCATTGGCAGCGCGCACCCATAGGCGAAAATCGGTTGCGACCTGATCATTGCGACTGCGCGCCGTGTGCAAGCGTCCTGCAACAGGGCCGACCAATTCGGTCAGCCGCGCTTCCACCGTCATGTGGATGTCTTCAAGATCCCAATCCTCTGGCACCCCTTCGCGCTCATACTCAGCGGCAATCTGATCGAGGCCTTTTGAGATTGTCTCTGCGTCTTTTGCAGAAACAATTCCCTGCGCTCCCAGCATTGCCACATGGGCTTTCGACGCGCGGATATCTTCGCGCCACAGCGCCTTGTCAAAAGGGATTGAGGCATTGATTTCGCGCATGATCGCGCTAGGCCCGTCAGCGAACCTGCCGCCCCACATGCTGTTCTTGGAGTCGCTCATGTTACGAAAATTCGCCTTTACCGCTGTGGCCGTGTGCCTCTTAAGCGCTTGCGATAATGGCGCGGGCGATGCGGTGCAAGAAAGCGCTGCTAGTGCCTCGTCAAGCGAAGCTCCACCTCCGCCACAATTGCCGGGGCGGATCGTCAGGGCCTTTGCTGGCACTCAGATGCCGTTGCTGACCTTTGAGGACCCTGCGGGCAACACGCTCGATTTTGCCGCCTTGGACGAACCTGTGCTGGTCAATCTGTGGGCGACTTGGTGCGTGCCGTGCCGGGTTGAGATGCCCGCGCTTGATCGTCTGGCGAGCGAAATGGAGGGCGAGGTGCGGGTGCTAACGATCAGCCAAGATGTGCGCGGCGCGGAAGTGGTCGTCCCGTTTTTCGAAGAGCAGGGCTTTGAAAACCTGGAACAATGGCTCGACCCTGAAAACACTTTGGGCGCTGAATTCTCGCAAGCAGGCCTGCTGCCTATGACCATCCTGTTCGACGCAGATGGCAAGGAATTGCTGCGCGTTGCGGGCGATTATGAATGGGACAGTGAAGAAGCGATTGCCGACGTGCGCGAGGCTATCGGATCGGCGGGCTAAGCCGTCAGCTTTTCGTAATCTGGCGGCGTCAGACCAAGCGGTGCGAGCGGAAAGCCGAACAATCCGCTCATCAATTGTGCTTGGATGGCAGAGGACGGCCAGGTTTTTGACAGTGGCGCCAGAATGCGGTCTCGGACCCATGGGTGCCAATTCGTGCTCGATTGATAGAGCGGCGTGAACAAAGCCGTCATCCATTGATACAGCCACACATGGTCGCGCCGCCAGCTTACCGTTAGGCGCAGCTTCTCCTCTAGCGTGCGCCCTTCCGCGATGCCGCGTGACAGGCTCCACGCATCAAGCAGCGCCATATTGGCTCCTTGGCCCAGTTGCGGGCTGGCCGAGTGCCACGCATCGCCAATCGCGATCATCCTGTCGCCCACGGGGCGTTTTAAGGTGCGATGCGCGTAGCGGGCAAAGGTGAGCTGGTCGCGGTGCTCTATCCGGTCAAGCAATGGGGCGGTGTCAGGCCAAAGCTCGCGTACCTCGTCTTTCCAGCCGTCCAACGAGCTGCTCTGCCAGTTTTCATAGTCAGCGCGTGGCAGGGACCAGAAGAACGCAGCTTCCGATGACGCTGCGCCTTTGCGGGTGCCGATTGGCAGCACGCCCACCATTTGCGACGCGCGGCGATAGCGTTGCTCCAGCAGATTAGGCGAAAACGGATCGCTGGCCTCAATCGGGACGCTCGCCCACAGCGCGCCGAATTCAAGCACGCCCTTGGGCTCGGGATCAAAGACTGTGTGCCAGCCACTCGCATCGACGACCAAGTCGAAATGCGCGCTGGGCTCCCGTGTGGCAAATGTGAGGCGACGACCCTTTGGGCTTACCTCGCTACCGGAAATCGCATGACCTGTTTCAATCGCAATGCCCTTTGCCAAAGCGGCCTCGTGGAGCAGGCTGAAAAGGCTGGCGCGGTGAATGCCAATGCCGAAGGCGCCGGGAATGCCAAGTTTTGAATAGGGCGAATCAAGGACCGTGCGCCCATGCTCTTCGATACCGAGCAAAGCGTCGACGCGGGCCCCCCGCGCGAGCGTTTCCTTTGCAAGACCCAATTTGTCGAGCACCGCCAGCCCGCTAGGTTGGATCATCAATCCAGAACCAACGGGCCCGGGTTCATCAAATTGATCGAAGATAACGACGTCGTGGCCAGCTTCGTCGAGCAAGATTGCCGCAGCAAGACCCGCAGGACCGCAGCCCGCAATCGCAATTGAAAGATGCTCCATCGCGCAACCTCTTGGCGCATGGGCGCGGTAAGGCCAAGGCCAATTTTTCGTGTTGTTTGATGGGGATGTCCGTGGTGGGCGATGACAGGCTCGAACTGCCGACCCTCTCGGTGTAAACGAGATGCTCTACCAACTGAGCTAATCGCCCCACGGGTTTCAGCGAAGCGCTGTATTTTGCGCTGCGGTGAAGGCTATCTAGCGGCTAAAAGTTCAAAATCAATTGCTATATGGCCCGAAATTCACATCAGGCGTACAGGCGGGGGCTATGAACACCCAAAAACGCACTCCAAAACTCTTGGTTCTCGGCACTGGCGGCACGATTGCTGGCAATGCAGGCTCTGCCACGGGCAAGGGATATGCGGCCGGTGAAGTCGCGCTTGATTCGATGCTGGCTGATGTCGCGACACTGGGTTTGGATGTGGAGCTAATCCCGCAGACGATTGCGCGAATTGGCTCTCAGGACATTGGCTGGCCAGAATGGGACGCGCTGCATGCGGGCGTTCTGGCGGGGCAAAAAAACTCGGAAATTGATGGAGTTATCATCACTCACGGCACCGACACTGCCGAAGAAACCGCGTTTCTGCTCGACCTGACATTGGCTGCGGGCAAGCCGGTGGTGCTCGTCGGCGCCATGCGGCCTGCCAATGCTGTGGGAAGCGATGGGATGCGCAATTTCGCCAATGCCGTGCAGGTCGCAGGCGACCCTGACGCGTCGATGCGCGGCGTCATGTTGGTGATGGGCGATACAGTTTTTGCCGCCAGTGATGTGCGCAAGGCCGCAACGTCGAATGTAGATGCATTTAAAGGCTATCCGCGCGGACCTTTGGCGCGTGTGACCCCCTCAACTCTCGATTGGTTCGCGCCTGCGCACCGTGTTGGGGAGGGTGCGCGATTCGATTGGCCTGAGGCATTACCTCGAGTCGCGATCCTAACAGCAGGTGCAAGCATGGATGCAGAGCCTGTTCGCGCATTGCTGGGGATTGGGTGCAGCGGCGTGGTTATCGCTGGCATGGGGCAAGGAAATGCGCCGCGCGTGGTACTCGATGCACTTGGCGCAGCGGTGAAGGCCGGTGTGCCCGTGGTGCGTTCAGCGCGCGTTGACGAAGGAATGGTCGACCGCAATGTTGAAGTGGATGACGACGAATACGGCTTTGTTGCAGCGCGATCGCTTGGCCCGGCAAAATCGCGCATGATGCTAATGCTGCTGATCGCAAACGGCATCACCGATCCTGCAGCCATTCAATCGGCGTTCGACCAGCGCTAATCCGCACTCACTCGAACGTCGCGGTCTGATCCAGTTCATCGATGCGCGCCTGCATCTTGCGCGCTTTGCGTATTTCCAGCCACCCTACAAAGAGCGCGCCGGGTAGATAGATCCAAAGGCCCGCAGGCGAGCTGGACCCCAAGGCATAAAGCAAGACCGCGAGGAAATAGGCGGATATTGTCGCGAGGACTTTTCCCCTCAACGGATCATCCATCACGCGGCTGACCACCGCCCAATCGATGATCCCTTGCAGCACCCAGACCGCAAGGAACCCGCCTATGACCGTCGCGGCCAAAACGATCATATCAACCCCAAGGCGTGACGAGATATTTCTCGCCGGTTTTCATCTGGCGATAATCGGTGATCGCATCCTTGGTCAGCATGCCTTCCAGATCGACTTTCGCCTTGTAGCTTGAGGCAAAAGTGGTGCCGAGGTTCTGCTGAACTCGGGTGCGCATCCGCACGACGGTTTCCATGCCCGCCTTTTGGAGGAACGGAGTGAGAAGCCAGCCAGCAACGCACCATTGTAGGCCATAAGAAGGCGTCAGGATCGTCGGGTTTTGCAGGTCCAGACGACCATACTGGTACATCTTTTTGTCCTGGTCCGAGCCATAGCGCGAATATTCGCTCATCTGGCTAGAAGCGACTTGTTCCATCGCTTTGAGGACATGATCCGTGTTCTGGCCACCGCCGATTGGGTCAAAGCCGAGATAGGCACCGGTTTCTTTAATCGCGGCGCGCAATTGTTTCATGTAATCGTCGTCAGACGAGTTCACGACCCACTTCGCACCAAGTCCCTTGAGCAGGTCCACGTGCTCTTGCTTGCGCACGATGTTCACCAGCTTGATGCCATCTTCGAGGCAGATTTTGTTGAGCATCTGGCCAAGGTTCGATGCAGCCGCGAGATGCACAATCGCATCATGACCTTCCATCTTGGCGGTTTCGACAAAGCCCAATGCAGTCATCGGGTTCACAAAGCTGGATGCGCCTTCTTCCGAGGAGTGATCGCCCAATGGCAGGCACATCATCGCATCCGCAATCGCATATTGGCTGAACGCATTGCCCGGAACACAGGCGACGCGCTGACCCATAAGAGCCTTGGCCATATCGCCGTCACCTGTTGCGATCACCGTACCTGCGCCTTCGTTACCTGCTGGCAGGCGCTGGCCATGGCGACCACGCTGGCCCGACAGAAACGGCTCTGGCATGTCGGCAACGACTTTGCCTGCTGTATACTCAGCGTTCTCAAAATCGGCGGCGCTGGTGAGAATGGCGAGATCGGATGGGTTGATCGGGGCCGCTTCCATTTTGACCAACACTTGGTTGCCGGTGGGTTCTGGGAAGCTTTCCTCGCTGACCTCCAGCGTGAGTTTGCCATCAGCGCTTAGCGTGCTGAAAAGTTGTTTGCCGGTGGTGGTCATGAGTTTTCTTCTCCAGTTTTGTGTTTTGATGATTGTGAATCAGGTTTGTGACGCGGGGATAATTCTAGCACGGTCGCCATGATCGCCCAGATCGCGAGCGTTGGTTGCAGTTTCGGGACTTCAGTGAGCGAAAACCACTCTTCTGCCATTTCGGGCAGACCATAGATCGCGAGAGCTGTCACCCCGATACTGAACAAGGTGTATTCGCTGAGTGCGATTGATTGGATCATCATTACGATCAGCGCGCTGATAACGAGCAGCGCCATAAAATCGAATATTGGCAATTCTTCGCCACCGACCAGAACAAAGCCCAATACCGCTCCAAAGACGATATTTAGCGCGCTGAGGCCTGCTCGATAATCGCCTTCAGCCATCTTTACGCTCATTGGAAACTTGTACCAGTTGGCCACTTGCTAGCTTTCTTGCTCAGGATAGATCGCTTCGACGAAGTAGAGCCCTTGGGGCGGCGCGTTAAGCCCTAATTCGCTGCGGTCTTTGGCGGCGAGCGCTTTGGCAATCTGACCCTCTTCCCAAGTTCCCGCGCCCACCAGTTTGAGGCAGCCAACCATGGATCGCACTTGGTGATGGAGAAAGGATCGCGCGCTGGCTCGGACATGGATTTCCGGGCCGAGATCTGTTTGGACGCGCGCCACATCTAGGCTGTCCAGCGCCTTTACAGGGTCCTTTGCCTGACACTGCACGGAACGAAAAGTGGTGAAGTCATGCCGCCCCACCAAAGATTGCGCCGCGCGGTGCATGGCATCGACGTCCAATTCCTGCGCGACTTGCCAAACCCGGTTCTTGGCCAAGGCCACAGGCGCACGGCGATTGATGATCCGATACAAATAGCGGCGGCCAATGCAGGAAAAGCGAGCGTGCCAATCGTCCGCCACGATTTCGCAAGCCAGAATAGCGATGGGGTCAGGGC
Organism: Erythrobacter sp. S57(2025); assembly: GCF_057365055.1. Lineage (NCBI taxonomy): Bacteria > Pseudomonadati > Pseudomonadota > Alphaproteobacteria > Sphingomonadales > Erythrobacteraceae > Erythrobacter > Erythrobacter sp. S57(2025). Next base: position 1,918,958 of record NZ_CP200299.1, on the reverse strand, counting down.
GCAGATGCGCGTTTATGGCCCCCATCAGACGAAACGGCGTGATCTCTTTCTCCAGATCCACATGGCTGCGCATCGCCAGCGCATGAACGCCCGTGTCCGTGCGACCCGAGCTGTGTAGTGTCGCCTCTTCGCCAGTGATCCGGGCTAGCGCGTCTTCGATACTCTGCTGAACACTTGGTCCGTGCTTTTGCCGCTGGAGCCCTTGGAAAGGCGTGCCGTCAAATTCGATAGTGAGCGCGAAACGGGTCAATTGAGGATCGTCCCTACCGCAATTGCGCGCCCCCGCAGGAAATCCGCGCGCTCCATTGCAGGTTTACCTGCCCGCTGTAAGCGTGTTGGGCGGATTGCGCCGGTTCCGCAGGCGATGGTGAGGTCAGCATCAAGCACTTCGCCCGGCTTACCTGACCCTTCCGCCAGTTCGCCAAGCAGCAGTTTCACCCGCTCGCCGTCCATTTCAAACCAAGCGCCGGGGAAGGGGGCAAGTCCGCGCACCTTCGCTTCGATGGTTGCAGCGCCCTCACTCCAATCAATCCGAGCTTCAGCCTTATCAATCTTGGGTGCGTAAATGGCGTTCGCATCATCCTGAGCCTGAGGCGCGTAGCCAGCGAAATTGGCCAGAACTTCGACCATCGCGCCAGCGCCTAATTCTGCCAGTTCCGCGGTCAGTTCGCCTGTGGTTTTTCGCGCAACGGGGGTTCGAACAATGTGCAGCATCGGTCCTGTATCGAGGCCCGCTTCCATCTGCATAATGGTGACGCCCGTCTCCTCATCACCCGCCATCACCGCGCGGTGGATCGGCGCAGCCCCCCGCCAGCGCGGGAGGATTGAGGCGTGGATGTTCAGGCAACCATGAGTGGGCGCGTCGAGAATGGGTTGAGGCAGGATCAAGCCGTAAGCCGCAACCACTGCTATATCAGCCTTTAGGGCCGCAAACTCGGCCTGCGCCTCTTCATTACGAAGGCTTTTGGGCGTGCGAACCTCTAGCCCCAGCTCCTCCGCTTTGGCATGTACAGGGGAGGGCCGCAGCTTTTTACCTCGGCCAGAACGGCTGGGCGGCTGCGAGTACACACACGCGATCTGGTGCCCCGCATCATGCAAAGCGACCAGCGCGGGCACCGCAAAATCGGGCGTTCCCATAAATATGATGCGCATGACTGCTTCGCGGCCCCTTTCGTGCAAGTGCGAGTGCCCCTATCTCTCCCCCCATGGCATCGCAAGAGATCGAAGCATTATCAGGCGCATTGGCGCGGCTTCCCGGCCTTGGTCCGCGTTCGGCGCGGCGTGCGGTGCTGTGGTTGGTGAAGAACCGCGAGCAGGCACTGCCCGCGCTGCTCGAAGCGTTGGATGCGGTGTCTGAGACGCTGGTTGAGTGCAAAACTTGCGGCAATGTCGACACAAGCGATCCTTGCGGCATATGCGCTGATCCGCGCCGTGATCCGCGCTCGCTTTGCGTGGTGGAGGATGTGGCTGATGTCTGGGCGCTGGACCGGGCGCGGCTTTTTCAGGGGCGCTACCATGTGCTTGGCGGCAAATTGTCGGCGCTCGACGGGATTGGGCCCGAAGACCTCAACATCGCCAGCCTGTTGGAGCGAGCAGGTGACGAGGCCGTTGACGAGGTTGTGCTCGCGATGAACGCCACTCTCGAAGGGCAAACCACCGCGCATTACCTGGCCGAGCGGCTGGAGGATGCTGGCGTGCGGATCACCCAGCTGGCGCACGGCCTGCCGGTGGGCGGGGAGCTGGACTATTTGGACGAGGGCACGCTTGCCCAAGCGCTCCGGGCGCGGCGTCCGGTTGGCTAACCGATTACAATGATCGCATTGCTATGCTTGCAGCGCAGCGGTCTCCGCACTAAATTAGTGTCATGGCTATTCGCGAAATTCTTGAAGTGCCGGACCCCCGGCTCAAAACCGTGTCCGTCCCGGTCGAACCTGACGAGTTCAACGACGATCTCAAACAGCTCGTCGAGGATATGTTTGAGACGATGTATGACGCGCCGGGCATCGGCCTTGCCGCGATCCAGGTCGGCGTGCCCAAGCGACTGCTTGTGATTGATCTTCAACCCGAAGATCCCGATGCAGAGCCGGTTGAGTGCGACCATGACGGGACCAGCCACACGCATCCTGCGACCAAGAAAGAGCCGCGTGTTTTTGTGAACCCGGTAATTCTCGACCCGGCGCAGGATATGGCGACTTTCAACGAAGGCTGCCTGTCCGTCCCGGAGATTTACGCCGATATAGATCGCCCCGCGACTTGCCGCGTGAAGTATCAGGACCTTGATGGCAACCATCACGAAGAAGCGATGGAAGGCATGATGGCCACCTGTATCCAGCATGAGATGGACCACCTCGAAGGGATCGTGTTCATCGATCACCTCTCGCGATTGAAGCGGCAGATGGCGCTGAAAAAGCTGAAGAAGATCCGTCAGGCCGCTTAAGCGGGGGATATCCTACAAATCGCTAGTGTTCTTACTTTGTTCCATGTATAATGGTACGATGGAACAACCGATTCTCTTAGTCGTCGCCTTGGTGCTTGGCCTCGCTGTCGGAGGTGGCGCCGCGTGGTTCTTTGCTTCGCGCCCCGTTGTTGATTTACGCCAGCGATTTGAGGCACGCGATGGTGAGGCGAAGGCCTTGGACGAGAAGTTTCGCAAAGCGATCACCGAACTTGCCACCATGTCCGAACGGGCAGGGCAGGCCGATGGATTGGCTGAGGCTTTGGAGAAGGCCCGCGTCGAGAACGCGGAGTTTCGCGCCGAACGCGCAGGCTTTGCTGAACAAAAGCGGTTGCTCGAAGAATCGCGCGATAAGCTGTTGAAAGAATTCGAAAATACGGGCGCGCAAGTGCTTGGCAAAGCGCAAGAAAGCTTCCTTCGCCGCGCAGAAGAACGCTTCAAACAATCCGAGGAAGCGGGCGAGGCCAAGATTAAAACATTGTTAGCCCCCGTTGGTGAGCGGTTGGAGAAGTATGAGCGGCAAGTCGAAACACTCGAAAGCCAGCGTAAGGATGCGTTTGGTCAACTAACCGGCCTGATCCAATCCATGCGCGAGGGGCAAGAAGAGGTCCGGCGCGAGGCGCAGCGGCTCGGCAACTCGCTCACCAATGCCCCAAAAGCGCGCGGTCGGTGGGGCGAGCGGGCCTTGCAGAACCTGCTCGAGCAATGCGGTCTTGCGCAGCACACAGACTTTGATCTGGAGCACTCGATCGATACCGAAGAGGGCCGTCTGCGCCCTGATGCGATCATCAATGTGCCGGGTCAAAAGAAGTTGGTGGTCGATTCCAAGGTTTCGTTGAACGCCTATCAAGCCGCGTTTGAGGCTGATGATGATGGGGTGCGCGATGAGCAGTTGAAGCTCCACGCAAAGTCGATGCGCAATCATGTGCATGCTCTTGGCGCGAAGAGCTACCAGAGCCAATTTGAAGAAGCGCCTGATTATGTGATCATGTTCGTGCCCGGAGAGCATTTTGTGACCGCTGCGCTCGATGCTGATCCCGAATTGTGGGACTTCGCGTTTGAGCGGCGAGTGCTTCTCGCAACACCCACCAACCTTGTTGCGATCGCACGAACGGTGGCGCAAGTCTGGCGGCAGGATGGCCTTGCTCAAGAGGCTCAAGAAATCGGGCGAATGGGCGCTGAGCTTTATGAACGGCTAAGCGTTGCCGCAGGGCACTTGAAGCGCGTTGGCGGTGGGCTTGAGAGCGCAGTCAACAACTACAATAAATTCGTCGGCAGTTTTGAACGCAACGTTTTGTCGTCGGGCAAACGCCTCGCTGAAAAGGGCGTCGAAGTCGGCAAGCGCGAGATTGAAGACGTCCCGCTGGTCGAAAGCTCACCAAGATACAACAGCGCTGATGCTGATGAAGCTGAAACAGCAGCAGAACCGAGCGCTCTCATGTTTGGTGAGCAAAAGGACGCGGCGGAGTGATCACTCCAATCCGGTCAGCACCTCATAGGCGAGCACTGCGCCCGCGACCGCAGCATTGAGCGAATCCGCGCGCCCCTTCATCGGCATGGTGACGCGCAGATCGCATTCTGCTTCGTAGGCTTCGGGCAGTCCTTGCGACTCGTTGCCGACCAGTATGAAACACGGCGCCTGATAGACGGCGCCGCGATAGGGCACAGCATCGCGCAAACTGGCCGCCACCAATTGCCCCGGACCGTTTCGCAGCCATGGCAGGAATTCCTCCCACCGAGCCTGCGCCAATCCTTGGGTAAATACCGCGCCCATGCTCGCGCGCACGGCTTCGGCGCTAAAGGGATCGGCGCAGTCATCGAGCAGGATCAGTCCGCCAGCGCCAACGGCATCGCCAGTTCGCAGCATGGTGCCAAGATTGCCGGGATCGCGCAGGTCTTGCGCGACCAGCCAGATAGGGGAGGCGCCGCGGTCAAGCCTGCCTAGTTCAGTGTCGAATTCATCGAAGACCCCAATGACGCTTTGCGAATTGGACTTACCCGTGATTTTTGAGAGGATATCTGGCGTGGTGGTGATGACTTCACCACCGCTTGCGGCAACATCGCCTTCTAATCTGGCCAGAAGCTCGTGCGCATCGCGTTCTTCGGCCATGACCAATTGGCGCGGCAGATGCCCGCAGGCTCGCGCATCTTCTAGCAGTCGCAAACCCTCAACCAGAAATTGCCCAGCACGCTTGCGCAGTTTCTTTTCACGCAAAGAGCGCAGGTATTTCACTGTTGGGTTCGAGAAGCCGGAAATGTGTTTGCGCATTGTGCGCGTCCTACCTGCCGCTATTCTTCGCCAAAGCCATCTTCGACCAGCGCCACCAGTTCAGCCAGCACCGTGTCCGAATTTTCGCCGCCTACGATTAGCTCAACGTTGTCGCCCTTGGCTGCACCCAGCATCATCAGGCCAAGGATTGATCCCCCGGCAGCTTGATTGCCGTCCTTGGCAACCTTGACTTGAGCGCCTTGCGGTAATGCCGCGACTGCTCCGACAAACTTCGCGCTGGCTCTGGCATGAAGGCCGCGCTTGTTAACGATGGTGACGGTCTGACGAAGTTCGCTCATGCGATTATTTGCCCGCAGCCGCTTTGCGCGGCGCCGTTTCACCGCCGAGCAATTCGCTCGCTACAGTGATATAGTTGCGTCCGGCGGTTTGAGCTGCATCCACAGCTTCGACCACGTCCATGCTCTTGCGAGCACCAGCAAGTCGGATCAGCATTGGCAAATTGATGCCCGCAATCACTTCGACTCGGCCTGTTTCAAGCAATGAGATAGCGAGGTTGGACGGCGTGCCGCCGAACAGATCGGTCAGCACAATTACACCGTTGCCCGTGTCCACCGCCGCAATCTTTTCAGCAATCTCCGCGCGTCGGTGTTCCATATCGTCATTGGGGCCAATGCACACGGTTTCAACGCCGGATTGTTTTCCGACAACGTGTTCCATTGCCTCAAGAAATTGGTCGGCTAGGCCGCCATGGGTCACGAGGATCAAACCAATCATAATTTAGTCCGTAATTACCCTGCGGCCCGTTATTCCAAGATGAACACGATGCATGTGTTCACTCCTCATCATATTTACGCATTTTGAGTGCCTCTATCGACGCGCGCCTTCAATTTCATCGGCGGCGCGCGAGGCCAAATTGCGGTGCCGGACAGTGGGCGAAAATCCAGCGCCGTGCAAGGCCTGCGCCATGGTTTCCGCAGTGAAGACCGAGCGGTGTCTCCCTCCGGTACAGCCAAAGGCGACATGGACGTAAGACTTGCCCTGTGCAGCATAGCGAGGGAGCAGTATCAGAAGTAGGTCGCGGATTTGATCAAACGCGGCCTGGAACGCGGGATCGCTCTTTATATGGGCGCCGACAGCCGCATCTTTTCCGGTAAGTTCGCGCAATCCTTCGACCCAGTGTGGATTGTCGAGAAAACGCATGTCGAACACCAGGTCAGCCAGCGGCGGCATGCCGCGTGCAAAGCCGAAGCTAGACACCGTTAGCGTCATGGGCGCGCCCTCTGCATCGCCGAACAGGTCGCGCACTCGATTTTGTAGATCATTGGCGGTCATGGCGCTGGTATCAATTACGATTTCTGCCCAGCGCCTCAGTGGCTCGAGCAATTCGCGCTCGGCCGCTATGCCTTCTTGAACGGTTCGGCCCTGTGCCATTGGGTGGCGGCGACGGGTTTCGTTGTAGCGCCGTTCCAGCTCACCGCCGGCGCAATCGATAAACATAAATGTGATCGCAAGATCAGATCGCTCTCCCAAGTCTTTGACTAGGTCAATGATCTCGCCCGGAACGAAACCGCGCGTGCGCGAATCAAAACCAATTGCGAGAGGTGCGCGCGCACTGCCTGGATCAGGCTCTGCGACCAGGCGATCGAGAAGGCGGACGGGGAAGTTGTCGATGGTCTCCCAGCCAAGGTCTTCCAACACATCGAGGGCTGTCGATTTACCAGCACCGGATAGTCCAGTGACAAGCAGCAGCCGCTGTGGATCGGATTGGGAATCGGTTAAGTCAGCCATCACTCCTGTCCTTTGCGCCTCCAACAGGCGAAGGGGAAGGCGTTCTGTCGATTTTTGACGATCATTCGCTGGCGAGACCAAACTGTCTAAAGGCCCATTCGGCGCGGATGGCAGGTGCGATTGTCCCAGGATTGAAGGCTAGGCAGGGGATGGATTGACCCAGAATTTCCCGAACCGGTGCGTTAGTGGGGAGCCGATCACCTTCTTCGCCCAAGCGTAGAATCAAAGCGAGTGGACAGGGCGAAGAGACTGGCATTTCGACAATGCCCACACCGCGGATTTCGAGAAGGCCTGCTATGTTCGGAGGTGGGCTCGCTACGACGGCTTTATCAGCTCGACTCAACGACACTCCATCATCTCCGATCAATTGAGCACCGCGATCAATCAGCGCAAGCGCAAGGGATGATTTACCGCTGCCCGGTTTGCCTTCAATCGCAAGCGCGCGGCCATCAATCGCAACGCAACTTGCTTGCAGGATGACGCTGGTTGGCTCTTCCATCCTCGGATCAGTCTGCGGCTGGTAGACGAAAACGCAGACAGGCTCCAGGCGCACCATCAGGGCGGCTTTCAGCGCTAAGTGTGCCATCATGCGCCTCTGCAATAGCGCGCGCAATGGCGAGGCCTAGACCTGAATGGTTGCCGAAATCCTCTGCCTCAGGTCGCACAGAATGGAATCGATGAAACACTTTCTCACGTGAGTTTTCAGGAATGCCGGGGCCGGAATCGCAGACCAGCACGGTCACGCATTCGCCGTCATTTTCGATATGCACTTCGATCGGTGCGCCGTGCGGTGAAAAGGAAACCGCATTGTCGAGCAGGTTTTCAATCACCCGCTCCAGGCGTGCGCCCACTCCGAGAACATGCGCAGAGAACCCGCGCGCATCTAGGTTGATGGGATGGTCCAGATTCTCAAAGCGGTTTTCGCGGCTGCCAATGATCGCGCGCACCAGATCAGCTATATCGAGCCGCTCCAAAGTCGCCCGCGACATTTCGGCATCGATCCGGCTCGCATCCGAAATCTCACTCACGAGCCGGTCGATCCGGCGTACATCATGGGTGATGATTTGCTCTAGTTCGCGCCGTGTATCTGCGTCCTTCACCTTGGGTAGGGACTCAACTGCGCTTCTCAGACTTGCGAGCGGGTTCTTGATCTCATGCGCTACGTCGGCTGCAAAACTGTCAACCGCGTCGATGCGTTGGCGAAGCGCTGTGGTCATATCGGAGACAGACCGGGCCAATTGGCCAATCTCATCACTGCGTTCCGGTAGGCGCGGCACTTCAATATCGCGTTCGCGCCCTTGTCGCACTTTTTGCGCGGCGCGCGCGAGCAATTGCAGTGGCGATACAATGGTCCGGGCAAGGTAGAGCGAGAGCATGGCGGACGCGAACAGAACGAGCAGCACTGCCAATACGAGCGCCGACCGTGCAGCCCGGATACTCTCCGTAATGTCCACCGCATTGCGGACTGTCAGCAGCGTTGTGCCGTTTAGACTGACGGGAGCTGCTGCGGTGATAACCGGCGTCCCGTCAACCCATTCATAGAGGCGGATTTGGCTGACTCCATCTTCGCGCGCTCTGACCAACTCGGGGAACGCATCGGCGTTTTGCGCCTCGGTTTCGACATAGGCAGGAACGGGCTGCGCGCTAACGATGGCATCGACCATCCGGTCAAGCCAGCGTGCCCAGGATTCCTCCCAAGTGTCGTCGGTGACATCATTGAGGACAAAAGCTGGCTCTTCATCCAGAGCAAAACTATCCGCTGACAATTGCCCGTCGGGATCGAACAATCGCATGCGCATGCTTTGTTCTCTGCCGATCTGTACCAGCAACGCTTCTTGGCGTTCGCGGGTGGCACCGGCCAGAGCCTCTGCGCTAATCTGCGCCTCAATCCGAGCAAGCTTAAAGCGCTCATCGATCAACTGCGTGCGATACGTATCGAGGTAGAACAACCCGCCAGAGAGCAGCGCCAATGGCAGAATGTTCACGATCAGAATGCGCGCAGTTAGCGAGAATCGCCCAGCAAAAGTCAGGCGTTCGCTGGCGCGGCCAACGACCGGCGTGTCTTCGCTGGCTGCCTGCACAATCGGCTGCATATCAGCCATCGTTGAAGCTGTATCCTGCGCCATAAAGCGTATCGATCGCGCCAAACTCACCATCTACGGCGCGGAATTTTCGCCGCATCCGCTTTATGTGGCTGTCGACGGTGCGATCATCGACAAACACGTCGTCCGGATAGGCTGCATCCATCAATTGGTTGCGGCTTTTGATCACACCAGGGCGGGCTGCGAGAGCTTCGAGGATTAGGAATTCTGTGACGGTTAGGGTCACGGGTCGATCATTCCAGGTCACATAGTGACGGGCTGGGTCCATGAAGAGCCGTCCCCGATCAATTTTGGGGTGGGCTGGCTCTGTTGGCTGAGGCTCGTTGCCAATCGGCCTATCAGGTTCTGCCCGCCGCAAAATTGCGCGAATGCGCGCGGTCAAAAGGCGCAAGCTGAAAGGTTTGGCGATGTAATCATCTGCGCCCAATTCCAGACCTGCTTCTTCGTCTTCTTCATCATCTTTGGAGGTCAGGAAAATGACCGGCATGTCGGAGTGATCACGCACCCGGCGCAACAATTCCATTCCGTCCATCTTAGGCATTTTAATGTCGAATACGGCAAGGTCAGGAGGGTTTTCAAGCAGAGCCTTGAGCGCAGACTGGCCGTCCGAATAGATGCGGGTCACAAACCCTTCAGCCTGAAGCGCAATTGACACGGTGGTCAGGATGTTGCGATCGTCATCGACCAGCGCAATTTCAAACGCTTCTTTGCGCTCTGCTTTGTCGCTGCCGCCGTGCTGAACAGCGTCGCCGCTTTGATCGATGGTTTCGCCTGACATTGTGGCTCTATTGCTCCTCGCCTCGCTCCGCTTGCTTAAGTAGCGGCAAGTGGGCGGGGAGACAATCTCGCATGTGGTGAGCGAATGCGCTGCAAAAACGCAGAATCAGCTCACTTGCGGGCCGAGCGGAGCCTCACTTTCGGTGCAACCAAATTGTGCATTGCAGCACCAAAATGCACAGTTTGACGGAGGTGATTGGCGCATCTATGCGAGATCTTGGAATGGGACCCGCGGCGCTAGAAATCGAGTCGATTTGGCGCCACTCTTTGAGCGTAATTGATCGCCTGAGGGGCGTTGGAACCTGTCCGAAAACTGTTGCTCCAATTTCCCTCACTAGGAGATGTTCACCGTGATTCCCCTCACTCAATCGCTCTCATCACAGGGCATTGAAACGCCTGCTGAAATTCACCCCAATCTGGGCATCTCTGCACTCGTCGAAGCGACCATCAAAGACGGCGAAGGCTCGCTTTCAAAGCATGGCGCGCTGGTCGTCCAAACGGGCGCAAAGACGGGCCGCAGCGCAAAAGACAAGTTTATCGTGCGCGATGCGGAAACTGAGGACACGGTGTGGTGGGGCAAGGTCAATGCGTCGATGACGCCGGACCATTTTGCAGCTCTCAAAGAGGACTTTTTGAAAGCTCTTGGGGAAAAGAGCACGCTCTACGTAGCGGACCTTTTCGGCGGCTCGCAGCCAGAGCACCGGGTGAATGTGCGCGTGATCAACGAATTGGCGTGGCACAACTTGTTTATCCGCACGATGCTTGTCCGGCCTACGGCAGATGAGCTTGCGGACTTCGCGCCTGAATACACGATCATTGATCTGCCTAGCTTTAAAGCTGATCCAGCGCGCCACGGCACCAATTCAGAAACGGTGATCGCTGTGAACCTTAGCGAAAAACTGATCCTGATCGGCGGCACACGTTATGCAGGCGAGATGAAGAAGAGTGTATTTGGCATTCTCAACTATCTGCTGCCTGCCAAAGGCGTGATGCCGATGCATTGTTCAGCCAATATCAGCGCGGATGGCAAAACGGCGGTGTTCTTTGGTCTTTCGGGCACAGGAAAGACCACACTTTCCGCAGATGCATCGCGCACGCTAATTGGCGATGACGAGCATGGCTGGTCAGATACCGCGGTCTTCAACTTTGAAGGCGGCTGCTATGCCAAAATGATCCGTCTCTCCGAAGAAGCTGAACCTGAAATCTATGCCACCACGCGCCGCTTTGGCACCGTGCTCGAAAATGTAGTCATGGATGAGGGCACGCGTGAATTGGATCTGGATGACAACAGCCTGGCTGAAAACACGCGCGGCGCATACCCGATCGACTTCATCCCCAACGCCAGCAAAGACAATCTAGGACCGGTGCCTAGCAATGTGGTGATGCTGACGGCCGATGCGTTTGGTGTTTTGCCTCCGATTGCGAAGCTCACGCCTGAGCAGGCGATGTATCACTTCCTTTCAGGCTACACAGCGAAAGTGGCGGGCACTGAGATTGGCGTGACCGAGCCAGAGGCGACCTTCTCAACCTGCTTTGGCGCGCCCTTCATGCCGCGCCACCCAAGTGTTTACGGCAATCTCCTCAAAGAGCGGATCGCCAAGGGCCAAGTGCAATGCTGGCTGCTGAATACGGGGTGGACCGGCGGCAAGTATGGCGTTGGCAACCGCATGCCAATCAAGGCCACGCGCGCGCTTCTCAATGCGGCGCTTGATGGCAATCTCGAAGGCGTAGAATTCCGCGAAGATGCCAATTTCGGTTTTGCTGTGCCCGTGCATGTGCCTGTTCTGGCGCAGGCAGGCATCGACCAAGCTATCCTCGATCCGCGCAGCACTTGGGCTGACAAAGGCGAATATGATGCAACTGCATCTAAGTTGGTGCAGCTATTCATCGACAACTTTACCGAGTTTGAAGCGCATGTAGATGAAGGTGTGCGCAGGGCCGCTCCGGTCGCCGCATAAGCTTCTCGAAACAAGAATTTACCATTGGCCTCGCTCTTATCCAGAGCGGGGCCTTTTTTGTGCCATCACAAATGGCTAGGCTGCGCTACAAGACGTTCAAGAAAGGGATCAAGTGATGAGCATTCTCGACGGTATTATGAAGCAGGTTTCCGGTTCACCAGACACAGTGGCAGCGCTCGCACAGAAGGTTGGGATTGATCCAGCCATGGCGGAAAAGGCCGTGGCAGCATTGGGTCAGTCGCATGCGGAGGACGGTGATACAGTCGAGCTGGCAGCGTCCAAGACCGGCATGGATACTGGCGCGCTCGGCGGAATTATGGAGCAGCTCGGCGGCGAAGGCGCACTGGGCGACATAGCAGGCAAACTGCAAGGCGGCGAAGGCGGCGGCCTTGCTGGCATTGCTTCGATGCTCGACCGAGACGGTGACGGCAATCCGCTCGACGATATTGCTGATATGGCATCGGGCCTGTTCGGCAAAAAGTAAGCGCCACTTTTCAAGGGGAGGGAATTCATGAGCCTAGCAGCAATGCTCCAGCAATCAGGAGCGCTAACCAGCATGGCGCGCGAGCTTGGCGTCGATGAAAGCACAGCCAAGACGGCGGCGGGCGCATTGCTGCCCGCCATCGTCGCAGGCATGGGTCGCAGCGCAACCGGAGGCACTTCGACACCTGATCCACTCGGCGGATTGGGCGGTCTTGCGGGCGCTATCCTCGGTGGATCGGGCGGCGGCTCAGGCGCAGGCGGAGGCCTTGGCGGGATGCTGGGTGGAGGTCTGCTCGACGCAGTACTTGGCACTCAGCCGACCCCTACGCAGCATGGCAACGACATCCTCGGCAATATCTTCGGCAGCAAAGATGTGAGCCGTTCTGTCGCAGGTGAAACTGCGGCACTGACTGGCCTTGATGAAGGGCTGCTCAAAAAGATGCTGCCGATCCTGGCGATGGCGGTTGCGGGCTACCTCGCGAAACAAGCCGGCGGTGGTCAGCCAAGTGGTTCGGGCGAAAGCAATCCGCTGGGCGGAATTCTTGGTTCGATTGTTACAGGGATGATGTCGCGATAAAGGCGCGGGCTAGGGCCGAAGATCGGTTCTAGCCACCCTCTTTTGAACCATCCTCGTCCGAACTGTCAGTGTCATCCACGTTGTCTATGACCGGTGTGGCCACAGCCATGCCTAAGTTGAAGGCCTCACCTTCAGGCCTATTGCTTAGCATCGCTATCAAACGTTGAGCTGACTGTGATACCCCGCTGCGATGCGGGTCCGCTGCTAGTGGCCTGAGGCTTTGCCGCGCGAGAGTGATCTTACCTTCTCGCGCCTGCATCATCGCAACGTTCAGCCATAATTGTTGGTCAAAAGGTGCCAATTGAGCGGCGCGCTCAAGCGCAAGCTTCGCGTTCTCAGGAGGCTCAAGGCCGCGTTGCGCATAGCTTCGATAATAATAGATCAATGGTAATGGATGATCGTTCTCAATCGAGTTGAGCTGCGAGAAAGGCGCCATTGCTGCATCATAGGCGCTGTCAGCATTCTCAGCGTTTTCGGCTTTGCGAAACAGCGCATAACCTTTTTGGACGTATGCGTTCGCTCGTCCTGGGTCGAGCGCAATGGCTGCTTCCGCAGCGGCAATGGCATTGTCGTCATTACCCGCATCATACTCAGCTTCTGCAAGGACCGTGAGGACGCCTGGATCGCTTGGATATTCCTCCGCAAATTCGCGTGCTTCCAGCACAATCTCTGCGGCTTGCTCTGCATTGACACCGCGCTGTGATCGCATGCGCAATTCCATGATTTCTGCCTCACCTTTGGGCAGTCTGCGCAAGGTGACAGGGCTGGCCTGCAATTGCTCGGGTGTCAGGCTGAAAGTAAACATGCGGCGCTGGCGTTGGTAGCCATTGAGCTCACTTTCCAGAACATCAAGATCGCCGAAGACTTCCTCGCCAGCATCCAAGGGGCTTTTGCCGTTTAAGACTGCAACCCAGTACTGCGTAAGCTGTCCCGAACGTTCCGGAGTGAATGTGAGATAGTGGTAAAGCAGCCAGCTGCGACCATAAAACGCATCATAGCGTCGACCTCGATTCTCTCTGTAGAGTTCATCGTCCAGCAATTCGCGAATGGGCACATCAACGGCGTTGGCAAGTTCATATCCGCGATGTTGCGCGGGTCGACCGATCAGGACTGAGCCATCACGATTAAATGTGGCTGAAGCGAAAAACTCGGCTGCGCCTTCGCTCATCCATCTGGGCATCGCATAACGAGAGGATGAGATTAGGAAGTGGTGTGCGTATTCGTGCAGCAACACGATGGTCGAAAAGTCAGGATAGCCGTTCTGGTTTCGGATGTCCTGAACAAAGGCACGGCTTCCACCCGCCCGAGGCACATAGAAACCTGCAATCGTGCGACTGCCACTGCCTGAAATGCGGCGAATATCGCGTTGTGATCCGACTACGAAAATTGTCACTCGGTTTGATGGACTTGGCTTTTCAACATCGCGCCCTGTGATAAACTTCATAGCGCTGTGATAGCGCTCCAGATTTTCCGCATAACGCTTAATGTCGCGTTCGCTATCATCGGCATAGATCACGAAATGATCAGAGGATGCCTCATACCAGGCGGCACTTGCATCCTGTTCCAACAACAGGCCGCAAAGAGCGATCGTGATTAGAACTAGTATACGATGAATCATTTGCTGCAGCCCCAATTTGCAGTTCCCTGTTACAGTATTCAGGAAACTATAAGAGCTTGATTTGAATTGTATAGATTGATCTGCGACCCGTATTGGTCAGGTCAAACGTTATTCTTCAAATCATCCAGATAAGACCATATCCGGCTCACCACGACGGATCCTTCGCCCACAGCGCTTGCAACCCGTTTGACGGAACCGGATCGCACATCGCCAACGGCAAAAATGCCATCTGTGCCGGTCTCAAACGGCGTTTCGCGGCCGATTTCCGCGCCTGTTCGAACGAACCCTTTTCCATCGGTTTCAACAAGGCCAGAGAGCCATTCTGTGTTGGGAGCAGCGCCGATCATTATGAAGAGGGCGCGTGTGTCGATCTGGCGATTACCATCAGGCGTGGTGAAGGTGACCGCTTCAAGCCAGTCTTCGCCGTGCAAGGCCGTTACCTGCGTGTGATAATGGATCGTGATCTTGGGATCAGCCTCTAGGCGGCGCGAAAGATAGCTCGACATGGACGCCGCAAGACTGTCTGAGCGCACGACCAGATGCACATGAGCAGCGGTGCGAGACAAGTACATCGCTGCCTGTCCGGCAGAATTGCCGCCCCCGATAACGACCGCCTCAGTCTTCGAACAAAAGCGCGCTTCCATTTCGGTCGCGGAATAGAAGATGCCAGCCCCTTCTAGCTCGCGCAGATTTTCAAGCGGCAGGCGGCGATATTGTACGCCTGTGCTAACGAGCACGGCGTTGGCGCAAACCTCATCGGCCCCATCCTCATTGGCATCAAGGGTGGCGCAGAAACTGCCGTCCTCGCGCTTTTCCAACTTCTCAACGCGGCGAGGCATCGCGAAGCGGGTTCCGAATTTAAGCGCTTGAATTTGTCCGCGATAGGTAAGGTCCGTGCCGCTAATGCCGGTTGGAAAGCCCATGTAGTTTTCTATCCGGCTCGACGTGCCTGCTTGCCCGCCGATCGCCATGTCTTCGATCACCAAAGCCTCCAGCCCCTCTGACCCAGCATAGACCGCGGCGGCAACTCCTGCCGGACCTCCGCCAACAATCAGCAGGTCAAAAACGCGCTGCGAACAGATGTCGAGATCGAGATTTAGGAATTGGGCGACCTTGCGCGGTGTCGGCTCTTCCAGCACTTCATTCGCGCCAAGGATCACGGAGGGTTGGTGACCAGATAGGTCGCAAACCTTGTTCGTTTCCTCATCGCGCGCATCCATGTCGTAGCTTTCAAACGGGATGCGATTGCGGGAAAGGAAACGCTCGACAGCCTGCACGGCTGGATCACGATCTGCACCGATAACTTTGACCGCGCCATTCGACATCTCAAACTGTTTGCGTCTGCGCGCGGAGAAGACGGTGATAAGATGATCCGAAAACTCCGGAACGCGGTTCATCAGATCGAGCACACCTTCGCGCGGGGCTTCGATCACGCGCGTATCGACCACGGCGCGCATCTTTAGGTAGTAAGTGCCACGATTGAGAAAGCCGATTTCACCCATGAACTGCGTCGGCCCAAGTGATGCCTCCATCAGACGCTCGCCGGAATAGGGGTCAACAACTTCAATCTCGCCCTCAAGGACGTAGACAAAGGTGTCCATTACCTCGCCAATTTCGGCAACGATTTCGCCCGCCTTGTAGACCTTCTCTCCGCCAATCTCGCAGATTGCATCGACATGGGACTGCGCGAGCGGCACACGCCGCATGGTTTCGAGTTCTTCTCCGAGCTGTTCCATTGGCGGGGATCTCCTAAGGGCCTGAGCGACTTACATAGGGAGCGCCGACGGCAATTCTATGTCGATCAAGCGTTCGCGCTCGCAATGTAGCGGTCGACGGTTTTTCCAACGACATCGAGCGGAGCATTGCCGCCTAGAATGACGGCGGTATTGAACGCCCGGAAATCGTATGCATCGCCCATGGCAGCCTCTGCCCGCGCGCGTTGACGCACGATCTCGCTATGGCCGATCTTGTACGAGCATGCCTGGCCCGGCCAACTGCAATAGCGGTCCACTTCCCCGGCGACTTCTTCCGCTTTTGAACCGTTGCGTTCGATAAAGAACTGCCGCGCCTGCTGGCGGGTCCAGCGTTTCGAATGCAGACCTGTATCGACAACCAATCGGCACGCACGGAAAGCGAGGCTTTGCAGGTAGCCAAGCCGCCCGACCTTGAAATCATCATAGGCGCCAAGCTCATCGGCGAGTTGCTCGCCATACAGCGCCCAGCCTTCGCTAAAGGCTCCGAAGGCGAGGATTGAGCGGATCAGCGGCAGGCGATTGGAATATTCACCTTCCCACACATGGCCCGGAATACTCTCATGGAAGGTGAGGTCGGGCAGATCATATTTTCGGTGAAGTTCGGTGGTGCGCAAATTGATCCAGAACCGGCCCGGTATCTGGCCATCTTTGCTGCCCGCGCCGCCATATGCGCCCGGCGCGCCCGCTTCTTCATTGATGGGAATACGGCGCACTTCCAAAGGTGGGTCGACCAATTGCGTGAAGGCGCGCGGCATCTGGCCTTTGATCCAGTTCACCTGCTCCCAAATGAAATCGATGATTTCCTGGCGACCCTCGTCTCCGGGCGCGAATTTGTAGCGTGGGTCATCACCTAGCGCCTGCATCCGCTCACCAACGGAGCCTTGTGTGTAGCCAATTTCTTTGAGGATCGGGTCCATCCGGCCATGCAGGCTGGCAAGTTCTTCAAGGCCCTGTTCGTGAATTTCATCGGGGCTGAGCGATGTTGTCGTCGAAGCGCTCGTCGCCCAGGAATACCAACGCTCGCCCTCTGGCTGTGCCCAAATGCCGGCATCTGATTTGGCGAGGCTGCGCTGAACCCTAAGCTCCTCCAACTGGCGCTGCAGGGCGGGGAGCACCTGATTGTCGACAATACCCACCGCTTGAGAAGCCGCATTTTTGGCCGCGTCAAAATCCGCTGCAAATAGCGGGGCTGCGTAAGCTCCGCCATTATTCGCCGCATCGGCAATATTGGTTTCCATTTGCGCGATTGATTTGTCGAGCAGGAAGTCTGGCGGGACAACGCCCATACCGCGTGCCTGACGGATGCGATCTGTCTCGCCATCCAGCACCGCGCCGACCTCGCTTACCCGGCCAAGATAGTATTCGGTATCGGTTGCTGCGGTCTCTTTGCGCAGAGGCTGCGTTGCACCGAAAAAGCGCGGGAAGTCAATATAGCCGCCAACATTTTGGATCACGAGATACGGCGCATTGCGCCAGCTCCCCACGGCGACATCGCCATATGGCAGCTTCATACCTTCCACCGCTTTGGAATAGGCACTTTCGACCACTTCAAAGCCGGTTTGCTGATCGGGTGTTAGCCCGTCTTTTGGATAGGCGCGTGCATCGTTGAGCAACTGCGTCAATGTGGCCTTATACGCCTCGCGGCCCGCCTCGCCTGACTTGCCAAAGGTGCCGCGCCAATCGGCATAGGCGCCAGTGTCCACGCCAAGCCCGGTTGCACGGCCCGGCTCATGGGCGAGCATTTTGTATGCGATGTCATCCAGCATCGCATCAGGGCCAAGCTGCGCAGAAGCACCCGGCAGTCCCGGCTGGCCATCAGCGCCACGCATCGACATGCAGCCGCCAGTCAAAGCCAAAGCAGAAACGCCGCCAAGCCCATAGAGGGCCTGACGGCGTGTGAAGTTGATTGTGTTCTCAGTCATGTATGCAGGTGTTAACCCGCAGGGCAGACGTGTCAATCAGCCCTTCAAATGAGCGGGCACAATGCCGCCGGCTGCGGCCATTTGCTCCATAACCGCTTTGTGAAGTGCGATGTTATCTTCGGCTGTGCCCGAATAATCGGTGTTGCCCATTTCGATGGCGAGAGCTTTGCGGTTTTCATAGCTGGGATCGATGCGAACCAGCTTCATCAGATCAACGATGGACGTTTGCCAATTGAGGTTCTCAGCGCCTGGAATGCTGCCAATACGAGCGGCGACGTCATCTGCGGTGATCGCTGCGCGGGCAGCAGGAGCGGTTTCCGTTTTCGCCTTGGTGACTGTTTTTTCGTCTTCGTCAGAACCGAAGATGGCGTTTGAGATTGAACTAAAAATTCCCATGATATCCCTCCTGAGTATTGCTTGGAGAGTACGCTAGACGCTAACGCGCTCTTGTTCCAGTGTCGTGATGCGCTCGAAACACCTTGGCAGGCTCGCAAGAGGAAAATTCTTGTAAACTATGACCGACTTGGTCCTCTCTATCGTGATTTTGGCCGCGTTTCTGCTGGTTGCTGGCGCTTACTTTTTGTGGAAGCGCACCGGCGAAATGAAACAGCCTGCATTGATGGTGTTGCTGGCTCTTATTGCGATCGGCAATGTTTTGATCTGGACGGTGCCTACCGCGGACGGGACATCGCCGATTGAGCAAGCCGAAGCAGCCGAAACGGGGTAGGGTCCGCTTCGGCTGCCGGGAGTATCAGCGCCTCACGCTCGAATTAGAGCGCGTTCACGGTAAGAGACGCTGAAAATCACATGCGGCTTTGCCGAGCCATGGTTCCTTATGGAATTTCCCAAGCCACTGAGCTGGAATAGGTGCCAGCCACTATAGCTCCTGAGCCATCGCGCGCGGGGGTGAACCTTGCTCGGTCGCTCAATAGACGACAGGTCGCGGTATCAAGCTGCATGTGTCCGGTCGACTGCGTAATGGCGCAATTGCTCACCCTACCTGTGGTGTCGATCTGCAAAGTGAAGCCAGCCACGCCTTCCAACTCACGATTGATCCAGCTTGAACGGTAGTCATTGTCTGTGATCCAGCGCCCTGGATTGCCGCTCGGTGCAGCTCTAACCGGGTCAAACATCGGGGGCGGCGGTGGGATTTCGATTACGACTGGTCCCACGCCGACATCACCATCAAGGCCGGGAAGCGTGCTCACCGGCCCATCAGTGATGACGCTAGGCTCCCAATCATTTGTTGTTGGCGTCGGTGTTAAGACCGGATTGTCGACCACCGTCACCGTCGATGTGCTTGTCTGAGTGGTTTGTTCGACCGGATCAGGATCAACGATCGGCGGCAGTTCGACCTCCTCGATCAGTTCGCCTTGTGGGTTGGGGGCAATCACGGACGGAGTGTAGGTGACGGCCAAACCGACGACCAAAAGCACTCCAATTCCACCGGGGATGCCAAGTGCGCCAAGTGCCGCTGCGGGGTTAGGGCGGTTGGCTGTTGTTGCGTAACTCATGAAAGTCTCTCCTCTTTCGGTTTCGCTTAGGGGAGGGTCAAGGTGACGTCATATCATTAAGCAATCAAGAACTATCGAGTTGTGGTTTGAGACCCGTCGCGTTTCAAAACTCATTGAATTTTTGTAATAAAATTGAAATATGAGGTTAATGTGCGCGAGTGTATGGGGCGCCGAATTAGCCGAAGCCATGCGCTCGTTTTGGGTGCGAGACCGCGCTTTTGGAAGCTAACCCGGCCATGCTTCGCGACATCCATAGCGCGCATCACTTCGCTTCCGCCGGGCCTCGCGGGCGCAGCTATTAGCCTGCAGCAGGGCCGCAGTGAAACGGTGGTTGTCTAGCGAGGATGCCCTCCCGGATGGACGAGCGTTACCTCAAAAAACGATCACTTAATCGGACAATCCGGCGACAGGCGGAAATCGAGGTAGTTGTCGACGCTCGCCATCATTTCTTCCATTTCATTTTCGAAGAAGTGATTGGCGCGCGGGATCTCATCGTGATGGATTGTGATGTGCTTTTGCGTGCGAAGCTTTTCTACCAGCTTTTGTACAGCGCTCGGCTGGACAACCGTATCCGCTGCACCTTGCACGAAGATGCCGCTGGCAGGGCAGGGCGCTAGAAACGAAAAGTCATACATGTTGGCTGGCGGGGCAATGGAGATGAAACCGCGCACTTCGGGACGACGCATCAGCAATTGCATGCCGATCAGCGCGCCGAAGGAATAACCTGCGACCCATGTTTGCTGCGCCTCAGGATGGATCGACTGCACCCAATCCAGCGCACTTGCCGCGTCGGATAATTCGCCAATGCCATTATCAAAGCTGCCCTGGCTGCGGCCCACGCCGCGAAAGTTGAAACGCAAAGTTGCAAAACCGCGATCTGTGAAGGTCTTATACATGCGCTGCACGATCCGGTCATTCATCGTGCCTCCGCCTTCGGGATGCGGATGCAAAATCATTGCAACCGGTGCGCGTGGGCGTGGCGGAGGAGAAAAGCGACCTTCAAGACGACCCTCTGGGCCGGGAAAAATGACGGATGGCATGGATGATCCTGTATGATTGCCTTAGCGGCGGAATGGCGCGAAAGTGTCGGCTGACACCGGCGATTGCGCGCCCTATAGACGCATGATTGCCGTTGTGCAATTTTTTAAGAATCGTTCTCAATAAGGCTCTCTTGAAGCACCGCATCTACCTCGATCATGCCGCCACATCGCCTCTGCGCCCCGAAGCGCGCGCCGCGATGGAGGAAGGCTTTGCGCTATGGGCCAACCCGTCTTCGCCGCATGCAGAAGGTCGCAAGGCGAAACAAGCGCTTGAGGATGCGCGCGACCGGATCAAGCGGGCGCTTGGCTGGAATGGAGAGGTGATATTTACGAGCGGCGCAAGCGAGGCGCTTTGGATCGCGCTGAACCGTGCCAAGGTGGAGCGGCGGATCGTCAGTGCGGTGGAGCACGATGCGGTGTTTCGGGCTGCTCCTGATGCTCAGATCGTAACGGATGATACGCAATTTGGGGAAGGTGCATTGCTTGCTCTCCAGCATGTCAATTCAGAAACGGGCACGATCAACCCGGTGGCTCAGATGGCGGCGACGATCCAAGAGGCGGGGGCTTTGCTATTGTCCGATTGTGCGCAGAGTGCGGGAAAGCTCGATCTGCCGGATGCTGATATGCTGGTTCTATCTGCTCACAAGTTTGGCGGACCGATTGGCATCGGCGTGTTGCTGGTGCGTGATTTCAATCTGTTGGAGCCTATCGGAGCGCATGAGCGTGGCTATCGGCAGGGCACCGAAAACGTCCCTGCCGCGATGGGAATGGCGGCGGCGCTCGAAGCAGGCGATTGGGCGACCAGCGCTTCGGATCGCGCGGAGTTCGCAACGTCCATCGGTGATGCACGACTGACCATTGGCGATGCGACCGACTACATTTTCGCACTCTCTCACCCCACTATGAGCGCCCAAGCCCTCCTCATCCGCCTCGACGCGATGGGATTTGCGGTGTCCGCCGGCAGCGCGTGCTCTTCGGGCACGCTCAAGAAAAGCCGTGTTCTGGATGCTTTCGGTGTCTCAGATGAAGTCGCGGCGCGCACCATTCGTGTGAGCATCGGCTGGAGCACTACTCCTGATGAGTTGGAGCAGTTTGCCGAGGCTTGGAAATCGCTCCTATGATCTACCTCGATTATCAATCCACTACCCCGCTTGCGCCCGAGGCGCGCGATGCGATGCTAAAGTGGCTCGACGGGCCGGATGGCACGGGATTTGGCAATCCGCATTCCCCGCATCGCATGGGACGGCAAGCGGCTGCCGCAATTGAGGCAGCGCGCGATAAGGTTGCGGCGCTTTTCCCTCCCGGTGGCACAGTGATTTTTACGAGTGGCGCGACGGAGGCGCTCAACCTTGCGATCCGGGGGACGAGCGGCAGTGGAAAGGTCGCAGTCTCAGCCATTGAGCATTCTGCGGTGGGAGACACAGCCAAAGCTGCGGGCGCGCATCACATCCTTGGCGTGAACGAAGACGGCATTTGTGACCCCGAACAAGATTTGCCCCAGAGAACTCGGCTAGTAGCCGTGATGCAGGTCAACAATGAGATCGGTGTCATCCAGCCCTTCATCGACTGGCACCGCCGCGCCAAACAAGCCAATGCATTGTTCGTGGTCGATGCCGTCCAAGCCTATGGCAAAGTGCCTGTCGCTTTGGCTGACATGATCGCCATATCCGCTCATAAGTTTCACGGGCCCAAAGGCATTGGCGCTTTGTGGGTGCGCGATGGCGTGGACCTTGTTGAGCAGCAAACAGGCGGCTCGCAAGAAGGCGTGCGATCGGGCACCTTGTCGCCCGCCCTTATAGCCGGCTTCGGCGCGGCTGCTGCGCTGGCCAAGGAGCGAATGGATCAAGACGCCGAACATGCTGGCCAGCTCTTCGCGAAAGCCCGCGATATGTTTGATGGCTGGGCTCTCAATGGCAGCAAAGATGCGCGTTGGCTCGGCAATATGAATATCCGAAAGGAAGGCGTCGATGTCGCGCGCCTGATGTCTGATTGCCGCAATGTGATGTTTTCTGCCGGAAGCGCCTGCGCGAGCGGCTCGGGCCGGCCAAGCCACGTCCTCAAGGCCATTGGCCTGAGTGATGCAGAGGCCAAGAGTTCAATTAGGCTTGGCTGGGGGCGCTATACCTCTATGGACGACCTCGAAACAGCAATCGGCGCAATTCTGACAGCGGCTAAGGAGCAAGAGCAGTGGGGCTAAAGGTCACGTTTGTTGATCCCAAAGGCGAAGAGGTCGCCTGTGAAGCGCAAGTCGGCGACAATCTCCTCAGGGTCGGTCAAGCAGCGGGCCTCCCTCTCGAAGGGACGTGTGAAGGGCAAATGGCATGCTCCACCTGCCATGTGATTGTTGCAGCTAACTGGTTTGAAAAGCTCACCGAAGCGAGTGAGGAAGAAGAAGACATGCTCGATTTTGCAGCCGGCGCGCGCCGCACTTCTCGTCTGTCTTGCCAAATCGATCTAAAACAAGAATTGGACGGGCTAACCGTCAGTATACCGGGCGAAAGCCACGATGCCCGAAAGATGTAATGGGCGCATTTGAGGGACGTATTTCAAGGCTATGACACTTCAGGCACGCGCGCAGGCGCTGGTGGAATCCACTGGGTTCGAACGCTTCATAATCACCGTTATCGTCATCAATGCGATTGGGCTGGGGGTTGAAACCTCACCTTGGGCGATGGACCGTATTGGCGGGGTGGTCACTTGGCTCGACACGGTGGCGCTGTCCATTTTCGTGGCGGAGTTGCTGATCAAGTTCTTCGCCTACCGGCTCGCATTTTTCAAAAATGGCTGGAACATCTTTGATCTGGTGATCGTCGGCGTGGCGCTGGTCCCGGCTAGCCAGCAATTCTCTGTCCTGCGTGCGCTGCGTATCCTGCGCGCATTGCGATTGATCTCAGTCGTGCCCAGCATGCGCCGCGTCATCGTCGGGCTATTCCGCGCGATCCCAAGCATTGGGACGGTGATCGTGATGCTATTGCTGCTGTTCTATATCAGCGCAGTGATGGCGACGAAGCTGTTTGGGGAGAGCTTTCCTGAATGGTTCGGAAACCTTGGCGCATCGCTCTATTCGCTGTTCCAGATCATGACGCTGGAAAGCTGGTCGATGGGCATCGTGCGCCCGGTGATGGAGGAATACCCTTACGCTTGGGCGTTCTTCGTTCCGTTCATTCTGATGACCAGTTTCATCGTTTTGAACCTCTTTATCGGTGTGATCGTGAACGCCATGTCTGAGGCAACTGATGAAGAGGCGCATGGCGAGCGTGAGGAAATCCTCGACCAGCTCAAAGCGTTGCGGGAAGATGTCGCGGCACTGCGTTCCGGCACCTCCGGGGACCTCAAAGGCTGATAGGCCGCAACTTTTCAAGGGAAGTCGCTCATAGGGTAAATGAGGTGTGACCCCGCCACTACGTGCATTCCCGCTTAGGTGATTTCCGGCTCCTTCACGCGCGATGGGCCATTGCAGGTGTTCGCAGTCAATCGTTCATCTGTTTGCCGAGATCCCCTACACATGCTTCGAAAAATCGACAGCTCAGATGTTGAAATCGGCATGCATATCGTTGGCTTTGGCGGTTCGTGGTTCGACCATCCGTTTTGGCGACGAAATTTCAAGATTGAGACGAGCGCTGAGCTCAATCGCGTGCGTCAATCGAGCATAGACTATGTGCTGATCAACGAAGCGCTTGGCGTTAGCGCCGTCCCCCAGTGCGAAATGGTGGGGGCCGACAAAGATGGGGCCCAAGCCAATCGTCCCGCGAGCAAACCGCGAAAGCCGACCTACCGCCCCCTCACATCCAGCGATCCTGCCACAATTGCGCGGTACCGTGCGACGATGATCACGCAGCGTTCCATGAATACGATGCGCAGTGTTTTCAGCGAGATGAAGATGGGCTGGGCAGTGGACAGCGCGAATGTTGAGCGGGTGCTTGGCGATATTGTTCATGCGGTCACTGAAGACGCCAAGACCGTTCTCAGCGTGACCCGGCTCAAAAACAAAGACGATTACACATACGCGCATTCCGTGGCCGTATGCGCGCTGATGATCACTATCGCCCGGTATCATGGGTTGAACGAACAGGAGGTGCGCGACCTGGGAATGGCAGGGCTGTTGCACGACATTGGAAAGATCGGTGTGGCTGATGAGCTATTGAACAAACCCGGCAGTTTGACTGAGCCCGAATTCGCCGAAGTTGCAAACCATCCAACGCACGGTTTCAATCTTCTGTCAGGATCGCCCGGCGTCACTGACACCGCGCTTGACGTGTGCCTGCATCACCATGAGAGGGTAGACGGTAAAGGGTATCCGAAAGGATTGAAGGGCGGCGAGATTTCGTTTGCTGCTCGCCTTGGCGCGGTGTGCGATGTGTTTGACGCGCTAACATCGCAGCGTGCCTATAAAGAGGCGTGGTCTGCGCAAAAGGCGCTGACAAAAATGTGGGGGTGGAACGGGCAGTTTGATCGCTCACTTATCCTTGATCTGATGATTGTGCTGCACATCTACGCCGAAGGTTTGCTTGTGCGGCTGTCCAATCAAAATCTCGCCCTGACCTTGGCGCACAATCCAGCCCGTCAAATCGTGCCTGTGACTGAGTTCTTCTCGATTGAGACAGGTGATTGGATTGAGCCCAATCGCCTTGAGATTGCCGACACTGAAGGCGATGACCTTCGCATTCTGGGTATTGAAGATCCCGCGGATTGGCCGATGCTCGATTGGGATGGGGTAATGGCCCGGCTGACGGACGCTTAGTCGGCTTGGCAAGAGGGCCGCGGACGCCGGAGCGCATCGCGACCCTCCATTTTCGCAATTTGGCTCAATTAGCCCGCCGCCTCGGCTTCCGGTTTTGTTGCGAAACGGCGGCTCGCACTTCGCACGCCCCAGATGATGCCGCCGATCGGCAGAACCACCGAACCGATAAGGATCAGCAACGCGACAAGGTAGCCCATTATAGAGCCCAGCGATCCGAGCGCGCTTTGAACAGGCGTCATGAAGTCATTGGTGATCGGAACGCCGGTTTCATACCGCACGGTCACACGAGAATAAGCAACCCGGCCCTGCATCTCATTCAGCCAGCTGCGCGCTTGGTCGATCTCTTCATTGACGCGGGCAACGCTGCGCTCGGCCTCGACCAGTTCTTCCACAGTGCCTTTGCGTGTTTCGAGCACCTCTAAAAGGCGGTCGCGCAGTTCAGTGCGGGCACGCAGGCGTGCTTCGGTATCAACCAATTGCTTTGACAATTCCTCAGAGGCAATCTCGGCAGCGACTTGCTCAGCGCCAGCATCTTGCGCTTCGTCTTCGAGCAAAGCACCAAAGGCGCGTGCCTGCCTGCTCGCCACGGCCATTTGCAAGATGCCGGTCACATTGTCCGCCTCTTCGCCGGACTTGCTCATTCCCAAGATTTGACAGGATGTTGGCCCTTGCTGTTCGCACAGGCTTGCATGGCGCCGCTGAAGAGAGCCGATCTCGTCCGAAGGCAGGCGCCAGCGATAGTCATAAGTGTAAGCCAGTTGCGGCATACTTACGGGAATGTCGCCAAGTTCTGGGATTGCTTCGACGTCGGCGGCAATTTCGGCTGCGCCTTGCGCATCAGCGGCCGTCACGCTTTCATAGGACGTGTCATCATAAGTACCATCGCTTGCTTCGCTGCAAGCGGCAAGGGCGAGCACAGCGCCGCCGACCAAAATAGACTTCTTGACCATCACATACTCCTCTATTGCGGGGCCTCTCTTGAGAGGAAGAATAGGGCGGGGTTTTCGGGTTTCGCCTTATTCTCGCCATAATGATGCCTTTATTTAGCCACATTTCAAGTGGGAAATTTGCGGGCTCCGCAATTGATTGAAATCTTCATATTTATCAGATGGATACGAAAACAGGGGGCGCATGGCCCCCTGTCTCAGTTCATTCAATTGTGACGCGCTTTGCTCAGCGCGTGCCTTAATTCAGGCGATTATGGCCCGACATTCTGGCTCACAGTAGCGCTGTTTCCATCGCCGGTCTGCGTCACACCCGATACATTGCCCATTCCGCCCTGCGATACATTGGCAGAGTTGGAATTGCCGTCCTGCACGATAGTCGAGATGTTGCTATCGCCGCCTTGGTTCAAAATCGCACTGTTAAACGTGCCAGTCTGAGTAATCTCGGACATACCAAGATTGCCGGACTGGTTTGAGCTGATGAAATTGCCATCGCCGCCTGCATTTTGAAGCGTGGTGGATTGGTTCTCAGATCCAAACTGACCCACGGCAGTGATATCGTTATTGCCGGACATCGTGACGTCAGAGACGTTCATGTCGCCGATCTGCTGAACGGTGAGGTTCTGCTGGAATTGCGTGCCTCCAGTTGTAGTTCCGTTCTGCAAGAAGTTTGATGCGTTGCTATTGCCGACCTGAATGATGAAAGCGACATTCACTGCATCATTGATGGCCGAATTGACGCCGAATGACGTGTTATCATCACCGGTCTGCCTGAACGCGGGAAGCGAACTATCGCCGGTTTGAAGCAAGCCCACTTCGTTGTTGTTGCCGTTCTGAATGGCCGACGCGAAATTGTCGAAGCCGCCTTGGTCAATATTGACGATATTGCCCGATCCGCCTTGGTTCACCACCGTTCCTGGTGAGATGTTAGGCAGGCGGCCACCATTCAGCGTGGTTGGCAGCGACGTATCACTGTACATGCCAAACTGCGTGACGGTGGAGGTGTTGAGCGATCCGGTCTGGATCACATCAATACCGGCCTGAACGCCGGGCGCTGTCACTGCAGAAGTCTGCAAAATCGTTGACGTCTGTTGCAAGCCATCTTGATCGACAAAGATCAGACCTTGCGTCCCCGACTGAACGATATCCGAAGTGCTGCCTTCACCTGTTTGTGAGACATTCGCAGTGTTGTCAGACTGGGTTTGGTCGATAATTGACGTGTCCAGCGTGCCGGTTTGGCTGACTGTCGCGGCGTTATCATCGCCCGTTTGCGTGATAGTGCTGTCATTGGATTGCGCTGCGGCAGGCGCAGCCATGGCTAACGCGATAAGCGATGCCGTTATAGTAATTGCATTCTTCATTGATTTTCACCTTGTGATCAAACACCCAAGGCGAATTGCTGAAAGCGCATAGCGCACAACCTGATCCCCCTTCAGGTATTGCCAATGCGGGCCGACATTTATTGTATGCCGTTGTCCGCGACTCGGTGCGACTTCTGGCAATAAGCGTAGCACGCGTTAACGATCTAGCAACCAAGATTCCGGCGTTGTTTCAAGGTGCAACACCTTCGGCACGCTCCATGTTCGTTATAGTTGGGCATGAGGGTCAATTTGCACCTATTCCCTGTGGAAACTGCACTCCCTGTGCTGGGAAAGCGTTGCTAAGCCGATGCGATGGTTGATCCGACTAATACCGACGATTCTGATCCGTTTGACGCGATTGTCGATGCGCCCTTTGATGCCGCTTTGTCAGAGCGTTATCTTGTCTATGCGCTCTCAACGATTACCGCGCGTTCGCTGCCGGACCTGCGCGATGGGTTGAAGCCTGTTCACCGGCGTCTGCTTTGGACGATGCGGCAGTTGAAACTTGATCCGTCCAGCGGGTTCAAGAAATCGGCGCGTGTCGTGGGTGAGGTGATTGGCAAATACCACCCGCATGGCGACACCGCCGCCTATGATGCGATGGTACGGCTCGCGCAGGATTTCTCGCTGCGTTATCCTTTGGTCGAAGGGCAGGGGAACTTTGGTAATATCGACGGCGATAACGCTGCCGCTTACCGCTACACCGAAGCGCGCCTGACCAAGACCGCGATGCAGCTTATGGAAGGGCTGGACGCCGGCACGGTCGACTTCATCCCGACCTATAATGGTGAAGAGCAAGAGCCTGAGCTCATGCCGGGCCTGTTTCCTAATCTGCTCGGCAATGGGGCAAGCGGGATTGCGGTCGGCATGGCGACCAATATCCCCTCGCACAACGTGGCCGAGGTGATTGATGCAACGCTAGAGCTGATCGATAACCCGCATGTCGAGCATGAGCGATTGATGGAGCTGATGCAGGGACCGGACTTCGCCACTGGCGGCCAGTTGGTCGACAGCGCTGAGGTGATCTCAGAGGCGTATCGAACGGGCCGTGGGAGTTTCCGTCTGCGCGGTGTATTCCACGCTCCCGAAGCGGATAAGGCCGAAGATCAGCAAGCTGGGATTGAGCGGCTGGGCGGGGGGCAATGGCAGCTCGTCATCACCGAAATCCCCTATCAAGTGGCTAAGGGCAAGCTGATCGAACAGATCGCGCAAGCGATTGCCGATAAGAAGCTACCGATCCTCGAAGACGTGCGCGATGAAAGTGATGAGAGCATCCGCATCGTGCTCGTCCCGCGCAGCCGCAATGTCGATCCAGAATTGCTCAAAGAGAGCATTTTCAAGCTCACAGACATGGAAACGCGCTTCGGGCTCAACCTGAATGTGCTCGATGCGACCCGCACGCCGATGGTGATGGGGATTAAGGAGCTGCTCCAAAATTGGACCGCAGCCCAGATCGAGATCCTGCAACGCCGCACACAGCACCGGCTTGACCAAATCGCCGCACGGCTGGAGTTGGTCGAAGGCTATATCATCGCCTTCCTCAACCTTGACCGGGTGATCGAGATCATCCGCTATGAGGATGAGCCGAAGTCCGTGATGATGGCTGAGTTCAAACTCACCGATCGTCAGGCCGAAGCCATCCTCAACATGCGCCTGCGGTCGTTGCGTAAGCTCGAAGAGATGCAGCTGCGCGATGAGAAGGACAAGCTTCTGGCCGAACAGGACGAGTTGCAAAAACTTCTCGAAAGCCCGGCCCGCCAACGCACGCGTCTGAAGAAAGACCTGCGGACACTGCGCAAGGATTACGCTGAAGACACCGCATTGGGGGCGCGTCGCACCAAGATTGAAGAAGCAGCCCCTGCGGTTGAGTTTTCAATGGATGCGATGATCGAGAAAGAGCCTGTTACGGTCATCCTTTCTCAAAAAGGCTGGATCAGAGCCGCCAAAGGCCATGTCGATCTGACGCAGGAGTTCAAATACAAAGAAGGCGACGCGCTGTTCGATATCGTCCATGCGCAAACCACCGACAAATTGCTTATCGCAGGCTCTGACGGGCGGTTCTACACAGTCGGCTGCGATAAATTGCCCGGCGCACGCGGTTTTGGCGAACCGGTGCGTTCCATGATCGAACTGCCAGCGGAAACCTCCGTTGCAAAGATGTTGGTGCACAAAGAAGGCGGCAAGCTGCTGCTCGCCTCAAGCAACGGCAAGGGCTTTATCGCTGAAACAGCAGAGCTGGTTGCTGAAACCAAAAAGGGCAAGCAGGTCGTCAATTTGAAGGGCGATGCCAAGCTCCAGGTCATTCGAGAAGTCGGCGAAGGGCACAATCACATTGCTGCCGTTGGTGAGAATCGCAAGCTAATCGTCTTCAACCTTGAAGAGATGCCAGTGATGGCGCGCGGCCAAGGTGTGATGCTGCAACGGTACCGTGATGGTGGCCTGTCAGATGCGATCACCTTCACCCTCGATGATGGGCTTAGCTGGCAAATGGGTGGTTCAGGCGAGCGCACCCGGACTGAGAATGACATATGGCAATGGAAAGTCGCGCGCGGTGCCGCGGGGCGTTTGCCGCCTCAAGGCTTCCCCAAAAATAACCGCTTCGACTAATCTCACCTAAATACGAAAAAGCCGCGATCCTCATGCTAGAAGATCGCGGCTTTTTTGCTGTGCTTTTATGGAGGGGGTTAGCCGCCCTGAACGGCCGCCATGATGTCGGCAAGGCTCGCGCGCGCGACCAGTTGGTCTGCTGCGTCCAGCGAAAAGAATTCGCGTGGCAGAGTGACGAGACCAACTTCTTCATTGGTGACAACAACATTCGCATCGATCAGCTGGCTGATCGTGCCCAGCGGCTGCGCGTCTGCGGTGACGACGGGGGTGCCGACAGTGAGAGCGGCATCAAGCTTGGCGGCGGCTTCCGCTTCGGCGGCGGCCTGTGCTTCTGCATTGGCGGCGGCTTGTGCGACTTGTTGATCCATCAACTGGTTCACTTGCGCCTGTGTTGCATTGATCGTCCAGCCAATTTCGCGCTCTGCCAAAAGGTTGGCGGGCAGCGGAGCCATGTGTTTGCCGGTGTCGATTGTGACGGTCGTGCCATCATTGGCGGTTACGGTGCCTACAGGGGCATCATCGTTGCCGAAAACAGTCGATCCAACGTCCTGCGCGCTGGCGGCAAAGGGGGTAAGGGCAAGAGCAGTGGTCGTCAGGGCAAGCTTAGCGAAATTCATATTCAATTCTCTCCAGTTTAAATTCAGTCTCTGCCGTGGGCCGCAATGATCCAACAGTGCGATCGGGATAAATCGACACAAACGGTAAAGATTGCGTGGGCAGAATGTATGCGCATCAGGGGGAGGCCAAAATGCGCGAGGGTGCTCCCTAAGGATATGGGGGGCGTGAAGCAAGCCGATGGCTTGTTGGTCTCTTATTTGCAGTTTGGGCCTGAAGCACGGCTTAACGTCCTGTTGTGCTCTTAAGCTGTCTCAGCCTTTGGCCAGCTCTTCGTTTAACAGAGCATCAATGCGTGCTTCATCGGGAAAGCCTTCTTCGACCCAGCGCCGTTCCACTGCTTGCATAATTCGCGCAACTTGCGGCCCTGCGTCAACGCCGCGTGCGACAATTGCGCCGCCTCTGAGCGGAAATTTGGGTCGCTGCCATTCGGCGATAGAGCGCGCGTCCTCTCCCATCAGCAACAGCCGGTCGGTCGCAAATTCGCAGCCGAGTTCATAGGCGAGGGCTTGGGGGTTTGTGGTGTCGTGACCCAGTCGCTCTGAAGCGGAGATCAGCCGTGCGCGTTGCGCTCTGGATAGGCGGAGACGTGCGGCAACGCCTTGGGCGACATCAGGTGAGGGCGGGAGCAGCGTTGCAAGCCGGCGAATTGCAGACGGCGCGATCTCTTGTGCCTGTTCGCGCTCGATCAATTCGCGCAATTGTTCGACATGGCGAAGGGCTGTTTCCGGCAAGATGACGCGCAGCACCGCCCGGTTGAACATCCGCTCAACAGTCGCACCGGGGTCCGCCAAGCTTAGCAATTGAAGCAGTTCGCCCGACACACGCTCGCGGCTCAGGCCCTTCATTGTTTCGGCCAAGTCGGCGCAGGCTTCTTCGGCTTGCGCGTCGAGGTCTGCTCCAAAGCGCGCCTGAAAGCGATAATAGCGCAGGATCCGCAAATGGTCCTCTGCGATCCGCTGTCTAGCATCGCCGATAAACCGCACGCGGCGGGCGGCGAGGTCGTCTAGTCCGCCGAAATAGTCTGAGATCTCGAGCGTTTCGGGATGGGCGTAGAGCGCATTGATCGTGAAGTCTCGACGGGCAGCGTCATCGCGCCAGTCCTTGGCGAAGGCGATTGTGGCACGCCTACCATCGGTCGCAACATCGCGGCGCAAAGTGGTGATCTCGACCGGGCCATCCTCCAGCACCGCAGTCACTGTACCGTGATCAATGCCTGTGGGGACGGTGCGAATGCCGGCTTTGCTGCACAGGTCAATCGTGCGTGCAGGCTCATGCAGTGTCGCGCAATCCACATCGCGCACCTCAAACCCCAGCAGAGTATCCCGCACCGCGCCGCCGACCCAGCGAATATCGTCTGCACCCAGCGCAGCGGTCAGCTTGGAAAGCCCTTCGCGGCGGGGCCATTCAGCAGATGCGAGAGGATCGGTCATTACGGTAAGCGCTATAGGAAAACAGAGCTGCGCGGCAAGCTTAGTCAGAACCAGCGGGGTTGATTACTGACGTAATATCAATCCGCCGGGTGAGGTTCGACAAGATTGCAGCGGTCACACCCCAGATGCGAAAGCCCTCATATTCCATATCCAGATAATGCCGCATTGCGCCTTTCCAGAATGTTTGATTGGACGTCCAATTGGCGGGATTAAGCAGCAGATCAAGCGGGGCTTCGAACCATGCCTCCACCTCTTCAGGATTGGGAGTGAGCGGCAGGTCGGGCGGGACCACGGCCAGCACAGGGGTCACACTAAAGCCGGTGCCGGTTTGGTAGAGATCGCTGGTGCCGATTACGCGAACTTGATCACGGGGCAGGGCGAGCTCTTCCTCGGCCTCTCGCACGGCGGCCGTCACGGCATCTTCGCCCGGATCAAGTTTGCCACCGGGAAAAGCGACTTGTCCTGGATGGCTGCGCATCCCGCGCGGGCGCTGGGTAAGAAGGACACCGGGTTCGGGTCGATCTGTGACAGCGATCAGCACGGCTGCGGGGGTTGGTGTATCCGTCCCTGCAAAATGTGCATCGCTCAACAGGTCGGGAATATCCTGCTTATGGCCTTTTTTATATGCGGCGCTGAGGCGCTCAAAAAGATCGCTCATTCCTACCGCTTAAACCTTCAAGGAAAACAGCGCGCCCTGGCTGCTCACGATCCAATCGTCGCCGCTCGTCTCCAGCGCGATTTCGGCCAGTTGGGCGTAGGTTGAGCGGTTAAGCCGGGCCTCCAATCCCCGCCGCACATGCAGATAGATTGCCGGGGTTTCGGGATCTCCCGCCACACGCAGAGCATTGTCGGGGCCTGCGACAACCAACTCATCTGTGTTGAGGCGCAGCGCAAGGTCGCCTTCCTTTTCAACGCAATCCACCGCGACGAAAGCTGCATCGTCCACTTCGATGCTGAGCTTTTCAAATGGGGTTACGAGCCAGTGTTGTCCCGCATCATCGCGTGTGAGCAGGCCGGAAAAGGCGCGCACCATGGCCGGGCGGCGGATCGGATCGCCTTCGTGAAACCAAGTGCCGTCGCTTGCAATACGCATATGGCTTTCGCCAATTTGCTGCGGCGCCCATCCTTCAACCGGAGGAAGCTTTCGCTGCTCAACTTGTTCGGCAATTTGCGCAAGGGTCAGTTCGGCGAGGTAGGGTGGCGGTTCATACGGCATAGATGGTGAACGAGATGGCAGAGCATCGCGTTCCTGAGAAGTCATTATTCACCAACCCACGGCGCCAACATGCCTTCTGCCGGCATCGCAGACAGGGCAGAGCCACGCGCTAGCAACCGATCCGCCTCATATGGGCCGGGGCAGCGCCATCCGCCGGTTGCTGCGGCGGAAAA
The DNA here is from genome assembly GCF_057365055.1 of Erythrobacter sp. S57(2025). Lineage (NCBI taxonomy): Bacteria > Pseudomonadati > Pseudomonadota > Alphaproteobacteria > Sphingomonadales > Erythrobacteraceae > Erythrobacter > Erythrobacter sp. S57(2025). The sequence continues at coordinate 1,885,650 of NZ_CP200299.1, read as the reverse complement.
GCCCCAACGACCATAATAGTCCGCATCACCAATCAGCACCTGAGCCAGCGGCGGCATGCCTTGTTCGCCCAAGCGTCTTTCTGCATCCAGCATTGCCGACATCAGTCCCACGCCAAAGCCTTCGCCCTGTCGCTCTGGCACGACCGCAACCGGGCCCACCATCACCAGTGGCACGGGGCGGCCTTCTTTGTCGATCAAGGCAATAGGAAAGCACTGGATTGTACCAACCAGCATCTCATCTTCATCAATCGCTGCAAAGCTGAGCGCGTCGAGGCACTCCATCCCGGAGCGAATGCGATAGGCAGTGCGGGCGTGCCGATCTGGGCCAAAGGCACGGTCCAGCAGCGCCTCAATCATGTCAGGCGCAACCGCGGCAAGCGGGATGAGAGTGGCAGTGTCAGTCACAAGAAGCGCGCCTAGAGTGTTTGCAGGGCGCTGCCCAACAAGAATTACTCGGGAGTCACTTTAAGAATTCTACCCGCTTCGCCGTCTTCCGCGACCCAGATGCTGCCATCTGGACCTTGAGCGACAGAACGCAGGCGGCCGCCGAGTTCATAGCGAGCGACTTCGCGCGCTTCATCACCCTCGATCTCAACCCGGACAAGCGCTTGGCTCGAAAGACCTGCAATTAGGGCATCACCTGCCCATGCACCGAACATTTTTCCGGTATAGAAAATCATGTCACCGGGAGCGATTACCGGTGTCCAGGTCACGGCAGGCTTTGCAAAGCCATCATCCTCGCTGTGATCGGGAATGGGGTCACCGTTATAGTGCTCTCCATATGAGCGGGTGGGCCAGCCATAATTGGCCTCGCGCTGGACCAGATTGAGCTCATCGCCGCCAGCAGGGCCATGCTCCACATCCCACAGGCGACCTTGGGCATCCCAGTCCATTCCCAGAATGTTTCGGTGGCCGTAAGACCATATCTCGGCTGTCACGCCACCCCGATCGGCAAACGGGTTTCCTTCGGCAGGCGTCCCATCAAGGTTGACGCGCACAATTGTGCCGATCGTGTTGGAAAGGTCTTGCGCAGGCGTCATTTTCTGACGGTCGCCGCTTGCAATATAAAGGTGCTGCTCGTCTTCAGAGATAGAAATCCGATGCGAATAGTGCCCGCGCCCTTCGACTTTAGGAGCCTGACGCCAAATCACGTTGAGGTCTGTGATGGCGCAACTGCCTCTTGGCTCCTCGCATTGCACAAAACCGCGCCCAACAACTGCGCCGCGCGTTTCGCCATCATCACCAAACTCTGCCCAGCTCAAGAAGATCGTTCGTCCGTCTTCGCGTTCAGATTCTGACTCCAAAAAGACAATGTCGCCAAGCCCGCCCTGACCACCATAGGCGACCTCAGGAACGCCGCTCAGCTCAACAATATCGCCCGTTGGAGTATGTAAGAACTTTATCGAGCCTTCTTTTTCGGTGATCGCGAGGACAGGTCGACCGGGAACGAATTCAATCGCCCAAGGACGGTTGAACTCGCCCATTTCCGTGACGCTCAGTCCTTCATCCGCAGCAGAAAGCGCTTCGACTTCGGTCACAAAGCTGGTCTGAACCGAAGAGGCGGCGGCATTTGCGGCCGCGCTTTCCCCACCTTCTGCATTGGCGCAGCTTGCGAGAGCGAGGGTTGGGAGGGAAAGTGCGAGCGTCGTTTTGGAAAGAGTGTTCATGTCTCAGGCAACTCCTGATCTGCAAATTGGTGCCAAGCCTATCGTAATTGGGGTCGATGAAGCTGGGCGAGGGCCGTTGGCAGGACCGGTGGTGGCCGCTGCCGTCGTGTTGGGAGAGGGCGTACCCGCAGGCGTAGGCGATTCCAAGAAGCTTTCTGCAAAACGCCGCGCTGTGCTCGACGAACAAATTCGCGAAACCTGCGCATGGGCGGTCGCCGTGGTCGACGCGCCAGAGATCGACCAGATCAATATCTTTCAGGCGACGATGGAGGCGATGACGCGCTGTGTGCGTGACCTGACTGTACAATTGTCCGCCGCGCCCGGTATGGTCCTGATTGATGGCAATAAAACGCCGGAGCGCCGCTGTGCTGAGTGGCGTTGGCCCGCCCGTGCGATTGTTGGCGGAGATGGCATTGAGCCTTCAATTGGTGCAGCTTCCATCATCGCAAAGGAATGGCGCGACCGCATTATGATCGAGGCGGCGTGCGCTCACCCGCATTATGGGTGGGAACGCAACAAAGGATATGGAACGAAGGAGCATATGGCCGCGTTACGCGAACATGGTCCTACCTCTCTTCACCGCCAAAGCTTTGCGCCCGTTGCGCAAGCGTCTTTGCTCTAACCTCTCGCTCGCGTAAGCGCCGCTGATGTTGAATGCGATTCTTTTGAGTTTGGCTGGCCTTGCCGGTCTGGCCATTGGCGGTGAACTGCTAGTGCGCGGTGCGGTTGGCATTGCGCAAAAGCTGGGTGTCTCAACGCTGTTTACCGGCCTCGTGATTGTTGGCTTTGCGACCTCCATGCCTGAAATGGTGGCAAGCGTTCAGGCCAGCCTTGCAGGCTCTCCGCAAATTGCATGGGGCAATATTGTCGGGTCAAACCTTGCGAACACACTGCTTATTCTGGGTGTGAGCGCGCTGGTTATGCCGATTATGCTGAGCGGATCGGGCAGGCGTGACGCGGTTGTTGCGCTGGTGGCCACGCTTGCGCTGTGGGGCCTTGCCCTAGCGCAAGTGGGCGCGGTCTGGGTTGGCATCGCATTGCTCGCCGGGATCCTCATTTACATTGTGTGGCGCTACCGCAATCCAGGTGCTGCATCAGCCGAAGATGATTTGGACGAGGCACCTTCGAACGGATTGGTTGCGGGCGTCTTGTTTGTGGTAGGACTAGGCATATTGGTTGCGGGCGGTGATGCGCTGGTGACGGGAGCTATTTCGCTGGCGACTATCTTTAGCGTGCCAGAAACGGTGATCGGCCTGACCGTGGTGGCTGTGGGTACGTCGCTGCCAGAACTCGCAGCATCCATTGCGGCGGCTTTGCGCGGTAAATCTGGCTTGGCGCTCGGCAATGTCGTGGGATCGAACATCTATAACATCTTGCTGATCGGGGGCACGACCATGACCATCGCGCCCGTCGCACTTCCGGTGGAGTTGGCCGGCCTGCAAATGGCGCTGCTCACGGCCAGCGCGCTTGGGCTGCTCGCGCTCCTATGGTTCGCAAAGAGCATTGGCCGCGGGCTGGGCGCAATTCTGGTGGCCGGCTTTGCCGCCAACGTGGTGCTGGTGTTTGCTTAACCCAAATTTAGATTGCTGATTGTATTGGCCTTTCCCGAAAACAAGGTTCGGGGAAAACACAATGGGTATGGAACGTCCAACATTTGGTAGAAGGCGCTCGCTCAACGCACGTGCACTCGCGGAGCGCGAGGCGCATGTCAGCGAAGTGCCGCAGCGAAAACTGCCAGACGAGATATGGGACACCGAAGCGGGCGACCTGCTGCGCGAAAATGGCGTCCACCCTGAAAGCGAAATCAATCAAGCTCCCACGCAGGAAAGCGCCAATGCGCGTTTCGAAGAGGAGTATGCCAAACAGCGCACCTTTATCGACCAAGTGAATGCGCAGCTGCCAGACGGCGCAAAAGTCGCGCCCTATGCGATGTTGCCATGGGAATTGTGGAACGGCCGCTTTGGCGAAATGCTGGCAGAACGCTGCGCGCTATGGGCGCCGGGCGCATGGAACCAGATGCTGCTGGCTGAGGATGAGCACAGCAGCGCTATTCTGGGCCTACCGGTTCATCCAGGCGCCTATCCCGATGGTTTGATCGATGAGATTGAGCGACTGCTGGAGGAGGCCCACGCGCCAATCGCCGGTTTGGTGGAGAAAGCACAAGTCGAGCAAAGCCTAAGCCTCGATCAGCTTGATGCCTATGGTGAAGCGTACCAAGACCTAATGCGCAAAGTGATCATGATGTCGCACTATCTGGGCTCAATGTGCATCGGCGAAGAGGCTTGGGAGCGTCACAAAGAAGTCTTCGGCACAAATATCGGCTGGTACTAATCAAGCGCCGGGCTGAGTCCTGCGTGCCACACCCACCCCATCTGGAGTCCGCTGGACTTCGCTAAACTCAACATCTTGTGGGGCCTTGTTTTGTTCCACAGCCTACCTGCTGTCGTTTACTAAGCATTAACCATAAGTCTCGAGAATCTAATCGCTTGACGCGGGCCCGCTGAGGACTCACCCTGTGGATAAGTTTGGCGATCAGTATCACTTCGAGGCGTAAATTATGGGCGTGATGGAAACACAAAAGCTGCGTGCAAAAGCACCTGCAAAGGCACCAAAAGTGTCCGAAGCAGAAGTGCGCGCGCTTCTGCCATTGGGCCAAATCCTTGATGGTGACTGCATCGAAGCCATGCGTTCGCTTCCTGATAACAGCGTCGATTGTGTGTTCGCTGACCCGCCTTATAATTTGCAGCTTGGCGGCGATTTGAACCGCCCCGATGGCAGCGAAGTCGATGCCGTGACCGACCATTGGGACCAATTCGACAGTTTTCGCGCCTACGACAAATTTACCCGCGAATGGCTGACCGAGGCGCGCCGCGTCTTGAAGCCCGATGGATCGCTTTGGGTCATCGGCAGCTATCACAACATTTTCCGCGTCGGCGCGATCTTGCAGGATATCGGCTTCTGGATTCTGAATGACGTCGTGTGGCGCAAAACGAATCCGATGCCGAACTTCAAGGGCACGCGCTTCACCAATGCGCATGAGACTTTGATCTGGGCGAGCCAAGGCGAAAAGGCGCGCTATCAATTCAATTATCGCGCGATGAAGACGCTCAATGATGAGCTGCAAATGCGCTCTGACTGGGTGCTACCAATTTGTTCGGGCGGTGAGCGCTTGAAAGAGAACGGCAAGAAAGCGCATCCAACGCAAAAGCCAGAAAGCCTGCTTTACCGCGTATTGCTGGCGACAACGGAGAAGGGCGACGTCGTGCTCGACCCGTTCTTCGGCACCGGCACGACCGGAGCAGTTGCCAAGCGTTTGGGGAGATCATGGATCGGCTGTGAACGCGAAGATTTTTACCGCGGCGTGGCAATGAAGCGCATCGAAAAAGAGCTGCCCTTGGACGAAAGCGCGCTCACCACGATGCAGTCAAAAAAGAGCGCCCCGCGCGTTGCTTTCGGCGCTGTTGTCGAAAACGGCTATATCAAGCCGGGCACGCAAGTATTCGACAAGAAACGCCGCTGGGTAGCCATCGTGCGCGCGGATGGCTCGCTTGATTGCAACGGCCAGGTCGGCTCAATCCATGGGCTTGGGAAAGACCTCCAAGGCGCTCCCAGCTGCAATGGCTGGACCTTCTGGCACTACGAAGATGGCGGCGAGATCAAGCCCGTAGACGCTGCGCGCGACCTCTACCGCCTCGCCAGCGAGGACTAAGGGCGAGGGCGCTCTGGGGTGCGGCTTGGGCAGGAGCAGAGCGCTGAATGCTCGGTCGATGCGTCATGCTAAAGTCAAAGACGGATTTGCGGTCACGAAGCCGCTTGACAGCCATCGCCCCTTCACCCTAATGGCGCGCCTCCACTCCGTGCCCAGATGGCGGAATTGGTAGACGCGCCGTCTTCAGGTGGCGGTGGGGGCAACCCCGTGGAGGTTCGAGTCCTCTTCTGGGCACCATTTGTTCTCATCAGAACGTTCCAAAACATTGCAGAAATGGCGGAATTCTGCCATTCTTGACCTCTAGCGCAGAAAGAGAGGTCTTGTTTTGTTCCGCTTTGTTCCAACGTCTCTGGGGGCCTCAGCTGGGGGCTCCAGCTCAAAAGGCCCCAACTTGCGCAAAAGCGAGGCCCCCAAATGAGCCTCAATGTGCAGGAAATCAAAGGCTTCCGGGCCACCGACAAGTCGTACAAGAAATACAACTCGCGGGGGCTGCTGCTGCTGGTGAAGCCGAACGGCTCCAAGCTCTGGTATTTCAAGTACCGCTTCGGCGGGAAGGAAAAGAAGCTGCCCATCGGCGCGTTCCCCGAGATCAGCTTGTCGCAAGCGCGCCAGCTTCGCGACCGGGCACGGCTCAAGGTTTCCGATGGCATCGATCCGATGCTGGAGCGGAAGCGGAAGAAGGCCAGGATCAAGCTAGGCGCGGAGAACACCTTCGAGGTCATCGCCAACAAGTATATCGACGAGAAGATGGTGCCCGAAGGCAGGGCGGAGGCCACGCTGCGCAAGGCGCGCTGGTTCCTCGAACTGCTCAAGCCCGCAATCGGGAATATGCCAATCAACGACGTCGATCCGCAGTTGATGCTGGCGGCGCTCAAGAAGCTCGAAGCCAAAGGCAATCTCGAAACGGCCAAGAAATGCCGATCCTTTGCAAGCAGGGTGTTCCGGTACGGAGCCGCGCTTGGCCAGTGCCAAACCGATCCAACCTCGATCCTACAGGGCGCATTGGTCACGCCAAAGGCACGGCACTACGCGGCGATCCTCGAGCCCGAGAAATTGGGCGGGCTTCTTCGCGCCATCGATGATTTCGAATGCTACCCGGCGACGAAGTTCGCGCTGAAGATCGCACCGCATGTTTTTGTGCGACCCGGTGAGCTTCGCCACGGCGAGTGGAACGAGATTGATTGGGACAAGGCCACCTGGACAATTCCGGAAGGCAAGATGAAGGCGCGCCGGACCCATGTGGTGCCGCTATCTCGCCAAGTGCTGGATCTGTTCCGAGAGCTAAAATCGATTACCGGCAGCAAGGGTTACATCTTCCCGGCGTTCCATACGAACCAGCGCCCAATGAGTGAGAATACCATCAACGCGGCATTTCGGCGTATGGGGTTCACCAAAGACGAAGTGACCGCCCATGGGCTGCGCTCAACTGCCTCAACCATGCTCAACGAGAGCGGGCTTTGGCACCCCGACGCGATCGAGCGCGCTTTGGCTCACGGAGATAGCAACGCAATTCGAGGGGTCTACAATCGCGGGAACTACTGGGATGAACGCGTAAAGATGGCGCAATGGTGGAGCGACTATCTTGATGAGCTTCGACACCGTCAAGCGAGCCGCTGATCGTATAATGATATGGGGCAGCTTTGCGCTTTCATACAAGACATTCAGCTATTACGTGCGAGAGCCCGAAACCCGGCTCCTTTATTGATTGCTCGAGGTGGCAAAACACCCAGCATCACAGACCTGTCTGCTACGGAAGCGCGTCACTTGGCGGCGTCGCCGCGTTGAAAGAGCCGACAGCCGTGCCCCAAAGGGTCGGCAGGAAATTGGGCATCACGGTCCAGCGTCCGTCAGGCGCGCCGCGCACGCGCACCTCGAATTTCTCGTCATTGTAGACGAGCCGCATTACCTGTGTGCCCGACCAAGGGCTGTCATTGAGGATGCCCTCCATTACGACATCGACTTCACTGATCGCCGGCGCTTCGTCGCGCATGCCGGTGATGGTCCAGCTCGTCACCTTGAGGTCGCCAAGCTCCTCCCGATGGCGACCGGCCCGGTGGCCGATGGAACGGAGCGGATAGTCGATCGTCATCTGTGCAAGCGTCCCGAAATTGCGGACGACAATCGCATCGAGGTAGGTGACGGCTGCGGCCTCCGGGCTTTCGGACGCAAGTCTATGAGGTTCGCCGAGCGTAGCAAGTGTGTGGCCGGATACCGCCGGCCGAGCTTCCCATGCCTCGATCCTGCGCTTGGTGTCCTGCGTCGCAGAAACCGTAGCAGCGAGCTCCGACCAAGATGGCTGGTGTTGATCCTTCGCTGCCTTGGCGATGCGCGCTTCCTCGTCCTCGCGCCGGTCAAAATAGTCGACCATCGTTTGGAGCAGATTGACGGTCTTCGCCGCGACCAGCGCGTTCCCGAAATTCGGATTAAGGCCGTGCAGAATGCCGTGGCGATAGGGGCTGTCTATGGCGTCGGTATCGAGCTTGCGGCGGGTGGCTCCGAGAATGGCAAGCCCGTCGGAAAGCCCGCCGGGGCCGGTTGTCTCGGTATCGAAGACAGGCGCGTCTGCGCCGCCTGAGAAGGGGTGCTTGCCGGTTTTCGTGGTGCAGATGCCGTCGATGATGATGAGCAGCAGCGGGACAGCTGACAGATAATCCTGTGCGAGCAGCCGCTCGACAGCGCGTTCATAGAGTTCGTGCCATGCCTCGAACCGACTGGTGTTGAAGCGATATCCCAGGGACGAAAGAATATCGGCATCTAAGTGATGCAACACCAAACCCTGATCCGCGACATCCTCCTCGCCCTCGGCGACCGCGATCCGAACTGCCTCAACCGACAGTCGATCGAAGATCGTCCAGCCGCGTGGACCGAAACGCGCTGCGAATTTCTGGCGTTCTTCCTTCATGCGCTCGACGTCAGTGAACTGCCTCTCAAGCTCCTTGGCCTGGCGGCGAACATTGCCGCTGAATAGCCCAAGCAGCCCAATGAGCGGGCGCATTTGCTGATACTGTCGAGTAACATGTTCGCCGGTAGGTAGTGGATTTTCTTCATCGGCCATCAGCGCAACATGGCGCGCGGACGACCAAAAGCAAGCGCACCATCTGCATTGTGATAGCACGGCACTGGAATTCAGCTCGCGGGCCTTGGGTGTGGCCACACGTTGAACTTCAAGAAATGCACCTGGTTGGGACAAAAGTGTGAGCGCGACTGAAGAGCAAACCATACTGAATTTGAAGGGAATCGCGTCGGTCGAACCGCCGCCCGACGGTTCAATTCACTTTCGACGTCGCTTCAACGGCGGATGGGTGTGACATGTCACGCTAGGATTAGGTATGACCGCGCCGCCTCGCTTTCTGACTACGCCGGTGCGAGAGAAAAGCGTCCACGCCGGCCTGTACGCGAGTGACATCGAAGCGTTCGCCGTAGCCTAGCTCCAGATCGGACCGGACCCGCGAGGTCAGCCTTTCCGGTGCCCGATCATGGTGAGCCGCACTCTCATATGCTTCAGCGGCGACAAGATTCAGAACGTCGTCGAATTCCAAGGTGCTGGCAAAGTCACGGTCGATTTTCTCGACGGACACGCGCAGCAAGTTCATGATGGCGAACGCGTATTCCGCGGTCAGCGCGTCATGAGGTAACGACCGGAAGGAGATAGCGCCGAGATCGGTGATTCCATTATCCCAGTACCTCTGAAGGTGATGCGCATGCTTTGCCACGAAGCTCGCAAACGCCGGCGACGGATCGTCGTTGACATGGGCATAGTGGTTGCGAAGCAGCCGGACGTAACCCAAGCTGCGGTAAGGCCCTTTTTCCGGCTCGCACCCCAGCCAGCGCGACATCTTCGCAAACAGCTGATCTTCCGGTGCATCGGCTCGCATGACATCGGCGTCGGACGGCTTAGCGAGCGCTCGAAACGCTTCGATCTCATCGAAATATGCGAGGGCGTATTCGACGCCCGCGATCACACCCATCTGCAACTCGGTTTGCTCGGACTTGATCGCGAAATCCGGCATATCTGCCATTTGCCGATAGAGTCGTTTTGCGTAGGGGTTGTCGGCGAAGGCCGCGGTTGTGAACTCCTTCGGGGATGCGCGGACCAACTCGCTGAGGGCCCGGCCAAACTCGTGACGCCCTAGCGCCGCGAAGCACAGCTGATCGTTCACCCGAACGAGCTGTTTGACGAATTTTGTGCGGATTGGCGTTTTGTCCATCGGCGTAGCATAATGCGAGGCCGCAACTTTCACATAGCGAAGTCAATCGAACCAATCAGATAGCTCTCTCAATGGCGCGCGTGATGAGCAAACGCATCGGCAGCTCGCCCCCAGCCTTTCCGCTTCACCCATCGCCTCTTTCGAGGTCTGCCAGCCTCCTACCGACACAATACGGAACCGTCACTTTCTTCAAAGAGCTGCCGGTCCGCAATGTGCCCTCATTTCGGCCATTGACGCTTTCGCGCCGCTCTCCCGAAAGCCGCCTTCAAAGAGGATGCGGTGGTGTGGACTGGTTCTCAAACAGAATGATGCTGAAATCCTCTGCGCAATAAGACCGACTGGGCCAATGACTTAAGTGTGAAAGCTCGACGCTGGTATGCTTGCCCGAAGGACAGTTCTATCCTAGGAACAAAAAGAGAAAATTCATTTTGTGCGAAAGGCTCTTGCAGGAATGGCTGCCAGTACATCGTCCCGCCGGTTTATCGACGCGCTTGTCGAAGAATTGAGCATCAGTGACACGCGTTACGAACAGGCAAACGACAGCTATCAGTCGCTTGGCCGATGGCTCAACCGGCCCGATTCCACGATCGCGAAGTACGATCCTGCGGTATATGTCCAAGGTTCTTTTGGCCTCGGCACAGTGATAAAGCCGCTCAATCTCGACGAAGAATACGATATCGACGCAGTGTGCGAACTGAAGCGCCTCGGCAAATCGAGCCTCAGCCAAGAACGTCTCAAGATACTCCTTGGCCGCGAAATCGAAGCCTACCGAAAATCGAAGAATATGGTGAAGCCTTTGCGTGAGGGGCGGCGTTGCTGGACACTAAATTACGCCGATGGCGCGCAGTTCCACATGGACGTTGTTCCGGCACTTCCCGATGGCACTGAAGTCCGCAAGATGTTGGAAGCTAGGAGCCTAAATGCGCACTGGGCGGGGACGGCAATCGCGATCACCGACAATGAACGGCCCGACTATCGGCTGATTACTGACAATTGGCCACGTTCAAATCCGAAGGGCTATCTAGAATGGTTCAAGTCGCGCATGATCGTCGTGTTGAACGAGCGCAAGAAGAGGCTCGCCAAATCGATCAGCGCCAGCGTTGAAGACATTCCCGATTACCGGGTCCAGACGCCGCTCCAGGCCTCGATCATGATCCTCAAGCGGCATCGGGACATGATGTTCGAGAATGACGAGATCAACTGCTGTCCTATCTCGATTATCCTCACGACCCTTGCCGCTCACGCCTATTCGGGCGAAGAGGATATTGCGGACGCCCTCCTCGCCATTCTTTCTGGTATGGATCGGTATATCGAGCGTGATCAGTACAACACCGCAATAATCCGCAACCCGAGCGACCCGATGGAAAACTTCGCAGACAAGTGGGCTGAGTTTCCCGAGCGCGAGCGGTCATTTTACGCTTGGCTGCGCCAAGCCCGCGATGATTTTGCCACAGTGGCCGGCCTCAATGATCCGCAGATCATCACCGAAACGCTTTCACCGCATGTCGGTGTCGAACTGGCTAAACGTGCCAAGGACCGCGCCTTGGGCGGATCCGGATCATTATTGCGCGGCGCTGTTGCGGCGTCGGGAGCAGCGGCCCCGTCCTTCGGTGCCGGGCCCCGTGTGCCGAGCAAGCCCAAGGGCTTTGCATGATCTGGTGGACTTCGCAGCCCAACAGGGCGCGAAGAGAACGTCAGGCAATCGCCGAACTTGAGGATCGGTCCGTCTGGCTTTCGAACGTTGCATGGCGCCTGACGAACGACGCAAAGCTTTGCACCGATTTCGAGATTGATCGGAACGGTGAAGCGGTTGCACTTAAAATGACCTACCCCAGCTTCTTTCCAGACATGCCGCCTCAGGTCACACCGCGCGAGGAAGTGCGGCTGTCAGGCCATCAGTATGGCGTGGGTGGAGAGCTTTGCCTTGAATTCCGGCCCGACAACTGGGACCCGTCATGGACTGGCGCAATGATGATCGAGAGTGCGCACCGGCTACTGACGGGCGAGGCGCCTGCGTCCGACGAAGTAGCTGTTGTTGCCGATGCTCACCGGACGACCGTCGGACAAGACACACGGAATTCAAATTTTCGTTTCATCCTGCCCGAAGACGCTCTTGCAGCCTTGGCCAATGTCTCTCTGCTGAAAATTGTTGACGCACAGATCGTGGAGCAATTCAGCGCTGGAAGGTGGCTGGCACATCTCTGGCAAGTTGGCAGCGATGGAGAATATTGGAACGCGGCAGGGCTGATCCCCAAATTCCGGGTCCGCGAGGGAATATTCGTTCGCCTCGGAGAAACCTTGGCTGGAAAGGTGAAGGCTGACTACGATTTCGTGGAGGCGGTCGTCGAGCTTGCCGATCGCCCGGATCTGTCAGAACGATTGGCTGGTTCAACTGACGAGCTTGTCCTCGTCGTCGAATGTCTGGGTACAGTGAAAATGATGTCGCTCGCGGCGGGCACCGGACGCCGCTCCGTCCACGACTATCGGACGGTATGTGCTCCGACGAACGCCAAAAGGCTACCAGAACCATATAAGCTTATGTCCGCAATGTCAGTTGCAATTGTCGGTTGCGGGTCGGTTGGCGCGAAAATCGCGGCCTCTTTGGCCCGGTCTGGGATCGGCAATTTTGTGCTCGTCGATGGCGATGTTTTCTTTGCCGACAACATCGTCCGTAACGAGCTCGATTGGAATTCGGTCGGGCTGAACAAGCCCGACGCCGTGAAAGCCCGGATAACGGACCTCAACCCAATGGCGAGTGTGCGGTCCTTCCGAGTTGGCATCGGTATGCAAGAGAGCTCGGCATTTACTGATTCGGCACTCGTCGCGATCGGCAGCTGCGATGTCATTGTCGATGCGACAGCCGATCCGCAGGTCTTCAACCTGTGCGCATCGGTGGCGCGAAACGAAAAGAAGACGTTCGTGTGGGGAGAGGTATTCGCGGGAGGGATTGGCGGACTCGTCGCTCGTCTTCGTCCCGGCCACGAGCCAGTTCCGCACGCTGCGCGCAGGCAGATCCAGCAGTGGTGTACGGATCGCGGAGTGGAACCGCCCAAAGGAAGCGCTATCCAGTATGATTTGGACCTTCCTGAAGGGACTCCGCCGCTAATTGCCGGCGATGCAGAAGTGACAGTCATCGCAAGCCATATGGCGAGGTTCGTCATCGACACTCTTGTGCGGACCGAGACGCAATTTCCCGCTGCAGCCTATGCGATCGGCTTACAATCTGCGTGGATTTTCGGAGAGCCATTCGACACCTGGCCGATCGCATTGGTGTCTGAAGGCATCTGGGGTCCCGAAAAGGACGAGAACATCGCCGAGGAGCTCGACGCATTTGTTCGCGATTTCTTCCCCGACGCCACCGATTCCGACACGAAGTAATGCAGATTGAGTTTCCAAAGCCTCTGCGTCGCCGGTTGAGACGTGAACTTAGCCGAGCAGGACGGCTAGAGATTGGAGGCATCCTAATGGCAGAGCAGCTCGCACCGGGAGATTTTCGACTTGTCGACTTTACTGTCGATAGCCAGCGAGGCAGTGCGGCGCATTTTGTGCGCTCGGTAGATGATCACCAGAATGCGCTTGCGCACTTTTTCGAGCGCACAGGGTGCGATTATTCACGCTTCAATTATCTTGGGGAATGGCACTCGCACCCCAATCATCTGCCTATTCCAAGCTGTGAAGACATGGCTTCGATGGAAAGTTTGGTCCATGGCGAGCGCGATATCGAGTTCGCGGTGCTGTTGGTTGTCCGAAAGCAGTGGTTGGGTCTGACGATGAGCGCAACATTGTTTGATCGCAAAGGACAGCCTCAAACCGTCGAGGTTCATTCGGGAAAGTAAGCGTAGGAAAGGGACAGAGGTGTCGAAGTCCAGCATTCCAATAAATGTCCGGTCAGCGATCTGGGCACGCGCAGCGGGGAGATGCGAGTATCGTGGGTGCAACGATGATCTGGTCGGTGATCTCATCGCGGGCAAGGAAGATGGGCTATACGGTTTCATCGCCCATATAGTTGCCGATGTGCCAGGTGGGCCGCGAGGCGATCCGATCAGATCGCCACTTCTTGCCAAGGAACTGTCAAACCTGATGTTGATGTGCGCCCGGCATCACAAGCTAATCGACGTCGATGCCGAAAAGGAACATCCCGAGGCGCTCCTTTTGTCCATGAAGAAGGCGCATGAGGATCGCGTCGAGACAAACATTGATATTGATGAAGAACGAGCGTCGCATGTGATCCGTTTTGGCGCGACGATCGCCAACAGCGAAGCTCTTGTTTCTACTAAGGCGATATTCGCTGCCATGATGCCCGAACGGCATCCGGCTTCGCGCCAGACAATCGATCTCGAAATGATCAACCAGGCATACCGCGATCACGAACCGGAATTCTGGACACTTCAGTGTAGCAATCTCAACCGGCTGTTCGCGGAGAAGGTACGTGGCCGGATTGAACGCCAGGAGATACGGCACCTGAGTGTCTTCGCGCTCGCCCCGCAGCCGCTGCTTATCGAACTCGGAAGGCTGCTGTACGACATCGTGCCCACGACAGTCCACCAATTGCACCGTGAGCCTTCGACTTGGCGATGGCAGCGTGACAAACCACCCCTTGAGTTCATTCGTGGCGAGCCAGCCGTCAATACCGCTGGAAGGATTGCCCTCAAGCTGGCGGTAAGCGCGACAGTGACAGACGATCGAATCTACGAAGTCTTAGGAAAGGACACGATGATCTGGTCTTTGTCGATTGCGGAACCAGGCAATGACGTCGTGAGACAACCAGAGGATTTGGCGGCGTTCCGTAGCGCGCTGAGAAAGCTCTACAACGATATCAAGGCCCGGCACGGGCAAGACAAGGTGATCGACCTCTTTCCAGCCTTGCCCGTGTCCCTCGCCGTTGAGACCGGACGTGTCTGGATGCCGAAAGCTGATCTACAGCTACGTATCTATGACCAAACTAGGGGTGCCGGTTTTGTCGAGACATTCACGATCAGTTAGTGGCTAGCGCGGACTGTCGATAGTCGCAATCTGCGCCCTGTTGTTGGTCACTATTTCATTATCTGATCCATGTCCGCAACCAACTGTCCATCCCCGATTCTGGTTCAACCAGAACAACCATTTGGAGCCAAAATCGCAATGCGCCACGATGAAGTCGATCAGGACATGCGCAATCTAGCTTTTGATTTCTTTTACTGGTTCTCCCGCTTCGAATTCGCGCTGAAGGAAAAGCGCTTCCTAAAAAGCGAGGTCATCGGCACGCGTGCTGATCCCAGTTGGGACAAATTCGTAAAAGCGCATCGCACTGACTATGTCGTATCATCTGCAGCTGAGGCGCTCCTTGCAGAAAAGCCCCAGCGCCAAATCGTCGGCGACCCGGAACATGCCTTCGAGGAACTGTCCTTCTCTCCGAATACTGCCGACCTCGACAAGGTCGTGGCCTACGCGAAAACAGTGCGGAACAATCTTTTCCATGGCGGCAAGCACGGCCATGACCAGTGGGACGATCCGGCCCGCATGCGCCGCTTGCTGAGTCTAACCATCACCGTGTTGGCCGAACTGGCCGTTGTGGGTGATTTCGGCGGCGACTATGACCGTTATTACTAACCGCGTGAAGCGATGAATGTCGTCGCGGTTTACCTAAAACCCGACCTACCACAACCGGCCAAGTTTTTGTCATCCGCCCGAAGGCCGGGCGCTAAGCGCCCGGTTCCTTCTTCTCGTCGTCCAGCGGCGTGCGCAGGACGATCCGGCCATTGATCGGCACCACTTCCAGCTGAAGCGAAAGGCCCTTGCGGTCGCGGTGGAACCAGGCGGCTCCGATGCGGGTCCAGAAGCCCTTATCGCCCTTGTTGGCGACATGCCAGGCGAGGTAGTCCGGCGGATTGGTCTCCTGCGCGGGTGCGGTATTGCTGCGTGCCATGATGATTTCCTTTCGTGTCTGGTGGCTCGTTGCACCAAACAGAAAGGCCGCACGGCCAAGGGCAGGATTCATGTCCAACACGGGTGACACCGGCGAAGGCCGGGGAAACAGGCGCGGGCAGGGCATTGAAAGTTGACCGCGTGCGGCCAGTGAGGGTGCTCAAAACGAGGCGAAGGCAACGAAGGTAGTTCAGGCCCAGGCAGGCAAACGCTTTACCTGCAGTTCCCCACGGAAAAACGTGGCGAAGTCGAGTACGTTGTCATGGCGAACATACTCGGTGTCCTTCGATTTCTTGAGGGTTTCCGGCACGACAAGGTTGATGCCCATCGATGCCATATCTTCGATCGCATTGGCCGCGATCGATTCATCGACCGTGGCGAGAAAGAGATCGCTGCCGCCCATTTCACGCTGGACCTGTTTCCAGCGCTCGCGAAGCGTGGTCTTCGCACTTAGGATAAGTCCGCGCTGCGCACCTTCGTACGGCTTCTTGAGATGGACAAGTGATGGAAGCACGAAATCAGGTCGCTTTTTCGCGTCCATTACGACCTGCTTGGCGAACGGAATGTTGCCCGCTTCAAGCATGGCCTCAATGTGGTGCTCGAACGAGTATCCGGCGCGCGACTTGCGTTGCTGACTGGCCGACAGCATCAAACGGTCGACTGCGCCGGTTGCATCGACCAGACGCCGCACGACGCCCTTCATGTCTAGCTTGATCGGGTCATCGCCGAGCACGATACGAACCAGTTCGACTCCGCGCTCCCGGCGCTGGAATTCGCGGAAGAGGTCCCACTCGATCTTGCGGCTAATTTCCCGGACCGCGTCACCAGGAAACTCCAGCTCGAAAGGATTGAGTGAAGGTAGTTTATAGCGATCAAGAAAGTTAGCCCGCGCCAAGAGGGCGAGTTCGACGGTCGCAGGCATTGCGGCCCGATTGTCCGCAAAGCCGGCGATTTCGCCTGCGAGCCACGCCAGCGCCACTTCTTCTGCAAAATCCAGTATCTCGTCACGTTCGCGCGCGACCGCAGCTGCCGGATCGAGAATTCCTACCGTGAAGGCGGCATCGATACCCAGTGTATCGAGAAGGACGGTCGCGTCGTCAGAGGCGGAATCGACCGTCAGGCAAATGTAGCGCGGCTCGCCGCGCCCTTCTGCCTCCGACATGACGAGCCAGGAAGCAGGAGACAATTCCGCGAATGCCTCCTTGGGTACCCGCGTCATGTGGGTCTCAGTACCCTTGCTGGTGTAGTGCACCAGGCGAGTCTTCCTTTCGATGCCGTACTGCGGCCAATCGGTCTGGAACCACGCTTCCCTTATTTCATCGGCTTCCGGGTCGTCCCGTTCCTTGGCGACAAGTGGCGGGAAGAAGCCGCTGTCGCGCTGAGTTGGCGGGATATAGACTCCTGCCTGATGCTTGTTGGTCAGTCGCGCCCAGTCGCGGTCGTTGTTGGACAGCTTCTTGACAAAGAGTTCGCGCGACGTGCGTAGCAGCTCTGCAAGAAGGCTGCTGCCATCTTCCGCGAAAAGGTCAAACTGTTCAGCCATCTGCGCTCCGTCCGGACGTGTTCTGTCCTTCGATCTCGATAGACGCGTGGTCCGATCGAAGCCAGTCCGCAAGCAGTCTCACGGGTTGCCCATCGGCTAAACGCGTCTTGCCCTTGAGGCTGCATTCCCAGACAGTCGCCTGACGCCAGCCAGCCTCGTTCAGTGCCGCAGAATGCTTGCGATCATTCTCGCGGTTTCGGGTGATCTTGGCCTGCCAGAACTCCTCGCGTGTCGAAGGCCACTTGAAGAGATGACAGTCGTGCCCGTGCCAGAAACAGCCATGTACAAAGATCACTGCCCGTGGCGCCGAGAACACAAGGTCCGGCTGTCCAGGCAGCTTGCGGTCGTGAAGGCGGTAGCGGAAGCCGAGTGCATGCAATCCGCGCCGGACGATGATTTCCGGCTTTGTATCCTTACCCCTGATTCCGGCCATCATCCGGCTGCGGACAGCCGGTGAGACCACATCAGCCATGGGCGTAAGCCGGTTCGCGAACCTGTTCGCTGATAGCGTCCTTCGCAGCAGGCTCGCCCACAATATGGGGGGCCATGATCCTGGCTACAGCGCGGACTACGGGCACCACCACGGCATTGCCGAACTGGCGATAGGCTTGAGTGTCAGAAACGGGGATAATGAAGTCGCTGCCTTGCGGTTCGTCGAAACCCATGAGGCGCGCGCACTCGCGCGGGGTCAGCCTGCGGGGCCGATTGCCAGGTTGCAAAACCAGGCATTCGGACCCGTCCTTGTGATAGCGTGCCGAGAGCGTACGCGAGACATCGCCGGGACCGAATACCGAATAGCCGAAGCCATTACCCTTCTTCGCGTGCTTCTCCTTGTACCCCTGCAAGTAGCCCCACAGATGCTCGCTCAGCGTATACTTGGCGTCAACATTGTCTTCCAGAATGTCGCCCAGCACGGGTTGGCGGCTCTCGGGCAATTCCAGGTCATCGAAGCTGAAACCTGTCTCTTCCCGGAATCCGACAATGAACACGCGCTCGCGCTTCTGCGGAACCCAGGGCGCGGAACTGATTACCCGGTACTGGACCTTGTAGCCGAGCTCCTGTGTGAGAACATGCATGATGGTTGCGAAAGTCCGGCCCCGGTCGTGCCGCTCGAGATTTTTCACGTTCTCAAGCAGAAATGCTTTGGGCTGATGATGAGCGATGATCTTGGCGAGGTCGTAGAAAAGCGTCCCCTGCGTATCGCACAGGAAACCATGAGGTCGACCGAGCGCGTTCTTCTTCGAGACCCCGGCAATCGAGAATGGCTGGCAAGGGAAACCGGCAAGCAAGACGTCATGCTCGGGAACCTTCCAGGGCTCGTCGGCATAGGGCCGGATGTCGCCAGCGAACTCGTGATCGAAGGGGTTGTCAGGATAGTTGGCGGCATAGGTCTTGCGTGACCAGCGATCCCACTCAGCGGTGAACACGCATTTCCCGCCAATCTCCTCGAACGGCTTCCGCAAACCTCCGATACCTGCGAAAAGGTCGATGAAACGGAAAGCTGGCTTTTCGCGGTCCACAAAGTTCGCACGCACAGCGGCCTGTGCCATGCGGCGAACGAAATCCATCGCCAGCGGCGATGGCTCTGTTCCTCGTGATCCAGGAGTCTCGTAGCGTCTGATTGTTCGTTCGGTCACGTGGAGCAGCTGTGCTGCCTCCTCGATCGACAATCCGGCGCATTCCCTCAGTCTGGTAAACTCGGTGCGGCGATCAAGCACAGGCATCTCCACTGGGTCTGGAAAGGACAAGATGTCAAATCCAGACCCAGTGATGAAACATTTGCAGAACATCCGCAAGAGTCCCGTGGAACAAATTTCCACAGGACACTTCCGGTCAGTACTCGCTTGCCAGCATGATGGTAAGCACCCGCCGGGTAACGGCGGGATTGGCGGGGTCTTCGCTGCCGAACCGCAAGTCGTGGTCGTAAGCATCGATCTTCCAGAACACGGTTGCGGCAGGCCGCGCCGGTCGCGCGGTCGTCCAGCGGCCATCGACATCCTGATAGATCGCCCCGAAATCGCGCTCGCCATAAGGATCGTTATCCGGGGTGAAGGCGTCGAAGGTTTCGACCAGCTCGCGCACCCGCGACTGATCTTCCTCGGACAAGGCCCGAAAGCCCTCGGTTGCCACTGCAACGCACGCAAGGCCCATCGCCTGCCGCGCCCGGTCATTGAGTCGGGCAATCCGCTCGCTGCGGGAAATGGTGCCAGCGGTCATTGCACCGCCCTCCCGCCGAGCTCACAAATTTCAACCAGCTCGCCGAAATCTTCCCACTCGCCCAGCTCCTCGGCCAGACGCTGCACCGTCCCGAACGGCAAGCCGTTCTCATTAGCCAGCATCCGCAACCAGTCCTCGCGGCACTCGGCTCCGCAAGCCCGGTAGCTCAAAATCAAATCACCCATTTTCTGCCCTCCTTCGGCTGAAAGCCGCATCCGACACGCGGCATGCGGCCTGCCTTCCGGCGAGGATGGGAGGGGGAGGGAAAACCGGAATCGATGCCCTGGCGCGGGCCAGCGGGCGAAGCCCGCCACACGGGGGTGTCTACTTCCGGTTTCGGGAACGAGAGGGCAAAGCCTTTGGTGTTCCCTCAGGGGATCGCCCTGCGATCCACACAAAATCGGCACCCTTGCAACGGCGCGAAGCCGACGGAGGTCCTGCGCGCGCGATCAGTGCGCCAGCGGGCCTCCGGCAATGAGAGAGGCAAGAGTGCCTGCGGGTTAGCTCAGGAATGCTGCGCCCTCAGGAGCGCAGAATGCGCGGGACAGAGCGCGTCCATCAGGAATTCCCGCTCCGCTTCCAATTGCTCCTGATCGTCACCCGGATGGGACGGGACTACAGGCCCGGTTCGCGCCAGCGGATAGAGCAGGTTGCCCGACAGGGTAGCCTAGGCAGCTTTCAGCTCTCTTTCGGCCTGCTGCATTGCCACTGCCGCAGTATCCGCCAAGAACTTGTCGACTTCAGATTTGCTCATGACCTCGAAGAGAATTCCGCCACCGTTCCGGTTGAGGACCTTCATGAAATGACGAAAGCTCGCCTCATCTGACGTCACCCAGGGTTCTGCGGTCATGATCCGGATCAGACCCTGTGCCAGCTGTGGCCTGCTTGTGGTCCGGGAGCGCTCGACGAAGTTACTCCGAATGTCAGCGCTCTTGAGGATAAGGTTCAGCGCGTTCTCGTGGTCACCAGCGCCGGCCGCAATCTTCGCCACCCGCGCATTCCACCAGAGACGGCCAATTGCATTGTCGTCCCTTATCGAAGTGAGCCCCGTTCCAAAGAAATGGTCGAGGACAGCCTTGTCGATTGCCTCTCCGGAAGCGCCTGAGAGCCACCGCGCCCGCGAGTACTCGAGGCCTTCTACATGGGTGAGCCTGGTCCAGATGCGGCCCTCGCGCGCTATGGCCGGGGTCATTCCGGGAAGCGCTTCGAAGACTTTCAGTGAATTCTGGACTTCGATCTCCGGCTTTGTCGAAGACATGTCGAGGTCGGCAATAGCCGCTCCATCGAGAGATACCGATGAAACCTCGATCGCCCATCCATTTCCAAGTTCGAGATCAAGAAAGTCGCCGGATTCGTACCGGTTGCGATTGGTGGTAACCTGCGCCTGCAGGCTGTCCATGACATCTTGAGAGAGGAATTTGAGTTTGCTCACGCCTTGGCCTCCGCAATCGTTTCAAGTCGGCTGACCGGCATTTCCAGCAGCGTCTGCGCGTTATCAAAAAGACTGCCGTTGTAATCGATGT
Source organism: Erythrobacter sp. S57(2025) (assembly GCF_057365055.1). Taxonomy (NCBI): domain Bacteria; kingdom Pseudomonadati; phylum Pseudomonadota; class Alphaproteobacteria; order Sphingomonadales; family Erythrobacteraceae; genus Erythrobacter; species Erythrobacter sp. S57(2025). The sequence goes on along the minus strand of NZ_CP200299.1, from coordinate 1,864,879 downwards.
TGGCAACCGTGCATTTCGCTGCAAACGGCTGCTTCCAGCGCCGGTTCTCATGCGCGTCTGGATTCTCCCGTAGAGCATCGAGAACCTCCATCACGGCGGGCAAGTAGACTGAACTCAAGACAGCTGCCTTGGCCGGTGAGTGTCGCAAGCCATTGATCATCTTGAACGTCTCCTCCCCCGCAATAATCGTGATCTTCTCGTCGTCCAGTTTCACACTGAGCTGACCTTCAGGCTGAGAGGGGGATGCGACAAGCGCAAAGATGCTCTCCATCGGTGCCAGTTTGGCCTGGCCAACGCTTAGGACCTGCTCATCGTCAAAGGCCAGAATATCTCCAGCAACCAGACTGAGTGGCAGTGTAAATTCCGGGTGCACATTGCCCGGCTCCCATTCCGGCAGCGGTTGTGAAAGCCAGATGACGGGGCGAACCGATACGCGGTTCAACAGCGAGCCCTTCTCGAACTCCACCTTGCCCTCGGGCCAACCAAGTTCCCGGAGCTCGGAATAGAATGTGTCACCGCACCGGACGAAAATCCCGACAGAGGCCTTGCCATTCTCGACAAGCTCACGGATCGATGTCTCGGTGAGGTCGATGCTGTAGCGGATACTGACCTTGCCGGTTTCTATGATCTCCTCGACTTCGGTATCGAGCGCGAAACTCCCTTCGCTGAAGTCGCCGGTCTCGTCCGTCAGTACCGGGTGGGCGAAGCGCATGTCATCGGAAAACTTCATGCTTCGGCCTCCTGCAATTCGGCAGTGGCGAACACTTCGACCGGGCCCGAATAGGGCGCGTCGAACGTTACTTCGAGGGAGACCCGCTCCCCTTCCGTCAGTTCAATTGCCACATTTCCCTTGTGTACAGCGCCGTTGCTCGTGGCAACGACAGGAAGCGGCTCTCCGGTGTTGAGTCCTGTAGCTTCGAGCTGCACCACAGCTGCTCCCGAGACGGTGGGCGTAAACCAGATGGTCCTTTTCAGCGCATCCGGCTGATCGGAAGGTATCGCCGTCCTGAGACCCCGCAGCTTCAGCGGCGGCACCTTGCCCTGCGTGCCGCTTCCGCCGCTTCCGGCTCCCGGCCCTTTCTGGTCACCGGAGCGCTTCCCGCCCGTCTCACGTGTTTCCTTGTCTCCGCCGCCGCCATCATCGCCGGTGTTTTCCTGCGGTCGCAGCGCTTTAGTCTTGGTCTTGCGAGCCGGTTTGTACACGAACTTTTCGGGATCATTCTCGGCATCGGGGTCGGGCGGCGGAGTGCCGCTGGCATCCTCGGCAAAGAACCTTGCCAGCTCTTCGAGCGTGACCTCGTCGTCCTCCTCAATCGAAGCGGTCTGTTCAATCTGTCTGCGCAGGTCCTTGATGAGCTGTTTCATAGCGCTTTCAGCGGCTTGCCGCTTCAGCGGATCGGAAAGACGGTTGGCGGAGAAGCTGTCATGCCGCGGATTCTCGATCGACTTCATGAGCTTGCTTGCGGCGTCGGCGACCGGCTCGACGAATGCTACGAATTCGCGCGTGCCGACAAACCTTTGAAGCTTGTCCCCGAACTGCTGAAGCTCTGAGGTGATCAGCATTCCGTTGCGGACGATGCCAACACGCTTGGGGAGGCCATCGTCGACAAGAATACGGAAGCGCATCTTGCCTAGACCCTGAACCTCCTGTTCAATTTCCGTCGCATCGGGCGAGGTCAGACAGCGGAACAGGTCGCGCGAGAAGTCGAGCTGGCTTTTCTGACCGTCCGCTTCGGCTGCCGAGATGATGCGAGGGTCGTCGAACATCGCCGCAACTGTATTGTGATTGAGCTTGATCTCGCCGTCGTTGATTTCGAACGCCATCCTGTCCCGGTGAAGCGCCGCGAAGAAGTTAGTCAGCAGTGAGTAGGCGATAGACCAGGACCAGCCGTCGTTCTGTCTGAAGCCAACACTGAAAATGCTTGTCCCGATCTCGTCGCGGCGCATCCAGTCCGGCACCAGTGCCGGATCTTCGACAGCGACATATCCATCCGGGTTTCCCCAGTAGCCGGTGGCTCGTCTCTTTTCACCGTTGCTATCGACATGGGAGACCATCCGGGACTTGCCTTGAGCCGCAAACCGCAACTCATCTGCCTGATCGCGGTACGCTGTCGAATAGAGAACCGTCTGAAGATCGGAGATCGCGAACGAAGCGTTCTTGCCAATGCCGAATGAGCCCCCCGACGTCTCTGTCTTGTTGTTGCTGACGCCGGCACCCTTCAGCAGCGAATGGAATGGAGTGCCTTCTTGACCCGAAGGTCCGGCAAGGCCCTTCGTATTGAAATCACTGATCCTGAGAATCTTGGTGGTCGGCTTTTCGAGCAGCTTCTTCGCCTGGGAGAAAAAGTCTTCGTCCTTTTCTTGTTTGGAATCGGCGAGGCATCTTTCGACTGTGTCGGTCAGGACAGCAATGCCCGGCAGCTCTGAAGTTGCCACGTCGAGCACGTCAAATTTCATCCTCACGGGAAAGTCGACAGCGGCGTCAGCACTGTTCTGCCCGGCTTCGCGGCCACAACTCGCATAAGGGTTGTCGCGAAAGGTCTCGATCCCTGCGTCGCCGAGGCCTTCGCTCTCACCTGCCTGATTCGGCAAAAATTCCAGTACTGGTCCAGTCATGTCCGTTCCTTTTCGCCGCGTGATCAGAGCTTGAAGAGGGATTCGCTGCCGCTTTCAGCATCCCCGAAGCGAGCCTTGGCAGTGTCGAGTTCTTTCTGAAGGGCCCGGAATATCTTCTTCACATCCTCGTCTGTCGAGAAATATGCCGATCTGTTCGAAAGATTTCCGATCAAGCGGATTTCCTTGAGGGCGCGGTTGACCCTCTGCTCCGCAAGTCTGACGAAATTTTCACGCTTCTTGTCCATATCGAATCTCCGTTTGGGCCATATGGCCAACATTTCAGAAATATGCAATTCATTTATGAAATGTTGGTGGCCTGGTGAGCAAAATTGTCCGGATTTCTCGGACCTTCTTTTGCACCTTTTCGAAGGATGTGCTGCCATCGATGATGGCACAGGTGCGCCGATGGCCTATCCCAGCCCGGCACCCATCGCCTTCGATTTTCCGGCGTCTGGCGTGCTCGCGGTCATGGCCGTCTGCTTCTCGCCTGCGCGCTCGTAGATCGCGCGGACGAGCCTGTCCTTGTCGTCGGTTACGACCACCGCCTGGGCCTTGGCGCGCGACAGCGCGACATAGAGCATTTTCTGGTCGACCAGATTGGCGGAACGGCTGTCGGCGTGTATCAGGACCCGCTCGGCGGTCTGGCCCTGCGCGGCGTGTGCGGTCTGGACCCAGGCGTGACGCAAATGGGCGTCGCGAGGATCGGACAGATCGAGCTTCTGCTCGCGCCCATTGGCGAGCTTTACTGTCGCCCGCTCACGGTCGGAATCGATGCGGGTGACGGTCCCGCCAAGGCCATTGACCCGCCCCGCCTCGCGGTCGTTGCGGATAAACTGTACGCGGTCGCCGGTGCGCAGTTCCATCGGTTTCGGCTCGAACACCTCGGCTTTACCAGTGCCCCACTTCCGTGGATGCCAGTCCAGCGACCGGCCATCGCGGCCTTCGAGGGCAATGCGCCCGCGCTCGGGATCGATTGCGGCAACCGAAAGGCTTTCGCCACGCCGCACGCCCTTGGCAACGTAGTCGCGGCTGAACCGGACGACATCGCCAATGGCATAGCTTGCCGCCTCGCGTGCTTCCGCACGGGTCAGACCTTTCGCTTCAAGCGCGTCGAACCGCACCGCCTCCACTGAAAGCTCGCCGCGCCCGGTAAGCTTCGCGCGGATGATACCGGTGAGCGTGTCCCGGCCTTGGCGCGATGGCTCGATTACCAGCGTTCGGGCACGCTCTGATGGTGACAAGGCCAGATAGTGCCGGGCCATCGCTTCAAGGCGCTCGTCCGGTGTTGCGCCTTCGATCACCTTGCCGCCGCCACGTTCCAGCGCGGCCAGAGCCTTGCCTGCATGGCCCTGGATTGAAGCCATGACGGCTTCGCGGGTCCCTGCATCGGTCTGCCGGACGACCTCGGCAAGCTTGGAGGTCGCCATGCCTGCTTGCTGCAACTGGACGAAGGCTGCGCCAGCGCCGACCGATCCCAGCTGTTTGACATCACCGACCAGGACAAGCCGGGCTCCGGCCCTGTCGGCGCGGGTCATGAGTTTCGCCATGTCGTGCGCCGATAGCATCGAGGCCTCATCGACAATCCAGACGGCATCCTTGCCGGGTACTTTCGCCTCCGGTGCCAGCAAATGCCGTGCCACGGTGTCTCCGTGCAGACAGAGCGCTTCGCCGAGAACGGTTGCTGCCGTTGCGGTCGGCGCAAGCGCGGTAACCGCAAGTCCGTGACGCCGTCCTTCGCGTGCGTAGGTGGCGAGCACGGTCGTGGTCTTGGCGGTCCCGGCATAGCCCTGGACGGCGGTGATGCGGTCGCGCGACGTGAGCAGGTCTGCGGTCGCTCGCTTCTGGTCATCGGTCCAGGCATAGCCGGAACGCGCCGACTGCCGCGCTGCGCGTTCGATGGTCCGCGCGGCCGCCACCGGACTGGCGAGCGATTGCGCCATACCGCGCCCGGCTTGCTCTAGCCGCAGCATCGTCCGCTCTGTCTCGATCGCCTGCGGCGTCGTGAACCCGGCAAATCCCGCGGCCCGCCGGTCGAGAAAAGTGCGCGGGACAAGCTCGCCGCGCTTTCCGGCCTCGGCTATAGCTGCATTGATTGCGCCGTGCCCGGCCTTGCCGAAGGCAAAGTCCCCGGCCTCGCGGGCGAGCGTACTTGCCGCGAAAACGGCCTCTCGCTCGGAGAGCTTTGCAGCGGCCCAGGCCACCGCCTGCCGGGCCAGCAATTCGGTGCTGGCGGTAGCTTCGCTGGTTTTGGCTCGCTCTCTCGCTTCACCGATCAGCCTGTCTCGCAATGCCTTGTCGAACCCGTTGGCATCGGCAGTCGTACGCCAGTCGGCCCGCAAGGTGCGATGATCCGCACTTGTCTTGGCTTCCCGCGTATCGAGCGCGGCGACCTGCTTCTCGGCGGCGCTCGCGTGCTCGCGGGTCGTGCCGCGCTCGGCAAGCCGGGCATCGATTGCTGCGGTGCGCTGGCTCAGTGCGTCGATAGCTTTTTCCGGAACACCTGAAATCTCGAACAGCGAGTCCTTGCCAGACTTTATCCGATACCCCAGCGCGGTAACGCCGTGCGCCAGTTCCTGCCGGTAGATCGCGCCGATCTCCTTTTGCAGCTGATAGAAGGCGCGCGGCTCGAGGCTGCGCCAGTTGCCATCCCTGTCCTGCGTCGCGTTGAGGATAACGCCGTGGGTATGCAGCTGCGGGTCCTGCGCCCTGCTCGTAGCATGGCGGAAGGTGGCGATGGCGAGATTGCCGGTCGCCTCGCGCTGGACCTCGCCGCCTTGCCTGATCCGGGTTGCCGCCATGTGCCTTTCGACATGGGCGAGCGCCACTTTCACCGCCGCGCCATGCGCCTTGATGAGCCGCTTGTCTCCGGCAACCTCGGCCATGATCGAGACCGACTTGGGCGCGGACAGGGTGATGTCCCATCCTGGCCGGTGCTCGACCTTGCCATCGCGGGTGATGCCGAGCTGCTGTCCGGCAATCCTGCCTTCGAGCAGTTCAGCAAACTTCTCGCGATCAACTTCGCCCGACAGGCCCAGCTTTTCGGCTGCCTCGCCAAACCATTCGGACGGAGCCATGCCGCCTTCGGCATAGTAATCGTCGGCTTCGTAATAGCTCGCGGCCTGACCGGCACTCGACAGGGCCGAGACCGAGGCGACCATCAGACCGGTCCCGGCTTTGCTTCGGGCTCGGCACCTTTCGCGATCTCGCTGACCCGGCTCCACAGCGTGCCCGCCGGATCGCCTGTCACGTAGCCGGGCTGACGAGGGTCGCCACGCCGGGTAATGTGATCGGCGGTAAGGCCGATGCGCGCGACCGGCAGGCCATCGGGAAGCAACAGATAGCCCTGATGCGGGCTGAGCCGTAGTTCACTTTCAAGGACGGCGGGACGGAACTGGCGCTGAGTGGCGATGGTGGTGCGCGGCACTTCGCTTCCAATCGACAGTGTGTCGGTGGCAACGCGCAATTCCACTTCGCACTGGCCGATGGTCTCGCTCGCCCACTTGCGCGTTTCCTGATCGACGGTTTGCAGGAACAGCTTGGTGTTGCAGCAGGCAAGCATGGCCTCGGCGATGTTCGCGCCATAGCGATTGCGCATCTGACCGAGCGCCTGAAAGGTCAGCACGATCGCCGCGCCAAACTTGCGCCCTTCGGGCAGAAGGCGGGCAAGGTTCTCGACGCGGGGCAAATCCGCCAGCTCATCGAGCACGAACCAGATGCGGCGGTTTGGCGAGGGCGACAGACCCAGCACCGCACTCGCCGCGCATTCGAGCCAGCACGCCATCAGCGGCTTGGATGCCTCGAAGTAGTCTTCCTTGCGGGGAACGAAGATCCAGGGCTTTGCACCTTCGCACTCATCCAGCTTCGCAATGAAGTCGCGGAAGGCGAAGCGCTCTTCGTCCTCATGTTCGACCTTCAGGAACTGGATCAGGTTCGCCGCCTTGGCGAGCATGAAGAGCACGCTGCCGGTGGCGCGGTCGGCGTCGTTGGCAAAGGTGCGGGCCGACGATGTATGCCCCAGCCACTCCTTCAGTTGCTCCTTGTCCTTGACCTGCAATGCTTCGAGCAGGGCTTCGAGGCTGCAGTTCTTTTCCGACCAGAGCGAGCGGATCATGTTGGCGACAAGAATACGGCTGGTTTCGAGCCAGACATCGTCATCTTGGCTGCTTGTTTCCGAGACCAGCTGGCGCGCTATCCGGTCGGCATCGGCGGGGTGCGAAATCTCGTCGAAGGGCGTCCAGAAGGCGCAGCGCGCATCGAAGGGATTGAGGATGATGTCCCCGCGCGCGGGGTTGTAATAGTGCGCGATGAACTCGCCCGATGTGTCGTAAACCAGCGCGGCTTCGCCCCGCTTCTCAATGCCGTCGAGCATCTGGCGAAGGGCAGTGGTCTTGCCGCTGCCGGTGGTGCCGAGAAAGGCGAAGTGACGGGTCTCGATCCGGCGCGGAACGGGGACCGCCCCAATGCGCAATGCGTCGCTGCCACAGAACAAAGTGGTTTGTGCGGCGACGTCCTCTTCATCCGCCACACGGGTTCCGCCAATGACCCGGTCGGCGAGCGTATCCTTGCCCTGTGCCGACATGGTCCGCTGGAGCAGCCAGACCGTGAACAGGCCTATGGCAAAGCCTGTGGTGGCGCCGCCAATTGTTACCCTGAACACCTTCCAGAAATTGGAAGTGATGAAAGGATCAGATGCAAACCACGATGAAGAGACTGTCCGGCTCAGGTCTTCGAGCCGGACATTCATCATGATGTCCTTACCGGCAAGCGAGCCCAACGAAGAGAGAGCATTAGCCCAGAGATACTGCACAGCGACCATGATCTCGGCGGGCAGCAGCAGGAACTGAGGGGCAATGATTGCTCCGGCTCCTGCTGCACCCAGAGTGACCGCCGAAAAGAAGCGAAAACGCTGTTGCCATTGCGCCATGCGCACGCGCCAGAGGGCATGGGCGCGGGTGACAAAATCGATGTTCGAATTCATGGCTCGATCTCTAGGGCAAGTGAGCGCTGGCGCTCGAACGCAGCGCGCGCTTCGGCTGCAATTGTTTCGTCGGATTTCTTGGTTCCCAGCGCCGCGTGGCGGGCGTAAGCGTAGGACGCACAGGCTGTGAACAGGGTACGGTCGAGCACCCGTTCAGCCTCGGCGAGGCGCTCCGATATCGACCCGATCTCGCGCGCCAGTTCTGCAAGATCGATCTCCTTGTCGGTGCCGTGGAGCATGGCGAGAAAGCCTGCCTCCACGATCCGTGCCAGCATGGCATATTCGCTCAAGCCTCTCCGCTTGGCGAAGTCAGCAAGCACCCGATATTGCGACGGACTGAGGCGCACCGTCTGCGCCCGCGCGCTCATCGATACGCTCCGGTGGCGATGCTATCCGCCATCGCGACAAATGGCGGAATTGCGCGGGTTAGAGGCAATGGGCCTGTACGCGATGCTATCCGCATCCCTTCAAACCCGCAGAAATCCTTGATGCACACGTGCGTGGGGTGTGTATGAAAATTCCGGGTCCGATACGCAGTATCGTGGCCCTTTCTTTCTCCAGTCTTTCTCCGGTCAATTGGCATGAGCGTCTTGCTCCATGCTTGCCGTTAGAGGCGTCGCAGACAGGATCAGATTGCGGGCGACATCGTCGTCAAAGTAGCGTTCGCGAGACTGGCGCGAAGGCAATTGGCGATCCGCCATATCGGGACGCGTGAACCAACGAAGCAGTGCTACGTCGATCGCTGTTCGAACGTCATCTGCGAGCAGGTTGGTCTCTTCTGGTGTGAGGTCAAGCCACCCGAATTCGGTGCGAAGTTGGCTTCCGAGCGGATACCCGGTTCCGCCCCGGCTCCGGTAGATCGGGCCCTCGACAGTGAGGCAACAATCTTGCCCTTCAAACCGCTCGCGGACCGGGCGTTCGTACCAGAGCCAGGGCTGCAACGTGTGGCGACGGGCGCGCCCGTCGGCAGTGTCTTCAACTAGCAACTCAACAAGTTTGGCAGCTCGCTCTTCTTCGTCGCTAGGAAGGCGAGCTATCAGCCAGCCATGCTTCTGCAGGGCGACGTTGATCAGGGAAAGGACAGACATGGGGGAGATGCTTTCTGCGGGCCATCGCCCGCCTTGGAGGGGTCAATAGCTGCGCAGGGGGAGGGCCTCGATCCACTCCTCGATGTCAGTGGAACGCCAGCGGATACGTCCGCCGCCAATGTCTATCGGGTGTGGAAAGGCACCCCGGCGGATGCGTCGCCAGATCGTTGTCCGGCTGCGAATGCCAGTGAGGCGCATGACCTCATGGCAGGTGAGTAGTTCGATATTCGGCACGACAGACTCCTTTGCTTCAGGGTTCTGTCACCGTTGCCGCACTCCCCTGCGACGATGGGTTGGTTCTCACATTGCCGTTGCGGACCGTGCGATCAGATGTTCAACTCAGCGCCACCCTTGGCTTAGGTGACGCTGTCCAAGCTATGCGAATCGCAATGCTGTAGGAAAGAACAAAAAGAGACCAAGCATCGTTGCGCACTGGCTGGTGGACGATGTTGGATCGCTATGGACAGCCCGGGACTGAAAGAATTTTTCTCGCCAGCGCCCTTTCCGGCGCAATGCACGTCCGAATCCACGGTTCTGGTGCAGCGGAAGACCGGTTTCCGCGCGAATCGCAGCTTGAGCCGACATGACAAGCAAACGCGCTTTCGCTTTGCACGTTGCTGCGGACATGCAAAGAAAACGCGAAAATCTTTACACGTTAGCGGAATTGCGGATGCAGCAACTTGGGCCGGACAATGCCATCTGGGATGATGGCGAATGGATCAGCTGGGACGAGATCAACGAGCAAATCCAGTACAAGGAATGGCGGGCAAAATATCCCAATGTCGATCTGTCGCTGGTCTCGATATTCGAGAACCTGATCGCCACGGCTGAAGATTATCACCTTCACACAGGCAAGCACCTTCAGGTGTATGGCGATATCGGAGAACTCTACGGGGCGATCACGCACGGAATAAAGCTGCACCGGAACTACGCTCAAGGTTCGGACGGACGGCTCGGAAATGACCTGGTCGAGGTCAAGACAATCACGCCATTCAAAAGCAATGACCGGGTCACGCTGAACCTCAAACGGAACTTCAGCATGGTGTTTCTGGTCAAGATAACTTCCGACTTCGAGGTTCGCGGGAAGCTCATTCCGCGCAAGGCCTTGCCCCGTGTGAAGGGTGACAAGCTGGTTCTTGAATGGGCTGATATCGGGGCTGGATGAATCCCGAGTTGAGTTGCCCCTGGCTTTCAGCGGGCCAGAGGCAATGGGTACCCGGCCATGTCCGCAAATTGACGTGCGACTGCCTTCACCTTGGCCTCATCGACATCCATTTCGGCGATGAAGGCCAATTGGACTGCCGGTGCAATCTCCGAGAAGAAAGCGAAAGCAGCGGCATTGTGTGTCTGCGCGCTCGAAGGGTCTGCGATAAGCGCTGCGAGCTGCTGAGCGGATCGCTTAGTCCGATAGGGACCGTTCACTGTTGCCAGCACTTGTGCGGCTAGTTTGCTCATCGCAACTCTCACCCAATTAATACCATAAAGGAAGATGCATCCGGTTGGACCGTGAAGGCAAGGATGGTCCATGAAGTATGGTGCCAAAGGGCATTTATCCCGCGTTTATTGAAAATTGGAGATTTGCGGGATAAAACCCGCGTATGGCCATCATCCAACCCTTCTCCGCAGAGCAGGAACGAGCGCTCATCAACATGCGCCAGCGCTACGATGTGTGGATCGAAGCCGAGCGCGAACTCTTCGCAATGCCGTACGACCTGAAGCGCAAGAAGATCGGCGAATACGAGTACCTCTACGAGATCTTCGATCGCATCGGAAACGGCAAGAGTCTCGGGCCGTGGGACGACGAAAAGGAAGTCCAGTTCGAGGATTACAAGGCTGCAAAGGCTGCCTTGAAAGAGCGCCGCGACGGCGCACGGGATGCTCTCAATGAGACCAGCCGGATTGCTCGCGCACTGCGCTTGCCGATGCTGTCAGCGGACGCCGGACCCATTCTCCGTGAGGCAGACAGACGGTCGCTTCTCGGTAGTCACCTGCTTGTTGTCGGCACCAACGCAATGGCAGCCTATGCCATCGAAGCGGCAGGCACGTTTCGCGATGTGCCCGATGAAACCGAAGACTTCGATCTTGCGTGGGCGGCGGACGAGCCGGAAGATGGGACTCAGCTATGGGACATGCTCAAGGCGGTCGATCCGACGTTCACGATCAATACCGAGCGGGAATTCCAAGCGCGCAACGCGAAGGCCTATGAGGTCGAACTGCTAGTCGCGCCATCGCGCGTTGCGACGCTTGCCGGGAAGGATCGGCCAAGACCAGTTCCGCTACCCGAACAGGAATGGCTCTTGCCCGGTCGGCGGATAGACCAGGTCGTCCCGTGCCGTGATGGCAGCCCGGCACGTATCGTCGCACCTGACCCCCGCTGGTTCGCGCTCCACAAACTCTGGTTGGGTGCTCAGGCAAAGCGGAACCCGCTCAAGCGGCGCAAGGACACGGTGCAGGGAGCGGCGCTGCTCGACGCAGTTGCCGAGGCGATGCCCCATTATTCATTGGGCCACGAGTTTGTGGAGAGCCTGCCTGTTGAGCTAGTGCCCTATTGGGAGGAGTGGGCGAAGGCGCGCGGATAGCTCCTGAATTCAGTTACTCGGTTGGGGCAAAATGGCTGGTCTTTCCCATCAATTTGCTGTAAAAGGCAGGCATTGAAATCATTAGACTTTTTCGAGGATGGGACCCAAATCCTCTGGCAAAAATACATTCTGGGGGCACCGACGGGGGCCTCACTTAAGTGACCAAGGTCAAGATTCTCGCAGTTTTGCGACATTCTGAGAGCGGTTCGAGTCCTCTTCTGGGCACCATTTGTTCTTCCCTTGTTCTCTCAGATAATCTATAAAAACCGCAGAAATCCAAGGGGTTTGGCCCTTGGATCGTTCCGGATCGTCCCACCTGTTCTCGGCCGATCCAGACATTTTTGCGGGCCTTTTGTGGGCCTTTTGCAAAAGGCCCAAATGAAAAGGCCCACACATGCCTCTGACGGATACCAGACTCCGAGCCCTCAAACCGAAGGCAAAGCCTTACAAGGTCGCTGACGAGCGTGGCCTATATGTCGAGGTCACACCCGCTGGTGGCAAACATTGGCGGTTTCGATATCGAATTGGAAAAGCGCAAAAGAAGGTGTCGCTCGGCGGCTACCCTGTGGTTAGCCTCAAGGATGCGCGAGAAGCAGCAATGGAAGCGAGGCAGACCATAGCTTCTGGCGGCGACCCAGCGGTGGAGAAGCGCAAACAGAAGATTAGGGATGAGTTTCTTTCGGCGAGTACTTTCGAGGCGGTCGCCCGCGAGTACATAGAGCAGATCATGGTTCAGAATGGCCGCGCTGAAGCGACTATCGTCAAGGCGAACTACTTTCTTGATAAGCTGACACCAGCGATCGGAAATCGGCCGATCCACGAGATCGAACCTTTCGAAGTGCTCGCGCCTTTGAAGCGTCTTGAAGCTACTGGGAAGCACGAGACGGCAAAAAAATGTCGATCATTTGCAGGACGGGTATTTCGGTATGGGGTGGCGACAACTCGGTGCAAATCTGATCCAACTTCGCTGTTGAAGGGAGCGCTCATCACGCCAAAGCCGACGCATTACGCCGCCATTCTTGATCCAGAGAAGCTAGGCGGGCTGTTGAGAGCTATCGACGACTTTGAAGGTTACGCTCTCACAAAGTTTGCGTTGAAGATTGCCCCGCATGTTTTTGTGCGTCCTGGTGAACTGAGGCATGCTGATTGGGCGGAGTTTGACCTTGATGAAGGCGTCTGGCGGATCCCAGCAGGCAAGATGAAAGCACGGCGCGCGCACGCGGTTCCGCTCTCAAAGCAGGTCATCAGCCTTTTCGAAGAGCTCGGCACCATGATGGGTAAATCAGGTTATGTGTTTCCATCAGCCCGATCCGGTCTACGTCCCATGAGTGAAAACGCTTTGAACGCAGCCTTTAGAAGGATGGGGTTTAGCAAGGAGGAGGTCACCGCGCATGGGTTGAGGGCGACCGCATCTACCCTGCTCAATGAAAGCGGAAAATGGAGCTCAGACGCGATTGAGCGCGCGCTCGCGCATGGAGACAGTAATGCGATCCGTGGTGTTTATCATCGAGGTAAGCACTGGTCTGAGCGCGTAAAGATGTCGCAGTGGTGGAGTGACTATCTTGATAGCCTCAAGTTGGGCGGTGACTTGGTATTGCTGAAAGCGAGCTAACTCTTGAGCTTCTTCAAGATCGCGCTCATTGTTTGGCGTATGCCATCCATCGCCGGATAACGTTTCTCACATATCCTGGGGTTTCTCGATTTTTCGGAATGCCTCCTGCTCGCGATACGGCACCTGGGCCAGCATTGTAGGCTGCCAATGCGAGATGGATCGCACCGAACTGATCGAGCATCTGCCGCAAATATCTTGCGCCGCCATCGATGTTTTGAGCGGGGTCATGCCGATTGGTAACCCCGAGCTCCCGTGCTGTTGCTGGCATGAGCTGGGCTAGTCCAGCTGCCCCTGCTGGGCTGATTGCCATCGGATTGAACCGTGATTCTTGCCAGACTAACGCTTGTAGGAGTCTTGGCGGTAAGCGGTGACGAGCTTCCGCTTGACGGATCAGAGGCTCGTAGAGCGCCTCCTTGAAGCTTCGTTTAATCTGCGATTTCTGACTTCTAGGATCGTGTTGAACGTCCGCTCGTCGATCTGACGCACTTTCAACCGACCCCATATCGTGATCGAAAATCTGGAATTCTTGCGCGATTGCGCAGCTTGGGACTGCCAGTCCTAGCGTACCTATCCCGATCGCTATTTTCGAACTTTTCACTGCGCAATCTCTCAATCTTGATAATTCTGGCGTGAGAACATATTATGAACCTATGGGTGTAGGAAACCAAATGATTGGTTGCACCAACAAGAGGAGAGGGAAGCGACAGAAGGGGCAATTGAGCAACTAAGGAGCTCGCATGTCCTTTTCGAATTCCAATCAGTCTCGCGCGTCGTTTGAGGAAACAGCACGAAAGATCTGCGAAAGCCGCGGCGGGAAGTGGTCTGGCACTAAGGGCATGGGCCGTTGTCCAGCGCACGATGACCGCACGCCTTCGCTCGGTGTCACGCTTGGCCGAAAGGCGATCCTCCTACATTGTTTCGCAGGGTGTGATCAGGCGAGCGTGCTCGCTGCCCTCGCCCGTGAAGGGATCGAGACCTCAGCTCTATTCTCAGGCTCTTCTGACGAATTTCCGTTCCAGCCGAGCTATTCCAGCAAGCCATCAGCTGCAGCACTCCGCATCTGGCGCGATGCCCGACCGCTGCAGCGAAGTCCTGCCAAGGCATATCTCGAAGAGCGCGGCATCCTCGCAACGTCCCATGCGCTGAGGTTTCATCCGCGCACACCGCTTGGACCGAAAGGTCGCGCGCGCTTTCTGCCGGCGATGATCGCTTCGGTCAGCCTCGACGGGGGGCCGATTGCCGTTCACCGGACTTTCCTGTCGCATTCCGGCAATACGCAGGCATCGTTTGCCAAGCCGAAACGTGCGCTGGGGTCGCTCGGTGAGGCGGCAGTCCGTCTGCTCGCACCTGCCGAGGGAAGGCTTGGTCTCGCCGAAGGCATTGAAAGCGCGATGTCGGCCTATGCGCTTACCGGGATCCCAACATGGGCAACGCTGGGCAATGAACGCTTCGGCTTGGTTGCCATCCCCGAGAGCGTGAGCGAGCTGCATCTCTTCGTCGATCACGACGCCGGTGGCGAGCTCGCAGCCAAGCGAGGTCGCGCTGCCTATCTGCGTGAGGAGCGGCACATCCAAGTCAGACGGCCCAAATCGCGCGGGACCGACTGGAACGACGAGCTCCAGTCATGGCTGCGCCGAAAGGCGTCTCGATAAGAGGAGAGAGAGCTTTTCGAATTCCTGACCCGGCAGAGGGCGCATTTCCCGATGCCTCAATCAGGAGGACGATAAAGCCATGTTCCAGTCAGATTTTTTCCCCGAGCGAGAAATATCCCGCACGGTTCCGCTCGCTTACGCAATCGGTGAGCAAATTGCCCGGCGGCTCGCGAATGGATGCCATCTCACCCGACCTGACATTGCCGAGTTCTTCGCCGCTCAAACGGGAGTGCAGGACTGGGGCAGTGCGTGGACCATCGACGACTACAACAACGCGGTCGAGATTGGAGCCTTGCTCTGGCTTCGCGAATTCTCGCGGATCGACCTCGATACAGGCTTCCACGAGGCCGCAGCACAGTTTGATTGGCTCGATTCAGCCTTGCCGCCTCGCCACGTGCGCAGCGAGGCCCAGGTCGAACTTCAGCAGTTCTCGACGCCGCCGATCCTTGCCTGGCTCATGGCCAAAGCCGCATGCCTTGGCTCGCGCGATCACGTTCTTGAACCGTCAGCCGGCAATGGCGCCCTTGCGCTCTGGGGCGACGTCCGAGGGTGCTCGCTGAGCCTCAACGAGATCGATTCCGGGCGGCGCGATGTGCTAGCGCGTATCTTCTCTCGTGCTCGGCTTTCAGCATATGATGGCGAGTTGATCGCCGAACTCGCCCATGGCCCAAGCCCCAGCGTCATCTTGATGAACCCTCCCTTCGCCCGAAGCCGCGAGCGGGGCGTCGATGGCCGTACCGCAATGCGCCACTTGCGCAGTGCACTGCGGATTTGCGCTGTGGGAGGTCGCCTCGTGGCAATTCTCCCGGACGGCTTTGATGCCACGGCTTTTGTCGAAGATCAGGAAAACGCTTCGCTGCTGCTCAATATCCGGTTGTCGGGCACATTCTCGCGAAGCGGAACCGGGATCGCGGTCAGAATGCTCGTGATCGAGAAGACGGCTCTTCAGGACGCCTCAACGATCACGGGGGAGTTCGCCGATCTCACCGAACTCCATTCCTGCCTGGCGGATTTGCCCGATCGCGCGCCGTTGCAGACGAACATCGATCGCCTTCCGGTACGCTCGATTGCGACCTCGGTTAGCGGTGCCGCCTCGCGCAAGCCGGTCGCTCCTTTCGTGACTGGAGTCGCCCAAGAAAGCGCGGCAGTCGCGATCGACTATCAAGCCCTGGACGAGCCTGCACCCGTTCCCGAACAGGCGGGTATCTACCTGCCTTACCGGCCAAGCCGCGTCATCATGCAGGATGCACCGGTCCACCCGACGCCGCTCGTAGAATCGGTTGCGATGGGCTCGGTCGCGGCACCGGCGCCCAGAGCGCGCCCCTTGCTTCCCGCGAATTGGCAGGAGGGCAAACTGCTCTCGGCCGCCCAATGCGAGACACTGATCTACGCTTGTGAGGCATTCACCCGCGACCTTCCTGGGCAGTTTCGACCGAGCCAACAAGGAACGACGGTTGAACTCGCGGAGGACGGTCACTCCTACCGCCAGGGCTTTTTTCTCGGTGACGGCACGGGCGCAGGTAAGGGCCGCCAGATCGCGGGCGTCATGATGGACCGCTGGCTCTCGGGCGAACGCCGTCACATCTGGATCACCAAGAACGAGGCCCTGCTCGAAGATGCGCGCCGCGATTGGGAAGCGCTCGGGGGGCTCCCGCTCGATATCCAGCCGCTCTCCCGATGGAAGCTCGGAAATCCGGTGACGATGCCCGAGGGTATCCTGTTCGCAACCTATCCGACCCTTCGTTCCGGACGCGCCAAAGACACGAGGCTTGCTCAGATCCTCGCCTGGGCCGCAGAGGATTTCGAGGGGGTGATCGCCTTCGACGAAGCGCATGCCATGGCGAACGCGCTCGGCTCTTCGTCCACCCGCGGCAAGGTCAAAGGCTCCGAGCAAGGGATGGCAGGGCTCAGGCTTCAGAACCATCTGCCGCGAGCCCGCGTTCTCTACGCCTCGGCCACCGGCGCCTCGGACATTGCCAATCTCGGCTACACAGCCCGCCTTGGACTGTGGGGGCCAGAAACCGCGTTTCCAACGCATGAGGCATTCATGACCGAAATCCGCGCTGGCGGCGTCGCGGCGATGGAACTCGTCGCCCGCGATCTCAAGGCACAGGGGCTGTATCTTGCCCGCGCGTTGTCCTTTGCGGGGGTCGAATACGAGATTCTGGAACATCAGCTCACTGAAGCGCAGGTGCGGATCTACGATGCCTACGCAGATGCCTGGGCGATCATCCACCGCAATCTCGACCAAGCACTCGAAGCCACAAGGGTAGTCGACGAGGACAGCGGTGATACGCTCAATCGCAACGCCAAGGCTGCGGCGCTCTCGATATTCGAAGGCACCAAGCAGCGCTTCTTTGCGCAGCTCCTGCTCTCGATGAAACTGCCGAGCCTGATTCCCGCCATGGAAGCGTCGCTTGGCGAGGACAATTCGGTGGTCGTGCAACTGGTCTCTACCGCCGAGGCTATGCTCGACCGGCGCCTGGCCGACCTCTCGGACGAGGAACGCGAAGCGCTCGATATCGATCTCTCTCCGCGCGAATATGTCATCGATTATCTCGCGAAGAGCTTCCCCGTGCGCCTGATGCAGGTCTTTACCGACGAGGAGGGCAATCTGCGTTCCGAAGCGATGAGCGACGAGCATGGCAATCCCGTTCTCTGCTCGCGTGCCATCGCCGCTCGTGACGCACTGATCGAGCAGCTTTGCGCATTGCCCCCTATCGCGACTGCACTCGATGCTATCATTGAGCACTTCGGGACCGAGGCCGTGGCGGAAGTCACGGGCCGCACGCGCAGGTTGGTCTTGGGGCGCGACGGTCAGCAGCGGCTTGAACGCCGAAGCGCAAGCGCCAACGTCGCTGAAGCACAGTGCTTCATGGACGCAGCGAAGCGTATTCTGGTCTTCTCGGACGCAGGGGGTACGGGCCGCTCTTACCACGCCGACCTTGATGCGCAGAACCAGCAGCGCCGCGTCCATTTTCTCCTCGAACCGGGCTGGCGCGCGGACAATGCGATCCAGGGTCTTGGCCGTACCAACCGCACCAACCAGGCTTCCGCGCCGCTGTTCCGCCCGGTCACAACCGATGTGAAGGGCGAGCGCCGCTTCATCTCGACCATCGCGCGCAGGCTTGATGCATTGGGCGCTCTCACACGCGGCCAACGTCAGACCGGCGGTCAGAATCTGTTCGACCCTGCCGACAATCTCGAAAGCGACTACGCCAAGGATGCGCTCTCGCGCTGGTTCCACCTGCTTTACGATGGCAAACTCGAGGCGGTCGGTTTCGGGGACTTCGTCGAGAGGACGGGACTCAAGCTCGAGAACCCCGATGGCGGCCTGAGCGATAACCTTCCCTCCATCCAACGCTGGCTCAACCGCATACTCGCACTTCCCATTGCCCTGCAGAACGGCATCTTCGAGGAATATCTCGGACTTGTTGAAGCGCGAATCGAGGCCGCACGCGAGGCTGGCACGCTTGATCTGGGGCTGGAAACTGTCCGCGTCGACAGCTTCGCGGTGCTGTCTGATGAAGTGCTCCGCACCGATCCTGTTTCGGGCGCCGAAACCCGCCTCGTTTCGCTCGAAGTGGAACGCCAATTGCGTCCGCTGCGCTTCAAGCGTCTCGTGAGGATGCACGAGATCGGGTCGCCCCAGGCCATTCCACTGCGCAATGCGCGCTCGGGCAAGGTGGCGCTGTCAATTCCGGCGCGGCGCCTCATTGCCGATGATGGCGCGGTGATCGAACGCCGTCGCCTTCTCCGACCGCTTCAATCGGTCAACTGGACGCTTGAGGCGCTCGGAGAAAGCCTATGGGAACAGGTCGGCGCAACCGAGTTCTCCCGGCTCTGGACACAGGAAGAGGACGCCGCGGCTGCCTCGCCAGTATCCGAACGAGTGCATCTGGCGACGGGGCTGCTGCTTCCGGTCTGGAAGCGGCTGCCTGGCGACCATGTTCGCGTCACGCGGCTTGCCGCAGAGGACGGCAGCTCGATTATCGGGCGCGAAGTCCTTGATATCGACCTTGCGAGGATCGCCGAGACATTCGGTTTGGAGGGTGTGTCCGGTCCGGCTCCGGCTAAGCTCGGAAAACTGATCCTGGCAAGCGGAACGCCCCAGCCGTTTACCAGTCATGACGCACTGACCATCAAGCGCTCTCTGGTCGGCGGCGAGCAGCGCCTTGAACTCACCGGTTATGCGCCTGAACGGCTCGAGTGGTACAAACGCAAAGGCTGTTTCACCGAGATCATCCGCTACCGTACGCGTCTCTTCGTTCCCGTGTCGAAGGCATCCTCTGTTCTCCCGGCCATTGCGGCCTGAATGGCAAATCCACGACCAAGCGTGAGAGAGGGGAGGGAGCCGGTGGCTTGTCGGGCCATGCACTTCCGCGTGGCTCTTCAATCCATCAGGAGACAATCCATGATCCAGTCTATTCCCTTGAAGAAGCTCGTTCAAAGCCCGCGCAATGTGCGCAAGTCGAGCGACGTCCTTGCCGACCTGCAGCTGCGTGCGGACATTGCCGCCCGAGGCCTCTTGCAGAACCTCGTCGTGCGAAAAGCCAAGCGCGGCAAATTCGAAGTCGAAGCCGGCGGTCGCCGTCTTGCTCAGCTCCAGGCTCTGGCGGAAGAAGGCACACTTCCCAAGAACCACGAAGTCACTTGCCTTGTCATCGAAGGCGAGGAAAGCGAAGTGCGCGAAGCGAGCCTCGCCGAGAACTTCCAGCGGCTTGCGATGAACCCTGCCGACGAGGCGCAGGCTTTCGCCTCCATCATAGAGGCCGGAGCCAGCACCGAAGACGTGGCACGCCGCTTCGGTCTCACAGTCCGCTTTGTCGAGGGCCGCCTGCGCCTGGCGGGTCTTGCACCTTGTGTCTTCGAAGCTCTCGCTGAAGGCGCGATCACGCTCGACATGGCAAAGGCCTATGGGGCGATCTCAGACATGGAGCGTCAGGCGCATGTCTATGCTGAACTGCAAGATGCCTGGTACCAGGGCACGCCAGACACGATCCGCCGCATGGTGCTCGATGCCACTGTTCGTGGCTCCGATCCGCGCGCGGTTCTGGTCGGGCGCGATGCGTACCTCGCGGCAGGTGGTCGCATAGAACGCGAACTCTTCGACGACGAAGCCAGCGAGAGCTGGATCGATGTCGCGCTGCTCGAAGACCTTGCCCAAAAAGCGATGGATGATGCTGCGAAAAGGGTCGCTGAAGAGCACGGACTTGCTTGGGTACGACCGACGCTTGGGAACTATGTCAGCCACGATCTCGTCGAGGGCCTCAATCGGCTCCCATGCGAACCGGCTCCGCTCACCGAAGAGGAGGCTCGCGAGCTCAGCGATCTCGAAGCCCACTATGACCGGACGGCGGCCATCCTCGAAGATGAGGACAGCGACGAAAGTGAGATCGCCAAAGCGGAAGAAGAACTGGTCTCGATCGACAGAGCGATGCGCGATCTCAACGATCGTCCGCCGGTTCTTGCCGACGAACTTAAGGCTGAGGCTGGAGCGTTTCTTGTGCTCTCTCGCAATGGCGAACCGGCAATGGTGCCGCAATTCTACACCGAAGTTGAAGTCGTCAACGCTGATGACGGAGCAGTCGAACCGGTGGATGCCGGCGCTGATACCAAGCGCAAGAGCGGAGCGCTTTCGCAGCGCCTGCTCGACGAGCTCGCGATGCAACGTCGCGATATCTTGGCTATCCATCTCGCCAACGATCCGGCGCTTGCGCTCGACTTCATGGTCTTCACGCTCGCGGATGCCGATAGTCATGACTGGCGCGCGAAGAAGGCATCGACGCTCGTGGGCTCGGTCGCAACGGGACCGGTGGCCGGCTTCGAGGCCAAGGATGCCCCCGCAAGCGCTGCGCTTGCTGAATTCGCCGCTTCGCTCGACGAGAGCTGGCGCGCCGGTGAGACCGATGTCGAGCGGTTCGAACGCTTCCGCGCATTGAGCGATGAAGCACGTTCCGCCTGGCTCGGCCACGTCGTATCCCGCACCCTGGTCGCGAGCCTTGCCTGTGTAGGCGATCGCTCGGCACCGCTGCACGAGATCCTCGGGTCGCTGCTTGAGATCGAAACCGCGCATTGGTGGCGGCCAACGGCGGCGAACTTCTTCGATCGTGTGGCCAAGGCGCGCACGCTCGAAGCGCTCGATGCAGCAGGCGGCGCTGAACTCGTCAGCCGCTATGCAGGTTCGAAGAAAGCAGAACTGGCGAGCGCAGCTGAACGCATCTTCTCCGGCAATTTCATCGGAGAGGTGGATGTGAAGACGCGAGCGGGAGCGTGGGTGCCGGAGATCATGCGCTTCGGTTCACCTGAGGAACCGGTCGAGGATGAAACTGCGGACCCGGCTGAGGACGAGACCGCGAACGAAATTGCCGAGCAGGCTGCCTGACCCCTCCTGACAGGTCCAGGTCACTCGGCGGGCGGTCCGTCCCTCTCGGGGCGGGCCGCCTTTCTTCATGTCAGTTTTGGGCCACTTGCCGCCTGTCAGGTTTCGGGCAGTGAACCAGAGATAGCTGCCCTTCCTCGCGAAGCCCCGATGAGGCAGCTGTCGACCCAGGCCCGGTCGCTTACCTCAACCACAAGGACCGCCTGCTTTAGCCAAAAGCTGCCGATGGGGGCGAAGCGGACAAAGCTGCATAGGTGACGCGAATATGTGTATAGGCTGAATTCAAAGGAGGGTGGGGGCGCCATGCACTTATCACGCATTACGATTGAGAATTTCCGTAATTTCCATAAACTTGATGTCGCACTTGGCGGCAACCTCGTGATCGTAGGCGAGAACCGGGTAGGAAAGAGCAATCTCCTCTACGCCCTACGGCTCATCTTCGATCCCTCCCTACCTGACAGCAGCCGGCAACTGGGTCTGGCAGATTTCTGGGACGGCCTCGACGCGATCGATGAGAACTCAAGGATCGCCGTCACGGTCGAAATCAAGGATTTCGAGGACGACCTCGACGTTCTCGCGGTCCTGACCGACTTTCGCCTTGACGACGATGCTGACACGGTGCGGCTGACTTACCAGTTGCGGCCTGAGCCGGGGCTGGAGCACGCGCCGACGAGCGATGATGATTTCTCCTTCATCTGTTTCGGCGGAGAGGATGAGGCCAAACGCTTCGGCCACGACCTGCGCCGACGGATCACGATGGACCTCCTGCCTGCACTGAGAGATGCCGAGGGAGATCTCGCAGCCTGGCGCCGCTCGCCCCTCCGGCCGTTGGTCGAGGACGCGTTCGTCGGAATTGATGCTGATGCTTTGGCAGCGATCGGCGAGAAAATTTCGGAGGCATCAAACGCCGTCCTAGAGTTTGATGAAGTTGAGTCGCTTGAGAAACAGATCGCCGATTTGTTCTTAGCAATGAGCGGTCCAAAACAAAATGTGAACCCGTCACTCGGCTTCTCGGCGACCGATGCCGCGCGGATTAACCGTCAGATCCGGTTGCTGATTGACGAGGGGCGTCGTGGGATTGCCGATGCTAGTCTCGGCTCCGCGAATTTGATTTTCCTCACGCTCAAACTGCTCGACCTGAAGCGGCTGATCGAAACCAACAAGCGCGATCACTCGCTGCTCGCGATCGAGGAGCCGGAGGCGCATCTCCACCCGCATCTCCAGCGCCTCGTCTACAAACATTTGTTCGAGACGATCGTCGAAACCGATGATGATGATGATGATGATGATGGTGAGGCCGAGGCCCAGCCGCTATCGGTGATCCTAACCACGCATTCCCCCCACATCGCAAGTGTTGCGCCGCTCACCTCGCTGATGCTGTTGCGTGAGCAGGCCGGGGCCGGAACCAAGGGATATTCGACGGCTTCGGCCGAGTTCTCCGATGACGATGTCGAGGACCTCGAACGCTATCTGGACGTAACGCGCGCGGAGTTGGTCTTCGCGCGTGGGGTGATCTTGGTGGAGGGCGACGCCGAGCGCTTTATAATCCCGACCTTCGCCGATGAAATGGAGGTTTCGCTCGACGAATACGGCATTACTGTTTGCTCTGTCGCCGGCACAAACTTTCAGCCTTACGTGAAGCTGCTCTGCGCGCTCGGCATCCCGTTCTCGGTAATCACCGACTATGACGAGGTCAACGATGTGCCTCGTGCCTATAATCGCTGCTTGAAGATTGTTCGCACCATCGAAGAAGCGCGAGACGGAGAAGATACAGATGTTGTTCTGGGCGACATCGAAGAGGGCACCTATGAGGAGTCCTTCGAGAAGATGGAGCCGTTCGGCCTCTTCGTAAATGCGGACACCCTCGAGACCGAATTGTTCGACGGTGATTACGCACATGAAATGATCGATACGTTGCGCGAGCATAACTTCAGCAAGAAGCGCAAGACGCTGCTCGGCGAGTGGGAGGGAAATCCAAGCACCGTGGATTACAAGCTCCTGCTCAAGATGATCGAGCAGATCGGCAAAGGGCGCTTTGCGCAGCGGCTAGCGATCCGTGTTCCCGGTAATCCCGTCCCCAGCTATATTTCCAAAGCAATAAATCACGTGATCGGTCTTGTCTGACCCTGCACTGTATCTCCGCGGCGCAGAAGATCTGCGCCGCAACGAGCGCCAGTGGCAGGCATATGAGTCAACCGGCCACTGCGTGCTGCTCGCTGGTCCGGGAAGCGGCAAGACCAAGACCCTCACTGTCAAGCTTGCTCGAATGCTTAGTGAAGATGTCAATGAGCCACGCGGGATCGCTTGTATCACCTACAACAACGAGTGCGCCCGCGAACTCGAAACGCGACTCGACGCCCTCGGCATTTCGCCAAGCGGCCGGGTCTTCATCGGCACGGTCCACTCATTCTCGCTAACCCAGATTTTGTTCCCCTACGCGAAGCTGGCCGGGGTCGGCTTGCCGGACGAGTTCACCGTCGCCACCCGGCAGCAATCGCGTGCGGCGCTCGATCGCGCCCATGCCAAAGTCATCAAGGGACCGGAGAACCCGCAGACCTGGGATTTCCGGATGGGCGTATATAGGCGCCGTTTCCTTGTTCGCGAGCAATCGGATTTCGATGCCGCCAATCCGCAGCTGGCAACGCTAGTGACCGCCTATGAAGCCGAATTGCGGGCGAAGGGCCTGATTGACTTCGACGACATGCCGTTGCTGGCAGTGCGCGCGCTCGCGACCAACCCTTGGCTCCGCAAGGCGCTTGTCGCCAAATATCCGATCCTCGCTGTCGACGAATATCAGGATCTCGGGCGCGCGCTGCACGGTATGGTCATGGGGTTGTGCTTCAGCGCCGGCATGCGGCTGTTCGCGGTGGGCGACGTCGATCAGTCAATATACGGCTTCACCGGCGCCAATCCCGAGCTGCTGCGCCGTCTATCTGACCGCCCGGATGTCGAGACGGTCCGGCTCGGTCTCAACTATCGCTGCGGCTCAAAGATCGTTGTTGCGTCCGAATATGCCCTGGGCGAGGAGCGAGGCTATCGTGCGCCCGACGACGCGCACGAGGGGACGATCTACTTCCATCCCTGCACCGGCAGCTATGCGGGCCAGGCCCGCCATCTGATCGAACAGCTGATTCCCGAGATCCGGGAGCGCCGCCCCGACCTCGACCTTGGCGAGATCGCCGTGCTTTATCCGGCGGCTTTTATCGGGGACGAGATCGCGAATGCCGCCGCCGATGCGGGCTATTCGGTCACCCGCACTGACGCCAATGCACTGTACCCGCGATCAAGCCGGCTGCTGCGGTGGCTCGAGCAATGCGCGATGTGGTGTTGCGGCGGTTGGCGCAGCGGTGACCCGCGGCTTAGCCGTGTGATCGGCGAAGGTTCGCGGCTGTTCCACGAGGTTCTGACTGACGACGCGGCCAGGCTCGAATTCCAGCGGACATTGAGCGCCTCTTTGTGGAGCCGGCGGGATGACACCCTTGCGCTCGATGCCTGGCTGACAGCGCTTCGCGCGGAGATCGTCGAACCGCATGTGGCCGGCGCGCGTTCGCTCAACGACGATCTCGGTTTGCTCGACGATTTCATCACGCGGCTCGGCCCGGAAGGGGACGTCGAAGACCTATCGCTGGGTGAGTTCGCCGGCATCGGTACAGGCCTTAACCGTATCAACCTCTCGACGCTTCACAGCTCGAAGGGCCGCGAGTTCGATGTCGTCATCCTAGTGGGAATGGAAGAAGGCCGCTTGCCGCGAAACAATCCGAGCGCAAATGACCTGCGCGAGGCGCGACGGCTTTTTTACGTCGGGTTCACGCGGGCGCGTCACGAGGTCCATCTTCTCTACGGCAAGAATATCCCGTCGCGGTTCGTGACCGAGGTTGAGGAGCGGCTGGCAAACGAAGCGGAATGACGCATGCCGCTCCATCCGATGAAGCGCGCTGGCAGCCTTCGAGCACGCCAAAAGCCGCTAGTCCGGCCTCAGCCCAGCTGCAGTCGCTGTCCGCGCCCAATCTGCCGTCTTTTCAATGTCGGGTTTTGGTGAAGAACCTGCCGTTGAACACGTCGCTTGGGAACGACCGCAAAGTCCCAGATGCAGTCGTTCCGACCACGCTCATAGCCTGATGAACGAACGACAGGTTTCAGGACCGCGCCAACGCCCTTCAAACGATCGAGATTGGGGCGCATATCCGACATAACTGAAGAAGAGGAGAGAGAGCTTCGTCTTTCCTGAGCCGGGAAATCTGTGTCCCGGTCATCAGGAGACCTCCAATGATTAAGTCCCGCCGCACAGCTTCGACATCGCCAGCTCAGCGCATCACTGCCGCCATTATCGAAAAGCTTGAAGAGGGAACCAAGCCATGGGGCAAGCCGTGGCGCGGCGTGCCGCTTTCTCGCCCGCTGCGATCCTGCGGGACGCCGTATCGCGGCATGAATACATTCTGGCTCTGGATGGTGGCCGATGCCTGCGCATACGCCTCTCCATACTGGATGACATACCGCCAGTGCCAGAAGCTTGGTGGTCAGGTCCGAAAAGGCGAAAAATCGACAATCGCGATTTTCTACAAAAGCTACACCAAGGAAGTAGAAAACGCTGAAGGTGGGCAGGATACGGAGAGCCGGCGCGTGCTGAAGGCCTATTCAGTCTTCAATGCCGACCAGTGCGATGGCCTCCCCGAATTCTACCATCCCAAGCCACTGGTTGCCGCGCTTGAGCCCGAAGGCCGCGAGGAGCGGCTAGATGCCTTCTTCGCTGAGATCGACGCAGAGCTACGCCATCATGGCGCGCAAGCCTACTACGAGCCACTGCGTGATCGCATCACCATGCCGCCAGCAGAACTCTTCGAAGCCTATGACCATTACTATGCAACACTTGCGCATGAGCTGTCGCACTGGACTGGACATTCTTCGCGACTCGATCGAGGCCTCAAGAACCGCTTCGGCAGTGATGCCTATGCCGTCGAAGAACTTATCGCCGAGCTGTCCTCCGCCATTCTTGGTGCCGAACTGGGATTGCCCGTCTCGCATCTCGATCATCATGCTAGCTACATCGCGTCCTGGCTTAAGATTCTTAAACAGGACGAGCGTGCAATCCTGACCGCGGCCGCAAAGGCCGAGGAGGCAGCCACTTTGCTACTCGAAAAGGGCGGTCGCCAATCGAGTGCCACTGAGGCTGATGTCGAACTTTCTGACGCGGCCTGAATAGGAGACTGAACTTGAGCAACTCCGTCAGCCAGCCCGCACGTACTGGCACTTGCCTTCACACCGAGTCAGTTCGGTCTAGCGGAGCGCTCCCGAACCGATCCTGGATCACTCCCAGACAACTCCTGCGCCACTCCGACACGATCCCGCACAGCCTGTTCGCTGGTCCTCGTGCCCTGGACCGGTCAGGTCCCACAGCAACCCGCGCAAGGCTGCGGCCCGTGTGGCCCGCGCCAGCCTTGCCTTGCGGGGTTTCCCGCTGACGCGGTGCGGTGGTCCCTTGTCCCGGTCCTTTTCGGACACGGCGAACGGGCCCGCGCGGAACTTCCTCCGTCGGCATTCGCCGGTCTCAGGAGGACTAAAGATATGTATGACAATTTCGCCACCCAGCTTGCCGGCCTCGATCTATCCGGCTTCTCGATCACGCCTGCCCCATTCAACGGATCCGACTTCCCTTGCGAGGACGCCATGTCTCACACGCTCGGAGCAGTCTGGTCCGATCTGTTCGCGCTGTTTGCCGACACCGCGCTCGAGGCCGACGCCGAGGATCTCGCTTGGGGCTTCGTCAATCTCTTTCACCGTGCAGCCAGCCGCAAGTCGACCCAAGTAGATCGGGCCTCGGATGAAATCCGCGCCCTATTGGCATCCGCCGACGGGTCCGAAGTGCATTCGTCAAACCTCCAGGAACAAACCCTGCGTGCCCAGTCTGCTGAAGCCAGCATGCAGGTGTTCGAGCAGATGCGTGAGGTTGCAGCAGGTCTCTATCGCGACGAAACCGGTTCCTCGTGGAAGCCCGTATCGGGATCGCGTGCGCGCCACTCGAAGAACATGACATCGGCCGTGATTGATGCCCGCGACTTTTTGCGCGTACGCAAGGAGCGTCGTCAGGCTGCACATTCTCCCGAGGGTACTCCGGTGGTCTTTGCCGGTGGTCGCAACCGTTTCGAATGCGAGGCCGACGCCAAGACTTACGCGGCGAACATCTGGGCTACACTCGACAGGGTGCGCGAGGTCGTTCCTGACATGTTTCTCGTACACGGCGGCGACGGTAAGGGAGCCGACAGACTGGCCGCATCCTGGGCCGAGCGCCACGAAGTGCAACAGCTCACATTCGGGCTTGAGCGTCGTTTGGGTGCTCGTGCAGGGTTCAAGCGCAACGAGCAAATGCTTGGTCTCAGCCCTCGCTATGTGGTGGCATTTCCGGGCAACGGCGTGACCGAACGCCTCGTGATCGAAGCCAAGAAGCAGCGCATCACGGTTGTTGATCGTCGCGGGCCGTTGGGCACTAGTCCCGCTTGACGGGGAAAGAGCAACTAGACCTCTCGGATGATCAATTCCCAATCGCCGAAGAAGGGCGGCCCCATTCAAGGCCGCCCATGAGGCGCAGAACTCATTGCTGCTCCGAGTCCTACGGGTCGCAATGGCAGGGGAGTACCGAATGCAATCAATTCCATTGTAGGGTTATGAAATGCCCGAATGGATACGCCTCTGAACAGCTTCATTGCTCATCGCGCGTAACCAGCGCGCCTGTGCAGCAATCTTCCTGGACGGACGCGGTTACTGAAAACTGCGGCGCGGCACTTATCGTTCCCGCATCCGATTTTCCAAGCTACAAGATCGGCAATGCAACTCGATGATCTTCTTCTTCGCTACTTTGCCTCGACCAATTTGTCTAACGTGGCGCCAGACACTTTGGCGGCCGGGATCGAGCATTGCCGGGTCGACCTCGGTCTCGAGCAAGACAGGGGCAAGCGCTTTGCACTGTGGTCGTTCTTGCACATGTTCGGGTCCGCCCCCGACCTCGACGTGGCGTTCGACAACGAGGAAGACCGGGAGGCTGCGCGCAACTTCATGGATCTCCTGGCGGCATCGGGAGGCGATGGTGTAGGTTGATTGAAGCGGGGTCACGCGAGCCTTCAGACCCGCACCCGATACCCATCCGGCTTTCTTCGCGAACAGTCCTGAACCAGGTCAGCTGAGGACCCGCAACCCGTTCCTTTCCGGCCGTGTTGGCAGCTGCGCTGCCTGCCCGCACCACCCGTCATGAACAGGTTCCCCTTAGAGCTTCGCTCCTGCGGTGCAGTCCTCCCATGCCCTGCTTCTTTCAGATGTTCGCAAGCCGGAGATGGTCTCCGGTTTGAGGAACTGAAGGAACTTTCATCATGACCAATATCGCAATCCTCACCGGCCGCATCGCCCGCGATCCGGACACCCGCGAGACCAAGGGCGGCACCAATGTCACCGGGATCACTGTCGTCACCGATCGCCCTGCAAGGGACAAGGACGGGAAGACCTACAAAGACGAGAACGGCTACACCGCAAAAGAAAGCGAATTCCACCGTGTGACCTGCTTCAATGGCCTCGCCAAGACCGTCGGACAGTTCTGCTCCAAGGGCCAGCTGGTTTCCGTCCAAGGCCGCATCCACTACACCCAATGGGAAGACAAGGACGGGATCACACGCTACGGCACCGAGATCCTCGCCGACAAGGTCGACTTCCTCTCAAGGGGCAATGGCTCCAGCGAGAACGACGAGAACAAGGATGCTCCCGAAATCGACTGATCTCAGCCATCCAGCCTCCAAAGAAAGGGCTCTGTCCAAATCGGATAGGGCCCTTTCTCGTATTCGCTATCAGTGGCTTTGAGCTGTGCGTGATGCGGAGGCTGGCTTTTGAACTAGCCGCTTTATGGCTTCTTCTTCGCCTAGTTTTCCAAGCTCAGTTGCAACTTTCGATAGGCCCCTCTTTGAGAAGGTTTCTAACCCCGTTCCAAGAATAACCTGGCCCAGTTCAATGGCGGCCTGTTTCTCGAGTTCTTTCTGACGTTGGTCGAGTGCCAGCCTGTCGGCCTCCAGTTTCTGGAGTGCGGCTACAGCGCTTCGTTTCGATGGCATTGAGGGTACTTCTTTCTTCCCCTCCGATGACCCTCTCCTCGGCTGCTGTGTACTATCACCCGTCCTGTAGGAAAGCGATTTCCCCCTTGGTTTTCGCGAACATCTGAGATCGAGCGGAAGGGGGGTCTGGCTCACGGACTTTCAAGGATGATGGGCGTGCAGCCGGCGCGTCAAGGACGGCGGGGCCCCACCATTTTGCCGTCCCTTCGCTTCGCTGCGGTCCGACAAAATCGTTGCCCCCACCGCCGCTTGGCGGTCGCCCAGCCGGGCGATCCCTGACCCGCCAGCTACACCCCCATCTGCCTTCCTCTCGTCGTCTTACCGACGGATATCAGGAGGATTTCATGACTGCACTTGCATCGTTCCAATCAAACTCGAACAGCTACTTCGAAGCACTGGCCACTGCCGAACGCCGCGCCTTGCACAGCTTCTTCGACCAGCACGTCGTGGAAGATAATGACCTAGGATACTACGCCCTGGACGAGGGTGACTACAACGCCTTGCCGGCGCATCTGGCCAGCCGGGTGGTGCACACGGTGCACGGCGCAATGCTCGACGAGTTCTGAACGTCCGATGGGGCGGGAGCCGGTGACGGTTCCTGCCCCTTTTTTGTGTTCGCCGGTGGAACAAGAGAGAGTGGTAAGGAGCGGTGCTGGTGACGCGCTCGGTCCCGCACCACCTGCGGCGGCGCTCCTGCGGGCGCGGCGTATCTGGTCCGGGCCCCGCATGCACTCCTGAGCGCCAACGGGTCGAAGCGGCGCGAGGCTGACGGGAGCGACAAACCCCGCTCCCTTATCTCGCACGCGCTTCTTTTGCCGTCGGCTTATCAGGGGTGCCTCTTGGTTGGGATGCTTGCTTCCGAACTGGCGCTTGCGGTTCGCTTCAGCGTCCCGGGCTGTTGCTTTCGCTCGATTGGCACGGATGCCAATGCCCGTTCAAAACCCATTCCCTGTCGTTTCTGGATTTAGACCTCGCAGTGGGAAAACGGTAGCACACCGTACGCAGCGGGGCTGGCAAGTAAGGTCATGAAGTTTATCACGAATTTGGCAACGTCCACTTCTGTGCCAGTCGTGTGCCAATGGCTTTATCGACTGGGCCAGAGTGTGCTGAATTCACTTAGCACACTGAATTTCTGTCCTAATTTTCGGGTTTCCTACACCCTATTGCCCGTGCCATAGTGGCACTTGCTTTCCGAGGAGTGAACCGGGTTCTTTTTAGCAAAAGGAACTTGGATTCATGCGAAGACATCATCGTTTTGTGACCTATGTCACGCCTCTCATTGCCGAGTGGATTAAAGCTCAGGCCGATGAGCGCCGGGTAAGTTCAAGCATCGTGATTGGCGATTGCATTTTTGATGCCTGGCAGCGTGACACCGAAGCCGATTTGAGGACGCCAGCGGCCGATCCGGTTCGCCAGAACATCTTCATCACCGTAGCTTTGGATGCGCTGCTCACGCACCATTCTGTGCCCAATCTGCGCGAGCAGACGGTCGCGGCCTATCAGCGCCGGCTGGAGCGTTTGGGGCTCGTTGCGCCGCGCCCGCAAGGGCGCAGCGATGAAGCATAATCTCGTCAACTTCACTCGTGGAAGCCAGCTGCTCGGGCACTTTGGTTTCATGTTTGCAGCCGGGCTCAAAGGCCCGCTGATCATCACACTGCT
This sequence comes from Erythrobacter sp. S57(2025), assembly GCF_057365055.1. Lineage (NCBI taxonomy): Bacteria > Pseudomonadati > Pseudomonadota > Alphaproteobacteria > Sphingomonadales > Erythrobacteraceae > Erythrobacter > Erythrobacter sp. S57(2025). Next base: position 1,834,226 of record NZ_CP200299.1, on the reverse strand, counting down.
GGTCATTTTAGGACTGATCTATTGGGAGGTGACAAGCAGCCTCACTGACCACCAAACCTACCTTGTCTGGATGCACATCTACTCATCCTTTTTTGCGTTTATGGAGTTCGATCCTGACAAGCTTGTGAACCTCACCTTGGCTGATGGAAGCATCGTCGCGTTCCCGATCAGCGTAGTCACAGAATACCCGCCCATGAAGGAGGCAATGACCGCATTTGAGGGGGCCGTTGAGGCTGCGCTTGTCACCTCGGCGTGGGGTCTTGTGCCTGCCTTCATTGCCTTTTGGTGGATTGCTGAACACTTCGGTTGGCGCTCCAAGCAAAGGAAGCATGTGCGCGGCGCATCGCTTGCAAGCCTTGCTGAACTGGAAGGCGAAATCGACGATCACAATCGCCATGAACGCGCCCGCGAATATGGCAGCAATTTGGGATGGAGGTGGCGGCTTGCCGGCAGCAGCGCGCTCGCTTCAGCCGGTCTCTATAGCCCCGCGCACCTTGCAGGCGTAAGCTGGCCCTGGCGTAAAGAGCAAAGCCACACCATGCTGGTCGGCACGACAGGCACGGGCAAAACGGTCGCCCTTTTCGAGCTCCTTTCCGAAATCAGACAAAGAGGCGAACGTGCGGTCATTTTCGACCTGACCGGCGCCTTTATCGAAACCTTTTTCGATCCCGAACGCGATATCATTTTGAACCCATTGGATACACGCTGCCCAAGCTGGAGCGTCTTCGATGATTGCACATCGCGCGCGGAGTTTCATGCAGCAGCGGAGTTGCTGGTGCCCCATGATGGAGGCGGCTCGGAGCAGTTTTGGGTGCTCGCTGCGCGCACCCTATTTGTTGAAACATGTATCAAGCTGAAAGAAGCAGGGCGCGGGACCAATGCCGCGCTTGCCGATGAATTGATGAATGCAGATCTCTCGGATCTGCACCGCCTGGTAGAGGACACAATGGCTGGACCGATTAGCACGCCGGCCGCTGCTCGCATGGCGGAATCGGTCCGCGCCGTCTTCAATGTGAACGCAAAAGCGATGCAAATGCTGCCTCAATCAGGGGACGCTTTTTCGGTGCGGCAGTGGGTGACTGGCGAAGTAAAACCGGGCTCCTTTCTGTTCCTATCCGCGCGCTATGTAGACATGAGCGTGCTCTCACAATTGCTGACGCTGTGGCTTGATACAGCGATCAACACGCTGATGACGGGTCGCCGGACGCGTGACCTGCAACTGTGGTTTCTGATTGATGAGCTCGGCGCGCTTCACCGCCTGCCGTCGCTCGAAAAAGGTCTGCAGACCGCGCGCAATTTTGGCGGTGCTATCGTCACGGGCGTCCATACCTTCGCGAAGCTCAAGGAGGTCTACGGCGAGAACATGGCAATGACCTTGTCCTCACTTGCCAGAACCAAACTGATCCTCGCCACTGCCGATCGCGAGACCGCCACATGGTGCTCCGACATTATCGGCCACCGCGAGGTTCGCGAGATGGAAGAAGGGTACAGCTATGGCTACAACAATGCGCGCGATGCAGTCAGTCTGACGCCGCGTCGGCAGGTGGTTCCGCTGCTTTTGCCTGATGAGTTTATGGGCCTTCCAAGCCTTGAGGGCTTCATCAAGTTCCCTGATGGTTTTCCGGCGGCGCCTGTCTCTTTGCAACCCCGAGATTGGCCGCGCCGGGCCGAAGGTTTTATCCCGTACGAGGATGCCAAAGAACCAACGTCAAAGGCAAAGGCTGAAACTCTCAGGGATCGCGAAGAGGCTTCCGAGGCTACGGCAAATAAGGGCGGAGAGGAAGGAAAAGACGGCGGCGATCCGCGCAAGATGAAGGAAGCCACGGATCGCAAGCGTGAGCCAGCGAAGCGCCCCAAAGCGCAGTCTCGCGCGCGTGACAAGAAGGTAAAGACTGGCAAGCGAGAACGTTCGGAGTCTCGCTCTACGACAACCCTCAAACAAGCTGTTGAAGCCTCGCTCAGAAGCGAAAGAGCAGCCTCTTTGGGCAAGGTACAAGGCGAGCTTCCGCTTAGGGAGCAGCAAGTCGATGACCGTGAATCAGACGCTCTGAAAGAGCCTGCGCCTCGCACTGATCGGCCAGATCCTGATGCCGCGCAGCGTGAAGGTGAGCAACGAGCAAAGACGGATAAGACGCTTCAAGAAGAGCAGCAGCGCTCGCTCTTGGGCGGCGCGGCACGCGAAGAATATGATCACGATCTCGGCGACTTCGACGCTGAGATGTGATGTGATTACCATCGTCGGGGAGGACCGAGGGACTTGAATTGTGTGAGGCCTGCCCATGCTCTCCGTTGCCAATGTCCGCTCGTCCTCCGCAGCGGCCAACTACTTCGCATCCGACAATTATTACGCCAAAGCTGATGCTGATCGCTCGGGTGAATGGCTCGGTGAAGGCGCAACGCGGCTTGGTCTAGAGGGTAAGGTAGACGCCAAAGCCTTCGACGCTTTGTTGCGCGGTGAGCTCCCCGATGGAACGCAAGTTGGCAACCTTGGGCAGGCCCATAGGCCGGGCACCGACCTTACATTCTCTGTTCCCAAGAGCTGGTCGCTTCTTGCCCTTGTGGGCAAAGATGAGCGCATCCTCAGCGTTTATTGTGAGGCGGTTGTCGAAGCGCTTCAATGGGCGGAAAAGAACGCTTCCGAAACCCGCATCATGGCGCAGGGCAAGGTTCAGACCCAAAAGACAGGCAATCTGGCGATTGGGCTTTTCCAGCACGATACCAATCGCAATCAGGAACCCAATCTCCATTTCCACGCCGTGATCGCCAATGTGACACAAGGCAAGGATGGTAAGTGGCGGACGCTCAAGAATGATCGTCTATGGCAGCTCAACACCACGCTCAACTCCATCGCGATGGCGCGCTTCCGAATGGAAGTCGAGAAGCTTGGCTATGAAACCGGACCAACTCTCAAGCATGGCAATTTCGAAGCGCGCGGGATTTCGCGCGAGGATGTCATGGCCTTCTCTTCGCGGCGCCAAGAAGTGCTTGCAGCGAGGCAAGGTCCAGGCCTTGAAGCTGGGCGGATCGCTGCACTTGATACCCGCTCTGCCAAAGCGCCGATCGAGGATCGCGATACGCTTGGAGGCATGTGGCAGGAAACCTCGCAGTCCATTGGTCTCGATCTAAATCCCATGGTCGAGCGTGCGCGTGTGCGCTCAGCCATGCCTGAAAAGCCTCATTCGGGTTTCGCGACACTGGTGGAACGGGGCCGAGCTTTGCTTGCCAAGTTTGCGAGCCATGTTCGAGGGGCATCAGAAGATCCGTTGGTGCCGGCCTCGGTGCTTAAACAGGACAAACAAACGATCGCGGCCGCGCAGGCGGTTGCCTCGGCTGTGCGGCATTTATCGCAGCGCGAGGCCGCTTTTGAACGCGAAGCGCTCTACAAGGCAGCTTTGGATTTTGGTCTGCCAACGACCATCGGTGAGATCGAAACGAGAACCCGCGCCTTGGTCAATTCTGGTCATCTTGTAGCGGGACGCGGCGAGCATAAGGGCTGGCTCGCATCGCGAGAAGCGATTGAAACCGAAGAGCGCATCATCGCCGCAGTTCAGGCGGGAAAAGGAGAATCCGCGTCGGATCTCAACGCTGAAGAGGCCGAAACTCGTGTGCAGGCCTCAGCCGAGATCGGGCACGGCTTTAGACTGAATGAGGGGCAACTCTCGGCTGCGCGTCTCATCCTTGCTTCATCGGATCGAACCGTTGCAGTTCAAGGCGTAGCAGGTGCTGGCAAAAGCAGCGTGCTTGGGCCGGTCGCCAAAGTACTGGGGGAAGAGGGACGGCCTGTCATCGGCCTCGCTATCCAGAATACACTCGTCCAAATGCTGGAATCCGATACGGGGATTGAATCGCAAACGCTGGCCCGCTTTCTGGGGGGCTGGAAGCCATTGCTTGATGATCCATCCAATCGCACATTCAAAACCGAAGCAAAGCAGGCGCTCGGAGGGAGCGTGCTCATTCTCGACGAGGCATCCATGGTCGCCAACAGCGACAAGGAGAAGCTCGTTGCGCTCGCAAATCTAGCTGGCGTCCATCGCTTGGTGCTTATGGGCGACCGCAAACAGCTTGGCGCTGTCGATGCCGGCAAGCCCTTTGCGCTTCTGCAAAAGGCCGGGATTGCGCAGGCACACATGAACACCAATCTGCGCGCGCGTAATCCTGTTGTTCGCGAAGCCCAAGCCGCTGCGCAGAAAGGTGATGTTCGAACTGCGCTTGCCAAACTTGAGCCCCACACGATCGAAGCCAAAGGCGATAGCGCGATTGTCGCAGCCGAGCAGTGGCTCTCGCTGAAGCCAGAGGACCGAGAGCACACATCGATCTATGCCTCGGGGCGCAGGATCCGCTCAGCTGTCAATGAGGCGGTGCAAACAGGTCTTCTTGCTAGCGGGCAGATCGGGCCGGAGAAAGTTCAGTTGGCTGTGCTTGAGCGCGTGAACACCACTTATGAAGAGCTGCGCCATGTAGCAGCCTATCAGACCGGCCGCATTCTTGAGATTTCGAAGAGACAAAAGGCGCTTGGCCTTATGCCGGGACAATACCGCATCTTAGGCAGCGATCCGAAACGCAAAAGAATTACTTTGGCAAATGCCCGAGGCAAAAAATTCAGCTTCGATCCCTCGCGGATAAGGGCTGACAAGGCCCATGACAGTCTGGCTCTGTTCGACGACCGACAGCTCGAAATCCATCGTGGCGACAAAATTCGCTGGACGTGCAATGATCACAAACGCGGTCTGTTCAACGCTGGCCAGGCAAAGGTCATTGCCATCGATAAGGGCAAGGTCACGGTTGAGACCTCAAAGGGTGAGCATGTGACGCTTGGAAAGGACGATCCTATGCTGAAGCGCATCGATCTCGCCTACGCGCTAAACGCTCACATGGCGCAGGGCCTCACCTCAGATCGCGGAATTGCCGTTATGGATAGCCGTGAACGCAACCTTTCGAACCAGAAGACTTTCCTCGTAACGGTGACCAGGCTTCGCGATCATCTAACTTTGGTCTTGGATAATGCTCATAGACTGACTGCCGCTGTTGCTCATAACAAGGGAGGGAAGACCTCTGCGCTCGAAGTTACATCGCGTCTGCGAGCAGCTGCGGCCAAAGGTGGAGAGATAGAGCGGAGTGATGCAAGCGAGAAAAGCGCGGGCCAAGAATTTGAGCGCATCAAGAGTAATACGCTTGATCGAGGAATTTAATGACGGCTTTGCACCTTAATTGCTGCCGTTAAGGGGCAGGCTGCCCAGTGCACTCAGCTGGCGTTGGCCTTCATGTGAAAGGGGTCTCTGGCGAGTGCGGCGAGGGCTTCAAGTACCAACTCATCTCGCGCTACCCCTTGTCAGACTAGCCCTCCTGAGTTGCAGTTGAGATCGCAGGCTATCTCTAAGCAAGACTAGGTTCTCGCGATCAGTACATTCCCGAACCTCTTCGATGTGCTCAAAACTGCAATCGCGTATCTTTAATCCTGACCCACAGACACACGTCCAATGTCCCTTGGGTGGGCCGCCAGTTAGGGCTGTGAGATGGTCTGACGCCTGAGTTGGTGTGACACGAAAACCCAATATTCTACTTACCGACTCGGCCAAGCCTTCGGCACCATGCTTGCGCTCTCCAAATGGCCATTCCCTCTCTTGCTCGAAATAGAGCTGACTTAAAAAGAAGTCGCGCATCGGGCCACCGCAAAATGCCGCAAAGGATGTGTCAGCGGAGGTTTCAAGCCACTCGGCCCATACGCAAATGCAGCAAGTCCCGTTGCTGTATATATGCCTATCAATATCCCTTGGAAAACGACCCGCTTTCTCCTGCAGTACAGGCTCCGAGCTAGGGTAGTTTTGGTCCGCAGCGATGAGGACATCGAATTCCTCAATCGCCCCGTCGACGTGAGGCCCCTCATTTAGGCAGTAGATGCCAACGGCCAAAAACGTTCCATCCTTGTCGAAGAATTCGAGCTTCGGCTGAGAGAAGTTCAAGGCTCGTTTGAATTCAGCGAAACTCAACATGGGTTACTAGATGCGGTAATAAGGTGATGTGCCGCTGCGCGTGCTCTTCACCTCTTCTACGGCTTCCTTAACACGCGCCGCCACGGGTGCTGCCGTGGTAGCAACTGCTCCAACAGCTCCGATAGCAGTCATCGCCGTTTCCACAGTCCGGTCGCCAAGACGCTTTGCCAAAACCGTTGGGACTTCGGTGGGACGAGACGCATTGATGAAAAGCCCAAAATCACTTCGCGCCGCCGCAAGCCAGCGATCGAAGCTGTGCTCTAACCTGCGATCTTCTGACCAGCGGTCAGCAAAATTTTCGGCAGGGTTAACGGGGTTCGGTATCCACTTTCCATCAGAACGCGTTTCGATATGAGCGTCCATGTTGGTGAGGATGGCAGTTAAGGCACCAACAAGCGTATCCTCGTTGTCATAGGATTTTGCTGCAAGAGTCGTGATGATGATTGAGATCGGGCGAACGTCCATATCTTCAGCGAACATCGTGTCGCGATGCCGCTTCAGAAGCTGAATTGCCTTCTGCAATGTGGTTTTGACCGCGTGGTCGGGAATGTCTTCGACCTTAGCAAACGTCGAGTCCTTGGCTGCCAATTCAGCCTTTCTCAAGTGAATTGAGACGGCCATTCGGTCGCGAAACCATGCAGCATATCCGAGCGGGTTACTGCACGGCCAGTCCTCGCAATATCGATCAAAATTGGGTTCAGTCTTGTCGGTAATCGCAACAGCATCAAGCGTTTTGGCGGCATCATTTGCAAGTTCAACGAACCCAGCTTTGCGAAGGCGTGCTTGGTATTCCTGCGCATCTGGAATGCATGGAAGAACATCCATATGGAACTGCGAACCGTCTGCATATTCAAGTGTCCAGCAACGGCGCTTGTCCTCTGGCTCGTGGGCCATTGAATGTGCTTTTGCGTAGGCAATGACCTCACGACCGACTGCGGTCTTGAGAGACTTCTGAGTGAAGGTCCCTTTATCGGATTGAAGACGACAAATCAGATCGACATCGTAGTCTTCATCTTTGCCAACAGGACGGTTTGCTGTGCCGAGCAAAAAAGAGCCCTGCGGCGCGATGAAGGGATCATATTGTGCTATACTGGAGTCATTGCGCTCAAGCCATTCACCAAGGCTCTTGAAGTGAGCTCGTGCTTCCTCGGCCTTATCATCTGGCATGTCGATTGCGCGAGCAAGCGCTTGCAGGGCATCTTCGTGGGAAGGGGGTGCTTTGTTAGGCATCTGTTTTCTCTTTCAACTGGTGGACTGGGGTAAATGGCGGAGCTTTCTCTGCGAAAAACACCGGCTTTAGAATTGGTTTCTGCTCACGAGCCTCGACAAAGGCGCGATCTTTGAGTTGACCAATGCGCTTGGTGTTATCGAGCGAGAAGAATCCGTCCGGCGCGGCCTGGCATACGCGGTATATCGCTTTTTCCTTGGCAGCTCCGCCGACGTCACCGGTCAAAATATGAGCTAGGCCCATTGAGCCATAAGACTGCCCGGCCATGAAGAAGCCCGTGGCCTTAAGCGCAATGCTGGCTTTGCTGTATTGATCGCCCACGGCGAAAATGTCTTCGAGGCAGCTTACGGAAAGAACTTTGATGTCGTCCTTGGGCCACTCCAAGGTGCCTATAGCCTCGGCTACTGCGTACCCTGTCGGATTATTGGCCCAAACTCCTCCATCAACGAGCCCTACCTCGTCTTCGGTGACATGCTGCGGGAAGTAAGTGGGCGCTGCTGATGTCGCCAAGGCCGCATCGACGGCAAGCGACAGGTAATCGGTTTCAAGTCGAGCGTGATGGGCAGTCTTGAATATGTAAACACGCCGTGTTTGTGGGTGCCAAGCGGGTATCATCAGCCGCGTTTTTGCGTCGCCAATGCGTCGATCTCCTAGTGTATCAACCAGTGCTTTTCGAAGTGCTGTCGGGTCGTACTTTGGCCCGAGAACTGCCCCTTGGACGTTACGACGTGCTTTGCGGAATAGTCCGCGCCCACCGCCTTTGTCTTGCTCGAATATCTCCGGACCACGCTCTTCGTAGAGAGCCAAGATTTCTTTTGCGCTCAATCCCATCGCGAGCCCGATTGCGATGATGCCGCCTGTTGAGGTGCCTGTGATAAGGTCGAAATAGCTACCAATGGGGTGCGGCAGATTATCTTCAATGGCCGCCAAGAAAGCCGCCGGAAAGACACCCCGGATGCCGCCACCGTCAATTGATAGAATCTTCCGCAATGCCAAACTCCGAAATAGAATATTAAAACAAATTCGTACAATCACATCATACGGCAAGTCTTGCATCCCGTCAAGGTTGTGTCGTATGCTTTTGTAGGATTTAAACCGACAACTTGGTTGTTGGACTAACGCATGAGAGAGAAAATCAATGTCATTCGCAGCGCGGCTCAAGACTGCTCGTATGAGGAAAGGCTATTCACTTCAGAAGCTTGCTGATTTGATTGGAGCATCTAAGGCCCATATCTGGGACTTAGAAACGGAGCGTGCGAAGAACCCCTCATTGGAAGTGCTCACGGGTTTGTCGCGTGCGCTCGATGTATCAATCGCCCAATTGGTTGGGGAATCTGCGTCGGAGGATGAACCGGAAACAGCCCGCGCAATGTTCAGGGATTTGCAGTCGCTAGACGAGACTGATCAGGTGACAATAAAGTTGATGATGGATCGGCTTCGCGAGCGCAAAGGAGAGGGGTGATACATGACGCTATCGCGCCTTGATCTTGATGGAACCTCCTCACCGCTTGGCTTAGTGACCAAGATTTTAAGGGCTGTGCCCAACTTGAGCCTTCCTATGCCTATCGAGGACATTGCAAGAGCGCTCGACATTGCTGAAATCGAAGAGATTGAAACGGAGGGATTTGTAGGCGGCCTTGTCACCGACGATGCTCGCAGTTCCGGCGGAATTCTTGTTCAAAAGGGCCTCGGTCGGCAGCGACGACGTTTCACAATTGCCCATGAGCTAGGGCATTTCTTGATCCCATTTCATCGACCCGTCACTGGCGAACAGTTCATGTGTGATAGCGCGGCTATGCGGGCATGGGACGAGAAGACCAAGAAGGGTCATTATAAGATGGAAGCGGAAGCCAACCGTTTTGCATCCACGTTGCTTGTACCTCCGCCACTCTTGCGCGAATTTCTAAAATCCTATCGGACTGCCGATATGAAGGCAGCTATTGACGTTCATAGAGAATTCGATGTCAGTAAAATCGTAGCTGCTAGGTGCTACGCTGAGTATTCTGGTGAGCGCGTAGCGTTTGTGGTCACGCGCAATGGAAAGGTCCTCTACAATTTCCGCAATCGCGAATTTCCTTGGATAGTGCCGACGATGGGTGCCCCCATTCCATCAGGTTCGCGCTTTCACTCACACAGAGGTTCTGACATTAGCCCGTTATTGAGCGTTGGCGCAGAGCATTGGATCGAAACGGAATTCGGGAAGAGAGTCCCGTTTATGAAAGAGCAGGTTTTGCCACAAGCAAACGGGCATGCCCTCATCATGCTGTGGATGGACGTTGACGATGATGATTACGACCCTGAAGAGGCGATGACATCAAAGCAGCGGCTTGAATATCGGACAGCCGAGTGAAGTTGATTGTCTATCGCCCTTCGCTTTGAGCAGTGATGGGATTGTTGGATGCACCTAACCCTGTCCGAAATTTGCATACATTTTTCGGACGGATCGTATCGACAATGTCCGAAATTATGCTACATATTTCGGACATGAATGCTAGTACCTCATCTCTGAAAGCGCAGATTCTCAAGCACATCACGGCCCAGCCGGGAAACACAGTCTGGACGCCATCTGACTTCCTTCAGCTCGCTAACCGCGATGCAATCGATAAAAGCCTTCAGCGGCTGGTGAAGACCGGAGAGCTGCGCAGGATAGATCGGGGACTATACGATCGGCCCAACATAAACAGTCTTACGAAAGAAAAGAGTGCGCCCGATCCTCGACAAGTTGTCGAGGCAATGGCGCGTCGAGACCAAATACGCGTGCTCGTCGATGGAATGACAGCAGCCAACGACCTTGGTCTAACCAATGCAGTGCCGGCGAAAATTGTCGTGCACAGCGAGGCAAGGTCCAAGACGATCAAGCTTGGCAACCTCACCATCGTGTTCAAACAGACAGCTGCCAGCAAACTCTACTGGGCTGGCCGCCCAGCGATGCGGATTGTCCAAGCCTTGCACTGGCTTCGCGACACGATGCTGGGTGATGATGCAAAAGACTGGTGCGACAGAGTGACCAGTATTCTCACGGATCCCGTTCATGGGAAGAAGCTGCGAGCCGACCTTGCAGATGGCTTCGCTACTCTACCTGCCTGGATGCAGGACTTTTTACGTCCATTGCTGCACGATCAGGCACCATTATCGTGAACTCTGCTTTCGATGAAATTCTGCGTACTGATGCAGAAACGCGCAACGGGCTATACGCAGCAACTGCGCAGAGGCTCGGTACAACGCCGCAAAACGTAGAGAAAGATCTGTGGGTTTGCTGGACGCTAGACGCACTATTCAACGGACTTGGCGAAGGGCCTCGGTTGCTGTTCAAGGGCGGCACTTCTCTGTCCAAGGCATTCGGTCTGATCGAGCGCTTTTCCGAAGACATCGATGTAACTGTATTCCGCGATGATCTGGGCCATCCGGCGTCAGTTGACGAACTCGAAGCGCTGAGTGGTAAGAAACGCCAAGCCGCGCTCGACCAAATGCGTGAGGCCTGTGAAGCCTATATCAATGGGCCATTGTTGGAACGCCTTGAGGCATTCTGCGCTGAAACCGGCACCAGAACAGGAATCGATAAAGGTGCGCTACGGGTGGAGGCTGATCTTCACGATCGACAAACCCTCTTGTTGATCTATCCCAGTGCTACGCCCACCGATGACTACATCGCAAAGTCGGTGAAGATCGAGTCAGGCGCAAAGTCAGCCCTCGATCCCAATTCGCTACAAACCCTCACACCTTATGTGGATGTCGATGTTCCGGACATGGACCTTTCAGTGCCGAACGTCACCGTGGTCGATGCTGGGCGTACGTTCTGGGACAAGGTGGTCATCCTTCACGGTCTACGGCGCTGGTATGAGAACCGGGGGCAATTGCGGGGCAATGGGCAACGTGTCTCACGCCACTATTACGATGTGTTTCGTTTGCTCCAGTCCGACGCAGGCCTGGCAGCGCTGAAAGACCCGGCTCTCGGTGAAGACTGTGTCGCTCACGCCCGCATGTTTTTCAATCGACCGCCATTCGATCTAGCCTCGGCCCGCCCGCCAACCTTCGCGTTGTGTCCCGAGGAAGGAATGATTGATGATCTGCGGCAGGATTATCAGGCAATGAGTGTTATGATTTTCGGTGATGCGCCTGCATTCGACGAAGTTATTGAAGCAGTCGCCGACTTGCAAAACCGTTTGAACGGGCGAGCATGACAGGCTTCCTCGACCGCCTGTTCGGAAAACGCACGCCTGAGCGCAAAGGGGGAAGCAAGCGCTCAGGTGCAAGGCTCGATATCGACGAATATAGCCGCGGTCTCGTAATGATCGCGCAACTCGACTTCATAGGTCATCACGCCAAGTCGACTAACTGCACCTACCGCTTGATATGGACCGACAGAACACCTGACGGCTCGCGAGGCGGGAACCGAGAAAGCGGGCACGGTTCGTGGTCACTGCTTCTTCACGATCAGATCGTCACATCTGGCAAACTTGAGCGACCACAAGAGGGAAAAGTCGCCGATAATGGCGTTTTCATTCTCCATGATTGGATGTTTGGAAACGGATTACAGAGCCGTTTCATCGCCTATGACCGCGATGGGCAGCAGCTCATTAATCAGCACTTCGCAGCCAACCTTATGAGCAATAGCCTCTCTCCTGATGGGCGCTATGCGATCTGCCAAACAGCTAATGCACCTGGAAGTGATGACAGCTGTCGGTACATGCTGTTCGACCTTGAAGCCCGACACGAGATGGCAAGATGGGAAGTCGAGACTGGTTGGGCTGAGGGCTATGATTGGGATACTGGCGCGGAAAAAGTAATCATTTGCCTGAAAGATGGAGAGCGGGTCGCTTACGATTTTGCTGGTTCTATGATCGACCGTGACGGTTGGCAGAGAGCTCGGATCGCAGCTGGCGATCTGGGCGTGATCAAAGACCTGCTGGCATCGCAAGAACCCCTTTCAGAAGGAGCGCGAACGGAAATCAAAGCTGGTCTCGAACGTGCAGCGCGCGAAGGTGAGCTATGGGGTCAGGCTCGTGCGTACCGCCTTTTGGGTGAAATGTATGAAGCTGAGGGTAAGCGTGAAAAGGCGATCACGGCCTATGATGAGGCGCTAACACTAGACCCTAAGGTCGGTGTCGCAAGACGCGCTGACAAGCTTCGAAAACAAATGGGTCAGGGCGAGGCGAAACCTACGCGCAGAAAACAAAGCCGTTTCGAAAAACAAGCCCAGCGGCTTGGTGTCGAGCATGATGTAATCGTGCTTGAGAAGGGTGACGGGAAGAACTGGAGGCTACAGGCAGCCCATCAATGGTCCTCCGTCGAGTTTGCTTCACTGGAGCACTATCGTAATTTGGGCTGGAGCGGAGCTGCTTCCGAGGGCGGTTTGATTTTGACCTTGCTCAAGGCCGCATCGTTTCGAAGGCTCGATCCACGTAACGCCGACACCTTTGTCGAAGCATTGTATGCGCAAAACGTTGCATTTGATCAGGACCGTTTCGGCAAGGGAGATCTGATCGCGGCGGTTTCACAAGCGACGCGTTCTCAGATCAAAACCAATTGGAAGATCATCTCTGCGAGCGCTGGGAGAACCCCAGCATTCTACCCCACCGTCCATGCAGAGCACGTCCTCGGTCTGTTCGAATTGCTCGGGATTGAACGTTTAGAGAGGATTGCTGAGGTCTTTGCGACTGCTCCATACGATCTCAGGTCCGGTTGGCCTGATTTGACTTTATGGAAGGATAATTTGGTCCGTTTTGTCGAAGTGAAAGCGCCATCCGATAGCTTTCACGCTAGTCAGGCTCGACTTATCTCCAAGCTGCTGCTGCCACTTGGATTTGACGTTGCATTGGCCGAAGTTCGGCCAAGTCCATAAGTACGGTCAATTGCCGAGAAGATGTACCGCTTCAAGCTGTTTGCGGATAGGCTGACTAAAGAGCTCTCCCAAACCATATTACCCGGCCCATCACTTCAACTCCTTCACGATCGACATCATTCCATGAAGGATAGGCGGGATTGTCACTGGAAATTGTAATCTGTTTCGCGCCGGGCTTGATGGCGATGCGCTTTACAACCAGCGTATCGTCAGAGCGCAACACATAGATCCCATCCCGCAGCCTTGCTCCATGGTCGGACGCATCGACGAGCACCTCATCACCATCGCTAAGTGTGGGCTCCATCGAATCTCCCAGAACGCTTACGATTGAAAGACTTGCGCCCTTAGCGCCGGTCAATCTCCTGAGCCATTTCTCGTCAAACCCAAAGCGCGTGTAACTGGTCTCATTCGATGCAATAGCGCCGAAGCCGGCTGAGGCATCCACGTCCAGAACGGGAACTTCGATCATTCCATCCATTGGTGTTTGAGCAGGACCACCGAGCCTTTGTTCATCGACCCCAAAGAAGCTTGCAAGTGTCTTGCGATCCTCGGGGTCAAGGATACGAGGCGATCCGCGCTTTATGAATTGCTGGATATAGCTTGGATTACGTCCAAGCAGCCTCGAAACCGCCGCGTAGCCGTATCCGCCCTGGGTGATCAGCCTCTCAAGTTCCTCTCTTACATGTTCCATTTGTGTGGTCCTTCAGGATTGATCGTAGGATTTCTTCCTAGACTCGCGGAAATCATCCTAGTAAGAACATAACAAGAACACAAGGGATTTGCGAGTCGGAGTGAGAAAGGTATGACGCTGCTGGAACGGATCGAAAGGCATCTGAAAGACAACCATATTTCTGCAACGCGTTTTGGTAGGCGAGCCGTGGGCGATCCCCGTTTTGTGCTCGATTTGAGGATGGGGCGCAGACCACGCCGAAGAACCATTGAGCGACTCAATGCCTATCTGAATACGCCTGAGAGTAGGCGTCCTTCGATCTCTCCGCAACATTGCGCCAAAGGCCGGAATAGTTTGACCAACAGACCCTAAGTCCAGTTGATTATCGACCAGATTTTGAGCTTCGCACAACTTGGCTTACACTCTCGTCTCGAGAGCAGAGGGGGCTTTGGTTTCTGGCGAAAGGACGCTGACTTATGAGCAATTCCGACAAAACTCCGCCGGAGAGTAAAGGCGATTGGGAGGGCTTTCGCGAAATCGACCGCGCTATCGCTGAGGATCGCCTGACATCCTACACCTGGAAGAAGACTTGGGCTGATCCTTGGGGACGTTTGAAGCTCATCGTAATCTTCTTGGGCCTGTCCGCATTTGTTGCGTTCGTGATTGTGCACGACATGATCCTCTAAGGACAGCTACCACTCCTTCACATTATCGGCTGCCTCTGCAGACGCGCCTTGTGCGTCTCGCGTGGTCCGATTGAGTGATCCTCTTCTTTGCACAATGCCTCGAGAGCCCTCGCTTTGCCTCTGACTAACGTCGTCTGCGATCTCTTCTCTGCCATTTGACGGATCCCCCAATGAGCTTGGCACGCTGCCAAGACGAACAGAACCGCGAACACCGCCTGCGCTTCCAACATTGGGCCGCGCCACCGGCGCTCCATCAGGTAGGACAAGTTCGCTCGCGATCTCGTCATTGAGGCCATCAGCGTAGCTTTCAACAAAGCGAGATTGCAGTTGTTGCCCTTGCGCGCTCATTTGGAAGTCGATGTCATCAAAGCGAGCTTGGCCGTAATAATCGCGATTGGCATCGATCTCAGCCATGCCCCATTCGCGGTAGGCCTGACTTAGATTCAAGGTTCCGGCTGCATTGGTGCTTTCATACCAGCTGGCCTGGCTCTCAAGCCGATTGGCTATCTCTTCTGCCCGCCGTGCTTCGAGCGTGTAGCTTTGCGCTTCAGTCAGCGAGGTTGTGACACCGGCGGCGCTGCTCGAGACAAGCGCTTCTGAGCTTGAACTCGTTTCGCGCAGGAAACCTTCTCTCGAGTTTGACCAGTTCTGGCTTTCTGAAATTTGGCTCAACGCACTTTCGATACGCGAACGATCTTCCGAGGCGATCCCGATATCGCTGTCGGTCCAGCTTTGATTGCGTCCGCCCTTGACGCCTACACCGGCTGATCCAGCGCCTCTTTCTCCCTTTACACCAAGAGCTCCATCGCCATTCAGGAACCATGAGACCGTGATGTCGTCCGATGCCCGGCGTGATAGGCCAAATTGCTGCTGGAGTGTGTTCGATGCATTATCGAGTTCGCTGAAGGTTCTGCCAATGCTGTCATTGCTTGATGTTCCGCTGACCGTCTCATTCGAGCGAGAACGGGTGTACGCATCGCGCAGCTCGCTGAATTGCGTAACCGCCGAGCTCGTCGATTGCTGAGCGAGATTGGAGAAGGTCTCGCTCTGGCTACGGCTCTCGCTCGCCATGGTCGAAAGTCGGCTAGAAAAATCCTGTCCAAGTGTTGGGGTATAGGGATAGCTCGAAGTGGGCACGTTGGCGAACTCAGCTTGTGGGAAGCTGGTTGTCTGAGTGCCGTTCTCGCTGATGCCCCGCGTTTGGGCGGCTCCATAAGCGATGTTTGGCGCGAGACTGCCTTGCGCGAATTGGCGGGAGAAGACGCTCGAATTGTCGAGATTGGTGTTACCAAGTGAGACGTTGCCCGTGCTCGCTTCGCGCGCTGCCTCTTCGGCCGCGTTCTGGCTGGGATTGAGATAGCTTGTGGCTTGGCCCGAAATGGCCATCGCGCCGCGCGCAACCCCGCCTGCGAGGAAGGGTATGGAGGCGACAAGATATCCAGCGAGAATACCAATATCGTTGTTGACGTCGGTCATGCCGGAAAAGGTTGCAAGGCTAAGGCCGCTAGAGCGGCTTGCTGCCGCAACATCGCCTGCGCCTTTCAGCATCAAGATCATGTGGAGGATGACAAAGAGCGGTCCCCAGGCAGCGAGGTAGAAAAAGCCGGTGACATAGCCTCTCAGCGCAATCGGCCCAGTCCTTGGCATGAGAAAAAGCGGGAAGAGAACAGGAAAGAGCGCGTAGAAGACCACCGTCAGTACGACATTGAGGATCGGCACCCATTTCATCGCGTTATGGGCGATCGAAGAATAGGTTCGTTCGGTCTGGATATCGGCTCGGGTCTGGGCAAACACATCAACACTTGAAGCGCCGCTTGATCCGGCAAAGCCATGCATGGCCTGATTCATCGCGTTGATCGTCAGCACCTGACGAAAGATGCTGCTCGCATCCTTCGAGATGCCTGTCAGATATTGGTAAGCGACGGGTAAGTCTGCGATGAGCTTGGCCTTGGCTAGCGCTTCGGTTTGCCTCGGATAGAGCTGGCGGCCGGCAACAAGCGTCATCTCATCGATCATGCTCGCCCATTGGCCAGATAGGCTTGTGTAGGCCTCACGGCAGGTGACGATATTGGCTGTGACGCTGTCATCACCTTGGCGGGTCAGGAACTTCTGCGCGCGCGCTGGGCTACCCGGCGCTATCGTTGCCCAGATGTCATCGCTTCCTGAGAGCTCTTTCATTGAATAGCGGCCAAGCAGCAGATCGTAGAACACGCATTGGCGCACATGCTCATCGAAGTTGGCAGCAAATTCAGGATCAGAGATGCGCAAGCTCCGCGTGGCCTCGAGGAGGCGCGCGCCGTAAATCATACCATTCTTGGAATAGTTGAGATCATCGGGCAGCCCGAACACGGTCTCAGCCGAACGCGTTAGATAATCGCCAATCTGGCTGGTGAAGCTCGCCATAAGTGCAAGGCCGAGCGGAACATTGGCGACAGTCGCAGGAGCCAGGCTGGGATTGACGCGGTCTGTCACCTGCACATCCATGCGCGGCACCATCAGGCACATATAGATGAGTGTCGCTCCCAAGAACCAGTTGAGCCAAGCGCGCCAATTCTGATTGAATGCAACGACTATAACCGCCAGCGTCATAGCCATAACGAGCGCCACCTGAATCAGGCTCTTGTAGCCTCCGGCACCTGTCCATGCGGCTACGGCGTTCAGGACATTGACGATGTATTCGCCACCTCCGGTGGTGAAGATCTCGACCATTATCTTTACCTCAAGGCACGATCGAGCGCGATTGAAGGCCGCGCGACCAGTCGAGCGCAGCCGACATCGACGGCGACATCGAAGCGGCGAGCGCGTTTTCGATCATCGCTGTCTTCTCGATGATCTGCATGATCGCAGAGACTTTGGCTTGGCCTGTCGCTTGCCGCTGGATGAGACTGCTACGCACTTCGGTCACTTGTCCGCGCCATATCGCCAACTTGGCTTCGTCAGCGGCAATAAAGCTCGCCATCGAACGGCCAGCTTCCGACACGATGCGGTCAAGGATTGCGTAGAGCAGGTCGACACTCGCAATCTCAGCCAGCGTGTCGCGATCATCGGTCGGCATGCCGCGCCCATAGGCGGCTTGAACAGTTAATATCTTGTAGAGCGGGATCGAGGCGACCTGAAGCAGCTCCTTCTCGGCATTCCCGATGGCCGTGTCCGTCCGGATCGCATCGACCATATTGCCAATGAGCTGCGCCACCCGTGGTCGGATCGCCTTGGCGTTTGACAGGCTCATCTGCTGGAAACTCGGGTTCAGGCAGAGATCGGTCTCATCGCAGCGGAAGACGCGTACGCTTTGGCCTTGGGTTCCATCAAGCAGCGCGCTCACCAGCGTCGAAGACGCATCGCCAGCAAAGGGCACAAACTTGCCCGGCTCGTCATCCTTGGGCGGGACGTAGATAACCGTGCCGATCAGCGTCATGGCGTATTCGGCGAGTTCGCGGTCGAAAGTGCCGCTGGGGTTGAAGAAGGCGCTCTCTTTAAGGACGTGCCACGTGTAGTTGCGCGCTACGCCGGGATTGACGTCGGCATAGTCAGTACTGGCGCTTTCATTGGTGGACGCGCGCTGGCCTCGCGTGCCGCAGCCATGCTTGGCAGCGGCATAGTCGGTGAAGATGCCTTCAGAATTCCCGATCGCTTCGCAGATCGCTTTGTCGGCCAAATCGCCTTTGGGCCAGAGCCCTCCCACCAGCCCCTGCGCCATCTCACAGGAGTTGATTGAGAGATTGTTCATGAGCTGAGCCTTTTGGCTAAACTCCTGCATGATCTTATTGCATTCAGGGCAGACGGTATCGATCGCCAAGCTGAAGGCGAAGCCGACTGCATTGTTGGCCACTGCCTTCATTAGCGCGACCATCTCGCTTGCATTGATAAAGGAAAAGGAGCCCGCAAAGATATCGATCCCGCCGCACCCCGCACGCGCTCTTGGCAATTGCAGATTGGCGATGTTGGTCGTCTTTTGCGGAAATCGTGTCCACACATTGCCCAGACTATAATAGCCTGCTGACTGGCCTTCGAAGGCGGTCGGACCGGTAACGTTTGCCGCCGCGCCCATGTCATCCATAAAACGATCCATGCTGTCGCCGACATTTGCCGCAAGAGGCGAGGCTATCATGCTGGCAGCAGCAAGGCCGAGCGCAGCGTTTCTGATACTAGTAATCATGTCCGGCTTCCTTTGAGGTGAGGAGATAGATGCGGTCTTGCAGCTCATCAGCGGACAGCACACCGTATCCGATCGGGATCGGCCGTTTGGCCTCGCTGTCCCACAGGACCAAAGCGGGCGTTGCTTTGGTCTCAAGGCCCATCCGCTCTCTTTGATTGGTTTCGACCCTGTAGTCGGGGAAATGCCTTGACGGCCCGCCATCGGTTGAGATCGCGCGTACGGTGATCCCCCAGCGGCTGGCGACGCCTTTCACGATCGGGCTCATCACTTCGCACGGGCCACAAGTGGCGCTAAAGAAATAGAATAAGCCATAACGCTCCGAGAGCCTGCCCATCACGGTGTCACGCTCTGCTGCCCGCACATCCTGCCACTGTTTCTTGGCGACCGCACCGACAGGACGCTGCAGCGTGTAATCGAGTTCGGGATCCTGCCAGATGGCCCGCTGCCAGACGTCGGAGAAGAGCGAAGCACGATCGAGCTGCGCGCGCTGGAAGCGGATGTACGCTGCGACATTGTCTCTCGTCGGATAGAGGATCGCGCGCGCTTTCAACTCGCGCAGCTCGCTGGTAATTGCTTCCAATTCTTGGGCGGCTGGTATCGCCTCCTGCTCCGGTTCTACCTCTTGCTGTGGCTCGTTTTTGGGGATCGGATTGGCGCAATAGAACCAATAGCCGAGCTTGCGCTCCTGGCAGTAGAGCGTGTCTGCTGCAGTGCTTCTCTCGGTGCTCTCAACTCGCTGTGCGCTTGCTGGCACTGCGCTCAAGACTGCCGAGATGAGGATTAGCGCAAGCCGTAATGCTATGCTCATCATTGACCGCCCCTTGCGTAATAGTAGTCGATCTTTTGCTGGATGAGGATGCTCGTTTCGAGCTCATCGGGGAGGCGCGCCGCTTCGGTGAATTCGGCATAGACTTCGCTGAAATCCATGAGGCTCAAATCAAGCTGCGCAAACTCGTCGAGGGTAAATCCTTCGCACTGCTCGTGCTTGGGCTTGTCCCATGGTTTGGGGAGCTGTTTGCGACCCTGTTCCTGCAAGATGCGCGAGAGCTTACTTTCAAAGCAGCAATAGGCTTTCTTCTTGGTCAGGCAGACACCGAGGAATTTCTTCGAACAATAGGTCCCGACATAGGCACAAAGCCCCTGCGCATCGCGTTCATGGAGCAGCACTTCCTCGCGGTCGCAGCCAAGCGCGACCAGCAAGCTGATGCCGGGGATCAGCGGAAAGCCTTTGCCCTTGCAGCAATTGAGCACGCCAAAGACTTTGGAAGAGCAGGTGTTTCGGGTCCCACGGAATAGCGTCAGCGTATTGGGATCGAACTGCCCACGCGCCTCATCCATTGCATTGAGCGCGGTGACCGCATCTTTGAACTCATCATTGGGCGTGCGCTCAATGGTCTCGCAGCTTCCATCGATGCAATAGACATCGCCATCGCAGACGAACTGGGGTGAGTTCTCGGTTTCTGGAATCGGGCATTCGTAGATGCGCTCCCAGGTCTCACAGGGAAGCTCCTCTGTGATACATTCTTCGCGCACAAAGCGGCAGGTGCCGAGCGCTTCGATATCCGAGCAATCGCTTGCCGCTTCGCGTGATGTGCAAGTGTAGCTTCGCTCCCATTCCCAGCAGCTCTGGGTGACAGCCACTCCATCAACAATTCGGGTTCGCGGGCTCTCATCGGTGCAGATTTCCGCATCGAGTGTGCAATCTCCATCCTCCGCAAAAGGCTGGCACTGGGTTTCATCTGGAGCGGCGTCGACCGTGCTTTGCGTGGTGATCGCATAGGGCGTGTAGCGCGAGTCAGGCGCGTCGCAGGAAATCTCAGCGATAGGATCGCCCGGTTCAGAGCAGTAACGGTTAAAGCCGTTATCCCACCACTGCAGACATGGGCCTGGTCGATAGCCGGTGATGCGGCACAAGCCGCTGTTAAATGTAGAGCACCATGGGAGACCTTGTTGGATGCCAGTATCGTTGCAGAGATAGTGCCATTGCTGGCGCTGGGTCACGCTTGCGACTAGCGGGACAGAGCATTGCCCCTGGGCTTGCTCGACCCGTGTGCCTGTGTTGCATGTTGCTGTGTAAGTGCCAGCGGACCCGGAGCCAGGCGGCAAGGGGACGCATTCGCCTTGACTGCCCGAGATCGACATACCGCTGGTGTAATCAAGCGGTGCTTTATTGATTGCCAAGCTGCGGGCAATCACCGCTTCAATGTCATCGCTTTCAAACCGAGCGCGATTGGCCATGCTATCGCGCACCAATCGATGGCCTTGATGATTGCGCGATGCGGCCGTCGCCGTTCCCTCGATCTGGTCAGGATTGTCAGCAAGCCGCTCGAGATTTCGCACGGCGTTGCGGTCAAAATTGGGAAGCTCGGATGCGTTCGGCTCACTTTTGCTTGCAGCTTGCGCTTCACCGCGCAGGCTCTCGCCAAAGGCTTTGCCATCGCTTCTGGCCTCCTGCTGCTGAGCCGAGGCCGGAACCGCGAGCAAAGACAGAGCAAACAATAGCGCTTTCATGTCTTGGAGCCGGATCACATCTGTTCTCCTTGTATGCGGCGGAGATGAAGGCGGGCGAGGCGAGCACCGGGACCGCTGCCACTGGCAAAGGTTTCGAGCACGTCTTCAACGCTGATATTGCCAGCCACGCGGTCATGGGGTGGCACGGCGTCAGTGCAGTCGAATCCATCGCATGGAGAAAAATCGCTCGCGATCATGACGAAGCTTGGGGCCGCTTCGATCTGGAAAGCGCGGAAGAGACGCGGATCAATGCCGAGCGTACCGGCTTCGTGACCATCGCTCCAGATCGCCGCGAGGCGCCGCTTAGAGGCTTTGCTGTCGCCTTGAGGGAAACCTCGAAGGACAGTGATGCCGCCTGCTTTTGTCATGTCTCGCACCAACGCTTTCAGCGAAGCTTCCGGCATGCCGAGCGATGCAAAGGCGATGAACTTGGGCGTGCCGCCAAGGCTCGCTACTTCCGCATCGGCCTGCGCGCGGATCATGCCATCCAGATCAAGCGGGCCTTGATCTGCCGCTGCCTGCGCCGTTGCGGCGTAGCTAGCGCGATTGTCCATTGCCTCTTGCTGTGTTTGGTTGGCTTCTTGCGCCAGAGCTTCGGCTTTGGACCGTACTGCGGTGGCGAGCGCTTCGGCGTCGTTCGTGTGTTCGCTTGCGCGCGCTCGGATTTCAGCAAGATCGAGTTCGGGTGAAGCATCCTGAGCTGATGCGACAGCTACAGTTGCAGCGATCGCAAGACTGGTGATGGCGAAAAGCGGGAAGCCATGTTTCATAGCGCGCAGCAATTCCTTTTGCGCCAGACGAGATATCCCATGTCTTCGCCAATGGCGGGGATCATCTGCCCGGGGGATTGAAAGGTGGTTGAGGCCCCGATGGGAGGGCAGGCGTAGCGGCCTTTGGTTACCGGATTAGGGTTGGTGGCTTGGAAGCGATATTGCTGCTTCCGCATCACAGGCATGAGGTATTTGCCGCAAAGCCCTTTGGAGCCCATCGTGCCCCATGAAACGAGCTGGCGGTGCAGCTTGTAAGCAAAGCGTGAAAGAACGAGCCGCGAGGCTTGCACATGGCCGATCGAGGCAGAGACATTGCCATTCATCGGATACATTGAACCCTGGCAGCCCGCGCACCAGAACATTTCATCAAGCGGAAGATTGGCGGTCGAAGCCGCGCAGTCGGCAGCGCAGGCGGCTAGTGCGAGCGGATTGGCGAAGAGCACCGCTTCAGGGTTGATGATCGCGGTAAGCTCGCTGTCCTGCCACAGCGGATCAATCTCGGAGATGTAGAGAATGTCGATTGAGCCGGGTTCGAGGCACAGGAAATCAGCAACGATCTCCATCCAATAGATAAGAGGATAGGCGTACCAGTGGACGTGCCAGCTTGAATAGTACTGGCTTGCTCCGCCAACCGCAGACGGTCCGGAAATCGAGCGAAAGCCGATATCGAAGCCGGGATCGAGCTTCATCCCGCCCAGATTGACGAAGCACCATGGCTTCATGCTGACATCAGCAAGCCGGACAGGCTCCCAGAAACCCATGGCGATGCCGGGCCGGATACCGCACAGGCAAACGGGCAGGTCGGGATTGTCGGGATCGGGCCGACTGCTAGGCCAGATTTCTAGCCCGCCCACCGAGATCGGGAACAGGCACGACCAACAAATATCGGTGATCGGATTGACGAATTGCCCGGTGCATTTGCCCGGCCCGGCATCGGCGGAAGCGGGCGAAGCGAAGGCCAGTGACAACGAGGCGATCACGAGAGCCAGGAAAGCGCGGAAACTGCTCATGGCCGCACCTTCCGCGTTGGCAAAGCGATCTCGCTTACCTCAAGTATGCGCCCTTGCTGACGCACTCGTGCTGGCACAGCTTTGATGTTGAACTTGGCCGTAAGTTTGCCGGCTTGATCGAAATAGAAGCGGCGCTGACGGGTTTTCATAAGTTCGAGAGGCGCGCCTTTGACCAAGATCAGCTTGGCCTTTGAGTCTTGCTCAAGCGCCCATCGGATCTGCGCTGGATCATCGCCATCGAGGAACAGAAGGTCAGCGCGCAGCTTCACACTATCAAGCGGATTGACCCGCGTACCGGCGGCATGGATCAGCGCGCCCTGGGCTCCGCGAATATCACTAGCGAGCGTGATGGTTGGATCGAAGATCCAATTGCGGCTTTCATGCGCGCGGATGAGACCGGGGACAGGATCGGGCCGATTGACCCGCGCAATCGTCCGCCGTTTCAATTCCTGATTGAGCCGCGCGGTCTCGCCCGACTTCTCCATTGCCACAAGGCGCGAGTGGATTTGTTCGAGCAGGTCGCGCTCGACAATCGGAAAGAGCGCGCCGCGCTGACCATAGTCGCGCGCTTGGGCCTGTGTAGGCAGGACGGCGAGAGAAAGTGCGATAAGAGGGAGTACGGCGCGCATCACAGGATCGCCCTCCCGCTGCCCATGATCTGCTTGGCGCAGACAAAGCCTATTTCCGCATAGCGGCTATCAAGCCCGCGCGGATGATCGGTTCCGGCGTAGAAACACCCTTCCGGGATCTCGCCTTGCGGCCCTTGCGTGAGCGCTATGCCGAGGCTGGTTCTGTCGAGACGCGTCGAAATGGGTTCGCCATTGATGAAGACTCGGTCGCCTTCATGGCTGACCATATCGCCGGGGATGCCCAGCACGCGCTTGCCGAACATTTGTGGCTCTTTGCCAAAATGACTTGCAACGAGGCGGCTCTTGGGAGGCTCAAAGAATATCAGGCTGTCACGCGTTATCTGCGCGTCTTTATCGAGCCAGAAGGCCCAATTGGGCAGGCTTGGGCTCGCATTGATGAGGAAGGCGTGGTTTTTGCTAAAGGCATCGAGTGGTGCCCAGGCGAGCGGCAAGAGGACGACCCCTAGGAGGAGCAGCGGGCGCTTGAAGCGAAGAGGCAGATTCATGGCCGTTCTCCCGCTTTGAGCTTTTCAGCGATGCGCGCTTCGAGCTCGGGTGTTGCGTCCTCGGCCGCGCCTGCGAGCACAGCTTCGGCAACCAGAATGACGCGCCCGTCGCGTCTCATATCGTCAACCGCGCTTTCCGCTGCTTTGAGGTAGGCAAGGCTTGCCTCCTGGACCGATGCCGGATCGGCATCGGCCCTTGCAGCCTCTTCAACAAATGTCCCGATCGTCTCGGCAAGCCGGACCGTGACAATGCGCTGGCTCGGCGGGGCTTGTGTGATCTCGCGTGTGATCCAAGCACCCCAAAGCACAGCGGCGATGGAAGCCGTCATGACAAGCGCTTTGAGAAGGAGCGCGCGCGTAGGGTTCGCTTCAGCCATGGGACACCTCGCCTTCATTGAGGCGGCGCTCAAGCCGACGCAGAAAACCTGGCATTCTAATAAGGGCAAGCGTCCCCGCGATTATAAGGAAGGCGATCTGCAAATCCGATGCAAAGAGCCGCCGGGCTATCGGCTCAGCGGTTCGGTAATGGTCAGCCAGATTCCCGAGCTGCGCAAACAGCGCGGTGAGATCCCAGCCTGCAAGAAGCAGAAAAACGAACAGCGGCAGGCCAAGCACCAGTAACAGAGTGCTGGCTGCGAAGATGACGCATTCGATCAGCACAAAGCAGCTGCCCTGAAACAGCGCGAGCCAATTGAACGAGCGCCTCGTGCGCTGTGCCCATTTCGTCATCGGCATTGGTGTGCGATCGACAAGCGTGTTGGTTTCGAGCGTCATTGGCTACCTCCTTCCAAGCCTGCGACCAAAGCAACCGCGCGCTCGAGCGGCATGCCGCTTTCGACATGGGCTTGGATGGCCGCATAGGTTTCAGGATCAGAGGAGAAGATCGTCGCTGAGAGCGGGTCGAGCACCAGCCTTCCGACCGCTTCTGTCTCCGGGCCCTTCACATAGATCTCGCTATATTCGGTGCCCGAGCGCTTGAGGCTGCGGATCAGCGTCTCGGTTCGGTCGTCCATATCGAGCCGCGCTTCCTTCCGGAAATCGGCGATCGTCTCGGGCTTTTGCTGGAGCACGAGCATCCAGTCGCTGTTTTCAAGCGCGGCGCGCGCGCCATCCGATTTGTAATAGTCATTGAGAGACTGGGTGGCGGTCGCGAGAGCGCCGCCATATTTGCGCGCTGTTCGAGCGTAAGTCTCTACAAACTCGCCCATCGACCCGCCTTTGAGCATGGCCCAGGCCTCGTCGATAAGGAGCAGCTTCTTGGTTGCCCTAGAGCTGCGTGTCATCGCCTGACCGGTCATGAACATGATGGCCGAGAGAACGA
Organism: Erythrobacter sp. S57(2025); assembly: GCF_057365055.1. Taxonomy (NCBI): domain Bacteria; kingdom Pseudomonadati; phylum Pseudomonadota; class Alphaproteobacteria; order Sphingomonadales; family Erythrobacteraceae; genus Erythrobacter; species Erythrobacter sp. S57(2025). The sequence goes on along the minus strand of NZ_CP200299.1, from coordinate 1,808,907 downwards.
CGCTCCTCAGTTCCTCGCGGCTCGCCAAATCGCTCATCTCAAAGACGGTGAAATCATCTTCGAGCGCAAAGCTGGCTTTGCCTGAGAAAAACCCGGCATAGCTCCCACCTTGGCAAAAGGGTGCAATCGCTGTCGCAAGCTCTTTGCCCGCTTGGTTCTCGCTTGAATGAAGCGCGTGGGCGACATCATCCACGGCCCCGCCGCTCCCAAGTGCATCCCATACATGGGTCACAGCCTGATCAATCAGCCCACGCTCGGTGTCCGATGGCGCCGTGCTTGGCCGCGCCATCTGGCCGATGATCGCTTTGATCATGGCAAAGCAATCGAGCCGGTAATCTTCGTCGATCTCAGCACGCGCATCATCGACCATCGAGAAGGGGTTGAGCGAAAATCCAGAGGCGAGCGTAAACTCGACAAAGCGACCGCCTTGCAGCTTTACTGAATGCTCAAAGCTGCGACCGTCATCAATCACCACAACCTTCGCGCCGGCACCGCGCAAAGCGGTGCAAAGTTCTTGCAGCAGCACCGACTTGCCCGAACCGGATTTACCGCAGATCGCGATGTTGTGATTGCCCGCATTGTTCTCGAAGGGCGACCAGAAAAAGGGTTGGCCGCGCCTTCCAAGCAGCAAGAGATGCGGGATTTCTCCGCCGAGATACTCGCCTTGCAGCGGCGCGATATTGGCAGCTGTCGTCGAGAGCATCGTCCGAAAGCGTTTGAGACGCGCCATGTCTTGGACAAGGCCGTCTGCAAGGCTCAGTGGGAACGCAGCGACCAGACCTTGCAGCTGCAGGAAGCGTTCGTCGGCCAAATCCCATCCGGCCGCTTTGTAGATTGCCTTGATTGTGCGCTCATGCGCATCGCCTTCGCCAAGCGGGGAGATGGTGGTGACACCGTAGAAGAGTTTGACCAGTTTCTTGCCCGCTTGAAGTTCGGCCTGAACGTGTTTCCATTCGGCCGATTGCTGGGAGAGATTGGGAAGAAAGCGCGCGCTTTTCGTTTCAGAAAGGCTGGTCGTACGCATGAATTTATAACCTGCGCGAGCGCTAGCTGCTTCCTGATCGGGATAGTGCAGGCACAGCATCGTGGCTGCAGGGCAAGGGAAGCGCAGTTTGTCGGTGAACATATCACCGATGAGGCGCGCACATTCCCACGGCGCCCAGCGTTCAGGTGTCGAACGCACGCCATAATGGCGAACGTCAAAGCGGTCGGGATAGCATTCGCCCATTTGCGGCACGCCATCGCGGCTTCGGCCGGTTTCGCGAAAGCGCTCGGTGCGAAGGATCAGCCGATCATCTTCGACTTCCAGTTCGATATCGCGTCGGATCGCTTGGGCATCGAGCGTGTCTTCGCGGTTCCAATGTGTAGTCTCAGGCTCGCGCGCCGTGGTGGGCGATGTGAGTTCATCGATCAGCGCCAAGAGCCCAGCGGGCTCAAGCGGGGTTGACGAAAGGCCCAGCGAATTGAGCATGCCCATCAGGCCCTTGAGGCATTCGCTAAGCTCTGCGTCGCTCACATTGCTTGGAACTGGCACGCCAAGCGAAATGATCAATCGTGTATGGCGGGCATGGAAAGGCGCGTGCTCGGAGCCAGATTGCCAGACAAGATCGTAAAGCCGGTCGGTGCGCGCTCTGGCTATCGCTTCATAGATGCCGCCTTGCTCGTAACGCGGAGCAAACCAGGGCGCGACAATCGAGCCGATGCGCGGGCTCGCGAAATTGAGCACTTGCAGGCATGCGCCCCGCGGCAGACTTTCAGAAAAGAACTGGCCCAGGATTTCGCCCGTGCGTTCGTCGGCACCGATCAGCGGGGTTACTTCAAGCGCAAAGCCTTTCGAGTGGGCGTTGCGATAAAGCCCAGCGCCTTCATCGAAGACGCGGTAGGGTAGCCAGTCCGACAGCATTTCAAGCGAAAAATGCGCCGCCGTTTGGTCGGCCTTTTTGGCATCGCCGAACAGGCCTGAAAGAAGCGCATCGCGCGCAGAGCTTAGTGAGAGGGTCATAGCGTCTCTCCATCATCTGGTGGCGATTGGGGCACCCGGCCTGGGGAGGGGGAAAGGCCGGGTGCCCCTGCGGACGGCGCTTTCGCGCCGGGCAGCTCCGGAGAAGTCTGGGAGGGGATAACCAGAACGTCCGGGAGCTGCTGCGGGGTAAAACTGGAAGGTGGAGCAATGGGTTGCTCTTGCTGTGTGCCTTGGCTGGCACGACCGAGCGCGCGAAGAACGTGGCCCGTTGAAAGAGGTGCTCGCCACTCCGAATGAGGCGGCTCGGGCAAAGGCACATGGACAACGCGCGCTTCGTGCTCACGTCCGCTGGCATCACGCCGCGCAGCGACTACAATACGCAGCTTGCGGTCGCTGCTTGGCGCTGTGACCTGAGTGACAGGTTGTTGAGGCAGGCTCGCCTTGGTCGCGGCATCATCAATCGCCGATGTGGGCGCGCAGCTGCCACCCGGCGCGCGGCAAGCGAAATCACCGCTCACATTGCTGCCCAAAGTTGCGCAGCCACTGATTGTGACAGCGAGCCCAGCAAAGATCGCAAGCTTGTAGGTGCGCCGGCTCATTGGTCTGCTCCGCCTTTGGCAAAACGGATCAGCGTTTGCGCATCGCGGTAGCCGTGAAGCACTGCACCATCTTTCGCGCGAACGATGACGGGCGTTCCGGAAAAGCCATTGGCTTTGGCAAAGGCCTCATTGGCATCTAGCGCCTCGCTTACATCGCAGCTCGAGGGTATTGGGTGTGTCTGCCCGGCATAAGCCTGATGCATCGCTTTGGCGGGATCACGCGCGCAGAGCACGCCTTCAGCCATCCGGCGGCTTGATGCGCCAAAGATCGAGATCGGGCGTTCTTCGATGAAAAGGCCTGTGTCTTTGAGGGTGCCGGTGAGCTGGCGGCAATAGCCGCATTGAAAGTCTGAAAAGACGATCAGCTTCTCACCCCCGGGATTGCCCCAGTGCACTGCGCCGTCTTTCGGAAGGCCAGCTGTATCGACTTTGGATTTCGCGGCTTTCGCTGAGTGGGCTTGATCCGCGCTATCAGCGCCTCCACCGGCGCGCGCGGCTCCTGCCGCCAGAAGATCGGGGTTGAGCTCGATCAGCCGAGTGGCTGTCACATCACGGCGTTTTTCAAGATCATAGAGCCGCCCGACAAAGAGATAGCGCGCGGCCTCATCGATATAAAACAGCGTGTCGCCTGAGACGACTTCGCACCAGGGCGCAAAGCTCTTGCAATCGAGCGTATCAATCGGTGTCTTGGGCAAGCGCAGCTTGAGCGCTTGGCTGACATCGCGTGCAATCGCGGCATGAGCCGGGATGGCAGTCACCATGGCGACACCGCTGGTGAGCACGGCAGCGGCACTCGCTGCTGCGATTGAGAAATGGATAGCCCGTGTCATCAGACCGGGGCGGAAATCATGAAAGTTCATTGAGAGGGGCTCCTGACATGGACGCCGTCGAGAAAAACGATCTCGACTTCGATGCCGGTCGGCATCTCGACAACGGGTTGATATTGTTCGGCACGTTCGATGAGATATTGGCTGACGGTGTCAGCGGCTTCGCCAGCACCCTGGCCAAACCCGCCCGCAAGAATGTCGGTGGGGGAAAGTGCGTCGCGCTGGCCATCCTCGCCGACACGGCCGGCAAAAATGCCATTGGCGTTGGCGGAAAAGCCCCGGCCAAACCCGCCGACAATTCCAGCGAGCAGCGCTTGACTTACAAGACTGCCCTCGCGGCTCACGACGCGGCCGCGAACGCCGGACTTACCAGCAAAGGCGATGAAGCCTTTGACCTCGCTTACCGCATAACGACCGCCTGGCTGCGCGCAGGTCATGCGCGCTAATTTGACATAGACTTTCTCAGCCGAGAGATCGCCGCGCGCCGCGCCATTGACGAGGCAACCGGTCAAATCGGTGGTGAGGAGGCGTTTGCCTTTGAGGACAGAGCGCGCCGGGCCAGTGATGCGCAGTACCACAGGGAGCGGATCGCTTTGACTGGTCACGCCCGTAGACGCATCAACCCCGACGATGACCGTCGCAGGCGCGTAGCTGTTAGGCGGAAGATAATCTCTGCTTGATTCCAAGAGCAGCGGCGGTGATCCGTCGCTCGCGGTGCTTGGCGCAGGTGCGGACGTCGCGCTTTCAAAGCTGAGCAGGCTTGCCTTGGGTTCGGTAAGCGGTGCCGGTTCCAATGCTGTTGGCTTGGAGCCAGGCTGAGGCGGAGCAATCGGCGCGGCAGGCGCCACAGGAGGATTGGCTCTCGCACTTTCGAGCTCCGAACGAAGGGCCGCATTTTCAGCTGAGATCGCATCGATTGCGGCTTGGCCATCGCTGAGCATGCGCGCGTTTTCGCCGCGCAGTGTATCGAGTTCCTGTTCGATCGAGCTTTTGGGAAGCTGGGTTTCTTGCAGGTCCTTGATCGCGCGGCCCTGCGCATCGAGCCGATTACCGTAGGTCGCCACAAATTCCCGCTGGGAAAGGTTGCGATTGACCAACCCGCCCGTATCGATGGTGGTCGCACCGCCATCCGCGCCATTTTCCGCTTCATCGCCGCTGAAAATGAACATCGACCCGCCGATGAGGGCTACTGAGCCGATCCCGGCGAGGAGCAGCTTTTGCCGTTTGGCGATTGCGCTATTGAGACCCGCTCTTTTGCTGTCGGGTGCTTTGGCTTTGCTCTCAGCCATCACTTCAGCCCTCCCTTGGCAAAGACAAGGAAGGCCCGCGTCGTCTCGCCGGGTGCGAGCGTTTCGCTGGCATAGGCAAAGGCGAGCGCGCCTGCGGGCCCATCGCGTTCGCTTGCAAGATCGATTGTCTCAGGTCCGAGATTGCGCAGGGTGAAGGCTTGGCCGGTTAGTTTCGCACCTTCATATTCTGCGACCTGTTGAACTTCGAGACCGCCTGTGCGGCGCGGGCGCGACAAAGCGGCGCGCGTCCGAAAACCGGGTAGCACCGCATCGCTCGCCATCGCTTCGATTAGACGGATCGCGGCTTCGTCTTCGGATGGTGCGGAGTTCAAGCCGTCGCCATCATCAGGTTTGGCTAGCGCTGGATTGGTGACGAAGAGCTGGCTCGCTTCTTCGCCTTCGACCTTACAGGCGAATTTGTAGACATGGCCCTTACTGCTGGTGGCAAAGAAGCTGACCCGTGCGCTCGCATATTGCCGCGGGACGGAGACATATATGTCGCCGCGCACTGGCTCATGCGTCACTTCAAAATCATTATAGGGATAGCCGCTTGCCATCTTTGAGACATTGGCAAAGCCGTCTTTGATCAGCGCAACCCGGGTGAGCGCACCGCGCGCGAGGACGCAATCAATCGTTGCCCCATCAGCGGCTTCGACAAACTGATCGGCATGCGCAGGGGAAGCCTGGATGAGCGAGACTGAAGCGAGCAGCACACCTGTAAGGGCTGTCGGCAGGGATCGGGTGGAGAAGCTCATTGGCTTTCCTCCTCTTGGGCAGGAAGTTGGCGGAAACCGGTGAGCCCAAGGCTGAGGCCGCGACGCTGCCAGATGAACTCAAAGCTGCGGGTCTGGCTGGCGATCACTTGCGCGCCGACAAAGGTCTTGAGCGTACCGCTGACGGTCGAAGTGAGTGCGTCAGGATCGACATGGATTTGTGCGATCACGAACGCCTGACTGATGTCCGAGCCGCGCTGCTCATCGACGATTTTGATAAGCTCAGCCTTCAGTTGTCCGCGCGCAGAAGGATCAGCCAGTTTGAGGATGCTCGCCATCCAATAATCGAGGCTTTCGGGCGCGCGATTGAGCAACATCAGAGCGGTGTCGCGGGTAACAAGCTCGAGATATGTCGCGTCGATCCCGCTACTCGAGAGCTCGACCCGTTCCGAGGTGATCGGCATCAGGATGAGCGCTTCATCGCGAGTTGCTGCGGTACCGACAGCGAGAACCGTGGAAAGGCCGAGCACGCCTGCCAGCGCCGCAAAGCGGTTGCGCTGTTTCAAATGGCGCTGCGCCTCTTCATAGGCGAATTCAGATTTCATTTGCTTCCTCCCTCAGCCGGCAAGCAGGCGGCAATGGGAGGGCGGCGTGGCTTTCAAGCCGAGGAAGCTTCCCGGCAAATACCAATAGGCAGCGTGCACCAGTTTCGAGCTTGCACCAGATCTTTTCGCTTTCCGAAGAGCGAACCAGGTTACGGCCGCGAGGCCAGTCCCGATGAGAATGTGCTGCGCTAGAATGCCCCAAGCAAACGGGATCAGCAGTCCCGCAAACTCATCGATTGTCCAAAAGCCAATCAGCTCCGGATCATCGAGTCTTTGAGGCACCAGGTATGTGTCGGCCATGCCGCCCTCCTTTCAGCGTAACCAGCGATCAGATGGTCGCGGTCACGACAGAGGTGACGATCGGCACACCGGTGCCAACGCCGATGCCAACGCCCACAGGCACAGCGACCTGACCAAGCGCGAAACGGCCTGAGGCCAGCGCGATGAGGCCACCGGCGAGGCTAAGGACAGTAATGATCTTACCGCCGGAGCCTTCAAGAAAGTCTGTGAACTTCTGCAGCGCGGGATCGAAGGTCGTATCAGCGCCGGCATAGGCCGCGCCGGCGCAGGCCAGGGCAACGGCCGCAGGCACGATATAATCGCGTGACCGAATGTTGCTTTTGGCCTTTGGGGGGAGAGTAAGGGTCTTGGTCATCGAGGAACTCCATTGGGAACAAGAAGCAGCGATGCGTTCGCTGTATGTTCTTCCTCGATTGAAAGACTGGGTGTAGGAAAAGCGAAACTGAGAGTTTGTCGGCCGCGCCAAGCAAAAAGCGACATTGAAAGGCTGCAGGGCCGGAATGTGCGTCGACCGGGCGTCGTATGGAGCGGTCCGCGCCATCTGGTGCGCCAGGCATGCCGCATTGTGCGCGTAACCTGCCGGAATCCGCGCGAATCATGAGAATTGACTGATTCGGCAATTCCTTGGTGTTCTATTTATGTTCTTTTATATTTCCTACACCCTTCCTAGATCGATAGCTCGATCCTGAAGCCACAGCTCAAGGAAGGAATCGGCAATGACCGACATGGTGCAATTCTCCGAAGAACAGACCCGCGCTGATCTCGGACGGCTACTGACAAGCGCGGTCGAAGCAAGCGGGCGCACACGCTGCGACATTGCGCGTGATGCGCAGATCCATAAAGATGCCTTGCGACGCGTTCTCAACGGTAAGCGTTCGGCGACATTGGGTGAAGCAGCTCGAATCCTCCAGGCCAGCGGCGTTAGCCCGCAGCAAGCTCTGTCGATGTTCTTGCTCACCGATGCCGATCAGTCGGCAGAATGGCAGGGAACCGAGATTGGTCGGTTTCTGGAAGACTTCCTGACCGCTCTGCCGATAGCCTTGGCCTGCGAGCTTGGGGGCCGGCTACAAGATGTAAGGCCCCGCTGGGCCAGAGGCACTGCGCACCGTGTTGCGCGGCTGCTGTCTGATCATATTGATGAGCTTGAGCGAAAGGATGTGTTGCTCGGAGATGTCTTTTCAGTGGCCGAAGGAAGTCATCATGGGTGAGCATTTAGGAAAAAGACTGGCCGAGCCGTGCCGCGTGACACGCCTCATTCGTCTTCCAGAAGTGATGAGCCGGGTCGGGCTTGGCCGTTCAACGATCTATCGCTGGATGAGTGAGGGTAGGTTCCCCAAGCCTGTGCAACTGGGTGGGCATGCCGTGGCTTGGTCTGAGGACGACCTCGACAAGTGGATCGCAGGTAAGCTCAACTAGCCTTTGCCTCGAGCTCGCGGTCATTCCAGTCCTGACCCAATTGCGGACGTTAGCTTAGAGCCCAAGGTCACCGCTGGGAATGCCTTTTAACAAATGTGAGAACGGCTTTACTTCAAAGCGGCTTCAAGCGCTCGTGCTTGTCAGTCTCGCATTCAGAGTGGTCATTGATCGCCGCCATGACCTGGCATCCGCCGACTTTACCGCCCCTGCAATTTTCGATCATGCGTTTCAGCTCGCGTTCCAGAGCCTCTAGCTGTGCCAGCCGCTTTTGAACTTCGGCAAGTTGCTTCTGAGCGATTGTGTCAACTGCCGAGCAGTCTTGGTCTGGTTCAGTCTGCAATCCAATCAAGTCTTTGATTGCGTCCATCGAAAAGCCGAGTTCGCGTGCATGCCTCACAAATGAGAGGCGTTCCACATCGACGCCGCCATAGAGCCTTTGCCCACTTGCGCTACGGTCTGGCGTGCCCATCAAGCCGATACTTTCGTAATATCGAATGGTGGTCACTTTGACCTTTGCCGCACTTGAAAGACGGCCAATTGTCATTGGTTTCATAGGAATGTGCTTTTCCCGCTTGCCTCTACAGTCGCTGTAGACAGTATCACTTGCATCGAATCATAAGCAAGCGAGTTGAAAAATGCCTAAAACCCGGATTTCAGAGCGATCGAAGAAACAGCAAAAACTGTATTTCCCGCCCCTGATGCAGTTCGCGTTCTATGGCCTTGCTGGCTATATTCTGGCGACAAACCTGCCCGCGCTTGCTTACGGATCAGTGCCTCTTTTTTGGCTATCGGTTCCCGTCATTGCGGCTGGAGCGCTGGTGCTTTTCTTTGCGGTTCGATCGTTTGGGAGGGCGAACACAACGGTAAATCCGATTACGCCTGAGCAAGCCGAGCAACTCGTTACAACAGGCCTCTATCGCTTTACCCGAAACCCGATGTATCTGGGTATGCTGCTCGTGCTCGTGGGTGGAGCCTTGGCCCTCCAAAACCTCGCAGCATTCAGCGGGCCAATTCTCTACGCCCTCTCTATCACGCTCATCCAGATAATCCCTGAAGAGCGAGTTCTGGAGCAGAATTTCGGAAGCGCATTTACAGCCTACCGCAACCAGACGCGGCGCTGGTTGTAGGAGTGCTGCACATGATTGACCTGCCTTCATGGGTCGCTTGGGGTTTGTTCGGATTAGCGGCCAGCTCGATTTGCGCGATAATCGGGCTCTCCATTTTTGCGGTCTTGAGCGGAAAGTTTCAGTTCTTCCCTCCCCCTTCAGGGGACAGTTGGCAGCACCGCACCTTCATGGCGCTGTTTCGCCTGTTCCTTTACCCATTGCTGGCCCTTTCCCTTCTCGACTTTGAGTTTGTGGCTCCCGCTGATGCCTTGCTCCAATATACTGTGGGCCTCGCACTGTTGGTTGTAGGCTTTGCTCTGGCATTCTGGATTACGTTCCAGATGGGCTGGCGCAATGCATTTGGCGAAAAGCACGGTCTGAAAACCACTGGTTGGTTCAGCATAAGCAGGAACCCTGTCTACGTTGCGACATGGGTTGGCATGATTGGTTGGGGCCTGCTCGCCAACACCTTGCTTGTCTGGATATTATTGACGCTCTGGGCGGCCATGTATTTGCTCGCTCCTATCTTCGAAGAGCCATGGCTGGAGCAGCAATACGGTCAGGACTATTTGGACTATAAACGCCAGACAAGGCGGTTCCTGTGATCAGCAATCTTCGTCGGATCTTGGGCAGCGTTTACCCTTCTTTTGCAGGATGCATTTTTCTCGCGCTCGGAATAGCAACTCTCATTCAGCCGGAAATCATGAGCTACTATGCGATTGGGCTCGACCACCCATCTGCCCGGGTGGCTATGCGCGCCATGATCGGAGGCGGCGAGATAGGTATCGGCGTTGTGCTGATCCTTGGGGGGCGCATCAACCTCTCTTCGCGTCAGCTTAGTCTGATTGCTGCCGCAGTTTTTATCTGCGTGGGATTAAGCAGAGTTGCGGCTGTTTTCATGGAGGGCGCTGACCTGCTTGCCGTCCAACCGCTGCGTGAAGCTCTCATCGAGATATTGCTTGGCGGCATGGGGCTATGGGCTGCGCGTGGATTGGAGAACGATCAACTATGAGCATTTTCAGCCATCCAAGTTCCATGATTGATATAAACTTGTATAAATCTTCACGTGTTTCTAAGATGTTCGCTGAAGTGACGCGCAAGACTTTGCCTTTTCTCGCGGTATTAGCGATCCTATTCAGCAGCGTGCTGTCCCTCCCGGACGTGCATGCCGGGGAAGGTGAAGGCTTCGCTCATGCAGCAGATCATATCTACGCGCATGGCGCGGACCATTTTGATGCAAATGATACGACGCCAGACCATGATGGACAGGATCATTCGGCAACGCACCATCACAATTGCAGTTTTAGTCTCGCTGACACCAGCGTGCTCCTGCGATCACCTTTCTGGAGTTCGGATAACCTGAGGGGCCCGCTTGCCACGTCATCGCTCGCCTCCCGTGCTCCCCCAGTCCTGATACAGCCTCCCAAAGCCTGACCGACAATCATTTGCGAGCTCGCTTTCGAGCGCGCTCGATTGGTTTCAGTCAGGAGATAAGAAATGCGGTGCATTGCACTGGCCGCGGCCTTGATTGCCGTGTGTACGGGTTTGCCGATATCGGCACAGGAAACAATTACCATCGATGAAGCGCTCGCCAGAGCGGGAGTTGACGGTCAAGAGGGTACAAGTTCGAACAGCAATCCGAGGGTCTACGGCCCGCAAGCGGAAGCAGAAGCCGCGCGTGCGGCTATCGACCAGGCGCGGCTTCGGCCTAACCCTTCGCTGTCGTTCGAGGTGGAAGATATTGCAGGTTCCGGTGCATTTTCCGGCCTGCGCTCCTCCGAATATACTCTGGCGATCGGCCAGCAGCTTGAACTCGGCGGCAAACGAAGGGCGCGCATCGCGAGCGCACAGGCATCAGCCGACTTCACCGGTCTGCAGAGCGACCTGGCCCTGTCGCAACTCGCGCTGGGCGTTCGTGAGCGATATGTCAAAGCGGTCGCCGCAGGCCAGCGCCTCGTCCTGGCGCACGAAATCGTCGAGCGGAACCGTGAGCTGGCCCGGATCGCCAATGTGCTTGTCGAGGTCGGGCGGGAGCCACCGCTGCGTGCCATGCGCGCCCGTGCAGCGCTTGCAGAAGCGGAAGCTGAGCTGCAGGCTGCACAAGCTGCCGATCTAGCGGCACGTCAGGCGCTCGCGGCTCTTTGGGTGTCCGGCCGGCCCAACCCGGTGGTATCGAACGTCTTTCCTGATTTAGCGCCGCCGCTCGCTCCGCTGGGTTCCGAAGATCCCTTGCAGCTGCGCATTGCGGATGCGCGAACCACCTTTGCTGAGGCCGAAATTGCGCGTGAACGCTCGCTCGGCGTTCCCGACCCCACGCTGTCGGCAGGCGTGCGCCGATTTCAGGAAAGCAACGATCAAGCCTTCATTGTCGGGATTTCCATTCCGCTGCCCTTCCGCAACCGTAACCAAGGCAACATCGCAGCCGCTGAAGCGCAATATCGCGCGGCAAGCGCGAGCGAAGCGATAGCCGAGGCGGACTACCGCGTGGAGTTCGAGCGGACGCGAACGCTGTATCTGGCCGCCGAAACGCGGGTGGAGACCCTTTCCAGCGCATCCCTGCCGCAGGCCGAGGAAGCACTCCGACTTGTCGAGATCGGATACCGCAATGGCCGGTTTCCGCTGATCGAAGTCCTAGCAGCTGCCGAAGCGCGCGACGCCATTCGTGAAAATCTGATTCAGGCAGAAGAGTCCCGCGGCCTGCTCGCGGCGCGGCTCATCTGGCTCACCGCACAGTGAGATCCCTTCCCATGAAACGTAACTATCTTATCGCAATAGTCGGCATCCTTGTTCTGGCGGCCGTATCTGCTTGGGCCTTCTGGCCGTCAGGGTCTGCCGACCACTCCGAAGAAGGACAGAGCGAAGAGGAAGGCGGAGCAAAAACCGAAGGTTCCGAAGGCGCTTTGCAAGTTAGCGAAGAGCAAATCGCGGCTTCCTCCATCGAAATCGAAGCTGTTCAGTTTGGTGCTGTTACAGAGATCGTATTCCCCGCAACTGTCGCAGCCGCGCCCAACGCCAGCGCGCGAATTGATGCACGTGCCTCGGGGGTCGTGCGGAGCGTGAACAAGATGCTTGGCGATTATGTCAGGCAGGGGGAAGCGATCGCGCGGATCGAGAGCGCTGATGCTGCCGGACTGGCTGCGCAGGTCGCCGCCGCGCGTGCGCGGGTAAATGAACTTTCTGCACTCTATGACCGGGAAAAACGGCTGTTCGAGGCCAATGTGACGGCTCGGCAGGATCTCGAAGCTGCGCAGGCGAATCTGCAGGTGGCAAGGTCCGAACTTTCCCGCGCGCAAGCCGCATCCGCAGCTGCTGGTGTCAGCGGAGATGGACGGTCGCTCGCTGTGACGAGCCCGATTTCAGGGCAGATCACCAGCGCGCCGATCGTGCTGGGCTCCTACGTCTCAGCCGGTGAAGAGATGTTCCAGATCGTGAACGCGAGCGGCTTGCAAGTGCAGGTTGCTCTGCCCGCCAGCGATGCCGTGAGAATTAGGCCCGGCGACGAGGCAACGCTCGAATTCGGAGAGGAGCGGGAGATCGGCGGACGTGTGCGCTCGATAACCCCCGCGCTCGATCCGGAAAGCCGAAGCGCCACCGCTATTATTTCCCTTGCGAATGCAGTGCCCGGATTACAGCCAGGCGCATTCTTGCAGGCGCGTATTCGGCCTTCCGGAGAGACCGATGCGACTGCCATCTCGGTGCCTGAGGCAGCCGTTCAGATGGTCGAAGGGCGCGAAGTCGTGTTCGTTCGCACCCAGACTGGCTTTCGGGCGACGCCTGTCGTGACGGGATCGCGCTCGGGAGGGCGCATCGTGATTGTGTCAGGATTGCAGAATGGCCAGCGGATCGCGACCGAAAACGCCTTCCTGCTCAAAGCCGAACTCGGAAAAGAGGAAGCCGAACATGGACATTGATCGTTCTGAAAGCGGCTTCGAAAAAGAGCGCAACAACAATGGCGGCCTGATTGGCGGCGTCCTTGATTGGTCGGTGCGCAATCGCTGGGCGGTCGTGGCCCTTGCCCTAGGTGTAGCCATCTGGGGCGCCTTCAATCTTGCGAAACTGCCGATCGATGCGGTGCCGGACATCACAAATGTTCAGGTGCAGATCAACACCGAAGCACCGGCGCTTTCACCCTCACAGATCGAAACGCAGGTAACCTTCCCTGTCGAGACGGGCCTCGCCGGGATCGAGGGACTGGAGATGACCCGCTCGATCTCGCGCAACGGCTTCAGTCAGGTTTCGGCGATTTTCGAAGAGGGCACCGACATCTACTTTGCGCGCTCGCAGGTTGAAGAACGGCTTGCCACGCTCGCCTCTTCGCTTCCTGCAGGCGCGGAGCCGTCGATGGGGCCAATTGCGACCGGCCTTGGCGAAGTCTTGATGTATACCATCGAATTCGAGCATCCGGGTGGAACGGATGCGCCAAAAGGCGGCGCCATTGGCTGGCAAAATGACGGCAGCTTTGTCACCGACCGGGGCGAGCGATTGGACACGGAGGTGGCGAGAGCCGCCTATCTGCGCACGGTGCAGGACTGGGTGGTTGCGCCGCTGATGCGATCAGCCGACGGTGTCGCAGGCGTCGACTCGATCGGCGGCTTTGAAAAGCAATATCTGGTGCAGCCCGACCCGGATCGTCTGGGCGGCTACGGTGTTTCACTCGACCAGTTGATTACTGCGCTCGAAGTGGCAAACCAGGCGGAAGGCGCGAACTTCGTCGAACGTGCCGGCGAAGCGCTCTTGGCCCGTGTCGATTCCCGGCTGAATTCGGTAGAAGACATCGAGCAGGCGGTGGTGACGACCCGCGAAGGCGTGCCGATCCGCGTAGGCGATGTTGCCACAGTCGAGATTGGCGGTGACCTTCGCACAGGGGCTGCCTCGCTCAACGGCGATGAAGCGGTCGTCGGAACTGTCCTGATGCGAGCGGGCGAGAACAGCCGAACCGTTGCCGCTGGCGCAGCCGACAGGCTTGAGGAAGTTCGTGCATCGCTGCCTGCCGGAGTGGTGGCTGAGATTGTCTACAACCGATCCACTTTGGTCGATGCGACCATCGCTACGGTTCGCAACAATCTGGTCGAAGGCGCCTTGCTCGTTATCGTCGTGCTGTTCCTGCTGCTCGGAAACATACGCGCTGCTATCATTGCCGCTCTGGTCATTCCTTTGTCGATGCTGATGGCAGCAATCGGGATGAACCGGCTCGGCGTATCGGGCAACCTGATGAGCCTTGGCGCGCTCGATTTCGGCCTGATCGTCGATGGCGCTGTCATCATCGTCGAAAACAGCATCGCCCGCCTCGCCCATAGGCAGGAGCTTGAAGGACGCTTGCTGACGCTGCGTGAACGCCTCGCGGAGACCCGCGCAGCCGCGCATGAGATGATCAAGCCGACCGTTTACGGTCAGGCGATCATCTTTCTGGTCTTTGCGCCTCTTCTCACCTTCACCGGTGTGGAAGGCAAAACCTTTACGCCCATGGCCATCACCGTCATGCTTGCCTTGGCTTCGGCTTTCATCCTGTCACTGACATTTGTCCCTGCGATGATCGCTCTCTTATTGAACAAGAAAATCAACGAGAAAGAAGTGAAGCCAATTCGCGTGGCAAAGGAACGTTATGGTCCGCTGCTGCGCAAAACCCTGGCCCGTCCATGGCCGGTCATCGGCACCGGTGTCGGCGTATTTGCACTTGCAGCGCTGGTCTTCAGCTTCATTGGCAGCGAATTCACGCCGCAACTCGACGAGCGTGATCTGGCAGTGCAGTCATTGCGCATCCCGTCCACCCCACTGGAGCAGTCGCTCGCCATGCAGCGCCAGGTCGAGACGCGCCTCACACAATTCCCGCAGGTCGAGCTGGTGTTTTCGCGCACCGGCACGGCAGAGGTCGCAACCGATCCCATGCCGCCAAACATCTCGGATGCCTATGTGATCCTCAAACCGCGAGAAGAATGGCCCGATCCCTCGCTGTCCAAGGATGAACTCGTACGCGAGATGGAGGAGGCGCTGGGCGGCCTTGTCGGCAATCTCTATGAGTTCAGCCAGCCCATCGAGCTGCGCTTCAACGAGCTCATTGCAGGCGTTCGCGGCGATGTGGCGGTCAAGCTGTACGGAGATGATCTGACCGCCATGACTTCCGCTGCAAACGAAGTCGCCGCCGTGCTGCGCGGCGTCGAAGGCGCGGCCGACGTCAAGGTGCAGCAGGTTTCTGGTTTCCCAACACTCGATATCGCCTTCGATCGGCCAACGATCGCGCGCTACGGGCTAAGCGTCGAGGATGTGACCCAGTCCGTTGCCATCGCGCTTGGCGGTCGCAACGCCGGCCTCGTGTTCGAAGGCGACCGCCGGTTCGATGTCGTCGTCAGATTGTCAGATGCCAATCGCAACGATTTCGACCAGCTCGGCACCTTGCCGATTGTCCTCCCGAATGGCGGGAGTATTCCGCTTAGAGCCGTGGCCCAATTCGAGGTCATCGATGGGCTGGCCGAGGTCCGCCGCGAACAGGGACGAAGACTGGTCATCGTATCCGCCAATGTGCGGGAGCGTGATCTTGGCTCATTTGTCGAGCAGGCCCAGTCCGAAGTGGCCACAAACGTTGAACTGCCATCCGCGTCGTTCATCGAATGGGGCGGGCAGTATCAGAACCTTCAGCAAGCGCAGCAACGTCTACTGATCGTGGTTCCGCTCGCCTTTGCGGTCATCCTGCTACTGCTCTACATGGCAGTCGGCGGATGGGTCTCGGCGCTAGCGGTGTTCAGCGCGATTCCGATGGCACTGGCTGGCGGTGTCTTCTTCCTGGCCCTGAGAGGCATGCCATTCTCGATCTCGGCAGCCGTGGGCTTCATTGCTCTATCTGGCGTCGCCACCTTGAATGGTCTCGTCATGATAACCGCGATCAAGCAGCGGCTCGAAAAGGGTTTGGAGCTTGGTGAAGCGATAGTCGAAGGCGCAATTGCCCGCCTCCGCCCGGTTCTGATGACGGCGCTCGTCGCCTCGCTTGGTTTCGTGCCGATGGCGCTTGCGACAGGAACTGGGGCCGAAGTGCAGCGTCCGCTCGCCACGGTTGTGATCGGCGGATTGATAACGGCGACGGGGCTCACGCTGTTCGTGCTGCCTACCATTGTGAGCCTGATATTCGCGGAGAAATCCGAGCAGGCCAAGGGTCACGGAGAAATGCCATGAGCGGCGATCATAAATTCGAGCTTGATAGTGCTGAAAAGCGGCGAACTCTGTGGATTGTCCTGTGGCTCAATGCCGCGTTGGCCGTCGGTTTCTTGTTCGTCGGATATTTTGCCGATTCTAACGCGCTACTCGCCAATGGTCTCGACAATGCATCTGATGCTCTTGTCTATATCCTGAGCCTTTTCGCACTTAGCCGTTCTCGAGTGTGGAAGCGCAACGCGGCTCGCCTTTCAGGTGGCTTGCTCCTGTTGTTTGCCGCTGGCGTTATTGCCGATGCAATACGTCGCTTTCTGGAGGGCTCCGACCCTGGCGGCATCGAGATGATGGCCATGGCTGCGATCGCAGCCGTAGTGAACCTCATCTGCCTCCGCCTGCTTCAAAACCTCCAGCAGAAGGACGTCAATCTGCGCGCAGCGACGACTTTTAGCTTCAACGATTTTGTCTCCAATGGCGGGATCATTGTCGCAGGCCTGGTCGTTATGCTTTCCGGCGCGAACTGGCCAGATCTATTGGTCGGCATCGCTGTTGCTGGAATTGCCATTTATGGCGGGATCGATATCCTGCGCGATGCGCACAAGGACCAGCACGATGAAGAAGGCACGACGCACAATTAGGGCAAGAGCCAATTGCCGGCGGGCTTATGCAGGCTCTCACCTCAGACTCTTATGCAAACTGTGGCTTTGCCAGCATCCAAATCGCCATACCGATCATGAACAGGTTTTCGGTCAGCGAAACAAAGCCGAGCGGCACGTTGCTGTCCCCACCGACGCACGCGCATTTAAGTTCACGCTTGTCGATGTAGACCGCCTTGAACACGCTCGCCGCTCCAATTGTGCCGATGAAAAGCGCTACCGGAATCGAAATGATGTTTAGCACGTGCGCAGTCATCAGCACCCCGGCAAGCCCCTCGGCGAAGGGGTAGATGTACCCGTAGGGCACCCACCGTCTTGCGAGCAGGTCATAATTCAGGAACATGGTCGAGAAGCTCTCTACGTCGCGCAGTTTGAGATAAGCGAGGCCGCACATCGAGAAGCTTACGAACCACTCGGCAGAAAGGATTGAGATAGGCTGCCCATTGGCAACCCAGGCCGCTGCAAAGGCCATAAGAGCCATCATACCAAACAGCACAACGACAGGTCGATAGGTAACCCCGTCCTTCTCGACCGCATTCCCGAAATGGGCCGCGAGATCAGTGTATCCGCCTATGCGCTTGTCGCCGATCCAGGCTTGCGGTGTAGTTTTGACACTGTGCTCGTCCTTGAAAGCATCGGTTTCTTCACGCGTCGTAAGATGATGATCTTCGACCCTGTAGCCTTTGCGCTCAAGCAACCACTTGGCCTTCAGTCCTGACGGACAAAGATGATCGGGCATCACCATGCGATAGAGTTTTGCTGTTTTCATTTGAGTCATCTCTGATTGCCTCGACAAAGTATTAGTGTTGCTGGGATAGATGCCCTGGCCCGTGGGACAGTTCCGCT
The DNA here is from genome assembly GCF_057365055.1 of Erythrobacter sp. S57(2025). Taxonomy (NCBI): domain Bacteria; kingdom Pseudomonadati; phylum Pseudomonadota; class Alphaproteobacteria; order Sphingomonadales; family Erythrobacteraceae; genus Erythrobacter; species Erythrobacter sp. S57(2025). The sequence continues at coordinate 1,791,447 of NZ_CP200299.1, read as the reverse complement.
CCCCAATACCCTTGCAGGACCACGGCGATCGCAGCGATTGACAGACCTGTACGTAGGGTTCTTCGCGCATGGTCAGGCGGTCTCGCTGCGAGTAGCGCAAGACCAATAGACAATACGGCCAGTCCCGTTCCAACCCACCTGTGCTGTTGCATCAGGGCTTCTCCTCCCATCCACATGTCAGTGTGTATCCAGCCAAAGAGAGCTGCAGTGACTGTTCCAGCGGCAGCGAAATAGAGGATGATGCGGACGGTCTGTTCCAAACCGGAGTTGGGGCGAAGGATCAGCAAGGCCTCAACCGCAGCAGCCAACAAAAGCAGCGCAATCGGGAAGTGAACTGTGGCCGGGTGCAGCATACGCAGCGTCTCGAGAGACGAACCGACCTCATCAGCAAGTTCGATCTCGCCCCCTGCTGCGTCCGCTTTCTTGGCAGCTGGCTCATCTCCTACCGCTTGCGCAACAGGCTTTTGCGCCGCCGCAGCGGTGCCATGTTGCTCATCGCCATGCGCCCAAACAGGCACACTTGTGAAAGCCGAAAACATCGCAATGCACAAAATCATCATTCTGGCGATAATTGTCATAAGTGCCTTCACCTCGTCTGTTTTCCGCCTTGGAATACGACCTACTGCTTGGTCAGCGCGGTAATCGTGTTACCGTCTTCGGTTGCCTCGACTGTAAACTCGATTGCATCACCCACAGCCACATCGCCGCGCACGTCTTCGCTGGCATCGAAAGCCATCACCATCTGAGGCCAGCCAAGCTCTGCAACGGGTTCGTGATCGACAGTGAGAGTGCCTGCCTCGGGATCAATGGCGGTTACGGTACCGATGGCACTGGCGGTTTTTGCACCCTCGCTCTCATCCATCGCTGACATATTATGTCCTTCCATCGACATCTCGTCCGCGCCCATTTCGTCCATGGTCTCCATCTCCTGCCCGCTGTCGCAAGCAGCGAGGGCCAAGGGCGCGGCCAGCAACATAACTAGGTTTGAGGTACGCATTCAGTTTCTCCTTCGGATTGTGTTGGCCGCTCGGGCCGGGGGCGCCGCATCAAGAGATATGCGGCGGGGATAACGAACATGGAAAGCAGCGGCGCGGTGATCATGCCGCCCACCATCGGTGCGGCGATGCGGCTCATGACCTCCGATCCTGCGCCGGTTCCAATGAGGATCGGGAAGAGACCGGCAAGAATGACGGCCACGGTCATTGCCTTGGGACGCACGCGCAAAAGAGCGCCCTCCCTGATCGCTTCGCCCACGCCGTCCGCATCGAGGGCACCGCTGCGCCGGGCCAGTGCAGACTTGAGGTAGATCAGCATGATGACGCCGAATTCCGCTGATACCCCGGCAAGGGCGATGAAACCCACCGATGTCGCAACAGACTGGTTGTAGCCCATCAGATAGAGCAGCCAGAAGCCGCCGGTGAGTGCAAAGGGCAGCGTGCCCATAACCAGAAGCGCTTCGTCGAACCGGCGGAAGATCAGATAGAGCAGGATGAAGATCATGCCGAGCGTTGCGGGAATGATGACCTGCAACCGCTCATTCGCGCGAGTGAGATATTCAAACTGGCCCGCGTAGGAAATGCTCACACCGGCAGGCAGATCGACGCCCTCTGACACCGCCGCCTGAAGATCGCTTACGACCGAAGTCAAATCGCGCCCGCGCGTGTCGACATAGACCACGCTGATGAGACGGCCCTGCTCATTCTTGAGCATAGGAGGGCCATCGCTGACGCTCACCTGTGCGACCGTTCCGAGCGTGATTTGCTGGCCTGACGGGGTTAACAAAGGCAGCGCGCGCAGTTCTCCGAGGCTGTCGCGGATCTCGCGCGGATAGCGGACATTGATGGGATATCGCGCCAGTCCTTCGACTGTCCGTCCGATATTCGCGCCGCCGATCGCGCCTGACAAAATCTGCTGAACATCGGCGATGTTCAGCCCGAAACGCGCCGCAGCGACTCGGTCGATGTCCACATCGACATAGCGGCCTCCCGATAGACGCTCCGCCAAAGCGGAACTGACGCCGGGAACCTGTTTTGCGACATTCTCAACCTGCAACGCCACGCGCTCAATTTCGGCAAGGTCTTCGCCGGACACTTTCACACCGATTGGGCTCTTGATACCGGTCGCGAGCATGTCGATGCGGTTGCGGATCGGTGGCACCCAGACATTGGCGAGCCCCGGCACCTGCACCGCGCTGTCGAGTTCTTCCACGAGCTTCTCCGGCGTCATTCCGGGCCGCCACTCTTCGCGCGGTTTGAAGCGGATCGTTGTCTCGAACATCGTTAGCGGTGCAGGGTCGGTCGCAGTATCCGCACGTCCGGCTTTTCCGAAAACGGTGTCGACTTCCGGTACGGATTTGATCAGTCGGTCTGTCCGCTGAAGCAATGCGGACGCTTCACCGGGAGATAGGCCGGGCAGAGCGCTCGGCATGTAGAGGAGATCGCCTTCATCGAGCGGGGGAAGAAATTCTCCTCCAAGACGGGTGAACGGGATCAGCGCTGTAACGAATACCAGTCCGGCCACAACCAAAGTGGTTTTCGGTCGGCGCATTACCCAATCAAGACCCGGCCGGTAGGCGTTGGTCAGCAAACGATTGAGGACGTTGGTGTCCTCCTTGGGTATCTTCCCGCGGATCAGCCAACCCATCAACACAGGGACCAATGTGACAGACAAAATGGCGGCCGCCGCCATGGCATAGGTCTTTGTGAAGGCCAGCGGCGAAAACAGGCGGCCTTCCTGCGCCTGCAAGGTAAACACCGGAAGGAACGAGAGCGTGATGATCAGCAGGCTGAAGAACAGCGCTGGCCCCACCTCTTTCGATGCTTCCGCAATCAGCTTCCAGCGCTCATCGTTGGACATCTGCTCGTCGGGATGGTCCTCTTCCCAATGCTCGATGTGTTTGTGCGCGTTCTCGATCATGACGATGGCAGCGTCCACCATCGCGCCGATTGCGATGGCGATGCCGCCCAAGGACATGATGTTTGCATCGACCCCTTGGAACCGCATCACGATAAAGGCCGCCAGCACCCCCAATGGAAGCGTGACGATTGCCACCAATGCTGATCGCACGTGCCAAAGGAACAGCGCGCAAACGATCGCGACGATGAAAAACTCGGCAATAAGTTTTCCGGTCAGGTTTTCGATCGAGGCGTCGATCAGCTTCGAACGATCATAGGTCGTGACAATCTCGACCCCTTCGGGAAGACTGGCTTGGAGCACGTCGAGCTTTGCCTCGACTGCCGCGATGGTTGCGCGAGCATCCTCGCCCTGTCTGAGCACAACAATACCGCCTGCGACTTCGCCTTCGCCATTGAGTTCGGCGATCCCTCGCCGCATTTCGGGGCCAAGCTGGATCGTGGCGATATCGGATAGAGTAACCGGTATACCGTTCCCGACTGATTTGAGTGGGATCTGCCGGAAGTCGTCGAGAGACGTGAGATAGCCTGATGCGCGGACCATAAACTCGGCCTCACCCATTTCGACCACCGATCCGCCAGCCTCCTGATTGGAAGCTTGTATGGCGCGCACGACATCGCTGTAAGTGACGCCAAGCGAAGCCATCCGGTAGGGTTCCAGCACGACCTGGTACTGCTTGACCATGCCGCCCACGCTGGCGACCTCTGCGATGCCCTGAATGGTCTGAAGCTCATAGCGCAGGAACCAGTCCTGAAGGCTTCTGAGCCCAGCAAGGTCGCTGTTCCCAGTTCGGTCAACCAACGCATACTCGTAAATCCAGCCCACGCCCGTTGCGTCCGGCCCGAGCGAACTGGTCACACCTTCAGGCAATTCGTTTTGCACCTGGTTGAGATACTCAAGCACGCGCGAGCGCGCCCAGTAGAGGTCGGTCCCGTCCTCGAAGATCACATAGACGAAGCTGTCGCCAAACATCGAATAGCCGCGCACCGTTTCCGCACCCGGCACCGAGAGCATCGTGGTTGCGAGCGGGTATGTGACCTGATCCTCAACGATGCGCGGAGCTTGGCCCGGATAATTCGAGCGCACCACGACCTGAACATCAGACAGATCGGGGATCGCATCGACAGGCGTTGCGCGCACCGCCCAGAAGCCGGCCAGCGTGACCGCGATGGCCGCCAGAACGATGAAAAACCGATTGGCGATCGATGCGTCAATAATCCGCGCAATCATCGTTCGACCTTCCGAATGGACTCGATGCGCGGACCGGTGTCGTGCTGCGAGAACGTGAACTCGACATCGTCCCCCGGTTCGAGACCCTCGACCAAAGAGGCGTCGGCCAGGGCGAACGGCATGACCATGCTCGGCCATTCGAGGGCGGGAACCGGCGCGTGATTGAGAGTGATCGAAGCTCCGGCAATCTTTGTTATGCTTCCCGTGGCAGTGTAGGTTTTCATCTTTGCTGAGCCGTCCGACGCCATGCTTATGGTGCCATCGATCGACCTGACATCGATCCCGGCCAAACTCGCTTCAGAGTTGATCAGGAACTGACCCGAGGTGACGACTTGCTCGCCTTCGGCGAGGCCCCCGAGTATCTCGGTCCTGCCATTCGCCTCGCGCCCGATTTCGACCTCGGCAGGTAGGAAGGCCCCGTCATCCTGCTTAAGCATCACAAGATTGCGGCGTCCGGTTCGAATAACCGCCTCCGACGGCACCAGCAGAGCACGCCGTGTGTCGGGTGAGAGCGAAACTTGCGCGAACATGCCCGGCTTCAACCTGCCGCGCGGGTTCGGCAATTCAGCCCGGACGGTGATCGTCCGGCTTGCTGTATCGGCGCTGGGCAAAATGGCCGTAATGCGCCCTGCAAATCGTTCATCGGAAAACGCTGCCAGAGTGGCGCTGACAGTTTGACCCTGCCGTACATTTGCGGCCTGTGCCTCGGGCACTGAGGCTTCAAGCCATATCGGCGAGAAGCCTGTAATCTCGGCCAGTGTCTGACCTTCCATCACCGTCATGCCTGGCCGCACGCCGAGCATGGTGACAGCGCCGCCTACCGGAGCCGTGACAGTGATCGTGTTTTGCGCTCTGCGTGTGCGTTCAACCGACGCGATCATTGCGTCGGTCATGCCGAGCAGGCGCATGCGCTGCCGCATCGCGTCTGCAAGTGCCTGATCGCCGGTATCGAGCACGGCAATGTACTCACCCTGCGCACCGCCCCAGTCAGGGACGAGAATGTCGACTATCGGAGTGCCACGACCCACAACATCGTCCTGTGCTAGGCCATAGGTGCGTTGGACATATCCGCCCGCTCTTGGCTGGACGATGGCGACATCTCGGCTGTTGTAGGCCAGGACGCCCGTCACGGTGATTTCCGGCTCGAGAACTCCGAACTCCGCCGCTGCCGTGCGAATGCCGAAATTCTGGACAAGGCCCGGATCAATCCGGACGCCCGCTTCGGCGGCTTCTCCCGCGCATTTGGGTACCAGCATCATGTCCATGAAGGGCGACTTGCCAGGTTCGTCAAAGCGCTGTCCGGGCACCATCGGATCGTACCAGTAGAGCACGTCCTCGCACTCTGCCGCATCGGAACCGGACATCCCACCCTCGCTCTCACCGCCTATAAGCGAGAGCGCATATCCCGCGCCGAGGCTGACAAGCGCGACGGCTGCGATGATTGCATAGGTTTGTTTTGAAAGGCCGGAGCCATTGACCGCATCGCTCATGGCTGTTGCTCCCCATAGGTCAGGCGAAGCATCTCGGCCCATTCCACTGTGACCGCTTCGCGTTCGAAGATTTCAAGATCGAGCAGAGCCAGATCTGCCTTTGCTGCAATCACATCGATCAGGTCTGCGTTTCCGGCAGCAAAGCTCGCCGTTTCCAGTTCAACCCTTTGCCGGGCCAGCGGCAGTAATTCATCGCGGGCGCGTTCCCATTGGCGCTTCGCGCTGCGCCATGAGGCGAGATCGGATTCGAATTGCACACGCAGTGCCCGCAAACGATCGTCGCGCTCTGCCTGCATAGCGGCGGCTTCTGCCTCGGCGGCACGAATGCGCGGCTTTTGACGTCGATCGGTAAAAATGGGCAGGGTAACCGATCCCATGACAGAGAATGCGTCTCCGAAGGCAGGGTCGCGTCGGCCATAGTTCACGCTCACGCCGAAGTCGGGGCGCAAGTCGGCGCGCGCGAGGTCGGCGTTCGCTTCTGCGCGTCCGGTGGCAGCATCGGCAAGACGGATGACGGGGTTAAGGTCCAGAGCTTGTTCGAGGCTGCCGCTGTCGACATCGGCCGCTGGCGCATCACCCGCGACAGCAGGGTCGTCTGTCTGAATGTAGCTCGAGAGCATGGCGCGCGCGGCATCTCTTTGCGCTTCAATTCTTGTGATTGCATCTTCAATCACAAGGAGCTCGCGGCGAATGGCAAGGCTTTCAGCTGGACGCGCTGACCCCGACGCGACAGCGCTGTTTGCCACTGGCTGAAGCCTGCGCAGATCGCTCAGCGCCGTATGGGCGAAGGCGAGCTTCTCCTCGGCATAGTACAAGTCGATCCAGGCGGTTGATGTGGCGATGTCGATCCGCTGCTGCGCAACTCCAAGCCGCATTTCCGCGACCGCGACGTCTGAGTCCGCGACGCCTCGACGGGCTCTTCGCCGTGCAAGGTTTGGGATTGGTTGCTCAACACCAATAGCTATCTGCGTTGGAAGCTGGCGATCAAACTCGAACGCCACAGGCCCGGTGATTGGCAAGTTTGCAATCCCGCTACGCAAAACAGGATCGGGCAACTCATCTGCGGCATCCGAGGCATCTCGTGTGCCGTCGATACGCAATTGCGCGGCCTGGAGCAGCGGCTGATCCTCGCGCGCTGCCCGCAAAGCTTCTTCATAGCCAACCGGCTGCGCGAGCACGACCTGCGCCGGCATTAGGGCGGCGGCAAGGATACCGCCTATGGACCGTTTCATGGAAAAATCTCACTCGATGTAAGCGATGCGCACGCCCAGCAGTCCATCACTGCTCGTTGATGAACAGTGACGCTCACAGACAGCATCTCAACAAGGGGCTGACAGCCCCGCTGTTACATTGGAGTTAGAAGCGCGGAGGCGGGTAGTCAGGCGGAAGCGCTCGACCAGCCAATTGATCAGTCACCGCCGCAAAAAACTGTATGGAACTAGGAGGAAAGTTGTTGGAAAGGTTGGGAAGGGTGTTCCCCATCAGAACCGGAGAAACAGCATTCATGGAAAGCATGCACTTCAACGACATGTCATCACAAGGGTCATCTTGATCGTGACCTGCGCGGCCTGAATGATCCGATGCGTGCGAAGCGTGATGCTTCATCTTGGCGCAGTCCGCCAAGGTCATAGTCTCAGCTTGGGGCAGCGATGCAGCCTCGGCCGAAACCTGAAAAATCAGGCCTAGGCACATTAGAGCTGCAATGATGTTCCCGAAAACACGCATTGCCGAGTCATAGGTGACAAGCGCTTTCCCGACAAGGCGCAAAGTCTGAATAGGCAAGTTGTTCTGGGTAGTGGATCCCATGTTTATGTCGGTTGCGGCATTCTCGAACTCGACCCGACACCGTAGTCACCAACCTGCGATTTCAATCCGTTCAGTCCACCAAGATCAAAATGCAGAGGTACTATTGAACAAGTGGGCGGGCCGTTTTGTGGTCCTTTTGATGTCCAATCATAGAAATATACCTATTTTTCAGAGGCATAGAATTTTAATTCGAGTCCTCTTCTGGCACCATTTACTCATTCATCACAGTTCGCAGACGGTTGCCAGAATCCCGGAAATCTGCCGATTGCGGTCGGCTCTTGGTTGCCGGTGGTCGTCAAGAATTCGCCAACAAGCCGTGGTTTTGGGGCGCCTTCATGGAGTTGGGGGCGTAACCCGTTTTTGACGAAACCTGCGTCCAACTTGGTGTCGATGCGGTCCATTGAACCATTCTTGCTCGATGTCTGACAAGGCCATGAGGGTAGCGCTAAGACGGCAGAGCCTTTCGGAGTGCTCAATGTACACATGCGGCGCTTGGACCCGCGAAAAGTTCATTGGTTTCAAACTGAGCAAGTGAAGCCTCTACGCATGCAAGCGCGCGTATCCTTACAGAGACAAGCATGCTGCTTCTCCGGGCATCCAAACACTGATGGGCAGAGAGCGAAAACTCGCATTCGGATCGCGCTGATGGGTGCACCGATTTTCGCTGATAGAGGCGGGGCGATGCACGAGCCTCAGTTAACCTCCTCCAGCTCAGCTTAGCGGTCCAATTGCCGCCATTTGCGATGCGGCCAACACCAGTAATTGTTCGGCGCGTGATCGCCGAGCAGTCGAATGGAGGAAGTGAGGCGCAGAAGCGCAGGGAGGTAAGAGCTGGTTTTCAATGCTTGGCCGGATGGGCTGCATTGCATGCCTCACCACATCAACAAAGTTGGGCAAGTGCCCGCTGTCCTCAGAGGAGTTGGCTTCCTGCATGTTGACAGTGCACGAATACCTCTTGCGCATCTTGATGACACCGGTTACCCATCGAAGAAATGACACCGGTTACCTATGCCTCGGAGAAGGGCGGGAACCGGGTTGGCGGCGAGGGGAGCGCGAAGGACATGAGGTATGTGTTTATCGGCGAATGGGGCTGTGTCCGCGGGGCTGCCTCATTTCAATCAGTTGAGATTAGCAAGCGCTATTTCTGCGCGGGCGAAGACCCAAGCGCAGCAATCAAAATCGTTTGAACGGTATTTTGGCGACGGAGGCGCAGCCTGCGTCGGTCCGCTGCCACAGGGATAATAAAAAGACGAAAAGTAACTTTGGGAGAAGTAGACAATGAAACATATGGGTCTTGGGAAACGAAATCGGTCTACCGGTTTGCTCGCTGGGGTCGCACTGACGGCTCTGGCTTTGCCCACTACTGCACACGCGCAGGATGAGAATGCTGAGGGTACACAGGAAGGCAACACAATCGTTGTCACCGGCATTCGCGGCGCCCTGCAAAGCGCGCTGAATGAAGAGCGGAATGCCGATAGTCTTGTCGAGGTTATCCAGGCGGAAGACATTGGTAAGCTGCCCGACCAGAACTTGGCCGAGGTGCTCGAGAATATTCCAGGGATCCAAATCACGCGTACCGCTGGTGTTGGCACCGGCGTGCAAATTCGCGGAACCAACGACAACCGAACTGAGATCAACGGGGTCGGCACGGTCGCCTCTGGCCGCGGTCGTGGTGGCATCAACTTTGAAGACGTGAATGCGGCCATCATCGCATCGGTGGAGGTCATCAAGGCACCTGAGGCGAGCACGATCGAAGGGTCTGTTGGCGGCACGATCAATCTGCGAACGATACGCCCTCTTGATATCACGGAGCGCGTTGCAACCATTCGTGTACAAGGCGAATATAGCGAGTTTTCTGATAGCGTTACACCGCGCATCGCGGCCAGTTTCGGCGACAATTGGTCGACCGGAGCAGGTGAGATCGGCATCGTTCTTGCCGGGAGCTATACCGAGCAGGAAGCCACATCATTCCGGCCACGTGTTGACCGGGATGGAGGGCTGGTCGAGAACGTGAATGCAGATGTCGTTCGCGGCGGAAATTTGCAGGACGTGGCCAATCGCCCGGCTGCCCAATCATTCGACTTTCTTGGCATCCAATTCCTGAACCAAGAGCTTGAGAATTTCGAGTTTGAAACGATCAATCTTGCAGGTTCGGTAGAATGGGCTCCCAATCCGGGCCTCAAATTCTTCTTCGACGCGTTCTATAATGATCAAGAGCGTCGTCAAGACAGTTCACGTGTTCAGGGATCCGGCGTCAGTTCTGTGCGCGACTTCAATGTCCCTGAGACATTTGAAACGGTCGATTTCGGTTCGCTTGATGGTGTTGCGCTTGGCAGCATTGAGGCTGCGCTGACCGGTACGATACAGCCATTTCTTGCGCAGGATGACGATGATCCCAATCTTCGCTTCTCCAGCGATACGGGTGCCCGCGTTACCGAAAGCCAGCTTTTCCGGTTTGGTACAGAATGGCAGGTTGGTGACCTGCTGATCCGTGCAGAGGCATCAACGACGAGCTCTGACACCGTCAATCCTGAGCTGAGCACGACGTTGAACTTCATCAATCCTAACACGCCGCTTGATGGCGGGGGCGGCAACGACAATGCTGTGCCCTTCCGTTACGATCTGAGGGACGGTCTGGCGTTTGGCATCGACTTTGCGTCACCTTTTGCACCCACGATTGAGCAATTGCTCGACCCTGCAAACGTTGTCCTTGATGCAATCCGGGTTGGTGCGGATGAAACCAAGAATTCCGAAGACGCAGTCCGTCTCGATCTTACCTATGAAGGGGATGTGCTGCCATCATTTATCACATCGGTTGATGGCGGTGTTCGCTACAGCGCGAGGTCTAGCGAATTTCAGGACATCGGCTCCAATTTGGGGCTGAGCGCTCTTGACGATAGTCCGCGTGGCACCGTGTTTTCAGAATTGCTGGTTCCAGGGCCGGACAATTATGGAGATGGTGATGGTCGTGAACTGTTCTTCGCCAATTTCCTGCTTGTCGATCCCAACCGGGCGTTCAGCGATCAGGCGGGAACTCTAGACCTACTCCAAGCGGCGCTTTTGACCGTGCCGGGTATGCGGACGATCTCCGATCCAACCGCCAATCCGCAAGGCTTCTTCGACATCGAGGAAAAAACTCTCGCTGCATATGGTCAGGTGAACTTTGAATTCGGTCCTGTGCGCGGCAATGTTGGCCTGCGTTATGTGGACACGAAGATCGACTCACTTGGCAACAGCGTGGTCGGAGATGACGTCACTCAAACCCTGACAGAGGGTAGCTATAATGAATGGCTGCCCCGGGTGAACGTGGCCGCCAATCTGACGGATGATCTCATCCTTCGGGCAAGCTACACCGAAGACATTAATCGTCCGGATTTCGATACGCTATCGACTTCGATTGTGTTCGGCACCAGTTCGCAAGCGTCGGTGTCCATCGGCAATCCAAATCTGGCGCCAGAGACTGTCTCTTCGTACGATATTTCGCTCGATTGGTACTTTGCGCCATCCGCGCTGTTGAGCGTCGCGTTCTTCCATAAAGATCGGACCAATTTGTTCGTTGCTCAGCTGGAGGAAGCGTTCCGTGATGGTGATGGGTTCGGGGATATCACGCCTCCCTGCGAAGGCGGCGGTATCTTCAACCCTATTGCAGACCGCAATATCTCATCGAACATTCCGGGCGACGGTATCTGCGTCGACGTTGTCTCAACGATCAATGACAGCGCGAGCACCACGCAAACCGGTATCGAGGTGGCGTTCCAATTCGATCTGTCCCAGTTCGAAGATACGCTCGGGTTCGCATCGGGCTTTGGCGTGCTTGCCAACTACACTTACCAAGACTTTGGGGGCGGCGAAGCGACGAACACATCAGCCTCGCGAGGTACTGATGTCTTCAATGCCATTAACGGCATTTACGACGACGCGAATTTCGTGCCGGTCTCAAGAGTGCAAGGGCTGCTCGACTTCTCGCAGCACTCATACAACGTCACACTTTTCTATGAGAAGTATGGCTTGTCAGCCCGCGCGCGTTACACGTGGCGCGATGCTTTCCGCACGCTCGACACAGCTGGCGGTGCATCGCTCAACAGTACTTTTGGCTTCCCTGTCGTGACGGAATCGCGCGGCCAGCTAAACGCCAGCATCACCTATGATGTGACCGACTATCTCACGGTCGGCGTTGAAGGGGTGAACCTCACAAAATCGAACATCACCCAGTCATGCGTGAATGAAGGGGCGCTGTTCTGCTTCCAAGGGCTGCCAGATCGCAGGGTCACATTTGGCGCGACCCTGAGTTTGTGATGGATGCATGCGGGGCGTATTGGTCCCGCATGCCCCATTCTCCACGGGCCGCCGGCGTTGGTCTCTCTCCCGATCCGGCGGCCCAATCGGAAAAGCGATGGCAGTAAAGTCATGCGGCAACGACGCGAGACACGCCCGCTCACCGCAATTTGGTCAAGAGAGCGAGGATGCATGAATTTTAGGCGCGCCTATCAATTTGCCGCTGAGCAGATCGAAAAATTGATTGATCAGGGCGGGTATCCTCCCGGCGCGCGTTTGCCCGGAGAACGTGAGTTGGCCGAAAGGTTTGGCGTGAGCCGGATCACGATAAGGCAAGCCGAAATCGCGCTTCAGGCATATGGGCGGATCGATATCAAATCAGGTGCGGGGGTTTTTGTCCGTGAGCAAGGGGCGCTGGATCGCTCAAATTTGCCAGCGGTAAGCGCGCTTGAGCTGATCGAGGCCCGATTGATCGTCGAGTCCGAAGCGGCTGCATTGGCCGCTCATAACATTACGAAAGACCGCTTGGCTGATTTGTCCGCACTCGTCGAAGCCATATGCAACGACAATGATGCTGCCGGTCAGGCCGCGGTCAAACAGTTTCATATGACGATTGCGGATGCGACAGCGAACGCTGCCGTGGTCTACAACGTCCGTGCATTGTGGCGGATGCGTGAGGAAATCCCTCAGGCAAAGATGATCTACGATGCGATTGATACGCAAGGCCCGCGATCGCCTGATGCTGATTACAAAGCGATCCTAAAGGCGATGCGAAAGCATGACCCCGCTACTGCGCGGCTCGCCATGCGCGACCATCTTCAGCGTCTTCTGGTGTGCGTTCTGGAGGTCAGCGAACGAATGGCGAGGCAAGAGGTATTGAGAAGCGCCAATCGCAGCCGCGAACGCTTCCTTACGGCCGCCAAAAACGTGTGAAGCGCGCCGCGCGTACCGCTATCTGACACGATGCGCAGGGTGATTGACGCGCTTACGGTTCTTGGCATGATGGGGTGTGTCTCAGGCGTATCGTCAAAAGCTGCTCAATTGGTTTTGCACCATGCTCGTGCTGCTGCTCATATGCGCATTGTCGCTTTGTGTGAGTTGGCGGATCATCACTCGTCATGCCTATATCGCTGGCGGAAATTGGCCGATCGATACCTTTGCCGGGCCGCTGGGTGAGGCGTTTTTGCCTTACATCGTGTTCTTCCCATTTCTGGCGCTGTGGCACTTCTTGGATTTCCTAGAGAGTGAGCGCGATGCGCAGCGCTGGCAGGGATGGTTTGCGCGCTATCGCCATTTTCTGATCCTGCTGTTGCTGGCCAGTCCATTTATGGTGCTAAGCGTGGTGGACGCGTATGTTTTGCGCACTTGCAGCAATTCACCGCCAGAGGGTGAGTTTGGCTTTTTTCATCATTGCCAACCATCATCGGGGCAGACCCTAGTGCTGTGGTTGATCGCCATGCCGCTCCTGATGCTGGCCATCGCAAGTAAAGCGCTAACGGCGATCCTTTCCCGATTGAGGAAGAAGCCTGAGGATCTGGATATCTGATCGGCGCGAAAGGAGGTTGTTCAACTCGCCCCTCTTTCAACAACTCAATCTCTTCGAATCGCGCCAAATAGCGATCTTAACAAAGACGTTCGTCGGCGTTCAAAAACAGCCCATCGTTTAGTCTGGCCAGTTATCTTTTTGCCGCAACGCTTCGTCGTTTGCGTTGGCTGGCGTTCATGTTTGCTCGCCTTTCTTGCGCCCGACCCCGCGCACAACCCCTCTTTCTTGCGCGGGGGTAGGAGAAGAGAAAGCTCATGAAAAAGCTATACAAATTGTCACTTTACCCGCTTGCCGGAGCAGCCGCTTTGGCAATGCCAAGCGTTGCCTATGCCGATGGCCCCTATGTCGGCATTAGCGGCAGCGTTGCTCTGCCTGATGACAGCAGCAACTCTGGTGAAACCACCGCCGAAATTCCGGCTACCGACGATTTTGGTTCGATCCCCAACGGCACCGAAGTCGCATGGGATACCGAATTTGACACAGGCTACGCGATCAGCGGGCAGGTCGGATACGCCTTTGAAAACGGGTTCCGGCTGGAGGTCGAAGGGTCCTATTCCGAATATGACGTTGGCAGCCACAGCAATCTGACGGTCGGCGGCGCGAATATTGATGGCGTCGACAGCGCCGTCTTGACCCGCGGAGCAGCCGATGCCGCCAACCCATTGGTGGGCGATGTGCTGGCCGATGGTCAGGGCAGCGTTTCGAACTTCGGCCTATTCGGTAATGTGTTTTACGACATCAACACCGGCAGCGGGTTCAAACCCTATGTCGGCGCCGGGCTTGGTTACCAATGGGTCGATGTCGATTATCGCCCGTCCGGCGTCGAAGTTGGCAATGATGATGACGGGGTCTTCGCCTATCAGCTGATGGCAGGCGCGTCATACGAAGTGACGCCAAGCGTCGAGCTGTTCGGCCAATACACCTATCGCGGCACGACAGAGGATGCGGAAATCCCGCTGACGCTGCTACCCGCAACACTGGACGTGGAAAGCACGCAATCCCTCTTAAGCGCTGGTGTGCGGGTTAAGTTCGGCGGCTGACCCATCCGCTGATCTCTCCATCGATAAACCTGCACTAAGTGGAAGGCCCGCGTGAGGAAACTCGCGCGGGCCTTTTACATGGGGCTATTGCTGTATGAAGCGGTTTGAGCCGTAAGATAGAATGGTTCCGCTTTCCTCCACTGCGCAGGTGAAGGTGATAGCGAGTGGGACATAGACAAAACTGCCCTCGCCCATGGGCACAAGTGGATAGTCCCCATCATCATCGCGGTAGATCACCGTGCCGCCCTCTTCGACCAGCGAAACCCGTATTTCAGGGTCCACTTCGCTCGCATAATCGCCCAGGCATTGGTCGCGCAGTTCATTACTCATCGCAACCGGAGTGATGGTCCTGACTGATGGGTCTTTGTAGCCCAAACTTTCGCCAAGCCCGCGATTGCTCTCTGTCGCGAGTTGCAGACCTTTTGGGTGATTGGTGAGCACAATCGAGACCGCGCGCTCCTTGGGATAGGCACTAAAACTCACGCGAAAGCCGACATTCTGGCCATGATGCTCGAAGGCTTGCAGAGTGCCATCTTCGCCTATGATCATGCCAACGCCCAGGCCATAGGAGCGAAATGGATTGGGCTGGCCCGCGACAGTGAGCATCTCTTTGGCGACGGACACCGGAATCCCCACATTCTCTTCACCATCGGCTGCTGCCATGACGGAGTTCACAAATTTCGCGAAATCGTTTGTGGTGGTCCAAAGGCCAGCTGTTGCCAGTTCGGGATAGTTGAACCAGCCACCTTCGACAGGGCCAGTGTTCTCATTGCCCGTGACCGGGATAAGTGGGGCAACAGCATCAGCTTGCATCGCAGTGTGCAGCATACTCTTGTCCATACCAAGCGGTTCGAACACCAGTTCATCCGCAAGCTGTGCCAGGGGTTTGCCCGTTACGTCTTCGGCGAATGCCTGCGCGATCTGATAGCCGCCGCCCGAATAGAACCATTTGCCTGAAGCGCCTGTGAAAGCGACTTTGGGAGTGTTGGTGCGGTCTGAGCCGAGAATGACTTCCAGATTGCTCGGCAGCTCCGCAGATTGGGGATAGCCCGGAAAGCCCGAAACATTGGCTCGCGATGTGTGTGACAGGAGCTGACGCAAGGTCACGGGCGCTTCGTAGCCTTCAAGCGACGTCAGGTCGAAACTAGTGATAAAGCGCGCAATGTCCTCATCAAGGCTGATCCCGTTTTGCTCAGCCACAATGGCGATGGTCGCGCTGGACACTGATTTTGCGAGCGAAGCACCTTGGAACAGGCTGTTTGGCCCGATCCCGTCGCCGCGATATTCTTCGTGTATCAGCACGCCATCGACATAAACCGCATAGGATGCGGCGGGCACGCCGAGCTGCTCTGCATATTCCGATAGCGACTGCGCCTCGATCGGCTCTCCTTCGACGCTGAGCACAGGCACGGCGCGATATTCGAATGAATATGCTTGTTGTTCGGTCTGTGGGGAGAGACTTTGGTCAGATGCGATCGCGTTGCTGGTTGCGAGAAGCACGGCCAATGCGGGCAAAGGAAGGGACTTTAGGATAGAAATCTCCTTGGGCATGAAACGACATGCACACTAGCGCGACTACAGTTGTAGTCAATTGGTGTTTGGTGATATCTTTGAATGGGTGAGGTCCGGCATGATTGTGCAAATTTGTGCGCCCGCCACTGTCCTCCAAGGCAGCGTCACGCTAGACCTTCCGTCATGACTCGCAAAACACCCTCAAACCCGCAGAAAAGCGCCAAAAATACCGGTACGAGCTGCGCAAAGTTTTTTACTCTAAGACCGTGTAACATGCGGTCCATGTTACCGTGTATCATGGCTGCAGGAGCGGGGCTGTGAGCGTCTATCTGCACCCCATTGGCCTCAGCGCCAGCCCGCAGTCCGCTTCTAACGGGGATGGGCCCGGCGCGATCCGATTGGCGGGATCAATGGTCTATGCCAGCCGCTTTGCTCTGATCGTGCGCGAGGGCGGGACAGTGATCCACCGCCGCGTCTTTGGCCTTGGGGACGCCGCAGAGGCTTTGGGCGAACCGGGCGGCCTGCTGGCGAGCGAGGCGGAACGGCAATGGGCAAACCTCCAACTGGTGCATGCGCCGCTGCAATTGGGGGAGCGCACCATCCGCCTTGATCAGCCGCAGGTAATGGGCGTGCTCAATGTGACCCCTGACAGCTTCAGCGATGGCGGCGAGTTCCTGGAGAGACCCGATGCAGGCCGCGCGCATGCCGCCGCCATGGTCGAAGCGGGCGCTGCGATCATCGACATTGGCGGGGAAAGCACACGCCCCGGCGGCGCGGCGACATGGGAAGGTGATGAGATCGAGCGGGTGATCCCGGCGGTTGAGTACTGCTCTGCCATGGGCGCAGCGATCAGCGTGGATACAAGACGGGCAGGGGTGCTGGAGGCCGCGTTGGCAAAGGGCGCGCATCTGGCAAACGACGTGTCTGCCCTGCGCTATGACCCGCGCAGTCTGGAACTGGTGGCGAATGCAGGCTGTCCGGTGGTGCTGATGCATGCGCCGGGGACGGGTGAGGATCTGCATGAGGGCGGCACCTATACCGACGTGGTGAGCGAGGTGTTCGACATGCTGAAAGAGCAACGCGTATGCGCAATCGCGGGCGGCATTGCTGAGGAACGCATCATGCTCGATCCCGGTATCGGCTTTGGCAAAAGCCTGGCTGACAACCTTGCTCTGATGAACGCATTGCCGCTGTTCCATGCGCTGGGCAGTCCGCTGCTGCTGGGCGTGAGCCGCAAGCGGATGATCGGTGCCTTGTCGAATGAAGAGCCTGCGCATGAGCGGCTTGGCGGCTCCATAGCGCTTGCGGTGCGCGGTATGGACGCAGGTGTCCACATGCTGCGTGTCCATGATGTCAAAGAGACCGTGCAGGCGCGCAACGTATGGCGCGGAATGCGCGATGCAGCGCTCACTGACTTTAGCCAATTGCCCAGCTGACAATTGCCCAGCTGATAGCGTCGCACTATCGTCACGTTAACACGGCACAGACGCTGCCAATGAAACAGGAGACCACCCCACATGCAAGTCCCGATGCAAAAGCTGCGCACTCTCACACTGCTCGCCCTAGGCTCTGCCACCGCGGCGATGGCCACGGCGCCGGTCTTGGCAGAGGCGCATCAAGAAGCCGCTCCGATGACCGCAGAAGTGGGGCTGACGGCAGAGGAATTGCTTGCGCCCTACTACGCCAAGCTTGCTCAGCAAGTGGAACTGCCGGTTGCGCCTGCCAATGTGTCGCTTGCGCCCGATAGCGTGATCACCCGGCTCGCCTTTGGCAGCTGCAACCACCAACTTCGCCCGCAAGGCTATTGGGGCACGATTGCTCAGACCAATCCGGACCTGTTCCTGTTCATCGGTGACAACAACTATGGTGACAATGGCTGGTCAGGCGACATGGCGCTGACGTCATTACGCGAAGCCTATGGCGTGCAAGCCACCACGCCTGAACTGGCTGAGTTTCGCGCCAATATCCCAATGATGATCACATGGGACGATCACGATTTCGGCTTCAACGATGGCGGCGCAAACTTCGCACCTCGCCAATGGGCAGAGACCATCTATGAGACGTTCTGGGGGGCATCAGACGAAGTACGCTCTCGCCCCGGCATCTACGAAAGCCGTATCTTCGGCACAGAAGGCCAGCGCACGCAGGTCATCATGCTCGACACCCGGTTCTTCCGCTCTGACCTGGAACGCGGACCGTACACGCTAAGCCGCCCGCCGCTCGGCCCTTATGTGCCTAGTGAGGATGCGAGCAAGACCATGCTGGGCGGTGATCAGTGGGAGTGGCTGGAGCAGGAACTGGCAAAACCGGCTGACCTGCGCATCATTGTCTCCTCAATTCAGGTGATCACCGACGCGCACAATTACGAGAGCTGGGAAGCGCTGCCGTTGGAGCGGGCTAAACTGTATGAGATGCTCGCCAATCGCGCTGAAAGCGGCATGGTGATGCTGTCAGGTGATCGCCACGCGGGCGGGATCTACTCCGATGTAACGCCTGAGACCAAGGGCGAGCGTGTATGGGAGCTGACCAGCTCATCGCTCAACTACTCGTTCTCCAGCACAGAGCGGAACACTGCGCGCGAACCCGATCCCAAACGCCTCACCGATTTCATCTCAGAGGAGAACTTTGGCCTGGTTGAGATCGATTGGGACACGCGAAACTTCACCATCTCCCTGCGCGGCGCAGTGGAAGGGGAAGAGCGCGTGACGCGGACTGTTAGCTGGTAATCGCTAAGCGGACTAGGCGGCGCTCACCCCGGCGAAGCTGCCGATCCCGCGAGCAGACCGCCGTCGAGCGTGAGCTCCGCACCGGTCATATAGGCGCTCTCTTCGCTGCCCAGCAGCACGCAAAGTGCGGCGACCTCTTCGGGAGTGCCAAAGCGTTTGAGCGGTGTGTCAGCGACCAGAGCGGCCATATTGGCCTCGCGCTCAGGCCCATCGCCCAGCATCGGCTCCCACATCGGAGTAAGGATCGCGGCGGGGTGGACAGAATTGCAGCGAACCGCCCAACCTTGTTGCGCTGCGTAGAGTGCGACGCTCTTTGTGTGATTCCGGATCGCCGCTTTGGACGCCGCATAGGCAGTCGCCCCTGGTATGCCCACAAGGCCGGAGCGTGACGAGATGTTGATGATAGACCCGCGCCCGCTCTCACGCATGGCACGCAGGGCATAGCGACAACCAAGGAACGTGCCATCGGTGTTGACCGCGTGAACAGCGCGCCAATCTTCGAGGCTGGCGTTTTCAGGATCGTGGGGGCTCATGCCCTCTTCGAACCCCGTGACACCAGCATTGTTGACCACCACATCGGCATTTGGGAGCCGCTCAGCAAGCGCATCCCAATCCCGCTCTTGGCGCACATCAAGCTGCAGAAAATCGCAGCCGATCGCATCAGCTGCGCTCCGGCCTTGCTGCGCGTCAATATCGGTCAGCAATACCTTCGCGCCTTCCGCGACAAACGCTGTACAGATGGCAAGACCGATGCCGCGCGCACCGCCGGTTACAACGCAGATTGCGTCTTTCATTCTAGACATAGGGAAACCTCAGGAATTTAAGTGAGAACAGGGCACAAGCATGCTGCTTTGCCAATTGCGGTATCCGATTAACGGTCGCTTTTGTTCACTTCACTTGCTCCTCTTGGATTGACGCAAAAGTGCGCCAATCAGGCCGCGTTGTCAATTCCAAGGTCGGAAAGCTTGCGGTAGAGGGTCGAACGCCCAATGCCCAAACGGCGGGCAACCTCGGTCATCCGACCGCGATAATGCCCGATGGCCAAACGGATTACATCCGCTTCGATATCTTCGAGCGGGCGCAGATTGCCATCTTCAGTGTAGAGCATCACGCCCACACCATCGTGTGCGCTGGATGTTGCCGCTTCGAGTTCGCCCAACATCTCTGAGAGTTGCGGGAAGCTATCGGCCGTCAGCGTGTCGCCTTCGCAATAGACAGCTGCGCGGAACAGGACGGATTGCAATTGGCGCACATTGCCAGGCCATTCATAGGCGGCCAGCAGAGCAAGCGCGCTGTCAGATACTGAGAGATGTGTGAGGCCAGGCTGTTCACCGATCCGGGTGAGGAAATGGCGAGTCAGGGCAGGGATATCACCAGTACGCTCTCGCAAGGGCGGCAGCTTGATCCGCGTGCTGCTAAGCTGCTTTGCAAGGTCACCATCGAAAAGGCCCCCTTTGGAAAGCTGTGCAAGATTTGAGTTGCTGGCAGATAGCAGGCGAACATCGACGCGAAATCCATGCGCGGCGCCGACAGGACGGACAATGCCTGTTTCCAATGCCTCGCTTAGGCGAGATTGTACCGCGAGGCTCAACCGATCGGCTTCATCGAGGACAAGGGTCCCGCCATCGCAGTGCTGCAATGCACCGATTTGACGATCAAACGCTCCGGGGAAAGCATTGGGCTCGTGCCCGAAAAGGACCGACTCAATCGAATTGGGCGGAACGCTGGCGACATTGATGATGCGCAGCGATTCTTTCGAGCGAGGGGATGCGGCGTGCATGGCGCGCATCAACATCTCTTTGCCGGTTCCGCTTTCACCTTCGATCAGCGCATGTCCATGACCACGGGCAGCTTTGGCTGCTTGGGCCAATGCGGTGCGGAAAGTTGGCGCGGTGCCAATCATCGCATCAAAATCGAGGGATGCTGACATTTTCTCAGTCAGCGGTGCAAGTTCATCACGCGGGGCTTCGCGACGGGTGACCGCGCGCAAGGCCTCCATCAAACGATCAGGCGAGACCGGTTTGACGAGGTAGTCGCTGGCGCCAGCGCGCATGGCTTCAACAGCCAGCAACGGGGAGGCGCTGGTGGTAAGCATCAGTATGGGCAGGGCAGGGCGGCGCTCTTTCAGCTCTGCTATAAGCGAGCACGCGTCATCGCCGGGAACCCACTGGTCGAGCAGAATGGCGGAAAGCTGCATGCCTTCGCGCGTGCCCAGCATAGCAATTGCGGTTTCGGCATCGCTGGCAACCAGCGTGCGCCAGCCTTCGCGCGCAGCGATAGCGGCGATCAACCGGCTCTGCGCTGGTTCATCGTCAATCAGCATCACAACACGCTGTTCTTCAGCGTTGGAATCAGGGAGCGTTTCCGCGTTCGCCATCAATTCTACCTTGATCCCCGTAAGGCCCCAGCAAATCGTCCTAGGGTGAAACGTGAGGGACGGCTTAAAGGGAACGGGTAAAGACGGAATTAAGGCTGTTGAAGAGAATTGCCGCTTGTTTTGTTATGAAACGGTAGGCTGAGGCCATTTTGATGGCTTGAGCTTGCCGGATTGCTTCGATACGGCGTTTTTCGTAATTTATCGGCAACCTTTTGCCGCATCCTGAGTTTAAATTTTCCAAGGGGAATACAAAACATGGCTTCGCATGACATGGACAAGGCCAAAGGCACTTACGAGGGCTTTATGGGAACGCTCAAATGGGCGGTGCCTGTGATCTGCGTGATCACACTTTTTGTCGTGATGTTGATCGCACCATAAAGAGGGCTGTCTTTACGTGAAAATCGCTGTGCTCAAAGAGCGCGCTGCGGGGGAAACCCGTGTCGCTGCTACGCCGGAAACGGTGAAGAAGTTTATCGCGCTTGGAAATGAGTTGGCGGTTGAGAAGGGGGCAGGGGACACTGCTTCAATCACGGATGCTGCCTATTCTGAAGCTGGCGCCAGCGTTGGCACATTGGCCGCAACGATCAAAGATGCTGACATTGTGCTCGGCATTCAGGCTCCCGAAGTTGCCAAGCTAAAGGGCGCAAAGCCGGGCGCATGGGTCGCGGCGTTATTTGATCCGTTCCAAAACGGCAAAGCAGTCGAAGCTTACGCGAAAGCGGGGTTTGAAGCGCTCAGTATGGAATTCATGCCGCGAATTACCCGCGCACAGAGCATGGATGTGCTTTCCAGCCAGTCGAACCTTGCAGGCTACAAGGCGGTTCTCGCAGCGGCTGATACGTATGGCCGCGCTTTCCCAATGATGATGACGGCGGCTGGCACGGTGCAGGCCGCAAAATGTTTCATTATGGGTGTGGGCGTCGCTGGCCTTCAGGCGATTGCGACCGCGAGGCGTTTGGGCGCGCAGGTGTCTGCCACGGACGTGCGATCTGCGACCAAAGAGCAAATCGAAAGCCTTGGCGCAAAAGCGATTTTCGTGACGGATGTCGAAGGCATCGAAGGCGAGGGATCCGGTGGCTATGCCACTGAAATGAGTGATGAATACAAGGCGGCTCAGGCCAAACTTGTATCCGAACATATTGCCAAGCAAGATATCGTCATCACTACTGCGCTTATCCCCGGACGCGCGGCGCCAGTCCTGATCACAGATGCACAAATTGCGACGATGAAGCCCGGCAGCGTGATCTATGACCTCGCGGTTGCACAAGGCGGCAATGTCGAAGGGTCAGAGCCTGACAAGGTCGTCGAGAAACACGGCGTTAAAATCATCGGCTATTCGAATACCCCTGCTGCCCTGGCAGCAGATGCCTCTGCGCTGTTTTCACGCAACCATTACAACTTCCTCTCAGCGTTTTGGGACAAGGAAGCAGGCAAGCCTGAACTCGATGAGGAGATCGGCGATGCAATCCGATTGACGAAGGATGGCGCGGTTGTGAATGGACGGTTGAAGGGGGAATAATCATGGGAATTTTAAACGCTACCACAGCGAGTGCTGAGGGCTTCATCAATGATCATGGCCATTGCCTTGTCGGTGATGAGCAGGTGCTTGTTGCTTTCAAAACCGTGCGCGACTGGATCGTCTTTACCGATTGGCGAGTGATACACGTTGACGTTCAGGGGCTTACGGGCTCGAAAAAGGAATACAAAACAGTTCCTTATCGCTCAATCAACGCATATTCGATCGAAAGCGCTGGTACCTTTGATCTGGATGGCGAGATCAAGCTTTTTGTCTCTGGTCTCGGCATGATTGAGTTCAAAATTGGACGCGACAGCGATGTTACCGGGCTTCAAGTGCTAATGGCCGAAAAGCTACAGCGTTGAACCAGTTGATACCCTTTCTTGTCCGTTTGCAAAGCCTGCGCGTGGCAGCGGCATGCCTTATGCTCTCTGCTTCGCCTGCGGTCCTGGCACATGATGATCGTGAGCCTGCAACTTACACCGTTGATGATGCTCGCGCGGGAGCGCATTTGCGCACCGAAGTTGGGGTTGCGCTCACATTCCTCCTCAACCCTTGCATTCGCACTGATGCCGTGTCGTCAGCAATGGAGCGCTTTGCGACCATGCGCGATGGCCAGAACAACCATGCTCGACGGATGGATTTTGCAATTGCGCGGGCAGATTACGACTACGAAATGAGCCTAGTCGACATCGCATGCCCTGAACTTAATGAGCAGGAACAGCGCGAAGCTGATGCATTTCAAGCGACCGTTGCAAATTCTGTGATGGATCGCATCGATACTGTGCTCGAAGAGCTGGCCGAGAGAGGCAAATAATGGACTTTATCTCAATCCTATCGATTTTCGTGCTGGCGTGTTTCGTCGGCTATTACGTTGTTTGGTCGGTTACACCTGCGCTGCACACGCCTTTGATGGCGGTCACCAATGCGATTTCATCGGTGATTATCGTCGGCGCACTGATCGCGTCTGCTGAGGCGGGGAGCATGGTCGCCAAATGGCTCGGCCTGTTCGGCGTGGTGCTCGCCAGCGTGAACATCTTCGGCGGCTTTGCCGTGACGGAGCGGATGCTCGCAATGTACAAGAAGAAGGAGAAGTAAGAGATGACTTTCTCCATTCTAGCAGGCGCAGCAGATGCAGCTGGCGGGACTCCAGCATGGGCGATGCTTGCCTACCTCGTTTCTGGCGTGTTTTTCATCCTGGCCCTTCGCGGCCTTTCGAGCCCAGCGACTTCGCGTGCTGGTAATCGCAATGGTATAATCGGGATGCTAATCGCGGTCGTGACCACTCTGGTCACCCACGACATCGCCAACATCGTTGAGATTGCGATTGCCATCTTCCTTGGCGGGATTATCGGCGTAACGGTCGCGCGAAAGATCGCGATGACAGCCATGCCTGAGCTGGTGGCGGGTTTTCACTCGCTGGTGGGCTTGGCAGCAGTCGTTGTCGGCCTTGCCGCATGGTTGGACCCTGAAAGCTTTGGGATTACCGATGCAGCTGGACAAATCCTGACGATAAGCCGCATTGAACTGGGCCTAGGCATCGCCATTGGTGCGATCACTTTCTCGGGCTCGATCATCGCCTTCCTTAAATTGTCAGGCCGCATGAGCGGCTCGCCAATCATGCTGCCGGGGCGCCATTTCATCAATCTGGGCACGCTGGTTGCGATCATTGCTTTGGTGGGTGCTTATGCGGTCTCGGGCGCTGGTGGCGCGGGTGAAGGTCAGCTGATCCTCTGGGTGACGCTTCTCGCCTTTATCATTGGCTTCCTGTTGATCATCCCCATCGGCGGGGCAGATATGCCGGTCGTGGTGTCGATGCTGAACTCCTATTCTGGCTGGGCAGCGGCCGCGATGGGCTTCACGCTCGGCAACTCCGCTATGATCATCACTGGCGCGCTGGTCGGCTCTTCGGGGGCAATCCTCAGTTACATTATGTGCCGTGCGATGAACCGCAGTTTCATCAGCGTTATCGCAGGTGGCTTCGGCGCAGATGCTGGCGGCGGCGGTGATGGCGAATTGCGCGAGCAGCGCCCCTACAAGCAAGGCTCTGCAGACGATGCAGCCTTTATGCTGGAGCAAGCTGAGAAGGTCATCATCATTCCTGGCTACGGTATGGCTGTGGCCCAAGCTCAGCACGTGCTGCGCGAGATGGCAGACACGCTCAAAGAAACGGGTGTTGAGGTCAAATATGCTATTCACCCGGTCGCTGGCCGGATGCCCGGTCACATGAACGTGCTCCTTGCCGAAGCAAACGTGCCTTATGACGAAGTGTTCGAACTTGAAGACATCAACAGCGAATTCGCTACAGCAGACGTCGCCTTCATTATCGGCGCGAATGACGTGGTGAACCCGGCGGCGAAGACCGACAAGAGCTCACCCATTTACGGCATGCCTGTGTTTGACGTGGATAAGGCGAAACAGGTCTTCTTCATCAAGCGTTCGATGGGCGGTGTGGGCTATGCGGGCGTCGACAACGACGTATTCTACATGAACCAGACCGTGATGCTGCTTTCCGACGCCAAGAAGATGGTCGAGGAAATCGTAAAGGCGCTGGATTGATCATATAATGAAGCGCCTGATTATCATGCTGCTTGTGCTCGCGATTGGCGTGGGCGCTTACTTCATTCTGCGCGAGGATGGTCTGCTGGAGCAGGTGACTGAGGCGCGGGTCGAGCAGGCTCTGCTCGCCAATGGCGTGCCGCAAGACATGGCGACCTGCATGGCTCCCCAAATGACGGACAAGCTCAGCATAAATCAGCTGCGCAAGCTTGAACGTTTGGCGCCCGAAGAGGGCGAAGAATCATTGCCGCGTTCTGGCCGAGAAGCGCTTGCGCGACTTCGCCGCGTTGAGGATAGCGAAGCGGTTGGCGTGCTTATCTCAACCGGTACATCTTGCGGGCTTGGCTCATTACGCGATTTAATTGGAGCAGAGCTGGGTCTCTAGCGCTTGCAATAACGCCCCCTCTTGCGCAGACTGTGTCGCGGAGAGGGAGACCACAGATGTTCAGAATGACAGCAGCAGCATTGTTGCTTGCGACCGCGACGCCCGTTTGGGCTGAGACACACACCATTTCACCAGGCGATGGCGCGCAGGAGCGCTTGCAAGAGGCGCTGATTTTGGCGGCTCCCGGTGATGAGATTGTGCTTGAGGCCGGACGCTACACGCTCACCGATGGGCTAAGCCTAGATGTCGACGGCGTCACTGTTCGCGGCGCTGGCATGGATGGCACGGTGCTAGATTTCACCAGCCAGGCGGGATCCGGCGAAGGGCTGCTGGTCACGTCCGACAATGTCACTTTGCGTGATTTCGCGCTTGAAAACCCCAAAGGCGATGGGATCAAGTCTAAGGGCGCGGACAATATCGTTTACTATCGCGTCCGGGTCACATGGACCAACGGGCCGGACGCCGATAACGGCGCCTACGCTATCTATCCGGTCGAGAGCACGGGCGTGCTGGTAGACGGTGTGAAGGTCACAGGAGCCTCTGACGCGGGCATTTATGTCGGCCAGTCCAATCAAATCACGGTGCGCAATTCCATCGCAGAGGCGAATGTTGCGGGGATCGAGATTGAAAACAGCCGCAATGCGCTGGTCGAGCACAATATCGCGGTTCGCAATACGGGCGGGATTCTTGTGTTTGACCTGCCAGGGCTCCCCGTGATGGGCGGGGGCAATGTGGTTGTGCGGAACAATCTGGTTGTTGCCAACGACACCGCCAACTTCGCCCCACCCGGCAATATCGTTGCCGGTGTGCGTCGCGGGACGGGCATCATGGTGATGGCCAATGATGGCGTTTTGATTGAAGACAATATCATTGATGAAAACCCGACCGCTCCGATCATGGTCATCGCCTACACTCAGCCTTGGGATGATGAGCGGTACAATCCGCTCCCGCGCAATGTTGTAATTGGTGAGAATAAATATGGGCGCGGCGGTGATGATCCGCAGCTGGAAGGGGCTGAGCCTCTCCTCGCCGCCTTTGGCGGATCGCTGCCGCCCTTAATGTGGGATGGTCTGGGCAGCCTGTCGGCAGTGGCTGGAACTGCTGGATGGACGCTCAATCTGACGGAGCCGGGTGGCGGCATGGCGGCAGCGCAGCCATCACCTTTGACAGCGCCGGAGCCTGATGGCGAGTTCGACACAACCGGCATTGGCGCACCCGCTGAATTGGATGAGCGGATCGGGTGAAGCGTTCAAACGCCTTGGTAGGAGCCGCGGTGGTCGCGCTGGCATTGTCGGTCACGTTGCCGCGCGATGCGGGCGCTGTGCCGCCTCCGCTTGCTTACGTGAATGACGCAGCTGTGCTTGATGGAATGCCGCGCACGTTATCAGAATTTGGCTTCTTCGCAGATGGGCCCGCGCAGGTTCCTGTGCCGCATGTCCATTCCTACGAGCTGAACACCCCGCTATTTTCCGATGGCGCTGATAA
The DNA here is from genome assembly GCF_057365055.1 of Erythrobacter sp. S57(2025). Lineage (NCBI taxonomy): Bacteria > Pseudomonadati > Pseudomonadota > Alphaproteobacteria > Sphingomonadales > Erythrobacteraceae > Erythrobacter > Erythrobacter sp. S57(2025). The sequence continues at coordinate 1,764,587 of NZ_CP200299.1, read as the reverse complement.
ATTGCGCTTCATCTACCGTGCGGGCGGCACTCAATTTACTCCCGATGGCGAGGGATTGATCGACATGCCAGTCGGGACAGCCATTATCAAAACCTTTGCCTTTGGCGAACGCGATGATCGGCGCCTGATCGAAACGCGCGTGCTTTTGCACCGGGAGGCCGGATGGGTCGCGCTGCCCTATCGCTGGAATGAGGAGCAGAGCGAAGCAAGATTGGCGCTTGCGGGGGCGCGGGTGCCGATCACGACGCCTGAGGGGCAGGAGATCAGCTACCGCATCCCCAATATGAACCAATGCAAGGCATGCCATTCCTTGGACGGCGAGATCATTCCAATCGGGCCAAAGGCGCGCAACCTCTCGACACAATGGCTTGGCCAGATGGTTGAGCATGGCCACCTTACCGCGATGCCAGAAAGCGCAGATATTCTGCCCGTGTGGCAATCGTCAGAGGGTAGCACGGCGCAAAAGGCGCGGGCATATCTCGATGTAAATTGCGCCCATTGCCATCAGCCAGGAGGCGGCGCGTCTAATTCGGGTCTCGATCTGCGCTGGGAGCAAGATGATCCCTTCGCACTAGGCGTTCGCAAGCCTCCAGTTGCAGCTGGACGCGGGGCAGGGGGGCTGCTGGTTTCGATCGCTCCGGGAGAGCCAGATAAGTCCATCCTCGTGCACCGCATGAATTCGGATGAACCCGGTGTTGCAATGCCGGAATTGGGCCGTTCTACAATAGATGATGAAGCCGTGGCTTTGATGCGTGAATGGATTGAGGGGATGGAGCCATGAAATGGTTTTTGCGGATCATTGGCGTGTTGGCCGCGCTGCTGGTCATCGCATTCCTGATATTCCGCACGCCTGACACTGATCCGGCAGAAATGCGGGCCAAATATGGCGGAGAGCCTTCACAATTCGTCGAAATAGCAGATGGTGTGACAGTCCACTTGCGTGACGAGGGGCCTAGAGATGCGCCTGCTATTGTGCTGCTGCATGGATCAAATGCCGACCTTCATACATGGCAGCCCTGGGTTGATGTGCTCGCGCAGGATTATCGCGTTATCCGCATCGACCAGGTCGGTCATGGATTGACTGGCGCCGATCCTGCGCATGATTACAGCCGTGCAAACTTCACCGCCGACATTGATCAGGTCGCGACCGCACTGGGCCTTTCGCAGTTCATTCTTGGTGGTAACTCAATGGGCGGGAAACACGCTCTCGCCTATGCGATTGCACATCCTGACAGAGTATCCGGCCTGATCCTCGTCGATGCTGGCGGTGCACCCTACAGCGTCTCCGTCGATGAAGACGACGATGATGGCGGCAATATTGGTTTTACAATTGCACGAATGCCGGGCGTCAATCTGATCGCTGAGCAGATCACACCGCGCTCACTAATCGCTCGAAGCCTTGAACAGTCGGTTTCAGTAAGGAGCGTGGTGACTGAAGAAGCGGTGGATCGTTACTGGGAAATGCTGCGCTATCCCGGCAATCGCGCAGCGACCATGGCGCGCTTCTCAACCGAATACACGCCGCTTAGCCAAGAGGAAGTGGCAGGCCTCTCCATGCCAGCCCTGATTCTATGGGGCGAAGAAGACAGATTAATCTCGGTTGCGGCTGGTGAATGGCTCGATCAAAATCTGCAAAATTCTCAGCTGATCGTCTATCCTGGCATCGGCCACTTGCCGCAAGAAGAGGCTCCGCAAGCCACACTGGCTGACGTGACTTCATGGTTGGAAACCACTGCGACGGTGCCTGATTAACCCAGTGTTTACCATCTAAACCCCCATTTCTACGGCGTGAATTGCACCCTATGGACGCGCGGGGCGCTTCATCGCTACACCCGGGTCATTGCTTCAAGAGATTCGAGGGCCGTCTTGCGTAAATTGGGACTAATCGGCGGGATGAGCTGGGTGTCGACGGGCATCTATTATGAACGGATCAACCGGATCGTTCAGCGCCGAGCAGCGCCAATGGCGTCCGCGCCGATGCTGGTCGAAAGCCTGGATTTCTGCCAGCTTTACGCTCTTCGAGAAGACAAAGATTGGAAGCGCGCCAGCGGCATCCTGAGTGAAAGCGCCAAACGGCTCGAAGGGGCCGGTGCTGAGGCGCTTTTGATCGGCGCGAATTCGATGCATAAACTCTATGATGACGTTGCTGATGCGGTTGGTATTCCGATCCTGCATATCGCCGAACATGTCGGCCAGGCGCTCAAGAAAGCGGGCTATAGGAAAGCCGCCTTGATCGGTACGCGCAACGTTATGACGGAGAGTTTCTATCGCAAACGGCTTGTCGGCCATGGTATTGATCTGATGCCGCCGAACATGGCGAACGTCGAAAAGCTCGATAGCATTATCTATGATGAACTGATGGTGGGCAAAGTGACGCGCGATGCGGAGCGGGCGCTCAAAACAATCATCACCAACAAATCACAAGAGGGCGCAGATTCCATTGTGCTCGCATGCACGGAACTTGATTTGATCGTTGATGTGGACGCGAATGTTCTGCCGGTCTTCGATTTAACCCGAATTCATTGCGAAGCCGCTGCCAACTGGATGCTTGAACAAGAGGCGGTGGGTTAACTCACCACTTACCTACCTGAAAAAACGGTTCGTCGCATTTACCAGTCGGTAAAGGGTGCACTCTAGTGGCACATACCCTAATTGCCGTCTCGAATTTGTCATCTAACAATAACGGCAAGTTCCGGGTCTTCGGGTCGCACCGTAGACCCAAGAGCGAATAGCTCTTGGGACCGCTCACCACCCCCCCATTGCACCCGGTGGGCGGTCCCATTTTTTCCGAAAATCTCTCTGAACTGCACCTGCGCTTGCGCCAGTGCGCCCGCTGTCCACTGCAATCCGTTGAAGTTGCCTTTCTGTTCCCGTTGAGCGCGCCTCCCCACTGGCATAAGCGAGTGTCTGTGACCTTTTTCCGCGCCCCCTATGCTGCTGATCCCTTTGCCCATGGCGGGCGTGAATTTGGTGCGTCTGCTTCGCCCATCAGGCCCTTGGCAGATGCTCGCGAGACCAGAGGTCCGCGCACTGATTTTCAGCGCGACCGTGATCGCATCATTCATTCAATGAGCTTTCGGCGGCTGAAGTCCAAAACACAGGTCTTTATTGCGCCCGATGGTGATCACTATCGCACACGCCTGACCCATTCGATTGAAGTTGCGCAGATCGGCCGTGTGCTTGCCCGCTCGCTGGCACTGGATGAAGATTTGACCGAAGCATTGTGCTTGGCACACGACCTTGGCCATCCGCCCTTTGGCCATGCGGGGGAGGCTGCTTTGTCAGAGGCGATGGTGCGCCATGGCGGTTTTTGCCACAACGCGCAGGCTTTGCGCACAGTGATGCGGATCGAATGCCCCTATCCGGAGCATGATGGTCTAAACCTAACCTGGGATCTGCTCGAGGGATTGGCCAAGCATAACGGACCTGTTTCAGCTCCTAACTGGGCGCTGGCTGAACTCGATCAGGCATTTCCGATGAAGCTTGGCACTTGGCCCTCGCTTGAGGCGCAGATTGCGGCGGTGTCGGACGACATCGCCTATGACAATCACGATATTGACGATGGTCTTCGTGCTGGATTTTTGACGCTGGACGATCTGCTGGAACTCGACTTTCTGGCTGATCAATGGCGCGCGGTTGAAAAACGGTTTCCCGGCGCACCGCGCGAGAGGCAATTGCGCGAATTGATCCGTGATCAAATCGGTTTGATGGTCAATGATGTTCTTGAACATTCGCGTGAGGCGGTGAAGGGCTTTGGCTCTGTTGCAGAGATACGCGATGCAGGCCGTCAATTGGCAGGCTTCTCGCCCGCCATGCAAGAACACGAGCGGGCGCTGAAAGCGTTTATGTATGAAAAACTCTATTTCCACCCTGAACAGGTGAGCGCCGCGGAGAAGGCGCGCGATGTGATTGCGCGTTTGTTCGCGGCCTATTCGCAAGATGAAAAACTGATGCCAGCGGATTGGCAGGCCCGTCTACCCTCGCAAGAGCCCGAGCGGAGTCGAACTATTGCTGACTTTATCGCCGGGATGAGCGATCGGTTCGCGATGCAATCCTGCGAGGCGATCTATGGTGAAATGCCGAGGGGACTGATAAATGTCTGAGCGCAAAAAGAGCTTTGGCACCGCCCATAAGGCGCCTGTTCGCATCGGTCTGGTCGGTGCGACCGGGATGATGGGGCGCCGGCTGATTGAGATCACGAGCGAGGGTGATCAAGCGCGCATTGTCGGTATTGCTCGGCGTGAACCGGAATTACCCAAGGGCGCGCGGGTCGAAGTGTTCGTCGCCGAACCTTCGAAATGGGGCGAAGTTTTTGAAGCGGTGCGACCACGCGCGCTCATCTGCGCGCTCGGTACAACTTGGCGCAAGGCTGGCCGCGATGAGGAAGCCTTTCGAGCGGTCGATCACGACCTTGTCCTGTCAACCGCCGAAGCTGCGCAAAAAGCGGGCATCTCCAATTTGGTTCTCATCTCCTCGGCAGGCGCGAACCCAGCAGCGAAGAATTTCTATCTGCAAGTGAAAGGTGAGGTCGAACAAGCCGTTTCCAAAGTTGGTTTCAAGCGGCTCGACATCCTGCGTCCCGGCCTGCTCAAGGGATCGCGCGAGGGCGATTTGCGGCCACTTGAAACGCTTGCCAAGATCGCCAGTCCGATCACCGATCCGCTGATGCCAGAAAAGTGGGCCATGTACCGTTCTGTGGATTCCCAATTGGTCGCTGAGGCCGCGCTGGGTCTGGCTTTGCGTAAAGCCGCCGGGCGCTTTACGCATGATAACGACGCGATGAAGCGCGCGGCGCGTGAATGGCGCGCTAAGCAGCCGGATCTTACGGAGTAAGCAAAGATGGGGTGGGATTTTGTCTTTGGCACAGCGAACATGCTGGCCATGATCGCATGGGCAGCGCTGATCCTCTTGCCGCGATGGCAGCTACTGATGGCGGTGCTGCTCTACATGGTCGTGGGATTTCTGTGCTTCGTTTATGCCTTCAGCATTATCGGCGTGATCGGCGGGTGGCTACCGCCCGGCACGACGACGGGTGAGGGCGCTGCGACTGGTTTTACCACTATCGAAGGCGTACGCGCTATTTTCGCGAGCGATGCAGGCGTGACGATCGGCTGGGTGCATTATCTCGCTTTTGATCTGTTTGTCGGCCTCTGGATCGCGCGCGATGGCGATGACAAAGTGATCAGCCGCTTTGTTCAGGCCCCCATTTTGCTCGCGACATTTCTGGCAGGACCGCTTGGCCTGTTCATCTGGCTGTTGGTGCGTGAGCCAGCTGCACGGCGACAAAAGCGATACGACTAACGTCGCGGAACGCTGCGTTAGTCGAAGAGGCAAGGTCGCTTGCGCGAATCCGATAGACGCGCGTTGCCTGTCATGCTTAACCTAATTTCCGAGAGTGAATGAGGGAGAGAGCGGCGCTTATGACAAGCCCAGTAGACCACGATTACCGGACCTTTGACCAATTCCTGCACCATTGGGCGAAAGAACGCCCTGATGCGATTGCGTTGGAAGACGGCGATCGCCGCACGACCTATGCGCAGACGGATGTTCTCACGCGCCAGCTTATCGCGCTGTTTGCTGAGCATGGGGTGAAAGCGGGCGACCGGATCGCTTGGTATGGCAAGAATGCCGATCACTACTTCTTGTTGCTATATGCGGCCGCGCGCGTTGGGATTGTCATTGCTCCACTTGGATGGAGGCTCGCTGCGCCAGAGATCGGCTACATTTTAGGTGACACCGGAGCGAAGCTTGTCATTGCGAGTAAAGAGTTCTTGGAGGCCGCACAATCAATCTCTGCTTCGATGGAAAACGGCCCCGCCGTTCTTGAAGCGCAAATGGCATTCCGCACTGCTGCTGGAATGGAGCCTGCGACTTACAAGCCTGCTGATGAGCACGACGCGGTTCTCCAGCTTTACACATCGGGTACTACTGGCAATCCAAAGGGCGTTACGCTGACGAACGCGAATATGTTCGCACTGCGCAAACCCAGCCTCGATGCCAATGCGCCATGGCACAAATATGAGGCGAATGATTGTATTTTGGCGGCGATGCCATGCGCGCATATTGGCGGCACGGGCCTTGCGGCTATTGCAGTGGCTTACGGTATTCGTGCGCAAGTGCTCGCCGAGTTCACCCCGCATGGCGTGCTGGATGCGATTGAAAACGGGGCGACGCATATGTTCCTCGTGCCCGCTGCACTCCAGTTCGTAATACAGCACCCGCAAGCCAAAGAGACCGATTTCTCTGGCCTGCGCTATCTCATGTATGGCGCAGCGCCTATGCCGCTGGAGCTGCTCAAGGCGGCGGTTGCGACAATGCCGGAAACGGGCTTCCTGCAAGTGTACGGCATGACCGAGACATGCGGCACAGTCACTATGCTGCCGCCGGACGATCATTCGCTTGAAGGCAATGAACGGATGCGCTCTGCCGGCAAGGCTGTTCCGGGTGTCTCAATTGAAATTCGGACCAGCAAGAATGTCGAGGCTTCCCTTGGTGAGATCGGCGAGATTTGCATCAAATCGCCGTCCAACACATCGGGCTATTGGCACCTGCCAGAGGCGACTGCGAAAACGATTGACGAAGACGGCTGGCTGCACACAGGCGACGCTGGGATCATGGATGCCGACGGCTATGTCTACATCCAAGACCGCATCAAGGACATGATCATCTCAGGCGGCGAAAACGTCTATCCGGCTGAGGTGGAGAACGCGATCTTTGGCCACCCCGCGGTGGCAGAGGTCGCGGTGATCGGCATCCCATCTGAACAATGGGGCGAAGAGGTAAAGGCCTGCGTCGTGTGCAAGCCGGGCGAGCAAGTCGAAGAAGGCGAGATTATCGCCTATACGCGTGAGCGGATTGCTGCCTTCAAAGCTCCCAAAAGTATCGATGTAATCCCCGAAATGCCGCGCAATGCCTCTGGTAAAATCCTGCGTCGCCAATTGCGAGAGCCGTATTGGCAAGGTCAGGATCGGCAAGTTTCCTGATCCATTATGAAACGTCATGCGCCTGCCACTTTGCGCAATAGAGAGGCAATCGCGGCAATACTCGCAGCGGAGTTGCCGGCCAGCGGGCTTGTGCTCGAAATAGCAGCAGGTTCAGGAGAACACGCGCTCTACTTTGCGGAAAAGTTCAGCGCGCTCGATTGGCAGCCCAGCGATCCTGACGGGCAAGCGATTGCGTCGATCATGGCATACAAGGCTGAATATGAGGGGGTGAATTTGCGCCTGCCGATGGTGCTCGATGCGCAGGCACCAGACAGTTGGGAAATCCGCGCAGCGGATGCGATCTTGTGCTGCAACATGGCCCATATCGCGCCGTGGGAGGCGACATTGGGCCTGTTTGCCGGTGCTTCCCGGATTTTGCCTAGCGGTCAGGCGACCCCACTCATTTTCTACGGCCCGTTTTTTGAGCAAGCAATAGAGGCCGCTCCATCAAACCTTTCCTTTGATGAAAGCCTACGCACAAGAAATGGGCAGTGGGGCATTCGCTCGCTTGAGGCGATGGATGAAGCGGCTGCGGAGTGCGGCTTCACCCGCACTGCACGCCACGAAATGCCCGCTAACAATCTGACGTTGGTTTATCGCGCGGGCTGAGCGTCCTGCTCATCGCGCTTATTCGGCGCGTACGTGATGATGTCTTCGCCTTCTTGGCCAACCGACTCAATATCGCGGCCTAGGCCCTTGACGGTGTTGCAGGCCGTGCCGGTGAGGGTGAGCGCGCCCAAAGCAACGGTCAACAGTGTCTTGCGGATCATGATCTTTCCTTTCGAAGCAGCTCTTATGCGTTAACTTCGGCCTTTTTACGAGCAATGGCCAGTTGGCGTTCTCTCCATGCGATGAGCAGCCCTGCACCGATGATGAGCGGAGCGCCAAGCCATAAAGTCGCAGAAGGAGCGCGATCAAAAACCGAATATCCGTACCACGTCGCCCACAGCAAGGAGGTGTAGTCGATCAGCAATATCACCCCAGCGGACCCGAATCTAAGCGAACTGGTCAGCAATATCTGGGCAAGCGCCCCACTGAGCGCCATCGCCACGATAATGCCCCATGTCTGCGGATCATGCGCGCTTGCGAAAAAGGGTAGAGCAAGCAAGAAAACCGGCGTCGAAAGCGCAGTAAACCAGAAAATGATGCTCCACGGGCTCTCGGTCTTGTTGAGATCCTGAATTTGGAAGCTGATCATCGCTACCATCGCTGCAGCAGACAGAGCCACAAACACACCAAAACCGGTGATCTCTGCGCCCATGCTGCCTGGCTGCATGATCACCATAACGCCGCAAAAGCCAACTAAAACAGCGGCAGAGCGATAGAGCCCCACCTTCTCACCAAACATGGTCACAGCGATCAGCACAGCGAAGAACGGTGCAGTGTAAGAAAGTGTCGTTGCCTCCGCCAGTGGAAGCAGCAGCACGGCCCCATAAACAAAGAACATGCAAAACCCGCCTAAGGCTGCGCGCATGGCATGGCTTTTGATCCTTGTGGTGCGAAGTGTGGCGAGCTTTCCAAAAGCCACCAAGCCTGCAGTGATCAGGACAAAGGTGATGAATTGCCGCCAGAAAAGCATCTCAACCAGATGTACGCCGCGCTCTCCGCCTAGCTTCACAAGCATGCCCATGGTCGCAAAGACGATGGCGGTGAGAAGCCGCAATCCAATAGCAAGCATGGGGCGAGGGCGGGCGACGGATCCATCCATTGCCATGCGCCTTAGTGCCGCTGTGGGATTGCGCAAGCGGGAGCCATGATTACATGGCGAGGCGCAATGATGGATATAATCACCCAAATCGCCTTTGCGAGCGACGCTGTGCACATGGCTCTCGTCGGTCTAGCCTTATGGGTATTCGCGGCATTCTGCTTAGTGATGGAGCGCATCCGCAACGCCCGCCGCTCACTCGAGACTTTGGAGCGCGTGGGCTGGGTGCCATGGACACCGCTATTCGTTGGCGCGGCCATTATGGGCGGCGGATGCCTAGCGTTTAGCTTGCCGGTTGTGCTGGGGAACTTGTAGCCCAAATCGCGTGCATCCGCTGGACGTACGCGAAAATAAGCTGACTACAAACAAGCCTCAAGATACGCCTGATCGAACCCGAACTGACGCGCTTTCTCAAGAGTGTAGGGGCGTAGACCGGATGAGCGGAATTCGCCCATGATCTTGCCGTCTTCGCTTTCGTCCAAGTACTCAAACTTAAACAAGTTCTGCGTCACGATCACGTCGCCTTCCATCCCGATTACCTCAGTGATGTCAGTGGTGCGACGCGAACCATCGCGTAAACGCTTTACCTGAACGATCAGGTCGACAGATTCGGCAATCTGGCGTGAAATTGCTTCCTTCGGGATCTTGATGTCGCCCATCAAAATCATGTTTTCCATACGGCCAAGGCATTCGCGCGGGCTGTTGGCGTGAAGCGTACACATAGAACCATCGTGGCCCGTGTTCATGGCGGCGAGAAGGTCGAAACATTCTGCGCCACGAATCTCACCTAGGATAATCCGGTCAGGACGCATACGCAGGGCGTTTTTGACAAGGTCACCGATGGTAATCGCGCCTTGCCCTTCAAGGTTAGGCGGACGCGTTTCGAGCGGCAGCCAGTGCGGCTGTTGCAGACGAAGTTCGGCAGCGTCCTCAATCGTTAGAACGCGTTCACCCGGGTCGATCATTTTCGACAGGGCGTTGAGCATGGTCGTTTTACCAGAGCCCGTACCGCCTGAAATAACGACGTTCATCCGGCATGCGCCTGCGATTTTGAGCGCAGTACACATCTTCTCTGACATCGAGCCAAATTCCTTGAGCATGTCCAAGGTGATAGGCTTTTCAGAGAATTTACGAATGGAGATCGCAGTGCCGCGCAATGACAGAGGTGGAACGATGACGTTCACACGAGAACCGTCTTTTAAGCGAGCATCGGCAAGCGGTGTGGTTTGGTCAACGCGGCGGCCAACCTGGTTCACGATCCGCTGTGCAATCTGGAACAGGTGCTGTTCGTCGCGGAACCGGATCGGCGCGATGGTCAGCTTACCCTTTTTCTCGATATAGGTCTGGTCAGGACCGTTCACCATGATATCGGAGACGTCGGGATCGTTCAGAAGTTCTTCGAGCGGACCAAAGCCCAAAAGCTCATCAATTAGAACTTTTTCGAGCGCAAATTGCTCGCGGCGGTTCAGCGTGACCTTTAGTTCGGCCAGCACTTCCATGATGATCGGGCGGAATTCTTCGGATAGCTCATCCTTGGTCAGCGTCGCCGCTGCTTCGGGGTCAACTCGCTCAAGCAAGCGCGGCAGCACTTGCTCTTTGATTTTGTGGACGCTTGCCTCAAACCCGCCAGCTTCCGCTTCGGCGGCATGGGTCGCGTTCATGCGCTCTTGCAGGCGGTCCATCGCATTGGCGTTTGATTTGCCAGGCGCTGCTGCCTTTGGAGCTGCAGGTGCAGCCTTTGGTGCCTGCTTGGCGTCTTCGCCTGGCAGAGGCGGAAACTGTTCGCCGCCTTTATCCTCTTCAGATTTGGATCCGCCGCTTTTCATCGGCCGAGCCACGCCAAAAGCAGGCTTTGCGCCTGGCCTCATACCGCCAGCGCCACCCTTTTTGCCGAATGCGCTCATTACCTAGCCCCCAAGGCTTCACATCAAATTCCAATGGCGTTCTTCGCGTGATATCACGAAGGTTGCCTCTCGAATTGTGGTGAATAATTTGGAAACCTTAATTTTTCCCGAAGGTCCGATGCTCAATCCTGAGCGCAGCGAGATTGTTCGCGGTTAGTGGCAGGAGTGCTGAAATCGCTGCAACTGCCTAAAAAATAGGTGAAAACCTCTATATCCCTACCCAAAGGTGACGAACTTATGTGTTGGTTAATGCGTAAAAGATTCCCCGCAACGCTATGCGGCTGGCATCGTGCGACTATTAAGAGGTTCAAAGAATACTGAACTTCAGCGTGCAATAGCACGGACAGGGATTGATGCAGAAACTGCTTGGAGCATGGGGGAAGCTGGTTGGCGGAAATGCTGCCAATGGTGTGCTGCAATTGGCGATCTTTGCCATTGCGGCGCAGGCGCTTGAACTCGCGGCGCTTGGCATTCTCATCCTGATCCAAGCCTATGTGCGTGTGGTTGATGGATTGCTCAATTTCCAATCCGTGAATGTACTCACAAACTTTCTGGCAGACGCGCAAACGAAGGGCCAAGAGGCTCGGGTTCGTGGGCTCGTAAAGGCGGGGTTGATCGTCGATTTTGGGACGGCATTGGCCGCCATGATTATCGCGATCATTGCCTTGCCGATTGTGGCGCCTCTGCTTGGATTGGAGGCGGAGTGGTTGTGGCTGGCGGTTGCTTATTGCGCGGTTATTGCCACGCGGGTCTTTGGTGCAGTGGAGGCGGCATTGCGCTGCTTCGACAGGTTTGGCGCGATTGGCCTTCGCCCGGTGGCAGCGTCGCTTGTCATTCTGGTGGGATCGATCGTTGCATGGGTTTCTGGTGCCAGCGCCCAAACATTTCTGATTATCTGGTTGGTGGGTGAAGCGGTTGCCAATCTCGCCTTTCTAGTTTGGGCTCTCATCTCATTGCGCAGGGAAGGGCTGGGTGATTTGCGCGGCGCAGACGCTCGGGAAGCGATCGCTTCTTCTACCAATTTTTGGCCAATGATGTGGCAGACGAATTTCGTCTACGGACTGCGTATTGCAAGCCAAGAGGGTGATGTTTTGATCGTTGCTGCATTTCTGGGCGAAGCGGCAGCTGCCTTGCTACGTGCTGCGAAAAATCTTGCGAGCCTAGTTGGGCAATTTGGAAAACCGCTGCATCAAGCTGCGAGTGTTCCGATTTCTCGCTATGTGGCTGAGGGTGTCTATGGGCGCGCCTTTCGTTTCGCGCTTGGTGCAAGTTTCGGTATCGCCGGTGCGAGCCTGATTATAATCGCTTTCATGCTCTTCGCGGCAGAAACTATCCTTGTCGTGGCGTTTGGGACCGAGTTCGCGGTAGCCTATTGGATTGTGATAGGATTGCTGGCGGCGAAAACGCTCTATTTGGCAGGGGCCGCGCTTCCGCCGATAATGGTTGCGCTCGACATTACGAAGCAATTCACAACGATGATCTTGCTTGGAAACATCGCATTCTTCGCCGTGCTGCTCGCAACTATCGGACAGTTCGGTTTGATGTCAGCGGTGTTTGCCCACCTGGCATTTGAAACGGTGTGGGTGGTGTATGGTTGGGGCGTAACCGCCAGACAGGTTCGTCGTCGCGCCGCGCAAGGCTAGGCCCGGCCCAATACCTTTTTCACTTTGCGTGAAATTGCGCGTGCCGGCTGAGCCGCCTCGGCGTGCAGATATTGGTCCGGATGAACCAGATCGAGCATCGCCGGCGCACCAAAGCCCGCCGCTTTCATCTTCGCCTCTGCCTCTGACCCTTCGCGAACATAAAGAAGCATGTTTTGACGATACCAGAACGCAATCGAGGCATCTTGCCAAATCATCGGGCGCAATGGATCAAAGGCGGTGTAGCCCTGGCTCGCAAAATGCTCCGCCCAATAGCTTTGCCATTGTTCGTTTATATGGCCCGTGCCGCCTTGCATTGGGATAGCGGCTGAAAACAGCACGCAGTCACCAAGTGCACACAGATCAGTGACAAAGCCGCCCGCGCGCGGCGGGGCCAAATGCTCAGCAACTTCCAATGAGATCACCAGATCATAGCGGCGATCCATCTCAACCTTGTCTTCAAGGTCTTGGAAGCTGACCTCGCCGTCGGCAAGAACGAGATTGGCTGTTTTTGCCCAGGGGCCTTCGAACCCTTGAATCTCCTCAATCCCAACTTCGCGAGCAGCGACCAGCCATGTGCCAACACCGCAACCGACATCTGCCGCGCTTTGCGGATCGAGCCACTCTTTTACCTGGCCCAAAACCATCCGAGCAGACGCACGGGTTCGTGCATCGCGGTCAGCATGAAAATCGGTGCCGTAAAGGGAATCGGGGGATTCGGTCGCAATTGCCATTTCATGCTTTCTCAATTGCGCTCAACCAGAGCGCTTCAATTCTCGTGTCTTCGATTAAGAAATCTTAGTAACTGCATGGTTAATATCTGAACAATGTCGAAAGCAAAGCCTTCCCCGATTGCCCGGACTGAGACTGCGAAACCAGCGATTACCGTCCTTATGGGGGTGCACAATGGTGAGCAGTTTTTGGCTGAGACGCTGGCGAGTGTCGCTGCGCAAACCTGCGAAGACTATGAATTCCTGATCGTCGATGATGCATCGTCTGATGGTTCCGCTGCCATGCTGGCTGAGGCAGCTGGGCGCGATCCGCGCATCCGTATCCTCACCAACGCGACCAATATCGGCCTTACAAAATCGCTCAATCGCGGGCTTGAGGAGGCGAGGGGGCAGTTCATCGCGCGCATTGATGCCGATGATGTCTGCTTGGCGGAACGCTTGGAGCGTCAATTGACTTTCATGCGCGATCATCCGGATCACGTCGGCGTGACTTCGGGCTTTGTGATGATTGACGGAGAAGGGCGCGAGGTTCGCCGTGTGAGTGAAGCGCTGGATGATTGGCAAATTCGCTGGTTGCTGGGCTGGAACCCACCCGCGCCGCATCCGACATTCTTCTTTAAGCGCTGCCCAGATGGCGAAACCCCGATCCTCTACGATGAACAATTCCGCACGGCGCAGGATTTTGACCTTTGGGGGCGTCTGGCGGCATTTGGCCCGACGGCTCGCATGGGAGAGCCGCTGGTGCGCTATCGCCGCCATGACGGTGCGATCACTCATTCCAAACGATATGAGCAGGCGCAGAATTGTGCAGCGATAGGACGGGCAAACATGGCCGCGCGTTTGCCTGATGACATAGTGCGCAAGCTGGACCCTCTGATCGAATTGTTTGCCTACAATGCTAAGGCAAATGATGAAATTATCGCTGCTGCGGTCGCGGGCGCTGATGCGATGTTGGCCAATGATTTGTCTGAGGCCGGGGCGCATCGGCGCTGGGTCAAGCAAGTGACCGCTGGCTTGCTCGCCGATGCTATCCTTTCAAGGGCTGGCGGGCTGTCTTCACCCAAGACCATCGCTGCTTTTTTGTGGCATGCCCGGTTCCATCTGCCAGCGCTAGCAGGCGCCGTGTTGAGCGATCCGGGAACCGCGCTCAAATCCCTTAGAAATCGGAAACGCAGTTAAGCGTGATAGGCCGCTGCAGTCTCGGCTGCGACACGGCTCCAATTGTAATGGCTTTGCGCAAGGCTTTGCGAATTGGCGATGAAGTCAGCGCGGCGCTCTGCGTCCCATCCACTGACTTCGATGATCTTCGCAGCCCAGCTTTGGGGGCTTTCGGGCTCGATCTGAAAACCGGTCTCACCATCGATCACCGCGTCCTTTAGCCCGCCGCTGGCAGCAGCTAGAACGACACCGCCCGCACTGGCCGCTTCTGGGGCGACGAGGCCGAAGCCTTCATATTCGCCGTTCTCAATCTCAATGTTGGGCACGATCACACAGGCTGCTTTGGCAAAGTGCATTGCCAGTTCGGCCTGCGGTTTTGGCCCGAGGAATTCGACTTGTGCGTGGTCGAGGGCTGCATTTTCCACTTCGTCCCAGCGTGTGCCAAGGACTGTGACCCGAATGTCATCGGGCAGGAGGGGCAGCACCTCGCGCACAAACCAGCCAAGACCTTTGCGCCGCACAAGGCGGCCCGCAAACACGATCTGGTTGGGATCGAAATCTGTCGCGGGGTCTGCGCGAAGGTCCGTCGCAAGCGGCACTACCGCATCACTGCGCCAGCCAATCGCCAAGAGCCGATCACGTGTGGCGCGGGAATTGGCAATAACGCTGGCTTTGGAGAGCCACCGTGCTCCTAAATTCAGATATGCTGAATAGAGCGCCCCCTTGAAGCCCCCACGCGCGCCATAGGCGACATCAGTGCCGTGGGCAGACAGGACCATGCGAGCACCGGGGAAGAACAACCAAGCCAAAAGGCCCAGCGGCCAAATCGCCATATCGCCGAGATGGACGATTGCGGGTGTGCTTTTTGTGCCGATCAGTTTTGTCAGCACTGTGAAAGGGAAGCCAAGCAATGCCGCCACGCTGGGAGGCTGGCCATTGGCGCGCCCTTTGAGCGCGATCACGTCGACCGGCTGCAATTGGCTGAGTTCCTCGGTCAAACGCTCGCAATAGGTCTCCATCCCGCCCACAGCTGGGCCCCATTTGCGCGTAATAAACAGCACGCGGGGCGCAGCACTATCTGACAAAGTCTGGGCGGAAACTTCAGAGGGCATGACGCTCATCTATCAGAATCCGCGCCAGAATTGGCGTTCGGGAAGCGGTCGACTGGGTGTTTGAAGATTGTCGCCCCAGATTATGCCCGAACGCGATGAACCAGAGTTTTCGAGGGTCACAAACCCACGCTCCAACTCGACCACGGAGCCAGTTGAGTGGCTCACTCCGTCGAGTACCAGTGCATCGCCGGTTACAGTGTAGGGGCCGGGTACGAGCACTTCGTATCGCACGCTTGATCCTGCATCGACCTCGCGCCCGGCCAGCCAGAACGGGCCCCAGAACTCGCGATAGGTCGCGCGCAGCACGTCTCGCTCTTCTTCATGGAAGCGCGCTTGCTGCGGCAGTTCCTGCATAATCGCGAGCAGGGTTGGGTTGCCCTCAGGCTCTGCGGTCAGCAGCAATGGCACGGTCTCTTCAGAAAGCCGGCTGCGGAAATAGCCTGGACCGCGCGCATAAGTGCTCTCAATTCCCCAACGGGTGAGGAAACCATTGGCTTTGCGGTGCGTGGGCAGCATGTCGGGAAAGTCAAAATAGCCCACTGGCTGTTCAAGAATCTCATCAGCTGCCAACTGAATTTCGCGTTGTTTGTCCTGATGGCTTTGCCCGTCGACCATCCAAACAACCACGCCGCTGATCGCAGTGTATAGGAGCAGCAGGCGCAGGCTGTAACGATTGGCAATCGCGGCAATGCCAATCACACTGGCTGCGATCACAGGGGCCAGCATCATCGGATAGAAATAGGGCAAGGTGTTGCGATAGATCAGCAGCGCGGCGAGCGGCGCTATCAGCCCGGCCAGCGCAATCGCTTCGTCACGCGGGCGTTTGACAATTGTCGCCAGTGTAACGGCGATCGCTGCCACCGCCGCAATCGATAGGATGGCGGCCTTGACCGCGAAATGCAGGTAGATCGGCCAACCGGCAAACAGCATCGACCCGCTGACATTGCCAGCATAGGAGCTTGCCGTAGAGGCCGCTGCGTCGCCCAGGGCTGCGCCATGCACTGTGTAAATTGCGGCGAAGGCAACGGCGGCTGCGACTGGTATCGCGGCGATGCGCGCGGCAAAGCTCCAATCGAACTTCGTCTCCGACCAGCGCAACCAGGCTAGCCCTGCGAACGCAGGCAAGAACAAGATGGCTTTCAATGTTACCATGCCCGCAGCCCCAATCAGCAGACCAGCAATGGCAATCCAAAGCGTCGAAAGCCGCGCTCTAGCAAGGACGGCAAGGCCACCTGCAACTAACATGGCGGCGAGTGGATCGGTGCGGAATGACCAGCCATGCTGCATGGTGAACCCTGCAGCGAGCCAAACGAGCGCTGCGGTAAGGGCATATTCGCGTCGCGCAAACTTCCCTGCAATCAAAGCGACGCACCCGGCAGTGACTATCGCACACACCCACATCACCAATCGCCCGATGACTATCCCATCGACGCCCGTTTCGGCGACCGATGGCAGCCAACTGAACAATTGTACATGGAGCGTTTGCAAGGGGCGCAATGAGCCGCCTTGTGTGAAATCGACGATCTGTCCGTAGAAGTAGAACTCGTCCCAATTTATTGTGCGGGTGAAGGCAAATTGAAACTGGATCAGCGCGATCATCACCAAGGCTGCAATAGCTAGGCGTGATTGGTCCTTAGGCTGATCTTGCGCCTCGTCCGGAATGTGGATGGGTTCCATCACGCTCATGGTGGAGGACGCGCTCAGCCCGCTTTATTGAGCGGTTCGGATTGCTCAGGCTCGACGGATGCGGGCTCAGCGGCCTTATCCTGCGCGCCAAGCGTTTCTTCGATGCGCCGCAGCTTGAGCATATTCGCTTCGAGCAATTTGCGGTTCGTCGCGATTAGGTCTGCCAGGATGCCCAGCGTTGAAACCAGAACGCCAACGGTCAGCAGCGCGCCGCCAATGACGAGCGACTGAATGTGTCCGTCGCCATCGCCAGTGGCCCAAAACCACAAGAAACGGCCGATTGGAAACAGCCCGATGATCGTCGCGAGCATTCCCAGCCCAACAAACACGCGCAGCGAGTTGAACGTCGTGTACGCGCGCAAAATCGTGACGCCGGTTTGCTGGATAAAGCGCGGTATTGACCTGAACAGCCGCGAAGGGCGTGTTGCTGCATGGGTGCGGATCGGGACACTGGTGATCGCAAGCCGCTTGCGCCCAGCTTGGATCAGCATGTCGGTGGTGTAGCTGAAATCCGTAGTGATGTTGATGCGTTGGGCTGCATCGCGGCTGATCGCGCGAAACCCGCTCACTGCATCGGTAATGTCGGTGGCTGATAAAGTGCGCACGACGTAACTGCCGAGCCGCTGAAGCTGTCGCTTTCCTGCACCAAAGTGTTCGTTATTGGCGACCGAGCGATCTCCAACGCAAATATCAGCTTCGCCAGCAGCAACGGGGGCGACGATCTTTGCGATGTCAGCGCCTTCATATTGGCCATCTGCATCGGTGTTGACGATTATGTCGGCGCCTTCGGCCAAACATTTGTCGATCCCGCTGCGAAAGGCTTCGGCAAGGCCGCGATTGCGGCGATGGCGCACGACATGATGCACGCCCCATCGCTTCGCCACGCCAGATGTGTCGTCAGTGCTGCCATCATCGATGATCAGATATTCGATCGTGTCGATACCCGGCATGGCGCGCGGCAGTTTTGCCAAGGTGTCTGGCAGCACTTCTGCTTCGTTCAAGCAGGGTATCTGGATGATCAGCTTCGTCATTTTTCGCTTTAAGCCCCCGTTTGCGCTGTCATTGAGCGCCAGTATTTGGCCGGGTTACCGGGAGGGGATTAAGCAAACGTAAACCATGTTCGAATGGCCAAGCTGAGACAAGGCTGCAAACACGGCTTGCCTTTCGCGATCTAGTGGCGCAGGCGCTGCGCAAATTGGTCGAGGGATTGCAGGTGCTTGAGGGGTTGATCTTCAAGCTATATTCAACCTTCGCGGTTCAACAGCCCGATCCATATTCAAGGGCGTGAAACAGGGAAGTTTACTGAGCAATGTGCGGCATTATCGGGATTGTGGGATCTCACACAGTGGCGGACCGTCTGGTCGATGGTCTTCGACGGATGGAATATCGCGGCTATGACAGCTCTGGCATTTGCACATTGCACGATGGGCAAATGGTGCGTCGTCGGGCTGAAGGTAAGTTGCTGAACCTGGTTGGCGTGCTCGAGAATGAACCTGCCCCGGGCACGATTGGGATCGCGCATACGCGTTGGGCCACGCACGGAGCGCCCACAGCTGCCAATGCGCATCCGCATGCAACAGGCGAAGTTGCGATTGTGCACAATGGTATCATTGAAAACTTTAAAGAATTGCGCGCTGAACTGGCGGCTGATGGTCGCAGCTTTGAAAGTGAAACCGATAGCGAAGTTGTCGCTCACCTGATCTCGCGCGAAATTGAGGGCGGGGCAGGGCCAGAGGATGCGGTGCGGATCGTATTGCCGCGCCTTCGCGGTGCTTTTGCTCTGGCAATCACCTTCCGCTCGCACCCTGATCTGTTGATTGGAGCACGGCTTGGATCGCCGCTGGTTGTCGGTCATGGTGACGGTGAAATGTATCTGGGATCGGACGCACTTGCGCTTGCTCCACTTACTCAGCGCATCACCTATCTTGAAGAGGGTGACTGGGTCGTTATCCGCCACGATAGCGCACAGATTTTCGATGAAGAGGGTCGTGAGACCTTCCGACCTGTGCAGCCGTCTGGCGCATCGGCTGCTGCTGTCGAGAAGGGCAATTACCGCCACTTCATGCAAAAAGAGATATTTGAGCAGCCGACTGTGGTTGCCCAGACGCTCTCATCTTATTTGCGGCGCGAAGACAATTCCGTGGCCCTGCCGCAATTCGATTTTGACCTCTCGGGCATCCGCCGATTGACCATCGTTGCTTGCGGCACATCCTTTTATGCCGGGCTGGTCGCAAAATACTGGTTCGAACAATTTGCCCGCGTTCCTGTCGATATCGATGTCGCGTCCGAGTTCCGCTATCGCGACCCAGTTCTGGAGGAGGGCGGTCTAGCGCTGTTTATCTCGCAAAGCGGTGAAACTGCTGACACGCTGGCTGCGCTAAGGCATTGCAAGGCCAACGGGCAAGTGATCGGCGTGGTAGTGAATGTTCCCACCAGTTCGATGGCGCGCGAAGCGGACTTGCTGCTTCCAACCCATGCGGGACCAGAGATCGGGGTAGCTTCGACAAAGGCGTTCACTTGCCAGCTTGCTGTTTTGGCTGCGCTGGCCGCCAACATGGCCGTGGTGAAAGGCCGCTTTACGCGCGAACAGGAAAAGGAAGTGGTCGCCCACCTGCTCGAAGCGCCTGCCGCATTGAACGCAGCGCTTGCCCATGACGATGATATTGCCGCCATGGCGCCATTGATCGCACCAGCGCGCGACGTGCTGTATTTGGGCCGCGGGCAGGATTTTCCATTGGCGCTTGAAGGTGCATTAAAGCTCAAGGAAATCAGTTATATACATGCCGAAGGTTATGCTTCGGGTGAAATGAAGCACGGGCCAATTGCTTTGATTGATGACGAGGTCCCCGTGGTCGTTATCGCGCCATCAGGACCATTGTTTGAAAAGACCGTTTCGAACATGGAGGAGGTGCGAGCACGCGGGGGCAAAGTGGTTTTGATCTCCGACGCTGAAGGTCTTGAACAAGCAGGCGAGGGCTGCCTTGCAACCATCGAAATGCCGGTCGTACACCCGCTTATCGCGCCGCTCGTCTATGCGATTCCTGTGCAATTGCTGGCCTATCACGTAGCCGTCGTTAAGGGCACGGATGTCGACCAACCACGCAATCTTGCCAAATCAGTGACGGTTGAGTGAATTTGATGAGCCTTTTCAAAAGGGTTAAATCACTCTGATAAAAGGCAAAAAATAAGTCTGCGAATTTGACCGAATACTTTACCGCCCACTAACCTTTCGAGGTTAATCGCCTGTGTTGTGAGTGACGCAGCATCCCCACCCAATCAGGCCGTATCGCAGGACCTGCCCGTTTCGGCCATTTTTGGCCTGTCGAACAGGGGTGAGTATGACTGGTCGCGTTTGCGTGGACTACAACACGCCACGCTCGCAAAACTCACGTTTCACCGCGCATTCTCGCACATTATGCTGGGTGTGTTTGTCGTGCAGCTCTATCTGCCATTTGTCGCTCTGCCTTGGCTTTGCCTGTGGCTGATCAGCCTTGGCGCGGTCCATGTTCGTGCCGCAAAGCTTGACCGCGACGTTGCGGCGAGTGTGACCAGAAACGATGCAAAGACGGATTTCGTACGGCAAGGGTCAACCGCGGTCCTGTCCGGTCTGGTCTGGGCGATCCCGCTCTTGGTCTTTGCGCCGATGGGAAGCGCCATTGAGCTGACCGCGCTGCATTTCGTCGCGTTCATTCTGGTGGCGGGCGCGGTCTATTTCTACACCGCAGCACCGATCAGCATCGTCATTTTCGCGCTCATCATAGGCGCCGCTGTCGGCTTTTACCCGGCGATGCGCGGCGAATGGGGCATCGTTGGTGCCGTGATCATCTTCCAAGTGTCGACCACGCTTGGCACTATTGAGGTGGCGCGCACATTCCTGACTGCTCGCATTGCTGAGGATGGAATTGCCGAGAAGGAAGATGTCGTATCGTTGCTGCTGCGCGAATTTGAAGAGAACGAGGCTGACTGGCTGTGGGAGGTTGACCCTCAGCGCCGCGTGCGCTCGGTTTCTCCGCGCTTTGCATTCGCATTATCGGAGAAAGAGCGAGACGTTGAAGGCACTCCGTTGTTGGAGCTGATCGCTGGCGAAAACTGGGAGAGCGGGAACTTTCCTCCCAGTCTGCATGAACTGGCCGAACGCCTGCGCAATCGCGAAAATTTCTCCAACCTTATCGTGCAGGTCGCGATCAAGGGTGAAGAGCGCTGGTGGGAGCTGTCTGGCACACCGATCAGGGATGAACGCGGACGCTTCACTGGGTTCAGAGGTGTTGGCTCTGACGTCACGGCCCAGCGCGAATCCAGCGAGAAGATTGCCTACCTTGCGCGCTATGATACGCTTACCTCTCTGCCCAACCGGCTTATGCTGACAGAGGCGCTGGGTGAGGCGATGTCGCATGCGGAACATTGGAAATCGCGCTGTGCATTGCTGATGGTTGATCTCGACCGGTTCAAAGCGGTGAACGATTCCCTAGGACACATGACCGGCGACAAATTGCTTGCACAAGTTTCCGCCCGCCTCGAAGCCTTGATGGACGACAATTCAATGGTCGGCCGGCTTGGTGGGGACGAATTCGCCATCGTGATCCGTGACGCGAGCAACAGCAATTATGTGCAGCAACTGGCGCATAAGGTTATCAATGCTCTCACTGAACCATACCAAGTGGACCACCACACCCTGTATGTCGGAGCAAGTGTCGGCTCTGCTATCGGCCCGCGCGATGGCAAGGGCGTCGAAGAATTGATGCGTAATGCCGACCTCGCTCTCTACCGCGCAAAGGATATTGGCGGCGGCGAGCATTGCCGTTTTGAACCTGTCCTCCACGCCTCTGCCGAAGAGCGTCGCAAGCTGGAGGTGTCGTTGCGCAAAGCGTTGGGACTCGATGAATTCGTGCTGCATTATCAGCCTGTCGTGGACGCTCGCAGCGAGAATATCGTTAGCTTTGAGGCTCTGGTTCGCTGGAACAGTTCCGAACACGGCTTTGTCAGCCCCGGCAAATTTATCCCGCTCGCCGAAGACACCCGCCTGATCGTCCCGATTGGCCAATGGGTGCTGCGTCAGGCTTGTATGGAAGCGCGCAATTGGCCCGACCATATCAAGGTCAATGTCAACGTATCGCCAGAGCAGCTGCTGGAGCCTGATTTCCATCAGGAGGTTGTCAATTCCCTCGCTGCCACGGGCCTACGCCCCGAACGGCTCGAGATCGAAGTGACCGAGAGCATATTCTTGCGTGATGCCAGCGTTGCACGAAATGCGCTGGAACAAGCGATGGCGCTCGGCTGCTCGGTTGCCCTGGACGATTTTGGAACCGGCTATTCCTCGCTCGGCTACCTACGCAAACTGAAGTTCTCAACGATCAAGGTCGACCGCACATTTGTGCAAGGGGCAGCGCAAGGCAGCAATGAGAGCCTTGCTATCATCAACGCCGTTGTGGCGATGGCCAAGAGCCTCCAGATGTCCACCACCGCCGAAGGTGTCGAAGACGGCGCGCAAGCAGAATTGATCCGCAACCTAGGCTGCGACAAAATCCAAGGGTTCTACTTTGGCCGACCTATGGCCAGCGAAGAGGCGCGGCGCTTGTTCGACGTCAAAACCGGCAGGATGAGAGCCTAAGCGCTCACCAGACCGCGAACGACATTCTCAAACATTGCGCGGCCATCATCTCCGCCCATTGAGGGGTGAGCGGCGGGCTCCATTGCACGTTCAGGATGCGGCATCATGCCCAAGACGCGGCCATTTTCGCTGAGCACTCCGGCGATGTCGCGACGCGATCCATTGGGGTTATCAGTATAGCGAAGCGCCACACGGTCCTCAGCCTCCAGCGCGTCCAATGTGGCTTCATCAGCGAAGTAATTGCCATCGTGATGCGCGACCGGAATGCGCAGTTTCGCGCCTTTTCCAAAGCCACTGGTAAAAGGTGATGAGGTGTTGGTCACTTCCAGCTCCACCGTGCGGCACACAAAATTCTGGCCAGCGTTGCGCATCAAAGCGCCGGGCAGCAGCCCGCTTTCTGTGAGGACTTGGAAGCCGTTGCATACGCCAAGGACGGGAACGCCGCGCTCTGCGGCGGAGATCACTGCGCGCAGGATCGGGCTCTTCGCTGCCATCGCGCCAGATCGCAGATAGTCGCCATAAGAAAATCCGCCGGGCAGCGCGATGAAATCAAGACCTGAGGGTAAGTCAGCATCGCCATGCCATACTCGGATCGCAGGCTGTCCAGTTACCGCCTCAATCGCCACCGCCATATCGCGATCGCAGTTTGAACCGGGGAAAGTTATCACCGCGGCTTTGAAGCTGTTGGCACCGCCCGTCATCAAGCAGGCTCCTTCGTGCCGTCCAATTTCTCAACAGCGAAGTCTTCGATCACCATGTTCGCAAGCAGCTTTTCGCACATCGAATTGAGCGTTTCATCTGAGGTACCATCGGCCACATCCATTTCAATCATGCGGCCGATGCGGACATCTTCGACACCTTCAAAGCCAAGCGAGTCCAGCGAATGGTGCACTGCGCGCCCTTGCGGATCGAGAACACCGGGCTTTAGGCGAACAAGGATGCGAACTTTCATGAGGCATGGTTCCTGAGGCTGGAATTGCAGACTGCAAAGCGGAGCCTATAGCGCTTGTGCAGGCTCGCGCAATCGGCACGGTCCCGGCAATCAACCGAAGAATACTTCCTCTAGCTTTCCTAAGGGCTGCCCAAGGTCGCGGCAGGGCCCCGTCTAGTTGCGGTCAATAATTCTGGCGGGTGGACGCGTCGGCAATTCATTAACCGGGATTGATGGCCGCGTTATGCCAGTAGTTTCACGCTCTGCGCGCCGCTCTTCCGCAGGCAAAACCAGAAACTCGACTGCATCCTCCGGAGCAAGGAACTGCTGCGCAGCCGCCAGTATATCCTGCGTTGTCACGGCATTCAGAGCTTCGGGTCCTTCGAACCAGCGATCCAACCGATCCGCCTCGCTTTGCGCGCGGTCGGCCAAGTTCATCCATCCCCCCAGCGATTTGAGCGCATTGTCAAACGCCTCCAACAAAGGCTGGCGCGCGCGGTCGAGCACGTCTTCGTCGACACGATCACTCCGCAAATCGTTGATTAGAGCCGTCACCGCTTCGCGTGTTGCTTCAACTTCGCTGGCATCGACCGACGCAGAAATGGTGAAGGTGCCATAATCGGGATAGGTCTTACTCATGCTGCTAGAGGCGCGCGGCGAATAGGCTTGGCCCAGATCTTCGCGCAGGCGGTCCGTCAGCTGAATTTGCACCACGCGTGCTAACAGCGAGACGCGAATGGATTGTTCCAAATCGTGATCGTCATCGGTGGGCCAGATCATCCGGACCAAAGCCTGATCAGGTTCGCCTTCGTGACGGATGATGTGTTGGCCGCGATTGGCTGTGAAGTTGCGGATACGCGCTGCATCACGCGGTTGGAAACCGGCTTCGCGCGGAGGCAAAGCGCCCAGAGTGCTCGCAACCGCGGCAATCGCTGCGTCTTCATCAATGTCCCCGACAATCGCGAGCTCCAGCGCGCCATTTGCAAGCCGGTCACTCACCACCTTTTGCAATTGGTCATAGTCGAGCGCGAAATAATCCTCGCGCGGGCGCAGGGTAAAGCGTGGATCGCCCTCAGACAGGATAGCGCCTGCCTCTGAGCCATAGGCGCGGCCCGGTGTTGATCGTAAAGTCGCAAAGAAATTGTCGATCCCCCGCCGGAATTGCTCAATTCCCTCTCGCCGATAGCCGGGATCAGTCAGGCCCGCAGCCAGCAGCTGCATTTGCAGATCGAGATCGCGCGGGGTGGTGCCCCCGCGCATATTGATACCGTCAGTACCGTTCGACATGCGCCAGCCTACGCTGCGCCCGGCCAGCACGCTTTGCAGCTCATCCGAACTGTGCGCGCCAAGACCGCCAGAAGGGATCGCGGAAACAAGGTAGGTCCGCAATGGATCGTCGGGCGTATTCATCAAAGTGCCGCCATCCACCCTGAGGAGATAACTGACCCGGTCCTCGCGAATATCAGTCTGCTTCAGTGTTAGGCGCAGCCCGTTATCGAAAGTGATGAGGCGCAGGCCCAAGCAATTCTCTCGCGTGTCTGACACTACCTCACCGGCAGCGCCGAAATTGGTATAGGCGAATTCCGCGGTGCCTGTGTCTTCAGGCGGAGCGATGGGCAATGCCATCCCCTCGGCAAAAGCAGCACGCAATGCCTCTTCGCCGCCTTCTGGCGCGCTACGCCCAGTGAAACGGATCATTGGGTTGTCGAGCGCGACCGCATGATCGCGCAGGGCCTGATGGACTGCCTCTGGCGTGATGGTCGGAGCGATCTGTTCAAACCGTGCAAGCCCCTCCGCTGGCGTTGCGGGGATGCGGTCATTGGCAACCAAACTGAGCGCGCGATTGACGAAATAGCTGTTGGCAAAAGTATCGTACCCGGCAACCGCATTTTCCGCCCCGGTTCGCATATTGGTCAGCTGTTCATCGACTTCAGCCTGAGTGAAACCATAGGTCAGCGCCTGAATGAACTCCCGGGTCGCTGCCAAAACACCTTTGCGCCATTCGCCATCGACACTGCTGATATTGAGCCCGCTAGACCGTGCATCCTCAAACAGGTTGCTGGTGCCAAAACCTGCCCCGCGAAACGGTGCATCTTCGCCGCGCGCAAGCCGCGCCATGCGCCGCCCAATGATCCCATAACCGATCGAGCGGATCAGCGCTTTTTCGCGGTTGGCAATTGTATCGGGTTCATCCTGCCAAGCGCCGAGCGCATAGATCGCCACCGCCTCATTCAAAGCCGGATCAAGATAAATGTCGGTCTCGCCAGAGCGGGTCAGGTCAACAGGCCCGGTCACTGGATCACCGGGCGCAGCGCCGCCCTCCCAATCTACGAAGCGGTCGCGGATGGCGGCTTCCATGACCTCAACCGGATAGTCGCCAACGATCACCAATACCGTGTTCTCTGGCACATATGTCCGCTCATAAAGCGCGCGCATTTGAGAGGCAGTGGCGTTTTCAAGCACTTCAAGATCGCCAATCGGCAAGCGGTCTGCAAAGCGCGCACCGGGCGCGATAAAGTCAAAGCTGTCTTCTCGGGCGCGCTGCTGGAAATTGCGCCGATCGCGCCTCTCAGCAAGGATCACGCCGCGCTCGCGCTCAACGGCATCTTCGCTGATCGTCAGCTCGCTCGCGGTTTCGCGCATCAACATCAGCGCGGTGCCCAGCAAATCCTCATCATTGCGCGGCAGGTTGAGCATATAGGTGATTGCGTTCATGCCTGTAGAGGCATTGGTATCCGCACCAAAGGCGAGCCCTTCGCGCTCCAGCAAAGCGATCATCTCGCCTTCAGGGATATTGGTTGAGCCATTGAAAGCCATATGTTCGAGATAATGCGAAAGACCGCGCTCACTTTCCATCTCGTCGAGCGACCCGGAGTCAATTCGCATCCGAACCAGCGCGGTGCCTTCGGGCGTTGCATTCTGGCGCAGGACATAGCGCATACCGTTGTCGAGCTGGCCGAAGGTAAAGCTGGGATCGACTGGTACATCGCTGGCCTCAAAGGCCCATGTGGGCTCTTCAGCGGTTGCCTGCGCAGCGGGCACATCACTTTCCTGCGCGGCGAGCGACTGAGTTAGAGCAAGGTTAGGCAGGGCAAGTAGCAGGCCAGCGGCGAAAGCGCGGGAGGCAAATTTCATAAAGGCTGTGATCTCTCGGTCCGTTTGAACAAAGAGACTAGCCGCTTTTGCCTGACTGTCAGCTTACTTTTTTTAGCACAGTGTTCAAAACCAGCCTTACTTCTTCGTAGGCGGTGTTCCACGAAGGCGAGATCGGTGGCTGGACAGGTCCAGCACTTCGCCAGGACTGCTTTCTTCTTCCTGCAGCAGGCCAAGGCGGCGAGCGACTTCGCGATATGCCTCTTCTTCACCGCCAAGATCGCGGCGGAAGCGGTCCTTGTCGAGCTTTTCACCCGATTTCATGTCCCAGAGGCGGCAGCCGTCAGGGCTCACTTCATCAGCGAGGATGACACGGCTGAAGTCGCCATCGAACAGACGGCCAAACTCTAGTTTGAAATCAACCAAGCGGATGTCGATCCCTGCGAACATCCCGCAAAGGAAATCGTTGATGCGGATCGCCATGGATGAAATGTCGTGCATCTCTTCCTGGCTTGCCCAGTTGAAGCAGGCGATATGCTCTTCGGCGATCAGCGGGTCGCCGAGCGAATCGTCCTTGTAGTAATACTCGATCAGCGTGTGTGGCAGCGGTTCGCCCTCTTCGATGCCAAGCCGCTTGCAAATGGAGCCTGCCGCAACATTGCGCACCACCACTTCGATTGGAATGATCTCAACCTGCCGCACCAATTGCTCACGCATGTTTAGGCGGCGGATGAAGTGAGTGGGGATACCGATATGCGAAATGCGGGTGAACACATGCTCGCTAATGCGGTTATTGATCACGCCCTTGCCGTTGATCGTGCCGCGCTTTTCCGCGTTGAAGGCGGTCGCGTCATCCTTGAAATATTGGATGATCGTGCCGGGTTCTGGACCCTCATACAGGATCTTGGCCTTGCCTTCGTAAATCTTGGAGCGACGGGACATTTGGACGAGTTCCCTACTTTAGCTGCGAATGGTGCCCGGGGGCGGAATCGAACCACCGACACGCGGATTTTCAATCCGCTGCTCTACCCCTGAGCTACCCGGGCATTCGCTGCGGCGACGGAGTGAACAGAGCCCCTCCGGCGAGCCAATGAGAGCGGCGCTATGGCGAAGCTGGATGCGCTTGGCAAGAGGGAATTGGCGGTTATTCGCCTGCCCGTAAGCGAAAGGCACGCTTATTCTTGGTTTTGCCAATCTTGGGCTGCAATTTGCTCCGGGTCGACCGGATCGCCAGGCACCGCATAACCATCGCCAAACCACTGCGCGAGATCGCGGTCTTTGCAACGCTGAGAACAAAAGGGCGTGAAGTCTTGCGTACGCGGTTTCTTGCAAATGGGGCAGGGGCGTTGTTTGCTCATGGGGCAATTATCTGAGCGGTTGGCGCTTCGAGTGCAAGGGCAGGATTGGTCTCAATCCGCAGATCACGCCCTGTGCGCTTACGCAGTTCATCGCACCATTCAGATTTGATTTTGGCTTTGAGGGCGGGGTGCACTGTCAATTCCGTTACGCCCGCGCCTTGCGCCCGTTCGGCCACGCGCATCGCATAGCGCGCGCATATGCAGGTGCGCGATGCGGCAAAGCGGTGGAGCAAAGATGGCCCTTCGAGCCGCGAAACAAGCTGGACGAAGCCAAAACCGTTCATCGCTGTGCGCTCATGCGACCAACCCGCCAGCGCTGCGTCCAAAGCTTCGGCCACGGCGCGCCGGTCCGCTTTCGCCTCTAGCGTAGGAAAGTCGATGCCCAAATTTCCAGCAAGCCCAAACCGCTGAATTGCTTGTGAAATCGCCGGAATTGCGGCAAGGGCGAGCTCGCGCGGGGGCAGATCGCCATCAATATCAATCACCGTCATGGCAGGAGTGACGCTGCACACAATTCCACCACCGGCAAAGGAAATAGTGGCTGAGGACGCCGCGTGCCATACCTCCTCCCACACGCCGCTTTCAAAGCTGCGCACGATTTGACCATCCGGCAAAATCGTGCCGTTCTGTGCCTCAATGTCGGGCTGCCCGTTTTCTAACCACCGGGCCTGAGCGCGCTTGAGGCGTCCCCTCTCAGCAATGGCTGCCCGAGAAATGCGCACCTGCCCGGCAAGTCCTTGCGTGGCGCTTGCAGGGAGGTGGTCGACCAATGCCTCTTGCCCATTTTCGAGGCTGACGGTGCCGCGCCGCGCACCCGATTGCTTGGCAACGAGCCGTGCATTGTGAATTTCGCCTGCAGTGAGCTCGCCCGGCCAAAGCAATTTGGCCGCTATCACTTCGCCATGCTGCATGAGCAGGCAGCGCGTCTCTCCAATGCCCTGTTCGATAAGCCATTGGGGACCGCCCGGATCAGCCAATGTCAAAGCCTGCGGATTTTAGCAGGGCGCGTGTCTCAAAAAGCGGCAGGCCCATCACACCCGAATGCGAACCCTTGATCCACTGCACCAGCCCCTCTGCTAATCCCTGAATGGCGTAGCCGCCTGCTTTGCCCTGCCATTCATTGCTGGCAAGATAGGCGGCAATCTCTTCGTGAGCGAGTGACTTAAAACGCACCGTGTTTTCGTTGAGCCGTTCGCGCAAGGAGCCATCAGGTGCGCGCAAGACAACGCTAGTCAAAACCACATGTCGCCTGCCTGACAGCAGCTCTAGGCAAGATTTTGCCTCTGCCTCTGCCTCGGTTTTGGGCAAGATGCGCCGACCTGCAGCCACCACCGTGTCACCCGCCAGAACATAGCCGGGTGCGTGCACGGCCAAAGCCTTCTCGCGTCCCATGCGCAGCGCATAATCGCGGGGCCGCTCATCTTTGAGCGGGGTTTCATCAATATCGGCAGGTGTCACAGCGTCGGGCGTCACCCCCAACCGCGCGAGCAAATCGCGCCGTCTGGGCGAGGCCGAAGCCAAAGTGAGATGGGGAGCGCCCATTCAGGCGGGTCCGTGGGCCTACTGAGGGCCGGGACCACCACGGCCCGGCATAAAGCGGTAAGTGATCCGCGCTTTTGTCAGGTCATAGGGTGTCAGTTCGCATAGCACTTCGTCACCAACCAGCACGCGGATGCGGTTCTTGCGCATCTTGCCTGCGGTGTGACCCAGCACTTCATGACCGTTTTCAAGCTCTACCCGGAACATCGCATTGGGCAGCAGCTCGACGACGCGCCCGCGCATTTCGAGAAGTTCTTCTTTAGCCATGTAATTCCTTATTCGTGTTGCGGACGCTGCTATACGCCCTTTTTCGTGTCAGCGCGCGCCATGTAGCGATGGTGAGCGCAAAAGGAAAGCCCAGCGCCTGCACAGCCTGATTTCTGGTGTTTCTTGTGTTTTTTGAGCGCTTGAAGGAACGTGTCGGGTGCCTACCGCATTGATCGCCTAATCGTCGCGCTTCGTTCACTCTGGTGCAAGCTGATACAATTCAGATGCTTGTGCCCAGGTCCCATTCGTTCAATCAGGCACTGTATGAACCCCTCATCTCTTTCCCGCTTTGCCTTTTTGGCGAGTGTCAGTGGCCTTGGCTTGATCAGCCAGCCAGTCTTTGCCCAGGAACAGGGTGGGGGCGCTCCTTCGGCGCCCCAAGATGCTGGCGGCGAAGAACGCGCCACGGAGCAGGCAGAGGCATCATCTGAAGGCGGCATTATCGTTCGGGGGCAACGACTGCGCGGGCAATTGGATGTCGAGCAAGCGCCGATCCAGGAATTGAACGCAGAAGATATCGCCGCCGAAGGCGTGACCTCCATCGCGGACCTTATCACGCAGATCACTGCGCAATCGGGCTCTGCACGCGGGCGCGGCGGAGGCGGTCGACCGGTGATCCTGATCAACGGCATCCGCGTCGGCTCTTTTCGCGAGTTTGCCAATTATCCGCCAGAGGCGCTCGACAAGGTTGAGGTCTTTCCAGAGGAGGTCGCTCAGCGCTTCGGGTTTCCACCTGACCGGCGCGTTATCAACCTGATCCTCAAGGAAAACTACCGCAACGCCGAAGTGGAGCTGGAGTTCGAAGGCCCCTCACGCGGCGGCTATCACCAGCGCGAACAAGAGCTTGGCTTCCTCCAAATCGCCGATGGTGCTCGGATCAATTTCAATTTTGAGGCCAATGACACATCGCTGCTGACCGAGGATGAGCGCGACATCATCCAAACCGATGGCTCAATCTCAGAGGTGGCAGGCGATCCTGCGCAGGCGCCTTTCCGCAGTCTGGTAGCCGATGCGCGTGGTATTGAGGCCAATGTCAGCTGGGCCAAAGCGCAGATAGACAGCGGCACGTCCTTGTCTGCCAATGTGAACTACGATCGAAGCGACCGACGGACCTTGCAAGGCCTGAACAGTGTCGTGCTGACCGATGCGAGTGGTGAAAGCGTTTTGCGGACTTTTGGTGAGGACACACCACTGGAACAGAACATCTCCAGCGACACGTTCTCAACCTCGGGTTCACTGACCAAGCCGGTCAACGCATTTCGCCTCACCAGCACATTCAACGCAAGCTTGAATGAGACCGAGCAGTTTATCGATCAGCGCTTTGATACAAGCGGGCTTCAAGCTGACGCACTGAGCGGTTTGCTTGCGCTCGATGGCGCGTTACCTGACAGCGCCGATGCTGGATTTGATATTGCATCGACGCGTAACGTTTCCGCGAGTACGCTCACGACTTTACGCGGGCCGCTTTTGGATCTTCCCGCAGGGGAATTGCTGACTACATTCAGGGTCGGGTACAACTGGACCAACTTCGAAAGCGCCGACACCCGCAACAACCTTCCAGTTGATTTGACGCGCGGCGACCTATCGACCGGCGTGAACATCGTTGTTCCAATTACCAGCCGCCGCAATGGATTTGCCGATGCGTTGGGCAGTTTCACATTCAATGCGCAGGCCGGGGTGCAGCACCTTTCCGACTTTGGCACTCTGGGCGATTACACCTTGGGGCTCAATTGGTCGCCATTCGACAATTTCGATCTATCTGTCAGCTATATCGAGCGCGAAGTTGCGCCTGGCCTGACCGCGCTCGGCAATCCGCAGGTTGAGTTTCTCAACGTCCCCGTCTTTGACTTTGTGAATGGGGAAACGGTCCTCGCGACCGTTACCACTGGCGGTAATCCCGATTTGCTGGCGGAAACACAATCAGACTGGAAGTTCGCTGCCAACTGGGAACTTCCCTTTTTGCGCGGTGCGCGATTTACAGCCGAATATATCAGCAACCGTTCCGATGATGTGACGCGCGGCTTTCCAAATCTAACGCCAGAGATCGAAGCAGCTTTTCCCGATCGTGTGACACGTGATGCATTTGGCACTTTGACCGCGATCGATACGCGCTTTGTCACCTTCGCTGAAACGCGCAGCGAGCGGCTGAATTTCGGGCTGTTCTTCCGCGGTTCTATCGGTGCTGGCCAGCAAAACGGGCGACCGCAAGGCGGGCGCGGTGGTGGACGTCCCCAAGGCGGGCGACCCCAAGGAAATCCACAGAGCGGACGGCCACAGGGCGCTCCACCCAGCGGCGCTGATGGAGCTAGTGCCGGTTCTCCCGGTGCGCGGCCCAGCGGCCCGCCAAGCGCTGAACAACGCGCTGCTTTCATGGAGTTTCGCACTCGCATCTGCGCCGACGACGGACTCGAGGTGCTCACCCGCCTTGTCGAAGCGGCTGAGAATGGTGAGGACCTGTCTGACACCGTTCCTGGGTTCGATGCCGCCCGCTTCGAACGATTGCTCGCCCGCGTGCGCGATGAAGACGGCAATGTTGATCCTGCGCGCCTTGCCCGAGTGCGAGAGCGGATTTGTTCTTTTGACCCGGCTAGCATGGGCCCGCGCGGTGACGGTGGGGGAGACGGCGAACGTCGTGGTCCCAGAGGTCCACGTGGACCAGTTGGCCCGATGGGCGAAGGTTTCGAAGCATTCCGTGCAATCGCCTGCGCTGAGGACGGCGAGGAACGTCTGCGCGCACTGATTGCCCGAATTGATGCTGGCGAAGATGTGTCCGATGAAATCCCCGGCTTCGATCCCAATATGGCCGGCTTCATTCTCAATCGCCTGCGCGGCGAAGACGGCACGATCTCTTCAGAGCGCATCGCTCGTATGCGTGCACGCTTCTGCGAAAATCAGGGGAGTGAGGGTGCTGAGGGCGGTCAATCGCAAGGGCAATCTCAGGCCAATTCTGAGGGCCGAGGCGGCCCGCCAGCTGGCTTTAATCCGTTGGCTCGGCGCAGCTTCCCCGGCTTCCGCTATTTCGTATCGCTCAACTACACGCATGAGCTAGCGAATGAAATTCTGATTGCGCCAGGCTTGGACCCGCTCGACCAGCTTGATGGCCAGGCGACCAGCTCGTTTGGTTTCCCGCAAAGCAATGCGCGGTTGGAAGCGGGCATTTTCGGCAGCGGCGTGGGCATGCGTGTGTCGGCGCGCTACACTGGCTCCACCCGGCTCGAAGGGTCAGGCGCAGCGGGCGCCTCGGACATATTCTTCGATGATTTGGCGACTTTTGACCTGCGCCTCTTTAGCGAAATCGGTCAGCTTGTCGGCAAGAACGAAGGGGTCCTGAAAAACCTGCGCATCTCTCTGCTCGCCAACAATATCTTTGATGCACGGCGCAATATCACCGATGAAAACGGCGACACGCCGACCAACTACCAACCGTTTCTGATTGATCCTGTTGGTCGGTTTATCGGTATAGATATCAGGAAGTTATTCTAACTCGCGCTGAACTTTGGAAACATCCAGCCATGGCCGGTCTTGGCCTTGAACGGTTTCCACGTACCCTCTGCCTGAGCCAGGCGATCCGCCATCGCGACCATCACAGATGGGTTCACGCCAAGGCCCAGATGGCTGGCATGGACCAGAATGTTTTCGCTTGGATGCTCACCCTCGGCCTGAACGCTGCCGCGCCAATGAACCACGCCATCGGTTTTGGTGAAGACTGATGTGGTGGGGACGGGCGGCGCTTCATCGAGCGCTTGGAAACGGCCCTGTTGCAGAACCTCGGGCTCTTTCCCATTGAGCAGCTCAAACAAAGCGCGTGCGTTGGAAATGCGACGATCATTAGTGATCGGGCTACCAAGGCTCATGACAAGGCGGACTTTCTCAGGGTGTAATTTGGCAAGCTCCCGCGCGATCACTCCGCCAAGGCTCCAACCGATCAGCGACACTTCTCGACCGTTAGTTTTATACAGCCGGGTTAGTTGGCTTTCGAGCCGTTCAATCAGTTCACCATCGATGCGAATGTTGCGCCCAGAATCCCAACCATGCGCGTCATAGCCAAGGCTGCGCAACAGGCCGCGCATTGGGACGGTTGAAGTGTTGGAGGCCATAAAGCCAGGCAGGCACATCACGCTATGGCCATCGCCTTTTGGCAGAGTGCCAAGCAGCGGGCGCAGGGCGACAAAGGCGCCAAATTCGAACATGGCGCGCCCTTCGGTGAGAGTCCAAATACGGTTTGGACCTTGCGTTTCAGGAGCTTGATCAAGCTCGTCCATGTCAATTGCCTTACTGGCCATTTTATTGCTCTCCTCGAAGGGTTATTTCTTTGTTGTTATTGTTTTTTTGGTCGCCGCGCGCGGTTTGCGCTTTGTGGGCGCCTTTGCTTTTGGAGCTGTCTTGCGAGCCGCTGGTTTGCGGGCCGACGCTCTTTTTGCGGGCGCCTTCTTGGCAGCCGGCTTTGCGGCAGGCGCGGTCTCGGCAGCTTTCGCAGCTGCCAGCAATTCATCAAAGCTGGCTTGCAAACACTCAGAATAGAACTCTGGATCGGGCATGATATCGCGGCAGGCGGTGAAGCTAATATAGGCTTCATCGACGTAGGACTGAACCACGTGGGCAAGTCCCAAGCCATCGGTCAGGCAGATAAGCGAAAGCGCCATGCTCTCCATCCGCGCGCCAGTGGAATAGATGTGCACAGGCGGGCCGGGCACATTGGTCACAACCGTGTTGAACGGCATGGCCCTATGCGCAAGGCTCACCCTGCTGAACAATTGCGCGCCCAATGCCATGTAAAGCAGCGGATTGACTTTGCTCACCTCTGTCATGGTGCGCGCGCCAATCGCGTTGGTCATCGCCTTGGAATTGCTGGTCTGTTTGTAGACATAGGCCAGACGCTCTGACGGATCTGCAATATGGGTGCCGAGCGGAGCGACCATGGCGGAGACCTGATTGCCCATGTCGCCCTTCTCATCGCCAGAGCGCACCGAAATTGGGGCCATTGCGGTCATGGTTGCCTTGGGCAGATCGTTCTTTACAGTGAGATATTTGTGTAGCGCTCCGCCGATTACTGCGATGGCGACATCATTGACCTTCGCCTCTGGCAAAATCGCGCGGATCGATTTGAATTCCTTGAGATCAAACGCGCATCCCTCGACCACGCGGTGCGGAGAGATCGTTTTGTTGAACCGCGTGCGCGGTGGGACGAGGTCGCTGGTGACCTTAAACTCGCGCGTGATCAGCCCTTTAACCGCACTGGCCACTCCGGGAAGGGCCTGCGCTGCAACTTGCGCCTGCTTCATCGGGTTGAGCAGCGCGTTGACGTAGCTTTTGCCGAGCAGCTCTACAGGGCCGGGGACTTTCTCAGGCTTCCATTCATCAGGCTTATTGGGCGGAGGCACATTGGGAGCGAGCGTGTGCACCGCCTCCATCAGGTCAATCCCGCTCATCCCGTCAATCGCGGAATGGTGGACTTTGGTCACAAAGGCGAAGCAGCCCTCTGGATAGCCGCGCACATTGTCGAGCCCTTCGACGACGGTGAATTCCCATGGCGGGCGGTTGAGGTCGAGCGGGCGGGCATGGATGCGCGCTGCCTGAATGCATAGCTGCCGCCAATCACCCGGCTTTGGCAAGGCGACGTGACGCACATGATACTCAAGGTCGAAATTGGGGTCTTCGATCCAGTATGGATAATCGAGATCGAAGGGCACACGCACCAGACGCTGACGCATGGTTTTGGAAAGCTGCAGGCGCGATTCAAAGAATTGCAGGATGTCTTTAAAACGAACAAAGCCGCCCGGTGCTGTCTCCGGATTGTAGATCAGCACACTGCCGATATGCATCGGAGAGTTCGGCGACTCCATCGCAACAAACGATGAGTCCATTCCTTGCAATTGGCGCAAGTTGTTCTCCTGCTAGACATCCTCAAAGGGCGGCTCTTTTGAGCTCTTTGACCAGAGGTAAGGAGGTTTCAGTTCTGTTACAAGCTGACGCAAGCGTAAGTGTTGCACTTGTGGACAGGTGAGTGAAATAAAATTACGCGCCGATGCTGTCGCCTGCGGCTACTCCGCTAGCCCATGCCCATTGGAAGTTATAGCCGCCCAACCACCCGGTCACATCCACCGCTTCTCCGATGGCATAAAGGCCGGGGACGGACTTGGCTTCCATGGTCTTGCTGGAAAGTTCACCTGTGGAGATGCCGCCAATGGTCACTTCGGCCTTGGCAAAGCCTTCGGTGCCATTGGGTGAGAAGCGCCAGTTTGCAAGCATTTCGCCCGCTTCGCGCAAGGCCTTGTCAGGCACATTACCAAATTCGCGGTCAATGCCCAGACGCAGAGCCAGAGCATCCGCGAGGCGGTCGGGCAAATGTTCGCGCAGGACGCTCCGTAAGGTGGCGCGTGGGTGATCGCGCTTCATGTCGATCAGCCAATCGCTGTCCGCTTGAGGCAGGAATGTGATGCCAACCTCCTCGCCATGCCGCCAATAGGAGGAGATTTGTAGGATAGCGGGGCCGGATAACCCTTTGTGAGTGAACAAGGCGGCTTCCGCGAATTCAGCCTTTGACTTGCCTAAACCCGCTCGCGCACGCACCCGAGCGGAAACGCCGGACAATTCGCGGAACAGCACATCGTCACCACCCAAAGTCAGTGGGACGAGGGCAGGGCGTGGCTCCACCACTTTAAGGCCAAATTGTCGCGCCAGATCATAGGCAAAGCCGGTAGCGCCCATTTTCGGGATCGATGGGCCTCCGGTCGCGATCACCAATTGCGGTGCAGCAAAAGAACGCCCGCGGGCGGCGACTGCGAAAGTGTCGCCATCCTTCACCACCGTTTCCACCTCGGCGCCGCAAATCACGTCGACGTTCTCGCCGCATTCATCGAGCAGCATTTGAACGATCTGCTTGGCAGAGCCATCGCAAAACAGCTGCCCCAGCGTCTTTTCATGCCACGCAATGCCGTGTCTTTCGACCAGCTCGATAAAATCGCGCGGCGTGTATCGGGCCAGCGCCGACTTTGCGAAATGCGGGTTGTCGGAGAGGAAATTGGCGGGGCCTGCATCCACATTGGTGAAATTGCAGCGCCCGCCGCCAGAAATCAGGATCTTCTTGCCCGGCTTCTCACCCTTTTCGAGCACCGCCACACGTAAGCCCCGCTGGCCTGCACGCGCGGCGCACATCAGTCCTGCTGCGCCTGCTCCCAGAATTATGATGTCATAATGTTCCACAAAGGTCGCGATAGGGCTGAGCAGCGTGAATGCCAACCAAACAAAAAGGCGCAAGCGGTTGCCGGGGTAGGGTCAGGTCCGCTTGCGCCTTTCATGCCAGCAAAGGGCACTGGCATTGGAGAGAGGGTTGGTTGTTAGACCGCTGGCAGGGCCGGCTGCGCCGCCGTCACCAATTTGCCCAGAGTGTTCCATTCTTCACGCGGAGACCAATTGCGGTTCGCGCCAAGATAGGAATGATCGTCGAGCTCAAGCAGGCCAATCATCACCTCTGCAACGATGGTTGCGCCAACGGGCCCAAGCGCTTCGCCTTCATTGGTGCTGCCATCGGGTTCTGCGCGGCCAATCACTTCGGCCTCTGCCAGCAGATAGAGCCATAGAGGAATGCCATCTGCGCCCAGATCGCCGTTTACCTTGGCTACCTTTTTGACGACTTTTTCAATCTGCTTTGGATCGCAGCCGATCGCCTCTGCAATCTTCTCTCCGCCCGGAAGCAGGAAGGTGTTGCCGCGCAGCAGGTTGCGGGTCGCGAGCGAGCTTTCATCTCCTGCACCTATAAAGGGCAGGTCAAGCAGATCGCCCGCCAGCTTGGTATCGAGCTTTTGTGCCCGTTCAACACTGCGGTTTTCTGGTGTGAACAGCAGCTCATGCCAGTCCACCACTCCCAGTGGATCAGTCACGGCATCAAAGCCAAGGCCAAGCGTTGCGCCAAACAGCTCTAGTTTCGCCTTACCTTTGCGAGTTTGCAGCGACATTGGGATCATTGAGTGGCCAAACCGGTACGCCGCGACCGAGAATTCGACCGGGATGAAAGGCACATTGCCGCAATAGACCTGACGTCCGCAGCCAAGGATACGCTCAACCACTGGCTGACCGCAGATCGCGGTGAGGAAATCGTTCACCAGCGCCCATTGGTAATGCCAAGTGGTGGTCCGGCGAGCCTCTTCGTAAAGGTCATGCCCTTCCAGCCCGTCCTCTGCATTCAACGTATCGCAGACATGGTTGTGAAAGCGAATGATCGCGAGCTGAATCTGGCTGATGATGCGGTTTTCATCATTGCGCGGATCGCCGATGATTGCCCGGCCATTGGGTGCGCGCAGCAAATCATGCTCGGCAATGCCCGGCTGGCCCGGATTGTCCGCACCTGTCAGCAGCTTTGCCCCACCAAATGCTCCGCCTTGCTCAAACAGATAAGGCTGAGCCTCTGGCCCGAGACCATAGATGCAATCGAGGTCGAGCGTAGGTGTGCGCACATTCGCAATCTCACCCGGGTTGTCGACGACCGTATCAAAGGTGGTGGAGGCATCAAGCGTGATGTCATGGTCCACAAACTGGCCAAAGAAGATCATGCCCACTGGCACTGTGTCAGTGGGATCATTCTTGGACTTGCCGTCCATGGGTCCGCCCTTCTTGCCGATAGCCTGAAGGATGTCTGGCCGTGTGTAGGCTGGGCTGAGTTCTGGGAACAGGCGGCCAAAGCGATCATCGCGCTGGTCGCCAAAGTTCTCGTCGCCATAATGCTGTACGCTGCAATAAGGGTTCATCCCTTCGAGCGTCTTCATTCCGTGATGGTCTGGATTTGTCATTTTATTGCCTCTGTTAGTTTAACGTAAGGCAACCCGGCTGATTTTTTATAAGTAGAGATTATAATTTTGTTTCGATTCGCACATTGTAGTGAGCCGTCAAGAGTCGGCGCGTTGCGTTATTCTGTGTGCGACTGGCGGTAGAGCGAGTATTTACTTGATTCTGTTTGTAGAGAAGCGTCACGAACATTGTAGGAGTGCGACACACGCCTTGTTTTGGGGGTTAGGCTAAGGCCGTATCTTCCCCTTATCGGCCTCACATCCTATCTCTGATCTCATGTCACGGACCAAAGCCGGATCCCCACAAGACCCACGCGGGGCTGAACGTTTCAATGAGGAACGCGCAGCCTATACGGTCGCGAGCGCTCAGCCCAATTTGGAGGCAGGCGTGACGGCGATCCGTGAAGTGGTGAAGACGCTCAAACCCATTCCCGGCGTCTACCGTATGCTCGATACGCGCGGCGACGTGCTTTATGTGGGCAAGGCGCGCAGTCTAAAGGCGCGGGTGGCGAATTACACGCAGGTGAGCGGGCTCACCAATCGGCTGCAACGCATGGTCTCGCAATGTCGCAGCATGGAGATCATCACCACCAATTCTGAAGCTGAGGCGCTGCTGCTCGAAGCTCAGCTAATCAAACGCTTTCGTCCGCCTTTCAACGTGCTGTTGCGGGATGACAAAAGTTTCCCCTTCATCCTGCTACGCGCCGATCACGAATATCCACGCATCCACAAACATCGCGGCGCGAGGCGGGCTAAGGGCAACTATTACGGTCCCTTTGCCAGTGCCGGTAGCGTGAACACGACGCTCAACGCGCTGCAAAAGCTGTTCCTGCTGCGATCCTGCACGGACAGCTTCTTCAACAATCGTGACCGGCCATGTCTGCTCTATCAGATCAAGCGCTGCTCTGCGCCGTGCGTTGGGCGCGTGAGCACGCAGGATTATGATGCGCTGGTGGGTCAGGCGAAGGAATTCCTCGCAGGCAAATCGGGCAAAGTGCAGGCCGATCTTGAAAAGCAGATGGCGAAAGCGGCGGAAGAGCTGGACTTTGAAACCGCAGCGATCCTGCGCGACCGGCTACGCGCGGCGACCTTTATTCAGGGTAGCCAAGCGATCAATGCGAGCGGTGTGGGGGACGCCGATGTCTTCGCTCTCGCAGCCAAAGGCGGGCATATCGGCGTCCAAGCCTTCTTCATTCGCGGCGGTCAAAACTGGGGGCACCGCGCTTTCTTCCCCAGCCACACAAAGGAAGTGGACGAGGCGCAGGTACTCTCCAATGTGATGCTGCAATTCTATGAAGAAGTGCCTCCACCGCCCACCGTGCTGGTCGACCGTGAGCTGCCAGAGCGCGAACTGATCGAAGCGGCTTTGTCCGAAGTGTCAGAGAAGAAGGTCGGTATCTCCATCCCCCAGCGCGGCGACCGGCGCAAATTGCTCGCCCAGGCGCAGCGCAATGCGGTTGAGGCGCTGGAGCGGCGGTTGGCGGAAAGCGGGACCAAGGCGAAGGTCAATCGCGATCTGGCGGAATTCTTGGAACTGGCCGAGCCACCCAAGCGGATCGAGGTTTACGATAACAGTCATATCCAGGGCGCGAAGGCCGTGGGCGCGATGGTTGTTGCCTCACCTGAAGGCTTTGAAAAATCGCAATATCGCAAGTTCAACATCAAAACCGCGCAGACCAATGATGACTACGCGATGATGCGCGAAGTGATGGAGCGGCGGTTTAGCCGCGCGATGAAGGATGATCCCGACCGCGAACGCGAAGGGGTGTGGCCCGATCTGGTGTTAGTCGATGGCGGCAAAGGGCAGCTCTCCAGCGTCATGGAGGTGCTGGGCGAGCTTGGCATCGAAGACCTGCCCGTTATCGGCATAGCCAAGGGGCCACATCACGGGCGTGAAGGGCGCGAAGTCTTCCACTTCCCCGATGGCCGCGAAAAAATGCTGCCGACCAATTCGCAAGTGCTGTTTTATGCCCAGCGCCTGCGCGATGAAGTACACCGCTACGCCATTGGTGCGCACCGGGCCAAGCGCAGCAAAGCCATCACTGCATCCCCGTTGGACGAAATTCCCGGCATCGGCCCTGCTCGCAAACGCGCGTTGCTGCTGCATTTCGGTACAGCCAGCAAAGTACGCGCGGCGGCCCTTGAAGACCTACAACGCGCACCGGGCGTCTCTGATAAGGTCGCGCAGCAGATTTACGATTTCTATCATGCTGGCGGCTAAGGTGTCTGCATGGTTTGGCCAGTTCAAATATTCCTATTCGCCGTCATACCAGCGGTTTTGCTTGGATTGCTTGTTGTCCTGAAACGTTTTTCGGATAGCAATCCGGCCTTCAAACGACCTTTTAATTGGTTGGGTTCGGCGCTTGCGCTTGGCACTTTGGTCCTATTTGGCGTGGTCGCTTTTTACGACAATTTCGCTGGCGGAGTATACGCCGACCGAGCAACTGCGGTTCGGTCAGCCTTTGCGCTGCCTGACGATGTCGAAATGGGGCACATCAATAAACTTCACCGTTCGCCCGCTTGCTGGTGGCCCGACACCCATGTCGAAGGCGAAGCATCATTCCCGAGTGAGGAATCCTTTGATAATTACCGAATCCGCGCACAGGATCAGACAGCTCTGGTCACCCATGTTGCGACGTATTTCGGCGTTCCTGCGGACCGGATTGCGGTTGAAGACGGCGCGCTTGATTGGCGACGGATGGATAAACGCTATTCCGTCAATGGGCAGGGCAAGGAATGGAATGTCCGATATCGCCGCTATTTCGGTGGTCCCCATCTGTGCGTCGCGGTTGATGAATCGGAAAGCGATGATGCGGCGATTACACTGCGCCGATGCGATGCTCAGGTTCATCCGAAGGATCGCGGGGGTCTTGGCAGGGTGATTGCTGTGTTGAACAACAATTCTCAGTCGCTTGATGTGACCCTTTCGTTCCCAGGGACAACGGCAGCGTGCAGTAATTCGGTGCGCGCTTCGTTCAACTCGATGCTCGGTCTTTCTGAAGCGCAAGTGATTAGGTAGGCAAACGCCGCGCATTTGTGCAATACAGCGCGGGTTCACCGTGTCTGGGTGAAGCCATCAACCGAATTTTCGGAGACCACTTATGAGCGACCGTCAACCGGCGGCCACCCAAACTGATGCTGCCCCGATAAAGCGAGGCGCGTTCACTCGCTTCCTCGACGGCGTGGAGTGGCTTGGAAACCTGCTTCCGCATCCCGTGACGCTATTTGCCATACTCGCGCTAGGGATCGTGCTGCTTTCGGGGCTGCTGAGCTGGATGGAGCTCGCTGTGGTGGACCCTCGGCCCGCGGGAGCAAAGGGCGTCGCAGAGGACGGCATGATCCGCGCCGTTAGCCTGATGGATGGCGACGGTATCCGCCGTATCTTCACCAATCTGGTCACCAACTTTACCGGCTTCGCGCCGCTCGGTGTGGTGCTTGTCGCGATGCTGGGCGTGGGCGTTGCAGAACGTTCCGGGCTGCTAAGCGCTGCTGTTCGCGCGATGGTTTTAGGCGCGCCAAAGCATTTGGTGACGGTTGCGATTGTCTTTGCTGGCATCATCTCAAACACCGCATCTGAGGTCGGTTATGTCGTACTAATCCCGCTGGCCGCAGCGATCTTCTATGCGCTGGGGCGGCATCCGCTCGCGGGTATGGCGGCGGCGTTTGCGGGCGTTTCTGGCGGTTACAGCGCAAACCTGCTGATCGGCACTATCGACCCGCTGCTTGCCGGGATCACGCAGGAAGCCGCCCAGTTGATTGCGCCTGAATACACCGTGGTCGCGACCGCGAACTGGTATTTCATGGTCGCATCGACCTTCCTGATCACCCTGATCGGCTCACTGGTGACGATCTATATCGTTGAACCGAAGCTGGGCACGTATGACCCCTCAGGCGCGGACCCCACCATCCTGGATGACCGGACGATGGAGGATGTGACCGACAATGAACGCAAAGGCCTGCGTTGGGCCGGATTTGCGCTGATCGGCGTGCTGGCTTTCATGGCGCTGACGCTGGTTCCCGATTGGGGCGTGTTCCGCAATCCAGAGAGCGGCGACCGGATCGACAGCCCGTTTTTTGATGGGTTCGTGGTTTGGATCCTGATCTTCTTCGTCGCCGTGGGTTACGCCTATGGCCGCGCTGTCGGCACGATGAAAACCGACCGCGATATTATTGACGCCATGGCGGCAGGTCTGTCGACACTGGGCCTCTATATCGTGCTGGTGTTCTTTGCCGCGCAGTTTGTGGCGTTTTTCGGTTGGACCAATTTGGGCGCGATTACGGCTGTGACGGGCGCGAACTTTCTGGTCGAGACGGGGATGACTGGGCCGATGATCTTCTTCGCCTTCATCCTTCTATGCGCGTTAATCAATCTGTCACTGGGCTCGGCCAGCGCACAATGGGCGGTCACCGCGCCGATATTCGTGCCGATGCTGATGCTGATTGGGTACTCACCCGAAGTCATCCAAGCCGCCTATCGGATTGGCGACAGCACGACCAACATCATCACGCCGATGATGAGCTATTTCGGCCTAATCCTCGCCTGGGCGACCCGCTACGACAAGAATCTTGGCGTGGGTACCATGATCGCGATGATGCTGCCCTATTCGATGCTGTTCATGCTGTTTTGGTCGCTGTTTTTCTATCTGTGGACCTTTGTCCTGGGTATCCCAGTGGGGCCAGGTTCACCGACCTATTACTCGCCGGTTTAGGCAGCGCTCACTCGTACAAAAAGGGCCGGTCCGCGCTTTCGCAGACCGGCCTTTTCATTTGGCTTTTTGAAAGCTTAGCGTGGGTAGGTCCAAGCCGAGCCGCGCGCGAGGTTTTCGCTGGCGAATGCCCAGTTGAGCTTACCGTCAACCACTGCGTCCAGATAGGCTGGGCGCGCGTTGCGGTGGTCGATGTAATAGGCGTGCTCCCATACGTCGATCGTCAGCAGCGGATTGTAGTCGCTGTCTGCAAGTGTATCGCCATCATGGGTTTCCTGGATCGACAGCATGCCGTCTTTTTCAGCGAGCCAGACCCAGCCGCTAGCGAAGTGGCCTGCGCCGCGTGACTTAAGCTGCTTCTTGAGCTCTTCGACTGAGCCAAAGGCGTCTTCGATTTTCGCTTTCAACTCGTCAGATGGCGCGGTTTCTTCGCCCGCCATTGAGTGCCAGTAGAAGGCGTGGTTCCATGTTTGCGCTGCATTGTTGAACAGACCGCCATTTGTTTCGCGCGCATCGGCGATAACGGCTTCGAGAGCGGCATCATCATGAGCGGTGTTCGCGATCGCATCATTCATCTTGGTCACATAGGCATTGTGGTGCTTGCCGTGGTGGAATGAGAGCGTTTCAGCCGAAATGGCCGGCGCAAGAGCGGTATCGGGATAAGGCAGGTCGATAAGATTGAAAGCCACGGTCGTGTCCTCTTTGGTTGGATTTGCCTGAAAGATTGAATTTGTCAGGCGCTATAAACAGAATGCACCGGCGCGGCAAAGGTTGCGCAACTCTTCAGACCGAATTGCGTTTTTCTGACGAGCGAGTGCATAGAATTCGTCGACTATTTTGAGATTTTACAAAAACTTGCATGCAATTGCTGCGTGATCTTGGTTAGATAGTGGGCAATGTTGCCTATTCGGATTGCCCGCATTTCCGGGCGAAGCACTGAACCGAGATACTCTGACGGGGCCTTCGTTGTGTTCCGCCGCAGCGCGCGCGCCACGCGCGGTGACATCGTATTGGCGCGTCACCCTGACTTTGGTTGGATCATCAAGGAAGTGGGCGCGGTTTCAAAAAATGGTCGTCTTGCGCTTAACGGGATGTCGCGGCTGGTTGCAGGCACCGATGCGGCGTCTTCGGTCGCGCGCAGCGAAGTGTTTGGCAAACCGCTTTTCCGCATTCCGCTGCTGCGCTGGCGCACACCGCGATAGCTTGCGTTAGATCGCTTCAGGCTGCCGCTGCAATTCTAGCGGAGTGATACGCCGCATCTGCCTTTAGCTGTGAATGCTCGACCCACGTCGTGTGAACCCCGCTCGAGATTTTGTGCGGCAACGCCGCGCGGCAGATCGGGCCTTTGGTCACGTCACTCGCATCGAGGATCGCCAGTTCTGATGTTCCGGTATTCTCATCGATCAGAAAGGTGACGAGGTAGCCATCGTCTTCAGATTGAGCGCCTTTGCGCGGCACCATTGGGCTTTCACTGACATAGACACCATCAGGCAGTTGGAACACTTGCTCCTCGCACGTCTGGGTATCGTGGCGGACATAGCCGTTGAAAAGGAACCAGCCAGGGCGCGTTGTGGTGGACCACAAATACCGGCTTTTGCGCATCAAATAGTCTGGGTTGATCATCCCAAACTC
This sequence comes from Erythrobacter sp. S57(2025), assembly GCF_057365055.1. Classification (NCBI taxonomy): domain Bacteria; kingdom Pseudomonadati; phylum Pseudomonadota; class Alphaproteobacteria; order Sphingomonadales; family Erythrobacteraceae; genus Erythrobacter; species Erythrobacter sp. S57(2025). Next base: position 1,719,751 of record NZ_CP200299.1, on the reverse strand, counting down.
AACGATGCGATCAGAGAGCCGCTCTTCGGTGGTTTCGCCGGTCTTCAGATTGAAGCGCCAGCGGTGCAGGCGGCTCTGGAAAGAATGCTCATCAACATAGGCCATCATGTGGCTGTATTCGCCCGCTTCCTCGATCGGGTCGGGCATGGGTTTGTCTTGGTAGTACCCTTCGAGGATTACCTCGTCGCCTTCCTCATACGCATTGGTCCAGTGGAGGACGTAGGTTGGGGAGGCTTCGAACCAGCGAATGTCTTCCGGCTGGCCGTGGCGCGGGATCAGCGCAAACCGTGTCGGCACGCCGTCATGAATGCGGGCCGCGTGGATGTTGCGTTCCAGCAAATCCTTGTCCCAAAACAGGGGCATGTCGTTGAGGATCGACCAGTTCTTGGTGATCGCCATGTCATGCGGCAAGCGTGGGCCGGGCAGCGGGATCGGCACGTAGTGAACCAGCGCGCCCGAGCGGTCGACGACGCCGTAATGCATGTAGGGCGCGTGCTTTGAGTAGTTGAAGAACATCAGCTCTCCGGTCGCCTCATCCACCTTTGGGTGCGCTGAAACACCATCGAGCGGCCCCCACGAAGCCTTACCCAAATTCTGAAGCGTGACCGGGTCAATCTGCCATGCCTCCCCGCATTGGTAAAAGGTCGCATAGGCTGTGCCTGCATGGACGATAATGTCGGTCGAGCCTGTGTCCTTCAGCCCCTCATGCGCGCCAAAGCCGGGGCGCTTGGAGGTGCCCACAGGGTCCATAAGACCACCCCACAGCGCGCCACCAGCGATTTGCTCTGCATCAAAGCAGTGTGTGCGCACAAAGCGGTTGCGATAGCTCGCTTTGCCGCCCGAAATGCTCACCTGATGCACCATCGCATCGCCATCAAACGGATGATGGCGGCCCAGCGGCTGGTGCACGGGGTTTTCGGTATTGCGCAGGTAAATTCCGTCAATGTCAGCGGGGATTTCACCTTCGATCACCTCTAGCTCGTCAACATCCACTTCCTCATGAACCGGCGTCCATGGCCCCGAAAGATAGGGGTGGTTTGACGGTTCAAGGGTCGTTTTGACCGGCGGCTGGCGGGTGATTTGCATTCGGCTCTCCTGAAACCTCAGATTATACCATGAAACGCCAAGCGCAATCTTGATCTGGATCAATGACACGGCCCGGTGCGACGCCGACAATGCAGTTCCCACCAAGGAGAGCACCCATGAAACACATTTTGCTACATATTGATGGAGACGCGTTCATGCAGGCGCGTTTGCAGGTCGCGATGGATATTGCGCGGGGCTGCGATGGCCACATCACCTGCCTGCAATCGGTCAGTTATGAGGTGTTTGCGCCCGGAGACTTTTACGGTTCCGCCATGGCAGCGGCCATGCCCGTCATCAAAGACGCAGCCGAAGAATTACGCGCAAAGATTGAAGCGGACCTCTACAATGAAGACGTGTCGTGGGAGTGGCGGTTTATCTATGGCCAGGCAGAGCACCGCTTGCTTGAGCAATCGCCCTTGCATGACATCATCATTGTTGGCCCGCACGACATAGGCGAAGGCGTTGGACCTTCTTCCATGGCGGGCGAACTGGCTCTGGCCGCGCCAACGCCTGTGCTGGTTGTGCCAGAGGATTGCGCCCGGCTCGATATCGAAGCGCCCATTTTGATCGCATGGAATGGATCAGCAGAAGCCTGTGTTGCGCTGCGCCACGCATTGTCGCTGCTGCAAAAGTCGAGCAAGGTCTATCTCGCCACTGTTAGCGAGAAGCGCGGTAAATCGCGCGCCGAATTCTCAGCGCTTGAAGCGGCGACCTATCTCAGCCGCTATGGCGTCAATGTCGAAATGGTCGAGCTGCCGCGCGGCGATGCCAAAATCTCAGACACGCTGTTTTCAGCGGCAAAGATGCGCGAATGCGGGATGATGGTGATGGGCGCCTATGGCCACTCAAGACTGTCAGAATTGCTGCTGGGCGGCGTCACGCGGCGCAGCTTGAGCGATCCGCAATTGCCGATCTTGCTCGCGCATTAGAGGCGTCACACCTCTTTAAACGTTACCATTTTCTGCTGATCTTCGTCCCACAGGGTCAGCAGGAATGGCTTCACCGTGTGCCTCATGGTCATGCGGTTGACATCGGCGAGCTCGGGGTGGGCGTCGAGCGCTTCTTCCAACCGGTAGAAGGGAATGCGGCTCATCAAGTGGTGGATGTGGTGGATGCCGATATTGGCGGTGAACCAACGAAGCGGCAAAGGCAGATGGAGGTAAGAGCTGCCCCATAGGGCGGCCTCTTGGAAGGACCATTGCTCGCGCTCTTCCCAATGCGTCTCTTCGAATTGGTGCTGAACATAGAACAGCCACACGCCCATTGTGGCGGCGACCAACAGGGTCGGCAGGAACACCAGCGCGGTTGTCAAAATGCCGAATTGCCATGCGAGCAACGCGAGCAGCACAGCTGTCACGGCATTGGTGGCCATCGCGCTGACCCAATAGACCCAGCCTGCCTTCATCAGGCCAATCGGCAGGCGATGGCGCAGCAGGAACAGGTATGCCGGGCCAAACCCAAGCAGCACGAGCGGGTGGCGATAGAGCCGATAGCCAAACCGTCCTAACGGGGAGAGCGCCTGAAACTCCTTCACCGTAAGCGTATCGACATCGCCAAAGCCGCGCGCATCCAGATTGCCGGTGCCCGCGTGATGCAGCGCATGCGATTTGCGCCAGCAATCATAGGGCGTCAGCGTTACCACGCCGATAGCGCGGCCAATCCAGTCATTGCTCGCTTTGCCATTCATAAATGATCCGTGGCCACAATCATGCTGAATGATGAAGCTACGCAGCAAGAACAGGCCAGAGAGCGGGGTCAAAATCAGCGCGAGATAATAGCCCGACGACACTGCCCACAAAATGCCGCCCATCACCGCGATCAGCGGAGCGAGCGTCACGCCCAGTTCCCACCACGAACGAATTTCGCTCGGTTTCCTAAAGGCAGCAAGGCCGTGAAGCAGCCTTGGCGTGATGATCATCCGCGATGGCTCTGGTGAAGCGACCTCACTTTCCGAAGTGGAAGGGGAGGCGGTGTCGCTCTGCTCTAGCATTGTCGCAGCTGTCCTTGGGGAAGGGAGATAAAGTCACGCCATTAAGGGCGCTTCGCGTGGCAAAGCAACCTCAGACTATCGCAAAATGGAGCTTTCTCGATGAACGTACTTTCGTGAAGAGGGGGCGCTGTGATGGTAGGCATCGCCATTTTCCTACTCGCCCAACCCGCTATATTATGTGTTTGTTTGAGTATGAGCGTCGAAATCCAACAGATGTGAAAAATCGGAAAGTTACAGTTAAGGTGCTGCGATTTTCAAAATTCGCAAGAAAGGTCAGAAGTTTACGAGGAACTCGAATATTTTTACACGGTACACTTACGCGGTCCAAACTGGCGGCGCGTTGTGACCCGAAGCTACTTGCCCTTGCGCTTTCGCATCATACCCTCTTGCGCAACGCTGGCGACCAATTGGCCTTCGCGGTTGAAGATGCGGCCCCTGTTGAAGCCGCGTCCTTTGCCCGACCACGGTGCATCGGTGCAATAGAGCAGCCATTCGTCCGCTCGCGCTTCGCGGTGGAACCAGATCGCATGGTCAAGGCTGGCACCCACCAGCTCACCGCGCATCCAGCTAAGGCCGTGGGGAAGGGCGCTCGTGCCCAGCAGCGTGTAGTCGCTGGCATAGGTGATGATGGCGCGGTGCAAGGCGGGGTCATCGGGCAGCGCGGCGGCGGTCTTAAACCAACTATGGGCGCGCGGCTCCTTGGGCTCAGAATTCATCCAATGCAGCCGGTCAACCGTGCGCATCTCAATCGGGCGAGGGCGCAGCATCAGGGCGCGTTGAGCTTCGGGCACCTTGTCGCCCATCTTGTCCACCATCAGGCGGCGCAGCTCCATATCGGTCTTCAGCTCCTCTGGCGGGATGACCTCGGGCATGGCGGCGTCCTCATGCTCCATCCCTTCCTCTGGGGTTTGGAAGCTGGCGGTGAGGTTGAGGATGGGTTTGGGCCTGCCATCTTCGTCCTCTTGCGCGGCGACGACCCTGCGATTGGAGAAGCTGCGCCCGTCAAAGTCCCGTTCGATGCGGTACTCAATCGGTGCGCCTTCGCGCCCTCCGCGCAGGAAGTAGGCGTGGAGCGAATGTGCGGCTTTGGTGTCGGGCACGCTTGCCTGGGCGGCTTGGAGAGCCTGAGCGAGGACTTGCCCGCCAAATACGCGGCCGATGCCGCCCTTCTGCTCGCGGCCTTGGTAGATGTCAGCTGCACGCTTTTCGACCGTAAGGAGCTTCACAAGCCCATCGACGAGGCGCTGGGGATCGGGCTGCTGATTGTCGGCTGTGTCAGTCATGCGATGCGCCATGCTTGCAGGCGGCGCAGCGGTCAAGCCGGGAGGTTACGCATCGCTGTGCGGCGTGAGGCCAGCCTTGCGCAGCGCGCGGTACGCGAACGCCTTTGCCCGGTTGCGCGCGGGCCAGCGAGCCGGTGCTTTGGGCGCGATGCCTGCGCGGCGCAGCCGCTGGTTGAAGGCGCGCGCATCGCTCTCCTCATAGCTCCAGTCAGAGCGCCAAGTGATCGAAAGCGAAACGGAGCTCTCCGGTCCATTGCGCACGAAGTGAGGGGCCATAACCGGCACGAACACGGCATCGCCGGGGCCAAGCGCGAACTCACGCGCGCCTTCCATGAACCGGTCCTGCCAATGCAGCTCTCGCGGGCCGCCCGTGTGGTAGCTCTCATGCACCTCATCTGCGGCATAGTGCGAATTGCCGGCGGGAAACTGAGTCATCACCTTGGTCCCGCGAACCTGCAACAGGATGTTGTGCTCTGGATCGAAGTGATAGGGTGTGACAGCGTTCGGGCTGGAGATGAAGATGAAGGCTTGGGGACGCAGCAGTGCGCCGGTCTTGGCCTCGATCTCGGCGCTGATCTCGCTCAGCAGAGTGTCGAGCAGCGCGCGGTAGACAGGCGCTTGCTCGACGTTCTTGAGCACGGCCCAGCTGTTCGCCTCTGCCACGTGCCGGATCGTATCGCCAATGGAGAGGCCGGTCGCATCAGGCTTGCCATCGACGCCGATTGGCAGATCGCCCCGGTTGTACTCGATGCTTGCCTCAGGCAGCTGCTCAGCAAGGTCAGCCAGCGCATCCAATTCCAGCAAAGCATGGCTGCCAAGCGCATGGCGCAGCGTGTGCGGTGTCTCGGGATAGGCCGCGGCGAAGGCGGCGCGGGCCTGCGCATCGAACACGTCGGCGCTGGCCGTATGCGAACTGCTGAATTGGTGATTGGGGGAGTTCATGACTTTGCCCCCTTACGCGAGCCGCGCGTCTCATACGCCGCCATCTGCTTGAACGCGAAACGGCGTAGCTTGCCGCCAATCGCGACGTTGCGGCTAACGATGCAGCGCTTCTCTCTCCATAGTCGTTCGATCATAGGGTGGCCTTCGACGGCGCAGCTATCCGCCCATGCGATGTCGCTGCGCTCCAGCAGGACGAGGTTCTCAAGTTGCAACAGCAGGCCGGGGGAGAAACGGGCATATTCCTCATAAAAGGTGGTCTTGAAGCTGAAGACACCGGGCGGCGTGACGAAGTTTGCCAGCATCGCAACGGCGCGGCCATCGAGACGCAGGGCTACGCGCTCAAGTCTGCCAGCCGCCGCTGCGCCTGTCATAGCCTCGGAGAAGAAGGCCCGTGTTCCATCTCTGCTTGCAAGCGCAGAACCTGCTTCACCCTTCCACCCTTTGGATTCGAGGGTGAGGAACTCCTCAATCCAATTACCTAGCCCTTCCGCATCGTCACGGCGTTCCAACGTCAGCTCTCCGCATTCGGAAAGGCGCTTGTACTGGCGGCGCAGCTCTTTGCGCTTCTTGGCGCTCATCGCCGCGTCTAGATATGGCTCTGGTCCCAAGTCAGAAGCGAGCATAGCGCGCTCGCCTTCATTGACTGTGACGACCTGTCGTCCATCGCGCTCAGCAACCTCCTGCAAAGCCGCGGCCATGGGGCCGTCTGCGGGGAGTTGCGGCAGGTGAAGGAACATGGCTCTGCCGGGCTTGCGGTCAAAGCGATCAAGCAAAGCGACCCAGAAATCTCGCTCATACCCAGATGCGACAAGCGGCGCGCTGCAAAAGGCGTTGGTGTGCAACCATGCGGAAGCATGCGAGACACGGTGGCCGTAATAGCGCTTACTGCGCTCAATCGGGACAAGACCGCGCAAGCGACCGTCCACGATGTAAGAGAGCAATGCGAACTTCCCGCCATCGTGCAATCGCCGCAGCGAGGGGATCAGGCACCATGGCTCATAAAACGGATTGGGTTCGGCAGCGTCATTGGCGAGCGCTTGCCACTTCTCAAGAAAGCGCGGATCGGTGGCTTGCGGGGTCGAGACAAGGCGAAGCTCCGCACCGCCAGCGGATGTCGCCGTTTGCTTGGGAGCGCTGGCAAAGTTCAGCGCATTGCTATCTGGCGATGCCGCCAAGTCCATTCCCTTAACCCTGTTCACTCGCACGCTGTGCCACGCGCGCGGGTTTCATGCCATTTGTGGGTTAAGAAAGCTTGGTCTCCAATGAGCCTGTCCAATCACGGCACAATTCAGGCCCCAAATGAAAAGCCCCGCCGAGATTGCTCCCGGCGGGGCTTTCAACAGCCAACAGGCATGCGGGCTTTAGTGCCCAGCAAGTGCCGCGAGCAAAAGCAGCGCGACGATGTTGGTGATTTTGATCATCGGGTTCACGGCTGGACCTGCGGTATCTTTGTAAGGATCGCCAACAGTGTCACCGGTCACAGCCGCTTTGTGAGCTTCAGAGCCCTTACCGCCGTGATTGCCGTCTTCGATGTATTTCTTCGCATTGTCCCATGCGCCGCCACCGGCGGTCATGGAAAGCGCGACGAATAGACCGCCTACGATCACACCCAGAAGCAGTGCACCAAGTGCTGCAAACGCGTTATCCTGACCAGCGATCCAAAGGATCACATAGTAGGTGACAACGGGCGCAAGCACCGGAAGCAGTGACGGTACGATCATTTCCTTGATCGCAGCCTTCGTCACCAGGTCGACCGTACGAGCATAATCAGGGCGGCTGGTGCCCTTCATAATGCCAGGGTCTTTGGCAAACTGGTCACGCACATCGACAACCACGTCGCCCGCCGCGCGGCCCACAGCGGTCATGCCCATCGCACCGAAGAGGTACGGGAGCAATGCGCCGAGCAGTAGACCAACGATGACGTAGGGGTTTTCAAGGCTGAAATCGACATTCGCGCTTGGGAAGAACTCGCGAAGGTCGGCGGTGTAAGCCGCAAACAGCACGAGCGCTGCCAGACCAGCAGAACCGATGGCATACCCTTTGGTGACAGCTTTCGTCGTGTTGCCGACCGCGTCAAGCAGGTCGGTTTTCTCACGAACGCTTTCATCCAGTCCTGCCATTTCGGCGATACCACCAGCATTGTCGGTCACCGGACCATAAGCGTCGAGCGCGACGACCATACCTGCAAGAGCAAGCATCGCGGTTGCGCCGTACGCCAAACCGATCAAACCAGCGAGTTGGTATGCACCAATGATCGCTGCAATGATGACGATGGTTGGCAAAGCGGTCGATTCAAGGCTGATAGCCAGACCTTGGATCACGTTAGTGCCGTGGCCCGTTTCCGAAGCTTTGGCGATTGACTTCACCGGGCGATAGTTGGTGCCGGTGTAGTATTCGGTGATCCAGATGATGATCCCTGTCAGCGCAAGCCCGATGAGCGAGCAGTAGAACAGGTCACGGCCATGGAATTCCACGCCGCTTGGACCAGTGCCAAGAACCGTGTTCATGTCCGCACCAACCGAGCCAAGCGCATATTGCGTGACCAAATAGATCAGCGGGATTGCCAAAACGGCTGTAACGATGAAGCCTTTATACATCGCGCCCATCACATTGGTGCCATTGCCCAGACGGACAAAGTACGTGCCAATGATCGAGGTAACGATGCAAGCGCCGCCAATCAGCAGCGGCAAGGCCATAAGCGGCAGCAGAATGTCGCCAAGCTGCTCAGAGAACAGCAAAGCGGTCAGAACCATAGTCGCACCAACGGTAACGACGTATGTCTCAAACAAGTCAGCGGCCATACCAGCGCAGTCACCCACATTGTCGCCTACGTTATCGGCGATTGTGGCTGGGTTGCGGGGGTCATCCTCTGGGATCGATGCTTCGACTTTACCGACCAGGTCGGCGCCCACGTCAGCAGCTTTGGTGAAGATACCACCACCAAGACGTGCAAAGATCGAGATTAGCGATGCGCCAAAAGCGAGGCCAACCAAACCGTCAATTACGGTGCGGCTGTTCGCATCGAGAGCCATTGGGCCAACGAGCACATAGAAAAATACTGCGATCGCCAGCAGCGCAAGACCTGCCACCAGCATACCGGTGATGGCGCCTGCGCGGAAAGCGATGGTGAGGCCCTCTTGAAGGCCCTTCTCAGCAGCAGCAGCTGTTCGCACGTTTGAGCGGACCGAGATGTTCATCCCGATATAGCCCGCAACGCCTGAAAGCACCGCGCCGATTACAAATCCAACAGCTGGAATAACGCCAAGGAACAGTCCAACGATGACTGCAGCCACAACACCGACGATCCCGATGGTTGTGTATTGGCGGTTCAGATAGGCCTGTGCGCCTTCCTGAATGGCTCCAGCGATTTCTTGCATTTTTTCATTACCGGCGCTGGCACCCAGCACCTGGCGGCTTGTTACAAAGCCGTAGACGATGGCTAGCACGCCTAACCCGATTGATATGAGTATTAGGTCCACGAAGTATCCCCTCTCAAAGCGTGGAAATGCGCCTCTCGTTTTGTTTTACGGGCGCAAGGGCGACAGTCATACGTCGTGGTGGGCCGCTGACAAGCCGGAAAAGGGGGCGATTCAGCCCATTTCACCAGTTTTGGGGTCGAATTGGCACAGTATCTGGTCGGTTTGACCGATCAGCCGTGCTGATATCCCAAACCTTCGGCATTGATGATGGGTTCTCCATCGAGCGTCAGCGGGGCAAAACCGCGCGGTTCGACGCTGCCAATGCGCGTCGCCTCAGCAGGGCAGACAGCATCCGGCGACATGGTGAAGAGCAGTTCATAATCATCGCCCCACCGCATGCATTCTTCACGCCGTGTCTCAGCAGCCACGGGCACCTTACTGCTATCAATCGCAATGCTAACACTGCTTGCATTGGCAAGGCGGAAGGCGTCGATCAGTAAACCATCTGAGATATCCATCATCGCGCTGACATGCGGGGCTAACATGCGTCCTTCATCAATCCGTGGTTGCGGGCGATTGAATGCCTCAAGGTGTTCCTCAAACCCCTCAAACCCCATCATTGCGCAGCCCAGCGTGCCAGTGACAAACACAGCATCGCCAGCTTTTGCACCCATACGTGAGGGGACAGGACGGCAGGTGGCTCGCCCAATCGCGGTCATCGAATAGGTGCTTGCCCCGGTCGCTGCGACCGTGTCGCCTCCCATCAGTGGTACATTATAGGCGGTTAAAGCCTCGCGCAGTCCTTTAACGAACTGCAAGTCATTGCCGCCGAGCGAGTGGCCTTGGAGCACCCCAATTGGTTCTGCGCCTTTCGATGCAAGATCGGACAGATTGATTGCCACCAATTTCCAGGCGACGTCGGCCAAGTTTGCTTCTGGCCGGAAGTGCGTGCCTTCTGCCATCATCTCGTGATTGAAGATCAGCGTTTCGTCGCCAACCTCAAGCAACGCGCAATCATCATGCAAACCGTAAGCGCCGGGATGAAGCGGCAATGTGCGCAATGCTGAGAGATACTCGACTTCGGTCATTCAGGCGACCTTAGCCTAAGCGGGCTCATGAGCGAAATTGCTTGGCTGAGGCGTCTAGAATGCCGTTTACGAACTTGGCCTCTCGATCATCGAAGAAAGCCTTGGCCACATCGACATACTCGCTGATCGCTGTGGCAGTGGGGACGTCAGCGCGGGCAGCCAATTCGTAAGCGCCAGCGCGCAGAATTTGCAGCATTGTCTTATCAAGACGAACCAGGGTCCAACCTTCAGACAAATGCGATGTCAGCGCTTCGTCAATCTCATCGCGGCGAGCATCGACCCCGCGCACGAGATCGTCAAAGAAATCGACCTCGGCATCGGCGAACACTTCGCCTTCGTGCTCCTCGTCATCGACTTCTCTGCCAAGCCTGTGTTGGTGGAACTCATCTAGCAGCTTGTTGAGCGCGGTGCCCTCCATCTGTTGCTGGTAGAGCGCTTGAACGGCGGCAAGGCGCGCTGTTGAGCGGGCTTGGGAGCGGGCAGGTGTGTTCATTTGATCCGGAGCTCCACGGATTTGGCGTGAGCAGGTAGCCCTTCTGCGTGGGCAAGCGCGGCGGCAGCTGGGCCGATAGCGCCGAATGATGCCTCATCAAGGGAAATGAAGCTCGTGCGCTTCATAAAATCGAGCACCGAAAGGCCGCTTGAAAAGCGCGCGCGGCGGCCTGTCGGCAGGACGTGGTTGGGGCCAGCGACATAGTCGCCCACAGCCTCAGGCGTCATGCGGCCAAGGAAGACACTCCCAGCATGACGGATATTGGCCATCATCGCCTCTGGGTTTTCGATCGCTAGTTCCACATGTTCGGACGCCAAACGATTGATGAGAGCGGGGGCCTCTGCCTCAAGGTCATTTACAAGGATCACAACGCCGTGATCCTCCCAGCTCGCAGTTGCTGCTTTACTGGTTGAAAGCTGAGTTAGCTGAAGTGAGATGCAGTCCAGAACCATTTTGGCAAAACCGGCATCATCGGTGATCAGGATGGATTGTGAGCTCGGGTCATGCTCGGCTTGGCTGAGTAAGTCTGCCGCCGTCCAATCGGGATCATTCTGCCCGTCGGCCACCACCAAAATTTCACTGGGCCCTGCAACCATATCGATGCCTACAACGCCATAAAGCTGGCGCTTAGCTTCGGCGACAAAGGCATTTCCGGGTCCGGTGATGACATCAACGGGTTTGATCCGGTCTGTCCCATAAGCGAGCGCGCCCACAGCCTGAGCACCGCCAACGCGCCAGATCTCATCAATACCAGCGACATGGGCTGCGGCAAGAACGAGCGGATTGGAATTACCCTTTGGCGTAGGCGTAACCACGACAACGCGCTCCACGCCAGCAACACGAGCAGGGATCGCATTCATCAGCAGCGATGAGGGATAGGCTGCGCGGCCACCGGGCACATAAAGCCCCGCGGCATCAACCGCACGCCACGTGGCACCCAGCCTCACACCAGCCTCATCCGTGTAGTCCCGATCCTTGGGCAGTTGAGCCTCGTGATAGGAGCGAATTCGGGTGGCTGCGAGGTTTAGCGCATCGCGCAATTCCGGCTCGATTTCGTCGTAGGCTTCCTTGCAGCGTACAGCAGTGATCAGCCAATCTGCATCGTCGATCAGCGAATAGCCATCGTAGCGCTGCGTGTATTGAACCAGCGCATCGTCGCCGCCGGTCTTCACCGTGCGCAAGATGTCTTGCACCACACCGCTAACGTCATTGTCAGCCTCACGCCGGGCATCGACAACGCGTTTAAAGCGCTGCTCGAAATCGGGGTCCATGGTAGAGAGTTGAATCATTGTGACGCCTCTTTGGTCGTCCGGCTTTCAGCATCAGCGCGAAAAGCGGAAACCAGGTCAGCAACGCGCGCATCGGTTTTCAGTGCCGCACGATTCACAATCAGGCGGGCTGAAATGTCGATAATCCGCTGTGTTTCAACCAATCCGTTTTGCTTAAGGGTAGTCCCGGTTGAGACCAGATCAACGATCTGCCGCGCGAGGCCCAGAGAAGGCGCAAGCTCCATGGCGCCGTTCAACTTCACACATTCTGCCTGAATGCCTTGCTGTTCGAAATGGCGCGCGGTGAGGTTGGGGTATTTGGTGGCGATGCGAAGGTGGCTTGCGCTCGATGTTTCCTCAGGAGCATCAGCAAGACGGGCGACGGACAAACGACAATGCCCAATATCAAGATCGACGGGTGCATAGAGATCGGCGTAGTCAAATTCTTCGACCACATCCGAACCAACTATACCAACCTGTGCCGCTCCATGCGCAACGAAAGTTGCCACATCAAAGGCGCGCACACGGATCAGCCGCATATCCTCGCGCGTTGTATCAAAAGAAAGCGAGCGGTTAGACTTGTCGTGAAAGCCATCCTCAGGCACCACGCCAGCGCGCGCCATAACCGGCAGCGCTTCATCCAGGATGCGTCCCTTGGGAACCGCGAATGTCAATTGAGAGGATTGGAGCGTCATAGCGCGGCGGACTTAGGGATTAGCTCCCCAAAGGGCAACACAAACGAGCCGAGAAACAACTGAGACCAAAGCCAAGGGAGGTGGGACCGTGGCACAGCAAGACATAATGGCAATTGAAGAGTTCACTGCCGCGCTCGATTGGCAGGCCACCCATGCTGAGGAAAATGGCGCTCCATGCACGGCGCGCGTCGTTCGGGCTTTGGCCAAGGTTCGCGATGGCGACACCGCCACTGGGCGACGCATCGCCAATTGGCAGGGGCTGACTTTGAAAGATGCGATGCCGCTGCGCATCGCCGGCGGACTGCATCACCTTTTGCTGTCTGGGGCGGATGACCGATTGGCTCGTGTCTACAGTGGCCAGATCGCGGATCAGGGGCAAGTTGACCGGTTGGTGTGTGAGCTGGTTGAGATATTCGATACCGTGCTGCTCCCGTGGCTCGACGGGCCACCGCAGACCAATGAAGCGGGGCGCTCTGCCAGCATAATGGCGGGGCTTTTGTGGCTTTCGTACAAGGTTGCCCCGCGCTTTGACCTGTTCGAGCTTGGCGCGAGCGCCGGGGTGAACACGATGCTCGACCGCTATCATTTTCGCTTGGGCGAAACCGAAATAGGGCCCGCCAATTCTCCAATGCGAATTGCGCCTGAATGGCGGGGGGAGGGAGGCTCACCGCCGTCTGCTCCCGAAGGTTTCGCAATTCAATCGGTGCGCGGTTGTGATGTCGCGCCGATTGACCTTACCGAAACAGCAAGCGCCTTGCGTTTGAAAAGTTATGTCTGGCCTGACGCGCCTGCACGCATGGCCCGAATAGATGCAGCGATACAGCTTGCAAATGAAAGTCCACCCGACGTCGTGAGGCAGGATGCGGGCGAGTTTGTGGCAGAAATGTTGGCGAAAGCTCAACTTACTGGCACGACCAAGGCAATGTTTCATTCGATCATGTGGCAATATATGCCAGCGGCAACGCAAGAGGCGATTACCGCCGCATTCGAACGAGCGGGTGCGAATGCCACCCCAGATCGACCGCTTGGCTGGGTGAGCCTCGAGACCGATCCGGCGACATTTCGGCATGAGCTGAAGGTGCGTTATTGGGACGGCAAAACAAGCACAGGTGAACCGGTGCTGCTAAGCCACGCGCATCCGCATGGTGCTTGGGTAGAGTGGCTCGCCTCCTAGGGCGCAACCAGGAACGTTTCCATTGCGCTGATCACCGCCTCGGGCGCTTCCCATGGGACAAAGTGGCCGCAATCCGGCACTCTGTGAACGGTCAGCGGATCGACAATATCGTACAACCCATCCAAATTTTCAGGTGGCAGAGCAAGGTCGTCCATCGCCCAGATCACAAGCGTGGGGATAGTGAGTTTTGGTAGATTCGGTGCGGTGTATCCTTCGGGTAGCTCGAACGGTTCATCCATGGTGGGGACGACCATGGGACTGCCACGATAATAGTTCAGCATACCAAAACAGGCATCGCGGTCCTCCCAGTCCTTAAGCAGAATCGCGCGTTCTTCTGCTGGCATGGCGCTGGGCTTGTCCCACTCGACCTCTTTCAGCATGATACCAGTCAGGCCGCGTTCGCGCACCAGGTCGTCATTTGCGGTGTTACGGAAACCAGTGATGTACTGGCTCGCGTCGCGCTGGCCGGGGTGGGTGTAGAGCAGCTTTTGAAAAATCGCCGGGTGCGGGGCGTTGGCTATGATTGCTCGCGTTACCCGCGAATGCTGTCCGTTCAATGCCACACCCCAGGCAATCGCGCCGCCCCAATCGTGGCCGACAATGGTGAACGTATCGATCTCAAGCGCGTCGGCGAGTTGGAACACATCTCCGATCATCTTGTCAGGCGTGTAGGCCTCAACCTCTTGCGGTTTGGACGATCCGCGATAGCCGCGCTGGTCGGGCGCAATGCAGCGATACCGATCAGAGAAATGCGCGATTTGGTGGCGCCAAGTGCGGTGATTTTCAGGAAAGCCGTGCAGGAAAATGAGTGCGGGCCTTTCCTTTAGGCCTTCATCCACCACATCCAGATGGATACCATTGGCGAGCGTAATGCGCTTTTGCTCCATCTAGCTTACTCGCCTTCTTCCATGCGTTCCATATAGCCACTGGCTACCATCGCTGCGACTTGATCAAACAATGCATCAGGGGTTCGCCGCATATCGCCCATTGCCAGTTCCGCCCCTTGAGCAACGATGATCTCACGCTCTCCATTAGCCATCGCGTCAAGCATGGTCTTGGCGGCGTCAGTTGCGGGAATGCCCTCGTCAATCACCTTGTCGCTGACCCCGCGTTTTGATCCGTCTGCCACCATGGCATTGCGAGCCACATCGGTAGCGACTGAGCCGGGATAGATCACATGCACATTGACGCCGGTCTGCGACAGTTCTCCGCGCAAGGCATCTCCATATCCAGCCAGCCCAAATTTCACCGCGCTATAGGCGGTCCGCATGGGTACGCCGACTTTGCCGGCGATCGAAGAGATGAAAGCGATATTGCCGCTGCCACGCTCTGCCATGTGGCCGATTAGGCCCTGGCTAAAGGCAATCTGCGATGTCAGGTCGATATCGATAATATCGCGATAGACCTGCATGTCGGTCTTTAGTGCTCTGGATCGCTGCGAGACCCCTGCATTGGCAAAGGCAATGTCGACACCACCTTTCCAGCTAATCGCTTTGGCAGTGGCATCTGCGAGCGCATCATCATCGCGCACATCGAAAGGCAGGATGAGCGTTTCGCCGCAATCGCCTGCGACTTTAGAAAGACGCGTTTCGTCACGGCCCGACAAGACCACATGTGCACCGCGGCTGGCGATATCGCGCGCTAGTGCAGCGCCAATGCCCGATGATGCTCCTGTGATCCACGCTACCTTGCCCGCATAGTCCATCATTCTCTCCCGTTTGGCGAAAGGAATAGAGCGGCGGGATGCAAGGTGCAATCAGCTTGAGGTGCAATTTCCAAACGCACTGGCAATGATCTTTTGCAGATCTTCCGGAAACACTGCTTCGGGCCAATCGGACAGCTCCTCGCTGGTGAACCAGCGATGCTGTGTCATAACGCGCTGCTCCAACTCGGTGTGATGCGATGTGTCGATCGCCTGCTGGTCGACGCGTATCAGGAAGTAGCGCTCATCAGCTTGGACGCTTTCACCCTCAACGGTAATGAACTGGGGGGTGGTGCGGGCAATTTGGTTGCCGGGATCGGCAGTGATCCCCGTTTCCTCAAACAATTCGCGCCGCGCTGCGTCT
Organism: Erythrobacter sp. S57(2025); assembly: GCF_057365055.1. Lineage (NCBI taxonomy): Bacteria > Pseudomonadati > Pseudomonadota > Alphaproteobacteria > Sphingomonadales > Erythrobacteraceae > Erythrobacter > Erythrobacter sp. S57(2025). Next base: position 1,704,247 of record NZ_CP200299.1, on the reverse strand, counting down.
TCAAAACTCTCGCCAGCCTCGCATTCACCGCCAGCGGTTACCCAAAAAGGCGGTCGATCTGCGACGTTAAAACGGAACATGAGCGCGCGGCTTTGTGCATTGAGCACGATGATCCGTGCTGAACGGCGCACGCGCAGATCATTGCCAAATTCATTCATCAAGCGGGTGCGCTGGCCTTGATCGCAACGGCATGGACACGTTGACCAACAATATCTCCAAGCGCCGCGATAACTGCACGCTGCCGGGCAAGACGGTTCATATCGGAGAACGCTGGCGCCTCGATCACTATGGTGAAGTGAGATTCGCCCGAGCCATCATCGCCCGCATGGCCGGAATGCTGCGCGCTATCATTGATAATTTCCAGACCCGTCGGCGCAAAAGCCGCTTCCAGAAGTCCCCGCATTTCCGCTGCTACTGTGCCGCTCATAGTGCCTAATGTCCCTTTTTGCATTCTGGTCTTGGAACTTGGGGCCCAAATCACCATTCTCAAGAGCTTATGGCGCAATCGCGATTCCATGGAAGGCACGAAGAGGCCAATCGCGTTTGCGAGCATCCCACTTGCCGTGAGCCCGGAGAATTTCGTGCGCCCGGTTATCGCCCTAGCGGTTTTGATGGCCCTGGTGAGTGGAGGTGGTTCTGCTTGGACCATGTGCGCGAATTTAATTCAGGCTATGACTGGTTCGAAGGGATGAGCGCTGAGGAGATCATCACGGCGCAATCTCCGGCGAGCGGTTGGCGCACGGAAAGCCCGTCGTTCAATCCGAGGGCAGCGGTTGATGGCCTGCCGCGTTGGGCGGACTTTGACGATCCTCTCGATGCGATTTCTGCCCGCGCAAACGGGATCAAAAGCAAAGCGCGCCGCGAAGCACAGATGGCGATGACCGGCAAATTCTCTAAGGATGAAGCTGAAGCGCTCGAGACGATGGGGTTAGGGTCTGACACGGACAGGCCTAAATTGCGGCGGCGCTATTCCGAATTGGTGCGACGGTATCACCCTGATCGCAATGGCGGCGATCGCCGATACGAGGCGCGCTTAACCAAGGTGGTTGATGCGTATCAGTTGCTGCGAAAGAGCGCAGCTTTGGCCTGATAATATAACCGGTTAGCGGCCCTTCATCAGAACAGGTTCGAACTCTCCGAAGATTAGGCGTGAGCCATCAAAGGGCGGTTCGCCCTCAGGGTAGCCTTCGAAGCCTTCGCCTTTACCCATTGCCTCTTTTGCTTTGTCGAGCGTTTCTTTGTCCGGCCAGATGACCCAGCCTGCGACAATTTTTTCACCTTCGGGCGCAGCAACCGCTTTGCGAAGGTCGGTCACTTTGCCGTCGGGCACATTGGCTTCCCACAGCTCCATTACTTCCAAAGCACCATGATCCATCGACCAATTGGCCATGAATTCGGCAGCTTCTTGATAGGCGTCTTTGTTGCTCTCGGGCACGGAAAGCATTGCGATGGCGATATACATTTTGTGTTCTCCCTCTGGCAAAGGTCTAATTCTGTTTGAATGCCCAGCGCAAGGTTTTGCCCACGCCCCATGTTGCCGCCCGGGCAGGAAGGGCGGTGAGGCCGGGGCGCTGTAGCCGAAGCATGGATCGGCCCCAATCGGGCAACATTGCAACCGCTTCTGCACCCAAGATCGCCTGAACGCCGGGCGGTGTGCCTTCTGGACGCTGCGTTAGAACAAGATTCGCAACTTCGCGCGCTTCAGGTGAGGCGCGAAGATCACCGCGCAATTCTCTGAAAATACTATCTGCTTCATTGCGGGTTTCTGGCACGGGATCGGCGCCCAGTGCGCGTGCTATTATCGCGAACTGGCGATAATATTCATCCTGATCAGCGTGCCGCATATTGGGCTGAACGTGTCTGATATAGCCAGCAAGGAAGCTTTGCGCCTCGACCACGTGGACCCAAGCCAGTGTGCGCGGATTGCTGGCCTCATACGGCGTGCCATCGGGCAGCGTTCCATTGACTTTGGCATGGATCGCATTGACCCTCTCAATCGCTGCTTTCGCGCGGGTTTCATGACCAAATGTCGTCACAGCGATAAACTGGGCAGTGCGTCGAAGGCGGCCATGCATGTCTTCGCGAAAGTTGGAGTGGTCGAGCACGCCCTGCAATGCCTCTGGATGGAGCATTTGCAGCAGCAAGCTTCTGATACCGCCTGTCATCATTCCCACCAGATCAGCATGAACCATGCGGATTGGCGTATCTTTGGCGAATAGAGCCTCGTCCGATGGAGGGACCGGCTTTTGCCCGGCAGCACGATCATTGAAGACACCGCGAACCTGATCAACAAGTTTAAGGCGCAAAGATTCAATGGGATCGGGCATTTTAGGGAATGTAATCACACAGATCGAATTTTTCGAGCGAAGTTTGCCTTTTGAATGCCGCCTTTCGAGCCCACTTACAAAGGATGGCAGTAAACGCGAACTTTGACGAACCAGTGATCGTGCATACCAACTCGCTTGATTGGGTGCCATCGCCCATGAAGGGTGTAGACCGACGCATGCTGGATCGTATTGGCGGCGAAGTGGCGCGCGCAACCTCACTCGTGCGCTATGCTAAAGGCAGCGCTTTTCCCGAACATACGCATTCGGGCGGTGAGGAGTTCATCGTGCTTGAAGGTGTATTTCAGGATGAGCACGGAAACTATCCTGCAGGCACCTATGTGCGAAATCCTGTGGGTACGCATCACATTCCCGGATCGGAGCCGGGTTGCACTATCTTCGTAAAGCTCTGGCAGTTCGACCCGACCGATCAGGATCAATTGGCGATCGATCTAAACTCCGTCGAAATGGCGAAGGATCCTACGCGGCCCGGAGTGCTCAGCGCCGTGCTGGCCGATCGTGCTTATGAGCATGTCTCGCTGGAGCAATGGGATGCGGGCGCGACAGCCGAGATATCAGATACTGGCGGCGTCGAAGCTTTGGTTTTGGCCGGTGAGATCATGATCAATGATGACACTTTGGGCCGCAATGATTGGCTGCGTCTACCGGCGGGTCACAAGGCGCAAATTCAAGGGGGGACCAAGGGCGCACAGCTTTGGATCAAGCGCGGTCACCTCAGAGAAATTCGCTTGCCAGATAGCGCCTGATTTCGCTGTATGAGTCTCAATTCGCAACGCAACTCTTGCAGCCCTCGCATTAGGCCATTAACGCGCGTTTCGTAATGACCTCACACTCATCCGAAGAATTCGCCGGCTCCTCTGCCATTCCCACCGAGCCTAACGCCATGGTCGATGTGCGCGATGTGTTTGGAGTGGACGTTGATTGGCAAATCCCCGCTTTTGCAGAGCCCAGCGAACATGTGCCCGAGCTTGACGAAAGCTATGTTTTCGATCCCGAGACAACTCTCGCGATCCTGGCTGGTTTTGCGCATAATCGCCGCGTGATGGTGCAGGGCTATCACGGCACAGGTAAATCAACGCATATTGAGCAGGTCGCAGCGCGCCTCAATTGGCCGAGCATCCGTGTAAACCTCGACGCGCATATAAGTCGCATCGACTTAATCGGACGCGACGCCATCGTGTTGAAGGATGGCCTTCAGGTTACTGAGTTTAAAGAAGGCATTCTTCCTTGGGCGTTGCAGCACCCCGTTGCTTTGACTTTTGACGAATACGACGCAGGTCGCCCTGATGTAATGTTTGTGATCCAGCGCGTTCTGGAATTTGATGGTCGGCTGACCCTGCTTGACCAGAACCGTGTGATTACGCCGAACCCGTATTTCCGCCTTTTCGCGACGACTAACACGGTCGGCCTTGGCGATACGAGCGGTCTTTATCACGGCACGCAGGCGATCAACCAAGCGCAGATGGATCGTTGGAACATCGTATGCGCGCTGAATTATCTGCCTGCTGAAACTGAGCAACAGATCGTCAAATCAAAGACACCTGATACCGATGACGCGATGATCGCGGATATGGTCAAGGTTGCCGAATTGACGCGTCAGGGCTTCATGAACGGCGATATCTCAACCGTCATGAGCCCGCGCACGGTCATCACATGGGCGCAAAACGCGGCGATCTTCAAGTCAGTTGGATTTGCCTTCCGCCTCTCCTTCCTCAACAAATGCGACGAAGCAGAGCGCACATTGGTGAGCGAGTACTACCAGCGCGTGTTTGATGAGGACCTGCCAGAGGGCGCAGCATAAGCGAACTTGCAATTGGGCGTGTTAGGCTGCTAACACACTCACACAATGGCGCTGTTTGAGAAATTCTGGAAACGGGGAAAGCGTGGCTCTGATGAGCCGGGCTACTACGCGCTTTACGATAGCCAGCGCCCCTATGATCTGGATGATGGGCCGCAAGTCTACAGGCCGGCAGGCTCAACAGATTTCGACAGTTGGGATTCGCAGCTTGCCGATGTTGACGGCGCAGTCACGCGAGAAGAGCGCCGGCGCTTGCCGCTATGGAAGCGTGCCTATTGGCAGGGGCGGCGCAAACGCTGGTGGGCAGTGCGCATCGTGGCGGCGTGTTTTGTACTGCTGCTTGTGATGGTCGCTTGGCTCGCCATCACCGCGCCGCTTTCGAAAAGCCTTGAACCTATTGCAGCGCCGCAGGTCACCTTGCTCGCAAGTGACGGCACGCCGATTGCTCGGCATGGGGCGATGGTGGACGCCCCCGTTGAGGTTGAGAAGCTACCTCCGCATGTAATCGAGGCATTTCTCGCCATTGAGGATCGCCGGTTCTATTCGCATTGGGGGATCGACCCACGCGGGATCGCGCGCGCGATATGGACGGGCAGAGGCGGTGGTAGCACGATCACACAGCAGCTCGCCAAATTTACCTTCCTGACGCCCGAGCAAAGCCTCAGCCGCAAAGCGCGAGAGGCGATGATCGCTTTGTGGCTTGAAGGGTGGCTGACCAAGAATCAGATACTCGAACGGTATTTGTCCAACGCCTATTTTGGTGACAATCAATATGGCTTGCGCGCGGCAAGCCTGCACTATTTCTATCGCCAGCCCGAAAACCTGAAACCCGAACAAGCAGCAATGCTGGCTGGATTGTTACAAGCGCCATCGCGCTATGCTCCGACCAAGCATTACGACCGGGCCAAAGCGCGGATGGATCAGGTGATCGGATCCATGGTGGCAGCGGAATACATCACGCAGGCCGAAGCTGATGCGCTTCCCGACCCAAAACTGGACGTTCGAACGAAGAATGACCTGCCTACGGGCACATATTTTGCGGATTGGGCTCTGCCTATCGCGCGCGAAGATATGGAGGCAGGCTACGCTCGGCAAGTTGTGACCACGACGCTCGATGCACAGCTACAGGCGCTGGCCAATAGGGTTACCAGCCGCGCTGCTTTGGGTGATGCACAAGTCGCACTCGTTGCGATGCGGCCAACGGGCGAAGTGGTCGCCATGGTCGGGGGCAAGAGCTATGCGGATAGCCCATTTAACCGCGCAACACAGGCCAAACGCCAGCCTGGTTCCACCTTCAAACTGTTCGTCTACCTTGCCGCCCTTGAAGCAGGTTGGTCGCCGGAAGACACGATTGCCAACACGCCGATCGAAACCGGTTCCTACCGGCCCAAGAACTCTCGCGACCGTTACTCTGAAGAGATCACGCTAGAGGACGCCTTCGCTTCATCTAGCAATGTTGCGGCTGTACGATTGTTCAATGAGGTAGGCAGCGAACGGGTGATCCGTATGGCGCAATCATTGGGGGTAAGATCCCCTATGACGGAGGGCGATCCCAGCCTCGCACTCGGCACATCGACCATGAGCCTGCTTGAACTTACCTCCGCCTATGCAGGTGTGGCCGCCAATGAATTTCCAGTGCGCCCCTATGCATTCGAAGAAGAGGAGCAGGGCTTTTTCGAGTGGATTTGGGAGTTGTTGACCAGCCCATCTTCAAGCGCGTCCTGGGGCGCACATGAGGGTATCGAAACGATGCTGCGCGCAGCCATAAATCGCGGGACGGGCGAGGCTGCCGAATTGCCGATTGCGAATTACGGCAAGACAGGCACAACGCAAAATTACCGTGATGCTTTGTTCGTGGGATATGCGGGTGATCTTGTGGTCGGCGTATGGGTCGGAAATGATGACAACTCCCCAATGGGGCAGGTGACGGGAGGCGGATTGCCAGCGCGCATCTGGAAGGATTTCATGCGCAGTGCGCTGTCACTTCCTGCACCAAAGCCCAGCCGCGCACCCGATCCGCAGGGGCCTGTGCAACCATTCGATATCGAAGAGGGCGAGGAAATTCCTCTGGGTGAAGATGGCACTGCCCTGCGCTTTGAAGAAGAAGGTATCGTGCTCACTCAGGACGGCGTCCCGATTGAACTTCGCCTCGATGAAGACGGATTTCGGATCGAAGAGACTGAGCCGCAGGACTAGCCCATCAGGACATTCATGATTGCGGTTGCAATCGGGCGATCGCGGTCACTCTGCCATGCCTCTACAGCGATGTTTGCATTCCGCCGCCCAAGCCGGGTTATTCGCCCCTTGGCAAAGCTGGGTTGCGACTTTCCTGCTGACAGATACTGCACAGTGATGTTCACCGGCTTGATCTGGGCCTCGCGTTCGTCCTCCAAAAGGCGGGCGCGCAACGCTGAATAACCTGCATTCTCGAGCAATCCGGCGGTTGCGCCACCGTGATAATGTTGCGGGCGCCCTTCGACATTGGGGCCAAAATCGACCGTCAGCACCGGCACGCCCTCTTCGATATCGCAGACAGAGATGCCAAGCGCTTTGGCATAGGCTGGTAGCTCAGGCTTACGCATCGCCAGTTCCCGCTTCGCTGACTTCCAAAGAATTCGCAGGCACTTTGCCCTGACGCGGGTCTTTGCCAATTGTCATGAAAACACCTGCGATATGCGCAACAGGATCACTGGCATCGCCATCATGCGCAATCCCTCGCACAAAAGCGGCTGACCTTGTGGTGCGATAACATTCTACTCGACCGCGCACTGAATTTCGCTCGCGTGCCGGGCGCTGATAATCGACCCGCAGATCAAGCGTGGCAATTGGGGTGAAAGTCCCCAGCTTTTGCCAAATGGACATGCCGCTTGCCATGTCCATCAGGCTGATAATGGGGCCAGAGGCAAGCACGCCGCGATCCAGTTCACCCAAGAGTTCTTCGCGCCAAGGTAATTCTATTTCAACCCAATTGGGACCGTGGTCGCAATAGCGCAACCCTAGCCAGCCGGTATGGCCCCCGCGAAAGAAAAACTTTCCAGCTTCTCTAGCATTAAAACCATGCAATACTCTATCATTATTTTGGTTCATTACGGTGTATCGCTATTTCACTAATTTAATGCTTAAAGAAATTTCATTTCAACATTTGGAATTCGTTCGCAAATTGAGCGGGCCTTGCGAACTTGTCGTGAGGCCAACAACCCTCAAGAAGGTGAACATAATGCCTAAGATTGACCTCTCTCATATTCCCGGCCTCGATACCGCTCAAGCCCTGTTTGGTGCGGCGAGCAGCAATGCGGGCACTTACAACGATTCGATCATCTCAGTGATGGTTTATGTCTATGACACCGCACCACCGCCCCCTCCTGGCGTGATCTAAGCGGAAAGTGGCGAGGAAATGCACGTGCATCCCGCCATTGCGGCGCTGCGGGTCAACCCGGACCTGCAGCGCCGCGCCCAAGGGCAGCTGGCCAAGGCGCAGCGTTCATGGGTGGCCAGTTCGCTTGTCCAGACGCTGCGACGCGAGCTGGTGCAATATGGAGAAGGTACACAGCTAAGCGCTCTTCGTGAGCTCAAGAGATTGGTCAATCAAAAAAGTGTGGCCTTAACTCTAGTGAATGATTTGTGCGGCGGCATGATCGACGCATTGCGAGTTGAGCCTTTAGGCGAAGTGCCTCTGCGGCACACTTCAAGCGAAGGGTTTGCCCGTCTGCAATTGCTGGAACATTCGGGCGCTGTGCTATCGCTTTGCACATATGAACCAACGCGGCATACGAAACAGCCCAGCGCAGCGCAGTTCGTAGACTGCGATGTGCACGAGATTGTGCTTTCAGGCGCGGCTCAGGGGCAGTCCCATTTTTTGATTGGTCAAGGTAGCAATCAATCGCTTCAATCGCGGCGACAAGCTTGGCGCAGTGGCGATACGATAACTGGGAATGCGCTACTAACCGCGCGGCAGTTTTTGGCAGTGCAAGAGACGGTTTTGGTGCTGCAGCTCACACGAACACCCACGAATCCCAAGCCAACAATCGAAGTAGCGTTGCCCGGCGGAGAATTATTGCGTCAAGTCAGCGGAGATAAACGGGCTAGCGAGCAGGTTATGGCGTTGGGAGTATTGGGCGCGCTCAATTGCGATGGCGCCCTCTCAACCATGTGCAGCTTCGCGCAGAACAAGAGCAATGATCGTGATGCACGCTGGGAAGCTGTTCGCCAAATACTCGGCCTAGATAGCAGACAGGGTTTGGCGCTGCTTGAAAGGTTGGCCAGTTTTGATGACGACCCTTTGCGCGGGCCCGCAAACGCACTGCACACACAATTGCTGGCTGCGTATCCCAATCTTCACGATCGGACGGAGATCTCCCAGTAATGCCGCAGACAATTCCCATTCCTACCGAGGTTGATTGCTCGCTCGACAAGGCCATTGAGGCGCTCGCCACACTCGATTTCGATCCACGTGATGAAGAAAGCACGCGCGAGGCTGCCTATTGGCTGAAACGCTTGAACAATAATCGCACATTCCTTGGCAAGATCCTGATCGATCGACTGACAGGACGCGGCGACGCGATGGTCGAAAGCGGTTATGGCCCTCAGGCGATCATCCTAAGTCCCCTGCGTGGCCGTATGTTTCTACGCGCCAATATCTGGCCTGCCAAAGATGATCTGTGTTTCAAGAATAGCGGTGCGCAAACCTTCGTCTATGGCGTGCCACATGATCACAATTTCTCATTCCTCACGAGTGGCTATCTCGGGCCTGGCTATGCCAGCGACTATTACACCTACGACTATAACGACGTGACAGGATGCCCGGGTGAACAGGCGAATTTGCGCTTTGTGGAGCGCAGCCAGCTGTCTCAAGGCAAAGTCATGCTCTACCGCGCGCATTTGGATGTGCATTCGCAATTGCCGCCAGAAAGCCTCTCAGTTTCGATCAATGTGATGCATGTCGACGCGGCGCAATGCTGGTACGACCAGTATGGCTTTGATCCAGGTAAGGATGAGGTCACACGCGTTCTTAGTCCCAACGCGACTGAGGTGTTTTTACGCACTGCGGTGGCTAGCGGGTCTGAAGAAGCTCTGGCCTATGCGGAATGGGTTGGCACCACGCACCCTAGCGAACGCCTACGGCTTGCCAGTTTTGAGGCGCGTGCAGGAAGGCTGGCTGCTCCTGACGACCGAGACCGTGTTTGGGCAGAGGGCGAAGATTGCGGCAGCCGTATGGTTGCAGCAATTGCAGCTGAGCGGCGACGCCACTTTGCGACCGCTACCGTTTCTTAGAGAATACCGCCCGCAAGCCGATCAATCGCCCCTTGCAGGATCACAGCGGCGGCGTGACTGTCGATCGCCACAGCGCGTTTGGCTCGGCTCATATCCTGACCGATCATAGCTGCCTCAGCGCTCTGTGTGGACCAGCGTTCATCCCAAAGGAGAATGGGTAGAGAGAAGGCATCGGCGGCATTCTTCGCAAAGGCGCGGCTGGCCTGCGCGCGTGGACCCTCGCTGCCATCCATGTTTCGGGGGAGGCCAAGCACGATGCCTTTGACCTCGCGCGTCTCTATCAATTCCTTGATGAGTGCGCGGTCCTTCGCCCATTTGCCGCGTGCAATTGTCTTGCCATTGGTCGCGAACCGCCAGCCAGCATCGCAAAGCGCCGTTCCAATCGTTTTCGTGCCCAGATCAAGGCCTAGCAGCACGCCTCCATCGGGTAGTGCTTCTCCAAAGTCAGGTGCGAATTCGGTGATCAGTTTGCCGCAACCTTGGCTGCAACCCGCCGAGCGACATCGGCCTGCGTGTTCGCCCAGAATAGTGGTATGTCATAGACGTGATAATTGTTGCCCGGCAGCACATAGGAACCAAGTTCAGGCGGATTGCCGATCAAAAGTAGGCCGCGCTCATCGCACCGCGCAGGGACAGCCGCGGGCACCAACTCACCGGTCGACATTGTGTCATCGGGAACAAGCGTTCCGAGGTTTTCGCTGGCTTCCGCATCGCCGCCAAATGTTCCGGTCAGCGGGTTGGTGCAAAGGATCGTGCTGGTCCCGCGCGGGGTTCCATCAAATCCGACGGAGCTCGCATAGGCGTCCGTCACATCCGAAGGATCGGCTGGCTCAGCAAAGCTGGACCACGATAGAACGCATCCGGTTTGCTGCGCTGTGGCGCATGCAGCAAAGCCAAGCTCAGGCACGTCATGGTCAACTGAAATCGGCCAGCCAACCGCATAGGCTGCGACCAAGCGATCGGCGACTGGTGATCCTTTCACTTCTTCGCGCAAGAGCCGCAAGAGGTGGAGCGAGCCTTGACTGTGACCAGCCAGTATAACAGGTGTCTCGGGATCGACAGACTCGAGGAAGAAACGATAGGCTTCGAGCACATCGTCATAGGCGGCAGCGATTGCCTGTTCGCCTTCGGGTTCGTCAGTCAGAAATGCGCCCATCGTGGCTTGGCGATAGCGCGGTGCCCAGATCTCGCTCGCCGCATTGAACGGACTTGCCATGCCGCGCACATAGATACGAGCAATGCGCTCTGCTTCTTCATCTCCAAGTGGCGCGTTCCAATTGTCACGGCTGAGATAGCTGGTGGGGTGGATAAAGAAGACGACAAATTCGCCCGGCTGTTCTTCGCGCATGACCTCTGCGGCGTTATTCCCTTCCGCAAAGGCCGGTTGCCAGCGGGCTGGGTCGCTTACGCCAATTCCGGGGCGTGAATACCACAGGCCAGGATCTTGATAAGCGTTCAACTCCAGCGCCTCGGTCGGCGTAAACTCGACAGTTGGCGTGAGCGCCGCAGACATGATCTCTTTGTTGAACATTTGCCAAAGAATGCCAGCGCCAAGGACTGCGACAATGCAAATCGCAATAAAATAGAGGAACTTTCGGGCCATTTTGAGGGCTTACTCGGCTGCTTCTGGTTGTTCAGCAATTGCGGGACGAAGTGTGGTCCATGCGCGATCACCACGCATTGCAGAAAACCAGCTAAGTGGGTTCCATGTCGCCGAACCATCAAGGGAAAACGTGATGAATTCCGCGCGGCCACCGATGTTTTCGAGTGGCACGCCGTAACCCAGCCCATCAGCCTCCGCCGCCACACGGCTGTCAGCGCTCTCATCCCGGTTGTCGCCCATCACAAACACATGACCGTCTGGCACTTTGTATTCCGGCATATTGTCGAGTGGCTGATCCTGATGGTCGATGATCAGGTAAGTCGCGCCATTTGGTAATGTCTCGCGAAACGTAGGTGGTTCATAGAACTGCTTACCGTCAGCATCGAATGCAACGTGCCTATCAAAGGCATCGAGACAAGGCCGGGTTTGACCAAGTCGCACGCACAGCAATTCAGGTTCGAACGGGATCCGGACAGGCGGCACGATTTCTTGCTTTACCGGCACGCCATTCAGGATGATCTGCCCACGGTTCACCTCAATCGTATCGCCAGGCAGAGCAACCACACGTTTGATATAGTCTTCGTTGCGGATTGGGTGAACGGGGATAACAATGTCGCCATACTCGGGAGTCGATCCAAACACCCTCCAATCGCCGCGCGGCAGCAGGTGAAAGCTCGCCGAAGCCCATGACCAGCCATACGGATACTTGCTGACGACCAGACGATCTCCGACATGCAAATTGGGCATCATGGAAGGGGAAGGAATGTAGAATGGCTTCGCCACCAGGCTGTGAAACACCAATACGGCGAACAGCATCAATGCCAGACCGCGCAGTTCGGCGAACCAGTTGATCTTCTCTTTTTCTTCGGTCTTTTCGTCGGTCACTAGGATGTTTGGCTTTTCGTTTGGCTGCGCGTTAGCTGCGCGCAGGGAATGCTTCGATAATCACAAAGGCTTGTGCCCATGGGTGATCGTCGGTGAGGGTAAGATGAATGTGGGCCTCATGGCCCGGCGGGATCATTTCTTCAAGCCGCTTTGCAGCGCCGCCTGTTAGTGAAAGCGTGGGAGCACCTGACGGTTTGTTCACGACGCCGATGTCTTTCATGTAAACGCCGCGTTTAAAGCCGGTGCCAACTGCTTTGCTGAATGCTTCCTTGGCGGCAAAGCGTTTCGCGTAGGTTCCAGCGATTGTGTAGGGGCGACGACGGGCTTTGGCACGCTCGATTTCCGTGAAGACACGGTTTTCAAACCGTTCTCCATAACGCTCAAGCGAGTTGGCTATGCGGTCGATATTGCACAGGTCAGAGCCAAGGCCGATGATCACACAATCGCTCCTGAAAAGACTGTTAAAAAGAGCAAAGCGATCAGCATGGAAAAGCCTGTGATCGCATAGGCCAAGTTTGGCTTGCCCGAGTTCCAGAACAGGACTGTGAGGACCAGCATCGCGATATTCACCACAAATGGCCCTGCGATCATGATCATCTCAGCAATGGGGATGGACGCGCTGCGATAGGCTTCTGATCCGAACATCAGACCGACAAGAAACAGCGAACCGGTTCCCAGCAGCAAGAGCGCGAACCATAGTGCCATGAGGATCAAGGGCAGCGTTGATGGCCGAGTTGTGGTCATGATGCCCCTTTTATAAATACCGTGCCCAGCAGCACCAGGGCGATCAAATGCAGCATTACTTGCGATTTGAAGAGGGGGTGCGCGAAGTCGCCTTTGGAGAATTTGAGCGCGCCCACGAAGCCGAAGATTTGCAGTGCCACCCAACCAATCGCGAAGCTGCGCAAAATGCCCGTGTTCAAAGCAAAGCCTAAAAAGGCAACGGCAATCAGGAACAGGATTGCGGCAAGCAGCGCCCATAATTTTTGCGCGCGACTTAGTTCAGGAAGCTCTTGCTCAGCCATTATCCGCGCCGGCTGCTCATCGCGCATCATCCATCAATTCGCGCATCCGGCGAATCGCGGGCTCAAGGCCGGTGAAGACAGCCTCTCCGATCAGGTAATGCCCGATATTTAGCTCAGCGATTTGTGGGATGGCAGCAATCGGTTGAACATTTTCGAAGGTAAGGCCGTGACCTGCATGCGGCTCAATTCCGTTTTTCGCAGCGAGCGCGGCCATGTCAGTGATGCGCCGCAACTCGCGCTCGGTGCGTTCGCTGTCGCCATTTAGAAAGGCATGGGCATATCCGCCCGTGTGAAATTCAACCACCGGGACGCCGAGCCGAAGTGACGTGTCGAGTTGACGCTCATCCGCTTCGATAAAGAGCGAAACACGGATACCAGCCTCACGCAGCTGATCGACGATCGGCACTAGCTGATTATGCAATCCTGCCGCATCCAAGCCGCCTTCGGTTGTGCGCTCCTCTCGCTTCTCCGGCACAATGCAGGCGGCGTGCGGCTTATGGCGTAAAGCAATATCGAGCATTTCCTGCGTCGCAGCCATTTCAAGGTTGAGCGGAAGATCAGTCGCCTCTTGAATGCGGGACAAGTCCTCGTCGCGGATATGGCGACGGTCTTCGCGCAGGTGCGCAGTGATGCCATCACCGCCTACGCTGGCTACAATCTCAGCTGCGCGCACGGGATCAGGATGATCGCCGCCGCGTGCATTGCGGATGGTGGCGACGTGATCGATATTCACACCAAGGCGTAGATGGTTGGTCATTGCTGGCGTCTATTCCTTACGGCTTCCCGGTTTGGTGACAGCTACGGCGGCGAGCTCTGCTGGGATGTCGTCTTCAGCATAGGTGGGGAAATTGAAAGCCGCGAGTGGGTAAAAAGGCACGCCCAGATCGGCAGACCCTTCGCTCCTGTCTATGAGCGAACATTCCGCGATGACTTCACCGCCTTCTTTTGCGACCGCTGCGATTGCCTCGCGGCTGGATAGCCCCGTTGTCACCACATCTTCGACCATCAGCACTTTTGCGCCCGCCTCCAGCGCGAATCCTCTGCGCAGATGAAACACGCCGTCGGGCCGCTCAAGAAACATATGATCCTTGCCGAGCACTCGTGCGATTTCCTGCCCAATTATGATCCCCCCCATCGCAGGTGAGACCACCGTGTCCGCTTGTTCGCGCAAATTGGCAGGGATGCCATTGACCACTGCCTGTGCCAGCCTGCTTGCCCGTCCGGGATCCATCAATACACGGGCGCATTGTAAGTAGTGACCGCTATGTCTGCCGGAGGAGAGCTTGAAGTGCCCTTCCAATAATGCGCCACTCTCACGAAACTCGGCAAGCACGTCTTCAACAGTTTCGGGAATCGATGGAGTTGCAGTCATATTGGTGTTTTTCCTGAGGATTTACGAGGCGAATGGGTGTAGAGTACGGTGGGAATACGAGGCGGATTGCGCAGGTCACATGGGGGCTTGCATATTTTTCTCCCTAGAAGCGCTTGAGGCAGTGAGCAAGCGCGGCTAAAGGGACCTCTGAAAATGGCAGTAATGTCGTTATCGTGCGGGCAGACAAGGTTTGTTTTGATCCTTGCTTGTCCGGTATGGGATACAATTCGAGAAACCGATTAGGCATGATTATGGGTCAGGCTTTTGCCCGCGTGAAGTTTGGATTTCTGGCGCTGACGGCGGCCATTTTGGCTGCTCTCACCCCGCAAATGGCTATTGCGCAAGACGTTGCTGAGGCAACTCCGGCGACGGAAGCAGCTGAGGCTGCTCCAGCATACACCCCTCTCGCTCCTGAAGCGGGTAAGGGGATGCCGACGCCTTTCGAAGATGATGCGCTGAAGAGCATGACCTTCCAGGATCAGTACACGGCAGACGGCGAATACGCGCTGTGGATGCATGACTGGATCTTGATGCCGGTCATCACATTGATCAGCCTCTTCGTCCTCGGATTGCTGTTCTACGTGATTTTCAAGTTCAATCGCCGTTCAAACCCGGTTCCTTCGAAAACGACCCACAATACACTGATCGAAGTTGTGTGGACAGTTGTCCCTGCTTTGATCCTTGTGATCATCGCTGTGCCATCGATCACATTGCTCGCGCGCCAGTATGAAACGCCTCCTGCGGATGCGATCACGATCAAAGCGGTGGGTTATCAGTGGTATTGGGGTTACGAATATCCCGATCACGATGTGGAAATTATCTCCAACATGCTCAGCGAAGAAGAAGCGATCGCGAGCGGTGAGGGTGATCAATTCCAGCTCGCAGTGGATAACCGTATGGTAGTTCCAGTGGGCGTGCCACTGCGCATCCAGACAACCGCCGCCGACGTAATTCATGCATTCGCTGTCCCATCGCTTTGGTTTAAGCAGGATGCTGTGCCAGGTCGTCTGAATGAGCGCATGCTCGTGATTGATGAGCCGGGTGTCTATTACGGTCAATGCTCAGAACTGTGTGGCGCACTGCACGGTTATATGCCGATCGCCGTTGAAGCGGTTCCAATGGAGCAGTTTGAGGCGTGGGTTGCATCACAAGGTGGAACTCTGCCGGGTGCCGAAGAGGTTGCTGAGGCAGCGGCTGAGACTGAAGTGGCTGAAGAAGAAGCCGTGCAAGAGCCTGCTTGATCGCAGCATTGAACGAAATACGACGAATTAAACCGAACTGAAGAGACGCATATAATGGCTACCACCGCAGAAGGCTTTGCAGCTCCGGAAGCACATCACGCTGATGATCACGCCGATCATAAGCCCGGTTTCTTTGCCCGTTGGTTCATGTCGACCAACCACAAGGATATCGGCACGCTTTATCTGATCTTCGCGATTATCGCCGGTATCATCGGTGGCGCGATTTCGGGCATTATGCGTTTTGAGCTGGCTGAACCTGGCATTCAATATCTGCACTGGTGGGCTGACAGCACGCCAGAAGATATCGCTGCGGCAGGCCATATGTGGAATGTGTTCATCACTGCGCACGGGCTGATCATGGTCTTCTTCATGGTCATGCCTGCGATGATCGGTGGCTTTGGTAACTGGTTTGTGCCGCTGATGATTGGCGCGCCGGATATGGCCTTCCCGCGGATGAATAATGTCTCGTTCTGGTTGACGGTTGTTGGCTTCCTAAGTCTGCTCTTCTCCATGTTTGTGCCAGGCGCGGGCGCGGCGAACTTTGGGGCGGGGATAGGCTGGACAGCCTACGCTCCGCTATCGACGACAGGCGCGCAAGGGCCTGCTGTCGACTTTGCGATCTTCTCTTTGCACTTGGCGGGCGCAGGCTCGATCCTTGGTGCGACAAACTTCATCACCACCATCTTCAACATGCGTGCACCGGGCATGACCCTGCACAAAATGCCGCTGTTCGTGTGGTCTGTTCTAGTCACGGCATTCCTGCTGCTGCTCGCGCTTCCTGTGCTTGCTGCGGCGATCACAATGCTGCTGACTGACCGTAACTTTGGCACGACCTTCTTCGATCCTGCAGGCGGTGGTGATCCAGTTCTCTACCAGCACTTGTTTTGGTTCTTTGGTCACCCAGAGGTCTACATCATGATCCTGCCGGGCTTCGGTATGATCTCACAAATCGTCGCGACCTTTAGTCGTAAGCCTGTGTTCGGCTATCTCGGCATGGCATACGCGATGGTCGCCATCGGTGTGGTCGGCTTCATCGTTTGGGCGCACCACATGTATACCGTCGGCCTCGACGTAAATACGAAGATGTACTTCACTGCGGCGACCATGGTTATCGCGGTTCCAACCGGCGTGAAGATCTTTAGCTGGATTGCCACGATGTGGGGCGGCTCAATGGAGTTCAAATCACCCATGGTTTGGGCAATGGGCTTCATCTTCTTGTTCACCGTTGGTGGTGTAACCGGCGTTGTGCTCGCTAATGGCGGTATCGATGATAACCTTCATGACACATATTATGTGGTTGCTCACTTCCACTACGTATTGTCGATGGGCGCTGTGTTTTCGCTGTTCGCAGGCTTCTATTACTGGTTCCCGAAAATGTCTGGCCGGATGCATTCTGAGTTGCTCAGCCACATCCACTTCTGGACATTCTTCATCGGGGTGAATGTGATCTTCTTCCCGCAGCACTTCCTAGGAATGCAGGGCATGCCGCGCCGCTATCCTGACTATCCAGAGGCGTTCGCTTACTGGAACCAGATCAGCTCGGTTGGTTACATGATTATGGCCGCATCGATGCTGCTGTTCTTTGCAAACCTTGCCTATGCGTTCCTCGCCGGTCGTAAGGCTGAGGCGAACCCATGGGGTGAAGGTGCAACGACGCTGGAATGGACGCTTTCGAGCCCACCACCATTCCACCAGTTTGAAACGCTTCCTGTGATCGAAGATCATCACGATTACCACGATCATCGTCCGGCATCTGCCTAAGGTGATCGTTGGGCTCAGGTGAAATCCTGGCCGCAACAGTAATGATGGGGAGGGCGCGCCGTAAAGGTGCGCTCTCTTTCAAATAGAAACGAACCGAAACACGTCTATGAACACCGCCGCTAACACAGTTGCTTCACAAGCTGGCCTGCCAGCGGATTGGCGTGATTTCTTCGCGCTGACGAAGCCGCGCGTGATGACGCTGGTGATCTTCACGGCGATCTGTGGGTTGTTGGCAGCACCCGGCACCATTCATCCCGTCCTTGGCTTTACAGCTATCCTCGCCATTTCGATGGGTGCTGGCGGCTCAGCGGTGTTGAACCAGTGGTGGGAATCGGATCTCGATGCACGGATGAAGCGCACTGCGGCGCGCCCTATCCCAGCGGGTCGTATGCGCCGCGACGACGCGCGCGATTTTGGTATTTTCCTGTCATCCGTTTCCGTGTTCTTGATGGGCGTAGCGATTGGTTGGTTGGCCGCTGCATTGCTGCTGGCAGCGATCATCTATTACGCTGTGATCTATACGATTTGGCTCAAGCCTCGTACGCCTCAGAACATTGTTATTGGTGGCGGCGCCGGCGCATTTCCTCCCATGATCGCGTGGATTGCGGTTACGGGCGAGGTGACCGCCATGCCGATCCTGCTCTTTGCAATCATCTTCATGTGGACGCCGCCACATTTCTGGGCGCTCGCCCTGTTTGTTGAGCGGGACTATGCGAACGCAGAAATTCCTATGATGCCTGTGGTCGCAGGTGAACGGTCAACACGTCGTCAAATCCTCACCTACACCATACTGCTTGCTCCTGTTGCGATTGCACCATGGGCGATTGGTGGGACCAGCTGGGTCTATGGATCGGTTGCTGTCGCGCTTTCGGTTCTCTTTTTTGCGTTGGCATTGCCGGTTGGCACGCGCAGCCGTGCTGACGAAGACGCAATGATGCCCGAAAAAAAGCTGTTCAAATTCAGCATCTACTACCTCTTTGTGCTCTTTGCGGCGCTTGTTGCTGATCGTGTGCTTGAGGCAAATGGCCTGATCGGCTCGGGAGTGCTCGCGGCATGACACCCGAAGAAGAAACTGAACTGAAGCGCCGCCAAAAAAGTCGCAACCTTGTGGTTGGTGGCACACTGCTATTTTTTGCTGTGCTGTTCTATGCGATCACCGTAGTCCGGATGAGCGACTGATATGGCCTCTGCACCCCTCACTGAGGCGACGGATCGCAAGAACGTTCAGACGGGCGTTATGGCGTTCGCAGGCGCGCTCGCAATGTTGGGCTTGGGCTATGCATCGGTGCCGCTTTACGATCTTTTCTGCCGAGTAACCGGATTCGGCGGAACCACTCAGGTGGCGAGCGAGGCGCAGGCGAGTGCCGCGGCTTCGATGGCCGTCAATAAAGAAATCTCAATTCGTTTCGATGCCTCGACCGCGCGTGACGTGCCGTGGGAATTCCGCCCCGCGCAATCGACCGACACCGTGCGCATCGGCCAACGCGATCTTGCGACCTATGTCGCTCGCAACAATTCTAGCGTGCCGATCACTGGCACCGCGACGTTCAACGTGGAGCCGGCGCAAGCGGGCATCTACTTCAATAAGATCCAGTGTTTCTGCTTTACCGAGCAAACCCTAGAGCCGGGTCAAGAAGTCAACATGCCTGTGCTCTACTATGTCGATCCTGCCATCCTTGAGGATGAGGTTATCGGCGATATTGAGCAGATCACTTTGAGTTACACTTTTCACCGCGCGAAAGAGCCCGTATCGAGCGCTCTTGATCGCTCACAATAGCTTACGCTTCCAAGGGATGGGACAAAGACCATGGCTGGCAATGTAAACCACGACTATCACATTCTAGAGCCCGATATCTGGCCGCTGGTCGGATCGTTCTCGGCGCTGACATTCACCACCGGATTGGTGATGACTTTTGCGCCAGATTTCTTCGGCGCGGCATCAAACTTCGTCATGTGGGCAGGGCTTGCCGGATTGCTTGCGACCTTCTTCTTCTGGTTTAAGAATATCGTAGTCGAAGCGCAACGCGGCGATCACACACCAGTGGTTCAGCTGCATATGCGCTATGGCATGATCTTGTTCATCGCCTCTGAAGTGATGTTCTTTGTTGGTTGGTTCTGGAGCTTCTTCGATTTCGCTCTGTTCCCCGCTCCGCTCGAAGTGGCTGCTGCGGGTACGGCGGACCAGGAAACGACCAATCTGTTCCTCACCGAAGGCGTAACCGCGCTGGGCACCTTGGTTCCTGATGGCATGGAAGTGCTGAACCCGTTCAGCCTGCCGCTGCTCAACACGCTGATCCTACTGTGCTCTGGCACAACCGTGACATGGGCGCACCACGCGCTTATCCACGGTGACCGCGAAGGTTTGAAGCAGGGTCTGTGGGCCACGGTTGCTCTTGGTGTGCTGTTCAGCTTCATCCAAGCTTACGAGTACAGCGTTGCACCGTTTGTATTTGGCCAGAACACCTACAGTTCGGCATTTTACATGGCGACCGGTTTCCACGGTTTCCACGTTCTGATCGGTACGATCTTCCTCGCTGTGTGCCTTTATCGCGCTTACATCGGCCACTTCACCTCGCGCCAGCACTTCGGTTTCGAAGCGGCCGCTTGGTATTGGCACTTTGTTGACGTGGTTTGGCTGTTCCTCTTCATCGCCGTCTACATCTGGGGCGGTGCAGGAGCTGAAGTCCACTGATGACTTCCGGCGAAAGCCACGACAAATCCAAAGGGCAGTCCGGTATCGTCCGGGCTGCCCTTTTGGGTTTATGCCCCCGCTGCGGCGAGGCCACTTTGTTTGAAGCCCCAGCCCGCATCGCACTTACATGCTCGAGCTGTAAGCTTGATCTGGGCGCGCTGGAACGGGGCGGTCGGTTGGGCGGCGTGCTAACGGCGTTGGTCGCAGTGATCCTGATCCTGATCGCTTACGGCATAGATGCCGCACTACGCCCGCCGCTCTGGCTGCAAGCTGCGTTTTGGGCTCCCGTAACGGTCTTCGGCGTTATCGGAGTGCTGCGCTTGTTCAAGACCGGTCTCCTCTATGGCTCGTTTGAAGAGCGCAAGGACGAACAATGATCCGCCAGCTTCCCTTCATTCCTACAATCATCGTTGTCGCGGCTGCCGCAACGATGGTATGGCTTGGATTTTGGCAATTAGGCCGAGCGGAGGAGAAGGCCGAACTAATCATGATGTATTCCAAATCAACGGCTCTTGCGGAGGAAGCTGTGTTTCCTCTGGCAGGCGATGGGGCGGACCTTTGGTTCCGGCGCAGTTCGGTCGAATGTTTGGATGTGACCAATATCGAGGCAGTTTCAGGGACAGCTTCAAACGGAGCAAAAGGCTGGGCCTTCAGGGCGTCATGCGGCGTAAGCGAAGACGCCAAGGTCTTAGTCGACTTAGGATTTTCTCGCGACTTGATCGACCCCGACTGGGAAGGCGGCGCTGTCTCCGGAATGATTGCACCGGGACCGCGCCTAGTCGCTGACCCGCCGCTTGCGGAACTTCGACCGCTTGCCAAACCTGATCCCAATGATCTTCCCAACAACCATCTTGCCTATGCGGGCCAGTGGTTCTTCTTCGCGCTGACGGCGCTGATCATTTATTGGTTCGCAGTTCGCTCGCGATTGGCAAAGCGCGACTAGTGGGCCCGTAAGGCACGCTTGCTTGCTCCGGGTCGAACTCCTCGCTAACCGCTAGAATCGATATGGAATATGTCTCCACCAGGGGCCAAGCGCCCACGCTCGATTTTGAAGGCGCCACATTGGCAGGCCTTGCCAACGATGGCGGGCTGTACCTGCCGCGTGAGTGGCCGCGTCTTTCGCTCGACGAGATCCGCGAACTGCGCGGACTGTCCTATGCCGCATTGGCGACGCGCATTATGCGCCCCTTTGTTGCGGGTAGTTTGACCGATGATGAGTTGGAAGCGCTTTGCGAGGCGGTCTATGGCGAGTTCGGTCACAAGGCGGTGACGCCGCTCGTCCAGATGGACGAGACGCATTGGCTGCTTGAACTGTTTCACGGCCCAACGCTCGCGTTCAAAGATGTCGCGCTGCAAATGCTCGGCCATTTGTTTGAGACATTCCTGGAACGGCGCGGTGAACGCCTAACCATTGTTGGCGCGACTAGCGGAGACACAGGTTCCGCAGCCATAAATGCCGTGGCAGGGCGCGACCGCACCGAGATATTTATGCTCCACCCCAGTGGCCGGGTGAGCGAAGTGCAACGCCGCCAGATGACGACGGTGCGCGCTCCGAATGTTCACAATATCGCGATCGATGGCAGCTTCGATGATGCACAGCGCCATGTGAAAGCGATGTTTGCGGACAGCAGTGTGAACGGTCCGCTGAACCTTGGCGCGGTGAACTCGATCAACTGGGCGCGGTTGATGGCTCAGGTTGTGTATTATTTCTACTCCGCTCTTCAACTGGGCGGACCGGATCGCAAGGTCGCCTACAGCGTGCCGACTGGCAATTTCGGCGATGTGTTTGCTGGCTACGTGGCCGCGCAAATGGGCTTGCCGATTGAGCGTTTGATTGTTGCAACCAACGTCAACGACATTCTCCACCGCGCGCTGAAAGATGGCGACTATTCCGCCGGAGAGACCACCGCGACAATCACGCCATCCATGGACATTCAGGTCAGCTCCAATTTTGAGCGATTGCTCTTTGATTGCGGCGGACGCGACGGTGCAGGCATCAAAGAGCAAATGCGTTGCTTTAACGCAGTTAGAGCGATGCAACTCACCAACAGTCAACGCGAGGGAGCATCAGCGTTGTTCACAAGCGCGAGGGCAGATCAGGGCGATACGGCACGCGCGCTGCAATGGGCCCATCGCAACGCTGACCAAGTGGTCGATCCGCATACAGGGGTTGGCCTCCATGCCAGTCTGGTGATGAACGAAGCGCAGGTCGCACCGGGCACTCCGATTGTGACGCTGGCGACCGCGCATCCGGCGAAGTTCCCTGATGCAGTTGAGCGCGCTTTGGGTGTGCGCCCGTCGCTTCCGGCCCGCGTCGGTGATCTGTTCGGACGCGAAGAGCATTTTACCGAGCTTCCCGGCGACTACGAAGCATCGCGCGATTTTGTGCTCGCCAACGCTGCGGCGTCCGCGGTCTGATGGCTCAGCTGATCCAGCAGCCGCTGGTAATGGAATGCGCCGGATGGGGCGCTTATAGGCTTCTCGATAGTGGGGGAGGTCGCAAGTTCGAGGCGTTTGGTCCGCACGCATTCATCCGTCCCGAACCGCAAGCCATGTGGCGGCCGCGCCTTAGTGATTGGTCTGCAGCTGGCGAATTTGTGCCAGGCTCTGACGAGGATGGCGGTGGTCGCTGGCAACTTGATCCGGCGGTCCCTGAAGAAGGTTGGGAGCTGGCATGGAATGATGTGCGCTTTACAGCACTCCCAACTCCGTTCCGGCATCTGCAATTCTTCCCTGATATGTCGCCTGTTTGGGACTGGATGGGGGAGCAGGTCGCTGACCGAACCGATGCCGAAACCATGAACCTGTTCGGCTATACAGGGCTAGGCAGTCTCGCACTCAGTCAATATGGCCGCGTGACGCATGTCGATGCATCGAAGAAATCGGTTGCACAGGCGCGCGATAATGCCGCGCTTTCCCAGATGGAAGATCGCCCGATCCGTTGGTTGGTTGATGATGCGGCGAAGTTCACAGCACGCGAGGTTCGGCGGGTAAATCGCTATGACGGAATTATTCTTGATCCGCCCAAATTCGGTCGGGGTCCCAAGAATGAAACATGGCGGATTGAAGAGGGGCTTCCGGGTTTGATAGGCGATTGCGCAAAGCTGCTCGACGATAAGAGCGCGTTCCTCTTCCTCACCGTCTATGCCGTGCGAATGAGCAGCCTGGCGATTGCTGGTTTGCTCGAAGAAGCGCTCGGGCACCTACCCGGCAAAATCGAACATGGAGACCTCGCGGTTCGAGAAGACGGGGACGGCGGGAGACTTCTGCCAACTGCAATCTTCGCAAGGTGGAGCAATCCGGGCTAATCGGGCGAGGACTATGACACAGACTGATTCGCTAATCCTCGAAGTTGCTGATCTCGAAGTGGATGTCTTGACCGGCATCTATTCCGAAGAAACTGGCAAGCCACAGCCGCTGCGCATCACCATTCAGGCGCGCTATGATGTCGCGGATCGTTATGATCCCGATATGCCGTTGGATGCGAGCAAGAATTATATGGACCTCAAATTTGCAGCCTCCGATGGTCTGCCAAAAGATGTCCATTTCAAGCTGATCGAAGCAGTTGCAGATCACATTTGTGAGACCCTGTTCGTACAGGATGCTCGCGTGCAGGCGCTGACGGTCAAGATCGTGAAGCTTGCGATTGCTGAGGCAAATGAGAAGATCGGCATCACCCTTCACCGCGAGCGTCCCGAGGGGTGAGCGGCCAGGCGCAGCATGTGCTTACAATAGCGCACCTGCCTAAAAGCGGGCTGGACGCGAGCGCCGAGTTCATCAAAGAGCATTTGCCACAAGCGCGTGCTGCCTTGAACGATGGCGCGACAGACGCGCTGGCTATCACCTTGCCGCCAGCTGGCCCTGATCAAGACGATTGGCGCACTACGATTGCCCGCGATTTGGCGCGTGAGTTCGCTCCCAAAAGGGTCAATGTGGTGGCTGCAAGTGAAGGCAAAGCGCTTCAAGAATTGTTGCGATATTTAGAGGATGCGCCCGGCCTCACAGGGCAGTATCTTGCCGCTCATGAGTGATGGAATTCGAACGCGAGACCGGATCATGGTCGATAGTGAGCGCGGATCTGCCGCGCCACTTGTCGACGCGTTTCAACGCCGCATCACCTATTTGCGCCTTTCCGTCACCGATCGCTGCGACCTTAGATGCACCTATTGTATGCCGGAGCGCATGAGCTTTCTGCCCAAGCGCGAAGTGCTGACGCTGGAAGAGCTGTATGACCTTGCCAATGGTTTCGTTGATCGCGGTGTCACAAAGATCCGCATCACGGGCGGGGAGCCATTGGTGCGGCGCGATATAATCGACCTATTTGCGGCGTTGGGGTGCAGATTGGGGCAGGGGCTGGATGAGCTAACACTCACCACCAATGGAACGCAGCTTGCTAGCCATGCTGACGCCCTTGCTAAAGCGGGCGTAAAGCGGGTCAATATCTCGCTCGACACGCTGGACCGCACGAAGTTCGAACAGCTCACCCGCCGCGATGCTTTGCCGCAAGTGCTCGAAGGGATTACCGCCGCACGCGAAGCTGGGTTGACAGTGAAGCTCAACGCTGTGGCTCTCAAAGGCGTGAATGAGGATGAATTGCCGGACCTTATCGCTTGGGCGCATGCTCAGGAACATGATGTCACTTTGATCGAAGTGATGCCGCTGGGTGATGTTGAAGAGGAGCGGCTCGATCAATATCTGCCGCTCGACACGGTTCGCTCGCGCCTCGCTCAGAATTGGACCTTACGCGATAATGATGCGTCGACCGGGGGGCCTGCGCGATACGTCGATATCGAAGAGACAGGCGGAAGGCTCGGTTTCATCACCCCGCATACCAGTAATTTCTGCGCAGGCTGCAATCGCCTCCGTGTGACGGCGACCGGGCAACTTTATCCGTGCCTGGGCGGTGCAGAGCAAGTGGATTTGCGTGCCGCTTTGCGCTCTGGCGAACCGCAAGAGGAATTGGCGAAGGCGCTAGAGCGCGCGATGATGATTAAGCCTGAACGGCACCATTTTCGAATGGATCAACGCGGCGCAAATCCAGCATTGGCGCGCCATATGTCGATGACGGGAGGCTAACTAGCCATGGCAGTGACAATCATCTTTCTGGGCCCTTTGCGCGATATAGCTGGCGAAGAAACACGCGAAGTCGAAGCGCCGCTGACTTGGGTAAGGCTACTCGATGCAGTTGGCGATGAGGTCGCAGAGCAATTGTCGCAAGAACGCGTGAACATCGCATGCGCGGGTAAGGTTCTTGGCGATAAGACGCAGCTTCATGCAAAAGACGGTGATGAAGTGGCATTGCTGCCGCCTGTCTCGGGTGGGTGAGACCCGTGCGTGATATTCGACTGTTTGCGCAACCGCTCGATCCGAATTCGGCGCTGGAAGCTTTGACAAAGGCCACGCCGGAAGCAGGGGGTATTGCAAGCTTTACGGGCAAAGTCCGGGCAGGTCATCATGCGCAATGTGTCGAGGCACTTGAGCTTTCGCACTACGAACCGCTCACGCTTGGATCGATGGTCGAACTCGGCGAGCAGGCCGATGCACGTTTTGATCTAATGGGATTGGTGATTTTGCACCGAATTGGGATTATTCAACCCGGTGATCCGATCGTCTTCGTTGCCGTCGCTGCCCGCCATCGTCGTGACGCCATCCTCGCGGTGGATTTCTGTATGGATCATCTCAAGAGCGCGGCTTGGTTCTGGAAACGTGAAAAACGCTCAGGTGAATGGCACTGGATCGAACCGCGTGATGCCGACCATGAAGATTTGGCGCGCTGGAGCTGAAAATCTGCGCGAGTTTGATCTGGATCAATGTAGGCGGTGAATGCCTTGGGTAACTCTCCTTTCAACAAAGGAGCACCACCATGAGCAAGCAAATTCAAGAACAAATCGCGAGGGGCAATGCGCAGATTGTCGCAGCGCCCCAGGCTGATAGCGCGCGCAAAGAAGTTGAAGCAGACCGCAGTTTCGGACTGCCTACTAGCCTCTATGCTGCAACCGTCGGCCTGTATCTCGGGTTTCTCGCAATCATGTCTGCGGGTTTCGCAACCCCTGGTCTGATCATCCCCATGGTGATCTTTGCGTTTTTCATCGTTGCAATGTTTGGCGTGCCTGCAGTCTGGGCCCGGTTGAAGGGAAATGAAAGCAAGCCGCAAAGCATGGGCGAATTCGCGCAAAAGGGGATCATGACCTACACCGGCCGCTTGGCACCACGCGATGCTGCAATCCAAATGTTGATCCTGCCCGTTCTGGTGGTGCTGTGGGCAATGGCAATAGTGACAATTGCAGCGATAGTTCGGTGAACTAGCGCGCTGAGAGTCGGTGGAGGAGCGCGGGGTCGACCAGTTCGATCCCGCGTTTTCCTTTGCGCACAATCGCTCCCATTTCCTCAATCTCGCCCAGCTTCCGGCTGACCGTTTCGATAGTCAGACCCAGCATATTGGCGATCTCTCCCCGTGTAAGGGGAAGCTCAAACTCGTTTGCAAGGTGGCAGGAAGACGCGCTGGCGGCTCCGGCGAAATCGTGGATCAGAGCAGCCAAGCGCAATTCGGCGCTGGCCTGCGCGTTCAGTTCGAGCAGGTTGCGCGTGGCGAGCAAGTCTTCCTGACTTCGGCGCAGCAAAGCGCGCGCAAGCGCTGGATAGGTTTCAATTGCGCGCTCTAGATCGACCTTTGCGAAGGTGCACAGCTTGCTTTCGGTAAGTGCAACCACATCGTGATGAGCAAAGGGGGCGAACAGCTCCCCGATAAAGCCTGACGGATGGACGAGAGCCAGGATCTGCTCATTGCCGTCTGCATCTATCGCCGACACCTTAAGCGCGCCGCTTACAAGCGTTGCGCAGGCAGCGTCACTGTCGCCGGCCGCAAACAACATCTCGCCGCGCTTAAGAATCCGCGTTCGGCCTGCCTTCGACAGAGCGTTACGCTCCTCTTCGCTCAAAACCGCGCAAGCGGCGCTTTCACGAACAGGGCAGGTGTCACACGCGAGGCTCATGGGCGCATCGCTCGCTCAACTGCGCTAAGCGAAGCGTCTTGCTGGCGAAGCATCGCGGTGACCTCTGATTGAGCCGAAAGAATAGGCTGTGTTTCAACGAAAGCTGCAGCAGCCTCCGCCTGCATCGCATCGAGGCTGCTGAGCGCGATTGAGGTCTGGCCTCGCAAAGTGCTTAGCCGTGCTGCCGCGACCATCGCCCGCGCCAGGCGATCGTCTTCACTGGTCAATCCTTGCGCCGCTGTCGCCAGATCCATAGCGCTAGCCTCGCTGGCGCGAAAAGCCTGATGCGAATCGCGCGCGCTTTGCAGCAGCTTGGTAATGCGTTCTGACTGGTCGCTCCCAAGAGGGACGATCTGCGCAGTAGGTGCGGTTTGGGCCGCGCCTACGCGCTCAGCATCGCGGATCGCAAGCGAAGGGTAGCGCGCGCTATCGCCTGCACATCCGGCGGTAAGCGCCGAAACACAAGCGGTGAGCAGCATAGCTCGAAAGGACAGCTTCATAAACACAGCTCACGCGCTACCACGAGAATTCGTTACAACAAAGACGCCACTTGTCCGCAATTGGCCGATTTTGTCAGCAGATCATCGTTGACTTCACCACCCCATTCCCTTAACGGCACCCTTCTTTCCGGGGCTGCTCCTTTGCGGCACCGTAATGTCGTTTGACCGGGACAGGGCATCTGCACCGGGTCAAGCACAGCTAGAGATTGAGAGTATTAAGCCATGTTCGCGATAGTGCGCACAGGCGGCAAGCAATATCGGGTTGCCGCCGGAGACAAAATTGCCGTTGAGAAACTTGCTGGTGAAGCCGGTGAGACCGTTGTTTTGGATGACATCCTTTTGGCGGGTGAAGGCGACACAATCGCTGACGCGTCGAAGGTTGCTGTTTCGGCAGAAATCATCGCTCAAGCAAAGAGCGAAAAGGTTGTCGTTTTCAAAAAGCGTCGCCGTCACAACTACCGCCGCAAGGCTGGCCATCGCCAGCAAATGACCTTGCTGCGCATCACTGATGTCGGCACCGGCGCGAAGAAGGCTCCAGCTAAGAAGGCCGCAGCGCCAAAGGCTGAAACCGAAGCGAAGGCAGCTCCTGCCAAGAAGGCTCCGGCGAAAAAGGCACCTGCAAAGAAAGCAGCGCCAAAGACGGAAGCAGCGGCTAAAAAGCCAGCTGCAAAGAAAGCACCTGCCAAAAAGGCCCCGGCAAAGAAAGCCGCGCCTAAGGCTGACGAAGCTAAGTAAGGATTAGGACCCATGGCACATAAAAAAGCAGGCGGTTCATCACGCAACGGTCGCAATTCAGTCGGTCGCCGCCTTGGAGTGAAGAAGTTCGGCGGTCAGGACGTGATCGGCGGCAACATCATCGTGCGTCAGCGCGGCACCAAATTCTATCCGGGCACCAATGTCGGCATGGGCAAGGACCACACTCTATTCGCTCTCGGCGAAGGCGTGGTGCGATTCCACAAGGGCATGCTTGGTCGCAAATACGTGTCGGTAGACATGATTGCGGAAGCAGCCGAATAATCGGACGGTTCACGAACAGGATCGTCCACTGGGGCGGTCCTAGCCGGGTCAACACACCGGCAGCGTAAAGGGAGAAGGGCCACCCCATAATCGGGGGAGCCATCTCCCTCTTCTCGTTTCTTTGTCTCTCCCTCGAACCAAGTCATGGGATTTTGATTTCCATGGCAATGATTGTGTCACGCTTCGTTCCTAAATGGACGGCGCGGGGCGAGAGAGGAGTGAGGCGCGTGTTTCACAGAAGCGAAAGATTGCTGCTCAGACCCGTTTGGCCAGAGGATTGGCAGGGCGTATTTTCGGGTATCGCTGATGAAGGCGTTGTCCGAAACCTTGCGCGTGCTCCATGGCCTTACCACGAAGACGATGCGCGCAAATTTGCTCAGCGAAAGCTTGACCCGCGCGAACCTCGGTTCCTCATCACGACCGCCGTCGATGGCAATGTCATTGGTTGCATTGGCCTCGATATCTTCGATGAGGAATACGAAGACGCGATTGAATTGGGCTATTGGATCGCGCGTCCTCATTGGGGACGTGGCTATGCGACTGAAGCTGGCCAAGCGATCCTCTCAATCGCTGACACTTTGGGCTATCACCGGGTCGTCGGTTCGCACTTTCTCGACAATCCCGCTTCTGGCAAAGTTCTGGAGAAGCTTGGGTTTGAGCCAACCGGCCGTGTTATTGAACGACATTCCTGCGGCCGGGGTGAGATGGCACCGACGGCGGAATATGCTCTCAATCTAGAGGGGCAATCCTTGGGATTCTCTGCCTGTGCCGCTTAATTGAAGCGGGCGCTTGCTTGAGGCGAGCGCCCAATTCGACTACGGCGCGAGACAATGACAAATCGTAAGCGTTTAAGCCCTGAAGAATCGCGCAGCTCCGCATTGCAAGCGGCTCGCGCCCTGTTGATCGAAACCGGCCCTCAATCTGTAACTCTCAAAGCAGTGGCGTCGCGCATTGGCCGCACTCACGCTAACTTGCTGCACCATTTTGGTTCCGCCTCTGGCCTTCAAAAAGCCCTTGCTGAGCATCTGGCAAAGACCGTTTGTGAGACTATTATCGAGGCGGTTCACGCAAGCCGGGCAGGCCTTGGTTCTGCGCGTGAAGTGGTAGATCTGGCCTTCGACGCTTTTGACCGCGAAGGGGCAGCTGCACTCACCAGTTGGATGCTGCTGACGGGGAATGAGGATGCGCTCAATCCCATTATCAGCACAATCCATGAACTTGTGGACGAAATTGCGCCTGGCGAGGCTGATCACAGCACGGATGAACTGCATGTCCATAAGGATACGCTCAGCCTAGTGCTGCTTGCACTGGGTGACGCGTTGATTGGCGCGGCGCTGGCAAAGTCGCTCGGCCTGCCGCGCGATACTGCACGCGAGCGTGCGGCTGCGAATCTTGAGGCGTCGATGGCCCAGCACTACGAGAATATGGCTACGCGCTAGGCAGCAGACCTACACGTTGCCAATCTGGCAGGGTAGCTGGGTCTAGATTGCTCACCCTCAAGTGATCCACCGCTAGGCCAAGCTCAGGATAGGCCGCTTTGCGCCGTTTCTCTTCTGATTTCTCAAGCGGTACCACCACCAATCGGCGATTGACCTTTTGCCGCCAATTCATGCGGGCGGTGTTTTCCTGCCCAATATAGCAGCCTTTCTCAAAGCTTACGCCATTGAGCTCAACTGCATTGGTTTCAAGCCAAAGGATATCGCCCAATTCGCAGCGACCCTCCGGTACGCCGAGCGAGAGACGATGCGCGAGATACGCTTCATCAGCAGCCAACTTGCCAGAAGTTTCAATCAAGCCACGGTGACCGAGCTCGGGTAAGCGTGGGTCGGGTGAGGATCCATCGAAGGGTTCAATGCTCCAAGCGACATCGATCGCCTCTTCGCGTGCGATCTCAATCTTGCGGCGTAGACGGTAGAGTGAAAGCCGCTTGACCAGCTCGTCTGCTGTATCCTTTTCGCAATCGAGCAAGAGCGAGCCACCGCCGCCATCCCAAACGAAGAAGTCAAACATCGCTTTGCCCTGTGCGCTCAGTAAAGCGGCATAGACAGGCAAATTGCCTGACACATCATTGGTGATAAGCCCCTGTAGAAAGCCGCGCACGTCTTCGCTGGAGTCGCTCGCGGCTAGGCGGACAATCGCGCGGGATTTCAACTGTGTGGCGCTCATTATTCCAATCTCTTTGCAACTGCAGCGGCCAGGCTTTCACCCAGCTTTGGCCCTTGTATAGGGTATAGATAGGGTTCGATCATTTCCGCTTCCATGATTGCCAGCGCGCCATCGGCCATTCGCAGCATATCGATGCGCGCATAAAGCGGCGGGTCAAAGGGAAGGGTGGAGACAATCGCCTGCGCCGCCTTCGTCTCTTCTGGTGAGGGTTTGTGATCAACCTCAGTGCCACCATAAAGCGACTGGATGCGGTATTCGCCCTCGCTCGCGCATTTACGCAAGGCGTGGCTAAATTGGCCATCGATGAAGATAAAGCTCAGCTCGCCTTCTTCGGCGATGGCGGAGAGGTAGGGTTGGATCATGGCGGGGTGGCCAAAACTCCATTCGGCGCCAGGCAGAGAGCTGCGTGCAAACAGCTCCTGCCCCTCTGCGCCCGCACCAATCTGCCGCTTGACGACAACACGGTCGCATTCGAACACGTCGAGGGCTTCCTGCACGCCTTTTTGTGTGACCGTTTCTCGCCATAGGGTCGGGATGGTCGCTGCGCCGCGTTCTGACAGCTCGCGCAAATACGTCTTTTCAATATTCCAACGGACCACGTCTGGTGAGTTGCAGACCTGAATGCCTTGGTCTGCCAATGCATCGAGCTTTGCCAGGAACATTGCCGCTCGATCCTGATAATTCCATGCCGTGCCGAGCATTACCAGTTCGACCCCGGCGAAGGCATTCAGCGGCGCTTCCCAATCAATCACCTTCAGGTTGAGCCCGCGCGCAGAGAAGGCTGGCTCTAACGCGCCAACCATCAGATCATGTTCAAAGGCATCCCCGCGTCGCTCCCCAGCTCCGGGAAGAGTGGTCTCACAGGCCAAGAATCCAATCGTGCTCATGGCTTAGGCGTCTATTGCGATGCGAGAGGGCTGGAAAGGCTTTTCCTGCACGCCTAAGGCACTTTGCAATGATTGACTCTCTGACGATCCGCCGCCCTGACGATTGGCACCTGCATTTCCGCGATGGGGACATTATGCGCGGCGTCGTCCCGTACACTGCCCGCCAGTTTGCCCGCGCAATTGTGATGCCGAACCTTACGCCGCCCGTGACCACCACAGCATTGGCAGCCGAATATCGTGACCGGGTTCTTGCCGCGGTGCCTGACGGTGTCGACTTCACTCCGCTGATGACCTGCTATCTTACCGATACGACTGATGCTGATGATCTGGCACGCGGCGCTGGTGAGGGCGTTTTCACTGCAGCCAAGCTTTACCCTGCAAACGCCACGACCAATTCCGCACATGGGGTAAGCGATGTTGAGCGGATTTACCCGGTCCTTGAACGGATGGAGGCAGAGGGCATCGTGCTGTGTATCCATGGCGAAGTGACCGACGCGGACATTGATGTATTCGACCGCGAGGCGGAATTTATCGAGCGGCACATGCGCGCTATCATCGCAAACTTCCCCAATCTCAAAGTGGTGTTCGAACATATCACGACGAGCGATGCCGTTGATTTCGTGAAGGAGGCAGGCGGCAATGTGGCTGCAACCATCACGCCGCAGCACCTTCATATCAATCGCAATGCGATGTTGGTTGGTGGGATGCAGCCGCACAATTACTGCCTGCCTGTGGCCAAGCGTGAAATACATCGGCTGGCTTTGCGCGCGGCGGCAACTTCGGGTTCGTCCAAGTTCTTTCTTGGCACCAATTCCGCTCCGCATTTGCGCGGCGACAAAGAGAGCGCATGTGGCTGTGCGGGTATCTTTGGCGCACCCTTTGCGCTCGAAAGCTATCTAACCGTGTTCGACGAAGAAGGCGCGATTGACAATTTTGAAGCGTTTGCCTCGCTCAACGGTCCTGCCTTTTACGGCCTGCCGGTTAACGAGGATCGCGTCACTTTAGAGCGGGTGGACAATGAGGTGCCGGAGGAGCTTGATCTGGTGGGGGAAACCATTGTCCCATGGCATGGAGGTCAAACGCTAGGTTGGCGTTTTGTGAGCTAAGCCTGTGCCGCTTTCACGCGGCGCGTCTTGAACCACAGGTCTGCGACAAAGATCGCGACCGCAATCCAAATAAGGATAAAGCTGCCGAGCTGCACGGGCCGCAATTGCTCGCCAAAAACTGTGAGTCCAAGGAAGAAGACGATAGTCGGCGCCAGATATTGGATGAAGCCGAGGGTCGAGTAATTCATCCGCCGCGCTGCAATGGCAAACAGCAAGAGTGGCACGGCTGTGACCACCCCTGAAAAGACAATCGCTAGGCTCAAAAACCAATCATTGCCGAAAGAAGGCCCCTCTGCGCTCATCGCATACCACGCCGCAATCGCGCAGGCTGGCAACAGCAAAATTGCGCTTTCAATCGTAAGGCCCGGCAGTGATCCGATATCGACTTGTTTGCGAACAATACCATAGAGGCCAAAGCTGAAAGCCAGCGTGAGGCTGATCCATAGTGTGGTGAGCGCGCCGCTGGCCAGCAAAGCGACTGCGCTCGCAGCAATCGCCACCGCTGCCCACTGCCATTTTGAAAGCTTCTCTCCCAGCAACAGCGTGCCGAGCAGCACGTTGAGCAGAGGGTTGAGGTAGTAGCCGAGGCTTGCCGCGTAGACCTGGTTCTGCATGATTGCCCAAATATAGACGAACCAATTGATGGCGATCAGCAGCGCGCTCGCAAACAAAGCAAGCATGGTGCGACGATTTGAAAGCGCGGCGCGTAAGGCAGGAAACTGCTTTCGAAGCGCAACGATGACCAAGCAAAATGGCAGCGTCCAGATGATCCGCCATCCCACAAACTCAAACGGTGGCACGCTGGTGACCAGCAGAAGATAGAGCGGCAAGAAGCCCCAAATGAGGTACGCCCCCAGCGCTGCTGGCAAGCCGGATGGGGCGGTGTCACCTGAATTTTCGGGATTATCTTGCATCAGAGCGAGCGCAGTAGGGGGCGGGGTCGCCTTAAGCAAGCGCGCCGCTGGGAATGTGAATTTGTAAGATTTCTCGATAAAAACCTGAACGAGCACCAACGCCTCGATTGCAGGCCGTTCATGTAATGGGCTCTATAAGTGAACACACAGTCGAGGCGCGCCAAATCCCACACCACTCCACGGCGCGTCCGCATCACACTTGGGTCACTCCCACCATGTGGCCCGGGCGCAGCTCCCACCAGCTGCGGAAAGCGCTCTCATGCCCTTTGGGGTGTGGGGGCGTTTTCTACTTATCGCATTGGTGTGGCCGCCCAAGATAGCGAAAATTAACCAAAGTCGGGCAAAGGGGACGGTATGCAGAACCGCGCCCACTCCATTGCTTTTGCTGCGACACTAACGCTTGCTATTTCGGCATGCGGCGAAGAGCCTGTGCAGCAACCTGTTGAGGTCTTGACCGAAGACCCGTTATTGGCACGTGCGCTCAATGATCCGCTGATGGTGGATCCTGATCTTGCATGGCGCAATGAGGCTAATGCCGTAATCGCCTATCGCGATGGGCATCCTCTACCGCCTTTCTTGGCCAGCGAAGAGGCTGAAGGCCGCGCTCGCGAGGCGGCCGATGCTGAGCTTCTTGTCGATGGGCCAATTCCTGATCTTCCCGCCCCTTCCTCAGGGCAAGGTAGCGCACCGCTTCGTGATCTGACCTACGCTGGCCAGATGATGGCGGCCGTGGGCGCGCGCGAGGATTGCATTGGCGAGCTTACCGACCGCCTCAGCTGGTCAACTGCGATGCCGCCAACCTCATCAATCATGCCGCATGGAATGATCCAGCAAGCAGCAGGAGTGGACCAGGGGACCTGCGTTGTGCGCGTGGCACGCTACATCACGCCAGTGAGCGCCGAAGATGCGCTCGAATATCACTTTGCAAAGGCTGACCGTGCCCGTTTCCGTATCGAGCATTTCGATACGCCGGAAAAGCAGATCAGGGCAGAAAGACGCGATCAGATCATCGCCGTCCATGCGCGCGAGAGCGCAAATGGTATGACACAGGTCGACGTGATTCATTGGCGCAAATAGGCGCCGCCTAATCCTCTTTGATACCAATCCCAATATTGGCGCGCGGCTGATCCATCTCCGTGCTCGCCACCGGATAGGCGCAGTAATCCGCTGCGTAATAGGCCGCTGGACGATGATTGCCGGATAATCCAATCCCGCCAAACGGGGCCGAGGATGACGCCCCATTGGTTGGACGGTTCCAATTGATAATGCCCGCCCGAATATTGGCCCAGAACCGGCCATAATCATCTGGTGACCCACCGATCAGGGAAGCTGACAGGCCAAAGCGGGTGTTGTTCGCCTCTGCAATTCCAGCGTCAAGATCGGGAACGCGGATGACTTGGAGGATAGGCCCAAACAGTTCGATATCGGGGCGATCAGGCATGTCGGTGGTGTCGATAATGCCGGGCGTGAGGAACGGTTTATCCTCTGCCGGACGGCGCATCGGCAACAGCGCCTTTCCGCCTGCGGTTAGCAGTTTGAGAAAGCTATCGTTCAATTGATCGGCGGTTTGGTTGTCGATCACCGGTCCCATAAACGGCTGGGGATCGGCAAAAGGCTCATCAATTATCAGCTTCTTCGCCATCGGAATCAGCTCTGCCATTAACGCATCATAGACGCTGTCGACCACTATCAATCGGCGCGCGGCGGTGCAGCGTTGGCCAGCGGTGGTAAAAGCACTTTGAATGATGAGCGATGCGGCGTCTTGCGTCAGCGGAGTGTCCACCACCACAATCGGGTTGTTCCCGCCCATTTCGAGCGCCACGATCTTGCCCGGATTAGCAGCCAGTTTGCGATTGATGGCAATTCCGGCCTGAGCAGAGCCTGTGAACAACACGCCATCTACGCCGGGATGCGCAACCAGCGCCTTGCCCTGTTCTGGTCCGCCGATGATCAGCTGCACTGTTTCTTCAGGTGCGCCCGATCGCTTCCAACATTCGACCAGAAATTCGCCGACGGCAGGTGTCTTTTCAGAGGGTTTAAAGAGGATCACATTGCCCGCGATCAATGCTGGGATCATGTGACCATTGGGCAGGTGTGCGGGGAAGTTATACGGCCCCAAAACTGCCATTACGCCATGCGGCTTGTGCCGAACCGCGGCAGTCCCTTGCAGCGCGCTGTCGAATTTCTTCTTGCCCGTGCGCTCTGCATAAGCCTGAACCGAGATATCGACCTTTGCTATCACTGCTTCGACTTCGGTGCGGGCTTCCCACATGGGTTTGCCCGTTTCCTTGGCGATCAATTCTGCAAACTCGTCGGCTTGCTTTCGCACTTCATTCGCAAAGCGGCGCGCCATTTCAATCCGATTGGCAAGCGCGCGTCCAGCCCATGCGGGCCATGCGCGGCGCGCGCGGCTAACGGCGGTGTCTACGTCGCCATAGTCACCGCGCCAAAGTTCTTCACCCGTTGCGGGGGCATAAGAAATTAGTGTTTTATCCGTCATCCTACCGGCTCTTTTGCGGTCCTGCCTTTTGTTGGCGTTGATTACCGAAATAGCGCCAACCGGTCAGCGGGCGCCCCCCTGCCAATGTCGTTAATCGGGGAACACAAAAAATGATAGAGGCAAGTCATGTATTTACACGGGCTAGGGTGCTCCGGCGAAATGCGTAGCGTTAAGCATGGCCCGCGGGTGTTGGGGCGACGCCATGCGCCTCACCCATGCGGCGCAATCGCGCGACTTTATCATGCAGCGGTTGCCAATCATCGCGCTCATCAATCGCCGCCCAGATCGCCTCGACTTCTTCGATCAGCATGCTTTCTGGTGCGTCGCTGCTCCAATACTCATGCGACGAGGGTACTGGATTGTATCCCGCCAGAATCTCCCCAAGTTCGCCGCTCGCATTCTTTCCGCCGCGATGGTCAAAGAAGAACGCATCGGGTTGCAGTTCGCTTTCACGCATCACTTTTTCGCAAGCTGACACGAGAACACTATCAGTCTCCACGCCTTGCAGCTCAACGCCGAGCCGCCAGCACCAGCGCCGCGCGATTGCTTGCATGTAAAGCGGGCCAAACCTCTCAAGCGCGAAGACCAGTGGTTCAGTCTCTGCCAATAACCGCAGTGAAACGGCAAATTGTCCGCAATTCCAGTGCAATGCCTCTGGCTGGCGACCAAAGGCATAAAGACCGCCATGATCAAAATAGGCAGCGGTAAAGCTTGGATCCCACTTTGGCAGCCATCGCCACGGGCCGTAGTCAAAGCTCTCACCGGTCACATTCATGTTATCGGTGTTCAACACCCCATGCACAAAGCCTGCGACCATATAGCTCGCTGCTAAATCGGCCATCCGCTCCACAACAGCGTGCATCAATTGGACGGCTGGCTCGTCACGTCCTGGTGCGTCTTCGGGAGGATTGGGCGCTGGAAAATGTTTGAGGCAGTATTGCACCAGCGCCTCCATCTCGTCTTTCTCCTCGAGCGCTAGGAGCCGTTGAAAACTGCCGATGCGGATATGCGAATGGCTAAGGCGCACCATCACAGCTGACCTTGCTGGCGAGGGTTCATCCTCGCGCATCAATTTCTCGCCAGTCTCGATCACGGATAGCGTCTTGGATGTGTTTACACCCAAAGCCTCGAGCATTTCTGTCGCGAGGATTTCGCGCACGGCGCCTTTCAACGTCAGCCGCCCATCGCCCAATCTGCTATAGGGTGTGGTGCCAGACCCTTTCGTGCCCAGGTCCATCAGCCGGCCGTCGCTCCCGCGCATTTGAGCAAACAAAAAACCGCGCCCATCGCCGATTTCGGGATTGTAGACGCGGAATTGGTGGCCATGATATTTGAGCGCGAGGGGCTGGGGTAGATTTCCATCAAGCGGAATGAAGCGGCCAAGATGCTGGCACCAGTCTTCATTGCTTAAATGCGATAGTCCCACGCTCGCTGCCGCCCTGTCATTACGAAAGCGAAGGCGTGTTT
The DNA here is from genome assembly GCF_057365055.1 of Erythrobacter sp. S57(2025). Lineage (NCBI taxonomy): Bacteria > Pseudomonadati > Pseudomonadota > Alphaproteobacteria > Sphingomonadales > Erythrobacteraceae > Erythrobacter > Erythrobacter sp. S57(2025). The sequence continues at coordinate 1,666,705 of NZ_CP200299.1, read as the reverse complement.
GTGGAAAGTCAGCAGCCTGCACTGGACTGCCAAGCCAGCTTGCAAGCTCCTCAATCGCCGGGTCAGGATTATAGCTCGCAGCTTGCAGTTCGTCGCTCATCCCGCGATAGTGGGGATTGACGAAGGTGCGCGCAAGCGCTGCGAGTGCGCGCACCGAGTATTCAGGGATAAACACGCGCTTTCATGGCTAACCAATATGAAGACCGAAGCTGGACCAGCGAGGACGGCTTGTCGCTCTATTTCCGCGACTATGCGGGGCCTGAGGGCTATGATGGCCCGCCGGTTCTTTGCCTGCATGGACTGACGCGGAACTCGCGCGATTTTACAGGGCTTGCAGAGCATTTGGCGAGTGCGCGCCGGGTGATCGTTCCCGAGATGCGCGGTCGAGGGAACAGCGATTATGCGCCCGATTCCGCGACTTACAACCCGCTGCAATATGTGAGCGACGTCGAGATATTGCTTAGCGAGCTTGGCATAGATCGCTTCATTTCGGTCGGCACATCGATGGGTGGTCTGATCACCATGCTGTTGGCTGCCGCAAAGCCAGGGCGGGTCGCAGCGGTGGTAATGAACGATATCGGCCCCGAAATTGATCCGGCCGGTATCGAACGCATCGCCGGTTATGTCGGGCAGGGGAAAAGCTACCCGACATGGATCCACGCCGCGCGATCTTTGTCGCAGGTTCACTCAGCCGCTTTTCCCGATTTCACGCTTGATCAATGGCTTGAAATGGCGAAACGCACATTTGTTGTGAACCAAAGTGGTCGGATCAGTCTGGATTATGACATGGCTATTGCTGACCCTTTCAAGGAACCGGGCAACGCCGCCCCTGCCAATCTCTGGCTCGCCTTTGAGGCCTTGCGCAATGTCCCGATGGTGTTGGTGCGGGGGGAATTGTCCGACCTCTTGAGCGCAGAAACTGTCAAGCAGATGGGCGCGCGTAACCCTGCAATGACCAGCGTGACCGTGCCACGCGTCGGCCACGCCCCCACACTTGACGAGCCCGAAGCGCGCGCAGCAATCGATGCGTTGCTCACAGAGGTTTAATCATGACGGATAATCCTGCTCGCAAAATCCTGCACATCCATTCAACCTTTGCGCCCGGTGGGAAGGAGCTGCGCGCGGTGCAGCTGATGAATGCTTTTGGCGATGCGGCGGAGCATACCATTATCTCCTCCATGCCCGATCAGATGGGTGCGCGCGAACATATTGCGCCGGGGATCAAGGTCGCTCTCCCAACCGACTTTCCGCCAATCACCGGTCTGCCAACACCGGGCCGTTTGGTTGAAGTTGCAAAGGCTATGCGCGGGTTTGACCTTGTGCTCACCTACAATTGGGGAGCGATGAATGCGGTGATGGCGCACACCGTTTTTACCGATCCGCTCGACCTTCCGCCTCTGATCCATCACGAGGATGGCTTTAACGAGGATGAGGTCGAGAAGCTCAGCACCAAGCGCAATTGGTTCCGCCGGGTGGCTTTGCGCCGCACGCACAAGCTGGTCGTGCCAAGCCGTGTGCTTGAGGCAATCGCGAAGGAAGCGTGGCAAACCCTTCCCGCCAAACTGCAACGCATCTCCAACGGCATCAACACGCAAAGGTTTGCCGGCAAACCCAATCCCGCATCTATTCGCCTGGTCAAACGCGAAGGCGAGCGCTGGATCGGCACATTCGCAGGGCTACGCGCGGTTAAACAGCTGCCCATGCTGGTGCAGGCCTTTGAGCATTTGTCCGAAGAATGGCAGCTCGTGATCTTTGGCGAGGGGCCGGAGCGCGAAGCTATTCAAGCCAAAGCCGATGAGTTGGAAGTTAGCCACAGGGTTCATCTGCCCGGAGCAGTCACCAATCCGCATGAGCTTGTTGGGATGTTCGACATTTTCGCTTTGTCGTCAAAAAGCGAGCAATTCCCGCTTTCCGTGGTGGAAGCGATGGCCGCAGGATTGCCCATTGCAGCGCCCGATGTTGGCGATATTCGCGCGATCGTGTCTGAGCCAAACTGGGAGTGGATAGCTGCTCCAAATGATGCGCAGTCACTGGCTCATGTTATTGAGAAATTGGCTGAAGATGAGGAATTGCGCAGCGAGATCGGCAAAGCCAACCGCGCAAAAGCGCAGTCGCAATATGACGAGGCGCAGATGATCGAAACCTATCGCAAACTGTACTGGGGAGCGATCGCGCAAGGGGCTTAACCGCGCGTTCAACTTAACCACGCCACCCATGCAAAGACAGCGGGTCGAGTTTTGTAAGCGAGTATAGCATGAACGCAATTGTGGCAGGCGGTCTTCTGGCCATTGCGCGCTGCCCCCACGCTGCCTAAAGAGCCGCGTTAGACTTGAATTCAACTATCTGAGGATTTACGCCCCGTGGCGCGCACTCCAACTCAAACGCCTGACGATAACAATCCCAGCTCGCCTGATCCCGCAGCGCCGTCGACCGAAGACGAACTGCTGATGCGTGAGATTGACGAAGCTGTGCGGCAGGATGATGCGGCAGAGTTTTTCAAGAAATACGGCGTTGCATTGGGCGGTGCCTTGACGCTGCTGCTCGTGGGCATGTTGGGCTTTTGGTACTGGGACAGCACCAACGAAGCCGAGCTGGAAGGTCAATCAGAGACAATCGTGAGCGCGCTTGATTCGATCGATGCGCAGGATTTCGAAGGGGCCGCTGAGAAGGTCGCGCCGCTCGTCGAAGATGGATCGCCAGGCGCGCGCACTGTTGCACGCTTCCTGCAAGCGGCCTCCGCGCTCGAAGCTGAGGACACTGGCCGAGCGGTTGAGCTTTACGCAGCGATTTCCGCCGATGCTGAGGCACCGCAGGCGATGCGCGATCTCGCGCTCATCCGCGAAGTGGCAACCAATTTCGACGATCGCGATCCCGCTGACGTCATCGCGAAACTTGAGGGCCTTGCGGTTCCCGGAAATGCCTTTTTCGGCAGCGCAGGCGAACTGGTCGCCATCGCCCACCTCGAAGCGGGCAACCGTGATGAGGCTGGCACATTGTTTGGTGAAATCGCCAAAGACGAAGAATTGCCTGAAACCCTGCGTTCGCGCGCCCGCCAAATGGCTGGCCTGTTGGGCGTGGATGCGATTGAGGATGTTGAGGAACTGCTCGAAAGTCAGGGCGGCGCTCCTGCAGCAGGACCAGCGGGTGGGGTCCCCGCTGGCGCACCTCAACCATAAGAACGAAATAGAGACTGGACGGATAGATACATGATGCAATTTTCGCGGATGAAAAGCGTTTTGACAGCCGGTGCGCTCGCAACCCTTGTGACAGGGTGCGGCGGCGGTTTGTTTGGCGGTGGCGAAAAAACAACGCCGACCGTCGGCAATCGCACACCTATCCTGTCACGGATCGAAACCGGTGCGCAGGTTGATCCAGCGCTTGCGGGCATCTCTGTTGTTCTGCCACCAGCGCAGACCAACCCTGAATGGGCGCAGGTCGGCGGTTCAGCCAGCAAATCTTACGGCCATCTTGCTCTATCCGAAAATCCGGCCAAGGTTTGGACTGCCCGCGTTGAGGGTGCGAGCGACCGCGCAAGGCTCGCCGCAGCACCGGTCATCGGCGGAGAGATGCTGTACGCGGTCGGCTCTGACGGAACGATTCACGCCTTTAACAAAGATACTGGCGCGCGCGTCTGGAACTCAGACGCAGAGATGTCTGATGATATGCGTCCCTCGGCTTTCGGTGGCGGTGTAAGCTACGAAAATGGCCGTCTTTATGCGACCAATGGCGCGGGCGAGGCCAAGTCCATGGACGCGATGACAGGCGAAGTGTCCTGGCAAGTTTCACCCGCAGGGCCGCTGCGGGGATCGCCGACGATTGCGTTTGGTCAGGTGTTCGTGATGACGCAGGACAACCAGATCCTGTCACTCAATGCCAATGACGGCTCACTGCTCTGGAATGAAAGCGGATCAAGCGCGCAAAGCGGCGTGTTCGGTGTGGCGGCTCCGGCGGCTGGCAATGGCACGGTTATCGCTGGTTATTCATCGGGTGAGTTGAACGCGTATCGGTATGAGAACGGTCGCACGCTTTGGGCGGATGCTTTGGCACGGACCAATATTTCCACCACCGTTAGCTCGCTCACCGATATTGACGCTGACCCCATCATCGATTCTGGCCGCGTCTATGCGCTGGGTCAGGGCGGTAGAATGGCAGCCTATGAGCTGGTGACCGGGCAACGTATTTGGGAATTGAATCTTGCCGGTATTTCCACTCCTGCGATTGCAGGCGAGTGGATTTTTACACTGACCGATGATGCGCGTCTGCTCGCCATTGCCCGTTCGACGGGCCGGGTTCGCTGGATCAGCCAATTGCAGCAATTCCGCAATGAAGAGAAGAAGAAGGACCCGATCTTCTGGACTGGGCCCGTTCTGGCTGGTGGACATCTGTGGGTGGCCAGTTCACGCGGTGAAATCTGGAAGATCAGCACGGGCGAAGGCTCCTCGCAAATGTTTGCTGACATCGACCAGCCTGTAAGTCTGCCTCCGATTGTCGCTGACGGCATGCTGTATGTACTTGACGATAGCGGTACGATCCACGCCTGGAAGTAAGCCGACTGTGTTCGTGGGCGTTAACCTTCTGCCCGCGAGCGCGTCCCTTTAGGACACAGGCCACAATCTGAGCCAAGAATTAACCCTTTGGCGCTATGCGTCTTGGGTAATGAGCGCGAACACTCCATCCACCGTCGCCGGCAAATCGTTAGAGCTGCCTGAAAGCGATGTGTCCTCTGGCGTCGGTTTTGCCGGTTTGCTGGGCCTTGCATTGTGGATCTTGTTTTGTCGCAACTTTCCCATCTTTGCCGATGCAATTGGACTAGAGGGCGAATATGGCGTGCTTTCAGGCCCTTACGCCGCGCTGGCAGCAATGCTGTTCACCGCAGGGCCAATGGCCGTTTGGTCGGTCTTGGTCGACCGAGTGCATCTTCGTCCCTCAACCGGCCTTGATTGGAGCCTGAAGCGCAGCGTCAATGATGTGATGCACGTTTCCACGGTAAAGATCGCGGGGCTTTGGGCGACTTGGATGATCATTGCCGGGCTCTACTGCCTCGGACGCTGGTATTGGGATGGGCAATACCTGTTTGCGATGGAGGTGCTTGGCTTTGCGATCGTGCCGATGGTGGTGCTTTCCGTGCCATACGTGATCTGGCTTGATCGTTACATGGTCGACCAAAAGGACGGCACTTGGCACTTTGGCGCTATGCTGATCGGGCGCGAGGCGTGGGAGCTGGAGCCGATCAAGAAACACTGGCGTGCATGGATCATCAAAGGTTTCTTTGGTGCCTTCATGATCTCAATTCTGCCGCCTGGCTTTGCTTTCATAGTTGAGAGCAATCCAGGAGCGATTATCAACAATCCGGTTGAGTTTGGGATGCTGCTGATCACCTTGCTGTTCGTCATTGACGTGCAGATCGGAACGGTCGGCTATCTGTTTACTCTGCGCCCGCTTGATGCGCATATCCGCTCTGGCAATCCATTCCTTGGCGGTTGGCTTGCAGCATTGCTTTGCTACCCTCCATTCGTCTGGGGCATTATCGGCAATGGCAACCAGATACTGAGCTATGAGAGCAATATTGCGGGTTGGGGGCACTGGCTTGCGGGCAATGAAGCGCTGCTATGGGCATGGGCGGCCTGGCTCATTTTTCTCACCGCGATCTATGCCTGGGCGACCGTTGTTTTCGGCATTCGGTTCTCCAATCTCACCTATCGCGGGGTGCTCACGAATGGCCCATATCGCTATACCCGCCACCCTGCCTATCTTTCCAAAAACCTGTTTTGGTGGTGTTCGGTAATGCCGTTCCTCGTCACAAGTGGCTCACCCGTCGACGTAATTCGCAACACGTTCTTTTTGCTGATTGTGAATGCGATTTATTACTGGCGTGCGCGCACTGAAGAGGCGCATTTGCTGGCCGAAGACCCGAAGTACAAATTGTATTATGACTGGATGGAAGAGAACGGTGTTATCACCGCGCCGCTCGCCCGGATCAAGCGCCGGTTTGCTGCACGCTTCTCCGGCCCTGTTAACACTGATCACGACAGCGACGACACGGTGCACGAGCCCGCTGAGTAGGGGGCGGTTCTGCGCAAAATGACTCGGTTAAATGTGAAACCCATCATCGACCGTCTCATAGGCAAACAGATCGCGTTCGGAGATCGCTAGCGCTGCAAATTGAGCGCGCCATTCGGCCATATGCGCGGTGCGAAAATGCGATTCCAGTGCCTCCCGATCGCGCCACGTTTCGCTTACCCGCACCAACCCTTTATCGAGCACGTCAAAGCCGTAGGCGTATTCGATGCAGCCTTCTTCCATGCGGCTGGCTGCGATCATCGCTTCCATTGCCGGGACGACGACATCGATCATGCTGGGCGGAACGCGGAATGTGCCGGTGACAACGATCATCGCTCTGTTTTCCTATTAGTTGAGGGGCGAACCGTCATCGGCTTGATACTTCGCAAGCTCGGTAATCTGCACATCCAGCGTCGAAAGTGCTTGTTGGAATGCAGCCATATGCGGCGTTCCAAAGTGGAAGGCGAGGGCGGCGTCATCGACCCATTTCTCAACAATCATCAGCTTGCTCGGGTTAAGCACATCGACGCCATAAGTGTAGGCAATGCAACCTTCTTCGGCGCGCGATGCCTCCACCATGGCGGCCATAGCCGCCCGGCCTTTATCAAGAGCGCCTTCGCCTAAATTGGCCTCTGCCAAAACGATCAACATACGCCTCTCCCCCTTAGAACGAGTATTTATAGACCTTCGATACGTCCTCGCCCCACTCGCCGTAGTATGCATCAAGCAGGCGTTGTGCAGGGACTTTGCCCGTCTTCACGATTTCATCGAGTGTCTCGAGATAGCCGGTTTCATTGTCGCCGCTCGCATTCAGCTTGCCGCGAGCGGCCAAGCCTGAACGGGCGATCTCAAGCACCTCTTTGCCAAGGTCCTGCATTGTCCCACCACCGGGAATGCCTGCATCAAGGCCAAGCTTTGGCGCGTCATTTCGCAGCTGCTCGCGCTCTTCCATTGACCAGTCTTTGACCAGGTCCCATGCCGCATCCAGCGCGCTTTGATCGTAAAGCAAGCCGACCCACAAGGCGGGCAAAGCGCAGATCCGGCTCCACGGGCCACCATCTGCGCCGCGCATCTCCAGGAAGCTTTTTAGGCGCACTTCTGGAAAGGCGGTGGAGAGGTGATCCCACCAATCGCTCGCTGTCGGACGCTCGCTGGGGAGCACTGATAGCTTTCCATCCATAAAGTCGCGGAAGGACAGGCCTGCTGCATCGATATACTGGCCATCACGGAACACGAAATACATGGGCACGTCGAGCATATATTCCGCCCAGCGCTCATAGCCAAAGCCCTCTTCAAATACGAAGGGGAGCATGCCGGTGCGGTACGGATCGGTATCTGACCAAATGTGACTGCGGTACGAAAGGTATCCATTGGGTTTGCCTTCGGTGAAAGGCGAGTTTGCGAACAACGCCGTGGCAAGCGGTTGCAGCGCAAGGCCCACGCGGAATTTCTGCACCATATCGGCTTCGGATGAATAGTCGAGATTGACCTGAATGGTGCAAGTCCGCAGCATCATGTCGAGGCCTAAATTGCCCACTTTGGGCATGTGGTCCATCATGATTTTATACCGGCCCTTGGGCATCACGGGCAGTTCTTCGCGGGTCTTGTCCGGCCACATGCCAAGGCCAAGATAGCCAACATTGCAGCGTTCGCCGATTGACTTCACCTGCTCCAGATGGCGGCCAGTTTCCGCGCAGGTTTCGTGCAGACTTTCCAGCGGAGCACCGGAGAGTTCTAACTGCCCAGCAGGCTCCAGGCTGACCGCGCCATCCTTGCCCTTGAGAGCGATGACATTACCGCCTTCCTCAATCGGCTCCCACCCAAACTCAGTCAGCTCATTAAGGACATCGCGGATACCGCAAGGTTCATCATACGAAGGCGCACGGCGAGTATCGCGTTTGTAGACGAGCTTCTCATGCTCGGTGCCGATGCGCCAGGCGTCTTTGGGCTTCTCGCCAGCACGCATGGGAGCGGTCAGGTCTTCGAGACCTTCGATCACCGGTTCATTGGTACTGGACGCTTCTCTGGTACTCATCGGGGCGGGGCCTCCCTCTCAATTCCAGTGGCCGTAGAAAACTCAATTGACGCTGGGAAGTGTAAACTTGGTTTTGTCGACGCAAGTCATTCTTGTGTCGACCAATCCCCCGCCTGCGCCATCCAGGCGGAAATGGCAGCAATCGCGGCAGTCTCGCCGCGCAAAATACGCGGGCCGAGTGTGATGGCGTGCGCTTGAGGGTGAGCGCGAATGGCGGCACGCTCTGCATCGTCAAAGCCGCCTTCGGGGCCAATCAATATGGCAGCAGGTGCGCCTGCGTTAGCAAAGGCCTCTGCGGCGGGTTCTCCGCCTTCTTCATCAGCGAAGAAGAGTGAGCGGTCTGCTGGCCAGTCGCGCAGCATCGCCTCAAGTTTAACGGGTGCCTCGATTTCGGGCAGAGCCGTTCTTGCACATTGCTCGGCGGCTTCAGTGGCAATGGTCTGCGCGCGCTCAAGGTTAAGCTTATCCGCTACACATCGCCTTGTGATAACTGGGTGAATTTGCGCCGTGCCAAGCTCGGTCGCTTTCTCCAGCACAAGATCAAAGCGGTCTTTCTTGAGGAGAGCAGGGCACAGCCATAGGTCAGGCACTTCCTCGCGCGGCCTCAAACGCTCAATCACGCTCACATCAACCCGGCGCTTTTCCACCTGCCCGACACGCGTGGCCCATTCGCCGGTTTGGTTGTCGCAAAGAATCACCGTGTCGCCTTCGCGCACGCGCATCACCTTGCCCAGATAATGCGCTTGATTTCCCTCGAGCGCCAATATGCGCCCGGTGCCCAGTTCGTCTTCCACAAACAGGCGCGGTGCGCTTTTCGGAGGCCAGGCGGGCGTAGCGGGCATGACTTGCTCCCTAAGCGTGCGGGGCGTTAATGAGCAAGGCATGACTGCGCGTATCGCTCAATTTGCTATCGCGACCGTATTCCTCGGCCTTGGCGGGTGGGCGCTGTTCTTCCCTGGCCATGTGATCGAGGTTGCGATCACTGATACGTACCGTGAGAACACATTTCTAACCCGCTTTATGGTGGCGTGTTTCGGGTCTCAGGCGGTGATGTTCGGCATTATGGCGCTGGTGGTGAAGTGGTCTTCGCGTGCCTTCGCTATCTTCGCGGTCGTGTTGATGCCGTTCTTCGTCTTCAACTGGTATTTTCACTACGAAATGCCGGTGCTGACCTCGATCGGGATGCTCGATTTTGCAGGGAATGTTGTCATGTTCATCGCTTGCCTTGTCGGGTGGCGAGCCGCTCGTTTAGAGGAGCGGGCATGAGCGACACTCCGGCCGAAACCCCAGTTGAAACAATTGTCCCTGACACAGAGCATCGCGGCCTGATTGAGCGCCTGCCTCAAGTGCCTCGTGACCTCGCGCAACTTGCCCGGTTCGACCGTCCAATAGGGTGGTGGCTGCTGTTCTGGCCCTGCGTGTTTGGCGTATGGCTGGCAGGAGCGGGGCCGCAATTCTGGCTATTGGGCTGTCTGCTGGTCGGCGCGATTGCGATGCGCGGGGCGGGCTGTGTTTACAACGATATCGTCGATGCTGACCTTGATAAAAAGGTCGCGCGTACCGCTTTGCGTCCTGTGGCAAGCGGGCGGGTGAGCAAGAAGCTCGCTTGGGGTTGGCTGATTGCATTGTGTCTGGTGGGCTTTGCGGTGCTGTTGCAGCTTCGACTGGAGGCCCAGATTGTTGCGCTTGCCAGCCTTGCACTGGTGGCTGCCTATCCGTTTATGAAGCGCATCACTTGGTGGCCGCAGGCGTGGCTTGGCATGGTCTTTACATGGGGGCTGTTGGTTGGGTGGACCCAGCTGCGGTTCGACAATTGGGAGGCTCTTGGGGCCATTTACGCAGGTTGCATCTGCTGGGTGATTGGCTTTGACACTATCTATGCCCTGCAAGATCGCGAGGATGATGCGCTGGTGGGGATCAAGTCTTCTGCGCTTCGCATGGGCGGTAAAGTGCAGGGCGGTGTGGCGATATTCTATGCCGCAACGATAGGATTGTGGGGGCTGGGCGTCTGGCTCTATCGCCCGGACATCTTCGCGCTTGTCGCGCTCATCCCGGTGGCGTTGCACCTCACGTGGCAGATCGCGACGCTCGATCCATCCGATCCCGACAACCCGCTTGAACGGTTTCGCTCAAACCGCTGGGCAGGGGCGCTGATGGCGATGGCGTGTTTTGTCGTTGGCAATGCGGGAGCGGGCTGATGTGCAACCTCTACCGCATGACCAAAACCAAGGACGAAGTCGCCAAATGGTTCGACGCGGTTGATGCAGCAGGCGGCGCAAATTTCGGTGAAGAGGTCTATCCCGGCTTCCCCGGTCTAGTCGTAGCGGAAGGTCAAGTGCGCCAAATGAGCTGGGGCTTCCCGCTCATCATGAAGGGTAAGAGCGGCCAACCGCTCAAACCCAAGCCCGTCAACAACGCCCGCACTGAAAAGTTGGATGGATTTTTCTGGCGTTACTCCTTTGAGGAACGCCGCTGCCTGATCCCACTGACCGGCTGGGCGGAGGCGCAGGGGCCAAAGGGCGGCAAGACCCGCACATGGATGAACCTGCCCGATACTGAGCTGTTCGCTTGCGCAGGTGTTTGGCGGCAATCAGACGAATTCGGAACATGCTATTCCATGGTGATGACCGACAGCGCCGGATCGGCTGCGGAAGCGATCCACAGCCGGATGCCGGTGCTGTTGCGGGCTGAGGACTATCAAGGCTGGGTCTCAGGATCGCCAGAAGAGGCAAAGGCTCTTTGCACAGCATGGACGGGTGATTTGAGCATTGACCATACCGACCAGCCTTGGACGCAGGGGGCTAATGGGGGCGCAACGGTCCAAAAAGATTTGTTCTGATCGTTATTGCTGGGCGGGCCGAACATGGGTTCGCGCAATAGCGGCTCGTTCATGCTGCTTCTCCCACATAGGAGACCACTTCAAATTCTATCCCGTCCCAATCGAAGAAGTAAAAGCGCTTGCCGGGTTCGTAGTCATCATGACCAAACGCATTGAGCCCTGCGGCAGCGACTACATTCTCAGCCTCGTCCAGATCATCGACCAATAAACCCATATGGTTCAGCGGCTGGCCTTTGGAGTATTTGCGTGGGCTTTCCGCCCGCACATCATCATTGGTATAGAGCGCCAGATAAGTCGCGCCATTTCTCGGCTCGCCGATATGGATCGTGTCACCGCCCAGCTTTGAATGACCGCGCCAGCGCTCCTCCCATCCGCATAATTGCTTGAACAGCTCCGCGCTGCGTTCCGGCTGCGTGACGGTGAGGTTGGCGTGTTCGATACGTCCGGTGGGCATGGTTGCACTCCTGTCTAAGCGGCGGGTCGAAGTGTTGCTTCAACCGAGCCTTGCGAATCATTGTGTGCAGTCATCATGCAACCTCAAGCTAACTTGAGATCAAGCTATTTTTGCGATACCTCTCGCTTCATGGCAAAACCTCTATCCAAAAACGATCTCATCCCCATAGGTGAAATGGCACGGCGCACGGGGCTGTCGGTTTCCGCGATCCGCTTTTATGAGGACAAAGGCCTTATTGAGCCGGTGCGCACATCCGGCAATCAACGGCGCTTTTTACGCTCCGACATTCGCCGGGTCAGCTTTATCCTGATCGCTCAGCAGCTTGGCCTGACGCTGGGTGAAATTGACGAAGAGATGCGAAAATTGCCCCATGGCCGCACGCCCAATGCGCGCGATTGGGAGGCGATCAGCCGTTCGATCCGCGCTGTACTCGACCGTAAGATCGCGCAGATGCAATCCATGCGTGACCGGCTCGATGGGTGCATTGGCTGCGGGTGTCTCAGCCTGAAACGCTGCGCGATCTATAATCCGGATGACAAAATGGCGCAGCTGGGGGCAGGGCCGCGCTACGTGCTCGATCCGCCCAAAGCGTCTTAGAATTCAGGCCCTAGCTCAGGGTCCAAGTCACGAGGGCGCGCAAAATGTACCAGCTTGCCAGTGAACTTCTTAAGGTCGGCCCAACTGTCGATATTGCATTCGAGCACCGCAAAGGCTGCGGTTGGAAACTTCACCGCTGCCTCTTTGAAAAGGTCGTTCTCATGCGCCGGTGAGACCAGCTCCAAAATCAATTCCTGTAAGCCTGGATTGTGGCCAGAAACCATAACTGCCTCAGCCTCTTCGCCGTCTTCGCCCATCGCATGCGCGGCGATCACTTCCATGATCGTGTCTGGGCTGGCGAGGTAGAGCTTCTGATCATAGACCGTTTTCATCTCTGGGATGGCAAGATCAATCGTGTCTTTTACGCGGACCGCAGGGCTGGCGACGACTTTGTCCCAAGCCACTCCGTGTGATCGAATGTGATCCCCAATCAGGCCAGCGCCGTCGCAGCCGCGCGCGTTTAGCCCGCGATCAAAATCGCGCGTGACGCCCGCTTCCCATTCGGACTTTGCATGGCGAAATATGCCAAGGATCTTCACGGTTGTTCTGCTTTCCCACCGGCCTTTGACGGTCAAAGGCGCTGCGCGTCACCCTATGGCAGCAATGCGGCGCAAAGCAAATGCGGCAGTCCCGCGCGCGCCATTCGTATTCCATCTGGGGAGGACGAACTGGGGAGGGCGTGCACAAAACTGCCGCGGGTCAGGCAAGTGCGAGGACTGCACTTGCCCGAGAATTGAAGCTTTAAATCAGACCTGCTCGGCAGCTTTGCGACCGATGGATGGCAGGCGGATGGGCTTGGCGCTTTTGCGAAACTCTTCCTTGTACCGTGGGTGCTCGGTCCCCATCAGGCGGTCCCAAAACGTGAAGTAAAACCCGTAATTGTGGCCAGAGGAATGGTGCAGATCGTGATGCGTGGTGGTGCTGATCCAATCGGTCCAGCGGTTATCAACCCAGCCTGCGGGAAACAGTTCACTGCCCGCATGCGCCATCACATTGCGAATGATCATGTGCCACAGGAATAGCAGCAGCGCGAAACCTGCATATTGGATGCCGACCAAGCTCGTCACCAGCAGGAATAGCGGCATGAACACAGCTTCCAACGCTGCTTCGATGGTTGTGAAACTGTAAGCAGTCCAGGGCGTTGGCGTACGCGACTTATGGTGGTGAAGGTGGGTGAGGCGAAACAGAGCTTTCGTGTGCATCGCGCGGTGGATCCAATAAAACCACGCATCATGCATCAGCACAATCAGCGCAAATTGCCACGCGACCGTTATCATCGGTGCTTCTTCGAGTTTGAGCTGGATCACACCCGTCTCGCGGCCCACCAACGTCGCTAAGGTAACTACTGCAAAGACGAACACCGTACGCAAGGATGAGAGCACTTCGCGACGGTAATCCGCCATGCTTGCCTTTCGGCTGCGCTGGATGCGCCGCGCGCTGGCCCAGCTGCGAAATACGAGCAGGAAGATGGTGCAAACGCCCGCCGCGATTAAATAGCGGCCAAGGTCGAAATAGAGCACATTCATAAAGTGCTCACTAACGCGTGTGACGGCGTATTCGAGGCTGCTTGGTTCGGGCGTTGCGGTCATTTCGTGATCCTTAGTAGCGGGATGCACAACGGTGTGACAGCCGCGCCGAGCAAAATCTCCTCAGACCCGAAAAATGCTGGTCGTTTTTGAATCTGACCGCGCTTTTTCAGTTTTGAACAGTCTCCAAGGCGGGCTCATCGGCGCTGTCACTGATCGCCAAGCGCCTGAAATCACTGGGTGTTGTGCCTGTCTCACTGCGAAAGGCACGGTTGAAGGTCGGCAGCGAATTATATCCCAAATCCATCGCGATGGTGAGCACGGGCAGATCCACATCGTCGCGATTGGACAGCTTTGCGCGAGCTTCTGTGATGCGGTGCCGGTTTAAGAAGGCGCTGAAATTGCGATAACCCATGCGCTGATTGATGAGAGCGCGAAGACGGTGTTCGGGCGTGTCGAGTTGGTCTGCGAGCTTTGCGATTGTCAGACCAGGTTCGCGGTATGCGCCTTCTGCCATCGCTGCGGTAAGCTTATCGTGCAGCACGGTTTCGGCAGGGGAAAGGTCGGGCAGGGTATCCGCTTCAGGTTCCGGCTTTTCTTCGGTTGCCACCAATAATTCGGGGTCTGCCTTGAGCAGAGCAATTCCGGAAAACAGTGTTATCAGCAGGATCAGTACCCCATTGATGAACTGCGCCCATGCGAAATCAGCGGTGGGCCCGCGAAATATCTCGTAAATCAACACCAGCGCCGTTTGAGCACCGATCAGTACGGGCAAGACCAGCCGAATAACGCGGCGCTTTTCGATCAGGTCATCTTCCCTGTCGATGAAGGCAACCCGGACCAGATCGACGATCAGCAAAAGCGAGATGGTGCGGTTTGCGTAAAATGCCAACGGGTCGAGCGAGGCGAAGAACGTGCCGATCACCCAAGAAACGAAAAGCGCGGCGATGGCCAATTGCGCAATATGACGCCTTGGTTCGCGCTCAAACAGTCTGCGCGCAAATAGCCACGCCCAAAATGGCGGTGTCATTGATACAAGGTTTAGCGCGTCGTCCGCCCAACCTGCCGGTTCCAATGCAGGTGTGGAATTGATCACATATGCGATTACGCTGACCAACAGGCCTACCAGCGAGAATTTTAAGCTGCCGCGCATTTCCCCTTCGACGACCTGCGCCAGCAACATCAGGCTGGCCCCGACTGACAGAATACGCACGAAATAGTCGATGTTCTCGATCATGCAGACTTATCTGGGATATTGATCGCGTTCTGTGAAGTCTCTTCGGCGGAAGCGGTTGCATCTTCGCCGATCAAACCGTCTTTGACCCGCGCCAAGGCTTCATCCAGCGTGACGCGGCGCACGCTCGTGCCTTCGGGGAAAGCGCTGAGCAGGCGGGAGGGGAAGGCAGCGGACAGGACGACGAAATGGCCGGCATCATCCTTATTACGGATTAGTCGGCCAAACGCTTGGGCAAGGCGGGCGCGGATGATGCGGTCATCATAGGTGCCACCGCCCCCAGCTGCGCGGCGAGCCTTGTGCAGAATGTCGGGGCGCGGCCACGGGACGGCTTCCATGACGACGCAGCGCAGAGATCGGCCCGGTACATCAACGCCGTCGCGCAGCGCATCGGTGCCCATCAGGCTGGCGCGTGGATCATCCCGGAATATATCGACCAGTGTTCCGGTGTCGATCGGGTCGACATGCTGAGCGTAAATCGGCAGGCCTTCGCGCGCCAATCGGTCGGCAATGCGACCATGCACCGCGCGCATCCGGCGGATCGCGGTGAATAGGCCAAGCACGCCGCCTTCGCTGGCTTCGATCAGCCGCGCATAGGCGCCCGCAAGGCCGGGAAGATCGCCTTTCTTCACGTCGGTGACGATCAGCACTTCGGCGCGGCTGGCATAGTCAAACGGGCTATTGGCTGCGGAAAGCATCGGCTCTGCTTCGGTGTGAACGGAGCCAGAGCGCGCGATGGCAGACTCCCACGGATCTCCGGCTTCAGCGCCTATTCGGTCGGTTAGTGTCGCGCTGGTCAGCATCACGCCGTGCGCTGGTTCGAGCACGACTTTTGCAAACGGCTTCATCGGATCGAGCCAACGTCGGTGGATCGCGACGTCAAATTCGCGCGCATCAGAGCGGTCGACAGCGAGCCAATCGACGAACTCAGGATCCGCCGGGCCACCCAACCGCTCCAGCAGCGCGCCCCAAGAATTGAGCAGATCAACCCGCCATTGCAGCGAGAAACGCGCGCCTTCGATCCGTGCTCTGCCTTGTCCATCGAGCCAATCGGGCGGGTCGGCGAGTACAGCCTCAAGCCTTCCGCCCAGCCGGATCAAAGGTCCGCGAATGCTGGCCAGCGCCTGCGCAGCATTGCCTGCCGCCTCAATCACTTCACGCGGCAACCCGCTTGCTTCGGTTTCAATCCCGTATCCCGCTTCCTGTCCGCCGCTTTCATCGCGGGCATAGGTCGCGGTGCGCACAGCTGAAAGGAGTGTTTCGACAGGGCCAGCGGGTTCGCCTTCGGTCAGGCGTTGCAGCCACCCTTCGCCGGGGAGCAATTTGCTCGCCTCGCACGCATCCTCAATGGCTTCGCCGCCTTCGTCGTCATAGCTGGCGACATCAGCCAGGCGCGCCGAGAGGCCACGACGGCGGCCTTTGTTCTTGCGTTCAGGGCCAATGATCCAGCGCCGCAGCTCAATCGCCTCTTGCCCTGAAAGCGTGGCCGCAAAGGTGCTGTCGGCAGCTTCGAAGACGTGGTGGCCCTCGTCGAAGACAATGCGGGTGGGCCGCTGTGCGTGGTCGCGGCCACGCGCTGCATTGACCATAACTAGCGCGTGGTTGGCGATCACCAGATCAGCCTGCGCTGAGTCCCGTGCGGCACGTTCGATAAAGCACTTTCGGTAGTGCGGGCACCCGGCATAGACGCATTCGCCGCGTTGATCGGTGAGGGCGGCAATGCCGCGCTTGCGGAACAATGTGCCAAGCCACCCGGGCAAGTCACCGCCGATCATATCGCCATCGCGCGTGAACGCCGCCCAGCGCGCGACCAGATGCGCGAGGATGGCAGGACGCCCGGCAAAGCCGCCTTGCAGCGCATCTTCGAGATTGAGGAGGCAAAGGTAATTCTCGCGTCCCTTTCGCACCACCACAGGCGGCGTTCCATCCGGGCGCTTAACCGGCCAAGCTCGGCGGCTCTCGCTGCGCAATTGCCGTTGCAAGTTCTTGGTAAAAGTTGAGACCCAGACCGTTCCACCCGAAGCGCCTGCCCATAGCGAAGATGGCGCCAGATAGCCCAGCGTCTTGCCGATCCCCGTTCCCGCTTGCGCCAAAGCAATATGCGGCACTTCGCGCGCTGTCCGCGGGGCAAAGATGCGTGCGACGTCCTTGGCGTAGGCGCGTTGGCCTTCGCGTTTCTCCGCGTCTTCTCCGGTTAGCGCATCAAGTTGATCGAGCACATGGTCTTCGGGCAATTCCACCTGACGGGGCGGCGCGCGTTCGCCGGTCTCTTCCCATTCGGGCAAAGTGGAAAAGAGCCATTTCTCGGCCTTTTCGGGCCTCGCAACATGCGGCTTGATCACTTGCGCCCACGGCCAACGCAGCCGCTCTAGCGATTGCAGCGCTGACCATGCGCCTTGCCGCTCAAACCATTCAGGGTCTTCGCACACTGCCACCATTGCTCCAGCTGCGCGTGCCAAGAACTCGGGCACCTTGTCGTCGCTGGCTGGCTCGTCTAGCTCCAAGGCCTGCGCCAGCCCGCGCGGGGTCGGCACGCAAAACCTTGCCGGGTGCACAAAGGCGAACAGCTCCAGCAGGTCCAAGCCCGATAAATCAGGATAGCCCAGCCGATTTGCCACCAGCGGCGCGTTCAGCAGCAGCACCGGCGTATCCGCCGCCGCCATGATCGCCTCGCCTTTCGACACGGCGCCCGTCGCGCCATTTGCCGGGCGCAACCAATTGCCGCCATGACTTGCATGCAGCGCGGGAAGGGGGAGGGGCTGAATTTCCACGGTCAAGTCACGATGATGCGATGCAAACGATATGTAAACGGATCGGCTAGATAGTTCTGTGGTTTGACCGAGTGTTTGGAGGACGCGAACGTGAAAAACATCGCCCTTTATCTAGCAGCGCCGTGCATGGCGCTCGCAATTCCTGTGGCCGCCCAAGAACAGGCAGCAGCAGATGTCAGCGCTGAGACGGAGGCGAGAATTGCCGCCGTCCAGAACAATGTCGATGCGTATCGCGCGGGTGATCTCGACGCGTTTGTGGCGACGTTCTCACCCGATGCCGAAATTTACATAAGCGGACAGGTCATCCGCGGACACGCGCAAATCAAAGAGCTGTACCGGCCTAACTTCAGACCCGGCGCACCGCAGCTCAAAATCTTCGACAGCGAAGTTACGGATCAATTAGTTTTCGTATCTGCAGGCTTCGTTCTGCCCAATGGCGAGGAAGTGTGCTGCTCAGCCATGGAAATCGAGGTCACTGACGGCAAAGTCAGCTATATCAGCACCAACTACCTGTTGATCTATCAGCAGGCCGATGGATCGCTCACTGCCAGCCTTTAACCCGGCCGCGAATTACCCTGTGTTTTCTAAGCGATTTTTAACCGTTTCACCTTAATCCAGTGCCCGGCTTTTCAGAGGATAAAAGATGAGCTTTGGTCGTAAAGGATTGGCGCCGGGTGAAACAGCGCCTGTGCAAACGGGTGGCTTTGGCCGCGCCGCACCTGCTGGAACGCCGATTGCCAGCGCAGCGCCTGCGGATGATATCGCGGCGAAGCGAGAGGCTTTTATCGCCGCTGAGCGCGCGCGTGCGGCCGGGCATAGCCCGACAGCTCCATCAGCAGCGCCTGAACACGATCCGCTCATCAATTTGCGCAACGTTAAGCCGAGTGAGCCGAGCCATATGCAAATGCGCCGTCCTGCTCAGCCGTTGGGGCTGGGCGTGTCGACCGGCAGCAATATGGGGCCCGGTTATAATAGTGGCTCTGGTGAGATGAGCGCTCAACAGGCGCTGGAAATCAAACAAGCCGCCCGCCAAATGGCAGATGGCGGCCGCTCTTACAGCGGTGGTTCTTTGGGAACCTATGACGCGCCAAGGACCAATTTCTTCTTCGGCGATCCGGCAGGGCGCAATCTGGGCATCGCCTATTTGCTCTGGTTTGTCTTAGGCCAGTTTTCGCTGCACCGCTTTTACTGCGGTCAGAAAGACAGCGCGATCATTCAAATGGCGCTATGGATGTTCAGCCTTGTGACGCTATTCATCTTCCCGCCCATCGGCCTTCTTGGCATCGTCGTTTGGTGCTGCTGGATTTTTGGCGATCTGTTTATGATCCCGGGAATGCTGAAGAAATTCCAAGCCGAGCATGATTATCGCGGGATTTTTGCGTAAGGTCGCCTTGGATCTGTTGTGGTCTAGGGGCGCTTAAACTCGGTGAGCAAGCACCATGATGCGCTGATCCACTAAGAGCCACTTCCCTTAAATAACAAAGTCATGGTGCTGTACCCTCTTCTTGACAGGCGGCATAATAGTTAGATAGCTAACTAAATATATCGAATCAGGAGCGCACAATGGCAGCGACACGTAGAAAGATATTAATGTTTGGCGGAGCCGCAGCTGCGGTCACGATCGCGGGTGGATGGCACATGCTTGCGAACCCTTCACTCGCACGCGCCTCTGCGCCTTGGACTGCGGCAGGTGGAGGGTTCGCTGATGCTAGGCTTAGCGCGCTTTCTTATGCGATCCTCGCGCCCAATCCTCATAATATTCAACCTTGGCAGTTCGCCTTGGTGGGCGAGGATCGGATCGACGTCGCATGCGATCTAGAGCGGAGATTGCCGCATACTGATCCCTTTGATCGGCAGATCACCATCGGTTTCGGGTGCATGATTGAGCTGTTGAGGCAGGCCGCTGCACAGCTTGGCTACAGCGCCAATATCGAAGCATTTCCAGATGGTGAGGGGCAACCTCGTCTGGGCACTGGCCGCATCGCGAGTGTGACATTTGTCGCTGATCGGCCAACGCGCGATCCTTTGTTTGCCAGCGCATTGACGCGCCGTTCTAATAAAGAGAACTATATCGACAGGGCTGTTTTGGATGACACCTTTGCCGAAATCGCCGCGGCCGTAAGCGCACCCGTTCAGTTCGGTCACACGCAAAGCGCTGAGCAATTCGAAGCGGTTAAGGCCAATGCTTGGAAAGGTTGGCAAGTTGAGCAAGAGACCGCAGCCACGCGGCGCGAAAGCATCGAACTCATGCGGTTTGGCAATAAAGCGATTGTGGCGCAGCCCGATGGGATCGATATGGGCGGCGCGTTTTTGAGCGCGGGCCATGCTGCTGGCATTGTTACGCCCGAAACGCTCGATACGCCGGGCAGTTATGCCTATCAAAGCGGCTTCGACATGTACCGCACCATGGTTGAAAGCACGAAGCATTGGGCGTGGATCACAACGCCGGTCAATAGCCGCGAAGAGCAGTTGCAGGCCGGTGCCGCATGGATCCGGTTGAACCTTGCCGCTCAATCGCAAGGCGTCGCTGTTCACCCTTGGAGCCACACGCTTCAGGAGTTTCCCGAGATGGCGACGCTCTATTCCGAATTGCGCGAATTGCTTGCGCCCGGCGGTGAGACTATTCAGATGCTTGCTCGGGTCGGCTATGGCCCGGAAGTGCCTGCGAGCCCGCGCTGGCCGTTAGAAGCAAAGTTGGTTGATGCCTGACGACAAAACTAGATCCTTAAAAGAGCAGCCTGCTGGCGACCCCATTGCCTATCAACTGTTCAATGAGATCGGTATCATTAGCCAATTGTCGAACGCAGCCTTTCGCGAAGTTTTGCCCCCACCGCTGAACACTGCGATGTTTGGCGTTTTGAACAATGCGGTGCGATTGGGCGATGGCAAGACGCCAAGCGCGCTTGCCTCAGCCTTTCAAGTGACGCGGCCGAGCATGACGGCCACATTGCGTAAGCTTGAACGCGCTGGCTTTGTTGAGATAAGACCGGGTCAGGGCGATGGCCGCACCAAGCGGGTCTGGATTACCGAAAAGGGTCGCTCGGCGCGCAATGAAGCGGTCAAGGCAACCGAGGTGTTGTTTGCACGCATCGGGCCGTTGGTGGAAGCTTTGGATATGCCGCGCCTCGTCAGCGAGCTTGCGCAGCTGCGCGAAGTTCTTGATGCAGATCGCGATTGAGCGCAGTTTTTGGGGTGGCTGCTGTCCTACAGGCGGTGAAACGCATATGCTTTGCCCGCTATGTCCAATCAGCAATTCCAACACGCTTTCGCACGAAAGGTGACAGTTAGCGGCGCCCAAAGTGCCGCTGAACCCCGGAGTTCTGCGGGTTTGCGGGCTGTTCCATTATTTTCAAAGCATACCCTTGCGCGGTCCACCGCGCGCGCCGCATCGGGAACCAACCCGGTGGATTCGCGCTTGCAACTCCATCACCCTTGCATCAAAGCGCCCCCACTATGACTGACAGCACACTCCAAGAGACCGCTCGCAACTCCAAAGCCTGGCCCTTTCAAGAGGCTCAGCGCCTCGCCAAACGGCTTCGGAACGGAAAACCCGGCGGTGGTCCAGTGCTGTTCGAAACCGGCTATGGCCCATCAGGCCTGCCGCATATCGGCACGTTTCAGGAAGTGCTGCGCACCACCTTCGTGCGCCGCGCTTACGAAGCGTTGACGGGTGAGAAGACGCGTCTGGTTGCCTTTAGCGATGACATGGATGGCCTTCGCAAAGTGCCTGACAATGTGCCGAACAAGGAGATGCTGGCTGCGCATCTGGGTAAGCCGCTCTCGCGCATCCCAAGCCCGTTTAGCAACGAACATGAGAGCTTCGCAGCCCACAACAACGCGATGCTGCGTGCCTTCCTCGACCAGTTCGAGTTCGACTACGAGTTCGTGAGCTCCTCTGACCGCTACAACTCAGGCGCTTTCGACGATGCGCTGCGTGGCGTCTTGCGCGGGTTTGACGCAATCCAAGACATTATGCTGCCCACATTGGGTGAAGAGCGCCGCAAGACCTACTCCCCCGTGATGCCGATCAGCCCGACCACAGGCGAAGTGCTGCAAGTGGCAATCGAAGTGGTCGATGCCGAAGCAGGCATGATCCGCTTCACCGATACGGACGGCAATGTGGTCGAGCAGTCGGCGCTTGGCGGCATGTCGAAGTGTCAATGGAAGGTCGACTGGGCCATGCGCTGGGTCGCGCTGGGCGTCGACTACGAGATGTATGGCAAGGACCTGACCGATAGCGGCGTGCAATCAGGCAAGATCGCCCGCGTCCTCGGCGGCAACAAGCCCGAAGGCCTGATCTATGAGCTGTTCCTTGATGAGAAGGGCGAGAAGATCAGCAAGTCCAAAGGCAATGGCCTGACGATTGAGGATTGGCTGCAATATGGCTCTGATGAGAGCCTGGGTTTCTACATCTTCCCCAATCCCAAAAGCGCAAAGCAGCTCCATGCAGGCGTCATTCCCAAAGCGATTGACGACTACTGGCAGTTTCGCGAGCGTCTGCCTACGCAAGGTCTGGACAAGCAGATGGGTAACCCTGCTTGGCACTTGCTGCGTGCCAACATCGATGGGGCTGGGGTAGAGGCTCCCGGCGCTGGTGATACGCTCGCGGTACCATACAGCTTGCTCCTCAACCTTGTGAGTGTGCTTGGGCTGGAAGCAACGCCTGCTAACCTCGCTGAGTATGTGGCGAGCTACACGGGGCAGCCTGTCGAAGACCCAGCGCTGCTGCGACTGATCGAGTGCGCGGTGAACTACAACCGCGACTTCGTGGCGCCAACGCTTGCAAAGCGTGCGCCTGAGGGCGGGGAAGTGGGAGCGCTTAAGGAGCTTGATGCTCAGCTTGCGGCGGCTAATGCAGATGCGAGCGCTGAGGACTTGCAGACCATGGTCTATGAGATCGGTAAGAACGAGGCATACGGTTTTGAGTCCTTACGCGACTGGTTCAAAGGGCTCTACCAAACGCTGCTAGGATCAGAGCAAGGCCCCCGCATGGGCAGCTTCATCGCGCTGTACGGCGTGGAGCCAACGCGCAAGCTGATCGCAGAGGCATTGGAGAAGGCGTAGGAGAGGACGCTCACCCGGATGGGTGAGCGCAAAGCGGAAACCACTTTCCTACTTCCAAGCTCGCGTGCGATACCATTTGGTGATGATGTATTTGGACCCTTTCACCACAGGGGTTCCCGCATGCATCGTGTCCTCATTAGGACGGCCATCCGGCAGGGCGTTATTCCAGATCAGGAGCACGCCGGGCTTAGGCTCAATCTTGATGCCGATGTGAGTGAAGTGGGTTTCACCGCCTTCTTCGACATCATTGAGGAATACCATCGCAGTCCATGAACGCTGACCGCCGCGTTTGCGTTCTGACAGCCAGTACTTTTCGGTTGTATAGAACCAGTCATTATGCGGCTTGAACTGTTGGCCCGGAAGGTAGCGTTGGCCTTGAATGGGCTCACCGACTTTGGGATCGAGGCCAAGGATATCGTCAATGCGCCGGCTGATCCCGCGCACGAAACTGTCATGCGGGTCGAGATCGCCCGAATAGGAGGTTCGAAAGCCGCTTTCATAGCCGATTTCATGCAAGGAAGATGGCCGCGCGGTCGCATCGACCATCAGGCACAAACGGTCACATTCTGCCTTTGTCAGAAAGTCGCCCACGGCGAACAATTCTGCCATGTCGTTCTCGATCTCGTAAACGCCGGGGTCGGCGGTCAGTCGCTCTCGCACGGTTTTGCCAACCCGGCGAAGGGCGTCTTGATCAGGGATGGTCTCAGTCTTTGCCATGAGGCTTGCTTAGCAATCAGCGCAGCCATCGCAAGAGGAGCAAGCTCGCTTTGACCAAAAGCAAAACCCCCGCCGGATTGCTCCAGCAGGGGCGCTTCGTCCAGAGGACCACTACGTCACCAGAAGAAGTCGTGGATCACATCAACCACTTCACCGGTGTAGATATCTACAAGGACCACATCGTCATAGTACCTGACCCAGCGATACGGACCGTAGACTGAAGGCAAGCGATAAGCCCAAGGATCGTGGATGTAGTACCGCGATGAGAAGAACAGGCTATCGAGGTGGAACCCGATCCGAAGACGATTGTAGCGGTGTGACCTGTAAGGCGCGTAGTAACGGCCAAGGCGGAAGATGCTCCGGTTCGTGCGGCGATAGTCACGCCATCCAAAGCGGCGATCACTGCGCCAACCGTGACGGTTCCACCGTCGGAAGTCCCGGCGACGTTCTGCGCGCCGCTCCGCACGGCGACCATCTCTCACGCCGTTACGATAGGAGTTGCGACGTTCAAACCGGCGCTCTGCTCTGCGCTCACCGCGCCGTTCGGCCCGACGTTCTCCCCGGCGATCAAACCGACGCTCACCGCGACGTTCGACCCTGCGGTCTGACCGGCGATCAAAACCGCGATTTCCCCGGCGTTCGACCCGATCCGCGCGGCGATCACCGCGACGTTCGATTCGGTCAGCCCTGCGATCACCACGACGTTCAATACCATCTGCGCGGCGTTCGCTGCGACGATCAACTCGGCGTGCTTCGCCATTACGACCGCGCCGCTCAAGACGATCAGCCCGGCGATCACCGCGCCGCTCTACATTGCCTGCACGGCGCTCAGAGCGGCGGTTCACGCCATCTGCGCGGCGTTCGCTACGACGATCTACACGATCAGCGCGGCGTTCTGACCTACGCTCGCTGCGGGGCTCAGTGCGCTGTCCGCTGCGTCGCTGCGCCCGCCGCTCCTGACGATCTACGCTTGAATCTGCCTGTCTTGCGCTGGAATTTCCACGCTGGCGAATCTGGCGCCCGCGATTGGGCCGTTCCGAACGACGGTTCTGACGGCGCTGAGCGCGTCTATCCTGACGGTCCTGCGCCATTTCCGCAGAGCTTTCCGCTGTCTCAAGGCTCGCGGCCTCAGCAGCTTCGGGTGGTGCGACAAAGGCTAGTGCAAGCGCAAGAGCCGGTAACGCACTGCCCCTTAGAAGAAGGGTAATGTCCATGAGTTGCCTCCGTTTGTGCCGCCCCACCACTCACGGCTTGTTAGTTCCTGTTGATATGCACGTTTCTAGCGGTGAGTCGATGTCCTGACCCTTAACCACCCGTTTAGGCTTACGTTAATGTTCGAGCTCGGTTACCTGAACGCCTTGACCGGGGCTGACTTAGCCACAAAGAGGCAGGTCTATGTTTGAAAAACTTGATGAAGTGCGGCGCGACTTGGTGGGACGACTGGCCCGCGCGGCAAAGGACAGAAAATCTCCGATGCATGTGCCAGCGGTCGTGACAAGCGATGTCGATGCTCGCGGCATGGTGCTGCGCGAATTTGACAATGAGGCCTGGACGTTACGCTTTCACACCGACACGCGCGCACCAAAGGTAGCAGCCATTGAGGCAGATCCTCGCATGGCTGTCTTGTTTTACGATAAGAGCGCCAAAATCCAGATTAGAGTGCGCGGTACTGGCAGCGTATTAAGAAATGCGCCCGTGACTCAGGCTGCATGGGACAAAGGATCAAACTTTGCGAGGCGCTGTTACCTCGGTGACGGACCTGGCACGCTGGGAGATGAGCCAACTTCGGGTTTGCCAGCAGATTTTGAAGGCGTCGAACCGAGCGATGATCAGCTGGTTTCAGCGCGCGAGAACTTCGCCGTCTTGCTGGTAGAACTCACTGAGATGGATTGGCTGTATCTTGCGCATACGGGACATGTCCGGGCGCAATTCACTAGAACTGATGCACAATGGGAAGGGCGCTGGGTTTCGCCCTAAGCTGCTTTTGTGGCGGAGCTGCAGTTTGCATCGACTGGCGCTGGCAGTAGGACAATTTCTTCCCACTCGGTTGCGGTTAGCACTCGGTCTTCGCCATCTGATTGTGCGGCGTCCAAGGCAGAACCAGCGCGGGCATGCCATTCTTCAACGCTCTCTCCGCTGCGGCGGGCGGCAACTCCAATGCTTGCTGTGACGCCAAATCCTGAGGCCATGCCTTCGACCGAAGTATCCGCGATGGTTTCGAGCAATCGGCGCGCGATCGCGCCCGCCTCTTGTTCGCTCGCGCCCTCGGCAACGACGACAAAGGATGCATCACCCGCTGGTCCATCGGCCTCGATCATAATGTCGCTCTTGCGAAGACCGGAACGCATGACTTGAGCGACTTGTGCAATCGCTTCATCACGGGTTTCTTGTCCCCAGATCGTGCGCATCTGATTTAGATGATCAATCCTGCCGCGCAAAACCGCGCCGCTTGGATGCTTGGGAGATACGCGACGCTCAACCGCACGCGCTTCCTTTCGCAAACGAGGTGCATCGAATAGGTCGGAAAGCGGGTCTGCATCGGGATGAGGACGATGTCCCCAGCGGATTGCAAACAGAGTTAGAAACAGGGCCGCGCAAACTGCGACGATAAGACCCATGACCGGATCAGAAATCGGTGCTTGCACCAATTCTTCCATTAAGACTGCCCCTGTCTCTTCTCCGGCGTTGGTTTGCCCATGCGAAGTTAATTGAGAGTAAAGGGTGCGAGAGCTTTCTGCGGCGCAGGGGAAACGCCAGCGCTGTTAAGCTCAGTCTTCAGGCGTGTTCCACTCGACTAACTTCAATCCTGTAAGCTTCCCGCGCGCTTCATTGCCATCTCGCGTTTCGAAGAACTCTACGGATCCTTGCAGGGCACCCATATTGAGCTTTGCATCCAGCAAAACACACTCGCCAGCTGCCAAGGAAACAGTTTCGGATGTCGCCGTACCCTTGGTTTGGCTCGCCATGAGCGCAGCAATCGTATGCTCACCAGGCGTGACATCAGCTTTGCAGAAACGACCTGTGCGAAATTGCGTCGTGAGTGAATCATCAATGGTAATGTTCATGCCCTGTTGGCCCGCAACGAACCCCTTACGCATGACGTAAATCGCGGCCATCCCGTCAGTAGCGGTGAACTGCCGTGCCTGTGCCGCAGTGGCCTCATCAGCCTCTGCACCACCCTTATTGCGCATAAAGACCACGACTATGAATATGATGACCGGCGCCAACAGCAGTAGGCCGAGCGTTGGAAAGATAATTCCGAGGACAAGCCCAATTACGATTGCGCCGATGATCAGCACGAGGTTCTTTTGAGTGATGTTCATAACAGGCTCTCTTGCAAATCCGTGTGGCTATTAGCGGGTAAGCTTTTTGTAAGCGAGGCGAGTTGGTCGATCCGCTGCATCACCCAAACGGCGGCGCTTATCTTCTTCGTAAGCTTCAAAGTTGCCCTCAAACCATTCGACATGGCTGTTGCCTTCGAATGCGAGAATGTGGGTCGCAAGACGATCGAGGAAGAAGCGGTCGTGCGAGATCACCACGGCGCAGCCCGCGAAGTTCTCAATCGCATCTTCAAGCGCACCCAAGGTTTCCACGTCGAGATCGTTGGTCGGTTCGTCCAGCAGCAGAACGTTTCCGCCTTGCTTAAGCATTTTTGCCATGTGGACGCGGTTGCGCTCACCACCAGAAAGCTTGCCGACATTCTTTTGTTGGTCGGCCCCTTTAAAGTTGAATGCTCCAACATAGGCGCGTGTTGACGTGTCGTGACCGTTGACCTGCATGTAATCGAGACCGTCGGAGATTTCCTCCCAGACATTATTCGATGGCGTCAGATCATCGCGAGACTGATCGACGTAGCCCAGATGCACAGTGTCGCCGATCTCAATGGACCCGGTATCAGGCGTTTCCTGGCCCGTAATCATCTTGAATAGGGTAGACTTGCCCGCACCGTTGGGGCCAATGACGCCGACGATGCCGCCAGGTGGCAGCATGAAAGACAGGTTTTCAAACAGCAGCTTGTCGCCATAGGCTTTCGAAATGTTTTTGGCCTCAATCACCTTGCCGCCGAGCCGTTCAGGCACCTGAATGACAATCTGCGCTTTGCCCGGAGTGCGTTGACCTTGAGCCTCTTGCAGCTCTTCAAATTTGCGAACACGCGCTTTTGACTTGGTCTGGCGAGCAGACGGCGTTTGCCTGATCCACTCGAGTTCGCGGGCTAGAGCCTTTTGCTTGCCCGATTCCTCGCGGCTTTCCTGCTCCAGACGCTTGGCCTTCTTCTCGAGATAGGTCGAGTAATTGCCCTCGTAAGGGTAGTAGGTGCCGCGATCGAGTTCCAGGATCCACTCCACTACATTGTCGAGGAAGTAGCGATCGTGGGTGATCATCAGGACGGCACCGGCATAGTCCTTGAGGTGGTTTTCAAGCCACTCAACGCTTTCTGCGTCAAGGTGGTTGGTCGGTTCGTCGAGCAAAAGGATTGAAGGCTTCTGGATTAGCAGCCGGGTAAGGGCAACGCGGCGTTTTTCACCACCCGAAAGGTTGTCGACAGGGCTGTCAGAAGGTGGGCAACGAAGGGCCTCCATTGCGATTTCGAGCTGATTGTCGAGCGTCCAGCCGTCAACCGCGTCAATCTTGGTCTGAAGCTCAGCCATCTCATCGCCCAGCGCGTCGAAATCAGCGTCTGGTTCAGCCATTTGAGCAGAAACGGCGTTGAAGCGTTCGACCAATTCAGCTGTTTCCTTGGCCCCTTCGCGCACATTTTCGAGCACGGTCTTAGTCGTATCGAGCTCGGGTTCCTGCGGGAGATAGCCGACCGTGATGTTCTCACCGGCCCATGCTTCGCCCGAAAAGTCAGTGTCGATACCGCCCATGATTTTCATCAGGGTCGATTTGCCAGCACCATTGGGGCCGACAATGCCGATTTTTGCGCCTTGGTAGAACTGTAAATTGATGTTGCTCAAAACGGGTTTTTGAGCGCCCGGAAAGCTTTTGGTCATACCTTTCATCACAAAAGCATATTGCGCTGCCATCGGCTTGTTCCTTGTTCGTCGAATAATGGAGAGGTTTTGTTGCTAGGCCAGATAGGCGCGCTGGTGAGTTGGAGCAAGCAAGACCTTACGTGTTTGCCCCCAGGATCAACATTTAGAGCCAGTTAGTATGGCGAAGTAATAGAAGGAACGAAGGACCAAAAGGCGATATGCAAGGACAGATTTTGATCTTTGTTTTTCCGGCAATAACGCTGATTCTTTCCGCGTTATTTGCTGCGCTTTGGTGGCCCGACAGGTCAAAGTTGCACGTGCTGGCCTATTCCTTTGGCTTTGCCTCCATGGCCGCGGGCGTCATTCTGAACATTTTTCTGCTTGGCGGAATTGGTCCCCTGGGCATCCTTTCCTACCATATCATGTCGATGGCTGGCCTTATCGCGATCATGTGGGGCACGAGCGCACGACTAGGATTGCGACTGCCCATTGCGGTCTACTTTGCTACGGTCGCAGCCACATCGGTGCTGTTGTGGATCACAAGCGCCACTGGCGAACGTCAAGCGATGATGACCGCGCAGAACTTGAATTCGGCGCTTCTGCTTGCTCTCACCGCTCAAAACCTCTGGTACGCCGGCGCGCGCAATGCGGTTGATCGTATCATAATTTGGACCTTTTGCGGCTTTGCACTTTTTGGTTTCACCCGCCCGTTCATGACGATTTACGCAGAGCAGGTTTTCGGACCGGGCGAGGAAGGCGCAGCCATGCTGATGTCTTTCCATGTGCTGGTTCTTTGCCTGCTGATGGTATTGCTTGGACTATCGCTCGCGGCGTCGGTCCTGCTTGATAAGCAAGAAGCCGACAAACAATTGGCTACGCAAGATGCGCTAACGGGCCTTCCAACACGCGGAGCTTTTGAGGCTTTGGCAAAAGACATGCTTGAACGTTCGTCGAGCGAGCGCGTGCCTGTCAGTTTGATTGTTGGAGACATCGACCACTTCAAACGCGTCAATGACACATTTGGCCATAATGCGGGTGATAAGGTCATTGCGGACTTTGGTCGTTTGATCGCCTCGCGTGTCCGACCGCGCGATGTCGCCGGGCGCATTGGCGGCGAAGAGTTTTGCATCGTGGCTTGGAATTGCGGTGAAGAGGGCGCGGTGGCGCTTGCCGAACGCCTTCGTATGGCTTTTGTCGATACACGCCATGACGGTCTCCCGATCGACGAAGTGACGAGCGCAAGCTTTGGTGTGGCTGAGTTTCAACCCGGCGCAGACTATTCTCGCACTTTTGAGCGTGCCGATGCTGCCCTCTACACAGCGAAGCGTTCCGGCCGGAACCGGGTCGTGGGTGAGCGGACTGGTGATTTTGCGCAGCCTTTGACAAGAGAATTCAATCCAGAGAGCAGCAAAGCCAACCACGACAAGGTTGTTTCGCTAGCCGGGCGAAAGTCACGTTAGCGTCAATATTGCTTGGGCAGTTGAGCGTCGGCTGGACAGGCTTGGTTCTGCTCGATAGCTAACGGGCGCATGAAAGCATCACATTTCCTCGCCGCGACAGCGGCCTTCGCATTTACAGCTCCTCTTTCCGCTGAGAACCACTCGGGCACTGGAAGCGCACCTAGCCTAGAAACTGTTGCGAGCGAGGCGCTTGCAGGCGACACATACGCTTGGGATTTCGTCGAAGGGGTCACGACTGAGGTCGGCCCGCGTCAGGCGGGGACAGAGGCAGAAACGCGAGGCCGTGTTTGGGCAATGGACTGGCTTGAACGACATGGCTTTGCCAATGTTGCTGATGAACCATTCGAGATGGAAACGTGGGTACCGGGCGATTTGCACCGGGCCGAGATAACCAGCCCCTTTCCCCAACCACTAGTAATACAGCCTCTGGGCGGCAGCGCCTCGACTGGACCTGACGGGATCACAGCTGAAGTCGTGATGTTCGAAAATGTCGACGCTCTGCGCGCCGCGCCTGCGGGGAGCCTCGAAGGCAAAATTGCCTATATCTCGCATTCAATGACGCCGACACAGGATGGTTCGCAATATGGCTTTGCAGGGCCAGCGCGCTGGGTGGGCGCGGGCATCGCTAAAGAGAAAGGCGCCGTCGCAACCGTGATTAAGTCGGTTGGCACCGATTATCACCGCAACCCGCATGTGGGGGGCACGACTTTTCGTCGCGCGGATGGATCGACCGATGTGGGCCGGGTTGTGCCTACGCCTGCAGGTGCGCTGTCACTGCCTGATGCAGCCAATCTTGAGCGCATGTTCGAACGCGCCAATGGTCGCCCCATCGTGATGAAACTGACTCTGACACCAGAGAATCTTGGCACAACAATCAGCGGCAATGTTGTGGGTGAGGTCGTTGGACGCAACCCGGAATTGCCGCCCGTTTTGCTGGCGTGTCACCTCGATAGTTGGTGGAATGCTCCGGGGGCCTTTGATGATGGAGCGGGCTGCGGGATTATCGCGGCTGCGGCCCTGAACGTCCAAAAGACAGGGCAACCATTGCGGACCATTCGCGTGCTGTTCGCAGGCGCAGAGGAAGTCGGCCTGTTCGGGTCCACTGCTTATTCACAGGCTCACATCAATGAACCGATTGCGGTCGGTCTGGAAAGTGATTTTGGCGCGGACCGTATCTGGCGGTTTGAGAGCAATTTTCGCGAAAGCAATACCGATCTTCATAACCGGCTTGCCAGCGCAGTGGCGCGGTTTGGAGTGGCCAATTCAACAATCGTCGCGCGCGGCGGAGCGGATCTCAACATTGTTCGCGATCAGGGCGGGGCGATCATTGATTTGCAACAAGATGGAACGCGCTATTTTGACTTGCATCACACCCCTGACGACACGCTCGACAAAATTGATCCGGTGCAATTGCGGCAAAATGTAGCTGTTTGGACGACTGTTGCGGGCATTCTGGCGAATGAAAGCACCTCGATCCAAACCGGCGGTTCAATCCCAAGCGCGCCAGCGATTATGGGCGGTGAATAAAGCGGCTAAAGACCTGATGAAAAAGCGTTTTCCGCTAGCACCAAATTTTCGCCGCTGAACGCCATTCTAGGTAACTCAACTAAAGAGCAAATTAACCTTATTGCCCTAGCCAGCAATCAAGGGAGCGCCACCGGTCAATGCAAACGGTAATTCTTGGACTATTAACACCATTGATGGCGCTGCTTTTTGCAGTGACCTTTGCGCTGTTTTGGCGCCTCGGACGCATGAAGCGCCACGTGCTTGGTTTCGCGATTGGCTACGTGTTTTTCGCCGCAGGCTATCTTGCGACCCACTTTCTGCCTGCTGGCGCCAGCTACGTATTTCACACGACACAGGTGTTTTACACCATTGCGGTGACGGCGAGCTTGTTTTCAATTTGTGAGCGAGTTGGCCAACGCATCAATCTTGCAGCATTGGGCGTTGTCTATTTGGTCAGCGCCTCTGTGCTAGCTATCGCCGTCACAATTACCAATGATGTCGCGCCGCGATTGATCATCGTAAACACTGGCTATGGCGCCATGTATGTCATTGCATTGACCACGCTTTTGATGGCGCAGCGAAGAACCGCGATAGACATGGTTATCATCGCTTTGATAGCCGTTAACGCCGTGGATTTCCTCGTCAGACCGAACATGACTTTGATGTTCGAGAAATCAATCGCACAGGAAGCGTATCGCGATTCGCTCTACTATTCTCTCATTGGTTTGGTGCTAGGCGTGAAGTCTGTCGCGGGCGCGATGATTTTGATGGGCGCGACAATCGTCGAATGGACTGCATCATTGCGCGAAAGCAGCTCCCGCGATGCGCTTACCGGATTGCAAAACCGCGCCGCATTTGAGCAAACCATGGGCGAACTTATACCCCGCGCGCAAATCGAGGGCCGTCCGCTTAGTCTGGTTGTGGCCGATATCGATCACTTCAAGCAGGTCAATGACATCTGGGGCCATCAATCTGGCGACCATGCAATTTCAGGCTTTGGCGAACTGATTTCTTCAATGATCCGCGGTTGTGACACAGCCGGCAGGGTTGGGGGCGAGGAATTCTGCATCGCCGTCTGGAATTGCCCCAACGATCCGGCCGAACGACTTGCCGAGCGTATCAGACTGGCATTTGTCAAGCTTGAGCACGCAGACCTCAACGACGATATTCGCCTTACGGCTAGTTTTGGTGTTGCCACAGCGAGACCGGGTGAAACCTATGAACAATTGTTCGCCCGCGCTGACCAGGCGCTTTACCGAGCGAAATCGAGCGGTCGCAATCGTGTTGAGAATGCTGAGGCGCCAAGTCTGCAAGAATCAATCGCTGCAAAGGTCCCGCAATTGACTGAAATGCAGCGTGCTCTCGCTGAAGGCTGACCGCCCAACGCGGAGCCGGCACTTGCAATTTGTTGGATGATTGAAATGGTCGGGGAGACTGGATTCGAACCAGCGACCCCCTGTACCCAAAACAGGTGCGCTACCAGGCTGCGCCACTCCCCGACACTATTTCAACCGCTCCGTCTCGCTCATAACCTGCAGATACAGCAGGAGGATGGTGGGCCCGGCAGGATTCGAACCCGCGACCTAGCCGTTATGAGCGGCCAGCTCTAACCGCTGAGCTACAGGCCCTTGAGCCCAAATGAAGCGCTGCGAAACACCACCTCATCGACGGAAGCAGCGATCCCCTACAGCGCGTTTGCGCAAGACACAAGCGTCCATGTGACTACAATTGTGCAGCAGCGATAATTTGTGCCGTATTGGCGCTCTTCACACCGCGCTTTTCGAGATAGGCGTAGACGCGGTTTAGCCAGTCGTAGAGCGCCTCCACCGCCGCCTCGTCCTTTGCGTAAGGAGTGAAGCCGGGGGCGAGCGAGGGGCTATGAAATGACAGCACTAGGAGCGGCAAGTCATCATCTAGCGCAATATCGACGCCGCGAATCGCTTCTTCAGCGGTCACCCCTTCGGGCGTCAGTGCGATGCGTTCCAATAGTCTGAGCTTGGAGAAACCGCCGAACACTGTCGGAAAATGCCGCTGCGCACGGTGAATTTGCGGGCCCAGTTGGCGAAGCAACCCCCAATAAACAGTTGTGATCGGTAGCTCGAGCAGCCTCGCATCCTTGTTCGCCCAATATGGAACGAGTGGGTGATGCGAATAATCAGGTCCATCCTGTCCACGATAGTCAAAGCGCGATCGCACTGAAGTGTCGATCTTGAACCCAGTTTCTGCCAGAATTTCTGCACTGTTCGCGCCGAGCCCATACCGGCCTGCACGGTAGATAATCGGCGCGGCACCGAAAGCGTGCTCAATCTGATCACGCAGCGCCGTCAATTTCGCTTTTTCAAGCTCCCTTGGAAGACTGCCAGCATATGAATTCTGCGAATTGACCTCTTCGTCGAAAGGCGGATTTACCCAAGGGTGAAGTTGCGCGCCGACATCCGCTTTGCCGCGTGATACCGCATCGCCAATAATCTCGATGGCCAAGGGGTCGGTGGCGATCGGCCAATCGATCAAATAAACCGGATGCGCGCCTATGGCTTCGCAAAAAGACTGAAATCGCGGGATTGCGGCCACATTTTTGAGGCCGTGCTTGTCGCGGGTGAATGGTTTTTCCCAGTCAAACTCTTCTTCGGTGTCGACAGTGAGCAGCACACGCTGACCGAATTCAGGCGCAAAGCGAGCATGGTTTTGCAAAGCAGGTGTGTCCGTCATAGACATCTCTCCTGACATTGCCGGGACGCCATCTCGCACTATTTGTGCGGGGCTTTTGGACGCAGCTTTGCTCATTGTTACTGAGCAATACACCAAACTCGTAAGCGATGCCTTACCGTGGGCAAGAGCCTATCCCGGTCAGGGGTCGAAGGGCGATCCGAAATCTAGGTCCTCAAATTCGGCACTCTCATCGAACAACGGCAGCGTAAGCGTTAATGTGTCTTTGGCCCGGATAAGATCGCCGCCAGCCGCTTTGGCTTCTGCTCGTGCCAATCGAAGCGCAAAGCCCGCGCCAAAGATCCCGGCATTGATCGCAGTGCTTGCAGGCTTGGCTTCGGCTGCAAAAATGTCGTCTTCGCCAAGCAACTGCGCGGGGATCTCACAAGTAAGCTCGGCATTCATTCCGACTGTGCCGATCTTTGCCTCTAGCATTTCTCCCGCGCCGCATGCCCCGCCCAACGTTGCGAGCAACCGCCAAAGCAGTGCTTCGACCTGATCAGCGTCGACCGGGATGATGCACGGAAACTGTGCGCCTTCTAATGCGATACCAGCCATTCGCGGACGCAGCACGGGCTCCAACTGGCGGCACGTTTGCGCAGCAAGAGCGGCGATATCGGTCTCGCCGCTATCAATCTCGGCCACACCGGTTTCTAGCTTGGCAAGCCGATCCAGCTCCTCAAAACCTGCAAGAATGCGCGCTGCATCACCTGCAATCGCTGCTGCTAGTGCACGGTATTCATGCGGTGCGGCGCCAAACAGCTGCTGCTGAATAACCTCGGCGTAACCCTGAACAGCGGTAACCGGGGTGCGCAATTCGTGGAGCAATTGCCGTATGCGGTCCGCCTCACGCTCGGCTGCACTTGGAGCCGTGTCGTCGGGTGAGACAGGGCGACGGAAACGCCCGACATATCCCGTAAAATTGCCTTGGTCTGTAAAGCGTGGTTGCGCATCCACAATCCAATCACCGGCAATCGCTTCCGCGCCAACTAGCTGCTTTTGAGCGCCCTTAATCGGTTGACGCTGGCGAAATGCGCGTTCGAGCGGCGTTTCGTCTCCAGTCGCCCCAATGCGCTGTGGGGAAACGAGCCGTGCGCCAATGACCATGGAGGCAACTTCGCCATCGCTCCATTCAATCCGCCCGCCTGCATCGGCGGCAAAGCCGAATATTCGCGCAAGTTTTACCGGACGTAGACTGTCTTCACCGAGGGGAAGGCGCGGTTCACTCGAATCAAATTCGGCGCCGATGCCTGGCGTGCCGGCCCCGTCCCCTTCGCGGTTGCGCTTATACTGTGCGATCCGCTCTACGAGCGCAGAGATTTCGCTCCGGCCTTCACTCACGACATCTGCGGTCGTGGGTACAGTATCGACTGAAGGGATTCTTGGCTGGTCCTCGATTAGCGGCGAGGAACTGTCTTCCGCAGGCAATCCGATAAATGGATCGGACGATAGGGGCGGATTATCCAAAGGAGCAGCGCCATCATCTAAAGGCTCGTGCGCAACCGGCTCTTCTGCAGCAGGTGTTGGCTTGATCGGTTCATCGGCTGAAGGGCCGTCCGCTCTGGGGGCTCGAATATCAATGGGTGTTGGCGGCGTTGCGGGGGTTCGGAAGTTGTCGGTTTCTTGCTCATCTAAGCCAACAAGCATTTCACCAGGGGAAGGCAGTCCACGATCGCTTACGCCTAGGCGATCCAGCATCGTTTCAGCACCTTCAGGCAAGTTCTTGCGCAGACGAAGAAATCCGCGAGCTCTAATGGGAAGACGCGGGATCAATGCCGTCCAATCTTCGCTCGACAAATCAGCGCGCGCCAATGCGGCTGCTGCGACATCCGGTTCAAAATCGGCCAGGTGCGCGGCAAGCTCAGGATTGCGAAAGCGCCAACCAGGCTCACGGATCATCCGGGCCCGGTCAGCAGGTGGGATCTTCTCACCCAGCACATCCATCCGCATCCAAGCCGCGGCGACCAAGCCGGGATCGCGCGTTGCATCCTTGCCCAATTTCGGAGTGCCTAGAATGTCGAGCAATTGCCTGAATTGCGTGCGCTGAGCCGCCTCGCTGCCGGCGCGCTGGCGCAGCACAGTTGCAAGACGATCATCGAAGAACATTCAAGGCTCCAAACGGGCATTTACAGATCGCTGCCCTTAGTATGTAGCGCAACGTCAAGCCCGCATCTGCCCAGTATCCGGTCGCATAGGCAGCGCGCGCAAGCGTATTTCCTTAGCATCCCAGACATTTTGTCACACTGTGCCTGTCGAGTGCGTTGCAAAGCGGGACAATTGCTGGCACACCTAATATTATTGTTCTGAAACGCGCAATCTCCTGCGTGTTCTTGCAGTTGATTGTTGCCGCGTATGCCAATCTGGCGCGCGATTGTAATTTAGCCCGCGTGCTCTGCCGTCTGTTAGCCGGTATTAGATAGCGCGCCTACCGAGGAGCCACGAGCGAGATGGCGAATTTGGACGAGATTGATAAACGCCTGCTTAGCGAGCTTCAGGCAGAGGGCCGAGTGACTAATGTTGAGTTGGCTCAGCGTGTTGGTTTGACTGCGCCGCCATGTCTGCGCCGCGTTCGCGGGCTGGAAGAAGATGGGGTGATCCGCGGCTATCACGCTGATCTTGACCCTTCCAAACTGGGCTTTGCCATCACGGTTTTCGCCATGGTGAGCCTGAAAAGTCAGGCCGAAAATTCGCTTCGTGAGTTTGAAGAAGCCATGCGTGAACTTCCTGAAGTGCGCGAAGTGCATATGCTCAATGGTGAGATCGACTTTATTCTCAAGATTGTCAGCCAAGACCTTCAAAGCTTTCAGGAATTCCTGACAAGCAAGCTGACGCCCGCTCCCAATGTCGCCAGCGTCAAAACTTCATTGACGATCCGCACTGCTAAATATGAGCCGGGGGTCCCGCTCTAAGCACCCAAAACGGAGATGTGTCTCTCATGAGCAATGATGATCGAATTGCGGAACCTGTAAACGGCAAATGCCTGTGCGGTGCAGTCTCAATCACGCTCAAGGGTGCGCATCGCGAAGTCGATGTGTGCCATTGCACGATGTGTCAGCAGTGGGGCGGTTCGATGTATGCAGGCATTGAGACAGAAGATTTCTCAATCGATGGCGACGCGGCGATTTCGACCTATCAATCGAGCGATTGGGCCGAGCGCGCCTTTTGCAGCAAATGTGGCAGCAATCTCTGGTACAAATTCAAACCCACAGGCGCGCGCACATTCCTTGCAGGACTATTTGATCTGCCAAAAGGACTGCCGATCAAGCATCAGATTTTCATCGACGAAAAGCCTGACTGGTTCGATATTGCGCAGGAAACGCCGAAGAAGACCGGCGCAGAGATTATCGCCGAGGCAGAAGCCGCTGGTTTCTCGTTCGATTGAAATGATCGATGTTAGATTGTGAGCACTGACTCAATTCCATATGTTGAATTTAGGCGCGGGGCTCTCGCCCTGTTTCTTGTCGTGCTCGTTCTTGTCTTGATCGTCTGCACCATCGCAGCATTCGATCAACATGTGTTGCTTTCACTTTCGGAGCAACGCAGAGCAGGCTGGCTCAGGTGGCTTACTCTGTTTGAGTATGGCGGCGTCAACATCGCGATTTTGCTGGTCGTTTTCTATCTCGTTTACGAAGTTGCTAAGGTTGGCTGGCAGGCGCTTCAGCCCATCGCCTTAGCCGTCGACGACGATACGGTGGTATTCCATCCTACACTG
Organism: Erythrobacter sp. S57(2025); assembly: GCF_057365055.1. NCBI lineage: Bacteria > Pseudomonadati > Pseudomonadota > Alphaproteobacteria > Sphingomonadales > Erythrobacteraceae > Erythrobacter > Erythrobacter sp. S57(2025). Next base: position 1,629,048 of record NZ_CP200299.1, on the reverse strand, counting down.
CGACTAGCTCCAGTGCCGTTGAGCGAGATTGCCTCAGTCGAACAGAGAATGCAGCCCCTCAACTCCCTTCTGCAAATCAAAACCCGATCAAGGCGCGTGATCTTGATTAAGCAAGTTGACCAGTCTTCAGCAAAGACCTTCGCCGATGCGATCAATGCAACTTCATTCGAGGCCTGACCACTCGGTTTACTCGGCCAATAACCATAAGCCCGATGCCCCTCATCCAACCATGTATGCCGAGCAAATGCATGCGGTACAGCGAAGTGTAGATCAGCCGCGCCAATCGCCCTTCTACGGCCATCGCTCCGCCAACCAAATTGCCCATCAGGCTTCCTACGGTTGAAAACCGGCTGAGTGAAATCAGTGAACCCTTGTCATCGTAGACGAAGGGTTTGAGCGTTTTGCCCTTTTGCTTGCGTTTAATGTTGGTGAAGACGGTTGCGGCCATTTGGTGAGCTGCTTGGGCCCTTGGTGGGATGGGCAGGTCTTCGCCTTCGGGCGTGAAAGACGCGCAGTCACCCAACGCGAAGATGTCGGGGTCGCTCACCGTTTGCATGGTTTCTGTGACCAGGATCTGATTGCGCGGATTGGTCTCAAGACCAAGCTCGCTCAGGAACTCTGCACCCTTTACGCCTGCCGCCCAGACCATCAAATCTGCCTCAATGGTGTCGCCGGTTTGTGTGACCATACAGCGCCTGCGCGCCTCTATCACTTGGGTTTGAGATCGAACTACGACGCCTAACTTCTTGAGTTCACTGCGCGCACCTTCTGACAGCTTTTCTGGCAAGGCCGGTAGGATGCGCGGCCCAGCCTCTAGGATGGTCACATCCATCCGGCTTTCGTCGAACACTTCCAAACCATAATGCCTCAGCGCGCCTGCTGCATTGTACAGCTCTGCTGCGAGCTCCACTCCGGTTGCGCCCGCGCCGACAATTGCGACTTTCACACGCTCATCGGCGTCGGGATCGGCCAGCATGGCTCGGCTAACGCGGAGGCAGTGGTTGAGCAGTTTGGTGCGAAACTTGTCCGCTTGTTCGCGGCTATCGAGATACAGGCAATGTTCAGCCACGCCGGGAACGCCAAAGTCGTTTGAGATTGAGCCCAGCGCTAGGACGAGGATGTCATATCTGATCGTATGCCCGCCAATCAGCTCCTCACCATGTTCGTCTAGAACTGGGGCAAGGCTGATCGTCTTTGCATTGCGATCGATGCTTTGCAGCGAGCCTTGGAAGAAGCGATAACCCCAGCGGGCGCAATGTCCGCGATAGCCCACTTCATCCAGATTGGCGTCCAGCGACCCCGCCGCGACTTCGTGTAAGAGGGGTTTCCAGATGTGCGACAGGTTCTTGTCGACTAGGATGATGTCGTGCTTCTTACGTCCGTATTTCGCACCCAGCCGCCGAACAAGCTCAAGCCCGCCAGCGCCGCCGCCAACGACGACGATCTGCGTCTTGCGCACTCGCTTGGACTCCGTGCCGCGCGCGGGCGCGGGGTGATGGTCGACCTTGGTGAGGATCTCTTCATGTTTCATGGCGTCTATTCCGTCCGACAGCCTTCGATCCCGCAAAGGCAAGCTGAGCATTGCCAGCGATTACCACAACAACGCCCATTGGCATGGCGCGGTTCCCCGACCCCATTCGAGTGTTGCGTGCTGCGCAACAGTTGGTGTTTCTGATCCCTTTGAGTTTGCGATTTTGCAAGCCTATCGCATGCTTATGAGCAGAAACGACCATGCAGGCGACCAGCGCTGCGATCAGGCGATCATCCTCTTTGATGCGATGTGCCTCCTGTGCTCTGCCAATGCCCAATTCGTGTTGAAGCACGACAAGGCTGAGCGGTTTCTGCTTGCGTCAATGCAAGGCGATGTGGGGGCTGAGCTGTTCCGTGCGAACGGTCTCGATCCCGCTGACCCATCCTCCATTCTGGTGATCGAAGCCAAGGCTGATGGTGGCCGTGTTCGCAAGGACAGCGATGCCGTGATCGCGATCTACGAAGGGCTGGGCTGGCCGTGGCTTGTGGCCCGCGTCTTGCGCATTGTGCCTGCCTTCCTTCGCGATCCCGTTTACCACCTGATAGCCCGCAATCGCTATCGCATCTTTGGCAAGCGAGAGAGCTGCTGGGTGCCTGATGAGCGCTTTCGCAACCGGGTGCTCTAGAGCGCTTAACCCATAGGAGGGGAGCATTATGAAGATCCTGATCCTTGGCGGTTATGGCGTTTTCGGCGGTCGGCTCGCACACCTCCTCAGCGATCTGCCAGCGCTCACCATGCTCATTGCCGGGCGCAGCGAGGCCAAGGCACGCGCCTATTGCGACCAGTTCGACGGTGCAGCCAGCGTCCTCCCTCTCGCGCTTGACCGAGCGGACATCGCAGCCGCGCTCAGCCAGCACGAACCCGACCTTGTGGTCGATGCATCCGGCCCATTCCAGGCTTACGGCGATGCCCCATACAGCGTAGTCGAAGCCTGTATCGAGAGCGGGATCGACTACCTTGACTTGGCCGATGGAGCCGACTTCGTTTTCGGGATCGAACGCTATGACACTGCCGCCCGTGCCAAGGGTACTGTCGTCCTTTCCGGCGTCTCCAGCTTCCCCGTGCTCACTGCCGCTGTCCTTACCGAAGTCGCCAAGCACATGGAGGTGCATGAGGTCGAGGGCGGCATCGCCCCGTCCCCATACGCGGGCGTCGGGCTCAACGTGATGCGCGCGGTCATCGGCTATGCAGGCGCTCCCGTGCGCCTGATGCGTGATGGCCACGAGGCGCATGGCGCGGGGCTGGCAGAGAGCCGCCGCTACACCGTCGCAGCCCCCGGCGCGGTTCCGTTGCGCTCCATCCACTACTCGCTTGTCGACGTGCCTGACCTGCGCGTTCTTCCGCGCGAGCATCCCTCGATCCGCAGCATCTGGATGGGGGCAGGGCCAGTTCCCGAAGTGCTCCACCGCATGCTCAACCTGTTTGCCAAGGCACGCTATGCCTTGCGTCTTCCTTCCATGGTGCCACTTGCAGGCTTGTTCTACCGCGTGCTTAACCTGATGCGCTTTGGCGAGCATCGCGGCGGTGCCTATGTCCATGTTCGCGGCACCCGCGATGGGCGGCCGGCGGAGCACAGCTGGCACTTGCTGGCAGAGGGCGATGACGGCCCCCTGATCCCCTCCATGGCGGTGGAGGGCGTTGTGCGTAAGCTGCTGCAAGGTGAGCGTCCTGAGCCCGGCGCACGAGCTGCTGTGGGCGCGCTGTCGCTGGCTGACTACGAGGCGCTGTTTGCAGGCCGAGCGATCACCACCGGCTTTCGCGACTATGCGAGTGACACCCAGCCGCTCTACCAGCACCTGCTGGGTTCCGCCTTCGACACGCTGCCGCCGCGCGTTCAAGCGCTTCATGCCGAGACCAAGGCGCGGCGTTGGGAGGGCACGGCTGAGGTGCGCCGGGGCAAGGGGGTGCTCGCCCGCATCGCCGCAGCGCTGTTCCGCTTCCCCAAGGAGGCACCCAGCATCCCGGTCACCGTCACTCTCGAACCGGATGGAGCCAAGAGCGGAGGAGGCGAGCTGTGGACCCGTAACTTCGGCGGCAGCGTCTTCGCCTCTCACCAGTCGGTGGGTAAGGGACGCAACGAGCACTTGCTGGTCGAGCGCTTCGGCCCCGTCTCCATTGCGCTCGCTTTGGTGGTGGAAGGCGACCGCCTGCGCCTGATCCCGCGCCGCTGGTTCCTGCTTGGCATTCCCCTGCCGCATGCGCTGATGCCTTTCGACACCAGTTTCGAGACTGAGATCGATGGTGAGTTCGCCTTTGATGTCGAGATCGGCGCGCCCATCGTGGGCCGCGTGGTCGCCTATCGTGGACGGTTGAGGGAGGAAGCGGGTGGCTCGGTTCATCGTACGTAAGCCACACATGGACCGCATGTTACACGGTCCTAGCGAAGAAATCCGTTCGATCACAGATGCGCCTTTTGATCGGCTAAGGCGATTAAGCAGGGGCGGCTTTGGGCGCATTCCCTTGGGCTATCAGGCGGGCGAAGTGTAGGAAAATGGGGGCGCCCGTGTGCGCTCTATCTCGGATTACGGATTGTTCGAAAGATTGAGTGAGCCAGTGGGCTTGGCAGGCGGTCATGTTGCAGGTGCGACAACTCGCCATTGAGGTTGGTATAGGCATAGGCAGGCGTCATCTCTTTACCCCTACGCCAGTCGATTTGGAGCGGCGATGCCAGTGCATGCGCGCGTGGGTTGAAGAACCGAAACACGGGGTTGCCGCCTTTGTCGACAATCTCAGCGAAGGCGACAATCACTCCCGGTTTGTAGACGCGATAGGGTCTGGGCCTGAATTGTGGGCCGCCCCAAAACCCGAACACGTTGGTGGGCGCAAGATCATCACCAAGTTCTCTCCAGACGCCGAAGCGGACCATGTAGTCAAAGCTGGCTGTGCGGGTTGGTTGGCGCTCAATGCATTCCTCGCGCAATTGCCGGAGCCAGCCTTCGCGTATCTGCGACGCCGTCTGGTATTGTGCATTGGAAAGGTTAGGTCCTGTCTGTGTGCGGTAGTTTGACAGCAATGTTTGGCATGTCTCGCTCGCCGAGAACCCGTAGGTGACCGCGTAATCGAGTTGCGGCTGAAACTCGATGGGGATTGAAGGCTTGGTCGAGGGATTGTCCGCAGCGATCGTAACCGAATTCGCCACCCCCGATCCCAATAACAGATCAACTGTATGATGGGTTGGCTCGCCACTTGAGGCGATCACGAAGTCGCGGCTTCCGCCGCTGGGTGTCTGGATAAAGATATCGCCATCCAGCTCTACCCTGTTTTCGAGAAGGACGGGCTGCCTGTCATATTGCTCTAGCTCATTGTGCACGGACGATATGGAGATGGCCGGCACGGTCACTAAGAAGATGATCGTCACAAACGCTGCCGCGAAAAACGCCGCTGCCATTGGCAATTTGATGCGCAGCACAGCCATGGCGACAACGAATATCGCGATCCAAAAGATGGTGCCGGACAGTGCCGGGGCGATAAAGCCGAGCAACACAATCGCCAGCAGCCCAAACAGGCCAAAGACAGCAAGCGTCCACCAAAGCCCGCTCAGACCGGAAAAAGCGCGATAGGCGCGGTTGTCAGTCAGTGTCGCCATTGCGCCAGTGTACTAGCAAACCGCTAATTTCCAATTCGTTACGCAGGTTGAGTGGATAGAAGGGCACCTTCAAAAGACATAGGCCGCGTCATAAACGCATTTGGTCGAGCGCCGCTTTTCAAACGAGATTTGCTGACATCAAATGCGTCCCGTAACTGATAGGCCAAAGGGGCAAGGGAATGCGCGAAACGGGAAGTCTGGCTGGATTTATCATTCTCGCCTCAATTGTGAGCGGACCTGCCTCTGCCCAGTCACCTGCTGATACGGCAAGTCCTGCGATGGATGCTGTCTTTGCGAGCGCCACCGAAGGCTCATCGCCCGGCTGCGCGGTTGGCATCGCGCGGGGTGGGGAGCTGGTGTTTGAGAAAGGCTATGGCCTTGCTCATGTTGAACACGGCTTGCCCATCACCCGCGACACGGTCTTTCGCATCGCCTCTGTCTCAAAGCAATTCACCGCGGCCGCAATTGCGATGCTGGCCGAGCGCGGAGAGATTGATCTCGACGCTGACATTCACACCTATCTGCCCGAGCTTGCCGATTATGGCCGCGAAGTCACAGTGCGCCAGATGGTCCATCACATCAGCGGAATGGGCGATTATGGCGGCTTCGAAGTGCGCCCCGGAGAACCTTTCCGCTTTGGCGATCAGGATTACTGGACGACCGAGCAATTCATGGCTGAGGTGGTCAAGAAACCGCTCGAACACGGGCCGAATGCGGGCTTCAACTATTCGAACCTTGCCTATTTCCTGCTCGGCCAGACGGTTGAGCGGGTAAGCGGCAAGAGCTTGCGAGACTTTGCGCGTGATGAGTTGTTTGAACCGGGCGGCATGCCCAGCACCTTCTTCAACGACAATGTGCGTGAGATCGTACCGGGCCGCGCGCAAGGCTACACCGCGCATGAAGACGGCTCTTTCACGATTGGCATGACCAATCTCGACTGGGTTGGCGATGGCGGGGTGCACACCAACCTTTCCGATATGGCGCGCTGGGACCAAATACTTGCCACCGGCGACATCGAAGGCGGCCCTGAATTCATCGCCAAACTGCACACGCCCTATGTCGCCGATATCTCCTTGCTCGGCGGCGAAGGGGAAGCGGAGGCGGGCTACGCCTACGGCATGAATGTGAGCAAGACCGCAGAGGGTGAAACCATCCTCCAGCACAGCGGCGGCTGGGTCGGGCACAATGCCCACCATGCCCGCTTCGTTGACCGTGATTTCAGTGTGATCGCCCTGTGCAATCGCAATGATGGACTGGCGTTTGGTCGCTATGAGGGAATGATGAACGCAGCGCGCGAATTCATGGAAGAGATCGACGCGCGCGAGTGATCAATAGGTTTAGAGGCCCTCGATGATATCGAGCGCGGGACTGAAGTAATTAAACGTCTCCTCCTGCGTCGCTTCACTTCCATGGGCCAATAGCAAATTCTGCATTCGATCAGAGCTCAGGAATTCTACAAAGGCTCTCTGATTTTGCTCGGGGATCACGTTCCAAACATCGCTTCCAAGGTCGCCATTGCGTCGCAGATGGGACTGGTACGTCACAATAAATTCGGCGAGGCATCTTGTTGTGTGCGTCGAATGCAGGCTTAAGGCGCGCTTTATTTGGGCGACTGGATCTTCGCCAATCGCGAGAATGGATATGAGCCAGTCATCAAATTCAGGCGCAAACCCAGCATTGTCGCTTGCAGCCTGCTCAAAACCAAAGGCGAAGTAGCACCTGAGAGCCTCCCGTTCCCGCTCCGGCCATAGATGCCAGTCTGCGTAGATCAATTTGGTGGCTACAGCCCAAATCTCAATTCCTGCAACGCTTCCTTGCTCAGCAATAATTTCCAGAATTCGTGGCAGGTAGTGGCGAAAGTCTGTGTCGTTTCCGACAGTGTAGAGCGCAGATATCGCAAAAGGTCTGATTGCGCTCGCCGGAATCTCACGAAGTTTCCAAGCTACCAAATCATCATAGCTTTGTTGATCGTTCGCATTCTTTGCCGGTGAGCGGGCAATGTGGTTTGGAGCTGGATAGACTACAAAGGCTTCATAAAGCGACTCTACGACTTCATCCGCATCGAGCAGACCTGATGTCACCCCTCGCGCTCTTCCAGCCATTTTTCGAGCCATTTGATCGTGTAATCGCCGTTCAGCACGTCATTTTGGCGGAGCAATTCCTGGTGCAGTGGGATGTTGGTTTTGACCCCTTCGACCACCATTTCCTCCAGCGCGCGGCGCAGGCGCATGATGCAGCCTTCGCGGTCGCGGCCATAGACGATCAGCTTGGCGATCATGCTGTCGTAATAGGGTGGGATCGAATAGCCCGCATACAGGCCTGAGTCGACCCGCACATGCATCCCACCAGCCGGGTGGTAATGGGTCACTTTGCCCGGTGAAGGCGCGAAGTTGAACGGGTCTTCGGCATTGATCCTGCACTCGATTGCGTGGCCGCGAAATTCAAGATCTTCCTGCTTCACCGAAAGCGGCTTGCCAGCCGCAACGCGGATCTGTTCGCGCACAAGGTCAACGCCCGTAATCGCTTCGGTTACAGGGTGTTCGACCTGCAAGCGCGTGTTCATTTCGATGAAGTAGAACTCGCCGTTCTCCCACAGAAATTCGATCGTGCCAGCCCCGCGATAGGCCATGTCGCGCATCGCTTTGGAACAGACCTCGCCCATCTTCATGCGTTCATCATCGCTGATGACAGGGGAGGGCGCTTCTTCGAGGACTTTCTGGTGGCGGCGTTGCAGCGAACAATCACGCTCACCCAAATGGATCGCATTGCCTTTGCCATCGCCGAACACCTGAAATTCGATGTGGCGCGGATTGCCGAGATATTTCTCTATATAGACGGTCGCATCGCCAAAGGCGGCTTTGGCTTCGGAGCCTGCCTGCTGCATCAGCGTTTCGAGGCTGTCTTCGCTTTCGCACACTTTCATGCCGCGTCCACCGCCGCCGCTGGCAGCTTTGATGATCACGGGATAGCCGATTTCGGCCGCGATTTTCTTGCCTTCGACAGGGTCAGACACCGCGCCGTCTGATCCGGGGACCAGCGGCAGGCCTAGGTCGCCGGCGGTTTTCTTCGCTTGAACCTTATCGCCCATTGTGACGATATGCTCTGGCTTTGGTCCGATCCAGGCAAGGTCATGCGCTTCGACGATCTCGGCAAATTGAGCGTTTTCGGAAAGGAAACCGTAGCCCGGATGGATTGCATCCGCGCCGGAAACCTCGGCAGCGGAGATAATCGCGGCGTGGTTCAGATAGCTGTCCGTTGCCGCTGGTGGGCCGATACAAACGGCATGGTCCGCCAGCCGCACATGCATGGCATCGGCGTCAGCGGTGGAGTGCACCGCGACCGTTTCAATGCCCATTTCGTGCGCTGCGCGGTGGATGCGCAAAGCGATTTCGCCGCGATTGGCGATCAGGATGCGGGTGATCGACATGTCTGGACTACCCAATAACGACGAGCGGTTGGTCAAATTCAACCGGCTGCGCGTTTTCAATCAGGATCGCCTTGATCGTGCCCGCTTTATCAGCGGTGATCGGGTTCATCACCTTCATCGCTTCGACGATCAGCAGCGTGTCGCCTTCGGAAACGCTGTCGCCGACCTTGATGAAGTTTGGCGCGCTAGGCTCTGGCGCGAGATAGGCTGTGCCCACCATCGGTGATTTGAGCGCGTTGGCATCGTCAGCCGCAGGAGCGGCCTCTGGCGCGGGTGCCGCAGCGGGAGCAGCAGCAGGTGCTGGCTCAGGAGAACTGGGAAACCGACCGGTTAAAGCGGTGATTTGTGCAGGCGAAAGGCCGCCTGCACCGCCGCCTCCCATTTCGCGCGCGACGCGGATCTTGCGATCATCGTCTTCCACTTCGATTTCGGTAAGCCCAGTCTCGTTCAGCAGCTCTGCCAGCTCGCGAACAAGTGCGCTATCGATGTTCATGCCGGATTTTGATCCTGCACTTGGCTTCTTGGTAGCCATGCATGCCCCTTATATTGGTTTCGAGTGTGACTATTCACGCGAATTGCGGCTGGCAAGTGGCAATTGCCGCAAATTCCGCAAGATTAATTCGATGAACGCCTTTGCCTTGCGACCGCTATCAGACTTTGCCTGACGCTACGGCTTCCAAAGCGACCCGGTAACTGTCTGCCCCGTGCCCCTCGACAGTCATCGCCGCTGCCATGCCGACATAGGAAGTGTGGCGAAATGCCTCGCGCGTTTTGGGATCGGACAAGTGCACTTCGACAACCGGTGTGGTAATTGCCTTGATTGCATCGAGCAGCGCGATGGAGGTGTGAGTGTAGGCGGCAGCATTCAGCAAAACGGCGCGCGCGCCCTCGGCCTGCGCCTCATGCAGCCAATCGACCAGCATCCCTTCGTGATTGGTCTGGCGCATATCGATGGCAAGGCCCAGCTCCAGCGCATGGTCCTCCAGCATGCCAGCAATTTCATCGAGAGTTGTGGAGCCGTAAATCTCAGGCTCGCGCAGGCCCAACAGGTTGAGGTTGGGGCCGTTCAAGACGTAGACGGTGTTGGAGGTGCTATCAGGCATGCGCGCTCTTTTAGGGGGCACCCTGCGCGATGGCTAGACCTGTGAAACGGAGGCCGCCTCTAGAAAATTGACCACTGCTTTGCGCGTTTCCATCGATGCCGCCTCAAGCTCGGGCACTCGGTGGTTCAATTCCATCGGTGAAAGCGCGCCATCAATGCGCTTCATATTCCATTTGGGGAAAGTACGCTCTGCGATGTCCTGGCGCGAGGTCACCGTGATATTCGTGTGGCGCGGATCACGCGCAAGCTTTTGCAAAAGCGCGTCAACCTTATCCTCAGGCCCTTCGAGCAGCTGGAAGAACCGGTTTCCTGCATAGATGAGAAAGCCAGTGAGATCATTGGTGGGGTTGTTCGTCGACGAAACGGTGATGATGCGAAACACGTCGCCACTGCGCAGTGCCTCAGTCGCATCGCTGGTGTACACGATTTGGATCATTTCTAGCCCCTTTGATAAAGGTCGCTAGCCGCAAGTGGTTTCCGGCCTGTTAAGGAGGAACGCGCGAAATTGCGCACTACCGGTCGACGCCCTTCACTTTACCCCATTGGCGCGCGGCGGTGTAGCCGAGATAGCCGGTGCCAAATAGCATATAGAGTTCTTCAGGAAGGCCACCCAAATAGGTGTTCATGCCTTTGGCGATATCGCTGGCGGCACCGGGGTTAAGAGCGCTGAGCAGACCCATCGGCAATGCGGTGAGGATCAGCACATACATCACGTAAAGAAAGCTGGGGCGCGCACGGCTGGTCCATGGATCGGACGAATTCGCTTCTGCTACGATTGCACGCAGCCGCGTTTCGATCAGCTGCATTTCCTGAGACCCTTCGAGCTTCAGCAGCTCGAGCTGAGCTTTGGCGCGGGCTTCCTTGTCTGGGATGATCTTATCGAGGATTGAGGTGATTGGGCCGATTAGAGTTTCGAGAATTGCCATTGCGCGTGCCGCTCCTGTTTGCGAGTCGCAATGGGAATAACCAAAATGGTTCGTGTAGGAAAACGCGTTAGCCGTTGCCGCCTTGGTGACCCGCCTCAGCCAGCAGTCTTTCAGCCAGCGCAAGATGGGGACGGTCGAGCATATTGCCATCGAGTTGCACCGCGCCAGCACCCGGATTGTCGGCGAATGCTTGAACAATGGCGCGCGCATGATCGAGCTCCTGCGCGCTTGGCGTGAAGGCCGCGTTGATCGGCGCGATCTGTGCCGGGTGAATGGCGAGCATTCCGCGAAACCCTTTCGCGCGCACGCGGCGGGCGCGGGTTTCTAATGCCTCGAGGTCGCGGAATTCCGGCTGGACGGTTTCAATCGGGGCAACACCTGCTTTCACCGCGCCCAGCAGGCATAGGCTGCGCGCCATTTCAAACACATGCGTGTATTCGCCATCGGGACCGCGCTGTTCGCGTGCGCCCAATTCGCTCGAGAGGTCTTCCGCGCCCCAGCTCATTGCGACCAGACGCTTCTGCCCTTTTTGGGCGCTGTCGTAGGTGCCGGTGGTGAACATAGCCGCAGCGGTTTCTGTGACGAGAGCAGCGACTTTGATCGAGCCTGCGGGCAGCCCTGCTGCCTCTTCGCGCGCAGTCAGCATTTCATTGAGAGTTGCCACATCGTGCCCGCCTTCCGCTTTGGGCAGAAAGACTCCGCCCGGCGCGGCTGGCACAACCATGTCGAGGTCCGCTTCAGTCAGGCCACTCGAAAGTGGGTTCACCCGGACCCAGACGCGTGATTTTTCAGGCGCGCTCTCATTCGCTGCGGCGACCATTGACCGGGCATCAGCCTTACGATCAGGCACCACCGAATCTTCCAGATCGAGCAGCGCGATGTCGGCATCGCTGGCAATCGCCTTGCCCATCTTCTTCTCGCTATCGCCGGGTGCAAATAGCCAGCTGCGCATACGGGTGGTGGTCATGGAACGTCCTTAAAAAGCTGCTGCTGAGCCGAGTAGGACGCTTAGAACGATCCTTCAATGTCGAAGGAGTAGATCGTGCCAAAGCGTCTGCGGCGATCTTCGACGAGGTCGATCAATCCAGAGGCGCGATTGGCGAACAGGGTGCGTTCAAGACGGTCGTTTTGGTCAAGAAGATTGCCGACGCGGAAACGCGCGGTCAGGCCAAAGACATCCTTATGCTCGACAAAGACGCGGCCAAAACCGGGGCGATCAGTGCCTTGCCCAATTTCGGTTAGCCGCACATTGGGCCGTCTTTCGCCGAACCGATAGGCGGCGCCCACGGCCCAAGGCGTTCCACTGAAATCTTGGCGAAGCTCCGCTCGTACGCGGATGAAGTTAAAGCCGGAGATATCGCGGCTTTCGCCGGTCAGCGGATCATCAAGCTCGCTGTCCGCAAGGCGTAGGCTGCCATCAAACCGCAGGCCTTCGATACCAATCGGGTCGAACAGCAGCGTCAGTTCGCCTTCAACGCCCATCACGGTTGCGGAAGGAAGGTTGCCCGGCGCTTCACCACCGCCAGCGATAGGGATCTGGTCGACGATGTCGCTAAATTCTTCGTAAAACGCGCGGATATTCAGAGATCCAAGCTCGCTCAAGCTTTGCGTCGCTTCAAGCTCGTAAAACCAGCTTTGCGGGGGGACCAGATTGGCGTTGGTCACATTGACTTGGTTTTCATCGAGGTCTGTCGAGGCGATAAAGTCAAAGAAATTAAGCTGGCCAACGACCCGCTCAATCCGGCCAGACAGGTTCAGACTGTCATTGGCTTTCCAGTCAAACGCGGCAAAGCCCTGAGGCCGGACGAAGCTGCGCGTCAGCCCTTGCGCGCCGGTCTGGCTGATCTTTGAATATTCGCCGCCGACTGACAGCTGCAATTGCAGATTATTTGTGAGCGGCCTGCTGTAGGTTACCGTTGCCTCTGCGCGATCTTCGTCAACACGGGCGCTGGCTCCGTCAAATTCAACAGGCTCGAGCGCGCCTGTGGCACCGCGAACTTCCAATGCGGAATCAATCTCAAGGTAGTTTTTGACGCCTTCCGCTGCGAATTGCAGATCGCCGCCGAGCCCTTTGACGCTGTATTCCGCGCGCCCAATCGTTTCGCCTTCATCAGCGTCGCGGACAAAGCGCGATCCTTCGGCAACGCGGCCATCATCGAAGGTTGTAATGCTGGATGAGATGGTCGGGCTGTCTTCGTAGCGGTGATAGCCGATCAGCTTTAATCGGCCGGGCCCAAGCCCAAATGTGTAGTCTGCGCCAACCTCAATATTGAATTCATCTTCCTGGCTTTCAAACAGACGAAACCGGTCGGCTGGATCGATCGTGCCTGTGCGAAAAGATGTTTCGGTCTGGCGAAAGATGTTGGCCGCGACCTGACCATTGAGGTTGAGGATGTTGCCATTGTCCGCCGTGCGCGCGAACGAGCCGGAGAGGGTGGGGCGATCAGAATTGAAGTTCGATTGCTCATCGCGCAGGTCGATTAGCGCGCCAGTGCTGTCGAACACTTGCTCCAGCCCCTGATTGCCGCGTCGTCCGGAATCGTTTTCAAAGCTGAGCGTCCATTCGGTCTGCTCACCGCCGCCCGCAAGGCTGATTTGGCCATCGCCCCAGCGGAACGGAACGCCAAAGCTGCGCCACTCTGCCGAATACCGAAATTGCCCGGTGATACCGCCAGTGGAGCGGGTGATGACATTGAGCACTTGGCCCGAGAGCCCGCCAATATCGAGGCTTGCACCGTCCACCAGCTCCAACCGGACGACATCTTCAGTCGGGATGCGTTGGAGCGAGGCGACGGCTCCGTTTGACTTGCCCGAAATACGCTGGCCATTGATCAGAACATTGGTGTCGGCCTGTCCAAGCCCACGCGATCCATCACCATCGCGGATCGAAAAACCAGGGATTTGCTCTGCCATATCCAGCGCATTGCGCGGGGCAAATCGCGCGAAATCTTCAGGAGTAAAGGTGCGCCGCGTATTCGCTTCTGCAGACGCTTCGCCGGTTTGATCCAGCATAGCCGTTTCGGCGTTCTCCGCCGCCATTGCAGGTGCGGAAACTAGCGCGACAATGGCTGCGCCGCTCAACAGGGCTGCGGGGGAAAACAAGTGCTTCATAGAGCGGACGGAACGCGAGGGGTTCATGAAAGTTCCTTGCGCACGGCTAACATAAATTAACAGGCTCAAGGGACGAACAGCATTTCGCTATCGATAAAGAGCTTTGCTGCTTCGGACCAACTTGCAAAAAGCTCAACTGGTCGGGAAGGCGCAGAGCCAAACTGCTCGCCCCGCACTGGTTTGCAAAGCGGGATCGGTGCGGCCTCGCCTCGAAAAAGTCGGCATATGTATTGAGAAAAGTGCTCCACTGGTCGGGAAGACAGGATTCGAACCTGCGACCCCCACACCCCCAGTGTGATGCGCTACCAGGCTGCGCTACTTCCCGTATCCAGTGGAGGAGGCGCGCTATAAGCTTGGCGTGCTGGACATGCAAGCGGCTTGATCTGGCAAAGGGCAAGTGAGCAAGTGATGCAGCTCTGCACCACCTTTTCAGGTCACCAATTGCCGCCCGCTTGCATTGCTGCTAACCGCGCCCACTTACATGGGATAGTCCGGTATCTTCGGGGGAAGGGTGTGCTGATCAAACCAGCATTTCCATCTGTTTACAGCCGGGCAACCACGAACACGAATTTGCACGGGTTTTGAAACATGATGCTTGATATTCTAGCCGCTACAGCTGGTGCCGGTGAGGGTCCGAGCCCGCTGATTGGTACTGTTGTGCCGATCCTGGGTATGGTGGTGATCTTCTGGTTCCTGATTATCCGCCCGCAGATGAAGCGGCAGAAAGAACATCAGCAAAAGGTCGCTGGCCTTAAAAAGGGCGATCAGATCGTGACCCAAGGCGGTCTGGTCGGCAAGGTTATCAAGACCGATGACACTTATGTTGAAATTGAGCTGGCCAAAGACGTGCGCGTCAAAGCGGTCAAGCACACTATCGCCGATTTGATTGAGCCGGGCGGCAAGCCTGCAAACGACTAATTCCGGCACGGCACACCGCCAGCGCTGACAGTACACATTCACGAGACAGGACTTAGACAGAGCGCCAATGCTTGAAATTCCACTCTGGAAGAAGATTTCGCTTTGGGCACTGACCCTGGCATTTGCGGCGGCCTCTCTGCCTTCGCTGCTTGAGCCATTTATGGCCAGTGAAGAGCCTGTTGTTGCGCAAGTTGAGGGTGAAGAAGCTGATCCATTGGCTGAAGCGTCTTCGTCTGGCGATGATGAAGACGAAAGCTCGCTACCCCGCGTCAATCTGGGTCTGGACTTGGCAGGCGGATCACACCTCTTGCTTGAAGCCAACCCTGCGGATGTCGATGCGCAGCGCCTCGAAAATATGGAAGAGGCGGTAGAAGCCGCGCTTCGTCAGGCGACTCCGCAAATCGAAACCAGCGACATGTCGCGCGCCAATGGGCAGCTTGCTTTCCTGCTGGACAGCGTAGCCGATATTGACCGCGCACGCGGCGAGCTTGAGCCGATCATGATGGGCGATGGCCTTGTGCGTGAATGGGATCTGGAGGTCGTGGATGGCCAACGTATGGTCCTATCACCCACAGATCGCGGCAAGGCCGTTGCGCTGAACAACGCAATGGAAGCCGCCGTTGAGGTGATCCGCAAACGTATCGACTCGCTCGGTACGCGCGAGCCAACGATCATTCGCCAAGGCGAGAACCGCATCGTGGTGCAGGTTCCGGGCCTGGATGATCCGCAGCGTTTGAAAGAACAGCTCGAAGAAGTTGCGGTTCTCGAATTCAAGCTCGTCGATGAACAAAGCACCAATCGTCAGGCCGCACTGCCTGGTAGCCAGATGGTCCCCTATCCCGAAGGCGAAGCGGAAGGTGCTCCGCCACTGCTCGGCGTAAAGCGTTTGAACGGTATTCGCGGTGATCGCTTGATCGATGCCAATGCCGGAGTTGACCAGCGCACCAACGAAAACGTCGTCAACATTCAGTTCGACCAGCAAGGCGGTCAGCGCTTTGCGGATCTCAGTATTCAGAATGTCGACAAGCGTTTTGCGATCATCCTTGATGGTACTGTAATTTCCGCTCCTGTTTTCCGCGAACCGATCCTTGGTGGTCAGGCGCAGATTTCCGGCAGCTTTACCGCAGATAGCGCCGCGCAATTGGCGATCTCACTGCAATCAGGTGCACTGCCTGTGCCGCTGCAAGTGGTTGAAGAACGCTCCGTGTCCGCTGAGTTGGGCGAGCAATCGATCAATAGCGGTCTGCTGGCCATGATGATCGGCAGCCTTGCCGTGATCGCGCTGATGATCGCGACCTATGGGCGGTTTGGCGTTTATGCGACTATTGCGCTGGTCTTCAACGTGATGATCCTGCTGGGTGCGATGGCGATCGGTAACTTCACTCTTACGCTTCCTGGCATTGCAGGCTTTGTGCTGACAATCGGCGCGGCGGTGGACGCCAACGTGCTGATCAATGAGCGAATACGCGAGGAGCGAAAACGCGGGCGCAAAGTCATCACCGCGGTCGAAAACGGCTATAAAGAAGCCAGCCGCGCGATTTACGATGCGAACATCACCAACTTTATCGCAGGCGCTTTGCTGTTCTGGTTCGGCTCTGGCCCGGTCCGCGGATTTGCGGTTGTTCTGGTTATCGGTCTTGTCACCTCGGTCTTCACCGCGTTGACGCTGACCAAGATGTGGGTCTCGGGCTATCTCAGCGCGAACCGCCCCAAAGACATCACGATTTAAGGGAGCGAGACACATGAAACTGCTTAAACTCGTACCCCAAGACACCAACATCAAATTCCTTAAGTTTCGCGTGCCGTTCTTCATCTTCAGCATCCTGCTGATGATTGCGAGCTGGGCGCTGGTTGCGGTCAATGGCCTGAACCTCGGTATTGATTTTGCCGGTGGTCAGAAGATCGAAATGACCTTCGAAGATCAGCAGCAGGCCCCTGTGGGTGAGCTGCGAGAGTTGGTCGAAGGATTGGGCTACGGAACGCCATTGGTGCAGGAATTTGGCGCGCCCAACGTCGTTTCCATCCGCGTGCCACTGCCGCCTGACGCAGAGGAAAGCGGCGGAGCCAACGAAATTGGCGAGGCGGTAATCGCCGCTGTGCAAGGCGAATATGAGAACGTGCGCACCGACGGGAACGAAACCGTTTCTGGCAAGGTCGCAGAGGAATTCAGCCGCGATGCGGGCTTTGCCTTGCTCGCTGCGATGATCATGGTCGCGCTGTACATCTGGATCCGATTTGAGTGGCAATTTGGCGTGGGCGCTTTGTTTGCCTTGTTCCACGACGTGTCGGTCACATTGGGCATGTTTGCGCTGTTCCAGCTCGAATTTAGCTTGCAGATCATCGCCGCTATTCTGGCGATTATCGGATACTCGCTGAACGATACGATCGTTGTTTATGACCGCATCCGCGAGAACCTGAAAAAGTACCGCAAGATGCCTCTGCCAGAGTTGCTTGATCTGTCGGTGAATGAGACTTTGGCGCGTACCGTCATGACGTCATTGACGCTGCTGGTTGCGCTGCTGCCGCTGCTGTTCTTTGGCCCGCCAAACCTGTTTGGTCTGGTCGCCGCGATCACCGCTGGCCTGTTTATCGGCACCTATTCGAGCGTCTATCTCGCATCACCACTGCTGATCTGGATGAAGGTCACATCGGACAGCTTCATCCCGAAAGAGACGGAAGCGGACAAGCAAGAGAAGAAAGTGCTCGAAGCGCAAAAGCTCAAGCCGGAAATGTAATGGCGCGGGGGCTACGGCCTCTTCGCCAACACATCCTCGTAATGCGCGGCCAGTTCCAGCGCATTGGTTTCCCAGCTGAACTTCTCCGCCATCGCAGCGACCGCTTGGCGCATGGGCGGATTGTTGAGCACATCGTTTACGCCGGCTGCCACCGCTTCAGGCGTGCGCTCAACCAGTCGCCCGGCGGTGTTGTTGGTTATGATCTCACGCGCGCCGCCGACATCACAGGTGACCACGGGCGTTCCGCAGGCAAGCGCCTCGACCCAGGCATTGGCGAGCCCTTCATTGCTGGTTGGCAGAACCATCGCATCTGAAGCTGACAGGATCAGCGGCAGCATGTCATGGTCTAGCGAGCCTGCAAAGTGCACCCGGTCCGCAACGCCCAGATCGCGGGCGAGGTCACGCAAATGCGCTTCGTCATCGCCGTTGCCCACCAGGACCAGCCGTGCGCCTTCAATGGCGGCCAACGCGCCGATGGCAATATCGTGACCTTTGCGTTCAATCAGCGCACCTACACAGGTGAGCAACGGCGCGTTGTCCGGCAAAACAAAGCCCAATTCACGGCTGATCTGTGCGCGCAATTGGGTGTGCTCGAGCGGGCGGAAACGGTCCCGGTCCAGCCCGGTATAATGCACTCTGATTTTGGAGCGCGGCATTCCCAGTTGACCCATCTCATCGGCAAGCGCTCCGCATACCGCCAGCAGGCCGTTGGCCGCCTGCGCTGCTTCCAGCATCTGCTCACGCGCAAAGTCGAGACCACCCCAATAGGTGATGTCGCTGCCCCGCGCCTTTAGCGAGACCGGCAGCCCCATTTTCTGCGCGACCCAAGCAGCTGCAGGGCCATCGGGGAAGAAGAATTGCGCGTCCACTATGTCGATGGGGGTTTCAGCATGGATACGCTGGACAAGCGGCAGAACCGCCTTTGCAATGGCTGAGGCGTTGCGGCGCGCGCCTACTGTCGGGATGAGGGTGAAACGCGGGCGATAGACGGTGACGCCTGCTTCCTCGGCAACCTCGTCCAGCTGCGACAATGCCCGGTAACGGCCCAGAGCGATCGGTGGCACCCCGATGGGATTGACGACGCTAACCCGCCAATCATCATGCACTTTGCCCCGCTTCGCCAGCGCCTCCATAGAGCGCGCAACAAAGGTCCCAAATCGCGGGTTCACCGCGTTGGGATAGAGCGTGCTCAAGACCAGAACATGCTTCATCAGCCTATGTTTCGCACCGTTTCACTTGGGGGGGCGGCTCCTTGGGTTTGATATTGGGGTTAGGGGCAGTTGGTTAAAGCGGTTTGTCGCGTGTTTGGTTAAGCGGCGTTACCTAAAGCGGGCGCACCAGCATGATGGCGACCGCGATCCAGGGCGGGTTGTCGATAACCTGCTGCTTATTGCCTGCGCGTGAAGGCAGGATGCCCACCAGTGTGCCCTTGCTGTCGATCAAGCGGCCAAAGGTGAACCTGCCGCCAGGGCGCGGAACCAGGCAATCTCTATTTATAGCATGGTTTGCATTGTCGGGAGATATCTGCCGCAGCCACACCATATCGCCGGGGCGGTACTCGCCGACGGAGGCGGTGACTTCGAGCACAATCAGCGGCGCATCGCCGTCTTGCTCGGCAATTTCGGTGGGCAGGATCGCCTCTCGCGGGGAGGAAAGCGCTTCGGGTTCTGTCAAACCAAGCTGCGCGACGATCTGCGCGCGCGCCTGTTGTTCAGAGCGAACCAGAATCTCGGGATCGACGCCTAGCGCGGTGCCAATGCGGTCCATCCACTTGGTCGAAAGATTGCGCATGCCCGTCTCAAGCCGCCCTATCGTCTGTGCAGTGGTGGGGGGATCGCAGGCCTCGGCTAGATCAGCCAGCGTCAGCCCCTTGGCCTTTCGAATTTCACGGATGCGATTTATCACAGTCCCACTCCCCTTTCAGAAAACGAACCAAATTGGTTTTTCCGCTTTCCTACAGATAACCATGTTTGGCAAGTGTCTTGTCAAGCGGGCAAATGAGCCATGCCAGAAGGGACCAAACATGAAACGCAAATTGGTAGAGCGCGAACTGACATCTGAGGGCCCACGCCTTGATGTTGGCCCAAAGGGCAAGCGTCGCACGATCACGGTCAATGTGGGCGAATCTCCGATTGCGTGGCTGCATTCGCGCGGGCACCTTGATCAGCGCCTGTTCGATGCAGGCGAAGCTCTTCGCGGCGACTATGAGCGCGCGCAGCTTTCACCCAACGTGACAATGCATTGGGACCCTGTTCGCGCGAGATCGACAGGCGAGGTCGGCCTCTCCCCCACCGAAAAACAGATCGCTGCCAAACGCCGTTTTGACAGCGCGCTAAAGGCCGCTGGCAAGGGATTAGAGGACGTGCTGTGGCGCGTCGTATGCGCAGGCGAGGGATTGCCCGATGCGGAAAAGACGCTGGGCTGGCCCGCGCGCAGCGGCAAATTGGTGCTGAAATTGGCGCTGGACCGGGTGGCGGATTTCTATCGGATCACGTGATTCCTACCATCAGCCCCGCTACACCGAGTGATGCGGCGGGGCTTTTGGATGCTTTGCGCTCACTCCTCCATTGCGGGGTAGAAGAAGCGTTCTTCCGCGATCTTGCCGTCTTTCACGGTGTAAACCGCGGTTTCCGATGATTGGCTGCGTTCGCCCATCATGGTCACGTCCATCGAGTATTTCACAGCAAATTGCTCACCCACGACGAATGGGCCTTCCATGCTGAAATCGTGCATTTCAGCGTTTTCGTTCCACCATGCATGCTTTTCGAGCAATTGTTCGCGGCCTTGCACGCGCGCCATTGGGCCATCGCCCGGTTCCATGCTGACAATGTCGTCTGACCACATTGATTGGTAATCCGCCTCGCGATCTTCTTTGACCGCATTGAAGAAGTTTTGGGCAGTTTGTTCGATTGACATATTGGTTCTCCTCACAGTCCAGGGGAAGGGCTTACTGCCCAATTATGTCAGCAACACGTCGTTTTAGCGCGGGCAGAATTTCCGCTTCGAACCATGGTTGTTTGGCCATCCACATCCGCACGCGCCACGCCGGGTGGGGAAGAGGTAGGTAGGGCGTAAATTCCGCGCCGCGCGCCACCCGGTCCGTCATCGAAAGTTTGCGTGTCTCTGGCAGATAATGGCCTTGCGCATAGGCTCCCACCAGCAGCGTCAGTCGATCATTGGGTAGCACATCCAGCATCCGATCATGCCATTGCGGCGCGCACTCTTTGCGCGGCGGGGCATCGCCACCCTTTGCTTTGCCCGGATAGCAAAAGCCCATCGGCATGAGAGCGAGGATATTGGGGTCGTAGAATTGTTCCTTGGAAAGGCCCAGCCAATCGCGCAGCCGGTCTCCGCTGTCATCGTCCCACGGCACCCCGCTTGCGTGAACTTTGGTGCCGGGCGCTTGGCCGATGATCAGGATGCGAGACTTTGCGGAGAATTGTACGACGGGGCGAGGCCCGAGCGGCAAATGCTCTTCGCAAAGGGTGCAGGCTTTGATTTGCGTGTGGAGAGCCTCAGCCGCCCCATTTGCCGCAGGGTCGCTCACCCTTCGACCTGTTCGGCAAGCTCCAACCAGCGTTCCTCAGCCGCATCTTTCTCAGCGCGCGCGTTTTCGATGCCCTTGGATATGGTCGCAAAACGCGCCGGGTCGGAAGCGTAGAGGTCGGGATCGGCAAGGATGTTCTCGCCTTTGGTAATCGCGGCTTCCAGTTCCTCAATGCGTGCTGGCAGCTGCTCGTAATCGCGCTGATCTTTGTAGGAGAGCTTGTCCGATTTGGGCGGGGGCGGAGCGGATGTTTCGGCGGGTTGTGAGCGAGCCGTTTTTTGCTTCGAGACAATCGGCTGGCGGCGCTTCGCCTCCCAATCGGCGTATCCGCCTGCGACAATGTCGACCTTGCCTGACCCATCTAGGCCTAGCGTCACTGTGACCGTTTTATCGAGGAAGTCACGGTCGTGGCTGACGATCAGAACGGTGCCATCAAAATCCGCGATCACTTCCTGCAACAGATCGAGCGTTTCGAGGTCGAGATCGTTGGTCGGCTCATCCAGTACGAGCAGGTTTGCCGTGCGAGCAAATTCGCGGGCAAGCAACAGGCGCGAGCGCTCGCCGCCGGACAGGATGCCAACTTTCGTGTCGACCAGTTTGGGATCGAACAGAAAGTCTTTGAGGTAGGCCTGCACGTGCTTGCGTGCTCCGCGAACATCAATCCAATCGCCGCCCTCGGCCAGAATATCGCGCACGCTCGCATTGGGTTCGAGCAGACGGCGCTGTTGGTCGATCATCACGCCGGACAGTGTTCGAGCGTGTTGGACGCTGCCTGTATCCGGCTCCAGCTCTTTGGTGAGCATTTTGAGCAAGGTCGTCTTGCCTGCGCCGTTTGCGCCCACCAGACCAATCCGGTCGCCATTTTGGATGCGCAGGGAAAATGGCTTGATGATCGCGCGATCGTCGTAGGTTTTGGAGATGTCTTCCGCGACAATCACGGACTTCGATTTGAACTCTTCATCATTGGCAAGCTTAAGCTTCGCCGCCGAGCTGTCTGAAATCATCGCCGCGCGGGTCGCACGCATTTGATAGAGTTTTTCGAGCCGTCCCTGATTGCGCTTTCGCCGGGCGGTGACGCCGCGTTCCAGCCAATGCGCCTCCAGCTTCAGCTTTGCATCGAGCTTTTCCGCCGCGCGCGCTTCTTCGGCATAGACGCTTTCTTCCCACGCTTCATAGCCGCCAAAGCCGACTTCCTTGCGTCGCAAAGTGCCCCGGTCGAGCCACAAGGTCGCGCGGGTGAGGCGCTTCAAGAATGTCCGGTCATGGCTGATCGTGATGAATGCGCCTTTATACCGGCTGAGCCAATCCTCCAGCCAGTCAATTGCGCTCAAATCCAGATGGTTCGTCGGCTCATCCAGCAGCAGCAGGTCAGGGTCTTGTGCGAGTGCGCGGGCGAGGGCTGCGCGGCGTTTTTCGCCTCCGCTGGCGCTGGCCGCATCGGTTTGCATTTCAATGCCGAGTTGGCCTGCGATGCTTTCAACCTCGTGACGCTCTGGCGCATCGTCACCATGCAACGCAAAGTCCATCAGCGTATCGAACGGTGAATAGTCCGGCTCCTGCTCCAAGAACACGATCCGGGTGTTGGGCTTTACCCGCCGCTCGCCCCTGTCTGCTTCGATCCGATCGTCGATCAGCTTGAGCAGAGTTGTCTTGCCCGCGCCATTGCGCCCGATCAGCGCAAGCCGATCACCCGGCAGAATATGCAGGTCAATCGGCTCTGCTCCCTGACCCGGCTGAGGTCCGCCAAAAAGCCAGCGCGCGCCTTGTTGCAGGGAAAGGCCTTCCCAGGAGAGGATGGGTGGTTGTGCCATGAAGCGGGGGACTTAGGGGCTTGCATCCAAGCTAACAACCCGGTTCAGTGCGCCTACAGGCTTTGACCCGCATATCGCTGGTCTCAAGGAGGAACCACCCATGATCCGTCACATGCTTTTGCCACTGGCCGCCGCCGCATTCATTCTGCCCGCAAGTGCCCATGCCACTCAGGTGGAGATTGAGGCCGAAGGACCAGTCATTGAGCTTTCGATCTATGAAAGTGTGACCGGAGCGCCTGATATCGTGACGATTGGCGCCGGGGTGACGACCGAAGCGCGCACTGCGGTTGAAGCGATGCGGCAGAATGCAGCGGAAATGACAGCGGTGATCGCGCGTATTCGTGCGCTTGGCGTCGACGAAGATGACATTCAGACCACCGGGATCAGTCTCAACGCGCGTTACGATTACAACCGCAGTTCGCAGCAGCAAATCTTTCGCGGCTATCAGGTGTCAAACCGAGTCACTGTGAAATTGCGCGAGATTGGCGTGACGGGCGAATTGCTCGATGCGCTGGTATCGGCAGGCGCTACCAATCTGTCGGGCCCCACATTCAGCATTGAAAACGAAGACGAAGCCAAGGATTTGGCGCGCGAACGGGCGGTGGAACGCGCGCAGCAGCGCGCAGAAGCCTATGCCCGGATGTCGGGTTTTGACGGGGTTCGCGTCCTTTCAATCAGCGAAGTGATCCGCGGCAGCGGCCCTGTCCCGCAAGTGCAAGCCCGCGCAATGGTAGCTGAAGCTGCGCCTGTATCCACTCCCGTTCAACCCGGGCAAGTCTCCACCGGAGTCAACATTTCCATCAAGTATGAGATGGTCAGCGATGAGTCAGAGTGATCGGGGACGCCTAAGAACCATGTGGCGCGAAACATCTGGATACTTGCCTGAACAATCCGAAAGATCATCATTCAGAACTTGTTCAACGGCTTCGAACTATTCATGACAGCACGATGACACGCAAACACACCCTCTTGAGCGCTCTGGGCGCGGCGACTTTGCTGGTTGGCCTTGGCACCGGCTCAGCCTCTGCGCTGGTGCTGGAGGGTGCGAGCGCGCAGGATCAGCGCGATGATCAGGGTGATGCGCGCCGTCAGATGCGCGAAGGCAACCAGCTTTCGCTGCGCCAGATTGAACGGCGCATCCTGCCGCAAATGCGCGGGAGCGAGTATCTCGGCCCGTCCTATGACAGCACTGCGCGCGCCTATCGCCTGAAGTTCATTCGCGATGGCCGGGTGACCTATATCGACGTCGATGCCCGCTCGGGCCGCGTCATCAATCGGTCAAACTGAGCGCGAAATTCCCCAGTAAGATGCACTGCACAGTGGACGAGCATGGGCAAGCCGCGAGCGCTTGCTTGACGCGAGAGGCGCAAACGCGCAGGCATTCCTTTGCAAACTCAATCGGAAATGGTGGACCATGCGGATCCTGATTGTCGAAGACGAACCCACACTTGGCCAACAATTGAAATCCACGCTGGAGCAGACCGGCTATGCTGTTGATCTGTCGACCGATGGCGAGGATGGACATTTTCTTGGCAGCACAGAGGATTACGACGCCTGTATCCTCGACCTTGGCTTGCCAGAAATTGACGGCCTGTCCGTGCTGGGCATGTGGCGCAAAGAGGGACGTGATTTCCCCGTTCTGGTGCTGACCGCGCGAGATAGCTGGTCGGATAAGGTCGCTGGACTTGATGCTGGCGCTGATGATTATTTGGCTAAGCCTTTCCAGACCGAAGAGCTGATCGCTCGCCTTCGCGCGCTTATTCGCCGTGCTTCGGGTAATACCTCATCTGAACTGACCGCGGGCAATGTCCGGCTGGACACGCGTTCTGGCCGCGTGACGCTGGATGGTGAGCCGGTGAAGCTGACCGCGCAGGAATACAAGCTGCTGTCCTATCTGATGCATCACAAGGGCAAGGTTGTCAGTCGTACTGAGTTAATCGAGCACATTTATGATCAGGACTTTGACCGCGATTCGAACACGATCGAGGTCTTTGTCACTCGCATTCGTAAGAAACTCGGCAGTGAGGTAATCACAACGATCCGTGGCCTCGGTTACAGCCTCGACGACCCAGCAGACGCGCCAAGGGCGTGATGTGACGCAGTCTGACGCCGCCTTGCAAAGCGGGGCGGTGGCGGCTGCGCCCGGTGATACGGGCGACGACGCAGATACGTCATCGACCCTCGTGCCAACGCCGCGCGCCAGCCTTGCGCGGCGCATGGGCTTTATCGCAACCGCGTGGATTATCGTGCTGCTGCTGGGTGGCGGGATTGCGTTGGAACGCACGCTGACAAGCCAAGTCCGTGCGAATTTTGACGAACAGCTAGAATATCAGCTGACCGGTATGATCACCTCTGCCGTGGTCGACCCGTTTGGTGCGGTTTATTTTGAGCGCAGCCTTGGCGATCAACGCTATCTGGAGCCCAATAGCGGTGTCTATTGGCAGATTGACGGCGAAGAATTTGAGCCGTTTCCATCGCGCAGCCTGTGGGATCGCACGCTGACTTTGCGCGGAGTGATCCGGCAGGGCGATGGGTTCGAAGACACGCCCCAATTCTACAATTCCGACCAGTTCGAAGGCGAGCCACTTCGCATTGCAGAGCGGACCTTAATCCTGCCCGGCAGTGAGACGCGCTGGACCTTTGCCGTTGCTAGCGCGACGGAGGAAATGGACGCGCAAATCAGCCGGGTGCGCCTGATCCTGATCTGGAGCTTTGCGGTGCTGGGCCTCGGTCTCATCGTCATGGCGCTGTTGCAAATCCGCTATGGCCTATCGCCCCTTCGCCGTGTGCGCGCTGCGATTTCTCGACTGCGCACGTCTGGCGAAAACCGCATTACAGAGCCTCTTCCCACCGAAGTTTTACCACTGGTGGACGAAGTGAACGCGCTGCTCGAACACACTGAACGTCAAGCGGAAGAGGCGCGAATGCATGCGGGCAATCTCGCTCATGCGCTCAAGACCCCGCTGACCGTGCTGACCAATGCCGCGACCGCGCGCGACCCGAACCTTAATGAAGCGGTCTTCCGCGAAACGCGCACGATGCAGCGCCATGTTGATCACCATCTGGCCCGTGCACGAGCCGTCGGCCGGCGCGCCGTGGGCCAAGCGCGCACTGATGTTCGCCAAAGCGCCGAGGCTGTGCGCCGCGCGGTTGAGCGGCTCTATCCCAATGGGCGGCTGGATATCGCGGGCAGCAAGGATGCGCTAGTTGCGATTGAGCGGCAGGACTTGGACGAAATCCTCGGCAATCTGATCGAGAACGCGGCCAAATATGGCGGTGGCAGTGTGTTCGTGACGCTCGACCATGAACCCGGCAGTCCGCTCTGTCGTATCTGGGTAGAGGATGACGGCATGGGCATCCCCGAAGAAGAGCGCACCCGCATCTTTGACCGCGGCGCGCGGCTCGACACGGGTAAGCCGGGCACTGGCCTTGGCCTTGCCATCGTGCGCGATGTCGCGGAGATTTATGGCGGCTCAATCACGCTTGGCGAAAGCGAGGATTTGGGCGGGTTGTTGGTCGATCTGCGCCTGCCACGGGCGTAAAGGCGCGCCTGATACAGATTTTCGCGAAGGGTATTCGCGGATGGCACGTTTTATTGGTCAAACGGACTGAAAACAGGATTTGATGGCCACTACCAGTACCGGCAGCCCCACCAGTAGTGAGGCCTCAGCCAGCGGCAGCCCCGCTGCGCCTGGTGCTGGGGACGATGCTGCGCTGGTGTTGCGTATTGCAGACCGGGACGAAGCCGCCTTTCGCGCCGCGATCGACACCCATGCAAAGCGGCTTCACGCCATCGCCTATCGAATGCTCAGCCAGCCCCAGGAAGCAGAGGACATCGCGCAGGAAGCCATGCTGAGATTATGGGACCATGCCCCGCGTTTGGCAGCGAATACTGGTGCGCCGGTTCGACTGGGCGCGTGGCTTAAACGTGTGACGATGAACCTTGCGATTGACCGTATCCGCCAAGCCAAGAGGCTGTCAGGTGAGGACGTGCCCGAGCGCGCCGATGACACTCCGCTTGCCGATGCGCAGATGGAGAGCGATCAGGAGGCGGGCACCGCGCGCGCATTGATCGGGGCTCTGCCAGAGCGTCAGCGTGCGGCAATTGTGCTGACCTATTACGAGGAACTGCCCAATGCCGAAGCGGCCGGCGTTATGGATATGAATATCAAGGCGTTTGAATCGCTCCTCCACCGCGCCCGTAGCGCCTTGCGCAAAGCCTTCGAAACGCAAGTTGGGGAGGGAGGAAAGCGATGAGCAACGAAATGCCTCCCTTTGACGCAGCGCTGGAAAAGGCGCTCAGCAACCACCCGGTGCCCGAGCTTTCGGCTGGTTTTGCAGATCGGATTGTAGCGGCGACGCAGGGCAGGGCAGAACCCTTGCCGCAATCGCGGCGCGCGCCTGCTTCGCGCTGGCGTTCTTCGCGGCGGCTGGTGTTCGGCGCGCTTGCGGCGGGCGCGCTGGCTACTACGGCAGCGGCGACCGGCCTGCTTGATGATTTGCCGATAGAGCTGCCCATCGATTTGCCCAGCGCGCAGGAGGTTTGGGAAGCGGTGACTGGCGGAGAAACGGAGCCTGCGCCTGCCCCAATCGCGCCAAGCCCAGAACCAGAAGCGGCCCCCGGCGCGCAAGAATTTGTAATTATTGAAGGGCCGATTGATACCCCTGAGGAGCTTGAGGAAGCATTCCGCCGGGTCGATGAACGGCGCGAGGAGCGCCGCGACACCCGCCGAGGCAATGTCGACCGCCGGATTGATGATGCGATTGAGCGCCGCCGCGAACAGGGCCTGCCCGCGCCCACACCTGAACAAGAGGCGCGCCTGCGTGATCGGATAGAGCGCGTGCGTGAACGCTCGGACGCGCGCAGAGAAGGGCGAATAGAAGAACGCCGCGCCACCATGCGAGAGAGCGTCGAAGGAGGCGAGGCGATTACGCGCGAGGACTTTATTCAGCGCCAGCGCGGCGCAGGTTCTGACACGCCAGTGGCAGACCGGATAGAACGATTACGGCAATTGCCACCCGCAGAACGCCGCGCCCGAATCCGCGAATGGCGCGAGGGTCGGCAAGACCGCTTGCAACAACGTGGCCAAATTCAGCCCGAGATCGAAGCTGAAAGCGAAGGCGAGGACGCTGCAGTCACCGAGTCAGCCGACCCTCCCGAATAGAATTTTTCCTTTTATGCGAAGGGTCGGCGATCCTTGCGCGTCTTGTCTATGTCAGATGAGCGGGTTGGTGGGCTTGCTCGTCTGATCGAATGGAACATGACAGCAATTCGAGGATGAGGAACTACCCCCATGAAAACGCCCCTAACTTTTTTCGCAATAACCGCTTTCGCTGCGACTGGAGCAATCGCTCAGGAGCAGACGCGTACTCGCACTTATGACGGGCCCAATGTCAGCGCGTCGACCACCACTACGATTGATCGCGAAGCTGGAACGGCCACGCGCGACAGACAGGCGACCAACCTCAACAACGGCAACACCGCATCAAGCAGCGCGGTGCGTCAGCGCACGGATACTGGCGCAACGATAGACGCGTCACGCACGGGTCCGCGCGGTCGCACCTCTACGCTTTCAGGAGAGCGCGTTCGCACCGATAATGGATCGACATTCACTGGCAGCGCCACTGGGCGCGGTGGTCGAAGTTATGGTCTGTCGGGTGAGCGCAACCGCGATGGTCAAGGCAATCGCTCTGCCAGCCAGCGCGTGACCAATTCCGATGGCAACACTGTATTTTCTCGGGAACGCAGCCGCACAAGGACAGAAAGCGGTGTTACCCGCAGCACGACGCGCAGCCGTGCGTCCGGTTCCCGCCCCCGTGCTGGCCAACGTCGCCCCCGGTAATCGCGGAAAACCAAAAACCGGGTCCTACCCACCCGGAAAAAAAAAGGGCGCGCAGCTAAGCCCCGCTGCGCGCCCTTTCCCTTTGGAGCGCTGAGTTCAGCCGGTGTTCAATCATCTTGCCCAATCTCAAAGCCATAACAGATGGGGCGAGCACTATGTTCAAGCGTGGATTGATTGCGGCGACCGGGATTGTGATCCTCTCAGGATGCGCAGCTCAAGGCGATGCGCTTTCAGTCAATTCCAGCCCTTACACCGTGCCTGTGAATATTGGCGGGATTGGTGATGATCTGGGCGGACTTCGCTATCCGGGTCGCGGGCGTTTCGCCTATGATGCGAATGGCAACCGGGTGAAACTATCCCGATCAGAACGCCGTCTGCTGCGCGAGCGCTATCGCAATGTGCAGGCTCAGATTGAGCAGAATGAACGCGTTGCCGAGTTTAACGCTGGAAACTCCGGTCCGCCTGAACCCGTGCCAAGCGCTCCTCCGGTAGCGAGGCAAAATGCTGGCGGCGGATCTAGCCTTTCCGAGCCTTCTCGTGGTGGCGGATCACCTCCTCGATAATAAAGCGCAGGAATTTCTCGCTGAATTCCGGATCTAGGTCAGCGGCTTCTGACAAGGCGCGCAGCCGTTCTATCTGGCGCTGTTCGCGCGCAGGGTCAGCAGGGGGCAGAGTGACCTTTGCCTTATATTCGCCCACCGCCTGCGTGATGCGAAAACGCTCCGCCAACATGTGAATGATCGCCGCATCAATATTGTCGATGCTCTTGCGATAGGTAGCCAGGACCGGATCATCTCCGGTGGTGGCATCAGCTGAACTTTGCGTCTCTTGCGGCATATGTGGCAGAATTAGCAGCAATTGAGCGCTTGCCAAGCGCGCGGGGCTGCTCTTATTGCGCTTTTCATGACTGCAGATGTCGTACCCCTCCCGCGCAAGTCCCCCACACTTGATCCGATGCTGGCGCTCACGGCGAGCGGAATGAACTCGGTTAACTCCGTGATCCTTGATCGGATGCAGAGTGAAATTCCGCTTATCCCGCGTCTCGCAGGCCATCTGATTTCAGGCGGGGGCAAACGTTTGCGCCCAATGCTGACGCTCGCTGGCGCTGAGCTGGTTGGCTATCAGGGCACGCGTCATCATAAACTTGCCGCCGCTGTTGAATTTATTCACACTGCGACTTTGCTGCATGATGATGTGGTCGATGGCAGTGAACTGCGCCGGGGTAAGGCTGCGGCCAATATCATCTTCGGCAATCCTGCGACTGTTCTGGTCGGTGACTTCCTGTTCAGCCGCGCATTTGAGCTGATGACCGAAGATGGCTCGCTGCGGGTGCTCAAAATCCTCAGCCATGCCAGCGCTGTGATTGCAGAGGGCGAGGTTTCGCAATTGACCGCACAGCGCCAGATTGAAACCAGCGAAGAGCGCTACCTTCACATTATCGGCGCGAAAACCGCCGCTCTGTTCGCTGCTGCCAGCCAGATCAGCGCAGTGGTGGCCGAATGCTCTGAGGAGCAGGAGCAAGCGCTGGAAGATTATGGCCGCAATCTGGGCGTGGCCTTTCAGCTCGTCGACGATGCGATCGACTACGATTCTGATGCGGCTCAAATGGGCAAGGATCAGGGCGACGATTTCCGCGAAGGCAAGATGACTTTGCCCGTTATCCTCGCACACAAACGCGGGGACGAAGAAGAGCGCAAATTCTGGAAAGCGGCTGTGCAGGGCCATCGCACTTCGGATGAAGACTTTGCCCATGCGGTCTCTCTCATTGAAAAGCACAACGCTTTGGAAGACACACGCGAGCGCGCTCGGCACTTTGCGCAAAGGGCTATCGACGCGATTTCGATCTTCCCCGACAGCAAAGCGCGTGCCGCCATGGGTGAAGCCGCGCAATTTGCGGTCGCGCGCGGTTATTGATCCGCGCTAGGCATCAGGGTGTGACGCCCGAACTTCCCATCAATGCCGTATTGCCGGATATCCGCGCGGGCCTCGCTTCGCGCGGTGCGGCGGTTCTGATTGCCCCTCCTGGAGCGGGTAAGACGACGGCGGTTGCGCCCGATTTGATGGGTGAAGATTGGTGCAATGGCCAGATCATCCTAACCTCTCCGCGCCGTGTCGCCGCGCGCGCTGCGGCCGAGCGGATGGCTGAAATACTGGGTGAAAAGCCGGGTGAAACCATCGGGTATATGACCCGGCTCGACAGTAAGACCTCTGCCAAGACCCGCTTGCTGGTGGTGACAGAGGCAATCCTTGTGAACCGCTTGGTCGATGATCCTGAGCTGCCCGGTGTCAGCGCGATCCTGTTTGATGAAGCGCATGAGCGAAATCTCGATAGCGACCTCGGCCTAGCTCTCGCGTTGGAAAGCCGCGCTGTCCTGCGTGAAGATTTGCGTGTGCTGGTCATGTCAGCAACAATTGATGGCGAACGCTTCGCTAATCTGCTGGGGGAGGGTGCCCCGGTGATCGAAAGCGAGGGGCGCTCTTATCCGCTTGAGATCAAATGGCTCGGCAGTGAGCCTGCGTTGCGCATCGAAGATCAGGTCGCAAATGGCGTGATGACAGCATGGCGAGAGCAAACAGGCGATATCCTCGCCTTCCTGCCCGGTGTGGGAGAGATTGAGCGGACGCGTGAGCGGCTGGAGGCGAAATTGCCTGATACGCCAATCCTTCCACTCCACGGACAGGTGGAACCCGCCGCACAGCGTGCTGCAATCCGGCGTGACGCAGACGGAAAGCGGCGAGTGGTGCTGGCAACGGCCATCGCGGAAACCTCTCTCACATTGGATGGCGTGTCGGCGGTGGTTGATGGCGGGCTGGCGCGTTTTGCCGAACATGACCGGGCCGCTGGTACCACGCATCTCGTGACGCGGCGCGCTTCGCAAGCAGCAGCAGCGCAAAGGGCCGGGCGCGCGGCACGGCAAGGGCCGGGATTTGCCTATCGCTTGTGGGAGGAGGGCGGCCATTTGGGACGGCCAGCCTTCGCTCCGCCTGAGATTGAGACGGCGGACCTCACAGCGCTGATCCTCAAGCTTGCCAAATGGGGTACAGCCGACCCGCGAGAATTGCGCTGGCTCGACGCGCCGCCCGCCGCTTCGGTGGAAGCAGCGCGTTCAGCCTTGGTGGCACTTGGCGCGTTGGATGAAGCGGGTCGCATTTCGCGATGGGGTGAGAGAATCGCAGCCATGCCGATGTCTCCTGATCATGCTTCGGCCGTGCTGCACGGCGCGAGAAGCGGTCAGAGCGAAGAGGCGGCGCGGCTTGTGATGCTGCTTCAAGAGCGCGGGCTGGGCGGGCGCAGCGAAGATTTGGCACAGCGCTTGAACGGCTGGCGCAATGACCGCTCCCGCCGGGCGAGTAGCGCGGCTCGCATCGCGCAAGGGTGGAGCAAAAGTGCGAGTAAACTGGTGGGCGAGGGAATGCGTGAAGACTTCATCCCCGCTGAATGCCTTGCCCTTGCGCGGCCTGATTATGTCGCGCGACGACGCGGGAGTTCGGGCGGCCAATGGATCAGCGCAGGTGGGCGCGGGTTTGAGCTTGATCCCGCTTCGCCGCTTGCGCGGGCAGAATGGATCGTGATTGGCGATGCACAAGGCCGGGCGAAAGGCGCCCGCATCACGGCAGGGATCGAGCTGGAATTGGCGCAGGTCGAGCGGCTGTTTGCCGACACTTTGCAAGAACGCACTTACGTCCGCTGGAATGCCGATAAAGCCCGTGCTGAGGCACGGCGAGAACGGCGGCTGGGTGCGATCGTCCTCTCAACCGCGCCTGATCCTAAACCCGATCCTGCCTTGTTCCTCGACCTGCTCAAGGCAAAGGCGCTGGAGGATTTGGACGCGCTGTTACCGCCCGGCTTTCTTGCGCGTGGAGAATTTGCTGGGGTGGAGGTTCTTGCTCGCGATGCTTTGCACAAGCAGGCCGAGATGTGGCTTGATCCCTTGCTCGAAGGCAGGCGCGATCTCGATTTGAAGCCAGAAAAATATGCAGAAGCCGCGCTCGCCACGCTCGATTGGGATGCGCGCCAACGCTTCGACAAGGCTGCTCCAACCCACTTCACCTCGCCTGCGCAGACCCGCCATGCGATCGACTATGCGGGCGATGACGCGCCCAGTGTTGAGGTGCGCGTGCAGGCGCTGTTTGGCCTCGATGCGCACCCCATGATTGGCAACACACCTTTGCTGCTCAAGCTCACCAGTCCGGCTGGTCGCCCAATCCAATCCACCCGCGATCTGCCCAGTTTTTGGCGCGGAAGCTGGGCGGATGTCGCTAAGGATATGAAGGGTCGCTATCCAAAACACCGATGGCCGGAGAACCCCTGGGTTGAAAAGCCGAGCCTAAAGACAAAGAATGCCTTCAATCGAGAGTAGCTTTCGACTAATGGAGCGCCTCTGCAAGGAATCACGAAAATGTCGGCAAGAATTTACCAGCAACCCAAAAGCGCAATGCAATCAGGCAAGGCGAAGACCGATGTCTGGGTGCTTGAATTTGAACAAAGCGAAGCGCGCAAGCCCGACCCGCTGATGGGCTGGACCGGCAGCGGCGATACGCAGGCGCAGGTGAAACTCAACTTCCCGACCAAGGAAGCGGCCAAGGCCTATGCCGAGAAATACGGCATCACCGCGCGCGTGCACGCAACGCCAGCAAAGAGCGTGAAGATTCAGGCCTATGCCGACAATTTCAAATAATCTGACGCAAGCTTAGCCGATAAAGCTAAGGTCGCCGCGCTCATAGGCGGTGCGACAATCGGTCGCATCGGCGCGGATGTCGGAATCGAGCAACGGCGTGTCGGTCATGCCCGGACCGCGAAAACGCGGATCATCGCATTCGCCATCATTGGCCCACTGGCTCGAATCGTCGCCGAAATCGATATTGTTTGGCTCAGCGCGCAGTTGGATCTGGCCTGCGTTGTAGAGGTCGCGGCAATCATTGGCGTCGCGCATTGTGTCTTCGTCGAGCAAGGTCGTCGCCATACCGTTTCCGCGAAAGCGCGGGTCGTCGCATTCGCCATCATTGGCCCAAGCGCTGGAATTGTCGCCAAAATTGACAGCGGACGGGTTGCGCAAGCGGATTTGCCCGGCGTTGTAAAGAGCACGGCAGTCGTTTTCGTCGCGCATCGTGTCTTCATCCAGCAGTGTGGTCGCCATGCCATTGCCTTCGAAACGCGGATCATCGCATTCGTCATCATTGGCCCAAGTGCTGGAATTATCGCCGAATTGAACGTCGGCTTGCAGCGCGTGAACCGGCATTGCCAAAGCTCCTGCGGCCAAGGTTGCGATGCAGATTTTTGTGATTTTGATCATGTCTTGTCTCATCCTGAATGCGTGAAAAGGGCGCTTGGATCACTCGATCAGCGTCAGATCACCGTTTTCGTATGCAGTCCTGCAATCGGTCGCATCGGCCATCTTGTCTTCGTCGAGCAGCGGCGTTGCGGTCATACCCGGCCCTTTAAACCGCGGATCGTCGCACTCGCCATCATTGGCCCATTCACTGCTATCATTGCCAAAGTTTACAGAGCTTGCATCTGGGGCGGCCGCGCGCTCTTCTTGGGTAAGCTCGGATGTGTCTCCGCCTGTCACACCGCCGCAGGCAGCAAGTGGCAGGATAGCGAGTGTTGCGAAAAGTACGCGCATGATGATTTGTTCCCCTCGTTTGATTTTTCGACAATAAAGCGGGTTGTATTACCAAAGTCTATCGCCATAATTGTGGTTGGGAGTCGGGTGGACGTTTGCGTTCGCTCACCGGGTCAGGTCCGGAAGGAAGCAGCCCAGGTGAATTGCGGCGGGTCGCTCGGCTCCTTTTTCCAACATTCTGTTGAAGACCGCGATGACAAAGCGCGCCTGTGCGCCTAGTCTCGCGCCTGTGACTGATTCCGATCCAGATATGCCCGAAGGCAACCCAGAGAATGGGGAGGAGAATGCTCCTACAGCGGCTGAGTTAGAGGCTGCGGGGCAGAACTCTATGTTTGGTGGTGGAGATTTGGGCGCGCCTCAAGAGCCGACGCCTGAGCCAACCCCGACGCCAGCCCCAGCTCTGACGCCTGCTCCCGCTCCAGCAGCTAAAACTCCGGATGCGGACACAAGCCAGCCTTACCGCGTGTTGGCGCGCAAATATCGTCCGCAAACTTTCAGCGAGCTGATCGGTCAGGAACCGATGGTCCGCACGCTCGGCAATGCGATTGAGCGGGATCGGCTCGCGCATGCGTTCTTGATGACCGGGGTGAGGGGTGTCGGCAAAACCTCGACGGCGCGGCTCATCGCAAAGGCGCTCAATTGCATCGGGCCCGACGGCAATGGCGGGCCGACGATTGATCCATGCGGGCAATGCGATTTTTGCCAAGGCATCGCGGAGGGTCGCCATATCGACGTGATCGAGATGGACGCCGCCTCCAACACCGGTGTTGACGATGTGCGCGAGATTATCGAGCAGGTGCGCTACGCCGCCGTTTCAGCGCGCTATAAAATCTATATAATTGACGAAGTTCACATGCTGTCACGCAACGCCTTCAATGCGTTGCTAAAGACACTTGAGGAACCGCCTGCGCATGTGAAGTTCCTCTTCGCCACCACTGAAGTTGAAAAGCTGCCAGTGACGGTGCTCAGCCGCACACAGCGTTTTGACTTGCGGCGTATCCCAGCCGAGCTCCTCGCTAGCCACTTTGCCAAGGTGTGCGGATTGGAAGGGGTTGAGGCTGAGGAAGAGGCGCTGCGCATTGTTGCTGCTGCTGCCGAAGGATCCGTACGCGATGGTCTCTCGATCCTCGATCAGGCGATTGCCCATGCCGACATGGATACCGATGGCATGGTCACAGCAGAGCGCGTGCGCGATATGCTCGGCCTTGCGGATAAGAGCGCGCAAAGGCGGCTGCTCGGTCATCTGCTAGGCGGTGATGCAAAGGCGCTGCTCGAAGGCATTGCTGAGCAATATTCGCTGGGCGTTGAACCACTCGCGCTGATGCGCGCGCTGATGGATTTGGTGCACCGGGTGACGGTGGCGCAGGTGTCCGGCGGCGAACCTGACGCGCCAAGCGAGGAAGAACGCACCGCTTTGGCTGAATTCGCGAGCAGACTTGGCGCGGCTGAACTGCACCGCCTGTGGCAATTGCTGCTCAAGGGCCACGAGGAAGTGCGCGCCAGCCCTGATCCGCTTGTCTCGCTTGAGATGGCGTTGCTGCGGGTGATGCACGCATCGCAAATGCCCGATCCGGGCAAATTGCTCAAACGGATGGAAGAGATCGCGGCGTCCGGTCATGCGCCTTCTGCTGCAACCGCTTCGGGTGAGGGCCAGTCCAGCGCTCCTTCATCGTCAGCGCGGATGGATTGGGGCGCTTTGGTCGATCAGATAGACAATTCAGGCCAGCTGCGCGTTGCGCAAATGATGCGCGACCGCGTGCGAGTTATTGAGCTTCGCCCAGAGCATCTTATCTATGAGAGGGCGGACAATTTTTCCGACGATCCCTCGCCGGATATTCGCGATGCCCTGTTCAAACTGACCGGCAAGCGTTGGCTGGTGGAGACAGGAAAAGGTGAGACCCAGCCAAGTCTTCGCGAGACCGAAGAAGCCGCAGCGAATGCGGCGCGCGAACGGATTGAGGCGCATCCCATGGTGAAGGCCACCAGAGAAGCCTTCCCCGATGCCGAATTGATTGACCCCCAAGACAATGTCGCGCGCGCTGCTGGCGCTGGCGGCAAATGGAACTGAAGAAGGAACCCTCCCCATGAAAAGCATGGAAGAAATGATGCAGGCCGCTCAGCAAGCAGCCGAAACCATCCAGAACCAAATGAACGACATGCAGGTCAAGCTCGACGCGATTGAGGTAGAGGGCAGTGCAGGCGGTGGTTTGGTGAAGGTACGCGCCTCTGCAAAGGGCCGTATTCTGGGCGTCAGCATCGATGACAGCCTGATGGTCAAAGAAGAGAAAAACATCGTCGAAGACCTCGTCACCGCCGCCTTCAACGACGCGCGTGACAAGGCGGACCGCGTGTCAGCCGAGCAAATGAAAGAGATGCAAGGCTCCATGGGCTTGCCACCGGGGTTCAACCTGCCCGGCATGGGGTAATACCTTCAATGGCCTGCCGCGCAGATTGCTTGATAGAGGCAGAACCAGAGCGCTTCGTTTCGCGTCCGTTGCGCGAGGTAATGGAGCTAGTCGCAGAGCTTGAGCGAGATGATATGGGCCATTGGTGGCGCATGGAGCTCGCATGCCGGGATTGTGGTCAGCACTATTTCTATGAATTCTTTGAACGGATTGATTGGGAAGGCGGCAATGATCCGCAATTGACGACTTACGTTCCGATCAAAGATGGATCTGAGATCGAGCCACTGATGAAGTGTCAACCCGGCTTTGTGATACCCAGCGGACGGCATCTCAGAGCTTTTTGGCCTTCTAAGGGTGATTGCGTCATTGGCTGGGCCGGGTAGCAGCGATCATTATTGGTTTTGGCGTAAATCCACCCAAATCTTGACAAATGTGCATTTTCTGCACATATGGTGGTCAGGAGGCCAATCACGGTGACAAAGCAAGCATTCGAAGTCAAAAATGCAGGCAAGCCAGAGCTTTCTCGGCGTGATTTGACCGGGCCTGCTTTGCGCACCTTTTTCAGTATCGCGAAAGCGTGGGGGCTTAATGAGCCTGAGCAGATGCGGCTGCTTGGCCTTGATAGCCGGTCCACTTTGCAAAGTTGGAAGCGGGGTAAGGTGAGCGCGCTTTCCAAGGATGCGTTGGAGCGGATTTCCTATGTGCTGGGCATCTATAAGGGACTGCAAATCCTGCTGCCAAAAAGCGCCGATGATTGGGTGCGAAAGCCCAATGCAGCGCCTGTGTTCGCTGGCGCATCGGCGCTTGACCGGATGATGTCGGGCAATGTCGCGGACCTTTTTGTGGTGCGCCAATATATTGACGGGCAGCGGGGTTGAGGGGTGAAAACCACGCTAAGCCGGGTTACTTGGCAGCCGACCTATCGCATCATCCCCAGCCGCTTTCCGCCGATTGACCTGTTTGAGAAAGTCGCAGACCCGGCCGATCTCGAAGCGGTTTTCCAGATTGAGGCCATTACTAATGCGAGACTTCGCGATGAGGTTGGGCAGATTGAATTGATCCCTCCAGAAGACCGCGTCTCAGGACCGGGTACATCGCCCATCATGGCGGCCTTTACCCACATTGCGCCCGATGGCGCGCGCTTCACCGATGGGACATTCGGCGCCTATTACTGCGCAAGAGAGCTCGATACGGCGGTGGCTGAGACCCGGTATCATCGCGAGAATTTCCTGCGAGCCACCAATGAGCCTGCTCAAGATATCGATATGCGGGTCTATGTGGCGGACGTGGATGCAGAGTTGATTGATTTGCGCGGGCAGCGGGACGACTTGCCCGACCTATACACGCCTGACGATTATTCCGCCTCGCAGAGCTTTGCTCGTCAGCAGCGCGATCTGGGCGTTGACGGAATTGTCTATGGAAGCGTGCGCCATGATGGCGGGGAATGCGCCGCTATCTTTCGACCGCGCCTCCTCTCCAATTGTAGGCAGGAACGCCATCTTGCCTATGTCTGGGACGGCACGCGGATCGCCAATATTTATGAAAAGGCTGAGTTTGGGCTCAATTGAGGGGGCATCCACAACCTTCCTCGCCTTCGCCATTGCAGGTCTCCGGGCCACTACCCATATTCCTCGTCAAACGGAGCGTCCAAATGACGCCCAAGGACATATGAATATGACACAGCATTTCCCCCTTCTCCCCCTTCGCGACATCGTCGTTTTTCCCGGCATGGTCGTGCCGCTGTTTGTGGGCCGCGACAAATCGGTCGCCGCGCTTGAGGCGGCAATGGAGGCCAGCAAGGATATCTTCCTGCTCGCCCAGCTTGATCCAGGCTGCGATGATCCAGAGGGCGTGGACCTGTATGATGTGGGCGTGGTGGCGCAGGTGCTCCAACTGCTCAAATTGCCCGATGGCACAGTGCGCGTGCTGGTAGAGGGCACAATGCGCGCCAAGCTCTCATCTCTGCGGGCGCAGGACGATTATGTGCTGGCAGAGATTGATATTCAGGAGCCTGAAACTGTCGCGGGCACCGAAGTCACCGCATTGATGCGGCAGGTGACGGATCAGTTTGGCGAATATGCCAAGCTCAATAAGAAAATGGGCGATGAGACCAATGTCGACCTCACCGATATTGATGATGCGGGCCAGCTAGCGGACACGATCGCGGCCGCGCTGAATGCCAAGGTTTCTGATAAGCAAGCGCTGCTGACAGAAGCGAGCCCGCTCAAACGGCTTGAGCTTGTGATGGCGCATATGGAAGGCGAATTGTCCGTGCTTCAGGTGGAGCGCAAAATCCGTGGCCGGGTGAAGCGGCAGATGGAGAAGACACAGCGCGAATACTACCTCAATGAACAGCTGAAAGCGATCCAGTCAGAATTGGGCGGTAGCGACGATGGCGAGGGCGATGAGATCGCCGAGCTGACGGAGAAGATTGAGAAAACCAAGCTTTCCAAAGAAGCCAAGACCAAAGCTAAAGCCGAGCTGAAAAAGCTCAAAGGCATGCAGCCCATGAGCGCTGAGGCGACTGTGGTTCGCAATTACCTCGACATTCTGCTCGGGCTGCCATGGGGCAAGAAAAGCAAGGTCAAGAAAGACATCGCAAAAGCGCAAGAGGTGCTGGATGCCGATCACTATGGCCTGGAGAAGGTCAAGGATCGCATCATCGAATATCTCGCGGTGCAGGCGCGCACCAACAAGCTTAAGGGTCCGATCCTGTGCCTTGTTGGCCCTCCGGGTGTGGGTAAAACTTCGCTTGGCAAGAGCATCGCCAAGGCGACGGGCCGTGAATTCGTGCGTCAGTCGCTGGGCGGCGTGCGTGATGAAGCGGAAATCCGCGGTCACCGTCGCACATATATTGGCTCAATGCCGGGCAAGATCGTCTCCAACCTCAAGAAAGCTGGCACAGCGAACCCGCTCTTCCTGCTCGATGAGATTGATAAGCTGGGTCAGGATTTCCGCGGCGATCCCGCATCCGCTCTGCTCGAAGTGCTCGATCCTGAACAGAACAACAAGTTTCAGGACCACTATCTGGAGCTCGACCTCGACCTTTCAAACATTATGTTTGTGACAACCGCAAACAGCCTCGACCTGCCGCAGCCATTGCTGGATCGGATGGAGATCATTCGGCTGGAAGGCTATACCGAGGATGAAAAGGTTGAGATTGCCACGCGTCACCTGATCCAGAAACAGGTCGATGCGCATGGGTTGAAGGACGGCGAATTTGAGCTGACCGAAGCGGGCCTTCGCGATTTGATCCGTTACTACACCCGCGAAGCTGGCGTTCGTACGCTGGAGCGCGAGATTGCGCGGCTGGCGCGTAAGAGCCTTCGCAAGATACTTGAGAAGGAAGCGACCTCGATCACGATCACGCCAGATAACCTTGGCGACTTTGCAGGCGTGCGCAAATTTAAGCACGGCATGAGCGAAGACGAAGCGCAGGTTGGCGCGGTGACGGGCCTTGCCTGGACCAGCGTTGGCGGAGAGCTGCTGACTATCGAATCTGTCACGACTCCGGGCAAAGGTGAGGTCAAAACCACCGGTAAACTGGGCGACGTAATGCAAGAAAGTGTATCCGCGGCCTTTTCTTTCGTGAAAGCGCGCGCGCCGTCCTACGGCATCAAACCCTCGCTGTTTCAGCGCAAGAATGTGCACATCCACTTGCCCGAAGGCGCGGTCCCCAAAGACGGTCCGAGCGCGGGTGTAGGCATGGTAACTTCCATCGTTTCAACGCTGACAGGCGCTGCTGTACGGCCCGATATTGCGATGACGGGTGAGGTGACTTTGCGTGGCCGTGTGCTTGCCATTGGTGGCTTGAAAGAGAAGCTTCTTGCGGCGTTGCGGGGTGGGATCACGACGGTTCTCATCCCGGATGAGAACGTCAAAGACCTCGCGGAAATCCCTGAAAACGTGAAGGAAGGCTTGGAGATCATTCCGGTCAGCCATGTTGATCAAGTGCTGGAAGAGGCCTTGGTTGAAATGCCTGCGCCGATTGAATGGACCGAAGCCGACGATCTGGCGTCGCAGCCGGGCGGTCAGCCGCAAAGTGGCGGCGCCGGGGCAGGTTCGGACGTGCCAACCGCGCATTGATCCGCTAGACCGCGCTGGCTTGTCGCGAATCGCGGCAGGGTCGCTTAGAAAAACGGGCTCTTGCTGAATGTCAGCCGGACCGGCTTAACATGGTTAACAGACTTCGGTTCACCGCGTTAACGTTGCCCTAGCGTAAAAAAGCGCGCTTTTCCGGGCGATTTGCCTTTGACAGCCCTCGCAAAAAGGTCTCAATCTAGAGGCTTACGTTGGTGGGCGATTTACATTTTGATACGAGTGCGTTTGAAAACGAGGGGAACGTTACAATGAACAAGAATGATCTGATCGGCGCAGTTGCCGAGTCCAGCGGGCTTTCTAAGAATGATGCATCTAACGCAGTGGAAGGTGTGTTTGATGCAATTCAGAAAGCGCTCGCGGGCGGTGACGAAGTGCGTTTGGTCGGGTTCGGCACATTCGCAGTGGCGAAGCGCAAAGCTTCGATGGGTCGCAACCCTCGCACTGGCGAACCAATGCCGATTAAGGCTTCGAACCAGCCAAAATTCAAGGCCGGTAAGGGTCTCAAGGACGCGGTCAATTAATCTGACTGTCTGAAGTTAACGACCAGCGTTTGTGCAAAACGCTGCAAAAAAGATCAAAGCCCTGCCCGTGGTCAAACACCGGCAGGGCTTTTTCGTTCGGTCGATCTAGCGCAACTCAGCGCGTTTTAGCGCGACATGTCGATCAGCGCAGTTGGCGCTTCGGTTGTGCTGTTAGACACGTCCCATGTCAGAACCTCGCCGCGCGCCTCAACATTCGCGCCCTCATCGGTGTTGTTGGCGCGGATATTGCCATTGGTGACGATGGTGAAAGTGCCCTCGATCTGCGGAATGTTTGGCATCTCGTCGCCGCCCGCTTCCTGATTGCCAAGCGCAGAAAGGCTGGCAAGCCCGGCCATACCGCCGAGCATTTGCGCCATGATCGGATCAGACCCGCCCTGTGCCCCGAAACCTGGAGCATTCACCCGAACCACATCGCCATCGCGCAGGTGAATTTGCACAAACGGATTGGTGGTGGGAAAGCCCTCAATAGATGGGAACATGAAATCGTGATTGAGCTCGCTGCTTACTGAATAGCTCACGTCAAACACGCCTTCGCCCTTATCGACGACACGGCTCCAACCTTCCTGTCGCTCTAGCAGTCGGGCAAGTTCGACGGTGGCTTCGGGATCGGATGGGTCAATGCCGCCCATCATCGCTGACATTTGCTGCGCCTGCATCGCTGCCTCCGCTGCGCGTTCATCGGCGGCTGCATCCCACGCGGCGCGCTGGCTGGAGAGCTCATTCGCTGTGCATTCGCGCGGCTCATAATCGATCTCATCGACATAGCAGGGCTCAGCCACAAATTCCTCGGTCGCAGCGCCCATTTCGGCAAGGCTGGAGAGGCCAAGGAAGAAAATCTCGCCTTCATAGGTGAAGGAGAAGCGGTTCTCTTCAGTGAGGACCAGCTCAGAGGTGAACTTGCCTGGCGTGATCAAACAGCCGGTGAGCGCCAGCGAAAAGCAAGCGAGCAGCGCTGCGCCCTTCATACGTGCTGAGTTCAAGATCATCATATCTACCCCCTGTTAATCGCCTGCCTGCCGTGTCGCGGCCGCATAAAGTGCAATTGCTGCTGCATTGGAAACGTTAAGACTCTCGATACTCGAAGAGATTGGCAGCCGCGCCAATGCATCGCAATGCTGCGCGATATTGTGCCGCAATCCTTCTCCCTCTGCACCCATGACAATGGCAAGAGCGCCTGTTGGCAGGCTTTCGGCAAAGGTCGCCTCGGCCTCTCCCGCCATGCCGATCCGCCAATATCCGGCATCAGCCAACTCATCGAGAGCGCGGGCAAGGTTGACGACGCGCACCCATGGCACGGTTTCAAGCGCGCCTGAGGCGGACTTTGCGATCACGCCGCTTTCGGGCGGAGCATGGCGGTCTTGGGTGACGATACACGCCGCGCCGAATGCCGCAGCGGAGCGCAGGATTGCGCCGACATTATGCGGATCGGTAACTTGGTCGAGGATCACCACTGGGCGGGCAGGATCGCCGGTCGCAACATCATCCAGGAAGCAGTCCTCCAGCGGCTCACATTCCAGCACTAGGCCCTGATGTGGAGCGTCTTTCGCGACAAGCCGGCCCAAATCCGCGACTTCTGCGCGCTCAATCGGAAAATTGTCGGGCAGATCGCCATCGAGGCTGTCGATCCCATCGAGAGTTGCCCACAATTTGCGGTGCTGGCGCGCCGGGTTCTTCAGCGCAGCCTCGACCGGATGGCGGCCCCAGATGCGCACCGTGCTAGGCGTACCCTTGCCAGAGCCACGCCCGCCTTTCATCCGTCCAGCCCGCCCGCGAAGCGCGCGTTTGCGGTCACCTTTTGCCATTTTGAGTTCTTTCCTTTGGCCTTCTTTGGGCTTGGTTTTCGTATTTCAGGGGCTCCCCTGCCAGCACGCCCATTGACAGGCAAGCGTCGCTTCGCCAAAGGGGCGCCTCTCGGCAGCAAGGCCTTATCGGTTTTGCGTCTTTCTAAGAGCGCTTTTGAACGCGTTTTTCGAAACAAGCCATGTGTGGACAGGTGGCCGAGTGGTTAAAGGCAGCAGACTGTAAATCTGCCCGCGCAAGCGTACGCTGGTTCGAATCCAGCCCTGTCCACCACCGGCTCTCACCAAATGCTTGCAGCCCCAATGTCGCGTCCCTATTCATGCGCGCTATGCAAAACTCCCCAGAAGTCACAGACGCTCTCACCGGCCGCCCGGTCATTTCCGCAACGGGCCTGTTCACCCCATCAGAATCGATCACGAACGAAGAACTGGTCGCCAGCTTCAACGAGTATGTCGACCGTTTCAACGCCGCCAATGCCGATGCAATCGAGGCGGGCGAAGTTGAAGCGCTGACCTATTCCAGCGTCGAATTCATCGAAAAGGCGAGTGGGATCAAAGCGCGCCACGTGATGAGCAAGACGCCGATCCTTGACCCCGACATCATGATGCCGCGCTGGGAAGAGCGCACCAATGAAGAATTGTCGATGATGGCAGAGATTGGCGTGAAGGCTGCCAAACAAGCGCTGGAGCGGGCAGGTCGCAAACCTGAAGACATTGACGCAGTGCTGTGCGCGGCCTCCAATATGGAGCGCGGCTATCCTGCCATGGCGATTGAGATTCAGCAGGCGCTGGGCATTGATGGCTTTGGCTTTGATATGAATGTCGCGTGTTCGTCTGCGACTTTTGGCATTCAAACCGCGGCCGATTATGTGCGCGCGGGCAATGCGAAAAGCGTCCTCGTGGTCAGCCCTGAGATCACTTCAGGCCATCTCAATTGGCGCGACCGGGACAGCCATTTCATCTTTGGCGATGTGGCAACGGCTGTGCTGGTCGAGGATTCGAGTATGGCTCCGGCAGACCACTGGGAAATTCTGAGCACCAAACTCAAAACCGTTTTCTCGAACAACATTCGCAACAATTTCGGCTTCCTCAACCGCGCTGCGCCTGAAAATGCAGGGAATGCGGATAAGCTTTTCGTCCAAGAAGGGCGCAAAGTGTTCAAGGAAGTCGTGCCGATGGTCGCACAGATGATCATTGATGAGGCGGAGAAGCTTCAGATGGACCCCGCCACCCTACGTCGTCTTTGGCTGCATCAGGCCAATGCCGGGATGAACCGTCTGATTGCTCAACGTGTGTTGGGGCATGAGGCGAATGATGATGAAAGCCCGACCGTGCTCGACACTTATGGCAACACCTCAAGCGCTGGCTCTATCATCGCATTCCATAAGAACAGCGATGATTTGGCTAGCGGCGATACCGGGCTGATTTGCAGCTTTGGTGCTGGTTACTCAGCGGGCACAGTGTTCGTGCGCAAGGTCGCCTGATCGCGGGCCGCTGACCATTTGTCCCAGCCGGTGATGATGGCCTGAGACAGCTTCCAGATCACCGCAACGGCGATCAGTGAGACCAGCCCGTCGACCGCATAATGGTAGGCGAGGTGGACGCTGCTGATCCATGTGATGAAGAAGAACACGCCAAAGAACACGCCCCAGCCTTTGTGTACGCGGCGCATTGCGATCCAATAGAGGAATGCGATGGCGCAGTGCATGCTGGGCATGGCGGTGA
Source organism: Erythrobacter sp. S57(2025) (assembly GCF_057365055.1). Classification (NCBI taxonomy): domain Bacteria; kingdom Pseudomonadati; phylum Pseudomonadota; class Alphaproteobacteria; order Sphingomonadales; family Erythrobacteraceae; genus Erythrobacter; species Erythrobacter sp. S57(2025). Next base: position 1,584,315 of record NZ_CP200299.1, on the reverse strand, counting down.
TCCCGCTGCCAAGGCCGTTTTCCGCCTTGCCATACCATTCCAGCAGCATTTCCTGCACCGGCAGCACCATGATCGGCACCTGCTCATTCGCGGCATAGAGATACGCCATTTGCGCATCGAAAGTACTGTCACCTAGCATGGGGCCGACAAAGCACGGGCCAACGGATGCCAGCCACGTCGCCATCGCGCCGCCCACCAGCGTCCAACTGAGCACATAGGAAAGAAAGAACTGCCGCCGCACGGTGCTATCCATGCGGGCAAAGGCAAAGAACATGACGCCCGGATAGAGCAGCAGGAACCACAGCTGATAAAGCAGCGCGAGGAACGCGGTGACAATCGGATAGCCAAGCGCCGGTTGCAGCACTTGCCATGCGTCATAGCCAAAGAAGATCGCGCGGTCCCATGCGATGAAGCTCGCATCCCAAGTGTAATCGTTGAACAGCGGGATCGCCGATTTCATCTTTGAGAAATAGGGCAGCAGCACAATCGCAATGGCCAGCATTGGCAGGCCAGCGGCCAGCGGCTTTGTGAATTTGGGCGCGGAATAGCGCGCTTTAAGATGGGCAACCGGGCTTTGCGGGCGATGTTTGTAAAGCTCGCGCGCGGCATCCCAGCAGGCCAGTACAACCACGAACATAAAGAAGATCTGCGCATTGGCGATGATCCCACCAATGCCGGGATTGACCCCTTTCCAGGCGAGCAGCGACAGGCACAATGCCATCAACGTGCAGCCAATGGCAAAGATCGGCACTTCGCTAAACCAGCGTTTTGCCGGTGCAATGGCAGTGTCAGCGGAGAGAGTGGCCGTTGTCATTGGCGGGTACGTGATCCTTGCGAAGATGCGCTTTGAACCCTCGCAATTAAGGTAAACGTCTCACTAAAGTGTGAACGCAAATTGGTGCGCGCGCAGCGATTTGCCCCCAACTGAGCGCTGCAAATCGCACATAGGTCGCTTGCGAGGCGGCAGGGCACACCCTAGATGCCCAGGTATGGCAGGCGAAATTCTCGATAATCAGGGCCGCGGTGAAGCAAGTTGGGGCTGGCCCCCAATTCACCCAGAGGGCCGCAAATATGGCGTAATTGCACTGGCGATCAGTGCTTTACCGCTCCTCTTAGGGTGGCAAATCATTGGTTGGCCACTGTTGTTCCTATCGCTCGGCGTGTTCGCGTTCTTCCGCGATCCAGAACGGGTGATTCCGCAAGATGAGAACAGCATCATCGCTCCAGCCGATGGATTGGTGACGATGATCACCACGGTGGAGCCACCCGCAGAGCTGCAAATTGATGATGGTTCCGGTCATCCGGGGCTTTCGGCTGGGCCGGTAACGCGCGTCTCAATCTTTATGAGCGTCTTTGACGTCCATATTAACCGAGCACCGATTGCAGGTACAATCCGCCGGGTGGTCTATATTCCGGGTAAATTCGTGAATGCGGACCTTGATAAAGCCAGCGAAGAAAATGAGCGCCAGCATATTCTGGTTGAGCGCACCGATGGTCTCGCCATTGGCTTTACGCAAATCGCTGGGCTTGTCGCACGCCGGATCATCCCATTTGTGAAACCGGGCGACACCGTGGCTAAGGGGCAGCGTGTTGGCCTTATCCGCTTTGGCAGCCGGGTCGATGTCTATCTGCCCGCTGGCACCACGCCCAAGGTTTTGATGGGGCAAAAGATTATCGCAGGCGAAACTGTGCTGGCTGAAGTTGGCGCGACCAATCTGATTGAGGGGATCGCGCAATAATCTGCGCGCACGCCTTTACAGGTGGCCATCATGGCTAAGCGTGGTTTCCTGCGCAAATCTTCCGATCTGCCCGCAAGGGTGGGGCCTAAGGCTGAAGAAGGCGAAGATGCAAAGCTCGCGAGCGATCCCGCTGGGCTGACTTTGCGGGCAATGCTGCCCAATGCGATCACCGCAGGCGCGCTGTGTGCAGGTCTGACAGGTGTGCGCTTCGCGATTGATGGCCAATGGGCTTATGCGATCCTGGCTGTGGCGCTTGCAGCGGTGCTCGATGGGATTGATGGTCGCATTGCCCGGCTGCTGAACGCGCAATCACGGTTCGGGGCAGAGCTTGATAGTCTTGCTGATTGCCTGTCCTTTGGCATGGCCCCTGCGCTCATTTTGTTCATGTGGTCGCTGCAAGATTTACCGAGCTTTGGATGGTTTGCAGCGCTTGGCTTTGCGATTTGCTGTGCGCTGCGGCTCGCGCGGTTCAATGCCCGTATCGATATGGAGGACCAGCCTCACAAGCTTGCAGGGTTCCTTACTGGGGTGCCTGCGCCTGTTGCAGCCGGAATTGCCTTTACGCCTGTCTATCTGTGGCTGGAGACCGGCATGGAAGAATTCCGCAATCCGGTCTTCATCGCGATCTGGGTTAGTGCGATTGCGGTTCTTATGATCTCAAACATGGCAACGCTCAGCTGGGCAGCGATCCGTCCGCGCCGTGATGTGCGGCTATTCCTGCTCGCATTTGCCGCATTGGGGGTGGGCGCGTTGATGCTGGAGCCATGGTGGTCATTCACCGCGATCAGCGCCGCTTACCTTGCTTTGATGCCATACGCCTTGTTCAAATATGGCAAGGTCAAACGCCGCAAAGCAGCCGAAGCGATTACGCAGCAGCCTGAGTAGAATTGTCAAAGCTGGGCAGCGGAGTGCGGCGTGAATAAGGGCGGGCGGCTGCGGCCAGAGTGCGGCGCGCAGGCTTACGTAGGCGAACTTCATGTGCGTGGACTTGGGGAAGAAACCCCGCATCAATGAGTGCCTTTTCCCGCTTGAGCACGCCATAAACCTTGCGTCCGCGCAGCCAGCTATCTGTCAGGCTGAGCCCCGTGGCAATCGCTGTAACAGTAAACAGCAGGCCAAGGGCGAGGGTGGAGGCAAAGGCTAGGGACATGGCGTGATCCTGAATTGGTGTTCAACGTTTGTTCTCACCCTTTGTTCTATAAGTGTTCTCACGGGTCAAGCGTTTTGTTCCATTTTCGTTCTTTTGTGGTGCGATTGCGCCACTTTGCACTAGATTTTGTGGGTGAGGGGGGCTAATTGCCCACGCCTTGCCGCTATTCGCACGCGAATCACGTGAGTGAGTGACGGCAAAATTCACATGAAGGGCACACATACCGGTGCTGCACGCGGGATAGCCGCAACGCAGTTCCAGCCTTTCAGAGGAACAACCGGAAGGAATTATCTATGGCGGCTCCTACCGTCACGATGCAGCAATTGATTGAAGCCGGATCACATTTCGGCCACCAAACCCACCGTTGGAACCCGCGCATGAAGCCGTATATTTTCGGCAACCGCAACGGCGTCCACATCATTGACCTTTCACAAACCGTTCCGCTGTTCGCGCGCGCTCTCGACTTTGTTGAGCAAACCGTTCGCGCAGGCGGCAAGGTTCTGTTCGTCGGTACCAAGCGTCAGGCGCAAGAGCCCATCGCAGAGGCCGCTCGCATGTCGGGTCAGCACTTTGTGAACCACCGTTGGCTCGGCGGGATGCTGACCAACTGGAAAACCATCAGCGGTTCGATCAAGCGTCTTAAGACCCTTGAAGAGCAGCTGTCTGGCGACACCAGCGGTTTCACCAAGAAAGAAGTCCTCCAGCTCACCCGTGAGCGTGACAAGCTTGAGCTGTCGCTCGGCGGTATCCGCGACATGGGCGGCGTTCCGGACGTGATGTTCGTGATCGATGCGAACAAGGAAGACCTCGCCATTAAGGAAGCAGCCGTTCTGGGCATTCCGGTGATTGCGGTGCTCGACACCAACACCGACCCAACCGGCATTGCCTTCCCTGTTCCCGGCAATGACGATGCGAGCCGTGCGGTTCGCCTCTACTGCCAGGCAATTGGCGAAGCTGCGATTGCAGGCAAAGGCGGCGCTGTAGAAGCGTCTGGCGAAGATTTCGGCGCGATGGAAACTCCGCCAGCTGAGCCAACCGCTGAAGCGGCTCCTGCTGCAGAAGCTTAAATCCCCCCTCGAGTGACGCGCGGGTTCTCCCCCGCGTCACAATTCCAGACTAGAGCGCCGAGCATCCCCAAACCGGGCGCTGCTCGGTGCCCTTGAATTCAAGAACAAAGGAACATTCTCATGGCTGCTTTTACTGCCGCTGATGTGAAGAAGCTGCGCGAGCTTTCTGGCGCAGGTATGATGGACGCCAAAAAGGCGCTGACCGAAGCTGACGGCGATATCGACGCAGCGGTTGACGCATTGCGCGCCAAGGGTCTTGCGACCGCTCAGAAAAAGTCAAGCCGTACTGCGGCTGAAGGTCTTGTCGGCGTGGCTGTTGAAGGCACACGCGGAGTGGCTGTCGAAGTGAACTCAGAAACCGACTTCGTTGCCAAGAACGAGCAGTTCCAGGACTTCGTTCGCAGCACCACCAAAGCGGCTCTGGGCGTTGACGGTGACGATGTCGAAGCGCTCAAAGGCGCAGCATTTCCCGGCGGCGGAACCGTCGCTGAGAAACTGACTGACAACATCGCTACCATCGGTGAGAACCAGCAAGTTCGCCGCATGCAGACCGTTTCGGTCAGCTCGGGCGCGGTTGTCTCTTACGTCCACAATGCAGCGGCTGAAGGTCTCGGCAAAATCGGCGTTCTGGTTGCTCTGGAAAGCGACATTGCCGCTGACACGCTGGTGCCTTTTGGCAAGCAACTCGCCATGCACATCGCATCGATGTTCCCGCAAGCTCTCAACGCTGACGGTCTCGACGCTGACGTGATCGCTCGTGAACGCGCGATTGCACAGGAAAAGGCTGCCGAAAGTGGCAAGCCTGAGAACGTGCAAGAGAAAATGGTCGAAGGCGCGATCAAGAAGTTTGCCAAAGAGAATGCTCTACTCAGCCAGATGTTCGTGATGGACAACAAAACTTCCGTCGAAGACACCGTTGCCAAGTTCGGCAAGGACAATGGCGGCTCAGTCGTGCTGAAGGACTATGTCCGCTTCCAGCTCGGCGAAGGCATCGAAAAAGAAGAAGCCGACTTCGCAGCAGAAGTGGCTGCGGCTGTTGGCGGCTAACGCCTAAGCTTCTCGAAAAGAGACGAAATTGAATGGCCGTCGCACGGGAAACCTGCGGCGGCCGTTTGTATTTCGGCTGACGTTTGTTATCTGCCGAACTTATGAGCCAAAGATCTGAGATCAAAGGTGCGATGATCGCAGGAGCTGAGCTTGCGCTCGATTCTTACATGGCGAAACACGGCTTCAACCGGCGTGCGCGCAGCCTAATTTACAAACGCAAGATCAACGAAGCAACGCAAACCATAGATATTCTGCTTGAAGTTCGTCCTTCGGATAACACCAACGCAGCAGCTGCCGTCTATCCAATCATGGACGTGCGAATCCCCCGAGTGGATGAATGCTTCGAGGAAATGATCTCGTCCAATACATCGCTGCTTACGGGCGTAAGTGCCGGGATTTCTCGCCAGCCGATCGGGTTCACTTCCCTGAAAAAAGACCCCGGGCGCTGGTACATTTATCAAGAAGGCTCTGTGTCTGGCGTTATCGACGAACTACAGGCGTTCTTGGCCAAGTGGACCATGCCTTTCCTTGATGTGTTTTCAACCGCTGAGGAGGTCTTACTCGCTCATGAAAACAAGGACGGACGCATGGTCGCTGACCGAGCTCATCTGATGCGGGTTGTTGCTTCCGCGCTTGTGCTCAACCGAGCGGATGCCGCGCGGGCGATAATGGATGAGCAGTTTGGAGCGCCAGGACTGCGTAAGCGATATCAGCAAGTAAACGACTATATCGACGCGGCGGCTTGACGGCTTCTTCTCAAACAGTTGCGGATGCCAATAGCCAAGTGTTAGGCAGCCGAACGTGGCTGTGGCAGGTCGATGTAAAGTCCGCGTATCCGCCAAAAGGAAGGCAATCATGCAATTGATCGCTCGCATACTCATCGGTTTGAACGCTCTGATCCACGCCTACATCGCATGGCTTGAAATGGCATCGTGGAGTGAAAGCGGCCCGCGTGTATTTCCCGATCTACCGCAAGTGTTGTTTGAACAAGGCGGCGCGATGGCAGCCAATCAGGGGCTCTATAATGGCTTTCTCGCCGCCGGGCTGTGCTGGTCGTTGTTTATCAAAGACGCGAAATGGCACCGCAATGTCGCGACATGCTTTTTGATCTTTGTTGCGGTTGCGGGTGTTTTTGGCGCGATGACGGTGTCGCTTTCGGCCCTTTACGCGCAGACCGTACCTGCGAGCCTCGCGCTCGCTGCGACATGGGCGGCTCGTTCGAAATGAGCTGGCTCGCTAACCGGAGCCGCGCACCGCAATCACCCAAACCTCAGGCTGCGTAAACAGTCGCACGGGCAGCAAGCTTGTGCCGATCCCTGCGCCTGTCACCAGTGTCTTGCCGTGCAGCTTGCTCACGCCGCAGGCATAGGTTTGACCATAGTCCGACATGGTCGCGGGTGATCCGCCCCAGGGGTAGGCGATTTGGCCGCAATGGGTGTGGCCGGCCAGGACGAGGTCGGCGCTGACGGGGATCGAGGGGAACACATCTGGGCTGTGGGAGAGCCAAATGTTTACTCGCGGCTGGCCGATTTTGTATAGGGCGGACATGTCCCGAGCGGTTGCCATAAGGTCTGCGCGTCCGGTGTAGTCATCATCAAGGCCCGCGATCCGAAACGGTCCAATGGTCGCCACCGCATTTTCAAGCACGGTGATGCTCGAATGCTTGGCAAGCTCAGCCGACAAAGCGGGCCAGTCATACCAGTGATCGTGATTGCCCGGCACCACCACCACGCCGTGGGTCGCCCTTAGATCGCCCAAAGGCGTCACGATTTCCTCGGCTGAATAGATATGGGTTGCGGTGCGTTTCTCACTCACCAGATCACCGGTGATCGCGATCAAGTCAGGCTCAAGCGCGTTCACTTGATCGACAATCCGCTCCAGCCGGGATGGCGGCATGTCAGGGCCTGCGACATGGATGTCTGTTAGGAAGGCGATGGTAAGCGGGGGCGAGCTTGCGGGCAACGCGTCGCTCTCAATCGTGAGCCGCTGCACAACGGGATCACGCATTGTGTCGAAATAGGCTTTGGTAGCTAGAATAAGACCAAGCAACACACCGACCACAAGCACGCGCTTGATCCAGCGATGGGCTAAGAGGGCGCGCAGAAGTGCTTTCATGGGGCAGCTTTCATGAAGGAGCGTGTGGCGCAAGTCAGCGGTTGATGACAAGCGGGTGAGGCGCGTGTCCCCATTTTCCTACCACGCCGCTACGCGCTAACACTCCGATAACCGAACCATGACTCTGAAAGTGCAATTTTTTCAGCGGCTTCGGGCGAGGAGTGGAAGTCAAAATTGGAAAGTGACAGTTAGATCGTACGAAATTCTATCAAGCCTCTGAAAGCAAAGCGTTTTGCGGGTGAACGCTTTTTTCTAAAGCACCCACTTGTGTGGTCCACGCTCTTATCCCCTTGGCAGCCTAGCCCCTCCCGGATACAGGCACCCCAACCGCTCATTTGCATTGGAGACACTCACCACCATGGCCCTTCCTGAAATCAAGCGCGTCCTCCTGAAGCTGTCAGGTGAGGTTCTGATGGGGGAACAGGAATACGGGATTGATCCCGCGTATGTTGCGCGCCTTGCCGAGGAGGTGAAGGCTGCCAAGGATAGCGGGATTGAGGTGTGTCTGGTGATCGGCGGGGGCAACATCTTCCGCGGTATCAGCGCTGCTGCAAAGGGGCTCGATCGCACCACAGGCGACTATATGGGCATGCTTGCGACCGTGATGAACGCGCTCGCCATGCAAAACGCGCTCGAACAGCTGGGTGTGCAAACGCGCGTTCAAAGCGCGATCCCGATGAGCAGCGTGTGCGAACCGTACATCCGCAGGCGGGCAGAACGGCACCTTGAGAAGGGTCGGATTGTCATCTTCGCCGCTGGCACGGGCAACCCGTTCTTCACCACTGACACAGGCGCAGCCTTGCGCGCTGCAGAGATGGGCTGCGATGCGCTGCTCAAAGGCACCAGCGTTGACGGTGTCTATGACAGCGATCCCAAGCACAACCCGGATGCCACCCGGTTTGAGAGCATCAGCTATGACCAAGTGCTTGCCGACAATCTCAAGGTAATGGACGCCACTGCTGTCGCCCTTTGCCGAGAGAACGACATTCCGTTAGTGGTCTTCTCGATCCGTGAAAAAGGCAATGTGGCCCGCGTCCTGTCGGGTGAGGGCACACAGACAATCGTTCAAAAGGGACAATGACACATGCCGCAATATGACAAGGCAGATATCGAGCGCCGGATGACAGGCGCAGTTGAAGCGTTGAAAAGCGACCTTTCGGGGCTTCGCACAGGCCGTGCGAACACCTCGCTGCTCGATCCGGTGCAGGTAGAGGTCTATGGCGCGATGATGCCGCTCAATCAGGTGGCGACGGTGTCTGCTCCTGAACCGCGCATGTTGAGCGTGCAGGTGTGGGACAAGTCGAACCTGTTGGCGGTTGAGAAGGGGATTGCGCATGCAAATCTCGGCCTTAACCCGATGGTCGATGGACAAACGCTTCGCCTGCCAATGCCGGATCTGACGGAAGAGCGTCGTAAGGAGCTGGCAAAGCTGGCCGGGCAATATGCGGAGAAGGCTAAGATCGCGATCCGCAATGTGCGCCGTGATGCGATGGAAACGCTCAAGGCTGACGAGAAGAAAAAGGAAATCTCGGAAGATGAGCGCAAGCGCATGGAAGGCGATGTTCAAAAGCTAACCGATACGCATGTGGCTGACGCTGATGAGGCGGCGGCGAAGAAAGAACAGGAAATCCTAACTCAGTAAGCTGAGCTGGGAAGGGGAGAACGGATGGGCGATGCCCTCCACGATAGCGAAACGCGCGCACGCCACGTTGCCATCATCATGGATGGCAATGGGCGCTGGGCGAAGAAGCGCGCGCTCCCCCGCAAGGTTGGTCATCAACGCGGAGTTGAGGCGGTGCGCCGACTGGTGCGCGCGCTGGAACCGATGGGGCTGGATTGCCTGACGCTCTATGCGTTTAGCTCAGAAAACTGGAAGCGGTCAGAGGGCGAAGTCGATGACCTGATGAACCTGATGCGCCGCTTCATCAAATCAGACTTGGCAGAGTTCATCGCGAATGATGTGAAGCTCAAGATCATCGGTGATTGGCAATCGCTTGCCCCCGATATCGTCGCCATGCTCGAAGACGCGCTGGCACAAACGGCGAATGGCAAACAAACGTTGGCGGTGGCTCTGAACTATGGCGGCCAAAATGAAATCGCGCGGGCGGCTGCGAAGGCTTCAGAAGCGGGGGCGATCACCTCAGAGACGATCGAAGCAAATCTCGACACGCATGACCTGCCACCGCTCGACCTGCTCATCCGCACCAGTGGCGAAGTACGCTTGTCGAACTTCCTCCTATGGCAAGCGGCCTATGCCGAAATGCTGTTTGTCGACACTCTTTGGCCAGATTTTAAACCTGAACACCTAACCAAAGCGCTCGAAGACTTCGCACAAAGGGAGCGGCGCTATGGCGGGCGTTAGGGACAGGTTGAACGAGATCACCAAGCAGGCGATCGAGGAGACACAAACGCCTGATCCGGCGTCGGGGGGCGGGGCTATGGGCGATTTGCTGGTTCGCTTTGTTACCGCTGTCGCAATGGCCGGCGTAACCTTGATTGCGCTGTGGCTGGGCGGCTGGTTCTGGGTTGGTTTTGTGGTGCTGCTTGCAGGCCTGGTCTTGTGGGAATGGAATGGGCTGGTGACCAAGTTTGGCACCTCTCCATTAGCTGAGATTGCATGGCAGTTCCTGGGTGCGCTCTATGTGGGCGCAGCGGCAATGGCGATGGTGCAGGTGCGCTTCAACTATGACCTTTGGGCGGTGCTGATTGCATTCGTGCTGCCAGTCGTCGCCGTTGATGTCGGCGCCTATTTCGCCGGTCGCGCGATTGGCGGGCCGCGCATTATGCCCTCGGTAAGCCCGTCAAAAACCTGGGCAGGGTTGCTGGGCGGTGCGCTTGCTGCTGGTACGGTTTGCATCATTGCCGAAGTGCTAGACATTGGGCCGGGAGCAATGACGCGAGATTGGACGGTCACAGGCTTGCTGAGCGCGCTCGCAACCGGGCTTGTCATCGCCGTCATCGCACAGAGTGGGGACTTCTTTGAAAGCTCCATGAAACGCCGCGCAGAAATGAAGGACTCAAGCAACCTTTTGCCCGGTCATGGCGGCGTGTTTGACCGGCTCGACGGGTTTATCGCGGTGTTCTTCGTGCTGTTTCTGCTGGCCGTTGTTCCGTCATATTTAGGCGCTGCCTAACATGGTGCGTACGCTCTCTTTGCTGGGCGCAACCGGCTCAATCGGTACATCGACGCTGGATCTGTTGCGTGATGCTCCCGGTGAGTGGGAAGTTGATGCACTGACCGCCAATTGCAGCGCGAAGGAGCTGGCCACGCTCGCCCGTGAATTCAATGCCAAGATCGCGGTTGTCGGTGACGAAAGCTGCTTGCCAGAGCTGAGAGATGCACTCGATGGGAGCGGTATTGAAGTGGCTGGCGGTGCGCAGGCGCTTTGTGATGCGGCAGCGCGGCCTGTTGATATGACCGTGGCGGCAATTGTGGGATGCGCTGGCCTTGCCCCGACAATGGCGGCGGTTGAGTGCGGCGGCTCGATTGCACTGGCGAATAAGGAAGCGCTGGTCTCCTCCGGTGAAATCCTGAAATCAGCGGTCGCCAAAGCAGGCGCGACGCTGCTGCCAACTGACTCCGAGCACAACGCGATTTTTCAGTGCCTCGCGGGCAATGACATCAATGAAGTGCGCCGCATCATCCTGACCGCCAGCGGCGGCCCATTCCGCACGCTGGGTGCAGAGGCGCTCCAGTCGGTAACGCGTGAGCAGGCGCTCAAACATCCGAATTGGGAAATGGGCGCAAAGATCACTATCGACAGCGCGACCATGATGAATAAGGGGCTTGAGTTCATCGAGGCGCACCACCTGTTCCCGGTTGGCCTTGAGCATATCGAGATCATAGTCCACCCGCAGAGCATTGTGCATTCCATGGTCGAATATCGCGACCGCTCGGTGCTTGCGCAGCTCGGGCCCTCCGATATGCGCGTGCCAATCGCGTCTTGCCTTGCGCATCCAGCGCGGATGGAGACATCGCTCGAACCGCTTGATCTGGCTGCTATTGGCCAGTTGACCTTTCAGCCTCCAAACGAAGAACTGTTTCCCGCCACGCGTATTTGCCGGGAGGCGATAGAAGCGGGCGGGGCGGCTCCTGCGATTCTGAATGCCGCCAATGAGGTAGCTGTTGAGGCCTTCCTTAACGGTCAGCTCGGGTTCACGCGTATTACGGCAGTGGTAGAGGCGACATTGGCACGCTATATAGCGACCGCGCCGCGCACTCTGGAAGATGTGCTGGCCATTGATGCCGAGGCTCGCGCCCGCGCCAAAGACGCTCTGGAGACCCCCTAACTTGTTCGATTCGCCTCCCTTTTGGATGTACCTCCTCGGATTTCCGCTGGTGCTGGGATCCTTGGTCACCGTGCATGAGCTTGGCCACTATCTTGTCGGGCGCTGGTTTGGGGTGAAGGCTGAAGCGTTTTCGATTGGCTTTGGCAAAGAGGTTGCCGGCTGGACTGATAAGCAAGGAACGCGCTGGAAGCTGTCGTGGATACCTCTTGGCGGATATGTCCAGTTTCAAGGGGATATGAACCCTGCGAGCATCCCAAATCCAGATGCGCCTTTTGAAACGAGCGCGAATGATGGAAACTTCCAAAGCGCCGCATTGTGGAAGCGCGCGCTTATCGTGGCAGCGGGACCGGTCACCAATCTTGTGGTCGCGATTGCCATATTTGCCGCCTTCTTTGCGATCCTGGGCAATCCGAAAATCGAAGCCGCTGAAGACCCGCGTATGGTTGGCGTATTCGCTGAGGAATCGGTTGCGCGCGAAGCGGGAATGCAGGTCGGCGACACCATCACTGCGATCGATGGCGAGGCCGTCGAAAGCTTTGAAGACATCCAACAGCGCGTGATGCTCTATCCGTCGACTGACATGGTCTTCACGGTTGAGCGTGATGGAAATGATCTAGATATTCCCCTCACTACAGCTCGTGTTGAAGAGGAAGACCGCTTCGGCAATCTGAGTGTTCTCGGTCGCATTGGCGTGGGCCCTGATGGTGGGCGATATGTCTTTGAGGAGGTCTCCGCATTCGAAGCCGTTCCACTGGCGGTTGGAAAATGCTGGGACATCACCAAGATGATGGTGACAGGCATCAAGCAGATCGTGACCGGTCAGCGTTCGATCAAAGAGCTCGGTGGTCCTTTGAAAATCGCGAAATTCTCTGGTGAGCAGCTCAGCCTTGGCTTTCTTGCCTTCGTGAATTTCACCGCGCTCATCTCGCTTAATTTGGCATTCATTAACATCCTGCCAATCCCAGCCTTGGATGGCGGGCACCTTGCTTTCTACGCTGTTGAAGCAGTTCGTCGGAAACCCGTCGGACCGCGTGCGACAGAGTGGGCATACCGGGCGGGTATTTTCCTCGTGCTTGGCTTTATGGCGGTCGTCATCACGAATGATGTGACGGATGTGATTTGGAAGCCGTTGTTCGGCTAAAGCTGAGGCTGGCTAGAGAAGTCAGAGATTTCATATGCAGCAGGCCCCGTGGGGAGGGCAGTTTGCCGGGGAAAGAACGGGACGAGAATGCTTTGTCCCACTTGCCAGCTTGATTGCGACACTCGCATGAGGCAGAGGCAAAAAGATGAGTTAGGGTTGGTAAGGCGATGTCCGCTTTACCTTGCGTCCGGGGCAGGCGCGTCAAATACGGGTTTGGACGGGAATACATATTTTCATGAACCGAAGCATTGAAACAGGCAGCGCGCCTGTCGCCACGAACAACGGCACAAAGCGGCTTGCCATCGCGCTGACCAGCGCAACCATGCTGGCAGGCATGCCCGGCGCAGCGTTTGCTCAAGATGAGACTGCCACCACTGGCACTTCTCCAGCGCAGCCAACTGCTGAGCCAGCACCAGCGCCTGTATCCAACACGATCCGCACGATCAGCGTGACGGGCGCGGAACGGCTCGAGCCGACCACAATCCTATCGTATATCCGCCTTCGCGTGGGCCAGGAATACACTTCGGCAGCGGCTGACGAAGCGCTCAAGGATTTGGGCGCAACCGAGCTGTTCTCAAACTTCTCGATCCGCAATGATGCGGGCAATGTGGTCATCACGGTCACTGAAAACCCGGTGATCAACCGCATTGTGCTTGAGGGCAATGATCGGCTGGATGCGGATAAGATCCTGCCTGAAATTCGCCTGTCGCCGCGTCAGATTTTCACGCGCTCAAAAGTGCGCGCCGATGTGTCCCGCATTATCGAGCTTTACAAACGCCAAGGCCGCTTTGCCGCGACGGTTGAGCCGAAAATGGTGCAGCTGCCGCAAAACCGCGTCGATGTGGTTTTTGAAATCAGCGAAGGGCCAAAGTCTCAGGTTCGCCAGATCAACATCATCGGCAACGAAGTGTTCTCTGACGGCGAATTGCGCAGCGAGATGGTGACGAAGCAATCGCGCTTCTTCCGCTTCTTCAGCTCCAACACCAGCTACGATCCTGATCGCCTGGCATTTGACCAACAAAAGCTGCGTCAGTTCTACCTGACTGAGGGCTATGCGGACTTCCGCGTCGTCTCTGCCGTTGCTGAGCTAACGCCTGACCAGCGCGACTTCATCATCACCTATGTGGTGGAAGAGGGTGAGCGCTATTCATTCGGCGATGTCGTGGTGGACAGCCAGTTGCGCGACTTTGACAGCGACTCTTTGCAAGCTGGCTTGGTCATGCAGTCGGGCGATTTCTACAACGCGCAGACGGTCGAGGATACTGTTGAGCAATTGACCGAGCTTGCTGGCAGGTTTGGTTATGCATTCGCTGAAGTGCAGCCGCGTTTTAACCGCAACCCTGACGATCTGACGATGGATCTGACTTTCATCCTGCGTCAGGCCCCGCGTACTTATGTCGAACGCGTCGATGTGAACGGCAACACGCTGACACAGGACAAGGTGGTGCGCCGCGAATTCCGTGTGTCGGAGGGTGATGCGTTTAACTCTTTGGGCGTGCAGCGTACGACGGCTCGGATTAACTCGCTCGGCTACTTCCAAGAGAATTTCGAGGTCACTCAGGTCGAAGGCTCTGCGCCTGACCGGATCGTGCTCGAAGCGAACGTCGAAGAGCAGCCCACGGGTGAATTGCAATTCTCCGCTGGTTTTTCTTCGATCGAGCAATTCATCCTTGCGGGTTCTATCCGTCAGCGGAACTTCCGCGGGCGCGGGCAGACAATTGGACTTAGCCTGAACTATTCGCAGTTCTCGCGTTCAGCGCAGATCAGCTTCACGGAACCTTATGTCTTCGACCGCAATATCTCAGCGGGCGCAGACCTTTATCGCCGCGATTTTAACAGCTTCAACCGTTTCGGCAGCAATCGCAATAACACGTTCGAACAAGCAACCACCGGTGTTCAGTACCGCGTTGGTGTGCCGCTGACAGAGTTTATGTCGCTTGTCGGCAGCTACACGCTGAACTTTGATGAGGTTAGCCTTGATCGGAGCCTGTTCTTCTCTGACTTAGATGGCGATGGCACTGTAGAATGTGATCCATTGCTGGCTGGCCGCTTCCTGTGTGATGCGGTGGGTGATCGATTGAGCTCGATCCTTGGTCTTAGCCTCAATTTCAACTCGCTAAATTCACGCCTGCGCCCAACGCGCGGCCGTAGTATTTCGCTTAGCACAGAATGGGCCGGGCTTGGCGGCGATGTCAGGTATTTGCGTTTCCGTGGTCGGGCGCAGCAATTCTGGAATGTTGCGAATTCAGGCTTTATCTTCTCGCTTGCATTGGAAGGCGGCACCGTCATTCCATTGAGCGAGCGGGTGGGCGCTGATGACGTTCTGCTTACTGACCGCTTCTTCTTGGGTGAGCCACAATTCCGCGGCTTTGACATTCGCGGTGTCGGCCCGCGTATTTTGACGCAACCTTATATTCTCGACGGGTTCAACAACAACGTTCTTGATGATGATGGCAACCCTACGCTCATCACGGACCGTAACTCGATCCGTGATGACTCTCTGGGTGGTCGCAACTACTATCTTGGCCGCGCTGAGCTTGAGATTCCCCTTGGAACTGGTGCACGCGAATTGGGTCTGCGTCCTTCGATCTTCTTGGATGTTGGCTCGCTCTGGGGTGTCGATACGCCTGTTCTCCAGGACAACCCAACCGGCATTCCGCAAGTTGATGCCAATGGCGCGCCGCTGTTCCTCAGTGCTGACGATGGTCAGCTGACGACGGATCCGCTGGCAATGGACGGCGTCACTCCAAATACTCGTCTAATTCGTTCGGGCAGCGCGATCCGCGAGGTTTTCCTCGGCGATTCGCCAAGTCCGCGTATCACCGCCGGTATCGGCGTAAACTGGAACTCGCCCTTCGGCCCGTTCCGCATCGACTTCGCTCAAACAATCCGCAAGATCGAGGGCGATGACGACAAGACATTCACGTTCAACGTAGGAACACAATTCTAATGAAAACCCTTATCAAACTCATCGCCCCTGCTGGCATTGCTTTGAGCGCGCTGGCTGTCACAGCTCCCGCTGCCGCTCAGGTCGAAGGCCGCGTTGCGACTGCTGATGTGAGCCGTGCGATTATCGGTTCGTCAGCATTGCAAACCGCTTACAATCAGATCGGCACGACATATACAGCGCAAATCGAACAGCGCACGACGAAGCAGCAACAGCTCGCTCAACTGCTTCAGCCATTTGATACAAACGGTAATGGCCAGCTCGACGAATCAGAGCTTCCTGCTGTGCAACAATCGGCAAGTTTCGCACAAATCCAGACTTTGGAAGGCGAAGTTGCTGCGATCACCAATCAGGTAAATGCCGCGCGGATTTATGCCGTCGAACAGATTTTGGCGCAGTATGCGAACGCGCTGACCGACGTAACCACGCAGCAGCAGATCGTAATGGTCATGCAGCCTGAAACGGTGCAGTTTGCAGCCCAAGGTTCGGATATTACGCCGCTTATCACAACGGCTCTTAATACCCGTGTCCCTTCGGTTCAGATCGTTCCGCCTGCTGATTGGCGCCCACAGCGTCAGTCTGCGCAAATCTTCCAAGAGATCCAGCAGACC
Source organism: Erythrobacter sp. S57(2025) (assembly GCF_057365055.1). Classification (NCBI taxonomy): domain Bacteria; kingdom Pseudomonadati; phylum Pseudomonadota; class Alphaproteobacteria; order Sphingomonadales; family Erythrobacteraceae; genus Erythrobacter; species Erythrobacter sp. S57(2025). The sequence continues at coordinate 1,568,208 of NZ_CP200299.1, read as the reverse complement.
CTGCTTACCGCACAATTGATCCAGCAGCAGCAAGCAGCGCAACAACAGCAGCAACCTGCTGCGCCGGCGCCAAGCGGGCGTTAAGTCAGCAAACGAGGGGCAGGGCATGAGCGAAACTGAAAACACTTCAGAGCCTATCGTGGATTACGACATCCATAAGGTGCTCGAAGCCCTGCCGCACCGTTATCCGCTGTTGTTGGTCGACCGGGTCAAGACCATTCACCTGGGTGAGCGCATTCACGCCGTGAAAGCGGTGAGCATGAATGAAGAGTTCTTCCAAGGACACTTCCCCGGCGCGCCAATCATGCCCGGCGTGCTTCAGATTGAAGCTTTGGCGCAAGCGGCAGCTGTGCTTGGCATCGAAACACTTGAATTGGCCGGTACAGGCAAACTCGTGATCTTTATGGGGATCGAAAACGCCAAGTTCAGAGCGCAAGTGACACCGGGCTGTTTGCTCGATCTTGAAGTGGAATTTCTGCAAAAACGCAGCCGCGTCTACAAGTTTAAAGGCAAGGCCAGCGTTGAGGGCAAAACTTCATGCGAAGTTGAATTCACAGCGATGATTGCGGACCCACCTTCCAAGTGAGCAAAAGGCTTGCCATTTGTGTCAAACACGCTTAGGCGCTCCGCTTCTCAATTCTTCCATTCCATAGCAAGCCCGGTCGGAACCGGGCGTATGCTCGAAAAGGACCAAGACGATGAAAGCCGAAGGGCACCCAGAATACCACATGATCACGGTCAAAATGACCGATGGTACCGAATTTCAAACGCGCTCGACTTGGGGCAAAGAGGGCGAAACACTTTCGCTCGACATTGACCCAACCAGCCACCCAGCATGGACCGGCGGTCGTCAGCAACTTCAAGAAGGTGGCCGTGTGGCTGCGTTCAACAAGCGTTTTGGCGGTCTTACTCTCAAGAAGTAAGCGCTTTCAGGCAGATAGGCGAGTGTAACTCGCAAGAACGAGGCGGTCCAATCGGGCCGCCTTTTTCTTTAGGCTGCCTTTTTCTTTTAGGCTGTCGGATTGTTGCGCTAGATTGCCGTGATGAACGCTTGGATATATTTGGCAATCGCTATCGCGCTCGAAGTCGCGGGCACATTCTTTCTCAAACTCTCTCACGGCTTTGAGAAATGGCAGTGGGGCGTTGCCTCAATTGCTTGCTACTCAGCGTGTTTCTGGGCTTTGGCCCCTGCGATGAAAGTACTGCCGGTTGGCGTTGTTTATGCCATCTGGTCAGGTGTCGGGATCGTCGCTGCCAGCCTAATTGGCATCTTCGCATTTGATGAGCCTTTGGGCGCTTTGCAGTTCTTCTTCATCGCTTTGATATTGGTCGGAGCAGTGGGCTTTAACCTCACCGCTGCGCACGGGTAAACCCCTGACTTTTAAACACGTTCCAAGGGAATATGCGGACCTTCGGGATGAAACACGGCGATCGTGTCACCTGGTTTTACCGTTCCACTGGAAAGAGCGACGCACATAATTCCAGCCTTACGTTTCACTTTCCCATCTTCCTTTTGCGCCAATTCATTCAGAAGGCCGGGAGCGAACTTTTCGACCTGCACACAAGGATTGCGCAGCCCCATTACACTTAGAACCGTATCGTCTCCGATGCGCAAAATGGTGTCGCGTGAAAGCTCTATCAAGTCGATCCCGCGAGTGGTGATATTTTCGCCAAGCTCGCATGGATTGACTTCAAAGCCCTTGCGGTCGAGCTCCTCAAGCAACTCTACAGAGATCAGATGGACCTGACGCAGATTGGGTTGATTGGGATCAACTGCCACGCGGCTGAGGTGCTGGACGGTTTCGCCGGCATGGGCGTCGCCAATAACACCATATCCCGCCCGTATTTCGATGCAGTCACAACGCCGTTTGCTGAATTGATGCTGTGTCGAAGAGCAGACCTCGACCACGTCACCGCATATATTCTGATTTGTCATAGATTTTGTCCCACAAGAGCCGGAAAGTAGCTGCTTCGCGCTAAGTGAAACCACATAGGTGGCAGTGTGTTCCGCGACCCGTCACGATTGACTGACACTTTTTAGTGTAATAACACGTTTTAATTGATGTTTTTAGTTCGCAAGCTTTGCGCTTTGTTGGCGCTTACCAAGGCCAAGGACGTTCGCGATACCATTTCGTGATGACATATTTCATGCCTCTTCGCACGACCATGCCATGGTGCAAGGTATTGGGGTTCATGGACCCGTCTGGTCGCGCATTATTCCAGCATAGCAGCTTGCCTGGTTCAGGTTGGAATGACTTTTTGATTGTCTTGAAGCGGGTTGCACCACCAGCCTCCACTGAGTTGAGGTAAATCATAAAAGTCCAGGTGCGTTGGCCACTGTCTGCGCAGAACTTTTCGTAGTCCGCACCCCCAGGTGTGAAATAGTCAGTATGCGCTTTGAACTCTTGGCCGACATCATAGCGTTGCCCCTGGCAAGGTTCGCCAAAGGTAGGCTCGATACCGTTGAACTCAAAAAACAGGCGCTCCAATTCCTTCACGGCATCGTTCTGCGGGTCGAGGTCGCAGGTCTCGCTCGTGCGAAAATAGTCATCGCCATTAGGATCAGCGATGGTGGATGGCCGGCGATCCCGTTCGATCATCTCAATCAACTGTGCGCGCAGTTCTGGCCCGACAAAACCTTTTAGTTGAAACAGCTCAATTTTTGGGTGCGGCACGCGCTGCAAGCCGCTGCGCTGCGAAATGTTTCGAACAACAGAATCAGATGCGATTTGCATGATTGGTGAGTGTAAATGCAGCGGAGGGTGAGACAAGTGCCAGGGAGTGCGCGAAATATTCTTGCGCATGTGATGATTTAGGGCAGTTTTCCCTTCCCTTTGGGTGTGCATTGTGCAACAGGCGCGCTCCCGCCTGTGGCGCACTTGACCATGGCTAAGAGCCGCCTATGGCGATGCTCTTGCGCGGACTTGGCGCGGGTTGTTTGTTGTCCCTTATGGACGCCAGACAATCTTGCTGGGGCGGGGCATGTGGCGATCGTAGCTCAGTTGGTTAGAGCGCCGGTTTGTGGTACCGGAGGTCGGGGGTTCGAGACCCCTCGATCGCCCCATTTTCCCGATTTTACCCCGGCTGACATGGGGGCTCCCGTCAGGTCATCTGCGCATGGGCAAAAAGGCGCGTGTGAATGACAGCTTTCTGGACCGAACCTGATTTTGACGACCACGAGATGGTGCATGTCGTGCGCGATCGCAATTCTGGTCTGACGGCGATTATTGCGGTTCATTCCTCGCATCTTGGCCCAGGCGCTGGCGGTACGCGTTTTTGGCATTACCCCAATCCGAAAGACGGCCTGCGCGATGCGCTGCGCCTGTCACGCGGTATGAGCTACAAGAATGCGATGGCTGGTCTGCCGATGGGTGGTGGCAAGGCTGTAATCCTTGCAGACGAAGCACGGACCAAAACTCCCGAAATGCTCGCCGCCTTTGGTGACGCCGTTGAAGGGCTGGGCGGGCGCTATGTCACAGCAGAAGATGTTGGCATCAGCGAAGCTGATATGGTGGCGGTGTCGCAGCGCACGGCCCATGTCTCTGGCTTGCCCGTCAACGGAGAGGGAAGCGCGGGAGGGGATCCAGGGCCTTTCACGTCTTATGGTATTTATCTGGGCATCAAGGCTGCCGTGCAGCACAAATTGGGCACGGACAGCATGGACGGCGTTCACGTGGCAGTGCAAGGCACCGGAAGTGTAGGCGGCGGCGTTGCTCGGTTGCTTGCAAAGGACGGCGCAAAACTCACTCTTGCCGATATTCATGCAGATGGTGTGAAAGGTTTGGCTCAGGAACTTGGCGCTGAAGTGGTCGCACCCGAGGCAATCCTGACCACTGAATGCGATGTGCTCAGTCCCAACGCCTTGGGCGCAATTCTTGATGAAGAGAGTATCGCGAACCTCAACGCCAAGATTGTCGCAGGTGGCGCGAACAATCAGCTGGCCCGTGCGCATCATGGCGCAGCCTTGTTTGATCGCGGCATCCTTTACGCCCCTGATTATGTGATCAACGCGGGCGGAATAATCTCCGTCTCTGCCGAATACCTTGCGCGGGTCGAAGGACGCAGTGCTAGCGTGGGTGAAGTGAACGCCCGCATTGAACAAATTCCCGGTCGTCTCAGCCAGATTTGGCAGACGAGCGAGGCCAATGCGACTTCCCCCGATGTGGTCGCTGATCGCATGGCTCAGGAACTTATCGGTCGCACCTGATTTTATTTCTAAAGCGGCGAATAAGCGTTTGCCGCAGGCTGTGATTTAGCAACTTGCATCTTTTGCGCTCTTGCGGGCCGCGCATGGAGCACTATGAGAGAGCAAGGGGTTTGAAGAGTGCATATTTACGCCAATCCTAAGCGCTTCTTGTCGCTCGCCAGATGGCTGACGCCGCTTCTTTTTTGGAGCGGCCTAGTCATGGTTGCGGCGTCGCTGGCTTGGGGTTTGTTCGTCGTTTCACCTGATCGGCTGATGGGTGAAACTGTCCGCATCCTCTTCATCCATGTTCCTGCCGCTTGGCTGGGTATGGGAGGCTGGACCGGAATTGCCATTTCGAGCGCAGCTTTGCTGATCTGGAAGCACCCATTGGCTGGCATTTCCGCTCGTGCAATTGCGCCTGTAGGAATGGTGTTTTGCGCCGTGTGCCTCGCCACCGGCTCCATCTGGGGGCGCCCGACTTGGGGCACCTGGTGGGAGTGGGATGGGCGGCTTACCTCGATGCTGGTGCTGCTGTTTCTTTACGGCGGCTTCATCGCGCTATCAAATGCCACTGCGCGTGAGGGCGGATCTTTCAAAATCGCAGCGATCTTTGGCCTAGTCGGCGCGATCAATGTGCCGATCATCAATCGCAGCGTTGTGTGGTGGAATTCACTCCATCAGCCTCCCAGTCTGACAGCTGGCAAAAGTGCGATTGATCCAGAATTTCTTTGGCCGTTGCTCGCCTCGGTTCTCGGATTTTCGCTTCTGTTCGGGGGCATTGTCCTGATGCGGATGCGCGCGCTTATTGCGGAACAACAGGTTGACGCGCGCTTGCGCCGCCGCGCGCTGGATGACGAAGCGCCCGTCGCCGCTAACCCTAAGATGGAGACCGCGTAATGCGGGAAGCACTGGACCCTTGGCCCTTTGTGATTGGTTCTTATGCAGTTGGTCTGATTGCGCTCGCGCTGCTGATCGCTTGGAGTTACTATTCAATGCGCCGCGCGGAAAAGCGGCGTGAGGAGTTGAAGCGAAAATGAAAGCCAAACACCAACGCATGACATTGGTGGTGCTTGCCCTGATTGCCATTGTCGCAGCCGGGCTCATTGCAGCATGGGCTTTGCGCAACCAGGCAAACTACTTTTACTTGCCCGAAGAAATGGCAGCCGAGCCACCCGCAGTGGGGCAGCCCGTGCGACTGGGTGGAATGGTCCAAACCGGGTCCATCGAAACGCAGGCCGATGGGATCACCGTCAACTTCATCGTAACGGGGAATGAGGCGAGCAGTATTCCGGTGACGTATAGCGGTATCCTCCCCGATCTCTTCGTGGAGAATTCTGGAGTGGTTGCTGAGGGCAGTTTGCAAGCTGATGGCACATTCCTCGCGACAAACTTGCTGGCCAAGCATGATGAGAATTATGTTCCCAAAGAGCTTGAAGGGCTCGAGGGCCATGATGGCAACAAAGACTACGCCGAAACCGTAGCCGGACTGGAATAGGGTAGGCGGGCTAGCACTATGATCGCTGAACTTGGTCTTGCCGCATTGTGGCTGTCAGCTGCACTCAGCGTCTTACAGATGGTGGCGGGCGGGCTGGGTCTGCGCGATGGAGCCCTTGGACAAAACGCCATTTATGCGCGGCCTGCGGCTGTGGTTCAGGCTTTCCTTGCAACGCTTGCGTTCTTCTTGCTGCTCTATGCTTTTGCGGTAACCGACTTGTCGATCAAGCTGGTCGCCACGAACTCACATTCAGCCAAACCGTTTATCTACAAACTCACTGGCACATGGGGCAATCATGAAGGCTCTATGCTGCTTTGGGTGGCGGTGTTGGCTTTGTCTGGAGGGTTGCTTGCCGGGCTTGAGCGACGCTTACCTGAAAAAACAATGAGCGCGACCTTGATGGTGCAGGGTTTCGTGGCGCTGGGTTTCTACGCCTTTCTCATCCTTTCTTCGAACCCGTTTGAGCGAATGCCAGTTGCACCGCCCGAAGGCTCTGGCCTCAACCCGCTGCTGCAAGATATCGGCCTCGCGATCCACCCGCCTACACTGTATGTCGGCTATGTCGGACTATCGATTGCGTTCAGCCTGTGCATGGGCGCTTTGCTGACGAAACAGGTCACACCGGATTTTGCCAAGGTCATGCGCCCATGGGTTTTGGGTGCATGGGTGTTCCTGACCTTTGGCATAACTGCTGGATCATACTGGGCTTACTATGAGCTTGGCTGGGGAGGCTGGTGGTTCTGGGACCCGGTTGAAAACGCCTCGCTTATGCCATGGTTGGCAGCGACCGCTTTGCTGCATTCGGTAAGCGTTCTGGCGGCGCGTGATGCGTTGCGAACGTGGACGATCATGCTGGGCGTGCTTGCATTCTCGATGTCTATGCTAGGCACGTTCCTCGTGCGCTCGGGCGTGCTGACAAGTGTCCATGCCTTCGCCGTCGATCCTGAACGCGGGAGTTTTATTCTTGCGCTGCTTGGCCTGTATATTGGCGGGGCGCTGGTGATCTTTGCTTTGCGGGCAGGGCATATCTCAGAAGGTAAGCGCTTTACGGTGACGAGCCGCGAGGGCGCGCTTGTTTTCAATAATGTGATGCTGTCGGCGATCCTCGCGATTGTGCTGCTCGGAACGCTCTATCCGCTGCTGACTGAAGCGTTCGATGTGCGCGTGAGTGTCGGTCCTCCGTACTTCAATCCTGCGGGCGCGATTTTTGCGATTCCAATGTTTGTCGTGATGGCAGTGGGGCCATTGCTGCGTTGGAAGGAGGACAAACCCAAGCGAATTCAGTTTGAGCTTTCTTTGCTCGCAGCAATCGCGATTGCAATCGTGGCCTTGGTCGCAATTTTTGGCGATTACAGCATTCTGCCACTGCTGGGATTAGCGCTTTCAATTGCGCTGGGCATCGCCAGTTTCCTCCCGCTTCGAGGCCGCAATATCCGGCGCGTGCCAACAGCGACTTGGGGCATGGTGATGGCTCACTTTGGCGTAGCGGTTGCCTTGTTTGGAATGGCGAGCGAAAGCGCATTCACCTCCGAAAAGCTCGCGGCTATGGCTCCCGGTGACACAGAAGAGGTCGCTGGCTGGAACATCGAATTGAAGAGCGTTGATCCGGTGGCAGGCCCCAACTGGACAGCTATCGAAGCCCGCATAGCGGCGGCGCGCGGCGATGAAGAACCAACCATCATTGGCCCGCAAGCGCGCAATTTCTGGTCTCCGCCTCAACCCACCAGCGAAAGCGAACTGATTACACGCTGGGACGGGCAGCTTTACGTGGTTGTCGGCGATAGCGCTGGTCTTGACGCTAACGGACGCGAACGCTGGCAAGTCCGCGTATGGTGGAAGCCGTTTGTGACCTTCATTTGGTATGGTGGTCTCTTAATTGCGTTTGGTGGGCTGCTTTCGATCTTTGGCCGCGTGCGTGTCGATCTGAAACGTCGCAATGCGGTTGCAAAGGGTAAGGTTCGCCGCGCTGAGTTGGATGAGCTTGCGGGCCAGTCCGTGCCGGAGCCTGCTGAATAATGCGCGCTGCCTATTTTATTCCCTTGGCCCTTTTCCTCTTTTTTGCGGGCCTGGCTGGCTATCAACTGACCCAGCCCAAGCAGCAAAATGTGCCATCGCAAATGATCGAGCAGCCTTTGCCCGATTTTGAGCTCGCGCCCGCGCTGGATGGAATGCCCGGTGCATCCAAGGCTGACTTCGTCGGCGGTAAGCCTAGGCTTCTCAATATCTGGGCGAGCTGGTGCCTGCCTTGTATCGCAGAGGCCCCGCATCTCGAGCGGTTGAGAGAGGAAGGCGTTGAGATCATCGGCATTGCGATCCGCGATCGACCTGAAAAAGTAGCGGATTTCCTTGGACGCTACGGCAATCCCTACACGCGCATAGGATCAGACGACATTTCGGAGCTAATGCTCGAAATCGGCGCTTCCGGTGTTCCAGAGACTTATGTGATCGATGCGCAGGGCAATATTCGGTATCAGCATATTGGTGATATTCGCGCGGAAACGGTGCCGTTGCTGCTTGAACAATTGGAGCAGGCTCAATGATCCGACTTCTGCTTGCTTTGCTCGTTGTGACGGCTGCACCGGTCGCTGCTCAGCAAAGTATGCCGCCTGCACCCTACGCCTATACGCAGCTCGAAGACCCTGCTTTGGAAGCTGAGGCGACAGCGCTGATGGAGACACTGCGCTGCCTGAAGTGTCAGTCGCAAAGCATCAATGACAGCGATGCCCCAATGGCGGGCGACATGCGCCACCAGGTGCGTTCACGCTTGCTAGCAGGCGAAAGCCCCGATGAAATCCGCAACTGGCTGACGCAGCGTTATGGCGATTATGTGAGTTACGATCCGACGGTCTCCTCGACCACATGGCCCCTATTTGCGATCCCTGTTCTGCTTCTTTTGATTGTGGGCGGTGTGTTATTTAGTCGCCTTGGTAGACGCCGTTCCGACAAAAGGGGCGGTGATTGATGGCTGGCTGGCTCGCTGTCCTCTCACTCGCTTTGGTGAGTTTCGCAATTGCTGCTTTCATGCTCAAGCTGCCCAAACAGGGCTTTGCGGTATTTGGCGCTGTGCTGCTGTTCGGATTGGTTGGATATGCTTGGCAGGGCTCGCCTGAACTCCCTGGCGCGCCAAGAGAACCAGACAGTGCAAGCAGCCAGCAATCAGGCGAGGATATGGTCGAGGCGCGCAGTCAGCTATTTGACGCGAGCAATCCAAAACCTGACTATCTGCTTTTATCAGATGGTTATGCGCGCCGTGGCAGGTTCGATGAGGCGGCAAGCCTTTTGAGAAAGGGATTGAACGACAATCCCAATCATCTCGAAGGGTGGCTGGCGCTCGGCATGGCGCTGACTGGCCATGCCGATGGCTTTATGACCCCGGCGGCAGCTTACGCTTACAGCAAAGCGCGGGCCATCGACCCGCAGAACCCCGGTGCGGACTATTTCATGGGCGTGTCATTGCTTCAAACGGGCCAAGTGATTGCCGCGCGCGATACTTGGGCGAGCCTGCTAGATCGATCGCCTGAAGACGCCCCATGGCGGCCCGGTCTTGAGAGCGAAGTTGCGCGGCTTGACCAAATGATCGCCAATGCACCCATGTTGCAGCAATAGACACTGTCAAAGCGTCCTCGAGTCGCCCTGTTGCAGGGGAAGAGGGGCAGTGCTAGGGCGCGCGACCTTGGATGGGCTATGATGCCCGGCCACTCGGGATAATCGCCAGCTATGAGCGAAACTGCAGCATCGGCTCCCGCTCACCAACCGCCAGAAGGTGGTAAGAGCCATAGCGCCTCCAAATCCGCCCTGGCTGTGGGCGCGATCGGGGTCGTCTTTGGCGATATCGGCACCAGCCCGCTTTACGCGTTTCGTGAGACCTTTGTCGGACGTGCGGGCGTACAACTCGATCCCGCACATGTGCTCGGCGTCGTAAGCCTGATTTTCTGGTCGATGACGCTGGTTGTTGCGATCCAATATGTCACCATCCTCATGCGCGCAGACAATAAAGGGCAGGGCGGTTCGCTCGCGCTTGTCGCATTGATCAGTCGCAGTCTATCAAAGTCAAAATATGGTTGGATTGCGGTCCTGCTGGGCGTTTTTGCGACATCACTGTTCTATGGCGACAGCATGATCACCCCGGCCATTTCGGTCTTGTCAGCGGTTGAAGGGCTAACCGTCGTTGACCCGGGATTGCAGCGTTACGTGATACCCATTGCGTTGGGGCTGCTCGTATTCCTGTTCGTGATCCAAAAGCGCGGGACAGCCAAGGTGGGGGCGCTGTTTGCTCCCGTGATGATCGTCTATTTTACGGTCATTGCAGCACTTGGCGCTTGGCAAATCGTCCAGACACCCGACATTCTGTGGGCACTGTCGCCGCATCACGCTGTGAACTTCTTTATCCTTGATGGTTGGTTTGCCTTTCTGGCGCTGGGCACTGTTGTGCTCGCGGTTACCGGTTCAGAGGCACTCTACAGCGATATGGGGCACTTCGGTCGCGGTCCGATGCGGCTGAGTTGGTTCGGCTTCGTGATGCCATGCCTGCTCCTCAACTATTTCGGACAGGGTGCGATGGTGATCGGTCTGCCGCCTGAACAAGCGGCTAAAGCCATCCAAAATCCGTTCTTCTTCCTTGCATCTGAAGAATGGCGCTTGCCGCTGGTATTCTTGGCCACGATTGCCACCTTTATCGCCAGTCAGGCTGTTATTTCAGGCGCGTTCTCTATCACCAGTCAAGCGATCCAGATGGGGTATATCCCTCGCTTGAAGATCCGCCATACGTCAGAGACCGAGGGCGGGCAGATCTATATTCCGGCCGTGAACTGGGCGCTGCTGGTGGCGGTTATCATACTTGTCCTCACCTTCCAGAACTCATCAAACCTTGCCAACGCTTATGGGATCGCTGTTACCGGTGCTGTGACAATCGACACGCTGTTGATGGCTGTGTTGCTCGTCGGCGTGTGGAAGTGGAAATGGTGGTATGCGGCGCCGGTTGTATTGCTATTCTTGGTCATCGACGGAGCCTATTTCGCGGCCAATCTGACCAAAGTGCCTGAAGGTGGCTGGTTCCCACTGGCGGTCGGCTTCGTCGCCTTCCTGCTGCTCACCACTTGGGCGCGCGGACGCAAGCTAATGCGCGAACGCATGAGCGAGCATGCTTTGCCAATGGAGATATTCGCCAAGTCTGCGAAGAATTCTGCCTTGCGGGTTCCGGGCACGGCGATCTTCATGGCCAGCTCGGCCTCAGGTGTGCCCTCGGCCTTGCTGCACAACATCAAGCACAACAAAGTGCTGCACGAGCGGGTGGTGATCCTCACCATCGACATTGCCGATGTGCCCTATGTCAATCCGGATATGCGCTGCGAGTTTAAGGACATGGGCGACGGCTTTTTCCGCGCGGTGCTGCATTATGGCTTTATGGAAGAGACCGACGTCCCGGTGGGACTGAAGCACATGGAGCGATGCGGGGGTGAGTTTGACATGATGCACACCAGCTTCTTCTTATCGCGGCAAACACTGCTGCCGTCTGAGAACCCTGCAATGCCGATATGGCGAGAGAAGATATTCGCCTGGATGCTAATGAACTCAGCCAGCGCGATGGACTTCTTTAAGCTACCCACGAACCGCGTTGTTGAGCTTGGCAGTCAGGTGGAGATTTAGCGATCGCTTAGCTGGATGAGCTTTCGTCTGCTGCATCGTCATCGTCCAATCCAACATCCAAGCCGTGCTTTAGCAGCATAGGAATTTGGCTGAATGTGAAGATGAAGCTGAGTGGCATAAACACCCAGAATTTCGCCCAAAGCCAGCTTTCGAATGTCATCTGAGAACGCAGCACTTCGTTCAGGCCAGCAAGGGCGAGGAAGAATACGCCCCAATTGCGCGATAGTTTGAGCCAGCCAGCTTCGTCCACGCCTTCAAAGGCGGCCTCAAGAAGGATTTGAAGAAGCGCGCGGCCCAAGAAGTATCCGACCAAGAGGGCGGCTCCCATCCCGGCATAGATGATAGTGGGCTTCAGTTGTACAAAGACGGGATCGCCAAAGAAAATTGTGAGTGCGCCAAAGCCTACGATCAGTGCCGTAGAGAACCATAGCATCGGCGAAATCTTGCCTAGCAGCATACGGCTCGAAAACAGCGCAATCACTGCGGCGACCATGAACGCCCCTGTGCCATAGATAATCGCGAGTATCTCACCCGCTGCGTCAGGCTCAGCTGGCGCATTCCAACGGTAGATGCCCAAAAAGACGAGCAAGGGGCCGTAATCGATCAGTACATTGAGCCAGCCTGATTTGGGCTTCTTGGTTTGCTCCGTTTGAGCTTCATCGGCCATCAGGCAACTCCTGCAATCACGCGCGCGACCAGATCTGGGTCAAACGGGCGTAAATCTTCCATTTTCTCACCCACGCCAATCGCATGGATCGGCAAGCCGTATTGTTCCGCCGCTGCGACCAGCACACCGCCACGCGCAGTACCATCGAGCTTGGTCATGATTAGACCGGTGACACCTGCAACTTCTTGGAACACGTCAATCTGCGAAAGGGCGTTTTGGCCATTGGTTGCATCCAATACCAGCACAACATCATGCGGCGCTTCTTCGTTGAGCTTTCCGAGGACGCGGCGGATTTTCGCGAGCTCCTCCATCAGTTCGGTTTTGTTTTGAAGCCGACCTGCCGTGTCGACGACCAAGGCGTCAATCCCAGTATCAGTGGCCTGTTTGACCGCGTCAAATACGATGGAAGCAGGATCGCCGCCCTCTGGACCGCGCACAATGTCCACGCCAGCGCGCTCTGCCCAAGTCGCCAACTGGCCAATGGCGGCCGCACGGAAAGTGTCTCCGGCGGCGAGCAACACGCCATAGTCATCCTCGGTGAAGAGATGCGCAAGCTTGGCAATCGTAGTCGTTTTGCCCGACCCATTTACGCCGATGACAAGGATAACTTGGGGGCGGGGAAAGGCAGTAATTTCAAGCGGCTTTGCCACTGGGCGAAGGATTTCGGCGATCTCATCGGCCACTGCCTGCTTCAGTTCAGCCTCAGTAATCTCCAGCCCAAAGCTTTTTTCTTTAAGCTTCTCGCGGATGCGTGCCGCAGCGGCCGGGCCAAGGTCTGAGACAATGAGAGCATCCTCGACATCGTCCAAAGTTGCCTCATCCAGGCGAGCGGCAACACCGGTCAGGTTTGATCCCAGCCGTTCAGAGGTCTTACGAAAGCCGCCAAGAAGGCGCTCCGTCCAGCTCTGGCTCATACTAACAGACCTTCTTCTATGGCGCTTGGAACGGACTCGATTATCTGTCCCACTTGTGCGCCTTCGGGCAGTCGTACCCGCGCGTAGGAGGGCGCATAGCCGGTCCCGTCACGTTCGGCGAGGACGGCCAGTGTTTCGCCCACAAAGCTGTTGAGCCAAGCGGCGCGCCGAGTGGCAACGGATTGACGCAGTTCGGCCGCTCGCACCTTGATCAAGCTGCGATCCAGCTGCGGCATGCGCGCGGCGGGCGTGCCGGGGCGGGGCGAATAGGGAAAGATGTGACCATGCACGATATCGAGTTCTTCGATGATCGAGAGGTTCGCCTGATGGTGCTCGTGCGTCTCCGTTGGAAACCCTGCGATCAGATCCGCGCCAATCGCGATCTCAGGCCGACGTGCTTTAAGTCTTTGCACCAGCTCAACCGCATCACTGCGCAAGTGCCGGCGTTTCATTCGCTTCAGGATCAGATCGTGCCCATGCTGAAGCGATAAATGCAGGTGCGGCATCAATCGTTCTTCGCTGGCAAACATCTCAAATAGCAGCGGATCAATCTCAATCCCATCAAGCGAGGACATGCGAAGGCGTGGGAGGTCTGGGAATGTACTCAAGACCGCTTCAACCAAGCTTCCAAGCGGCGGCGTGTCAGGCAGATCGTGGCCCCAGGACGTGACGTCAACACCGGTCAGAACCACTTCGCGAGCACCTTGACCCAAGTGATGCTCAACTTCGCGCAAAACCTCAGCGATCGTCATGGACCGGCTGATACCGCGTCCTTGAGGAATGACACAAAAAGTGCAGGCGTGATCGCAGCCGTTCTGCACAGCGATAAATGCTCTAGTACGGGTTGGCGGCGGCGGCGCTTCGGGCACCGGTACATTCCAAGCGCGCGGATCAAGTTTTGCCGAATTGGCGACTAGACCATCGACTTCCGGCATGTCCGATAATTGATCGCGTTCAATGTCTGCAGCGCAGCCGGTCACAATCAGGCGAGCATCGGGGCGCGCACGGCGGGCCTTACGGATGGCTTGGCGGGTTTGTCGCACGGCTTCTGAAGTGACAGCACAGGAGTTTACCACGACCACATCGCCCGCATCTGCAAGCATGCCCTTCATCCGCTCGCTCTCAGCGATGTTGAGGCGGCAACCAAGCGATATGACTTCTGGGGAGACGTCAGGCTTGTTCACGCAAAGTCGTCCCATTCAAAGGATCCGCGATAGGCTTCAGTCGCGGGGCCGGTCATCAAGATTGAATTGTCCTCGCGCCAGTCAATGATTAAATCCCCGCCGGGCAGGGTGACTGTTACACGTCGTCCGGTTAGCCCACGCTTCATCGCGGCAACAGCTGTAGCGCATGCCCCGGTGCCGCAAGCGCGCGTGAGGCCAGCACCGCGCTCCCAAACGTTGAGGCGTAGATGATCAGGGCCAATTAGGCTGGCGACATTGACGTTGATACCCTGCTGGAAAAGCGGATCGCGTTCGATCGAAGGGCCAATTGCCGCAAGGTCGACACTTTCCGCATCTTCGACAAAGAAGACGACATGAGGATTTCCAACATTTACGGTGATCGGGTTCTCAAGCTCTCCCCAGCCAACCGGCATATTGTGCGTGTCCATCGCATAGGCGAGAGGGATCTGATCCCAGTCAAAACGAGGCACACCCATATCAACGCTCGCGCCGCCTTTTGCTGGCTTCAATGTAATAGCGCCGCCTGCTGTTTCGACTTCCGCTGATTTGCCATGCAGCAAAGCGACCGCGCGTGAGGCGTTACCGCATGCTTCAACCTCTGACCCATCAGAATTGAAAATGCGCATGCGGAAGCTTTGAGTATCGCTGGGCTCAAGCAGGATAAGTTGATCACACCCAATACCCTCGCGCCTATCGCTCAATGCACGCGCTATACTGCTGTTGATGGCGGGCAGCACCTCTTCACGTGCATCGAGCACGATGAAGTCGTTGCCAAGTCCGTGCATTTTAACAAAGGGGACGCGCATGTTCGGGCATCTATGCACGCAAGAGGCGGGCGTCCAGTCCTGTGCGTCTATTCAATTCATGTGCTGCGAGGGGAAGCTCACATGTTCACGATTTTTGGAAGCCTCGGTGCGGCGCCTTCAGTGACTTGATCGCTGCCTTCCGCGGGGCCAACTCGAGCCTTCGCAGGAGCGGCCAGCTTACCAATCGTTGCTAAACGCTTGCGCACCTGTTCGGCGCTTTCCGGACGGCCATAAAGATAGCCTTGGCCTTTGAGCTTGCCGAATTTTTTGAGCGACGCAAGAACCGCCTCATCCTCGATGCCTTCCGCAGTGATGGGCATGTCGAGACCGCGACCCAACGAAACGATGGCATCGACGATCTTTGAATCTTTGTTCGGCTTGTTGAGCTCAGTCACAAAGCTTCGATCAATCTTCAGACGATCAAATGGCAGAGTGCGCAGCTGTTCGAGCGAGGAATAGCCGGTGCCAAAATCATCGAGGCTGATCCGCACGCCTTGATTGCGCAGGCTCATGATGATTGAGCGGACGAGGCCGATATTGTCGTGCAGACAGCTTTCGGTGATCTCGATTTCTAGTCTGCTAGCAGGGAAGTTATGTTTCACGAGCATTTTGAGCAGCTTTTGCGCAAACCAAGGGTCGCGCAATTGGATGGGTGAAATATTGATCGACAGGGTCAGGCTGTCATCCCAATCCTGCGCATCAACAAAGGCCTGATCCATCAACTGATCGGAGAGATCGCTGATCAGTCCGATCTCTTCTGCAATGGGAATGAACACTTCTGGACTAATCGTGCCAAGTTGCTGAGATTGCCAACGCGCAAGCATTTCAAAGCCCACAAGTTCGCCACTTTCGAGATCGACCTGCTGTTCGTAGAACGGCACAAACTCGCTCTCTACTAAACCGCGACGGATGCCTGTCTCCAATTCATTGCGGAAACGCAGCTCATTAGCCATCATGGTCTCGAACCAGAAATAGCGGTTCTTGCCCTGCTTCTTTGCGTGATACATCGCAATATCGGCGTTCTGCATGAGCTTTTCCGAATCTGCGAATTCCGGATTGTAGCCACTTTCATCGTGATCGCTTGAAACGCCGATTGAGATTGTGGCATCCAGTGTCATCCCGTCCAACTCGAACGGACGCGACATCACTTCGTAAAGGCGAATGACAAGATCATCGATCCGATCACGCGTTTGGGGGTCATAAGGCATCGCAAACGCGAATTCATCACCACCCAATCGAGCAAGTTGCGCCTGTTTGGGCAATTGCTCGCTAATCCGACGAGCCATTTCGACAAGCACGGCATCGCCTGCGGAATGGCCGTGCATATCATTGATTTGTTTGAAATTATCGAGATCGATCATGCAATAGGCAAGGGCAAGACCTTTTGCGGTCGCTACTTCGCGAAGCTCATCAGTGGCTTCGGACATGCTGCGACGATTGAGACATCCTGTTAGCGGATCAGTTTCGGCTAACGCTCTCGCTTTTTCTTCGGCGTGTCGTCTTTCACCGATCTCTTCTTGCAGTTCGCGGTAGCGCCGGAAACCGAAGATAATAAGGACGATGTTCAAGAGTAAGGCATTGACGAGCAGATGGTCGGGACCTCTTGTCCCATAGAAAATCGCATCAATAGCGCCGGGCAATACAGAGCTGCCGGTTGCAACAAACAAAATGATCGCTGCTGTCGCAATCCCTAGCGCGACAAGATCACGATCTGCGTTGCGCAAAGTGCCTGATTTCTTGTTGTTTGCCAATGTATTCGCCTCGTACCCTTCGCGGCGTGCCCCTATCTCATCAAGATTGCGCGGTATGCGGCGTCAAACTAAAGATAGAGTTAATACCATTTGTAGCTCAGACGGTGCGTGGGGTGGCGAATGCGCCGCTCCCGCATTAAGATATGCTACGTTGATGTGCGTAGGTCAGATGGAGAATTATCGGTGCCTAACTATTGGCTGATCAAATCAGAACCGTTCAAGTATAGTTGGGATGATCTTGTAGAAGAACGTGAAGGAGTGTGGGACGGGGTTCGAAACCACACGGCCAAAAACAATCTGAAGGCGATGGCTGTTGGAGATCAGTGCTTCTTCTATCATTCGCGGGAGGGGCTGGAGATCGTTGGGATCTGCGATGTGTCCGTTGCCGACATTCTCGACCCGACAGATGAAACTGGCAAATGGGCTGCGGTCAAGGTCAAGCCAAACCGCAAGTTCGAAAACCCCGTAACGCTCAAACAGATCAAAGCAGAGCCGAGTCTTGCGGATTGCGAACTGGTCAGGTTTTCACGGTTGTCGGTAGCCAAAATCAAAGCGGATGAGTGGGAACTGATCTGCCAAATGGCTGAGGGTTGATAGCGAGTGAGCTAAGTTGCTTTTGCGCGCAGTCCGCTGATCGTCGCTCCGCTAGCGGCCAATTGCTCGACATCAATTTTCATGTGGATCAGGCGCAGGCCTTGGCGCGACTGCGCCTCTGTAAGAGCCGCTTTGAACTCATCAGTAGTATTGGCTGTCGCACTCCAACCTCCATAGGCGGCACCAAGCGCGGCGAAGTCTGGATTGGCCAGATGCGTGGCTGACACGCGCCCCGGATATTCGCGCTCCTGGTGCATGCGAATTGTACCATAGGCTCCGTTATCAATCACAAGGACGAGTAGGTTTGCGCCATATTGCGCTGCGGTGGCAAGCTCTTGGCCGTTCATCAGAAAATCGCCGTCTCCTGCGACTGCAACGACGGTGCGATCTTTGTAACGTAGAGCTGCAGCCACGCTCGCTGGGACACCGTAACCCATTGCGCCTGCAGTTGGAGCGAGCTGGGTGGGATACCCCGCATAACGCCAGTAACGGTGCCACCAACCCGCGAAGTTACCTGCGCCATTGCAGATAATCGTATCGGCAGGCAGCGTTTCGCGCATGTGCGTGACGCACGCGCCCATGTCGAGCGCTGGCGGCGTTGCAGAAGGTGAATGTGTTGACCAGGCCTCCCACTCTGCATGAGCTTCTTTGCCTGCATCAAACGGAATAATCGCTTCATCCTCCCAGAGTGCGGCGGCTTCGGCGAATTCGTCGACCGAACAGGCGAGGCCCAGCTCGGTCAGGTAGACGCGGCCCAATTCGTTGGGGTCTGGATGGACATGGACCAACAATTGTTCCGGGTGATCAGTTAGCGGGAAGGAATAGCCGTCGGTTGTGGCTTCGCCGAGCCGCGCACCCACTGCGAGCACGAAGTCTGCGGATTTCACCCTTTCGACAAGCTTTGGATTTGGGCCATAGCCCAGGTTGCCGGCATAAACCGGGGAGGCTGGATCAATCGCGTCTTGGCGACGAAAAGCCGTTGCGACGGGCAGACCAATCCGCTCTGCAAAGGTTTGGAAATGCTCGCGCGCTTTGGTGTTCCATCCCGCACCGCCAATAATCGCGATAGGACTTGCTGCGTCGGCCAGCAGAGCGAATAGAGCTTGCATCGCATCAGGGCAGACGGCTTGCGCGGGCCGAGTTACAATCGGACGTGGTTTCAGATTTGGATCAACGGCGTCGCACAGCATATCTTCGGGCAAAGCGAGGACGACGGGACCCGGCCGGCCACTCATCGCGACCGAGTACGCCCGGGCAATATATTCTGGCACACGTGCCGGATCATCAATGCGCGCAGCCCATTTGCAAATCGGGCCAAAGAACGCCTCGAAATTGACCTCTTGAAAGCCCTCCCGATCGCGCATTGGGCGCGCGACATCGCCAACAAACAAGATCATTGGTTGCGAATCTTGGTGGGCTACATGCACGCCGATGCTTGCATTTGTCGCCCCAGGACCACGGGTAACAAATGCGATGCCGGGCCGTGCTGCCTCTGCGGCTCCCATTGCTCCATCTGCGCAGGCCATGAAGGCCGCGCCGCCTTCTTGTCTGCATGTAATGGTTTCGATGTCAGATCGCTCATGCAAAGCATCAAGAACCGCAAGGAAACTCTCACCCGGGACGGTAAAGACCCGGTCTGTGCCCTGTTCGGCAAGGCAATCTACAAGCAATTCAGCGGCGGTCTGAGCGGCGTTTGTCACGGCGGTAGTTTCTCCTGTTACTACTGCGATTAGGCGGTCAGTCGATTAACCACAAGCCATGCTTACTGTCCCGCTTTTGGGCAGTGCAAAGGGCAGTCTCGCCAAAGGTTAAGAAAACGTTAACTCAGGCTCCCATGAGCTATGCGAGTCTTTCCAGCACAATGGTGCAGCGCCCGGTTGATACACACGAAGCTGACGGCAAACGCCGCGGTCTTGTCCTAACCGATGAGAGTGCAAAACATCCGTTTCGTGCCATATTGCCGCCACGCGTTCGCGAAGATTTGCACGAAATTCCCGCTGAAAGTCTTTGGCGGCTGACGGCTGAAGATGTGCGCGGTGCAGCCAGCACCTATGTCGCGACAACAGCTGCGATCCTCGTATTCATTATGTAATCTTATGCGGGCGCGGTTGCGGCTGCAGCTTCGCGCTCGGCCTTAAGTAAAAGCCATCCTAGCCACGCTGAAATTGCCGTCATGCCAGCTGCGAGCAGTAATTGCTCTGCGACGGGCACTCCCAAAGCGGTGAGGCCGATTGCTACGCCAGACCCGATCAACATTGCGAGCGAATTGACGATGTTGTTGGCGGCGATAGTGCGCGATGCGGCATCGTGCGCACAGCGCGTTGTTAGGAATGCATAGAGCGGCACGACAAACATCCCGCCGGCAGTCGAGATTCCAAGCAAGATCAAGGACAGTGGAATAGCGAGCGGCTCCAAGATCCACTGTTGGATCGGTAGTAGCTCTCCGGCCTCGTTTGGTATCCATGCACGGCAGACAAAGTAGAAACCGATGAGGAATGCGCCCATTACGATGACGCAAATTGGTGCATATCGGGCTGACACATCGCCCTTAAGCAGCGCGTTGATGGCAACAGAGCCAATGGCGATCCCAATTGAGAAAATCACGAGAAACAGGCTTGCAACCTCTGGTGTCGCCAACAATTGGTTTTTGGCTAGAGGAGGGAACTGGATGAAAAGCACAGCGCCGATGGTCCAGAAAAAGCTGATAGCGATGATAGCGAACCAAATCTCACGATTGTGCCGTGTCTTATCGACCAATCGCCAGCTCATGAGGACCTGATCAGCAATCGCAACGGGGATGAAACCCAGCCAGCGTGCGACCGGATTTCTTACTTTTTCAGCGAAAGGTTCCAAGAGTGGGAAATGCACCTCATGGCTGCCCTGTGGAGGAGCATCAGGCACCCAGCGCGAGACAAAGTAGCCGACGAAAGCCGTGATCACGATAAGGATGATCGCGTTCTCAATTTCGATAAAACCAGCGAGGATCGTGCCAAGCAAAATGGCTATGTAAGTCCCAGCTTCGACAAGTCCTGTACCCGGAAGAACTTCCTCCTTTTTAAGGTGTTGTGGCAAAATAGCGTATTTGATTGGTCCCAAAAAGGCAGATTGCGCAGCTGCCAGAAATACCACGAATAGAAGTAGTGGAATGGCAATCGCATCGACCGCAATTCCCTGCCACGCCATGAAGAGACCGATCGCGCCCAAGCTGGCCCAACCAATTTCGCACAGCTTAACGATCCGAATGATCCGCGCTTTGTCGTGAGAATCGGCAAGTTGGCCAGCCAAAGCGCTCATCAAGACAAACGGCATGATGAAAATGAATGACGCGACGCCGCTAAACAGCGCCTCTTGCTTTTCGTCATTGTAGACAGAGTAAACCACGAACAGGACCAATGCGGTCTTGAACAGGTTGTCGTTAAAGGCGTTGAAGAATTGCGTGACCATCAGCGGCAAAAAACGCTTTTGGCGCATCAGGTGTGTTGTTGTTGTCATGCGTGTATGCGGTGCCCGCAATTTCTCCCTTCGTGCAGACATAGCGATCCGCTGAAACCGCACAAGCCCGCAAAATGGTTGGATTGCAATTGTGTATCGCCACAAGAGTTAGTGTTTTGCTACTGAGCGCAAGCGGCTAAGGGACGCGTAGAGACGATTATGCTTACTTTGCCCAACATACTCACCCTTTCGCGCATCTTCGCGGTGCCTTTGCTCGGGTTTTTCCTGTGGTGGCCCGATTGGCAGTTGGGCTATCTGATTGGCTTTGTGCTCTATGCGGTGATTGCAATCACTGACTTTTTCGACGGTTATCTCGCCCGTGCGCAAGGTACCGTGTCGAAACTCGGCATCTTTCTTGATCCGATTGCTGACAAAATCATGGTCGCGGCAGTGATCTTAATCCTGACCGCGCAAGGATATCTGCGCGGCCCCTATGTAGGCGACATGCATGTCATTGCGGGCACAGTGATCCTTATCCGAGAGATCACGGTCTCAGGTTTGAGGGAGTTTCTGGGAGGCATTCAGGTATCGGTCCCAGTGACGAAGCTTGCCAAGTGGAAAACGACATTTCAGCTGGTGGCTCTGGGAGCGCTGATACTTGGCGGGGCGGTGCATGGGCAACCGTGTCAGGCGCCGGGTCCCGATTGTCAAACGCTCGCAGAAAGCTGGGTTCACGTGATTGGGTTGGGCAGCCTTTGGGCCGCTGCGGTTCTTACCTGCGTCACCGGTTGGGATTACCTACGCGTTGGCCTAAAGCACATGGATTGATCGGCCCCGGTGTTTGAAGCTTAGCTAGCCTGCGGTTTTGTGTTGATGCTCTGTTTTTCAACCACTCGAAGTCCCCCAATTCTGGCCCCTCTAAGTGGGATTGGGGTGTCGCTACTTTTGTCTCGATCGCCCAATTGGCGATAGCGTTCCAGACTTTGCTGAAGGCTAGAAATTCGAACCTGCAACTCGGTGTTTTCGCGGGTCAGTCGTTCCGCTCTTTCAGCCTGCCTTTTGAGCGTCCGTGCTTCCTTACTCGCCTTATCGACGGAGCTTTCGAGACGCTGCACATCGTCTTGAGCGATCGTGTATCGAAGATGCGACTCCTTTAGCCGTTCGCTATATTCGCGGATCGTGCTCCGGGTGTTGCCAAGCTCCAACTTCATTTGCTGGTTTTCTTGAGCCAATGAAGCTGCTTGATCTTTGATGTATTTGTTTTCGTCGGCCAAGTCTTGAGAGCTCGCGCGCATTTCATCGAGAAGCTTGCGAGTGATCCGGTGACCCTCTTTCTCTTGCGCATGGCCGCTATTCAATGTGTAGATGCGTGCGTCGTAGGATAGTTTGAGATCAGATTGCTTGGCCTCCAATGCCTGCAATTCCTCCTTTGTTGCCTCAAACTGCTGCTCCAGCTGCCAGATAGTATCTGCCTGATCTTCGCATTGTGCCTTGCGTTCCATTAGTAAGCGATGTGTCCGACTTAGCGTATCATTCGCATCAACTAATTCTGCTTTGTCTTTTTCCGCTTGAAGCCTCAATTCCGCTTCTTTGGCAGCGAGAATTTGCAGCGCACTGTCTCGCTCAGTCAAAGTGGTTCGCAGACTGGCAGCCTCAACTTCAGCGACTCTTCGTGCGTCAACTTGGGTTTGGAGTTCTTGCTCAGCTTCACGCATTGCTGCTGTTACACTATCGAGCATGTCCCGTGTGCGTTCGACTTCAAGGCTTTGAGTCTTGGCTTCCTTACTGGCCATTTCGAGCCGGGTTGCCACGCGCGACAGATTATCTTCGCTACGGGCCAGTGCGCGCTCCGCCTCAGAGCGTTTTTGCGTTTCTTCTGACACTTCGCGCGCACTAACATTCAGGCGCTGCGCGAGCTTGAGATTTTCAGATCTAAGCTGCGCCGCCATTTCCGCCTTGATGCGTAGGTTAGACATCTCATCCAGTAAGCGATCTGCATGTGCACGGGCGTGCTGCATTTGATGCATGAGCTCGTCAAGACTGCCAGAAATTCCGCCGATTGGGGAGGACTCTTGAGCTGCCTCCATGTCTGGTGCCGGAGTGACCTCTTCCTCCACTTCTATTGGCATCACCTCCTGCTCGACTGCATTCTTGCTGAATGCCGAGGCAAAGGAAAATAGTTTGGGCATTGGTGTCTCCGCTGCGAAAGCGCCGCGGCTGCCTCAATCTGGGTATGGCGTGAGGGACGACGGACGGGGGAGGGTAGAATGCACCAGATAAGAGGTGGAGTTAATCCTCGGAAGAATGCTTAGGGTGAATGCCCAGTTATACCCCGCCGCTAGATCAAAGGTGCTCACCCAGAGCTGTTTTTAGTTCACCAAGCCATGGCTCAAACGGCTTCCATGCGTCCTGGCCTTTGCGGTTAATTGGCTCTCTAACTTGCTCGCTGGAAGCAGTGCGCACGGCCCGATCGGTTTTGTGGAAATCGAGGCACTGCTGTTCAAACGGCACTTCCAAAAAGTCGAGCATTCGCCGCGTCTGCCCTTCTAAATCATCTAGCACATCCTCATGCTGGACGCGCAAAACTTTGCCCGGCAAAACGGTGTCCCAATGGTCCATCAGATCGACATAGTCGGAATAATACCGCCCCACTTCGGTCAGGCCGTACGTAAACTCCTGCCCTTCGGCAAAGAGCTGTTTGAAGCCTGAAAAGCAGCAATCCATAGGAGCGCGCCGCGCGTCGATAATTTTTGCATTGGGCAGGATCAGGTGGATCAGGCCGATGTGGCGGAAATTATTTGGCATCTTGTCGATAAAGAACGGCGCACCGGCGCGGTGAATGCGGGTGTTCTCGATGAAGTCTTGGCCAAACTTCGCCAATTGGTCGGCGTTTAGTTGATGAAACACCTCCGGATAGAGCGATTGGCCAGCTTTGCGTCCACGCAAGCGATGGGCGAGAGCGAGGATGTTAGGAAGTTCTAATGTGCCGTCTATTTGTGAGTGGCTGGCGAGAATTTGTTCGAGCAGTGTGGAGCCAGCTCGCGGTAGTCCGAGAATAAAAATCGGATCTGGGGCAGGGTGGCCAGCACCATCATGCTTGGCGAACAATTCTGGAGTGCAAAACTCTTTCTGCCTCGCAAGCTCCTTGGTCATCGCATCCGCTGAGTAGCGCGTTTGCGCGCGTTTCAGCGCATTGCCTTCGTTGTAGTGGTGAAAACTCGCCTCATGATCGCCTGCATCCTCAAGCGCTTTGGCTAGCGCAAAGTTGAGGTGCACTCGGTCCATAAAGGCAAGATCGCTGCGGTCAGCCTGCGCGCGCATTGCATCGACTTCATTCTCATCAAAGCGATAGGTTTTGAGATTGGCGAGGGCATAGTAGGCATCGCCGTGGTCAGGCTTTGCTACGATAGCTGCGCGGTAGCTCGCCTCGGCCTTTGATCGGTCTCCTTTGGTCTTCAAAGCATGGCCCCGGCTGGTCAGGCTCGCAGGATCATTGGGAAGCTTTTCGAGCACGCTGTCGAACAGCTCAAGACCGCGGTCATAGTCGCCCATCTGGATGCATTCGATGGCGAGCCTTGATTGGAACAGCGCGTTTGTCGGGTCGCGTTTATAAAGCAGCTCCGCTTGCTCCATCGCCTCCGCTGATTTCTGACGGCGACGCAGCGCGTCGATATAGTCAAATCGCAACTGCACATCATCGGGCGCAAACTCGACCGCGCTTTCCAGCAAGAATTCCGCATCATCCAGAATGCCCAGCTCAATACCAATCTTAGCCAGCAGTCGCATGCCTTCGACATTGCGCGGGTTCTTTCTCAGGAAATGGCGGCAAATTTCCTCTGCACGCACCAAACGCCCCTCGGCGAGGTGGTTCGTGACGGCGTGCAATTCCTTGGGGAGCGCTGCCAATCGTTGCAGCTGAGCGTTCGCAGCCTGCGCCTCGCCGATATTGCCTGCGAGCTTGTTGAGGCGTGCCTGTTCGCGCCAACTCGCCTCAAGCGCTGGATTAAACCGCGTGGCCTTAGTGAAAGCCGCAAGTGCGCCTGCGCCATCGCCGCGGGCCAAAGCCAGGTGCCCTTCCTCCTGCCAAGCGCGGCCGTATTCAGGCATAGCGGCATGCAAAGCAGAGAGGTGTTGCGCAGCGTCTTCGTGACGTTTCAAGTACCGCGCAGCGACCGCTGCCATGTACAACGCTTCGCCGTCTCGAGCATTGTCTACCAGCAATGCAGTTGCCATTTCCAAGCCGGCTTCAAACTGACCGGACTGCAGCGCCTTTTGCGCTTTATGGAGATGTTCTTCACGCGTCATAATTGGGCCCTAGACAGCAAAACGGCGGGCGTGAACAAGTGTCACGCCCGCCGCTTTCATTTGCAGTGGTTTCGATCAGTAGTCGAACGTCACGCGCATACCAACCGTAAGTGGGCGGTTGGTGATGATGCGCTCGCGATCATTGCCGAAGATGCCAGAGATTTCGGCGCGTTCGTCAGAGAGGTTTTCACCAAACACTTCAAAGCGCCACTGTTCAGCCTTCACACCAACCGACAGGTCAAATGTGGTGTAGCTGTCGAGCTCAATCTTGTTGATTTCGATAATGTCGGTGAGCTTTGATGACGAGTAGGTCATCTGTGGCTGAATGTAGGCCTCAAGACTATCATTGAGATCCCATTCGTAGCGAACCCGCATATTGCCCTGGAAGCCCGGAGCATACGCCAGTTCTTCACCCGCGATCACATCGTTGGTTGGGATCAGGATTTCCGTGATCTCTGTATCAAGGATCGAGAATGCGCCTGAGAAGGTCAGACCTGGTGTCGCATAAGGAGCGACGGTAAAGTCAGCCTCAACACCATAAATCTCTGCATCCGCCGCGTTCGACGAGAAGAAGAGATTGGTGATCGAAGGGTCAAAGATCTGCGTTTGCAGGTTCGAGATATCGACGAAGAAGGCCGAACCATTGAAACGGAATTGACCGTCAAGCAGGTCCATTTTCCAGCCAAGTTCGTAGTTCTTCACTTCATCGGTTTCGAGTTCAAACGGGACAACAAATCCGCCAGCACCCACAGCGCCGCCTGGACGGTTGAGGAAGCCAGGACGGAAACCTTCCGAATAGGTCGCATAGAACAGCAGGTCTTCGGTTGGCGTCAGAGTTACTGTGCCCTTGAAGATCGTGCCGCTCGTTTCTGCCACATCAGGTGCGCGCAGGGCGTTGAAGACCTGCTGTGCTTGGGCTGACGATAGGCCAGCTGCTTCAATGTCAGCTAGGCTGTCATTCAGGTCGAATGTCTGGCGCAATGCTGGGTTGCATGATCCGATAAACGTGAACTGCCCATCTCCGTCATACAGATCAGAGATGTTGGTGCCGAACGCGTTTTGGTCAGTGCCGCCGGAGTTACAGAAGGAGCCATTTGCGGACCCTTCAAAATCAACTTCAACATCAAAATAACGCGCGCCCAATGTCACCGAAAGCAGGTCCGGTACGACGTCAAAGCTGACTTCACCGAAGATGCCGAACTGTTCGTCTGTACGGCGAATATCGTTGCGGAAGATTGTGTCTGCCGGAAACGGTCCGGGATCAGAGAAGAAGCCGGTTGTCTGCGGGAAGTTCTCCGCAAACGGACCAAATGGCGCAGCAGCAACGTTGCCCGGATAGGCAAAGTCCACACGCTCTTCGAGGCTGAGATCGGAATAGAACGCACCGCCTTGGAACCGAACGCGCCAATCGTCAGGAGTGCTGAAGCGCAGCTCTTGCGTGAACACTTCGGTGTTCGAAAGCGAATTGATGTAGAGGTTAGGTGCCTGACACGTGCCGCTTGGATCAGCAGCGCCTGGATAGGTCACTGAGCCATCACAGATGTAGTAAGGCAGGTACTGACCTGCAAACAGGTAGTCGGTGTAGTCGGCGCGCTGCTCGCTCTCACGGTCAGTGTACGCGCCTGTGTAGATTACATCGAGAAATGCGATGCGCCCTTCGACAGTCCAGCTGGTGTTCGAGAAATCGTCTTCGAGACGGTCCGTTTCGAAGCGTTCGATCTCTAGATCATCAAGTCCGCCTAGTTCGGGGTCTGCAAAGAACACACCGTCGGATTCGAGGCTCTGGCGCTGATGCGAAACGCTGACGGTCCAGTCAGGGGTGATTTCCCACAATGCGCTGGCGCGGAAGCCTGCGTAAGTGGTGTCGTTGAAATTGTCCTGCGCAAGGCCGGCGTTATCGGCTTGCAGGAAAGTGACGTTTGACAGGTCAGCGGTCGACTGGAAGCCAGCACGCACTGCAGAAACCGGAACGCCGTTTTCACGAACGAAACCTTCGGGACGGAAACGCGCGCTTTCAGTCAGATCGCGGGTACCCTGAACATTGTCGATGTAGCCGCCCTGATCGTCGAGATACACGACGCCGCGCAGCGCGAATGTATCGCTCACTGGCACGTTGATCATGACTTCGCCCTGATAGCTCGCTTCACCGCCCTTGGTGAAGGAGATGCCTGCAGATGCGCTTGCATCAAAGCCAGAAAGGTCGGGCTTGTTTGTGATCAGACGCACAACGCCAGCTTGTGAACTCGCACCGAAGAGCGTGCCTTGCGGGCCTGAAAGGACTTCGATCCGCTCAAGGTCAGCTGCATAGACGTCAAGGTTACGGCCAGGCTGCGAAAGCGGCTGATCGTTCAAGTAGAGAGCAACGTTCGGGGCAAGACCAGCAACGCCAGCAACGGTGATGTTGGGTGTCGTGGATGCGAGGCCGCGAATGTAGATTGTGCTTTGACCCGGACCATTGCCGCCTGCGGTCACAGTCGGGATTTGGTCAAGGTAATCTTCGAAAGTGTCGATGTTGAGTTCATCAAGTTGTTCTGCACCGATTGCAGACACTGAAACCGGCACGTCTTGAAGGTCTTCACTACGGCGTTGAGCGGTAACAACGATAGAGCCGACGCCGCCCTGCCGCTCTTCAGCGGTTGGTTGATCAGCATCTTGCGCCGCCACAGGCGAAGCGATTGCGACCGCGAGTGCGCCAATTGACGCCCCGCTTATGTATTTCGACATTTAAATGCCCCTTTGAGCTTTTGCATGGGCTCGCGACACGGAAGTGCATCAGCGTTTAGCCCAAGAATTGCGCGCGAGCGTTTAAACGCAGCGCTGGCGCAACAGCCCGTTACCAAGCGGTCAGCAAGGTGGCCACAGTGGACGGGTTAGTTTTCAAGAACATCTGATGGCTTGTTGCAGAATAACAACACCGAAATCGACAGGCAGTCAATTGTTAGTATAAAGATATTATACTCTACGACATCTCAAGAAGACTTCAATTTATACTCGAAAATGCAAAAATTGCGGTCAATCTACTCAAATATGACGAAGTGTAGCTTCGGCAATATTTGATTTCATAAAGTGTTGCGCAAAGTCTTCAGGTCGCCGATTGTTCTTCTGCCCATTCTAAGCACGCTTCTTCTGTAGTCGGAACGCCGTGGCGCTTGCGGATCAGGTCGAACACGACCGCTTTGATGATCGATACGCACATCAACGTAACAACGACGGAGAAGGGCAGGGCGCCAATAATCATGGTGATCCGTATCGCGTCTATGCCGCCAAGGATCAGCATCGATCCCACAACGAATGCTAGCGCCGCCCCCCAGAACAAAATGTGATAGCGGCGGCTGCCTTCGTCCTCGCCTGCACCATTGATTGTGTTGACGATAAGGATCGCGCTGTCGACGGACGTGATGAGGTAAGTCATCAGCAAAACGACCACGAGCCCGGATACGATCCAAGCGGTTGTCGGATCAAGGAGTACCGCGAGTGTCGCGTAGAGTTGATCTGAGATGCCGGTGCCAAGGATCGAGCCATTGGCATTTCCATTGAGCTCAAGGTCAATGGCTGTGCCTCCAGCTAAGCCCATCCATAAAAAGCACATAAGCGCAGGGACCAGAGCAACGCCCAGAACATATTCGCGGATCGTGCGTCCTTTTGAAATGCGGGCAATAAACATGCCAACAAAGGGGGCAAAAGCGATCCACCATGCCCAATAAAACACGGACCAATCGAGCTGCCATTGAACGAGTGCATCGCCAGCCTCGCTGCCATCGCTGCTGAACAAAGTGAGCGAGTTAGCTGGTAGAGTGACGATGTAGTCCCAGATGCCAACGCCAAGCAGTTTCAGGCCGTAGAGTCCCGATCCCACAATCGCGAATAGAGCAAGTAGGCCGAAAGAGAGGCCCATATTTAGATTTGAAAGCCATTTGATACCGCGTCCGACACCCGAAAGCGCGCTGATCGTTGATGCGCCTACAAGCACTAGCAGAGAGATCACGATGGCAGTTGCGGAGGCGGTAAGGCCGCCTTCTTCAGTTGGCATCATCAACCAGTCGCCCAGTCCAATCCGGTGAAGTCCGGCGACAAATTGCTGCACTCCCAATCCCATCGTCACGGCTACACCCAAGATGGTGGCAACGACGGCAACGATATCGACCAGGTGGCCCGCGGGTCCGGACATTCGCTCACCAAATAACGGCGCAAGACTGGATCGGATTGTGAGCGGCAAACCGCGCCTGTGCGCAACATAGCCAATGGCCAAACCGACCAAGGCATATGTGCACCAAGCGCCAAAACCCCAATGCAGGAACGTCCACATATAGGCAGAGCGAACTGCTTCCGCTGAACCGCCCTCGATCGTGCCGCGAATAATGTCTGGATTATTGGCAAAATGGGCGAGCGGCTCTCCCGTGGAATAGGTGAGCATGCCAATTCCGATACCGGCACCAAAGAGCATCGAGAACCAAGAGAAGCGCGAAAACTCAGCCTTCTCTCCGGGCTCTCCAATCCGCAGCTTTCCAGTTTGAGGCAGCAAGGCAAGAATGCCGCACACTATGATCAGAGACGCGACCAGATAGATGTACCATCCGCTAAAGGAGGCAATGATGGTCGAGTTCGCGACTTGCAGCGTCTCCATTGCCCTGACCGGGAAAAAGATCGCCCACATGATAATAAGCGAGACGATGATCTTGCCCGGTATCGTCACTTCGCGGCTGAAACCGCTGTAGAAACCCTTGTCATGCGTGTTGATCGGTAACTCGACCAATGGGGGATCTACAGGGGGCTGAGCGACAGGCAGATACGCCTCGTCGGATGATGAGGCTTCGAGCGGCGATTTTGAATTTGAGATGGTGTAACCCGTAATTTGCTATGCGCTTGGGCCGGAGCATAGGGGATCACCCCGAGGATGCAAACCGGAGGCGTGGTTGCTAGCCCTCTCGCAGTTCCTCAGCCAAAAGGCGAAAATCGGCTTCGCGCGGGGAGTTCTTCCGCCAGGCCAACACGATTTCTCGCTTTGCAGTGTCGCTTTTCACTGGGCGCGCGACCACTTGCGTTGTCGCAAGAATCCCCGCGTCGATCGCCATTTCGGGTAGCATTGTTAGTCCCAAATCATGGTCAACCATCTGAACAAGCGTGTGCAGGCTTGTGCCGATCATGCTGGCACTGGCGCGCAATTCGCTGCGATTGCACGCGGCAAGTGCATGATCACGAAGGCAATGTCCGTCTTCAAGCAGGAGCAAGCGCCCCTGATCGATCATGTCCGGCGGGATCTGTGCTGGTGGATCGCGCGGATCATCTTTTGGAAAGGCAACGAACAGTCGATCATCAGAAATATGCTCAAATGCGACATCGCCAGTGTCAAACGGCAGGGCAAGCAGCACGCAATCCACGCGGCCATGCTGGAGCGATTCAATCGCGTCCTGACTGGTTTCCTCGCGCAGCATCAATTGCAAGTCGGGCCGCTCAGACTTGAGGCGTGGCAAAATCCGCGGAAGCATGAAAGGCGCGATTGTCGGGATTACGCTCATGCGCAACTGTCCGGAAAGCGGCTTTCCAGCGGCCTGTACCAGGTCAGAAAGTTCCTCTGCCTCGCGAAGCAAACGGTTGGCTTTTGCCACAACCTGCTCACCCAAAGCGGTGAAGCGGACGACGCGGCGAGAACGCTCCACGAGCGTTACGCCAAGCAGCGACTCCAGTTCTCGAATGCCCGCTGACAATGTCGACTGGGAGACAAAACTTGCATCGGCTGCGCGGCCAAAATGGCCATGCTCATGCAACGCCACAAGATATTGCAGCTGCTTGATGGTGGGGAGGTAAATCGACATTGCGCGTGCCTAGCCTATTCTGACGCCAGCGCTTCTTCCATGCTTGCTTGCATGTCGTCGATATGGGTCATCGTAAGCTTGCCGTCTTTGACAGCGAAGGCGAGCTTGCCTTCGACCAATTCAAGCGCGTCTTTGCCGAACACGTCATAGCGCCAGCCTTGCAGCACTTTCAAATCGCGCACGCCCGCAGCCAAGGCTTCCATTTCGTCTGCGCGGGTTAGCAATCTGGCGGCAACATCAATTTCACGGGCACGGATTTTAAGAAGCAGCTTGAGCAGGTCCGCAACCAGCGCGCCTTCTTTTCCCAAAGGTGCGCCACGTTTCATTTTCTCGGGCATCTCTTCTTTTGGGAGTGGTTCAGCATCGGCGATGACCTTCATCAGACGCTTGCCAATGTCGTTGTCTTTCCAAGCTGTCGAAAGCCCGCGCACTTTAGCAAGATCGCCCTGCTTCTTAGGGGGATGAGAAGCTATATCGGCCAGAGTTTCATCGCGCATGATCCGCCCGCGCGGGATATTCTTGTGCTGAGCTTCTCCCTCGCGCCATCCGGCCAGTGCCTTCAATCGGCCAAGCACCTGCGGATTTCGGCCCGGCTGGCGAATGCGTTTCCATGAAGTTTCGGGGTCGATGATGTAGTTGGAGACTTCTGCGAGTTTCTCCATTTCAGCATCAAGCCAATTGCCGCGGCCCGTTTTGATCAGCTTTTTGAGGATTTTCGGGAAAATCTTCGACAAATGGGTCACGTCACCGATGGCATATTCGATCTGCCGGTCTGTAAGCGGGCGACGACTCCAGTCGGTGAAGCGAGCGCCTTTGTCGATTTGGATGCCGAGCCAATGGTCGACCAGATTTGCGTAGCCGATCTGTTCAGACTGGCTGATCGACATCATGGAAATTTGCGTGTCGAAAATGGGGAAGGGGGTCTTACCCGTCATATTGACGATGATTTCGACGTCCTGACCGCCCGCATGAAATACCTTCAAGACGTCTTCATTGTCAGTCAGCAGATCGAGAAGGGATGTAAGATCGATGCCATCTGCCAGCGGATCAATCGCGGCGGCTTCTTCAGTGTTTGCGATTTGCACCAGGCACAGTTCCGGCCAATAGGTGTTTTCGCGCATGAATTCGGTATCAACCGTAACGAAATCCGACTTCGCAAGGCGCTCGCACAGGTCATCAAGCGCTTCGGTTGTGGTGATTAGATCATGTATTTTCATTGTATCTTCTTGTTCGTTTGAGCGGAGTGCCGCTCTCGGGTCCAACGTGGTCCCTGTCATTGTAAGAGGTACGCGACTTGACAAAGTGAGTGCCTTGCCCTGTTAGCGCGCGCATGTCTGCGCAGGTGATTTAGCCCCCGCGCGAAAAACGCTGGCGCGCCCTTAGCGCCATACCTTTAAGCAGGACAAGAGTTTAGATGCACGCTTACCGTAGTCACACTTGCGCACAACTTTCCGCTGAAAATGTGGGTGAAACCGTCCGTTTGTCGGGCTGGATGCACCGCAAACGTGATCATGGCGGCGTTTTGTTCGTCGATTTGCGCGATCACTATGGAATCACTCAGCTGGTAGCGGATGAAGATTCGCCCGCTCTCGAAGTGTTCGACAAGCTCCGCGCCGAATCGGTCGTGACTATCGACGGTGAGGTGAAAGCCCGCACTCCTGAGACGGTGAATAAAGATCTGCCGACGGGCGAGATCGAAGTATTTGTCCGCGCAATTACGATTCAGAGTGCTGCTGAAGAGCTGCCGATGCCGGTCGCCGGTGAACAGGAATATCCTGAGGACATTCGTCTCAAATACCGTTTCCTCGATCTTCGCCGTGAGACCATGCACCGCAACATCATGCTGCGGTCAAAAGTCATCACTTCGATCCGCAATCGCATGGTTGAGCAGAACTTCACTGAATTTCAAACGCCAATTCTGACGGCGTCTTCACCAGAGGGCGCGCGTGACTTTTTGGTGCCGAGCCGCATGCACCCGAACAAATTCTACGCGCTTCCGCAAGCGCCGCAGATGTTCAAGCAAATGCTGATGGTGTCTGGCTTTGATCGCTACTTCCAGATCGCACCGTGCTTCCGCGATGAAGACTTGCGCGCTGACCGCAGCCTTGAGTTTTATCAGCTCGATTTTGAAATGAGCTTTGTGACGCAGGAAGACGTGTTTCAGGCGCTTGAGCCTGTTCTTGGCGGACTGTTTGCAGAATTTGCAGACGGCAAGACTGTCACGCCTGTGGGCGAGTTTCCGCGCATTCCGTATGCCGAAGCGATGCTCAAATACGGTTCTGACAAGCCCGACCTTCGCAATCCACTGATTATATCAGATGTCACAAGCCACTTTGAAAAGAGCGGGTTCGGCCTGTTTGAGAAGATCGTAGGCGGTGGCGGGGTTGTCCGCGTGGTGCCGGCGCCAAAAACCAATGAAAAGAGCCGCAAGTTCTTCGACGATATGAACAATTGGGCGCGCAGCGAAGGCTTTGCGGGTCTTGGCTATGTGACCCGCAAGGGCGGTGAATTTGGTGGTCCAATCGCCAAAAACCATGGCCCAGAGCGCATGGAAGAGCTCTACAACGAGCTTGGTCTTGGCCCCGACGACGGCCTGTTCTTCGCCGCTGGCAAAGAGAAAGACGCCGCCAAACTGGCAGGGGCCGCTCGCACGCAAGTTGCTGAACAACTCGGCCTCATCGAAGAGAACTGCTTCAAATTCTGCTGGATCGTCGACTTCCCGATGTTCGAGTATGACGAGGAAGCCAAGAAGGTCGATTTCAGTCACAACCCCTTCTCGATGCCGCAAGGCGAGATGGAAGCGTTGGAGACAATGGATCCGCTCGAAATCAAGGCATGGCAGTACGACATTGTCTGTAACGGTTATGAGCTCAGCTCTGGCGCGATCCGGAACCACCGCCCCGACATCATGTACAAAGCTTTCGAGATTGCCGGTTATGACAAGGAAACAGTCGACCGCGAATTCTCCGGCATGATCGAAGCGTTCAAACTGGGCGCGCCTCCGCATGGCGGCTCGGCGCCTGGCATTGACCGCATCGTTATGCTGCTCGCTGGCGAAGAAGCAATCCGCGAAGTGATCGCCTTCCCAATGAACCAAAAGGGCGAGGATTTGATGATGGGCGCCCCGTCCAAAGTCGAGCCTGCTCAGCTGCGCGAATTGATGCTGCGGCTGGTTGAACCTCCCCAAAAGCCGACAGCGCAAGATGGCCAGGGCGGCTAACGGCTGTTCAGTTTCAATACAGTTTAACTGAACAAAAAGCGGGCCAATCACTCAATTAGGGGCATAAAATGAGTAATTGGTCACAAGCAGTCGCGAAAACCGCAATTGGTGCTTTGGTGCTGGGGCTTGCGCAAACGGCAGCAGCGGAAACAATCCCTGTAAGCGGTGTGTATGCGCCGCGCGTGGACGTGCCTGCCGACGTGCAGCTCATTGAAGTAGAGCGGTTTCGCGGTGACTTGGGCCAAGATGTCGAGCTTGCGCTCAGCAATGTCCTAGGTTCTGTGACCGTCCGAGGGGAACGCTGGTTTGAACTGTTAAGTCCAAACGCCTTGCGCACGTCCGTTGTTGAAGTTGAGGGCAATGACGGCACGATCACGACCAGCGCACTCACAGCCGATGCAACCTTACGCGGCACAGTGCGCAGCGAAGCAATCGAGCGCAGCGTTGATGACAAGATTGAACGTGAATGCATCGCCCGGGATGACGATGGCAAATGCACTGAGCGCCGCCAGATACGCATCGAGTGCAACGAACTATCGGTCCGGGTAGATCCGCGCATTTTGCTGATGAGTGCGAGAGGCGAGCAGCTATATTCTTACGATTTCTCTCGCACGCAGGCGGAACGTTTTTGTGCCGACGAGAATGACGTTCCCTCCATCCTCGATATGGCGAATTCCATGGTCGATCAGATCGTAAGCGATATTCGCGCTGACCTTGCTCCGCGCGAAAGCCTGAGGAATATTCGCGTTATGGAGCGTCGCCGTGATTTGCGGCGTGAAGATCGCGGACCATTCCGTGATGCGGTTCGCGCGACAAACGAAAGCATCGAGGCCGCCTGTGCTGGCTTCGAAGCATTGGAAGCGGCCAACCCTTCGCATGTCTCTGTCCTTTTCAACATCGGGCTTTGTTTTGAAAGTGGAGGGGAACTCGAGGGCGCTCAAGAATACTACAATCGCGCACTCGCCATCGATCCCGATCGCGACTATCCCCGTGAAGGCATGAGCCGCATTCGCAGCCGCCAGCTTGGCGAAGCAATGCTGGCTCAGCGAGAGGCTCTTTAGGTCAGGTGAAACCAAATGCGCGGTGTGAGCGAACCGGTCACCATGATGCTCACTCGCCGCAACGCACTTGTCGGATCGCTCGCCGCGTCAGCAGTCCCGTTAATGGGGTGCAGCGCTGGGGCTGGTGTCTCTGGTCAGACAAATCTGACGCGGGTGCATGTGATGGGTGTGATCCATTCGAACCACCGGCGCAGCCAAACCTACTCGCTCGACATTCTCGAAGCGGCCATTCGCAAAGCAGCACCAGACGTGGTTCTTACAGAGATACCGCCAGACCGGGTCGAGAAGGCGATAAACTCGTTCCGTGAAACGGGCGCAGTGGATGAGCCGCGAACTGAGGTGTTTCCCGAATACACTGATGTGCTTTTCCCACTTAGCCGCGACATGGGCTTCCGCATTTTGGGAACGGCGGGCTGGACTAGGGAGATCGCGGACAATCGCCGGGCGGTCCTCTCCCAAATTGAAAATGACCCAGCGCGAGGCCGTCAATGGGCGGAGCACCGGGCCGCAAGCCGCGAATACTCACAACGGATTGCGGGCAGGGGAGATGATCCGCTGTTCATCCATACTGATGAGTTTGATCAGCTCGTCGAAGCCTCTCGGACCCCTTATCAACGTCATTTTGACGAAGATTTGGGCGCAGGCGGCTGGACGCAGATAAACAGGGCGCACACCAATCTTATCAACAGCGCACTCGATTTGATCTCCGGATCAGGCCTTAAGGTGCTGATAACATTCGGAACTGCGCATAAATATCTGATACGAAGAAGCCTTGAGGCGCGCGAAGACGTGGAATTGCTTAGGACGGCTGACCTGTTTGAGTGAATTTCGTGCATGCATCTTGACTTGCGCTCAATCGAACGCACCTCTAGGGCCAAGGACGTTTTTCAAAACCCCACAATTCAAGAGGGATACACATGAGCGATACTGCCGACCGCGTGCAGAAAATTGTCGTCGAACATCTCGGCGTCGAAGGTGACAAAGTCACTCAGGAAGCAAGCTTCATTGATGATCTGGGCGCAGACAGCCTCGACATCGTTGAGCTGGTAATGGCTTTCGAAGAAGAATTTGGCGTCGAAATCCCCGATGATGCTGCTGAGAAGATCAGCACAGTTGGCGATGCGACCAAGTTCATCGAAGAACATAAGGGCTAATCGCCCTCAGCTTGCCTGCTGCCCTTATTGAGGGTGCGGGCCTCTGATCGACAGGCCCGAGCCCTTTTGAAAAAGGGTGTTCGGGCCTGTAGTCATTCAGGAGCTCTGAAACTATTCGGAGCGGACCAAATTTGCGCCTTTGGAGAGTTGAATGCGCCGTGTTGTCGTAACAGGACTAGGTCTCGTCACCCCACTCGGAGGCGATGTTGAAACTTCTTGGAATAATCTGATCGCAGGTGAAAGCGGTGCAGGGCCAATCACGCGCTTCGACCCTGAGGGGCAAAAGTGCACGATTGCATGCGAGGTCAAGGACAAGGAACACCCTTGGGGTTTTGATGCGGATAAGCGCGTCGATGGTAAGGTGCAGCGGCAGGTCGATCCCTTCATCATCTTCGGGATCGACGCAGCGGGGCAGGCTTTGGAAGACGCAGGTCTCACCGATCTGTCTGATAAAGAGAAAGAGCGCGTTGGCTGCTCAATTGGTGCAGGGATCGGCGGTCTTCCGGGCATTGAGAAGGAATCGGTCAATCTGCATGAGCGCGGCCCTGGCCGTGTGAGCCCACACTTTGTGCATGGTCGCTTGATCAATTTGGTAACCGGCCAAGTGCAGATCAAATATGGCTTTATGGGCCCGAACCACGCCGTTGTGACAGCGTGCTCAACCGGTGCGCATTCGATCGGTGATGCTGCGCGCATGATCATGATGGACGATGCTGACATCATGCTCGCTGGCGGTGCGGAGAGTACAGTGAACCCGCTTGGCATTGCAGGATTTGCCCAGGCGCGCGCGCTCAACACAAGCTTCAACGATCGTCCAACTGAGGCAAGCCGTCCTTACGACAAGGACCGCGAAGGCTTTGTCATGGGCGAGGGCGCAGGCGTTGTCGTGCTCGAAGAATACGAGCATGCGAAAGCGCGCGGTGCAAAGATTTATGCCGAGGTAACAGGATATGGCCTATCCGGTGACGCCTATCATGTGACCGCGCCGCATCCCGAAGGGAAAGGCGCTGAGCTGGCTATGCGCATGGCTCTCAAAAAAGCAGGACTCGGCCCTGGCGATATCGACTATGTGAATGCTCACGGCACGTCGACAATGGCGGATACGATTGAATTGGCGGCAGTAAAACGCGTGTTGGGCGATGATCTGAACGGCGCATCGATGAGCTCAACAAAGAGCGCCATCGGACATCTCTTGGGCGGCGCTGGCGCGGTTGAGGCGGTGTTCTGCATTCTTGCAATGCGTGATGGCGTCGTTCCGCCAACTTTGAACCTACACAAGCCAGATGACGGGACAGAAGGTATCGACCTTGTTCCGCTAACGGCGAGAAAGCGTGAGGTCCGCGCGGTGCTCAACAACAGCTTTGGCTTTGGCGGCACTAACGCGTCGATCATCATGCAGAAGGTTGATTAAGTCATGAAGCGGCTCGGCTGCATTGTCGGGCTTGTGCTGGCCCTAGTGGGTGCCGCTGCACTGTTTTTCAGTGGCAGCGTGCTTGGCGAGGCGACCGTTGAGGAGGAAACTCCCTTCATTATCCCAGCTGGCTCCTCGTTGAGCGCTGTGGCCAATGATCTTGAAGAAGGGCGTCTGATTAGCTCAGCTGACGGTTTCCTGCTGAACGCGCGGCTCTTTGGCTCCTCTGATCCCATTCAAGCGGGTGAATTCCAACTGACCCCCGACATGTCGCAAGGCGATATCCTCACCGCCTTTCAATCGGGAGATGTTATCCGACGGTTTGTGACGATCCCCGAAGGCATGCCCTCCGTTCTCGTGTGGGAACGGTTGATGGCGGAGGAACTGCTTACGGGCGAGGTCGAGGTGCCGCCTGAAGGTTCCATCTTGCCTGATACCTATGCGTTTGAACGGGGGCAGGAACGGGGCAAGTTGGTCGAGCAGATGCAGGCCGCTATGGACTTGTATCTGGCAGAAGCCTGGGCAGAGCGGGGCGATGATATCGCAGTTGATACTTTGCGAGAGGCTTTGATACTGGCTTCGATTGTTGAGA
The DNA here is from genome assembly GCF_057365055.1 of Erythrobacter sp. S57(2025). Taxonomy (NCBI): domain Bacteria; kingdom Pseudomonadati; phylum Pseudomonadota; class Alphaproteobacteria; order Sphingomonadales; family Erythrobacteraceae; genus Erythrobacter; species Erythrobacter sp. S57(2025). The sequence goes on along the minus strand of NZ_CP200299.1, from coordinate 1,529,977 downwards.
AAGAAACAGGCACCCCCGAAGAACGCGGTACGGTGGCTGGCCTCTATTCCAACCGCTTAAAGGTGGGGATGATGCTGCAAGCCGATCCGACGATCATCTACCCGATCACGCAAGGTAAACCGCTTGGTCGGCGCATTCGTCAGTCTGAGATTGCAGCGGTCAATGGTTACAACACCTACACGATGATCGGTTTGCCACGCGGTCCGATAACGAATCCGGGGCGCGAAAGTATTGCAGCCGTCCTCAATCCAGAAGGGCACGACTACCTTTTCATGGTTGCCGATGGCACAGGCGGGCACGAATTCAACGCCACTCTTGAAGGTCATAACGCTGCCGTGGAACGTTGGTTTGAATTACGTAGGGAACGCGGAGAGATGGACTAAACCTTGGCTCGTCCGTTTATTCTTACCGCGGCACTACCAGCGGAGATCCAAGGCTGGGCCGAAGCTCTGCGACAAAAGCACTATCCCTCTGAGCGAAATCATTTGCATGCGCATGTCACCATGTTTCACTCCTTTGCCCCGTCACTGCTTGAAGAATTGAAGGACTTCATTCCCAAACTGGCTGCTGAATTCGCCCCTCCCCAGGCATTTGTCAGCGGGCTTCTCGATCTGGGCAGCGGCACAGCTATCGCATTGCAAAGCGAGCCATTGTTGGAGCTGCGCGCGCTGATCGCAGAGCATTTTCATGGTAGTCTGACCGCGCAGGACCTTTACGAACCGCGGCCCCACATCACCATCCAAAATAAGGTCACAAAGCGCGAAGCCAGAGCGCTTCAGGCCGAGCTAGCACCGACAATCGAAGCGCGGAGTTTTGCATTTCCTGCTCTGGAACTGCATTTGTATCAGGATGGACCTTGGGAATTGGTGAAACGCAGCGGGTTTCGCGGACGAGAAGAGCTGTAGCGCGCTTCGCCATCGGACGAGCGGATTGAGGGTTAGAGATGCAGAATTTCGGTTCAATCTTAGGCTGGCTTGCAGGCATGGCGCTGGTGTTCGCTATGGTCCCGCATCAAGTTCGCCAAATCAGACTGTGGAGTCTTGCCGGCGGTATCCTTGCGACGGCGTTGTTTGCTTTCACGCAAGGGCTGGGCGCGGGACTGGCTCTGGCGCTCGTGTTCACTCTCATCAACGCTGCACGTCTTTTTGAATTGCATAACCGCGCCAGGTCAGGCGTCATGACAAAAGAAGAACGTGAGTTGTTCGACCATGTGATGAAGATCGAAGAACCCAACCAGCAAAGTCGATTGCGCGATCTGATGATGTGGGAAGATGTTTCCGTCGGCACTCAATTGATCAAACAAGGTCAGGCGGATCCGCCACTCATCTATATCGCCAGTGGCCGTGCAGAGATTGAGCGAGACCTTGCTATTGTAAGCGAGTGCGGCGCGGGCGAGTTTTTAGGAGAGATGAGCCACGTCTCAGGCGAGCGTGCGAGCGCGACAGTGACAGTCACGCAAGACATGCGTCTAGCGCGCCTGGATCGAGATGCACTCGGTCAACTTGCAGGCAGTTTGCCCGAAATCGGAAAGGCGGTTGACCGCGCATTTAACAGGTCTCTCGCCGTCAAAGTGCTCCGTATGAATGAAAGCTCCCGGTGACATTATTGATAAGGGCGAAAGCTCAGCGAAAAACTGAGGTTGACCATGGCGGGTCAGCGCCCTAAACGCGCCGCTCGTTTGAGGGCAAATCCCTCGCGAATCTCGTCCGACATCAACGCAGACGGGAGCCCGATGGGGCGGAGTAGCTCAGGTGGTTAGAGCAGCGGAATCATAATCCGCGTGTCGGGGGTTCAAGTCCCTCCTCCGCTACCATTCTTGCACACAACCCAAATCATGCGTTTGATCTCAGGCCAGATGCTTTCCTTGAGGATTGTCCGCAAAATACGCTTTGGGTTGCATCATGTTGTCGATAGAGTGCTTGCTTTGTTAACAATGCAAGATCCGCATGGCCGACACCCGACCCACTTATCAAATTTCTTCGCCTTCTATTCGGCCTTATGTTCAACCACTATGGCCTGGCGCGTTGGCTATGCCGATAAGCGCGCGCGACGAAACTGGTCGCAGCATAAGTACCGCCGATGATCACTTGTCGGGATGCCATATGCTCTTGGCCTTTCTTGGCGACCCAGACGGTGAAGAAGCAAAGGCATTGCTCAGGGCGCTGGCAGCTACTGAAACACAGTTTGATGCCGCGGACGCAACTGTCTTGGTAGTCAGCGCCTCAAGCGATGGTGCACAAAATAGAGGGCTGAAGCGCGACACCGGGTTTCCTTGGCCAATCGTTGGCGATGCATCGGGCGCTTCTTTCGCATCTTATGGGCTTCACAAGGGAAGCGACCTTACATCCCGGCTGGTGCTGCTCACACCGTTTAGGCAAGTCCGTGCTTGGTTCGACATGGACGGGGACGCCAGCTCAACACTGGAGACAATCATGGACACGATAAAGGCATCGCAGGCAGCAGAAGAAATGCGCTGGAGCCCGCCACATGCACCGGTGCTAATTGTGCCCAATGTGCTTTCAAGCGAAGAGTGCGGCAAGCTGGTCGAAACTGTCGAAACGGACGCGCCATTTATGGTCAGGCGGCCACAGCCAGGAGAGCTCGGAGGCAACTACAAAATGCCGGTATATGAATACGATCGGCAGGATAGAGTTGATCTGATAATCAAGGATAAGAACCTGATTTCATTCCTTGATGAGCGGATTTTTGGCAGAGTTGTGCCAATGATCAAGAAGTCATTCGCGTTCGATGTCACACGCCGCGAGGACTTACACATTGCTCGTTACGTTGGTTCGCGGGGAGGCTTTTCAATCGGCCACCGAGACAATACAAACCCGGCAGGAGCACACCGCCGCTTCGCTCTTTCGATGAGCCTAAATGATGAGTACGAAGGTGGTGGCATCGCCTTCAAAGAATTCAGTCCGCAAGGATATCGGGTGCCCGCCGGTACGGCGATGGTGTTCTCGTCGTCATTGCTTCACGAGGTGCAAGAAACGACGTCGGGAGTGCGCTACAACCTGATTTCGCACCTCTTCAGTTGACTATGCTTCTAACGCCTAGACGCGCTCATCAATAAAGCTCGACGAGTTTGCGGCCGTCGCCAGAACGAGGTGATCTTGAACCTTCATGAGCTGATTGCAGTGCATCGGGAAACACGATAAGCCTGCGGCAGAGATATTGTATCACGTCTGAGTAATGGGCTGGTGGCCGTTCGCGTGGTGCAGGGGGGCAAATATGAACTTCTCCAAATTCCTGATCACGATCCTGCTGGCTTTTGGTCTTGGCAGCGCTGCAATTGCTCAGTCTGAGGAAGGCGAAGAGCAGCCTGCACTTTCAAGTGGTACGTTTGAGGCTTTCAATCTGCGCGGCATCGGGCCTGCATTTATGTCAGGGCGGATCGCAGACATTGCGATTGTGCAGGACGACCCGGCGACTTGGTATGTTGCGGTTGGCTCTGGCGGGGTTTGGAAAACAGAGAATGCAGGGACCACGTGGACCTCGCTTTTCGATGGTCAGGGTTCCTATTCAATCGGCGCGCTTGGCTTGGACCCAAGCGATCCCAGCCGGATCTGGGTCGGCACTGGTGAAAACCACGGCGGGCGTCATATCGGCTATGGCGATGGCATCTATCTTTCCGAAGATGGCGGCCAAACTTGGGAGAAGAAAGGCCTCGAAGGATCAGAGCGTATTGGCAAGATCATCGTTCACCCTGAGGATTCTGACACGGTATGGGTCGCAGCGCAGGGGCCGCTGTGGTCGGGCGGCGGCGAGCGCGGTGTCTACAAAACGACCGACGGCGGCGAGACATGGGAAAACGTGCTCTCTTCGGGTGAGTACACTGGCGCAGGTGATCTTATCATCGACCCGCGTGACCCCGATCGCCTTTATGTCGCCATGTGGCAGCGCCAACGGACAGTTGCCGCCTATGTCGGCGGTGGCCCTGAGAGCGGGCTATGGCGGTCCGAAGATGGCGGTGAAAGCTGGGACGAACTGAGCACCGGCCTCCCATCAGGCAATATGGGCAAGATCGGTATCGCGATCTCTCCCATGCAACCGGATGTTGTTTACGCTGCGATAGAACTTGATCGGCGCGAAGGGGGCGTGTGGCGCTCCAGCGATCGCGGTTCAAGCTGGAGCAAGATGTCGGATACAGTTTCTGGCGGAACAGGCCCGCATTACTACCAAGAACTGTATGCAAGTCCGCACTACTTCGATCGGATATATCTGGTGTCAAACACGTCACAGATTTCCAACGATGGTGGCAAGACGTTCAGCGGTCTCAACAATGAACTGAAGCACGTTGATGACCATGCCATCGCTTTCCGGCCGGATGACCCAGAATACATCCTGTTCGGCTCCGATGGGGGCCTTTATGAAAGCTATGATCACACGCAAACATGGCGCTTTATCAGCAACCTGCCGGTGACCCAGTTCTACAAAGTCGCGGTCGACGATGCTGAGCCGTTCTACTTTGTTTATGGCGGCACGCAGGACAACAATTCGCAAGGTGGTCCGTCGCGCACGGATAACCGTCATGGCATCCGCAATGATGACTGGTTCATCACCTTGTTTGCTGATGGCCATCAATCCGCGACCGAGCCGGGCAACCCTGACATTATGTATGCGCAATGGCAGCAGGGAAACCTTGCGCGAGTGGACCGGATCACCGGTGAAGTCGTCCATATCCAGCCGCAGCCCGCGCCAGGCGATGATATCGCCCGATGGAATTGGGACGCGCCAATCCTTGTCAGCCAGCATCAGCCAACGCGCATCTATCACGCATCGCAGCGACTTTGGCGCTCTGATGACCGCGGCGACAGCTGGCGCGCAATCTCTCCTGACCTGACTCGCAATCAAAATCGTCTGCGCCTGCCAGTGCAGGGCAGGCAGTGGAGCTGGGATGCTGGCTGGGATCTGCTGGCTATGTCGCAGTACAATACGATTGCGAATATTGGAGAAAGCCCGCTCAACGAAAACCTGCTTTATGTGGGGACGGATGATGGCCTGATACAGGTCACAGAAAATGGCGGAGAGACGTGGCGCCGGGTTGAAGTGGGTTCCATGCCGGGCGTTCCCGACACTGCCTATGTCAACGACATCCGGGCCGACCTATTTGACGAAGACACGGTTTATGTCGCGCTCGACAATCATAAATATGGTGATTTCACACCTTACCTTTTGAAGAGCACGGATCGTGGCAGGACTTGGCGCAGTATCAAAGGTGACATTCCTGATCGCCATCTGGTGTGGCGCGTTGTGCAAGACCATTTGAACCCGAACCTGCTATTTACAGCGACCGAGTTTGCGCTGTTCTTTACGCTAGACGGCGGGAACAAATGGGTGGAACTTTCAGGTGACGCGCCCACGATTGCATTCCGCGATGTCACCATTCAGCGCCGCGAAGACGATCTTGTAGCTGCGAGCTTCGGTCGCGGCTTCTACATTGTTGATGACATCTCACCACTTCGCACGCTCAGCGAAACAAGCCTGGATCAGCAAGCGATGCTCTTCCCCGGCCGAGATGCGCTTTGGTATATAGAGCAGCATCCGCTCGCCTTTTCCGAAGGCGGATCACAAGGTCACGGATATTTCCGGGCACCAAACCCGCCATTTGGAGCAAACTTCACCTATTATCTCGCCGACAACGTCCAATCGCTTGAGGAGCAACGCCAGGAGCGCGAAGGACCTCGTGCGAAGGCTGGACAGGACAATCCTTTCCCAGATTTTGGCACACTGACGCGAGAGCTTCAGGAAGAAGATCCGACCATCTGGCTGACGGTTCGCGATGCAGACAATAACATTGTGCGCCGTATCAAAGGGCCTGCGAAGCGAGGGTTTCACCGGGTGAATTGGGATCTGCGTTTCCCCGATATGAGCGAAGCAAGTGCAACACCTGCAGGCGAAGATGAACCTTCCGGTTTCCTAGTCTCGCCAGGGCGTTACACGGTTTCGATGGCGATGCGAGTGCGAGGGCAAACGACTGAACTTGTTGGTCCGCAACCTTTCACGGTTAAACCGCTTCGTGATGGTGCAATCCCTGCTCAGGCTGATGCGCAAGAATTTTGGGCTGAGATCGCTTCGTTTGATCGGTCAGTTACTGCCGCTGCGCGAACACTGACGGATGTGGAAGCAAAGCTTGGCCAAATGGCGGTCGCTGTAAGTCGTACGCAGGGCGGCGATCCGACTGTGCTCCATGATCGGCTTGATACGATCCGGGCAGAAGTAAACGCGATAAGTGAGCTGATGAATGGCAACCCTGCGCGCAACGCCATTGCCGAGCGCAATTACCCGACTGTGAGAAGCCGGCTAGGGGTGATCATGACGGGGCTGTTTGGATCTACCTATGGGCCGACCCAAACCCACCGCGATCAACTGGGTTATGCCAAGGCAGATTTCGAACAGGTGCGTTCAAGGTTGACCGCTTTGGTGGATTCGACCATCCCTGCCTTCGAAGCGGAGCTTCAAGCTGCTGGTGCCCCGTGGGTTCGTGGAAGTGCGATCCCTTAAGCGCTAGACAGTTGATGTCCGTGTTCCTCTATCGGCCGCGAGAATGAACCCCAAACGCCTCTTTCGTCAGATTCACTACTGGCTTTCGCTAGCTGTGCTTGTTCCGGCGCTGATCATGTTTGGCGCAGGATCGCTGTTGATGCTCAAGAAAGAGGTTGAATGGGTTCAGCCCGGCACACAGCGCGGCGTTGCGGAATTGCAATTGCCTGACGCGAGTTTTGCCGAATTGCTGGAAGCTGCAAGGCAGCATCCCGAGGCAGGCATTGATGAATGGTCAGACATCGACCGGATTGACCTGCGCGTTGATCGTGGAATCGCCAAAATCAGGGCGGTTTCAGGCTGGGAAGTGCAGGTCGATACCAAGACTGCAGAAGTGCTCAGCGTTGCCTATCGGCGTTCAGATTTGATCGAGAGCATTCACGATGGTTCCTTTTTCTCTGACGCGGTGAAGCTCTATCTCTTCCTCCCAACGGGCCTGCTCTTGATCATAATGTGGGGCACTGGTGTTTATCTCTTCTTGTTGCCGCGATTGGCGAAGGCAAAGAAGAGTTGAAAAAATCGCAATTGAGTACCCGCTTGCACTATTTCTCAGGTGAAAAATCCGACAATAGAAAGGGTCTATACGCGTAATTCCCTAGTGCTTTACTTTAGACACATCGGTATAAGTGTCTAGTTTTCGAGAATACATCTGATAGGTGTAGGTTCGAAGTGTAATTAGATGCCTCTGGGATTTGCGGTTTTGGACTTGGAAGAAAAGAAACGCGCGGATCTCTTGCGGAGTCTTTCTGAGCTCGCGGGCAGAGCAGATTCGCGCCTTGATGCAATAACGCTGATTGCCAAGGACCACTTCGAAGTCCCGATCGCGCTCATCGCGCTTGTTGATGGAAGTCGTTTGATCCTCCGATCGCAGCAGGGACTTGCGAAGGACGAGATCGCAGCGACAAAAGCTACTTTCGATTTCATGCTCACAGACACTGCAGTGAACGTCTTGCCTGATATTCGACAGGATGGACGTTTCTCGGAAATCGCGGAAGCAGCCGGCTTATCCAATTTGCACTTCTACGCTGGCGCTCCGATTGTCGTGGAAGGGATCGTCGTCGGGGCTCTCAGCATTTTCGATACAAGGCCTCAACGTATTGGCGTTGATGATTGCACAAAGCTGACCTCACTTGCCGATATGGCAGCAGGTTTTCTGAAATCTGCGCATAGCGATGCGGCGGAACAACCCATTGCCGAAACACCAGGCGCGAGCGAGCATTCTGCATCTTTCGGTCCAGCGATAGGAACGGAGCGAAACGCTGATGGCTCCCAGGAGTTTCTGCAGCTGATCCTTGATACGGTCCCCGATGTTGTCTTCGTGAAGGATGAGCAGTTCCGGCACATTCAGGGCAACCGCGCGTTTATGGAGCTGTTTCCCGCTGAGATGCGCGACAGCATTTTGGGTATGACGGGAACCGAAGAATTCGATGCTGATCAGGTCGAAGCTTACCAAGCGAAAGATCGGGAGGCGTTTGAAAGCGGATCTTCTGACGCTGTAGAAAAGATCACAATTCTTGACGGTGAAACTCGCACGTTTCGCACACGTAAAGTTCGGTTTGAGGACGATAGTGGGAGGGCTTTCCTGCTTGGCGTCGCGCGTGACATCACTGAAAACTTGGAAATTGAGACCCGCGCGGCGGAGCTCGACAATTTTCAAGGGCTTTTGTTCGAAAACATCCCTGATGGCGCATACATAAAGGATGAAGATTTGACCGTCGTTCGCGGGAATGACGCCTTCTTCAACATGTTTTATCTAGCTGATCCAAGCGACGGGATCTCACACTCGCATGATGATTGGTTGTTTACGCTGCAGGATACAGCAGCGTTGAACGCGGCTGACCGGATTGCCTTCGAAAAAGGCTATTACCAGTCAACGTTTTCGCTCGCGATGCCAGATGGCGGCGTGCGCTATTATGAGAGCCGCAGAAGCCGCTTTGAAGACAAATCAGGCAAGCCATATTTGCTTTGCCTTGCGCGCGATATCACCGCGCGAATTGAGTTGGAGCAAGAGACACAAGAGCTCCAAGCCTTTCAATCGCTGGTGCTCGAAAACATTCCTGACCTTATCTTTGTGAAGGATGAGGAATTCAGGATTGTACAGGCAAATCAGAGCTTTCTTGGCGTTTATCCTGAAGAGATGCGGGACACGATCATCGGCACAACTACTATTGAAGCTTATGATGAGAAAGAGCGAGAAGCATTTCTAGAGCAAGACCGAGCTGCATTCGAACATGGTTTTGCCGAAACGGAAGAGAGCATCCAATTCCCTGATGGTGAGCGGCGTGTGCTGTACACCAAGAAGGTCGGCTTCAAGAACGATAATGGAAAGAAATTCGCGCTTGGCATCGCACGTGACATAACCGAGCTTGTCGAGGCTAGGGAGGAGAATGAGTTCGCACTCGGTCTCCTAAGCAACGTCTTTGATGCGGTGAACGGTGCGATCTTTGGTCTCGATGCCGACAAAAATATCCTCATGATTAACGATGCCGCACGCCACATGATCGGTGATGTTGCGCACGAAACTCCTTTTGCGTTTCCGAGCGGGATCGTTTTTCTTGACCCTGAAGATATGCAGCCGCTTGAATCTTCGCATGATCCGATTGCGCGCGCTCTGATCGGCCACAAGATCGGAGGTGAGGTCCATCTAATGACCCGCTCGGACACGCAGGATACGCAATATGTGCGAGTCTCTTCAGCGCCTGTGACAAGCCGATCTTCGCCTCTCCATGCGGTGATCGTACTTGATGATGTGTCGCAGGCTGAAAGAAATCGTCAACAGCTCGAAAGGCAATCACGGCTTGATGCATTGGGTCAGCTGACAGGTGGCATCGCCCACGACTTCAACAATCTTCTGAACACAATGCAATATGCGCTTGAGCTGATCAGGCGGGATGATCTGAGTGAGCGAAGCCAGCGATCTGCAGAAGCGGGACTGAGCTCAATCAAGCGCGGCGCGGAACTTACCGGGCGCCTTCTTGCCTTTGCCAAGAGGCAACCGGCCAGAGCAAGCGCACGAGAGATTGAGGATGCGCTGCATGAATTGAGCGGGCTGGTTGATCCAGCGATTGAGGCTTCGATCCGTGTGGATTTCCCCAAGGTTGAAGATGATCTGCTCGTCTATTGTGATCAGGGGCAATTGCTGAATGCAGTACTCAATCTGATACTAAACAGTCGCGATGCGATCATGCAGCACAACAAAGGGAACTCGATCAAATTGAGCGTGCGATGCGTTGATGCTTTGCCCGTTTCTGCTGCTGGCATAAACAAGCAAGACGCAGTCTATTCCACCGAAGGTCGCCTTTTGCAGCACCGCGACGATAGCAGTCGAGGCGACGAAAAGAGGCATCGGTACGTTGAGATCGCAGTTTCTGACAATGGCCCAGGCATGTCGAAAGCGGTTGTATCGCGAGCACTCGACCCGTTTTTCACCACCAAAGGCACGAATTCTGGAACGGGCCTAGGCCTCTCCATGGTGTATGGATTTGTGCAACAATCGGATGGTGAGCTGCGCATCTATACTGAGGAAGGCGAAGGGACCACCGTTAAGCTGTTCCTGCCTCGTGGTGACGCAGAAGTTGGTCTGGAAGGACCAGTCGAACAATTGCCGCTGCTGCATGGTCATGGTGAGACGATTTTGATCGTCGAGGATGAGCAATTCCTGCTTGAGCAGTTCGACGAAATGCTGCGCGAGTTGAACTACAATACGATGATTGCGACAACTGGGCGTGCTGCGCTCGACCTGCTCAATGAAGGGGTTAAACCTGATTTGATTATAACCGATGTTGTCATGCCCGGCGGCCTTGGCGGTTTCGAGCTTGCCAAGCTGGCACGCGAAATTATCCCGAGTATTCCGGTAATCTATATGTCAGGATATACCGGCTACACTGATGAAGAAATGGGTGATGTTGTCGCACCGCTTCTGCCCAAACCATCGTCACCAGCAATGACCACGGCTCAGATACGGCATGCCCTCGGACACAAAGAGGGGAGCGATCAGGATGAATAGTCCATTATTCGCTTTCGCCTTGAGGGTATCACGGGATTGCATGTGCGATCGCGAAACGCCATTTGGCAGCTGGTGCAACACGACAATTAATGGCGGCTCGCGCCCGAGGAAACTGAGACATGGCTGATGACAAAAAGGGAGCAATGATCCTCGTCCTGGAAGACGACGTCGCGTTCGGTCCTCTCCTGCGCTACTCGCTTGAGGATGAAGGGTACCAAGTCTCGCTGCATACTGACGCGAACAGCGCGTTGGCGTTTGCAGATGCGAACCATGTCGACCTAGTTATTTCCGATTTGCTGATCGAAAAAGATGGCCGCCTGAGCCCGCATGGCGGTGTGACGCTGATCTCGGCTCTCAAGCAAATTCGAAGCCATCCGGCACCGGTCATCGCAATCTCAGGATCATTTGCGCAGGACAAATATCACGCGATTTCAACGGCGATGACGGTGGGGGCTGACCGGACGCTTGCAAAACCCGTTAGTCCCGAAGAATTGATGGGTGTGATCGAGCAGCTTTTATAGGCGCAAATGCGAACTGGCCGTCAGTCAAGCGACGAGCCGTTCAATCCATGCGCAAGGCCGAACTTCTCTTTTGCGACTTTTACCTCTAGGTAAAAGCCATTAACCAGTCGTGACATGCTCTTGGTAAGGTAGGCCGATGTAGCATATCTTTGACCGATAAGGGCCGTCGCAACACAAATGTTAGGTAAGCACCTCGTCTCATGCCTTCTGCTATTGAGTGCAACTGCGCAGGCCGCTTGCATGACTAAGATACCGGATCAGGCGTGCACCATAGAGGGTGCTGAGTATCTCTCGACAGCGCAAAGCGAGGGCGATCTCTGCACGCGCTTTCTGACGAGGCTGGCTCAGACAATTGATAGCGACGTGATGGCATCCATGCGACTATCGCTGACAGTCGAAAAAGCTGGGACGATTAGCGTTAACATGTCGCGTGAGGTTGGCGGGGAAATGGTGGACTATCCGACCACCTCGCTCGACGTGATGGATCGTCCGCTTAATATCGGTGATTTAGATCAGCTAGCTGATGCTGTTGCAAATACGATTGGTAATACCGGAACCACCGCTTAGCAGGGACAGTGCTAAGCCTATTACGAGTGAATGAGTATGTTCAGAGAATTGATTTTCGACCTTGAATTTGACCTTTGGGAACCGACCAATCATCGCGACGACAGCGCGGTTGCGATTGAGGCGGTTTTGAAAGACGCCGTTCACACGCACAGTTGCAGTTGCCTTGCCTGTCATCAGGAAAAAGATGGCGGATTTACTGCGACCATCTCAAATGTCACCCCAACTGGCGAAGACGTTGCTGACAATATCAACACAGCGGAAACACTGACGCCCGGCAGCTTTATTCGCAGCGAGATTGATACAGCTGGCGACAATGATTGGTTCCGGATCACTCTTGAAGCTGGTGAGACCTACACCTTCACCACCTATTTGCCTGGTGGAGGGCTGCGCGATAGTATCCTGACGCTGCGCGATGCCACGGGCGCGACGATCACTACGAACGATGATGCAAACACAAATGCACGACTGTTTTATTCAGAGATCACATTCACCGCTACAACCAGCGGCGATTACTTCCTAGACGTGAGCGGATTTAGTACTGCCACTGGCGATTATTTTATCTCCAGTTCCCGGCCAGTTGACGATGCTCAAGCACCAGATAGCTCGACTTCGGCCTCGCTGACGATTGATGCAGCCGCAACATCGGCACAGCTTGAGCAAACTGGTGACCGGGACTGGTACGCAGTCACGCTCGAAGCCGGTCAGATTTATGAGTTCACGACGAGCGCAACGGGCGGGGCCAACGACGTCGACACCACGCTAACCCTACGCGATGCCTCGGGCACCGCATTGGCGTATAATGACGATAGCACGGGCACCTATTCGAGCATTCGTTTCACAGCATCCACCAGCGGTACATTCTACCTAGATGTCGGCGGCTGGGCTGATAGCCAGCAGGGCGACTATCAAGTCGTCGCGATCACCGGCGAACCGCTTCGCGAATACACCAACGATGAGATTGCTGGTCAGCTTCTCTATGGCTCCGGCTCTCCATCCGACATCCGGCGCTGGGATCGCGGTGAAGGTGACACGATCACCGTCAACATCACGAACCTGTCTGAAACCGGCCAGTTGCTCGCAAGAGAGTCACTGGCACTTTGGACAGATGTCACTGGCATCTTGTTCCAAGAGGTCACAAGCGGAGCCGAAATCAATTTCCAGAACACCGACGATGGGGCGTTTGCGCAGACATTCCGTTCGAACAATTTCATCACCGGTGCGACTGTCAACGTATCGACCGACTGGTTGACCACCCAAGGGACAACCTTGGATAGCTATTCATTCCAGACCTATGTCCACGAGATCGGACATGCGCTGGGGCTTGGTCACGGGGGCAATTACAACGGTGATGCCACCTATTCGCAAGATGCGCTTTACCTAAATGACAGTTGGGCAACGACAGTGATGTCGTATTTCAGCCAAACCGAAAACTCGTTCTTCAATGATCAAGGGTTTAGCCGTGTATTCGCAGTTACCCCGATGATTGCAGATATCATCGCGATCCAAACTGCCTATGGCGTCACCAGCAACACCCGCACTGAAGACAACACCTACGGCGTGGGCAACAATACTGGCCGCTTGACCTATGGTGTCGGCGATGAGGCGACAAGTTCGTTAGGCAACCTGCTTGCCTTTGCTATTGTCGATGATGGGGGTGAGGACACTCTTAATTACTCAACCTTCTCTGCCAACCAGAGCATCAATCTCAACGCGGAAGTGTTCAATGATGTCGGCGGCAGCTCGGGCAATATGACGATTGCGCGTGGCACTATTATCGAAAATGCAATTACGGGCAGTGGCAACGATACGCTGATCGGCAATGATGTAGGTAACATTTTGACCGGCGGCACGGGCAATGACACGATCGACGGCGGTTCTAACGTCGATACCGCGGTAGTGAGCGGCAACCTTGCCTCGTACACAGTTACGCAAACTTCAACCGGTGTTTTCCAGATTACCGGCGCTGATGGCACCGATACACTCAGCAATGTTGAGTTCCTGCAATTTGACGATCAAGTTCTGCGATTGCGTCCTGGTGAGGGCGTTTCGGTGAACTTTGAGACAGCTGATGCAAGTGTGTATCAGGCTGCGCTCAATGCCCTTCGTGACTTTGACGGCAACGATCTTGGCGGGGGCGGGTCTTGGCTCAGAATTGGCTCTGCTGATGTGAACGGCGACGGCGATATTGATCAGGTTCTTGTCAACGACGCGATCGGCCGTTTTGCAACCATTGGCACTGCGCCTGATGGTCTTGTTTACTTCGATGATCACTCATGGGCCGGTGAAACGCGTGTTGCGGGTATCTACATTGATCCGCTGGTTCAGTCTGGCGATGTTGTTGCTGGTTCTGATCAAGACAGTCAGCGCCGTTTCCAAAATGATCTTGCGATTGAGAATATCAACCGAGTTCTCGGCTCAGACGACTATGACAATGACGGCATTTGGGAAGTGTATTTCGCACTCACCGATGGCACGGCATATCTGCGTGCGCTGATGCACGAAGATGGGAACATTCGCTACGCGAACTACCAATCCGAAGCCGAAGTTCGTCAGTATCTGACTGATAATGGATATGATGACAGCACCTTTGGTGACTGGTTTGGAGGCAGCTCAGGCCAGAGCGCGACGGCTTCCATTGATAAGCCGGACGCGCTTGTGAACCGTCCAGATACCGAAGAAGCTTCGGTGCCACTGAGTGCGTCTTCAGGTGAGCTGGCCACGGATTTGTCGGTTTGGGCGCTTGCGGATGAGCCGATGCCGCAAGAGCTTGCGTGGGGCTTCTTCAGTCAAGATGACATTGTCACCGTCTGGTAAGCTTTAGTCTCGCAGCAGCATAACCATTGCGGTCACAAACCAGACCGCAATGGCTGCTGCGAACAGAATGATTGCCTGGCTTGCCAGACCCACCAGTATCATCACCGCCAATGCCAGTGCATAAACGTCACGCGAAGTGATTTTTGTGAGGAAGGCCATCGTGGGTGAAGCGGTGGCTTTTGCCTTGTGTTTCAGCGCATCAAAGCTGAGCGGGCCACCGTCGCGCACGGAACGCCAGCCGATGATGCTCAGACCAATCGTCAATAGTCCCAAGCCGGCAAATCCCAATTGCCCAGCAAAGACGTCGCCGCTTTGCCAAAGGTTGAAACTGACACCTGCTATGAAAGCAAAGTTCGTGGCTGCATCGCCGGCGGTATCCAGAGTGGCTCCGAGTTTCGAAGAACGCATAGTTGCGCGCGCAATCTCACCATCAACCCCATCAATGATCGAGGCTGCTTGGAACAAGACTGCGCCGGCATAAAGCCCAGCCACACCTCCGAAGAACAGGCAAAGAGCCATCACGATTCCCACTACAGAGGCGGCAATTGTCCCGTGAATTGGCCTGATCCAGCGAGCGCGGAGCAAAAGGAGCGACAGAAACTGCGAGACTGGGCGGTTGATATGGCGCGATACCAGTCCGTCGGTCGGTTTGCCGGTGGCAGAGACGATCTTCTTGCTTTCGCTCACAACCAGCGCTCTTAGTTGCGCCTGCGTGCGAACTGGAATGTCAGTTGCCAAGTCGGGTACCTCGCCATCCTCGCCAAACAATGCCAATGCATCAATGACTTGCGAGGACTTGGCATCGTCTCGCGCAACAAATTTGACCTTGATCGATGGCGCTGTCCTGCTGAACTCTTGTTCTAGTTCACCCGGCGTCCGCCACGCATCGAGAACAACCAGGGAAACGGGGCCTTTCGTTGCTGCCGGACTCCGTTCTTCCAGCGCGTGTACCGCACGCACTGCGGCCGGAAGACCTGCAATAAGCGTACGGGCTACGTCTTCGCTCTGGAATAGCAGGGCAGGTCTTGCCATGGTCCTTGTTTATCCCTCTGCTCATTCTGAGCTCCGCTTGAGTATGCCCGTGCCAGCTGCGAATTTCTTCCATTGCTCACGAGAGCATGCATGAGCAAGCCCTCAGTTAAAGTGCTGTCGCGCCCGGCTGAGCTTGAAGACTGGCTCAATGCGCAGGTCTATCATCCACTGTCTGCTCGGCTCGCGACTGTTCTGGCCAAAACGTTAGTCACACCGAACATGGTTTCAGTCGCTGGCGGACTTATGGTTTTGGTCGCAGCGCTATTTTATGCGTCAGCGCCCGGAAGCGTGTTTGCGGTTCTGGCACTCATGTTTCACATGAGCTGGCATATCCTCGATGGTGCTGACGGTGATTTGGCGCGTCTGACTGGGCGGCAAAGCGCCATGGGTGAGATCATTGACGGTCTATGCGACTATGCCAGCCATATCGTTCTCTACCTTGTGCTCGCAGCTCTCCTTGCTGAGCAGATTGGGGCTATCGGTTGGGTGCTAATGGTCGCCACGGGCTTTTCGCGGATTGTGCAGGCGACCTTTTATGAAACGCAGCGCCGCCAATATCAGTCATGGGTTTTTGGGAAAGAATGGCTTCGAGATTTGGGTTCTGGAACCCAGCGCCCAGGGGGTCTTTTGCAGCCCTTGAGTAAGCTGTATTTGGCTCTAAGCGACGCTATGGCGACCCATGGGAAAACGCTCGATCAAAAGCTGAAGGCCGTAGAGCCAGATCAAAGGGATGCAGCCAGAATCTTGATAAAGGCACAACTGCGACCCTTGATGCGTTTTATACTCCCACTTTCGGCAAATTACCGCACTTTGGCAATCGGCGTCGCAATGATCATTGGACAGCCCATCTTGATTGTAGTGTTTGAGTTGGCTGCTCTGACCGTAGTCACTCTGATCGCGATGCGCATAGCGCGGCGAGAGATTTCCAGCGTGTTGGCGCGGATCTAGTTCAAGAGCTCGCGGTAGATATCGACATTAGCCTGTGCGAACTCGGTCCAGCTTAGCTGCTTGGCTCGTTTCAATCCGGCTTCGCGCATTTCGGCGCGCGCACTATCATCATGCCACACTTTGCGTAAGGCACTGGCGACATTGGCGTCATCATGCGGGTCAACCAATCGAGCTGCGCCACCAGCCACTTCAGGCATAGCGCTGACATTGCTCGTGATAACGGGGCAGCCGCACGCCATCGCTTCTGCCACGGGATTGCCAAAGCCTTCGCAAAACGATGGGTGCAGGAGGACCGATGCGCTGGAATAAAGCTGCAAGAGATCGGCTTCGTCGATCGCGCCCGTCATTCGAACACGGTCGCTCACACCGAGGCTCACAGCGAGATTTACGAGCGCATCGCGATCTTGTCCTTGCCTTTGAACAAAGATCAGCAATGCATCTTGATCCTCACCCAATGCACTTGCGAAAGCTCTCAGAGCTCCAGCATGGTTCTTATAAGGCGCATTTTGCCCAACCACGAGAACGTATCGTTTGCCCTCACTCAACCCATGTTTTGCAAGCATCTTCTCATCGCGCTCAACAGGGTGAAAGCGCGGCGAGACACCAGATCGGGTAACCCGGAGTTTGTCAGTCGTATTGGGAGCATATTCGGAAATCGAATGACCTGTCGCTGCACTGACCGTCGCGATTTTGTCGGACTGTTTGAGAGCCCTACCTATGCCATCCGCGTAATACGCTCGCTTCAATTTACCGATCTTTGACCCGTCGCACCAATCGGGGTTGGTCAGCCACATGATATCGTGAATGGTTGTAACGCAGCGCATCGGCAGTTGTGCTGGAAGGATGTTCGCGGTCGCATGGAAAACGTCGATGCCAGATAGATTTGCGACCATGGGCAAACCCCACATACTGACCGGGCTGTTTGTACCGAATGGTATGGATTGCTCAGTCACATTCTCGGCGTTGCTGAGTGGCGCGAGTTGAGACGGTGATTTCAAGAAATGGAAGGCCAGGTCGGGCGCCATCTGTGGGACATTATCGACGAGCGCTTGCACCATTTCACCAATTCCGCTCGGCCGTGCTCCAATGTAGCGGCAATCGATGCAGATGGTGGGGATGGCGGAACCTCATGGAGATGCGCTGGGACTAGGTTGAACTGGGCTACGCAGACATCCGAACGGTTTCAACATGGGCCTAACTATTACCCGTGCAGAATTTGGGCTTAGCCGTAAGACGCCCAAAGATATGGCTTGAATGACATTGCTTTCTCGCTCAGGTGGTTGGCTCAGGTTCAGGTTCGCGTGTCCAATAGGGAGGGGGCAAAGACGCACCTGTCGATGCGGTCCAAATGTCCGCAGCGTCTTGAGTTCGAAAGGGTGGAAATGAAGGCCATTAAGGTTGCCATTATTGGTCTTGGAAATTGCGCCAGTTCGCTCGTCCAAGGGATAGCACAGTTCAAAAGAGAGCCATCAGCTGCGGGCCTGATCCAAGAATGGGTCGGCGACTACTCTGTTGGTGATATTGAAATCGCGCTGGGCATCGATGTCGATAGGCGCAAAGTCGGGCTTGATGTGGCCCAGGCGATCTTTGCTGCTCCCAACAACACGCAGGCTTTCTTCGCGGAGATCGAACCACTGGGAGCACCTGTCATTATGGGGCAGGCGTTGGATGGTGTTGCCGACCATATGCGCGACATCGGCGATACCGGCTTCTTGGTCAGCGATGCTCCTCAAGCTTCACGCGAAGCAATAATAGCAGCCTTGCAAGACCATGCAGTTGACATACTGGTGAACTTCCTGCCCGTCGGCTCGCAGAAGGCTAGTGAGTTTTATATGGAGTGCGCGCTAGAGGCGGGCGTTGCGGTGGTGAACTCAATCCCCGTGTTCATCGCCAGCGATCCCGAATGGGAGGCGCGGTTCCGCCAAAAAGGGCTCCCTATTGTAGGCGACGATATCAAAGCGCAAATCGGCGCTACCGTGGTTCACCGGATGCTGAGCCAGCTGTTTGCCTCGCGCGGCGTGGCCGTTGATCACACCTATCAATTGAATACCGGCGGCAATACCGACTTTATGAATATGATGGATCGGTCGCGGATTACCTCGAAGAAGGAATCAAAGACGCAAGCTGTCCAAAGCGCGCTGCAAGAACGACTGGCAGATGGTGATATTGTGATCGGACCATCTGAATATGTGCCTTGGCAAAAGGACAACAAGATTTGCTTCTTGAGGATGGAAGGACAGCAGTTTGGAGGTGTTCCCATGCATCTCGAAATGCGTCTATCTGTTGAGGATAGTCCAAACGCTGCTGCCTGCGTGGTGGATGCGATCCGATATTGCAAAGTGGCGATGGATCGCGGGGAAGCGGGCGCACTGACCGCGCCGTCTGCCTTTTATTGCAAGCACCCACCTATTCAAATGCCCGAAGAGCAAGCGGAAAAGCTACTCGCTTCGCAATACGGCGCATTTTCCTGTGCTGCGGAATAAGAATTGGTTCAAAACGCCATCATTCTCGCTGCTGGTTATGGCAGCCGCTTGCAAGAACGCTCAGCGTCAAAGCCTCTGGCGACAGTCGGCGGAATGGCTCTAATTGAGATCGCCGTGCGGCAGGCCATAGCTGCGGGTGTCGTGAATGTGGTGGTTGTAACTGGCCATCAGGCTGAACTGGTGGAGCGCAAGATCAGCGCTCTTGATGCTTTGCTTGACGCCAGTATCAGCCCCGTGCGGCTGGCCGACTTTTCAAAGCCCAATGGTTGGTCTGTGATCGCCGGGGCAAGCCAATTGAACGGACCGTTCCTTCTTATGATGGCGGACCATATTTTCGGCGATGGTCTGCTTGCAAAGCTCTCCAAACAAGCGCTGTCTAGCGTCGATGTGGTCCTCGCCACAGACCGCGTAGACAATCCTTTGGTTGATCCCGAAGATGCCACTTGGGTGCACACCAGGGAGGGTGGCTACATCCGCGCCATCGGCAAAACGATCCCGCAATATGACGCAGTCGATTGCGGCGCATTCCTCGCCAATGCCGAGCTGCCAAAGGCAATCGAAGCGGCCATTGCACAAGGCAAGCCCGGCAGCCTTTCAGACGGAATGCAAGTGCTGGCGAACCGCGGCCGAGCAGCGACAATGGACATTGATGGTCTTTGGTGGATCGATGTTGACGATCCTCGTGCGCAAGACCTGGCCGAAGCACAAGCATCGCGCCATCTTGATTTGCTTCGTCCACAATCGGTGGAGGCAGAATATGCCTGACGCGCCCCTATTGCTGGATGTTACGCGCCTGATTGCGCGCAGCTGGTCTGGGCGGCAATCTACCGGGATTGACCGCGTTTCTTATGCCTATCTTCGGGCGTACCGCGATCGCGCTTTAGCAGTCGTGCAGCATCGCGGCGTGATCCGAGTGCTAGGCCCGCGTCGTTCGCGAACGCTGTTCGACATGTTGGAGGCGCCACTAAGCGGCTTTCGCACTAACCTAAGCGCATTTGCACCCGCGGCGCTTTTATCTCCGCTGCCTAGTTCTGAGTATCGCGGTGCGACCTACATCAATGTCAGCCACACTGATTTCGACCTGGCTTCTCATAATTCCTGGGTTCGCAAACATGGCTTGAATAGCTGCTATTTCATCCACGATCTTATTCCAATCAGGCACCCACAATTCTCTCGTCCACACGCTGTGCGGCGTCACTACGCACGGCTTGTCTCCGGCTTGTCGAACGCTCAGCAATTGGTAGTCAGCTCGCAGGCCGTAGAGGATGATTTGAGGATCTTTGCTGGTGAAAATGCTCTCCCGGTTCCGCCTATAACACTCGCGCCAATTGGCGGTGAGGCTCTACCCGTCGCCAATCCCTTTGTTGAGCCGGATGCGCACCCCTATTTCTTGTGTCTTGGGACGATTGAACCGCGCAAGAACCACAAGCTTTTGATCCAGACCTGGCGTCGTCTCGCGTCGCTTATGGGGAAAGCAGCACCGCGTCTCATCATTGCGGGTCAGAAAGGTCCGCTGACCGGTGACATTTTGGCTCCAGTCTATGGCGATCCGGTCTTAAACGAGCTGATTGAGCATCGCGAGGGATGTGATGACCGCGCAATTAGCGGCCTACTCAGAGGCGCCCGTGCCCTATTGATGCCAAGTCTGGCAGAAGGGTTTGGCCTGCCACTGACAGAAGCCTTGGCGATCGGAACACCCGCGCTTGCAAGCGATATTGCGGTGTTTGATGAAATCAGCCGGGGCGAGGCTTGTCTGCTCGATCCGGAATTGCCTGATCTTTGGGCCACCGCAATCGCAGAGCTCACACTTAACCCTATCAGTGCGGACGAACGTCCTCGGTTCGATCCACCCACATGGCAGGATCATTTTGCACTTGTGGATGCGGCGCTGGCATCGCCGACCTTGAAAACAGCGCGCGGGTGTGAAAGCAACCTTGCAGCATGAGATCATTCGCAAAGTTTTTTAGCCCGCTCGCAGCGGTCACGGTGCTTGTGCCGACCATTGTTGCAGTTCTCTATTACGGACTGCTGGCACAAGATGTGTTCATTTCCGAAGCGAGGATTGTTGTGCGCAATCCAACTCAGCAGTCTCCTAACCCGCTCAATATTGCGCTTGATCAGACAGGTTTCGGGGCCGCGAATGAAGGCAACAACACCGTTATTGCGTATCTTCAGTCGCGCCAGGCGATTGAGCAGGCAAACACCGATGGGCTGATCCGGAATGCTTATTCGGGCGAGGATGTTTTTTGGTTTGATCGGTTTGGGGGGCTTTGGGGCACGAGCCAGGAAGAGTTCTACGATTACTTCTCAAACATGCTCGACGTGGATGAAGGGGTGACAACGCAGGTTCTGACAATTCGTGTTAGCGCCTTTGATCCCGAAGAAGCCCAAGCAATCAACCAGCGGCTCGTCACACAGTCAGAGGAACTGGTGAACAGTCTGTCAGGCAGAGCGCAGACCGACCTGATTGCCGTTGCAGAGGGCGAGGTGGAAGAAGCCGCTGATGCAGCAAGGCTGGCGGCGCTTGAGTTGGCGCAGTTTAGAGACACAAGCGGTATAGTGGATCCGGCACAGCAATCCGAAGTCGGCCTACAAATGGTCTCCAAACTTCAAGATGAGTTGATCGCTGCAAAAACGCGATTGCGCCAATTGCAGACCTATACCCCGCAAGCCTCGCAAATCCCTTTCCTACAAACTCAAGTGCGCGAGTTGGAGAGCGAGATTGGCTCCGTCCGTGCAGAATTAACCGGAGGCAGGGCCTCTTTGTCTTCGGCCATGGCGAAGTATCAAGAACTGCAAGTGAACGCAGAATTTGCTGAAAGCCAACTGGCCGTGACGCGAGCAGGCCTGCAAGAGGCGAGGGCAGAGGCGCGGCGCAAGCAAGCTTATCTAGAGCAGATTTCCGCGCCAAGCTTACCAGACTATGCCGTCGAACCACGCCGGATACGCAGCATTCTGGCGACTTTCGTGCTTGGCCTGCTGGCGTGGGGAGTGCTCTCCATGCTCGCCATTGGGGTGCGCGAGCACCGGGATTGATGGCCTCGACACCGATCACGCGGGGCGCTCAGCCGCCATCGTTTCTCGCAAGTCTGCGCGTGCAAATGCGGGTGATCAATGCTCTGCTGCGACGCGAAATGCTTACGCGTTTTGGACGGCATAATATTGGCTTTATGTGGCTGTTTGTTGAGCCGATGCTGTTCACTGTCGGCGTGACTATCCTTTGGACGGCGACCAAATCCTTTCATGGTAGCGATCTGCCCATCGTCGCCTTTGCGCTGACCGGTTATTCCAGCGTGCTTTTGTGGAGGAATATGCCGGGTCGCTGTATTGGCGCGCTGCAGGCCAATTTGCCGCTGATGTATCATCGCAATATCAAGGTCGGTGACATCTATGCCGCGCGGCTTTTGCTTGAATTTGGCGGTGCAACGATTTCATTCGCGGCGCTTGCGGTCTTGTTTATCGCGATCGAGTGGATGGCACCGCCAGATGATTTTCTCAAAGTGGTTGTAGGCTGGCTTCTGATCGCTTGGTTCGGTGGTGCCCTGGCAACTGGCCTTGGTGCTCTGTCCTACCTGAGTGAACTCGTGGACAAGCTTTGGCACCCGTTTTCATATCTCCTATTCCCGCTTTCGGGTGCAGCATTTCTGGTCGCTGCTTTGCCCATTTTTGCGCAGGAGATCGTTTTGTGGATTCCGATCGTGCACGGAGTGGAGATGGTGAGAGAGGGGTTTTTCGGAACCGATGCACGCGCAATCTATGATCTGGGCTACTTGATCACGTTCAATCTTGTTCTCAGTGTTATAGCATTGATTACATTGCGCTATGTGGCTCGCAGGGTGGTGCCCGAATGATCGAAGTTCGCGATCTTAGAAAGGTGTACCCAACCCGGTTTGGCGAAAATCTCGTCCTTGATGGAGTGAGTTTCGACCTAGCTATGGGAGAGCGTCTCGGTATCCTCGGGCGCAATGGAGCGGGCAAATCAACCATGATCCGCCTTATTAGCGGAGCAGAGCGGCCAACATCAGGAACAGTCAAAAGCTCCATGTCAGTATCTTGGCCGCTGGCATTTGGTGGCGCATTCCAACCAAATCTGACAGGCCTCGACAACATCCGCTTCATCAGCCGCATTTACGATCAAGACATTGAAGCAAATTTGGCCTTTGTGGACGAGTTTGCTGAACTAGGTCCCTATCTCAACGAAGAAGTTCGCACCTACTCTTCCGGAATGCGCGCACGTCTGGCTTTTGCGATTTCGATGATAATCGAGTTCGATTGCTTTTTGATCGATGAAGTCGGGGCAGTGGGCGACGCACGGTTTCATGATCGCTGCAATAAGGAATTGTTCCGCAAACGCGCTGACAGAGCGATGATCATCATCTCGCATGACGCTTCCTATATCCGCGATCACTGCAATCGCTACGCTGTGCTCCACTCAGGTAAGCTTGAGTTATTCGAAGATTTTGAAGAGGCATACTCAGACTTTCGCGCCAAGATCGGCCTTGAAGCAGCTGAACGTTCTGAGCCCATGGAGATTCCGCAAAACCGACGCCAACTGATTGAGACAACCCATACTGTCGCCATGCTCGATGATGCGTTTCGCGTTGCCGTTCAAGCAGCTGATTGGAAGCGCGATGATGGGGAATGGGCGGAGGCCGAAGCCGGCTATGCAGACGCACTTTCGCTCTATCCTTTTCAGCGCTCATACTGGGTACAAAAGGCCCATATGGCCAAAGAGCAGGGCGCAGATGCGGGCGCCGAAATCGGTTATCGCACAGCCATTGCATTAGGCGAGGCGTTTGATGATGTGCGCGAGCATCTTGAATTCGTAATGCAGCGGCAAGGTGTGTCACTAGTTGACTTTCCAGCGCATGCTTATGTTCCTAATTCCACCCAAAAATCTGCTCCGGGTGTGCCAGACGTTGATCTCTTGGCTATGGCAATTGGTGCGCGTGCTCAGGTCGATAACGAAACCACTTTGCGTCTGCTGCGGAATTGCGCGACCTGCGATGAAGTGCTGGCAGAATTGCTGAAGCTCAATGAGCCCGCAACTGACGGTGCGAACCAGTCAACGGAGTTGAACGCGATGAACGCTGCACATTTAGCGGCGATAGCTTGCCCGGATATGGATGCAACTGAGCGCGAGCGACTGATTTCGTCCGCCGAATACCAGTCTAACCCGCTAGCGGCACTGTTAGAAGCAGGCGGCTTTTCCGAATGGACTGCGGCACATTCACTGCGCACATCAGTGCTCGAAACCGCAGACTAGCGAAAGGACGGACACGAACGTGGCGACAATCCTGATCGACGGATACAATCTCGGGCTGGAGAAAGGGACTGGCGTAGCAACCTACGCACGCAATCTCAGCTATGAGATCGGTGCTTTGGGTCATCAAGTCGACGTTCTTTATGGCAACCGGGCCGGTTATACTCGCAACGAGCTGTTGCGTGAAATCTACTTCTTCGATTCAGGTGAGGATGAACGTACCAAGCTTCTGAAAATATTGGATCAAGCACAGCAAGCGATCCATGGTCCACTTACCTTTCGAGCCAATGAGATCCCTATTTCGGGCGCTGTCATCACCCGAACGTTCCAATCAAAACTCCCGAATTTCGATACGCTGTTTAATGCACCCGACCTGTTCATTCGGGCGCAAAGTGCGTTTAAACTATGGAAGCGTGCGTCGCAGATTCGTCTCCCGCGAAAACCTGATCTTGCGCATTGGACCTATCCGTTGCCGCTCAAGGTGAATGGACGCCCAAACATCTACACCTTGCATGATGTTGTTCCATTGCGGCTGCCTTACACCACCCTCGACCACAAGCGCCGCTATTTGCAGTTGCTCCAAAGACTGGACAAGAGCGCTGCGCATTTCGTGACTGTCTCGGAAAACTCAAAGCGGGACTTGGTTGAGTTGGTTGGAATCTCCCCAGATCGCATTACCAACACATATCAATCGGTAAGCATCCCCCAGAAGTATTT
The DNA here is from genome assembly GCF_057365055.1 of Erythrobacter sp. S57(2025). Classification (NCBI taxonomy): domain Bacteria; kingdom Pseudomonadati; phylum Pseudomonadota; class Alphaproteobacteria; order Sphingomonadales; family Erythrobacteraceae; genus Erythrobacter; species Erythrobacter sp. S57(2025). The sequence goes on along the minus strand of NZ_CP200299.1, from coordinate 1,505,080 downwards.
CGACAAGTCTGAAGAGCAGGTCGCTCGCGAAGTTGAGGGTCTCACAGGGGTAGATCACAAGGGATACTTCCTTTTCTGGGGTTCACTTGAGCCGAAAAAGAATATCGGCCGGATCATTGAGGCATATCTTTCCTCGAAACTCGACACGCCGCTCGTCGTAGTAGGAGCACAGGCGTGGAAGGCGGAACAAGAGCTAAAACTACTCGGCGACACAGACACGTTGCATGGCAGCTTTGAGCGCAGGCGTGGTGCGCGAAAGCGGGTGATCCAATTGCCCTATGCACCTTTCCCATTGCTCGTTAGCCTTATCCGCGGAGCGAAAGCGGCGTTGTTTCCATCGCTCTATGAGGGGTTTGGATTGCCTGTGCTTGAAGCTATGCTGCTTGGTACACCGGTCATCTGTTCAAATACGTCATCGCTGCCCGAAGTCGCGGGCGATGCGGCATTGATGGTTGATCCCTATGACACGCAGGCCATTACGCTAGCGATGAGGGCGATGGACCAGGATGAGGATTTGCGGGCGCATCATGTCGCCCTGGGGTATGAGCAAGCTGCGAAATACAGTCCCGATATTTACCGGAAGCGGTTGAAAGACGTTTATGACAAACATCTCTAACATTCGTGTGTTTGCGGCAGGCTTTTTGGCTCTTGCAGTTACCGGTTGCTCTACTCTGGGCGGTGCTGGACCGTCGACAGGTGCAGTGCGCGAGGCGTCTGATCAAAGCTACGACAATAGCGCTATCCAAGTGGTGGAACTCAACTCTGAGGTGACCCGTACACTCCAGGCACACTCTGCAGCGACACGTTTTTCTCAAGTGTTTGGTGAAAGCGACATTTCAGGGACGAGAGTGGGACCCGCGGACACTCTCGACATCGCCATATGGGAGGCGCCGCCGGCGGTCTTGTTCGGTCTTTCTTCACCTGGCAACTCATTAGCCAGTGGGGCTGATATCGCCGCTAGTGCAGATATCCCGCAACAACAAGTTGGCGAAGGTGGTCGTATTACTGTGCCATTTGTGGGGCGTATTGATGTCGTCGGTCTCCGCCCTGAGGAGATCGAACAGATCATCGTATCTCGCCTGAGTGGCAAGGCCAACAACCCGCAGGCAGTGGTGCGTTTGGTGGACAATCAGAGCCGTGCTGTCACCGTTCTTGGTGAAGTTGCCTCCAGTGGGCGTATGGTCTTGTCTGCGCGTGGTGAGCGATTGCTCGATGCCATCGCCAATGCGGGAGGTTCGCGTCAAGCAATTGAGCAGTCGACAATTCAGCTTGCGCGCGGTTCAACCCAAACTGCGATGCCATTGGAGCAGGTGATCGCAGATCCTGCTCAAAACGTAAGGCTGCGTCCTGACGACGTGATAACTGTTCAGCACCAGCCATTTAGCTTTGTCGCTTTGGGCGCTGTAAGTCGCAATTCCGAGGTGCCCTTTGAGGGCGCAGGCATTAGTCTGGCAGAGGCTCTTGCGCGGGTCGGTGGTCTCAATGATCAGCGCGCTGACGTAAAGGGGGTGTTTGTATTCCGCATGGAGCAAGAGGACGCAGTTAGTAGTGTTCTTATTGATGACATCCAAACCACTCAGGACGGACGGGTTCCGGTGGTTTACCGTCTTCGCATGGATGACGCGACCAGCTTGTTTGCGATGCAGGATTTCACGATGCAAGATGGTGATGTGCTCTACATTTCGACTGCACCCGGTGTTGAACTCGAGCGTTTTCTGTCAACGATCTCGCGCACAGCTTTTTCCATTGTTGCAACCGGCAATGCGATCGACGGCAATTAAGGACCGCAGTGATGAAACAAGCCGATGACTTTCGCGAGGTCTGCAGGCAGATTGAAACGCTGCTTTCCAGCCTGAGCGAGGACGATTTTGGGCGCAGGACAGCATTCAAAGGGTGGTCGATCAATGAGATCCTTTGTCATTTGCATGTTTGGGACCGCGCCGCGCTTTTGTCGCTTCAAGAGCCTGATGCTTTTGGTGAGTATATGGCCAGGGTCGCAGGATCGCGCGGCCTCAATTTTCGAGAGTTTGAGAAAGCCGAAGCGGGCGCGTTAAGCGGTGTCGCCTTGTTTGAAGCATGGCGCGGCTTCTACCCACGACTTGCCGAGGGGTTCGCAACTGCCGATCCTAAGCTTCGTGTACCATGGGTAGGGCCGAGTATGAGTGCGCGTTCTTCAATCACGGCACGCCTGATGGAGGCTTGGTCTCATGCTCAAGCAATATACGACGAGTTGGGCGAAGAGCGACCAGCCAGTGATGCAATAACCAATGTGGTTATTTTGGGATTGAACACCTACGGTTGGACTTTCGCCAATCGAGGGATGGAAATTCCAAAGCCCACCCCGCAACTGATGCTTACACTGGCTTCTGGTGAAATGCAGACATTTGGCGAAGGCGCTGGAGTCGAGCGAATTGAAGGGTCAGCGCAGGAGTTCTGCCAAGTCGTGACTCAGTGTCGCAACATCGCGGACACAAGACTCCATGTGAGTGGCGAAAATGCGGCCCAATGGATGGCAATAGCGCAGTGTTTTGCCGGGCCACCACAGGATCCCCCGCCGCCGGGGGCGAGAGCGCGAAAAGAGGTGCTCTAACGTCCGTTGAACACTGGTTTGCGCTTTTCGAGGAATGACTTTCCGCCTTCGCTGGCATCTTCGCTCGATCCTGCAATGCGTTGGCCTTGAGCCTCGTTCATGAGTGTCGTGTTCATATCGCTTTGTAGACCACTACGGATATTCGCTTTCATTTGCGCAAGCGCAACGGTTGGGCTGGCGGCGAGTTTTTCGGCAAGAGCATTGGCTTCAGCCGTCAACATATCATCCTCGACACATTTGTAGATTAGGCCAATGCGCTCAGCTTCTTCTCCGTGAATGCGCTCTCCCAGCATCATCATGCGCGTTGCCTGAGCAAGTCCGGTAAGGCGTGGCAGCATCCAGCTTGAGCCGCCGTCAGGAACAAGCCCGATGTTGACGAAGGCCTGTAAGAAGTATCCGCTCTTGCCCGCGATTACGAAGTCAGCAGCCAATGCGATTGAGCATCCAACACCGGCTGCGGGGCCTTGCACAGCTGAAATCACGGGGATGGGCAGGTTCCATAGGGCCGCTATCATTGGGTTGTAGGATTGTTGAAGTACGGTGAAGGAGCGGTCTCCGCCTGTCACGTTATCATCCGCATCACGGCCACCAGCCAAATCAGCGCCCGAGCAAAATGCGCGACCTTCGCCAGTTATCAGCAATGCACGCGCACCATCCAAACTGCGGATAGCGGCAAAGATTTCGTCGGCCATTGCAGGAGCGCAAGCATTGAGGCGTTCTGGTCGATTGAGGGTGATGCGCGCAACATCGCCAGTGCGTTCAAAGCGAATGGTTTCAAAATTTGCCATGATTGTCTCTCCCACAATTCCGTCTTGCTGACGTCCTGAGCCAAAAAAGTGCCAAAATGCAACCTATCAATTTTTCGCTCGCTGCTGTGCACGGATTGGGAGGGACCCACAATTGACGCAGGCGAGCGCGCTTGCAACAAGTAGGCGTGCCCCACAGATGCAACGAAGGATTATCGCAAGTCATGGATGCATGGCGCTTCGCGATTGATCGAGGGGGAACCTTCACTGATGTTGTTGCAGAAACGCCGGATGGGCGTTTGGTGACGCATAAGCTATTGTCAGAAAATCCCGGTCACTATGTCGACGCGGCAAGCGAAGCCGTCCGACATTTGATGCAGGAATATGGCGAAGGCGCGATTGATGAGCTGCGCATTGGCACCACAGTGGCAACTAACGCCCTGCTCGAGCGAAAAGGCGAGCGCCTAGCTCTCGCAATCACCAAAGGGTTCGGCGATGCATTGAGAATTGGCACTCAGGCACGGCCAGAGATCTTTGCACGGCACATTGTGCTGCCAGAACAACTTCCCGCTCAGGTCATTGAAATCGAGGAACGTGTGGGCGTTGGTGGTGAAGTCTTGGTCGCTATTGACGAAGAAGCGGCACGCTCAGAATTGGAGGCACTGCGGGCAGATGGTTTTGACGCGCTCGCAATCGTGTTTGTTCATGGTTGGAAACATCGTGCGCACGAGAAAAAACTAGCTCAGATTGCTCGCCAAAGCGGATTTTCGCAGGTCAGCACTAGTCATGAGGTTGCCCCTCTGATCAAGCTTATCCCGCGCGGCGATACAACGGTGGTTGATGCCTATCTTTCGCCTGTCTTACGGCGTTATACGGACACGCTTCGCAGTCAGTTGCCGGAAGCACGACAACTGCGTTTTATGCAGTCCAATGGCGGTCTTGCTGAAGTTGGCGCGTTCAGGGGAAAGGACGCAATCCTTTCGGGGCCAGCAGGAGGCGTCGTAGGGATGGTCGCTGCCAGTGAAGCGCTAGGGCATTCGAAGCTGATAGGCTTCGACATGGGCGGCACCAGCACGGATGTAGCGCATTACGCAGGCGCATATGAGTTGACTGGCGACAGCGTGGTCGCAGGCGTCCGAGTGGCGGCCCCGATGATGCAAATTCACACGGTTGCAGCAGGTGGAGGCTCAATCTGTAGTTTTGATGGCGCGCGCTTCAGAGTTGGCCCTCACAGCGCTGGAGCTGACCCTGGCCCGGCTTGTTATCGCAAAGGTGGCCCACTGACAGTCACCGACTGCAACCTGTTTTTGGGACGGATTGATCCGGCATTTTTCCCCCATGTATTCGGTCCGAATGGCAATGAGCCCCTTGATCCATTGGCTGCAAAGGCCGCGCTCGAAGCGGTTGCTGTTGCACTACCTGAGCCCAAATCGCTCGAGCAAATTGCGCGCGGCTTTCTCGCCATTGCCGTTGACAGCATGGCGAATGCGATCCGAAAGATCTCGGTTGCCAGAGGGCATGACGTAACCACCTATGCGCTCCAGTGCTTTGGCGGGGCAGGTGGGCAACACGCTTGCAAAGTGGCCGATGAGCTTGGCATGGAAACGGTGCTCGTTCACCCGCTTGCCGGCATGCTTTCAGCCTATGGCATTGGTCTTGCTCCGATAAAGGCGATCCGTGAGGTAAGCGTTCTACAACCCTTAGAAGGCGACTTTTCGCATGCGTTGAGTGAGTTGGAGGAGGAAGTTACCAACGCGCTATTGGCGCAGGGAATTGAGGCGTCGAGAATTTCGCTCGAGCGCCGCGCAAGGTTAAGGTTTGAGGGGAGCGATTTAATGCTCACCTTGGAATGCGAAGATGCTGCAAGCATGGATCAGGCATTTCGCGCTCTTCACCGCAAACGATTTGGCTATTCTGATGACAATGCACCGATCATTATCGAAGCTTTGAGTGTGGAGGCCCTGGGTGTTTCGGGCGGAATTGCCGCTGAGCCGATCAATACAAGCGGCGTCGATTTTGAGGCATCTGGCAGTTGGCGGACACTGGCGCGCGGAGAGATTTAAACAGGCGAACTGGTGCGAGGACCCGCCTTGATCATCGATCCGGGTTCTACAACAGTGGTTGAGAAGGGTTGGGTAGCTGAGTTAGCGAAAGAGGGGAGCATCATTCTCACTCGAGCTGAGGCATTTATGCGCAGTAGGGCAGCCGGCACCGATGTTGATCCCATTCGGCTCGAGATTTTCAATAACCTATTTATGGCGATTGCCGAAGAAATGGGCGTCGTGCTTCAATCGACCGCAACTTCGGTGAATATCAAAGAACGGCTCGATTTCTCCTGCGCATTGTTTGACGTGCAAGGCGCGTTGATCGCCAATGCGCCGCATATCCCTGTCCATTTGGGCTCAATGGGCGATAGTATCGCAAGAGTGATAGAGGCACGCGGTGACAAGCGCGATGGTCGAGGTTTTCAGCGCGGTGACGCCTATGTCTTGAACGATCCCTATCGTGGCGGCACTCATTTGCCTGATATCACAGTAATTGTGCCTGTATTCTATGGTGAAGGGAACGATCCCGATGCCTTTGTCGCGGCCCGCGGCCACCATGCTGACATCGGTGGCATAGCCCCCGGCTCGATGCCTCCTGAAAGCCGCACAATCGAGGAAGAGGGTGTCATGATTGATAACCTTCTGATGGTCGATGAAGGCGTTTTTCAAGAGCAAACGGTACGAGATATTCTTGCAAAAGGGAGGTATCCGGCCCGTGCGCCTGATCGAAATCTATCCGACCTAAGAGCGCAATTGGCAGCGTGCACAAGGGGCGCTGAATTATTGGCATCTGCAGCCAATGATCAAGGTGGAGAAGTCGTCGCAGCCTATATGCGGCACGTCATTGCCAATGCTGAGGAGAGTGTTCGAAGGCTCCTTGATCATCTTGAAGATGGCGCGTTCGAATATGGGCTGGATAATGGTGCACGGATCAAGGCTGCCGTCAGCATTGATCGCGAAAATCGCAGCGCTGTTTTCGATTTTTCTGGAACAAGCGACCAGTTGTCAGACAACTTCAACGCTCCTCGCTCCATCACTAGAGCCGCAGCGCTTTACGTTCTTCGCACACTGATCGACGATCAAATTCCCATGAATGACGGCTGTTTGCGGCCAATAGAGCTAATTGTTCCCGAGGGCTCGATGCTCAACCCCCAGCCCGGTGCTGCAGTGGTGGCTGGCAATGTTGAGACAAGTCAGGCGGTAACCGATGCGCTGTTCGCGGCCACAGGAAAGCTAGCCCCAAGCCAAGGGACTATGAACAATTTCACCTTCGGCAATGAGAAATACCAGTATTACGAAACAATCTGCGGAGGTTCTGGCGCTGGTCCAGATCATGATGGGACTAGCGCTGTCCAAACGCATATGACCAACAGCCGGCTAACGGATCCCGAGATACTGGAAGCACGCTTTCCAGTGCGGTTGGAGCGATTTGCCATTCGGGAAGGCTCCGGCGGGAAGGGTGTCTTCTGCGGGGGAGACGGTGTCGAGCGGCATGTGAAATTCCTTGAACCGATGCGCGCAAATATCCTCGCCAACCGCCGCACAATCGCGCCGCGAGGGATCGCAGGAGGCGGTGATGCGCAAGCAGGGAAAAATTGGGTTGAGCGAAGCAACGGTGAGCGCGAAGAGCTCGGGGCAACAGGTTCTGCACAAATGGACAACGGTGATGTGTTCGTGATCCACACGCCTGGCGGGGGAGGATACGGCGCATGACTGAAGCTGCGACAAACTACTGGCCACTTATGGGTATAGCTCTGGTGGTGATCGGTTTTGCGCTTCGATTCAATCCTTTGATGGTTGTGGTCGCGGCAGCATTGGCAACCGGCTTGCTCGCTGGATTTGATTTTGTCTCCGTCGTTGAATCCTTAGGAAAGGCTTTCAACGACAACCGTTATATCTCTGTAACTTGGGTGATTTTGCCCGTCATAGGTCTCCTTGAGAGGTATGGACTCCAGCAGCGGGCAAGAGCTTTGATCGAAGGAGTTCAGGGAGCCACGATGGGTGGGTTCCTGACAATCTATCTTTTGTTTCGCCAGGTCACAGCAGCGATAGGCATGAAGGATATAGGTGGCCATCCCCAAGCTGTGCGTCCACTTGTAGCTCCTATGGCGGTGGCAGCGGCTGAGATGACACATGGGGACCTGGAGGATGAAGAGCGTGAAAAGGTCCGCGCTATGTCCGCTGCCACAGACAATGTCGGCCTGTTCTTTGGTGAAGATATCTTCTTCGCAATTGCTTCTATATTGTTGATTCAAGGTGTTTTTGAGAGTTATGGATATCCGCTAACGCCACTTGAGCTTTCAGTGTGGGCCATCCCGACCGCCATCTGCGCTTTCTTCATCCATGGCTGGCGAATTCGGGCGCTCGATCGGAAGTTAGCTCGGCCAGTGGAGGGTGTATTATCATGATCACCTATGAGTGGCTCTACTGGTTAGCGGGCACCTTCTTTGCCCTCTGGTCAATTCTGAGCTTACGTGACAAACGTATTGGAAATGCTGCATTTTGGGGGCTTCTATCGACAAGTTTCTTTGCAGGAAGTCACCTCCCTGATCTTTACAATGGGATAATCGTACTACTGCTTGTAGTGATCGCTGGGGCTGGTGGCCTAAAGCGTAGTTCACCAAAAACGACGACCGATACTGAGCGGGAAGCGGATTCAAGAAAGCTCGGTAACTTATTGTTTATCCCAGCTTTGATTGTTCCAGTAACAGCTGTGGCTGGCACGCTGCTGTACAATTACACACCGCTCTCAGAAGCCGGCTTTTTTGAGCCTCGTCGAGAAACTTTGATCCTCTTCGGTGCCGGGACGTTGATCGCATTATTGGCCGCAATGGTATGGCTTAGGCCCCCAGCTTTGGCTCCTATCGAAGAAGGGCGAAGGCTAATCGATTCAATCGGTTGGGCGGCAATCTTGCCACAGATGTTGGCTGCGCTTGGAGCGGTGTTCGCCCTTGCTGGGGTTGGCGACATCATCGGAGGTGCCGCTGGCAGTGCTATTCCGGAGGGCAGTGTATTTCTCACTGTGGTTATTTTTGCGCTGGGCATGGCGCTATTCACAATGATTATGGGCAATGCTTTCGCTGCTTTTCCAGTAATGGCAGCGGCGATTGGAATTCCGCTCTTGGTAGAAACTTATGATGGCAATCCGGCGGTAATCGGAGCCGTGGGCATGTTGGCGGGCTTTTGCGGCACATTGCTTACGCCGATGGCGGCAAACTTCAATATCGTGCCAGCTGCTCTCCTGGAGTTGAAAGATCAGAATGGGGTGATCCGCCAGCAAATAGGCACAGCGATACCGCTTTGGGCATGCAATGTTGCGATCATCTATGTGGGGGCGTTCCTGCTGTGGAGTTGACCGAAGACCTCGCACGCAAATTTGCACGGATTGCTCTGGGTCATGTAGGGCAAGAGTATCCGAACAAGCTTGATCACGTGTTGGATTGTGATGCTGACGCAATGTCTCCCCGCGCTCTACATCCGGCGTTCTTTGGCAGTTTCGATTGGCACTCCTGCGTACATTCCTGGTGGATGCTGCTGACAATACGGCGCCTTTATCCCGAACTTTCAGAGGCCCGTGAGATCGACGCTTTGGCGGAGAACACTCTTTCCGAAGCGAATTTGGCCGTTGAGCTAGAATATCTTGAGCGACCATCTTCGCGCGGTTTTGAGCGTCCTTATGGATGGGGCTGGCTGTTGTACCTTCATCATGAGGCCGCTCGCCATACTGATCGCGAATGGGGAAGGCGGCTTGAGCCCTTGGCGAATGCATTTGCGAGCAGGTTCGCAGAATATCTCAACATACTCACTTACCCCATCACAGTTGGCACCCATTTCAATACCGCCTTTGCGCTGGTTCTGGCGCGTGAATGGGCAGAGCTGCGCGATCCGATGCTGCTGACAGGTGTTGATGCGTGGGCAGAACAGGCATTCGCGGGAAGGTCCGACTACGCTGGGTGGGAGCCTGGTGGAGACGAATTTCTCTCACCTGTTTTGATTGCTGCAAAACTCATGAGCGCGGTGATGCAGGATAGGAGCTTTCAGCCATGGTTTCAGAGTCTTGTAATAGATAATGGATGGCTTGAGCGCGAATGTCATCCGGCAATAGTGTCTGACCGGAGTGACGGTAAAATTGCTCATCTCGACGGTCTAAACCTCAGCCGTGCGTGGTGCTTGAAAGCGATTGGCACGGCTATCAGGCCGAGCCACTATTCCAGCCTACTCACAGAACGGATTGAGAGTCACCTGCGGGCTGCTCTTCCTCATGTTGCAGGAGACTATATGGGTGAGCATTGGCTGGCCAGCTTCGCTTTGTTGGCCCTTGTCGAAGAGTGAGTTTCGACTGGTTTTGGGCGTAAAAGGCATGGTTGCTTCAGCTTTTTTCCCGCAACGCCTCCTTTGTGAGCGTCGGGCTAACGAGAAACAGAGCGCAATTGACCATGCGGTAAGAAAACGGCGGATTTTCGCCGATTTCCGGCATCAATCGGCGTCGACCCGTCTCTCCAGTTAACTATAACTTCTTGTAAACACATGTATCAAAAACCGCAGAACTCTGGGGTTTTTGCCCGTTTGCTAACGGCTTGATAACCATTGATCTGTATTCGCCGTATGTATGAATACGCAAAAGATCAAAAACTCGCTTTTTGCCACCTCCGTTGTGGCGATGTTCACCCTTTCCGCACCTGCTTACGCCGATGGGGTTAGCGCAGGCACGCTGATTGAGAACACCGCGACTGCCACCTACGACGATGGGGATGGGCCGCAAAGCGTTGATTCTAATACGGTTGTAGTCCGTGTTGACGAATTGATCGATGTGACCGTGACCTCGCTCGATAGCGGACCAATTGGAGCCCAGCCAGGCGAGGCAATCCTCACATTTGAGGTGACTAACCAAGGGAACGGCCCAGAAGCCTACACCTTGACGGCAAACCCTACGGTTGCTGGCAATGACTTTGACACCACCGTGACAAACATTGCGGTCGATACAAATGGCAACGGTACCTACGATCCCGGTGTCGACGACATTCTGACCGCGCCAGAGACTACGCAAATTCTGGCTGCGGACGAAGCATTGCGGGTATTTGTGATCGTCGAAGTGCCCGCAGGCGTTTCTGATGGAGATGCGAGCGATGTTGAGCTCACCGCCGAAGCGGTAACCGGCACGGGTGCACCTGGCACAGTGTTTACAGGACAAGGTGTTGATGGCGGCGATGCGATTGTCGGGACAACAGGCGCAGATGACAGCGCAACGGGCACACTGATTGTCGGTATCACGTCGGTTGATCTCACAAAATCAGTCAGCGTCGTTGATCCGTTTGGTGGTGATAGCGCGGTTCCCGGCTCAATCGCGACTTTTACGATTGTTGCGACGGTCGCAGGCAGCGGATCCGTCGACGCTCTTAACGTGACCGACGTCATTCCAGACGACACAACCTATTTGCCCGGTTCCCTAACACTCGACAGCGCCATCCTAACTGATGCCAGCGGTGATGATGCTGGCGAGGCTTCAAATACGGCCGGCATCTCGGTCGAACTGGGCACAGTTGCTGGCGGCACCATCCACACAATCACGTTCGATGTCGCCATCGATTGACTCGATCTGAGGAACTAAGAATATGAATACGTTCAAGAAAATGCTCATGTCCTTGCTCGCCCTTTCGGCTGCGGCGATGCCTGCGACTGCTTTCGCACAGAGCCCCGTCTCGCTTTCTGGCGACGTTATGGCTGTTGAGACGTCGGTGGATGCAGATGGCACGGAGAGCACAAAACTTGTCGAGCCAAACGTAATCGTTCCCGGCGACCGTCTGATTTTCGGAACTGATTACGCAAATAACGGCGCTGAAGCGGTCGAAAACTTCGTCGTCACAAACCCGCTGCCAAGCGCCGTTCGCCTTGCACCTGATGCTCCCTCTGATCTGACTGTGTCGGTCGATGGCGGAGAGACCTGGGGCGTGCTGAGCGCTCTCAGCGTTACCGGCGAAGATACAGCCACGCGCTCCGCGGTCCATGCAGATGTCACGCATGTCCGTTGGGTAATCCCTTCCATTGCTCCTGGCGAAACTGGTCGGCTCGAATATCCGGCCATCATTCGCTGAGCAAATTCACCAAATCATCCCTCAACAGGGGGAGATAGCCGCCAAGTCTCGTGGGCGGTTTTCAAGTCGCGGGGCACACGCAGAGGACCACTACAATGAAACGTACCTCCCAGTTGCTGGGTGCGGTTAGCGCGGTAGCGTTAATTGCTATGTCCAGCACGCCAGCGTTGGCGGTCGGAACGACCGCAGGTGATACGATCACCAACAACGTATCGGTCTCGTATGAGGTCGGTGGCGAAACACAAACCGAAGTCACTGACAGTGATACCTTTACGGTTGACCGTCGGATTGACGTAGTCGTGAACTTCACAGGGACCGGCAACACATCAGTGTCACCGGGCCAAGACAATGCTGTCTTGGATTTTGATGTCCAAAACCTGTCGAACGATGCTCTTGACCTTGACCTTGCAGCGGCACTGACCGGTGGCACAGGCGGATCAGGGGATATTGGACTCGATGGCGGCGGCACATTGACGCCAGGATCGTTCGAGATTTATCTCGATATCGACGATGATGGTACTCTTGATGCGAACGATATCGCAGCAGGCCCAATCACTGTTCTCGACGATATGGCAGAAGACGAAATTCGCAGCGTATTGGTCGTTGCAGATTTCAATCTCGACCCAGAGAATGGTGAGACATATGATGTCACACTGACAGCAAGCGCACTTAACGATGATGGTTCACCCATCACGCCTTCGACTAGCTCAGATGCCAACACCACTGGTGTTGATACAGTCTATGCAGACGGAGCAGGTGACACAGATGCTGCAAACGATGGCGCATTCTCGGACACGGGTACCTACGAAGTCGCAGCGGCGCTGCTCTCCGTAGCCAAGTCGAGCAGCATCGTTAGCGATCCAGTAAACGGCACAACAAACCCGAAAGCAATTCCGGGCGCAGTTATTGAATACTGCATCGTTGTATCGAACGCCGCCGGCGCCGCGACTGCAACAGCGGTAAATATAACCGATGACTTGCCAGCGGATGTAACCTTTACGGTTAGCGATCCAATCTTTGTCGACGCTGATGGCGATTGCTCAGGCGGAGTCGATGAAAATGGCGGTGACGCTTCGTTCAGCTCGGCCTCTGGTCCAAGCGGCGAAGATCAGATCCTTGCGCTGGTTGCCGACGTTCCGGCAAGCACGTCGCGGTCTGTCTATTTCCAAGTCACAATCGATTAATAAGTCGATTTAGAACAAGGATTTAGAACTTTGCGTGTTTCCCCCTCTCTCAAGCGTCTTGGAGCGGCACTTTCGTTAGTGCTCGCTCCATTTGGCGTGGCCGGAGAGGGGGCATACGCCCAAACAAATGATGCGGGTGATGGCAATTCGCCTGAGGTTATCCGCACCATTGAGAATACTGCTGAAGCCACTTACGAGTTCGTTGGACGTCCGGTGCAGACAACGTCCAATCTCGTGACATTTGATGTTACGCTTCCTCCTCCAGAAATTCGTACATTTCGCCCTGCGTCGTCGGGGGACACCGAGCTTACTTTCCGCGCACCTATTTGTGCGGCAAGCGGGCAAGGGACGCAGGGTGGTACGGGTAATGGAACCTCTGATGTCGCTCTGACGCCGCAAAACGGGATGGCTGAACTGACCAACACCGTGCGCGCAGGTCAGACAGTGCTGTTTGAGGTCACTGCACTTGCAGCCAATGTCGATCCAAACGCGGTCGACCAGCTTGATATCGAGATCACCACTTCCACTGGTGACCGTGAAATCGAGACAATTTTCGAAACAGGTCCAAATACCGGTATTTTCATCGGCCAAATGGGTACTGTCCGCATGCCTCCCGCTCCCGAGCAAGGTGATTGCCGGTTGAGTATTGTTGATGGCGCTGAAATCGCGATCACAGCGACGCTTCCTGGTGACACCACCGTTCTGGTCGAAACGCAGGTCGAGGTTCTCGCCGATCCGTTTGGTGTTGTCTTTGATAGCGAGACTGGTCAGCCTGTCGACGGCGCGATCGTCACACTGATTGACGTAGCCACTGGTCAGCCCGCCACCGTCTTTGCCGAAGATGGCGTCACTTCATGGCCTTCAACAGTTATTTCGGGCCAAACTATTACGGATGGCGCAGGCAATGTGACCGATATGGGACCGGGTGAATTTTGGTTCCCGCTGACCTTCCTTGGCACATATCGCCTAGAGATTACGCCGCCTGATCCATACACGGCGCCTTCCGTCGTGAGCAGAGAAGAATTGGAGCGCTTAAGGCGCCCCGATGGCCGTGGTTTTGTGATCCTTGACGGATCATTTGGTGGGAACTTTACGCTAACTGATCCCACACCCGTTCAAATCGACATCCCATTGGACCGTCCAGGCGAAGATATCGGCCTAGTCAAAACTGCTTCGCGCGACCGCCTGCAGCCCGGTGATGTGGTGTTCTATTCAATCACAGCGCGAAATGATGACCCGTCGCGTCCGCGTCGAAATGTCGTGCTGACGGACACGCCATCCTCATTCCTTCGCCTTCGCCCAGATACAATTAGAGTTGACGGTCAAGAAGTAACCAATTCGGTGAATATTGCACCTGATGGCCGCCAATTCACCGTGGCTCTGGGGGATCTTGCGGGTGGTGAAGCACGCCGCGTGACCTACGCAATGACCGTGCGCCCTGATGCGCCACCCGGACGCACGCTGAACGATGCTTTTGTGACCGATTCTCTTGGTCGGATCGCCCGTGCGAGCGCCAGTGTTGATATTGAACGCGACAGTATCGCTGATCGCATGACAATTATTGGTCGCGTCACTGCTGGCCCCTGTACTCTGGATGATCCACGACCTGGGATACCTGGCGTTCGTGTGGTCATGGAAGATGGCAGTTTTGCGATCACTGATGCTGATGGCCGCTATCATTTCGAGGGCGTTGTACCGGGCACACATGTGGTTGCCGTTGCAGGCATGACACTGCCTGAAGGCTCTGAGCTCGTCGATTGTCACCGCGACACACGCAATGCGGGCAGCGCAAGCTCACGCTTTGTAATCGGGCAAGGCGGTAGCCTTATCGTCGCCGATTTCCATGCGATTGTTCCACAGCAAGAGGCCGCTCTCGCTGATGCAGCTCAGTATGCGGAGACGCGCCCTGATGGCGCCGGTGCAAGGGCAGTGGATGCCATCGCAGAAGGGCCAACGCAGCGCGGTGCTCCTGAATTGGATGCAGACACACTAAGCACAAATGGCGTTCTGGAAAGCACGGCTGAGGCCGCAGAGGCCGCTCCGATCTCCTATGCGCCGAACACCGACTGGATTGCACTCGGCGACGGCGAAGACGGTTTCCTTTCACCGGGTCTGACTGCTAATCCTCGAGCTCCTGCGATCCGTGTCGCAATCCGTCACCGTCGTGGCCAGAGTGTTGTTCTCAAGGTCAATGGTGAAGAGGTGAGCGGTCTGAACTTTGATGGCACTCTGAACCCTGACCGCGGTCAGTTTGCGGTCAGCACCTGGCGTGGTGTTCTGCTCGAGAATGAGCGCACTGTGTTGGAAGCGGACATCGTCAACAGCTTCGGCATGGTGTCTAAGACTTTCAATCGCGAAGTGTTCTTTACCACAACGCCGGCTCGCGTTGAGATGGTACCGGAGCTGTCAAACTTGGTCGCAGACGGTCGCACACGTCCTGTTGTCGCTGTACGCGTTTTGGACCGTAACGATCGGCCACTTCGCGCAGGTGTCTCGGGCAACTTCACACTGAACGCGCCATACGAAAGCGCTGAAGCTCTTGATCGGCAGCAGTTGAACCAGCTTACCGGATTTGCGCCGTCGTCGGCTCGCTGGGCGGTTCAGGGTACCGACGGCATTGCTCTTATTGAGCTTGCTCCCACCATGGTCAGCGGCTCGCTACGTCTCGATTTCAACTTTACTGATGGTGAATTGGTTCGTGAACAGCAATTGGATACCTGGATTGAGCCAGGCGATATTGAATGGACGATTGTCGGCCTTGCAGAAGGTACCGTGGGAGCACGCTCGGTTGCAGAAAACATGGAACGCGAAGGCCGTTTTGACAGCGACCTGGGCGAAGATGCGCGTGTGGCTCTTTACGCCAAAGGCCGAGTGCTTGGCCGTTATCTGCTAACGCTTGCCTATGACAGCGCTAAGCAGCGCGAAGATCAGCGTGTCCTGGGTACAATTGACCCACAGGCCTATTACACAGTCTTTGCTGACGGCTCGTCGCGCCGCTTTGATGCTGCGAGCCGTGAAAAGCTTTATGTCCGCATTGAGACATCGACCTTCTACGCTCTCTACGGCGATTTTGAGACAGCTTTCGATCAGACACGTCTAGCGCGCTATAACCGCACGGCAACGGGCCTGCGCGGTGAAGCTCGTTTTGGACAGGTTAAGGCAACGGGTTTTGCAGCAGAAATCTCAAGCCGGCTTCAGCGTGATGAGATTCAAGGGCAGGGCATTTCTGGCCCGTATCAGCTCAGCAATCGTTCAATCCTTGCAAACAGTGAGCGTGTCACACTCGAAGTGCGTGATCGCTTCCGTTCAGAGCTGATCGTATCGACGCAAAGACTGACGCGCTTCATTGATTACGATGTTGATCTCCTGTCAGGTACAATCACCTTCTCACGCCCAATTTTGAGCCGCGATGATGCTCTCAACCCGCAATTCATTGTGGTTGAATATGAAACTGATGGACTCGGTGCGAGTGAGCTCAATGCTGGCGCACGCGTTGATTGGACCAGCAATGATGGCCGTGTTCGCGTCGGTATCAACGCCCTGACTGACAAAGGCGAAGGCCCACGCACGGACATTGGCGCAATCGACCTGCGCGCTGAAATTGGCAGCAACACCGAAATCCGCGCAGAGATCGCCGCAAGCCGCTCGGAAGGCCAGACCGCAACAGGTTGGATCGCTGAAGTACAGCACCGCACCGGTCAACTTGATCTGCTAGCTTATGCTCGCCAGCTTGATGCTGACTATGGGATCGGACAGCAAAATGGTGCGGAGCTTGGCCGTCGCAAGTTCGGCCTTGATGGTCGGGTATTCCTCGCTGAAAACCTCAGCCTAACTGGTAGTGTGTTCCAGGATGACAGTCTGACTGACAGCTCGCGTCGCCGCGCTGCTCAGGCACAGTTGCAACTCACACGCCGCAACACTGACCTTCGCCTTGGCCTGTCGCACTTCAATGATCGCTTGGCTGACGGGACGAACAACATGTCGACCGTGCTTGAAGCTGGCGTTACGCAGCGTCTGCTCGACAATTCGCTTGAACTTTCAGCTGCAAGCTCAATCGCGCTGGACAGTGCTGAGAGTGTCGATCTGCCAGCACGCCATCGCCTGAGCGCTCGTTATGCGATCACCAACAATGTGCGTTTGGTCGGCACGTATGAAATCGCTGATGGCGAAAACATTGATTCACGCCAATTGCGTGGTGGCATCGAGGCCACTCCTTGGCAGGGTGGCCAGATTATCACTTCGGTTGGTCAGGAAACGATCGGCGAGTTTGGCAACCGCACCTTTGCAGCCTTCGGTCTTGCACAAACGCTGCAAGTGACACCTGAGCTGACGATTGATGCAACGATCGATGGCAACCGCACTCTGAACGGCATTCCTGACGATTTCGATCTAGTGAACACTTTGCAGCCTGCGGCCAGCGGTGGTCAGTTGACCGGCAATCAGCGTTTCGAAGACTTCACTGCCGTCACCGCAGGTGCCGCATGGCGCAAGGATCGCTGGAGCGTAACTGCTCGCGGTGAGTACCGTGTGGGCGAGCAGGCAGACCGTATGGGCGTGACTTTTGGCGCGATCCGTCAATTGGGTGAGGGCAGCATTGTTGGCTCTGGCGCAACTTGGACACGGGCTGATGATGACAATGGCGCATCGACAGAAATCTTTGACGCAAGCGTCGCTTTCGCCCACCGTCCTGACCACTCGGAAGTCGCGATGCTCGGAAAGCTTGAGTATCGTAGCGACAGTGTAGTTGGCGGCATCGCTGGCCAGAATGCACCTGTTGGCAATACCGCTCTCAATATTGATGGTGATGCTGTTTCACGCCGTGTCGTCGCGAGCTGGTCAACCAATTGGAGCCCGCGCGGTTGGGATGAAGACGAGTTTGGGATCAATCACCAAACGCGCCGAGATGAATACACCTTGTTCGTTGGCGGCCGCTACAACTTTGATGAGTTTGAAGGCACCGAGTTTTCCGGCACTACCGTTCTTGCTGGTGCAGACGTGCGCATCGGAATTGGCGATCGTTTCGAAATCGGCGCAACCGGTACGGTCCGCGCAAACCTTGAGGATAACGTCACCAACTTCTCTTACGGGCCCACGGTTGGTTTTGTACCGGTGGACGGCATGCTGCTGACTGTTGGTTACAATGTTGAAGGCTTCCGTGATGGTGATTTCTCTGCCGCGCGAAACACTGATGAAGGGCTGTTTGCTGCCGTTCGTTTCAAATTTGATACCAATACGTTCGACTTTTTGGGACTTGGCGGTCGCTGATGATCAGGTCGCTTGAACGTTTTCTCGCGCTGCTTCTGCTGCCGATGCTCGGAATGTTGGCGCTGTTCGCCCCCAATTCTGCGCATGCGCAAGACTCCGACGTGGATTGGGTAGATGCGGGCGTACCGAGCCAAGGATCTGTTCCCAGCCCAACCACTGTTACTGGCTCGGATGGCACAACCGCTACAGTCACTTTTAGTACCACCTCCTCTGGTGGCGGAACCTTTACCAATGCCAGTTTTGCAGGTGACTTTCTAAGCTATTTTAATGGGCAGATCGGTGACGGCACCACTTTGCTGTTTGCCAATTTTGATAACTCAGAATTCGACCCGCTGGATCGTGTCACTATCACAATCACACTCAGCCAGGCCGTGACTGGCCTGCAATTCTCACTGAGCGATGTCGACACCGGGACCAATACTGACGCGGTTGAAGTCTTCTTTGACGATGATTTGTCCGGAGGATTGACCAATGCAGCGAACGATAACTCGCTTTGGAGCATCGGGTCGGCGGTAACGCGAACAAATGATAGCGTTTTGAACGGCTGGCGCGGCACCTCTCCATCAAATCAGTTCACAACTGATGGCGATGTCGATTTCGACTTTGGAACCAATTCGGTTCGTCGTATCCAAATCGTCTATTTCAGCTATACAGGCACAGGTAACCCCACAGGCCAGTTTATCGGCATTTCCGATTTAGCCTATTTCGCACCTGGCGCCGACCTATCGCTGTCAAAGTCGCTGATCGGTTCTCCGCCATTGCAAGGCGGAACTGTGACATGGCGACTAACCGTCACAAACAACGCGGATTCACTTGATTCGGGAACCGGAATTGTAGTTCGCGACACCTTTCCGGCCAGTTTCACTTTTGGTTCGGCGACCGGAGACGGGGCATTTAACTCCGCGAACTCGAACTGGACAGTGCCTGATCTTGACCCTGGTGAGAGTGCTAGCTTGACGATCAGCGGAACGGTGTCAGCGGCAGCTGGGAACACTGTGACCAACAGCGCCGAAATCATCGCTGCGAATGAGTTCGACCGCGATTCAACCGTCAATAACGGCAGCACAACCGAAGACGATTTCGCCTCCTCTAGCTTCATTGTTCAATCAGGCCGCGCGCCAGGTATTCCACCAGCACTTACATGCCCGGCGGGCTTCTCAGTCTTTGATTGGGATACTATTTCTGGTTGGACGAATGGTTCCACCGATAACACCTATGCGTTTGCCAGTTTTGGTGACATCCGCTTCCAATTGTCAAACGACGGAGCTTTCTTGAGCGACACTGACTTTGGCGGGCAAACGCCTACGGTCTTTGACTACTATGGCGGTGGGCTGTCTCCAGAAGAAGACAGCCTTCACATGCTGGCCGACCAAACCAACCAATCTGGCGAAGTCACCATCACAATTACCCTGCCTAGGTCGTTTACCGGTTTGCAGTTCTCACTATTCGACGTGGATTTTGGTGCAAACCAGTTCGCAGACCGTGTTGAAGTCACCGGCACCAATGGCGGAGTTACTGTCCTCCCCACGCTTACAAACGGAAACGTAAACTTTGTGAGCGGCAACACGGCCATTGGCGACGGTGGCTCTGGCAATTCCGATCCTTTTGGCAACGTCGTTGTGACATTTACCGGGACGGTGGACACGATTGTCATACGATATGGCAACCACACCACAGCTCCCACGAACCCTGGCCAGCAAGGAATAAGCATTCACGACATCGTGGTTTGCGATCCGTTCACAACGCTTAATGTGAGCAAAATCAGTTCGATCCTCTCAGACCCCGTGAACGGAAGCACCAATCCAAAGGCAATCCCTGGGGCAATTGTCGAGTACCTGATTACTGTATCCAACACAGGACCCACCGCCGCAGACCCCGATTCCGTGGTTGTCTGGGACGATGGCCCGGCTGATGCGAAGCTGTGCCTGATTTCTCGCAGCGCAGGTCCAATCATCTTCGCTGATCCCGGAAGCAATTCAGATCTTACCTATAGTTTCGCCAGCCTTGGCTCAACCGGCGATAATGTTGAATTCTCCGATGATGGTGGCGCGACATTCTCGTACACGCCTGTCGATGACGGCGAGGGGTGCGATACGGCTGTCACTGACTTCCGAGTGAATCCTACAGGCGCGTTTGCCGCAAGTGGGAATTTCACCATAAGGGTTCGTTATCAGGTTGAATGACTACCTAGATAAATCGCCTTACTGACGGTTCGGCTTCGCGGATTAGGCCCGAGCTTCTCGCAAGGTGTGTTTTTAGATCAGTATGCCTGGGTTTGTCGCGCCGCTTTGATAGGACGCGTTGCACTCGGCTAGTTAGACTGCGCGGATCGAAAGGTTTGCGAACAAAGTCTTGCGCACCCGCATAAATCGCCTGCGCTTCGTCTTCGGCGCCGCTCATGGCGGTGAACATGATGACAGGCAAATCGTAATAGTTGGGTGACCCACGCAATTTGCGAAGCAATGAGACACCTGACATGCCTGGCATATTCTGATCCAGCAAAAGCACATCTGGTCGCCTTTTTCCCACCACGTCCCATGCTTTCTCACCGCTTGTGACCCACCCGCATGCATGGCCTGCATCGATCAAAGCCTGCGAGGCCAGCTCGGCGATGAGTTCGTCATCATCGGCAATTAAGATATGTGCCATTGGTCAGATTGCCCTTCACGACTGAGCGGTTGAAATTGAGGCTATGGTTAAGTTTCTAGCCGAAAGTATCCCAATTCCGCCTTTTCGCGATCCTCCGCGCGCCTACTTACGGGTCTTTGCGCAGGCTTTGCCTGCTCGAAGGTTGCCGTGAGGGTGCTGCACTGTCAGTGCTTGAGACTATGATTCGAACGCAAGAAAACAGTCCGTTCCTGACGACACAGGGCATCCATAACCTGCGTGATTATGGTGGGTATTCAGCGGGAGACGGTCAGCGTGTGCGGAAGGGTCTGCTGTTCCGCTCGGGCCAGCATATGGAGGCGAGTGAAGACGATCTCGACCTCCTCGAAGCGCTTGATATTCGCACGATCATCGATCTTCGCGGGATAAGCGAACGCACTAGCTTTCCATGTCGTCGCCATCCTGAATTTTCCGCGCAGGTCATCGCCTATGATGGAGAGACGACAAGCTCCCCGCCGCATGAAGGGGGCTGGGACAAAGTGGACATGACCGCGGAAAAAGCGCGTCAGCGCATGCTCTCGGTCTACACGCGGATGCCGGTCAATCCTGCGATGATCGACATGTTCTCGCGCTACTTTAGTGCTCTAGACAGCAATGATGGGGGAAGTCTGGTTCATTGCTTTGCCGGAAAAGATCGCACGGGAATGGCAGCGAGCCTGCTTCTCCATGTGCTGGGCGTGCACAGGGACGATTACATCGCTGAATTCCTGCTGACCAATGATGCTCCCACGCAGCATATCCTTGAGCGGCAATCACTGCCACGAATGGAAGCGCATTACGGAGAGATTGAGGAGCAGGCGGTGCGCAATCTGATGGGTGTCTTGCCCGAATACATCGAGACCTACTTTGCAGAGGTCGAGCGGGATCATGGATCGCTCGATACGTTTCTCGCGCAAACATTAGGTGTGGATGAGGCAAGGAAAGCTCGTCTGAGAGAACGCTTCCTGACGTGACAAGCGTTTAACGCGCCCCCATATCATGAACCGAACTGATTGCAGACTTCAAAGAGAAATCACATGGCTACTCATCGCACAAAAATGCTTATCATCGGCTCCGGTCCTGCTGGTTATTCCGCCGCAATCTATGCAGCGCGCGCCATGCTGGAGCCTATTGTTGTGCAGGGCTTGCAGCCAGGTGGCCAGCTGACGATCACCACCGATGTCGAAAACTATCCCGGTTATCGCGACGTGGTCCAGGGGCCTTGGCTGATGGAGGAAATGCAGGCTCAGGCAGAGCATGTAGGCACGCGAATGATGTGGGATACAATCGTTTCCGTCGATCTGGAGAACGGCCCTCCATTTAAAGCCATTGGCGATAGCGGCGATGAATATATCGGTGATACGCTGGTGATCTGCACGGGCGCTCAAGCCAAATGGCTTGGGGTGCCAGGAGAGCAAGAGCTTGGCGGCAAGGGCGTGTCAGCTTGTGCAACCTGTGATGGCTTTTTCTATCGCGGCAAAAAGGTCGCTGTGATCGGCGGCGGCAACACCGCGGTGGAAGAGGCGCTTTACCTTACCAATCACTCTGATGATGTGACTATTATTCACCGCCGTGATGAGTTCCGCGCGGAGAAGATCCTTCAGGATCGTGTGTTCAAGTCTGACAAGATTTCAACGCTGTGGAACAAGACGGTCGAAAGCTTTCAGCCGGGCGAAGACGGAACGTTGGGGCATTTGGTGCTCAAGGACACTGTGACGGGCGAGACTTCCACACTGGAAGCCGATGGCGCGTTTGTTGCGATCGGACATGCGCCGGCCACTGAGCTGTTCAAAGGCAAGCTGGCAATGGACGAAAGCGGGTATCTCGATGTCGAGGCTGGTACGCCCAAGACCGCAATCCCAGGCGTTTTTGCCGCGGGGGATGTGACTGACCATGTCTATCGCCAAGCCGTGACCGCAGCCGGAATGGGCTGCATGGCCGCGCTTGATGGAGAGCGGTATCTGGCCGCACTTGAGGACGAGCAAGAGGCTGTTGAAGCGGCGGAGTGAACCTCCGCCGCGCCACACACTCAGGCGAACACGACCAGCGCCGCTTTTGCGATCAGCACAATCAAAACGATGCTGGAAAGTGCGAATAGTACAAAGCGCACAATCACTCGGTTTGCCGTGACCTGTATAAGGCTGTGAGCAATGCGCAGTCCGGTGTAAATCCACGCAAGAAATGCGTTCATTCCATCACCTTGGCCAAGGATCGCTAGGATGATCGCTACGGCGTAGAAGACCGTGGGGGCTTCGTGCAGGTGATTGTAATTGTCTGCTTTCCAGTTGACGCTCTCGGGCAATTCTTGCCGCAGACTTGCGCCGGTTGTCCCCACCAGTTTGGCTGGGTCGTTTATGCCGGGCGCTTTGCCCATCGCCGGGATCCGGGTTGCGTACATCCAAGCCCACATGATCATGGTCCAGATCATAAGCGCAACTGCAGGGCCAAGAATGTCCATACCTTGCATGATGATTTGTTCTCTCATCTGACGTCCTTACTGAGGGGCGAGACTTGGGTCTGCGAATGCGGTTGCCATGACGGCTCTCACTGCGAGTATTACCAACACAATAGTACTGATCAGAAACAGTCCAAATCGCAAAGGCAGCTTATTGACTAGGATTTGCCATAGCGAGTGGACAATGCGGATGCC
The DNA here is from genome assembly GCF_057365055.1 of Erythrobacter sp. S57(2025). Classification (NCBI taxonomy): domain Bacteria; kingdom Pseudomonadati; phylum Pseudomonadota; class Alphaproteobacteria; order Sphingomonadales; family Erythrobacteraceae; genus Erythrobacter; species Erythrobacter sp. S57(2025). Next base: position 1,481,862 of record NZ_CP200299.1, on the reverse strand, counting down.
GACATAGATCCATGCTAGCAGCACATCAAACGCGCCAGGGCCAACAATCGCAAGGATCAAAACCACAGCGTAGAACAGCGTGGGTTGTTCGTGCAGATGCGTGTGATTGTGTGCAGGCCAGTTTGCCTTGTCCGGGATCTTGCCCTCTAGGTCTTGCCCTCGGCCGCCTGTTTTGCCTGTGAATTGCGACTTGTCCGCTTTGGCAATGGCGCCGAAGCGCACAGGTACAATCCAGAACAGTATGATGAGCGTCCATACCACCAAAACGGCAGCTGGCGCGAGCATTTGCGCTTGCATGTCAGCGATCCCCTCTCTTGAGGCCTAACTGCGAGAGCGATGGTGAATTGTCAATTGCAACCGATCACTTGGGTTGCGCCTTGAGCACATGCAGCTGGAAGTAGCCAAGCTTGCCACGGCGCGATGTCAGATCCAGCCCGCTTGCCGCTGCGATCCCACTCGCCACCTCCGGCATGCTACTGCGCGTTTGCACATGGAACTTTGCAAGCCAGCGATGCAGCATCCCTTCAAATGGCCCTGGCATCCCGCTGAGATCACCAAAATCGACCACATGCAGTTCCCCGCCCGGTGAAAGCTGGCTTGCTGCATGCGCCAATGCGCCTTCCCAATCGGGGATCATGGAGAGGGCATAAGATAGCACGATCCTGTCAAACCCACTCTCGCTCAGCCGTTCTTCCCCGAACACGGTCGACGCGTCGAAGGAGCAGGCGTCGCCTTGGCCTAGATACGCGTTGTCACCCAATGCCTTGCGCGCATTCTTGAGCATTTCAGCGGAGATATCGAGGCCGTAAAGCTCTACTCCGGGCCATGTCTTACCGATCTTGGCAAGGTTGCGCCCAGTACCGCAAGCGACCTCCAGCACTCGCATGCCTGGCTTTGCATTCAGCCCCTCGATCAGCGTGTCCCGGCCAAACAGGTAGTACTTGCGGGTCAGGTCATAGATGTGGCGTTGGCCCTTGTAGACGCTGTCCATCAGCGCGGCATGGCCACCGCCATTCGCAGGTTTTGCCTCGTCCATCAGGCCAGCTCGTATAGGTGAACACCGCCATAGATCGAGGAGCGGTCGCGCGCGGTCAGGTCTGCCGATGTCTCCTCCAGATAGCGCCACTTCGACAGGATCGCATCGTCCAGCCTGCCGGGGAGCATCGTGGGTTCAGCCGCGGTGCGGAACAGCACGCGCGCACCGGGGCGAGAGGCGCGGGTGATCCGCCCCCACAGCTCATCCAGCTGCGCATCATTCATCCAGTCTTGCGCATCGAGCAGTACGAAGCGGTCCATCGACGCCTCCTCACGCTCCCCGATCCACTCAACCATGTTCGCGCGCACCACGTCGAGCCGGTCGATCCGCTCGCGCATCACCTCCCAATTCGCGCGCTGGAGGTAGGGGGGCAGGGGCGCTTCTTCCTTGCGGTCATATCCTCGCCCGAAGGCCTGCCATGCGAAGTAGTTGTCCTTTATCTCAAAGTCACAGGCCAGCTTCTCCAGCCGCCGTCGCAGGACTTCTGCCATGCGTTCATCGCCAGCCAACTCGTCAAACTGAGCAGGCGGAATGCCTAGGCCAAACAGCGAGGCTGGCTGGTCTGTCAGCCACCTTACGAACTTCTTGTCGAACACCGGCGCAAGCTCAGTTTCGAACACCTCACGCTGCTCTTCCATCGTTTCCGCTTTGAGCAGTTTCGACAGATCCACCTTGTACAGCTTCGCAAACAGATGCGCCAAACCGATGAAGTTGCCGAGGAGACCTTTTCGATACAGCCCCTTTGTGAAGTAGGAAATACGTCTGCGACCCTTGATGTCGCGCTTTTCCCAGTACTTGCGACTGCTTGCGTCCAGATGCGGGGCAATCATCTCCTTATAGACCGCTTTGTTCTCCTTGTGGTCAGCATGACCGAAGAAGCGCTGGAAGCGTTCGTAATTGGGCAGGTGCTTGATTGCCGTAATCTTGAGCTGACCCAGCGCGACGTGCGCCTTGTTCAGATCAACCGCGGTTACCTGTAGCGGATCAGCGGTAAGGTAGGAAAGCGCATTGCAACTACCGCTGGCGATGCACATCACGCGGCTGTCGGGCTGGATCGCAAGGCCCTCCATATCCACTACCGGGTCTTCCCATATCTGGGCGTAGACGAAGCCGTTGAAGGCAAGGGCGAAGGCCTTATCGAGCAGCTTGTCCTTGGTACTTGCGTCTTTGCGAACCACTGCATCTTTGATGATGCCTTTGGTCTGAGCGTTCATAGCGGGGTATGCCTCCTGAGGGGTGACGTCGGGGAATCGGGGGTTCCGGCGTCATTGCGTCCATTATGGCACAGTCATGTCGATGATGTGACGGTTTGTTGAGTTAGGCGCGTTCTCCAATCGTTGCGGCATAGGCTGCGGGGTCGGCATTGCCACCTGTGATCATGATGACGGTCCCCTCATCCACCGCCACTTTGCCCGCCAATGCGGCCGCCAGCGCTGCTGCACCGCCCGGTTCGATCACCAGTCGCAGGTTCGCAAAGGCCCAGCGTTGAGCATCGCGCACCTCATCATCGGTTACGCTGACGCCCGGCTCTGCTCTGCCAGAGAGCAGGTCCAAGTTGAGCTGCTTGGTCACATTGGGTTGCAGCGCATCGCAGATCGTCTTGGGTGCATCCTTGGTTGCGTGGACCAGCTCGCCTCTTGCGAGCGCTTGGCCCACCATGTCCCAGCCGACCGGCTCGACCACATGCACGCTCGCGTCAGGGCAGGCGAGGCCTAACCCCGCAGCCAGCCCGCCACCACCGCAGCAGGTAATGATGCGGCTTGGCTCGCGTCCTGTCTCCTTGGCCAACTGCGCAGCTGCTTCGATCCCGGCGCTGCCTTGCCCTTCGATCACCCATGGATCGCCAAAGGCATGGACTAGCACGCCGCCATTCGCCTCGATCAGCGTGGCAGCGACGGCATCGCGGTCCTCTTGCGGGCGTTGGTAGAGGACGACCTCAGCGCCCAGCGCCTTCGTGTTGTCGAGCTTCACCTGCGGGGCGTCATGCGGCATCACGATGGTGGCCTTGATGCCCAGCCGCTTGGCCGCCCATGCGACCCCTTGTGCGTGATTGCCTGAGGAGACCGCGACCACACCTGCTGCACGCTCCGCTTCTGTCAGGTTCGACAGCCGCCACCAGCCGCCTCTGATCTTGAACGCGCCGATGGGTTGCAGGTTCTCCGCCTTCACATGGACCTTAACGCCGTTGATCTCGACCGGCAGCAGCGGGGTAGGCGGCAGGATCGCAGCGATGCTGTCAGCAGCGGCTTGAACGCCTTCGCGAGTGGGCAGACGAGCAGCGCTCATGACCCAAATCCCGTCCGAGACATGGACCGCATGTTACACGGTCCTAGGGAAGAAAAGCTCACTGATTTCATTGGGTTTTTCAACGCGTATCCTACAGGACATGTTGGAATTGAGAATTGCATGATTTCGCTATGCCGCAAGCGACCCTTGTAGGAAATAGTTTGGATCAATTGAGCACCCAGAAACATTACACTAAAGCGCGCTGCAAGAATTGAATTTGAAAGGTCAGGTCTATGTCGAAAGTTCTGGTGATCGGGGCAGGGGGCGTCAGCTCCGTATGCGTCCACAAAATGGCAATGAATGCTGCGATTTTCCCAGAGATCCATCTCGCCAGCCGGACCAAGTCCAAATGCGACGCCATCGCCGCTTCGGTCAAAGAGCGCACGGGTCAGGATGTTGCGACTTACGAGATCGACGCGGAAGAAGTGCCTGCAATGGTCAACCTGATCCGCAAGGTCGGCGCATCGCTCGTCGTCAATCTCGCCCTGCCATATCAAGACCTGCCGATCATGGATGCGTGTCTTGAGGCAGGCGTGAACTATCTCGACACCGCGAATTATGAGCCAAAGGATGAGGCGAAGTTCGAATATTCTTGGCAGTGGGCCTATCATGATCGGTTCAAGGGAGCCGGTTTGATGGCGCTGCTCGGTTCAGGTTTTGATCCCGGCGTGACCAGCGTTTTCACGATGTGGCTCAAGAAGCATAAACTCAAAACGATCCGCACGCTCGATATTCTCGATTGCAATGGCGGCGATCACGGGCAGGCCTTTGCGACCAACTTCAACCCGGAAATCAACATCCGCGAAGTGACAGCCCCCGCGCGGCATTGGGAGAACGGCGAGTGGGTCGAAACGCCCGCCATGCACGTTTCAACCCCGTTCGACTTTGACGAAGTGGGAACGCGGCAGGCCTATCTCATGTATCACGAGGAGCTGGAGAGCCTTGCCAAGTTCAACCCGGAAATGGAGCGCGCGCGTTTCTGGATGACGTTCGGCGATGAGTATATCAAGCACCTCACCGTACTCCAGAATGTCGGCATGACCGGGATTGAGCCGATCCGCTATCAGGGCAAAGACATCATCCCGCTCCAATTCCTCGCCGCTGTTCTGCCAAAGCCTGAATCATTGGGCGAGACGACCAAGGGCAACACCAATATCGGCTGCATCGCAACCGGCGAAGCGCTCGACGGCTCAGGTGAGAAGACGTTCTACATCAACAACATCTGCTCGCACGAAGCCGCCTATGAAGAGACCGGTAATCAGGCGGTTTCGTATACAACCGGTGTGCCTGCGATGATCGGTTCAGCGATGATGGTGCAGGGCGTGTGGTCGGGTGAGGGCGTCTTCAACATGGAAGAAATGGACCCCGATCCCTTCATGGAAATGCTGAACGAGCACGGCCTGCCATGGCAGGTGAAAGAGCTCGATGGGCCGGTTGGGTTTTAGCCTGCTTTGGCCTTGCCCGTATTGGCGAGGCCCAGGCGAAGAAGCGCCCAGCCAATCCCCGTCACCGAAGTTGCGACCAGACCCACCCACAGGTCCGGCACGAATAGCCCTATTGCGCTGAGAGGCACGCCGAACAGCGACGGGATCACCGCGAGCAGGACGTAGGCGAGTACGCAGGTCATCAGCAGCGGCAGCCAAAGGCTGACTTGTTTGAACCAGCCTGATTTGGCCCGAAGCTCAGCGCGTTTGCGCCATGTCTGCACCGCGCCCAGCAGGAAAAGGAGCGGTGACAGCACGATCGAAAGGAAGGCAGACTTGATGCCCCATCCCGCACCGGTCCCTTCATAGTCGAGGCTTAGGGCTCGCGCCGTGACGCCCTGACGAATGTGGTTCACATCGCCAAAGCCAAAGCCACTGCCTGCATTGACCATCACCGCTGCGCCCTTGCGCTGCGCAGGCACCATGGTGACGAGCGCCTCGTATCCGATGTTCGCGCCAGAATGGAAGACGATCCCCCGCTCGGTATCGAGGAACCAGCCCAGCCCATAATTGGGCGAAGCCTCGTTTGCGGGCTGCATCATCAGCGCCTTGTTCTCGGCGGAGATGACGTCATCCTCACCATTCATCATCATGGCCATGTAGCGGCCCATATCTGGCGCGGTTGAGGCGATGCCGCCTCCTGCTACGATCCCTAAGCCGGTTCGATTGTCGAACAGTGGCCTGCGCATCCCGAACCAAGGAGTGTGCCCTGTTGCGAGGCGTTCAACACTGTCGCTGTCATGGACAAAGCTGTCATACATGCCGGCAGCAGCGAGCACGTTTTCGTTGACGTAAGCGGCATAGTTTTGCCCGCTGGCGACCTCGATCAATCGCCCAAGCAGCATGTAATTGGCGTTGGAATAATCCCAGCTCGTGCCCGGCTCGCGGGCCGGATCGAGCTGAGCGATCTCCTCGGCGCGGCGCTCAAACACGTCCGCATCCATCGAGAAATCATCGTGCCACTGATTGCCCTGCAGGATTGAATAGCCACTGGTGTGGCTCAGCAATTGGCGGATCGTTGTGTCTCCGCCTGGTGTGCCCACTTCGAACATGTCGAGATACTGGCTGACCGGGTCATCCAGCCCCAACTGTCCTGCCTCCACTAGATGCAAGATCGCGAGCGCGGTGAAACTCTTTGACACCGAACCGATAAGGAAGACAGTTTCATCGTTGACCGGGGCGCTCGTTCCGATCCGCGTCACGCCGCGATGGCCGGTCGTGACGCCTTCGTTTTCGGAAATGGCGTAGGCGAGGCCCGGTGCGTTCGAGGCTTCCATTTCGGTGTCTAGAAAAGCGTCGATCGATCCTTGTGGCACTGTCGCTCCGAGCGCAGCCGCAAGAAACAATACAGGCCATGCCAGCAACCACCGCATCCTTGATCCCCCCATTTCGTTGACGCACCCGAAGTTAACACCCTTCTTTGCTAAGCCCAAGTTGCACAAAAGCAGCGATGACAAGCGCGGCAAATTGACTAGATAGGTCGCCATGCAAACCCAAGCAGGCAATCCGGGCGCTTTTGCGCATTTCGATCTCTCCCGCGTCGATAGTCCCGCATTTGTTGTGGATGCGGCGAAGATCCGCGCGAATTGTCAGGTGCTGGCCGATATTCGTGATGCGTCAGGTGCAAAGGTCTTTGCCGCGCTCAAGGCGTTCTCGATGTGGTCCACCGCGCATATTGTGGGCGAATATCTCGATGGGGTTTCCACTAGCGGCCTTTGGGAAGCGCGGCTGGCGTCCGAGTTCTACGATGGTGAGATTGCGACCTATTCCGCTGCGTTCAAGCCGGAGGAACTGGACGAGATTTGCAGGCTTTCCGACCATGTGATCTTCAATTCGCCTGAGCAAATGAAACGCGCGGCGCTGATCCTGGATCAAGCCGCTGTGACGGGCGGGGATGTGAGTGTGGGCCTGCGCCTCAACCCGATGATCGCGACGGGCGAAGTGCCCAAGTACGATCCCAGCGCTCCGGGGTCGCGCCTTGGCTTTCCCATCGACCAATTGACCGAAGAGGCGATGGAAGGGGTGGAGGGTATCCACTTCCACAATCTGTGTGAGCAAACCTTCGAACCGCTGCGGCAGACTTGGGACAAGGTGTTTGACGCGATTGAGCCGTGGTTTGGGCAGCTCAAATGGATCAATATGGGCGGCGGGCACCACGTCACACGCGCCGATTATGAGCGTGATGAACTGGTCGAATTGCTGAAAGATGCAGCCGATGACACGGGCGCTGAAATCATTATCGAACCGGGCGAAGCGGTGGCGCTGGACGCAGGCATTCTGGTGGGCACTCTGCTCGATACCGGCTTCAACGAAGTGCCCATCGGCATCACCGACGTGTCCGCCACCTGCCATATGCCCGATGTGTTGGAGGCCCCATATCGCCCGGCCATGTTGGGCGAGCTTTCGGATGACAGCATCCCGATCCGGCTTGGCGGGCCATCTTGCCTCGCAGGCGATGTGATCGGCGATTATCGTTTGCCTGTACCCGCGCAGGCTGGCGCGCGCTTCGCATTCGTCGATCAGGCGCATTATTCGATGGTGAAGACCAATACGTTTAACGGCGTCCAGCTGCCCAGCATCTGGCTATGGGACAGCGACACCGACGCGCTCGAATGCGTGAAACGGTTCGAATATGAAGATTTCCGAGATCGGCTGAGCTGAGCTATGGACTGGTTTCTCAACCTCTTCCGCAAGCCTCCTGAAGGGCCTCTCGTGGCGACGCGGCCAATTGAGGATCGACCGCCAGCGTCCCCACGATCTCACGAGCCAATCGCACCGCTCCCAGAGATCGATCTTGCGACTGCGCCTTCGCAAGCCTTTGCCAAGCCTCACTTCCGCTTCTTCCCGACCTGCTACGACTCCGTGGAAGGCGAGAAGCCGCTGTTTGAGATAACCGGAGAGGCCTGCCACATTTGCGGAATGCGCGACATTTGGCGCTATAAAGGCGGGTACTATGGTCCGAAGCGAGAAGGGGCCAGTATCTGCGCGCAGTGCCTGCACGAAGGTCGCATCGGCGAGCTTTTTCCGGTGGATGGCACTGGGCCCTACTATACGATGCATGATGCCGATGTTGAAGCGCTCGAGCACACTGACCCGCTCGTCAGCGAAATCATGAAGCGCACTCCAAGATTTCTCGACCTTTAACCCGTTCACCTGGCCGAGCCTAAACGGGGTTCCGATGGCGTTCGTGGGCTATGGCGAAGACGAGAAGTGGGACGAGATTCCCGAGGCGCGGGCTGCGATCTCAAAGCTTTGGGAAGAACAGGGTGTCGAGGACGTTTTTCCATCGCCCTACCTGCTCATTTTTCGCGAGGTGGATGGCGAGAAATACCGCGCCGTACTCGACCTCGATTGAGCGAGCGCTGTTCTACAGCCTCTTACGCCCGAACCCACCCGGCGATGGGCTAGACGTTTCGCGCGCGGTGTCTGTGATCGGGGGCGCTTTCGTCGCTGGCTGATCGGGGCGCTGGTTAAGCACCCGTCCCCGCTCGTTCTGGTTGATCGCTGTGGCCAGCCGCGCCATCGCGCCGAATTGCTCAGCCGCCTCGGCAACGCGGGCGTGATCGTCGGCTGCATCCATGCTGCCGCTTTCGAACAGGTCGCCGCTTTCAATCGCCAGCACCACTTCGCCGCGAGAGAACAGCGCGCGGATAGCATCGCCGTGAAACGCCTGTTCCAGCGCGACCAGATGCTCGACATAGCTGGGGTGGATCAACACACGCGCTTCGACCTGATCGTCGGAATAGACGTCGAACACATCTTCGAAAGCCGGGTGCACCTGATCGACATAGCGCAGTGAGTGCCCGTTAAAGCTCACCTCATCCTTGCGCCCGCCAAGGCCGAACCATTTCTTATGCTTGCCTTTGCGTTGGAGGAGGGTGGTGGAATGAAACTTGCGGCCAAACTCCATATGCATGATCGCGCCGCGAAACACCGTTACCCAGCGGCGGTTTTTGCCGGAACCCCGGCGCTCTTCCAAATGCGCTTCGTAAAGGTTGAAGCCATGCCCCTCTAGCGCGCCGTACCAGCGGTCTTCGAAGCTTTCGCGGTCGCTTGACGGGACGAGCCCGTAATTGAGGCACGCATCGAATTCTGCGCCGGGTTCGACATCGTGATCATAGGAAATGCCCAAATCGCGCGCGATGGCTGAGTTAATGCCGATTTTGATCGCCCGTTTGGCTTCGCTGATCGGAACATAGCCCCAATAACCGACCGCGCCGATGGCCATTGCGCTCAAGATGAGTTGAAAACTGCCAATGGGAAGCGGCGCAAACCACAGAAAAGCCAGAACCGGCAACAGGCCAAGTCCACCATAAAACCAGCGATTATAAGCCTTTGTCTTGGCTTCTTCGCGCATAGCCTGCTGATCAGAGAGCCAGTTTCCCAGTTCCCCTTCCATCAAACCTTGAATATCAGCGCGCATCGTCAAACCTGCCCCTTTTCCTTAACGATTTAGCCGTACTATACTTACAGCCCGTAAAGGAGGGGTATAGAAATGGGAATGTTTGGTTGGATCAGCCTTGGTGTCTTGGCGCTGCTCGTATTTGTCGTGATTGGCATTTACAACAGCCTCGTCGGATTGCGTCAGAATGTGCGTCAGGGACGCGCCGATATCGACGCGCAGCTGCGCCAACGTCATGACCTTATCCCGAACCTTGTGGAATCGGTGAAAGGCTATGCGGGGCACGAAGCCTCGACGCTCGAAGCTGTCATCCAAGCGCGTAACACCGCTGCCAAAAAGGATCAGCCCGACAGTGCGAGTGAGCAAGGCCTCAAAATCGCGCTCGATAACCTGCTGGCATTGGGTGAGGCATATCCGGACCTCAAAGCATCTGCAAACTTTCAAGAATTGCAGCGTGAGCTTGCCGATATCGAAGACAAGCTGGCCGCCGCTCGCCGCGCAATGAACGCAGCTGTGGCGCAGTACAACACCGCACGTGAGAATTTCCCTGCGGTGCTGTTTGCTGGCGCGCTTGGCTTCCAGAACGCAGACTTCAACCAGCTCGACGATAGCGAGCGTGGCACTGTTGATCAGGCGCCACAGGTCAGCTTCTAACAATTTTTGTGTCGCAGGCCGGAACCATCTGGCCTGCGCACGATTTTTATTGCGAATCTGCGCGGAAAGACTAAGGCCGCGCAACCGCTGCCCCAAGGGACTTTGACCGCAAGGCAGCCTCTAAACTGTTTGGTTTTAACCAGCTGAACCTTCTGGGGGTCCCTTGAGTTGCACACCTATCCTGACGCAAAATCTGTAGCTGAGGCTCTCCAGCCCGATGATCCGGTGATCCTTAACCGCCCGCATGCAGCGCGGCGCGCGGCGCGGTTCTTCACGAGCAAATTTCCCGGCAAAGTGCTTTACGCCGTCAAAGCCAATCCTGCGCCTGACCTGATCCAGGTCCTGTGGGAGGCGGGTGTCACCCATTACGACGTGGCCTCCATCGCAGAAGTGCGCTTGGTCCGGTCCATCCTGCCCGAAGCCGAACTGTGCTTCATGCACCCGATCAAAACGCGCGGTGCCATTCGTGAGGCTTATTTTGAGCATGGGGTGAAGACCTTCACGCTCGATACGATCGAGGAGCTGGAGAAGATCGTAGAGATTTGCCGCGATCCGGAAACGGGCGAGGCAGCGGGCGATCTGCGGCTGTTGGTGCGCCTGCGCGTATCGAGCGAATACTCTGAATTGTCGCTGGCGAGTAAATTTGGCTGCGACCTCACCGACCTGCCCGAGTTGCTGCAGGTCACCCGCCAGCATTGCGATTGGCTGGGCATTTGTTTCCACGTCGGCAGTCAGGCGATGTCGCCATTTGCCTTCGTGCAAGCTCTCGACCGGACCAGAGCCGCAATTGCCGATGCCAGCGTGGTGATCGACATGATCGATGTGGGCGGAGGCTTTCCCAGCATCTACCCGGATATGGAGCCGCCCCCGCTCGAAGACTATTTCGCGATCATCCACCAGCATTTCGAAGCGCTCCCCATCGCTTACAACGCAGAACTGTGGTGCGAGCCGGGCAGGGCGCTGGCAGCTGAATATTCGAGCATGATCGTGCGCGTGGAAAAACGTCGCGGCACCGAGCTCTACATCAATGACGGAGCCTACGGCGCGCTGTATGATGCAGCCCATGTCGCATGGCGTTTCCCCGTAAACGCGCTGGCCGAAAACCTGCGCGATGCGGACGAGGACTTCGCATTCTACGGCCCCACCTGCGACGATGCCGACTACATGGCCGGCCCCTTCGCACTACCCGGCGACATCCAAGCAGGCGACTATATCGAGATCGGCATGCTCGGCGCCTATGGCGCGGCGATGAAAACCGGCTTTAACGGCTTCGGCGATGCCGAATGCGTTGTCGTGACCGACGAGCCAATGATGAGCTTGTTTGATGGTTCACGCCGACGCGAGGCGTCAGATAATGTGGTGAGCTTGCGGTAAGGGACGGCTCACTGATCATTAGGTTCATCGATCCCGAGACTGGTTCTTTCCGGCTCTCTGGTTGAACTTCGCGAAAATCTTACCATCTTAAGAGTTAGCTACCTGTCGCAATCGACGGTCATCGCTTCCGCAATTGGAAGCTCTTTCCTTCAGTTCCGCCTCTTAGTCGCAGCCGGGTCTATTCTGGCGCGCTGCACACACGTGTGAAGGAATTACAGATGACACATTTTGGCAAGATCAAGAGCTATGACAGTAGCGTAGGTTCTGGCTCGATTACCGCTGAAATTGGTGGAGACGTACTCCGGTTCAAGAAGTCGGATCTCCAGCGAGAAAGTCAGGTCCCCAAAGTCGACCAGCGTTTCAGCTATGAAACCAGCGAAGTCGATGGCGGCAAGAAAAGCGCAGTGAACTTGCAGCATCAGCAGGGCGACGGCCAAGACCAGAAGTCACAGGCCAGCAACCAGCAGGGCTGAACGAACAATAGCGGGGCCGGGGGGTTTGCTCCCGGCCCACGCTCCACCCCAATCGCAAGGATATCTCCCATGCCGATGAATCAATTTCTATTCGATCACCAGCTAGCGGCCATGAAGGTCGACGGCTCAGGATCGGTTAAAGAGCGCAAAGAAGCGATCAATCTGATGAGCGGCCGTGCGAAGCGTATTGTGGAGTGGCGAAAGGCGAATGGCTTATCCGATTTGGGCTGGCCTCGTGATGAGCGTCATCCCCCAAATAAGCGCGCATGACATGATCAGCCCGCCAAACCCAGTGAAGACCGATCAGTCTGGAATCGTGGAATGGGAAAGCGAAGGCGGCTCTCTGGGATCAAGGGCGCCAACCCCGCTCCCGGAGGGGATCACCGTGGTAACATCAATTCTCTACCGCGTCGGGCCATATTTGTATTCGAGACTTGAAGACGCAATGGCGCAGCACAGCCGCCAGACGCGAATGTGAACTAACTCGCACCAAAAGCCAGCGATCAATGACGAGTGACGCGGGCCCAAAACCAATAACTCTCATCCAAATTCGCGTCTAAATGCAATACTCAAGTAGCTTGCCAACGCCACTTGCAGGTCCTCAATCAAACCCCACAAACGTCGCCGCCTCCTCAACGGAGCGCCGAGTGATCTTCACCGGGTTTGCCGGAAACTCTTCATCGGGCCAGCCTAGCGCTACCGCTTTCATGATCACTTGATCGTCCGGGATGCTGGCGTGTTCGCGGACCACTGGTGATTGCATAATGCCTTGCGAGTTGATGACGCAGCCTAGGCCTCGGCTCCATGCGGCGTTGACCAGCGCTGTGGTGACCGCTCCGCAATCGAAGACGGTGTCGTCGGCGTCGGAGAGCTCTTTGTCATAGGTGATGATCACGCAGACGGGTGCGTCGAATTGGCGAAAGCCGCGCAGCACCCAATCCTGGCGCTTTTCCTTGTCATCGCGGCCAATGCCCATCGCTTCGAACAATTGGATCGCGCAGCCCACTTGGCGGTCGCGGTGCACGCCTTGGAATGGGTGGCCTTTGCGAAATTCCCGGCTGTCGGGTTCGCCTGCAAGGATGCGTTCGGTGTTGCCTTTGCGAATGCGGTCGAGCGGTTCGCCGGTGATCACATGGAAGTGATAAGGCTGCGTGTTCATCGAGGAAGGCGAGCGCATCGCCATCGCTAGAATTTCTTCGAGCAATTCTTGCGGCACAGGCTTGTCGAGATAGCCGCGAACCGAACGACGACCCATCACCACTTCATCATATTTCTGATCTTTGTTGCCGTACACGTATGTCTCTCCCGAATCTCGTTTGAGTGAGAGCTACCGCATGGCGGGCAGGGCGCAAAGGACGCTACGGCACGGGTGTTGGATTACGCCTCGAAATACGGCTTGTCGCCCGCAATCGTCACCCGCTCCATGACTCGGCGCGCGGGGAAGTAGTCGGAAACGGCAAGATGCTGGCACACGCGGTTGTCCCAAAACGCGATCGAGCCTGCTTGCCAGCGGAAACGGCACTGGATCTCTGCATCCATCGCGGTCTTGTACAGATGGGCGAGCAGCCAGCTCAATTCTTCTTTGGACAGCCCTTCGATATGCGAAGTGAAGGCGGTGTTCACATAGATCACCCGCTCGCCCGTCTCAGGATGGGTGCGGATTACGGGGTGGCGCACCATCGGGTAATCCTTTTGCAGCTCTTCCGGGCTTTTACCCATCCGCTTGGCAAACACGCGGCTGATATCGTGCACCGCTGTGAGCCCTTCGCAAAAGCGCTTCATTTGGTCGGACAGACGCTCATAGGCGAGGTGCATATTGGCAAAGCAGGTGTCGCCGCCACACTCCGGCACTTCGCGCGCAAGCAGGATCGAGCCGAGCGACGGCTTCTCCCGCCATGTCACATCAGAATGCCAGTAATTCTCCTGCCCCCGGCTTTTGGGACCATGCGCGATGCGCAAGACCTCGGGATTGGGCTGATTTTTGGGAGTGGCCGGGTGAACCTCTAGATCACCAAAATGCCGAGCAAAGGCGATGTGCTGTTCTTGGGTGAGGTCTTGGTCGCGAAAGAAGATCACGCCGTGTTTGAGCAGGGCAGACCGGATTGCCGGGATGCTGTCAGCAATATCGGACGCGCCCAAATAAATCCCAAGAATCTCCGCGCCAATCGCAGGCGTCATCGGGCGTATGTCCAAAGCACCCGTATCAAGCGCGGCTCTATCGAATGTGGTCGCCATGTTCTCTCTCCCTCTTAGGCGGGAGTGTGGACGAGCCAGAATTTGAATTCAACCCGGACCTAAAGCCACTAAATCTCTAGTCCCGTGTTCTTCTTAACCTGAGTTTTGACGAACCCGGCTGCAAGGTCTTTCAGTAGATCTAAGGTGAAGCCACCAGCTTCATTCGCGGTTTTCTTGGTCAGCGCCCAAACTTTAGGATCGCGTACGGCATCCAAGAAATCGTGGCCTTCCCAGCTCAGTCGTTCGACCAACCAAAGGCCACTACTAAATCTCTTTGGTGCAGATAGGTACCCAGCGTCCAGTAGAAGATGCAGATGATAATCCATCTTCTCAGCATCCTCATTTGTCGCTGCAAACTCGTCCTCATCGTCAGTCAAAATGGCGAATTCGGGTGAAAGCGTTTGAAAACGACCGCGTCCATCTTCAATCTCCAACATGAGATCGCGGACGAAATCCATGTCACGCTTCATGTTGGCTCAAGCCGCCTCAGCCAGCTCAATCTCCAGACGGTCCCAGATTTCCACCAAAGCTTCTGTCAGCTCGGTCATCATTGCTTCGGAGTGGTGCGGGCCGGGGGTGAAGCGCAGGCGCTCTGTGCCGCGGGGCACGGTGGGGTAATTGATCGGCTGCACATAGACGCCGTATTCGGCGAGCAGGATGTCGCTGATCTTCTTCGCGCGAGCTGGATCGCCGACCATCAGCGGCACGATATGCGTGGTGCTGTCCATGACGGGCAGGCCGGCTTCTGCAAACTTCAGCTTGAGCGTCGCGGCTGCCTGTTGCTGCGCATTGCGCTCTACGTTGGAGTGCTTGAGGTGCTTTACCGATGCCAGCACGCCTGCGACCAGAACGGGCGAGAGCGAGGTGGTGAAAATAAAGCCGGGCGCATAGGAACGGATGCAATCAACGATGCGGGTGTCGGCTGCGATATAGCCGCCCATGACGCCGAACGCTTTGCCCAAAGTGCCTTCGATAATGTCGATGCGGTGGGCGGCGCTGTCACGCTCTGAAATGCCACCGCCATGTTCGCCATACATGCCAACTGCGTGCACTTCGTCGATATAGGTGAGCGCGTTGTATTTCTCAGCCAAGTCACAGATCGCGTGGATCGGGGCGACGTCGCCATCCATCGAATAGACGCTCTCAAAGGCGATGACTTTGGGTGTGTCATGGTCTTCTGCGGCGAGCAATTGCTCGAGATACGCCAGATCATTGTGCTTAAAGACGCGCTTTTCACAGCCGGAATTGCGGATCCCTGCGATCATGCTGGCGTGGTTCAGCGCATCGGAGAAAATCACACAGCCGGGCAGCAACTTGCCCAGCGTCGACAATGTCGCATCATTGGAGACATAGCCGCTGGTGAAGGTGAGCGCTGCGTCTTTGCCATGCAGCTCGGCGAGTTCTTTTTCAAGCTCGACATGCAGATGCGTGTTGCCGCCAATATTGCGCGTGCCGCCAGAGCCCGCGCCAACATCGTGCAACGCGTCTTCCATCGCGCCGATCACAACATCGTGCTGGCCCATGCAAAGGTAATCGTTTGAGCACCAAACAGTGATCGGCTTGGGCCCGTTATGCCCGTGGAAACAGCGCGCATTGGGGTACGCGCCTTTGTTGCGCATAATGTCGATAAAGACGCGGTAGCGGCCTTCTTCGTGCAGCCGGTCAATCGCACTATCAAAGATCTGATCGTAGTTCACTGCACTCACGCTTTGCTACTGATTTGCTCGGTTCTGAAGTCAATAACCCACGATTGGCCTATTGGTTTCTTGGCGGCGGCTTTTACCAGCGCGAGCGCAATTTTAAATAGCGATCTTTGCGAATGGATCGCGACTAAAACCGTTCAATCTGATCGATTCCGTGACTTTTGAGAACGGGCCGCAGCTCTTCCATGCTCGCCAAATCGCCGGTTGTGATCGCGCGGTCAGGAACGGTGCGCTCAAAGATCGTACCGTCCAGCAAGTGAGCAATGCGGCGTGCAATTCCGGCAGAACCATCGACATAACGGACATCGGGCGACCAGCCGAGGTCGAACACAGCCACATCCTCGAGGTCTTCTTTGAGCAGCGGGAAATGCGTGCAGCCCAGGATCACGTGGTCGATCCCCATCGTGGAATCACCCTCAGTGAGAGCATTCAACGCAGCTGCAAGGACCTTGCGATCGGGCGCTATCCCGCGAAGTTTGCGCTCTGCCTCACCCACCAGCTCAGGCGCGGCATGGCGCAGCAATGTCGTTTGCGATGCAAAGTCACGTTCGAGATCATCGACATAGCTTTGGCGGATTGTCCCTGCGGTGCCGAGCAATCCAATCACGCCGGTCTTTGTGTTCTCCGCCGCCGGCTTGATGGCGGGCACGGTGCCCACCACCGGAATTTCAAGCACTTCGCGCACATTGCCAAGCGCAATTGTGCTCGCGGTGTTGCAGGCGATGCAGGCAAGGCGAGGGCGGTAACGCTCCGTCATCCGCCCCAGTAGACCAGCGACGCGAGCGGCGACCTGAGGCTCCGTCTTTTGGCCATAGGGTTGGCCTGCATAATCAGCAGCGAAGATCACGGGCGCTTGCGGGATAGCCTTGCGCAGTTCGGCAAGCACGGTCAGCCCGCCAACACCTGTATCGAATATAAGAATGGGGGCTGATGGATCAGAAATGACTGCTTTTGCCTAACTGTGACTTGTCGTGTCCGGGTCTATTACTTAGGCAAGATCAAAAGGAAAGCCGCATCCGCAGGCTTTAGGGGGATCATGGAAGCATTCTTTGCCGCGATTTTGGGATATGCGTTTGGATCAATCCCGTTCGGCCTGCTGCTGACAAAGGCAGCGGGGCTGGGCGATGTGCGCGATATCGGCTCTGGCAATATCGGCGCAACCAATGTGCTGCGAACCGGGAATAAAGGGCTTGCGGCGGGGACATTGCTGCTCGACCTGCTCAAAGGTTTCGCGCCTGTGTTCGCCGCTGGGATGATCTGGGCTGGGGAAACATCCGACGTTGCCAAAGCATTCGCCGCAGGCGGTGCGGTGATCGGCCATTGCTATCCCGTGTGGCTAAAATTCAAGGGTGGCAAAGGCGTTGCGACCAATGCGGGCGTTGCCTTTGGTCTCGCGTGGCCGATCGGGCTTGCCTATGCAGCGGTGTGGCTTTCCATGCTGGGTATTTTCCGCATCTCCTCACTTGCCGGGATGAGCGCGGTTGTGGCTGCAGCGGCGGCTGCAGCTTTGTTCGGCTATCCGCAATTCTTCCCTGTTCTCGCTGCGATTGCGGGTCTTATCATCTATCTTCACCGTGACAATATTGGGCGGCTTGTGAAGGGTGAGGAACCAAAGATCGGCGGCAAAAAGTGATGGGCATGAAATGATAGGAAATCACATCTGATGGAGGGTTCAGGGTCGCATCTGGTTCTCTCCCAAGAAGAAGCCTTCGCGCGCATTCGCTTGCTGCGCTCGCCCAATATTGGGCCTGTCAGCTACGCGCAGCTGATTGCGCGCTGCGGCTCTGCGGTTGCGGCAATTGAGGCACTGCCAGAGCTGGGGTCGCGAGGTAAACGCACCTATCGGCCAGCACCCACGGATCGGATTGAGCAAGAGATCGAAGGGGTGAGGGCAGCGGGCGCGCGATACCTATTTCATGACCAGCCCGATTATCCCGCATTGCTCGCAGAGATCGACAGCGCGCCTCCCATCGTGACATGTCGTGGTCGATTGGAGCTGGCGAATGAGCCATGTGTGGCAATGGTCGGCGCACGCAACGCCTCTGCTGCGGCTTGTAAGCTGGCGCGGGAATTTGCCAGTGAGCTTTCGCAGGCGGGCTTTACGGTCGTTTCTGGCCTCGCTCGCGGAATTGATGGCGCGGCGCATGAAGGCGCTTTTCCGCAGACAATTGGCGTGATCGCCAGCGGGATCGACATTACCTATCCTCCGCAACACGAAGACCTTCAGGAGCGGATCGCCAATAAGGGTTTTCTGATTGCAGAGCAGCCTCCGGGCACTGAGCCACGCGGGCGTCACTTTCCCAGCCGCAACCGCATTATTGCAGGGCTTGCGAGCGGCACTTTGGTGGTCGAAGCCGCGCCCAAATCAGGCTCGCTCATCACCGCGCGGCTGGCGGGCGAGGCGGGGCGCGAGGTCATGGCGATCCCCGGCTCCCCGCTAGATACGCGATCCCATGGCTGCAACCAGTTGATCCGCGAAGGCGCGTTGTTGGTGAGCGAGCCTGCCGATGTGATCGAGCTGCTCCAAAGCTTCACTGGACAGCCCCGCTCCCACTACCGGGTCGCCGAGGACGCGGCGCCATTCGACTATGCCGAACTGCGCAATCTGCAATGGGGCGAGGGCAAGACGAGCGGCGATGAACGTGAAGCTATCACTCGGCTACTTACCACAGCGCCCATTGCGCTGGATGAGTTGATCCGCCAATCGGGCGCGAGTGCAGGGACCGTGCAAATGGTTTTGTTGGAGCTGGAGCTGTCAGGCGACCTGGAACGGCATCAGGGCGGGCATGTGAGCTTGGCGGGTTAGCGACTTTGCGCGACCTTCATGCCGTGCGCAGTAATATGAGGGAGGCTCAACAGCCTCCCTCAGCTTTCTTAGAGGTCGCCGCGAAATTCTCTAGGACAAGGAAATTCGTCTATTTGCACGACTCCATTTGGCCCCTCGGCGAACACACCGCATACCCCATTACCAAAGTTCACGATGAAAGTGTCATACGGGCCGTATGGCGTTCCAGCCATTGATGGTGCGGCTAAGCTGCCACAAACTAATGCCAACGAAACGGCTGCTGTCTTGATTGCCTTCATTACTTTTCTCCGTTTGGTAAGAAGCAGAAAACAATAACTCTATATTACCAGTGGTTGGACAACATAAATGCGCCGAATTGTTTGTCTTTAGAGGCTGATTGAATTTCGAAAACCACGATTTGACTTAACTCTTCCTAGCAATTCTCATTTTCATAAATAGTAGATCTGAAATCATTCATTCCGATTGCTTTTGACCAGTCGATAGGCTGCGAAGTCGAAATCCCAAATGCATCTTTCTGCCCACGAAGGCGAACTCACTCACATCAATCGCTTTGTTTTCGGATGCGCTGGTTGCAGTAGGCGAGCTGGAACGGCATCAGGGCGGGCATGTAAGCCTAAATGGAAATTGAGTTAGGGGTGAACTGATGAATACGGGGCAGGGGGTAAAACTGGAGGTTGGCCAGATCTTTGCAGAGGCGCAGAGGCTGGCGACGGCTGCTTTGCCGAGCCTAGTGGTTTATGTGACGGCTCTTACGCTGGGGGGCATGTATGTCGACCAACAGGAGAGTTTTGAGGGGCCGAACCTTCTGCTCAACGTCGTATCGATAGGTCTGATGTATTGGTTTGTTATCAGCATGCTGACCGAGGGTGGATTGGCTCCCCATGGACTGAAGGCGGGCTTCGGCACGTATTTTGGCCTTTCTTTGCTAAGCGGTATTGGGATTGCGCTGGGCTTTGTGGCTCTGATTGTACCGGGCATTCTGCTCGCTGTGCGGTGGTCGCCGCTTTACGGTTACGGGCTTGCCCAAGGTGAAGATATCTCAGGCGCGTTTGGCAAATCTTGGGAGGCGACCGGCAGCAACTTTATACCAATCCTGATAACTATGCTTGCGCCGATTGCGCTCTACCTCATGGGCATTGCGGTCTTCGTTTTTGGTGCTGATGAGTTTGACATGGTCAGTCTGCCAGCTTCCGCCGTAGCCAATTTAATGATCTATGCCGGGGCCGCATTAACGGGTGCCTTAGGTATCGCGGTCTATTCATTGGTGCGAGACGATACCGCAGAGGTCGCGGTTGTCTTTGAATAGCTGAACGCAATTTCGACATCTGCGCCTTATAAACTTCAAGAGAACATACTTCGCATGCCATATGTACAGACCCGCCGCGTGACCGCTGGCGAATTGATTAACGGGACTTTTAGGGAGCTGGCAGCGATCCGGCTTCAGCTTGCTTATTACTTCGCTTTCTTCTTTCTCGCAGGCACTGTGAGTGGCCTTAGTTCGACGGTTGCCTCGCTGCTCTCAATTCCGCTGTTTATCGCCTATTTTGCTGGGCAGTTTTATCTTTACCGGCAGGCGCTCACTGGCGGTGATCTCAGTTCCGATGATGTGACACCGGTCTTGCTGTTTTTGTGCATGGGGGTCTTGCTTGCGATCCCGCTCTATGTCTCGGTCTTCTTCCTTGTTGTGCCCGCAATCTTGTTGGGGGCAAAGTGGGTCATGGCGCCGACATTTTTCGTTGCAGAGGATGTGGGGCTGTTTGAAGCGATTGGATCGAGCTGGCGGATGAGCGGCGGCAACCTTGGATCATTGTCTCTGGCCTATTTCGTAATGTGGCTGTTGTGGTTCGCAGTTGCCACGGGAGCAGGGGCGGTCACGGGAGGAATTGAGGGCGCAGTTGAAAGCGTGGTTGGTTCAAGCCGGTCCGTCCTGTCGAGCAGTGTGAGTTCGGTCATCATGCACACGCTCCCGGTCATGCTTTTGGGCTTGTCAGTGGCCGCCTACAAATTACTCAGCGATCAGTACGAAAGCATAGAGGCGGTGTTTGAGTGATGCTGCGCAGATGTGCCCTGCACGAATCTACGCTCTTGCGCTGCGTGACACGCAAACTTACTTGACGCCGCAAACGATCCCATCCCACTCTCGCGCGTACGTACACGTGTAAGGAACTCTTCAGACCGTCATGCAGCTTGTTATTGTTAAATCGCCCGCGAAGGCGAAGACTATCGAGAAATATCTCGGCTCCGATTTCAAGGTGCTGGCCTCATACGGTCACGTCCGAGATCTGCCGCCCAAAGATGGGAGCGTTCGGCCCGATGAGGATTTCGCGATGGATTGGGAGCTTTATCGCGATAAGCAAAAGCGGTTCAAAGAGATTGCGGACGCTGCGAAAGACGCATCGCGCCTTGTCTTGGCGACTGACCCTGACCGCGAAGGCGAGGCGATCAGCTGGCATGTTCAGGAACTGCTGAAGAAGCGCAAAGCGCTGCCGACCAAGGTTGACCGGGTGACGTTCAACTCGATCACCAAAAAAGCAGTGACCGATGCCATGGCTGCCCCGCGCGAGCTCGATCAGCCGCTGATCGATGCCTATCTGGGCCGCCGTGCGCTGGACTATCTGTTCGGCTTTACGCTCTCACCAGTGCTGTGGCGCAAGCTGCCGGGTGCAAAATCTGCGGGCCGCGTGCAATCGGTGGCGCTGCGCCTGATCGTGGATCGTGAGCGAGAAATCGAAGCGTTCAAACCGGACGAATATTGGTCCGTGCTCGCCAAGCTTGAGCATGATGGCACCGCGTTCGATGCGCGGCTGGTGCGGTACAAAGGTGAGAAGCTGGAAAAACTCTCTCTGGGCGCTGAAGGCATCGCGATGGAGGCCAAGGCCGCCGTTGAAGGTGGTCGCTTCACCGTTGAGGGCGTTGAGACAAAGCCGCTCAAACGCAATCCTTCGCCGCCGTTCACCACCTCGACCATGCAACAGGAAGCCGCACGTAAGCTCGGTTTTTCTGCCAGTCACACAATGCGGCTTGCGCAATCGCTCTATGAAGCGGGCGCGATCACCTACATGCGTACCGATGGCGTGCAGATGGACATGAGCGCGATCATGGCCGCGCGCGATGCGATTGAAGAGCGCTTTGCGACCGAGTATCGCCCGGAAAAGCCACGTTTCTACAGCTCCAAAGCCAAGAACGCGCAGGAAGCGCACGAGGCGATCCGTCCTACCAATTTCAGCAAAGACAAAGCTGGCACAGGGGATGAGGCCAAACTCTATTCGCTGATCTTCAAACGCGCCATGGCAAGCCAGATGTCAGCCGCTCAATTGGAGCGCACGACTGTCACTTTGCGCGATGCCACAGGCCAGCATGAGCTGCGGGCAACAGGGCAAGTGATTAAATTCCCCGGCTTCTTCGCAGTCTATCAGGAAGGCTTCGATGATAAGTCTGATGATGACGAAGAAGGCCTTCTGCCAGCGCTGAAAGACGGCGATATGCCGGCGAAAAAGGACGTGGAGGCAACGCAGCACTTCACTCAGCCACCGCCGCGTTTTTCCGAAGCCTCACTGGTCAAACGGCTTGAGGAGTTGGGCATTGGTCGCCCATCAACCTACGCCTCGACCATTCAGACCCTGCGCGACCGCGATTATGTGCGGATGGAGAAAAACCGTTTCTTCGCAGAGGAAAGCGGGCGATTGCTCACAGCATTCCTTGAACGATTCTTCCCCACTTACGTCGCCTACGACTTTACCGCAGGGATGGAGGATGAGCTTGATACCGTCTCTGACGGGCGCGAAGATTACAAGGAATTGCTCGCGAAATTTTGGAAGGATTTCAAACCCAAGACCGAAGAGGTCATGGAAAAGCTTCCTTCCGAAGTCACCGAAGTGCTCGACGAATACCTGGGCGATTACCTCTTCCCAGAACGCGAAGATGGCAAGGATGCACGCTTCTGCCCCTTGTGCGAACAAGAAGGGCGCGAAGGCGGCCATCTGAACCTTCGGGGCGGGCGTTTTGGCGCGTTTATCGCGTGTAAGAACTATCCCGAATGCAAATACACTCGCCGTTTCGCGCAGCCCGGTGCAGATGGCGCTGATCCTGCCGAAGATGGGCTGATGGGTACGCATCCTGAAACGGGCGCAGAGATCCACCGTAAATCGGGCCGCTTTGGCCCCTATGTCGAAATGGAAGTGGACGAGAAAAAGAAACGCGCCTCCATCCCCAAAGACCTCGACGATTTTGATCTGGAATGGGCGATCAAACTGCTCGACCTGCCGCGCATTATCGGCGCGCATCCTGAAACGGGCAATGAAATCGAAGCGGCGATTGGCCGCTATGGCCCCTATCTGCGCCACGACGGCAAATACGCAAAGCTCACCAGCACGCGCGACGTGTTCGAAACGGGCATGAACGCGGCGGTCACTCTGCTGGCAGAGGCCGCCAATCGCAAAGGCGGCTCCCGCACGAAGGCTGAGCCGATCAAGACGCTTGGCGAACACCCCACGTCAGGCGGTGAGATCAAAGTGATGCCTGGCCGCTATGGCCCTTACGTCACCGATGGCACCACCAATGCGACGATCCCCAAGGACGTGAAGCCCGAGGATGTGGAAGCTTCGCAAGCCATCGAACTGATCGATGCACGCGCCGCGAAAGGCCCGGCAAAGAAGAAACGCAAAAAGGCCGCGCCTAAGAAGAAGCCGGCCGCAAAAAAGAAGGCTCCAGCCAAAAAGGCAGCGGCGAAATAGGCGGCAAAATCGGCCGAGAAAGGGTTAAATTTCTTTCACGCGAATTTGTTGGCAATTCCTTTAGTATTGTATCTTAGACCCGATCACAGACACGGGGACACAATGCTGTGATCGAAATCGAAGTTCAAAACGAAACCCATCAAACGCAAGAGCGCATTCGCTTTGCCGCCGTTCCGCGTATCGGCGAAGGCCTGCGGCTGCGCGAGCCGGACGGTCTATGGGCGAGCTATGATGTGCTCGACGTATGGTATCAAAAGGCCGAATATGGCGATATCTGGATGCCATATCTTCACGTCTGCATGACTCCTGTGACCAGCGAAGACGATGCCGGTCCAATTTCTGGTTCGGTTGAAACGCCGCAGGGTCTTGAAGAAGAACTTCACAATGAAGGCGCCTTTGCCTCGCTTGCAGGGGAGGCAGAACCATTCAAAATCTAATCAAACGCAATGTCGGGCCGCACAAGAACAAGGCTGCGAATGATGGCAAAACGCTGGCTGAAAGGCTTGCCGATGCACAAAGCCGGGGCGAGAGCGAACCGTTCGTGCCAGAGGGTGAGCCGGTGGAAACACCTGCAGATGTGCAGGATGCTGTCGCTGCCGATGCCCCTCAGCCAGCGAAGCCAAGCGGCCGCGCTGACACCAGCGAAACCGACGCTATTGTACGCGCCGCCAAGGCCATGCGCGATGGCGTGGCGACTGCCGAAGCTCAACCTGCGGTCGCCAATGTGTGCCTGATCGTTGATGACAGCCGCGTGATCCGCAAAGTCTCGTCAAAAATCGCTCGCAGCCTCGGCTATGTACCTGTCGAAGCGCAAGATGGCGAAGAGGCGCTCGCACGCTGCAAACGCTCCATGCCACGTCTGGTCCTCACCGACTGGAACATGCCGGAAATGGACGGGCTGGAGTTTGTGACCAAGCTGCGCGCCATCCCCACGCCAAAGCCGCCAACAGTGGTGTTCTGCACCTCCAAGGGAACGGCAGCAGACGTGAATATCGGCATCAAAGCAGGCGCTGACGATTACATCGTAAAGCCGTTTGATGAAGCGGCTCTGCGCGCGAAGCTGGAACGCATAGCCAAGCAATAGCGCTCTCGCCAAGACCGGTTGGCTCCGCTAGGCCCCGCACATGGGCAAAGAGAGATTTGAACGCCACAAGCAACCGTGGAACGCTGAAGAAGCAGGACGGCTGCGTTTGCTCGCCTCCAAGGGTCAGGGTCTGAAGCAAATCGCCAAAGCGCTTGGGCGGAGCGAAGATTTAACCAAGACCTTCGCCAAACAGCAAAAGATCAAGATCGCGAAGAAGCGCTAATCTGCGCTCCGGCGCATCACTTCACCCAATCCAGCCCCATTTCCTCGAACACTTCCTTGTCTTCGCTCCACCCCTCGGAGTGTTTGACGTGGAGGAACAGGTGAACCTTTACACCTAGGATATCAGCCAATTCCTTACGCGCGGCCTCGCCGATGGATTTGATTCTTTGGCCGCCTTTCCCCAGCACAATGCCGCGCTGCGTATCGCGGGAAACCACAATTTGCTGGTGAATTTCCAAGCTGCCATCAGGTCGCATTTTGTATTGTTCAGGCCGCACGGCCGTGTCGTAGGGTAGCTCATCATGCAATTGGGCATAGAGCTGTTCGCGGGTGATCTCGGTTGCGAGCAGGCGTTCTGAGGCGTCTGATACTTGGTCCTCGGGGTACATCCATTCGCCATCCGGCATCAGGCCCGCCAGCGCGTCTTTCATCTCGGCAACGCCGTCACCTGTCAGCGCTGAGACGAAGTAAATCTCTTCGAATTTGAGCCGTTCACCCAGTTCCTGTGCGAGGGCAAGCAGCGGCTCTTTCTTGGCGCGATCGACTTTGTTGAGGACGAGGATTTTGCGTTCGGGCCGGTTTTCCAGCGCTTCGATCAGGGGTTCCAGCTCATGCCGGCGCTGTTTGATGGGATCGACGATCAGCAGTACGGCATCTGCGCTTTCTGCGCCTTCCCAAGCAGCGCTTACCATCGCACGGTCCAGCCGTGATTTGGGGGCAAAGATGCCTGGCGTATCAACCAGGATCATCTGAGTGAGGCCATGAAGCGCAATCCCCAGCATCCGCGCGCGCGTTGTCTGCGCTTTGGCAGAAGTAATCGCGACCTTTTGGCCGACCAACTGGTTCACCAATGTCGATTTGCCCGCATTGGGCGCACCAATAACCGCGACCATGCCGCAGCGGGTCGGTGCTGAATTCTCGCTCACCCAAATTCCTCCAAGAACTTCTTTGCTGCGCGTTTTTCTGCCGCGCTTTTGCTGCCTGCGGTTGCCTCTGCTTCGCCAACATTGTGGATGCTAACTCGCACAGTGAACTGCGATGCGTGGTCGGGACCAGAACGGCCAGTAACTTCGTAATTGGGCATTGCGCGTTTGTTGCCCGCAGCCCATTCTTGCAGCGCGCTTTTGGGGTGTTTTGCCTTGCCTGCATCCCCGCCAAGCTCGCTCTCCCATAATTTGTAAAGGAGGTTGCGCGTCACGTCATAGCCATTGTCGAGGAAGCTTGCACCGATCACCGCTTCCATCACATCGCCAAGGATGTTGTCGCTGTCCGCGCCGCCATCTTCGCGTGCCTGTTTGCCAAGCCGGATATGATCCGAAAGATCAATTTCGCGAGCAATGCGTGCGCAGGTTGCCCCGCTGACAAGGGCGTTGAGGCGCTGCGACAATTGCCCTTCTTGCTGCTCGCTTGCCCCATATAGCCAGCTCGCCACGGATAGCCCGAGCACGCGGTCACCCAAAAATTCGAGCCGTTGGTAATCCGCCTCATGCTCGTTTGCGCGCGCTGCGGAATGGTGCGCGTTGAAACTGCCATGGGTGAGCGCTTCGAGCCAGATGGGCTCGTTCTTCACGGTAAAGCCAATCTGCGTCAGCCAATCACGTGTTTCGGGGGCGAGTTCGCTCATCGGGACGCGCTCAAATGCCGTTGCCCATGCGGCCCCAGCGCGCGGCGCTGAACCAGCTGATCGGGTTGACCCAGCTTGCGCTGCCATCGGTTGACCAGATGATCACGGCTGCCTCGCCCACCAGCTTATCCTGAGGGACAATGCCAACCGCATCGCCGCTGCGCGCTTCGAACCGGCTGTCGCGCGAATTGTCGCGATTGTCGCCAAGGACGAACATATGGCCTTCGGGGATGATTTTGGGCGGGAAGCTGTCTGCCGGCACATTGCCGAAATCGAGCACTTCGTATGCTACACCGCCGGGCAAAGTTTCGCGAAAACGCGTGTAGCGGCACACCGCATTGCCTTCCGCGTCTTCGCCCTCTTTGCCGCCCCACGAACAGCTGGTGTTGGGAGAGATCGAGACAACGAAATCGTCCATCGGCTCGCGCGGGACCAGCTCACCATTGAGCATGATTTGGCCGTTTACCAACGCAACGCTGTCTCCGGGCAGGCCGATGACGCGCTTGATATAATCGGTTTCGTCGATGGGATGCTTGAAAATAACCACGTCGCCGCGCCCCGGCTCGCTGGCCAAAATGCGCCCCGGTATCAGCGGCGCGTTGAACGGCAGCGAATACTTGGAGAAGCCATAGCTCCACTTCGACGCAAGCAGATAATCGCCATTCATCAGACGCGGCAGCATGCTTTCCGATGGGATCGAGAAGGGCGAGAAAAACACGATCCTAAAAATCAGCACCGCCAAGAGCAGTTTGGCAAGGAACAGTGCAAAGGAGCCCAGCGTCTCCTTTTCTTGTTCAGGTGCATCGGCGGACGCATCTGCCCCTTGTGTTTCGGGGGAGATTGCGGCGCTCGCATCAGATTGGGTCTTAACATCCATGACAGGTCCCCTTACGCGGCGAAAAGCAATGCGCAAAGAGGGTTTGAGTGATGAGCAACGCCGCAAAGATGGAACCGCACTGGAGCACGCTGAAATCGCTCCCCCAGCCAAGCTTGGGTGAACTGTTCGCCGCAGACGGCGATCGTGTCGGCAAATTGAGCCAGCGTCTTGAGTTTGATCTGGGCGAGCTTGGCCCGGTTGGCATGCTGCTCGATTGGTCGAAGACGCATCTGGATGACGCATCGCTGGGGGCATTTGAGGCGCTTGCGGGTGATGCTGGCTTTGATGCTGCGCGAGACGCGCTGTTTGGCGGCGGGATCATCAACCCCACGGAAGGGCGCCCCGCAACCCACGGCGCAATGCGCGGAAGCGGGACGGACGCAGATGTCGAGGAAGCGCAGGCTCTTCTCGCGCGGATGGGCATGCTGGTCGAAGCCATCCACGATGGCGCGCTGGGTCCGGTCAAGCATCTCATCCATATCGGCATTGGCGGCTCTGCCCTTGGGCCTGATCTGGCCGTCGATGCGTTGACCCGCGATCTAAAGCTGGTGGATGTGCATGTCGTCTCGAACATTGATGGCTTGGCGCTGGAGCAAGCATTTGCCGCGTGCGATCCGGCAACGACTTTGATTGCGGTTGCGTCAAAAACCTTCACCACCACCGAAACCATGACCAATGCAGCGAGCGCATTGAAATGGCTCGGCGACAACGGCGTCGATGATCCCGGCGGTCGCGTGGTTGCGCTTACCGCAAACCCTGAAGGTGCGGTTGAGTGGGGCGTCGATGAAACGCGCGTCCTGCCGTTCCCCGAAAGTGTGGGCGGGCGTTATTCGCTGTGGTCTAGCATCGGCTTCCCAGTCGCAATGGCCGTGGGGATGGAGGACTTCCAAGCCATGCTCGCAGGCGCGAAGGGTATGGACACCCATTTCCGCGAAGCTGATGGGCGGGCGAACGGCCCACTGCTCGCGGCCTTTGCTGACCTCTACTATGCACGGGTGAGGGGCTGCCAGACCCGCGCGGTCTTTGCCTATGACGAACGGCTCGCGCTGCTGCCCGATTACCTCCAGCAGCTCGAGATGGAGAGCAACGGTAAGTCAGTGGCGGCTTCGGGTGAGCCAGTCGATCAACCAACAGCAGCGATCACATGGGGAGGGGTGGGGACCGATGCACAACACGCCGTCTTCCAACTGCTGCACCAAGGCACGCATCTGATCCCGGTCGACTTCATCGCCAGCATCGCACCCGGAGACGAGCTGGACCCAGCGCATCACAAGTCGCTGCTCGCAAACTGCTTTGCCCAAGGCGCAGCTTTGATGGCAGGCGGCAATATGAGCGCAGATGGGAAAGACCCCGCACGCGCCTTCGCCGGCAACCGCCCCAGCGCGACCATCCTGCTAGACGATTGCGACGCCGCCACCTTCGGCGCGCTTATCGCCTTCCACGAGCACCGCACGTTTGCGGCTGCAGTGCTGATGGGCATCAATCCGTTCGATCAATTCGGCGTCGAGCTAGGCAAGAAAATGGCGAAAGAGGTCGAAGCGGGCGAGGGTGATTTTGATGCCAGCACTAAGGCGCTGATGGTAGTTGCGGGGTTGGGGTGAGATGGTCGAGCAACAGCCAAAGCCGGGTAAAGCGATTGACCTTTTAGCCGCATCAAGAATGCTCCCAGAAGAGTATAAAAAAATCGCGGCAATGATCAGAAGGCTGTCATGGGCCCATTCCATTCAAACTGATCTTTCAACAGCGTTTGATATGTTGAATGCCTTGGAACATACACTGGGTATCGCACGAGCGCATGGAGCCGGGCGTTCTTGGGCTTCAGATGCTGCATTTGCGCTGATCAACACTGTGGTGGTGCTTTATGTTAGAGCTACCAAAACTCAGTCCAATCACCGAGGGAGTATTGGCTTCCTGAAGCAGTTCGACCGCGATGAGAGCAAAGTTCACTCGATGGTTTGTAAGCTGCGAGATGACGCAATCGCGCATTTTGGTCCTGGTGATCACTATGGTGGTCCGCCTTGGCAAATCGAGGCAGTGTTTCTTCCAACTGACAAGCGAGATGATCTCAGGATAATGACCGGGAGTCGACGGGTGATCGAGCAGAAACAGTTGCAAACGGCTCTAAGGAAACAAGTTCATCGCGCTCTCATGATCGCGGAGCGTGAAACACAAAGTCGGTCTTCAATTTTGACCGAGGAGCTTAACGCTAGCTTGGTGGATGACGAGCTCCGTGATTTGCTGTGGCAGAATGAAATCGACCTAATTGAGTTCTTTGAGACGGAAGAGGAACGTGACCGGGTTATGCAGGGCGCTAGGCTAGGGCATGAAACTGGTTATTTGAGCCATTAGCCAAGCCATTGACTTCCGCACCAATCCCCCCCATCTGCACCCCGAAAACGAAACGCATGTTGCCAGCGTGAAGCGGCGGCTCTGATAATATCCGCCCCGGCTAGCGTTTCACTTAACCCCTACAGCTTCCCTATTCACGCGGGTGGTTTTTTAACCCCGCGCTTCGCACGCCATACACGCGTGCGCTTCGCACAAATTGCGAGTCTTAATGACACACTTTTCCGATCTCGGGCTGTCGCAGCCCGTTCTTCAAGCGCTTGATCTCAAGGGCTATTCCACTCCTACTCCGATTCAAGAGCAGGCTATTCCCCCCGTCCTCGAAGGGCGCGACCTTCTAGGTATCGCGCAAACCGGTACGGGCAAGACGGCGGCGTTTATGCTGCCCAGCATTGACCGTCTGCGCGACAGCGACAATCGCATTCCGTTCAAATCCTGCCGCATGCTCGTGCTGGCTCCAACGCGCGAACTCGCGGTGCAAATCGCGACGAGCGCGAAGGATTATGGCGCGCTGGCTGGCCTGAAAGTGCAGTCGATCGTCGGCGGCACTTCGGTCAATAAGGACCGGAACAAGCTGCATCGCGGCACCGATATCTTGATCGCCACGCCGGGCCGTTTGCTCGACCTGATCGACCAGAAAGCCTTCAATCTGTCAGGCGTCGAAGTCCTCGTGCTGGACGAGGCGGATCAGATGCTCGACCTCGGCTTTATTCACGCGCTGCGCCGCATCAATGATCTGGTGCCCAAAGAGCGCCAGACGCTGTTTTTCAGCGCCACGATGCCGCGCGCGATCAAGGATTTGGTTAAAAACTATTGCAACAATCCGGTGCAGGTCTCCGTCACACCGGAAAGCACTACGGCTGAGCGGATTGAGCAATTTCTCTTCATGGTTCAGCAGGATGAGAAGCAATCGCTGCTCGAAATGATCCTGTCGGGCCGCCATCAGGTGCCCGGTGAGATTGAGCGCACACTGATCTTCACCCGCACAAAGCACGGCGCGGACCGCGTTGTGAAAAAGCTGCGCCAGCGCGGGATTGAGAGTAATGCAATCCACGGCAACAAATCGCAGCCACAGCGCCAGCGCGCTCTTGATGAGTTTCGCCGGGGTTCGACCAACATCTTGATCGCCACCGATGTGGCCGCGCGCGGGATTGATATTCCGGGTGTGAGCCACGTGATCAACTACGAATTGCCCAATGTGCCAGAGCAATATGTGCACCGCATCGGTCGCACCGCGCGTGCTGGCAAAGACGGGGTCGCAATTGCCTTTTGCGCAGAGGATGAGCGCGCTTATCTCAAAGACATTCGCAAGGTAACGGGCGCTGAACTGGACCGGCTCGCGCTACCAGACAATTTCCGTGCAGTTGTCGAAGGGGTTGGCCCAACCAAGCCTGCGCCGCGTGGCCAAACGCGGGTTTCGAAAAAGAAGGTCCGTCCAAAGCCAGCTGGGCAAAGACCATCGGGCGACGGCGCACCCAAACCAAAGAAACCGGGCAACAAGCATCCGGGCAGAAAAGGGCGTCCTGGTGGCGGTAAGCCCGGTGGCCATTCAGGTGGCGGTCGCCCAGGTGGCGGACGTCCCGGCGGCAATCGCCGTGGTGGCAGTGGTCGTCGTGGGCCCAATGGCGGTGGCGGCGGCGGTGGCGGCGGGCAGAGGTCCGGCGGCAACTAACTGCGCATAAAATCTTGTAAAATCGCCGGCTTCCCTAAGGCAAAATTAAGTGTGTTGGCCTATCGCGCAGGCATGTTGTCTTCCGGGAGCCGCTTCGCATGATCAGAACCGATACCACACTGATTATTGGTGCGGGTGCAAACCGTGAAATTGAGATGCCAGACGGCCCCGATCTGCTTGCAAAGATTGCGGGCGGGTTTGAGTTTGAGCGTCTGAATTCTGAAGTGAAATCGCGCGACCTCATCGCGCTTGCTCAGCTGTTCGAACAGATCGCGCCCGAACTGGGCATGACTTATGATCAACTGGTCGCAGGCGGCAATGCAATCCGCGAAGCTACCGTGGTCAGCACCTCGATTGACGCGATCCTTGAGCAATATGGCCATGACAAAGCCGTGCTGGCCGCAGGCAAAATCGCGATCATCTATTACACGCTTCAGGCGGAATCGAAATCGACGCTGGCCCCAGAGCCACGCAATCCGGGTGAGCTTCCCTTGCGTGGCACTGAGAACTGGTTGTTCCAGCTTGGCCAGCTAATCGTGAAAGGTGTGCCGCGTTCAAAGGCGGAGGAGTGCTTTGAAAAGCTCTCCATCGTCTGTTTCAATTATGACCGCGCGCTCGAGCATTATCTGCCTTACGTGGTTGAGCGCGCCTTTGGCATGTCTCTCGAAGAGGCCCAAGAACTGGTCGCAGGGCGCCTTCGCATTGTGCACCCATATGGAGTTGCCGGGCGGCTGCCGTGGCAGGGCGAGGATGAGACGGTTGTGAATTGGGGCGATGAAACCCCCGACAATATCGTCGCACTGTCCAAACGTATCTTCACCGCCAGCCAGCGCGGGGCTTCTCGCCAATTCCAATCTTATCTGCGTGCGGAAATGTCGCGCGGGAAGCGGCTCGGCTTCTTGGGCTTTGGCTTTGACCCGATGAATGTCGCCATGCTGTTTGACGAGCTCGAACATGACAATCCCGATATGCTCATCAGTCTGGTTGATGTGGGTGAGACACAGCAAAAGGCGATCCTGCGCCTGATCTATCGCCTCACCGGGATCACCGATGACGGGTTGATTACGCTTGAAAATATGAAAGCGTTTGAGCTGCTGCGCGATTACGGGCGCTTCCTCGAAAGCTAAGCTTCGCGCGCGCAAATTAGGTCTGCGTTAAAGCCAGTAACTGCGTTGCCGATATGGACGAATACGCCCATAGACGCGCTGCAACGGAGGAACACATGGCCGCAACTGAATATGACTACGACCTTTTCACTATCGGTATCGGCTCTGGCGGCGTGCGCGCCAGCAGGGTCGCAGCGGCGCATGGAGCGCGGGTCGCAGCGGCAGAAGAATATCGTGTAGGCGGCACCTGTGTCATTCGCGGCTGCGTGCCCAAGAAAATGCTGGTTTACGGCGCGCACTTTGCCGAAGATTTGGAAGACGCAAAGCAGTTTGGCTGGAACATCGAAGGCAAAAGCTTCGATTGGGTGCGCCTGCGTGACCACGTGCAAAGCGACATCGACAGGCTCGAAGGGTTGTATGGCGAAACGCTCGACAATCACGATGTAACGGTCTTTCGCGAGCGTGCAGAAATCACCGGCCCTCACGAGATTACTCTGGCAAGCGGCAAGGTCATCACCGCGAAATACATCCTCGTAGCCACGGGTGCAAAACCTCACATGCCCGAATTCAAAGGCAATGAGCACGCGATCACATCAAACGAAGCGTTCCATCTGGACGAAGTGCCAAAGCGCATTTTGATCGCAGGCGGTGGCTATATCGCGAACGAGTTTGCGGGCATCTTCAACGAGTTTGGCAGCCAAGTGACCATCGCCAACCGCTCCGACGTGATCCTGCGTTCTTATGATCCCTCTTTGCGTGACCGTCTGCTGCAAATCTCCCTCAGCAAGGGGATCGAATTTTGCTTCAATGTCGAGTTTGAATGGGTCGAAAAGCAGGAAGACGGCACTTTGCTGGTCAAAATGACCGGCCACGAACCGCGCGTCTTTGACCAGGTAATGATCGCCACGGGCCGCTCACCCAACACCGAAGGGCTTGGCCTTGAAAAGGTCGGCGTTGAGCTTGGCAAAAAAGGCGAGATCAAGGTCGACGCTTTTTCCAAAACGAATGTCGATCACATCTATGCCGTGGGCGATGTGACTGATCGCGTGCAACTGACCCCGGTTGCTATCCGCGAAGGCCAGGCCTTTGCTGACAGCACTTTTGGCGGCGTCGAACCTTATGCGGTCGACCATTCCTGCATCCCAAGCGCCGTTTTCAGCCATCCACCCATTGCCGCTGTCGGCCTGACGGAAGGCGAAGCGCGCAATTCGCTTGGCTCAATCAAGGTCTTCCAATCCGATTTCCGCCCGATGAAGAACGTGGTGGCGGGCCGCAATGAGCGCGGGCTGTACAAGATGATCGTCGACGCTGCGAATGACAAAATCGTCGGCATTCACATGATTGCACCCGAAGCGCCTGAGATCATGCAGGCCGCGGCCGTTGCCGTGAAGGCGGGCCTGACTAAGGCTGATTTTGACGACACCGTTGCAATTCACCCGACAATGGCGGAGGAATTGGTGCTGCTGAAATAGGCCACAACCAACCGGAGCGGTGCAATGGAGCTCAAAGGTAAGACCGTCCTTCTGACAGGAGGGACCGCAGGCATTGGGCGCGAAATGGCGCTGCAACTAAAGGCAAAAGGCGCGGAAGCCGTGCTGACAGGCCGCAATGCGGACCGTGTGGGCACAATGCGCACGGCAGGCTTTGAGGTGATAGAGGCCGACCTTTCCAATGCTGCAGGTGTGGATGCATTGATTGCGGAATGGGGCGAGCGGCGCCTCCATGTCCTTATCAACAATGCAGGCCAATTGGTGGACCACGATTTTCGTAAGAAACCGCCTGTTCCGGACGAGGCCGACGATTGTATCTACGCCAATCTCAATGCGCCAATCCGATTGATCGAAGGGCTGATGGTGCGATTGCAGGCCACGCCCGCTGCAGCCATTGTCAACGTGACATCGGGCCTAGCGGTCGCGCCTGCCGCACGCCAATCGGTTTATTGCGCGACGAAAGCGGGCTTGCGGTTCTACACGCTCGCGCTTCGCGAACAGCTCAAAGACACGCGCATCAAAATAATCGAAGCGCTGCCCCCTGTGGTCGACACACAGATGAATGACGGCAATCCCATGAAAAAGATGCCAGCCGAGGAATGCGCGCGGCAAATTTTGGAGGCGATTGAGAAGGGCCGCAATGAGGCGAATATCGGCATGACCAAAGCGTTGCGCCTCACTGAAAGCATTTCGCCAGCGCTCGCCAAGCGGATAACTCTACCCTTTTGATACGTTGACGCTGCGGCGGCGGTCCGGCAACGGTTCTTGCAACAACTTCAATCAGGGGCCCTCATACCTATGTCCGCCAACATCGCCGAGATGGAACGCCGCCGTGAAGCCGCCAAAATGGGCGGTGGGCAAAAACGCATTGATGCTCAGCACGCCAAAGGCAAATTGACCGCGCGCGAACGGCTTGACGTGCTGCTCGACGAAGGATCGTTTGAAGAGATAGATACCTATGTTGAGCACGATTGCGTCGATTTCGGCATGGAAACGCAGAAAATCCCCGGCGATGGCGTGGTCACGGGTTCGGGCACGATCAATGGCCGATTGGTTTATGTCTTTAGCCAAGACTTCACCGTGTTCGGCGGCTCTCTGTCAAAGCGCCATGCGGAGAAGATCTGCAAAGTCATGCAGACCGCGATGAAGGTTGGTGCGCCTGTCATTGGGCTCAACGATTCAGGCGGTGCGCGCATTCAGGAAGGCGTGGCGTCACTCGGTGGCTATGCCGAAGTGTTCCAGCAGAATGTGCTCGCATCGGGCGTCGTCCCACAGATCAGCCTGATCATGGGGCCGTGCGCGGGCGGGGCGGTGTATTCGCCCGCCATGACCGACTTCATCTTTATGGTGAAGGACAGCAGCTACATGTTCGTCACCGGCCCGGAAGTGGTGAAGACCGTCACCAATGAAGAGGTGACGCAAGAGGAGCTGGGCGGCGCGATTACGCATACGACCAAAACTTCCGTCGCTGATATCGCGTTTGATAATGACATCGAGACGCTGCTCGCCACGCGCCGGTTCTACGACTACCTGCCGCTATCCAATCGTGAAGAGCCGCCTGTCGTCCCCACTAATGATCCGTGGGACCGCGAGGAGCCTTCGCTCGATACGATCATCCCGGACAATGCGAACCAGCCTTATGACATGCATGAGGTGATCGCGAAGACGCTGGATGAGGGCGACTTCTTCGAAATTCAGCCAGCGCATGCAGCGAATATCATCTGCGGTTTTGGCCGGGTCGAAGGGCGCACTGTGGGTGTGGTTGCGAACCAGCCCATGGTGCTCGCCGGTGTGCTCGATATTGCATCGTCCAAGAAGGCCGCGCGCTTCGTGCGGTTCTGCGATGCGTTTGAGATTCCGATTGTGACCTTCGTCGATGTGCCCGGCTTCCTGCCCGGTACGGCCCAAGAGATGGGCGGCATCATCAAACACGGCGCAAAACTGCTCTTCGCCTATGCCGAGGCCACCGTGCCCAAGATCACGATCATCACCCGAAAGGCCTATGGCGGCGCCTACGACGTGATGGCATCAAAGCACCTTCGCGGAGACCTCAACTACGCATGGCCCACCGCAGAGATCGCGGTGATGGGCGCAAAAGGCGCGGTGGAGATCATTTTCCGCAAAGACCGCGATGATCCTGCGAAAATCGCTGAGAAAACCAAGGAATATGAAGACCGCTTCGCGAACCCATTTGTGGCGGCGAGCCGTGGTTATATCGACGAAGTGATCCACCCGCACTCCACGCGGCGCAGGGTTGCGCTGGGCTTAAGAAAGCTCCGGACCAAGCAGCTGGAGAACCCGTGGAAGAAGCATGATAACATTCCGCTTTAGGAGGCGAGCTTGAGCTACGAACTTTGGGAGGCAGTAGCGTTCACATCAGTTTTTGCCGGTCTGGCTCTGATCCACGTTGTAAAGGGCGGGTTTTGGAAAATTGATGGCAATCGTGATCTGGTTCGGGTGTGTAAGTTCGATAGCCCATCGAACTATGTCTTTGCGTTGACATTGACTTCTCTTTTAGCCGCCATCGGACTCGTGCTAATTGCGCTAAAGATCGTAGTCCACTGAACTAATGCGCTTCGAGTTGAGCTAGAATTGGCGCTGCGAGAATTCCTCTCAAGCGATGCGTTTGTGGCATTTCTCGGCATCGCCACTTTCCTTTGCCTATTCGCAATTTGGAGAGTGTGGCGCAGTCCCCATTCATGGCATATCGATGGCCAAACAAAGGAATTGCGCTTCCACGCATGGCCATCGCTTCTAATGGCGGCGTCTGGTCTAAGTTTGTTCACTCTTCTGACAGTGATTACGTTTTGAAACCAAATGAGCGCCCAAATTGACTGATTGGACCACCGTTTTCGCAGCTCTTGCTGCCATCACGCTGGTTGCTTGGGTTGTGTTTCTCGTCCTTGCCTACAATCAGAAGGAAAAGGGCACTCAAGCGGGTGGGCCATCCTACTCGCTGTTTGCTTGGCTTTCGCTTGTCATCACCATCTTCTTTGTATTCATGGTGTTTGCCACTTTCGAACTAAAGGTCATCCAATGAAACTAGGCCGTCTAAACCATATCGGGGTCGCAACGCCCTCCATCACCGACTCCATCGCGCACTACCGCGACGTCATGGGCGCGACGCATATTACTGAACCCTTCGACCTGCCCGAGCAGGGGGTGAAGGTTTGCTTTGTCGATACGCCTACTCACTCGGGGATGGATGGCACGCAAATCGAGCTCATCGAGCCGTTTGACGAAAGCTCTCCGATCAACGGCTTTCTCGCAAAGAACCCGTCGGGCGGGCAGCATCATGTTTGCTTCGAAGTCCCCGATATCGACGCCGCGCGCTCCGAATTCGAGGCGATGGGTAAGCGCATCCTTGGCCCCACGATCCTCGGCGCTCACGGCACGCCGATCTTTTTCCTCCATCCAAAGGATATGCAAGGCATGCTAACCGAGATTATGGAAACTCCGCGCGACCATTAATGCCGCGACTTTCGCGCTTCGCGTGATTGTGCTTAGAGGCTCGCCATGACGGACACCAACAAACCCACCCCTCAAGACTGGCAGGTGCTTGCTGATAAAGAAAGCAAGGGCCGAGACCTAACTCGCGACATGCCTGAGGGCTTCTCGATCAAGCCGCTTTACACGGCAGACGATCACGCGGATTTTGACGCAGGTCTCCCCGGCTTTGCGCCGTTCACGCGCGGGGTAAAAGCGAGCATGTACGCAGGCCGCCCTTGGACGATCCGGCAATATGCGGGCTTCTCAACAGCTGAGGAATCCAACGCATTCTACCGCCGCAATCTGGCTGCGGGTCAGAAGGGCCTTTCGGTCGCTTTCGACCTTGCCACCCACCGCGGCTACGATTCCGACCACCCGCGCGTCACCGGCGATGTCGGCAAAGCGGGTGTCGCTATCGACACCGTGGCGGATATGGAGATCCTGTTCGACCAGATCCCGCTCGACACCATGTCCGTTTCCATGACGATGAACGGCGCGGTGATCCCAATCCTTGCCTTCTACATCGTGGCGGGTGAGCGGCAGGGTGTGCCAACCGAGAAGCTGTCTGGCACGATCCAGAACGACATTCTCAAAGAGTTCATGGTCCGCAACACCTATATCTATCCGCCAGAGCCAAGCATGCGGATTGTGTCCGATATTATCGCTTACACTTCCGCTAACATGCCGAAGTTCAACAGCATTTCGATCAGTGGCTATCACATGCATGAGGCCGGTGCGACGGCGGTGCAGGAGCTCGCTTTCACCATTGCTGATGGCAAGGAATATGTGACGCGGGCCTGCGCGACGGGCCTTGATATTGATGCATTTGCCGGGCGGCTCAGCTTCTTTTTCGGCATCGGCATGAACTTCTTTATGGAGATCGCCAAACTGCGCGCCGCACGCACGCTTTGGTATCGCACGATGGATGAGCTGGGCGCGAAATCCGACCGCTCCAAGATGCTGCGCACGCATTGCCAAACCTCGGGTGTGAGCTTGCAAGAACAGGACCCTTACAACAACGTCATGCGCACCACGGTTGAGGCGCTGGCGGCGACATTGGGCGGCACGCAATCGCTCCACACCAATGCGCTGGACGAAGCCATTGCGCTCCCCACCGACTTCTCCGCCCGCATTGCGCGCAACACGCAATTGGTGCTGCAAGAGGAAAGCGGGATCACCGACGTCGTCGATCCGCTGGGCGGCTCGCATTACATCGAAGCGCTCACGGCCACGTTGGTTGAGGAAGCCGAGAAGCTGATCGCGGAGGTTGATGAGGCAGGCGGGATGACCGCTTATGTCGCAACCGGCGCTCCCAAGGCCGCGATTGAGCGCGCTGCTGCGGAAAAGCAAACCGGCATCGACAAGGGCGAGACAGTGATCGTTGGCGTGAACAAATACCAGCTCGCCGAAGAAGAGCCGATTGATACGCTCGATATCGACAATGCGGCGGTTCGCGCAGGCCAGATCAAGCGGCTCGCTGAAGTGCGCAGCGGTCGCGATGAAGCGGCGTGTCAGGCGGCATTGAAGGCGTTATCGGATGCAGCGGCTGCAAACCCGGCTACTCACCGAGAAGCGATTGCGACCGGACGCGATGAGAACGGTATACCGTTGCCACCGGCCAAGATTGCCGAGCTTGAGAAACAGGCGGATGTGAACTTGCTCGCCCGCGCGGTGGAGGCTGCGCGCCATGATGCGACCTTGGGTGAAATCTCGGCTGCAATGGAGGGCGTTTTTGGCCGCCACGATGCCACGCCAAAGCCTGTCTCTGGCGTCTATGCGAGCGCCTACGAATTCGACCGCCGCTGGGCGCAAGTCACCGATGGCGTGGACGCAGTAGAGCGCCGCTTAGGCCGCAAACCCCGCATCATGGTCGCGAAAATGGGCCAAGACGGCCATGATCGCGGCGCCAATGTGATCGCAAGCGCTTTTGCGGATATGGGTTTCGAAGTGGTCTCCGGCCCACTGTTCCAAACTCCTGAAGAGACTTGCAAAATGGCTCTGGCAAAGGACGTCGACGTCATCGGTGCAAGCTCCCTCGCGGCAGGTCACAAGACGCTGATCCCTGAACTCATCCGCCTGCTCAAAGAAGCTGGCCGCCCCGACATCAAAGTCACCGCGGGCGGCGTGATCCCCCCACAAGACTACGACTTCCTGCGCGATGCAGGTGTGCAGGGGATTTATGGACCGGGTTCAAATGTGGTGGAGTGCGCGGCGGATATCCTGACGCTGCTCGGCCACAATATGCCCCCACTCGAGGAGGCGGCTGAGTGATCCTCTTTCCGCTCATACTTATCTCGGCTCAGCCAGTTCAAGAATTGCCACAAACCCCACCAACTATCCCCAGTGAGACGCGGGAACCGGATTGCGAGTGGCCTAGGTCGTTCAATGATTTGAACGGTTGCCGTGATCGTGACTATCCAAAGGCCCACTTCGAGATGGAGCAAGCCTGGTCAGAAGCCTATCAGGCAGCAAGTGACTATGACGATACTGAGTTCCCTGGAGTCGACGCGCGTCCAATGTCGAGCCTGTTAAGCCGGGTTCACGGCAAGTGGCTTGGCTACAGAGATGATCACTGTGAGTTGACGGTTGCGCTGCTGGAGTCCAACTCTGATCATGGAACGATCTGGTCCGCCTGTATGGCACGCCTCACATCATCAAGAACTCATGAATTGCGCGAATTTACCGCTCGAATTGAAAGTACCAATTGAATGACCACCCCCCAAGCATCTGGCCGCACCGACTGGACCCGCGAAGAGATTGCGGCGCTGTTCGACCTTCCATTTACAGAACTCCTCTTCCAAGCCGCTTCGACCCACCGTCAAAACCATCCGCCTGAGCAAATTCAGCTTTGCACATTGCTATCGATAAAGACTGGCGGGTGCCCCGAGGATTGCGGCTATTGCTCGCAATCGGTGAAGGCCGATAGCGGGGTTGAGGCGACCAAGCTCATGAATGTGCAGGCCGTGCTGCAACGCGCGGCTCAGGCCAAGGATCAGGGCAGCCAGCGTTTCTGCATGGGCGCTGCTTGGCGCAATCCCAAAGACCGCGACATGCCCGCGATTGTTGAGATTGTGAAAGGCGTGCGCGATATGGGGCTTGAGACCTGCATGACGTTGGGCATGCTGGAGCCGCATCAGGCCGACATGCTCGCCGAAGCAGGCCTCGATTACTACAACCACAATATCGACAGCTCGCCCGAATATTATGAGCGAGTGATTTCGACGCGCGATTTCCAAAGCCGCCTCGATACACTCGATCATGTGCGCAATTCGGGCATCAATGTGTGCTCTGGCGGTATCGTGGGCATGGGCGAAACGCGCGAGGACCGCGTAGGCTTTGTCCATACGCTCGCAACGCTGGACGCGCATCCCGAAAGCGTGCCGGTCAATGCGCTGGTCCCCGTAAAGGGCACGGTGCTGGGCGATATGCTGGCCGATACGCCAATGGCGAAGATCGACGATATTGAATTTGTGCGCACCGTTGCGGTGGCACGGATCACGATGCCGATGAGCATGGTACGCTTGTCCGCAGGGCGTGAATCTATGTCTGATGCGACGCAGGCGCTGTGTTTCCTAGCGGGTGCAAACTCGATCTTCACCGGCGACAAACTGCTGACCGCTCCCAATGCGGGTGATGACAGCGATGGTGCCCTGTTCGCGAAGCTCGGCCTGACTGCGCTTCAGCAAGAGGAGCCTGCAAGGGCGTGCCAAGTGGCTGAGCCTGCGGAGTGAAACATACCCTTGCCCTTCTGCTGATTGTAAGCCCCGCTCCGGCGCTTGCATGCGGGGCTTTGCCGGAAAACTACCATTTCGAAAATGCGGACTATGTTGTGACCGGCACGCTTACCTGTCCGGCTGATACAGGCACGTGCGAAATTAGCGTGGCTGATCACCTCAAGCAATCGAACATCAGCAGGATCGGGCAGCCGAGGCGTTTTCGGATCGACGAAGAAACAGAGGATTACCGTCAGGCAGAGGATAAATTCACCTGCGGAACCCGGTTTACACCGCGACTGAATGGCCAGTTTGACGGTATCGAATTTTCGTTCTTTGGTGAGTTCAATCTGCGCCGGATACCCCAAAGTCGCTTGTTTCAAGTTCGTGGTTTTTCGGTCCGCGATACTGATGGCGAGTATATCGGTGGCGGGGTTAGATGCACGCCGATCCCGAATGACGAGGGTCGCGACATTCATAGTTGCAAAGGCGTGATCCGCCGGGCTTCAACCTTTACCGAGGATTGAGTGACACTCGGCTTCTCCGTCGACACACTGCTTCCCAAGGCACGCGGGGGAGGGCAGCTCAAAATGGGGCTGGTGAGGCTTGGCGAGGATGAATGGTTGCAACCTTCG
The DNA here is from genome assembly GCF_057365055.1 of Erythrobacter sp. S57(2025). Classification (NCBI taxonomy): domain Bacteria; kingdom Pseudomonadati; phylum Pseudomonadota; class Alphaproteobacteria; order Sphingomonadales; family Erythrobacteraceae; genus Erythrobacter; species Erythrobacter sp. S57(2025). Next base: position 1,440,418 of record NZ_CP200299.1, on the reverse strand, counting down.
CCAGATTTGGAGGCGCGCGCTGTCGGTTTTGCGGATTGGCCTGAGGGCATCCAGCTGACTGATGAAGCGCTGGCTCCCGGCGAAGAACTGGCGGCGATGTTGGGTGTTGAGGGCGCGCTCCCCGAGGCCGCTCTTGCGTCGCATGAGGATATGTGCCTGCTCACCCGAATGCCGGGCGAGGACGTCTATCGCCTGATCGGGGCAGCGGTGGCATGGCCCTCTGACTGGCGGCCAGCAGACAAGATAGGCCTGCCTCTGCGCGCACTCCACGCCCCGATTGCAGGCTATGAAGAGCAACTCGCGACCGGGGTCGACCGGTTTATAGAAACACTCAAGCCCGGCGCGATTTACGGGCGATGCAATTGGTTTATCGCGGCGACTGGCACGCGGCGCTGGCTGGAGACGCGCTCCCCAGCGCAGGCTTTTGCGCATGTGACGCCGGAAAATGCAGGGGAAACTCTGTTTGTCCGATCCGAACGCCAGACGCTTCGCCGCCTGCCGCAAACGGGCGCAATTCTGTTCACCATCGGCATTTATGTTGAGCCGCTTGGCGCGCTAAACATCGACAATATTGGTCGGCTTGCGAAGGCCGCATGCTCATTGGTGGCAGGAGAGGGTGACCGGCGCGGCGCGCCCGCCTATGCTGCCAGCTTGATGGAATTTGCCAACCAAAGGGGTTCTGAATGATTGCCAGCCTGTTTCTGCTTCTCGCGCAGCCCGAAGGCCTTCCGCCCTGCGATCAGGAGGCGGCTGAACGCGGTATTCAGCAAGAGATGAACATTTGCGCAGGTCATGATTTCTACGAGGCAGATACTGAGCTGAGCGCGGTTTGGGCACTCGCACGCGAAAAGATGAAACAGCGCGATGCCGCGGCGGGAACTCAGCCGGATTGGGATGATCGTCCGGGCCATTTTGACACTATGCTGGCCGGGCAGCGCGCTTGGCTGACCTATCGCGATGAGCATTGCCGAACCGAAGGCTATGCCGCGCGCGGTGGCAGTTTGGAGCCTTTGCTGGCGCTCACCTGCAAAACCCACCTTACCAAGCTTAGGACCGAAGAACTGCGCGAGCTGGTCGAGTAACCTCACTAGGCGGACATACAAAAGCGATAGGTTGCCCCGACCCCTTCAAGTCGGCATAGGCAAGAGAAATAATACTTCGCCGGAGAGAGCTTTGTTTTCCAAAATCCTGATTGCCAATCGTGGTGAGATTGCATGCCGTGTTATCCAGACGGCGCGCAAAATGGGTATCGCGACCGTCGCGGTCTATTCCGATGCGGATCGCAACGCGCCTTTTGTGAAACTAGCGGACGAGGCGGTTCACATTGGACCATCGCCAGCGGCCGAAAGCTATCTGATCCCGGAAAAGATCATCGCTGCATGCAAGGAGACGGGCGCAGAAGCGGTGCATCCCGGCTATGGCTTCCTGTCCGAACGCGCGAGCTTCGTTGAAGCTCTCAAGGCAGAAAGCATCGCTTTCATTGGCCCACCTGCGGGCGCGATTGCGGCGATGGGTGACAAGATCGAGTCCAAAAAACTCGCCAAGGAAGCGGGCGTTAATGTCGTCCCCGGCTTTGTCGGCGAAATCCGCGATACCGATCACGCGGTCGAGATTTCGGACGATATTGGCTATCCAGTAATGATGAAGGCCTCAGCCGGTGGCGGGGGCAAGGGGATGCGGCTCGCATGGTCTGAAAAGGACGTGCGCGAGGGCTTTGAAGCGACCAAACGCGAAGGGCTAAATTCCTTTGGCGATGACCGCGTTTTCATTGAGAAGTTCATCGAAAACCCACGCCATATCGAAATCCAGATCCTGGGCGATAAGCACGGGAACATCCTCTATTTGAACGAGCGCGAATGCTCGATCCAGCGGCGCCATCAAAAGGTCGTCGAAGAAGCGCCTTCGCCCTTCGTTACGGACAAAATGCGCAAAGCCATGGGCGAACAATGCGTCGCTCTGTCGCGCGCGGTGGATTACCATTCGGCGGGAACGGTCGAGTTGATCGTGAGCGGCGCGGATAAGACGGGTGAGAGTTTCTACTTCCTCGAGATGAACACGCGTTTGCAGGTCGAACATCCCGTGACAGAAGCGATCACTGGGGTCGATTTGGTCGAACAGATGATCCGCGTGGCTGCCGGCGAAGAGCTGAGCCTCACACAGGACGATATTGGCATTCATGGCTGGTCGATTGAAAACCGCGTCTATGCCGAAGACCCCTATCGCGGGTTCCTCCCCTCAACCGGCCGCCTAACGCATTATTCACCGCCGATTGCCGGTTGGAGCGAGGACGATGAGGTGCAAGGCAAACCCCGCCGCGGTGTTGCCCACGGTGCTGGCAGCGTGCGCGTTGATGATGGCGTGTTCGAAGGGGGCGAGGTCTCCATGTTCTATGACCCGATGATCGCAAAGCTGATCACTTGGGCACCCACCCGCGATGAAGCGGCGGATTTGCAGATTGAGGCGCTCGATAACTTCCGCATTCGGGGGCTAGGGCACAATGTCGATTTCCTCTCGGCCATCATGCAGCATGAGCGGTTCCGCTCGGGCGAATTGACAACGGGCTTTATCGCTGAGGAATATCCTGAAGGATTTGTCGGCGCACCATCGGATGATGCGTGGCTGCGCCAGATGGCGGCTTTGTTTGCTGGGGCTGAGTTCACTCAACAGGTCCGTGCCAGGCATATTTCTGGCCAATTGGATGGTCGCCAAAACCCGCCATCGCGCTGGATGGTCAAGATCGGTGACCGCTCATTCGACGTGCTGCTTGAAGAAGGCGGCGCGAGCGTAGACGGCGAAAGCATGCAGGGCACGTGGGACTGGGAAGTCGGCATGCCGATTGCTCAGGTCACCGGCGACAATGAAATGGCTGTTCAGGTTGAGCGGATCGGGGTGCGTTGGAAGATGACCACACGCGGCGCGTCTCACGAAGCGCTAGTCCTGCCAGCCAATCTTGCAGGCCATGCGGCGCATATGATCGAGAAAGAGCCGCCTGACCTTTCCAAAATGCTCATGTGCCCCATGCCCGGTATGCTGGTGAAGCTGCATGTGGATGAGGGTGAAACGGTGCAACCTGGCCAACCACTTGCCACAGTTGAAGCGATGAAGATGGAGAACATTCTCCGCGCCGAGAAGGAAGGCGTCATTGCCAAAATCAAAGCATCTGAAGGCGAAAGCCTGGCAGTTGATGCCGTAATACTGGAGCTAGAATAGTCCCCAATAGGCACAGTCGTGCTTATTTCCTGCCTCGCGCGCGAAAGCTTGTTACGCTGCGCGCGAGTTTTGACCGTTTCGGATGTAACAATCTGAATAACCGCCTCTTCTCGTCGCGTTTTGTCCACAATCGGGCTGGCGTGGGGGCGGCAATTGCGAGATCATCACTTCGTTGATTCGGAATCGAGCCGCAGGGTCGCACCTGGTGACATTCATCTTTGGGGGTATGGAACGTGGCGAAAAAAGGAACCGGTTACTTCGATCGCAGAGGCAACTTTTTCAAAAGTGCTCGCGATGCGACAGCAAGCGATCTGGCAGGGATGCTGGGGCAGATTGGCGATGGTGAAAGCCTTGCGCCGGGCATTGCACACACATTGTTGGATAAGCGTGCAGAGATCGAGCAGCTTTTTGCCGATCATGACGCGATGACCGCAGAAGAAATCAGCATCGATCTTGACGCCAAGGTTACTCAGCTTAAGCGACCAGCGAGCTGATTTTTCCTGAAATTTGTAATTCTCGATGAGTTAGAGTTAGTCCCTCCGCGAGGGAGAATTCTATGACATTGCCTATTACGGCGGCCACCACCGCAATCATTGCGCTGCTGCTATTGTTGCTTGCTATCCAAACTGTTCGCAAGCGCCTGCAATTGAAGGCTGCATTTGGGGATGCTGATGATCCCGGTTTGATCGCGGCGACCCGAAGTCATGGCAATTTGGCAGAGCACGCACCCATCGTGCTGATCATGCTGGGCCTGCTGGAATTCGCCGGAGCCTCGCATTCGGTATTGATCGGATTTGCTGCGGCCTTTGTGTTGGGACGAATTGCGCATGTGATTGGCCTTCACCAACCCTCTCAGCCGGGGAAAGCACCCCTAGCACGCCAGATAGGGGTTATCCTGACATGGCTGACTATACTGGCGCTAGCGGTGCTGCTCTTGATTGGGGTTTTGGCTTAGCCTTCAATCATCGCAACGGCGCGGATCCAACCGGCGCTGGCGCGTTCAATCTTCACTGGGAAGCAGCTGAGCGTAAAGCCATGCGCGGGCAAGCTTTCCAGATTGGTGAGCTTTTCAATCTGGTAGTAGGGTTTGATGCGGCCTGCCTTGTGCCCTTCCCAAATGATCGAGGGATCGCGCTTTTCAGCCCAGCGTTTCGCCGTGTGGCTAAACGGGGCATCCCAGCTCCAAGCATCGGTGCCAACCACTTCGACGCCGCGCTCAGTCAGCCAAAGCGTTGCCTCTGCTCCCAATCCCACACCTTGATCGGTGAAGTTATCGGTGCCGTAGACTGCGCCTGATTGAATCAAAACAATATCAAGCGGTTGCAGCTTATAGTCGATCTTTGCAAAAGCCTCTTCGACCTCACTTGCGCTAACCACATGGCCGCTTGGCAGGTGAGAGAAATCGAGCTTCACGCCGGGGCGCAGGAATTGATCGAGCGGGGCCTCATCAATGCTGGGCGCAGGCACAGCGCCGTCATTTGTGGTCGAATGATAGTGCCACGGCGCATCCACATGGGTGCCGTTGTGGGTGGAGAGTTCAAGCATCTCGACCGCCCAGCCTTCGCCATCGGGCAAGTCTTCCTTTTCCAATCCCGGAAAGAACATCGCGATCTGCGCCCAGGTGTCCTCATGCGTCATATAGGTGACTTTGGGACGCATCATCTCAGGGTCAGAAACCACATCATTGGTGATGGGGATGGAAAGGTCGATAAACTGGGTCACGCGCCGTGCCCCAGCTCGTCATCCAGAAATGCGGAAATATCGCCGAGGTCCACATCGCGCGCCAGATAGGCCTCGCCGATCCCTTTAAGCAGGAGGAAGGGCAGGGTGGACCCTTCCATCTTCTTGTCGTGGAGCATGTGGTCGGCGAGCGTTTTGCCGTCGCAAGTGAGCGCAAGCTGCGTGATTTCCGCTCGCATCCCAGCGCCTTTGATTGCGGCGACAGCACGCTCGGCATCTTCTGCCGCCATTTCGCCGCGCCGCACGGAGTATCGCGCGGCCAAGACCATTCCCAGCGCCACAGCCTCCCCGTGCAAGAGCGTGCTGGAAAAACCCGTCTCCGCTTCCAATGCGTGTCCAAAAGTGTGCCCCAGATTGAGCAAGGCGCGAACGCCCGAGGTCTCACGCTCGTCTTCGGCCACGATCCGGGCCTTGGCGCGAATGCTAGTGGCGATGGCGTGGGTGAGCGCTTCGGGTTCGCGGGCAATGACCTGCGCGCCGTTTGCTTCCAGCCAGCCGAAAAACTCGGCATCACCAAGCAGTCCGTATTTAAGAACTTCGGCATAGCCTGCCTGCATTTCTCGCTCAGGCAGAGTGTCGAGCACCAGCGGGTCGATCAGGACGGAGGATGGCTGGTGGAATGCACCGATCAGGTTCTTGCCTGCACGCGTGTTGATCGCGGTCTTTCCGCCGACCGAACTGTCTACCTGTGCGAGCAAAGTGGTGGGTATCTGCACGAAATTGCAGCCGCGCTTGGTCACAGCGCAGGCAAATCCAGTGAGGTCGCCGACAACGCCTCCACCCAGGGCAAACACATGATCAGAACGGGTGACGCCTTTGGCAAGCAGCCAATTGGTCAATTCTTCAAGCACTTCCCAAGATTTTGCGCCCTCACCGGGATCTACCACGAACCAGTGTGCTTTGTATCCAGCATCAGCCAGTGAGGCTTCGACCTTGTCCTTATAAAGTGAATGCGTGTTCGTATCGCTCACAAACGGAACGGCGCGGTCTGAGTAGCTTGTGAGAAAGCGCGTCGCGTGGCCGGCAAGATTGCTAAGTAGCCCCCCCTCAATCGTCACGTCATATGCGCGCCCGGCCAGTTCAACTGGAATTACAACCATTTATCAATTGCCTTGATTATCGAATGCGCGGTCTTGGAATGCGGACCATTTTCGCTGACCACGCGAATTTGCGCCTGCTGGTAAAACTCTTCGCGGGTGTTTTTGAGGTTAGTCAAAATCTCGCGCGGATTGCCCGATCGCAAGAGCGGGCGGGTGTCTCTGCGGGATGTGCGTTCGACCAGAGTATCAATGTTTGCGTCAATCCAAACCGCGATCGCACGCTCCAAAATCAGCGCGCGGGTTTCTGGATCGACGAAGGCCCCACCGCCTGTGGCGATCACTCCGGTGCTTTCCTCGATCAAACGCGCGATCACCCGGCGTTCTCCATCGCGGAAGTAGGGCTCACCAAATTGTTCGAAAATCTCGGCGATGGAACGCTGCGCGGCGATCACAATCTCGTCATCGGCATCGATAAAGCCGCTTCCAAGCATGCTCGCGAGTTTGCGGCCGACTGTGGATTTGCCAACGCCCATCAAACCCACCAGCACTATGGGCCGGTCTAGGCGCGCGGCGACATCGTCAATCGCGCTTTGGTTCAAAGACATCTCAGCAGTCATTGCCCCTTCGCCTATAGATGGGGTAGAGCGCGTGCAATATGTCTAACAACCGCGTTGTTCACCATGCACAGCTACAAACATCCAAGCCTGTCCGGCCTTTCTTTCGCCGTCCCATCGTCATTTATCCTGCGATTGGCATCTTGATCGTGCTTGCTGTTGCGTGGTTTGATGGAGGCGAAGAACCTCTGCGTCCGATTGTCGAACGGGTCGATCAATCAGCGAATGTGGGGTCTGGGAGCGGGACAGGCTCATGAGCGTATTGACGAATTCGAAGTCCAGCTGGCTGGCTGGTGTCGCAGCTTTGGGCGTTATTGGCGCGATGGGCGGGATGTTTGCAGGCGGTTTGGTGAGCGCACAGGATGCGCCTGAATCGCTCCTGCCGCCGGGCTTTGATGACCCTGCACCCACTCCAACGCCAGCGCCTGCCCCTACCGCGCCGCCGGTGGCTCCGCCGGTAACAACGCCATCAAACCCGTCGACCACGCCAGCACAAGGTGCGACCGTGCAGCCGTTGCCGTCTGGGGCAGGGCTGCCGCCAGCTCCCAGTGTTTCGAGCGCGGATCTGTCCGGCTTGCCGACATTGGAGGAGTTGGAAAACCTCTCGACTGACCAGCTGGATGATCTGCTGGGACTAAAGCCTCAATACGATATTCCGCCTGCTGCGCGCCGATCTTTGGCGCAAGTTGGTGTTCTTGCCCCATCCGAAGGGGGTTTTCCGACCCGTTCATTGGTCAATCAGCCAGAGAGCCTGGTGCGGGCAACATTGGGCGGCACACGCGGACCGTTGGTATCGCGCTGGGGGCACATCGTCCTTCGACGCGCATTGGCAAGCCGCTTGACTGCGCCGGAAGGCATGAACCCGGTTGAGTTTGCGGCCCTGCGCGCAGGTGTACTCAATTCTTTGGGAGAGTTCGGGACGACGCGCGCTTTGGTGCAGGACGTTGATACTGGTAATTGGAACAAGGCGCTGACCAGCGAAGCGTTGGCTGCCTATATCGCCTCCTCCGATTTCGTTGGCGCCTGTCCTGCCGTGCGTTTGCAAGGATCTGAGCGCGAGGACCCAACATGGGTGATGATGCAGGCGATCTGCAATGCCTATGCGGGTGAGGGCGCGCTTGCCGGATCGCAGTTGAACGGGGCGCAAAGCGAAGAGATCGCCCCTGAAATCGATATCCTTTTGGCGCAGCGCTATGCCGGTGCTGCCGGGCGCGGACGTGGGGGAACCACCGTAAGCTGGGAAGGCGTTGAAGAGCTGACCCCGTGGCGATTTGCTCTTGCCAATGCGGTGGGCGAAGACATTCCCGACACCATCGTCAACGCCGCCTTTGCCGCGCCTCGCGGTGACTATTATCCGCTTTCTGCGGCCTCTGCACCGATGCTGCCGCTCGATAAACGTGCGCTCTATGCTGGCGTTGCGGCTGATCGCGGGATCCTGTCCGCAGCTGCGTTGGTCGACATTTACTCTCAGGTCTACGCAAATGAGGGCATTGGCGGCGACATTGCACTGCGTTCGCGCCGTTTGCGCGATGCCTATGTTGGCGCAAACCCTGGCATTCGGATCGATGCGATGCGCGACATTTGGGGCGGCGACAATGTCAGTTTCCCCGGCCTTGTGCTGACGGCCTATGCCGCCGCGCGTGTGCCACCGTCAGCAGAACATACCGATGCGGCCGGCGATCTTATTGCCTCGATGCTTACAGCAGGTCTCGACCGCGATGCAGCGACTTGGGCGCCCTTTGTTGAATCTGGTTCACAGGGCTGGGCGCTGATTGCGCTCGCTGATCCCGATGGCGCAACTGCAAACGAGGACGCTTTATCCAGCTTTTGGAGCGCGGATGAGAGCGAAGAGGGGCACAAAACAGGGATGCTGATAGCTGGTCTTGCCGGGTTGGGCCGCGTCCCGATGGCGGTTGCGGCTGACTATGATATTGATCTGTCACGCGAGACCCGTTGGACGCGCATGATTGAGCGTGCTGCTGAGGTTGAAAACCCCACACTTGTCGTTTTGCTAGCAGGGCTTGGAATGCAGGGTGAGGACTGGTCGCAAATGACCCCGCTTCACCTCTATCATGTCACATCCGCCTTGCAGCGCGTTGGGTTGGAAGCAGAGGCAAGGATGATCGCTGCAGAGGCTGTCGCGCGCAGTTAAGCACTAGGCTTGGAAGCTATCAGGACTATGTCAGCAGCCGTCCAATCCTTCCTCGACATGCTCGCCGCCGAACGCGGCGCGGCGGTGAACACTTTGGCGGCGTATAGACGCGACCTCGACGGTGCGGAGGAGGCATTGGGCGACCTCGCTAAAGCATCGCGAACCGATGTAGCCAAACTCGCAGGCGAATGGGCCGCGCTCGCGCCATCGACCGTGGCGCGCAAATCATCGGCGCTGCGCCAGTTTTTTGGCTTTGCGATGGATGAAGGATGGCGAGGAGATGATCCGTCCGGCGCGCTCCCCCGGCCACGAACGCGTCGCCCATTACCCAAAGTGCTAAGCCATGGGGCGGTGGAGGCCTTGTTAGAGCGCGCTGAGCTGGAGGCTTCTTCGGGCAAGCACACCGCGATCCGTCAGCTTGCACTGCTTGAAATGCTCTATGGCTCTGGCCTTCGCGCAACCGAACTGGTCAGCCTGCCAATTACCGCAATACCCCGCGATGCCCCGCTAATCACGGTCACGGGCAAAGGTGGTCAAGCGCGCGTGGTTCCAGTAAGCGACCGGGCGAAAGAGGCTCTCGCCAATTGGATCGACGTGCGTCCCAGTGAGCCGAATTCGAAGTTTCTGTTCCCATCGCGGGGCGGCAAGCATTTAACGCGCGTGCGCCTGTTTCAAATGCTCAAAGAACTCGCAGCGCGCGCTGATCTGGACCCAAAAGGCATCAGCCCGCATGTCTTGCGCCACGCCTTTGCAACGCATCTGTTGGAAGGCGGAGCTGACCTGCGCGTCTTGCAGACTTTGCTGGGGCACGCCGATATTGCGACCACCCAGATCTACACCCATGTTGATGCGGCGCGATTGGTGGAGCTGGTCAACACACGGCATCCCCTTGCCACGCGCCGGACATAGGACTAGCGAGCCAAGCATGATTTCTTACCTCGAATTCGAGAAGCCCGTCTCAAGTCTCGAAGACCGTATCAACGAACTGCGCGGGCTCGACTTACAAGAAGAAGTGGACGTAGCCGCAGAGATTGAGCGGCTCGAAACTAAGAGCGCAGAGCTGCTGGCGAGCACCTATGCCTCCCTCACGCCGTGGCAGAAAACGCAGGTCGCGCGGCACCCGCAGCGCCCGCATTTCCGCGACTATGTGGAGCATGCTTTCACCGATTTCATGCCGCTTGGCGGGGATCGCTATTACGCCGATGACATTGCGATCATGGGTGGTTTTGCGAAGCTGAATGGGCGGCGCGTGATGCTGATCGGCCATGAAAAGGGCAACGATACGCAAAGCCGCATCGCCCACAATTTCGGTATGGGTAAGCCAGAGGGGTATCGAAAGGCGATCCGGCTGATGGATCTTGCGGGCCGTTTTGGTCTGCCGGTGGTGACTTTGGTTGATACGTCTGGGGCGTTTCCCGGCATCGAAGCGGAGGAGCGCGGTCAGGCAGAAGCGATCGCTCGGTCAACCGAGGCATGCCTTGCGCTGCCGGTGCCGATGGTGTCGGTGATTGTAGGTGAGGGTGGTTCAGGCGGCGCTGTGGCGCTGGCCAGTGCAGAACGCGTGCTGATGCTCGAACACTCGGTTTATTCGGTGATTTCGCCTGAGGGTTGCGCGTCCATTCTGTGGCGCACGGCGGAGAAAGCTTCGGAAGCGGCGCAGGCGATGAAAATCACCGCGCAGCACTTGAAGCGCCTCAAAGTGATCGACCGAATTGTAAAAGAACCTGTCGGCGGCGCGCACCGTGACGGTGAAGCAATGGCGAGAACTCTTGGCAGTGTCTTGAGCGAAGAGATTGATAACTTGAGCAAAATGGACAGCGAGACTTTGCTGCGTATGCGCGAGGAACGGTTCCTCCAGCTCGGCGGATAACGGGCGAGGGGCTTGCCCTCGCTCTCACTTTTCCCGATACTTCGCAAAAGTTTCGGGGAGAGCAAAATGTCATTTTCATCACGCAAATTCTGGTTCGCTGGCGCAGCGCCGCTCGCTTTGGCGCTGAGCGGCTGCATGGGCGGCGGGTCTATCCCCTCGGCCTCAGCTCCGATTACATCAACCGAAGCGCAGCAGGGCGCGGAGTTCCACCCAAAGCTGCTCCAGCAATTTGGCGGTGCGATGGGCGGTTCTCAGGCGCAGTATGTTGAGCAAGTGGGCAAGAATATCGCCGTGCAATCGGGCCTTGGCAATGCGCGTGAAAGCTTCACGGTCAGCCTGCTCAATTCGCCTGTAAATAACGCCTTCGCGGTCCCCGGCGGCTATATTTACACAACGCGCCAGCTTGTGACGCTGATGAATAACGAGGCGGAGCTTGCCGGAGTGCTGGGCCATGAAGTCGGTCACGTTGCAGCGCGCCATTCTCAACGTCGGCAACAACGGGCGCAGCGCAATTCGATCCTTGGCGTGCTGGGAGCGATCGGCTCTTCGATCCTGTTAGGTGATAGCTCTGTTGGCAACACGGTCTCACGCGGTTTTCTGCAAGGATCGCAATTGCTTACGCTCAGTTTCTCGCGCTCTCAGGAAATTGAAGCAGACGATCTTGGCATACAATATTTGACCAAAGCGGGCTACGATCCACGGGCCATGGGCACCATGCTTGCTAGCCTTGCTGCGCAAAACAGCCTTGATGCGCGGCTTCAGGGGCGAGGCAATGCGACGGTTCCAGAATGGGCATCAACCCACCCTGATCCAGCAAGCCGTGTGCAGCGCGCATTGAATGCGTCGCAAGGTTTGCCGGGCACCGTCACCAATCGTGACACCTTCCTCAATCGGATCGACGGACTGCTCTATGGCGATGATCCTGAGCAAGGCGTGATCGAGGGAAGCCGTTTCATTCATCCCGAATTGCGGCTGACTTTCACTGCGCCGCAAGGATTTTACATGGTCAATTCGACCACGGCGGTGAGCATTAATGGGCAAAGCGGGCAGGCGCAGCTGACGCTCGCCCCGTATGCAGGCGATCTTGATAGCTATATCCGCCAGCAATTTACTGCCCTTGGCGGAGAGAATAACAATCTTGCCCCGCAATCCATCCAGCGCACAACCGTTAACGGGATCCGCGCAGCCTATGGTCAGGCTCGGGTCAATAACGGCAACAATCAGGTGGACGTGACGATCTTCGCTTATGAATTTGCGAATGATCGGGCCTATCATTTTGCTGCAATCACACCCGCAGGCCGCTCGGACACATTCAATGCAATGTTCCAATCGATGCGGCGAATCAGTGCAAACGAAGCGGCGCAGGTGATTCCGCGCAGACTGGATGTTGTGACAGTGCAGCGCGGCGATACTATTGCGGGTCTCGCGCGCCGAATGGCCTATGATGACGCGCAGGTAGAGCGGTTCCGTGTGCTCAATGCACTGGGTTCAAGCGACCAACTGCGCGCGGGCCAAAAAGTGAAACTGGTCGTTCGCGCGCGTTGAGGTCTGGCGGCGAGCCTCGTTGCTTGCCCTGCCCGGAGGCTTAGCTCCCTAATCACACGCACAAAAAAAAGCGGCGGGGAAAACCCCGCCGCTCTCTTTTTCAGATAAGTCGTTAGACTTAGCCAGCCATTTCGGTCTGAACTTCTGAGAAGGTGTCGCTGAGAGTGTTACCCAGTGAACCCATTGCAGTGATTGCAGCAACAGCGATAAGAGCAGCGATCAGGCCGTACTCAATTGCAGTTGCGCCCTGCTCGTCACGTGCGAGTTTGTTGAAAAAGGTCATTATAAGTCTCCTGGTTTGGTCTTCGGTACCCGTGCCCACTCAAGAAAAGTGAACAACAATGTGGGGGATAGTCGGTAGCTATTGAAAAACTCCTAATTCGCAGCCTTTCGATTTAGTTACCGTTCATGGCCTCCACAGACGCAGTCTCAACTTCACTCCATGTATCCGATGTCGCCGTGGCTACGCCTTGGAGAGCACCGATCATCGCAATGACGATAAGACTCACGATCAGTCCGTATTCAACAGCGGTGGCACCCGAATTGTCGTTTCCAATGTGCTTAAGGAATGTCGTCAATTTCATGAGATCACCCGTTGGTACGTTTCTGATGACCCTCAAATCGCGGTTCCACGTTAAGAAAAGGTTGAGAGAGCGCTTTGAGATGGAAAAAAATCCGACATGAGTGATGATGTGATGTGGGTTGTGGCAGGGGCATTGAAGGGGGCAGATGGCACCTGGCTGATGCACAGGCGGCCCGAGGAAAAGCACCATGGTGGCTTGTGGGAATTCCCTGGTGGGAAGGTCGAACCTGCTGAAATTCCAGTAAAAGCTCTAATTCGTGAATTGCGAGAGGAGCTTGGCATTGTCATTGCCGAGAGCGATTGCGAACCGGTTTGTTTCGCCGAAGAAGCGGCGCAAGATGGCTCGAAACCGATTGTCATCCTGCTTTACATAGTGGCGGAGTGGGCAGGGGACACAAAAGCGCTCGAAGGCGGGCGAATCGATTGGTTCACGCCGGAAAGAATAGAAAAATTGGACAAACCACCGCTCGATCGGGCCCTTGCGCGTGCTTTGTTCAAAAAAGAGGCCGGTTAAGGCGCAGAACGGCAAAGAAGGGATTGCCAAGTACGCCAAGCCCCCTTATGTGCCGCCTCTCTCGCGCGCCAGTAGCTCAGCTGGATAGAGTACCTGACTACGAATCAGGCGGCCGGAGGTTCGAATCCTTCCTGGCGCGCCAAGAAAGCCCATACCGAAAGGTGTGGGCTTTTTTGTTTTCCGAAGCATTGCTCACGAATAAAGGCTGCAATCTCCGACATGCTCCTTATATGGGGATCGGAGAGAGCCGCCCGGATTGCTTGCACCATTTTCAACTTTGTGAGTTGCAAATTTCGCAGGGAACTCATTGACCGGGCTAGGGTTTTTTACGTGGGATCACAATTAGGAAGTGACGGGCCAAGCACCGGGTCCATCTGCTTACCATGAATAGGTCGCTTTGCGGCTACAGAAGGGTATTGCTATGAATTACATGAGCCACGACGATGATTTTGATCCGGACAATCCATTGAACAAACCTGACGTACCCGAAGACGTACAAGACGCCGTTCGCACAATCCTGCGCTGGGCCGGTGATGATCCTGAGCGTGAAGGGCTGCTTGACACTCCTAAACGGGTAGGGCGCGCATGGCTTGAGTATTGCCGGGGCAATCAGGAAGACCCGGCCATGCATCTCAGCCGTATTTTCGAAGAAGTCGGCGGCTATGATGAGATCGTCCTTCTGAAAGACATCCCCTTCCATTCCCACTGTGAGCATCACATGGCCCCGATTAAAGGCAAGGCACACATTGCTTATCTGCCTGATAAAAAGGTGGTGGGCATCTCAAAGCTTGCGCGTGTGCTACATGGCTATGCCAATCGCCTTCAGGTGCAAGAGCGCCTGACCGCAGAAGTTGCCGAATGCATCTGGAACAATCTTGAACCGCGCGGCGTCGCCGTCGTGATTGAAGCCGAACATGGCTGCATGACCGGCCGCGGTGTTAAAGTGCATGAGGTTGAAATGCTGACCAGCCGCATGATGGGCTGCTTCCTTGAAGATCACCGCAGCCGCAAGGAAGTGATGAGCCTGATGGGCTTTTGATTCGAAGGTCTTAGCCTGACGCCCTTTTTTTGAAGCTGACTGACATGTAGTCTCGTCCCTTAGAGAGAGAGGGACTATGTCGACAGTGGACAAACAGCTTGCAACGATGCTCGCCAATCTGCCGGAGAAAACCGGTAAGCCGCTTGATGAGTGGCTCAAATTGGTCAGCGCATCAGGCTTGGACAAGCATGGCAAAATTGTCGCGATGCTTAAGTCTGAGCACGGCGTCACGCACGGTTTTGCAAATCTGATCGCGAGTGAGGCTTTAAAGAGCGATGTGCCATCGGATCCGGTGAGTGAGCAATATTCTGGCGCTAAGGAAGCGCTGCGGCCCGTCCATGATGCAATCGTCGCTTTTGCAAAAGGGCTGGGTGATGACGTGGAGGTCGCTCCCAAAAAGACCAGCGTCAGCCTGCGCCGCAAGAAGCAATTTGCGCTGATCACTCCTGCGACCAGGACCCGCATTGATCTTGGGCTGGCATTGAAAGGTGACGAGCCATCGGGGCGGCTGGAGACGTATAATGCGATGTGTTCACACCGAGTGAGGTTGGAGAGCACCGATCATTTCGACAATGAGGTCAAAGCTTGGATGACAGAAGCGTATTCGCGTTCAGGGTGACGTAGCCGGCACGGTGAACCAATAAAAAGGGCGCCTCAATCGGGCGCCCTTTTTCGTACTCGTGGTTTAGCCCGAGCTTAAAGCTGATCCAGCATGTGTTCTGCGCTAGAGACTTTGAAATCGCCGGGTGCTTCGACATTCAATTGCTCGACCACGCCATCATTGATGACCATTGAGAAGCGCTGGCCGCGCTTGCCCATGCCAAACCCGCTGCCATCCATGGTGAGGCCAACGGCTTCAGCGAAGTCAGCATTGCCATCGGCAAGCATGGTGATGTCATTTGACCCCGCAGCGGAATTCCATGCGCCCATTACGAATGCATCGTTCACGGCGGTGCCGACAATTTCGTCGACGCCTTTGGCTTTCAGATCCTCGGCCTTCTCGACGAAGCCGGGCAAGTGCTTGGCAGAGCAAGTCGGAGTGAAGGCGCCGGGGACGGAAAACAGGGCAACCTTCTTGCCGGCGAAATATTCGGAGGCCTGAACCTGCTGTGGCCCTTCGGCTGTGGCCTTTACCATGGTCACATCGGGAAGCTTGTCGCCTACGGAAATTGTCATTGCTCGTCTCCATTGCTGATCTGTGTCGCACCCGGCGGGGGCGTTCGACGATAGATATAGGGGCAAGACAATCGCGGTTAAAGTCGCTTTACTTTGCAAGTTGAAGATCGAGTAAACTTGGCCGTCCTACTCTTTGTCATTTTCGGGGAAACCTTGAAGGGCAGAGGAGAACACCAAATGCGAAATTTGCGCAAATTCACCGCAGCCATCGCTGCGCCAGCCATGCTCGCTGTGATTGCGGTCACGCCTGCCAACGCGAATACAGACTTTGACGGCGTGACCGTCGCGAGCCCAACCTTCAATGGTGCGGCCAGCATCCGCCGCCTCAACATAATGCTGATGGTTACATCGCTGCGCTGCCGCAAAGGATCGCATGATTTCAGTGCCGAATATGACATGTTCGCAAGCGCCCACAGCCAGAACATCGCCAGCGCGCATAGCGAAATGGTCAGTGAGATGTCTGCGACTTACGGCCAAGAGGGTAGCGAAAGAGCGCTCGATAGAGCCGGTGTGACGATCGCGAATCGTTATGGGCAAGGACACCCCACGATGGGCTGTGCTGACTTGAAACAGGCAACGCTTCGATTGGCGATGAGCCAGGACCGGGTCCGTCTGGTGCATATGGCAAACCAATTGCTCGCTGATGGCGGTGCCCAAGCCACACAATCAGAGCCGCGCTCAATTCCTGAGGGAAGACCAGCGGCGCGCGATACAAGCGTTCCGGTGACGCAAGTGCCCATTTGGCTAAGGGGTTAACACCCATATAGAGATATAAAGAAAACTTTATATTTGCTTGTAAGCGGAGAGGCCGCTAGGGGCGCGGGTAACACAAACACCCCAGTTCCGGAGAAACCCATGGCCACCGCCGCGCCGACACAAGAACACATTATCCGCGACATCAGCCTTGCGCAGTATGGTCGCGACGAAATCGCTATTGCCGAAACCGAAATGCCGGGCCTGATGGCTCTGCGCGAAGAATATGGTGCATCACAGCCGCTTAAAGGCGCGCGCATCACCGGTTCGCTACACATGACGATCCAGACAGCAGTTCTGATCGAAACGCTTGTCGCTCTGGGTGCCGAAGTGCGCTGGGCGACCTGCAACATCTTTTCTACTCAAGATCACGCCGCTGCTGCGATTGCCGCGCAGGGTATTCCGGTGTTTGCCATTAAAGGTGAAACGCTGGCCGATTATTGGAATTATGTTGGCCGCATCTTCGACTGGTCGACCGATGCCGATCCAGATCTGACCACCAACATCATCCTCGATGATGGCGGTGATGCCACCATGTTTGCGCTGTGGGGCGCACGTATTGAAGCGGGCGAGGAAATGCCTGCTCCGCAAAATGCCGAAGAAATCGAAATGCAGAAGGCGCTGAAAGCCTATGTTGCAGAAAAGCCCGGCTACCTCACCAAAACCGTCAAGAACATCAAGGGTGTTTCCGAGGAGACCACCACCGGCGTCATGCGCCTTTATCAGATCTCCAAACAGGGCAAACTGCCTTTCCCGGCGATCAACGTGAATGACAGCGTGACAAAGTCAAAGTTCGACAATCTGTATGGTTGTAAGGAAAGCCTCGTTGATGCGATCCGCCGTGCAACCGACGTAATGCTGGCTGGTAAAGTCGCTTGTGTTGCTGGCTATGGCGATGTGGGCAAAGGCTCTGCGGCCTCACTTCGTGATGGCGGCGCGCGCGTCATGGTCACCGAAGTTGATCCGATTTGCGCTCTTCAAGCGGCGATGGACGGCTACGAAGTGGTTGCCATGGAAGAAGCGTGCAAGCGCGCTGATATCTTCGTGACCGCAACCGGCAACGAAGACGTCATCACCGGCGAGCACATGAAGAACATGAAAAACATGGCCATCGTATGCAACATCGGCCATTTCGACAGTGAGATCCAGATTTCCGCGCTCGACAATTATGAGTGGAAGGAAATCAAGGAAGGCACCGACATGGTCACGCTTCCTGATGGCAAAAACCTGTTGATCCTTGCCAAGGGTCGTCTGGTGAACCTGGGCTGCGCCACTGGCCACCCAAGCTTCGTGATGAGCGCAAGCTTCACCAACCAGACACTCGCGCAAATCGAATTGTTCACCAAGTCAGATGAGTACAAGAACGAAGTCTATGTGCTGCCTAAGCACTTGGATGAGAAAGTGGCCGCGCTGCACCTTGAAAAACTGGGTGTGGAACTGACTAAGTTGAGCCAGAAGCAAGCCGATTATATCGGTGTGCCAGCGGCTGGTCCGTTCAAGCCGGATCACTACCGCTATTAAGTTTTGCGCGCTGAAACGCGTGCAATTGAACAAAACATCGAAAAGCCCTCGCAAGTGGACGCATTTGCGGGGGCTTTTCGCGTCTTCGCCAGTTGCAACAAACGCGCTGCCAGCATAGCTCAGCACTGATGGAACTTTCACCGCTTGCCCTGATTGGAATTGCGCTGCTGCTGGCCGGTTGGACCATTGCGGCTGCGATTATGATCTTGCGCGCGAGTGCCAAGACAAAACGCACCAAAGCTCTGCAAACCTCGCTTAAGCGGATGCAGCACATGATCGACGGCGCGCCAGCGATCCCGTTGCTTGTCCGCGTTGATGGCCGGATCGAAGCCCCTGAGCGGCTTGCGCGATGGCTGGGGCTGGACGAGGTTCCGCAATATTTGAGCGAATTGACCGGCGACGATGGTGCAGGACTTTCCAAAGCTCAGGTCGATGAGCTGAGCGAACATGTCCGGGTGACGCAGAAGAGCGCGAGCCCGTTCCAGATGATCGTCACACCGCCCGGATCGCGCAAAAGCTTGTCCTTGCAAGGCGCCTTGGCTGATCCTCAGGTTTCGCCAGGCGGGGCGGCGATCGTTTGGGTGTTCGATTTTACCAATAGCGAGGAAGAGCTCGTCAAACTGCGCAGCACCGCTGAACGCGCGCAATCCGATTTCTCGGCGTTGATTGGCCTGATTGAATCGGCACCGATGCCCATGTGGTTCCGTGACAGCGGAATGCGTTTGCGGCTGGTCAACAATGCCTATGTCGAAGCGGTTGGTGCAGAGAGCCTTGTCGCCGTGGTCGAGGATCAGGTGGAACTGCTTGAACCCGAGGGCGGGCGTTCCCCTGCGCAGATTGCCCGCGAAGTGCTTGACACGCAGCAGGAAAACCAACGCATTGATGCTGTCACAATTGACGGGGAGCGGCGCAGTTTTCGGGTAAGTGATTTGCCGCTCGGGTCAGAAGGCGTCGCAGGATACGCGATCGATATTGAAGAACAGCAGCAGGTCACCCGCGATTTCCGCGCGTTTCGCGATGCGCAGCGTGCGATGCTGGATCAGCTTTCGGTTGGCGTTGCGCAGTTCAATTCGAAGGAACAGCTGACCTTTGCCAATCGCCCATTTCGCCGTCAGTTTGGACTGTCGCCGGGCGTGGTTGAGAGTGCCATGCCGTTTGAGCGTTTCCTGTCTGATGCGCGCGAACATGGTAGCACGCCAGAAGTTCGCGACTTTCCGGAATGGCGCGCTGAACACCGGGCTTGGTTCGATACGCCGGATACCAAGGAAGAGAACTGGCCGCTGTCAGGGGGAACGCATTTGCGCATTGTGGCGCAGCCTATGCCCGATGGCGGTCTGGTGATGATTGCTGAGGATCGCACCGAACAACTCGCGCTTTCAGCTACCCGGGACACGCTGCTTCGCACGCGCACAGCGACGTTGGACAGCTTGTTCGAAGCGCTCGCAATCTTTTCGCCCGATGGTTCTGTGCAGCTGTGGAATCGCAGCTTTGCTGGCACTTGGGGGCTCGACGCAGAGTTCCTCGATACGCATCCAAGCGCGGAAGGGCTGCTAGAGGCGATTGCGAAGAATTTGGCACGTCCCGCTCAGTCGCAAAGCATTGGCGCGGTGGTGCGCGCCGCGACGCTCGACCGGCGTGAGAAGCAGGGGCAAGTGGTGCTGGCCGACGGTCGGACTTTGCGATTTGCAGGGGTGCCGCTGCCCGATGGCAATGGCCTGCTGACCGTGCTCGATATTACCGATACGGAGAAGGCTGAAAAAGCACTGCGAGAGCGCGCAATTGCTTTGGAAGAAGCGGACGCGGTGAAGGCCCGCTTCCTTGCCAATATGTCCTACGAATTCCGTACCCCGCTCACCACAATTGGCGGCTTTGCCGAGCTTTTGCAAAGCGGTGCTGCGGGCGAAATGAACGATCAGGCAGGTGAGTATGTCGATGCCATTTTGTCGTCAGTTGAGCGTTTGACCGAGCAAGTCGAAAACGTCCTCGACCTATCGCAAAGCGAGGCTGGCCTAATGCCTCTCGCCAAGGAAGAGATCGACTTGCTGCCGTTCGTCAGCGGCTTGGTTCGTGATCGTGAAGAGGTGATTGTGGCGGCAGGCCTCGGCCTTGACCTGAAGGGTCGCCGCGGTCGCAAGGTTGACGCTGATCCGCGCCAACTGGGCCGCGCATTGGGCAACATCCTCGACAACGCGATTGAACACACGCCTCAAGGCGGCCAGATCACGATTGAATTGCCAAAGCCTGAGGATGGCGATGCATGGCGCGGCATGATCATCATCAGCGACAATGGTCCGGGCATGACGCCCGAGGAATTGGCAATCGCTGAAGGTCGGCTTGATACAGGAGAAGCAGGCGAAGTTGCCTCAGGTCTCGGCATCAGGTTAGCGCGCCAATTGGTAGAAGCGCATGATGGCACGTTTGAGCTCGCAAGCGAGAAGGGCCGAGGCACCATCGCGGCGATCACTCTGCCGTGAGCGGTGACGTCCAGCACTCACTTCCCGACCTTGCAGCGGTCGCGCCCTTTGCAGCCAGAATTGCTGGCCAGCTGCGGGCAGGGGATGTCATCGCTCTGGAAGGCGGGTTGGGAGCCGGCAAAACCACTTTAGCCCGCGCAATACTCGCCTCGCTTGGCTATCAAGGCGAAGTGCCCAGTCCCACTTTCACGATCATCGAAACCTATGACGCGCCGCCATTACGCGTGCCTGTCGTTCATGCCGATTTTTATCGGTTGGAGCATCCCAGCGAGGTCGAGGAAATCGGGCTTGACGATTATCGCGAAGGAGCGGTTTTGATCGCGGAATGGCCCGATCATGCGGGCGGCTTTGCGCATGAAGCGGCCTGCCTCACGATTGTGTTGGAAAGTTCGGGCGAAGGCCGGATTGCGATTGTGAAACCGGGCGCAGATTGGTTAGGGCGCATGCCATGAGTGATTTGCCTAAAGGCCTTACAGAATTTGTCGCAAAAGCAGGCTGGGGGGCGGCAGCGATTGAGCCGATCCCCGGTGATGCATCGTTCCGCCGCTATTTTCGCTTGCGACATACAGATGTGACACTGCCACAGACCGCAATGCTGATGCATGCGCCGCCGCCAGAGGAAGACCCCAGCGATTTTCTGCATGTTGGCAAATGGCTAAACGATCAGGGCCTTCGCGGGCCGAAGATTTACGCAACCGATGCAGCGGCGGGCTGGGTTCTGCTCGAAGATTTCGGCGATGACCGGATGCGCGACTGGCTAGACGAAAATCCCCATGCTGAAACCGCCGCCTATACCGGCGCGATTGAGGCGTTGGTGGAGCTGCATAAGCGCCCCGCTGGACCTTTCCCGCCTTACGACATGGCCGTCTATCAACGCGAAGCTGCTCTGCTAACCGAATGGTACTGCCCGGCTATGGGCTTGGCTGTGGATGAGGCTGGCTATACCGCTGCATGGGAAGAGGCGCTTGCCCCGATGATCGCGCACGCTGCTCAGCCTGTGACGGTCCTACGGGATTATCATGCAGAAAACATCATGCTGCTCGGCGACCCAAATGCGCGCGCACCGCAAGGTCTGATAGATTTTCAGGACGCGCTTGTCGGGCATCCCGCCTATGATCTGGTTTCGCTGCTGCAAGATGCGCGCCGCGATGTCTCGCTGGAGCTAGAGGCAGGAATGCTTGATCTGTATTCCAAGCTGGCGGGCGCAGACACTGATTTTCTCGCCGATTACGCCCGGCTTGGTGCGCAGCGCAATGCGAAGATCGTTGGCATATTTACCCGCCTGCATAAGCGCGATGGGAAGCCGAAATACCTCTCAATGATACCGCGCGTTTGGGATGCGATGGAGCGTGATTTGAAGCATGAGGCGCTTGCCCCCGTGGCCGGGTGGTTCGATGCCAATATTCCGCAGGAGCTCCGCGCAAAAGGTGGGGGCACCATCGCATGAGCAAAGCGCGGCCGCTCGTATCCGACACAGCAATGGTGATGGCTGCCGGAATGGGCAAACGCATGCGCCCGCTCACGGCTAGCATGCCCAAGCCGATGGTTCGGGTCGCTGGAAAACCGCTGATCGACCACGCGCTTGATAGGCTCGGCGAAGCTGGCGTCGCTAAGGCGGTCGTCAATGTCCACTATCTGGCCGACAATCTCGAAGCGCATGTGAAAGATCGCAGCGCGCCTAACGTCATCATTTCAGATGAGCGTGATGCCTTGCTCGAAACGGGCGGCGGAATGATAAAGGCGAAGGCGCATTTGCCTGATCCGTTTTTCTGCCTGAACGCCGACAATATCTGGCTTGATGGTCCGCGCGATGCGTTTCATGATCTGTCGCAGCGATGGGATCCGGACACGATGGACGCGCTGCTGCTGCTGGTCGGCCATGCGCGTGCGGCGAATTTTGCAGGCAAGGGTGATTTCTACATGGACCCTGTTGGCAAATTGTCGCGTCGCCGGTCTGGCCGCATCGCTCCCTTTATTTACACCGGCATTCAACTGGTCTCACACCGCCTTTTGCGCGATGCGCCGCAGGGTAAGTTTTCGACCAATATCCTTTGGAACCGGGCGATTGAGGAGGGGCGGCTTTACGGCGTTTCCTTCACCGGCCAATGGTTCGAAGTCGGCACACCTCAGGCCATCAGGCCCACCGAAGACGCGTTAAAGCGTGGGTGAACGCGGCGCGCCAGAGATCTACTCGATTGCTGCGCATCGCGGCTTTGCCGATGCATTGGTCGCAGGGATTGTGCCACGGTTTGCTGAGAATGACGTTGGCCTTGCGCGGCTGACCCTGTTGGCGCCCAGCACCCGCGCTGCACGCACTCTGTCGGAAGCTTTCATTCGTTACACCGGTGAACAATCCCAGTCAGGGATGCTGATGCCGCGCATGGTGACGGTGGGTGATCTCGACCTGGATGAGGCATTGGGCGCGCTGCTCGATCCATTGGGCGCAAGCGATATTCCTCCCGCCGTTGAGCCAACGCGGCGTTGGCTGGAGCTGACCGAGCTGATCGCGACTGAACGCGCAGAGCAGGGCGATCCACCATTGCCAGGTGCGGCCTTGCTGCGCTTTGCCAAAGAGACGGCGCGCACGATTGATCGCCTTCTGGTTGAGGAGAAATCGCCAGAGGACCTCACCAGCGATGCTGTGCTGGATATGCTGGGCGATTTGTCGGGCCATTGGCAGCGCTCTTTGCGGACCTTTGCCCGTGTGCAAGCGCGCTGGCGCAATCGGCTAGAGGAACGCGGCGAGGTTGATGCTGCGACCCGGCGCAATATGCTGTTTGACCGGGCGGCGAAGCGTTGGCGCGAGGAACCACCCGCAACGCCCATACTGGCCGCTGGCGTCACCAGCGCATCGCCAGCGCTCGCCCGGATGCTTCGCGTTATTGCAGAGCTGCCCAATGGCAGCGTGGTGCTGCCAGATCTTGACCTCTCACTGGCTGATGAAGCGTGGGATGAGCTGGGCAGGGCTGGCGCTGCGCCAGAGCCCGGCGGGGAACTCTTTGCCACCAAAGACGCGGTCACTCACCCGCAATACCACCTCAAACTGCTGCTCGAACGCATGGGCATCGCGCGCGCCGAAGTGCGGCCATGGCACCGAAAGGGAATGGCTGCCTCTCCGCCTGCGCGCAGCGATGCGATCAGCTCGCTGTTCCTGCCGCCCAAGGCAAGCCGAAGCTGGGCAACGCTTGATCAAGATAAGCGCCGCCTTTCAGGTCTGCGCCTGATGACCAGCGCTACGGCAGAAGAAGAAGCGCAAGCCATCGCGATGTTGGTGCGAGAGGCCTTGGATGAGCCGGAGAAACGGATCGCTGTCATCACCGCTGACCGATCTTTGGCGCGCCGGGTGTCACAGCATCTTGAGCGCTGGAATATCCAAGCTGATGATTCTGCAGGTCGCGCGCTGTCTTTAACCCCAGCGGGCCGCTTGATGGGATTGCTGGGAGAGCTTGCCTCGACTGGGGCCGCGCCTGCGCAACTGATCGGGTTGCTCGCCCATCCTTTAGTGCGTTCCGAAGATGGCGAAGTGCGCGGTGCGTGGCTGCGAAACCTGCGATTGTTCGACCGCGAACTGCGCGGGCCAAGTCCTGCGCCGGGCCTTGCGCCTTTGAGCGAAGTTGCGCGTAAGGCTGGCGTTGCGGAATGGTGGGATGAGGTCGAAACGATCGTTACGCCGCTATTGGAGCTGCCGTCTGAGCTGTCACTAGCAGATGGTCTGGATGCGCTGGCGGTGGCGGCAGAGACATTTGCCGCAGACGCTGTTTGGTCGCGCGAGGATGGGCGGGCGCTTTCGCCGCTCATCGAAGATATTCGCCTCAATGCCCGCGCCGTTGGTACGCTCATCACGCCTGCCGACCTTGCTAGCATTTTGCGCGACGCGATGGAGGAAGTGGCGGTTCGCCCGCCTTATGGAGGTCACCCGCGCGTTGCGATTTTTGGCCTGTTGGAATCGCGTATGGCGCGCGCTGATCTGGTGGTTTGTGGAGGCTTGAACGAAGGCAGTTGGCCGCAAATTCCCGGCGCTGATGCTTTGCTGGCACCGGGTGTGTTGCGCGCGCTCGGCATACCGTCTTCGGATTTTCGCATAGGCTTGGCCGCGCATGATTTGGCGGGTGCGATGGGCGCGCCGCAAGTTGTGCTAAGTCGATCACAGCGCGATGCGGACGGGCCGACATTGCCCTCGCGCTTCTTGCTTAGGGTGGAAGCGTTGCTGGGTGATCTTGTGACCGAGCATCGAGAGACCCGCATCCCCGCGCTTTTGCCTCAGTTGGGCCGTACGGCAGAGCCAGCGCCCGATTATCCACGCCCGGCGCCGCGTCCCAATGCAAGGCAGCGCGAGGTTGATATCAAAGTTACCGCCCTCGACCGGCTGCTGGGCGATCCGTATCAATTCTATGCGCAGGAAATACTGAAGCTGCGCAAGCTCGATCCGCTCGCCGCTGACCCGTTCAGCGATCCTGCGCTGCGAGGCACTTTGGTGCATGACATTCTGGATGCCTGGCACAAAGCGCGCGTGGCGCAGCCTGATTTGGGGATCGTCCCATTTGCCAAGCAGCAATTTGAAAAGGCTGAGGTCCACCCTTTGTTCAAGGGGCTATGGCAACCCCGCATCCTCGCCGCGTTAGAGCGGTTCGAGGAGTGGGTTGATGAAGCAGTTCAAGAAGGCCGCGTGGTCATTGCCACGGAGGCCGACGGCGCGATGGACGTCGACGGCGTGCGGGTTCGAGGCCGTGCAGATCGGATTGACCGGATGGAGGACGGCACGCTCGCCATTGTCGACTATAAAACCGGCGGTCCGCCAAGCGCCGTGCAAGTTGAGGCCGGGTATGCGCTGCAAATGGGACTGCTCGGCCTGATCGCGCGCGACGGCGGGTTCAGCGCTGGCGAGCAGGTCATCTCAAACGATGCGACGCAGTTCGAATTCTGGTCCCTTGCCAAGAAGAAGGGCGAGTTTGGCTATATCGATCAACCGATCAAGACGGGTCGCAAACGCTCTGGCCTGACGCCTGAAGAATTCCTGCCCGCGCATGAGGCGTTCTTGCACGATGCGATCTCAAAATACCTTAAAGGTGACACGCCTTTCACTGCCAAGGAGAACCCAGATTGCCCCGGTTACTCCGATTACGATCAGTTGATGCGGCTAGAGGAATGGGTGATCCGGTTGAGCGCAGCTGATGGGGAGGGCGCATCGTGAGCGGCGCAGTCTTCCCGCTTCAGGGTAGTCAGCTTGCCGCTGCCAATCCGCGCGACAATGTGTGGCTGTCTGCCTCCGCCGGCACGGGCAAGACGCAGGTTCTTTCCGCGCGCGTATTGCGGTTACTGCTTACCCCCGGTGTCGATCCTGCGCAGATTTTATGCCTCACTTTCACCAAAGCGGGCGCCGCAGAAATGGCGAACCGCATCAATGCGGTGTTGGCGCGCTGGGTGCGGCTTGATGCAGTGAAGTTGGCGCAGGAATTGTCGCATTTGGGGGCAGATTTCGGACCCGATACACAGGCCCATGCGCGCACTTTGTTTGCAAGCGTTATAGATTGTCCGGGAGGCGGCCTTCGGATCGATACGATCCACGCGTTTTCGCAATGGCTGCTCGCCAACTTTCCTGAAGAAGCCGAACTCACCCCCGGCACGCGCCCGATGGAAGACCGCGAGCGCGAATTGCTTGCGCGCGAGGTGCTGACTGAACTCTTGCAAGAGGAAGGCGAGGCGTCTGCGTTCGCCAGCGCGGTCGCGAACTATTCCCGCACCAAAGAGCCCGATGCCCTGCGCCAATGGCTGATGCGCTGCGCGGGTGCTGCGGAATTGTGGGAAGGCCCCACGGCTTGGACAGCGCCAATGCGTGATCGGGTCCTGCGGCTGCTTGATATGCCCGCAAATGCAGATGCAGCTTGGGCATTTGAGGGCCTGCATCCCGATGTATTCCCCGATGATCACATCCGCGCCATGGTCCCGATGCTCAATGAATGGGGCACGAAAACAGCCGACAAATGCACCGCCTTTCTGAGTGAGTGGCTGGGCCTGGATCATGAGCCGCGGATTGAGGCAGTTTCGGGGTTCCGTGGCACTTTGCTGAAAGCTGATGGCGATCCTGCTCTAAACCTCAAAAAACCGCGCGATACCTATCCGTCCTTTGTCGAAGGTCAGGGATTGGTTGCCGATGCGGTGGCCATGGTCGCAGAGCGAAAGGCGCTATTTGGCCTTGCTGAATTCCTCACCAGTGCGCTTGAGATGGGCCGGACATTTGCGCTGCGCTGGGAGGAAGCCAAGGCGCGCGAAGGTCTGCTTGATTTCGACGATCTGATCCGCAAAGCCGCACGCTTGCTGGGCAACACCGATGCAGCGGCATGGATACGATACAAGCTCGATCGCAGTTTTGACCATGTCCTGATCGACGAAGCGCAAGACACGAACGAAGCACAATGGGACATAGTCTTTGCGCTGATCGACGACTTTTTTGCAGGCGAAGGTGCACGCGGGGACAAGGTCCGAACACTCTTCACCGTGGGCGATTACAAGCAGGCGATCTTTGGCTTTCAAGGGACCAGTCCTGAAAACTTTGAACGCGCAAAGCACAAGGTTGAGGCGCGGATCGAGGCGGCAAAAGCCCATGCGCATGAGCTACGCGAAACACGCAAACTGCCAACTTGGAATGAGCTTGATTTAGGGCGTTCCTTCCGCACGGCTCTTCCCGTGCTCGATTTCGTCAACCACGCGATGGATGCAATTGGGCACAGCGCGTTTGGCCTGACTAAACCTGCCGAGCCACATTTAGGCGATGATCGCGCAGGGCTGGTCGCGCTGTGGGATCCGATCACCAGCACATCTGATCTGTCGCCAGACGAGGATGATAATCGCGACTGGCTGCCTGCGCATGACACTTTACTTGCGGACAAAATTGCGGAGCAGGTTCGCCGCTGGGTTTCGGAAGAGGAACCCTATGTCCTTGAAAAAGGAGAACGGCGCCACGCGGAGGCAGGCGATATCATGGTACTTGTGCGCAAGCGCAAGGATTTGGCCGCGCAAATCGTTGCCAAACTGCATGCAAAAGGTGTGGCGGTTGCCGGTGTTGACCGGCTGAGATTGGGCAATCCGCTGGTGGTGAAGGACATCATGGCCGCACTGCGCTTTGCCGCGCAGCCGCTTGATGATTTGAGCCTCGCCAATCTGCTTGCATCACCGCTGATCGGATGGACTCAGGACGATTTGCTTGCTCACGTGCCGCGCGCGCCGGGTAAGCGATTGTGGGATCATTTGCGGGTGAGCGATGAGCCGTTCATCGCCGCATCGGTTGCCAAATTGCGCGACCTGTTGGCGCGGGCAGACTTTGAAACACCCCAAGCTTTGATTGCGTGGCTTCTTAATGGCCCGGGGCAAGCCCGGCGCGAGTTGATCTCCCGGCTTGGGCGAGAAGCGAATGATCCGATTGATGAGCTGGTCAATGCAGCCTTCGCCTACCAGGCTGCTCATGTCCCCAGTCTTGCCGGATTTATCGAATGGTTCGATGCAGGCACGGCAGAGCTAAAGCGCGATGCGGATGAAGCGACCGGACAAGTGCGGGTGATGACTGTGCACGGGTCAAAGGGCTTGCAGGCTCCCATCGTAATCCTTGCCGATGCAACCGGTGATCCGGGGCAGGGGAGCGCCCTCAGCTTGGCCGATGATCCTATTGGAGTTGGAGAAGATAAGGCTCGTTCCGTCCCGCTGCCCTCATTGTCAAAAGAGGAGAAAGTCGGCCCAGTGAGTTCCGCACAAGAGCGTGCGAGCATCGCTGACATGCAAGAGCATTGGCGGCTGCTATACGTGGCGATGACGCGGGCGGAAGAGGCGCTGTTTATCGGTGGCTCGCTCGGGCCAAGGCAGGCGGAGAAGGGGCCGAGCGAAGACAGCTGGTATGCGCGGTTGGAGCCTGTGTTCGAAAGCCCGCCGCTTGAGGACTCGATTTGGGGTGTGCGGCGCGAATGGGGGATGCGCGCTGATCCCATTGCGGGCAGCGAAGTGTCTGCACCAAAGGAAAAGAGCGTCGAGCTGCCCACATGGTTGACCGCGCCAATCGGGGCCGAGCCGGTCCCACCCAAACCCCTTGCTCCAAGCAATGCGGGTGAGGAGCAGGGCGGCGAACCACCGCTTGCGCCCGATGCAGCCGCGATTGCCGCGCGGCGCGGGGTTTTGATCCATCGACTGCTTGAGCGCCTACCGGATATTGCAACTGATGCTCGCGAGGAAGCCGCGGCCAATTGGCTTGGTCGGCAGGCGGGTGATCTGGACAAGGCGGTTCGCAGCGAAATGGTCGCAAGCGCGCTCAAAGTGATCGACCATCCCGATTTCGCCGAACTGTTCTCCGGCAAATCTCTTGCCGAGGTTCCACTGACGGCAACGATTGGCGGTGTAGTGGTGGCGGGCAAAGCGGATCGCCTCTTGGTCGAAGAAGACAAAGTCACCGTGGTCGATTTCAAAACCACCCGGAGACCTCCTTCATCACTCGAGGCGGTGCCAAAACCCACGCTTCGGCAGATGGCAGCTTACTCAGCTGGGCTTGAGGCGATCTATCCGGGGAGCGTAGTCCGAGCTGCAATCCTCTACACTCATGCACCGCAATTGATCGAAATTCCCGCAGTTACACTCGCTGCGCACAAGGATCGTTTGGGGGACAAGCAGGAAAGCTATGCCCCGCTGCGTATTGAGTGAGACGCATAGCGCGCCTAAATCAGGTCCAACGCAAATTAGGAGAAGCCGCTATGGCCACCGTAAACGTAACCGATGATAGCTTCCAAGCTGACGTGCTTGATAGCGATAAGCCCGTTCTGGTTGATTTCTGGGCGGAGTGGTGCGGCCCATGTAAGATGATCGCTCCTGCGCTTGAAGAAATCAGCGAAGAGCTGGGCGAAAGCGTCACCATCGCCAAGATGGACATCATGGAAAACACCGGTGTCCCCGCCGATATGGGCGTGCAATCAATCCCGCTCATGGTGCTGTTCAAGAATGGTGAGCCGGTTGCGCGCAAAGTAGGCGCGGCCCCGAAAAGCCAGCTTAAAGAATGGATTGAAAGCGAGATTTGATCAAATTAGGGGCGCCCCAAGCGAGCGCCCCTTTTTTTGATTTAGCGCCAGTAATCATGGCGTTCGGACCCATCGAAAGCGGCCTGATTTAAGGCAGCACTTCTTGAAAGCACTTTCCGGATCCACACGGGCATGGGTCTTTGCGACCGAGCTTTTCTAGCAGCTCTTTGTCACCGCCAACGAAGCGATGGCCTCGTTTCACTCGTGTTTCGGATGGGAAGCCCTTGCGGCGCTTAGATGTGCGCTCGAAAGCAAGGGAGGTTTGAGAGATCATTCGTCTTGCGTGCCATGACAGCCTCCTCTTGTTGAATTGTCAGGTATTGGCCTCCACCCCATTACGGTGAGCCTTCCGTGAATGACCAGCGGTTTGCGGTTAATCAGCGGGCATGTACCCCACGCTGAGCAGTTTTTTCGCCAATTCATCAAACAATCCGCGGCTTGCAGCCCCGACCATGCCTTTGCGGCCGTCGTCGACGCGGTAGGGTGAGCCATCGGGGCGCAGGCATGCACCGCCTGCTTCGTTGAGAAATAGGCACCCGGCCGCATGATCCCACGCTAAAGTCCGCTCGTAGATAGCCAGATCATGTCCGCCAAAAGCGGTCAGCGGATATTGCTCTGCGGCGGCACCTGGAGCGGCGATGAGCTGGTAGTGCGGCTCAATCTCCGCCTCGAAAATCGCGCGTTGGTCTTCGCCCATGAACTTTTTCATCGCTGCCAGATGCGGGGGCGTATCGCCTGATGCGTTCGCTTCGATGCGCGTCCCATCCACAAACGCCCCTTCGCCGCGCTTGGCATGGCACAGCCGGTCGCGTTGTGGATCATAAATCCAGCCAGCCACCGCCTCACCGGCATCGGCGAGCGCGACCATGATCCCGAAATGCCCTTCGCCGTTGGCAAAATTGGCGGTGCCGTCAAGCGGATCAATGATCCAGCATTGCTGACTCAAAGCATCCAAGACTGAGCTGTCCGCATGGGCCTCCTCTTCGCCCACAACCGGCACTCCGGGGGCGAGTTTGGTGAGGGCTTCGGTCAGGAAGGTTTCAACTTCGCGATCAACGATCGTGACCGGATCATCCTCGCCTTTCAGCTCAACCTCATCCTCGGCCAGTTGGCGATAGCGCGGCATCATCGAATTGCGCGCAGCGAAGCGCATCAGGTCGAGCATTTCAGCGTCAAGCGCAGAGAGTTCGCTCATGACCTGTAATCCGCATTGATCGAGATATAGCCGTGAGTGAGGTCGCAGGTCCAAACGGTGGCGTGACCGTCACCCATGCCAAGTTCAACGGCAAGGTCTATCTCCTGACCCTTCAAATGCTCAGCCACCGGTGTTTCATCGTAGTCATCTACCGGCAGGCCATCACGCGCCGCCCAAACGCCGCCAAACGCGATGGAGAGCTTATCGCGGTCCGCTGGTTCGCCCGCTTTGCCTACCGCCATGACGACACGGCCCCAATTGGCGTCTTCGCCGGCGATGGCCGTTTTGACGAGCGGCGAATTGGCGATGGCAAGGCCCACGCGGTGCGCGCTTTCATCGCTGGCGGCGCCTGACACGCGCACGGCGATAAATTTGGTCGCGCCTTCGCCATCGCGCACGACCAATTGCGCAAGTTCACGGCAGACATCGTGTAATGCAGCGGCGAAGGCATCGGCGCCGGGGCTGTCCCACCCCTCAATCCTGGCATTACCCGCTTTGCCGGTTGCAAAAGCCAGCACGGTATCGCTGGTGGAGGTGTCTCCATCCACTGTGATGCAGCTGAAGGTTTGCGTGTTGGCGCGGCTGAGCACCTCTTGCAGGAAGGCAGGCGCGACATCGGCATCAGTGAAGACGTAGCCAAGCATTGTCGCCATGTCAGGCGCGATCATGCCGGAGCCTTTGATGATCCCGCAGAGTTCCACCCGCGTGTCAGCAATCATGGCTGAGGCATGTGCGCCCTTATTGAATGTGTCGGTGGTGGTGATGGCGTGTGCGGCGTCTTCCCAGGTGCAGCTTTGCGCAGACAGGGCTGCTACAACGCCTTCGCGCGCATTGTCTTTGGGTAGCGGCACTCCGATTACGCCGGTGGACGATACGAGCACTTGCGATGCCTCGCACGACAAGGCCTCTGCCACCTGAGCTTGGATGGCCTCAACCGCTTCGCGCCCGCGATAACCGGTAAAGGCGTTGGAATTGCCCGCATTGACGATCAGCGCGCGCGCTGCCCCGGATTTCACTTGCTCCCGGCCCAATTCCACTTCGGACGATGCGCACGCGCTTTGAGTGAATACACCTGCGACCGAGGTGCCTTCGTCCAATTCGATGAAGGTCAAATCCGCGCGATCCCAATCCTTGTAGCGCGCATGCGAGACACGCAGCCGCACACCGTCGATTGCGGGCATTTCAGGGAAGGGCCGGGCTAGTGAAGACGTCGCAATATCCATGTCTGAGGCCCGTAATGCGGAAAAGGCCACGCTGCAATTGAGCTGCACGGTTGTTTTGCATTAAGGTGCTCGCACGTAAGGGGTCCTGCATGATCAAAACACTCAAATTATTCGCATTTTTTTCCGTTGCATTGGCCAGTGGCGCCTATGCTCAGGATCATTCTGAAGTGGTCGAGCAAGCGGTTGAGGCGGCGGCTGAGGCTGCGCGCGATGCCACACCGGCGCCTGCTCCACTTCCACCCGGTGACTACACATCTGGACCAGAACTACTCGATTTCAACGCATTACAGGCCCGTCCTGATGAGTATCCGGAAGCTTCCTGGGGTGCGGGTGAAGAAGGCGCGGTCTATTATGAGCTGGCTATCGGCGCGGATGGCAAAGTGCGCGATTGCACAATTATTGATAGCTCAGGGTACGAGGCACTTGATGCGCGGACATGCAAGATCGCGTTTGCTCGCGGCGAATTCTCTCCTGCAACCGATAAGGACGGCAATCCGGTTGCGGGCATCCACCGCGATTATCAGGTTTGGGAAATGCGAGAGCCCGAGTTTCCGGGACCTGCGGTGATCCATGTCGAATTCACTGTGAACGAAGCGGGCGAGACAATCGATTGTGATGTCATTGAAGTCAGCGGAGAATTGAGCCGCAGCACAAGGCGTTCGATTGAAAGGGAGCCGTGCCCGGGAGTGAACCGTCCAGCGCGCGGGCTTTATCGCGACGAAAATGGCGTTCCCGTTGCGAAGCGTGTGCGTTTGCGTGTCGAGATTGAGACCGAGACCGTTGAATGATCGCTCAGCTATACTTCCAACTGTCGCAATTGGGGCACTATACACGGTGGACGAAACCGGCATTTGAGACTATCTAAACCGAGATGACGCGCAAACTATTTGCCCTTTTTGCCCTGCTATCGGGTCTTGCCGCTTTAAGCGGGCCGGCTGCTGCGTCTTCCTTTGCGCCGACTTCTACCTGCGATGCCAAGGTTGCCTCCGTCTCTGACAGGGGCAGTGAAAGCAACCGCGTAGAGGCGAGAAAGCTCGTCAAATCAAAGGGTCAGGCGACAAGCACTAGCGAGACAGAGCGTCAGATTGCCGTGCCAAAACGGCTGCGCGCGCCCCTATTGATGGGTGTTGAGCGCGCGCTGGAATAGCGCGGTCCAAAGATTTTCTATTGTAACGCAGCTGATCCGTCGGCGCGTACTCCCTTACATGATCATGCACTGGGTCGGCCCACACCAAGGGGCCGCGTGCACCACATAAAATTCAAAGGCTTTCCCCCTTATGTTCGACAAACTCGTCAAATCCGTCTTCGGTTCTTCCAACGACCGTTACGTCAAATCGCTCGGCAAGATTGTCGATAAGATCAATTCACTCGAGCCCATGATGCAGGGGCTTTCTGACGAAGCTCTGAAGGCACAAACGGATAAATTCCGCGAGCAGCTCGATAACGGTTCGACCCTTGACGAGATCATGCCCGAGGCGTTTGCGACCGTGCGCGAGGCATCGACGCGCGTCTTTGGAATGCGCCACTTTGATGTGCAGTTGATCGGCGGCATCGTGCTCCACCGCGGTGAAATCGCGGAAATGCGCACGGGTGAGGGTAAGACGCTGATGGCGACGCTCGCCGTTTACCTCAACGCGATTGAGGGCAAGGGCGTCCACGTTGTGACTGTGAATGATTACCTCGCCTCACGCGATGCGGATTGGATGGGGCAGCTGTACAATTGGCTCGGCCTCAGCGTTGGCGTGATCATCCCCAATATGGATGAGATGTCGAAGCGCGACGCTTACAATGCCGACATCACCTACGGCACGAATAACGAGTTTGGCTTTGACTATCTGCGCGACAACATGAAGCATGAGCGCGCGCAAATGGTGCAGCGTCCCTTCAATTTCTCAATCGTGGATGAGGTCGATTCCATCCTGATCGACGAAGCACGTACGCCGCTGATTATTTCAGGCCCGACAGAAGATAAATCAGACCTCTACGTCGCGCTTGATGAGGTTGCGAAAGAGATCCCTGAAGAGTGGTACGACAAGGATGAGAAGACCAAGAACATTCAGCTGAACGAAGACGGGCTGGATCAGGTTGAGGCGATCCTGATTGAGAAAGGACTGCTAGAGACCGACAACCTCTATGACGTTGAGAACACGCAGGTCGTGCACCATTTGGATCAGGCGCTGAAAGCGGTGCACATGTTCCGCCGCGATGATCATTACATCGTGAAGGACGATAAGGTCGTCATCATTGATGAGTTCACCGGCCGCATGATGGATGGCCGTCGCTGGTCAAACGGTCTGCACCAGGCGGTTGAAGCCAAAGAAGGCGTCAAGATCGAGCCTGAAAACCAGACGATGGCCTCGATCACTTTCCAGAACTACTTCCGCATGTATCCAAAGCTTTCGGGCATGACCGGTACGGCTGCAACTGAAGCGGCGGAATTCTGGGACATTTACAAAGTCAATGTCGTTGAAATCCCGACCAATAAACCGGTCGCGCGCGTCGATGAAGAAGACGAGTTTTACAAGAACACAATGGACAAGTTCCAGGCGATCGCAAAGACGATCCGGGAGCATAATGAGAAAGGCCAGCCCATTCTGGTGGGCACCGTCTCGATCGAAAAGTCCGAATTGCTGAGCCAGTTTCTTGATAAGGAGGGCGTGAAGCACGAGGTCTTGAACGCTCGCCAGCATGAACGCGAAGCACATATTGTGGCGCAGGCGGGTCGCATTGGCGCGGTGACTATTGCCACCAACATGGCGGGCCGCGGCACCGATATTCAGCTGGGCGGTAACCTGGATTTCCGCATCGAAGATGAATGCGGCGCGATGGAAGATGGTCCTGCCAAGGACGCAGCCATTGCCAAAATCACCGAAGAAGTCGCTGCTGAAAAGGCGCAGGTTCTGGAAGCAGGTGGGCTATTCGTATTGGGCACTGAGCGGCACGAAAGCCGCCGGATCGACAACCAGCTGCGTGGCCGTTCAGGCCGTCAGGGTGATCCGGGTCTTTCGCGGTTCTATCTGTGTCTTGAAGATGATCTTTTGCGCATCTTTGGCCCAGACACTCTGTTTGCCAAAATGATGAACTCTAACCTCGAAGATGGTGAGGCCATTGGGTCTAAGTGGCTTTCGAAAGCCATTGAAACCGCACAGAAAAAGGTTGAGGCGCGCAATTACGATACGCGTAAGCAAGTCGTCCAATACGACGATGTGATGAACGACCAGCGCAAGGTCATTTACGAACAGCGCGGCGAGATCATGGAGTCCGAAACGGTCGATGATGTGGTGCTTGATATGCGTCACGACACGATCAATTCGGTCATCGCCAGCACCTGCCCTCCCGGATCCTATCCCGAGCAGTGGAACGTTGAGGGACTTAAAGAAAAGCTTGAAGACGTATTCGCCATCACGCCGCCAATCGATGAATGGTTGGAAGAGGACGAGGTCGATCAGGAAATCTTCGAAGAACGCATCCGCGCTCAAACCGATGAGATGATGGATGCGAAGATGGCCAAAAACGATCCAGGCATTTGGCGCTTGGTCGAAAAGGACATCCTTCTGCGTCAGCTCGATTTTCACTGGAAAGAGCATTTGGCAACGCTCGATGCGCTGCGTCAGGTGATCTGGATGCGCGGCATCGCGCAAAAGCAGCCGATCAATGAGTATAAGCAAGAGGCGTTCGGCCTGTTCGAAAGCATGCTCGACACACTTCGCGAGGAAGTGACCAAGCTGCTGTTCAAGTCAGAACTGCGCATCGCTCAGCCTGAAACGGAGGCTTTGCCTGATTTACCAGACTTCCTGACTGGGCATATCGATCCGCTCACCGGTCTCGACAACTCAGGCGACGGGGACGGTTCGGCGGAGCGGCCTGAACTGTTCGGCTCGCTGGCTGGATCACCGCGCGCGGCATCGGGGCCCGGTGGGGCAAACACAGATGACCCTTATGCCAACCTCGGTGTGAGCCGGAATGCGCCGTGCCCTTGCGGGTCAGGCAGCAAGTACAAGCATTGCCACGGAGCCGCAGGCGCGCGCCAACCGGCGTGACCTTTATGCAGGTTGCAGGAGCGCAATAGGCTGTGCCGCTGATTGTGCTCCTCACATTGGGTTTCTTCGTCACCGCGCTGCTTTACGCCAGCGTAGGGTTCGGCGGTGGTTCGACCTATGCCGCTCTATTGGCGCTGTCAGGGCTTGATCATCGCGTGCTGCCGCTGGTTGTGTTGGCTTGCAATATAGTGGTGGTAGCAGGCTCAACTCTGCGGTTCGGGCGGGCGGGCGTTATCCCGTGGAAAGGCGCCGCGATCCTGACCGCCCTTGCAGCGCCCGCCGCATTTATTGGTGGCACAATCCCACTGGAGCGAGATGCGTTCATGCTGCTGTTGGGCGCTAGTCTGGTTCTGACAGGTGCAACGATGCTGATCCCTGTTGGCGACAGCGTCGATGCTCAGCCTACTCGCTTTGCAAGCGCGATGCCGTTTGCCGCGGCTCCGATCGGCTTTTTGGCTGGCTTGGTTGGGATTGGGGGAGGGATATTCCTCGCGCCACTTTTGCACCTGACCCGCTGGCGGAATGCGCGCGCGATTGCAGCAACCGCAAGTTTTTTCATCCTGATCAATTCGCTGTTTGCGCTTGCAGGTAAGCTCTTGGCCTATGGCTGGTCGACTTTTGGCGGCGCTATCGCAGAGGCGCTGCCGCTGCTGATCGCGGTGGTGATCGGGGGCCAGATTGGCAGTTTGATGGCTGTGAAGTTCCTGCCGATGCGGTGGATCAGATGGCTCACAGCAGCTCTGGTCACGCTGGTAGGAGCGCGATTGATCCATGGCGTTTAGCTGCCGTTAGGCTGCAGCGCGATTTGCTGATTTATCGAGGTTTGCGGTCGATGCCTGTGGCCGGCCAAAATGGAAGCCCTGCAGGCACGAACATCCAAGATCGGTCATTGACTTGGCTTGGCCAGCATTCTCGATACCTTCAGCTGTCACATCGATGTTTAGCGACTGAGCAAGAGCAACAATTGCGGTTACAATAGCCCGGCAACGTTCTGAACCGGCCGCTGCTGATTGCACGAACTCCCGGTCGATCTTGATCATCGAGAAGTCCATTTTCTCGATATAGTTGAGCGAGGAATAGCCCCGGCCAAAATCATCGAGGGCAAAGGATACGCCCAAGACTTTGAGGCTCGCCAGCAGACGTTCAACATCCGCATTCAGCTCAAGCACCATGGTTTCGGTCACCTCGAGGATGAGGCGCTCGGGTTCAAGGCCGCTATTCGCAAGAGCCTGCGTCGCGGTGTTGAGGAACGCCGGATCTGCCATTTGCAACGTTGAAATATTGACGCACAATTTGGTCTTGTCTGGCCATTGCGCAGCTTCTGCACATGCGCTCTGAAGCATCCAGCTGCCAAGCCTGTCGATCAGGCGCGCTTCTTCGGCGAGTGGGATAAAGGTGCTTGGCGGAACCACACCGCGTTCAGGGTGGGTCCAACGCATAAGCGCCTCATAGCCCATGACTTTGCCATCTGCGCCTTTGACGATTGGCTGATAGAAAATCGACATTTCGCCGTTTTCAACCGCGCTTTCTAGGTCTTTTTCAAGGCTTGAACGCTCGCTCAATTCATCGCGCATTGCATTTTCATAGACGACGCATGTGCCGCGCCCTGCATCTTTCGCAGCGTAGAGCGCAAGGTCAGCATTGGTCATATGTACGCTGGTTGAGACGGCATCGGCCACTTCGGCAAGGCCGATTGACGCACCGATGGTCATAACATCGCCGTCGATCAAATAGGGGCGGCTCACGTCGCGAATGACATTGTGTGACAGAGCGACCGCTTCTTCCATGGTCATACCTTCCGGCATGATAATGGCGAATTCGTCACCGCCCAAACGGCCCACGACCGCATCGTCACCGACGGCTTCTTGGAACCGTTTTGCAAATTGGACGAGCAATTGGTCGCCCGCTGCATGGCCGAACAAATCGTTGATCTGTTTGAACCGATCAAGGTCGACAAAACCAAGGATTGCAGGTGAGCTCGCGTGTCGTTGTCCCTCGCTCACTTCTTTGAGCAGCGTGTGGAAATGGTCGCGCGAATGCACGCCGGTTAGGCCATCATGCTGGATCACGTGAGTAAGCTTGGCGTTTGCTTCTTTGATCCCTCTGCGACTGCGGCTCACCGTGCGAAGGATGAAGAGCGCACCGATAAAGGCCAGGATGACCAGAGCCACAACCGAGCTGAGCAAGATCACCTGGTTCTGCGCGGCAGATTTCTCAAATGAGAGTTTCTCAATCTCAAGATCGCGGTTTTCTGCGTCAAAGCGCGCTGAAAGAAGCGCATTGTTTGCAGCAGATGACAAGTTTTGCGCCTGCGTCTCGATCCTTTGGAAGGCCAAGAGGTGTTCGTTTGCCAGGCGATAATTCCCGGTCTGTTCATACACCATGTAAGCGGTATCGTGGAAATCACGGAAGAACGGTGACGTTTCGCTCAGGTCCTCGCCTTCGAAAGTCATCACGACATATTGTTCGGCCATAGCCGTTTGACCTTGGGTCAAAGCAAGCTGCGCCTTCACGCCATACAGGAACGGCTTCCATTCACTTGCGCCAGCATCGGCAATCTGAAGGCCGCGAGTGACGGTCGCGTCAGCCGCTGCGTAGTCGCCAGCCAAATACTGGGTCGATGCGATGTTGGTTAGGATGCGAGCTTCAAGAAGCGGGCTGCCCATTTGCTCTGCCACCACCAGAGCGGAGCGGAACTCCGCTTCGGCTTCGGTAAAGCGCTCCAGCTCTTTATATGCGTTGCCCTTATTATTGTGGGCAGACAGCGCGAGGTTGGGGTCTTCCGGATATGCGTCGCTTGCTTGGCGATAGTAATTTAGAACGCGCTCATAGTCGCGCGCATCGGAATAGAGCGATCCGATATTTTGTAGAACGATGGCGCGGCTGCGATCTTCGCCCAGCGCTTCGTAAAGCTCGTGCGCTTCGAGGAATGATGAGAGCGCGATGCCAAATTCACTGCGGTTCACATTCAGGGTCGCTTTTGACCGCAGCAGATCGGCGTGCAGTTTTGACCCGGCAAAGTTGGCGACGATTTCAGACAGAGCACCTTCGATGATGCTTGCCGCTTCATCTGCACGATTGAGGCGCATCAATGATTCGGCTTCGAGCCATTGTGCGGTCAATCGAGATTTTTTGGCTTCGTCGCTATCGCCTTCGACCAGTGATTTGGCTTCGCGAGCATGTTCAAGAGCCGCGGCGGAGTCCGCCATCATGTTCGACTTTGACTGTGCAATCGCTTCGTCAAAGGCAGACAGCGGCGCTTGGGCTTCGGCCTGTCCAAGCTGCGCGGCAGCGGGAACGGCATTGAGTGCGAGAAGGGCGGCGAGAACCGGCGCACAACGTTTGTGCAGATCGTTTGGCATTTCGTCCCCCTTGTCTTCTCTTTGATCCAGTATCCTCGTTAGGCTGCCTGGTTAACTCAATGCTTGGCTTAGAACCGCAGGCTGTAGTTGCCCCCGACTACCATGCCAGCTTCGTTGAAAGTGTCCCCGGCGCTAACGTAGCGACTAAACACTCCGAACTCAGAAGAATTGGTTAATGGCATCGCATAAACTGCCTCAGTCGTGATCCGACGCTCGGTCTCAATGCTGAAAGTTTGCGTTACCGGAGCGCGCTCACCAGTGAGGCGATCAACCACTTCTTCGGTTGTGAGCTCCAGCGTGCCGCTTTCAACCTGCATTGGCTGAGCCACCGAGACACGAAGCGTATCGTTGCCTGAGAAGATACCGCGTTTGCTGGCTGAGAACTGCGCCGACGTGCTCCAGATTGCACCATCATTGGTGAAGATCTGATTTTGCGACGTTTCGGTGCGTGCACCCGTTGCCGACAAGTCGAAGCTGAAGCCGTTACCGACATCAAGTGAAGCCGACACTGTCATCGCCTCTGTCTGCGAACCACCGCCCAGCAGCGCCGCGCTTGAAGTCTGAGTGCCGAGCAGAGCATTCACTTCGTTGAGGCGCGTATACTGTGCGTTGATCGAGAAATTATCGCTGACGCGCTGTTCGATATCCAATGTGAATGCCGATGCAGGACGATCACCAAGCGCTTGACGCTCTGCAAGCTCAATTGGGTCGATATTGTTGTCGACGTCGTTCCACTCTTCGCGGTTTTCAGAGAAACCAACGCTTACCTTGGTGTTCGGTGTAAGCTGATAGCCGAGCTGCATGAATGTCTCACCAGAGGCAAGACCCAGAACCGGGTTCACGCCGCCAGTAAAGGCATCATGATCGCTGACCACGCCAAAGCGATAGCCAGACAGAGCCATACCGCCTTGACCATGACCCATTGTGAGCGAGAGGCCGCCTGATGGATCTGTCAGCGTTGCAGCACCGTGAACCATACGCAGCTCACCCTGCTGGGTGTATTGCGGCGCCATGGCGTCATAACGAAGGGTCCATTCACCACTGATCTGACGGTCATTTGAGCGCAGTTCAGTAAAGCCATTACCGTTGCCGTTGCCACTACCGTTGCTTCCACCGCTTTCCATCCAGCGCGCAAAACGCTTGGCGATGAAGTCTTGGAACCGTTCCTTGCGGCCCAGCACACTGTTGCTTCTGCCGCGCTGCACCAGCGATGCTGGGAACACGAAGTCGCGATATGTCGTGCCAATATCTTCAATAGCGGTGAAATACACGTCGTCCGTCTTCCACGATTGCGGAAGAGCCGTATTGGCCAAAGTCGCGGCATTCATGCGCATTGGAACGTCGGCGCCGTTGACATTCTGATAGAGCGTGAACGTCAGATCGTTGAAGTTCAAAGGTGACTGCGATGCTTCAACATCCAGCAGGCCGTGGCCGTAAACTTGGTCTGGGCCTGGTGCGCCAAGATCCTGAGCCGAACGGAAAATGATTTCCGCGGTGCTTTCAGGGTTCAGCACCAACC
This sequence comes from Erythrobacter sp. S57(2025), assembly GCF_057365055.1. Lineage (NCBI taxonomy): Bacteria > Pseudomonadati > Pseudomonadota > Alphaproteobacteria > Sphingomonadales > Erythrobacteraceae > Erythrobacter > Erythrobacter sp. S57(2025). Next base: position 1,399,798 of record NZ_CP200299.1, on the reverse strand, counting down.
AAGGCCAGCGGTCATGCAGCAATGCAATCGCACCTGACACGAGTGGGGCTGCGAATGACGTGCCAGACCGGCGAACAACGCCGCCTTGTCCATCAGACACCAGCAGCATCTCACCTGGCGCTACAACCGTGCGCAGGTACAGTTCATTGCCGGCATGGCACACGCCATTGTCGAGCAAGCAGGTATCGCCCGGACGGTTTGAGAAGTCTGAAATCTCGCCAAGCGGATTGACTGAACCCACCAAAATAAGCGGGATGCTCTGATCGTGGTTCCATTCGATATCGGTGGTCTGCGTGATACCGTCATTGCCGGCCGCAACCACAAACACTGTGTCGCGGTAGATCCATGAGATTTCAGGACGCGCGAGCGTGTCTGCCAGTCCTTGCGAGATCGCATAACCCGATTCGCCCAGCGAAAGGTTCATGATCGCTGCCCAACCGTAATCGTTGGGAACATCAAAGAAGCGATACTGAATGTCCATGATGCCTTCGAGGACATCATCCCATGTCGCAACCCCATTTTCGTCAAACGGGTTGTAAGTCGCGATATTGATGTTGGGTGAGATACCCATCACGCCTTCGCCATCGTGAGCGCCAGCGATCAAGCTGGCGACGCCAGCGCCGTGACCGTTGACGGTGCCCGAATGACCGCCTGCATAGACAACATTGTTGCCCAGGTCGGCATCGGTAGAGAAGTTGCCATCGATAATGCCGATCACAGCTTCGCGGCCATCGCCCTGAATCTCAGTGATAGACGGCGTCCAATTGATCGCGCTCATCCAGTGATCGACCGCATCAATGCCGGAGTACAGGTTCAGCGTGTCGTGCCAATCGAGGTAAAGCGCCGCGCGTTGCACAGCGGTCAGGTTCTCAATTGTCGAGAGGCGAGAAGGATCTGCACCGTGACGAGCGAAAACTTCATCGACCAAAACGTCGAAAGACTGCCCTGAACGCTCAGTGTAAGCGGCGCCGAAATGGGCCTCAGCTTGCGCGATAAGGTCAAACAATCCGTTTTGCGCGCGGGCAGGTGCACCATCGCGGACAATTACACCATTGTCGTTGCGGCTAATGCTGTTGAACAGTGTTTCGGTCGCCTCAATCTGTTCGCGGTGCGCGTTCCAAAAATCGCCATGCGCTTCCAATGTGCTCGCATCAAAGGCAACGATGTCGCGATAAAACGGGTTGATGTCGCCCCAGAACGCACCAATGTCACCATAGAATGGATTAATGTCGCGGTAGAAGGGGTTCGCGTTGCCGTTGCCGTTGCCGTTAAACGCCACGATGTCGCGATAGAATGGATTAATGTCGCCCCAGAACGCGTCGATGTTGCCGTAGAATGGATTGATGTCGCCGTAGAACGGGTTGATGTCGCGGTAGAGCGTTTCCACGCTGCGCGTAGTCACCAATGCCGACATGCTCGCTGGAGTGCTTACACTGTCGATCTCAGCCAAAGTGAGAGTGGGCTGGCCAGCGCGGCCGTCAACAGCTTCAAAGGACGCAAGCAGCTCGTTCGAGACCGCTCGCGTGTCAGCTTTAATATCGCCGCTCTCTGGAGTGATCGAGACAAACACGTCGTCTTCATCCGCGCGCTGTTCATCCTGAACCGCAGGCTCTGACGTCAAGGCGTCAACGTCCACTGTTTCCGCATGAGCTGTGCCCATCAAGGAAACCATCAATGCAACGCTGGCCGTGCCGTGTGTAAAAAGTGACTTCATAAGTCTTACCCAAATTCTCCAGTGACGAGATTTTTCGCCATTCAGTCCACCCGTAATAGGAGGAGGAGATGGGAGCCGGGTTCACGCACTTGGTTAAAACTTTAAGAAGTTCAGACCTTTGGAAAATGGTAAACGCGAAGTTTCGATTTTTCCGGTTTGGGCCAGTCGGCGCGCTACGATCCTTAACGCTAGGTAAAAACCGCCTAGGCGGCCCTGCGGAGCCTGTTAAAAAGATTAAGCGCGGCGGAAAGAATTGGCGATTTTGAGCCACCCACTCGAATCATTTGACGTCACCGCGCCATATCCGTGCAAGCTGGACAGGGTAGGGGGGCAAAGAGCACGCATCACCGAATGCCTGAGGAGGCCTAGTGAAGTTGCTTTTGGAGCCAGAAAGGGTGGAAAATGGCTCCCCGAGTTGGATTCGAACCAACGACCAAGTGATTAACAGTCACCTACTCTACCGCTGAGCTATCGGGGAGCAGCGTTCGATCTGTCTGCCGAACGCGAGCCGCGCGTATATGAGTGGTGCACGCGCAATGCAAGCCTCATAACGCGCAAAAATTAATCGACTGCAAATTGCTCCGAAACAATTCGCTCTGCCAGCGACTGGCCGGGGTCAAAAAGCAGTTCCAATTGCGAGTCCGTTTCCAGCCTGATCGAAACCTCGGCAATGTCTCGCAGCTCCTTTTGGTCAGCCACGGCGGCAATCGGGCGTTTCACAGGTTCAAGCACGCGAAACTTGATCGGCATTTCTTCAGGTAGGATCGCACCGCGCCAGCGACGAGGGCGGAACGGACTAATCGGGGTCAGCGCCAGCATCCCGCTATCGAGCGGCAGGATAGGACCATTTGCTGAAAGATTATAAGCAGTTGAGCCTGCCGGCGTAGAAACCAGTACACCATCGCCGACCAGCTCTTTGATCCTCACGCGGCTGCCCACGGTGATCTCTATCTTCGCGGTTTGGCGCGTTTCACGCAGCAACGACAATTCATTGATTGCGCGCATTTCGTGGGTCGTGCCGTCTTGCGTGACGGCGGTGATGTGAAGCGGTGAGATAACCTTGCCGCGCGCCTGCGCCAGCCTTTCCACCACGTCGGCCTGCTTGTCATAGCGGTTCATCAGAAAGCCGACGGTGCCCCGATTCATTCCATAGGCGGGGATTACGCGTCCGCTATCGAGCATGGCGTGCAGCGTTTGCAGCATAAAGCCATCGCCGCCCAGGACCACCACCGCATCAGCCTCTTCGAGCGGGGCCCAGTCGCGCTGCGCCCACAGCATGGTGAAAGCTTCCTGCGCGCGTGGCGATTCTGAGGCAACCAAAGCCACTTTGCGAAATCCATCATTCGCAGGCCCGCAAAGGGCATCGTCGCTTTCAGATCCGGTCATGGCAACGCTTTCCATAGTCGAAACCTCCCCCAAGGCATCACTCTAGCGACTGGCCCACTGCTAATTGGCTTCGCTAGAGACTTATCCTGATGTTCCAATTTTGGGCGGATTGCAATTGGTGAAGGCTTTTCGTCTAATAGAGCCTAGAGGCGAGGGCATGAATCAGAGCGGATCATCTTCCAACAAAGGGCTGGCAGGCGCGTTGCGCGCCTCGCTGCGGGGGCCTGTGCCGGGGAACTTCCCTGGCGTGAAGGCGGCGACGCTAGAGACGGATCTGCTGCGCGCGCTCGATCGGCGCGAGATTGAGGTGCTTTTCCAACCGCAATTCTCCTGTAGCACCGGCGCAGTGGTCGGAGCGGAGGCTTTGGCGCGCTGGCAACACCCGACCTTGGGCGAAATTGGTGCACGCGATCTGTTCGCCATTGCTGAACGCGCGGCATTGGTTGCGCCTCTGTCGCGCCATGTTGTGGCTCGGGCGTTGGAGGATGCTGCGGGTTGGCCCAGTGACCTCACACTGTCTCTTAATATCACGCCAGAAGAGCTTGGTGATAAACACTTTGCTGCTGACTTTGCTGAATTGATCGCGAAGGGTTCGATTGAGCCTGAGCGGATCATGCTTGAGATAACCGAAGACCTGCTGGTGCGCAATCTGGAGCAAGCCTCAAGCGCGCTTAGCGCTTTGCGGGCGTTGGGCTTTCGCACCGCATTAGATGATTTCGGCGCTGGCTTCTGCAACTTCCACTACCTTCGCGAGCTGCCGCTCAACGCGATCAAGCTTGATAAGATCATGGTCGATGGCGTGCCCGGCGATGCCAAGGCATTGGCGGTGCTGCGCGCGATTATGGCCCTGGCGAAGGCGCTCGAGCTCGATATCTATGCTGAGGGGATTGAAAGCGACGTACAACGCGCTGCGATAATCTCTGAAGGGTGCGACTACTGGCAAGGCTTCCTGCGTGCGCAACCAATGAAAAGCGCCGATGTCGTCACCCTATCGCGCACCGCACGCGGAGCAGGGCACGGTTAAGCGGCCTGTTTCGCCCGCTTCGATTTGCGCGCAACTCCTGAAAGCCCCTTTGTCAGCTGGAATAGGCCGTTAAGGCGGCTTTCTGGGTCACTCCATGCGCGGTTGATCACCAGCTTCATATCGGGTCGCAGCTTAGCCGTATCCTTTAGCCGGTCGACATAGGCGATCAGGCCCGGGCCGTCGGGGAAGTCGTCATTGTGGAACGTTACCAAGGTCCCGCGCGCGCCCACATCAATCTTGGCAATGTTCGCTTCAATTGCCTGATGCTTGATCTCAATTAGGCGAACCAAGTTTTTGGTTGCGCTTGGTAAATCGCCGAACCTGTCAATCATCTCTGCGGCAAGGCTTTCGATCTCAGCCTTGTCCTGTGCTTGGTTGAGGCGACGATAGAGCGCCATTCGGACAGCCAAGTCAGGCACGTAATCTTCAGGGATCATAATTGGCGCATCGACGGTGATCTGCGGCGAGAAGGCGTCCTGAGCTTTCTCCAGCCCCATTTCACCCGCTTTGGCTGCAAGGATCGCGTCTTCGAGCATGCTTTGATACAATTCGAAGCCCACCTCGCGGATATGGCCTGATTGTTCATCGCCCAACAGGTTGCCCGCGCCGCGAATGTCGAGATCGTGGCTGGCGAGTTGGAAGCCTGCGCCGAGCGAATCCAGATCGCCCAATACCTTCAGGCGTTTTTCTGCAATTTCAGAAAGTTGCACGTCTTTCTCATAGGAAAGGTAAGCATAGGCACGCAGTTTTGATCGACCAACACGGCCGCGCAATTGGTAGAGTTGGGCCAAGCCAAAGCGGTCAGCGCGGTGGATGATGATGGTGTTCGCGCTTGGCAGATCGAGGCCGCTTTCAACGATAGTGGTTGAAAGCAGCACCTCGTATTTGCCCTCGTAAAAGGCGCTCATCCGCTCTTCGATCTCGCCAGCGCCCATTTGGCCATGGGCAGAGATCGGCTTTACCTCGGGCACATTCTCGCGCAGCCACTCCTCTACATCAGCCATGTCAGAGATGCGCGGGACAACGATAAAGCTCTGTCCGCCGCGGTGATGTTCGCGCAGCAAAGCTTCGCGCATCACCATATCATCCCATTCCATCACATAGGTCCGCACCGCGAGACGGTCGACCGGAGGGGTCTGGATGGTGGAAAGTTCGCGCAGGCCTGTCATCGCCATTTGCAAGGTGCGCGGGATGGGCGTCGCGGTCAGCGTGAGCATGTGCACGTCGGAGCGCAGCTGTTTCAGCTTCTCCTTATGCGTCACGCCAAAACGCTGTTCCTCATCGACAATAACGAGCCCTAAGTTCTTGAACTCGGTCGATTTTGACAGCAGCGCATGCGTGCCGATGACAAGGTCGACCTGACCATTGGCGAGGCCCTCACGCGTTTCGGCGGCTTCTTTTGAGGATACGAGGCGGGACAGGCGTCCCACCTTCAATGGGAAGCCTGCAAAGCGCTCGACGAAGTTCTGATAATGTTGCCGTGCGAGCAAGGTGGTGGGGGCGACCACGGCGACCTGTTGCCCGCTCATTGCTGCGACGAACGCGGCGCGCAAGGCAACCTCGGTTTTTCCAAAACCAACATCGCCGCAAACAAGCCGGTCCATAGGCTTGCCGCTTTCCAAATCGCGCAGGACATCGGTGATTGCCGCGTCCTGATCGTCGGTTTCCTCCCACGGGAAGCGGTCAACGAATTGGTTGAAACTGGCTTCTTCCGCTTCGAAACGCGGCGCTTTCTTGAGTGCGCGCTCTGCTGCGACCTTCATCAGCTCACCAGCGATGGCGGTGATGCGCTCTTTCAGCTTAGCGCGCCGTTTTTGCCACGCTTCGCCGCCAAGCCGGTCTAACGGGACAGTTTCTTCCGATGATCCGTACCGGGTGAGGACGTCGATGTTCTCAACCGGAATAAACAGCTTGTCCCCGCCGCGATATTCCAGCGCGACGCAATCATGCTGGCTCTTGCCCACGGGAACGGGGTCCAGGCCGAGATATTTGCCAATCCCATGCTCCACATGGACGACCAAATCACCGCGTGAAAGTGCTTGAAGTTCAGCTAGGAAAGCATCGGAATCTTTGCGTTTTTTCTTACGACGAACAAGCCGGTCGCCCAGCACATCCTGCTCGGTAATGACTTCCAGCGCATCGTTCGCGAAACCTGCCTCCAGCGGCAGAACCATTGCTGCGGTATTGCCTTTGGCAGCCAAACCCAATGCTTCCTGCCAACTATCCGCGAGCACCGTTGGCGCGCCCGCTTCGTCCAAGATGGAGGCGATGCGTGAGCGTGATCCGGTGGAGTAAGCGGCGAGCAAGGGTTTGCGGCCAGACTTGCCGATGTCGGCAAGGTGGCCAGCGGCGGCTTCGTACACGTTGTCACCGCGCGCGCGCTCGGGGGCGAAATCGCGTGCGGCCTTGAATGCAAAGTCGAGATTGGTGTCGCTGGTCGGCGCGGCAAACACGCTCGCGCGGTGGGCGTTGGTCGCGGCAAGCGCGTCTTTCAGCTCTGCATCCGCCAGATAGAGCGCGTCTTTAGCAAGCGGGCGATAGGAGCCGGTCTTGTCCGATGCGACCCGGCCACGCTGTTCGTGATAGTCGGATATGTCCGAAAGGCGCTCTTCAGCTGCACCAATTGCGGACTGGTCGATCACCACCACATCATCATCGCTTAGGTGGTCGAACAGGGTCGCAAGGCGCTCTTCAAACAGTGGAAGCCAGTGCTCCATCCCGGCAAGCCGCCGCCCGTCGCTTACCGCTTCATAAAGTGGGTCTTGCGTGGCCGCTGCACCAAACAGCTCGCGATAGCGCGAACGGAACCGCTTGATGCTCTCATCATCAATCAAAGCTTCGGATGCTGGCAGGAGGAGATGCGAATCGAGCCGACCTGTCGAACGCTGGGTCGAAGTGTCGAACAGGCGCAGGCTTTCCAGCTCATCGCCAAAGAAATCGAGCCGCAGACCCTCTTCGAGCGAGGAGGGAAAGATGTCGACAATCGAACCGCGCACGGCAAACTCGCCATGGTCGATCACCGTGTCTGTGCGCGAATACCCTTGCCGAGTGAGAAGCGCGGCGAGGCTGTCATGCCCGATGGTCACACCCGGTTTAAACTCGCGCACGCTTTCGCGGATACGGAACGGGGTGAGCACGCGTTGGAGCGCTGCATTGATGGTGGTAACCAGCAATTGCGAGCCGCTGGCGGGGTTTTGCAGCTTGAACAAGGCCGACAGACGCGCTGCGCTGACCGACAATGCGGGGGAGGCGCGGTCATAGGGGAGGCAATCCCATGCGGGAAGCTCCAACACCTCAACCTCTGGCGCGAAGAATCGGGCAGCCTCTGCCACGCTGCGCATCGCCGCATCATCGGGCGCGATATAGACCGCGCGCTGCTTGGCCGCCCTCGCAAGGTCGCTCAACACCAAAGGCACCGCGCCGCGTGGCAGCGATGATAGGGTGAGCAGTGCGCTCGCAGAAAGGATGCGGCTGAGATCAGGCATGTGAGTTAGAATAGTCCAAGCAAGACTTGGTTTCGCAAAAGTGGGATGCGCGCCCTAGCTGGGGATATCGACGTAGTCGAGCTTCTGCATCTTTTCGATGAGCTCACCCTGAAAACGCTCAGGCACAGCTTGCGTTTGCAGGCCCCATGCCATGACATCAACGTCATCTTCGGCAAGCAGATCTTCGAACCAATCCATCTCTGCCTCGCTCCATTCAGCATGGTAGCGATCAAAGAAACCGCCGATCATATAGTCGGCCTCTCGCGTGCCGCGATGCCATGCGCGGAATTTGGCACGGGCTAGACGATTTTCGAAAGTGGGCATATCGGACATATTGAGCGCGGTAAGGCACTCGCGAAGCGGGCGCAACCGGGTATAGAGGGGGCTATGCGGCCCGACGTGCTCAATCCTATTTTTGCAGAAAGCCAGACGCTCGATGGCGTGGGGCCAAAGCTTGCCAAGCCATTGGAGAAGCTTGGCCTGACGCGGGTGAAGGATGTTGCTTATCACTTGCCAGAAAGGTTTGTGACGCGGCGCGCGATTGCTGATCTGGATCACGGGACAGTGGGGGAGCAGGTGATCGTTGCACTCACCGCGACCGAACACCGCGCTCCATACAATCCGGGGCGGGGGCCTTACCGGGTGATGGCGCAGGATGAGGCGGGCAATATCTGCGCGCTGACTTACTTTGGGCGTGCCTCCTACACCGCGAAAAAGCAGCTGCCTGTGGGGGAGAAGCGCTGGGTCGCCGGACGGCTCGACCGCTATGGCGATATGCTCCAGATCGTGCACCCGGACCATGTTGAGAAGGATTCCGCAGCGCATCTCGCGCGGATGAATGAGCCGGTTTACGCTCTGTCCGAAGGATTGACGCAGCCACGAGTGGGATCGCTCGTTTCGCAAAGCTTGGAGCGTTTGCCCGAATTGCCGGAATGGATTGAACCGGGGCAGTTCGACAAGGCTGGCTGGCCCGCTTGGCGTGATGCGATGCATCTGGCGCATAAGGACAGCAATGCAAGGGCGCGTGACCGGCTCGCCTATGATGAGCTGCTCGCAAATTCACTCGCGCTGCTGCTGGTCCGGGCGGACGGTCGGCGGCGTAAAGGGCAACCTCTTAAAGGTGACGGGAGCCTGCGCGCCAAGTTGGAGTTGCCGTTTGAGATGACGGGCGCGCAAAAACGCTCCGTTGCCGAGATTGAAGGCGATATGCAGCAAGAGGCGCCGATGCTGCGCCTGCTTCAAGGGGATGTGGGCGCAGGTAAAACCGTCGTGGCGCTTGAAGCGATGTTGATTGCCAATGAAGCGGGCAAGCAGGCGGCGCTGCTGGCTCCCACTGAGATTCTCGCGCGGCAACACTTCGAGACTTTGCGCAAAATGGCCGCGCCCACGGGGGTTGAAGTTGCGATCCTGACAGGACGGGCCAAAGGTAGGGAGCGTGAAGGGCTGCTGATGAGCCTGCTGAGTGGCGATATAGACATTCTGGTCGGCACCCACGCGATCTTTCAGGACAGCGTGTCTTACAAAGATCTGGGGCTGGTGGTGATTGATGAGCAGCACCGCTTTGGCGTGGCTCAACGGTTGGCTTTAGCGGCCAAGGGTCGGCGCGCTCCCCACACGCTTGCAATGACGGCAACACCCATCCCGCGCAGTCTGACGTTGGCACAATATGGCGAAATGGATGTGAGCCGCCTCGACGAATTGCCTCCGGGACGTCAGGCTATTGATACAAGGGTTGTTGCGCAGGAACGGCTGGATGACGTCGCCGCAGGTGTGGAGCGCCATCTTGCTACCGGACAGCAAGCCTATTGGGTGTGTCCGATGGTCCGCGAAAGCGAAGTCGCGGACATTGCTGCAGCAGAAGCGCGCTACGCGTCCCTCAAAGAACGTTTTGGCGAGGATGTGGTGTTGGTCCACGGACAGCTCAAACCCGAAGATAAAGACGCCAATATGGAACGGTTCGCTAGCGGGCAGGCCAAATTGCTGATCGCTACAACGGTGATCGAAGTGGGCGTCGATGTGCCCACCGCCACGCTCATGGTGATTGAGCAGGCAGAGCGCTTCGGTCTTGCGCAGCTTCACCAGTTGCGGGGACGTGTTGGGCGGGGGAGTGAGAAATCGGTTTGCCTACTGTTGCGCGGAAATGAGCTTTCCGAAACGGGTAAGAAGCGGCTGGCTTTGATGCGCGAGACCCAAGATGGCTTTCGTATTGCCGAAGAGGATTTGGAGCTGCGCGGTGGCGGTGAATTGCTTGGCACTCGCCAATCGGGAGAGGCCGCGTTTCGCATCGCCAATCTTGAACAAGTGCAAGAGCTGCTGCCCGCAGCCCATGCTGATGCAAGATTACTAATTGAGCGCGATGGTGGCCTAACCTCACCGCGCGGTGAAGCTGCGCGAGTGCTGCTCTATCTATTTGAACGGGATTGGGGCGTTCAATTGCTTCGTGGGGGGTAGTGGACCAAATCCAGACGTTAGAATTCAGCGTTTGCGCCGTCCTTCAAAAGCTGTGCGAGCAATGCGTCGGTTGCCCGGTTGATGACCTGCCAGCACTCTTCGAAACCAGCCTCATCACCGTAATAGGGATCTACGACAGGCACGCCTTTCTCACCGGGTAAAACATCCAGCAAATGCGCAAGCTTTGCGGTCCCTTGGCGCGGTGCACGGGAATTGATCCCGGCCATGTTGGCGCTGTCGAGCGCGAAGATGTGGGTGAAGGTGTAGAAATCGTCTTCGGCCAATTGACGACCACGCGCGCCTGAGATGTCGATGCCGTATGAGCGTGCGGTGGCAATCGCTCGCGGGTCAGGCTGCTCTCCAATGTGGTAATCTGCCGTTCCAGCTGAATCGACGCTGATATCCAGTCTAGCCGCCTCAGCCGCTGCGCGCAGTGCTCCCTCTGCCATTGGCGAGCGGCAGATATTGCCTAAGCAGACAAACAGCACAGAAGGTCTGGTTTCCCCGGCGTTAACCATAAATGTCGTTTAGCCACACTTGCGTGATATGCAAGTTGCATGGGGCTGAAATTTTATGCGGTTTGCGTGCGCGTAATGTCCAGCGCGCCTAGGCAGCCTTCGCTGGAAGCGGCTTTGTATTGGCCAATACCTCTTCGGTCATCCGGCGAATATTGACCTGAGCGCCAAGCCTCGCGCCCAGCAGCGCCGTGCCGCTCACCTTGCGCTGCACGAACAAGGTTTCAATCGGCGGAAAGGCCCAAGTGTCCTTGTCCTTGGCGATTTCTATGCCTTCTTCGCGAAGCAGCGGCACAAATGCGCGATCACCGAAGTCGAACGGCTTATCCTCGCGCATTTCATTGATCACAATGTCGATCATCCGGTTGACGCGCTCAGGGTGCTTCTTCGCAACAATTGGCATCATAAAACCGGATTCGATTGTAGCTGCCAACACCTCTTCGCGGTTGCCGCTCAGGCCGGCTTGCAACATGCGGCGATAGCCATTGGCCACATCGGGGTCGACATCGCGGCATGCGCCAAAGTCGAGCAGCACAATCTCGCCCGTGCTGGGGCGGAAGCGGAAATTGGCAAAGTTGGGGTCTGTTTGCATGACGCCAAAGTCGAACAATTCGCGCGCCACCAATCGCATTAGCCGTTCCATCGTTGCGTCACGGCGCTGCGGCGTTTCTTTCTCAAGCTCCTCGATCGAGACGCCTTCTTCGAAACTCATCGCAAGGATTGTTCCGCGCGTCAGACCTTCGTGCAGGCGTGGCACTACGAAGCCTTCGACGTCAGAAAGCCGTTCACGATACATTGCCATTTGCGCGCCTTCGCGCTGGTAATCGGCCTCTTCGTGCAGTTGCTTCTTTGCAGCCGCGAGCAGTTTATCGACTTCCAATTCCGGCGGAGCAAAGCCTGCTACGCGCAGCAGCGTCATCACATTGTCGACATCGCTATCGATGCTCTTGGCAACGCCGGGATATTGGACTTTGATCGCCAATAATTCGCCATCGCGGGTCAGCGCCTTGTGCACCTGACCAATGCTCGCCGCAGCGATGGGGCGCGGGTTGAACCATTTGAACTGCTTGCGCCAATCGGAGCCCCATTCTGCCTTTAGCACCTGATCAAGCTGCTTGGTCGGCATGAAATTGGCCTGATCGCGCAAGGTCGCAAGGATCTTCGAAAGCTCGGGCGGTAGTAAGTCGCCAGCATCCATGCTGATCATCTGCCCCATCTTCATCGCTGCGCCGCGAAGGTGGGAGAGACGGTCGGTCATGCGCTGCACATTGCCGGGGGTCAGGATCAGATCGCGCGGAGACAGGCTGTCACCGCTTGCAAGTCTGCGCGCGCCCTCCGCCGCCATCCCGCCAGCCACGCCGCCAACCAATCGCCCAAACGTGCCAAAGCGCGCCAAACGCCCGGAAGGCACCGCCTTTTCGCGCGAGCGATCCGCAGAGCTATCGTCAAAGTCCGGCATGTCGTGAGGCGTGTCTTGAGGCACGGGGGCAAAATCCTTGAACGTCAGGGGCGTTGATATCTTAGCTGTCCAACGCCCATGTGAAAGGCATGTTCCGCTTTCGCCTAGCTTATGCTGAGGCCGCCATCCACCGGCAGCGACTGGCCGGTGATGTAATTGCTGTGGGGCGAGACAAGGAAAACTGCGAGACCTTCCAGCCCTTCATGATCGCCCGGCCTGCCCAATGGCACCCGCTTTGCGATCCATTCCGCAAATTTCGGCGGCGCTTTGGCTGTGATCTCAGTTTCGTAGAAGCCGAACAGCAAGGCATTGGCGGTTATCTGATAACGCGCCAGCTCAAACGCTGCACCACGGGTCAGAGCATTCACGGCCGCTTTTGAGGCTGCGTAGTCGGAGCTTTTGTTCACTCCCATGATGGATTGGTCCGATGAGGTGACAATCAGCTTGCCACCCGGATCGCCGTTCTCAGCGCGCTCAATCATATGGCGCGATGCGTGTTTGTAGACGAGGGCGGGGCCGCGCGCGTTCACGGCCATTGTGTGATCCCATCCTTCGCTGGTTATATCAGGAATTCGGGTTCCTGCCCCGCTGATCCCGGCATTGGCAAAAGCTGCATCGACGCGGCCAAAGCGCTCTAGGCTGGCCGCCATCGCCGCTTCGACTTGGCTGTCATCCGCGGTGTCGCAGGTCAGCGCTATGGCCTCTCCGCCGCCCAATGCGTTCAGTTCATCACATGCGGCTGTATTCTTTGCCTCATTGCGAGCCCAAATTGCGACATTGGCGCCAGCCTTCACTAGGCCGCGAGCCATACCAAGGCCAAGCCCACCATTGCCGCCAGTGATCACCGCCACACGGCCTGAAAGATCAAACAGTTTCATGGGGAGAAGGCGTGGCGCAAATTCACGGTGGCTGCAAGTTTGACGGGAACCTTGGCATGAGCGTCTGTGTTGCTGGCAGCATGGACGATGGAAACACACTGACACCCGCAGCGCGCGCTTTGGGATATGCGGGGCTGCTGCCTCAAATCATCTGCCTCGCGTTGGCCGCAACCGGTCACGAATACCAATACACCGCATTGGCTGGAGGGTTTGCCTATTCAGCCGCGATATTCAGCTTTCTAGGCGGTGTCTGGTGGGGCCAAGCGATCCAGAACGGTAAGGCTGGGGCAGGCGCATATCTCATCGCCGTGATGCCCAGCCTGTTGGCGGTTGCATTGTTTCTGCCGTGGAGCCTTGGATGGGATTGGCCAGGACCAGCGCTCCTTTATTTGGGAGTGCTGATCTTGCTATCGCCATTTGTTGACCGGCAATTGGGCTTTGCGCAAGGCGACTTTATGAGGCTGCGCATTCACCTCTCTGTGGGCCTTGGCGCGCTCACAATTGCTCTTGGTTTTGTCGCCGAAGCGATTGTTTAACGATCGTTATTCGCCTTCAACTTTGAAGACATAGACGGGGCCGAGATCGACCTGCTGCTCTGATCCGCCGAAATACAATTCCAGCTCTGCGCCGCCTGCATCATATCCCCGCGGCGCGCGGGTTTGAATACGGATCAGCTGCCACTGCGAGCCAACGCGGAAACGGTTGGAGGCAAAGCTATCAAACGGTGGGTTTGTGCCCTGAATGCGTGATGCAGCCACCGCTTTACCGTCTTCCGTGTTCGCGCTGATTGTACGCGCGGCAATGGCGATGACCAGATTGTCGCCCTCTTTGATCGCCTGATTGATGGGAATTGTCGCGGCAAGATCGGTGAGGTTTGACCCTGCATCCTCCACCACAAAGCGTGTTGCGCGCATCATCCAGATGCCGCGTTCTTCGCGGTTTTCATAGGTGCCAACTGAGCCATCAAACTTCCACGAAGCCTGCCCCGGATTGTTGACCAGTGTTCCTACACCCTCGAGCGTGTCTGGCATCTCAAGCTCAGCTATATCGAAAGCCGCAGGCGCAGCATTAACTGGCCCGGTCGCGGCGATAGAGTTAGCGCCACTGACGACGATGGCTTGGCCGATTTCGAGTGTTTGCCTTGTCCGGCCAAACTGAACTGCGATAATGCCATCGCTGTCGCGCAATCGCTGTTCTGCGGTGGCTGTCACTTCGTACCAGGTCCATTCCGTCCCAATGGAAAGTGTCTTTTCGCCAAAGCCGGGATACGGCTCGACGTTTCGTTGAAAGCGAACGCGGACCACGCCGTGTCCATCATTGGTGTCGGCGGAGATAGTCCGTGCGTAAAAGCCCACGGTCACAGTCTCGCCTGCGGCAACCGATTTTGTAAGCGGGATATTGGTCCCTGCGGAATAGATGAATTCGGCGGCGCGCTTAATCTCAAATCGGCGCGCCGCACCGCCACCTGGAATACTCTCGTCAACCAAGGCAGAGGCCGCGAGATCCGCGCCATAGCTTTGCCAATCGATGCGGGATGGATCATTGACCAGCTCGCCAGGTAGCTGCGCATCTAGCTGTGAAAGCGATGAGTTATCTTGTGCGTGAGCGGGAGCGACTGACATCCCGTAGCCCACCATCACGGCTGCTGCGACCAAAAGCCCTGCTGTAAACTTCACTTACCCTCTCCCCTTGTCCGCCGTATTTCACACATGAAGAATTCTGCAAATTTTGTGAACGCTATCAACGCTAGTTCCAACTCTCTGGTGCGTCGAGAATTACAAATGGTGCTACGCCGCTTTGGCCGGACAGTAGCGCGCGAGATAATCCCCATGGGTCGGCATATTTTGCACGAGGAAGCGGATCGATTGCTCCATTTCATCGACTTCTTTACGCGTCTCTGATTGGTCGAGTGAATCGGCCATGGCGTTATGCCCTTCCATCGCCAAACCCTGCCCCATCATCACAGCTGCCCAACTGGTTTCGGTGAACAGCTCGTCTTCCTCACGAAAGATCTGACCATTGGCTTTGAATAGCTCGACCTTCTGCGTGAGCGTATCGGGCACATCCATGGTGCGCACGTAATTCCAAAAGTCCGTGTCATCGCGCGTCGTGGCGTTGTAATGCAGGATCAGAAAGTCGCGGATGCGCGCATATTCATTGGTCGTGAGCCGGTTGAATGTATCTTCCTGCGCCTGCGTAATTCCATCCATTGAGATCAGCGAAATCAGCTTATCAATGCCGGTGTTGATCAGGTGGATCGAAGTGGATTCAAGCGGCTCCATAAAGCCCGCTGCCAAGCCAAGTGCCACGACATTCTTGTTCCAAAACTTCTTACGCCGCCCTGTTGTAAATCGCAGGAAATTGGGATCTGCTTGCGGCTTGCCCGCGATATTTCCAAGGAGGATGTCGAGCGCATCCTGATCTTCCATATAGCTGCTGCAATAGACGTGGCCGTTGCCGTTGCGATGTTGCAGGGGCACTTGCCATTGCCATCCAGCAGCGTGCGCTGTCGCTCTGGTAAATGGCGGAGGCGGGCCACCGTCATCTCGGCCACAGGGCAGGGCGACAGCGCGGTTGCAAGGGAGCCACTGGCTCCAATCATCATAGCCTGTTTGCAATGCTTGCTCGATCAAAAGGCCGCGGAAACCCGAGCAGTCGATGAACAGATCGCCCGCGATCTTTTGCCCGCTTTCCAACTTCACCGAAGTGACAAAGCTGCTTTCACCATCGAGCGCGACATCGCCGACCTTGCCCTCTTGGCGAACAACGCCGCGTCCTTCGGCAAGCTTGCGCAAGAAGGCCGCGTACTTGCCTGCGTCCAGGTGGTAGGCGTAATTGATCGGCGGCAGGTCATCGCGCTGTTTTTGGTAGTCTTCGGACCGCATAAACTTACCGAAATAGGCGGCCATGGTTTCAACATTGAAGACCTGGATTGGCCGGTTGTCGCCATCACCTGCGAATTTGTGCCAGATGTGGTGGAAGGAAATCCCACCCATCGAATAGCCATAGGCGCCAAAGGGATGAATGTAGCTGTCGCCTAGCTTTCCCCAATTTTCAAATTGAATACCTAGTTTGAAGGTGCCCTGCACGTTTGCGAGCAGTTCGCTTTCCTTGATCCCAAGCAAATCATTGAAGCCCACAAACGGTGGAATTGTTGCTTCGCCCACACCCACCGTGCCGATTTGTTCGGATTCAACGAGGGTAATGTTGAGCTCTCGCCCTTTCTTGAGTCGCGACAATGCAGCCGCTGCCATCCACCCGGCGGTCCCCCCGCCAACTATCACAATGTCCTTAATTGCCCGAGCCTTATCCACGATCTATCCTCTATCCCATTTGCAATGCGCGGACGGCTTTTGACGCCATATTCCTACGCTTGCTGTGTCTTGGGAGACACAATGCAATGTGAACTAAATATTGCAAGTCTTGTGAACGCTCACAAATTGGTCTACCACTTGGTCAATCGAGGAATGACAAAAGTGTCATCACGGGATTCTCGGGAGGGGATACACAATATGAATACCGGTCGAATCGCGTCTTCGCGGCGCATGCTTGTTCTCAGCACAGCTTCCGGGCTTGCAATGGCTGTCGCTGCACCTGCCCATGCGCAGGATGCAGAAGCGCAGGATCAAGAAGAAGTCACCAGCGATCCCGCAGAAGGAAATGCGATTATCGTCACCGGCTTCCGCGCCTCGCTTGAGAATGCGCAGAATATAAAGCGCGATTCGGACACCTTTGTTGATGCGGTCACCGCCGAAGATATTGGCGCGCTGCCTGACCGCTCCGTTGCAGAAACGCTTCAGCGTATTCCTGGCGTGACCATTGGTCGCTTTGAGAAGACCACTGACCCGGACCGGTTCTCGGTAGAGGGTACTGGCGTTATCATTCGCGGTCTCCCTTATTCGCGTTCGCAGCTTAACGGACGTGACATTTTCTCTGCCACTGGTGGCCGGGTGTTGAGTTTCAACGATGTCTCCCCTGAGCTTTTGGGCCGGGTTGAGGTGTTTAAGAATGTGACTGCCGATATGATCGAAGGTGGGGCATCTGGCACCGTCAATCTGGTCACTCGCAAGCCGCTCGACACTCCCGGTACTCGTCTGGCAGGCACATTTGGGATCAACTACGGCGACCTACGCGAAACTTCTTCGCCAGAGTTTTCTTTCCTCGGGTCGACTACCGTCACCACCGATGGTGGGTCGCTTGGGCTGCAACTTGGCTATTCACGTTCAGAGCTTGAGAGCCGAACAGATGCCAGCCAAATTACCGACCCTTGCTATCGCGATCCAGACCTCAATGGTGGCTGTTTTCGAGCTCAAGATGTGAATTCTGGTGGCTTCTTTGGTCCTGCTTTGGCTGATGAGACCAATTTCCCACCTGCAGGATCCGTGCTCGTGCCGCGCGGTGCTGGTGTTCGTACCACCAACCTTGACCGTGACCGAGAAGCTTGGTCGGCTGTTCTGCAGTATGAAGATCCGACGGGAGACTTTGTTGCGACCTTCGAATGGCTGCGGTCCGAGACCACATTCGACACTGACGAATATTCTCTAATTTCGCTGGTCAACGATAACGCGCTCAATCCAACCGCGCGCGCAGGATCGGCATTCACTTATGATGACGATGGCATATTCCAAAGCGGCACGCTGACACAGCGCGTCGGTGATGCTTATGCAACGCCATTCGGACGTGGCGGAATTCCGCTTGAGTCGTTGCGTTTCCAGCGTTCCGCTCAAGCAGTTACAGAAGACTTCTCTTTTGACGCAAAATGGAGTGTGACGGACCGTTTCCGCGTCAACTTTGAAGCGCAGCGCATCTCTTCGGATCTTAACCGTGACTCGATCCTAGGTGCCATGAGTACCTGGGCTGACGTATCAATTGATGCGAGTGGTCAAGTACCGCAAGTCCAGTTCCTGGCGCCCGAAGGGTCGCCTGCTGATTACTTCACCAGCGGCTTTAACAGTTATTATTGGTTCGGCCTCGACAGCGCTGAGCGCAATGACGGCGACATGGATAGCCTGCGCTTTGATGCTGAGTATGACATCAGCGATGATGGCTTCTTCAAGTCGGCGCGTTTTGGCGCACGCTGGGCTGAGCGGGACCGGACGACGCGCAACACCAACTTCAGCACATGGGGCAACCTTTCGGCTGTTTGGGCTGGGCGGGCTGGCTGTGCGCCTTGGAACGCAGGGCCTGGTTGTGCTGCGACCGGTGGTTTCCAACCGGGTCGTTACTTCACGGGTCTGCCGGGTCAGGACTTCGCTATTGCCGGCGGTGCATTTGCTGATGAGTTCCCCAACTTCTCGCAGTTCCGCCCCGTATTTGGTGACAACTTCCAGCGCGGTGCTGCGCCAGTGCCTGTCGCTGATGGCGGCGCCTTCTTCATCGGCGGCGATGACTTCCTCGCAGAATATCTCTCTGGCGCGGTTGATCGTCAGTTCGAAGAGATCGCGACATTCAGTCAAACACCTGAATTCGGCAATTACGGCATTCGCGGGCGAGCATGCGCCGTCGATGGCGTGTTCTGCGCAGGCGATATTTCTGAGGTGACTGAAGTCACCAAGGCTGCCTATGGGCGCCTCGATTTTGGTCATGACTTCAACAATGGCTGGAGCCTCGATGGTAACTTTGGTTTGCGTTATGTGGAAACCGAAGTGACCAGCGTGGGTAACATTAACCTGCCTACAGCTGACCGTTTTGACGGACCTCTCATCCCGAGCTCCAACAATGATGGTATTGTGCAGGTCAATGAAGTTCTGGCGCTATGCCAACAGCCCGGCTTGGATGTTGCTCGAAATGCGGGTCAGGCGCGCGGTTTTTGCGAATTGTCTGCGGATCGCCTAGCGCAATTTGCTGCAGCCCATTCGGGCGAGGTCGTGATTGATGGTCGTGAGATCACATTCGACAATTGGCTGCCTAGCTTCAATGCAAAGCTAGATGTGGGCGGCGGTTTGCTATTCCGCTTTGCCGCTTCGAAAAACATCGATCGGCCTGATCTGCAGTTCTTCCGCTCTGGCGGCGGGATTGGTGATCGAACCGGCGCTTTGGTCGCTTTGAACGGTACTCAGGTCACGCAAGTGATTGATGGTCCAATGTTTGGCCTGCAGACGGGTAATCGAAATATTCGCCCAGTGCAGGTGTGGAACTATGACCTTTCGGCAGAATGGTACTTCGACGATGTGGGCTCGATTACCGCAACGATCTTTGCGAAGGATGTGGACGGCTTCATCGACCGCGAGTTTACCAATGTCGAGTTTGAGACGGTGAGCGCGGGCACTTTGGCAATCGAAGTCGATGGCCCAGCAAACTCGCAAAATGGTTGGCTCAAAGGGTTTGAATTTGGCTGGCAACAGACATTTGACTTCTTGCCAGGCTTGTTGAGTGGTTTTGGTGGATCGGCGACGTATACCTATGTCGACGCTGGTGACTTCAGCAACCCATTGCTTGCCGCGGCAGGCCAATCGTCGATCACCACTTCGACCGAGGCGCTGAATGCAGGCCCGTTTGTGGCTGCTCAACCTTTGGCAGGCGTGTCAGAGCACACGGTCAATGCGACACTTTTCTATGAGAAGGGGCCATTGTCAGCGCGTGCAGCTTATAACTGGCGGTCGGAGTTCCTGATCACCGTTCGCGATGATATCTACCCGTTCTCGCCAATTTATCAGGAATCAAGCGGTCAGCTTGATGCGTCTATCTTCTACTCAGTGACCGACTACCTCAAACTCGGTGTGCAGGGTGTGAACCTTCTCGATGAGGTGACGCGGACCAGCCAAGTGGTCGATTTCGACGGGACGCGTATCACGCGCTCTGCCTTCCGCAATGACCGTCGCTATACGTTCGTTGCTCGCTTCGATTTCTAAGCCGCATTCAATGCTCGCTTAGTGCGAGGCAAGGAGTAGGAGGGGGCTTTGCTTGAGGGGGCAAGGTCCCCTCTTCTTACTCAGCTTTGGTGCGTTTTTCGACGGGAGCTTAAAGGTGCACATGAGAAACGCGAGTATTATCGGCGCATTGACGGTGGCTCTTTGGGGTTGTTCAGCGCCACTTTCCGCTGATCATTCCGCTGAACTGATTGTCGCTCCCCTTGAAGGCGCGGGCTGGGAGTTGGTTTGGGGGGACGAGTTTGAGGGCGATGCCCTAGACCGGTCCAAATGGATACCGGAGCAATCGTGTTGGGGTGGCGGCAATCAGGAGCGCCAGTGCTATACTGACCGGCCCGAGAATATAGAGGTAGAGGACGGGCGCCTGCTACTGCTCGCGCGTGAAGAGCGTTTTGCTGGCCCGGCGCGCCCACCTGAGATCGCCGAAGATCCAAATCCAGTGCTCACCCAAGACTACACCTCTGGCAAAGTGCGAACTCGAGGCCTTCACGCTTGGCGCTATGGTCGGATTGAAGTGCGTGCAAAGGTTCCAGCGGGCCAAGGCCTGTGGCCCGCGGTTTGGATGATGCCGGCCTATGATCATTATGGTAGCTGGCCGCTATCGGGTGAGATCGACATTTTAGAAGCGGTCAATATCGGCGCGACCTGCGATGGATGCGAAGGCGATGTGGGCGAAAACCGTACCGTTAGCGCGTTGCATTTTGGTGATTTGTCGCCAAACAATCGCTATGTCGACAGTAAGACGGCGCTGCCTGAGGCTGTTCTGCCGTCCGATGAATTCCACATCTACTCAGTTGAGTGGGGGGAGGGACTGATCCGCTTCCTCGTCAATGACCGGGTGCACGCTACCTATACCGCGCAGGATTGGGATACCGGCTCTGACAAAGCGCAGGGTAACCCAAATGCGCCGTTTGATCGACCATTTTATGTAATGGCAAACTTGGCTGTTGGCGGGGCATGGCCTGAGCGCGAAAATGACAAGGGGCTTGCAGATTCAAGCGTTCCCGCGCAATTCGTGATCGATTGGATCAGAGTTTATCAATGCGAAAGTGACCGTGAAACGGGTCGCGCGTGTATCAAGTAAGTGCAGCTGAGGATGGGCAGCGAAATTGGGTAGGGCACACAAATCGGTAACAATCCGCGAAGTGGCGGAGGATGCAGGCGTTTCGCTGCAAACGGTTAGCCGTGTCATCAATGATGGCCCGAATGTTCGTCCGCAAATGCGCGAAAAGGTGCAGGCTTCGATTGATCGACTTGGCTATGTGCCTTCACTTGCCGCGCAACGAATGAGCGGGTCGCGCTCTTATATAATCCTAGCGATCAATGATCGTGAGCGCACGCTGGCCGATTGGCGCGAGCGTCAGGGCACGGATTGGGTCGATCAGATGCTGCTGGGTGGAATTCTGACCTGTTCAAAGCATGGCTATCGAATGATGGTGGAGTTGGTGGACACGCATGCAGATCATGTGGAGCGGGAACTCGATGCCACAATTGCTGCGCTTCAGCCTGATGGCGTGATCTTAACGCCACCACACTCTGAAAACGCACTGATGACCAGTTTGCTTGAAAAACGGGGCATCCCATTTGCTCGCATTGGATCCAACGAGGAGGCCGCCGGAATTCCGCTCACGATGGGTGATGAGGGGGCAGCACATCTTTCAACCTCGCGCTTGATAGAGCTGGGACATACCAAGATCGGGATTATCGCTGGTCCTGACCAATACAGTTTGAGTGGGTGGCGGGTTGCCGGGTGGCGGCGGGCAATGGAGGAACACGGGCTGACAAGTGATGGCCTGCATGAGGGCGGTGATTTCAGTTATCATTCTGGCACGCAGGCAACGCGCGCATTGCTTGATCGCAATCCAGATTTAACGGCAATTATAGGCAGCAGCGATCAAATGACGTTGGCTGCGCTGGAAGTGGTTCGCGACCGGGGCATGCATGTGCCACGTGATATCTCGCTCATTTCGTTCGACAACACACCTATTGTGCGCTTCTCTCAGCCTCCTTTGTCAGCGGTGGATCAGCCGATTGCGCAGACAGTTTCAGCCGCGGTTGAAAGGCTGATTACGCTTGGGAAGAAGCCGCATAAAGGCGGTGTTATCGACATCGAAGCTGGTCTGGTAGAACGCGCGTCCACTGGTCCAGCGCCGAGAATACGTTGAGCGAACTACGGTCTGCGCCGGATAAGCAGCCCCCTTGGTTTCTGGCTCTCTTCGCACTGGCCGCGGGCGGCGGCGCAATCGCCTATGTGCCACTGCTCACCGTTCTTTTGCCGCTAAAGATCACTGCGCTTTTAGGCAATGAAGACGTCGAAGCACTGGCCCGCGTCACGTTTTATGGGGCAGTGATCGCGAGTCTTGCCAATATCGCCTTTGGAATGCTGAGCGATCGCAAAGGACGCCGCCGGCTCTGGGTGCTTGCCGGACTAATTTGCTCGTCAATTATGCTTGTCTCATTGGATTATGCTCGCAATGTCGTCGAGCTGATTGTGATCGTCATGGCATGGCAAGTTGGGCTCAATATGATGCTGGGTCCATTGGTTGCATGGGCAGGAGACCTGTTTCCTGACAGTCAAAAAGGTGTGCTGGGCGGAGCGCTTGCAGTGGCGCCTGCGCTAGGAGCGATTGCCGGTTCGCTGGTGACGTTTGAAGCGCTGGTTTCCGCAGAGGAGCGCCTGATCGTCGTAGCTGGCTTGGTCTTTGCCTGTGTGTTTCCCGTGTTGCTACTGGGCAAAGGGCGCGTGAAGCCAGAGTTAATGCGGGAACAGGCGCCGACTGATGCAGCGAGCCAAGATCATCTGCGCAGCCGCTCTGCAGTATCTCGTATGTGGAGCGCGCGCTTTTTGGTGCAGATTGCTGAGGCAGGATTGTTTGCATTCCTACTTTTTTGGCTCCGCTCACTTTCACCAGGCGTGCATGAGAATTTTGCAGCCAATATCTTCAGCGTGGTCCTCATTATCTCCGTGCCCATTGCCTTGTGGGCCGGGCGCTGGTCAGATGTAAAAGAACAGCCGATCGCTCCGCTTGCTGTGTGCGCGCTACTTTCCGCATTGGGATTAGGCGGAATGGCTTTGGCCAGTGAGCTGAATCACGCGATCATTGGCTACGTTGTGTTCAGCATCGCTGCATCGGTGTTTCTGTCACTGCACACATCGCAAACTCTAAGAGTGCTTCCCAGTCCGCGAAATCGCGGCCGCGATATGGGCATTTTCAATCTGACCAATACTGTTCCTTCGCTTGTTATGCCGTGGTTGACGTTGAGTCTTGTGCCAGGATTTGGATTCTCGGCGCTGTTTGCGCTTTTCGCAGCGTTGGCGATAGCAGCTGCGCTGCTTCTGGCGACTCTTCCTGTGCGTGAATAGACGCTTCGCACTTGCATTTCGACACATGCTTTGTAGTGTGTTGAGAACGTTCTCAACGGGATCAGAACAATAAAGTTCTTGGGAGGGACTTTGCTCAAAATACGGAAAAAATTGCGTCTGGCAGCGGCCAGCGTTGCGCTTACGGCTGCACTTGCTGGGTGTGGTCAGGGCTCATTGCAATCTGTAGGCTCTGAGCCAATCGCTGAGTTGGGACCAAGAGAGCCAATTGCTGACATGGTCTCGCGCATGAGTGTCGAACGAAAAGTCGCTCAGCTCATCATGCCAGATATCGGTTCGATCACTCCTGCGGATGTAGCAGAATATCGCTTTGGAACCGTCCTGAATGGTGGGAATTCAGGCCCGAATAACAATGATCTGGCTCCTGCACCTGAATGGCTTGAGCTGGCGGATGCCTATTGGGATGCCTCGGTTCAGCCGCTGCCTGCTGGCGAGCCGGTAATCCCTGTCCTGTGGGGCACTGATGCCGTGCACGGACATGCCAACATAATCGGCGCGACCGTATTTCCGCACAATATCGGCCTAGGAGCGACAGGAGATACCGACCTGATCCGTCGCATTGGTCAGGCGACCGCTGCCGAGATTGAGGCGACAGGCATTGAGTGGACATTCGCTCCCACAGTGGCGGTGGCGCGTGATGATCGCTGGGGCCGGACATATGAGAGCTATTCTGAAGATCCAGCGCTCGTCTCAGCCATGGGCGCTGCAATGATCGAGGGATTACAAGGTCGTCCCGGTGATCCCGACTATCTAGGGCAGGGCCGGGTTGCTGCAACCGCCAAACATTTCTTTGGCGATGGTGGGACCGAGCAAGGCGTCGACCAAGGCGATGTGAACGGCGATCTCGACGAGTTGATGGCGATCCATGCCGCGCCATACCCTGCTGCGATTGAGGCTGGTGTTGCCAGTGTCATGGCCAGTTTCAATTCGATCAATGGCCGCAAAATGCATGGCAATGGTCCTCTTTTAAACGACGAGTTACGCGGCAATTTGGGTTTTGAAGGTTTGGTTGTTGGCGACTGGAATGGTCACGGCCAAGTCGCTGGCTGCACCAACACTGATTGTCCGCAGGCGCTGCTTGCCGGTCTCGATGTGTATATGGTGCCAGAGGATTGGAAGGGTCTTTACGAAACCCTAGTGGATCAGGTGAATGACGGCACCATCCCGATGGCGCGCCTTGATGAAGCGGTAACGCGTGTCCTGCGCCTCAAAGAGCAGTTGGGCATGTTCAGCACGGAAGTGCGTCCATCTGAGCGGCCTAATGCGGGCCAGTGGGAATTGCTTGGTTCTGCCGATCATCGCGCAGTGGCGCGTGAAGCCGTGGCCAAATCGTTGGTTTTGCTGAAGAACGATGGCGTTCTTCCACTGCAAGAAGGTGCTGATATCATCGTCGCTGGCACCGCTGCGGACAATATCCCACAGCAAGCAGGCGGTTGGTCTGTAACTTGGCAGGGCGGCGGCGATCTCACTGCAGATCATTTCCCGGGCGCGACTTCGATCTACGGGGGCATTGCCGCCGCGGCCGAGGCCTCTGGCGGAAACGCTACTCTGGCTATTGAGGGCGGTGTGCCAACCGCAAGCGCGGCTGACGTTGCTGTCGTAGTGTTTGGTGAGCAACCCTATGCTGAGTTCGTTGGAGATCGCAAAGACATGGTCTTCCGCGATGAAGAAGGCCTCCAACTGCTGCGCGCCTATCGTGAACAAGGTATCAAAACAGTCGCCGTCTTCCTTTCAGGTCGTCCTCTGTGGATGAATCGTGAGATTAACGCAGCCGATGCGTTTGTCGCCGCTTGGCTGCCTGGAAGTGAAGGCGCTGGGGTTGCTGACGTGTTCTATGGAGCGCAGGCTCCGACGGGCCGGCTCTCATTTAGCTGGCCTGCCACTTGTAATGGAATGCCACTAAACGGCCCACAAGGCGCGCTGTTCACGCGCGGCTTTGGGCTAGATTATGGCGCAGCGAGCGAAATCGCGACGCTTAGCGAAGAGTGCGATGCGCTCAACGTCGGCAATGCTGGGGCATGGTTCACAGGCGGGCGTCTCAATGACTTGGTGCAAGCCGTGGCAGACAATGCCGTGCTTGCTGATCTTCGCGGTGCTGGCAATGGCATCACGGCAACCGGTCTTGATCGCAACGCGCAGGAAGACGCGCGCAGCATCGCTTTTGCCTCTGGTGCCAGCCTGACTTTGCGTGGACCTGAAGCCAATAGTGCTTGGCGCATTAGTTACGCGATCAACACTCGGCCTACCGGCAGCGTAACTGTGCAAGCAGGCGGCGAGGCGCTCGACATCACCCAGCCATTGTCGGTAGCGGAGGGCAAAGGATGGCGAGAAATGGTTCTGACATCGGCATGTTTGGGAAGTACGGGCAACGAGTTGTCCTTTACCTCAGACAACGTTGTCACTATCCAGATCAGCTCAATCGTCCGCGAGGACGTGGCAGAAGGAACGCAGTGCTCATTCTGACGGGAATTGGGACAGGGCACCGCGGTAAAACATAAGAGGGGATCGAAGCGGTGACGCTGGAGACAATCGATATCATTATCATTGCAGGTTACGCGCTTGCATTGCTGGGCATTGCCCTGTTCGTCAGCCGTGAACCTGCGGGTCATGACAAGAATACTGAGGATTACTTCCTCGCTGGCCGCGCTCTGCCGTGGTGGGCGATTGGTGCCTCCCTGATTGCTTCC
Source organism: Erythrobacter sp. S57(2025) (assembly GCF_057365055.1). Classification (NCBI taxonomy): domain Bacteria; kingdom Pseudomonadati; phylum Pseudomonadota; class Alphaproteobacteria; order Sphingomonadales; family Erythrobacteraceae; genus Erythrobacter; species Erythrobacter sp. S57(2025). The sequence continues at coordinate 1,373,948 of NZ_CP200299.1, read as the reverse complement.
AACATTTCCGCTGAGCAGATCGTGGGTCAATCAGGGCAGGGTTTCGCGATTGGTATCGCGATCGCGGCCTATGAATGGCAGGCGGCAATCGTCCTGTTGATTGTTGCGAAGTACTTCCTGCCGATCTTCCTCAAGCGGCGCATTTATACGATGCCGCAATTCCTTGATCAAAGGTTTGGCTCTGGCGTTAAGAACGTGATGAGTTTCTACTGGGTTGCTCTGTACACGGCCGTGAACCTCACAGGGGTGCTCTGGCTCGGTGGCCTCACGATCAGCACTCTCACAGGATGGGAAGTGCTGTATTCGATGCTCGCTCTAGCTGGTTTTGCATCGCTTTATTCGCTGTATGGCGGACTGAAAGCGGTTGCGCTGACCGACATTATTCAGGTTGTGATCCTGATCCTTGGCGGCTTTGCGATCACCTGGTTTGCACTTGATGCTCTGCCTGCTGACGGCGCGCTGGGCGGTTTTAGTTATCTGATGCAAGAGATGCCGGGCCACTTTGAGATGATCCTGGAGCCGGGCGATACAGGGTATGACAGTCTGCCGGGTATCTGGACATTGCTGGGCGGCCTGTGGGTGCTTCACTTTAGCTATTGGGGCTTTAACCAGTACATTATCCAGCGTGCGCTTGGCGCAGAGAGCCTTGGCGAGGCGCAGAAAGGTCTGGCTTTTGCATCCTTCCTGAAGCTGCTGGTTCCTTTCATTGTTGTCATTCCGGGTATTGCTGCGGTCATTTTGGCGCAGCAGGGCTTGCTCGATGGCGCAGTTCTCAATGAGCGTTCTGACCAGACTTATGGCGCGTTGATGGGCTTTGCTCCAGCTGGGCTGCGCGGGCTGGTGTTCGCAGCCTTGATCGCAGCGGTTGTGTCTTCGCTTGCATCCATGATGAACTCAATCTCGACGATTTTCACCATGGACCTGTATCGCAATTGGAAGCCTGAGCGCGCTGAGCAGCACTACGTTTCGGTTGGGCGTATTTCGGCTTTCGCGGCGATGGTTATCGCGTTGATCTTGGCAGAGCCGTTTCAGGGTAGCTTCGAAAGCGCATTCCAAACTGTACAGGAATATACGGGCTTCATCGCGCCGGGCGTGGTCGTCGTCTTCTTGTTGGGTTTCTTCGACAAGCGCAGCAATGCGGCGGGCGCGTTCACGGCATTATTCGGGTCGGTTGCGTTGAACTTCTTGCTGAAATTCGGCGCGCCTGACCTTGAGTTTATCATCCGTATTTGGATTGTGTTTGTCGTCTCGCTTTTGGCCGCAGCGATTGTGTCGCGCTTTACCCCGGTTCCCGAAGAAGAGCGTACGGTCAATCTGCGCGATATCGCGTTTGCGACGACGACGCTGTTCAACACACTCGCAGCAATAACCGTGGCGATCCTTGTCGGGCTGTATGTCTGGCTCTGGTAATCGTCGTTTAAGCTAACAGAAGGGCCGGGAGTGTAGCTGCACTTCCGGCCCTTCTTGCTTGTCCAAAACAGTGGAGGGCGGGGTGGCAAGCGGGCGATTGCGGCCTATAGTTTGCCGCATGGTAGCGCTCGAATCTCCAAACACTATGCCATCTGAACTGATCGGCCCAGGCCATCCTGAGTGGCAATATCTCGATCTGATGCGTCAGATTTGGGAGAGCGGGTCAGAGCGCGCGGATCGCACTGGCATCGGCACGCGCTCAATTGCAGGCGCAATGCTGCGTTATGACTTGGCCGATGGCGCAATGCCGCTGCTCACCACCAAGCGCGTCTATTGGAAGACCGCGACGCGTGAGATGCTGTGGTTTCTCACCGGAGAGACCAATATTCGCCCGCTGGTGCTGCAAGGCGTGAAGATTTGGAATGAGTGGCCGCATGCCCGCTACGTCAAGGAAACGGGCGAGCAGATTGCGCTTGATGATTTCGTTCAGCGGATTGCTGATGATGAGGCCTTTGCTGCGCGCTGGGGTGATCTTGGTCCTGTCTATGGCAAGCAATGGGTCGATTGGCCGACCTTTAAATACCGCCCCGATGGCCTGTATGAGAAAGGCCCCGGCATCAATCAGGTGGCGCAAGTTGTTGAGAGCCTCAAAACCAATCCCGGCAGTCGTCGCCACATTATCGAAGGGTGGAATGTTGCGCAGCTCGACCAGATGGCGCTGCCACCATGCCACAAGACCTATCAGTTTCATGTGGCCGACAACCGGCTCAATTGCATGCTGTATCAGCGGTCTTGCGATGTTGCGTTAGGCCTGCCGTTTAACCTGTGGTCGGCAGCGCTTCTCGCGCGCATGATGGCGCAGCAAACGGGGCTGGAGCCGGGAGAATTGGTATGGATGGGCGGGGACGTTCACCTCTATCTCAACCACGCGCATTTGATCGAAGAGCAACTGACTCGCACCCCTCAGGGAAGCCCGACTCTGGAAATCACCAGAAAGCCTGAAACAATTTTCGACTACCGGATAGAGGATTTCGTGGTGCATGATTACGCGCCGCTACCCCCGATTAAGGCTCCTGTTGCGGTTTGATCCGGGCCGCTTGACCGCCATAATTTGCTGACATACCCGCTGTCCCACCACGCCAATTGGGAGAGCATATTTGGCTGATCCGGCCCCTTCAGGCGGCGACAACCGCCCCCAGAATAGACCGAAGCTTGCGCTGCATGTGCCAGAGCCCAAGTCACGTCCGGGTGATCCGGTTGACTTTGCCGATATCGACATCGGCCAGCCCGGCGATATGCCGCGCCCTGATGAGGCGACCAAGCCTGAAGAAATGAAGGACTTTGCCTATGGGCTGGTCCGCGTGCTGGGCGATGATGATAAAGCGCATGGCAGCTGGGATCCGAAACTTGATCCGGACACTTTGCGTACGATGCTCGGCCATATGGCGATGGTGCGTGCCTTTGATGAACGCATGTTCCGCGGGCAACGTCAGGGCAAAACCAGCTTTTACATGAAGTGCACCGGCGAAGAGGCGACGAGTGTTGCCGCCGGTATGGCTCTCGCCAGCGATGACATGGTGTTCCCAAGCTATCGCCAACAGGGCATTTTGATTGCGCGCGGCTATCCGCTGATCGAGATGATCAACCAGATCTACTCGAACAAGGGCGACAAGCTTAAAGGCCGCCAGCTGCCGATCATGTATTCGAGCCGCGAGCACAGCTTTTTCAGCATCTCCGGCAACCTTGCCACCCAAACCCCGCAGGCTGTGGGCTGGGCAATGGCCAGCGCGATCAAAGGCGACAGCCGAATTGCGGCGACTTGGGTTGGTGAGGGCTCCACAGCAGAGGGCGACTTCCACTCCGCCTGCACCTTTGCCAGCGTCTATAACGCGCCAGTGATCCTGAATGTGATCAACAACCAATGGGCGATTTCAAGCTTTAGCGGCTTTGCGGGCGCTGAGCGCACGACCTTCGCAGCGCGCGGGCTCGGCTACGGTATTGCGAGCCTGCGGGTGGATGGCAACGATGCGCTGGCGTGCTTTGCTGCCCAGCAATGGGCCGCCAACCGTGCGCGGGCGAACCAAGGTCCGACGCTGATCGAATACTTTACCTACCGGGCTGAAGGGCACTCCACATCGGACGATCCATCAGGCTATCGCTCTGCGCAAGAGCGTGAGGAATGGCCGCTGGGTGATCCGGTGATGCGCCTCAAAAACCACCTGATCGCGATTGGCGAATGGGATGAAGACCGTCAGGCTGCCATGGACAAGGCCTGCGCAGAAGAGGTGAAAGCCACCACCAAAGAAGCGGAAAAGAACGGCATCCTTGGCCACGGCCTGCATCATCCGTTCCACACGATGTTCGAAGATGTGTTCGAAGATCTGCCTTGGCATCTGGAAGAACAGGCCGAGCAAGCCACACGTGAGCGCAAGATCAAATGGCCCGATCAGCACCCAATGGATGGAGCTGGCAAATGAGCACTGACGTGGAAACCACCACCCAAGAGACAGAAGCGGCAAGCGGTGAGCGCCGGATTAATATGATCGAGGCGATCAACGAAGCGCTCGATTGTATGCTCGAACGCGATCCCGACGTGATCATCATGGGCGAAGATGTCGGCTATTTCGGCGGCGTGTTCCGCTGCACCGCTGGCCTTCAAGAAAAGCACGGCAAGACCCGCGTATTCGACACTCCAATTTCCGAATGCGGCATTATCGGTGCTGCCGTGGGGATGGGCGCTTATGGCCTGCGCCCGGTGCCCGAAATTCAGTTTGCCGATTATATCTATCCCGGCCTCGATCAGCTGATATCAGAGGCTGCACGCCTGCGTTATCGATCGGCCACAGAATATATCGCCCCGCTGACCGTTCGCTCACCATTTGGTGGTGGGATTTTCGGCGGGCAAACGCATTCGCAAAGCCCCGAAAGCCTGTTCACTCACGTGGCGGGCCTCAAAACAGTGATCCCCTCAACGCCTTACGATGCGAAGGGTCTTTTGATCAGCTGCATCGAAGATAATGATCCGGTGATCTTCTTTGAGCCAAAGCGGATTTATAATGGTCCGTTTTCGGGCTTTTATGACAAGCCGGTCGAGCCGTGGAAGAAGCACAAAGATAGCGTGGTGCCAGAGGGCTACTACAAAATCCCATTGGGCAAAGCACGCCAGGTGACAGACGGCGAACAACTCACCGTGCTCGCATACGGTACGATGGTCCACGTAGCTGAGGCGGTTTGCGCTGAGAAAGGCGTAGAGGCTGATATTCTCGACCTGCGCACGCTCGTTCCGCTTGATATTGAGGCGATTGAAGCTTCAGTTGAGAAAACAGGGCGCTGCCTGATCGTCCATGAAGCGACCCGCACCAGCGGATTTGGCGCGGAACTTTCCGCATTGGTCACCGAACGGTGCTTCTACCATCTCGAAGCGCCAATTGAACGCGTCACTGGTTTCGACACACCATACCCACACAGCCTCGAATGGGCCTATTTCCCGGGCCCTGTCCGCATCGGCGAGGCGATCGACAAGATTCTCAAGGACTAAGCAACATGGCAAAGTTCACTTTCAATATGCCCGATGTGGGCGAAGGCGTGGCAGAGGCCGAGATCGTCGAATGGCAGGTCAAGGTCGGGGACATGGTTTCCGAAGATCAGCACCTTGTCGATGTGATGACCGACAAGGCGACGATTGACATTGAAAGCCCGGTTGACGGTAAAGTGATCGAAGTCGCTGGCGAAGTTGGCGATGTGATCTCTGTCGGCGCGATGTTGCTGGTGGTTGAAGTCGAGGGTGAGGCCGAAGAGGCTCCGCAAGAGGAAGCACCGACGATGGAAACGCCTGCTCCGGCCCCAGAGGCTGCACCTGAACCAGCTCCAGCGCCCGTATCCACACCTGCTCCAGCACCTGTCGCCAAGCCTGTAGCTCAACCAGAGCCTATATCAGGCGGCGCAGATGCCGAACCAATCGCAAAAGCCAAGGTCCTCGCAACCCCCGCTGTTCGCCAGCGCGCTCGCGATCTGGGGATCGACCTTAGCCAAGTAAAACCCGCCGAAGATGGCCGGGTTCGCCACGGTGATCTTGATCAGTTCCTCGCTTACAATGCAGGCGGTGGTTTCACCCCTGCAGGCAAGCCGCGCGATGATGAGCCAATCAAAGTGATCGGCCTGCGCAAGCGCATCGCCCAGAATATGAGCGCGGCCAAACGCAACATCCCGCACTTTACCTATGTCGAAGAATGCGACGTGACCGAGCTGGAGCGGATGCGCGGCGACCTGAACAGCGCGCGTGGTGCGAAGCCGAAGCTCACAATGCTCCCGATGCTGATCACCGCGATTTGTAAGCTGATCCCAGACTATCCGATGATCAACGCACGTTTCGATGACGAAGCGGGTATCGTGACCCGCCACGGCGCAGTGCATCTGGGTATGGCGACGCAAACCGATGGCGGTTTGATGGTGCCTGTGATCCGCGATGCGCAAAGCCGAAATCTGTGGCAGCTCGCGAGTGAAATTGGCCGCCTTGCACAGGCCGCGCGCGATGGCTCAGCCAAATCGGATGAGCTTTCTGGCTCGACGCTCACCGTTACTTCGCTTGGTCCACTGGGCGGCGTCGCGACGACACCCGTGATCAACCGGCCTGAGGTTGCGATCATCGGGCCAAACCGGATTATTGAACGCCCCATGTTCGTAACCGGCCCTGATGGCACGGAGCGAATTGAGAAGCGTAAGCTGATGAATATCTCAATTTCCTGCGATCACCGTGTGGTTGATGGCTTTGATGCAGCTAGCTTTATTCAGGAGATGAAAAAGCTGATTGAGACGCCTGTTTTGCTGCTTAGCGAATAAGTTTTGAAAAATGATAAAAAATGGCTGTCGAAGGCGTTGACAGCCAATCAAGCGCGGCCTAATGGCCTCGCTCCCAAGCGGTGAAAACTGCTTCTAAGCGGGTGTAGCTCAGTTGGTTAGAGCGCCGGCCTGTCACGCCGGAGGTCGCGAGTTCAAGTCTCGTCACTCGCGCCACTTTCTCAAACATTGTTGGAAAGTTGGCGCTCAATGCACGCTTAGTGCATTGGCCTGATCATCATCTGGCAGAGTACGAAGAAACGTCCGCAAGGCGACGAGGTAATCGTATTTTTGTAAGCGGTGCGATGAAAGAAAGTCGGCTTTCCCGTTTCGCAAGACAAATCCAAAGGCAGGCGCTTCGCTTTGCTCGACCGTGAGCTGCGTGTTGCTGTCGTCCTTTGATATGCCCGCGGCCTTCGCCAACGCGATGCCAAGAAGCTCGTTCCCCCGCAGTGTGCCCACATCCTCTGGCGCAATCAGATACAGCGTCTTGTCGGTATACCGCTGCGCTGCGATATGGCTGATCTCCCACTCAACGCCCTCGGTCTGATCGAGCACGATCACAATCGCTGCCGAATCCTCACACAGTTTCATCACGGCGTCTTTCCAACTGTCGTGCTCAAAATAGCCGCGCGCGACGCCATAGGGCGGGGCGGGGTCGTCGGGATTGCCCAGTGCCACCGTGGGGCCCACGCGTGTCCCTTCGGCTAGGATCATCATATCAAGGCTGTCCATCGCGCCTGCATCGTCGAGCAACCAGCGCGATGGAGTAAGCGGTCCTTGAGGCAAAGGAACTGTGTCGTTGATGAAGGATCGCAAAAACAAGATCGGCGCGCGTTCATCGTGGTGCTGAATATCCTCAAGCGAAGTGCGCATTTGTGCCTCTGCCCGGTCAACACACAGATTTGACAGCACTTTGATCAGGTATGGCAGCACCATGATGATCGCGAGGTAAAAAGCCAGAAAACCTGCAACCACCGTCAGATCCAGAGCCACTCGGCTTAGATTGCGCCCCTCTGACAAAGCGCGGATCACCACCCCCACTTTGGGGAACAGCTCGACGGCCAGAACAGGTATGAGCGCAATGAAAACCACCAGAGTGATCGCGCGCCAAAAGTTCATGAAGTTCGCAAGGCCCGAAACCATCATCAAAAGGCCGCTCCACCAGCGGTTTTTCGCATAGCGATTGGCCTCTGGAATATTGACGAGGCTCTTTAAGGCACCCAGCCAAGACCGATTAGAGCCGGTAAACTCGCTGAGGTTTGAACGCTCGCTTTGCGACAATCTGCGGGGCAAGAGTGAGCCTCTCACCACGATCCAAGCAAACAGCAGATGCAGCGCAATAATGACCGGCAGATACAGATAGGGCGTCCAAGCCTGCGCGATCACCATGTCTGGGCTGGTTTGTGACACCCAATCAAATTCTCGGTCGAGGGCAGAAGTCATTTCCCTGAAGAGATTGAGCGCGAGCGCTGCCAAGGCGATGGGCAACATCCAGATCGCTCTGTTCAAATTCGAAAAAGTCACGAACACCGTAGAGGCGATGATCAAGGCGATGATATTGTTCGGACTGAGCAGATCTTCGAATGCCAGCAGTGTAAGCCCATCGGGCTCCTGTTCTTGTCCGGAAAGATAGCTCAGATTGTTTCCAGCCCAGCCGAGCAAATCCAAGGCAAAGTTGAACAGCGCGAGCGCGAATAGGAACAGCGGGACAAAGCAAAAGAGCTGGCAAAGGCGACGGCCGAAATGCGCTGCACTAAATGCGGCAGTCAAGCGGGAGACGTCTCTACAACCAAGCTCAATGTCCGGTTCGCTCATATTCGGATGCTTGCGTCCTGTTCCCGGTGTTGTTTCAACAACTCACGATCACCAATGTAAGCCTCATCCTATCGATCAAAACCGATCTGCCAAGGCACAGCGGTGGCTCACCCTCAACTCGCGGTCTTCTGCGTCGAATATGCGGATGCCAAATGTCTCAGATCATAAATTCGTTTGGTTTTGCGCCGTTTGCACTGAATTGAGACGACCACGCGTCGCATCTGGATATTGCGCCGGGCTCTAGGAAGCGTCACAGGATCACTCGCAAGCCATGGACCAACCCGAACATCTCACCATGAATTGGCGCAGCACGGCCATGGCGATCATGGTGCTGTGCGCGATCATGCCGCAGATCTATCTGTGGTCTAAGGGGATTGAGCGGCGCGCGGTGCTTTGGCTGACACTGTTTGTTCTGGCAGTTGCGATTGACGTTACGCCGATGATCATCGGCTTTGCAGGCGCGTATGACATCTGGCCGGGGCTCACATTCCTGCCCGTTGGTATGTCTCCGCTGTTTGGGCCTCTGGTCTATTTCCATGCGCGCCAGTTGATGGTGGGGCACATTCCGCTGAGCCATTATTGGCTGCTGCTGCCGGGTGCAGTTTTCTGGTTTTATCAATTGTGGGCGTTCACGATGCTTGGCGATTACCGGGCGAAGTGGGATTATAATGGTGCGGTGCATGAGCCTTACATCGTTCCGTTTGTGTCTGCGGTGACGCTCGCACTATCGGTCTGGTGCTTTGCCCAAATTTGGACAACGCGGCGTCGCTATATCGATTGGCTCGGCGAAAACCGGTCTGACGGCGATGCGTTTCAACCCACTTGGATCTCGCACTTTATGGTTTTGGCCGTGGGTGCCTGCGCGTTTTGGTTGGGTGAATTGGCATTGTACCTTGTCTTTTCCATCGATTACTTTGAGCAGTTTTGGTGGGATATGGCGGCGCTGTTCCTCGTCATGCTGTTGTCGCTGGAGGCGCTGGCGCGGCTTGTGCATCCCTATACCAAGATGTTGGAGCCTGATGCAGATGCCGTGGAGGCTTTGATCGAGGCAGCCGCTGAGGAACGCGATTGGTCGCTGGAAGGTGAGCGATTGCAACAGATGGTCATCGACAATGGCTGGCATCTGGAAACCTCTTTGACGCTGCAAACTTTGTCGCGCCGATTTGGGATGAACCAGGCCTATGTCTCGCGCGCGCTCAATCAGGGGCTCGATATGAGTTTTAGCAGCTTCATCAATGGCCTGCGGGTCGAACATGCCAAGGCGATGGCGCTGCATAAGGATGCGAACTTGCTAGATATCGCACTCGCATCGGGTTTTGGGTCGAAGGCTAGCTTTAACCGCGCGTTCAAGCAGCATACGGGCCATTCGCCCAGTGAGTATCGACGTCTCAATCCTTAAATAGATCGCGCGAAACAGCATATTGCGCCGACGAATTTTGCGAAAGCTGGTCTTGGAGCCTTCGAGCTTAAGGAGGTCTTTCAATCCATGTCGATGTTTCGAAGTTTAATCGCTGCCACTTGCCTGATCGTAGGTGCATGCAGTGACAAGCCTGACGCCATGCCCACTATGCCGCCGCCTATTGCTGCACAGGACTTGCTGACGCCCGAGCAGGTGCGCGCAGATGTGGCGCTGGCAAAGGAGGCGTTTGAACGCGTCCATCCCGGCTACACCCGCTATGCCAGCCTCGATGAAATGAACGCCCATTGGCAGGCGATTATCGATCAGGCTGAGGCGCAGGGCAGCATGAGCTTGCCCGAGTTCTACCTCGCATCAGAATTGGCTCTGGTCGCGATCCGCTGTGATCATACCAAGGCAGAGCTGCCACGGTCTTTGCGCCGGGAGCGTGCTGGCAAACCGCTCTATGTTCCAGCACGTTGGAGTGTCATTGATGGCCGCGCCATTGTCGAAGTTCCGGGTGAGGGCAGTGGCCTTCAATTCGGAGATGAAATCATTGCGCTGGATGGCCGGGCGATGGACGAAGTGATCGCCGATGTGCGCCCCTTCATCCCGGTTGATGGATACACCGAATGGACCCGCAATGGCGGTATTGGCCAATCGCTCGAATTTATGGGCGGAGCGGTCGACCATTTCGGCGCGCTAATGTGGGACGTGCCTGCAACCGCCAGCATTCAGGTGAGATCCGCAGATGGTTCCGTGCGCACAGCTGAAGCACCGCGCGTTGACTTTGAAACGTGGAGCGCGCTGGGCAGCGCATCGCAAGCGAATTTCAAAGATGCGGTCCATTTTGAGCGGATGGGGGACAATGTCGCTTACCTGCGCGTGGATACTTTTGTGAATTACCGCGAGACGGTTGATCCATCGGATCTGTATGACCCGATCTTTGATGCGATCCGTGAGGAAGGGCGCGACACGCTCATTTTGGACTTGCGCAACAACGGTGGCGGCTCGTCAGAACCTGCTTTTGAACTGCTCGCCAACCTTATCGCAGAGCCGTACCGCCCCATTCGTGAAATGCGCGCCAAGACGCTCGATCTGGATGGTATCCGCGACTATCTTTGGACGTGGGACAGCCGCGCGCTCAATCCCAACCCAATCGGATTTTCGCGCAATGATAATGGCACTTATGCGCTGCGCAGTTTCGTAAGCGATGATCTGAAGACCTTGCGCCCAAAGCGCGGCGCTTTCACCGGGACAGTCATCGCGCTGACCAGCAATAACAACTCATCGGGCAGCACCAATTTCCTATCCTGGATGAACGAAATGGACCGGGCAGTGATGATCGGTGAGAAGACCGGCGGCAGTGCGGAAGGCCCAACTGCGGGCCTGCAATTCACGCTGACCCTGCCTCACAGTGGGGTGCGGATGCGGTTGCCGTTTTTCCATGTGCTCAACAATGTGTCCGGGTTTGAGCAGGGGCTGGGCATCGCGCCCGATATTGTGGTGCCGATGACGCTGGCTGCTTACCGGGAAAAACGCGATCCGGCGTTAGAGGCCGCTTTGGCCTATGCGCGCGGTGAAGTTGCAAGCGCTGCGGTGGCGGACTTTGCGCCGCTCGCAGGCGATGGCTGGAGCGGTGAGCTCGATTATCTCAATTATGGCCGCGAGGATCGCTCAACCATTCCCGTTCGCATGACCGCGCAGGAACCCGATGGGCAGAGCATGGCCTATGCGTTCCTCTATCCCGGAGAGGAGGACAAAAACGCCGATGATGCGATTTATGTCTCTGCAGACGGAAAGACGGTCAATGGCATGACGGTCACTGGCCGCGAGCGCAACGACGATGGCGCGCTTGTTATCACAACGCAGGGTCAGGCGAGCGATGACGGGCAACCCGCAGACATCCGCGTGACCTATCGCATTTCAGCGCGCAAATTCTCGGTTGCCAAGGATGTGCGGTTCGAAGGCGGCGAGTTTTTCAACCGCAACGAATATCGGCTGATGCGCTAAGCGCCGGGTCCATCTGAATTCTGGGTGGGGGCTGGAGGGCTCCAGCTACCGGTCTCCATCCAGATCAGGAACCGCCTCAAGGGGAGCAGCCAAATTAGGCCAAGGAAGACGTAGATGATCGTCTGCAACCAGCCGGGCCAGAAACGCAGGATATCGGCGAGATAAACCGCGATCAGAATGCCGTAGATCATTAGGCCGAAAAACAGCCCGATAATGCCCACAGGAATTCGCCAAGTTGGTGTTTCGCGCATCAATCCAGTCCATAAATCCGGGTCGGGGTAACAATCGCATCGAGCACGATATCATGCGGCTCGGTCGGGAGCGCTTCGACCAGCTGCACATCCCATGCAAGCCCAATGGCTATCCGGCCCGGATGTTCCGCCAGCCACCGATCATAGTGCCCGCCGCCTTGGCCAAGGCGCTCTCCGCTAGCGGTGGCTCCGATCAGCGGGATGAACAGGACATCGGGGGTGAGGGCCGCCGCGTCACTTGCAGGTTGATGGATGCCGTAGGGCCCCTGTTCCAAATCGCTCTCACTATGCGGATCAGTATGCTCGCGGAATTGCATGGGAGCATCGGCGGCGGAAAAATGGGGAAGGGCGATGGTGTGGCCAGCCTCTTGGAAGAAACGGGCATAGCTTGCCGCAGGCGCTTCAAACTCTGTCGCACGGTAGAGGCCAATCACTGTGTCGGGCGCAATCTTGGCAGCAAGTGGACCTGGTGGCCGGTTGAACAGCAGCGCCCGAATAGCATCGGGCTGCGCTGCGACATGTTCACGCCGCGCGTCGCGCAATTGCTTTCGAAGGTCAGATTTTGAAGTCACGTAGTCTCAATGGCTTAAAGGCGCTGACCGGCCCGATAGGGCCGCAAGCCCGACCGGGTGTCCGCAGCGACGCGATCCTTGATCGCATGAGCGAGGAAAAACGCAATCGCGGAAGCGTTTGCGCAAAACAAAAATGACGGGACCACTATGGGTCGTTGCTTGGAAATCCACTGACGCCGAAGAGTCAGGTGGGCGCCGTATACCCAAGCTCCCAGGTTCCGCTCAAAAGAACGCAGTGGCCCGTAAACTCAGGAAGGGACAGCTCCCGTGGATTGCTTATAGCCCCAGGGATTTTCGATAGCTCGTGCCGAGCAGCCCCGCCACGTGCAGACTTAAGACGCAGCGGTGCCTTCTTCAAGCTCATTGGCGGTCGCCTCAGCCCGCGCGGCAATCGCTTCGAGCTTTTCTGCCATCGCTTCTGAAAGCGCGGCATCCTCCGCCGGTCCACCAAACAGATCATGCTGGTGACGCGCGCGTTCTTTCAGTTCGGCAATTTCGGCTTTCAGTGCGGCGTTTTCCTTGCGCGCGCGCTCTTCGGCTTTGCGCAGGGTTTCTATCTCAGCGCGCAACTCGGCTTTCTTGCCACCTGATTTCTCTTTGTCTTCGTCGAGCTGCTCATTCGCTTTTTTCAAGGCATTGGCGGCGTCGTCCTGCGCTTGCTGTAAATCTCGCTTTGCTTCGGCCAACTCGGTTTTTGCGTTGGTTATCGCGCCGCGTGCCTCATCCAGCTCATCGGCCATGAATAAGGCCGCAAAAACGAGATTGTCAGCTTCCTGCGCCGCGCGTGCGGTGCCCAGCTTTGCATAATTCTCGTCAATCAGCGCGCCGAATTTGGCGACTTTCTCTTCATCGCCTGGACCACAATTGATCGTGTATTGGCGCGGGCCGACCTTGATCTTTACCTGGCTCATGATTGGGCGCTCACTCTTCCAGCTCCTCAATCAATGCATCAAGTTCGCTCAAAGTATCAGCCACTTCCTCACGCAATTTCTCATGCGCGTTGACCAGCGACATGACGCGGGCGGAGTTTTGACCTTCGCCCTTTTGCGCCTGGGGATTGGCGCCTGCACTGTGCGCAGCATCGATCCGCTCCATCGCGGATGTGATGCGCGCCATAGCCTGTTCAATGCGTGCTGCACTCATAACACTTCCAGATTTACCAAGATTGTCTGCCTTCGCAAAGCCTTGCGCGGGCCTGTTGATAAGTGCTCTGCGATGAAGCGAGTAGAAATCCTGTCGGGGAGCATAGTGCGGGGCATGTTGACCTTGCTGGAGCGCTCGGCAATGGCTTTCCTCGCTGCTCAGCAGCATCGAATCGACCGTGCGGTGTGCCGCTTCAAAATCGGCCCTACGTGCAATCGCCAAAGCGCCTGAAAACAAGCGCGCCAGCAGGAGCCGATCAGGCCATGACAATTGATCCCGCCCGTCTTCAAAATATGGCCAATGCCATCCGCGCGCTTTCGATGGATGCGGTACAGGCGGCGAATTCAGGGCACCCCGGCATGCCGATGGGTATGGCCGATGTGGCAAGCGTGCTGTTTTCCAAGCATATGAAGTTCAATCCTGCGCGCCCCGATTGGGCGGACCGGGATCGCTTTGTGCTGTCTGCAGGCCACGGTTCAATGCTGATTTACTCGCTGCTGCACCTCACCGGTTATGCGCGCCCGACAATGGACGACATTCGCAATTTCCGTCAGTTGGGCAGCCCGTGTGCAGGGCACCCTGAAAACTTCCTGCTTGAAGGTGTTGAGTGCACCACCGGCCCGTTGGGTCAGGGGCTTGCGATGGCTGTCGGTATGGCGATGGCGGAGCGGCATTTGAACGCGACGTTTGGCGATGACCTGGTTGATCACCGCACTTGGGTGATCGCGGGTGATGGTTGCCTGATGGAAGGGATCAATCATGAGGCGATTGGCCTTGCCGGGCACTTGAAGCTTGGTCAGATGATTGTGCTGTGGGACGACAATAACATCACCATTGATGGCAGCGCGGACCTTTCCACCAGTGAGAATGTCAAAGCGCGCTACGAAGCCACAGGTTGGCATGTCGTAAGCTGCGATGGCCACGATTTCGAGGCGATTGACGCCGCTCTTGAAGAAGCAAAAGCAGACCCGCGCCCCTCGCTTGTCGCATGCAAGACTGTGATTGGTAAGGGCGCTCCGAACAAGCAAGGCACCAGCGCGACCCATGGCGCGCCATTGGGTGCAGACGAGATTGCAGGCGCACGCGAAGTATTGGGCTGGGATGCGGAAGCCTTCAACGTGCCTGCAGATATCCTTGCCGATTGGCGTGCAACTGGCGAAGCGGGCGCTTCGGCGCAAGGCGAGTGGGAAGCGCGGCTTGCCGCCTCTGACAAGCGCGCTGCATTCGAAGCGCAAATGGCAGACGTTGCCGATCAGGCCAATGTCGCGATCCAAGGGCACATTCGCGCGCTCGCTGCGGAGCCGCAAAAGGTCGCCACTCGTAAGGCCTCAGAAATGGCGCTTGGTCCACTTACCGCTGCACTCCCGCAGATGATTGGCGGATCGGCTGACCTTACCGGCTCCAACAACACCAAAACGCCGAGCACTTTGCCGATGACGGCGGATGATTATGCGGGCCGATATGTCTATTACGGCATTCGCGAATTTGGCATGGCAGCCGCGATGAACGGCATGGCGCTGCATGGCGGAGTGGTCCCTTATGGCGGCACATTCCTGATCTTTTCCGACTATTGCCGCAACGCGATACGCCTCTCGGCGCTACAAAAAACGCAGGCCATTTATGTGATGACGCATGACAGTATCGGGCTGGGTGAAGATGGGCCAACGCACCAGCCGGTGGAGCAGGTGATGAGCCTTCGCTTGGTCCCGAACCTCAATACGTTCCGCCCCTGCGATACGATTGAGACGGCGGAATGCTGGGCACTTGCGCTTGCGACGCCTGAGACATCGTCGGTGCTCGCATTGACCCGCCAAGGCCTACCCCAATTGCGCGGAGAGGGTGATGCGGACTGGACAGCGTCTTCGAACCGCTGCGCAAAAGGTGGCTATCGCCTGCGCGCCGCTGCGGCGACACGCAAAGTTGTCCTGGTCGCCTCTGGCAGCGAAGTCGCGCTCGCGATGGAATGCGCAGATGCACTCGAGGCGGCAGGCGTGGGCGCGGATGTCGTCTCGATGCCGTGCACTGAGCTGTTTGACGCGCAGGACGATGCGTACAAGGCCGACACTCTGCCGGCCGATGCGCTTAAGGTCTCGATCGAAGCTGGCGCAACGCTTGGCTGGGAACGCTACACCGGAAATGACGGCCTCAATATCGGGATCGACAGCTTCGGCGCGTCAGCCCCGGCGAGCGATCTGTTTGCCCATTACGGTTTCACCGCGGACGCAATCGTCCCGCAAATTCAGAACAAATTGAACAACTAAGCAGGACTTTCCCTCATGGCTACCAAAGTTGCAATCAACGGTTTTGGCCGCATTGGCCGCCTCGTCGCCCGCGCTATTCTAGAGCGGTCAGACCACGATTTAGAGCTCGTTTCGATCAATGATCTGGCTGACACCAAGTCGAACGCGCTGCTGTTCCAATACGATTCCACCCATGGCCGCTTCCCCGGTACGGTAGAGGTCGTGGACGGCGCGATGGTGGTGAATGGCAAGAGCATTGCGGTCACGTCGGAGCGCGATCCCGGCAATCTGCCGCATGCCGCGCAAGGCGTGGACATTGTGCTTGAATGCACCGGCTTCTTCCAAAGCCACGAAGCAGCCGAGCCGCACCTTAAAGCAGGCGCAAAGCGGGTGCTGATTTCTGCCCCTGCTAAGAATGTCTCGGCCACGGTCGTTTACGGCGTGAACCACGATGTGCTGAGCGCAGACGATGTGATCGTCTCCAACGCCAGCTGCACTACCAACTGCTTGTCACCGGTTGCCAAAGTCCTGAACGATCTGGTGGGGATTGAGCGCGGTTTCATGACCACGATCCACTCCTACACCAATGATCAGCGCATGCTTGACCAGATGCATGGCGATATGCGCCGTGCGCGCGGTGGTGCGCAGAACATGATCCCAACCACGACTGGCGCTGCGCGTGCGGTAGGCCTGGTCCTGCCAGAGCTTGCCGGCAAACTGGACGGGTCCAGCGTTCGCGTGCCGACACCCAATGTGTCGCTGGTTGACCTGGTGTTCCAGCCGGGCCGTGACACGTCAGCTGACGAGCTCAATGCGGCGCTTAAGGCGGCGGCCGATGGCCCGATGAAGGGTGTGCTCGATTACACCGCAGATCCGCTGGTCAGCTCGGATTTCAACCATCACCCCGCCAGCTCCACCGTGGACAGCCTTGAGACCAGCGTGATGGAAGGCAAACTTGCCCGCGTCGTGTCGTGGTATGACAATGAATGGGGCTTCTCCAATCGCATGATCGACACCGCCGGTGTCATGGCGAAGTTCCTCTGAGCCGGTGAATATGAAGAGCGCTGCAGCAAATATTGGAGTTGCAGGGATTGTCAGCAGCGCTTTAGCCGCTTGTGCAACGACTGCTGGAGGGTCTGCTCCTTGCTATGATGGGTGGACGCAGGACCGCGACGGAGCATCCAAAGTGGTCGAGCTTCAGCCAAATTTGGCAGAGCAGTTGGAGATGCTTCTTGGCCCTGAACGACGTTTGAAGTGCGTGCACTTGTTGCCAAGTGGGACATATGTTGCCGTCAACTTTGAGGTAGGCAGTCCGTTTTCTGATCTGCAAAAGTTTGCCACGAATTTTCGTGTTGAGAACGATAATACTGTAACACTTGAGAGCGAAGGCTTTCTTGTTACCGCCAGATAACCCAATGGAGAACTACTCTTGACCGCTTTCAAAACGCTCGACGATTTGGGTGACGTGACGGGCAAAGTCGCGCTTGTCCGAGTGGACTTGAACCTGCCGATGAAGGGCGGGTCTGCTACCGATGTGACGCGGGTTGAAGCGGTCAAGCCGACCATTCTTGAACTGAGCGAGAAGGGCGCGAAAGTGCTGCTGCTCGCACACTTTGGCCGTCCAAAGGGTCAACGCTCCAGCGTGCTTTCGACAAGCATGGTGGTTGGCGATGTCGAAGAAGTGCTGGGCAAAGAACTGATGTTCATCCCAGAGGTCGCAGGGCCTGTGGTTCAGCAAAGCATCGGCATTCTTGCCAACGGCGATATCGGTCTACTCGACAACACGCGGTTTTGGCCGGGTGAAGAGAGCAATGACCCCAACTTTGCGCAAAGCATCGCGGCGCATGGCGATTTTTATGTGAATGACGCTTTCAGCGCCGCACATCGCGCGCATGCAACGACCGAAGGTATCGCGCATCACCTGCCAAGTTATGCAGGCCGCGCGATGGAGCGCGAGCTCACAGCCTTGGATGCTGCGCTTGGCAATCCAGAGGCTCCGGTTGCGGCTGTTGTGGGCGGGGCGAAGGTCTCGACGAAGCTTGCCGTGCTTGAGAACCTTGTGGGCCGCGTGCAGCACCTGATTATCGGTGGCGGAATGGCCAACACATTTCTCGCTGCGCGCGGAGTTGATGTGGGCAAGTCGCTTTGCGAGCATGACCTCACCGACACAGCATCGAAGATTATGGATGAGGCGGACCATGCGGGTTGCACCATCCACCTGCCTTACGATGTGGTTGTCGCAACTGAGTTTGCAGAAAACCCTGCATCCTTGCGCACTTGCAACGTCCACGAAGTCGCAAGCGATGAGATGATCCTCGATATTGGCCCTCAGGCGACCGAAGCGCTCGCAGATGTGCTCAAAACCTGCCGGACGCTCGTTTGGAACGGTCCGCTGGGCGCGTTTGAGACAGAACCGTTTGATGCAGCCACCATGTCGCTTGCCCGGCATGTTGCTGCGCTTACACAAGAAGGTTCGCTCATCAGCGTTGCAGGCGGCGGGGACACTGTCGCTGCTGTCGCGCAGGCAGGTGTGACGCAGGACGTCACCTTCATTTCAACCGCTGGCGGCGCATTCCTTGAATGGATGGAAGGCAAAGAGCTGCCCGGCGTCGCGGCGCTGACCCGATAACACATGCCTGATACGCGCCACATCTTCACCACGCCCTTTATCATCGACCGTTTGCAAAGCCCCGAGGGGATTGCGGCGTTGAAAGAGGCGGTTTTGGCCGAGCAGGCGCGTGATGGCGCTGGGGTCAACATTTCCAATATCGGTGGCTGGCACTCCAACACCAAGATGCTCGATTGGGGCGGGGAAGCGGCGCGCGCGCTCGCATACAAAGCCATGACGCTCGCCGATGAGGCGACGGTTGATGTGGGCAGCGCTCAAGGCAGCGCTCGGGGCAGCCGCTTTGAATGGGTGCCCGAAATGTGGGCCAATGTCAGCGGCGCGGGCAACGCCAATTTCCACCACACACATCCGGGCAGCTTCTGGTCAGCGGTTGCCTATATTGATGATGGATATGAAGGCTCGACCGACACGGCGCTTGGCGGAGAGCTGCAATTGCTCGACCCGCGCATGCCGATGATCCGCATGACCGCGCCCGATCTTCGCATGAAGGATGGCAGCGGGCAGGCGCAGAACAATGAACCCACCGTGCGACCGACAACCGGCATGATCGTGATGTTTCCAAGCTGGTTGCAACACGCCGTGCGGCCTTTCCACGGAAGCGGCACGCGCATCTCCATCGCCATCAATCTGGTGCCTGCAAGAAAGCCCGACGCATGAGCGAGGAAAAAACCGAATACGGATACGGCAACGCGGTCGAGTGCAAAGAAGGCGAATTTGCAGGCTGGTATCACTGGAACCACGACCCGTTCGAAACCCGATCTGGCCCGTTCTTCATGCGGCGCGAAGATGATGGGACATACCTAAGCGCCTTTCGCGCCGAAGATCGCCATATGAACGGGGCAGGCTTTATGCATGGCGGATGCCTGATGACCTTTGCCGATTTTGCGCTGTTTGCGATTGCGACCGATGAATTGGACGGCGCAGCGGCTGTCACCATGAACCTGTCGAGCGATTTTCTGGGTGGCGTGTCACCGGGCGCCTTGGTCGAGGCGCGTGGTGAAGTCACACGCGGTGGCGGCAAAACGATTTTTGTCCGCGGGCTGATCACCGGCGATGGCAAGCCCGCGCTCAGCTTTACGGGGATTATTCGCCGCTTCTCTAAAGGCTGACATCGGTGTCAGGTTGTCGGTTTTGCAAGTGCTGGTTAAGGCCCTTTCCAATCGTTCCCTCACGATACGAAGAAAGGCGAAAACGCCCATGAATATGCAGGAAATGACCGCCAAGATTGCAGGCGGCCAAGGCTTTATTGCGGCGCTTGATCAATCGGGCGGCTCCACACCCAAAGCGCTACGCGGTTATGGCGTTGAAGACAGCGAATGGTCGGATGAAGCGCAAATGTTCGGCGCGATCCACGCGATGCGCAGCCGGGTTATCACTTCTCCCTGCTTTTCCAGCGGTAAGGTTATCGGCGCGATCCTGTTTGAAAAAACGATGGACGGCCAAGTGGATGGCGTATCGACCGCTGACGCATTGAAATCGCGCGGCATCGTGCCCTTCATCAAGGTCGACCAAGGCCTAGCCGATGAAGCTGACGGCGCGCAGGTGATGAAGCCTTTGGACAAACTGCCTGCGCTGCTCGAAAAAGCGGTCGCCAATGGCATGTTCGGCACCAAAATGCGCTCGGTCATCAAATCCGCTAACCCCACAGGCATTGCCGCCGTGGTTGCGCAGCAATTTGAAGTCGGTAACAAAATCGCAGATGCGGGCCTGATGCCCATGCTTGAGCCGGAATTCGACATCACAGCTGAAGATCGCGAGGCAGGCGAAGATATCCTGCTCGCTGAGATCATGAAGGGCCTCGACGCGCTGCCAGAGGGCCGCAAGGTTATGTTGAAGCTGTCGATCCCGGTAAAGCCGGGCCACTACACGCCGGCGATTGAGCACCCCAATGTGCTGCGCGTGGTCGCCCTGTCAGGCGGCTATTCAACCGATGATGCCTGCGCGCTCCTTGCGCATAATCCCGGCATGATCGCCAGCTTCTCGCGTGGGCTTCTGCAAGACCTGCGCAAAGACCAGAGCGACGCGGAATTCGACGGAACGCTCAGCAAAGCCATCGACCAAATCGCATCGGCCAGCGTGGCGGGATAAGGCACGACAATTGACCGAAATCGCAACGCAGCTTTACCTGATCTCTCCGCCGCAAGTTGACGGTGATTTTCCGCAGCGGCTTGAACGCGTTTTGGTGGCGGGGAAAGGGCTCGTCACGGCGTTTCAGTTTCGTGTGAAGGGCGTTGATCAGCACGATGCCGCGCGCCTTGCTGAGCCACTTCAGGCGATTTGTGAGAGCCACGAGGTGGCCTTCATCGTCAATGACAGCGTGCCTTTGGCCAAGCGGCTAAATGCCGACGGTGTGCATCTGGGGCAGGGCGATGGCGACCCGCGCGAAGCACGCGAGGAATTGGGGCGGGAGGCGCAGATCGGCGTCACCTGCCATGCCTCCAAACACCTTGCCATGGAAGCCGGAGAGGCGGGCGCGGATTACGTTGCGTTCGGTGCGTTCTATCCATCCACCACCAAGGACAAGGGCGATGCAGAGCGTCCTACACCTGAACTTATCGAGTTTTGGGCGAAACTGTTCGAAATCCCCGTGGTCGCAATTGGCGGGATCACGCCTGACAATTGCAAGCCCTTGGTCGACGCGGGCGCGGATTTCCTCGCTGTGTGTGGCGGAGTATGGAACGGGGACGAAGTCGCCGCGATTGAGGCATTTGCAAAAGCGCTCAAATGAAGTGGGCGCTGCGCCTGAGTTTTGCTCTGCTGCTTTGGCTAGCGGGTGTTGCGATCTGGATTTGGGCTGAGCCTGCGCAGGATGAAAACGCCACTGCCGATGCCGCCATCGTGCTTGGCGCAGCAGTGGATGATGACACGCCGTCCCCTGTCTTCGCCGCTCGCATTGATCATGCGATTGAACTCTACCAATCGGGCCGAGTGAACGCGCTGCTTTTCACAGGTGGTCGCTCGCCTGAGGACACGCTTTCAGAATCCGCTGCGGCTCGCGATTATGCGATTACTGCCGGAGTGCCCGCATCAGATATTACCATTGAAGAAAAGTCGCGCACCACGCGTCAAAATCTGACTGAGGCGAAAAAGGTGATGCAAACCACCGGCGTGAGAGACGTCCTGATCGTTTCAGACCCGCTCCATCTTCGCAGAGCAAGTTTGATGGCGGACGATCTTGGATTGGAAAGTGAAGCCAGCGCGACGCCAACGACGCTTTATCGCAGTTGGTCGACCAAAGCGCCGTTTCTCGTGCGAGAGGTGTATTTCATCCATCACTTCTGGATGTTCGACGAGTAATCCGCCTCAGCGTGAACCCAGCCGTGTGCACAGCAGATCGGTGCGTTCGCGCGCTTCATCAAGTTTGCGCAGCTGATTGTCGCCAACGCGCATGAATTGCTCACCCTTTTTGGGGCCGCGCGTAAATGTCAGCTCACGCCCGCGCATGATGTATGTGCCAGCGCCCGCATCATTTTCGTAGCGCGATGCGGTGAAGATGCGAAAGCTCTCTGAATCCTGCACGCGGAAAGCGGCACTGCCGGCATCGCCGGGCAGGGCGCATTGATATGATCCATGCGGCATCGTCTCCAGCATACCGCCAGCGGGCAGCGCTGGATCAATGCGTTCTTCCTGACTGATAGCAGGCACCGCAGCAAGACCTGCGGCTACGGCGGTGAGAAGGAAGACATAACGCGTTTTCATGAGCCTAGGCTTAGCATTGTGCATCTGCGAATACCAATTCGTTAACCATCAATCGGCCTGCCTGATACACGATTTTGCATACGGGTCGTGCCGGAGTTCGTGGGCGCCTTGCCGCGCAGGCCCCAAGCGGCTATTGGCGCGCTTTGATTTTACGCGCCGCGCATTTTCCCATAGCGAGCGCATTTACCAGCAAAGAGAATTCTCATGAAGATCAGCGGCGTCGACATTCGTCCCGGCAACATTATCGAATATGAAAAGGGCATCTGGAAAGTCGCAAAAATCCAGCACACCCAGCCGGGCAAAGGCGGCGCTTACATGCAGGTCGAAATGAAGAACCTGCAAGACGGCCGCAAAACCAATGTTCGTTTCCGCAGTGCTGACACGGTTGAGAAAGTGCGCCTGGATACCGCCGACTATCAATTCCTCTATGAAGACGGCGACATGCTCGTTTTCATGGACACGGTGAACTACGAGCAGATCAATCTGCCCAACGATTTGCTCGGCGATGCGCGCCCGTTTTTGCAGGACGGGATGCAGGTCATGCTTGAGCTGTGGGAAGAAAAACCGATCAGCGTTCAGCTTCCGCAGCAGATTGAGGCGGAAATTGTCGAAGCCGATGCCGTGGTGAAGGGGCAGACCGCTTCATCCAGTTATAAGCCTGCCGTGCTCGACAATGGTGTTCGCATCATGGTTCCGCCGCATATTGGCAGCGGCACGCGGATCATCGTCGACGTTTACGAACAGACTTACGTTGGGAAGGCGAGCTAACCCAAAATGTCGATGTTTTCAGGCCTTGTGCGCGTGATGGAACGCGCGGCGCGTAAAGCGGGCAACCGACTGCGCCGTGACTTTGGCGAAGTCGAACATTTGCAGGTGAGCCGCAAAGGCCCTGCCGATTTCGTGTCAAAAGCCGATATGCGCGCAGAGCGTATCTTGTATGATGAACTGCTTCATGCGCGCCCTGATTGGGGCTTTGTGCTTGAGGAAGCGGGTATTATCGAAGGCGCACCCGATAAACCGCGCTGGATTGTCGATCCGCTCGATGGGACGTCCAATTTCCTCCACGGCATTCCGCATTTTGCGATCAGCATCGCGGTGCAAGAACCGCGTCTGGGTGGCCCAGATTCCAAGGGGAACGCTTGGGGTGATGTCACCGCAGCGGTGATCTATCATCCGATCAATGATCAGACCTATTGGGCAGAGAAGACCCGCGGCGCTTGGTTGCAAGATGCACGGCTGCGCGTTTCGGGTCGCAGGCAGTTGGATGAGGCGTTGATCGCCACTGGCATTCCGTTTCAGGGTCATGGAGACTTTGCTGAATGGGGCCGTATCTTTGGTGCCATCGGCCCTGAAGTTGCTGGCATTCGCCGCTTTGGCGCCGCCTCGCTTGACTTGGCCTATGTCGCCCAGGGGCGCTTTGACGGGTTTTGGGAAAGTGGTCTCAACGATTGGGACACCGCTGCCGGGTGCCTGTTGGTGCGCGAGGCGGGCGGATTTGTGAGCGATTTTCGTGGTCGTTCAAACCCCATCCACTCCGAACAAGTGCTCGCAGCAAACGACGTTTTGCATTCAAAATTGCATAAGCTGCTCGCTAACAGCTTGAAGTGATCGCGCAGGCTCGCTAACAGCCTGCCTCTCGCGGTTCGCTGCGATGTGCCCCTGTGGTGGAATTGGTAGACGCGTTCGACTCAAAATCGAATTCCTAACGGAGTGCCCGTTCGAGTCGGGCCAGGGGCACCACCTTCTCCTTAGTCGAGACACACCTGCCGCGCCGCCGTTACAAAAGGGTTTCCGATGCAAATCCCCTTCGAAACCGGACCTGAGCGCTATCAGCCTCCTCAAGACTACGTCTATGCGCGCGACCCCTTGCTGCGTTTTGACCAGAGAAGGCTTGCGCGCATTGTGGGCGTCATCGCGCTTGGTATGCCGGTGGTCCTGGGGTTGGGCGGGGTAGTGCTTGGCCGGTTTCGGGAGGCGCTTTCAGGCTATTACTACGAGCCACTGTTTCTGGGTGACTTTTTCGTTGGTTGCCTTGTCGCAATTGGCGCATTGCTGATGGCGTATCGCGGGTGGACGCCCAATGTGGCGACACTGGCAACGATCGCTGGTCTTGCGTCATTCGTCGTCGCCTTTGTCCCGATGGATGGCTGGATGTTGCAGGGAGCTGCGCATTACCCACGCTTTGGCTATTGGGTGCATGCGGGCGCGGCAGGTGTGCTGTTTGCGATTCTTTCGTTCTTTTGCCTTTTCGTCTTCACCAAGCTGCCTGCGGGCCAGAGTGAGCCCAGTACTGCCAAGCGTCGCCGCAACGCTGTTTACATTACATCGGGCATCACAATTGCGGTGTCGGCCATCGCCATTGCAGTGGGCGATCTGTTCTTTGGCGAAGCGTGGAATGCGCGCAATATGACCTTTTGGGCAGAGGCACTGATCTTGACCGCCTTTGGCCTGACATGGCTAACGCAAGGGCGCGCGCTGGCATTGCTGGCCGATCCGCAGGATCACGCGGATGCCGAAATGGCACGCCAGTGCAAAGTGCAGCGCTAAACCGCGCTAGCCAACATCAATCCGCAGCTTCACAACTCCATCATCGCGGCTGTCGAACAGGCGGTAAGCTTCTGCGCCTTGGGACAGGTCGAAATTATGGCTGAAGAGGTCTGCTGCCTTCACCCGCCCGCTTTGCACCAGTGGCACCAGATGCGGCCACATATTCTGCACATCACAAATCCCGCCGCGAACCGTCACGTTCTTATACATGATGAGCGGCAAGGGCAGAGCATCGTCTGGTTCAGGAATGCCGATAAAACTGGCGCAACCCCCACGCGCGACAAGTGGCAGCACAGAATTGATCGCGCCTTTCGCGCCTGATGCTTCGAATACTGCCGGCACACCAGCGCCGCCGGTCGCCTCCATAATCTGAGCGTGCATGTCCGGGCCCGGCGCGAAGACTTCTGCGCCAAGCGCCGCAGCCATATCTCGTCGTGAGGCAACAGGGTCGATGGCGATTACTCGCGATGCGCCCAATACAAAGGCCAGCTCAACCCCCATAATGCCAATCGGGCCAAGCCCCACAACTGCGACCGTTCCCCCCGGCTTAGGTTCTGCGCGGGTAAGGCCAAAGTAAGCGGTCGCCATCCCATCTGTCAGCAGCAAGGCCTGCTCGGTCGTCAGTCCGTCGGTTGAGAACAAGGTCGCATCGGCATTGGGAACATTCACGAATTCGGCCTGCCCACCTTGAAGGCGCGGGCTAAGGCCAAAGGCAGTTGAGGCGCGGCACGCCATCGCATTGCCCGTTTTGCAGTGCGAACACTTGCCGCAGCCCGTGCCGCCTGCTGCGAGCACTTTATCGCCAACCTTATAGCCATGCACTTCGGGCCCTGCCTCGACGACTTCGCCGATAAATTCATGACCGCAGCAAAATTTAGGCGCGTCAGCGGTGTATTCGGTCTTTCCGATATGTGCGCCGTGATACATGTGCAGGTCGCTGCCGCAGATGGAGCAGCTTTCCACTTTCAGGATTGCGCTGTTGGCACTGCCCAATTCGGGGTCCGCATAGCTTTCATAGCGGATGTCGCGCGGACCGTTGAACACCAATGCTTTCACAATTCTCTCCCAAACTTTGACCGCCCTAGTGGTAGCAAATCAGCCAGCCTGCAAGCGATGCGTGATTTATCTCTTGCCAAGCCTTGCGCGCTTTGGGAGATCAGCTTTCACAGACCATATGCTAGATCTGCCATCCTATCACGCCCTTGCGGCAATGGTCGTAACGGTCGCCATGTTCGTCGCATTTGTGCGCGGGTGGGGCTCGATTGAGATCGTATCACTGCTGACCATCGCGGTGATTGCGGTGGGGCTGTATTTCTTCCCGCTTGAAACGCTCAATCCCGAAACCGGGTTGATGGAGGTGGCAAAGCCCACTGATGGCCTTGCGCTCGCATTTGGAGGGTTCGGGCATTACGCCCTGATCACGATCTGCGCGCTGATGATTATGGGCAGAGGCCTGGTGGTCACAGGCGCGCTGGAGCCATCTGCGCGCCTGCTGGAGCGGGTATTTAAGTGGAACCTGCAATTGGGTCTGCTGGTATCGCTGCTGATCGCGCTGATCCTGTCGATGTTCGTCAACAACACGCCCGTTCTGGTGTTGATGATCCCGATATTCGCAGCGCTGGCGCAGCGCGGCGCGATGGCGACGTCCAAGACTCTGATGCCCCTAAACGCGGCCTCGTTGATCGGTGGCCTCGCAACCACAATCGGCACCTCGACCAATATTCTGGTTGTCTCGATCGCAGTTGACCTCGGGATGCGAGAGATCGGCGTCTTTGATTTCACCCCGATTGTGCTGCTCGCGGCTCTCGTGGCGCTCCCTTATATGTGGCTCGTCATGCCGCGCCTGCTGGGTGACAATCGCACGGAGAGCGAGGCGACCGAGCGCAAGTTCCACACCCGTTTGCGTGTTGGCAATGATTCGCTGCTGGCCGGATCTGAACTTTCGCAGATTGAGGACAAGCTACCCAAAGGCATCACCTTTCACGGCCAATCCTCTGGTCCATTTCAACCGCAGCAACGCGTGCACATCTCTGGCAGCCACGAAGCGTTGGAAGACGCCACGCGCGAGCTGAAAGGCGAGCTTGCGCCGAGCTGGGTGCTCGACCGGATCAAGCGCATGTCTTCATCGCGCGGTGAAGATGTGATGGTGGTGGAGATGACGGTTACGGCGGATTCGCGCCTCATCACGCGCACGTTGCCCAGCTCTGGCATTGCTGACCTCTATAGCGTTGCAGTGCTCGGTATTCACCGGCCTGAGCGGTTGATGGGTGAGAAAAACCAGTATTCCGATGGCGGCGATTTGCGCATTGCGGAAGGCGACGTGCTGCTGGTCATGGGGCTTTATGACGACCTTCAGGGTTTTGCGCGAGCAGACAGCCTGCTGATGCTCGAAGGCGCGCGCGAGCTCCCGCGCCGGTCCAAAGCGCTGCTTTCGGCTGCGATCATGGGCTTTTCAGTTGTCACCGCAGCCGTGGGCATCTTCCCCATCGCGATCAGCGCGCTTGCCGGTGCGATCCTGATGTTTGTGACGGGCTGCGTGAAGTTTGACCGGGTGGGCAGGGCGCTCTCTGGCCAAGTTATCGTGCTGGTGGCCGCGAGTATCGCGATTGGCCGAGTGATTGACGAAAGCGGGGCTGCCGATTGGTTGGGGCAGGCCTTGTCGCTTGGCCTTGTCTATTTGCCGCCTGCGCTGGTGATTGCGGCGATCATGGCGTTTGTGACCTTCATCACCAATTTCGCCTCCAATGCGACAGCGGCGACCGTGGGCACGCCGATTGCGTTTAGCATCGCAGCGACGCTTGGCATTCCGCCAGAGCCGCTCGTGCTGGCCGTGCTGTTCGGCTGCAACCTTTGTTACGCGACCCCGATTGCGTATCAGACTAACATGCTGATCATGGCAGAGGGCAAGTACGAATTTGGCGACTACATCCGCACAGGTGTGCCGCTGGTGATCATCATGGTGATCTCGCTCTCGGTACTGCTGGTGCTTTGGTACGGGTTGTAGGCGCAAGCCTTAACGACTTGGACCGCTTTCCTACTTGCGGTCCATGTGGCAGGTTCGCGGAATGGTTTTGAGACGCCTATTTCGGTCCCTTGGAGAGCAAATTGAGGGACATATTTGGGCGTCGCACTTTTTTACCTCTGGACCGTGTAACATGCGGTCCATGTCTCGCCTAAGTGCTTGTAAAGCAACGATAGGCGATGTTGGAATGAACGGGGAGAATTGGGTATGATGAAGCGGGTTCTGGCAGCAGGAGCGGCCCTTGGTTTGGCGATGGCATCACCGGCCTTTGCGGAAAGCCACAGTGAGGCCGCCAATGCTGGTGCTGGCGACGATCTGCGCGCCGCCGTGATGGAGGATATGCCGGGTCTGGTTGAGCTATACCAAGACCTGCACGCCAACCCGGAGCTGAGCTTTCAGGAGTTCGAGACCGCCGCCAAGCTTGCAGAGCGGGCGCGTGCCTTGGGTTTCACCGTAACCGAAGGGGTAGGGCAAACCGGCGTGGTTGCTGTCTTGGAAAACGGCGAGGGCCCGACCGTCATGCTGCGCGCAGACATGGACGGTCTGCCTGTGATCGAGCAGACAGGGCTTCCCTACGCTTCGAAACGGACAGCGGTGCCTGCGACCGGCATTGAGACAGGCGTGATGCATGCCTGCGGCCACGACACGCATATGGCCGCCTGGGTCGGCGCTGCGCAGCTGCTATCAGAGCGGCGCGATGAGTGGTCAGGAACGCTCGTCATGATCCTGCAACCGGCTGAGGAGACGGGTGAGGGCGCGTTGGCGATGCTCCGAGATGGCCTCTACGAACGCTTCCCCAAACCTGACTATGTGCTCGCCTTCCACGATGCAGCGCAGGCTCCTGCGGGCTTCATCGGCTATTCAAAGGGGTATGCTCTGGCGAACGTGGACAGCGTTGATGTGAGCATTCCGGGCATTGGCGGACATGGCGCGTATCCGCATACGACGATTGACCCTGTGGTGATCGGCTCTGCCATCGTGATGCGCTTGCAAACGCTGGTCAGCCGCGAGATCAGCCCGCTTGACCCCGCAGTGGTGACGGTGGGCAGCTTCCGCGCAGGATCGAAGCACAACATCATCAGTGATGAAGCGCGGTTGCAGATCACAGTGCGCAGCTACACTGACGAAGTGCGCGCGCAACTGCTCGAAGGGATCGAGCGGATCGCGCGCGGCGAAGCGATCGCTGCGGGTATGCCAGAGGACAAGCTGCCAACGGTGACGGTGCAGGACCCTTACACGCCCTCCACCTACAACACGCCCGAGTTCACCGAGCAGGTGATGGCCGGACTGTCACAGCGCTTTGAAGGGCGCGTGATGGAAACGCCCAGCGTGATGGGCGGCGAGGACTTCGGCCAGTTCTACCGCGCTGATCCAGAGAATGTGGAATCGCTCATCTTCTGGGTAGGCGGAGTCCCTCAAGAGCAGTTCGAAGCGGCCCAGCGCGGCGAAGTGGAACTGCCGAGCCTGCATTCACCCTTCTGGGCGCCTGACGCGCCCGTGGTGATCGCAACCGCGACAGAGGCTCTGACAGCGGCGACACTCGACCTGATGCCCAAGAACGGCGGCTAAGGCACTTGTGCTAACTCCATAATCAACGGCCACCAAAAGGGGATGTCCCTCTTGGTGGCCGTCTTCTCCTCCCCAGGAGAACTGGTGAACTGGGTGTTTCCTACTGCGGATCAGGCACGTATGTGCCCAAGCGGTGATGCAGCGCGTTGATCTTGGCAAGCTCATCGCGGTCTTCAGTTCCGCGTGCATGGCTTTCCAGCGCACGGCGCAGAAGCTTCATATCAGCGGTCGAAAGCAGCGCGCGGGCGCGTGAAGGTTCAGTTTTTGGCGTATCGGTATCGCTCATGGTCTCTCTCTTCGCGTGACCTGCAAATCAGGTTTGAGTGGTGATGACAAAGCTCATGAAGGGTTGGTTAGGTTCCCGCAAGGCCAGACTTATGCTGATCCCCGCGAGAACCCCCTCTCCAACTGTGCGCTCGTGCGGTTTACGCCGCGGCGAACTGGTTCATGGTGTTGTCTTTGCCGCCTGCTTTCAGCGCAGCTTCACCGGCGAAGTACTCCTTGTGATCATCGCCGATGTCACTGCCGGCCATGTTCTGATGCTTCACACAAGCGATGCCCTGACGGATCTCCTCACGCTGCACATTCTTGACATAGCCAAGCATCGCCTGCTCACCGAAGTACTCCTTAGCAAGGTTATCGGTGCTCAACGCCGCTGTGTGGTAGGTTGGCAGAGTGATGAGGTGATGGAAGATGCCAGCGCGTTTCGCAGCATCGGCTTGGAATGTGCGGATCTTCTCATCAGCTTCGGCAGCCAGATCGGTGCCGTCATAGTCAATGCTCATCAGTCCGGCGCGGTCATAGCCGGAAACGTCCTTGCCTGCTTCTTCCCAAGCATCAAAGACTTGTTGACGGAAGTTGAGTGTCCAGTTGAAGCTAGGCGAGTTGTTATAAACCAGCTTTGCATTGGGGATGACTTCGCGGACACGGTCCACCATGCCAGCGATCTGCTCGACATGCGGCTTCTCCGTTTCGATCCACAGCAGGTCAGCGCCGTTTTGGAGCGCGGTAATGCAATCAAGCACACATCGATCTTCGCCAGTACCAGCGCGGAACTGGTAGAGGTTCGATGGGAGGCGCTTAGGAGCCAACAGCTTACCGTCGCGGCTGATGAAGACCTGACCATTGGTGATGTCAGCGGGGTCTACCTCGTCACAATCGAGGAACGCGTTGTACTGGTCGCCTAGGTCGCCCGGCTCTTGGCTAACGGCAATCTGCTTCGTGAGGCCAGCGCCGAGCGAGTCAGTGCGAGCCACAATCACGCCGTCTTCAACGCCCATTTCGAGGAAAGCGTGACGGATCGCGCGGATCTTCTGAAGGAAGTCCTCATGAGGCACGGTGACTTTGCCGTCTTGGTGGCCGCATTGCTTTTCGTCAGACACCTGGTTTTCGATCTGGAGAGCGCAAGCACCCGCTTCGATCATCTTCTTGGCGAGCAGATACGTTGCCTCAGCATTGCCGAAGCCTGCATCTATATCAGCAATGATCGGAACAACGTGTGTTTCGTAATTGTCGATATTGTTCTGAATTTGCTTCGCTTTCACCTCATCACCAGCGTCGCGCGCTGCATCCAGCTCGCGGAACATCATGCCGAGTTCGCGAGCATCCGCTTGTTTGAGGAAGGTGTAAAGCTCTTCGATCAGCGCTGGAACGCTGGTCTTTTCATGCATCGATTGGTCGGGAAGTGGGCCAAACTCACTACGCAGCGCGGCAACCATCCAACCAGAGAGGTAGAGGTAGCGCTGTTTGGTGGTGCCGAAATGCTTTTTGATCGAAATCATCTTCTGTTGAGCGATGAAACCGTGCCAGCAACCCAGAGACTGTGTGTAGTCTGCAGGATTTGCGTCATAGGCATCCATGTCAGCGCGCATCACTTTGGCAGTGTATTTCGCGATGTCGAGCCCTGTGGGGAAGCGGTTCTGGATCGCCATACGAGCGGTCGCTTCGGCATCAATTGCGCCCCAGCTTGGTCCGGCATTGTCGATCAGGCCTTGCATTTGGGTGACTGAGTTTTGGTATGTCATGGAGCGGCTCCTGAAAATGAGAGGTGGGGAGTTTTATGAACCCTTATTGCCATGCTGCAGCGCAGCGTGACAGGAAAATTGACTAAATTTCGTGTCTGTATCGGGTCCATTTCGGCGATCCTTGTGTAATGTTGTCAATTAATTTACAGAACCGGTATGACTGATAACTCACTGCTCGCTGGCCCTTCCTTGCGTCGTTTGCGCAAGAGTGAAGGGCTCACCCAAGCCGCAATGGCCGCCGCGCTTGGCATTTCCCCCAGCTATCTCAACCTAATTGAGCGCAACCAGCGTCCGCTTTCTGCCCGCGTATTGGTGCAGGTGATTGAGCGATTTGACTTTGATCCTCGTTCGCTGCGGGAGGATGAAGCGATTGGCGGTGTTGATGGATTGGCGCGGCGCATGGCGGATAAACGGTTTGCTGATCTTGGGATCGATCGTGAGGAATTGCAGGAATTCCTCTCAGCCGCCCCTCAGGCAGCCGCAGCGTTCGCAAGGCTTTACGACAATTCGGGCCCCGGTTCAGGTCGTGGCGAAGACCCGATCAACGAAGCGCGTGAGGCTGTGGAGCGGTGGCAAAACCACTTCGCTGATCTAGATCACGCAGCTGAGGATCTGTCGGATGAGTTGCGGCTGTCGCGCGGGGACATCAGCATCGCTCTGACAGAACGATTGCGTGAGAAGCACCGATTGTCGGTGCGTATCCTTCCAGCTGACGTCATTCCCGGCTTGGTCGATCGCCTCGATTTGCATGCGCGGCAATTGCAATTGTCCGAAATGCTCGGTGGTGCTGCGCGCCGGTTCCAAATTGCACGGCAAATCGCGATACTTGAACAGCGCGAGGCGATTGAGACGCTGGTAGCAGGGGCCAATCTCTCCTCTCCTGAGGCACGTGATCGGTTTCGAGAGCATGTCACCAATTACATCGCTGCTGCGCTGTTAATGCCTTATCGCCGCTTGCTTCGCGCCTGTGAGCAGACAAGCTATGATGTAGCAATTTTGCAGAGGCGGTTTGCAGTCAGCTTTGACCAATTGGCTGAGCGGCTCACTACCTTGCAAAGGGTGGGTGAGCGTGGCCTACCATTCTTCAGTGCCCGGTTTGGCCGGACTGGCCGGATGGTTCATTTCAGTGCTGGTGCGAGCGGAGCGATCTATCCGCTTGATGGTGCGCGCTGGCCGGCATGGGCACCCTATGCCGCCTTTGAAAGTCGCGGCACCATGCTGACACAAGCGGTGACTTTCGGGGAAGGTGAGGCCGCCCCGCGTCATTGGTTTACGATGGCGCGAACGATCGAGGTTGATGGTGCGGCTTGCTCGGCGCGTCGTTCGGTCGTGCTGGGAATTGAAGCGCGATATGCTGGGCAATTATCAGAGGCGCGCGGCGTGTCGCTCGATCTGCAAGATGCCGTACCGCTGGGCGTTGGCTGCCCTCGCTGTGGAAGAGCAGATTGTCTTACACCAGCGCCGCAGCGGCTTGTCAGCGAGGGATCTGGCTAGCGGCTAGAGGGTGTTACCGCGCCATTAACCGATGAAACACAAGCATTCATGCGGGGCTTAAGCGGCTGTGTAAAGTTTACCGACACTTAATTTCTCCGGTCTAAAGGGTGTGTGATTGACACTCTTGTTCAAGGCCTAGCCACGCAATGATCCGCTTGTTTAAGCATTACATCCCACACGCCGTGCTGTTGCTCGGCATGCTGGATCTTGCGCTGTTGATGGTGGCAAGTGAGCTTGCATGGCAGGTTCGTTCTGCACAGATTGGGATGGACCCGGGGCCGATTGAGACCCGTTGGATACCTCTCGTCGGGTCCGCTGCTGTTGTTTGGGTGGCGATGATTTCCGTCGGCGTTTACGGCCCTTATGCTTTGCGCAGTCTCCGATTTGCAGGGGCGCGACTGCTGGTTGCAATTAGCCTCGGTATTATTGCGCTTGCAACAATCGACTGGATACTGCCCGGCAGCACGTTCTGGCGCTCTACGCTGCTATACTCGATGGGTTTCGCCATACTCGTTTTGGTCTTGGACCGGCTTGCGCTGATGAGCTTCCTTGGCTCTTCGTCGTTTCGACGCCGGGTTATGGTGCTCGGAGCAGGAGATCGGGCGCAGCGCTTGCGCGAGCTTGGCGATCGGCCTGAAAGTGGCTTTGCCATCGTCTCCTACATCGCCATGTCAGAGCCAGAACGCGTGGTTGAAGAAGCGATTGCCCGCGAGGCGATCCATGACCTTGGCCGGTTCGTCGAAAATCTCGGAGTGAGCGAAGTCGTGCTCGCCCTGCAAGAACGCCGCAATTCGCTGCCGCTCAATGACCTTTTGCGGATCAAAACTAAGGGCGTGCACGTAAACGATTTCTCCAGCTTTCTGGAACGTGAAACGGGCCGGGTTGACCTCGACACGGTCAATCCAAGTTGGTTGATCTTCTCTGACGGGTTTTCAAGCGGCCGTGTCCTTTCAAGTGCGCTCAAACGCATCTTTGATATTGTTGCCAGCCTAATTCTGCTGCTCCTCACCTTTCCGATTATCGCGCTGTTCGCAATGATTGTGAAGCTCGATAGCAAGGGGCCGGCGTTCTTCCGCCAACAGCGCGTTGGTCTTTATGGAGAGACATTTTACCTCATCAAACTTCGTTCAATGCGCATTGATGCGGAAAAAGATGGCGCGAAGTGGGCAGAAAAGAATGACACCCGCGTGACGCGCATTGGCAAGTTCATTCGTAAGGTCCGCATTGATGAACTGCCCCAGACATGGAGCGTCCTAAAAGGCGAAATGAGCTTTGTCGGCCCGCGCCCTGAGGTGCCCAAGTTTGTTGATGACCTGCAAGAACAAATCCCGTTCTATCAGGAGCGGCACATGGTCAAGCCCGGCATTACCGGGTGGGCGCAGATCAATTATCCTTACGGTGCGTCGACCGAGGACAGCCGCAAAAAGCTCGAATACGACCTCTATTACGCCAAGAATTATACGCCGTTCCTGGATCTCGTGATCCTGCTTCAAACCGTTCGTGTAGTCCTTTGGCCTGAGGGCGCGCGGTAGTGCTTACGATTGCTGGCCTTGATACGTCTGTGACGCTGCTTTGCTACCTTACGGGCGCGATTCTGAGTGCAGGCGCCGGTCTTTGGATCGCGAAGTTTGGCGACCGGAATCGGCCAGACCGTGCGGCAGTGCTCGCCGCTTGCACGACCATGGTGATCTGGTGCGTGGTTTCCGTCACTTATCAGCCGGGTTCTGCGGCGATTGAGCTCGCAGAAACCTTGCGGAACTTGGCGCTCATTGCTGTGATTTTTCGACTCTTCGCTGCTGATGGCCGCGATGAAAGTCTTAAACCCATCCGTCCCGTGATTATCGCGCTTGCTCTTGTGCAATTGTTCCAGCCTGTTCTGCTAATAATCAGCGCGCAGGCTGGGTACATTCCGCAAGTCGCGCAGGTGATTTTCGAAGTGGGCACGCTGCTCAATATGCTGGTCGCGATCGGCGCGCTGATGTTGCTTCACAACCTGTATGCAGGCGCAGCGGCTTCGTCTCGGCGCATTATCCGCTGGAGCGGTATCGGGCTCGCCGCCGTTTTCGCATACGACTTGAACCTCTACACACTTGCCTACCTGAGCGGCGAATACCCCGAAATCCTCGTCACAGCGCGAGGGCTAGTTGCAGGCACAATGACAGCGCTTTTGGCGATTGGAGCCAATTCCACCAGCGCCGGGCTGCAATTCCGTCCTTCTAGGGCGGTGACTTTCCAGACGCTGTCGCTCCTCGTGATTGGCCTTTACCTGCTGATCATGGTGCTGGTGACACGTTCACTGGCATTGATTGGCGGCGATATGGCCCGCGCGAGCCAGGTTGTATTTTTGATTCTTGCCGGTGTCGCAGCCTTGTTCTGGTTGCCATCGCAGCGTCTGCGTGGGTGGTTGCGAGTGACAGCGGTTAAACACCTTTTTCAGCATCGCTATGATTACCGCGAAGAATGGCTGCGTTTCACGCGCACGGTCAGCCACGGCTCCGCCACCAATTCGAGCTTTCATGAGCGCGCTGTAAAAGCGGTGGCCGACATTACCGACAGCCCGGCGGGTTTGTTGCTGGTTCCCAATGAGGAAGCTCAATTGGAGCTTACCGCGCGCTGGAACTGGGCGACTTTGGAGGTTCCTGCGATTGCGGGTGATTTCACGCTTTCAGGCCTGCTGGAGCAGCATAGCCACATTCTGGACCTCGACGAAGCCCGCCAAGGCGTTGATCATCATGGTGAGCTTAAACACGTTCCCGATTGGCTGTGTGAAGCGGACGATGCCTGGGCACTCGTTCCATTGATCCATTTCGACCGCCTCGTGGGCGCAATTGTTCTGGCTCGACCGCGCATTGAGCGGCGGCTTGATTGGGAGGATTTTGATCTGTTGCGGGTCGTAGGCCAACAGCTTGCAAGCTACCTCGCCGAACAAGCTGGCCAGCAGGCTTTGATGGATGCGAGCCGTTTCGATGAGTTCAATCGCCGAATGGCTTTCGTCATGCACGATATCAAGAACCTGGCGAGCCAGCTCTCGCTGCTTTCCGGGAACGCGCAAAAGCATGCTGACAATCCCGAATTCCGAGCCGACATGCTGGTTACCCTGCGCAATTCAGCAGACAAATTGAATGCACTGCTCGCGCGGCTAAATCGGTATGGTTCAGGGCATACGCAAAATGTCCGCGAGCTAGATCTGGCGACCGTCGCCAGATCGATCTCTACGCGGTTTAAAACCGTGCACCCAGTTGAGGTTACTCGCGCAGACAGCGTGCAAGTGCTGGCTGATCAGGAGGCGCTTGAACAGGCGCTAATCCATCTCGTGCAGAATTCTATCGATGCGAGTGATCCGGGTGGAACCGTTTTCCTGAGCGTTTTGAGCGATGGGCTGGCAGGCCAAATCGAAGTCATCGATTCTGGTCATGGCATGTCGCCCGAATTCGTCCGCAGCGGCCTGTTTAAGCCCTTCGTTTCCTCAAAACAGGGCGGTTTTGGGATCGGCGCGTTTGAAGCGCGCGAAATGATCAAATCCATGGGTGGCCGTGTATCGGTTGAATCACGTGAAGATGTCGGCACCCGTTTCACCGTCACTCTCCCGCTTCCAGAAGCCAAACGGCTTATTGAGGACCGGGACAAGTTAAACAAAGAAGAGGCCTTACATGGCTGATAAAAAACCCACTTTGCTGATCGTCGAAGATGATGAGGGTCTGCAAGCGCAGCTCAAATGGGCCTATGAGGATTTCGAGGTCGTGATCGCGGGTGATCGTGAAAGCGCAATTGCTGCCCTTCGCAGTGAAGCGCCTGCGGTTGTGACGCTGGACCTTGGCTTGCCGCCTGACCCCGATGGAACGACGGAGGGCTTCGCTGTGCTCGATGCCATCATGGCGCTGAAACCGGATACGAAAGTGATTGTTGCAAGCGGCCACGGCGCTCGTGAAAGCGCTCTGCAAGCTATTGAGCGTGGCGCGTATGATTTCTACCAGAAGCCGGTTGATATTGACGCGTTGGGTTTGATTGTTCGGCGCGCGTTTAACCTTCATCAGATCGAGCAAGAAAACCGTCGCCTAGTTGCCAACGCGAGCGAAGATAAGACGGTGCTGGGGCGGTTAATCACTGGCGCGCCTGAAATGGTCAAAGTGGCCCGCACTATCGAACGGGTTGCGTCGACAAACGTCTCAGTCATGCTTTTGGGTGCCAGTGGCACGGGCAAAGAACTGCTTGCGCAGGGTTTGCATGACGCGAGCAATCGTGCGGACAAGCCATTCATCGCGATCAATTGCGCGGCGATCCCAGAGAACTTGTTGGAAAGCGAGCTTTTCGGTCATGAAAAGGGCGCGTTTACGGGCGCTGTCAAAACCACAGAAGGCAAGATCGAAAGCGCCAATGGTGGTACGCTCTTCCTAGATGAGGTGGGCGATATTCCGCTGCCTTTGCAGGTCAAACTCCTCCGGTTTTTGCAAGAGCGCACGATTGAGCGGATTGGTGGGCGCAAGACCATCGCGGTTGATACACGTATCGTTTGCGCAACCCACCAAGACTTAGAGGCAATGATTGGTGCAGGCACATTCCGCGAAGACTTGTTCTATCGTCTGGCGGAAATTGTCGTGCGTATACCGAGCCTTGCCGAACGGCATGGCGATGCAGTCCTATTGGGCAAAGCATTTCTGAAACGATTTGCTGGCGAAATGAACCCGACGGTGACCGGCTTTGCCCCCGACGCGTTGAGCGCAATTGATGCCCATGATTGGCCGGGCAATGTGCGCGAGCTTGAAAATCGAGTGAAGCGCGCGGTGATTATGGCAGATGGCAAATTGGTTGGTGCTGATGATCTGGACTTTGACGAAGGAGATGAGGAAAGCGCCGATGTGTTAAACCTAAAGGCCGCACGCGAGGCCGCTGATCGGCGCGTGATCCGCCATGCTCTCGCTCGGAGCGAAGGCAATATATCAAGTACGGCAAAGCTGCTCGGGATCAGCCGGCCCACTTTGTATGATCTCCTTAAACAGTATGATCTCCATGCGTAAAGCCGCTTACCTGTTCGCCGCGGTTGCAGGTCTTTCGCTGCTCACAGCGTGCGCTCAAGAGGACGCGCCAAGCGGTAATTCTGCCTTGAATGGGAGCGACACTTTTCTCGAGCTTATGAGCGATGCGCGGCTCGCGATGAGCAATGGCGAACTGGCTGAAGCTGGCGATTTCTATGACGAAGCGCGTGAGATTGAGCCGGAGAATCCGGGTCTTTGGGTGGATATCGCTCGACTGCGGTTCCGCGGGGGCGAGCATCTCACGGCAATTGACGCGGCAGACTATGCGCTGGAACTGGATCCGCAATACGCGCCTGCACTGCTTTTACGAGCGCAATTGGTTCGCGATGCGAATGGGCTGGCTGAATCTCTGCCCTGGTTTGAGGCGGCCGTAAACGCGGACCCGCGCAATCCAGAAGTGGTTGCTGACTATGCGGCAACTCTGGGCGATTTGGGCCGCTATAAGGATATGCTGAGCGTCGTGCGCGAGCTTGCCGACTTTGCGCCTTCCTACCCACAGGTCCACTATTTGCAGGCTGTGTTAGCCGCGCGCGGAGGTGATCCGGTGCTCGCCAGCAATTTGCTAAGCCGAAGCGGGTTAGCGGGTGAGGGCGTACCATCAGCGATGATGCTGGCCGCTATCTTGGAAATTCAGCAGGGCAATTCAGACACAGCGGTCGAGACGCTCGAAGCGCTAAGTGATCGCCAACCAACCAATATGCGCGTCAATGAACTGTTGGCGCGGGCACTCTGGCTAAGTGGTCGCGACCGCGAGTTGATTGATCGCTTCGGTGCCCAAGCTGCACGAGAAGATGCCTCGCCCTATCTGATCATGTTGGTCGCAAGAAGCCTTGAGCGGCGCGGTGAGCGCGACAGCGCACTACCCTTGTTTGAGCGAGCTTTTAAAGCACGCAGCGATGAATTCATTGTACTTGAGGGATCTGGTCAGGGAAGCAGCACGATGCCTGCGATCACTGCTGAACTGCGCGATTTTGCTGGTTCGGGTAACGTTTCTGCAGCGCAGCGTACCGCAAACTCAATTCTGCGCCGAGTTCCCTATTCTGGTGATTTCCATGCGCTTGCTGGTGATACGCAGCTTGCTTCGGGGAATGCGCAAGAAGCTCTGGAACTGTATGAGACTGCCGCGCAGGTTCGCCGTTCGTGGCCTGTGACGCGCAAAATCATTGCTGCTTACCGGGCATATGGTGATGAGATAGCTGCCGACGTATTGCTTGCTCGGTATATTGCGGGTGATCCGCACAATACGGATGCGCTTTTGCTTTACGCACAAACCAGTGCCGCTCGCCAAGACTGGCTCAGGGTTGCTGTATTGCTCGACAACGCAATCGCGCTTGGTGCTGGCAATGATCTTGAAATCCTCGCCTTGCGCATAGAGGCTGCCCGCGGATTGGATCGCGAAGATGAGGTGGAGCAATTTGAAGCGATGCGAGGCGCATTGATCCACGGGGCATTCGTAGACAGCTAAAGCCTGACATTCGAGAACTGCCGCTCGACAAGGCTTCTACAAATCGGCAGGGCGACACCCCAATGACTGCCCGCCTGTCTTTGTTTGCTGATCCCATGATCGCGGTTCTGTTTTTCGCGACCGGTCTGGCAATCATGATGCCTGCAAGTGGGGAATTGCGAGAGACCGCGCAGCTCGTCTCAAATGCTGCAATATTTGTGCTATTTCTGGTCAACGGAATGCGGATCGCGCGCGGAGAAATTGCACGTGGCCTGGCCAATTGGCGCTTCTTTGCGCCGCTGTTCTTGTGGGTTTTTGGAGCCATGCCGCTCGCTGGTTGGGGCTTGGCGAGCATCGCTGGCACCATACTACCGCCACTGGTCGCATTGGGCTTTCTCTATTTAGGGACACTACCTTCGACCATTCAATCGGCCACGTCATACACCAGTCTAGCCAACGGGAATGTAGCGTTATCGGTGGTTGGAGCTGCACTGATCAATATCGCGGGCGTATTTATCACTGCCCCTCTGTTCGCAATCCTAGCTGGCACACAAGCAGCGAGCATAGGGGCTGAGACGATCATTCGGATCGGCGTCATCCTGATTTTGCCGTTTGTTCTGGGACAGGCTGTTCAAGGCTGGACGATCGACTTGCTCAAAGAGCGAAAATCCCAAGTCGCGTGGCTTGATAGGGCTGTTATCGGAATTGCCGTGTACGTCGCTTTTTCAGGAGCGGTCGAGCAAGGGCTCGGTACTATGTTCGGCCCTGTTGGCTGGGCGGCACTCGTCGCAATTGTCGTGCTGTACTTGATCTTCGGCTCAGGCGGTGCATGGCTTGCAGGTGGAGGGCTTAAGCTAGAGCGTGGCGACCGCATTGCTTTCCTTTTTGCAGGCGCACAAAAGAGCGTCGCTATCGGAGCGCCGCTCGCAGCGATCATGTTCCCGGCTGAGGTGGCAGGCTTCGTGATTGCGCCGCTGCTGCTCTATCATTTGCTTCAACTGATGGTGGCGGCACCGCTCGCGAGTGTTCTGGCCAAGAACTAGCTTTTCGGCTGGTAGGTCTGTTCTTCACTGGGAAAGCTGCGATCTCGAACTTCTGCAGCGTATTTCTCGACTGTTTTGTCGATTACGCTGGCGATGTCCTCGTAACGCTTCACGAAACGAGGGACGCGTTCAAACATACCTAGCATGTCTTCGGTTACGAGAACTTGTCCATCGCACTTGGCTGAGGCTCCGATACCGATAGTGGGACAAGAGACCGCCTTCGTTGCTTCAATCGCAATGGGTTCGACAACCCCTTCGATGACGATTGCGAATGCACCAGCCTTATCCAAGGCAACCGCATCGCTGACGATCTTATCGGCTTCATTGTCAGATCGTCCGCGTGCGGCATAACCACCCAGCACATTCACTGCCTGTGGGGTTAGGCCAACATGGCCCATAACCGGGATGCCGCGTGAGTTAAGGAATTCAACCGTTTCCGCCATCGCTTCTCCACCTTCCAGCTTCACAGCGGCGGCGCCTGTCTTTTTGAGAAGATAGGCAGCGCTCTCGAATGCCTGCTCTTTGGATGCTTCATAAGAGCCGAACGGCATGTCTACGACTACGACGGAGTGATAACTCCCCCGAACCACTGCGGCGCCGTGATTTGCCATCATCTCCAGCGAGACAGGGATGGTGGAATCGAGGCCGTAAATGACTTGACCCAGCGAATCTCCAACGAGCAGCAAATCGCAATGCGCATCAAGCAATTGTGCCTGCCGCGCCGTGTAGGCAGTTAGCATCACCAAAGGTTCTTCAGTAACGCCATCCTTCTTGCGCGTTCGCACGCGTGGGACTGTCAGACGCTTGCGCGGCTTTGGGGTGGGGGTGGCTCGGCTGGTGCTCGTATCAAGCTGGAATGTAGTCGACATAAGTAGCGCATTTAGCCCTAGAGCGTGCAAACGCCAAGCTTCCCTCTTGGCGTGAGGGCAAATTCATTGCAAAGTGCACGGCAACACGGGAAACGCGTTCTCACAGGCGCGGCAAGAGGGAAGTTTTTTCAAACATGGTAGCAGCATCCGGTTCGGGTAAACGCGAAGGCTGGTCTTCGCGCAGCGCATTCATTCTTGCAGCGGTGGGTTCTGCCGTTGGCCTTGGCAATATGTGGCGTTTTCCTGCGGAAGCGGGAGAGAATGGTGGCGGTGCGTTCGTGCTGTTCTACATTTTCTGCGTCTTGCTGATTGGTCTTCCGGTTTTGCTGTCCGAGGTTTTGATCGGACGTCATGGGCAGGCCTCTGCGCCCGAGAGTGTTCGCAGGGTGGCTCGCGATTTAAACGCGCCCGAAGGGTGGAGCGTTCTGGCCTCAATGGGCGTTTTTGCAGCCTTCCTCATTCTCAGTTTCTACTGCGTTGTTGGCGGCTGGGTTGTCTATTACATTGGCGTCTTTGCGCAGGACCTCATCCAAACGGGTTTGACCGGCGGAGCGTTTGAAGGGCGCGATGCAGGGGAGATTGAAGGCTTGTTGCCCGGACTGTTCGGCAATGGTGGGTTGATGGTTGGGCTCAACCTTGGCTTCCTTGCGGTTACGATGTTCTTTGTGGCGCGCGGTATATCTAGCGGGATTGAGTGGGTTGCGGTTTATCTGATGCCGCTCTTCTTCGTCCTATTCCTTGCGATCACTATTTATGGTGCTTTCACGGGTAACTTTGGCGAAGCGGTTGCCTACCTGTTCACGTTCGACTTCTCGAAACTCACTGGCGAGGTGATGCTCGCAGCTGTGGGGCAGGCGTTCTTTTCACTCTCTTTGGGTGTAGCAGGAATGATGACCTACGGCGCCTATGCGAGCCGTGAAACCAATTTGGGTGAGACATCTGGCATCATCGCAGGTGCTGATACGGCTGTGGCTTTGCTCGCAGGTCTTGCCATTTTCCCGATCGTTTTTGCAGCCGGCCTTTCTGCAAGTGCTGGACCTGGCCTGATGTTCCAGTCCTTGCCAATTGCGTTTCAGGCGATGCCGTTTGGATCGCTGATCGGTTTGGCGTTCTTCATGATGGTGTTCTTTGCCGCTCTGACCAGCTCGGTATCTCTGCTTGAGGCACCGACCGCTTGGACGTTTGAGAAGTTTAAAGTCTCTCGTCCGGTGGCCACCTTGATCGTGGGATCGGGTGCTGCAGTTTTGGGCGTGCTGTCGGCGCTCTCGTTCAATGAATTGCCGGACTTCTATCCGCTTGGCTTTATTCCGATCTTTGCTGAAGCGAATTTCTTTGATGCTCTGGACGGGGTCACGGCCAAGCTGTTCATGCCAATCGGCGCGATCCTGACCTGTATCTTTGTCGGTTGGGTTGCAGATGCACGCCTGATCGATGAGGAGAACGGCATTGATGGCGCGCTTCATCAGACATGGCGTTTGCTGGTGCGGTTTGTTTGCCCTGCTGTCTTGATGGTGATCCTCGCTTTCGGTCTTTTTAGCTGAAGCAAGAGCGATTGCAGCGGAATTGACCCGTTGCAATCGCTCTTCAAATGTGGAACATAATGGGAACAAATAAGACTCAACCGAGTCCTTATTGAGTTCCTATGATCCAAACTGCACGCCCTTTACGCGCGAAAGCGCTCGATATCTCTCCTGTGGCCCCCCTCTCTCACGGGGGTGGGGCGCCTAAGCGTCTGCCAGAATCAACGCTGTCAGTTCAGGATATTGCTGCACTTTCCAAACGGAGAGAGGCGCGCTGGCGGCCCGGTCTTACTCAACAACCACTACACAGTGAGATTTTCGCAGGCAGCGAGGATGCGAGTGGAGCGGGGCTTGCTCTGGCCCTTGCTCGCGATGCATTGATGCAGGAGGCGTGCGGGGCGGATGACCCGCTCGCTGAGGCAGAGGATCACCGTCAAGTGCTTTGGGTGCAGGATAAACGCGCTGTGCAACGGTCAGGTCGCCCTTATGTTTATGGCCTGCCTTCGGAATTTCGGGACCGTTTGATCCATGTGGAGGCGGAGACACCCCAAGACGCTCTTTTCGCGCTCGAAGAGGGGCTTAGATGCCGCGATCTTGCCTGTGTGATCGGGGAGATTGTTGGCAATCCGCGTGTTCTCGATTTCACCGCTTCCCGCAGACTGAGCCTTGCAGCGCAAAAACATGGCGTGGCCTTGTGGCTGGTGCGGCTTGAGGCGGAGGCTGATCTCTCTTCTGCTCGAATGCGCTGGCAGGTGGAGGCGGCTCCCTCTGATCGCCCGTTTTGGAACGCTGATGCGCCCGGTCCGCCAGCATGGAAAGCCGAACTGTTCCGGGCAAGCTGCCATGCGCCCGGCAAGTGGACACTAAGCAATGACAAAGGCCCCCTCAAAATCCGCCAACCCGGTATCAACCAGCCCGCCAATTCAGACGCGGCGGATATTGGCCATCTGGTGCGCCCGACTGTCGGTCGATCGCTGGCGGGTGTCGCTCGCGCCTGAGGGGGAGCAAGTTGGACAGGGGGAGGGGCCAGATAGCCATCCCACCGTTCTGATCACCGAAACCGCGCATGGTCCGCGCATTGCAGCGGTGAATGAGGCCGCGCGTCAGGCCGGTGCACAATCTGGAATGATGCTCGCCGATGCACGCACGCTTTGCCCTCAGATACAGACGGCACCTGCTGATCCTGCAGGTGACTTGGCGCATCTAGAGAAGCTTGCCGTTTGGGCACAGAGATGGGGCCCGTGGAGCGCGCTTGATCCACCCGATGGTATATTGGTTGATGTAAGCGCAGTTGCGCATCTGTTTGGTGGAGAGCAGCGCCTGCTCGCTGATGTTCAAGAGGCATTTTTAAAGCGTCAACTGAGTGTGCGTGCGGCGATTGCTCCCACAGCTGGGGCGGCATGGGCGCTGGCGCATTTCGGACCCCAGCGCGCGATTCTTGATGCGCATGGGGACATGATGCGTTGGCTGGGCAATTTGCCGGTTGCAGCGCTCCGGCTTGATGCAGATGTTCTCACCGTCTTGCGGCGGTTGGGGCTTAAGCGGCTCGATGACCTTGCCAATATAACGAAGGGCGCAATTAATCGCTCTGAGGCGGCGGCGCGCGATGCGCTCCATCGCCGGTTCCGTAATCGCAAATCTCCTTCGGCCAATCCGCTTATTCGCCTGGATCAATTATTGGGCCGTGTGCCTGAACCGCTATTGCCCGTGGTTCCGCAGCAAATGCCATTGGTTCAGCGCCGTTTGATGGAGCCTTTGCGTCACCGCTCGCTGCTTGATCGTGTGCTTGATGATCTTGCCAAGGATATGGCGCGCGCTCTGGAGGGGCGAGGCGAGGGTGCACGCCGCTTGGAACTTGGTTTGTGGAGGGTCGATGGCGAAGTGCTTGTCAGGCGGCTTGAACTGGCCTGTGCCACGCGTGATCCGGCGCATATGACACGCTTGTTTGCTGAAAAAATTGAAGATGTTGATGCCGGTTTTGGGATTGAGACAGTGCGCCTGCGTGCCAGTTGGGCTGAGCCGCTTGCGCTTACTCAAAAAGATGTTGAGCAAGCGAGCGAACGCCATGGCACTTCGCTTGCTGCCTGCATGGACCGGTTGACTGTCAGGCTTGGTTCGAAGGCAGTGCGGCGTCCGGTGCCGCGGGCCAGCCACCTGCCGGAACGTGGGCAAGGGTGGCAGCCTCCTTTGGTCCCGGTGGCAGGTTCATGTCCGTTGCAAAAGACTCAGGGTAGGCCCCTAAAAATGCTCGATAAACCAGAGAAGATTGCCGTGCTTTACGCGTCACCCGATGGC
This sequence comes from Erythrobacter sp. S57(2025), assembly GCF_057365055.1. Classification (NCBI taxonomy): domain Bacteria; kingdom Pseudomonadati; phylum Pseudomonadota; class Alphaproteobacteria; order Sphingomonadales; family Erythrobacteraceae; genus Erythrobacter; species Erythrobacter sp. S57(2025). The sequence continues at coordinate 1,329,081 of NZ_CP200299.1, read as the reverse complement.
TATCCGCAACGCTTTCGATGGCGCGGCAATGTGCATGAAGTGGCGCGGGTAGAGGGGCCGGAACGCATTGCACCTGAATGGTGGCGGCAGAAATCGACTATTCGTCTGCGCGACTATTACCGGATCGAAGATGCTGATGGCTGCCGTTATTGGGTTTATCGCCACGGCATCTCTGGTGACGGCCGCGGAGGGGTGCCTGATTGGTTTCTGCAAGGGCTGGGCGCGTAAATAGTAAACGGAGCGTTAGGCACGCGATCAAACTTAATTTACGAATTCATGCCAAGACGGTGAAATGACGGAGACAAATGTAAATCGAACAAGGGAACGTCGCCCACTTGGGATCATGGTGAAAAGCCGTGTCCAATCGCGCGTGGTATTCGTTGATCTGGTCGACATCTCTGAAGGCGGTTGCAAGATCAAGGCAAGCCGTGGTTTCGCAAGTGTCGGTGACAGAGTGACGATGAGAGTCGCCGGGGTAAATGCTCCGCTCGGCAAGATCGCTTGGATTGAGGATCGTTATGCAGGTGTTACGTTCGAAGGTGAAATGCACGAAGCCGTGCTGGACCATTTGTGCTCGCTAACGATGGATGACCTGTCTCAGCAAAAACAGCGTTTGCATCGTCTCTAAGACACAAACAAAAAGGGTCGGAGCAATGCCCCGACCCTTTCTCCAAAAACTAGATGTACCGCTTAGCTCGCGCTGAATGGCAGCGAGCTGTGATGCAGGACAATCTTGAGATCGCCATTTTCGTCTTTTTCGTAGGCGAATGAGTACTCAACCTTCGTCACGCCGCCGTCCGCGTCAGTGAACATGTAGTTGCCCATCGCAACAGCCATGTCTCCGCTGTCCGAGATAACAGTGCCGTTATTGTCCCATTCAACATTGGTGTAAGGACGGATGGCAAAGCCGCCATCTTCAGTGCCTTCGGCGCCCACGAAGTAGCTGAGCGCTTCTTCTGTGGTTTCACGGAACTGATCTTCTGCAGCCAAGGTTGGCTTGAATAGGATGGTTGCGTCATCGCCATAAGCATAGTGCGTTGCGATGTGTTCCTGAGCGCGCGCGCTGTAGTCGCCGTCTTCGCTGAATACAGAGCCGATTGCGACAATGCCTTCGCCCCATGCTGCTTGTGCAGCTGCGACTTCTTCAGCGGTGATTGGATTGGCGGTTTCGCCCGCTGCAGCGGTTTCGTCACCAGCGCAAGCGGCCAATGCCAATGCGCTAATCCCAAGAACTGAAACAGATGCAATTTTGTTCATTTGATACTCCCTAACGAGGGAGCCTGTCGCCCCCTCGATCAATACAAGCGCCACAAGTTGAGGCGCAAATACGTCCGACATCACGAGCAGGATTGCTCGCCAGAGGGGCCCGGTCCGTTTCGGTATTACGTATCATTGGCGGGAGGGTTCCCGTAAATTGCAGAATTTGCATTTGGCGGATTATCGTTAGGAACATATATAGAACAAAAACTAGAATGACCTATGCCTGATGCCCCTTTAACCCCAGATAAGCGCACGCTGAAATTGGATCCTAACACGGTCCAAGCCCCTGAACGTGCGCCCTTCGTCGAACTGGGCCTGGTGAGCTGCTTTAGCTTCCTGCGCGGGGCATCGGATGCGGTGGATCTGGTCATGCGCGCCTATTCATGTGGCTATGATGCGATTGGCATTGCCGATGCGAACAGTTTTGCAGGCGTAGTGCGGGTACATACCGAGGCATCGACACTCAAGATTAGGCCAGTGATTGGCTGCCGCATCGAAACGGTGGAGGGGCTCGCTTTCCTTGCCTATCCCAAGGATCGCGCCGCCTATGGCAGGCTGTGTAGCCTTATCAGCGCTGGCCGGATGCAGACGCTTAGCGGAGAGTGGCAACAAAAAGGCGTGTGTGAGATCAATCTGGCGATGCTGAGACAGCATTGCGATGATGTGCAGCTCATTCTGCTCCCGCCGGAGGATTTGGCGACTCAGTACACGCTCCACTTACCCAGCAATGTTGTAGCGCTGCATCCTGAAGTGGAGAATCAACCGGGAGGACGACTTACCTGTACCGCGCCATTTGCGGAGCTGTTGCCGCATCTCACCGCGCAACTGCCTACATTGCGCCATCTGGCCGCGAGCTATCTGTACCGCGGTGATGATGTGGGGCGGATTGACCGCCTTGATGCGTTGGCGAATGCACATGGCCTTGAGCTGTTGGCGACCAATGATGTCCATTATCACGCGCCAGAGCGTCGACCTTTGCAAGATGTGATGACGGCCATTGCAAACAAGACGACAGTGGTAGAGGCCGGACACCTGCTCCATGCCAATGCGGAAAGATATCTGAAACCCCCGCAAGAGATGCAGCGACTGTTTGCTCGCTGGCCTCACGCGATCCAGGCGGCTCGTCAAGTGGCGGATAACTGCAACTTCAGTCTTGAGGAGTTGCGCTACGAATATCCGGAAGAGATATATCCAGATGGTCAGTCTCCGCAGGAATTTTTGAAGTCAGAGACTTGGGCCGGGGCTGGGCGACGTTATGCTGAAGGTGTGCCGCTCTCTGTGCGCGAAACGCTTCAACGCGAGCTTGCTCTGATCGCAAAGCTAGACCTTGCTCGCTACTTTCTCACCATCAAGGATATCGTCGATTTCGCTCGCTCGGTTGATCCGCCAATCCTGTGTCAGGGGCGTGGGTCAGCGGCCAATTCGGCGGTTTGTTATTGCTTAGAGATCACGAGCGTTGATCCCGCCAAACACCAATTGCTGTTCGATCGCTTCATCTCTGAGGAGCGTAAGGAGCCACCCGATATCGACGTCGATTTCGAGCATGAAAGACGTGAGGAGGTGATCCAATACATCTATGAAAAGTATGGGCGGCACAGGGCTGGACTGACCGCAACTGTCATCCATTATCGCCCACGCATGGCGATCCGCGAAGTGGGCAAGGCAATGGGCCTGTCTGAGGACATCACCAGTTCGCTCGCTCGTACCGTTTGGGGCGGGATGGGCCGCGAAATTGGTGAGGCGCATGTCGAAGAGATCGGCATGGATTTGTCCGATCCGCATTTGAAACGTGTGCTCAAACTGACCGAGCAGATGATCGGAATGCCCCGCCACCTCTCGCAACATGTCGGCGGGTTTATCCTCACGCAAGGTGCGCTCACACAGACAGTGCCTATTGGCAATGGTGCCATGCCAGATCGCAGTTTCATCGAATGGGATAAGGACGATATTGAGGCGCTCGGCATCCTGAAGGTCGATGTGCTGGCACTGGGCATGCTTACATGCATTAAAAAGTGCCTTGATCTGCTTGAGGCGCATCATGGCCGTACGCTCAATCTTGCAACGGTGCCGCGCGAAGACCCGGAAACCTATGCGATGCTGCGCAAAGGGGATTCGCTGGGCGTGTTTCAAGTCGAAAGCCGGGCGCAGATGAATATGTTGCCGCGCCTTCGTCCGCGCGAGTTCTATGATCTGGTCATTCAAGTTGCGATTGTGCGGCCCGGTCCTATCCAGGGCGACATGGTGCATCCCTATCTGAAACGTCGGCGCGGGGCAGAGCCAGTGCGTATCCCGGCGCCTTCTCCGCAACATGGCCCGCCTGATGAGCTTTCGAGTATTTTAGAGCGGACGCTTGGTGTACCGATCTTTCAGGAACAGGCGATGAAGATCGCACTGGATGCCGCCAAATTTAGCTCAACCGAAGCCAATCGCCTGCGCAAAGCCATGGCGACCTTCCGTTCGCGCGGGATGGTGCATGAGTTGGAAGATCTGATGGTTGGTAAGATGGTCGAGCGTGGCTATGACCCTGACTTTGCAGAGCGCTGTTTCAACCAGATCAAGGGGTTTGGTGAATATGGCTTTCCCGAAAGCCACGCTGCGTCTTTTGCGCATTTGGTCTATGTGTCGAGCTGGCTCAAATGCCATTTTCCAGCAGCCTTCGCAGCGGGGCTTCTGAACTCGCAGCCAATGGGGTTTTATGCCCCTGCCCAAATCGTTCGCGATGCGCGTGAGCATGGGGTGGAGGTGTTGCCTGCCGATGTGAACTGCTCTCAATGGGATAACACTTTGGAGGAGCTGGAAGAGGCTGGAGACGTAAAAACGGGGCGCATGGACCGACATATCGCATTGCGCCTTGGTTTGCGGCAGGTTGATGGCTTGCCTGAGCATGTCGCGGCACAACTAATCGCAGAACGCGAAGAGAATGGCGCTTACCGTGATGTGGCCGAATTGCGCGAGAGGGCGGGCTTAGGGCCGTCACATATCGAACGGCTCGCCAGTGCAGATTGCTTCACCTCAATGAACCTTTCGCGCAGGCAGGCCTTGTGGAATGCGCGCAGCCTGATTGCCGGGCCTGATCTGCCACTGTTTCGCGCCGCAGCGGAACGCGATGAGGGAGCCGAGCGCGTGCCGACGCTGTTGCCGCAGATGCCACTGTCGGAAGAAGTGGTGGCGGATTATCAAACAACCCGTCTCAGCCTCAAAGCACACCCCATGTCTTTCATGCGTGCAAGCCTGGCTGAGCGCGGCTTTGTGCGCGCTTGCGATCTGAGAGACCGTAAATTCCGCTCCATGGTGCACGTAGCTGGCGTGGTGCTGATCCGGCAGCGCCCTGGCTCTGCCAAAGGTGTGTGCTTTATCACGCTGGAGGATGAAACAGGGGTGGTGAACCTTGTCGTTTGGCCCGATCTGATGGCGAAGCAGCGCAAGATTGTGATGGGCGCCCGGCTGATGGAGGTGCGCGGCCGCGTCGAGTATGATGACGAAGTGATCCACGTGATCGCACAGCATATGGAGGATGCGACCGGCAAACTCTATTCGCTCTCCGATGACATGCTCAACGCACCCACTGCCAGAGCGGATCATGTGAAGCATCCGCTTCCTGGAGGGCGAACCATGTCAACCGCGACAAGCGAAGATCGGCGTGCGAAAAAGGGATTGAGAGTGCGTGACATCATTGATGAAGTGCCAGTTCTTCAAGAGCATTTAGGGCAAGGGCACCCGCGCAATCACAGAATCATCCCCAAATCGCGGGATTTCCACTAGGCTCGAACAATGGCACGAAAACGAAAAAGAACTGGGTGTCTTGGTAGCACGCTTGTGCTGTTCGCTATTGGAACGATTGGCGGTTTTGTCGGATGGAATTGGCTGCAAGCGCATCCTGAGCACAATCCTTTCGCTCCGCTCGACCTACGTGACCCAATAGGGATGGCGACCGCGACAAAGCTGACTGCTCTGCGGGATGATGTGCTGGCATGCCGTGCAGTGCTCGATCGCAGCGATATTGCCTACTCAGCCCTGCCAGAAACCGAAGAAGGCCCCTGTTCGCGATCAGATCGAACCCAGCTTGGTGGCTTCCCACTTGCTCCTGATACGCCTGCCGTGACATGCCCGGTCGCCGCTGGCCTAGAACTATGGCGAGAGAAAAGCGTCGCACCAGCAGCGCAGGAGCATCTTGGCAGTGAAATCGCGAGAATTGAGCATCTTGGTGCGTTCAATTGCCGCCGAATGCGCGGGAGTGGTTCAGGTGCATGGAGCGAGCACGCCACGGCCAACGCGATTGATATCTCTGCATTCGTGCTTGCCGATGGCAGGCGAATAAGCGTTCTCGACGATTGGGACGGGGATGCGGACCGTGCGGAGTTCTTGCGGGCAATCCGGGATGATGCATGCGGAGTATTCTCAACCGTGCTTTCGCCCGATTTCAACGCTGCACATGCAGACCATTTCCACTTCGATCAGGCTGCCCGCTATGCAGGCGTCTGCCGCTAGGTTGGCTCGAGAGCATATCCAGCAGATCGGACCGTGCGAATAGGGTCCTTCATGCCTTCCAGTCCAATCGCTTTGCGTAAGCGACGAATATGGACGTCGACAGTGCGCAGCTCAATATCTGACCCCGTTCCCCAGACGCCATCGAGCAATTGCCCGCGACTAAACACACGGCCCGGGCTCTCCATGAAGAATTTGAGCAACCGATACTCTGTAGGGCCAAGCTGGAGCGAGCGGCCGCGGCGCTGCACCTTATGTGCAACCGGGTCGAGCTTGATATCGCCCACCTCAATCGTTTCACCTGCAAGAGCAGGCCGGATACGGCGCATGACGGCCGCAACACGCGCTAGCAATTCGCGTGGGCTAAATGGTTTGGTCAGATAATCGTCTGCGCCGGTTTCCAAACCGCGAACACGGTCGTCTTCCGCCTCTCTCGCTGTAAGCATAATGATCGGCACATGCGCGGTTTCTTTATCGCGGCGCAAACGGCGACAGACTTCGATGCCGCTTGTCCCTTCAATCATCCAATCGAGAATGATGAGATCGGGAACGTCTTCACTCGCCAAAACCATCGCCTCGTCACCGTCACCGGTGCAACGGACGTCATACCCTTCGTTTTGAAAGCGATATTCGAGCAGTTCGGAAAGCGCTGGATCGTCTTCAACCAACAGCAGTTTGGCAGCGGGCATGTTCCGTGTCTCCTCACGTAGGCGCCCTAAGAACCCAAAGCACCCAACACGTCTAACTTTGTTTCATTTGCGCTACAGTTTGATGAAATCCGCGCCGATGACTTTTCCACAGAGGCTGTTGTTTGTTAGCGCTCGTCTTCGGGTGGATATGTCCCTGTCGCAGCAAAATGGACCATTTCCGCAACATTTGTCGCATGGTCTCCGATCCGCTCCAAATTGCGAGCGACAAACAGCAGCTGTGCTGCGCTCGAAATAGTCGCTGGATTTTCCACCATATGGCTCACCAGATTGCGGAAAATACTGTTGTAAAATGCATCAACCTTGGCGTCGGTGGCAATCACTTCGCGCGCAAGTCCGGGATCACGCGCGGCATAGGCGGTTAGCACGTCGTGCACCATCTCACCCGCGAGCTCACCCATTGCAGGAAGAAGTGTCAAAGGCTCAAACCGGTCACGCCCTTCGATCATCCCAACGCGTTTGGCGATATTCTTTGAATAGTCACCAATCCGCTCAACAACGCCAGCGATTTTGAGCGCTGCGATCACTTCACGAAGGTCGTCTGCCATTGGTGCCCGCAATGCGATGATGCGAACGGCGAGCTTGTCGACTTCGGATTCCAAAGCGTCGATCTTCTTGTCACGCGCAACCACGCTGTTGCCAAGCTCTTCGTCGCCGCGCACCATCGCCTCAAGGGCTTCTTGGATCGCAACTTCGGCAAGCCCACCCATCTCCGCGATCAAGCCGCGGAGGCGGGTGATGTCTTCATCAAATGCTTTGACGGTATGATCAGCCATTAGCCGTATCGTCCTGTGATGTAGTCCTTGGTCCGCTCTTCAATTGGATTGGTGAAGATATCGGACGTTGGACCGTACTCCACCATCTTGCCGAGGTGGAAAAAAGCAGTGCGTTGGCTGACGCGGGCAGCCTGCTGCATCGAGTGTGTCACGATGACTATAGCATACCGGCCAGAAAGCTCGGCGATCAATTCTTCAATCTTTGCTGTCGCAATCGGATCGAGCGCCGATGCGGGCTCATCCATAAGGATAACTTCGGGATCAACGGCAATCGCACGGGCAATGCAAAGGCGTTGCTGCTGGCCGCCTGAAAGAGCCGTGCCAGAATCTTCGAGCCGGTCCTTTACTTCATCCCATAGCCCCGCACGGGTGAGGGAGCGTTCGACGATGACGTCGAGATCAGCTTTTTTCTCGCCCAATCCATGGATTCGAGGGCCGTAGGCGATGTTCTCGTAGATCGTTTTTGGAAACGGATTGGGCTTTTGAAAGACCATTCCGACACGGGCGCGCAGCTGAACGACGTCCATCGCATCACCGTGGATGTCTTCGCCTTCGAGTTCGATCAGACCATCAACCCGCGCAACCGGGATTGTATCGTTCATACGGTTGAAACAGCGCAGAAAGGTGGATTTGCCACAACCCGATGGGCCGATGAAAGCAGTTACGTAGTCAGGTGAGATTTCAATCGAAACCTCATCAATGGCCTTCTTCGAACCATAATAGACCGACACATCGCGCGCGATCATTTTCGCGTTCGGGTCTTTCTCAATTTTCTCGTGAATGAGTGTCACCAGGTTTTCTCGAATCTGTTGCGAAGGTAAATTGCTAGGCCGTTCATTAGCAGGAGGAACAGCAAGAGGACGATAATTGCAGCGCTAGTGCGCTCCACAAATCCGCGGTCGATTTCATCTGACCAAAGGAAAATCTGCATCGGCAACACGGTGGCTGGCGCGGTGAATCCGTCTGGAGGTGTTGCTACAAATGCGCGCATGCCAATCAGCAGCAGCGGCGCTGTTTCACCCAATGCACGGGCCATGCCGATGATTGTGCCGGTCAACATCCCGGGCAGCGCCAATGGCAAGACATGATGGAACACAACCTGCACAGGAGAAGCGCCGACGGCCAATGCACCGTCACGGATAGACGGAGGTACCGATTTGATCGCGTTCCTGCCTGAAATGACGATCACAGGCATGGTCATCAAAGCCAATGTCATACCGCCAATGAGGGGGGCTGATCTCAGGTTCGGGAAAAGCGTTAGAAACACCGCAAGTCCCAACAGGCCGAAAATGATCGATGGAACAGCCGCCAAATTGTTGATCGACACCTCAATCAAATCGGTCCAGCGGTTCTTTGGGGCGTATTCTTCAAGGTAGAGTGCCGCGAGCACACCGATTGGAAATGCGAGCAAGAAGGTCACGATCATCGTGTAGATCGAGCCTTTCAATGCGCCCCAAATCCCCACTTGCTGAGGGCTGGTCGCATCGGAGCGAGTGAGAAAGCCAATATCCCAATTCTCAGCCAGTTTCCCCTCGCTTGCCAATTGCGTTGCAAGCGCCTGCATTTCGGGTGCGCCTTCACCGTCAAGGCCCGCTGCCAGATCAGAGGATGCTGGCAGGTAGAAAGTTTCGCTGCGGTTGATGAGCGATGGGTCCGCTTGAAGCGCCGCTGCAACATCGCGCCAAGCATCGCGGCTTAGCTGTTCTGCGCCTTCTACCCCTATGGCCTCTTCAGCGTAGAAATGAACAACCTCAGACATGCCCTGCATTTCAAGGACCTGGATGGCGCTAGGCGCGGTCAGAGAGACCTCATCGCCGGTAAGGCCGCTTTCAGGAAAGTCTATGGGAACAGTCAGCTCTGCACGCTGAAAGCCGCCGATGCCGTTTAAAAGCATGCTTCCCAAAAGGAAGATCAACACAGAAATGGAGAAGATAATCGCGCCAAGGCCGAGCGCGCGGAACCGGCGCTCGGATGCGTAACGTTTCTTCAAACGCTTGGCGAAAGCATCCGTCCGCGTGGGGCCTGCTTGATTGGTTATTGCGGTATCACTCATAAGCTTCACGGAACCGTTTCACGACGCGCAACGCGATGATGTTGAGAACGAGCGTCACAAGGAAGAGCACGAAACCTAGCGCAAAAGCGCTGAGGGTTGCGGGGTGATCGAAGCTGCCTTCACCCGTCAACATCGCGACAATTTGGTAAGTGACCGTCGTCATTGTCTCAAGCGGATTGGCCGAGAGATTTGACGAAGCGCCTGCGGCCATCACCACGATCATAGTTTCACCAATGGCGCGGCTAATGGCGAGCATGATCCCAGCGACGATGCCGGGGAGCGCAGCTGGAAAGAGAACGCGTTTGATCGTTTCTGACTGTGTGGCACCCATTGCAAGGCTTCCGTCGCGCATTGCACTTGGCACAGCGGCCATGGAATCGTCGGCCATGGATGACACGAATGGGATGATCATCACTCCCATAACAACACCGGCTGCCAGCGCGCTTTCGCTAGATGCATTCGCAACACCCATTGATACTGCGATGTCGCGCACGGCCGGAGCAATGGTTAGCGCAGCGAAATATCCGTAAACCACGGTTGGAATACCGGCCAGAATCTCAAGCGCCGGTTTCACCCATTGGCGAAGCTTAGGGTGAGCATATTGCGTAAGGTAGATCGCGCTCATCAAGCCTAGCGGGATCGCAACGATCATCGCGATGATCGCGCCGATAAAGATCGTCCCCCAGAACAGCGGGATAGCCCCGAAGCGTGAACCGTCAGGGTTCTCAGGATTGCTCATCGGGTCTGGGCCCCAGAAGGTGCCAAATAAGAAATCGATTGGCGATACCATCCCAAAGAAGCGGATCGTCTCAAACACGAGGCTCGCGACGATGCCGAGCGTCGTAAGTATTGCGACCAAGGATGCGAGCAAGAGCACGATCATGACCGTGCGCTCAACCTTCGTGCGCGCCTTGAAATCAGGCCGCACGCGAAGAAATGCGAAGGCTCCGCCGCCAAAAGCGATCAGAATGGTCAGAGCGAACCCGATAATGCTGTAGTGTGAAATGGCTTCACGAAATGGCTCAACCAGAGCCTCAGCGCCTTCGTTAAACACGCCAGGAGCATTGCCAGTTGCTACCGCACGGGCTTCGGAAAGCCAGGATTCCCTCTCAAAGCCAAAGGCTGGTAGACTTGCAGCGCCCGGTGAACTCAGGACGCTCTGGATCACTAGCTGGGGCGCGATGAAGGACCACAGGGTGATAAAAATAAGAACGGGGAATACCACCCAGACCGCAACATACCATGCGTGATATACGGGCCTCGCGACCGGGCGAGTGTCGGGTGAAGCCTTCTGAAAACTCCATGCCTTCGCACGACCAGCCAGCCAGCCGGCAAGGCCCAATCCAATGGCAACCAGAATAAGTGTAATCGGCGACATGAATTAAGCCTGTTTACCCCTGATGGCTTGTTTGATGACGCGAGTGCTATTCGTCACGGTTCTTCACTCAATCGGACGCCCATGGAGGCGCCATGTTCAAGAAATAAGACAAGGCTAAGACACAAGCGGTGTTTCCTCGCGCCACATGCCCTCATTTTTGCCGTTGTGCGCATCCTGTTGAGCTGATTGTTCCACATTTGAGCCGGTCGTAGCGTTTGGACTGACGACAGGTATACGCACGACAACCCGAGTGCCTTTGCCAAGATCGCTTTCAATGTCGAGTCGCCCGCGATGACGCTCCACAATGTGCTTCACAATGGCCAAACCTAAGCCGGTTCCGCCAGAAGCTCTGCTTCGCCCTGGATCGGTCCGATAGAAGCGGCGCGTGAGGTGAGGGAGCTGTTCTGGCGCAATCCCTTCGCCTTGGTCAGTCACGGCGATTCGAGCCATCCCTTCTCTTGCTAAGTCCAACCGCACGGTGACCGGTGTATCAGGTGCCCCATATTTCAGGGCATTGTCGACCAGATTGCGAACGACCTGTTCGAGCTGCTGCTGATCTCCCCTTACCGATGGGTTTTCGTCGAGCGTAAGGCTGAGGCGATCAAATCGTTCGGAACCGGCTGCGTCACGTGCTGCACGTTCCGTGAGATCAGCAAGCCTGATTACCGTTTCAGGCAAATCGTGCTTTTCAGCTTCGACGCGCGACAGGCTCATGAGATCGCTTATCAAGCTTTGGAGCCGTAGGGCTTCTCGTTGGATTGTTCCGAGAAACTTTTGAGATGTCGGTGAATCGAGACTCTCACCGCTCTCACTCAGCGTTTCAACATATCCAATTATTGAGGCGAGGGGGGTGCGAAGCTCATGGCTGGCATTTGCTACAAAGTCGGTGTGCGCCCGGCTGATGTCGGCTTCTGCAGTTTGGTTTATCAGTTCCACAACCGCTAGATCCGCGTCCACGGCTTGGCGATTGACCTGCCAAATGTCCTGGCGCCTTACGAGCCCACGAACAATCGCCTGGCCGTTGCGATCTTCGCTCAAAAGAGAAATCGCTTCGGGTTGTCGAAAGGCAACGCGGGCATCTTGGCCGATGATATGTTGGCCTAGCATGCGCCGCGCCGCGCGGTTTGCGATAGCGATAGTATTCTTCTCGGTCACAAGCAGCGGGGTGGAGGAATTCTCAATCAAGTCCCGCATTGAGTCGCGATTGAACGACTTTTGGACAACGACCGCTGGAGGTTCGGGTGGACGGCCCGCTGCAAGAAGCAATGAGCCCACCCACAGTATAAGCACAGAAATGGCAATGATTGGATCAAAACCTAAAAGCAGCATGGAGATGAATGTCCCCAAAGCCAGGAAGACGCCGACGAGGGGAATAGACTGCGGAGTACCCATAAGATCGCTCTAACCCGCAAACGCGGGAGGTCAACTTTGACAGGGGATTGTGGGAGCGTCGCAACGAAGGTGGTGACCCGTACGGGAATCGAACCCGTGTTTCAGCCGTGAAAGGGCCGCGTCCTAACCGCTAGACGAACGGGCCACGCTCGTTGCGAGAGCGCGCATCTAGGGGTGTGTTCGGCATGGGTCAAGCCCCGTATGTCCCACTTATGTGAAAATATCTCAGATAGAAGCCATGTTTGGCCAATCATTCTATCAAAGCAGCATCTTCAAGGTGCAATTCCGCAGCAGGGCGTGGGCCCCAATCATCAAGCTTTACTCGCCCTGCCAGATGGAAACGTCGGCCTTTGCTCCGGTGCAGCAGGGTTTGTGCCATCTCGGTTTCTGCTGCTCGAAAAGCGATCGCTTTGAATGACCGTCCATCAGCGCCACTTGCGATGATCCGCAGATGATCTTTGCCGACAATATCCGCCTTAACGATCTGCACAGGCCCAACTGCAATGCGGGGAGCAGGCCAGCCCACGCCATAGGGACCCGCCGCATCTAAAGTAGAAACGAGGTCTGGGGTTAAGCCGCCAGGGGAAAGCGAGAGATCAAGTTTCATGACTTGGTTCTCTCTGGCTTTTTCAACGTCGCGGGCAAGGCGCCTGTCGAGGAATTCGGCAAAGGCTGCGAGCTTACTGGTTTCGATCGTAAGGCCAGCAGCCATTGCATGCCCGCCTCCAGCAACAAGCAAGCCCTCCTCGCGTGCTGAGATGATTACCGCCCCAATATCAATTCCGCTGATCGACCGGCCTGATCCTTTCCCTAGTCCGTCTGCTTCATCCAATGCGATGACAATTGATGGCTTTCCGGTCTTCTCTTTGATTCTGCCAGCTACGATCCCAATCACGCCGGGGTGCCAACCGGATCCTGAAAGCACATTAACGCCCATATTGTGCTGACCGTCCAATTGCGCTTCTGCGGCTTCTTGAACCTCGGCTTCAATCGCGCGGCGCTCATCGTTGAGTGCGGAGAGTTGTTCGGCGATGGTCTGGGCCTCTTCCGGATCGCGCGTTGTGAGCAGTCGCACGCCCAATGTGGATTCCCCGATCCTGCCGCCTGCATTGATCCTGGGCCCCAATGCAAACCCTAAGTCTGAAGCGATTGGCGCGCGTTTAAGCCGGCTTGCATCCATTAGAGCTGCCATTCCAATCCGCTCTCGCTTGGCCAAAACCTTCAGACCTTGCGCCACAAACGCTCTGTTTAACCCATGCAAAGCGGCGACGTCCGCGACTGTACCTAGTGCGACAAGATCAAGCAGACCCATCAAATTCGGTTCTGATCGATCGGCGAAGTATCCTCTTTCGCGTAGCGTGCGTGTAAGCGCGATGCCGAGCAGGAATGCGACGCCTACTGCCGCGAGATGCCCATGGCTCGCAGCCAGGTCGCTTTCATCCAATCGATTGGGGTTCACTAAAGCGGCGGTCGGAGGCAATTCACTTGCGCATTTGTGATGGTCGACAACGATGACGTCGACACCGGCTTCTTTTGCCATGGTCAGAGCTTCGTGTGCCATCGCACCGCAGTCGACCGTTACGATCAAATTGGAGCCGTCTTTTGCCAATTGAACGAGAGCTTCGCCCGTTGGCCCATAGCCCTCGAGTAAGCGATCGGGAATGTAGTATCCCGCCTCAACATCAAGCGATCGCAGCAATTCGACCAACAGCGCTGCGCTTGTCGCACCATCGACATCATAGTCGCCATAAATCGTGATCGTTTCGCCAGCCTCTATGGCATTCGCGATCCTATCTGCGGCTTTGTCCATATCTCGAAACTCAGATGGATCGGGCAGGAACTCGCGCATTGTTGGCGTCGCGTGTTTGGCAACATCTTCAGGGGCCACGCCGCGCGTCATCATAAGCTGCGTCATAATGTCACGGCCCAGATCACTCTCAGCGGAACCCACGTCCATGTTCCCCCCACGCCAGTGCCAAGCTTGGCCGGTGAGGGAGTGCTTTACTCCAAGAACGTTTGAGGTGTGGCGATCTGTCATGGGTGCAATCTAGCTGATCGATCGTTTGGTAAATAGACCGAGGGATTGACAATCGACAACAAGCTTAGTGAGGCTGGCTCATGGCCGAAGATGCACAGCTCTTGATAATCTGGCACAGCCGAACTGGCGCAAGTCAAAAAATGGCTAAAGCAGCGGCGCAGCATGAGTGCGCGAGCTTGTTAGCCGTTGAGAACGTTCGGCCTGACGATCTCTTGAACGCCTCCGGCTATCTCTTCGTCGGACCAGAGAATCTGGCGAGCTTGAGCGGGGCGATGAAGGAGATGTTTGACCGGAACTATTACTCGGTCCTTGGCCGCATCGAAGGCCGTCCATATGCTACAATCATTGCAGCCGGCTCAGATGGCCACGGCGCGCAAAGGCAATTGGATCGAATAGTGACAGGTTGGCGACTGAAAAGAATCGCTGATCCAATGATAATTAACTTCGAAGCGAGCAATCCTGAACAAATTTTAGCGATTAAAACTCCTTCATCGAAAGTGCTGCGTAGGTGCGAGGATTTAGGAAATAGCTTGTGTGAAGGGATCAAATTGGGCGTTTTCTGATTGCAGAGACCAATTTATGCTATCACTACCCCATCGAGACTCGACGCCGTTTCAGGTCGTCGGCAGATTGGGATTTGCATCAGAAGTCTCAAATCAGAGGGGTTGGCAACATAACCGAAACGCCAGACACACGAGTTCAAGGGCTCTATCTGCTTTTTGCCACAGACAAACGGCCCAATAGAGCTGCGATCCGCGAATTTGTTGGCAGTCAGCAGGCCGTCTCTCTTACGCACGATCCAGCTGAAACAAATCCATTGCATTTGGTTGCTACGGATGGATTGGCCCTTGGGCAGGGCAGTCTGGAAGGCGACGTAAAGACTGAGTTGGCTTGGCTGGAACTGCTAAGGGATGGACTGACGTTTGACCTACGCGGCCTGGCCCCAGGCGATGCGGCGGAATTTCCTGCCATTGAACATCGTTTTGACATCGATGAAATCCCCGGACCTGCACGTTTCGATACTTTGCATCTCCACCCTGGTCTGCATCTGTCAGGAGGAGAGCGCAGTTTGCCGGTGGCGCGTGCGCTTATCGCATTGGCCCGCGATCTCGTTCACCACTTTGATGATTTGGAGGCCGTTGTGTGGCCGCCTGCGCAAAGCGTGATTGGTCGACGCTTTTTCGAATCCGTTACAACCGCTTGGCTCGAAGGAGGGGCGTTTCCAGCTCTCGGCCTTACGGCTTTTCGTGAGACAGTTGATGGGGCAATGCAGAGCGTGGGGCTTAGTCACTGGATCGATCAGGAGCTGCGCATCGAGCCGCCGCTCTCCGCTGACAAAGTTGCCGCGACCCGTCTTGGCGTTCGCATCGTCAATCAAATGATCATCGTAGGTGGTATTGAGAAGAACGAGCGGATTGTTGCGCCTGATGGTATGCGGTTGTTGCTGAGTATGTCGCGCAATCGCAAATTTATAAGAGTATCAAAAGAATAGTATGCGCGGCGGGCAACAGAATTCGAAGATTACGGTGCACAAGCATGTTTCGATGCCAGTGGCACGCAAAACGATCTCTTTTCGCTCGGTCAACCGGCTTGGTTCGCCTCGATACCAATCAGGTCACCAACGCCATCACCTACTCCCTCTTCAATTGGTGGGACGTCGCTGCTTCGGGCCAATGTTTCAGAGTATTAGTCGCTCAGCGGTTGGCTTTGATGACTTCCGAACCAATGGCCTGCTCTTACCAGCAACCGATGAAGCCACCTTTCGAACAGGCATGCCTCTGCACCGCGGGCCTCACCGCCGATACAATGAGCTGGTGATCGAGCGTGTGGGCCGCATAGAGGCAAGCTGGTCAAACGCTCGACGCTCAAATGAAGAAGCCGCGCTTTCAGAAGCTCTGTTGCGGCTTGCCTTGCTGCAATCTGCTCTGCGTAGCCGGCTTCTTAGTGAAAAGAAGCGCATGGTTCTGAACAGTAAGGACCCGCTGGGCGCCGGTTTTGACTTCGCCGAGCTTGATGACATGGCGGAAAGTCTTTGGGCGTCAACAGGCTAGCTTAAGCACCTTTGCTAGGCCCAGCTTGTATAATTCGCCTTTTCCACCATCGCAGACTTGGCCTCGTGATACTCGCGTTCAAAGCGGGCAACCATGTCTTCAACAGTGCCGACAGTCTTGATTGCGCCGATGCCTTGGCCAGAGCCCCAGATGTCTTTCCAAGCCTTTGCTTTGGTATTGCCACCTGAGCCAAAATTCATCTTTGAGGGATCGCTTTGCGGGAGGTTTTCGGGGTCAAGCCCGGCGTTCTCGATGGAAGACCGTAGGTAGTTGCCGTGTACGCCGGTGAAGAGGTTGGAATAGACAATCCCCTCAGCTGAACCATCTACAATTCCTTGCTTATATCCCTGATCCGCATTGGCTTCTTCGGTGGCGATGAACGCGCTGCCAGCATAACCAAAATCTGCGCCCATCGCTTGGGCGGAAAGGATCGAAGAACCGTGCGCAATGGAACCAGAAAGCGCAACCAAACCGTCAAACCACTCACGGATTTCCCGCATCAAAGCGAAAGGTGACTGCGTGCCTGCATGGCCTCCAGCGCCCGCCGCAACGGGAATGAGACCGTCGGCACCTTTTTCAATCGCCTTGTTCGCAAAACGATTGTTGATCACGTCATGCATCGTAATCCCACCCCAATTGCGTACGGCATCAAAAATTTCGGTGCGCGCGCCGAGCGACGTAATGACCAATGGAACTTGCCATTTCTCGCAAGTCGCCATGTCAGCCATGACGCGATCGTTGGACTTATGGACGATCTGGTTGACCGCAAAGGGTGCCGCCGGACGATCTGGATTCTCACGATTATGCTTGGCGAGCTCTTCGGTGATTTGATGAAGCCATTCATCAAGCAGAGTTTGCGGGCGAGCGTTGAGCGCAGGGAAGCTTCCGATAATACCCGCTTTGCACTGTGCGATGACCAATTCTGGGCCGGACACGATGAAAAGTGGTGATCCAATCAGTGGCAGGCGAAGACGGTCAAACGGGGCCGGAAGCGACATATGAATTTTCTCCTAGAAGCTTTGAACGCGCGGTAAGTTGCAAATTGCAATCAGGCAAGCAGATGTTCAACGCGGTAAAACCGACTAGCGTTCCCGGCATAAAGCGCAGCTTTCTCGTCGTCGCTTGCCCCTGCGGTGATCCGTTTGAAGGCGTTCCACAATACTGAGTAGGTGGCACCCCACCGGTCCACCGGATAATTGCTTTCAAACATCGCGCGTTGAGGGCCGAAAGCTTCGATACAGGTTTCGATATATGGCTTCCAAAGTTTCGCCAGTTCAGCTGATCCCAGGCCCGCAGCAGGTCCTTCAGCTGGCATAGCGCAATTGTGCATTGAAAGACCGCCCAGTTTGATCATCACATTGTCGCATTTTCCAAGCTCAACGATGTTTGATCGCCAAATATCAAAGCGCTCTTCAAGTTTGCCTGTGTAGCTCGCCATCCCAAGCGGTGTCCCGCAATGGTCAAGGCAAATAGGCGTGTTGGGGAAAGCCCTTGCAAGATCAATGACGTCTGGGATTTGTGGTTCGAGCAGCCAGGCATCAAAACTCAGATCGCGGGTGCCAAGTTGCGCGAAACCTTCGCGAAATGTCGCATCGCGATAGAGTTCTGGCGGAGCATGAAACGGAGGGCCGAGTACGTCTGGGTCGGCATCCCACGCCCCTTGATGTCTGATGCCTTTAAATCGATCTGGGGAGGCAGCCTGAAGTGCATCCAAGACCTCTCCGGCACCGGCTCCGCGCAGCAGATCGGCGTGGCCTACAATACCGGCGCAAAGTCTGGGGATTCCGTAGAGGCCGCTTGCCGATTGCGCAGCAACCCCGTTTACGAACTCGACTTCGCCAACGGGCTTTAGCGCCTCGCCATAGTCAGCATTATAGAACGCGCCGCATTCCATGAACACTGTGCCGACTACGTTGTGTCCGCAAGCGACTTCGGCGTTGAATTGATCAAATGTATAGTGCGCGACCGGGACGAGCGTCTCAATAAACCGATGTCTTGGTATAGGGAGCATCGGCAACATGGGGCGCAAATCCCACAAATGATGATGTGGATCGATGATGGGGAGGTCAGGCTCTAGTACGTGTTCTTGCTGTTCTTGTGCCATCCAATCCCTCTCTCAGAAGCATATTTTTTGTGCGGCTAGGCCGAGCATAACATCCACTTATCTCGGAAAAGCAAGAGCTCGGGCCAAAACAGTCATTTGTTGCGACCTCGCTGGCTGTGGGTGCGGCATCCAGAGCACTCCGCGAAATTATCCCAATTTTAATTTGACCTGAGTGTGTCACATTGAAGAATACATACGCAACGCAATGATAAAGTGTTCGTCGTTATTAAATAAAGAGAAATTGGTAGGTGGCGAGGCGTTGGAATTGTGATGAAAATAATTCCAAAACTCACATATTATTCGATAGTTTTCGTGTTTTTTAAATTCATGTACGAAGAGGAAATCGGGTCTCTAGATTTCGAATTCTTCAATTGGGGTTTGTCTTGAACGATAAAAACATGCTTCAGGGGCAGAGGTGGCATTAGTGGCGTCTAAAGATGGCGGACCTGTTCAGGCGGGCCAGACGATAATGGTGGTAGAAGACGAATTGTTGTTGCGAATGATGATGACGGATATCCTCGAACGATTGGATTATGCGGTGCTACCAGCACAGAATGGCGAAGAAGCGTTGGAGATGATTGATGCTGGAAAGTGCTTCGATCTATTGCTTACCGATATCGTTATGTCAGGCGTGCTGGATGGCTTTGAACTTGCCCGGCGGGTGCGCGATTACTTCCCGAAAATGCCAGTGATCTACAGCTCTGGATACACGCAGTATTCGGCGCGCCAGATGGGCGAGGTGGAAGCTCCCATTCTCGAGAAACTTGCCACGCCAGCCGAGATCGAAGAACTGGTCTCAGGGTGCTTGCGCGGTGTAATCAATAAGGCCGCGTGAGATCTCAGCTACTCAGAAATCACCATTGTTTCGCCGATCTGTTGAGCAGTGATTTCAGCTGGAGCGAATGGCAAACGATGCCACACCTTATCTGCATAAAGCCTAGTTTGGTCAGCATAGTGATCTGAAGCTGGGTTGGTGGATTGCGAATAGGTCAGGATCGCGTCGGCAATTGGCCCGCTCTCATCAAAGCTTACAATTTGGATGTAGCTGGAGCCATGGATCGGAGTGATACCACCGTCGATTGTCCGGCTCCTTTGCATATTCAGCACGCCTGCCGTGCCCGGTCCTCCATGGATGGAAATGCGCTCATCGCCCGACACTCGAACTTGAACATCGCCCCACTTTGCGTTGAGTGCAATTCCGGCTTCTTCCAAGTCGGCGGCAGCCTGTGCGAGGGCGGCTAGTAAGGCTTCACCTTTGTTATCCGAGGTATCAAGGTTGCGCGGAGTGTTCACAAAGTCCTGAGCATCGAAGGGGATCAGCCAAAGATCGTCGCTGTTTCGAACCTTGTTCCAGAAACGTACAAATAGGTAAGCGCCGGAGCTATCCGCGTCGAAAGTGCGATCCCAGCCTTCGAGTGCTGCACATGCTTGGGCAAGTTCTTCCTGTGTTGCGCACTTGGCCAGCAACGGTTCGACCACCATGTCTGCTGCAAGGCTCGCATTCCCAAACACTAGCGTTCTCGCAGCCTCGCGATCGACTGCACCGCTAGCAAGGGCCGCTTGAGTTTCCATGAAATTTGATCGTGTTCGTAAGCTGAGCGCTTTTTCGAAATCTCCCAGAATTGGAGATAGCTGTTCATAGGGTGCGCTCGGATTGCTGATCCAATAGCTATCATTGCTGTTCGTAACATAATCACGCCGGACCCGGACCGCTTGCTCACTCGCGGGAAGCAAGCCGGATGCTGGGTCGTTTTGGTCGGATCGCCAGTTGCAGGAGGCGCGCGTTCCATCAAGCAGAGTTATTCGGTCGGCAACGAGGCCGGAAAAAGGCGTAGCGCATTCTTCGATGAATTCTGCTGAAACACCGGGCACGGCCGTGACATCAGCGTGCAATGCGTCGCCATTTCTGTCGGCGACGATTGTATTGACCCAAGGAATGCCGAGCGTCTCACTAATCGCCAACTCAACCTGAGCGACATTGGTTGCTTTGCCGATTTCCATCCAAGTATCGATCGCCCGTTGATTGCCGCTATTGGCATCTTGAATGGCAAAGGCGGTGGTTTCGCTCCATCCAAATGGCGTGCCGGGAATTGTCACAATGGCCCCAAATTGCGTGGTGTAGATCGTCCGCTCAACTGGCGTCTCGCCATTGGGCATGGGGACGCTGACCGTCTTTTCCTGCATCTTTACTGGTACGCCATCGACCAAGTAGGCGGTTGGATCACCTTCAGCCAAGGTGAGTGCATAGACGGTGAAGTGCCGGGCGGCAGTGACAGTATGCGTCCACGCAATGTTTTTATTGAAGCCAAGAGTGACTAACGGTGTGCCAGCAATGCCAACGCCCATCGCGTCATATTCACCTGGCTTTGTTACATGCAGTTGCCAAAAGCGTGATGGGCCCTCCCACGGGAAATGTGGATTGCCGATTAGCAATCCTCTGCCATCCTGCGTTGCATCGCCACCAAATGCCCAACCATTGCTGCCAAAGTTCAAATCTTCGTGTTCGGGTGGCAAAACCACATGCGCAGCTTGAGCAGGCTGCGCGGCGTTTGGCGGAGCGGCAGTCGCGATACCGGGTGCGAGGGCAAGAGAGCTTGCCAGCAACATCTGCTTCTCATTGAGGCGAAGCATATCATCGCGTGTGATCCGCCGAATCCATGGTTCGTTTCTGCATTCTTCGGGTAGGGCGTCTGGACCAGTATCGCTTAGATAACGGTTATAGCCGGCCACATACCCATCGACGAGGTCTCGTGTATCCTCGCTTTGTTTGGCCCAACCGATACGCAGTGCTGGCAAATCTATTTGACCTCGAAAAAAGACGTCGGAAGTCAGATTGTCGACCTGTGTGAAGCCCAGAATTGCGGTCTGCTCTGGTCCAAAATAGCGCGAACGATCACCGGCAATGGTGGTGAACTCTTCGGCCAGCATGCAGAAATTGTCTTGGGCATAGGCATAGGCGACACCGTATCCGATCCCACTCCACGTTTCGGAAACGATATGCGGGATGTTGTATTGAGTGCGAGTTATGCTCGCTTCAAATGATTGCGCCTGTGCCTGTGTGCCAATGATTGCCGCTGCCAGCGCGGCGAAGCCAATAAGTGAACGCATGATCCAACACCCCAAAAGTTTGAGGCCAAGGGGTAAGCGGTCATAGGCAGAGCAGCAAGCCTTGCTTAGCTATCGACCGCCGAATTGGCTGCACTCAACACCGCCCGAACGCTAGCGGTCGCAACGTCCTCATCAATCCCGCACCCCCAGATCACCCGCCCGCGTGTCTCGCATTTGAGGTAAGCAGCCGCTCTTGCATCCCGGCCACTTCCAAGCGCGTGCTCGGTGTAGTCGAGGATTTTGATATCCAGGTCGAACGCGTCTTCGAGAGTGCTAACAACGCTCGAAATCAGGCCATTGCCGCGGCCCGATACGCTTTGTTCGCCGCCTGCGACTGCAATCTTCCCTGCGAATAGACGCGTGCCGTCAGTTGCGCGGCTTTCTTCGTAATCGACCAGTTGGAAATGTTTGTCGGCAGTTTGCACATGGTACGTTGCCTTGAACGCTTCCCAAATGTCGGTGGCGTTGAGTTCACGTCCCAGCTCGTCGGCAAGATGCTGGACGTGCTTCGAGAAATCTGCCTGCATTGATTTAGGCAATTTAAGACCTTGGTCTTGTTCCAGCACCCAAGCAAAACCGCCTTTCCCGCTTTGTGAATTGACGCGGATTACGGCTTCGTAGTCGCGGCCCAAGTCAGCAGGATCGATAGGCAGGTAAGGGACGCGCCAATGTTCGTCATTTTGTATCGCGTTTGCCTCGAACCCTTTTTTGATCGCGTCTTGGTGAGAACCGGAGAAGGCTGTGTAGACCAATTCGCCGCCATAGGGGTGGCGTTGGTGAACAGGCAGATCGTTGCAATACTCAACGGTCTCAATCACGCGGTCGATGTCTGAGAAATCCAGTCCGGGATCGACACCTTGCGTGTAGAGATTGAGCGCCATTGTCACGAGGCAGCAATTGCCCGTGCGCTCTCCATTGCCGAAAAGGCAGCCCTCAACACGGTCTGCACCTGCCATCAGGCCAAGTTCAGCTGCCGCAACCCCCGTGCCCCGATCATTATGCGTGTGCAACGATATGATTGCGCTTTCGCGGTTTGGCAGATTGCGGGCAAAATACTCGATTTGGTCGGCGTAGATATTGGGTGTCGCCGCCTCTACCGTGGCGGGCAGATTGAGGATGATCGGTTTGTCTGGGGTAGGCTGCAGCACCTCCATAACCGCCTCACAAACCTCGATTGAAAAGTCGAGTTCTGCGGTCGAGAAAGTCTCAGGCGAATATTGGAAATGCCAATCGGTCTCGGGACGTTCGCCAGCGCAGTCCCGCATGACCTTAGCGCCCTTCGCAGCGATCTCGCGAACTTCGGTCTTGGACATGCGGAAAACGATGTCACGCCAAGCAGGGGATACGGCATTGTAGAGATGTACGATTGCTGCCCGTGCGCCTTGAAGGCTTTCAAAAGACGTGCGTATCAGATCTTCACGGCTTTGCGTCAGCACCTGCACCAAGACGTCTTCAGGCACTGCATCAGACTGCACTAGGCCAGAGATAAAGTCGAATTCGGTTGCGCCAGCGCTTGGAAAGCCAACCTCGATTTCCTTCACACCCACTTCGACCAGCAAGTCGAAAAAGCGCCGCTTTTTCACGGCATCCATCGGATCAATGATTGACTGGTTCCCATCACGCAGATCGGTCGACAGCCAACGAGGAGCGCTGTCGATAATGCGACCTGGCCATTTGCGATCAGGCAGGTTGATGGGAGGAAATGCACGATACTTGTTCGAAGGTTGTTTCAGCATGACTTGGCGGATGCTCTTTAATTCGGTGCTGGAAAGAGGAGGCGGCGGATAACCCTTGAACGGTGGCCGCGCCTTAGGTGCACGCGCCTACACCGTCCAAGGGCGGATAAGTCGTAGTAGTAGCGTGGTGCACAAAGTCATGGGCATCTTCATTGCCGAAAATGGGATCACGCGCAAGGTGAAGGCTGCGTACAATATGCCTTCAACCAGAAAAAATCGTAGAATGTGAATTAGTGGTGTAACCATGTTGCGACGGCTCGCGAACTGCTGAGTGTCATCGGCATTCAGGCCGCCGATGGGAAGAAGACCCCTAAGGAGGATAAGAGTTATGAAGAAATCACTATTTGCAATCGCCCTCATGGCAACCGTCGCAGCTTGCGGCACACCTGCTGAAACTGCGCCCGAAGGTGACAGCATGGTGGCTGCTGAACAGGTTGAAACCGGCCTTTTCGCTGACCTTGGTGGCGATAATACCGGTCCTGTCCACACGGCTTCCAAAGGTGAAACACTGGCTGTTTCAGGCTTTGACGTTGTGAGCTACTTCACAGGTGACGGCGTTCCAGTTGTCGGCGCAGAAGAGTTTACTGTCCGCTACGAAGGCTTTGACTACCGTTTTGCAACGGAAGAAAATGCCAACGCATTCATCGAAGAACCTGCAAAATACGCTCCGGCTTACGGCGGGTATTGCGCATGGGCGATTGGCGCGAATGACGCACTCGCACCGGGCGACCCGGAGGTATATGAGATTGTCGATGGCAAGCTCTATCTGAACTTCAACGAAGACGTTCAGGGTCGTTGGGAGCAGGACATCCCAGGCTTTATCGCCAAGGGTGATGTCAACTATCCAACCCACTCACCGGATGAGCACTTCCAAGACTAAGGTTTAGTCTAGGTACCCAAAGACCCCGCTGCTCGATCAGAGCGGCGGGGTTTTTTGCGCTATCCGCAGCGCGCATCACGGATGATGCCTTCGCTGTCGAGCATCAGGTTGAGACGCGGATTGGTTGCGTCGGGCCTGATATAGTCACTGCCCGGAGTGATGAAGCGCACATCCGACGCACCTGCCGCCGCGCTCATGACTTCTAGGCGTGTTGCTTCATCTGCTGGGCGACCGATGAAAGGTCCCATCTTGTTTGCGTTGCATGTCTGACTTTGTGGATCTGTCGCAGTTCCAGGCTCAAATGCGCCTTGTGCAGCATCTTCGCGCGGAGGCACCACGGTCGGAGCAACGGTGCCCGGCGTAGCTGGTGACTGGGCCGTGTTTCCGTTGCCATTTATTCGCGCTGAAAAATCATTGGCGACCGCGCTGGTGTCGGTCTCTTCGCTTGGACCACATGCAGTGAGTCCTACCAGACCAACGATCCATACTGTTTTCGCAATCTTCATCATGGTTCGCTGCCACGCAATGCCTTAGCTTTTTCTGTCTGCCCTAAGGCGATAGTTGGATTGCATTATGATGACAAATGCCGGTTGCGAAGACGGTCGCGATTGAGTTCCGCGATTTTTGGCACCCCCATCAAGCGCATACCGCGCTCAATTTCGTCCTTCAGGATCTCCAGCGCGCGTTCAACACCATCCTGACCCGCTGCAGCCAGCGCATAAAGGTAAAGACGACCGCCCGAGGCAGCCGTCGCGCCCTCGCAAAGCGCCTTGAGCGCGTGGGTGCCCCGTCTGATGCCACCATCACAGATGATCTCGATCTCGCCGCCCACAGCATCAACTATCTCGCGCAACTGGTCGAATGGTGCCCGGCTGCCATCCAATTGCCGTCCGCCATGGTTGGAGATCATGATGCCGTCCGCACCGATCTCGACCGCTCTTCGAGCATCGGCAGCGCTCATCACGCCCTTTAACACGAATGTGCCGCCCCATTGTTCGCGGATTGCCGCTGCCGTGTCCCAATCCATCGAGGTGTCGAGCATGGTGTTGAAGTATTCGGCGATACTGACGGGTTCGCTCGACCCCTCGCTGACATGAGTATCTAAGTTTGGGAGCCTGAATTTCTCGCGGAATATGTAATCGAGGGTCCAGCGCGGACGGGTCGCGTAACTCCATAGTGAAGCAGGGGTAAAGCGGGGTGGGGTGGTGAAACCCGAGCGTAGGCACCGTTCGCGCTTGCCAGAGACTATCGTGTCCACCGTGAGCGCGAGCGCATCGAATTTCGATTGCTGGCAGCGTTCGATCATATGCGTGTTCAGCCCCTTGTCCTTGTGAACATAAAGCTGAAACATCTTGGGACCGCCCGTTAGCGCGGCGATTTCTTCGATTGAGCGTGTCGCCAAGCTGGAAATGCCGAACCAAAGCCCAAACTTCTCCGCCGCTTTCGCAACAGCTGTCTCTCCCTGCCAATGGAAGGCTCGCTGTACGGCAGTGGGTGACAGCATCAGAGGCAACGCGCTTTGACGTCCCAAGATCGTGCAAGATGTATCGATCTCTTGAACACCTGCGAGCACGTCGGGCACCAAATCGACGCTGGAATAAGCATCGGTGTTGCGTGCTTTGGTTAGCTCGTCATCAGCCGCTCCATCGATGTAGTCGAACACGGGGAAGGGCAGCCTGGCCTTTGCCAGACGACGAAAATCATCGACATTGTGACAGTCTTTAAGCCTCATGGCCCGTATTTCTCCCGCTTAGGGTGGGCTGTGCAGGATTGCTTGGACCCTGTCGAGAGCCCTCATTGCGGTGCGGCGGATCAACTTTTTCGAACTTTTTTCACATCACCTGTCACCAAACTCAAAGAACGCGCGAACCCCAGATGTGCGCGGCCACTTGGCGGCAATCAGGTTAGCCCAGTCGGTTGTCCCCTTGGCCGGCTGTTACCCCTGACGCCCCCTAAGCCTGATGCCTCAAGTGGTCGCCGCACGATTGATACCCCCAGGAGAGACCCTCATGAATTTCAAGTACCTCGCAATCGCAGCCGCAGCTCTCGCAGCCCCGCTAGCTGTTGCTGTCCCTGCTCAAGCCGATGGCGGCGTGTTCGTCGGCGTTGAAGGCAGCAATGTTGCCCTTAGCGGCTATGACACCGTCAGCTACTTTCAAGGCAATGGTGTTCCAACTCGCGGTAGCGCTCAGTTCATGGTTGAGCATGATGGCGCGGAGTTTCATTTCTCAAGCCAGCGCAATGCAGACATTTTTGCTGCTGACCCCGATGCCTATGCCCCTCAATATGGTGGCCACTGCGCATGGGCGATGAGCCGCGGATCGCTCGCTCCGGGAGATCCCACACTCTACAAAATTCACGGCGGCAAGCTGTATTTGAACTTCAACACGCAAGTTCAGCAAACATGGCTTGGCGATATCGATGGCTTCCTTGCGAAGTCTGATCCTGCCTGGACCCAGGTCCCGGAAGGTAAGCGTTTCGGCGACTAATCTCGCTCAACCCTGATTGGCGCTCCCGCTCCTTACTGACCCCTGATCAGCTGGGGCGCCAATTCCCCCAAACGACGTGATGAAATACTGGAAGGAATTTACGATGAGCAAGAATTTGAGCCTTACAAAAATGTTGATGGTCGCTGGTGGTTTGGCCGCAGCGACAGCTGGCGCACCTGCACTGGCTGATGCACCATGTGGACCAAGCAACAGCTATTCGAACAACACTTCAAGCAGCTATTCGGGCAATTCACGCAACGTGTCTGCTCGTGAAGCCCGCAAACAGCGCCGTGCAGAGCGTCGTGCAGCTCGCCAAGCAGTGGCATGTGCTGCAGCAGCATGCGCGGCGGCGGCTTGTGCAGCTGACGCCTGCGCCGCTTCGGCCTGCGCAGCATCAGCATGCGCTGCGTCTGCCTGTGAAGCTTCGGCTTGTGCCGCTTCGGCCTGCGCTGCATCCGCTTGTGAACCAGCAGGTTGCACTGCCTCAGCTTGCGCGCCCGCTGCCTGACGGGTGTGCATCTTGGGTGTGGCTGGGGATATGTTCCTCCTAGTGCCTCTGGTCACACCCTTTTTTTGAGCGAGTGACTGCCCCTCATGCACTCGCTCTAACAGGCAAAGCCCGACGTGCACCTCCCCAGTGCACTGTGTGGGAGAGAGATTTAACCCGCCAGGAGTGAGGAACCTCCTGGTGGGTTTCTTTTTTCAGCAAAGACTGGGCTGGTTAAAGCGCGTTCGCAATTCAGCCATTGTGTAGCTTTGTGCGATAGTATCAGCCCGGCAAGGGACGAAGTTGGGATCTTGCGTTAGGCAGCCTGGCCCACACACCAATTTCGCTGTGGCTGACTGGTGATCGATAAACCAAAATCTGCCGCCTGGCGTCGCGATGTATCCATCCATCCCAAGCGCAACATCGCTTTCGATGTCGACCAGTGAGGGCACCTCACCGTCATATTTATTAGAGTGCTTTCCATGGGTGTGAAAGCTTGCAACCGGAACCATTCCCGGCTCGTCAAAATAGGAAATATCGCAGCTCGCTTCATCGCCGCTTGTCGGTCGGGAGACACCCAATTCACCATCTGACGTTTCAAAGACGATACCGCACAATTCCTTGTCGCCGGCAAAACTGGGCCGTTGCAATGCGTCGAGTTCGCTGCGGGCGAATTCTTGAACCTGCGATTGCGGAACGCTGGGTTGCAGTGCGTCTGTGTCTTTCACATTGAGATATGCGCGCGCGACGATCGCCACCCAAACAATGGCGATGAGAACAAAGACAATGCGGGTGGAAGAGCTTTTGGGCACCTCCACCCGATGCAGCTAATTCTTGGCTTTGTCGACCAGCTTGTTTGCGCTGATCCACGGCATCATTGCGCGAAGCTCAGCGCCGGTCTTTTCAATCGGATGCGCTTCTGCAGCTTTGCGGGACGCCTTAAGCTCCGGTTGGCCTGCGCGATTGTCGAGCACGAAGTCTTTCACAAAGCGGCCTGACTGAATGTCCGCGAGGACGCGCTTCATTTCAGCCTTGGTCTCGTCCGTAATGATACGCGGGCCAGTGACAATGTCGCCATATTCCGCAGTGTTTGAGATTGAATAGCGCATATTCGCAATCCCGCCTTCGTAAAGGAGGTCGACGATCAGCTTGGTCTCGTGGAGGCATTCAAAATACGCCATCTCCGGCGCGTAACCAGCCTCCGTAAGCGTTTCGAAGCCTGCTTGGATAAGGTGCGTGATACCGCCGCACAGGACGGCCTGCTCGCCGAACAGATCGGTTTCGCACTCCTCGCGGAAGTTGGTCTCAATAATGCCTGAACGGCCACCACCAACGCCAGATGCATAGGCGAGGGCGACATCATGCGCTGAGCCGCTCGCATCCTGATGAATCGCGATCAAGCATGGAACACCGCCGCCACGCTGATATTCGCTGCGCACAGTGTGTCCGGGGCCTTTCGGCGCAATCATAATCACGTCAATATCGGCCTGCGGTTCAATCAAGCCAAAATGTATGTTCAGACCATGAGCAAAGGCGAGGGCGCTGCCCGGCTTCATGTGTCCCGCAATATCATCGGCATAGATCGCAGCCTGATGCTCATCGGGCGCAAGGATCATGAGGATGTCAGCCCATTTGGCTGCTTCTGTATTCGAAAGGACCTTGAAGCCAGCGTCTTGCGCCTTCTTCGCCGTCGCTGACCCTTCGCGAAGGGCGATAGCGACTTCTGCGACGCCGCTGTCACGCAGGTTTTGCGCGTGAGCGTGGCCTTGCGAACCATAGCCAAGCACCGCAACCTTTTTCGATTTGACCAAATTCAGATCGGCATCGGCGTCGTAATAGACTTTCATTGGTATTCTCTCTTGTGAATTGAAATATTTGAAGAATTAGAAACTAATGTGCGCCTGATCCGCGCATCATGCCGACAACGCCAGAGCGGCCAACTGATTGCAGGCCAAGCTCTCGCATGAGCCCGATAAAGCTGTCGATCTTGTCTGGCGATCCGGTGAGCTCAAATACGAAGCTCTCGGTCGTGGTATCCACGACATTCGCGCGGAAATGCTGGGCAATGCGCAATGCTTCAACGCGCGCTTCGCCTTTGCCGGCCACTTTGACCAAAGCGAGCTCGCGTTCGACATGCGGGCCTGCAGTGGTGAGATCAGTGACCTTATGAACCGGTACAAGCCGCTCAAGCTGAGCCTCGATCTGGTCGATCACTTCAGGCGGACCGTTGGTGACAATGGTGATCCGGCTAACCGCATGGTCATCGGAGATATCCGCCACGGTAAGGCTATCAATATTGTAGCCGCGCGCGGTGAATAGGCCGGTGATCTTCGCGAGAATGCCCGGCTCATTGTCGACAGTGACGGTCAAAACATGACGTTCGGCTTCGGCGCTTTGAATCTTCATTACACCAGAGCCTTTGCTTCATCATCCATCGTGCCATCATGCTGATCGCCATAGAGCAACATTTCGGTATGTGCTGCGCCTGAGGGAATCATCGGCAAGCAGTTAGCGTCCTTGGCAACGCAGCAATCGACGATGACGGGGCCATCATGCTCTATCATGCGAATGATGCCTGCATCCAGGTCCTCATGCTCCGTGATCCGGATGCCTTTCCAGCCATAAGCTTCAGCAAGGGCGACAAAGTCCGGCAGGCTGTCAGAATAGCTGTTTGAATAACGGCTTTCATAGGTCAGCTCCTGCCACTGGCGGACCATGCCCATATATTTATTGTTGAGGATGAATATCTTGACCGGCAGGCGATATTGAGAAGCCGTACCAAGCTCTTGAATATTCATCTGAATTGATGCCTCGCCAGCAATGTCGATCACCAGAGCATCGGGATGGCCCAGCTGCGCGCCGATGGCCGCGGGTAGACCATAGCCCATTGTGCCCAATCCGCCGGAT
This sequence comes from Erythrobacter sp. S57(2025), assembly GCF_057365055.1. Lineage (NCBI taxonomy): Bacteria > Pseudomonadati > Pseudomonadota > Alphaproteobacteria > Sphingomonadales > Erythrobacteraceae > Erythrobacter > Erythrobacter sp. S57(2025). Next base: position 1,299,230 of record NZ_CP200299.1, on the reverse strand, counting down.
GTCAGCCATTTATTTGGATCTTCAAATCCGAAATATTGCGCCGCCCACATTTGGTGCTGCCCGACCTCGGTCGTGATGATCGGCTTCTTGTCCTTCGTAAGGGCATAGAGGCGCTCAACCGCCTTTTGCGGCATGATCGCGGTCGGTTCTTTTTTGGACCTTTCGGGATAAGCTAGACATTCACGTGCGCGCCAGCCAGCGACCCGGGCTTTCCATTCGCCCAAATCCTGAGCCTTGCGCTCGCCCCAAATGCTGATCATCTGTTCAAGGACCGTCGCGCAATCACCCACAATGCCCAGATCAACGGACACATTTTTGTTAATGGAACTGCGATCAATATCGATGTGAATTTTCGTGCTGTCAGGCGAGAATGCATCAAGCCGCCCGGTGACCCGATCATCAAACCGCGCGCCGATGCAAACCATAACATCGCACTTGTTCATTGCCATATTGGCTTCGAATGTTCCGTGCATACCGAGCATGCCAAGCCAGTCGGGATGCGTGTTGGGGAACGCGCCAAGGCCCATGAGGGTCGATGTGGTTGGCGCCCCCGTGATATCCTGAAACTGACGCAGCAGTTCGCTTGCTTGCGGGCCTGAATTGATAATACCGCCGCCGGTATAGAAAATTGGCCGTTCGGCATTGGCGATGAGCTCAACCGCTTCAATCACATGCTCGGGCGCGGCGGCCATTTGTGGGGAGTAGCGATGCGGAGCTGTCAGCTTTGAGGCGCGGCTTTTCGAAGGGACGGCAATCTGCACGTCTTTCGGAATGTCTATGACAACAGGGCCAGGGCGGCCCGTCGTCGCGATCCGAAACGCTTCCTCGACAGTTGCGACGAGGTCTGCAGGGTCTTTCACAAGATAGTTGTGCTTTGTGCAGTGGCGGGTGATGCCAACTGTATCGGCTTCTTGGAAGGCATCTGTACCGATTAGGGCCGTGGGAACCTGACCCGTGATGACAACCATCGGGATCGAGTCGAGGAAAGCGTCGGCAATCCCAGTCACGGCATTCGTTGCGCCAGGGCCAGACGTGACCAGCACAACACCCGGCTTACCTGTCGCTCGCGCATAGCCTTCGGCAGCATGCGCAGCGCCAGCTTCGTGCCGGACAAGAATATGACGAATGCGTTCATCGCCGAACAATTCGTCATAGATGGGAAGCACAGCGCCGCCGGGATAGCCGAACACATATTCGACCCCCTGCTCGATCAGGCTTTCCATCAACAAGGCGGCTCCAGAGCGCTTCGCCACTTTACTCAACTCCAAAAACAAAAAAGGCCCGAAGCGGATATTCGCATCGGGCCGGTCGGGATGTTCAAATGAAAGAACTCCAGATCAGCCCGCTTCCTCTACAATAAGCACGAGTACCATGATCTTTGTGTCCTTCACCCTTCGAGTTCTTTGCCGAGATACCGGCTTAGCTAGACAAAACCAAGGCCTCTTATTTAGAGGCGTTTGAGTGTCCGCTAATGGGTATAATCTAACGGGTCAACCATTAATCTTGTAATAATGATGCGAAAAATACTCCACAGTCGACATTTTCAGATTCAACTCGCGCCCAGTTCTCCGGGCACTGGTTGCGCAACCAGGTGAATTGGCGCTTCGCATATTGCCGAGTGGATTGCGCTCCGGCGGCGATAGTGTCTTCCTTTGTCGCCTCGCCGCGGACCAAGGCTGCGATTTCCGGCACTCCAATTGCTCGCATAACTGGCAGGTCCAGCGACAGGCCGCGTGCGATCAGTGCCTCAACCTCCTCGATTGCGCCTTCCTCCAACATCTGAGCAAACCGCGTGTCACACCGATCATAAACCCATTGGCGCGGCGGCATCATGACAAGCGGGTGTAGGCTAACGTCCTCGCCAATTCCCCCCGTTTTCGCTTGCTGCCAATCACCAAGCGTCACGCCAGTGGATCGCTTTACTTCAAGCGCGCGAGAGATGCGCTGGCTGTCGCCCGGCTGCAATTCGGCCGCGCGCAAAGGGTCCTCTATCTGCAAAGTGGCATAGGCTGTGGACGTTTCCATCGCCCGAACCACTTCGCGAACCTCGGGATCGATTTCCGGAATGGGCGCGATCCCTTCTATGAGAACCTTGAGATACATGCCGGTGCCGCCAACAAGAATTGGGACAGCCTCATCCTTATGCGCAGCGGCAATTTCTTGCTTCGCCCGATTAGCCCAGTCCGCCGCGGAACAGGCGTTTGCGCCGTCCCACGCTCCGTATAGCCTGTGCGCGCATTGCTGCTGCTCTTCTTCACTGGGGGCAGCCGAAACAATGGGGATGTCGGCATAGACCTGCATACTGTCCGCATTGATAATAATGCCCTTGCGGCCCTGCTTTTCCAACGCCTTTGCAAGGTCCAATGCACAAGCGCTCTTGCCGCTAGCCGTCGGCCCTGCAATGAGCGCGAGCTGCGGCGCATTGCCATTGCGGGATGCGGGTGAATTTGGAGAAGTTTTCGTGCTCATTGCGCGTCTGATAGCAGACAATATGGATTGGGAAACACGGCTTGATGCTTTGAATGATGGCTTGCGTCATTCAGACATTTTGATGCCGAGTGATCATCTCATCCTCCAGAACACAGACAGCACCGTTCTTGAGTTGGCGTTTGGTGAGAGTGACACCGCGCTCATCTACAATATTCTAGGTGTGCATTTTGGCGATTGCGATGCTTTGGTGACTCAGCAGACACCGACTATCCCATCGCTATTCGTATCCGACATGGACTCCACCATGATCGGGCAGGAATGCATCGATGAACTGGCTGACTATGCAGGCCTTAAGGACAGAATCGCCGATATCACAGAGCGCGCCATGCAAGGTGAACTCGATTTTGAGAGCGCGCTGCGGGAGCGAGTAGGGCTGCTTGAAGGGCTTGATGAAGGCGCGATTGAGCAATGTTTGACAGAGCGAATTTCGCCTACGCTAGGCGCGAAGACTCTCACTCAGACGCTAAAGGCTCATGGCTGCAAAACGGTATTGGTGACAGGTGGCTTTCACCACTTCGCGGACCGTGTGGCTGAGTGGCTTGGCTTTGACCGGGTGGTGGGCAACCGTCTTGCAGTGACGGACGGCAAGCTAACGGGCGGGCTTGACGGTCCGATCACAGATGCGAGCACCAAAGAACAAGTCCTGCGCGAAGAACACGCCTTGTTGCCTGCCGGAACGACGGTTTTGGCGACCGGCGATGGTGCCAACGACATTCCGATGCTTAAGGCTGCGACCTATGGTTTTGCATACATGGCGAAGCCCAAAGCGCGAGCCGCGGCCAATGGTCTCGTCAACAATGGAGACCTTACCACTATCCTCTCGCTTTTTGGCATTCCCGTTTCTGAGTGGGTGGGGCAGGGCTGATTGATCTGTGACCTGTTCCGAATTTGAGGTGGCACTCAAAAATAGGTTTTGATCTCGAACTCATATTCTGTTATTTACATAAATGTAAGTAAGCGTCGTTAGGGCGTTGGCATTCACCCCTTTGAGGCCGCAGAGCATGACACAAGCTAACCCATATTCCTCTATCCAAGCAGCTGACGGTACCGTCCTGCGCCATGCAGATCGCCCCGATCCGCAATACTCGCTTCCTCGTGCGGTGAAAAACTTCCGTCTTTTGATGAAAGACAAAGAAGACACGAGCCTTGTCTTCAAGATCTACGAGTCTCTTCCTTCGAAGTCTTTTATGAACCGCGTTGAGGCGCTGACATTGTCTGAGCGAGGCGAATTTTTGCGGCAGAGCGAGCCAAGTCTGCCCGAAATCCTCGATGATCATGCGGCCTTGCGCAAAACACCCAAAGGCAGCCTCGCGCATGTCTATTGCGACTTTATGGAAAGTGAAGGGCTCTCCGCTGCTGGATTGGTTGCTGAGGCCGATAAGCTTGGTCGCCCAAAATATGATGATCTGGTGCAGTGGTTTGGTGATCGTTCGCGCGACACTCACGATCTATTTCATGTCCTCACCGGATATGGCCGCGATGCATTGGGCGAACAATGCGTCCTGCTTTTCACGCACGGCCAATCGCCAGCTCAAGGGCACTTGTTGATCGGCTACGCCGGCTCGCTCAATATCAAAATGCAGGTGAAGGGCAGCAAGGCTCCGATCATGCGCGCAACACAGCAGGCCAAGCGGACCGGTAAGGGCGCGGTAAAGCTGATCGAACAGCCGATCCGTGAACTGCTTAAGATGCAGTTTGATGATGTGCGCGCAGCGCTCAACATTCCAGAACCGACGCAATATCGTGAGTGTCACCGGATTTGGCGAGAAGAGGGCATTGACCCTTACAACTTGCTCGCCAGCGACAGCGAAATTAACGAATTGGCCTCCGCCTAATCGTTCTCAGAGCCAGGTCGCGATCTGGCTCAATGGCTTTTTCTTTAGCGCGTGCGTCGGAACCGTGGCATCCTCGCTTGGCCGACCGACCACAACGATCATCAGCGGCTTTTCCCATTCAGGGCGCTCGCATGCTTCGCGCAGGAAACCCATGGGGGAGGGTGTGTGGGTGAGGGTGGCGAGGCCCGCTTCATGCAACGTCGCAATCAGCATCCCGCAGGCGATACCGACGCTTTCATTGACGTAGTAATTCTGCGTCTTGCCGTCCTCTTCGATCCCGCCCTTGCGCTGGGCAAAGACCACGATCAGATAGGGTGCGGTTTCCAGAAATGGCTTTTCCGCGTCAGTGCCAAGGTCTCTTAACGCACCGAGCCACTCCTCGCTCGCTTTGGGATCGTTTCCATCTTCACCGTAAAAACGCCGCTCTTCTTCCTCGGCGGCTTTTCGAATGGCCCGTTTCTTCTCTGCTGATTGAACCACTGCAAAGTGCCAAGGTTGGTGATTGGCTCCATTGGGAGCCGTGCCAGCTGCTTCGATTGCGGCCTCGATTGCCTCGCGCGGGACTGGCGCATCGGAAAAGTAGCGGCACGTGCGTCTTTGCTTCAGGCGATCGCGCAATGCTCCTGCTCGCGCTATGCTTTCGTCATCGTCAAGAGCTTGGAGTGAGTATGGAACTGTGTCGTGGTCTTGCATCCGGCTCCTTTGCCAGATCGATCGCGAAGGGCAAGCGTTCCGTAACGTTAGGGCCGCTTGACCAGCTACTGACATTTATGTAAGTTTCAATTCACGAACCTAATTGCACAGGGCTTTGGAGGGCCGCATGTCTGTATTGGATTTGCCGATTGTTGCCGATGATCGCGACCTAACCGGTTTTAGACCCTTGAAGGCCCTGCATCATTTCCGAAATTTGGTCGCAGACAAAGAAGACACCAAAGAGGTGTTCTTCATTATCGAAGCGCTAAAGGGCCGCAAAATCCGCCGGCAAGCAGAAGAATTCCTGCGTTCGGAAACCGCGAAGGATTTCATGCGGCGTGAAGATCAGCTCGGGCTTGCTGATATGCTTGACGACCATGATCGCTGGGCGGATTGCGGGCCCGAAACGGTCGCGCGGCAATATATCGAATTCATGAAGCGTGAGGGGCTGACGGCTAACGGCCTGGTAGAAGAGAGCTATGCGTGGCGCCCCCGCGAAGAGCGTCCAGTTGATCAGGTCGAGTGGTATCTCAACCGCCTGCGCGATACGCATGATCTGTTCCATGTCCTGACCACTTATGGTCGCGATGCCCTCGGTGAGGCGGCCTTGCTTGGCTTTAGCTATGAGCAGAACCACAATCTTGGCGTTAAATTCATCGCCTATGCTGCTGCACGCCAGATCAAAAAGGTCACCGGAACGAAAGCGCCGATTTACGCCGCGATCCGCGAAGGACGCGATCTGGGCAAAGCCGCGTCGAAGCTTGCGCATATGGATGTTGAGGCTGTCATGCGCTCAGACATTGAAGAGGTGCGAAAAGCACTCAATATTGGTCAGCCTGTGATTTACCGCCAGTGTCTTAAGCAACTCGAGGCCGAAGGATATGCGGAAGAAAACCTCGGACTGGACAATGTCCAGGCGGCTTAAGCGTTTACGGCCACTTCGTCTCGCACGCGGGTCATGTTCCAAGCCGCAACTGACACTGCGATGAAGGCCAGACCAGCGGCGACCAAGTACGGCGCTCCTGGAAAGTACACTCCGGTATCATCTGCATAAGTGCCGAAAGTCCACGTCATGATGATTGGGCCGATGATCGCGCAAATGCTCATCGTGCTTGCGATCGCGCCTTGAAGTTCGCCCTGGGCGTCTTCTGAAATTCTTGCACTCATCATTTGCTGCATGGCCGGGAAGCACAGCCCGCCTAAGCTGCCAATGATCACCCCTACAATCATGTATCCGCCTGAAGGTGCAAACGCGAAAATGAGGTTGGCAGGGAAAGAGATCAGGAAACCAAGAATAATCGTACGTTTTGGGCCGATGCGTTCGATGATCTTGCCGGTCAATCCACCTTGCACAAGCACCAGCATGATACCGAACAGGGCGACGCTGAGCCCAATTTCAAGCTCACCCCAATCGAACATCAACTCCGTGTGGTAGGACCAAACCGATTGATGCGAAGTCGCCGCGAGTTGGCTGAAAAAGATCACCAGAAGAAAGCCTACAACCACGGGGTGTTTGGCCATTTGGAGCAGAGTGCCAAGCGGATTGGCTCGGGCAAAGCTGAAGGCGCGGCGGCGTTCTTTGGGGAGCGTTTCCTTCAGAAGGAACACACCCACAACAGATCCGGCGATCGCCAAAATGGCCGCTGCTATGAAAGGGAAGCGGACATCGACAGTGCCCAGCAATCCGCCAAGCCCCGGTCCGATAACGAAGCCAGCGGCTCCTGCGGCCCCCATCATGCCGAAGAACTTCCCGCGTTCCTCAGCCGTCGCAACATCTGCGATACAGGAATTTGCCGCCGCCCAGCTTGCCCCCATAATGCCGGACAAGACACGGCCAACAAACAACCAGAATAACGTCGGCGCCCATGCCATAATTGCGTAGTCCACGCCGAGCATGAAAAGCGTGAAAAGCAAAACCGGTCGCCGCCCAAAACGATCAGAAAGGCCACCCACAATGGGCGCGAATAGAAACTGCATGAAAGCATAAGCAAACAGCAGCCATCCGCCGATTTGCGCTGTTTTATCGAGGGTTTCGCCGGTGACTTCTTCAAGAAGACCGGGCAGCACCGGCACGATCAGGCCAATCCCGACCATGTCGATAAACACGATCAGCGCGACGAAGCCCAATGTCGATTTTGTCGAGGATTGAGAGGTCGAAATGCTCACGTCACCACGTCTGCATGACGCAGTCGCCATAGTCTACGACCAAATGCCAGAAAGCGCCTGCTGCAAAAGCGCGCACCCACCAGCGCGGGATTACGAGCATAGCCGCGTAGACAAGAGCCGCCTCCCATCCGTGCAACAGGTGAAAGCCAATGCTGCAACGATCAGGATCAAAGATCGGATCGGCAAGCAGATGGTCGAGATCAATCAGGTTGGCACTGGCAATAACCAATCCTGCTTTCCACCACTTCCCACGCCAAATCACCCAGCCCAGTGCAAAGGGCACTATCCAATGCCCTCCATAATGCAGGATGGATTGGAGAAGCTCTATGCTTCCATCCAATCGGCAAAGAAGCTTTCATGAGCTGCGCGAAGGTCGGTGATCGACTGACCAAGCAGTGTATCTCCACCAACCGTTCCGATGCGGTGGAAGCCTACCATCTCTGCCTCAGGGATATCGGGCCCTTCGGCAACAATGCGATTGAAGGCCTCGGCTTTGTCCGGTGACACTGTGATGACGTAACGCGCCTGATCTTCGCCAAACCACCATTGTGCGGCAGAATAATCTGCATTGGTGGTGACTTCGGCACCGATGCCGCCAGCCATCGCCATCTCAGCAAGAGCAACGGCCAGGCCACCATCGGATAGATCATGGACGGCAGACAACAGCCCTTCGCCAATCAGTTTGCGAACAATTTGACCAGCACCGCGTTCAGCGGCGAGATCAACCGGCGGTGCGCGTCCTTCATCGCGGCCTTTCACGACGTCCAGCCAAAGCGATTTGCCCAGATGCGAACGGGTCGGGTCGGGCTTGGCCCAGAACTCAGGAGCGATCATGTAAATCGCATCGCCCTCAGCCTTGAAGTCAGGTGTGACCATCGTGCTTGCATCGCCAAGAATGCCGACTCCGCCAATCGCAGGTGTCGGCAGGATGGCAGAGCCGCCACCAGTTGCCTTGCTTTCATTATAAAGCGACACATTGCCCGAAACGATTGGAAAATCGAGCGCGCGGCACGCTTCACCCATTCCTTCGAGCGCATGGACGAATTGGCTCATGATTTCAGGGCGCTGCGGGTTTGCAAAATTGAGGCAATTGGTCACAGCCAGTGGGCGAGCGCCTACTGCACAAAGATTGCGATAGGCCTCCGCAATGGCTTGTTTGCCCCCTTCATAGGGGTCCGCATAGACATAGCGCGGAGTGCAATCAGTGCTGATCGCCAGCGCTTTTTCGGTCCCGTGAACGCGCACCACACTCGCATCACCGCCAGTTTGTAGAGTGTCGGCCATGACCTGGCTGTCATATTGCTCGGCAATCCAACGCCGCGATGCGAGGTTGGGGGAGGCGAGCATTGTGAGCAGGTCCGCGCCTGGGTCGTCTGTGTCAGGGACATCTTGCATCGGTGCGATGCCCGCCCACTGCGCGTATTCCTCTTTTGAGATATATGGGCGATCATATTCGGGAGCATCTGCTGCAAGCGGACCAAGCGGAATGTCGCAAACGACGTCGCCATCGAATTCAAGCACCATGTGACTCGTATCAGTCACTTCGCCGATGACGGCGAAATCGAGTTCCCATTTTTCAAAGATCGCTGCGGCCATCTCTTCTTTGCCGGGCTTCAAGACCATGAGCATCCGCTCCTGGCTTTCGCTCAGCATCATTTCGTAGGGAGTCATACCTTCTTCGCGGCACGGCACCTTGTTCATATTGAGCCGGATGCCCGCTTTGCCATTGGTGGCCATCTCAACGCTGGAGGAGGTTAGGCCAGCTGCGCCCATATCCTGAATGGCGACAATCGCATCGGTCGCCATTAGCTCTAGGCAAGCTTCGATCAGAAGCTTCTCAGTGAAGGGGTCGCCGACCTGAACAGTGGGGCGTTTGGCTTCTGCATCTTCTTCAAAGTCCGCGCTCGCCATGGTGGCACCATGAATGCCATCGCGTCCGGTCTTCGATCCCACATAGACGATTGGGTTTCCGACGCCAGTTGCCGCGGAGTAGAAAATCTTGTCCGCATCGGCGACACCCACAGTCATCGCATTGACGAGGATGTTGCCATCATAGGCGGGATGGAAATTGGTCTCACCACCCACTGTCGGCACACCCACACAATTGCCATAACCACCAATGCCAGCGACCACGCCTTGCACCAAGTGCTTCATCTTGGGGTGATCGGGGCGGCCAAAGCGCAGCGCGTTCATATTCGCCACAGGCCGCGCGCCCATGGTGAAGACGTCCCGCAATATACCGCCAACACCGGTTGCAGCCCCTTGATAAGGTTCAATGTACGACGGGTGGTTGTGGCTCTCCATCTTGAAAATGGCGGCCTGACCATCGCCAATGTCGATAACGCCAGCGTTTTCGCCAGGGCCGCAAATGACCCAAGGCGCCTCAGTCGGAAGCTTCTTGAGGTGCAGTCGGCTTGATTTGTAAGAGCAGTGCTCTGACCACATGACAGAAAAGATGCCGAGTTCAACCAGGTTGGGCTCTCGGCCCAAACCCGTCAGGACGCGCTCATATTCTTCCGGAGACAGGCCATGCTGCTCGACGACTTCGGGTGTAATTTCGCTCATTTTCGAGCGCATAGGCTAGAGGCTCGCCGCAGCCAACCCGCCTCTTTGCGTGAAATAGCGGTTCTCCCCGACCCACGCGGCTAAACCGGTCATAATTGCAAAGGCGAGCAGCGCTTGTGCATACATTCCAAAACTAGCCTCTGCAGGCTCGGGGCCGAACCAGTTGATCGCCTGAAACAGCAGCATGACGGCCATCAGGATCATCGGTTGCGCCGCAGGACCACGCGATTTTGCGAGATAATAGAAGAACGCGGCGAGCGTGATTCCGATTTCAAGCGGCATTGCGATCTCAGGATGATTCCATAGGCCAAGCCCGTAGGTTTGCTCTCCGCCAGCAAGTGTCAGGTCTGGCCGATGAGTGATCCAATCGAGCAGCCAGTGGGACACAACCACCATCGCGGCCAAAGCGCCTGCGAGTGTATCGCGGTGCCAGATTGCAACGACCACTGCCATTGCCAATCCCCATATCGCGGCGCCCGCTAAAGAATGGGTGTAGGGGTAAAAATAGAGGTCGAGTGGCACCATTGCGGTCGCGCCCGGTTCGACGCGCACTTTCTCAACACCCAGCATAGCGAGCGCGAAAAAGCCCCAATCCACCAGCTGAGCGGCGACGAAATATGTCGCAAGCTTGGGACCGCGTGAGTAAGCGGCAGCGGCTAGGAAAGCGGGGGCAAAATGGCCAATGAACATCGAAATCTATGTCCCTAGTGCGCTTTGTTGGTGAATCTGAGAGTGATAGCCGTCGCAAGCGCGCTGGTCGCACCTGTCGCAAACGCACCCCAACAAATGTCCAACACGGTAATATGCGTTGCCCACACGCTGAAAACAGCTTGGCTGGTGAGGTCAAATGTCGCGTAGCAAAGCCCGCCCAGCAATGCGCCATTGAGAAGCGCAACTTTGACGGATCCGCTCAAAAGCCCTGGTCGGATCGCAAACCAGGTCATTCCAGCGAGGTAAATGAAGTAAAAGGCAGCGGCCGCGCCAACGTTAAACTGTTCGGCCATGATCGGCCCTATTGTCGGCTCATAAAGGTTGGGACCAGCCCATTGTAGCCAGATAGCGTCCATTGCGCCGAAGATAATTGCCGCTGAAAAAACGGCGATGACCCACTTCATGTGCGTTTCTTTCCCTGTTTGGTCCCGACATTTGTGGGGACCGCGCCCACCGAGTAGCCTTGACCGGCAAGCGCCGCAGCGTCAATGCTCCGTGACATGATTAAGGAAAACACATCTGCTGCCGGTGACCCCGCGATTGCGGAAATGACGTTCGAAGATGCTTTGAGAGCGCTTGAAGAGATCGTGCTCAAATTGGAGCGCGGTGATGTGCCGCTGGATCAGTCGATTGAGTTGTACGAGCGTGGTGAGCAACTGCGCGCCACATGCCAGAAGCGGCTCGATTCTGCGCAGGCTCGGATCGAAAAGATCGTTGCTGGTTCCGATGGCAAGCCAAGCGGCACTGCGCCGCTTGATGGAGCAAACTAGCGTGAGCGTGGTGGGGATAGACGGCGATGTGCTGGGCCCTGCGCTGAAACAAGTGCAGGGAGAGATTGACTCGGTCTTTGACGCCTTTTTGCCTGTCCCCGGCGATACTCGCGCGCGGTTGGTAGAGGCCATGCGCTATGCCGCAATCGGAGGCGGTAAGCGCGTGCGCCCGTTGCTGGTGGTGAGCACTGCCGAACTTTTTGGGGTGGATCGCACCGCCGCGCTTCAGGCAGGCGCTGCGATTGAGGCAATCCATGTCTATTCGCTTATCCATGACGATTTGCCCTGCATGGATGACGATGATTTGCGCCATGGCAAACCAACTCTGCATCACAAATTTGATGAGGCCACAGCCGTGCTCGCAGGTGACGCGCTGCATGCTCTTGCGTTCGAGATGTTGGCGGATCACGGGACAAGCAGCGATCCCTTTGTTCGCAGTGAGCTGATCTCTACCCTTGGCACCGCGTCGGGGATGCACGGGATGGCTGGCGGTCAGATGATGGATATGGTCGCTGACGAAGAAGGCGTGGATTACGACCTGCCGACGATCACCAGATTGCAGCAGCTCAAAACTGGCGCACTCTTGGCCGCCAGCGTCGAGATGGGCGCAGTGCTTGGCAAAGTGCCCGCAGAGGGCCGTGCACATCTGCGTGCCTATTCACGTGATATCGGGCTCGCATTTCAAATCGCTGACGATCTTCTCGACGTAGAAGGTGATGCGGAAAAAGCGGGTAAGGCACTGCGCAAAGATAACGAACAGGGTAAGCAAACCTTTGTGACGCTAATGGGTGTCGACAAAGCGCGTGAACAGGCCCGCGCATTGGTTGATCAGGCGGTATCGCACCTTGCCTCGCATGGCCCTGAAGCGAACACTCTGCGCGCACTCGCACGGTTCATAGTCGAGCGGGATCGCTAATTTATGGAAGCTGAGCGCCAAGAACTCAGCATTTTCGAAGAGGAAGCACGCAATGACACGCCGCGTCGGTATCTATCCTGGTACATTCGACCCCATCACGCTTGGCCATGCCGATATCATTCGGCGAGGGGGCAAATTGGTGGATCATTTGATCATTGGCGTCACAACCAACCCGTCGAAAAACCCCATGTTCACGACCGAAGAACGCTTTGCGATGGTCGAACGTGAGGTGAAAGAAATGGGCCTAACCAATGTCGAAGTGGTTGGATTCAATGCTTTGTTGGTAAAGTTCGCTCAGAAGCAAGGGGCATCGGTGATCATTCGCGGACTGCGCGCTGTGGCTGATTTTGAATATGAGTACCAGATGGCGGGCATGAACCAGCAGCTCGATGATGATATTGAGACCGTCTTTTTGATGGCTGACGTGTCATTGCAGCCAATCGCTTCAAAGCTGGTCAAGGAAATCGCTCTGTATGGCGGGGACATCTCGCCTTTCGTCAGCGCGCCGGTTTGTGATGAGGTGAATGCTCGGGTGGAGACGACGGGCCGCCGAGGCGATTATTGAGCGCGGTGGAGAGGTCAAACTCATTCATTGAAGTGTCAGGCGCAGATGCCTAAACGGACAACCAATTCGAATAGAGAAATGAAAAACCCAATGTTCAAATACACTCTTGGCGCGCTTGCCGCCATGGCAGCCATCGCAACTCCAGCGCTTGCTCAAGATCCGCAAGCATTGCCTGACACCTCTGGTGATGAAGATGCGATGGCTCAAGAGGTTGATACTCGCACCTATCCCAACATCAGCTTTGATCAGAGCGAAAAGCCTGAGAACATCTGGGTTCTCGACCTTTCTAATGGGGAACGGGTCAAGATTCGCCTGATGGAAGAGTGGGCCCCGCGCCATGTGGAGCGGATCAAGTCGCTCACTGCGCAAGGCTTCTATGATGGTGTGATTTTCCACCGCGTAATCGATGGCTTTATGGCACAGGGCGGCGATCCGACGGGGACAGGGCAGGGCGGCTCAGAGCTTCCTGACCTGAATGAAGAGTTTAACCCAATGCCACACGTTCGCGGCAGTGTTTCGATGGCGCGTGCTACCGAAGACAACAGCGCGAACAGCCAGTTTTTCATTGTGTTTTATCCGCGCTTTAACCTCGACAAACGTTACACCAATTTTGGCCGTGTGATCGAGAATATGGCGGCGGTGGACGCTATCAATCGTGGTGAACCACCACAGCAGCCAACACGTATTTTGCAGGCCTCGTTTGCAAGCGAAAACCGTCCTGCGCCTGTCTCTGCACCCGCGCCGCAACCTGAGCAAGAAATCACAGCCGATCTGCTCAACGCGCCGCTTCAGTAAGAACAACCTTTCCTGCGGCAATCGAGCGCGTTAGGCGGCGAAGGCTATGCGCGTAGAGCTATTTGATTTCGACCTTCCGCAAGAGCGTATTGCTCTGCGCCCCGTTCGCCCGCGCGATGCGGCACGAATGTTGGTGGTGAAAGGCGGCGAGCCGGAATTTGGTGACCGCGGTGTGCTTGACCTGCCGGACCTGCTTGAGCCTGGCGATATGCTTGTCTTCAACGATACCCGCGTCATTCCCGCTCAGCTTGAGGGACGACGTGCTGGAGGCGAAGCAAGAGTTGGCGCGACTTTGCACAAACGGCTCGACCTCAGGCGCTGGCAAGCCTTTGTCCGCAATGCCAAACGGGTGAAAGAAGGCGATCAGCTGATCTTTGGCGGCGGTGTCACCGCCATTGCCGAGGCTCGGCACGCAGATGGTTCGCTAACGCTAGCGTTTGAAGGCGATGAACCGGTTGAGGTGCTGCTTGATCGAGCCGGAACAATGCCATTGCCACCCTATATTGCGCAAAAACGCGGCGTGGATGAGCAGGATTTGCGCGACTACCAAACGATGTTCGCCGTCGAAGATGGTGCTGTTGCTGCCCCGACAGCCTCGCTGCATTTTACAGATCGCCTTGTTGAGGCGTTGGATAAGCGTGGCATCTTGCGTGAAACGCTCACCTTGCATGTAGGGGCAGGGACATTTCTGCCGGTCAAAGTGGATGACACCGACGATCACGCCATGCATTCTGAATTTGGCAGGATCACAGCCGCCGCAGCCGATCGGATCAATCATGTTCGCAAGGCAGGTGGCCGGGTGATTGCGGTAGGCACCACCTCGCTTCGCTTGCTTGAAAGCGCGGCGGACAAGAACGGCCAGCTAAGCGAATTTGCCGCCGACACCGACATCTTCATCACTCCGGGATATTCCTTCCGTGTGGTCGATGGCCTGATGACAAACTTTCACCTTCCAAAATCCACTTTGATGATGCTGGTGAGCGCTCTGATGGGCCGCGATACGATGATGCGCGCTTATGCGCATGCGATAGAGAATGAGTATCGCTTCTACTCCTATGGGGACTCGTCCTTGCTGCTCCCGAAAAGCAATTAGCGCCGCCGCTTGCATTCGTGAGCCGCTGTGCCACATGGGCAGGCGATGAATGACACTATCCTGAAAATCGAAGGGCTGACCAAAGTCTATGCTGGGGGCGTCAAAGCGCTGGACGGTATTGACCTTGAGATTCAAAAGGGCGAAATTTTCGCGCTTTTGGGACCCAATGGCGCAGGCAAAACGACACTGATTGGTGCTGTTTGCGGCCTCGTTCGGCCCAGCTCAGGCATTATCACTGCATTTGGCGATGACCTTGCGAAGAATTGGCGGGCTGCTCGTTCGCGAATTGGATTGGTGCCGCAAGAACTAAGCACCGATATGTTTGAGACCGTTTGGCGCGCGGTCTCTTATTCGCGCGGACTTTTTGGTCATGCGCCGGACAAGGCGCGGATTGAGGAAATCCTCAAAAGCCTCTCGCTCTGGGAAAAGCGCGATAGCCAGATACGCGAATTATCCGGGGGCATGAAACGCCGCGTGCTGATCGCCAAGGCGCTCGCCCACGAGCCTGATCTGCTTTTCCTGGATGAGCCAACCGCGGGCGTCGATGTTGAGCTGCGCAAAGGCATGTGGGAACAAATCGCCGCGCTTCGCGAGAGCGGTACGACGATCATCCTCACCACACATTACATCGAAGAAGCCGAATTGATGGCCGACCGCGTAGGGATCATACGCAAAGGGCGCATCTTGATGGTGGATGATAAGGACGCGATTATGCAGCGTATGGGAACAACCGAGGCGGTGTTCGCGCTTGCAAGTCCGCTGAACGACCTACCCAGCTCACTTTCTGCTTTCCCAATCGCACTAAGCGAGGATGGGTCGGAGCTTTGCTATCGAGGCGGTGACGGTTCAGGCAGCGGCAGCGCCGAAGTCGCAGCTGTTACCAAGGCACTAATCGCAGAAGGCATCGACTATGTCGGGATCGATATTCACGATTCCTCGCTTGAGGATATCTTTGTCGACCTTGTCACCCATGGGGAGGACGCATGATGGCGTTTAACGCGAGGGGTGCATGGTCGATCTATACCCGCGAATTGATGCGGGCGCTGCGTACAGCGTTTCAATCGATCCTTTCCCCAGTCCTCACCACCAGCCTCTATTTCGTTGTTTTTGGGACGGTGATCGGCGCTCGTATGGAGCCCGTTGATGGCGTCGCCTATGGTGCCTTTATCATTCCGGGGCTGCTGATGCTGACTTTGCTTGGCGAGACCACAAGCAATTCGAGTTTTGGCATCTACATGCCGCGCTTTACTGGCACGATTTATGAACTGCTTTCCGCGCCGGTTGGTGTGGCTGAAACATTGATCGGCTTTGTTGGAGCTGCGGCGACCAAGGGCTTGATCCTTGCCGCCATTATCCTTGGAACAGCGACGTTCTTTGTCGATTATGAGATCAAGCATCCGCTGTTCGCGGTCGGCTACATCATGCTGGTTGCGGCGAGTTTCTCACTGTTTGGATTTATTCTTGGCATTTGGGCTGATAGCTTTGAAAAGCTTGGAATTATCCCGCTATTGATCCTTACGCCGCTGACGTTCCTCGGTGGGACATTCTATTCGATCGACGATTTGCCAGAGCCATGGAATTCGGTTGCTCTTGCCAACCCCATTGCGTTCTTGGTGAGTGGGCTTCGCTGGACATTTTACGGCACATCGGACGTATCAATCTGGGTCTCTCTTGGACTGACGCTGGGCTTCCTTGCCCTTTGCACAGGGGTGATTGCCTATATTTTCAAGACCGGTTGGCGCCTCAGGGAGTGACGGACAAGTGAGCGAGCGGTTCAAATTCACGCTCAAGGCGACCGATGGTCGCGCGCGTACAGGCACCATTGCTATGCAGCGCGGCGAAATCCGGACACCTGCATTCATGCCTGTCGGTACAGCGGCGACGGTTAAGGCGATGAAGCCCGAAAGCGTTTGCGCGCTGGGTGCGGACATCATCCTTGGCAATACATATCACCTGATGCTTCGCCCCGGAGCTGAACGCGTCGCCCGGCTTGGCGGTTTGCATAATTTCATGAAGTGGGATCGTCCGATCCTGACCGATAGCGGCGGTTATCAGGTGATGAGCCTGTCGGACCTGCGCAAATTGACCGAAGAAGGCGTTGAGTTTCGCAGTCATCTTGATGGCTCCAAACATATGCTCACCCCAGAGCGGTCGATGGAAATCCAACGTCTGCTGGGCTCCGACATTGTCATGGCTTTTGATGAGTGCCCTCGCGCTGATCGTCCTCGTGATGAGATTGCTGCGAGCATGGAGCTGTCTATGCGTTGGGCAAAACGTAGCCGCGATGGCTTTGATACAGGCGAAGAGCATGCGGCCTGGTCCGCATTGTTTGGCATTCAGCAAGGCGCTCTGGATCAGGATCTGCGACAAATCAGCGCGCAAAAGCTGATTGACGTCGGCTTCGATGGTTATGCAGTTGGCGGCCTGGCAGTGGGCGAGGGGCAAGAGGCCATGTTCGGAGTCCTCGACTATGCGCCTGAAATGCTGCCAAAGGATCGCCCACGCTATTTGATGGGCGTGGGTAAGCCCGACGATCTTGTCGGCGCGGTTGAGCGCGGGATTGATATGTTCGATTGTGTGCTGCCAACCCGCTCTGGCCGCAATGGTCAGGCCTTCACTTGGAATGGCCCGATAAACCTGCGCAATGCTCGCTTTGCTGAAGATCAAGAGCCGCTCGATGGGGCATCGGATTGCTCTGCATCGCGGGACTATTCCAAGGCCTATCTTCACCACCTCATCAAATCGGGTGAGATATTGGGAGCCATGCTGGTGACGGAGCATAATCTTGCGTTTTATCAGGCCTTGATGCAGCGCATGCGCGATGCCATTGGGGCGGGGCAATTCGCTCAGTTCGCCGCAGATTTTCGGCGTAATTACCTTGGAAGTTCGTAGTTGATGCCAAAGCTGCCGGAAGATTGTGAAACCATGCTTGACGTTCGCGCGGGCGTTGATGCGACCGACCGCGAGCTTGTGGCTCTGCTAGATCGGCGGTTTGGTTACATGCGTGCGGCCGCTCGGATAAAGGGCACGCGTGATGCAGTGCGTGATGAGGAGCGCAAGGCCGCCGTAATCAACGCAGCGGTCGCCGATGCACAAGCGCGAGATATTCCCGCTGATGTTATCGGCGAAATCTGGGAACGTCTCGTTGAAGGCTCCATCGCTTATGAGTTTGTCGAATGGGACCGGATTCGCGATTAGTCTGAAGGATTGAGGAAGCGTTCTAAGTGCAATTCCTTTTTCGCAGGCTCCGCTTGTCGGATCCTCTTTGCGAGGTTTTCGACCTTTGCGGTCCATTTCTTTGCGTGTTTCTCTGCACCGCCAAACTTCACTTGGCCTAACGGCAGGATGCGGACGGGCTTCATCCCGCAGAATCCGAGAATTTGCTTTTTCCAGCGGTGAACAATGGCGTTGCCATGGGCGAGGCGGTGGAACCACGGTGGCGTATCCATTGTGATGATTACATCGGCTGAGCGGCCAACCATGTTCTTGTCCCACCAAGTATCATTGTCGTGATACGCAAAAGTGAAGCCGGGTAGAAACAGTCGGTCGAGAAATCCCTTTAGTTCTGCCGGTTCGGCGCCCCACCACATTGGGAAAGCGAATACGACATGGTCGCAAGCGTCGAGCTTTTGCGCCATCATCTGGATGTCCGGCTCCCAATTGGTGCGCTTGCGATAACCATGCCGTAGGTGGGCAGTAAATTCGAGATCGCGCAAGGCGACTCAATTCACGTCGCAGCCGCTGGGCAGCGCCTCCTCATAGATATCGAGCAAATGGGTGACAAAGCGACCTTCGTCAGGATGGCCGTCAATTATGAGCACGTTCATGCAAGTGATCCCTCAAACTGCTTGAAAGAGGCTTGCACGCCCGCCGCACAAAAGAAAAGGGCGGCCCCGCAGGACCGCCCCAATTCTGTGTCTGTGGACGCTGTTATTAACGCGAGTAGAATTCGACCACGAGGTTTGGTTCCATCGTGACCGGGTAGGGCACTTCATCAAGCTTTGGCACGCGAGTGAAGGCGACCTTGTCGTTGCCATCTGGAACAACATAGTCAGGAATTTCACGCTCTGGCAGGCTCTGTGCTTCGATAACCAGCGCCATTTCCTTGGCTTTGTTGCCGAGGCTGATGACATCGCCAACATCGATACGGCGGCTTGCAATGTTGCACTTCACGCCGTTCACATAAATGTGACCGTGGCTTACGATTTGACGAGCAGAGAAGATCGTTGGCGCGAACTTTGCGCGGTATACGATCATGTCGAGGCGACGCTCAAGCAAGCCAATGAGGTTTTGACCGGTGTCACCTTTAAGACGGGTCGCGTCCTTATATGTCGAGCGGAACTGCTTCTCAGTTACGTCGCCGTAATAGCCTTTGAGCTTCTGTTTGGCGCGCAATTGCAGGCCGAAGTCGCTCATCTTGCTCTTGCGACGCTGACCGTGCTGGCCGGGGCCGTAAGAACGCTTGTTCACTGGAGAATTTGGGCGACCCCAGATGTTTTCACCCATGCGGCGGTCGAGTTTGTGCTTCGAGCTTGTACGCTTCGTCATGTCTATTCCTTCAAATTTGCTGGCCTACCCAATCAGCAGGCGTCGAACCCGGCATCGCTACACAAAAGCTATTCTTTTGTGCGGCCACTGCTTCACCGGGATGCAGGGCCAACTTGCGAAGGCGCGCCATTAGCCAGAGCCGGCGCTCTCGTCAAGTTCTACGTAGAGCTGTCAGAAGTGGATCAGTTCCCGCGGTTAAACTCGCGCCATTCATCACGCGTCATGCACACGCGAGTTGCGCGGCGGCTAGACATGTCAGCGCGAATGCGGCGGCAAATGCGCTTTTCTTCTTCCGCTTCTTCTTCGGCTGCTGGAGCGTCGGAGGAGGGTGCGGTGATCGCTGGGATTTCAATTGCTGCGTCGCTTTGCTGTTCTTGCGCAGGAGCCTCAGTCTGGTCCGCTGCTTGTGCTGTTGCAGCCGGCTCATCCGCCTTCACTTCATCGCCCGGTTCATCGGCAAGCGCGGATACAGAAAGCAATGGTGCGGCGAGCACGAACGCGGCAGTCGCCGCAATGCGCGAAGGGCTGAGCTTCATCAATTTTCTCACTGTTGGGAATAAGGGGAGGCGGAGAGCTACCGTGCTGTGGAGGGTTTGTCTACCGCGCGGGTACAGTGTCTCTTATTCGGGCTCACGCGGCCCGCGCTCCAGAGTGCTCAAGACACCGCGCAGAGTTCGCACTTCGAGGTGATTCCAGCCAGGTTTTGTAAGCACGCCGCGCAATGTACGCGCTGTCGCCTCTCGCCTTGCTTCGGGCAGGAAATATCCACGCGGACCCAGCAGTTTTTCAAAGTGTGCAATCAACCCTTCCAGATCACTTTGTGATGCTGGCGGGAGAAGATCGTCCTCGGCAGTTGGCTGCACAAGCTTACCGTGATCGGTTTGCTCAAGCTCCAATCGAGACCATTCATAAGCGACCAGAATGACGGCCTGTGCCAAATTCAAAGAGCCAAACTCGGGGTTGATTGGAACGGTCAGAATACGTCTCGCAAGCGCCACGTCTTCTGTTTCCAGGCCAGACGCTTCTCGCCCAAAGAGCACCGCGTGGCGGCCGGGCTCACTGTGCATCAGTTGCGCCGCACCATCCGCGCCGACAACGGGCTTCGTTACCCCGCGCTTGCGAACCGTTGTGGCATAGACATGCTCACAATCCGCAACCGCTTCAGCTGTCGAACTGAAGATCTTCGCCTGATCCAAAACCATGTCCGCCCCCGCGGCGGCAGGACCAGCAGAGGGATTGGGCCAGCCATCACGCGGATTAACAATGCGCATCTCGGTAACGCCGAAGTTGAGCATCGCGCGCGCAGCTTTGCCGATATTCTCACCCAATTGAGGGCGGACAAGCACAATGATGGGTTTGTTGGACACCTTAGTCCTTGGCTGCCTCAGCAACGGTGCTTGCGAATTCCTCAAAGTCGCGCGCTTCGGAGAAATCGCGGTAGACGCTGGCAAAGCGGATATACGCGACGCTGTCGATTTGTTTCAGACCGTCCATGACCATTTCGCCGATCCGTGCAGAAGGCACTTCAGGTTCGCCAGCGGTTTCCACCTGACGCTGAATACCTGAAATAAGCTGGTCAATGCGTTCCTGGCTTACGCCGCGTTTGCGGCAGGCAAGGGCAACAGATTGCTCAATCTTGGTGCGGTCGAAAGCTTCGCGCCGCTCCTCGCCTTTGGCGCCAGACTTAACGATTGTGACTTCGCGTAGCTGCACGCGCTCAAAGGTAGTGAACCGTGCACCGCACGATCCACATTGCCGCCGCCTGCGAATGGCGGTCGCATCTTCGGTTGGGCGCGAATCCTTTACCTGCGTGTCGTCATTGGCGCAAAATGGACAGCGCATTTAGAATTCTTACTTCCGGATAGCGTGGTGAAGAGCCAAACCAGCACCAGCCACAAGACCAGCTGCAAGACCAACACCGGGAAGCACTACGCCAGCAACAGCGCCAACAGCAGCAGCTTTCAAGACGGGCTTGGTCGAATCGTGGTCGAAGCCGTCCTTGATCATCATCGAAATCTCTTCGCGGGTGTCCTGCACCCAGTCTTTTTCAGCTTCTTGCTTTTTCGCCATAGTGTCCTCGTCTTGATCGATAATGACAGCGTCATTTTTCACTAGCTTGCTCATGACAGCTATCCTTTAACAATAGTGTACTTATCCTTCGGGATATACTGGAAAATTCTTGCAAAGTTGTGAAACACGCTGGCGGACGCTTTCTTCAATTTGAGCATCGCCTTCTGGTCCATTTTTGGAAAGACCATTTACGACCTCAGCGATCAACTCTCCGACTTGGCGAAATTCAACTGGGCCGAAACCGCGTGTGGTGCCAGCCGGTGTGCCCAAACGGATGCCGCTGGTGACGAAAGGTGAGCGCGTATCGAACGGGATACCGTTCTTGTTGCAGGTGAGCCAAGCGCGGTCGAGGCCTGCCTCCGCTGCTTTGCCGGTCACGTCTTTCGCAGTGAGATCGACAAGCATTGAGTGGTTGTCAGTGCCGCCAGAGACAATGCGCAGGCCATGCTCTTCAAGGCTTGAAGCCAATGCGCGGGCATTTTCGACAATGCGGTGAGCATAGGTTTTGAATTCAGGCTGCAACGCCTCACGGAAGGCGACCGCCTTTGCAGCGACAACATGCATCAAAGGACCACCTTGCAAGCCGGGGAAGACGGCCATGTTGAGCGGCTTTGTATACTTCTCATCATTCCAAAGGATGATGCCGGAGCGCGGGCCACGAAGGCTCTTGTGCGTTGTCGAGGTCACAATATCGCAATGCGGGAAGGGCGAAGGATGCGCGCCGCCTGCAACAAGGCCTGAGATATGGCTCATATCGCACAGCAGAATTGCGCCCACTTCATCGGCAATCGCGCGGAAGGCAGCAAAATCCCACACCCGCGAATAGGCCGTGCCACCGCAAATGATGAGCTTTGGTTTATGTTCGCGCGCTGTCGCTGCAACTGCATCCATGTCGATCAGCTCATCACCTTCAGTCACGCCGTAGCTGACAGGGTTGAACCACTTGCCTGACATATTGACAGGCGATCCGTGGGTAAGATGTCCACCTGAATTCAAGTCGAGCCCCATGAATGTGTCGCCGGGCTCTAGCAGTGCGAGAAAAACCGCCTGGTTCATCTGTGAGCCGCTATTGGGCTGTACATTGGCAAAGTTGCAGCCAAACAATTGCTTGGCGCGGTCAATTGCCAGTGTTTCGACCACATCGGCATAGTCGCAACCGCCGTAATAGCGCTTGCCCGGATACCCCTCGGCATATTTGTTGGTGAAGACGCTGCCAGTTGCTTCGAGCACCGCTTTCGACGCGATGTTTTCGCTCGCGATCAGCTCAATCTTATCCTGTTGGCGGTGAAGCTCGCTGCCGATGGCCGCTGCGATTTCCGGGTCTGAGGTCGCAAGGTCATCATGCCAGAAACCATGCATAGGATCAGTGGTGTGGTTTGGCTGAGTGCTCATTGATGGGTCTCGATGTGATCTGGCTGAATGGGCGGAACGCCGAGCTTGGCGACGCGGCGTTGGTGGCGACCTTCTGGGTCCCCCGCATCAGCAAATTCGGTGCTTAGAAAAGTAGCTACGCAAGACTTGGCCATTTCGATGCCGGTCAGTCGCGCGCCAAGGGCAATGCAATTGGCATTGTTATGTTCGCGGGCAAGGGCGGCAGACAATGGCTCAGAGACGAGTGCGCAGCGCGCCTTTGGATGCCGGTTGACGCTGATTGAGATGCCGATGCCTGATCCGCATAAGGCGACGCCAAATTCTACCGTCCCTTCGGCTATGACGTCTGCAAGCTTGTAGCCATAATCGGGATAATCGACACTCTCACCCGCATCGGGGCCGAGGTCGGCGACTTCATGTCCTTCATCCATCAACCATTCGGCGAGTTCAGCCTTAAGGTCAATGGCGGCATGATCAGAGGCAATGGCAATACGCATGGACCGCTACATAGGGGGAGGGCGCTTGAGACTCCACCCCGCATATGGTGCTTTTCCTCGAATTGGATGCGAAAATTTTGAACGGATAATGCCCCTTGTGCAGCGAACGAGGTTGTTCCATTCGTCTGGTGCCCGATCAAGCGAACGAAAGCACCGATAAATGCGAATGGCATTAGCCGCCTTATTGCTCTCTCTTTCATTGCTCCCCGCTTGGTCGCAGGCCGCAGCCGAACCGGGAACTGAGGTTGAGCGGGTTTCGAGAGCCTCTGCCTTGGATGACGGCTATGGCGCCGTGGTGATCTCTATTCGCAGCGAGCTGTATCTTGATGATCCTTTGCAGGTCTATTTCCTGCGTGAAGGCGGAAGCGCAACGAATGACGCAGATGTCGTGCGATTTGAGCGATCACAGGGCTTTTTCGCGTTTGGAAATGATACGGTCGAGTACAAGATCAAGGCCTATCAACTGGCACCCGGCACCTATCGCCTGATCGCGCATGGCATGAATTGCCCCAAGATTCCGGAAGAGGACGAACGGTGCCTGATCGATGTGCAAGGACTGGGCGGGGGAGAGCAGCTTTCGCGGCCCAGCCGTGGCTACAGCGAGATTGCGCCGGAATTTGAGGTGCAAGCGGGGGCGGTAACCTATGCGGGCGACTTTGCTTTGACTGCCCGCAATACGATCGAATGGTCCGAAATCCCATACAATGAACTCGATCGCATGCGTAGCAGGTTTGGCCGTTTGTCCCGCGCGCCAGAGCCCATCATTCCCGGCGAATATCGATTGAAATATGGGCTAAACCCACGCAGTTTTGAAGATGATCGAAACCGAAGATATTGATTTAGAAGCAGATGCTTAACTGTTTTTCTTCATCTTCTTGGTGGTCTTGCGCACCCATTTCCAAAGCGCTTCGACTTCCTTGGCGGCTTTCCCATCGGGATCGATTTCGGCAGCGGTCTCACCCTTCGCGCTGGAGCGATGAAATGCTGCCCTATCGCCAAGCTCAATAGGGCAGACTTCCAACCCCAATCCCTTGGCCGCGTCGCGCGCTTCCTCGGCAAGCACCGTCGCGCCCGATGGGACGCCGTTCAGCACGACATAGGCAGGAGTTTTGGCGAAACTGATCAAGTCCGCAATCGGTTCGAGAGCCGCGAGGTCGAAAGCGCGCGGTTTCGTTGGGATCAGCACAATGTCCGCCGCCTTGATCGCCTCGCGCGCAGCTGCATCGGCATGGGGAGGGGTGTCGATCACGATAAAGTCGACCCCGTTTTTCTTGGCGCTTTCAATTGTACGCCCAAGCCGCGCAGGCGGAGCGGTCACCACCACGGGCAAAAAATCCCCGCGCCAATCCGACCAAGCCGCAGCGGTTGCCTGCGGATCGGTGTCTATTACACAGCTCTCATGCTTTGACTGCGCGGCTCGCGTGCCCAGATGGACGGCAAGGGTGGTTTTACCCGAGCCCCCCTTTTGGCTGGCGATGGCGATGATGGTTGGGGTGTCTTTGGCCATTTGCCGACCCCAGCCTCCTTATTGATCCAAGAACGAACGCATTTTGCGCGAACGGCTTGGGTGCTTCAGTTTGCGCAGCGCCTTGGCTTCGATCTGACGGATGCGTTCGCGGGTCACGCTGAATTGCTGGCCGACTTCTTCCAAGGTGTGGTCAGTGTTCATGCCGATGCCGAAACGCATACGCAGCACACGCTCTTCACGAGGGGTGAGCGATGCAAGGACGCGCGTGACCGTTTCCTTGAGGTTCGCTTGAATGGCGGCGTCGACAGGAATGATCGCGTTCTTGTCTTCGATGAAGTCACCCAGATGCGAATCTTCCTCGTCACCAATTGGCGTTTCGAGTGAGATCGGCTCCTTGGCGATTTTCATCACCTTGCGCACTTTTTCTAGCGGCATGGAAAGGCGCGCGGCCATTTCCTCGGGGGTCGGCTCGCGGCCTTCCTCGTGCAGGAATTGACGCGAAGTGCGCACCAGTTTGTTGATCGTCTCGATCATGTGGACCGGAATGCGGATTGTCCGCGCCTGGTCTGCGATTGAGCGGGTGATCGCCTGACGGATCCACCAGGTCGCATAGGTCGAGAATTTGTAGCCGCGACGATATTCGAACTTATCGACCGCCTTCATCAGGCCGATATTGCCCTCTTGAATAAGGTCGAGGAATTGGAGGCCACGATTAGTGTATTTCTTGGCGATGGAAATCACGAGGCGTAGGTTCGCCTCAACCATTTCCTTCTTGGCGATACGCGCTTCACGCTCACCTTTTTGCACCATGTTGACGATGCGGCGGAATTCAGGGAGCGCCATGCCAGTATTCGCGGCAATATCCGTAATCTCGGTGCGGATACGCTCGACAGCCATTTCTTCCTTCTCAAGGAAAGCGGCCCATTTCTTATCCTTCTTGGCGCGTTCTTTGATCCACGCATCATCAAGCTCATTGCCGACATAACCTTTGAGGAAGTCGATGCGCTTGATTTTGTGACGCTCAGCCAGGCGCAGCATTTGGCCACCAAGGGCAGTCAGGCGGCGGTTGAAGGCGTAAAGGTTGTCGACCAGAAATTCGATCTTGGTCGCGTGGAACTGCATGCTTTCCACTTCGGCGGTCAATTCGTCGCCGAGCGTTTCGTATTTCTTTTCCTTGGCCTTGGGGAATTCACCGCCCATAGCCAAGGTTTCAACACGCTCTGCCTGCAATTTCTCGAAGGTTTTGAAGAGTTTGGTGATGCGCGCAAAACGCTCGATAGCATCGGGCTTAAGCGCGGCTTCCATTTGGGCAAGGGAAAGGGTGTTGTCCTCCTCTTCCTCTTCATCCTTCTTGGAATCGCCTTCCTCGCCTTCCTCGTCTTCGCTGTCTTCCTTGTGATCCTCAACCTCATCATCGTCGCGGATCGTTGGGCCAGCGGTTTCTTCGGAGATCGTGCCGTCGTCTTCTTCGTTCTCTTCCTCCATCTTGTCTGGTGGAGGCTCCTTGGAAAGCATCGCGTCAAGATCAAGGATTTCACGCAGCTGCATATCTTCAGAATTGAGCGCTTCGGACCATTGAATGATGGCGTGGAAGGTGATCGGGCTCTGACACAGGCCCATGATCATCATGTCACGGCCAGATTCGATCCGCTTGGCAATCGCGATTTCGCCTTCACGGCTGAGCAGCTCAACCGCGCCCATTTCGCGCAGATACATACGGACAGGGTCATCGGTGCGCTCACCTGTACCGGTTTTCTTGGCGGCAGGTTTGGCGGCAGCGGCCTTCTTCTTATCCTCGTCGACCTGCATTTCCTCGACTTCGGCTTCTTGTTCAGCCTCCGCCTCAGCTTCTTCGTCGTTCTCGACGATCTGCACGCCCATCTCTGACAGGCTCGTCTGGATGTCTTCGATCCGGTCAGGACTCATCTCACCAGATGGCAGAGCTTCATTCAGCTCATCATAGGTGAGATAACCCTTTTTCTTGCCCTTGGTGATGAGCTTCTTAATCGCAGCCTCATTGAGGTCGATCAGAGGCGCGTCGTCTTTATCTTGCGTTTTTGCGGTCGAGGCCATGTAAATCCGTCAATCCGTTCCCTGGAGGGGCTTCAAAACCGCTCCGTGTGCTGTCCCATTTCGCTGCCCTCAGGCAGCTTCATCACTAACCGGCGAACCGGCTTTTTTGCGTCCGAAAGCTTTCAGGCGCTCATCAACTTTATGGAGCTGTTCTCGCAAACGGGCCTGCTCTGCAAACGACCCTTCCGGATCATTATCAAACTGAGCGATCGTTGCCGCCATAGCGGTTTCGAGCGCTGGTTTGAGTGCCAGCAGCGATACAGCTTCAGCCAATTCCTCGCGCGCTTCACCGGGGTCTGTGCCTTCTCTAAGGAAAGCGTAGCTTGGATCTTCCGGTGGGGCGGATCGGCCTTCAGTGGCTGATATGGCGTTTACGCCTCCCGAATCAAGCGTTTCTGACAATTCAATCAACGATTCAATTGCAGGTGCTGCATTTGGGTCGAGTTTTGCGAGCTGACTAAGGGCTTCCTCGTGCTGCGCTATCTGGTCTGGGTGGCGGGTAAAACCTGCAATGACCGCAGCAAGCAAAGTGGTTCGCTGACCGCCTGCCATCTCTCGGCTTAATGTGCCGCGAGCATCCAGTGAAAGGCCGCGCGGTGCGGCGGGTGCGCCGCGCCAAGGGCCGCGCTGTTGTGTCTTGCGCTGCTCGCGAGGAGGATAGGCAAAGGCGGAAAAACGGTCGAGCAGTTCTCGACGGTAGAGCGATCGGATATCGCTATCTTGAATTGTGTCGACATGCTCCATGAGCCTCGCCTTTAAACCCGCTTTGGCTTCTGGACTGGCCAATGGTTTGGCATCGCGCTCAAATTCCCAAAGCATATCAAGCAGGCTCTTGGCCTCGCTTAGCAGCTTTTCCATGGCTGCCGCGCCTTGAGCGTTGATGAGGTCATCGGGGTCGAGCCCTGCCGGCAATCGAACGATCCTAAGGCTGCGCATCGGGGCAAGCATCGGCAGGGCGCGGGTTATCGCGCGCATCGCAGCGCGCTGCCCTGCGGCATCTCCATCAAAACACAAGACCGGTAGCTCAACCATACGCCACAGCATCTCAAGCTGCATTTCAGTGAGCGCGGTGCCCAATGGCGCAACCGCATCAGTTATCCCTGCCTGCGCAAGCGCGATCACATCCATATAGCCTTCGACCACCACTACCCGTCCGGTCTGACGCGAGGCCGGGGCAGCGCGGTGGAGGTTGTAAAGCGTGCGCCCTTTGTCAAAGAGCGGTGTGTCAGGCGAGTTCAGATATTTTGCAACGCCATCCCGCTCGCCAAGAATTCGACCACCAAAGGCGATCACTCGGCCGCGTGCATCTTGAATGGGCAGCATGATCCGCCCGCGGAAACGGTCATAGGTTGTGCCATCATCGGTTTTGATGCGCATGCCGGTTTCTACCAACATCTGATCATCGAACCGGGTGAGCGCGCGATTGAGCGACTGCTTGCTCTCTGGCGCGTAGCCAAAGCCAAACTCGCGCAAAATTTCAGGCTTTAACCCGCGCTCGTTCAAATAGCGCATGGCCTCGCGCCCATCGGCGCTGCGTAGATTGTCGACGAACCAGTCTTGCGCTTCTGTTGTGACATCGACCAGCTCTGCGCGCTTCTCCGCCTTTTTTGCTGCGACGGGATCAGGCGCCGGCACTTCCATGCCTGCTTCAGCAGCAAGTTCTTTGATCGCATCAATAAAGGACATCCCACGCTGCTCTGTCATCCAGCTGATCACATCGCCATGCGCGCCGCAGCCAAAGCAGTGGTAGAATTGCTTCTGATCGTTGACGTAAAAGCTCGGTGTCTTCTCGTCATGGAACGGGCAACACCCCTTCCATTCACGCCCCGCTTTGGTGAGCTTATCGGTGCGCAGGATCACGGTTGATAGCGTGATACGGGCGCGCAGCTCGTCCTTCCATTGGGGGGTGATAGCCATCGTTACAAACTGTGCCCAATTGTCCGCCGTTTCAAGCGCGCTCTGTGGAGCGTTCTGTGCTTAACTCAGCGCCGCTTTCACCAGTCCGCTCGCAAGCTTACCATCGAGCACCGCGCCGTGCTTCGCTTTGAGCGCGCCCATGACCTGACCCATATCCTTCATTGAAGAGGCTCCGGTCTCCGTCTTGATCGCTTCAATCGCGGCTTTGGTTTCGTCCTCACTCATCATCTGCGGAAGGAATTCTTCGATAAGGCTGAGTTCTGCTGCTTCCTTGGCGGCGAGTTCATCGCGCCCGCCTTGTTCGTACATCTCAATCGATTCGCGCCGCTGCTTGGCCATTTTCTGAAGCACGCTCGTGACCAAAGCATCGTCATCAATGTCTTTGCCGCTGGTGCGCTCTTCAATATCGCGATCTTTGATCTTGGCGGAAATCTGCCGAAGCGTCGCTGTGCGCTCTTTCTCTTTGGCTTTCATCGCGGTGATGGTGGCGGCTTTGATATCGTCTCTGATCATGGTGTTTGCACTAACCTGTGGATGGAATGGTGTTTGGCTGCGCTCTAACGCAAGAATGCGCCTTCGCCTAGGTTGACGGGGGGCGCTGCCACGCTTAGCCGATGAGACTTAGCGACATTGCTGGAAACTCACGACTTGGAAGGGCCTCAAATGGCTTCTGCTGCCTCTCATCCTGCGCAACCTAACGGAGCGACGGGCTGTCTCGTTTTGGCCGATGGAACTGTCATTTGGGGCAAGGGGTTTGGCAGTGTTGGCGATGCGGTTGGTGAGGTGTGCTTTAACACCGCGATGACCGGATATCAGGAAGTGATGACCGACCCGTCTTACGCCGCGCAAATCGTCACCTTTACCTTCCCGCATATCGGCAATGTCGGCGCGAATGG
Organism: Erythrobacter sp. S57(2025); assembly: GCF_057365055.1. NCBI lineage: Bacteria > Pseudomonadati > Pseudomonadota > Alphaproteobacteria > Sphingomonadales > Erythrobacteraceae > Erythrobacter > Erythrobacter sp. S57(2025). The sequence continues at coordinate 1,269,791 of NZ_CP200299.1, read as the reverse complement.
TGAGGATGTGGAGAGCGCTGTAGAAGGCGCAGTCGGCTGCGTGGTGCGTGAAGACGTGACCGAGCCATCCAATTTCCGCTCTCTTGAGCGTTTCACCACATGGATGGAGCGCAACGGCAAAGTTGGGCTTTCGGGCGTGGATACGCGTGCACTCACCCGGCGCATCAGAATGTCGGGCGCGCCCAATGCCGTGATCGCGCATTCGCCAGAGGGTAAGTTCGACGTACCCGCTCTTATCGCCCGCGCGAAAGAATGGTCGGGTCTTGAAGGGATGGACTTAGCCAAACGGGTGACGCGCGATGCTCAGGAAAGCTGGGAGGGCGGTTATTGGCGGCTCGGCCACGGCTATGGCCGCGCAAACCGCGATGCGACCCCGCATGTGGTCGCGATTGATTACGGGGCAAAGGACAACATCTTTCGCAACCTCGTTCGCGCAGGGGCCAAGGTGACGGTGGTGCCGGCCAAGACCTCGCTAGACGACATCATGGCGTTGAAGCCTGATGGCGTTTTCCTCTCGAACGGTCCCGGAGACCCTGCTGCAACCGGCGAATATGCGGTTCCTGTTATCAAGGCGCTGCTCGAGGCGGACATGCCATTGTTCGGCATCTGCTTGGGCCACCAAATGTTGGCGCTCGCAGCGGGAGCTAAGACGGTGAAAATGCACCAAGGCCACCGGGGCGCAAACCATCCCGTACAGCGCGTGGGTAAGGACTGGGGAGAAACCAACGGCCTCGTAGAGATCACCAGCATGAACCACGGCTTTGCGGTGGATGCGGACACTCTGCCCGGCACCTTGGAACAAACCCATGTTAGCCTGTTCGACGGCAGCAATTGCGGCATCGCGGTGAAGGGCAAGCAGGCGTTTGGCGTGCAGTATCACCCAGAGGCAAGTCCGGGGCCGCAGGATAGCTTTTACCTGTTTGAGAAGTTCGTTGGGGGGCTGGCATGAGGTTCCACTCCCAGATTGCCTTGGTCGCTACGCTAAGCTTGGCGGCTTGCTCTGATGGCGGGGTGTTTGGCTCAGACTACGCACCAGGCCCCATGACCGAAGCGCAATTTGCTGAAGTGCAGGAAAAATGCGGACTGCAGGATGCAAAACGCGAGGTTGGCAGCCGTTCAATGAGCTTTACCACTGATGATGGGGTGTCGGTAACGGGCACGATCGAGGCTGATAGCGCAGAAGATGTGACCATTGTTTTCGGGCGTAAACGTTCGGATCGTGAGATGGTTGGGGTGATCGTTTGCTTGGCAGAATATGAGGAGCAAACGGGAGCGGAATTCTCGGTTGATACTGGCCCGACGGAGATGGGGCTTTGAGCCTCTCTCGCCTCAGCTTTTTCGCGATGCCAATCGCCTTTTTGCTTGGGGCAATGGGCGAAACGCCCGCATCTGCCGGTCCGATGACGCCGTCGCCTTTTGCCGAGTGGCCCGGCGCCGAGATCGCTCCCGGAGTGGCATTTCAAGGCGATGGTTCGGTCTTACTCGAAGCGGGCGCCTCTGGTCTGCCGGTGATCGCGTTTTGGCGGCCTGTGCTCTTTATGGAAGACACTGACCGCCCCGTCGCTGGGCGCATGGATTGCCGTGTTGCGGCAGTGGATGGCGTTTTTGACGAGGAGAGCTTTGACCCTGTTGCTCTGCACGAAAGTGTCGCCGAGCAGCGCGAGAGCCAAGGCTTTCGCGATATGGACCAGTTGCTTGATGTGACGGAAACGCAGCGGCAGCTAGATGTGGTCGGTCGCCGCTCAAACCCGCGCTCGCATTATGTGCTGAGCTATATTCTGGTGCGCGATGGGGAGCGGATGGTCGATATTCGCCGCAATTGCACGTTTGTTTACGGCAAAGGCGTCTCACGCCCCGACGTGCTGCCCTATATCTATCGCTACACCAAAATCAGCTACGCCTTTGAACCAAACACCGGAGGGCAGGGGTAATGCGTTTACTCGCGGGAATAGTGGCCATCGCCTGCTTGGCAGGATGCGCCAATGCGCAGGGGCATAATGCGCAGAGCAGTGGCTCAACACCCATACAAGACGCGCAAAGCGAAGCCGACTTTGACGCAGCGCTCGCGGTGAGTTGGACGATCGAAGTCTATAGCGGCGGTGGCATACCCGGATCGCCTGGCGCAAATACCTATATCCGCAACTACCGCGAAGTCCTGCAAACCATCGTCGACCAATGCGAGCTGGGTGAGACCTTGCTGGTTCAGGCCACTGATGGCGTTTCGCTTCTCGCAATTCTGAATGAGGATCTCAGCGCGACGCAGATCAAGTGCATTCGGAATGAAGAGCAACCTGGCCTCAGGCTGAAAGATGGGAGGAATAGCGGATGATGCGTGCGTGCTTTACCGTACTGGCGCTTACGGCGCTTTCAGGATGCAACATTCTGTTTCCGGAAGACCCCCGTGTCGGTTTTGAATCCGAAGGGGAATGCCTTACCCGCGTGCCCGGATTGCTGGGCCCCGGCACCTCCTTTGACGAGTATACTGAGGCTGAGGGCGTCCCGACATTTACCTATGACATCACCAAACTTGGATTTGGCGATATTCAAGGCCTGATGGTGGAGGGCAGCGATGATACTGCCGGTCGCCGGTTGATGGAAACGACGAACGAGACCTCAACCGCCGTCGCTCAATTCATGGCTATGCCGGTCGATGAAAAGGGTGCTTTCTTCATGGCGAACGACCCTGCGCTCTACCGCGTGCGCGGCGCCGCAGAGGCCAAATCGACCATGATTGCAACGGGCTGTGCCGCTCAAAAAGATGGGATGCGCCTAATCATGATCGACATCGCGCCCGAACAGACCGAACCCGAAGACATCACCTCACCCGATCAATCCGACGCCGATGTGGCTGAAGCAGAGAACAACACCTAATGCCCAAACGCACTGATATCTCCTCCATCCTCGTCATTGGCGCTGGCCCGATCATTATCGGACAGGCGTGCGAGTTCGACTATTCAGGCACGCAAGCGATCAAGGCGCTGAGAGAGGAAGGATATCGGGTGATCCTGGTGAACTCGAACCCGGCGACCATTATGACCGATCCCGAGTTTGCCGATGCCACCTATATCGAGCCGATCACGCCTGAGATTGTTGCGAAGATTATCGCTAAGGAAAAACCTGACGCGCTGCTGCCGACGATGGGCGGGCAAACGGCGCTGAACTGCGCATTGGCTCTGGAAGATCAAGGCGTTTTGGCTGAGCACGGTGTTGAGATGATCGGCGCCAAAGCCGATGCGATCGACAAAGCGGAAAACCGCCAGCGTTTCCGTGACGCGATGGACTCCATCGGGCTGGAAAGCGCGCGCTCGGGTGTTGCGAACACGATTGAACAAGCGCGTGAAGTGCTTGAGCGCACCGGCCTTCCATCTATTATACGCCCTAGCTTCACCCTTGGCGGAACGGGCGGCGGGATTGCCTATAACAAGGAAGAGTTTGAGCGGATTGTAAGGGAGGGCCTCGATGCCTCTCCCACCACCGAAGTTCTGATCGAGGAATCGCTGCTTGGGTGGAAAGAATATGAGATGGAAGTGGTCCGCGACCGGGCCGACAATGCCATCATCATTTGCTCGATTGAAAATGTCGATCCGATGGGTGTGCATACCGGCGATTCGATCACGGTCGCGCCGGCTTTGACGCTGACGGACAAAGAATATCAGATCATGCGCACCGCCAGCATTGATGTGCTGCGCGAAATTGGCGTCGAGACGGGCGGTTCAAATGTGCAGTTTGCGGTCAATCCCAAGGATGGCCGCCTAATTGTTATCGAGATGAACCCGCGTGTGTCGCGCTCGTCAGCGTTGGCCTCTAAAGCAACGGGCTTCCCCATTGCCCGTGTCGCGGCGAAGCTGGCTGTTGGCTACACTCTTGATGAGATCAGCAACGAAATTACCGGGGCAACACCCGCCAGTTTTGAGCCGACCATCGACTATGTCGTGACCAAGATTCCGCGCTTTGCATTTGAGAAGTTCAAAGGATCCGAGGCAACGCTCTCCACCGCTATGAAATCGGTCGGCGAAGTGATGGCAATTGGCCGCAACTTTCAAGAATTGCTGCAAAAGGCGCTGCGCGGGTTGGAAACTGACCTCGATGGTTTCAACCGGGTGCGCGAGCTTGAAGGCACATCGCGCGATGTCATCACCGCGGCTATTTCGCGGCGCACGCCTGATCGCTTGCTCAAAGTGGGGCAGGCATTGCGCGAAGGGCTCTCGGTCGACGATGTTCACAACGTCACCGGCTATGATCACTGGTTCCTGCGCCAGATCGAAGAGATCATCGCTGCTGAGGCGGAGATTTCGAAGGATGGCCTACCTAATGACGCCGCTGGCCTGCGCCGTCTGAAAGCGATGGGCTTCTCCGATAAGCGCCTTGCCACACTGGCTGTGCGATCGGTCGGAGTAAAGGATGGCTTGGCGGAAACACAGGCGCGCCGCTCAGGACTGTTACATGACGCGTTGCAGGCAATGGCCGGAGCGACGAGCGAAGAAGAAGTGCGCGATCTGCGTAAGAAGCTGGGCGTTATGCCGGTCTTCAAACGGATCGACAGCTGCGCAGCCGAATTCGAAGCCATCACCCCTTACATGTACTCGACCTATGAAGCGCCCAGCTTTGGGGAGGCAGAATGCGAGGCCGCGCCGTCGGATCGCAAGAAGATCGTTATTCTGGGCGGTGGTCCAAACCGGATCGGGCAGGGCATCGAGTTTGATTATTGCTGCGTCCATGCCTGCTTTGCGCTGGCAGAGCAGGGTTTTGAGACCATCATGATCAACTGCAACCCGGAGACGGTTTCAACCGATTACGACACATCCGACCGTCTGTATTTTGAACCGCTCACAGCCGAAGATGTGCTCGAAATCCTCCGTGTTGAGCAATCAACCGGCGAATTGGTGGGTGTGATTGTGCAGTTCGGTGGGCAGACACCGCTTAAACTCGCGCAGGCACTGGAAGATGCAGGGATCCCGATCCTTGGCACCTCTCCTGACGCGATCGACCATGCAGAAGACCGTGAGCGGTTCGCGAAATTGGTCGATAAACTTGGCCTTAAACAACCCGATAACGGCATCGCCTATACCCGCGATGAGGCCGCGGCTGTGGCTGCACGCATTGGCTATCCGGTGCTGCTGCGTCCGTCCTTTGTGCTGGGTGGCCGTGCTATGGAAATCGTCGATTCCGAAGCGCAATTGGATGATTATATCAAAACGGCGGTGAACGTATCTGGCGACAGTCCTGTACTGGTTGATCAATACTTACGCGATGCGATTGAGTGCGATGTCGATGCGCTTTGCGATGGGGATGAGGTCCGCATCGCAGGTGTCATGCAGCATATCGAGGAGGCAGGCGTCCACTCTGGCGATAGCGCCTGCACCCTGCCAGCCTATTCGCTCAGCGCGGAAATCATCGCCGAAATGGAACGTCAGGCCGAGGCTTTGGCACTTGCATTGGGCGTGCGCGGGTTGATGAATGTGCAATTCGCGGTGAAGGATGACGAGGTCTATCTGATCGAGGTCAATCCCCGCGCCAGTCGCACGGTTCCCTTTGTTGCCAAAGCGATCGGGCAACCCGTCGCCAAGATCGCAAGCCGCGTGATGGCAGGCGAGAAACTGGCGACATTTGAACCGTTCAAGCGCGAATTCGACTATATGGCGATCAAAGAAGCGGTGTTCCCATTTGCCCGCTTCCCCGGTGCTGACCCGATCTTGACACCTGAAATGAAGTCCACGGGTGAAGTCATGGGAATTGACAGCAATTTCGAAGCCGCCTTCCTGAAATCACAGCTCGGTGCGGGCATGGTATTGCCACGCGAAGGCACAGTGTTCGTCTCGGTCAAAAACTCAGACAAAGCCGTGATCGTACCTGCAGTGAAGCAGCTGCTCGACGAAGGGTTCAAGATTGTCGCCACTGCTGGCACGCAAAGTTACCTTGCCGATCAGGGGCTTGCGGTGGAGCGGGTGAACAAAGTCGCCGAAGGACAGCCGCATATCGTCGACAAAATCATTGATGGCGAAATCGCGCTGATCTTCAACACTACCGAGGGCTGGCAATCGCTGCTCGATTCAAAATCCATCCGAGCAACCGCTCTCGAAAAGAAGGTTCCGTACTACACAACCGCCACCGCATCGCGCTCCGCAGCGGCGGCAATTGCGGCGATAAAACCGTCACAGCTTGAAGTCCGATCATTGCAAGACTATTATAGCTGAGCACACACGCCGTCTTTCCCGACATTTCGATGGTTTGAGGCTGCTCCTTCACAGGGCGGCGACCGTCGAAATTTTCCAACTGGGGGCAGGAAAGCGGCTTTGAAAAGAGAAAGTTCAAGGGATGGCAACGATGGAAAAAGTTCCAATGCTGGCAGAGGGTTACGAGCTGATTATGGCCGACCTGAAAGCACTGCGCGAGGAACGTCCGGTTATTGTCGATGCGATCGAGGAAGCTCGCGCGCATGGGGATCTGTCGGAAAACGCTGAATACCACGCTGCAAAAGAGCGGCAGGGCCAGGTTGAGGCGCAAATCTCTGATTTGGAAGATAAAGTCAGCCGAGCGCAGATCATTGATCCAAGCACGCTGTCTGGCGACAAGATCATCTTTGGCGCGACTGTTACTTTGCTCGATGAAGATGACAAACCGATCAAGTACCAAATCGTTGGCCAGACTGAGGCGGATGCTTCCAAGGGACGCATCTCCTATTCCTCACCCATGGCTCGCGCGATGATTGGCAAACAAGTCGAAGAAGAGATCGAAGTCACGGTTCCTTCGGGCGACAAATTCTACCTCGTCGAAAAGATCGAATTTGTCTGAGGTGTGAGCGTTGAGTCCCTTATTTCAGGGGCTTTTCCATCGCGTAATTGTGGATCGAAACCACGCCCCGTCCGGCCCTTCGATTTCGAAGTCTCGGCGATGCTGCACAGCATATCCGGCGCGTTCAAATGCGGGGCGCGCAAGTTCGCTTGCCTCGGTGTATAGCCTGCTTACTCCGGCGGATCGCGCGTGTTTTTCGGCGTGAGCTAAAAGCTCGTCTGCCAGACCTTGCCGCGTGTGGTCGGGGTGGCAATAGAGCATGTCGAGATGCCCGTCCGGCTCCAACAATGCATAGGCGCACGCTCGGTTTTTGGCATCACAGGCGACGAATATGCGGTGCCCGGCATTGGCGCGTTGCAAAAACCTCTCTGGTCCCGGATGGCGCGCGGCCCAGGCATCTACTTGCGGCGCTGAGTATCGCGCAGCGCCAACCGATCTGATCGCAGCCAAAGTCAATTTGGCAAGCGCGTCGGCGTCGCCTGCCTCAAATTCTCGGATTGTATAGGGCATTTCGGCTCCCCTTTGGGAGGCGAGCAATTACGCGTCCGGGGTCAGCAATTTGTGGATGTGCACCACAACATATTTCATCTCAGCATCGTCAACGGTGCGTTGTGCTTGACCACGCCATGCATCACAGGCTGCTTCATAATCGCTGTAAACACCCACAACGTGAATGCTTTCCGGGTCCGCAAATTCATGCCCACGCGGATCGGTTACGCGCCCACCCATCACAAGGTGGAGTTTCTGGGATGGGGTGGTTTCTTCCATTTTCATGTTCCCTTGGGGAGATGGTTTGCACGTGCCGCGCGCTTTAGCGATCTGCGTCGATCTGGCAAGCTTAGCGCTATTTGCTAACCCGCTCTGTCAGATCACGCACCGCGCGGGTTGCCCGGCGGCGGGTGCGCTGAGTTGCTGCGCGCCCTTTATCCGCCACCTTTCCCGCAGCATAGCCAGCCTCACGCCGCAGTTCGCGTGCCTTTGCTGTGGCGCTGTCGGCCATGTCTTCGGCCTTGTCCTGACCATTGCGTGCGCCATCGAGCGCTTCGTCGATCAGTTTCATGGCATAGGCCACGACCGCGTCGGCGATCAGAGCGCCAAACGCAGAACCGCGCGTTTTCACCGCAGATCCCACCTTTTTCGAAGCGCTAGAAGCCGCACCGCCAACCGTTTCACTTACCGCTCCAGCGGCGGTCGTTGCGGCATCGTGTGCTACGCGACGTCCCGGTTTCGACATCAGGCCAAGCACCAGGCCCACCGCCACTGCTCCACCAAGGACGGTTAGCGGGTTTTTCTTCGCATAGTCTGTCGCGGCGGTAGCTGCCTCTTGTGCCGCTTCGGCAAAGGTGCGCTCTGCCATTCGGCGTTCGCCCGCCTCAATCTTGGCGCGCAATTCATCGCGTTTGGTGTCTTCAGTGCTCATCTTCATCTCCAAGGGGAGGCTCCGGCGCGGTTTCGGGGGTGGCGCCGTCCTCAAATTCGTCTTCTTCTGCTGGTAACTCGGTATCGAGCGCCTCTTCAACAGCTTCTTCAATTAAACCAAGCGCTTCCATAATCGGTCCGCGGCCCAGCCAGAGCAGCAAAATACCGATCACGACTGCAATGATGCCGCGTTTGTCGTCCGCGTGAAACTTGGCCACTTCATACACGTCTTTGGCACCGTCGCCCACTCGGCCAACTGTCCGATCGGCCACGCCTTTGGGAGAGAAGTTCGCCCGCGCGTGCTCAATATCGTCCATCAGAACCGCCCGCGCAGAATCGCGAAGCCTGCGGTCTTCTTCAAACCGTGCGTCAAGATCGCTCATGCATCACTCTCTTCATCGGGTGACGCAAACATGTAGCTCAGTTTTTTGCCGTTTTTCAGCGCGATCCAGGCCAGCCAAGCGACCAACAGCAACAGCACGCCGACCACGATCGCGATTGCGCCCCAAATTGTGACCAGAGGCTCAAGCGCGATAACCAAACCCACCGCGAGCGCCAAAAATGCGATGTTGAGCAGGATCAACGCGACAATCGCGCAGACGAGGGCAACTCCAATGGATTTGCCAGCAAGCGCCGCGCGCGTTTTTTGAAAGGCAAGTTCAGCCTCGGCGTAGTTACGCCCATTGTCGATTAAAGCCGCCAGCTCTTCTCGTAGCGATTCGTCAACAGCTTCAGCATCAGGGGGGAGGGCCTGAGACGCGGAGTGACCATTGTCATCCGCGCCGTCTTGCCCGCTCGCATTGTCCATTCAGTCCCCCTGACAGCCGCGTCGCAGCTTAACGCGATCCGCGGAAAAGGCGGGCGATCAGGAAGCCTGCGACAGCGGCGATGCCAACCGCAACAGCCGGGCTTTTGCGCACCATTTCCCGCGCATCATCGCCCAATTCCTCAACGCTTTTCGCCTCTAGCTTCGCAGAAGTTTCCGCAAGGGTGCGTGATGCAGAGCGGGCATAGTCGCCATATTGCTCACCAAAGCGATCGTCGATCTGTTCTGCAGTGTCACCAACGACTTTGCCGAGCGATGAAATCGCATCACTAGCAGCGGCTTTGCCATCTGTTGCCAATTCACCAGCACGCGCGCGCGCCTTTCCGCTATATTCTTTGACGTCACTCATTACATCGTCTCCTCGGCTCTTGGCCTGTTCACGGTATTCATCAGCGCGGGCAGTTGCCTCTGTGCGCAGCGCTGCCGCACCTGCTTTTGCTTCTTCGAGGGCTGCATTGAAGCGGCTCTTCGCCTCGACAGCAGTGCCTTTTGAAGCGGTCGCAGCTGTCTTGGCCGGAGTTTTCGCCCGCGGCTTCGCTGGTGTTTTCGCAGCAGCAGTGGATTTGCGCGGAGCAGCCTTCTTCGCGGGTGCCTTTTTCGCAGGGGTCTTGCGCGTTGTCGGTTTGGTTGGTTTCGTGTCAGCCATGTGGTCTCTTTGCCTTTGATTTGCGCGCATTTCCAGTGAGAAAGCGCAGCTGGGTGAATTGCTTCTAATAACCCCGCTTGCGCCGCTGGGTTCCGACGCATAGGGGTGCGCGAGAAAGCGTGAGGCGGGGGAGCCGGAAACGGTATGCTCCCGGTGTCTTACCTATATAGTACACATTCTCCCCGGAGGCAAATATGACCGCGATTATTGACATCCATGGACGCGAAATTCTCGACAGTCGAGGCAACCCAACCGTTGAAGTGGATGTTCTGCTCGACGACGGTAGTTTTGGCCGGGCCGCAGTGCCATCTGGTGCGTCAACAGGCGCGCATGAAGCGGTTGAACTGCGCGACGGGGACAAGGATCGCTACAAGGGCAAGGGCGTCCTGAAGGCAGTCGAAGCGGTAAATTCGGATATTCGCGACCTGCTGATCGGTGCGTTTGATGCCGAAGATCAGCGTGACATCGACCTGTCGCTGATCGCGCTTGATGGAACAGCGAACAAGGCGCGTCTTGGCGCGAATGCCATTCTGGGAACCAGCCTTGCGGTCGCCAAAGCCGCCGCCAATGCCCGCGGCCTGCCGCTTTACTCATATCTTGGCGGAGTGGGTGCGCATGTTTTGCCGGTGCCGATGATGAATATCATCAATGGCGGCGAGCACGCCGATAACCCGATCGACATTCAGGAATTCATGATCATGCCGGTCGGTGCTGACAGCATCGCCGAGGCCGTGCGCTGGGGCTCCGAGGTGTTCCACACGCTCAAAAAAGGCTTGTCTGACAAGGGTCTTGCCACCAGCGTTGGCGATGAGGGCGGCTTTGCCCCTGACCTTGCCAGCACTCGCGCGGCGCTCGATTTCATTATGGCGTCGGTCGAGCAAGCAGGTTTCAAGCCTGGCGATGACATTGTGTTGGCACTCGATTGCGCCGCAACCGAATTTTACCGCGATGGCAAGTACGAGATATCGGGCGAAGGATTGAGCCTCGATCGTCCGGCCATGGCCGATTACCTTGCCAAATTGTGCGACGATTATCCGATCCTCTCCATCGAAGACGGTATGAGCGAGGATGATTTTGAGGGCTGGGCGGCTGTCACTGCTGCGATTGGCGACCGGGTTCAGTTGGTGGGTGACGATCTGTTTGTGACCAATCCTGAGCGTCTTGCCATGGGGATCGAGCAGAAACTCGCCAATTCTCTGCTGGTAAAGGTCAATCAGATCGGCACGCTGACGGAGACTCTAACCGCAGTCGACATGGCCACACGCGCAAGCTTCACTTCGGTTATGAGCCACCGCTCAGGCGAAACCGAAGACGCGACAATCGCGGACCTCGCGGTTGCGACCAATTGTGGGCAGATCAAGACAGGCTCGCTTGCACGTTCGGACAGACTGGCGAAATACAACCAGCTCATCCGCATCGAGGAAGAATTGGGCGACAGCGCTGTCTATGCAGGGCGCGGCTGCTTTGGCGCTTTGTCGCGGTGAGTTATTCGGTTCGCTTACTATGAAATGGAGCGCCTGAGCCTTCCCAGAATTAAGGGGTCAGAGGGGGAAGGCTCAGGCACCGCCAGATGCGCAAGTCACGTCAGGTGTAAAGACGTGTCAGGCGCTATCGCTAGCTCTTGCAAAATACTCTTCCATTGCCGCGACACCGCTTTCGGTGAGGCGCACTAGGACGCGGCGTTGATCTTCCGGGTCATGTTCGCGCAGAATCAGGTCGTTCTCTGCCAAAACACCAAGCCACCGCAGGCCGGTCGTAGGCGGCGAAGCTGATCCGATACACGCGCTTGAAACCGACACAGATTTCTTCTCAACATGAGCGATGTAAAGATCGAGCAAAATGTCCCATGCCGGTTCTCCGAAAAGCTCCTCTTTGCCAAAAATCGCCGTGCGGGATCGACGATTGGCGTAAGCTGCGCGAGCCTGGCTCAGTTTGCTGCGACCACCTGTGTGAATGGGGGGGGCGGGCTGTGCTGGCTCAGGTGCAAGATGGATTGTTTGTACCGACCTTTTGGTGCTCGTATCATGCGCCGGTTCACCGCGGCGGAGCTCTTTGGCGATTTCGAGCAATTGGTCGGCGAGCATCGCAAGGCTTGTCTCTTGTTCTTGCGCGCCGCCAGACGTGTCCGCAACTCCCAAAGCGATTTCAGCCAACATCCGCTCATTTTTCATATGGTTCATGGGCGTGCCCTGCAAAGATGGGCTGCAATACTGAAGTCAGGACGTGCCATGGCAGCCTCCGCTTGGGGGAGCGATGCCAGAACGGCCGACCTCTCGATCAGGTGGCTCCCCGATCAATTTGCTAAGGTAAATGCACCATGCTGCCCATTAAGATAAAGCACCTAGAATTGCTCCAAATTGGACCAAACCTCTGAATAGAAGCGCTTTATATCACGTTAGTGCATGGAGGAACGCGCCGGGTGAAACGCCTCAGCATCACACTCAACCGGATCGTGTAATTCGGACCCAAGGCTTGCTTGATTGGACCTTAATTGCTCAATCGCCGCGTTGACATGGATGGCCGCCACGCCAGCTCCAACCTGGTCAAGCCGCCGCAGCACCTGCGCCAATTGATGCTCGCATTCCTGGAGCTCTAAGCGCTCAGCAATCTCTACTTCTGTCACGATTTTTATCCCATTCGGTGCGACCCGAATCCGTTTTTCATTTTGCCGTGCCCCGCATCACCACGTGATAATGCGGCTTATGAAGAACTTCATCCGGGAAACTACTTAGTCGGGATGTTTCGTGACTTAGCGATCAAACCTTCGAGCAAGATCGAGCATAGCCAGAGCTGCCTTTGCCGCTTCGCCGCCCTTATCCTTTTGGGCAGGATCGGCGCGGACCAGAGCTTGGTCCTCATTCTCGACAGTCAGAATGCCGTTGCCTATTGCAATGCCATCCATCGTCAGCGCCATGATAGCCCGCGCGCTTTCACCCGCGACAATTTCAAAGTGATAGGTTTCACCCCGTATCACCACGCCGATCGCCACGAAGCCATCGTAGTCACCGCTCTCTGCGGCCAAAGCGATGGCGCCCGGCACTTCCAGCGCGCCGGGGACGGTCAGAATTTCGACCTCGTGTCCAGCCTCCTCCAGCGCAGCGCGCGCGCCAGAGATAAGCATGTCGTTGAATTGCTCGTAGAAGCGCGCTTCGACGATGAGAAACTTGGCCATGAATGCTTACTCCGGAATGGGTTTGTGGTCGGTGATGGTGATGCCATAGCCTTCGAGCGCGACTAGGTCAGGGCGCGAATTCGACAAGAGCACCATGTCATGAACGCCAAGATCGGCAAGGATCTGTGAGCCAATCCCGATATTGCGGATCTGCTCGTCCTCGCTCCACGCATCGCCGCCGATGCGGTTTGTCAGGATCACGATGACGCCAGAGCCGTGCTCACCAATTGCGCTCATGGCGCGCTGCAATGTGCGTTTGCGCGGGCCGGGCTGACCCAGAACATCATCAAAGACCGAGATTGGATGGACGCGGGCGAGGGTGGGTTCGCCGGGAACCACATGACCTTTTTGCAGTACATAGGCTTCGCCGTCGGAGACGCGGTTGCGATAGGTGATGAGCCGCCATTGGCCACCATAATCGCTTTCAAAACTGCGTTCACCCAAGCGCTCGACCAGGTGATCATTGCGCATGCGATAGGCGATAAGATCGCGGATTGTGCCGATTTTCAGGTCATGCTTGCGCGCGAAAGTAACAAGATCATCCAGCCGAGCCATCGTGCCGTCTTCGTTCATGATTTCGCAAATCACACCTGACGGGTTGAGACCAGCGAGCCGTGAGATATCTACGGCAGCCTCTGTATGACCTGCGCGCACCAACGTACCACCATTGCGGGCAGTGAGCGGGAAGACATGGCCGGGTGTCACAATGTCGTCCGCACCCTTGGTCGCGTCAATTGCGACAGAGACGGTGCGCGCACGGTCTGCGGCGGAGATCCCGGTGGTGACGCCTTCTTTTGCCTCAATCGAGATTGTGAAGGCGGTCTGCATGCTTTCCTTGTTGTTGCGGCTCATCGGCTCAAGACCAAGAGCGTCAACACGCGCCTTGTCCAAGGCAAGACAGATCAACCCGCGGCCATGGGTCGCCATAAAGTTGATCGCAGCAGGCGTCGCCATTTGCGCCGGGATGATGAGGTCGCCCTCATTCTCGCGGTCTTCATCATCGACAAGGATATACATCCGGCCATTGCGTGCTTCGTCGATAATCTCTTCAATCCCGACCAGAACCGGGCGATCATCATTAGCGTCGAGAAAGGACGCAAGCTTTGCGAGCGTGTCTGCCGTAGGGTTCCAGTCCCCCTCGGTCGCATCGCGCAAAGTGTTGGCATGAAGACCGGCAGCGCGGGCGAGCCCGGCTTTGGTCATTTCACCGCCATCAATGAGATCGCGGACGCGTGTGATGATTGATGTGTCCATCTCGCCTTGATATCACATTGAAATGTGATTGCAAGGCCTGCGCCATATTTCGATGTGATGGTGGACGCACTAGGGTTCGAACCTAGGACCCGCTGATTAAGAGTCAGCTGCTCTACCAACTGAGCTATGCGTCCGTTCACGATGTCGTGATCGCGCCATATCCGGGGAGGGTGAACTGCACGTCCCGAATCACGCGAGGCGCTGCATATAGCGCGCCTTATTGAGATGAAAAGGTCTTGCGCGGGTTTCTGCGGGTTTCACGCAGCGTCGCGCTCACCCTCTTTCGATAGTCGCAGTGATGCATCATCGCTCAAAATCACACGCGATTCGAATTCGTCACTGACATTTTGATCAATCGATACAATCTCAGCCATGCGCATCTGAGCCAGAACGGCGAGCGCTTGCTGTTGCTCCATATCACAAATCGTGTGGAGCTGGCGGATGGTGGTCGTCTCGCCAATGAGCTGGCGTGAAAGCAGTGCGGAGGCCAACTGTGTCATCGAAACCAGATCGCCTTCAAGCGGTGGCATAGTGTCGCCCTCGCGCTGAACCCAGCGACGGTAAATAGCTGAAATGACTTCCCTAACGCGAAGCATGGCGGAACCTTCACAACGAACAAAAAACGGTGCCTGGCGACAAATGCTGCAATTGGGGGGCGCATCACCGCCGCCAGGACTTTAACGCTCAACAAGTAGCCACATTATTCGCAGCTGCGACCCGAACGCTTGGCCTCAATGGGCCTGTGCATATATGGAGATGGCTTACGTTTACGGAAAGTCGCCCATTAGGGGGACTTCTGGTATAAACTTGTATCATGCAGCGGTATTTCGATCAGATCGAGGCGCTGAGCGACATCAGCCAGGTACTGAGTTACGCGCGCGACGCGTTCACTCAGCAGGGGGCTGTGCGCATGTCTTACCACGTTACGCCCCTGTTCGATGAGCCCGTATCACTGACGACCGCAGTTTACGCGTCTGGATTCAGCGAGGAGTGGCTGGCGCTTTATGATAAAGCGGATTTCCGGGCCAATGACCCTATTCCGATCCGGGTTATGCAGCATGGTTCGATGCTGACTTGGGCAGAGGCAATGGAAGCTGGTCCCAACACGCCGGAGAATGAAGAATACTTTGCCGCAATGCGTGAGTACGGATTGATCCATGGCGCTGGGATACCATTATTCGGACCCCATGGGCGCGATGCCTATTCAGGCTTTGATTTTGGCAAACCCATTCTTGAGGTCGAGCCAGAAGCTCTGGGCATCGTCCGCAGCGTGGCGCAGGCAGGTCATCAGCGAATTTGTGTGCTGCTGGATCAGGCCGCGCAAGTGCCCGCTTTGTCAGAGCGCGAGATCGAGGTGTTGACGTGGACGGCGCGCGGAAAGTCTACCGGTGCGATTGCAACAATCCTCGATTTGTCACCCGACACGGTGAAGACCTATTCGAAGCGGATATACTCCAAATTAGACGTATCAGATCGAGTTGGTGCAGTCGTGAAGGCGCTGCGCATGGGCCTCGTGCGCGTATAAGTCGCGACTAGTGCGACAGCCCACCGCGCGGGGCTTTACGATTTCAACTGTTCACCATCATCAATGCGCCAATACAGATCATATTGGTCAGCATCGAAGACCCGCCATGGCTCATAAAGGGCAGGGGGATACCCACCACCGGTGCCATGCCCATCACCATCAACAGATTGACCGCGATGTAGAAGAATATGGTTGCTGCCATCCCGGCGGCCAGCAAGCTTGCAAAGCGATCTTGGCTTTTGCGCGCCACCGTCAGACCCCATTGCAGGATCACGCTGAATACTGCGAGTACGAATAGCCCCCCGACCAGGCCCCATTCCTCTGCCATCGTTGCGAAGGCAAAGTCGGTGTGCGGCTCGGGCAGATATTGCAGGTGGCTTTGTGATCCGTTGTTGAACCCCTTGCCAAAGATCCCGCCAGAACCAATCGCGATCTTGGATTGGGCGATGTGGTAGCCCGCTCCCAATGCATCTGCTTCCGGGTCAAACATCGTCATGATCCGCCGCTGCTGGTATTCTTGCAACGCGAAGAAGAAGAGCAATGGCGCAGCGGCAGCGCCTGCCACGCCTGCGCCAATGAACCATTTGAGCGGCAGTCCGGCGAGCAGCATCACAATCCCACCGCCAAAGACAATCGCCAGCGATGTACCAAGATCAGGTTGAAGCAGCACGAGGCCAACGGGCATTCCGATTAGAACTGCCGGAATGATGACTGCACGCCAGCTTGTGATCATGCCGACTGGTAGTGAGGAAAAGTAGTGTGCAAGTGTCACAACGATCACCGGCTTCATCAATTCAGATGGCTGCAAAACCATGAAGCCAAGGTCGAGCCAGCGCTGGCTTCCCCCACGCAAGGCTCCCAAAATCTCCACTCCGACCAGCAGCAGCAGCACGACAATATATGCTGGGTAGACCATAAAGCGCACAAATTCGCGCGGGAGCGAGGCAATCACCGATGCGATGACCAAGCATGCGCCAAAACGAATAAGGTGCGAGGATGCATAGGGCGTCATCGAACCGCCTGCTGCTGAATACAGTACCGCGGCACCGAACAGGACTAGCAGGAATAGGGGGATCAACATGCCCCATGGCTGACGCGCGATCGGATCAGGAATAATGCCGCTGCGAGTGGTGGCGTACATCATTCGCCCCCCTGCAATCCGTCGGTCGGCAGGCTACTTGCTTGCAATCCACTGGCTTGCAAGTCGTCAGGAGGCGGGCTTTCTGGCAATGAAGCACTGTTGATGTCACCGCGCGGTTGCACAAAGCTTTCGCCGATTTCTTGCGTTTCTTCAGCAGCGACGCGGGCTTCGGCTTCGACTTGGTCGAAGATGTCTTCGTCGCGGCGGGGAGGGGGCGTAACCGTCGTCCCTTGCTCTGCGGCATAGGCTATATAGCGCCGCTCAAGCCGTTCCTGCGCGGTGCCGCCCCATTGCCGCTCCAGCGCTTGAAGCGCTTCAAGTCCCTTTTGCGGATCGAACATGAACGTCATGACATCGCGCGCAATCGGATAGGCGGAGCCCGAACCGCCGCCATGCTCGATCACAACTGCGCCTGCATAGCGCGGATTGTCGAACGGGGCGAAGAAGGTGAACAGGCCGTGGTCGCGATACTTCCACGGTCCGCTGCGGCCATCGGAGACGCTTAGCGATACGACCTGTGCCGTTCCGGTCTTGCCAGCGATCTGAATGTCATCAAACGGCAGCCGCGCGCGCCGCGCTGTGCCCGCACCGTTCACGACATCGCTCATCGCCTGATTGATATACTCCATTTCGTTGGAGCCGAAATTGTAGTCTGTTGCTGCAGTGGTCTCATCACCCATCACCAATCGCGGAAAGAGCGCTTTGCCGGTCGCCAGACGCGCGCTCATCACGGCCAATTGCAGCGGGCTGGTGAGGTAATAGCCCTGACCGATGGAGGCGTTGACCGTGTCAAAGCTTTGCCACTCGCGGCCAAATTTGTTGAATTTCCAGTCGGGCGTTGGAACGGTGCCATAGAATTGACTGGTGACGGGCAGGGGGAATTCCTGACCCAGCCCCAATTCCTTCGCAAAATTGGCGACACTGTCGAAGCCGACTTGCTGAGCGAAGTGGTAGAAATAGCTATCGCAGCTCTGCGCGATAGCCTTGTTCATATTCACCACGCCGTGATTGGAGTGGCAATTAAAGAAGCGGTTGCCGATGCGCCGCCCGCCCCCGCACACAATTGTCTCATTCGGGTCGATTCCGGACTTGAGGAACGACATGCAATGCATCGGCTTAACGGTTGAGCCGGGCGGGTAGAGACCTTTGAGCACTTTATTGCGCAGCGGTACACGCTGATCGTCGCGCAGCATCGCATATTCAACACTGCCGATACCGTCAGAAAAGCTATTGGGATCAAAGCTGGGCATCGACGCCATGCAAAGCAGGTCACCCGTCTGGCAGTCCATCACGACGACAGAGCCGCTTTCCAACCCGATGCGGCGCGCGGCATAGTCCTGCAACGGACCATCAATGGTCAGCTGAACGGGGTCGCCCTGAATATCGTCACGCGTTTCAAGGTCGCGCACAATCCGACCGCCAGCGGTCACTTCGACACGGCGCGCACCGGGAACACCGCGCAAGTCTTGTTCGAATTGCTTCTCCAGACCGTCTTTGCCGATCTTGTGACCAGGCGTGATCAGGATGGGGTTGCGGTCCTGCTCATACTCTTCAGCATTGGCGGGGCCGACATAGCCGATGAGGTGGCCGACAGAGGAAGCGGTGGGATAAAAGCGAGAAAAACCACGCTGCGGAACCACGCCCTGCATATCCGGAAGCCGAACGCTGAGCGCTGCGAACTCTTCATAGCCAAGCCCGCTTGCCACCTCGACCGGGGCAAAGCCGCGCGCATCGGCGATCTTGGTTTTGAGGTCGGAAATGCGCGTCGGCTCCAACGACAGCAATTCACCGATCTGATCGATCATCGCATCGGGATCATTCAACCGCTCTGGGATCACATCCACGCGAAAATCGGCCCTGTTAGAGGCAAGCGGCGCGCCATTGCGGTCCAATATCCAGCCACGACGCGGCGGGATCAGCGTGAGGTTCACCCGGTTGCTTTCGGATTCGAGCCGGTATTTCTCATTCTCGGCAATCGCGAGATAGCCCATGCGCCCAGCCAGCAGCACACCGATGCCATATTGCATCGTGCCAATCACTACCGCGCGGCGATTGAATGTGTTGCGCAATGTTGAGGCGTTGACGATTGGCCCGCGCTTTTTTGCGCCGGTGTTCAGTTTGAAGAACCGCTTCATGCGATCCTCCGCGTGCGATAGAGCCGGAACTTATCCAGCCACGCAATGAACCTCGCGATCAGAGGGTAAAGCAGAATAGCGACCACAATCTGCGGGATTGTCGCGATGATGAGATGAGGGGTGATTTTCGCGCCGGACACAAGCATGGCGGTGAGGATATAGAGCAGCAGGGTTAGACCGGCGGTGAACCAGTCTTGCCAAAATCCGCGCCATGGAAAGCGTGTTTCAATGATCTCAAGCACAATCATCGTCAGCGACCATAGCAGAATTGCGCTGCCAAGGGGCTGACCGCTGAAAAGATCATCAAATGCACCCAATGGCACGCCTGCCCATAGTGGCAGAAAGCCGGGACGCATCAGCCTCCATCCCAGAAAAATCATAAAGCCGAGTGGCGGGATTAAGGGCGATACGTCAGCCAGAAACCAGAACGGGATCAGCGAGCCGATGAGGATCGCAATGTAGGGAACCGAATTTGCGCGCCACGGCGATTGGACAAGGTTGATCCCCCCGCGGCCATAGGCGCGGCGTTGAGAGGGTGGGGCGAGCCTGTCCCTCAATCACCCAGCTCCTGATCGGCGAGTTCTTCATCGGTCAGCTCATCGCGCTCACGCACACCGGATGCTTCCACGGCCAGCGTTTCGTGCACCGGCTCGACCACGACGTAATTGGTTGCAGAAGGCTCTGCGATAAGCCTTGCAATGCCGCCATCCGATGTAACTTCGCTGAGCACGGCAACCGCAACACCGGGGCGGTAATAGCCTCCCGCGCCTGAGGTCACGAAGACATCGCCAATTTCCAGTGGGTTGAGGCCCAGATTGATCAGGCGGATGCGCAGAAAGCCATCGCCGCGCCCCTCGGCAAAGGCGACCGTTTGATCCGATGCGCGGCGCACAGGCAGCACACTTTCACTGTCAGTCAGCAGCAGCACACGCGATGATGCGCGCGATGTTTCAAGGATGCGCCCGATCACTCCGCGCTCGGAGTGAACCGGCATGCCGATTTCAACGCCATCGCTCGTGCCGACGCCAAGATAGGCGAAGCGTCGCGCCGAGGATGCGCTCGACCCGACCAACCGCGAATAGGCTATGGGCGCGACGTCTTCTTCGGCCAATCCGATTAGCGCTTTAAGTCGGCGGTTCTCGGCTTCCACGGCTTCGGCTTCTGTCAAGCGGATACGGGCGACCTCAACCTCATCGCGTAAAGCTGCATTCTGGCTGCCCGCATTCCAATAGCCGGTGATCGTGTCCCAGACATTGTTCCCGCCAGCGCGCACGGTCGCAGGCGCTTCGCCCACGGTCGCGCTCACATCATTAGCAGTTCCGCGAATGGGTTGAAGTGCCGCTGGCTGCCACAGCGAAAGGGCAAGCAATGCCAGCCCCAACACCGCTCCAAGGGTCGCAAGCAGGTATCCGGTAAAAACCGAATATCGCTGCTTTTTCGAAAAGCCTGTTCGACGCGAGGATGGCTGCGCCATGACCTTTCACTATTCCCTTGTTTCTATGCTCCAGCGCATCTCCGCGTGGAAATGGTTGCTCAATCAGGCAGTCATCAAGACGCCGCGGTAAATTGGATCTTCCATCGCCCGGCCAGTGCCAATGGCAACGCAGGTGAGGGGGTCTTCGGCGATGGAGACAGGCAGGCCGGTTTCTTCGCGAAGATGCTCATCCAAACGGCGGATCAAAGCGCCGCCGCCGGTCAGCACGATGCCTTGGTCGACAATGTCAGCGGCCAATTCAGGGGCGGTGTTTTCCAGCGCAATGCGAACGCCTTCAACGATGGCGCCGATTGGTTCAGACAACGCTTCCGCCACATGCGCTTGGTTGATTGTGATTTCTTTTGGCACGCCGTTCACAAGGTCGCGGCCTTTGAGAGTGATTGTCTCACCAACACCGTCTTCAGGAACGACAGCGATGCCGTAATCCTTCTTGATCCGCTCCGCAGTGGAATCGCCGATCAACAGGTTGTGATGTCGACGAACATACGAAACGATGGCTTCGTCCATCTTGTCCCCGCCGGTACGCACTGAAGTCGTATAGGCCAATCCGCGAAGCGAAAGGACTGCAACTTCCGTGGTGCCGCCGCCAATATCGACCACCATAGAACCCACAGGCTCTGTCACCGGCATATCTGCACCGATTGCGGCCGCCATTGGTTCAAGGATCAAATGCACTTCTGATGCGCCAGCGTTCGAGGCTGCATCGCGGATCGCGCGCTTTTCAACCGATGTTGAGCCCGACGGCACACAGATCACGATCTCAGGATAGCGGAACATGTTTTTGCGGCCATGCACTTTGCGAATGAAGTGCTTGATCATTTCCTCTGCGATTTCGATGTCGGCGATAACGCCGTCACGCAAAGGACGAATGGCTTCGATGGTGTCAGGCGTCTTGCCCATCATCATCTTCGCATCATCACCCACGGCTTTGACACGCTTGATCCCGTTGATCGTCTCAATCGCGACCACTGAAGGTTCGTTTAGAATGATGCCTTGATCCTGGACATAGACCAGCGTGTTCGCGGTGCCCAAGTCGATGGCCATGTTCTGTGACCCGAATTTGAACAGATTGGCAAAAAAGCTCATTTTATCGTTTTTCCGTATTTGGACCAATATGAGCGGGGGTGCCTGAACGAAGCGCTCAGGATGCCCGCAATTGATCCCAAAATTGACGAGACCCATGTCGCCTAGCGAAAGCTTGTCAAAAAGGCTAAATTTTTTGTTGAGTTGTCTAGGGATTTTCCCCCGTGGCCCTCGAATTTGCGGCGTGTGAGGTCTAGGATGCGACAAATGCCCCAAATTCGCCGCCTTCCTAGCACTCTTGTGAACCGTATTGCCGCTGGTGAAGTGGTCGAAAGGCCCGCTGCTGCGCTCAAGGAGCTGGTTGAGAACGCGGTTGATGCAGGTGCCAAGCGAATCGCTGTGGTTTTGACTGATGGCGGGCTGACCCGGCTTGAAGTGACCGATGATGGCTGCGGGATGAGCGCGGATGACATGGCGCTGGCTTTGGAACGCCACGCAACTTCCAAGCTGCCCGATGAAGCAATTGAGATGGTGACAACGCTTGGCTTTCGCGGAGAGGCGTTGCCGTCCATCGCCAGCGTCGCGCGCTTGACGATTGAAAGCCGGGTCGCAGGTGCAAATGATGGATGGCGACGCGTGGTTGATCACGGGGAAGTGGTGGAGGAGGGGCCTGCTGCGCTTCCGGTCGGCACGCGCGTTCGGGTTGAACAGATTTTCGCCAAAGTGCCCGCGCGCCGCAAATTCCTGCGCACGCCGCGCAGTGAATACATCGCTTGCCTCGACATTGTACGCCGTCTTGCAATGGCGCGGCCTGATATTGCTTTCACGTTGGAGAACGGTTCCGAAGGCAAATCGCGCAAGGCGCTTTCTACCCAAGTTGATGAAGAACTCGCCACGCGTGTCTCACAAATCGTTGCGCGCGAGCTGAAAGACAATGCGGTTGAGATCGAGTTGGAGCGGGAAACGCCGCACGGCGTGATGCGGTTGACCGGTCTCGCGGGTCTGCCGACCTACAATCGCGGCGTCGCTGATCATCAATATCTGTTCGTGAATGGCCGCCCGGTGAAGGACAAGCTGCTGACTGGAGCGGTGCGGGGCGCCTATTCCGATATGCTCGCGCGTGATCGTCATGCGGTGCTTGCGCTATTTCTTGATCTGCCGCCGCAGGATGTCGATGTGAACGTCCACCCGGCCAAAACTGAAGTGCGTTTCCGTGACGCAAGCCATGTCCGCAGCTTTATCGTTTCAGGCCTTCGCCAAGCGCTCGCCACAGGTGATCGCCGCAGTGCGCAGGGGCCTGATCGCGCCGCGATGGAGCGGTGGGTGGCAGAACCAACTCGGCCAGAGCCGCATGATACCACGCGCTCGATCTTCGAAGGCCGCGATTGGACCGAACCGCAAGCCCGCGTTGCCGAGGCTCGAGCGGATTGGAATGCGCGCGACGATGCGGCGCTGCCACAGGGACGTGCGGAAGAAGCCGCGCCTGTTCCCGAAGAAGCGCAGGATTACCCGCTGGGCATCGCACGGGGGCAGGTCGCGAACACCTACATTGTGGCGGAGAGCAAGGATGGCTTGATCCTTGTCGATCAACACGCCGCACACGAGCGATTGGTGCTGGAGCGCCTTAAAAGGGCAGGGGCAGAAGAAGCGGTCACCCGTTCGCAAGCACTGCTAGTGCCTGACGTGGTCGAGATGGATGAGGCGGACTGCGACCGGCTCGAGGACGCTGCCGAAGGACTTGCACGGTTTGGTCTGAGCGTTGAGCGTTTCGGACCCGGCGCGATGCTTGTACGCGCGGTTCCCTCTGCCATCGCAAAGGCGGATACGGGCAAATTGCTACGCGATCTCGCCGATGACATCGCCAAACATGGCAAGAATGCCGATAGCGGGGCGCTGCTGCTTTCTGAAAAGCTGGAATATGTCCTTGCTACAATGGCTTGCCACGGATCGGTGAGGGCGGGTCGAGTGCTGTCCGTTGCTGAAATGAACGCGCTGCTTCGCGAAATGGAGGCCACCCCGCGTTCAGGCCAATGCAATCACGGTCGGCCCACATGGGTGAAGCTCGATATGGAAGATGTCGAGAAACTGTTTGGTCGACATTGATTAAGGGCGTGCCGGCGCGATGATGAGAATTGCACTCTTGATAGCGTTTGCGACGGTGAATGCGGGCACTGGCGATCTAGTAGAAGATGCAGCCAATGCGATCACCGCCGAGAACAAGGCAACGTTGCGAGAGATGCAGTTCAGCGCGTTTGACCTCGACAGCAGCCCGGTCTCAGTTGCAACTTTCGTGGACATGCTCGCGGGATGCCAAGCGAACGAGAAGTCGGATCCAAACGGCACGCGCCGCCCGGTCGTGCTCCACTATGAATGCGAGGCGCTGCAGCAACGCCGCGGCAAATGCGATGGCCCGACGCTATTGGTTTCAATCAATCGAGCCACATCGCCGCATGTTTATGCGCAAATGCGCTTTGAGCGCCTGAACACCCCAGAATGCGAGTTGCCCGCTTTGCCAGGTTAGGCATGAATTGCACGATCACCCAGCATAGTAATTAGGAATGTCGAAGAGTCGGGCGGGCGACGGTGAGCCGCATCGCCGTTTCTAACGTCTAAGCCGCTGGGCTCCTAGCATCGCGAATTATTGCCGTAATCTCGTCGAGCAGTGCAAGCCGTTTGCGTTTGAGGGCATCGAAGCGTTCATCGCTCGCCGCTTCAGTTTCGACCTCAATCCGATGCACTTCCCGATTGACCTCATGGTACTCGTCAGCGAGCCGACCATAGTGCGCGTTGTCTTGTTTAAGGCGCGTCATCACTTCGCGATCACGGGCGAAAATCTTTGTGAGCTCGTTGGGTGTGTGCTGCGACATGTTCTATCGTTCCTTCATCAGCGCTTGGTTGATGCAAAGACGATATCGCCGACACACTAGGTGTCCTTGATGTAGATCAATTCAGTTGTGATTTTCTCGAAATTCGAAGCTTTAGACGTTGAATTTAAACAGCAGCACGTCCCCGTCCTGCACGTCGTAATCCTTGCCTTCTTGGCGCATTTTGCCCGCTTCTTTCGCGCCGGCTTCACCGTTCAGGTCGATATAGTCGTCATACGCAATTGTCTCTGCGCGGATGAAGCCTTTTTCGAAGTCTGAGTGGATCTCGCCTGCCGCTTGTGGGGCCTTCGCCCCATCGGGAAAAGTCCATGCGCGCGCTTCTTTGGGACCGGCGGTGAAGAAGGTTTTGAGGCCGAGCAAGGTGTATCCAGCGCGGATCACGCGGGCGAGGCCGCTTTCATCCAAGCCCAGTTCGGTGAGGTATTCGGCGCGATCTTCCATTGGCATGGTAATCAGCTCCGCTTCGATCGCGGCGGATACCACCACGGCCTGCGCGCCCTCTTCCTTCGCCTTGGCAAAGACTTGCTCGGACAAATCGTTGCCGCTTGCCGCTTCGTCTTCGGCGACATTGCAGACATAGAGAACTGGCTTTGCGGTTAGCAGCTGCGCTTGTTCGAATAGGCGCGCTTCCTCGTCATCTTTTGGTTCGATCAAACGGGCAGGCTTGCCGTCTTTGAGCAGCTCCAGCGCTTGACCCAGCACGCTGGCAAGCGCCTTGGCTTCTTTATCGCCAGCCTTGCCGCGCTTTTCCGCATTAGGAACACGCTTTTCGAGGCTTTCGAGGTCTGCCAGCATCAATTCGGTCTCGACAACTTCTGCGTCCGCAAGCGGATCGACCTTGTTGGAGACGTGCTGAATATCGTCATCTTCAAAACAGCGCAGCACATGCACAATCGCATCGACTTCGCGAATATTGCCGAGGAACTGGTTGCCCAATCCCTCGCCTTGGCTGGCACCTTTCACAAGGCCTGCGATGTCCACAAAGGCAAGCTGGGTCGCGATCACCTTTGCGCTGTTCGCAATGGCGGCGATCTTGTCCAAACGCTCATCCGGAACCGCGACCTGGCCGACATTCGGCTCAATCGTGCAGAACGGATAATTTGCAGCCTGTGCGGCCTGCGTCTCGGTAAGGGCATTGAAAAGGGTGGACTTGCCAACATTGGGCAGGCCCACAATCCCGCATTTGAAACCCATGGATCACTCTTTTGTCACGTGGTGAATAATGAGAGCGCGCCTTAGCGGGGGCATCAACGCTTGGCCAGAGCGGGCGGGGTGTGGGCACAAAAAAGGGCACGCATTCCCGAACCGCTTAGAGAAGGCGCACCCTAACTTTGAAACGCTGTATCAGAATGCGTGGATCGGCTGTGCAGCAATACCAATCGCGATCAACACTATGAGTGCGTGGAAGATGTTGAAAGAGCGCATTTTCCTGTGATCCCAGACCTAACCAAACCCGCATTAGGGTTAAACAGCTGTTTACATAAGAATGATGCGCGCGTCCTGTTACGTAATGTCCCTGTCCCTGATTGGGGCAGGGCAAAGCCAAGTGTGACCAAGTGGCTCTGCCCTGCAAATTCATACGGCCTTATGCGTTGTGAACCGCTTTGATCCACGCCCCATAGGGGCTTTCGCCCAGCCATCCGATTTGCGCCTGAGCAGACGCTTCGTTGATTGCCAGTTGCGGTTTCAGGCCCGGATGCACGGCGCGTCGCAAGGGGCGCGTGCCTGCTGGCATGGCCATAATCTCGGCCATGGCGTTGGGCACATCCATCGGATCGGTTGACCCTCCTCCAGAGCGCTGACCAAGCCCTTCGATCAGAGCAGCGTAGCCATTGGTGTGCTTTTCTTCGGCCCGGCCAATCAGATTGAGCGTATTGGTATTGGCATTGCGCCAGATATTGGTGGGATAGCCACCTGGTTGAATAATTGTGACCTCAATGCCGTGCGGGACCAGCTCATAGGCGAGGCTTTCGCTCAGCGCTTCAATCGCAAATTTGCTGGGCGAATACATGCCAAAGGCAGGCACGATTACGCGGCCAAGTTGAGAAGATACGTTGAAGATCTGCCCGCTTTGCGCAGCGCGCATGGATGGGAGGACAGCGCGGATCATGCGCTGGGGACCGAACACATTGGTGTCAAAAATGTGCTGCGTTGCTTCCATGTCCTGAATTTCGATGGGGCCTGCATAAGAGATGCCGGCATTGTTGATCAGGACATCAATCTTGCCATCGGAGAGTTCCAATGCGCGGGCGACACCAGCTTCGACCTGTTCATCGGAAAGGACGTCAATCTCGATAACGGTGAGATCTAGTTCCTCATCCTTGGCGAGTTGTTCGAGTTCAGTCGCCTCCGTGCGCGGCAGGTTGCGCATTGTTGCGAAGACCTTTGCGCCTTTGCGGGCGTAGTCTTCTGCTGCCAGCCTGCCGAACCCGGTCGAGCAGCCGGTGATCAGGATGCTTTTGCCCGACATATCAGGGTCTGCTGAAATGATGTCTTCAGCAGCAACATGCGCGGCTGCGGCCAGCGCACCTGTGGCAGCTGCACCTGCAAGAAGAGTACGGCGATTGATCTGAGACATTGTGGGGGCTCCTTTAACTTGGAGCCGAGCTTAGCCGTCCTGCTGGCGCAATGCCACATCGCTCATAAAGCGGGGGTCATTTCCCTGTGCAAGCCAACCGGCCTCTGCACCCACCGCGCCAAGCATCGTGGCAAGATCGTCTTGTTCAACCTTGGCATAATTGCCCAACACGTGGCCGTGAACGCGGTCCTTGTGCCCCGGATGGCCAATGCCAATGCGAACACGGCGGAAATCCGCGCCCAAATGCTGGTCGATCGAGCGTAACCCATTGTGACCTGCATGGCCGCCGCCTTGCTTTACCTTCACTTTGAAGGGAGCCAAGTCGAGCTCGTCATGAAAGACGGTGAGCGCATCGGTTTCCAGCTTGTAGAAACGCATCGCCTCGCTAACCGCGCGGCCGCTTTCGTTCATGAAAGTCGCAGGCTTTAGCAGCAGCACCTTTTGCGTCCCGATGCGGCCCTCTTGAACCCAGCCCTGAAACTTCTTTTGCACCGGCCCAAAGCCATGCATGTCAGCGATCACGTCAAGCGCCATAAAGCCGACATTATGCCGGTGAAGCGCGTAACGCGGTCCGGGATTTCCAAGGCCTGTCCAAATCTGCATGGTCGCCCTTTAATCGTGCTTCATTCAAAACAAAACACCGGACTGGTTTCCCAGCCCGGTGTCTTGGTGATTTCTCGCAAATGAGAGAGAGGGGCTTACTCTTCGCCGCCTTCTTCCTCGTCACTCTTCTGAGCGGTGGCTTCCACTTCATCAGCTGCCACTTCTTCGCCTTCGGTCTCTTCCTCTTCACTCTTCTTGAGCGCGGACGGAGCAACCAGCGTTGCGATGGTGAAGTCACGATCGGTGATCGCGCTCTCGCTGCCTGCTGGCAGGTTCACTTCGCTGATATGGATCGAATCGCCAACTTCCTTGCCGGTGACGTCGATTTCGATCTCGCCAGGGATTTTGTCGTTTTCGCAGACCAGTTCCAGGTCGTGACGCACCACGTTGAGAACGCCGCCCTTCTTGAGGCCGGGTGATTCTTCTTCGTTGGTGAAGACCACTGGCACGCTGACTTCGATCTTGCCGCCCTTTGCGAGGCGGAAGAAATCGGCGTGGGTTGGGCGGTCTGTTACCGGATGCAGAGCGACATCTTTGGGAATGGCGCGGACGGTGTCCTTGCCAACTTCGATCTGCACGATTGAGTTCATGAACTGGCCGGTCATCAACTGACGGGTGAGTTCTTTCTCCTCAACATGGATCGTGATGGGTTCTTCCTTGCCGCCATAAATAACAGCAGGAACTCGACCTTCGCGGCGAAGTGCTCGGGAGGCTCCCTTGCCAGCCCGTTCGCGGCGTTCGGCCGGCAGTGTAAGAGCGTCGCTCATATATAAAGCCTTTCGAAAGCGTATTGATAGGTTGCATCGCGCGCCCCGCCTCCAGGGATGACCAGAGCGCCGAAGCGCGGGCAAATAGCGGTATTGGTCAAAAAGGCAACTTCTAATTCGCCAGACGAGTGACGGTGTAGCCTTCTGCCTCGAGCATAGTTTCCAACCCATCAGGGCCAATCAGGTGCGCCGTGCCCACCGCGATAAGCGGGCGATCACCGGCGGCAAGCTTGTTCTGGATGACCGGAAGCCAAGCCATATTGCGGTTCACCAGCAAAGCATCGCGGATTTCAGGGTCTTCCATGATGCCGCTGCGTGTAGTCTCCAGCAAGGCAGCCTCATCACCGCTCAGCCATGCACGGGTCAGCTTTCCGGGGTTGTCACGTGAAGCCATCCACTCTTCGATCGTCCCTTCGAGCAATTCGCGCTGATCATCGGCACGCAAAGCATCGAAGATACCCAGCTGTTGGGCGGCGCTTTCAAGGCCCAGGACGGGTTTTCCATCGAACTGCGCGATGACGCTTTTGTCGACCCCATTACGGGGATCACCAACCGCTCCCACACGGGCGAGCAGGATAGCCGATGCCCAGGTTTCGGTGTCGTGAAAACTGGAGTGGGGAATATCGGATAGCTCGACCATCTCATCGAGCGGGGCCCTCAGATTACGCGAGACGCGCAGGCTTAGGGGGCCAAGATCGGGCGTGGTCGCGAGGCTGACGAAGGTTTGCGCGATATCCGCGTCATCCAGATCGGCGATTTCGACAATCAGGCTGTCAGCATTGCCAATAACACGGTCGATTTCCGGCGTCTGCCAATCGGTATTGTCGGGTAGGGCATGGATCGTGCCCAGCATCCACCCTCTCACTTCGCCATTTGCATCGGCAATTTCATAAAGCAGAGGGCTGGGCTGGTTTGCGCCCTCCAAAACATCGTTCTCCGCCTCAGAACTGCAAGCCGCCACAGCCAGTGAGGCTATGGCGGCAAACAGTAGTGTTAGATTACGGATCACTTTGGAGCGATTATTGGACGCGGGTCGTCTCAATATCGCGCTCTGCCAGATAGTCTTGCACGCTCTTTTCGCCTGCAAGATGACCGGCGCCTACAGCGATAAAAACCGTGCCCGGCGTGTTGTCGAGCCGGGTGTCAATCCACTCAGCCCAGTTTGCATTGCGCTCATAAAGCAGGGCGTCGGCAAAATCGCCTTCTTCCAGGCTTTCATTCATGATCGCGGCGAGGCCTTCAGCATCACCTGCGACCCATTCAGCCACCATGGAATCGAGCATTTCCTTGACCTCATCCACGCCTTCGACAGCGGCCATCAGGAATTCGACCTGCTGATCCTGCGGCAGACCATCAAAAATACCGAGCTGAAATTCTGCGGTTTCAAGCGCTGCTGTCGGCGTATCGCCAGCTTTTGAAAGGATCACTTTGTCGACGCCTGCATTGGGATCATAACCCTGCTGCATGAGCGGAAGGACGCTCAAAGTCAGGCCAGCCATCCATGGTTCAAACATGTCGAGGCCAGCGGCAGGCACACCAAGTTTTGTCAAAGCCGCCTCATAAGCGACTGTTTGCTCTTCATTAAGCAGCGAACGAAGCGTCGTGCCATCGGTAAAGACTGCGCGCTGCATGGCCATTTGCTGCATCGCCGCTTCGCTGGATGGGTCCATCATGATCTCGGTCACGACCGTGTCAGATGCCTTCAGCGCCGTATCAATCTCTGCATCATACCAAACGACGCTGGGGTCGAGCGCGTGAACTGTGCCGAACAGATAGATTGTGGTGTCTTCGTCAGCGACTTTCCAAAGGGCAGGGCCTTCAGGACCGCTGGGCAGAACCTGTTCGACTGCGGGTGCTGCCTCTTCATGGGCCTCTGCAAAGGCAGGTTGGCTTGCGAGAAGGGCAATGGCGGCAACCGATACAGGCAGGGTTTTCATGAGGGTTTTCATATTTCTCTCCATTGGGTTGAGTGTAAGATTGGTATTGTTGATGAAATTTGAATGGGTCATGCGCCGCGTTTGTATGTCCAGGCCGCTGACATCACCGCCATGACGAGCACGAACATGATCATTGGATCTTGTTCAGGCAGCAACGATGCACGCTGCGCCATCCACCAAACTGGCGTTGCAACGGTGTAGAAAGCGACGGCTGCATAAAGGCCGGTACCGACCGCAGCGCGTTCATGTTCGTCCGTGGTTTTCTCCCATTGGAAAGAAGAATAGCCCATGCCGACGACAAAAAGGACACTCAGACCAATAGCGAGTGATGGGGCGATGGGAGCGTTGCTGAACAGTTCAACCTCTCCCACACCGCCATCTTGCAAGGCGTAGAATAAAAGCGCCATCGCTGCGCCCAGTACACCCGATAATAGCAAGATGATGCGCGAGCGCTTTGTGCTCGGGGCGACAGGTTCACCTTTGCTTGATCCCAAACCAAGTTCTTTCATCCAAAGGAATGTGATCGTGATGACCAGGATCGCTCCAACCAAAGTGGCGGTGAGTTGCACACCGTCGCTGAGTTGTTGAAACGCCTGTGTTTCTGATCCGATAATTGTTCCCAGGCCGGCCAGATAAAGGGCCGTTCCCAGGCCGATCTTTGCCATACGTCCATAGTTCGGGCCGTCGCTGACATCGTCCATTTTCATTTCGTAAGGCATTATGCGGCCCTCCGTATTAGATTGGCAACGACGCTGACCGCCAGGACTGAAACAAACAGGATCATGACATCAGGTTGAGGGGCAAAGTCGCCGCGCCACGCCACCCACCAAACGGGTGTGACGACGCCCAAGAATTGAAATCCAACACTCTCGCCAAACTTCTGATATTGCAGATCAACTTCGTCCGCATTGCGGCGTGAAAAGTAAGCCAGCGCCGGAATTCCCAGCAGCCAGAGCACCGCAGCCGCGATAGCAATAGTGGTGGGAAGCGGCGCGTTTGAGAACAGTTCCACTGTGCGCGCTTCACCATCGCCTATCGCAAATAGCATGGAGAGGATGCATGATATTGCGATCAGCGCGATCATGACGATGCTTAAGCGGCGAGTTCGAGGCGTGTCAGGATCGCCGACGCGCAATGTTGGCCATTTGCGAAAGGCCAGAACCACGACCGCTATACCCAATGCTGATATCGCAATGCCGCTCAGTGCCGGTGTGGATGTCAGACCATCGCGGCCTATAGCATTGGATGCGACCCCGATGCCGCCAAATAGCAGTCCCAAGCCAACCGCAAAGCAGGTGATCGGGAGCAAGAATGACCCCAATTGCTGCAATTTCGTTGGCTCTGCATCATCGACCATTGTTTGTCTCTCAGCTGTTTTCATCATGGAAAATCTCTTCAATGGGCATCTCAAACAGGCGCGAAATGCGGAATGCGAGGGGGAGCGAGGGGTCGTGCTTGCCAGTTTCAATGGCATTCACAGCCTGACGTGACACATCGAGTTGGAGCGCCAGTTCAGCCTGGCTCCAATCG
The DNA here is from genome assembly GCF_057365055.1 of Erythrobacter sp. S57(2025). Taxonomy (NCBI): domain Bacteria; kingdom Pseudomonadati; phylum Pseudomonadota; class Alphaproteobacteria; order Sphingomonadales; family Erythrobacteraceae; genus Erythrobacter; species Erythrobacter sp. S57(2025). Next base: position 1,238,063 of record NZ_CP200299.1, on the reverse strand, counting down.
CGTTCAGCGCGCAGGACTTTGAGGCGATTTTTCATCGCGAATCTCGCCAGCGATTGAACTGGAAAATGAGGACAAACAGCATGACAAAAATGGTCCAACCCTCAACCATCACCATCACAGGCGATGCATCATCATACAACCAAGCGAGAGCGTCAGGGCGTGTGTCGCCTCCAATTATAGCATAGGCAATCCAAAGCCCGATAAAGACGATGATTGGCAGGATCGTGATGACCCAAACCAGATTGCCAACTGTGCGTTTCCATAAAAGCTCGGCATATTCATCTCGCAAAGGGCTGGCGACAATGAGGAATGCCGGGATCAATGTGCAAATGACATTCATAATTGACGCGATAATCGTCACCAACGGCTCTTGTAGGTCGAGATACGAAATCCCTGTCGCTAGATAAAAGAGACCAGAGGCTAGGACGCACGCAAGCGTGATCGTCACAAGGTCCATGAGCCAAAAATAAGCGCGGTAACGCAGCGGGTCTTTGGTGGCGGTGCTCTTATTCATGCGCCTGCTCCAAGAACCCGTTTCCAGAACAACCCGATGTAAAATCCGGCAATCGCGGATGCGATGGTAAGGATTGCGGGAATGTCTTGTTCTGCTGTGTCCGTGCCATTTCGGGCGTCATTGTACCCGTCATAGACCCCTTCAAAAAACGGGATCGATAGAAACAGGATGAGCATGATGGCGAAGGCGGTGCTTGCACCAGCTGTCCACAATTCGCGGGTGTATTCATCGGCATTGCGGGTGAACAACATGGCCCAACAGGCTGCAACCGCGAGCAAACCAGCCGCTATTGAGACTGATGCTGGAACGACATCAAACGCGCTCAGCAGGAAGACGCCAATCCCGGCAAGTCCAACCCAGCCTGCGTTCAAAAAGATGGTGGCTTTGTTCATCATAGGCCCCCTCTGAAACGCTTAATCTGCATACCGATGAAAAACGCGCTGAGGATGATCGGGGTCGCGAGCGTATTCACCACACCATTCTCGAACCCCCATTCCTTAGTGATGTCGTAAGCCTCAACATCCGCCTCAGGATCGACTGATGCTATTTCATACACTTCAATGCCAACGAACGTTGCTTCAACCCATGGCGCAACGATAAGCCAGATCATTGCAGCAAAGAACGCAAAAGTGGTTCCGCTATGCCACATTGAATGGGTGTATTCGTCAGTCTTACGCCGCAAGAAGACGTAGAAAACCGCGAAAGCCTCGCTGATGAAAATTGCGAGCATGATGAAGAAAATTAGAAATAGTGTCGGCGTGTCCAATTGCTCGATCCAATCTTTATCCTGACCTCCGATAGGCAGGAAAATAAGAAAAGAGAGCAATACCGCTGCCGTACCAAGATTGGTGACATTAAGATATCGGTCGACTTGTTTTTGGCGGTCGATGGTCACTTTCAATGATCCCGTTATTGTGACGAAAACTGTTATAGGGGGTGCCGCCCTCGCTTGCCTGCGCCTTTTCGGGGTTGGTGCAGGGGCGAGGGCGGAGTGAGCCTTAGGCGCCTGGAGTGTTGGCGCCGTCAGCTGCGGGGTTAGCGGCAAGGCGCACGCGGTCAGCATTGGCTTCGGCAACGGCTAGGCGGATTGCGCTTTCGGCGCTGGCGAAGGCTGTTGCCCGACATTGACGCTCTGCCCGGATCGAAGCGCCATCGCGGCTGCCGGTGTTGCACATTTGACGGATGCGAGTGCGAACGCGTTCATCCAGGCGGGAAACACCCTCTTGCGTAGAAAGGTCAATGTCCTTGTGCTCGACGCTGACGGTGAAGTCGTTGCTTGCATTGTCGGATGCGATTGCAGGGGTAGCGATCAAAGCAGCTGAGGCGGCGATAAGTGAGATAATACGCATTTTGAATTCTCCTGGGGAGGAAGAGTTGAACGAATTTTGTCTTGTGAACCTTCCGATATGTCAGGTTGCCCTTACTTTATGTAGCGATTCGCTGACAATGTCAACATGACCTGACATTTCGTCAGGAGAAGGTGACCAAAACCGCAGAAATCCGGGCATTTCACGTGTGGAGAAGGGCGCTTGTTGCGCTGCACCATTGACGCTTTAAGGGGCATCAGCCATTGGCCTGCGGCATGGAAACCGAGCTGCAAACGACTCCGAGAATCGAGCGCGATCCCAAACGTTCTTTCCAGGACATGATCCTGACGCTGCATGATTTCTGGGCGGCCAATGGCTGCGTGATCCTGCAACCATATGATATGCGCATGGGCGCAGGCACGTTTCACACTGCGACGACTTTGCGCGCGCTTGGGCCAGAGCCTTGGAATGCGGCCTTTGTGCAGCCTTGCCGCCGCCCGACAGATGGGCGCTATGGTGAAAACCCCAACCGGCTCCAGCACTATTACCAATATCAGGTCATCCTGAAGCCAAGCCCTAGCGATATCCAAGAGCTGTATCTCGACAGCCTCAAAGCCATCGGCATCGACCCGCTCAAACACGACATTCGCTTTGTCGAGGACGACTGGGAATCGCCGACACTCGGCGCATGGGGGCTGGGCTGGGAGGTCTGGTGCGACGGGATGGAAGTCACCCAGTTCACCTATTTCCAGCAAATGGGCGGCTTTGATTGCAAACCGGTCGCGGGCGAACTCACCTACGGGCTTGAGCGTTTGGCCATGTATATCCAAGGCGTCGACAGCGTGTACGACCTCGCATTCAACCAGCACGGCGTTTCGTATGGAGAGGTCTTTCTCGAAAACGAAAAGCAGATGTCGAAGTGGAACTTTGAGGTCGCGGATACCGACGCTCTATTCGACCTGTTCACCAAGGCAGAGGCGGAGTGTCAAAACGCACTCGCCAATGACGTACCGATTGCGGCCTACGAGCAGGCGATTGAGGCGAGCCACATCTTCAACCTTCTCCAAGCGCGCGGCGTGATCAGCGTGCAGGAACGCGCGAGCTATATGGGCCGCGTGCGCGATCTGGCGCGTGGGTCTTGCGAGAAATATGCCGAGCTGATGGCACCGCAATGGGCTAAAGACTACCCGGAATGGAGCCTCGTCTAATGGCTGATTTCCTCCTTGAACTGCGCTGCGAAGAAATCCCTGCGCGCATGCAAAAAGGCGCGCGCGTTGAGCTGGAAAAGCTGTTCCGCCGCGAATTAGATGCCTCTGGCGTTGCGGTTGGCGACCTCACCATCTGGTCGACCCCGCGCCGGCTTGCTTTGATTGCGCGCGATTTGCCGCTTGAGACTGAGGCTGTGCATGACGAGGCCAAGGGGCCACCCGTGGGCGCTCCCGATCAAGCGGTTGATGGCTTCTGCCGCAAGAATGGCGTGGCGCGCGAGCAACTTGAAGAACGCGAGGTAAAGGGCAGGGCGACCTACTTTGCGGTGATTGAGAAGCCGGGTCAGGCGGTTGCCGACCTGCTCACTGCCGCGATCCCGGTGATCATTCGCGACTTCTCTTGGCCGAAGAGCATGCGCTGGGGCGATGCCTCTATCAGCAGTGAAAGCACGCGCTGGGTTCGCCCATTGTCTGGCATTGTCGCGCTGCTTGATGGCGAAGTCGTGCCATGTGTTACCGATGGTCTGGCCAGTGGGCGCACGACCAAGGGCCACCGCTTCCACTCAACCGGCGATATCGAGATCGCGAACGCTGATGACTATGCCGAGAAGCTGCGCGCAGCATCGGTGCTGGTTGACCATGAAGAGCGCGCGGGGATTATCCGCGAGGGTGCTCGCAAGGCCGCGAAAGCCGTGGGGCTGACCGTCGTTGAAGACGAAGGTCTGGTGGTTGAGAATGCGGGCTTGACCGAATGGCCGGTGCCGCTGCTTGGCCGGTTTGAGGATGATTTCCTCGACGTGCCGCCCGAGACAATTCAGCTCACCGCGCGGGTGAATCAAAAATACTTCGTCTGCGAAGAGCGCGCGCCCGACGGCACCACGTCACTCGCCAACGCCTTTATCTGCACCGCCAACATCGCTGCCGAAGACCCTGCCGTGGTGGTCGATGGCAACCGCAAAGTCCTCGCCGCAAGGCTTTCCGATGCGCGCTTCTTCTGGGAGCTGGATCAGAAGAAAACCCTCGCTGAGCACGCCAAGGGCCTGGAGCGGATTACCTTCCATGAGAAGCTTGGTACGGTTGCTGATAAGGTTGACCGCGTGGCGAAGCTGGCGCGGTGGTTGTGTGAACAGGGGATCGTAAAAGGCGATCCTGACTTGGCCGAACAAGCTGCGCGTTTGTGTAAGGCTGACCTCGTCACCGAGATGGTTGGCGAATTCCCCGAATTGCAAGGCCTGATGGGCGGATATTACGCCGCGAAAGAAGGCCTGCCACAAGAAGTCTCAGAGGCGATCCGCGATCACTACAAGCCGGTCGGGCAGGGCGATGATGTGCCGACTGCTCCGGTGACGGTGGCGGTTTCGCTGGCGGATAAGTTGGATACGTTGGCGATGTTCTTCTTGGCAGGTATGCCACCTTCCGGTTCCAAAGATCCATTCGCGCTTCGACGTGCTGCGCTTGGTGTTTTGAGAACACTTGAAGCGTGTCAGTTGCGGGTTGGCCTTACGTTGCCTCTCAACGTGCCAATGGCGGTCTTTCTAGGTCGTGTATATTCGCTCGCGAAGCTCGGTGAGTACAAAGAGTATCTTCGTGCAGCGGAGAAGTTAGGCGTCGGTTTGGACGCAAAAGACGCCGATGCGCTCTATCGAGAAATCGAGGGCGGTCTGCGAGAAAGAGATTTCATTGAAGGTCTGCACGAGCGGTTAGCGGAGCCTGCCGTTGCTACACTTATGGATTTCTTCGCTGATCGCCTCAAAGTCCAACAACGCGAAGCGGGTGTTCGTCACGACCTGATCGACGCGGTGTTCGCGCTTGGCGGAGAGGACGACCTAGTCCGTCTCCTCGCCCGAGTGAAAGCCCTTCAAGGCTTCATCGAAACCGATAACGGCACCAACCTACTCGCAGGCTACAAGCGCGCGGCAAATATCCTCAAGAAAGAGGAATGGAGCGCGCCAGAAAACCCCGATGGTAAATCGGTTTCCTACACGCCCGAAACAGCCGAAAAGGTACTCATTGATGCTCTTTCCGACGCAGCGCCCAAAGCGGCGTCTGCCGTATCCGAAGAGCGGTTTGAGGATGCGATGGCGGCGCTGGCGACCTTGCGAGCGCCTATTGATGCCTTTTTCGAGGATGTGACGGTCAATGACGATGATCCAGCCAAGCGTGAGGCTCGCCTCAATCTGCTGGCGCGCTTTACGGGCGCGGTCGGAAACGTTGCTGATTTCAGCCGGATTGAAGGGTGATTTGACGCCCCGAGCCCGCCCACACTTTTCTTCGCTAGGACCGTGTAACATGCGGTCCAAGTGCCCCTCAGTTGCGATGAAGCGAGTAGAAACTGCATGACCAACACAGTCTACCCATTTGGCGGAAACGCCGCTCACAGCGATCCCAAGGAACGGGCGCGGCAAGGCGACAAGACCGTCACCGGCGGCAAGGGCGCGAACTTGGCTGAGATGGCGAGCATCGGCTTGCCTGTGCCTCCCGGCTTCACGATCACGACCGAGGAATGCGTGCGCTACTTGGCTGAGGGCGCGGACTTCGGCGATGCGCTGCGCGGCAATGTGGCAAAGGCGTTGGAGCATATCGAAGCGTCCGTTGGTAAGCGCTTTGGCGATGCCATCGATCCGCTGCTGGTCTCCGTCCGCTCAGGCGCGCGTGTGTCGATGCCGGGCATGATGGACACAGTGCTCAACCTCGGTCTCAACGATGCGACAGTTGAGGGGCTGGCGGCGACAAGCGGCGATGAGCGCTTTGCGTGGGACAGCTACCGCCGCTTCATCCAGATGTACTCCGATGTGGTGCTGGGCCTCGACCACGGCCTGTTCGAGGAAGCGCTGGAGATCACCAAGGAAGACAATGGCTTCTACGCTGACACGGAGCTGTCGGCGGATGACTGGAAGGCGCTTGTCACCGAGTTCAAAGGCATCGTCGAAGCCGAATGGGGCAAGCCGTTCCCACAGGATGTGACCGAGCAGCTATGGGGCGCGATTGCGGCTGTGTTCGACAGCTGGGATAGCGACCGGGCGAAGGTCTATCGCCGCCTCAACGACATCCCCGCAGACTGGGGCACCGCGGTCAATGTTCAGGCGATGGTGTTCGGCAATATGGGTGAGACGTCTGCCACAGGCGTCGCCTTCACCCGCGATCCAGCCACAGGCGAACGCGCGTATTACGGTGAGTACCTGATCAACGCGCAGGGCGAAGACGTGGTCGCGGGCATACGCACACCGCAGTACCTCACCAAAGCCGCTCGCGAAGCTGCTGGTGCAAAGCCGCTCTCCATGGAAGAGGCAATGCCAGAGGCTTACGGTGAGCTGGCGCGCGTGTTCGACCTGCTCGAAGGTCACTATCGCGACATGCAGGACATCGAGTTTACCGTAGAGCGCGGCAAGCTGTGGATGCTGCAAACCCGCTCTGGCAAGCGTACCGCAAAGGCGGCGCTCAAGATGGCGGTCGACATGGTGGGCGAAGAGCTGATCAGCAAGCGTGAGGCGGTGAAGCGGGTTGATCCAATGGCGCTCGATCAACTGCTGCACCCAACGCTTGATCCAGAAGCAGCGCGCAACGTGCTGACCACAGGCCTGCCAGCTTCGCCGGGAGCGGCTGCGGGTAAGATCGTGCTTGATGCGGACACGGCCGAGCAATGGGCAGGGCGCGGGGACAAGGTGATTCTGGTGCGCGTGGAGACCTCACCCGAAGACATCCACGGCATGCACGCAGCGCAGGGCATCCTGACTGCGCGCGGCGGCATGACCAGCCACGCAGCCGTGGTGGCGCGCGGCATGGGCCGACCATGCGTCTCGGGTGCGAGTGCTGTCTCAATCGACCGCGATGACCGCACCTTACGCATTGGCGACTTTGAACTGAAGGAAGGCGATGAGATCACGCTGGACGGTGCAAACGGTCAAGTGATGCTGGGCATCGTACCGACCGTTGAGCCTGAGCTGGTGGGTGACTTTGGCACTCTGATGGGGTGGGCGGACGAGCTGCGCCGGATGCGCGTGCGCACCAATGCGGAGACGCCAGCGGACTGCAAAATGGCGCGTCAGTTTGGCGCAGAGGGGATCGGGCTGTGCCGCACAGAGCACATGTTCTTCGACGCATCCCGCATCAGCGCAGTGCGTCAGATGATCCTTGCCGAAGACGAGGCCGGACGGCGCGGAGCTTTGAAGCAATTGCTCCCAGAACAGCGCGCTGACTTTACGGCAATCTTCGAAGTGATGGCGGGTCTGCCATGCACAATCCGTCTGCTCGACCCACCGCTCCACGAGTTCCTACCAACGCGCGATGAGGAATTCGCCGATCTCGCCGATGCAACAGGGCTGGGCGTCGATCACCTCAAACGCCGTGCTGATGAGCTGCACGAGTTCAACCCAATGCTGGGGCACCGGGGCTGTCGTCTCGGGATCACCTACCCAGAGATCTATGAGATGCAGGCGCGCGCCATCTTCGAAGCTGCTTGCGATGTTCAAGCAGCATCAGGCGAAGCGCCATTGCCCGAGGTGATGATCCCGCTGGTCGCAACCCGCAAAGAGCTGGCGATCCTGCGCGCTCTGGTGGACCGCGTGGCTGAGGAGGTTTTCGCTGAGAAGGGCGCGAGAGTGGACTACCTCGTTGGCACCATGATCGAGCTTCCTCGCGCGGCGTTGATGGCTGGAGAAATCGCGCATGAGGGCGCGTTCTTCAGCTTTGGCACCAATGACCTGACACAGACCACCCTAGGTGTGAGCCGTGACGATTCGGCTCGGTTCCTTGCTCCATACGTTGAGAAAGGCATCTTCCCGCGCGATCCGTTCGTCAGCCTCGATGTGGATGGTGTTGGTCAGTTGGTTGAGCTTGCAGCCGAGCGAGGCCGAGCTACCCGCAATGACATCAAGCTTGGCATTTGCGGAGAGCACGGCGGTGATCCGGCAAGTATCGCTTTCTGCGAACAGGTTGGCCTCGATTATGTCAGTGCCTCACCCTATCGCGTCCCAATTGCCCGACTGGCAGCAGCGCAGGCCGGATTGACGGACTAACGCCACCCTGTGAGGACGAGCACTTCAAAGGTCTCGGTGACCTTGCCATTGTCCTCGCGCATGTCGTCGAACGCCGCCTTCGCGCGCTCTAACCAAGCTCTGTTCAAGAGTGATGCCGGGCTGGCGAGCGAGGAGGTCAGGCCGTGATCGCGCAGGTCGTTGATCATGGTCTGGAGCGAGGAATAGCGCACGTTGATCGGATAGGCATCGACCACTTGGCGGGAAAAGCCAGCTCGTTCGAGCAGGGCCGTTCCCGCACGGTTGTCGACCTGAGGATGGATGCGCGCCGCTGGCCTCTCTCCATCGGCAGTCAATGAAATCTGGCGTAGTGCTGGCAAGCTGCCTGCGCCCGGAAAGGCGGCGACAAACAGGCCGCCGTCCTTAAGCGCATTGCGAGCATGGATGAGCGCACCGGGCAGGTCGTTCACCATTCCAAGGCCAAGCAAGTGCACATACAAATCGTAATGCGCTGCCTTGCCGGGCTGCTCTTCATCATGCTCTCCAAGCAGGGCGTGGTCAGCGTCTAGCTTGATAGACTCGAAGACCAGCTCGTCCCCGACAACCAAAGCTTGTTCCACCTCGATCCGCATAAAATCGAGGCGTTCGGCAATATCATCCGCCATTGTCTGTGAGAGATAGGATGCACCGCCATTGTGCTGACGCGAGCGAGCGCGGGTCCATTTGGCTGCTGCTCGGTTTCGGTCGAAGATGCGGGGGATGCCTGTCGTCATGGTCAAAACGCACTGCCGCGCTTGCTTCGCGAGTGCAAGCTATGAGAGAGTGCTGAGCAATGGGAATTGGGGCGCATCTATCCGAAGGGCTGAGGCCGGTCATTGATCTCGTCTATCCGCCGCGTTGCCCCTTATGCGGGGTCGCGATTGCAGCGCAGGGAGGTCTATGTGTTGAATGCTGGTCCGATTTGGAGGTGCCGGGCGACCCAGCATGTTCGACCTGTCAGCGTCCCATGGGAAGCGCTGCGTTCGCCAAATCACCAAGGTGTTACAGCTGCACAGAAAAACCGCCGCGTCATTCAGGCGTAATTGCTGCCACTTTGTATGATGATGCCTCGCGAAAGCTCATCCTATCATTCAAGCATGGCGGCAAGATCGCCCTTGCACCACTATTCGGGCAGTTATTGGCGGCGCGAATTAGTGAAGTGGAGCAGGGTGAGGGGGCGCCTCTACTTATCCCTGTACCCCTGCATCGGTGGCGTTTGTGGCAGCGCGGCTTCAATCAGGCCGCGTTGATCGCAAGAGAATTGGAGAAGCGCGGCAAAGGACGGCTGATAGTCGACGCTCTCACTCGTCAGAAACAAACCCCCAGCCTTGGTGGATTGGGCCGGGAAGAGCGGGAGGCGGCGCTGAGCGGGGCTATCAGCGTTCACAAGTCCCGCAAACGGCAGATCGAAAACCGCCATATATTCTTGGTGGATGATGTGTTGACCAGCGGCGCAACCAGCGATGCCTGTGTAGCGGCATTGCTCGATGCAGGGGCCGCTTCTGTGCGGATTGCTTGCTTTGCCCGAGTGATTGATGGGACCGGGATGGGCGCAAATAGAGGCCCAAAAAACGAAACGCCCGAGGCTGGTACAGCCCCGGGCGCCACGTGACGAAATGAAACGGAACCGCTCAAGAAGAGCTCAGAAACCGACCCCCTAACTTCGGTTTCAGGATCCTATCCCTCATCGTTCAATCGACCATTCCAACACCCCGCTGTTGGCCCTGATCGACACCCCCTGAACCTGGCACTTGAAAATGCCGTGTTTTCGGTGGACGGATGTTTGCACATCCAAGAGCCGCGTTGTCCCACTCCTCTTACCGATGGTGAAGGGTAAACGCGGATCTAGGGAAATTTTCGTGTGCATCTGTTGTTATAGTGCAACAAATCGTCGCATGAGGCGAACCACCTACCGTGCCGCGCAGCGTTTTGCGGACAATTTGGAGATTATTCGTGAGCACTTCTGGCGCGCTGACCAAGGCGGAAATTGAACAAGGCATACGCTTTGCACCCAAATTCGATTCGAATGGGTTGATGGCTTGTGTCGTTTTGGACGCTGAAACGCACCAGGTGTTGGTGATCGCTTTTGTAAACGAAGAGAGTTTGGCGCTCACCCGTTCAACGAAGAAGGTCCATTTCTGGTCGCGCTCTCGCGGAGCCCTTTGGATGAAGGGTGAGACATCTGGCGATGTGCTGCATGTTGAGGAAATCAGGGTGGACTGCGATCAAGATGCGCTAGTGATCTATGCGCGGCCTGCCGGCCCCACTTGTCACACGGGGGCACGCAGTTGCTTTTATAGGGTGCTTGATCCTGACGCCGAGAACGCGAATGCTCTCGTTAAGGTCAAGACTTGACGCTCACGTAAAGGGAAGGTATGTAGTTACTCATGGCTACAGCACCTGATCACAAAAATGACAACGCAAGCTCGGCAGGCGAAGGCCAGCTGCGCAATGGCGCCCACCTCGATCGCCCCGACAAACTCAGCCGAGAGCAATTCTCGATTTCTGATCTCACGTCAGAGTTCGAATGCACCGCGCGTGCACTGCGCTTTTACGAAGACGAAGGACTAATCAGTCCCGCACGCGTTGGGCTGACCCGTGTCTATTCCAAGCGCGACCGTGCGCGGCTTGCATGGATTATGCGCGCCAAGAATGTAGGCTTTAGCCTGACTGAAATTCGCGAAATGATCGATCTGTACGATCTTGACGATGGCCGCGTTGAACAACGCCGTGTCACAATCGAGAAGTGCAAGACGCATATCGCAAAATTGAAGGCGCAGCGCGCTGATATCGATTCGTCGATCAAAGAACTGACGGGCTTTGTTCAGGAAATCGAGCAGCTCGACCTTGGCTAAGCCAACGCGCCGAATACGTATTTAAGAACCAAACCAGCACCTAAGCTCAGAAGGGGATCTCCTGATGCCAACCTATACCGCTCCCACCCGTGACACTCGTTTCGTCATCAACGAAATGCTGGACCTTGCCAGTTATGGCAATCTGCCGGGATTTGAGAATGCCACACAGGATATGATCGATACGATCGTGAATGAGGCGGGCAAATTCGCAGCTGAAGTGCTCGCGCCAGTCAATCAGATCGGTGATGAGCAAGGCTGCACGCGCCACGATGATGGCTCCGTCACGACACCCGATGGCTTTAAAGAAGCGTATCAAGCCTATGTCGATGGCGGTTGGGGCACTCTTGCAAAGCCTGAAGAGTTCGGCGGCCAAGGCCTTCCGCACGTCCTTGCTTTTGCAATGGAAGAATTCACCGCGACCGCGAACCAAGCGTTTGGCATGTATCCCGGCCTTACCAATGGCGCGTCGGCGGCGATTGAAGCGGCCGGTTCGCAGGAGCAGAAAGAGACATATTTGCCGAAGATGATCTCCGGCGAATGGTCTGGCACCATGAACCTAACTGAGCCACATTGCGGCACCGATCTCGGCATGATCCGCACAAGGGCCGAGCCGCAAGCTGATGGCTCTTACAAGATCACCGGAACCAAGATCTTTATCTCTGCCGGCGAGCATGACCTCACCAGCAACATCATCCACCTTGTGCTTGCGAAGACACCGGGAGCGCCGGACAGCTCAAAGGGCATTTCGCTCTTTATCGTGCCTAAGTTCCTCCTCGACGAGAACGGTGAGCCTGCGGACCGGAACGGTGTCTCATGTGGCTCTATCGAAAAGAAGATGGGCATCCACGGCAACGCGACCTGTGTGCTGAACTATGACGAAGCCACCGGTTACATGGTTGGCGAAGAGAACAAGGGCCTTGCCGCCATGTTCGTCATGATGAACGCCGCGCGCTTGGGTGTGGGCCTCCAAGGCCTCGCGCAGGCCGAAGTCGCATATCAAAATGCAGTGACTTACGCGCTTGATCGTCGTCAGGGCCGAGCATTGTCTGGCCCAGCGGAGCCTGAAGCGAAAGCTGATCCGATCTTCGTACACCCCGACGTGCGCCGCATGTTGATGGACGCCAAAGTGTTCAACGAAGGTATGCGCGCCATGTGCAGCTGGGGCGCTCTGCAAGTGGATCTTACTCACAAAGCGCAGACCGAGGAAGAGCGCCAGCTGGCTGACGATCTTATCGGTCTCATCACTCCTGTGATCAAAGGCTACGGCACTGACAAAGGCTATGACATCGCGAACAACATGCAGCAGGTCTATGGCGGGCACGGATACGTCAAGGAATGGGGCATGGAGCAGTTCGTACGCGATAGCCGCATCGCCATGATCTACGAAGGCACCAATGGCGTGCAGGCGATGGACCTTTGCGGTCGTAAGCTTGCGAGCAAAGGTGGCCGCGCAGTTCAGGCCTTCTTCGCGATGATTGACGAAGAAATCGCCAGCGCGAAATCGGTTGAAGCGCTCGCACCGCTGGCTGAGAAGCTTGAAAAAGCCCTTGGTGAGCAGAAAGCTGCGACCATGTGGTTCATGAACAATGCGATGGCTAACCCGAACCACTTAGGCGCCGGCGCACACCATTACATGCACATCATGGGCATCGTTACACTCGGCTTTTTCTGGTTGAAAATGGCCAAGGTTGCCAACGAAGCACTGCAAGGCTCACCTGAGGATAAAGCCTTCTATGAGGCAAAAATGACGTCTGCGTCCTATTATGCAGAGCGCTATTTGCCCGATGCAGGAGCTCTGCGGCGCAAGCTTGAAGCGGGAAGCGAAAATATGATGGCGCTTCCTGAAGAGGCTTTCGCGACTGCTGCCTAAGGTAGCAGCCTGACGAAATACCCGTATCGTCACGTGAAAGAGGCCCGGTTCTGGGGGGAACCGGGCCTCTTTTGTGTCTTCACCAGACGGGTGTGATGCCCCGTGTCATTCCACTGGCAAGAAATCCGGCACTGACAGATACCGCTCGCCAGTGTCGTAGTTGAAGCCCATTACCCGCGTGCCTGCGTCCAATTCAGGCAGTTTCTTCGCAATTGCCGCCAAGGTCGCGCCAGAGGAAATGCCGATCAGCATGCCCTCTTCGCTGGCTGCACGGCGTGCCATTTCCTTGGCCGCATCGGCGTTCACTGCAACCGCGCCGTCAATCGCATCGGTATGCAGGTTGGTTGGGATAAAGCCCGCACCGATCCCTTGAATGGGGTGGGGGCCGGGTTCGCCGCCATTGATCACGGGAGAGGCTTCGGGTTCCACTGCATAGGCCTTTAAGCTGCTCCAATGCTTTTTCAGTTCTTCTGCGCAGCCAGTCAGATGACCGCCTGTTCCAACGCCTGTGATCATCACATCGATGGGATTGTCGGCGAAGTCCGTGAGGATTTCCTGCGCGGTGGTGCGGGCGTGCACGGCGGGGTTCGCGCCGTTTTCAAACTGGCTTGGCATCCACGCGCCATCAGTGCTCTCGACAATCTCGGTCGCGCGTTCAATCGCGCCCTTCATGCCTTTCTCTTTGGGCGTAAGGTCGAAACTTGCACCATAAGCGAGCATCAGGCGGCGGCGCTCGACTGACATGCTTTCAGGCATCACCAGCACCAGCGAATAGCCTTTGACCGCAGCCACCATCGCCAGACCGATGCCTGTGTTACCACTGGTTGGTTCAACGATAGTCCCGCCGGGTTTAAGCAGGCCTTTGGCCTCAGCGTCTTCAACCATGGCGAGCGCGATGCGATCCTTGATCGAACCGCCGGGATTGGCGCGCTCTGATTTCAGCCACACTTCGTGATCGGGAAACAACCGCGACAGGCGAATATGCGGTGTGTTGCCGATAGTCTCTAGGATGTTTGCAGCTTTCATCTCAGGCCTCCTGGGGTTTGTTTTGTTGTGTGTCTTGTAACAGATCATCTGGCGGATCGAAGGTCTTTGTCGTCCGCAACACTGGGAATATTCGGCTCCACAGCGCAACGGTTACAATTGCGCCCATGCCACCAGCTATCAAAGCGGCAACCGGACCGATGGCAAAGGCGAGGGCGCCCGAAAACGCATCGCCCCCTTCATTGGAGGCACTGATGGTCATCATGCTGACAGAGGAAACGCGGCCGCGCTTATCGTCCGGCGTGTGCAATTGGATCAGCGATTGGCGGACATAGACGCTGAACATGTCAGCCGATCCAATGATAAACAGCATAGCGAGACTAAAAGCCATCGAGCGCGATATGGCAAAGGCAATGGTGGCAAGGCCAAAGACAAGCACCGCCCACAGCATCTTTGGCCCGACATTGGTTTTGAGCGGGCGGAAAGAGAAATAAGCCGCCGTCAGCGCTGCGCCGATACCGGGTGCCATGGCCAGCTGCGCCAAGCCATCCGCGCCTACATCCAAAATGTCGCGCGCAAAAACCGGCAGCAATGCATTTGCGCCCGCAAGGAAAACTGCGAACAGATCAAGCGTGATCGCGCCCAGCACCATCTTGTTGCGGCCAACATATCGCATGCCATCAACGATCGCACCGATGGGTCGCTGGTCCTTTCGCATCGCAGGTTGAGGAACTTTCCCAACCAATGCGAGCATCACAAAGCCAAGCGCGAACAAGCCACCAGCCACAGCATAAGGAAGGGCGGGCGTGATGGCATAGAGGTAACCACCCATGGCCGCCCCGAGGATTGATCCCAATTGCCAAGCGACGGTCGAAACCGCGATTGCTGTTGGGAGGAGAATTTTGGGCACCAGATTGGGTGAGAGCGCTGACAAAGCAGGCCCGGCAAACCCCCGCGCAATCCCCAGCACAATGGCCACAGCGAACAGCACAGGCAGCGAAATGCTTTGTTGGTATGTGAACCAGCCAAGCACTGCGGCACACCCAAGTTGCAGGCAAATTGTCAGCAATCCGATGGTGCGGCGATCAAACTTATCCGCCGCAAGTCCAGTGAAAGGAGTGAGCACAAACAGCGGCAGGAATTGCAAAAGACCGATCAGAGCGAGTTGCCCCGAAGCCTCCGCAATGCTCATGCCAGCATCACGGGCTAGATTATAGGCCTGCCACCCAATGATCAGGATCATCGCATATTGGCCAAGCGTCATCGCAAAACGCGATGTCAAATAGGCTCGGAAATTATGGACCTGAAGGGGGTGGGTGGGTTCAGCGCTGCTCACGCCTGTGTCCATGACAGGCGCGGATGCACCTGCCAAGCAAACGGTCCTAATTGTCAGCGAAGTTTGTGTTTAGCGCCCTTTGCGCAGGCGAGGGTTTGGCTGAAGCGTGTCAATGATTGCCACAAAGTCATCCAAGCGAATAATCCGCTCAAACTGAAAACCAGCGCGCTCATCACGGGTCCAGATCACGTAAGCCTCAATCCGTCCCACCACAGGCAGGCGGATGATGACGCGATCACCGCGAGAAAGCTTGCCTGCATCATCGACCATAAAGCCGTGGGCAGAGAGATTGCAGACATGCAAATTGATGTCACCGTGAGCAAAATGCTCAACGATTACCGGGAAATCCACCGGATGGCGCGCCGCGCGGCGCAGGTCAGTTACGCTTAGATTAGCTCCGGCAGTCACGCCCACGCCTCCCTACAAATCCAACCCGATTTCTTTCGGGCATGAACCCTAATGCGCGATAAAGGCTGATAATTGGTAAAAAGACTTAGGATTGTACCGCAGACGCAGAACGACGCGGCGCAGCGTGTGGTTTTACAGCGTTAGTTTGAGTGGAGAGCGCGTGCTAAGGCGTCAGCAGGCCGTGCTTTTTCTTACCCAGGCTCAACTTCAGTTGCGTGCCATCATGCACCATCACCACATAGCCTGGATCAAGGATTACATTCCCGTCAATCTTGACCGCACCTTCAGCAATCTTGCGCTTGGCCTCACCGTTTGAACCGGTGAAGCCGATCTCTGTTAGCACCGGGCCAAGCCGCATGCCTGAGCTGCCCACGGCCAGTGTGGGCAGATCTTCGCCCGCGCCGCCGCCAGCGAATGTGTCGCGCGCGGTTGCCTCGGCGGCCTTCGCAGCATCTTCGCCTCGGACAAGCTTGGTCACTTCATTGGCGAGGACGACTTTGGCTTCGTTGATGTCAGCACCTTCTAGCGCTTCGAGCCGAGCGATTTCATCTAGCGGCAAATCGGTGAAGAGTTTCAGGAAGCGCCCCACATCACGGTCATCGGTGTTGCGCCAGTATTGCCAGAAATCATAAGCGGGTAGCTGCTCTTCGTTGAGCCACACTGCGCCAGCAGCTGTCTTGCCCATTTTCGCGCCATCAGCGGTGGTCAGCAGCGGCGTGGTCAGGCCGAACAGGTCTCGGCCTTCCATCCGGCGGCCCAATTCCATTCCGTTGACGATATTGCCCCATTGGTCACTTCCGCCCATCTGAAGCTTGCACTCATACCGGCGTGCCAGCTCTACAAAGTCGTAGGCTTGGAGGATCATGTAATTAAACTCGAGAAAGGTCAGCGGCTGTTCGCGGTCTAGCCTCAGTTTCACCGAGTTGAATGTCAGCATCCGATTGACCGTAAAATGAGGGCCCACATCGCGCAGCAACTCAACATAGCCCAGGGCAGAAAGCCACTCATCATTGTTGACCATGATGGCATCGGTTGGCCCATCGCCAAAGGTCAGCAGCTTTTCAAAAACTGTGCGAATACTCGCGATGTTTTCATCGATCAGAGCAGGGGTGAGCATCTTGCGGCTCTCATCCTTGCCCGACGGATCGCCGATCTTGGTCGTCCCGCCGCCCATCACGACAATGGGTTTGTGTCCTGCTTGCTGCAACCGGCGCAGCATCATGATCTGGACAAGGCTGCCCACATGCAGGCTGGGCGCAGTCGCATCGAAGCCGATATATCCAGGCACGACCTGCTTTGCAGCGAGCTCATCGAGCGCGCCGGGATCGGTCACTTGGTGGATGTAGCCGCGCTCTTCCAGCAGTCGCAGCAGATCGGATTCGTAAGTCATGGGGCAGCGCTTAACAGCGTGGGCAGGGCGGTTCTAGTGGCTTGCGGCAATCATCCCCTTACGCAATAGCGTTTGCCATGCACACACTCATGCTCCACCGCACCTGCGACCTTGGTCCGATCCGCGCAATTACCGCCAACATCGAGGCCAGCGTAGACGGTTGCGAAGTAGAATATCGCCTTGATGGCCGCGTCAATGCGGTACGTCTGCCAGCAGCTGCCCCATCGGTTCGCACGCCGGAGCTTTGGAAGACGACGTGTCTGGAATTCTTTTGGCAACCCATCGGCTCCTCCGGCTATCGCGAATTCAATTTTTCACCATCAGGGGCATGGGCGGCCTATGATTTTGATGCTTTTCGCGAAGGGATGCGCGATGCGCCGGTGGATGCAATTTCGGTCTCCAGAGCTAACGATGTGAACGGATTGGTGCTCAAAGCCAGTATTGCCGCAGACTTACCCGCGCCTGCTCAGGTGGGCCTAAGCGCGATTGTCGAGCATGCAGATGGGGCGCTTCAATATTGGGCGCTCGCCTTTGGACCGGGGCAAGCGGACTTTCATTCCGAAGCATGCCGCCAGTTGATTGTCGACCGTTAAGCGGCCTGCTCGCCAAAGGGTCCGTTTAACTTCACCACGCCGTAATTGATCGCTTGTGCAAAACAGGTCCACACCAGATACGGCACGATCAACCATGCAGCGAAACTCGATACGGGCGCGAGGACATAGATAAGCCAAGCACACGAAGCGATCAGCGCGAAGTTTTCTATAAAGGACCAATCGGGACGCCGGAATTTGAAGAACAGCGGCGACCACAGGAAATGCAACACGGCATTTACGCCAAATGCGATGGCGATTGTGGTGTGCGCCGATCCTTCCGCCTCGGTCAACCCGATATAAAGCGCCCAGCCTGCGAGACCCAAAATAAGCGTCCATGCAGGCGCAAAGGCCCAACCAGGGGGCTGGAACCACGGTTTCTCTAGATTTTGATACCACTCGCCCACGTCAGTGAGCAGCCCGCCGGCGATGTTGAGGCCGAGGCCATAGGCAATTGCGAAGGTGAGGGCGGTGTAGTCCATGGTGCCCAGCGCTATGGATGAGGATGGGTGGGACCTCAAGGCTTGCCTTTACAGCGGCACTGTTCCACCTCGCTTTGTATGACTAGCTCCGTCCAATTCGGCATTGACCGTCTGCTCGCTGATCCCGCTTTGCTCGCTGAGTTAAAGGGCCGCCGCGTCGCGCTTGTCGCGCATCCGGCCAGCGTGACTGCCGATCTGACGCACAGCCTCGATGCACTGATAGCGGCAGGCGTTAACGTCACCAGCGCGTTCGGCCCGCAGCACGGGCTTAAAGGCGATAAACAGGACAATATGGTGGAGACCCAGGACGAGACTGATCCGCAATACGGTATCCCGGTCTTCTCGCTCTATGGCGAAGTGCGCCGCCCGACCGGGCAGATGATGTCGAGCGCGGATGTGTTCCTGTTCGACCTGCAGGACCTCGGCTGTCGTATCTACACCTTTGTCACCACGCTGCTCTACCTGCTGGAGGAAGCGGCGAAAGCGGGCAAAGAGGTATGGGTGCTCGACCGTCCTAATCCCGCCGGTCGCCCGGTGGAGGGGACGTTGCTGGTTCCGGGGCATGAGAGCTTTGTAGGTGCAGCCCCCATGCCAATGCGCCACGGCCTCACATTGGGGGAGATGGGCCATTGGTTCGTGGAGCACTTCCGTCTCGACGTCGCTTACAAAGTAGTCGCCATGCAGGGATGGCAGCCTGACGCCGGCAGGTCAGCGGTAGGGTCTGGTTTTGGCTGGCCTGAGGACCGCATCTGGGTCAATCCCTCGCCCAATGCAGCCAGCGTCAATATGGCGCGCTGCTATGCCGGCACAGTGATGATCGAAGGAGCCACGGTGTCAGAGGGTCGCGGCACCACGCGGCCACTCGAAGTGCTATTCGGTGCGCCCGATATCGACGCCAAAGCCGTAATGGCGGAAATGTTCGCACTCGCACCTGATTGGTGTGCTGGCGTTAAAATGCGTGATTGCTGGTTTGAACCGACCTTCCATAAACATGCAGGAAAGCTGTGCAACGCATTGATGTTACACGCAGAAGGGCCCGATTACGACCACACGGCGTTCAAGCCATGGCGTTTGCAGGCTTTGGCGTTCAAAGCCATCCGCAACCTCTATCCCGAGTACGAACTGTGGCGGGGTACGGACTTCAAGTACGAATACACCAATGATGTGCTCGCCATCGACGTAATCAATGGCGGGCCGTCTTTGCGCGAGTGGGTGGATGACACTGGCGCTGGACCAGATGCGCTTGATACGCTTGCTTCAGGGGATGAGGCGGCTTGGGTGCAGACGGTGCGGGGGCATCTGCTGTATTGATACAGCGGGCGTTCAGTCGACAATCGTGAAACTCATAGTCCCATGAGATCGAGGGGCAGGGCGATGAAGTCGAAGAAGATTGGTCAATTAGCCGCCTTAGCGTTTTTTGTATTGTTCGGTTCTGCGGCTCAGGGGCAGCATGTCGAGGCATCAGGCTCTATGCGTGACGAAGACCCAGTCACTATCGAAATCGATGTCACCGCAAACCGGCTGCACCACCTTTTTCCCGGCTTCCCGAAGCATTTGACAGTGCTGCCTGCGGTCGAACTCGAGGTGGAGTGCTTTGAGCGCGTCCGCAGCGCTGCACCTAGAGCAATGTGTACCTTGCAAAACCAGATAGAAGATGAGGCGACGCTTTGGTCCTACAGGCTTGGATATGAAAGTCGCTCAAGGAGCTTCGGCCGGGAACACTATGTCGGTCCTCTTCGAATTGAGGAGTTTCAGGTGCCTCAGATAGACTTAGATACTGGGCCATTGATCCCAGCAAGTGAACTAACTTGGCAATATTGGCCAACTAGTACCAGCTTGTTCAGAGTGTTCCCCTTCCAATCATGGGCTGAAGGTGTCGAAGCCAGCGCGGATCTCGAATGTCAGGTGCAAGAGACGCAGGAACGTATCTGCCAATTGCTCGAAGTTCGCTCGCCACTAGATCCAGCCCTCTTTGAAGATACGGCTCGGCTCTTCGACAACCTGCTTTATGGCTTGGGGGGCTATGTAAGAACCAATATGCGCGACGGGAGTGCGCTTGCGCCAGGGTCACGTTTTCGAGTTACGCTAACTCTCGTGCACTACGGAAAGGAATGTCAGGACGCGCTGTCCAGAACTTGGGATGATCCCATGCCTATATTTGTTGGAACCACGCCACCCGATCCGCCGGAGTGCCACGACCCATCAAGAGCAAAGGAATTCACCACAGGACTGGGTACAGAGCCGGTGATGGCTATCACTGCGATGGGGCTGTAATGCCTATATAGCCGTCAATGCCCTTGTTTCCGGCTAAGCTCGCGCATCGCTTCGTCCAAGCCGTCGAGCGTTAATGCGTACATGCGGTCGTTCACCAGCTCCTTCATCATCTTGGTGCTTTGCGAATAGCCCCATTGCTTTTCGGGTACAGGATTGAGCCACACTGTCGCGGGATAAGTGTCGGTGACGCGTTTCATCCACGTCACGCCCGCTTCTTCATTCATATGCTCAACTGAGCCGCCCGCATGCGTGATTTCATAGGGGCTCATCGCGGCATCGCCGACGAACACGACTTTGTAGTCGTGGCCGTATTTGTGGAGCACATCCCAGGTCTTGGTGCGTTCCTGCCAGCGGCGTTTGTTGTCCTTCCATACGCCTTCATAGAGGCAATTGTGGAAGTAGAAGAATTCGAGGTTCTTGAACTCCGCCGTGGCCGCGCTGAACAGCTCTTCGACCAGTTTGATAAACGGGTCCATTGAACCGCCCACGTCGAGGAACAACAGCAGCTTCACCGCATTACGGCGCTCAGCACGCATGTGAATGTCGAGCCAACCTTGTTTCGCGGTGCCATCAATCGTCGCCTCCAGATCAAGCTGATCTTGTGCGCCTTCGCGGGCAAATCGGCGCAGACGACGCAGCGCCATTTTGATGTTGCGCGTGCCCAACTCTTTCGTGTTGTCGAGGTTTTTGAACTCGCGCTTTTCCCAGACCTTCACTGCCTTCTTATGACGGCTCTCCCCGCCAATGCGCACGCCTTCAGGATTGTAGCCGGAATTGCCAAAGGGCGATGTGCCGCCCGTGCCGATCCACTTATTACCGCCTTCGTGCTTCTCTTCCTGCTCAGCAAGACGCTCTTTCAACGTCTCCATAATCTTGTCCCAATCGCCGAGCTTTTCGATCTCAGCCATTTCCTCTTCGGAGAGGAATTTCTCGGCGACTGATTTCAGCCAGTCTTCGGGAATGTCGACCGGGTTTTGGCCATAATCAGTCAGGATGCCTTTGAAGACTTTGTGGAAGACTTGATCGAACGTATCGAGCATCCCTTCGTCTTTTACGAAAGTCGCGCGGCTGAGATAGTAAAACGCTTCAGGCGTTTGCTCGATCACGTCTTTGTCGAGCGCCTCAAGCAAAGTGAGGTGTTCCTTAAAGCTCGCGCCGATTCCGGCTTCGCGCAGTTCGTCCATGAAATTGAAAAACATGAGGTCGGTTTAACGACCGCCTTGAGGCTTTACCAGTCCCTTGGTTTGCCCCTGCGCAACTCCCCTTAAGAGATTGCTAACCATATCAACGGTAACGCGATCCTATAAGGGAAAAAAGAGCACCATGAAGCCGATCGCAATTGATACAAATAACGCAGCCGCAATCGATAAGATTCCAGAACAATGCGGCGCCGTTACAGTCGGATGCACCGACGTAGCGGGTATTGTCGAAGCTGTTATCCGTTCATCCGAAACGCTGCGTGAAGAACACGAGGCACTGCGCGGCACAGTCGCTGCACTCGATGCGGATCAGGTTAAAGTCTCCGAAGCGAGCGACGAAGCGCGCATTTTGTCTGAAAAGGCGATTGAGCGTCTGGGCGAGGGCACGTCTCTCATACATTCCTCACTCGGACAGATCGGAGCCTTGCTCGAGCTTGTCGAGGCCTTGGGTCAGCATGTGACCAGCTTTTCAGCAGCGATGGATCAGGTGCGCCGCAGCGCCTCTGATATTGGTGAGATTGCTGAGACGACCAATATTCTGGCGCTAAACGCCACCATCGAAGCGATGCGGGCTGGCGATGCCGGGCGGACCTTTGCTGTCGTTGCAAGCGAGGTGAAAAGCCTCGCAAATGACACGCGACTAGCCACCGAAGAAATCGCAAGCACAATCGATACGCTAGGTGAAGAAGCCGCCGCGGTTATCGGCCAGATCGAAGAGGGCTCTCGCGCGAGTGGTGATGCCAAGGAGTCGATCGCGCGGATTGAAAGTACAATTTCCACCGTGGGTGAAATTGTCGAAGAGGTCGACAAGCAGAACGACGTGATTGCGCGCGCAACTGGCACGATCAGCGGTCATGTGAACGGCGTTCAAGACGTTTTGCTCAGCTATGATAGAGCGGCACGCACCAATGAAAAAGATTTGCAAGGCGTCCATCAGCGCATGGAAGACCTTGAACTTACCGCAAGCGAGATGTTCGATTTAATCGTGCATGCAGGGCTCAGCCCTCAAGACAGCCTGATGGTGGAGAGGGCACAGGAACTCGCCGCAAACCTCGTTGAGAAAACTGAACTGGCGATCGCCGATGGGGATCTGTCGACAAATGCGCTGTTCGACAGCCACTACAAGCCTGTCGAAGGCAGCAATCCGCAGCTTTACAGAACAGCCCTCTGCAACTGGGCCGATGCGAATTGGCGACCGATCAATGACGAGCTTTTCGCAGAGAAAAGCGCTGTAATCATGTGTTCACAGGCCGACATGAACGGCTTTCTACCCACTCATGTTACTGATTGGTCGAGAGAGCCGACCGGTGACGTTACTCATGACACGAAGTATTGCCGGAATGGTCGGAAAATCCTCAACCCGATCGACATAAAGGCGAAGAACAGCGATGCCCCCTTTATGATGGCAATTTACCGCCAAGAAGGTGATGGGACAAACTACAGGATCGTCCGCAATGTTTATGTCCCGTTGAGAATCAACGGGAAGCGCTGGGGCGATCTAGAGTTGGCATACAGCTTCGATTGACCGCTCGAAGTGCTGATCAGCCTTATTCTGGACCAACAGCCAACGTAATAGTGGCGCCGACCCCGTCCTCAAGCGGGCGGGAAACCTTGGCGATCACAGTCCCATTTACGCTGCCTGAAAGCTGTTCGAGACTGGGAATTCCCACAAAGGGAGTATGGAGCGCATATTCAAGCCCGGTCGCCGTTTGTACAGCATAAGTGGGCTCGCCCGCGCCTCCATTCAACGCGCCCGCTACCAAGTCAGGGTAGACATCGATGCTTTTACCCGCGTCTCCGATTGCGAGAGTGAACCTGTTGCTCCCATCGAGGGACTGGAAGATGTTGAACGAGCGCGAACGAGCGCCTTGGCGGCAATAGGTTAGGGTGGCGGGATTGGTCGGCACAGCGTCTTGCTCTGACTGATCCAATTCATCTTGTGGAATTTGGAATGCCGCCAGAGAAGCTGCCTGCGCAAGCGCGATTGCGCCAAGGTTTTCTTGGACTGCCTGCGAACCAGCTGTTTCTAGCGGAGCAGCGCATTCTTCGACGAAATAAGCTGGCCTATCATCAATGCTCTCCAACACAGGAAGGTCGCTGAGCACTGTTTTTAGCGAAGCCTCCATTTCTTCGACGGAAAGGTTTTGCGAGCTGATTTTGACTTTGACCAGCCATTGGTCAGAGCGGTAGAGCGCAACACCGGTGCTTCGAAAATTGCCGCTAACGGCAAGTACACTGTAAAGGCCGCTTGCTTTTACCCCGCCATTTGGAGTGAAAGCGCCAATCTTGAGGTCCTCCAGATCGACAGTCCCATAATTGTCCTCAACTTCCGGTACGCCAATTGCGATCAGCGCGCGATCAAACCAGATTGAGGTAGAGGGATTGGCTGGGCGGTAGATGTAGACCGTCAGTATGGTGCCCGTCGATCGGTCCTGATATTGCCCGGCAATATTGGTTTCCTGCTCTTCAAAAGCCGTGACTCCGGTTCGTTCATAACTTCCAAACTTGCTTGGGAATGTCATGGCGCTCCACTGGTGCTCCCAGTCAGAAGACGCGTCGACACGGACCTGAGCAGGCTGCGCAACCGCTATTGTCGCAGTAGAAACAGAAAGACTGGCAGTGATCGCTGCCAAAGCCCGAATTGCGTTAGACACCATGAAAAAATCCCTCCCAACAATGGGAGGGATCATAGGACGCTTACCTCTTTGGGCAAGGCCGCTTGATTAGGTCGGATTGCGGCGTGCCATGAACGCGAGGCGTTCAAACATCATCACGTCTTGCTCATTCTTGAGCAAAGCGCCGTGCAATGGCGGGATTGCGCTGTTGGGATTGGCATCCTGCAGCACTTCCAATGGCATGTCTTCGTTCAAAAGGAGCTTGAGCCAATCGAGCAACTCGCTGGTCGATGGCTTTTTCTTCAGACCGGGCACTTCACGCAGTTCGTAAAAGACATGCATTGCCTTTTTGACGAGCGTTTTTTGGATGCCAGGATAGTGAACCTCAATGATCGATGCCATCGTGTCGCGGTCTGGGAATTTGATATAGTGGAAGAAGCAGCGGCGCAGGAATGCGTCAGGCAGCTCTTTTTCATTGTTCGAAGTGATGACCACGATGGGGCGCTCTTTCGCCTCAATCCGCTCCTGCGTTTCGTAAACGTCGAAGCTCATCCGGTCGAGTTCTTGAAGCAGATCGTTGGGAAACTCGATATCCGCCTTGTCGATCTCATCAATCAGTAGAACGGGGAGTTCTGGCGCGGTAAAGGCTTCCCAAAGCTTACCCTTCTTGATGTAGTTGCGGATGTCGTGGACACGCTCTTCGCCTAGCTGACCATCACGCAAACGGGCGACCGCATCATACTCATAGAGGCCTTGCTGTGCCTTCGTCGTCGACTTGACGTTCCACTCGATCAGCGGGGCACCGATAGCCTTGGAAATTTCATGCGCCAGCACCGTCTTACCCGTGCCTGGTTCACCCTTTACAAGCAGTGGACGGCGCAAGGTAACAGCTGCATCGACCGCGACTTTTAGATCGTCGGTCGCGATATAGTCGCTGGTGCCTTCAAAACGCTGTCCTGTAGTCTGGTCGCTCATGGGTTTCCCTTCAAAACTGGTTTGCGAAGACGCGATAGGGGGCGTGAGGCCACCATGCAAGAGTGTGTTGCAGCGCGTTCAATATGGGCGCGATTATCGATCTAACTGGAGGATGCGTTGCGCAATCTGTTCAAGCTGGCCTTCGTTCAGATTGGCCTCGCTGTTCCTCCAACTGAGGATCAGTGCGAGGTCTTGGCCGTCACCATCGGTCAACAGCCAGCTAAGGTTTAGGACGCCCGGTTCGGAGCCACCCTTATACCCCACATAGGACCAGGTTTCCGCCTGAACGTCCGGCATAGACTTGTTGGTCGCCATGATCTCAAAGGCACGCGGATCAGCATGTTCGCGCATGTAGCGGAACAAAGCGCGGATATCGTTGGCGCTCGCAAACCATTCCACATCAAGTGCGTTGGGACCGTTTGAAAACGCTGAGAGAATTTCGAGGGGCGCAACCGGTGTTTCTTCAATGCGCTCGAGGATTTGCCGGCGTCCAAATTCGTCTGAGGTACGAAAGTCGCGAAGGCGTTCTTCGGGGCCGCCTTTCAAAAGGAACATCTCACGCGTCATCAAGAACGGATTATTGAGCGCAGGATCGCTATGCCCGCTTCCAACCAGCGTATCCCAAACCTGATCACGGCCCAGTTCACGTATCAATGCATCGGTTGCTGTGTTGTCACTGATTGAGATCATCATATTTGCGAGCGTCTCAAGCGTGACTTCAGACGAAGTTGGCCAATCCTGCATGCGCCCGCTGGGATAGCTACGAGGCTCGCCCAGCGTCACCACGTCACCCCAAGTGCGCTTCCCCTCAGCCACCTCTTCGGCAAGTGTCGCTAGGACATAGAGCTTGAAGGTTGAACCGATTGGCATCTGATTGCTTGTGCCGCTTTCCATGATCGGCGGCACAAGATCGTCTGTCGTTCCGAAATACCAGGTCATATCACCGGGAAGGGCAGCCAAGTCTGCCTCAATCTTCGCAGCACTGTCATCAATTGGCTCAAA
Source organism: Erythrobacter sp. S57(2025) (assembly GCF_057365055.1). NCBI lineage: Bacteria > Pseudomonadati > Pseudomonadota > Alphaproteobacteria > Sphingomonadales > Erythrobacteraceae > Erythrobacter > Erythrobacter sp. S57(2025). The sequence continues at coordinate 1,212,042 of NZ_CP200299.1, read as the reverse complement.
AGTCTGGAACAGCAGTTCGCTGATCTTGTTGTCTTCGCCCGGAGCAATCGCGATGCCGCCGCGGGCAATCGCGCGCTCCATTCGGATTTCGAGAGCAGCGCGCGTGCCGCTTGGAGGATCGAGACTTTCAACTGCAAGGGCCTGCCCATATTGCCCGGTCAATTGCGCTGAAATCGCCGCCAATTGGCTAGGCGGTACAGCCGAGAGAAATCCGTCTGTGAAGACCTCTTGCGGGTCCAGCTCTCCATTCACCACCGCAACTACCTGCTCAGCTCGCACTTCAAGGGCGGTCTGTTCTGAGGTCTCTGCTATTTCCGGCTCCTGAGCATAAACCGGCGCGGGCAGGGCAATGGCTGCGCAGGCCAAAAGCCCAGTGACGCCTAGCGTTAGAGTGCGGTTTCTCAATGCAGTTCTCCCAGAGGCGGTGCTGTGCGCGAACAAACCCTAGAGCTGAGAGCTCAGCGCCAGACATGTCATTCCATATATGAACATGAGCATCAGCACGGTCGCGATCTTCCAACCGGCCCCTGCCTCGCTCATTCCGCGCTGCCATGTCCATCCGGCGATCCCGCCCGTGGCAATTCCCGTCATCGCAATTGTGATCCAAGGGTTTTGACTGCTTAGGATCAGCGCAATGATGCCAACCAGAAAAATCTCAGCAAATAGAGCGCCTGTAAACCACACGATCGGCACTGGACGGTATGCCGCATCGGGAACTTCCCAGTCTGGCAGAGACACGTCGGGGCGCGAGATACGCCGATCACCATAGACAATGTCTTCTTTGCGCGGATCCTTATATTCCGGCTTTGGCCGCTCTTGGTCAGGCATCAATCATGTCGCGGTCCATTTCGCCCGCACGGTTTTGGATGAAGTTGAAACGGTGCTCAGGATTGCGGCCCATAAGCTGCTCGACCAGTTCCTTTACACCCGCACGCTGCTCAAATTCTTGAGGCAGCGTGATGCGGATCAATGAGCGTGTGTCTGGGTTCATGGTGGTTTCGCGCAATTGGCCGGGGTTCATTTCGCCAAGACCTTTAAAGCGGCCAACCTCGACCTTCTTTCCCTTGAAGACGGTCGCTTCCAACTTCTCTCTGTCAGCCTCGTCCTGAGCATAGCGGCTCTCTTTGCCCGCCGTCAGTTTGTAGAGTGGAGGTTGCGCCAAGTAGAGACGGCCATCGCGCACGATCTCCGCCATCTCTTGAAAGAAGAATGTCATTAGGAGCGTGGCGATATGCGCGCCATCAACGTCAGCATCGGTCATGATGATAATGCGATCATAGCGCAGATCTGCCGGATCACAGTCCTTGCGTGTCCCACATCCCATGGCGAGCGTTAGGTCGGCGATTTCGGAGTTCGCTCGGATTTTGTCAGCGGTCGCGCTCGCTACATTCAGGATTTTGCCTCGAATCGGCAGGATCGCCTGAGTTTTGCGGTCGCGTGCTTGTTTGGCAGAGCCACCGGCCGAATCCCCCTCAACGATAAACAGCTCGGTTTCGCGGTCGCCTTCGCCAGAACAGTCCGTCAGCTTTCCAGGCAGTCGCAGCTTTTTCGCATTGGTAGCTGTCTTGCGCTTGATCTCACGCTCTTGTTTGCGCTTGAGCCGTTCATCCATGCGTTCCATCACTTCGCCCAGGAGCGCTTTGCCGCGGTCCATATTGTCGGTGAGGAAGTGATCGAAATGGTCGCGCACGGCTGCTTCAACGAGGCGTGCGGCCTCTGGTGAGGTCAGCCGATCCTTGGTTTGTGATTGGAATTGCGGATCGCGGATAAAGACGCTCAGCATCACCTCGGCGCCCGTCATCACATCGTCGGCAGTGATGTCCTTCGCCTTTTTGGTGCCGGTTAGCTCACCAAAGGCGCGAAGAGCCTTGGTCAGTGCTCCGCGAACACCTTGTTCATGTGTGCCGCCATCAGGGGTGGGGACGGTGTTACAATACCAGCTGGTCGAGCCATCGGAGTAGAGCGGCCAGGCAATCGCCCATTCCACGCGGCCCTGACCAACGCCTTCGTCACCTTCAGGAAAGTCTTGTTTGCCGGTGAAGGGCTGCGCGGTAACACATTCGCGTTTTCCAACTTGCTCAGCCAGATGATCGGCAAGTCCGCCGGGAAATTTGAAAACTGCCTCAGCGGGTACGTCTTCGCTTGTCAGGCTTTCTGCGCATTTCCAGCGGATTTCAACGCCTGCGAACAAATACGCTTTCGAACGGGCAAGCTTAAACAGGCGAGCAGGTTTGAACTTACGATCACCGAAAATCTCGGTGTCAGGAATGAAGGTAACGGTCGTACCGCGCCGGTTCGGCGCCGACCCCACGGTCTCAATCGGACCCGTGGTGACGCCTTTGGAGAATTCCTGGGCGTAAAGCTGCTTGTCACGCGCCACTTCGACGCGGGTAAGAGATGACAGCGCATTGACGACGCTAACGCCCACGCCGTGCAAGCCGCCACTGGTCGCATAAGCTTTACCGGAGAACTTGCCGCCCGAATGCAGGGTCGACAAGATCACCTCGAGCGTCGACTTGCCCGGATATTTTGGGTGCTCATCAACCGGAATGCCCCGGCCATTGTCCGAAATGCTGAGCCGGTTGCCTTCCTCAAGGCGCATTTCGATGCGGTTAGCATGGCCCGCGACCGCTTCGTCCATCGAGTTATCGAGAACTTCGGCAGCAAGGTGGTGCAATGCGCGATCATCGGTGCCGCCAATATACATGCCGGGGCGGCGGCGAACGGGCTCCAATCCTTCGAGAACTTCGATGGAGGAGCTATCGTAATCGCCGCTTGAGGTCGGCGTGTTTTCAAACAGATCGTCGGACATGCCACTGATATAGGGTGCAGGTGCCCTCGGTCACAAGCAGCACTGCACCCGTTTTGCGCGGCTTTTAACTGCCAAAGCTGGTTGGAGCGGCGTCGACAGCGATAATCTGGTTGCCGCGAACCTCACGCACTTCCAATGCGCGCTCTGCAACGCCGCCGCGATTGAAGCGGAATGCACCGTCCACGCCCAAGAAACCGCCGCGATCATAAAGGCGGTTCACCGGGAAGTCATTGCCCACGCGCCAGTCGCGGGCGATGCGCAGCGATAGAAGGACAGAATCATAACCCAAGGTCGCAATGCGATGCGGGCGAGAGCCGAAACGGGCTTGGTAACTTTCAGAAAAGCGCTGGAAACGGCCATCGGAAACGGCTGAAAAGAGGGCTCCGTTGACGGAGTTGGAGCGGGTGAGGGCAGCTTCTCCACTCCACAATTCCGTCCCAAGAATGCGAGCGCCGCTTGCGCCGTCAGCCCGCAATTCGCCTGCTGCCTGCATCGCAAGCCGCGCGCCATCGGCGATCAGCACCGTGTCATAGCCACCGCGAGAGCGGAGGCGTTGGGCCGCCCCCACAATCGAGGTGTTGCCACGCGCATACCGTTCAAAACTCACCAGATTGCCGCCGTAATCACGCAAGGAGTTTTGGAGCGCGTTGTAGGAGCGGGTTCCATAATCACCCTCTGGCAACAACGCGCCAAAGCTCGACGAGCCATTGTCGCGGGCATAGCGGATCGAACGACGGATGGATTGCTCGGGGATATGACCCATCACAAATACATCAGCGCTTGCCACGCTCGAATCGTTGCTGAATGCGATGGCAGGTACTCCTGCCGGGCGAGCAGCCGCCTGAACCGAAGGGACATTGTCAGCCAGCAACGGGCCGAGGATCAGCTTGTTGCCATCCGCAATCGCTTGGCGCGCAGCAGCCGAGGCACCGCGACCTGTATCATAAGTGGTGATGCGCAGGTTTTCTGCATTGGTATCAAGCAGTGCCATTGTCGTCGCATTGGCGAGCGCTTGCCCCACATCAGCAGCATTGCCTGAAAGCGGCACCAGCAGGGCGACCCGGTGGCGTGTAGCGTCCGATGGAAGCGCCGTTGCACTTGGCTGCGGTGTTGGAGTTGCGGTTGGCGTGGAGACCGTTTCGGTCTTGGGAATTACGCTACAACCACCCAGCAAAGCCGCTGCGCCTGCAATTGCAAAAGTGCGCTTGTTCACATTGCCTTTAACCGCGCGGACCACATTTGCGCCAATAACCGTAAGCTTCATTCTTGCCGACCCCTGATCGCTGCTTCATTAAGCCTGACGTGAACACGCAAGACCCTGAATCAGACCTTAGAAAACCTCTTGATGAAGGTCTCTATATTGTCGCGACGCCGATTGGCAATCTTGGCGATGTAACGATGCGTGCTGTCGACGTGTTGCGCCGCGTTAGTCTGATCGCCTGCGAAGACACGCGGGTAACTGGCAAACTGCTCAAGGCCATCGGCGCAGACACGCGGATGCAGCGCTATGATGATCATGCGTCCCCTGAGGTCCGTGCCAGATTGATAGAGGCTGCGCGGTCGCAACCTGTGGCTTTGGTGAGCGATGCGGGGACGCCTTTGGTGTCTGACCCCGGTTATCGCCTCGTGCGGGATGCACGCGAGGCCGGTGTTCCTGTCACCAGCCTGCCGGGTCCCTGCGCAGTGGTTGCGGGCCTTACGCTGTCTGGCCTTCCCAATGATCGGTTTATGTTTGCAGGCTTCTTGCCGGTCAAAGACAAGGCGCGGCGTGATGTTCTGGAGGAGTTGGCGAGTATCAACACCACGTTGATCTTCTATGAAACGGGTCCAAGGCTTGAGCGGTCCTTGAAAGTTATCGCCGAAAGCTGGCCGACCCGTGAAGTGTCAGTCGCGCGCGAACTCACCAAATTGCATGAGGAATGCCGCAGCGGGACCGCAGGCGAATTGGCTGAACATTATGCCGCACATCCGCCGAAGGGAGAGATCGTGCTGCTGATCGGTCCTCCGGCTGAGGAAGCGTCCAGCGCCGATCCAAACGCTTTGCTCAAGGAGGCGCTGCAAGACCTCAGCCCAAGCAAAGCGGCGGCTAAGGTCGCCAAGCTCACCGGACTTGAACGCCAAGACCTTTACGCCCGCGCGGTGGAGCTGAAGGCGCAATGAGCGAAAAGCGCGTAACGGCCGACCGCAAAGGGCGCGAAGCCGAGGCGCAAGCTGCGCAATGGCTGATGCAGCAGGGCTGGCAAGTGGTCGCCGAGCGGGTGAAGACCAAAGTCGGCGAGATTGACCTGATTGCTCGCAAGCCCGGCATTGTCGCCTTCATCGAAGTAAAATGGCGCAAACGGGTGAGCGACCTTGCAAACGCCATCGACGAGCGCCGCTTGGCCCGCGTCGCTGCGGCCGTTGAGATGGTCGCGCATGAATATGCGGGCGAGGGCGAGGACATAACAATTGACGTCCTGCTCCTTGCACCGGGCGCACCCCCACGCCACATCCCCAACGCTTGGATGCCTTAGGAACGACACATGACACTCAAAGTCGCGGTCCAGATGGACCCTATCGAAGATATCAATATTGCAGGCGACAGCTCGTTCGCGCTGATGCTGGCAGCGCAGGAGCGCGGCTATGAGGTCTACGAATACCATGTCGAGAGCCTGACCTTGGACGCCGACGACCGGCTGTTCGCGCAAGGGTTTCCGGTAAAGGTGCGCCAGGTAGAGGGCGATCACTTTGAAAAAGGGGAGGCCGTGCGCCTAGACCTTGGCAAGGACATTGATGTCATCCTGATGCGCCAAGACCCGCCGTTCCACATGGGCTATATCACCGCGACGCACCTGCTTGAGCGGATCAAGGACGAGACACTCGTGGTCAACGACCCGGCCAATGTCCGCAATGCTCCTGAAAAAGTGATGGTGCTCGACTACCGCAGATATATGCCGCCCACTTTGGTCACGCGTTCAGTCGATGAAGTGCGCCGCTTTATGGCAGAGCACGGCGCAGTGGTGGTAAAACCCATCCATGGCAATGGCGGCAAAGCGATCTTCCGCGTGCCCGCCGATGGCGACAACCTCACCGCATTGTTCGAAGTCTTCAACCAAACCTGGCCCGAGCCGCATATGGTCCAGCCTTTCCTCCCCGAAGTTGCAGAAGGCGACAAACGCATCGTCTTGATCGACGGAGAAGTCGCAGGCGCGATCAACCGCATTCCGGGCGAAGGCGAGTTCCGATCAAACCTAGCCATGGGCGGTAGCGCAGAGGCGACGGGCCTAACGGAGCGCGAACAAGAAATCTGCGACGCGATGGGTCCGGAGCTTAAGCGGCTTGGCCTGACATTTGTAGGGATCGACGTAATCGGCGGCAAATGGCTGACCGAGATCAATGTGACCTCGCCCACGGGCATTGTGGCTATTGATAAGTTCAACGGCACCGATACCGCTGGGATGATCTGGGATGCTATCGAGAGGCGTCTTGGCGGTGTCTAAAACCCAAGACTGGCAATTACTTCCGCAAACGCCTTTTGGTGATAGCCCCGAGGTGTCAGACCAACTGCTAGCATTGGTAATCGCGGGGAAGAAACGGGCTACGTGTTGGAGTGCAGCTGAGGGCAATAAGGGCACGATTGTCGGTTCGCGCTGGATTGCATTAGACGGAAAAGGCCGCCCTCGAGCGCTACTCGAAACAATCGAGCTGGTGGCGAAGCAATTTGACCAAGTTAATGCCGACTTTGCTGCCGATGAAGGTGAGGGAGACTTGTCGCTAGCTTACTGGCGCGATGCACATCGCGAATACTTTTCGAGAAACGGCAATTTCACCCCAAATATGCTCTTATGGTGTGAGCGGTTCGAATTGATCGAAGTGCTCCCCCTCTCGGACTAAGACTGCAGTTGTCTATTTGAGGATTTGTTGGCTCAACCCTTCTTTGCCCTAGGATGTGCTCCACGATAAGTCTCAAGCAAACTCGCTGCATCGACCTTGGTGTATATTTGCGTGGACCCCAGCGACGCGTGTCCAAGCAGCTCCTGCAAACTCCGCAAATCTGCTCCCGCTCCTAACAGATGCGTCGCAAATGAGTGCCTTAGCGCATGAGGAGTCGCAGTATCGGGCAATCCCAATGCTCGCCGCGCCTTCGCCATCGCTTTTTGGACCATGCCTTGGGAAAGCGCTCCACCTTTTGCGCCTTTGAACAGGGCGTCATCACGGGCCAGGGGATAGGGGCACGCATCGGCGTATGCGGCCACGGCCTCGCGGGTAATGGGGAGGACGGGAACGAGGCGTTGCTTGCCGCCTTTACCGGTGACTTGCAGGGTTTCTTGCAGCGGCACATCGCCGCCCGTAAGCGAAAGCGCCTCTGCAATCCGCAAGCCACTCCCATACATCAGCAACAGCACCGCACGGTCGCGTGCGCCGATCCAGTCTTCTGCCGCTGTACCGTCGATTAAGTCAGCGATATTCACTGCATCATCGGGAGTGACGGGGCGGGGCAGGCCCTTCTTCAACCGCGGCCCTCTGACACGCGGAGCCGATGGATCGGGATCACCGCTCTCTGCCCGTGCAAAGGCGATAAAGGCTTTGAGAGCGGAGAGTTCACGCGCGGCGCTCGTATTCGCCAACCCCTCCGCCCGCCGAGATGCTAAATGCCCGCGCAGATCATGCGCTTCGAGCGATGCCACTGCCTCCCAACTCGCAAGCCCGCGCGCCCGCATCAATTTGCGTGCAGCGGCGACATAGGCGCGTACCGTGTGCGGACTGCGCCGCCGCGCATCGGTCAGGTGCGATTGCCACGCGCCGATCAGGTCAGCTTCGCTCATGCCTGAACCAGATTGTCCGCGACCACCTGTGCAAGGATCGCATCGAGCAGCGGTCGGCCTTTGGCGGTCACACCCAAGCGCGCGCCGTCCTCCCACATCATCCCGATCTCCTTGAGATGGATCAGCTTTGCATGGTCAATCAACAGCTTACGAGGTGCATCGAATTTGTTTTCTAGCGCCGCAAGGTCAATCCCCTCACGCAGCCGTAACCCCATCAGCAATGCCTCAGATGCCTGCTCGCTTGGATCAAGGTGACGCTGTTCCGAGATACCGTGTCCGCGCGCCGCGACCGCTTTGAGGTAATTCTCAGGCTTCTTATGCCGCACGGTCGCAAATCCACCGCGCCGCCCATGCGCACCGGGGCCAATCCCGGCATAGTCCTGATAGCGCCAATAGGTGAGGTTATGGCGGCTCTCTTCCCCTGTGCGCGCGTGGTTCGAGGTCTCGTAGGCGGGCATTCCCGCCGCTTCCGTGAGGTTTTGCGTTAGCTCGAACAACTCAGCGGCATCATCGCCATCCATCGGAGTAATCAGGCCTTTTCGCACATCGCTCTCAAACCGCGTGCCCGGCTCAATGGTCAGCTGATACAGCGACAAATGCGACGTGCCAAAGCCAAGCGCGCGGGTCAGTTGAGCCTCCCATTCCTCCGGGGTTTGGTCTGGCAGGGCGTAGATCAGATCGAAACTCACCCGTTCAAACGCCGATTGTGCCACGTCTAAGGCTTTCAGTGCCTCTGCGCTTGAATGCAGCCGCCCAAGCCAGTGCAATGTCTCATCATCAAGCGACTGCACGCCGAGCGATACGCGATTGATCCCAGCACTGGCGAGTGCTGTGAAATTGGCCGCTTCGACCGAGGATGGGTTTGCCTCTAGCGTGATCTCGATCCCCTCATCGAAGCCCGAAAGCGCCTGCGCTTCGCTCAGCAGTTCCCCGACCAATGCGGGAGGCATCAAAGAGGGTGTTCCACCTCCAAAGAAGATCGAGCCTAGCGTTTCGCCGCCAGCAGTTTCGGCTTCCGCGCGCATGTCTTTGAGCAAGGCGTCCTTCCACGCGGCGATGTCCACGCTTTCGCGCACATGCGAGTTGAAGTCGCAATAAGGGCATTTCTTCGCGCAGAAGGGCCAGTGAATGTAGAGGGCGCGGGCCAAGAGCTTGTGTCAGTCTTTCTTTAAGGCTTGAGCGGCACACTTAGAGCATGAAAATCCGTGCGACAATTCTGGCAGGCCTCGGCCTTGTGGGCGCTTCGCTTTCGCTTGGTGTGCAGGCGCAAGATGGCGAGCGCCTGACCGAGGCAGAAACCGTGTGGCTTGATGCGCATAATGTGGAGCGTGCGGAATTTGGGACGGCTCCGCTGGCGTGGTCGCCCGAGTTGGCGAATGAGGCGCAAAGATGGGCGCGGCAGCTCGCGCGGACCGAGCGGCTTCAGCATTCGCGCAGGGAAACGCGTGGTGGTGCGGGTGAGAACCTTTGGATGGGTACCGCCACCCGTTATTCCCCGGCCAGAATGATTGACGCCTTCGCCCGCGAAAAGGCGTACTTCCGGCCCGGCACTTTCCCAAATGTCTCAACCACCGGCAGCACCGGTGATGTAGGGCATTACACACAGATTGTCTGGGCGGACACGCGCGAAGTTGGGTGTGCGACGGCGCGCGGACGGCGCTTTGATGTGCTGGTCTGCCGCTATTATCCGGCCGGAAATGTGATTGGCCGCGTCATTGCCCCGCAGCAGCGGGTTGCACAGCGTCAAACGCCGAACTGATCCGCCACCAGCTTTGCAAATGCGTCAGCGCGGTGGCTGATTGCGTGTTTTTCCGAAGGGTCAATCTCAGCGAAGGTTTCTGACCCGTCGCGAGCGCTCGGCACAAAAACGGGATCATAGCCAAAACCCATTTCGCCGCGTGGGGGCCAAGTCAGTTCGCCGGGGCATTGGCCTTCATAGACCGCGTGTTCGCCGTCGGGCCAGGCGACCGCAAGCACACAATGGAAGGCCGCACTCCGGTCCGCATCGGGGCCAGCCTGTTGCAGCATGCCCTCGACTTTGCCCATGGCCATATACCAGTCGCGCCCGGGATCGCCTTCGAACCATTGTCGCTCAGCCCAATCGGCGGTGTAGACGCCGGGCCTTCCGCCAAGCGCATCCACGCTAAGCCCGCTATCATCGGCAAGCGCGGCAAGGCCGGAAGCTTCTGCCGCCGCGCGTGCCTTTATCAGAGCATTTTCAACAAAAGTGGTGCCCGTTTCAGCGGGCTCGGGAAGGCCAAGTGACCCGGCGGAGATGCATTTCAAGCCGTATGGTTCGAGAAGCGCCGAAATCTCTTTCAGTTTGCCCGCATTATGCGTGGCAATAACCAGTGTTCCACCACCCAATTTGCGTGTCATTTGCGGCGCTTCCCTTTGGTTTTCAGCCCGCTCGCGATCAATTGCTCACGAGCAAAATCTATATGTCCCTCAGGCACTTGCGCCTTAGGCACAATATAAGCGAGCTGGCGATTGAGATACATTGCGAATACCTCGCTTGTCTCATCCCAGCAGACCATTTGCGGCCACTTGGCATCAACATGGCCCGAGGCCTGATCAATGGTGAAACCGGACTTGCGCAAGGTCAGCGTCATCTCTTCCTTGATCAACGCATAATCGCGCCACGCCTTCGCCGCCTGACGAGGAATGATGATAAAGCGCGATAGAGCCAGCACAAAAGCCGCGCCCACCAACGCGCCGATCGCGACGACAATGGCGTCTGGCGTTTCACCGAAAGCCAATGAGAGCGCGATCAGCACGGCAATCAGCACGCCGAGCACCAAGGTGGACGTCTTTAGGCTGCTATCGAATTGCAGCCGCCAGAAGGCAAGGTGCTCCGCCTCAGTTATGGTGTAACTGACTGCTTTCATGGGCGGTTAGGCCTTGGTTGCGTCCAATTGCGCCTTGAAAATCGCATCGCAACCAATGTTGGCGAGTCGTAGGAGACGCAGGAGCCCTTCTTCATCATAGGTCGCGCCTTCAGCCGTGGCTTGAACCTCTGCAATCTGGCCACCATCGATCAGCACGAAGTTCGCATCGGCATCCGCATCGCTGTCTTCTGGGTAATCGAGGTCGAGGACTGGGGTGCCTTTATAGATCCCGCAGGAGATCGCTGCGACCTGACCCGTGATCGGATCATCCTTGATCGCGCCCGATTTCATCAACCCATTCACCGCAAGGCGCAGCGCAATCCATGCGCCAGAGATAGACGCCGTGCGCGTTCCGCCATCAGCCTGGATCACATCGCAATCGAGCGTGATTTGCCGCTCGCCAAGCTTCTCCAAGTCCACCACTGCGCGCAAAGAACGGCCAATAAGCCGTTGAATTTCTTGTGTTCGACCACTCTGCTTTCCGCGCGCTGCCTCGCGTGAACCGCGTGTGTGCGTGGCGCGGGGGAGCATGGAATATTCGCCCGTGACCCAGCCTTCGCCTTTGCCACGCAGCCAAGGCGGAATGCGCTCTTCAACGCTGGCCGTGCAAAGCACCCGCGTATCGCCAAAACTGATCAGGCAAGAGCCTTCTGCGTGTTTGGTGAAGCCGGTTTCGATAGTGATCGCGCGCATTTCATCTGCGCTACGTCCTGAAGGGCGCATAAATTTCCATTCCTTGATAGTTCGACAAACCGCCTAAGGCGTGGGCGATTAACCCGCAAGTAGCCTTGTTCTGCTAGGCAAAAGCAATGGGGCAAAAGATCGAAATTCCCAAGGCGTTTGTCGTCCCGCTGATCGCGGCCTTTGTGGCTGTGCCGATGGCAGGTGGGCACCTTTTCACGCGCGGATACTATAACAACTACGTCGAGCGCAGTTGGGCTGAGACCCTGCCGACTTACGTATACGGCGATTATTACACCACCGACGTGTCCTGCGCAGGTGGAGAACGCATCATCGAGATCATCCGCGCAACCAGCAGTGAGGACGCGACCGATTTTGCCCTCGCTCGCCACGAAGGATGCGAAGTCAGCGGTGTGCAACACGGTGCGTGGTTTCTAAATCGCGGACGCTGGAGGCAGTATTGAACAAAACTGCCATTGGTCTCGCCGCGCTGTTCGGCATCATGTGCATTGGCATGCCGCTGGGTGGATTGCTTTGGGCGGTGGTGACAACGCCTGATTATCACGTGCGACCAATCCATGAAGAAGTGCTGGTCCGTATGCCGTTGGTGCACAGTTACATCTGGTCATTTGAGCTTGATTGCTCGGGTGAACAGGCGCCGCGCGTCGTGAAAATCGTGGATACCGAAGCGGAATTGGCCAACGCCTATATTCAGCGTGAATTCCCCGGATGCGAGATTGCATCATCATGGCGATGGGACCCCGTGCGCTGACTTGCCGTTGAGTGGTGCATTTCCTAAATCACTAGGCATGGCATCACCACCCATCACCGAACTGACAGATCGTGCGCGGGATATCTTTCGGCTTGTGGTCGAGGGGTATTTGGACAGTGGGCAGCCGGTTGGCTCCAAAACGCTGGCCTCTGACAAGACGTTGAACCTGTCGCCAGCCTCGATCCGCTCGGTTCTGGCGCAGCTTGAGGGGTTGGGTCTGCTCGCAGCGCCGCACACCAGCGCCGGACGGATGCCGACCGATGCGGGGCTACGGATCTTTGTTGATGGGATGATGCGCGTTGCAGAACCTACCGCGGATGAGCGCGCGCAAATCGAATCTCGCTTGGCAGAGGGTGGCCCGGTCGAACAGGCATTGCAGCAGACCAGCGCGCTTTTGTCAGAACTATCGGGCGCGGCGGGTATGGTTATGGTTCCGCAAAGAGAGCAACGCCTGTCTCAATTTAACCTCGTCAATCTGGGTGAGGGCAGGGCGCTCGCGGTGTTGGTGGGCGACGATGGCGGGGTTGAAAACCGGGTGATCGACTTGGCCGCTGCCCAAATCGGATCACTGGAAGCGGCCAGCAATTATATTTCATCGCATCTTTCAGGCCGCACCCTCGCAGAAGCATCACAATCCATTCGGCACGAAATCGACGCAGGGCAGAGCCAATTGGACGCAGCGAGCCGTGACCTTGTTGAGCGTGAGCTTGCCGTGTGGAGCGAGGATGCGGGCGAACGCCCCGTTCTTATCGTGCGCGGCGCATCGAACCTGATCGACGATGCCGCGCTCGAAGATATCGACAGGGTTCGATCCTTGCTCGATGACCTTGAGAACAAGCAATCGGTCGCATCCCTGCTGGAAAGCGCACGCGATGCAGAGGCAACGCGCATCTTTATTGGCAGTGAAAACCGGCTCTTTGGGCTTTCCGGCTCCTCCGTCATCGCGTCCCCCTATCGCGATATGGAGGGAAGAGTCGTGGGAGTATTGGGTGTGATTGGCCCCACGCGCTTGAATTACGCGCGCGTGGTCCCCATGGTTGATTTAACAGCGCGGTCCCTTGGGCAATCTTTAGGGCGCGCTATGGGCAAAACCATCTCTTGAATGGAAAATCAGGCAACATGAACGACGAAAACAAGCCGCAGGATGATGCGGCTGCACAAGCAGAATTGAAGGGTGTTCCAGAGGAATTTCTGGATGACGGCGCAGAGGATTGCGAAGCGAGCGGCGCAGATGCGATGGCAGAAGCGCTCGAAAACCTGCGCAATGATCTGGAAAACGCAAAACAAGAAGTGCTCTACGCCAAGGCGGAGACGCAGAATGTCCGTCGCCGCGCTGACAAAGACGCACAAGATGCGCGCAATTATGCCGCAACCGGCTTTGCTCGCGATGTTCTTAGCGTGTGGGACAATCTGTCGCGCGCCGTTAACGCTATTCCTGATAGCCTGCGCGAAGATGACAGCATGAAAGGCCTAGTCACCGGCCTTGAAGCGACCCAGCGCGAGCTTGAAAAGGTCTTTGGCCAGCACGGTATCTCGCGGATCGCATCAATGGACATGCCGCTCGACCCGAACCAGCATCAGGCCATGATGGAAGTCCCCAGCGAAACCCACGAACCCGGTACGATTGTGCAGGAAATGCAGTCAGGCTGGATGATCAAAGACCGCCTTCTGCGTCCGGCGATGGTGGGTGTGTCGAAGAAGCCGGACTGATCTTCCATCACCGTATGGCCCAGCCTGATTTGGGCCGCCGATGAATTCCTGCTATCCCCCACCCCTAGAAGCTGCATGAGCAGCCTGGGGCGCACACGGACTTACACTCATGTGCGGGGGATATCATGAATAAAGGGAAAGTCATTGGCCTGGGCTGTCTGGGCCTGATCGCTTTTGTTGGATTAATTGTCGGCGTCGTATTTTGGGCGACAAGCGGGATCACAGATGCCGCTGACGAATTTTTCGCATCCGCGAATGAAGGCGACTACTCCAAGGCTTACAGTCTGACATCACAGCAATTGCAGAATGAATTGAGCGAGGAAGGCCTTGAGCAATTCATGGTCGAAAACGGGCTCGACAAAGTAACCGATACCAGTTGGGCATCACGGTCCATCAAGAATGACCGGGGTGAGCTTTCCGGCACGCTCACAACTGAAACGGGCGGATCCATCCCGATTGAGATGGACCTCATTAGTGAGGGCGATGAGTGGAAGGTCGTCTACATGGATATCGGCGCTGCGGGAGTATCGAGCGGTGGGCAGGCCGCTAACGGCGCGCCACCAACAAGGGGTGGAGGTTCGGAAATCGAATCCCTCGCAAGACAAAGGGCATTTTTCTACGCGAGTGATCTGGCCGACGCCTTGGAGACCAACGATTTTGAATTCTTTAGCAGCAAGTTCGCTGACAGGCCGGCGCCTGCCGTTTTGGCTCGAGGTTTCGAGGGCTCACCGCTAACGGCAGAAGACATCGACGAACTTCGCATTGCGAGGCCGATCATTAATCAGGTGAGCGATGATGAAGATGGATTGATCCGCGTTGAGGCCGAGTTTCCCTTGGTCACGGGGAAAACCCGGCTCCGCTACACCTTTATGCGTAAGCCAGATGACCCAGATGATATCGAAATACACTCTCTCGACATGGACTTTGCGGCTTACGACTAATCGCTGGGGCGAAGCCTAACCAAAATCAGGCAGCGGGCTTGCTTCCATATCGGCGATCAGCTGCTTGTTCATCGCTGTTTTGTTGGCGTTAAACGCACCCATGTTTAGCGTTTTAAGGTCTTCAAGCACCGCTGACACATGCTCTTCCAAATCAGCTGGCGGGCAAACATCGTCGAAATAGCCGACTTCGCGCGCTTGGTGGGGGCTGAACATTTGCGATGTTGCTACTGCTTTGCGTCCAGTCGAGCTTAAGCGCGCTGCGCCTAGGATCATGGGGTAGATTGGGAGCGCCATGCCGATCTTGCTCTCGTTCATTCCGGTCACAAAGTCGCCTTCGATCCCGATTGCCCGGTCGCTGGCCAGCATCAGGAATGCGCCCATAGGGTAAGCGTGCCCTTCGCAAACGGTCACGACAGGGGCAGGATGGCGCAGGATTGCTAGCAGCGCGTCCTTGCCCGCTTGAAGCTGCGCAGTCGCGGTTTCTGGCCCGGCAGAGAAGCCCTTAAGGTCAAAGCCTGCCGAGAATATTCCTTGCCGACCACGGATCACCACGGGAGCAAAGTTCCCAGCAGCCTCTGCCAAAGCCGCCACCAACGCATCCAGCTTTTCCTTGTTCAGCGCATTCACCTTGCCATCATCCATGGCGAGCGTGTGGACACCGTTTTCCTGAGTGTGCGTGATCATGGCTGTCATCCCCTCAATTGGTCGTTTTGCATGGGCTTAACGAGCGAATGGGGAGTGGCCAAACACAAATTTCACCTGCCGTTACGTCGCGCTACGTCAGCCGATTTGGGAGGTTCAGTTTTAGAGCGTCGCACCCGCAAATTGGACCAAGCCATCATAGGCTGCCTTGTCTGCGACACCAGGAATCTTCGCGCCGTGCCTTAGCCAGAAGGCGTGCTTTACAATCTCTGCTTGCTGCTCAATTCCATAAGCTTCGAACGGTTGGCCGGGTTTGAGCGCATAGTCGTAACGGCAAAAGGGATGGCGGTTTAGGATCAAATACCAATTGCCGCGGGTCTGTGTTTGCCAAACATGGGTCAATTCGTGGATCAGCAGGCCTTGCCGCACGATATCCGCGCTCGCAAAATCATCGCAATAAGCCTCTCCACCTGGATGAAAATGCAAGTGCCCGCGCGGCGCCATGGTGATGCGCTTTGGTTGTAAGGGAAACCACTTGCGCCGCCGCAATTTGACTGTGCCATAGTCAATCGCATCGCCAAAGACTGTTTGAGCGAGCACAATTTCGCCACTCGTCAAGTGGCGCTCACCGCCCACCGGACAGGCGGACGGCGGCGTTATCATCGTTGAGGAGCCAAGCTTGTCGCTCAGCGCTCTTCACCAGCAGCGCGAATTTCAGCGGTGAATTTGTGCTCGTCACCGCCAGAGATGATCATCGTGACTTCTGTAGTCTCACCGGGCTGAAGTTCTGGAGAGACCCCCATGGCCATGACGTGATAGTCGCCCGGCTTGAATTCGACGCTGGTGCCATTTGTCACAGGAATATCGAGCGCAGCCATCATGGTCTCTTCGAGGTTCCACGATCCGTAAGTGTGCATCTCGGCGCTCTCCGCACCTTCAACCTTGAAGCGATTGAGCGAGAACGCATTGTCACCTTCATAACTGAAATCAAAATAGATCGCCGCTGGGTTGCCCTCTACAGGGGCGAGCACCATGCGCGCATTCTCGATTGTGATGCCTTCGATTACACCCTCGGGCACCTCGACCACTTCGGTTTCTGATCCGCATGCGCTCAGCGTCAAACTGGCCGCCAATAAAGCCGCCCCAAATCCCAATTTCTTCATTTTAATGCGTGTCCCTCTTGTGGATGGAGCAAAAACTAGGCGCTTGCGGTTCTTGTGCCAAGAAAAACCGCACCTATATCCGGCTCATATTCGAGCCGCCGAGCCATTTCGCCATCAAAAGGAAATGCAAGGCGCGGTGTCCAACGTATGTCCAATGATAGGGAACTCAATGGGTAAAGTAATCGGTATCGACCTTGGGACCACAAACAGCTGTGTCTCAGTTATGGATGGCGGAAAGCCAAAGGTTATCGAAAATTCAGAAGGCGCACGCACAACGCCTTCGATCGTCGCCTTCACTAAAGATGGTGAGCGGTTGATCGGTCAGCCGGCAAAGCGTCAGGCTGTGACGAACCCCGACAACACTCTTTTTGCGATTAAGCGCCTCATTGGCCGCCGTTTCGACGATCCATTGACCAAGAAGGACATGGAAATCGTCCCCTATGACATCGTCAAGGGCAAGAACGGCGATGCATGGGTCGAAGCTGCTGGCGAAGAATACTCACCTTCACAAGTCTCTGCCTTCATTCTGCAAAAGATGAAGGAAACCGCTGAGAGCTATCTTGGCGAAACAGTTGAGCAGGCGGTTATCACTGTTCCTGCCTACTTCAACGATGCACAGCGTCAGGCAACCAAGGATGCGGGCCAGATTGCTGGTCTTGAAGTCCTTCGTATCATCAACGAGCCAACCGCAGCCGCGCTTGCCTATGGCATGGACAAGGAAGACGGCAAGACCATCGCCGTTTATGACCTTGGCGGAGGTACGTTCGACGTCTCGATCCTTGAGATCGGTGATGGCGTCTTTGAAGTGAAGTCGACCAATGGCGACACCTTCTTGGGCGGTGAAGATTTCGACAATGCTATTGTTGAGTATCTGGCTGAGCAGTTCCAGAAGAAAGAAAACATGGACCTGAAAGCCGACAAGCTCGCGCTTCAGCGTCTGAAAGAAGCGGCAGAGAAGGCGAAGATTGAGCTTTCCTCTTCGGCCACGACCGAAGTGAACCTGCCGTTTATCACTGCCCGCATGGAAGGTGGCGCGTCTACGCCATTGCACTTGGTTGAAACCATCAGCCGTGCAGACCTTGAAAAGCTGGTAGGCAAACTGATCGACCGCACTCTTGAGCCATGTAAGAAAGCTCTCAAAGATGCGGGCGTTTCCAAGAGCGAAATCGACGAAGTGATCCTGGTAGGCGGCATGACCCGCATGCCACGCGTTCGCGAAGTGGTTGAGAAGTTCTTTGAAGCCAAGCCTCACACCGGCGTAAACCCTGACGAAGTCGTCGCTATGGGCGCGGCTATTCAGGCTGGCGTTTTGCAGGGCGACGTTAAAGACGTTTTGCTGCTCGACGTGACGCCACTGTCACTCGGTATCGAAACTCTTGGCGGTGTCTTCACCCGTATGATCGATCGCAACACGACGATCCCGACCAAGAAGACGCAGACCTATTCAACCGCTGAAGATAATCAGAACGCTGTGACGATTAAAGTCTTCCAAGGTGAGCGTGAGATGGCGTCCGATAACAAGCTGCTCGGTAACTTTGACCTTGTCGGTATCCCACCCGCACCGCGCGGTGTGCCGCAGATTGAAGTGACCTTTGACATTGACGCAAACGGCATCGTGTCGGTTGCGGCGAAGGATAAAGGCACCGGCAAAGAGCAAACAATCAAGATCCAGGCATCAGGCGGTCTGTCCGATAGCGATATCGACCAAATGGTTCAGGATGCAGAGAAGTTTGCCGAAGAAGACAAGAAGCGCCGTGAAGGTGCAGAGGCCCGCAACCAGGCCGACAGTCTTGTCCATGCGACTGAAAAGCAGCTCGAAGAGAACGGCGACAAGGTCGACGCTGAAACCAAGACCGCTGTTGAGGAAGCAATCGCTGCGACCAAGACCGCGCTTGAAGGCGACGATGCTGACGAGATCAACACCCGCGCTCAGGAACTCACGCAGGCTGCGATGAAGATGGGCGAGCAAATCTACAAGCAGGAGCAGGAAAACGCTGCCCCTGAAGGTGGCGACGCTGGCGAAACATCAGAGGACAATGCCGACGAAGATGTCGTCGACGCGGATTTCTCTGAAGTGGACGAAGACGAAAAGGGCTAATCCCCTTTGATGCAAACATCACTCACCACCAGCACGAATGAAGTCGCGCTGATGGTGAGATGTTTTTGAGGCAGTTTGTATGGCGACGACCCAGACTGACTATTACCAAACGCTCGGCGTGCCGCGTGATGTGGACGACAAGGCTCTAAAAGGCGCCTATCGCAAGCAAGCGATGCAATATCACCCTGACCGTAATCCGGGTGATGCAGAGGCCGAGGCCAAGTTCAAAGCTTTGGGTGAGGCTTACGAAGTCCTCAAAGACCCGCAAAAGCGCGCAGCTTACGACCGGTTCGGCCACGAAGCCTTTACTCAAGGCATGAATGGCGGCGGTGGTGGCGGCGGCTTTGGTGGTCGCGGCCCTCAGGGTGACTTTGGCGATATTGGCGACATTTTTGAGACCATTTTCGGCAGCGCGTTTGGTGGCGGTGGCGGTATGGGCGGCGCGCGTCAGCAGCAGCGCCGCGGCGCAGACCTGCGCTATGACATGGAAGTCACGCTGGAGCAGGCGTTCCACGGCAAATCAGCTGAGATCGAAATCGAAGTCTCGCAGGCTTGCGAAACCTGCGATGGCTCAGGCGCAAAGCCGGGCACGTCAGAACGCACTTGCAATCTGTGTCACGGCCACGGAACCGTGCGCGCAAAACAAGGTCTATTCGTTGTCGAACGTCCATGCCCAACATGCAGCGGACGCGGCCAAGTAATCGAAGACCCCTGCGGTGATTGCCGGGGTGAAGGCCGCGTGGACCGCGCACAGGCGCTTTCTGTCGATATTCCCCCCGGCGTTGATACCGGCACCCGCATCCGCTTGTCTGGCAAAGGCGAAGCAGGGGCTCGCGGTGCGCCTTCGGGTGACCTCTACATCTTCATCCATGTGAAAGAGCACGCGCTGTTCGAACGCGAAGGCACCACTTTGGCAACGCGCGTTCCGGTTAGCTTTACCACGGCGGCTCTTGGCGGCTCTGTCGATATTCCCGACCTTGATGGCTCAACCAACACGGTCGACATTCCGGTCGGCATCCAATCAGGCAAGCAATTGCGCGTGCGCGGGGCCGGTATGCCTGTCCTTCAAGGGCGGGGGCGCGGCGATATGGTGGTGGAGATCAAGGTCGAGACACCAACCAAGCTCAGCCGCAAACAGAAAGAACTGCTCGCCGAATTTCGCGACACCGAAACCGGTGACGAATGCCCTGAGAGCCGTAGCTTTTTCAGCAAGTTGAAGGATGCGTTTGGAGCGTGACACGCTGATCGTTAGAACCGCCTTTTTGAGCGTTTTGATCGCATGCACCCCTGCGTGCGGTGCCAAAGAGGTGGAGCAATCTGGTAAAACAGCACAGCTAATTGATAGCCCAACCTCCATGCTCTCATCGCTTGATGAGCAGATGGCTGTCCGGGCTCCCGATGCTCTCACAAAGCTTGCGCAGCGTCATTTTCCTGACAAAGACGGCTTGATCGGGCGCAATCGGGGATGGGGAAGCCTGTACGCTGCACGCTTTCAAATGGGGCTGGGGCAAGCGCTGAGATACGCGCGGGCGCTCAACGAAAACGAATCTGCATTGCGTCTAGAATTGGCGCTTTTCATGACCATCATGTCTCAGCGCGACGGCAAATTGCCGCAGTCCGTGCCCGATCCATTGCTAGAAGCACAGATCGGACCCACCGATCGTGCGTCTGGCTCAGCTTTCTTCCTTGGCGATGCGTGCACAGCATTGCCCATGCGAGTGCCTGCTGAGATTAAAACCAGCCTTTCGCAGATCATGGCGGACCTGTTTTTAAGCCGCGAGCGTCTGCTTAGAGCCGATAGTGAGGCACCCAATCGGTTGCTGTTCAACGCGCTGGCATTTCACGCTTGCGGTCAGGCATTGGGGCAGACTGAGATAAGCGATGCAAGCAAACCCTTCGTCGCCCGCGCGCTGGAGCTGATTGCAGAGGATGGCGCGTTTATCGAAGGCGGAGGAACGGATACCAGTTACCACGGTGTTGCCACATATCTCGCAATAGAGCTGCTCGCATCAGGCTATGCCGGTGATGATCGGGCAGAGCTGTATGCGCAGACGATCAAGGCTTTACGCTGGGCGGCATCGCGAGTGGGTGAGGGTGGCGCGGTCGATTCCACCGGCAACACACGCACATGCGCGGGCGGTGAAGTCTTTATGAACCGTCCCAAAGGTCTCGATCTGCCCGCTTTTTACCGCGCATTGTTGAGCGGCGGGATCTATTTTGAGGACGACGAGGCTCTAGGGGCAGCCGACAAAGTGTATCGTTGGAGCCAGTCTGAAAACCTACCCGCGAATGCCTGCTTCCCCTAAGTCTGCGGTGCCCATTCTCGCTCGACAGGTAAGGCAAGCGGGACTACTCCACTGGCCAGATAGAGGAGATCCCGCTCATGAAACGTTTTGCGACCATTACAGCTCTTGCCGTGCTTGCCACCGCTTCGGCTGCGGCCCAGCGCAATTTCGACAATGTTGAGATCACGACTGAGGAAATCGCTCCGGGCGTCGCGGTACTCTTTGGAGCAGGCGGCAATATCGGCGTGAGCCATGGGGATGAGGCGACGCTGATCATTGATGATCAATTCGCGCCGCTATCAACGAAGATCGAACGCGCGATTGCCAATCTTGGCGCGCAACCCGTCAAGTATGTGGTCAACACCCATTGGCATTTCGATCACACGGGCGGCAACGAGCATTTCGGTAAAACGGGCGCGACTATCTTTGCCCATGACAATGTGCGGGTTCGCATGGCTGCGGGCGGGGCTGCTGCAGGGCGACAAACGCCGCCTTCGCCGCCAGAAGCTTTGCCGGTTGTTACCTACGCGCAGGGGCTTCGCATTCACTTGAACGGCGACACGATCAATATGATGTTCTTTGGCGGTGGTCACACTGACGGGGACAGCGTGGCGATCTGGGAAGAGGCCAATGTCATCCATATGGGCGATCTGTATTTCAACATTCCCGGCTATCCCTTTATCGACGTGAATTCGGGCGGCAGTGTTTATGATGCAATGCGTTCGCTCGACATCGTGATCGCTGGTATTGACGATGAAACCAAGGTCATTCCGGGCCATGGCCCAATGTCGAACAAAGCCGAACTGACCGCTTATCGTGCGATGATCGGCGAGGCAGTGAGCCGCGTGGATGCATTGCGTGAGCAAGGCATGACCTTGGAGGACGCGGTAGCTGCTCAGCCACTTGCAGACATTGATCGGGGTGAGGGCGGCTTTATCGATGCCGACAGCTTCGTGACCGCGATTTGGAATTCTGAGAGCTAATCGAAACGTTCTTCGACTTCGCCGCGAAGCTGGTCGATCAACCCTTTTGCACAGCGCCCGGCGCGCTCTTCTTCGTCTAGTATGGCGAGGAAAGCGTTGCGTTTTGTGCTGCGGATAAGGTCGTGGTCCAGCCCACCTTCAACCGTTGAAACGACCAGATCGACCATCCGCTCTGCCCCGTGCAGCCTGCCCCAGATGTAGTCGTTCTCACGATAAGCGCGGCTGAAGAAAGCGCCAAAATTGTAAAACTCGATGCCGCGCAAAGTCGCCTGTGTCCCCCCTTCGCGGATGGATCGGGCGTCATCGGGCGAAATGCGATCAATCTTTACAGGATTGTATTCGCCAAGGCTTTCGCGCCGTGTCAGCGGCAAGGTCGCGACGTCGTAATAGGGAAAGCCCAGATAGGTCAGCAGCATGCGGCGTTTCAGGTTCTTGGGCATTTCTCCCAAGGCATCAGACAGCATCTCCTCTGCTGCCAAATCCGTTTCTGGCAATAAGCGCCGCGCGGCCAGATAGTCGAGCACTGCGCCGGGTTCACTCATCACATGGCGGGCGAGTTCCGCGAACCCTTTGCCGAGCGAGGGATCATCGGTCACCCCCAGCATGGAGGCGTCATCGGCCCGGCGATAGAGCGCCAAAATCTCGTAAATCTTCTCCCGCGCATGATCGAGGGCATCGTCCGGTATCTCCGGATCGACCTCCCAATCGCGTGATAGGCGCCGCGCTAGCAACTGCATCCGCCGCATGCGAAACGCGATGTCATGCGTGCGGAAAAAGGTGATCGCCGCAGGATTTGCGCCGCCGCTTTCCTCGGTCAAAGTCTCCAGTCCGCGCGCTTCCATCTCGCGGCGAAAAGCAGCGGCAATGGGTTCAGGATCAGACAGCGAAAGCTCAGGCGCGGCGGCCAATGTCAGCTGCGCCAAGCGATCAATAATCCCGGAATATTTGGTGTGCGCATATGCGCCGAACGCATATCCTGCACGCTCAGCAGCAGCCTGTTGCGCTTTGCTGCGCCAACTGGCCAAACGCTTGGGCGTGGGGCTGTCGAGAAAGAAGGTGAGGCCGAACAGTTTCTCCACGGCCCGGTCAATCTCGGGGCGCAGACCCAGCACAATGCGGCGAAGGCGCTCTGCATCCTTTGACTTTGCCTCAATCCGTTCCAGATCATCGCGGATCGGTTGTTCGCGCGGGATCGTGGAGAGCGAGCCGAAGATTGCGCCGAACCATCCGACCTTGGGCAATTCACCGCGCTCCCCGCGTTCGCGCACTTCGGTCCTATCAGGGCGCGGATCGATATAGACGAACCGGCGATCCACTTCACGCTGAGACGTGCGCGATTGCATTGCCTCCAGCGCGGCTCCAAACGGAGCGTTGACCAGCACGGACCCGTCAATCAGCGCAACCTCATCCAACGTCCCGTCACGCATATGAACCGGCATAATCCGCGATAGAAAGCTGCCTCGGCTTTCCCAATGATGCCCCTCTTGGGCGGCCAGCATATCAATCTCATCCAGCACGAGCGGCGGGAATGCGCCGGGGAAGCTTGCGGTGGAGCGCGCAGCCACAACCAGCTCAAGCGGGTCCGCTAAGTTCTTGCCCGGTTCTGCTGGTGTCCGCCCACGGAAATCAATCGGCATGCGATGCTCGGTCTCCTCAATCACGGGAGGCGAGTTTAGGCGCAGCATTTCTGCATGACCGCGAAAGTCAGTGGCGGTGACGAACAGATCAATCGGATGCAGCTTTGGCAAAAGCGGCGGGCCAGCTGGCGTAGCGGCCATGCTCATCAGTGCATCATACAGCATGCGAGAAAACTGCCGTCCGGAAAAAGGCGGCGCAAACCATCTGCCACGCATGAGGTAGGAAACCTTATGACGCACTTCCTCGCGTGTCTCAGGCGAGACGCTTTCACTCACCGCATTGCCGGGACGACGCAGGAACCAGTTAATTGCAGGCTGTGACCAGATTTTCGCATAGCGCCACATGGGCTTCGCATCGGGACTGGTGAGCTCGCTCACATCTGCATTCTCCAGCCACAGGTCGGTCAATGGCTCCAACGAATGGCCAGAGTGCAGGGCTTGGGCGAGGAACACCGCATTGATCCCGCCCGCGCTGGCGCCCGTTAGAATATCGGGAAGAACCCGCAGGCGCAGCTGCTTTTCATTCTCGATGTCAGCGAGCAGATCGCGATACACTGCGGCCACTCCGGTAAGCGTTGAATCTTCGCCAGAATGGTAGCAGCGACTGGCCCGCGCCAGGTGCCAGACCTCTTTGGTCACACCATGCATGTATACCGCAAGGCTCACCCCGCCATAGCAAACCAGCGCTAGTCTCAGTTCTTTCTGCCGCATCGCGAAACAGCGTTGGCGGGGATAGAAGCAAAAGGCAATTGCGTTCTGCAAATGTTCCGTCTAGTTCCCCACTATGGCAAAAGCAAAAAAGCGATTTGTTTGCGCGAATTGCGGCGCGGTTAGCCCGCGTTGGCAGGGGCAGTGCGGCGATTGTGGGGAGTGGAACACACTAACCGAAGACGCACCTGCGACGGTGTTTTCACAAAAGCATGACTTGTCGAGCGGCGGGCGGGCGCTTGAATTTGTGCCACTGAACAAGCCGGTCGCGCTTCCTGTGCGCAAGTCCACGGGTGCAGCGGAATTTGACCGGGCGCTAGGCGGAGGGATCGTGCCGGGTTCTGCGATCCTGATGGGCGGCGATCCGGGAATTGGGAAATCCACCTTGCTCCTCCAAACCGCAGCCACAGTCGCGCGCGGAGGCAATGATGTGGTTTATGTGAGCGGGGAGGAAGCCGCTGGCCAAGTGCGCCTTCGCGCGAAACGTTTGGGCGTTGCCGATGCCCCGATCAGGCTCGCCTCCGATACGTCGGTGCGCGATATTTTGACGACATTGGGGCAGGGCGAGCCACCCGCATTGTTGGTGATCGACTCGATCCAGACGATGCATTCCGACACAATCGAAGGCGCGCCGGGCACGGTAAGCCAAGTGCGTGGCTGTGCGCTCGAGCTGATCCGTTATGCCAAGGCATCGGGCTGCGCGCTGGTGCTGGTCGGCCATGTAACCAAGGACGGCAATATCGCCGGGCCCCGCGTGCTTGAACACATGGTCGATGTGGTCATGAGTTTTGAAGGCGAGCGCAGCCATCAATATCGCATCCTGCGCGCGCTCAAAAACCGGTTCGGCGCGGTCGATGAGATCGGCGTTTTCTCGATGGAGAGCGAAGGGCTGGAAGAAGTCTCCAACCCCTCCATGCTGTTCCTATCGGGCCGCGATGATCCGCTGGCGGGCAGCTCTGTCTTTCCAGCATTAGAGGGAACGAGGCCCGTTCTCGTTGAAATACAGGCGCTGATCGTGCGGCTGCAATCGGGGGCGACCCCGCGCCGTGCTGTTGTTGGCTGGGATAATGGGCGCCTTGCCATGTTGCTGGCGGTGCTCGAATCCCGCTGTGGCCTCAATTTCTCCTCAGCGGAGGTATATCTCAACATCGCCGGCGGATATCGCCTGTCCGATCCCGCCGCAGACCTGGCCGTTGCTGCTGCATTGATATCGGCGCTTGCTGACAAGCCGCTTCCCGAAAAATCCGCATGGTTCGGTGAGATTTCGCTCGCAGGTGAAGTGCGCCCCGTTGCGCATGGAGAGCTGCGTTTGCGTGAAGCAGCCAAGCTGGGTTTTGCCAAAGGATACGGTCCATCGGATACCAAGACCGGCTCATCGACGATGGATTACCATGCAGTGAATGGTCTTGCGAACCTCGTTGACCAAGTGATGGGCAGTCAATAACCCCTCAGACATTATGACGGGGTTTGATATTATTGTGCTGATCATCGTTGCCGTGGCAGCGATTGGGGGGTTCCTTAGAGGTCTGGTGCAGGAGGTGTTAAGCCTTGCTGCTTGGATCCTTGCCGCGTTCTCGGTCTATTACCTCCATGGAACGCTGACGGATTTCCTGCGCGATTATTACGACGCTGATCCTGCAACTGCGATCCTGTCCTTCGTGCTCTTGTTGCTAATCCCATATGCCGCGATGAAAGTGATTGCGGGCAATGTCGGCGAAGCATCGCGCAATTCGATCCTTGGCCCAATTGACCGGGTGCTGGGCTTTGGCTTTGGCGCGGTGAAGGGGGCTTTGATCGTGATATTCGCCTTTAGCGTCCTCGTGCTCGGGTTTGACACGGTATGGGGATACAAGGGCCGTCCGGACTGGATCACACAGGCGCGCTCTTATCCTGCGGCTGATGCATTCTCGCGCGAGTTGGTGAGCATGATTTCCGAACGCCGCGCCGATGTGCTCGGTGAAGAGGAGGAAGGCGGTTGATGGCGCAAAGGCCAGCATCCTCGCCTAAGCTCTACTCTCCGCGTCTTCTAGCCCTGTCGGCCTCGCTCGCTGAATACCCGCTGCGCGAGCAGCTCCCGTTCAAATCGGAATTGCGATCGCGGACCTGTGGTAGCACTATTGTGATCGGCCTAGACCTCGAAGAAGCAGGCGCGATCAGCCGCATCGGAATGCAGGTCTCCGCATGCGCAGTAGGCCAAAGCTCGGCTGCACTTCTGGCGCAAGAGATCTTCGGAAAGTCTCCTACTCAGATATACGCGGCGTTAGACGCCATAGAAAGCTGGCTTGGCGAAGCATCGGCCTTGCCCGATTGGCCCGGTTTTGACGCGCTAGAACCGGCATTGCCACATGCTGGACGGCACGAGGCATTGCTCTTGCCGTGGAGAGCTGCGGTTAAGGCGCTTTCCACGCCCACAATCACCGGTTAGACCTCGCAAATCAATAAAGCGGCCCGGATCAATGCGGGCGCATACGGGACACGGGGAAATATGGCAGCAACAGGCACAGAAGCAGCGGCACTCGCGGATCGTGAGCCCACTGCGGGGGAAATCAGGCTGGTCGTCGGCGCATCCAGCGCAGGCACGATTTTCGAATGGTACGATTTCTTCATCTACGGAACGCTGGCCTACATTCTGAAAGACGCATTTTACGACGTTGATGACCCCACGCTTGGCCTATTGCTGGTCTGGTCGACATTCGCGGTTGGTTTTGCTTTCCGTCCGATTGGCGCGATCCTGTTTGGCTTCCTTGGCGACCGTTTGGGGCGCAAATACACTTTTCTTGTGACGGTCACCTTGATGGGGATCGCGACCGCTGGCGTGGGCTTTATTCCCACCGTCGATCAGATCGGTGTGATCGCGCCGATCATCGTTATCATATTGCGCGTGCTTCAGGGTCTTGCCCTTGGCGGTGAATATGGTGGGGCTGCGATCTATGTTGCTGAACATGCGCCGCCCGACAAACGCGGGTTCTACACCAGCTTTATCCAGGCAAGCGTTGTTGGCGGCTTTGTCCTGTCAATCATCGTCGTGCTGTTGTGCCGTTCGATTATTCCTGAGGATGACTTTAACGAATGGGGCTGGCGCGTGCCGTTCCTGCTGTCGATCCTGCTACTGGCAATCTCACTTTGGATGCGGTTCAAACTGTCCGAAAGCCCCGTGTTTAAAGCGATGAAGGAAGCGGGCGAAACCTCCGGCAATCCCTTCATCGAAAGCTTTACCTATCCCGGCAATCCAAAGCGTATCTTTGTCGCTCTGTTTGGCGTCGCGGGTATCCTGACGACCATCTGGTACACCGCCTTTTTCTCAAGCCTGTCGTTCCTCAAAGGGGATATGCGATTGGACGAATTGACGGTGGAGATCATCCTGCTGATTGCGGGCGGTCTCTCTATGGGTTTCTACTTATTGGTGGGCAAATGGTCCGACAAAGTGGGTCGCAAAAAGCCGATCATCATTGGCGCGCTGCTGACACTGGTAACGCTGTTCCCGATCTTCTGGTTCATGGGGAGCCTTGCCAATCCGGGCCTGGCAGATGCTGCTGAGCAAAATCCGGTGGTGGTGACTGGCCAGCAATGCGTCACCGATCCATTTGCCGAACTGTTTGACCGTGAACAGACCGATTGCGGTAAGGTTTTGGGCTCGCTCACTGCAAGCGGCGTTGCCTACACCGTTGTCGAAGGCGAGAATTTGGCCATCAGCGTCGGCGGACAGCCGGTTGCGGTCGGCGATGATTGGATGGAAAACAACACGGCGCGCACCGAAGGCTTACAAGCTGCGCTGACCGATAGTGGCTTCGATTTCTCTCGCCAGATTCCACCATTCGCGAGCATCCTCGGCATCATTGCCGCATTGATGGCTTTGGGCGGGCTTTCGGCGCTGACCTATGGATCGGTCGCGGCGCTGCTTTCTGAGATGTTCCCACCAAAAATCCGCTATTCCTCCATGTCCATTCCTTACCACATCGGTGCCGGCTATCTCGGCGGGTTCCTGCCACTGATCTCTGGGATCATCGTGGCGAGCACGGGCAACGTCTATTCGGGCCTGTGGTACACTTGGGGCGTGGTCGCCTTTGGTGTCGTGGTTGCATGGTGGGGCCTCTCCGGCGGTCCGCCAAAGGACTTTGAAGACGAGGCAGGCTGATCATGCCGCGCTGCTGAACCAAACGCATGACCACCACACCCCTTCCACCATCCAGCCTGCGGCTGACAATTGACGCTGAAGCGCTGGCGCACAATTGGCGCGCGCTTGATGCGATGTCAGGCGCGGCCAAAGCGGGCGCGGCGGTGAAGGCCAATTGCTATGGGCTGGGCGTGGATGCCTGTGTGCCGACTTTACGCGATGCAGGCGCAGAGCATTTCTTTGTCGCGCATTGGGGGGAGGTTGCCGCGCTATTGCCACATATCCGCCCCGATCAGATCGCCGTGCTCCATGGGCCCATGCACGCCGAGGACGTTGCTTACGCCAAAGCGTCAGGGGCGGTGCCAGTGATCAACTCCATCGAACAGGCACGCCGCTGGACAGAAGGGGGCGGGGGTACCTGCCACCTGATGATCGACACCGGGATCAACCGTTTGGGGATCGCTCCAGCACAATTGTCCGATCCCGCCGTGCAAGCGCTCAGTGTCGATGTGGTGATGAGCCATTTGGCGAGCGCAGATGAGGATAACGCGAGCAACGCTGCACAATTGGTCGCCTTTCGCGATTGCTTGCCCACCATCACGCACCGCACCGCGAGTTTGGCGAACAGTGCGGGCATCGCGCTTGGCGGTGAATACGGCTTCGATCTCACCCGACCGGGGTTAGCGCTGTTTGGCGGAGTGCCGCGTGCTGAGCTTACCGAAGCGATCCGTCAGGTTGCGCATATTGAGGCCGCAATCATCCAGACACGTACTCTAAATGCGGGCGATGCGGTGGGGTACAATGGCGAGTTTGTTGCTGCAGAGCCCATGAAGGTCGCGACCGTCTCGCTCGGTTATGCAGATGGATTTTTGCGGGCGCGAGGGCACGGCACGGCACTGATGCATGGAAAGCGTTCGCTCCGCATGCTTGGCAAAGTGTCGATGGATATGGTGGTCGTTGATCTATCCAGCGCGCCCGATCTAAAAGAAGGCGACTGGTTGACCGTCCCCTTCGACCTGCCAGAGGTCTCGCGCAAAAGCGGCCTGTCGCAATACGAATTGCTCACCACAATCGGCCACCGCTTCGCACGTTAGGTGCATCTGCGAAGATATCTGTCTGCGTATATTGCACTGCACATTGTGCAGATGCTAAGATACACGACTAAAAGCTATTTGGGGCGCAAACATGGCTAGCAAGACAAACGACAAAATGGGCGTGTCAGACGACACTATCGTCATCAAGAAATACGCCAATAGGCGTCTCTATAACACTGCCTCTTCCAGCTACATTACGCTGGAAGACTTGGCCAAGATGGTGCGTGAGAATGTGGACTTTGTGGTGTTCGATGCCAAGTCTGGCGATGACATTACGCACTCGATCCTGACGCAGATAATAATGGATGAGGAGGCCAATGGCGGCCAGATGCTTCCCGTCAGTTTTCTCCGCCAACTTATTGGAATGTATGGCAATTCCATGCAGTCTATGATGCCATCCTACCTCGAAGCCAGCATGACCAACTTTCGCGAAAATCAGGGCAAAATCCGCGAAGCGTTTGAGCAAGGCATGGCCAAAAACCCATTGGCCGCGATCCATGAAACCAACATGGCGATGATGCGCGCAGCGGCTGAAACTCTAATCCCGGGCGCAGTGGGCGGGGCTTCGAAAAAGAAGGCTCCACCCAAAGACAATTCTGAAGACGAAATCGCCGCTTTGCGTGAACAGATGGCGATGATGCAAAAGAAGCTGGACGAACTGGGCAAATAGCGGCAGTTCGCACGCCTCAGATTACAAAGCTCACAGCAGGAATTCCCACGTGTCCAACATCCGCCACGCGCTGAACGTCAAGCGCGAAGACGACTTTGCCAAATGGTATCAGGAAGTCATTTCAGCCGCTGACATGGCCGAGGAATCGGGCGTGCGCGGGTGCATGGTGATCAAGCCGTGGGGCTATGGCATCTGGGAACGCGTGCAACGATTGCTTGACGACCGGATCAAGGAAGCAGGCGTTCAGAACACTTACTTCCCGCTCTTCATCCCGCTCGCCAACTTCGAACGCGAAGCCGACCATGTCGATGGCTTTGCAAAGGAAATGGCGGTCGTCACGCATCACCGTCTGATCGCGGATGGGAAGGGCGGATTAGTTCCCGATCCCGAAGCAAAACTCGAAGAACCGTTGGTCGTTCGCCCGACCTCTGAAACCATTATCGGCGATGCGATGGCGCGCTGGGTGCAGAGCTGGCGCGATTTGCCGCTATTGCTAAACCAATGGGCAAACGTAGTGCGTTGGGAAATGCGCACGCGGATGTTCCTGCGCACCAGTGAATTCCTTTGGCAGGAAGGGCACACCGCCCATGCCAATAGCGAAGATGCTCTAGCAGAAACGCACCGCGCGCTTGAGATGTACCGGGCGTGTGCGGAAGAAGACCTCGCTCTGCCTGTAATTGCTGGCGAAAAGCCCGAGAATGAGCGTTTCCCCGGCGCGGATGAGACATGGTCGATCGAGGCGATGATGCAGGATGGCAAAGCGCTTCAGGCGGGCACTTCGCATTATCTCGGCACCAGCTTTGCTGAGGCGGCAGGCATTCAGTTTCAGGATAAGGAAGGCGTGCAGCAATATGCGCATACCACCAGCTGGGGCGTCTCTACCCGCATGATTGGCGGCGTCATCATGACGCATGGCGATGATGATGGCTTGCGCGTGCCCCCACGCATAGCTCCGCATCAAATCGTCATCCTGCCGATGCTGCGCGACAAGCCTGAAGACGAAGGCGTCCTGACCTATTGCGAGGAATTGCTTGGCAATCTCAAAGGCCTATCCGCCGTGGGTGAGAAGGTCCGCGTATTGCTCGACAAGACTCCGGGCAAGGCAACCGCCAAACGCTGGGACTGGGTGCGCAAAGGCGCGCCTATCATCATCGAAGTCGGCCCGCGCGATATGGAGAACGGCAAAGTCGCCATGCTGCGCCGCGACCAATTGTGGAACGCGGTCAATGGCAAACCTGCGATGAACTTCATCCAGCGCGACGAATTCACTGACAGCGCGCCGCAATTGCTCGAAGACATTCAAACCGCTCTCTTCGAAGAAGCGCGCGCTCGCCGCGATGCGAACATCACGCGCGGCCTCACCCATTGGCACGATGTGGTGAATTTCTTCCGTAAGGGCGGTAAGTATCCGGGCTGGGTCGAGGTCCAATGGGCCAAGCCCATCGGCGCTGCGCTGGAAGAAGTGGTTGAGAAGCTCAAGGCCGAAAAGCTAACCTTCCGCAATGTGCCGCGCGATGGCGAGCCAGCGGATGGCGAATGCGTGTTTACTGGAGAGACTGCAACGCAGCGGATTTTGGTTGCGCGCGCTTATTGATTTTGGCCTATTGATCTTTGGGGGCAGGGGCTGCAACACCTGCTTCCCATGATCAAACGCTTCACACTGCTCGCCGCTCTGATTTCATCCCCGCTCGCTGCGGAGAACCATTCCGAACCCGCAGCCGATCCCGGCACCGAAGTTTCCGAAGAGCGCCTTAGAGCGGATATGGACACAATTGTCAGCTTTGGCACGCGGCACACTTTGTCATCGCAAACCCACCCGACGCGCGGCGTAGGCGCTGCCGTGAACTGGGCGCTCGACGAGTTTGGCCGGATGAGCGCAGCCTGCGATGACTGCTTGGAAGTCCAATCGGTTGAACGGGTTGTCGAAGCTAATGGCCGCCGCATCCCCACCGACACTCTGGTGCGCAATGCTGTCGCCATCCAACGCGGGACGGAGCGACCCAACGAAGTCATCATCGTCCAAGCGCATTACGACAGCCGCGTCACCGATCCGCTGAATGGCACTGACGATGCGCCGGGTGCAAATGATGATGGTTCTGGCAGCGTTATGGTGCTGGAAGCCGCGCGCATTCTCTCCCAGCGTGAATACCCATCAACGATTATCTATGCGCTTCTGACCGGCGAGGAGCAGGGCTTGTATGGCGCGGGTATCCTTGCCGATTGGGTTGGCGAGCAGGGAATGACGGTCAAGGCCGTGCTCAATAACGATATGATCGGCAATTCCTGCGGGTCAGATGGCTATTGTGAGCCGGACTATGTGCGCGTTTTCTCAGAAGGGTTGCGCGCCGATTCCACGCCAGCCCTGCGCGCACAACAGCGTCGGTTTGGAGGTGAGAACGATTCACCCGGTCGCAACCTTTCACGTTGGCTTGCGGGTATTGCGGCTGATTACCCAGAAGGCATGCAAGTCCGCCAGATTTGGCGCACCGATCGCATGGGCCGGGGCGGCGACCAGATCCCTTTCCTTGATCGGGGCTATCCAGCGGTGCGCGTCACGGTGTCTGTCGAAGACTACGATCACCAACATCAGGACCTGCGCACCGAAAATGGTGTCGCATATGGCGACACGGTGGATGAGCTCGATTGGACCTATCTCACGCGCGCCAGCGTGCTGAATGTGCGCGCTCTCAATGCTCTGGCTACAGCGCCGATGCCACCCAAAGTGGAAGCTGATGGGATCGTAAAGACCTACACAGAGCTGTCATGGGAACCCGTTGACGGGACTTTTGACTACCAAGTCTTTTTGCGGGGCACTACCTCGGCTGAGTGGCCCGACACACCCGCAGTTACGCTTACGCATGTGCCATCTAGCCGCGGCCCAGATCGTGATCGGTCTTACACGTTGAATGGCAAGGTGATCTTTGATGAGCCGCAAACTCTGATCCGCAACGGTACCTTCGTGGTCACATTGCCCGGTGTTCGCGGTGATGACTGGATATTCGGCGTTCGGGCTTGCCATCACTCCGGTGCATGCTCACCCATCTCTAGCGCGGTGCCCGGCGGCGCGTTTGAACCTGTGCAGCAGCCTGAGGCCGCGACGGAGGAATAGCTTTCCTCCTTCCAGGTGACGCTGTAGGGGCGCGAGCATATGGCGAAACGCTCCCACCACAATCGACCCATCGGCTTGCCCAACAAGAAGCAGGTTCTTGAATTCATCCAGACCTCAGAAGGCCCCGCTGGCAAGCGCGAGATTGCCAAGGCATTTGGCCTTAAGGGTCAGGAGAAAATCGCGCTCAAAAAGCTGCTGAAGGACATGGCAGAAGAGGGCCTGATCGACGGCAAGAAGACCGCGTATCACCGCATGGGCGGGGTGCCGAAAGTCACTGTACTGCGCGTGATCGAGATCGAAGATGGCGAACCCATCGCGATCCCTGACAATTGGTCGCCTGATGCGCCTGAAGCACCACCCCGGATCACTTTGCGTGAAATGAAGACGCGCGGTGGCCCGCGATCAAGCGCGCGTGGCCCGGCCCTTAAACGCGGCGACCGGGTGCTTACTCGCACAGAAGAAACCGAGGCCGGGTGGATCGGGCATCCGATGAAGAAGCTGCCCGCGCGCACCGAAGGGATGATGGGCGTGGTGGAGCTGGATGGCTCTGGCAAACCATGGCTTGCCCCAGTCGACAAACGCATCCGGCGCGCATCGCATATCGCCGACCTCAATGGCGCGGAAGAGGGGCAATTGGTTCTGGCCGAGCCGGTTGGCCGCTCTGAACGCGCTGGGGTCAAAGTCATCGAAGTGGTGGGCGATCCGCTAGCACCCAAAAGCTTCAGCCTGATCGCGATTGCGAAACACGGCATCCCGCATGTCTTCCCCGACAACGTACACGCCGAAGCCGAACGCGCGGCGGAATTGCGCCTTTCACAAAAGAAACGCGAAGACCTGCGCGCGCTCCCCATTGTGGCCATCGACCCCGCTGATGCGCGCGATCATGACGACGCGATCTGGGCTGAGCCCGATGGAAAAGGCGGCTTTAACGCGCTGGTCGCCATTGCCGATGTCAGCTTCTATGTCCGCCCCGGCTCAGCGCTCGACAAAGAAGCAAGAAAGCGCGGCAATTCGGTCTACTTCCCGGACCGCGTTGTGCCGATGTTGCCCGAAATTCTCTCGGCTGACGTGTGCTCCTTGCGCGAGGATGAGGACCGCGCGGCGATGGCGTGTCATCTGCACATTGATGCGGACGGCAGAATCTCGAACTTCCGGTTCACCAGAGCGCTGGTGCGCATCCATCACAATATCGCCTATGAAGATGCGCAGGCGAGCGTGGATGCAGGCGATGCGCCTGAGTATCTTACAAATCTATGGGACGCGTGGGCCGCGCTTGCCAAGGCACGGGCAGCTCGTGATCCGCTCGACTTGGAACTGCCAGAGCGCCGGGTAATGCTGGGCGATGATGGTCAGATTGCCGAGATCGCTGTGCGTGAACGTTTGGATGCTCACCGGGTGGTCGAAGACTTCATGATCGCGGCGAACGTCGCAGCGGCGATGGCGCTCGAAAAGAAAAACGCGCCTGTTGTCTACCGCGTTCATGAAACGCCGAGCCGGGAGAAGCTGATCGCTCTGCGCGATTATATGGCAACGCTGGGGCAAAAGCTCGCACTAGGCCAGGTGATCAAGCCGGGCCTGTTCAATGCGATGCTCAAGGAGATCGAGGAAGACGCTGATAAAGCACAGATAATGGAAGCCGTGCTACGCAGTCAGATGCAGGCCTATTATGGCCCTGCCAATGGTGGGCATTTTGGCTTGGCACTGGGTTCCTACGCGCATTTCACGTCGCCCATTCGCCGCTATGCTGACTTATTGGTGCACCGTTCCTTGGTGGAGGCATACAAGCTTGAACAGCCTGCACCTGACGCTGCGCTGCCCGATCAAACCGGCCTTTCTGACAAAGACCGGGCGAGCATGCAGGAAATCGCCGACCAGATAAGCCAGACCGAACGCCGCGCGATGGAGGCAGAGCGCGATACGATCGACCGCTATGTCGCTGCATGGCTCTCAGGCCGGGTGGGCGAAGTGTTCGACACGCGCATTACCGGCGTACAAGGCTTTGGCTTCTTCGCTACGATTGAGGGGTTGGGCGGTGACGGCCTCGTCCCAATCTCGACCCTTGGCGATGAATATTTCCGCCATGATGTGGCCGCGCAATCGCTAATCGGGGAAAGCTCCGGCAAAACCTATTCAGCGGGTGACCGGTTGAAACTCAAACTCGCCGAATCCAATGCTCTCACAGGCGCTCTCAAATTCGTGCCGGTGGATGCGGATGGCAATGCGATTGAAACGCGGGGCAAGCGCCCGGATGATCGCTATCGCAAGGCCGGTGATAGGGCCGGTGCCAGAACCCGAGGCGGTCCGCCCAAGAAAGCGGGCAAGTTCAAAGTCGGGAAACGTGGGCGTCCGGGCAATATCCGCCATCAGGGACGGCGCAAATAGCCATTAGGCCTCGTGGTCGCTGCTCGTTTCGTCATAGCCAGTCGGGACAACGTAAAGCGGGCAGGGTAGCGCGCCTGCATGCGCAGCAAAGTGCGTCACCAACGGACCCGGATTGCCATCGCTAGCCGCGCCAAGGACGAGTGCGGCGACTTCCTTGTGGCTTTCGAGAAATTCGCTCACGATCTTTTGGCCATTGCCAATCGCGACTGAGATAGTGGGCATGATCCCGCTTTCCGCCAGCAAATTGCCTGCAACACCGTGGGCAAGCACTTCGGCGCGGTCATGCGCCTCTTGCTCGATGGTCGCTTGCACCCCGCCAAATGCGCTGAAGTTTTGCTGCGCCACCAATGCCAGCAAATGCACCGCGCCATCGACCTGAACGGCCCGCCTCGCGGCATAGCGCAGAGCTGCGCGCGCTTCGTCGCTTTCGTCGATGATCACCAGAAATGTGCGCATGAAGCTCTCTTTGCCTGACCCTATTTGTGCACGCAAATACCTGCCAAAAGCCAAGTAATGCAAGTTTACGCGCCACTTCCCCCTTGCATATATGCTGCGAAACCGTCAGCGAACGTTACGGAAATGGGACGCTAATCATAGCAGTTTAGGGCCAGGAGACTCCCCAGGAATGGCAATTGAACTAAAGATGCCCGCGCTTTCTCCGACGATGGAGGAAGGCACACTCGCCAATTGGTTGGTGAAAGTGGGCGATACAATCAGCTCGGGCGATATTATGGCCGAGATTGAGACCGATAAAGCGACGATGGAATTCGAAGCCGTGGACGAGGGCATCCTCGCAGCGATTGTCGTTGAAGAGGGCACTGAGAATGTGGCCGTGGGCACGGTCATCGCAATGCTGGCCGAAGAAGGCGAGGATGTTGGTGATGTGAGCGCGCCTTCGGGTGATGCAACTCCTGCACCTACTCCGGCGGCTGAGCCTGCTCCAGCACCAGCGTCTGCTCCTGCCAAGGCAGAGGGTGCAAAGGCGACGCCCGTTGCCCGCCGTATCGCGGCTCAGGAAGGCGTTGCGCTGGA
Source organism: Erythrobacter sp. S57(2025) (assembly GCF_057365055.1). Classification (NCBI taxonomy): domain Bacteria; kingdom Pseudomonadati; phylum Pseudomonadota; class Alphaproteobacteria; order Sphingomonadales; family Erythrobacteraceae; genus Erythrobacter; species Erythrobacter sp. S57(2025). The sequence continues at coordinate 1,175,516 of NZ_CP200299.1, read as the reverse complement.
GAGCGTCACGGGCACTGGCCCCAAGGGCAAGATCATCAAAGCAGATGTTGAAGCCGCCGCTGGTGGCTCCTCGCCTGCCTCTGCTCCGGCACGCTCAGGCGACCGCGTAATCGCCTCACCACTGGCCAAGAAATTGGCCGGTGAGAAGGGTATTGAGCTTGCGAGCGTAAACGGCACAGGCCCCGGTGGCCGTGTCATCAAGTCTGATATCGACAATTACACACCGCCTGCGGCCGCTCCAGCGAAGGCTGCGAGTGCAACGCCTGCCAGCGTTCAGCCAGCCAATGATTTTGACGCACCTTACGAAGAGCAAAAGCTCAACAATGTGCGCAAGGTCATCGCGCGCCGTCTGACAGAGGCTAAGCAGACCGTGCCGCATATCTACCTCACCGTGGACGTTCGCCTCGATGCGCTGCTTGATCTGCGCAAGCAGCTCAACTCCTCGCTTGAAGAAGATGGGGTGAAGCTTTCCGTAAATGATCTGATTATCAAAGCCTTGGCCCGTGCTCTTAGACGTGAGCCGCAGTGCAATGTCAGCTTCCAAGGCGAAGTGATGCATCAATATTCGCGCGAAGATATCTCGGTTGCTGTCGCAGCGCCTTCGGGTTTGATCACACCTATCATCCGCGATGCGGGCAGTAAGAGCCTTGCCGACATTTCTCAGGAGATGAAGGAGCTTGCGGGCAAAGCGCGCGATGGCAAGTTGCAACCGCACGAATATCAAGGCGGCACCGCAAGCCTTTCAAACCTCGGTATGTTCGGCACCAAGCAATTCGACGCGGTGATTAACCCACCACAGGGCATGATCTTGGCCGTTGGCGCAGGTGAGCAACGTCCGCATGTCGTCGATGGTGAACTGCAGGTAGCCACCGTGATGAGCGCAACCGGCAGCTTTGACCACCGCGCGATTGACGGTGTGGACGGTGCCAAGCTGATGGACCAGTTCCGCAAGCTGATCGAAAACCCGATTGGGTTGGTGGTGTAGTAAGGTGGGTGTCTTTGTAAAAACCATCAAAGCATGGGCCATTAGTATCCCTGCGTTGGTGCTGTTTTTCTTTGTCCTTTTCCCGCCAACCTCCATGCAAGCATTTAAAGAGGCTATGGGCTACATGCTCATTTCAATTATGCTGCTAGGTGTCCCACTCTTCTTCATCATTCTGATTTTCAATGCTATTTTCAATCGCGAGCCCGTAACTGCGAGCGGATTGGGGGCAGTGCCTCGATCAGCAAGGAGCGCCACGCGCCCATGGGTAACGGCGGTGATTGGCTTTGCATTGGCAGGTTTTGCCTCGATGTTCATCGAAGGCATTATTTGGGAGGTCTGGCTTATCTTGGCGTTTGTTGGCGGGTTGCTGGGCTTCATCGCAGGCTGGTTTAGCAGATGAAGATGCTGGTTCATTCTATGCCTCAAACCTTTAGGCCAATTCTCGTGGCCTATGACAAACCGTGCTCAAGTGGATTGGTCAGCGAAGATTTTGTCACGTTGATCGCGGGATGAATTTGGCCGGTTTTGATCTCTTTGGCGTGATTTTGAAGTTCATCGCGATAGCGTTTGCCGCAGCCATTGCGGCTACGTTGCCAATTATGGCGGTGATGTTCGCTGAGGTTATCTTTGGGCCAAAGGCTTATGACCCATTGGCCTATTCAGTCGCGGTGTTTCAGGTGGCGCTGATGGGTAGTTACGCCATTGGATTTCCGGTCGCGGTGTTGGTTTTCCTGTTTTCTGCAAAGCATATCGCGCACAAACCCTTCACCCTCGTCATGATCACCGCATTGGCCTGCGTGATGATGCTGCTTGCCGCCTTTGTTATTGGCGATGCGGGCGCGATGGTTTCGTTTGGACTTGCTGCATGTGTCGCCGCGATAGCCTTTGCTGGGCTTGGCTATCTTTGGATTATTCGCCCGGTAAGGAGCGCTGAGAATGCCTAAACGCCACCTCACCATCCGCGCGACCGCCATGCCGACCGACCTCAACCCATATGGCGGGGTGTTTGGCGGCTGGTTGATGGCGCAGATGGCATTGGGTGCGGGTTCGCTTGCAAGCCGTGTGGGGCAGGGCAAAGCGGTGGTCGTGCATGCCACTGACTTCACGTTCCCCGGCGCGATGCAGGTCGGTGATGAGTTGAGCGTCTATTGCGAGATCGTCGCCACGGGGAAAACATCGATCACCATTCTTGCGAGTGGTGAAGGGCGGGCGCGCAATGGCGAGACTTTGACCAAGGTCAGCGAAGGCACATTCAAATTCGTGCTGCTGGACGATAATGATCGCCCGCGCCCGCTTCAAATTTCGGGGGAGGCTGACCTTGTTTGACCGCTTTCCTACAGGCCCCATTTCATGGCAAGAATCAGGCATGGAACACAATCCAACACGCCTGATCCTGCCTTTTGAAAAAACCCAAAGAAATCAACGCGCTTTATTTGCCTTGGACCGTGTAACATGCGGTCCATGTCTCGGCGCGAAAGGCATCTTCTCTTCCTCCCCATTTGAGACAGGATCACTCACATGACCAACCCATCCTATGACGTCATCGTCCTTGGTTCAGGCCCCGGCGGCTATGTCGCTGCGATACGCTGCGCACAGCTTGGGCTCTCAACCGCCATCGTGGAGCGAGAAAACCTGGGGGGCATCTGCCTCAACTGGGGCTGCATCCCAACCAAAGCGATGCTGCGCTCGGCCGAGATCAAGCACTATATGGACAATGCGGCGAGCTATGGCCTGAAGGTCGCAGGCGCGATTGAGGCGGACTTGGACGCGATCGTGAAGCGCTCACGCGGGGTCGCGAAACAGCTCAATCAGGGCGTTGGCCACCTGATGAAGAAGAACAAGATTACTGTGCATATGGGGGAGGGGACACTGACCGGCCCGACCTCGCTCACGGTGAAAGGCGAGAAGGGCGAAGTGCAGCTCACCGCCAAACACGTCATCGTCGCCACCGGTGCGCGCGCTCGCGATCTGCCGTTTGCGCCTGCCGATGGGAAGCGCGTGTGGACCTATCGCCATGCGATGGTGCCACCTGAGATGCCATCGAAGCTGCTGGTGATCGGATCGGGCGCTATCGGTATCGAGTTTGCAAGCTTCTACAACGACATGGGCGTTGATGTGACGGTCGTGGAGATGCTTGATCGCATCGTGCCGGTTGAGGATGCGGATGTGAGCACCTTCCTAGAGAAGAGCCTTACCAAGCAAGGTATGACCATCATGACCGGTGCAGGCGTCGAAGACCTCAAGGTTAGCGATTCGGGCGTCACGGCGACCATCAAGGACGCGAAGGGCGAGGTGCAAACCACGCAGTACAGCCACGTCATCACAGCCATCGGTATCGTGCCCAACACCGAAGATATCGGACTTGAGCCACTCGCCGAGATGGACCGGGGCTTCATCCAAATCGACCCCTATGGCCGCACCAAGTCAGCAGGGCTGTGGGCCATCGGCGATTGCACTCCGGGACCATGGCTCGCGCATAAGGCCAGCCATGAAGGCGTGACCTGCGCCGAAGCGATCGCGCAGGAGCTAGGCAACACGGACGTGCACCCGCACCCTCTCGACCGCAACAACATCCCTGGTTGCACCTACTGCCACCCACAGATCGCCAGCGTCGGCATGACCGAGGCGAAGGCGAAAGAGGCTGGCCACGAAGTGCGCGTGGGCAACTTCCCCTTCATCGGCAATGGCAAAGCCATCGCGCTTGGCGAAGCAGAGGGCTTCATCAAAACGGTCTTCGATGCAGGCACGGGCGAGTTGCTGGGCGCGCACATGATAGGCGCTGAAGTGACCGAGCTGATCCAAGGCTACACCGTGGGCAAGACGCTGGAGACGACCGAGGAAGAGCTGATGCAAACCGTCTTCCCGCATCCGACCCTGTCAGAGATGATGCATGAAAGCGTGCTCGACGCCTATGGTCGCGCATTGCACTTCTAGGTTGATCAGAGGGTGTGAGGTAGGTGGCGGACAGTCAGGGATTCGAACCCTGGAAGGGCTTGCACCCTTGCCGGTTTTCAAGACCGGTGCATTCAACCACTCTGCCAACTGTCCGCGGTCGAAACGCTCGCTAGCGATGTGTGAGCGGCTTGTCACTATGTGATAGAGAGATAGAGTGAAAAAATGGCAAAAGGCACACATGATTTCGCTCCTGACCCGCGAAATGAGAGCATTCTGATCAACGTCAATGGCGCGATGGTGCCGCGCGCTGAGGCGAGTGTTTCGGTATTCGATAGCGGTTTCATGCTGGGTGATGGCGTTTGGGAGGGGCTGCGGCTGCACAATGGGCGGCTGGCATTCCTCGATGCGCATCTCGACAGGCTCTATGAGGGTGCGAAGGCCATCGCGATGGATATCGGCCTTACGCGCTCGGAGCTGACTGCGCGGATTGACGAAACGATAGATGACAATGGAATGCGGGACAAAGAAGGCGTGCACATCCGCCTGATGGTAACGCGCGGCATTCGCTCAACTCCTTACCAAGACCCGCGTGTCGTCATCAGCCCTGCTACCATTGTGATCATTCCGGAGTACAAGGCACCGCTTCCCGCAACGATAGAGACTGGGATCCGGCTGTTCACCGTCCATGTGAGGCGCGGGGATCCGGCGGTACAGGATCAAAAGCTCAACTCGCATTCAAAGCTCAATTGCATCACCGCCTGTATTCAGGCTGCACAAGCGGGCGCGGATGAAGCGCTGATGCTCGACCCGCATGGCTTTGTCGCGACCTGCAATTCCACCCACTTCTTCATCGTGCGCAAAGGCGAAGTGTGGACCTCCAGCGGTGACTATTGCCTTGGCGGCATCACTCGCTCCAACGTCATTCAAGTGTGCCGTGAGGCCGGCATTCCTGTGTTTGAGAAGAACTTCTCACTTACCGATGTCTACGGAGCAGATGAGGCGTTTGTGACCGGCACTTTCGCCGGCGTCGTTCCCGTGACCGAAGTGGATGGCCGAACTCTTACAGATGGTCGCGGACCGATGGTCGAGCGCCTTCAAGGGCTGTACCGTGCATTGATGGATAAGGATTGCGTCGCATGACAATCCGAATTGCGATGTGGAGCGGGCCGCGCAATATTTCGACCGCGATGATGCGAAGTTTTGGGGCTCGCGGCGATTGCTCAGTAAGTGATGAGCCGTTCTATGGTGCGTTCCTAAAAGCAACGGGTGAACCACACCCACTGGCGGCAGAGACCATCGCAGACATGGATTGCGATTGGCAAAGCGTCCTTGCAACTCAATCAGGCGCAGCGCCCTGCAAGGCTCCGATCTGGTATCAAAAGCACATGCCGCATCACATGGTCGGGGGCGTCGATATTGGTGACATGCCCGATCACAAGCATGCGTTTCTGATCCGGGCACCAGAGCGAGTGGTGGCGAGCTACCGTGCAAAGAACGAGCTGCGCGAGCCCAAGATGCTCGGCTTTGCGCAAGTGCGCGAGTACTTTGAACGCGAAGCAGACCGCAGTAGCGAAGCGCCTCCCGTGGTCGATTCTGACGGCATTCTCGACAACCCAGCGAGCGTTTTGGAGAAACTCTGCACAGCGCTTGGTATTGGGTGGGATCAGGCGATGCTGAGCTGGGAGAAGGGACAGCACGCAGCAGATGGCGTGTGGGGTTCGCATTGGTATGACAAGGTCAACGCCTCAACCGGCTTTGGTCCTCCACGCGGGGCCCTGCCTGCGCTTGACGGAGCATACCGCGAAACCGCGGATGCGTGCCGTGAAGACTACGAGTTCATGTGCAAATACGCGATCCAGCCATAGCCTCTAGTGACAAAATCAGACTACGGTCACGCGCAATTCACAAAGCATAAGAGATAAAACCCAGCATGCCCATTAAACGCCTCCTATCGCTCGCCTGCCTTTCCGCCGCCGTACTTGGAATGGGAGTGGTCGAGCCTGCCCCGGTTAAGGCTCAGGTTGCAGCGCGCGATGGCATCGCGTTCGATGCCTATATGGAGCTGCTCAAGGCGCGCGCGCGCTCAGAGGGCGTGAGCGAGGCGACCTTGCAGCGGATGACCGCAGGCTTGACCCCCAATGCTCGCGTAATTCGGCTCGATCAAGGTCAGCCAGGTAGTCCCACGCGGCGCGGCTATCCCGCTATGGCGCCCTACATCCGCACCCATGTAAATTCGCAAAGGATTGCCGGTGGGCGCAGTGTGTTCCGGGCCAATTCGGGGCAGTTGCGCGCGGTCGAGCAGCAATATGGCGTTCCCGGCGAGATTATCGTTGCCATTTTCGGTCATGAAACGAGCTATGGTCGCATCCGTGGCAACTTCGATCTCTCGCGCAGCCTTGCAACGCTAGCATGGGAAGGTCGTCGGCGTGAGTTGTTTGCCGGTGAATGGGTCGCATTGATGAAAGTCGCTGATCGCGGCTATTCGCGCCAGCAATTGATCGGAAGCTATGCAGGTGCTTTTGGCAATCCGCAGTTCTTGCCTTCGGTTTATCTGCGACTAGCCGCAGATGGTGACGGGGATGGCCGGGCGAACATCTTCAACAATCGAGCCGACACTTTCGCTTCCATCGCAAACTACTTCAAAGACGCAGGCTGGCGCACCGGGCAGCCATGGGGCGTGCGCGCTGCAGTGCCAGGTGGCTTTGACGTTGATGCCTACAAAACGGAGCTGGTTTCCCCCGTTTGCTCGCGCGTGCATGAACGGCATAGCCAATGGAAAACCGTTGCCGAATGGCGCGCGCTTGGGGTTCAGCCACAGGCGTTTTTGCCCGACGATACTTTGGTCTCGCTGTTTCAGCCCGATGGCCCCGGTCAGCCTGCCTATCTTCTCACTGGCAATTACCGAGTGATCCTCGAATACAATTGCTCAAACTATTACGCGATGAGCGTTGGATTGCTCGCTGACGAAATCGTGAACTAAGCCGCAGTCCCTCTCGCATCTGGTGAAGGGTGTCACTATACCGGCCAGCATGTTGGTGAGGTCACTAAAAACGGGGGTGTTGGTTACGGCGTTTGCGCTTTCGGCGAATGCCTATGCCCAGTCGCAGCCGCCAATCCCCACTGAAGACCGTCTGCCCATTGCTTTGCTGGTCGATGTGACCAGCGGACAGGTGCTCCATGCGCGCCGTGCCGACACACGTTTTGTCCCAGCCTCTGTCACCAAAGTGATGACGCTCTATCACGCATTTGAATTGATCGAGGAAGGCAATCTCGACCCGCGCCAAAGCTATACCATGAGCGATGAGACATGGGAGCAATGGAACGGCGAAGGCAGCACGATGTGGATCGAGCCGGGCAATCCGGTCCTGGTCGATGAGATGCTGATGGGAATTGCGAATATCTCCGCCAATGATGCCTCGATCATGCTCGCAAAGAACCAGGCAGGAAGCGTCGAAGCTTGGATTGATGGCATGAATGCAAGAGCGCGCGCGCTGGGCATGAACTCTAGCCACTTTGGTACGCCCAATGGATGGCCCGATGATGGCTACACATTCACGACCGCAAATGACCTAATCGTGCTGGCCAAGGCGCTGCTCAGCCATCCCGAGAAATACGCGCGTTATGTCGGGAAGCGCAGCTTTGCCCACAATGGGGTGGAGCAGTTCAATTACGACCCCTTGATTGGACGGATCGAAGGGGCTGACGGGATCAAAACCGGCTACACCAATGAAGCAGGCTTCGGATATCTGGGCACTGCATCGCGCAATGGGCAAAGGCTCGTCTTGGTGATCGCTGGGGGATACAGCCTGGGCGACCGGGCAAGAGCGGCGCGCAGTTATATTGAATGGGGTTTTGATGCATTTGACCGGCAAAACCTGTTTGCGAAAGGAGACGTGGTTGGCACAGCCCGCGTGCAAGGCGGCAATGCGCGGCGCGTCAATTTACAGACAGATCGTCCAATTTTCGTCAACGTGCCAAGCGGGCGTGTAGCCGACATGACGATCACAATCGAATATGACGGACCAGTGCGCGCGCCTTTTGCCGCTGGTGACGCGATAGCGACTTTAGTGGTCAACGTGCCCGATATGGAACCTGCGCGCATTCCGTTGGTGGCTGGAGAAACCGTCAGAAAAGCGGGCATCTTCGGCCGTATTGTGAACGGGTTTGCGGGGTGGTTTTCATGACCGATCTGCGTGGCAAGTTTATCGCATTTGAGGGTGGGGAGGGGACTGGAAAGTCCACTCAAGCCAAATTGCTCGCCACAGCCCTTGAGGCGCGCGGAATTGAGGCGGTGGTAACACGCGAGCCGGGTGGCACGCCGGGGGCAGAGGCCATACGCGAACTTTTGCTCTCGCCACCAGGAAATGGCTGGAATGCCGAGGCCGAAGCATTGCTTTTCGCAGCTGCTCGGTCTGATCATGTTGCGAAACTGATCCGCCCCGCCATTGCACGCGGTGCGTGGGTGATTTGTGACCGCTTCGTCGATTCCAGCAGAGCCTATCAGGGCGGGGCCGGAGGCTTGGGTGATCATGCGATCTGCACGCTCCACGCCTTTGGCAGCGAAGGTTTGCGCCCAGACCTCACTATTTTACTCGAAGTGGATGAAGACCGCATCGCTGCAAGACTGGCTGAGCGCGATGGTGGGACAAGCGATGCTATCGGCGGTCGCTCGCTCGACTATCACCGCAAAGTTGCAACCAGTTTCAGAGAATTCGCGAATGCTGACCCATCGGGTTTTGTGAGCATTGATGGCATGGGAAATCCCGAAGAAGTGCATTTGCGGATCATAGCATCGCTTGCTCGATTGCTGGCAGAGGGCACGGCGGAATGAGCGCAGTCGAATGGCCTAATCACGATGCAGCATGGCGCGATTGGCGCAGCGCCATGTCGGGCGCGCGTATGCATCATGGTTGGATCCTTGCTGGTAAAAGCGGGCTTGGCAAACACGATTTTGCCACGAAAGCGGCGCGGGAACTTGTCGCGCAAGATGGCATCCAGCAACCTGCAGGCGACCACCCTGATATTCTCACCCTGACCTATGGCCCCAAAAACGACAAAGAGGCCAAAGCGCAGGCCGACGGGAAAAAGTTTGAGCTCGCCCGCTCCATCCGTGTCGATCAAATCCGCGCAATGCAAAAGCGGCTGACAACCAGACCGACACTGGGCGATCGGCGCGCGATTATTATCGACCCTGCCGATGATATGGAAGTCAGCGCAGCAAACGCGCTCCTCAAAAGCCTGGAAGAGCCGCCCAGTGGCACGTTCTTCATCCTAGTCACCCACCGGCCTGCGCGTCTGCTCCCGACAATCCGATCGCGTTGTCGTTTGCTGCGCTTCCCAATTGTGAGTGATACGCAACTGGATATGATGCTCGAGCAATCAGGGTCCGCCGGAGGGCCGGACGCGCGAGCGACTGCCATTCAGGCAGCAGAAGGCTCTTATGGAGCGGCATTGCGGTTTGCTGAGCAAGACCTTGAGCCGGTCGCAGCGCTGATCGCAGACCTGTTGAACAACGGCGATGGCAATCTCTCGACCCGCGCTTCGCTTGCGCAAGCGATTGGTCCGCGCGCGGACCGGGCCCGGTTGCAAGCGATTATGGAGCTCGCACAGGCGACCGCCGCTGACATTGCGCGCCGCACCCAAAACAGCAATCACCGCGCGGCATTGGTTGAGGTTCACGCCGATTTGATCGCACTCGCCGCCCAAGCACCCAACTACAATTTCGACACTGGGCTCCTCACCCTTGAAATCGGCACCTTGCTCATGCGCGTTGGCCAAGCTAGCGAGCACGCCCATGGATAACACCACCTCTGAACCGTTCTACATCACGACCGCGATCAACTATCCCAACGGCCGCCCGCATATCGGGCATGCCTATGAGGGGATTGCAGCGGACGTCATCGCGCGTTTTCAACGCATGCGGGGCAAGACCGTGCGTTTCCAGACGGGAACGGATGAGCATGGCCTGAAAATGGCTCGCAAAGCCGAGGAGCAGGGCCGCACACCGCGCGATCTGGCCGATGAAATGTCGGGCTATTTCCGTGAAATGGATGAAGCCCTTAATATCAGCTTCGATCGCTTCATTCGCACTGTCGAACCAGAACATCACCGCGCAAGCCAAGCGATCTGGGAACGGATGGAGGCCGCAGGCGACCTCTACCTTGACCGCTATGAAGGTTGGTATTCGGTCCGGGACGAGGCCTATTACGACGAAAGTGAGCTGGTCGCAGGGGAAGGGGAGGCAAAACTCTCACCCCAAGGCACTCCGGTTGAATGGACGGTTGAGGAAAGCTGGTTCTTCCGCCTTTCGAAATACCAAGAACCGCTGCTGGAATTGCTCAAGACGCCCGGCTTCTTGGAACCTGCGAGCCGCCGCAACGAAATGATCGCCTTTGTCGAAGGGGGCCTGCGCGATCTCTCCGTCAGTCGCACCAGCTTTGATTGGGGCGTAAAAGTGCCGGGGTCTGACAATCATGTGATGTATGTCTGGGTCGATGCCTTGACCAATTACCTCACCGGATTGGGTTTTCCCGATGAGACACCGGAAATGGCGCAGTTCTGGCCTGCGAGCTTGCACCTGATCGGCAAAGACATTGTCCGCTTCCACACTATCTATTGGCCAGCATTCCTGATGAGCGCCAAGCTGCCCGTACCCAAGCATGTCTTCGGACATGGTTTCCTGCTTGCGCGCGGTGGGGAGAAGATGAGCAAGAGTTTGGGCAATGTTATTGATCCCATTGATCTTGCTGGAAAATTTGGCGTTGACGCCTTGCGCTATTTCCTCATGCGCGAAGTCGCATTTGGCAAAGACGGCACCTATTCCCCCGAAGCGATTATTGAACGCTCCAATGGTGAGCTGGGCAATGCATTTGGCAATTTGGCGCAGCGCACGCTCGGCTTTATCGCCAAGAACCTTGACGGCAGTTTGCCGGCCATTTTCGACCACATAGAGGCTGATAATGCTCTGTTCGAAGCGCTCGATAAAGCGATCCATATCGAGGTGCCGCAACATTTCGAAAACTTGGCTTTGCAGCAGGCGATTGAGGCATGGTTGCAGGCTGTCTTCGCCTGCAATGCCTATATCGATGCAGAGGCGCCATGGGCGCTGCGCAAAACCGATCCTGAGCGGATGCAAACCGTGCTCGCCACGCTTTACATTTGCATCGCTCAACTCGCGGTCGCGATCCAACCTGTGATCCCAGCAAGCGTTGAAAAGCTACTGGATACGATGGGCGTTGATCCATCATTGCGGACCTATGACGAGATACGCAGCCATTGGTATTCGCCATTGGCCGAGAGCGATTTCACGCTTGCAAAGCCGACACCTTTGTTCCCAAGGCTTGAAATGCCTGAAGAGGATGATGCGTGATGTTGATCGATAGCCATTGCCATCTCGAATATAAGGGCCTGGTCGAAGATCAGGCTGGTGTTCTTGAGCGAGCTCGCAAAGCGGGGGTGGGGGCATTCCTCAATATCTCCACCAAGCAATCCGAGTGGGAGCAGGTTGTCGGCACAGCCAACCGCGAAGCGGACGTGTTTGCGAGCGTTGGAATTCACCCACATGAGGCCGATGGGCACGAGGATCTAGGCCGCGCAACCTTGCTGGCAGCGACCGAAAATTCACGCGTGATCGGTATTGGCGAGACGGGGCTCGACTATTTCTACGAGCATTCCGACCGTGTGACACAGGCTAAGCTGTTCCGCATGCATATTGATGTCGCGCGCGAAACGGGACTGCCTGTCATCATCCACACACGCGACGCAGAGGAAGACACGCTCGAAATTCTGGAAGACGAGCTGGGGAAGGGGGCCTTTCCCGCTTTGATCCATTGCTTCACGGCCTCTGCTGACTTTGGTCGCAAGGTGCTCGATCTCGGGCTTACAATCTCGCTTTCAGGCATTGTAACCTTCAAGAATGCCAAAGACTTGCAGGAAACAGCTAAGCATGTGCCTGAAGACCGCCTGCTGGTTGAAACGGACAGTCCGTTCCTAGCTCCCGTGCCGCATCGTGGGCGATCATGCGAACCGGCATTTGTTGCAGACACGGCGCGTTTCGTAGCCGGTTTACGCGAAACGGAGCCTGAGCGTCTGGCTGATCAGACAACCGCTAATTTCGCCAAACTTTTCAGCAAGGCGTCTCTGTGAAGTTCATCATGCTTGGCTCAGGCACTTCAACCGGAGTGCCGCGTATTGGCGGGGAAGATGGAACAGGTGACTGGGGTGATTGCGATCCGAATGAACCGCGCAACCGCCGGACCCGCGTTTCGATCCTGGTCGAAAGCGATGAGGGGAAGCGGCTCTTGGTCGACACCTCATCCGACTGCCGCGCACAGCTTTTAGCAAACAAAATCAATTCGATAGACGCCGTATTTTGGACGCATGATCATGCGGACCATTGTCATGGCATCGATGATCTACGAGTGCTGAGATATGGCCGTGGCGGTCCCATTCCAGCCTATGCCTCGACCGAAACTGTGCGGCGTTTGCGGCAGCGATTTGGTTATGTTTTCGCAGGGCAAGATGGATATCCCACCATTTGTTCTATCGATACGCTCGACCGGTTGAAGATTGTGTCAGGCTTTGGCGTCGAATGGTGCCAAATGGAGCATGGCCCGGGAGAGACCACCGGCTACCGGTTCGAATCCGACGGCAAATCAATTGCCTATGCCACCGATTTCAGTGCAATTTCGGATGACATGATCGACCTGTATGATGGCGTCGACATCCTGGTAAGCGATTGTCTGCGCCGATCACCGCATCCAACGCATGCGCATTTGGCCATGGCGATTGAATTGGCTGAACGTACCGGAGCGAAGCGGCTTGTGTTAAGTCATCTTGACAAGAGCATGGATTACCAGACGCTGGTCGATGAAGTGCCGGACTTTGTCACGGTGGGTTACGATGGATTGGAGATGACAGCATGATGGATGGCCAATGGGTTTCAATCGCGGTGATGCTGGGATGGCTGGCGCTTATTGGTGGTGGCTTTGCCAGCTTTAGGCTTGGCTGGAAGAAGAACGTCCAGTTGGCGTTTATCTGGTTGGCCATCTTTGTCGGGCTGTTTGTGATTGCAGACTTTATGGGGGCAAGATTGCCCACCTGAGTTTGCATTATTTTAACATAATATATATTATCACTCCAATATCAAAGCGATGACCTCCAACGATCAATCCCCCCAACTCAGCCGCCTCTTGTCGATCATGAAGCGGCTGCGCGATCCAAAAACCGGTTGTGAATGGGATGTTGCGCAAACCTTCGAGACCATCGCGCCTTATACAATCGAAGAAGCTTACGAAGTCGCCGACGCTATCGAGCGCCGTGACATGCAAGAGCTCAAGTCCGAACTCGGTGACCTCTTGCTCCAAGTCGTCTTCCATGCGCGTATGGCCGAAGAAGCCGGGCATTTCGCATTTGAAGATGTCGCGCGGGCCATCAGCGACAAAATGGAAGCGCGGCACCCGCACATATTTGGCGAAGAAACGGGTGTGATGGATAGCAAGCGCTGGGAGGACCTCAAAGCCGCGGAACGTGAAGGTGCGGGTTCGAACAGCGCAATGGACGGTGTCGCCACAGCTCTGCCAGCGCTTTTGCGGTCCGAAAAGCTCCAGAAACGCGCCGCAAGGGTCGGTTTTGAGTGGCCTGACTTGGTGGGCCCTAAGGAAAAGCTCAAGGAAGAGCTCACCGAGTTGGACGAGGCATCCGAAGATCAGCGCTTGATCGAAGCTGGCGATGTGCTGTTTGTCGCGGTGAATATCATCCGCCGTTATGGTGTTGACGCAGAACAAGCCTTGAAGGCATCAAACAGCAAGTTTGAACGCCGTTTTCGCGCGATGGAAGCCATGGCAAGCGCAGACGGAGCAGTCTTTGAGAACCTCTCGCTCGATGAACAAGATGCCTATTGGCAGAGGGTCAAATTGGCGGAAAAACAGGTCAAATAGCGCTATTAAAGCGTTGAATATTGGCCTAATTCTTTGGGGTTTAGGCGCACAGTAAGGCGCCGCAGTGGTCCTTCATCACCCTCGCCCGCATCTTCTTCCTCCAGGACATCGCCGTGGGCATGCAGCCATGCGATCCGCCTGCCATCTGACACTGGCAAAGTCACCACAACCTCACTCGCCTTTGATGTCAGCATCTGAGCGATCGTATCGGAAAAAGCGTCCATCCCCTCGCCAGTCACCGCCGACATCAGTACCGCATCCTGACCGCCTGCTGCATCTCGAAGCTCGGCCAACCGGTCTTCATCCAGCAGATCAGCCTTATTCCAGACCTCTAGGATGGGAATGTCGCTCGCCCCGGTCTCGCGCTCAACCACTTCTAAATCGGCGAGCACTTCCATGACCTGCTTCTTTTGCGCTGCATGAGCAGGGTTCGCCATATCGCGCACATGGCAGATGATATCGGCACCAGTGACTTCTTCGAGCGTCGCGCGAAACGCTGCGACAAGCTGTGTGGGTAGATCGGAGATAAAGCCCACCGTGTCGGAAAGGATCGCTTTCTCAACACCGGGCAGGCTGATCGCGCGCATGGTGGGGTCAAGCGTTGCGAAAAGCAGATCTTCGGCCATAACTTCAGCGCCCGTTAGTCGGTTGAACAGGGTCGATTTCCCAGCATTGGTGTAGCCAACCAGGGCGATGACGGGCCAAGGTGCCCTTCCCCTCCTTTCACGATGCAGCGTCCGGGTTTTGCGCACTTGCTCCAATTCACGGCGCAAGCGTCCCATGCGCTGGCGGATCATTCGGCGGTCAGCTTCAATTTGAGTTTCACCAGGTCCACCAAGGAAACCGAAGCCACCGCGCTGACGTTCAAGGTGCGTCCAGCTGCGCACAAGGCGACTTTGCTGATAATCGAGATGCGCCAATTCGACTTGCAAGCGCCCTTCCGCGGTGGCTGCTCGTTCCCCGAATATCTCAAGGATCAGACCGGTGCGGTCGATCACCTTGCGCTTGAGCTTGTCTTCCAGATTACGCTGCTGGATCGGGCTGAGCGCGCCGTCGACAATGACTAGCTCACACTCATATTGCTCGCACCAGACCTTGATATTTTCGACCTGACCGGAGCCGAACAGCGTATTCGGCTGCATCTGGCGAATAGGCAGCACCACGGAATGCTCGATCACTACGCCGATGGCGAGCGCCAACCCCTCCGCCTCGGCAAGCCGGTCGGCTGCGTCGAGGTCATAGGTGAATGTCCGGATGTCCGGGCATAGGACAAGGGCCCGCGCGCCGCGGGTCACCTCATCCATCAGATCATCATCGAAGCTCAGTATTCGGCCCCAAATTCATCGTCGGCCTGGTCGAGATCATCGTCTTCGTCCTCATCAGACAAGCTGACCGGACTGGCTGGCTGAATGGTCGAAACCGCGTGCTTATATGCCAATTGAACCGCGCCATCACGCTCCAGAAGCATGCAAAAGAGGTCGTAGGCAGCAATGCGCCCTTGCAACATCACACCGTTCACAAGGAACATAGTGACCTGCACGCCTGCATCACTCACACGGCTGAGGAAGACGTCCTGCAACAAACGCTGTTTGCGATTGCCGCCACTGCTGGCGAATTGCTCGGCATCCACTGGTCCGCCTGGCATGATGGTCGAAATCGCATGCTTGTATACGAGTTGAGACTGACCATCGCGGCGTAGTAGAATTGAGAAATTGTCGAACCACGTGACAATTCCCTGAAGCTTCACACCCTTCACCAAAAACATCGTCACCGGTGTTTTGTTCTTGCGCAAAAGGTTCAGAAAAGCGTCTTGAAGATTGGCTTGTTTTGAGCCGCCACCATTTGAATTGGCATTCTGACTGGTCGCATTGTCATCGCTGGCAGTGCTGGCACTCGGGCGCGGAGAGAGAGTTCGCCCACTGGACATATTCATGCTCCTTGTTTTTGGCGGCCGTCCTTACGGTCCGCGTTTTCGCTGCAGCCACCCGTGCAACTCAATATCCTTAATGGCGTCAAGAAGCGCTCCGGGCAATGGGAGTTCGCCGAAAAGTGCATGATTTTCTTGGAAAGTGGGCGTTAGCCCATGCGATCCGGATCTTTGCGATCTGCCATCCCAAGCAGTTTTAGCTTTCGGTGCAGCGCAGACCGTTCCATCCCAATAAACGTCGCGGTTTTCGAAATATTGCCTGAAAAACGACGGATCTGGATCGACAGATACTCACGTTCAAAGCTTTCGCGCGCCTCGCGAAGAGGTACCCCCATCATGGCTGAGAGCCCCTGTCCCGAGGCCGCCAAACGTCCGCCGGTAATTTCGGGCGGCAACATGTCGGTTTCCACCACAGTTAGGCGATCACGCGGTGTCATGATGATGGTGCGTTCCACGACATTGCGCAATTGGCGGACATTGCCGGGCCAATCATAGGCTTGGAGCGCGGCCATAGCTTCTTCGGAAATTTCTGGCGGCGCGATGCCTTGATCGGTCGAATAACGAGTGAAGAAATGCTCAGCGAGCGCAGGGATATCGTCGCGCCGTTCGGAGAGTGATGGGATGGAGACAGGAACCACATTTAAGCGATAGAACAGGTCTTCGCGGAACCGCTTCTCCTCCATTTCCACCGCCAAATCGCGCGTGGTTGAGGAGACGACCCGCACATCGACACCGATCTGGCGCGTGCCACCCACCCGCACAAAGCTCTGTTCTGTCAGGACGCGCAAGATCCGGGCCTGCGTCGACAACGGCATGTCGGCGACTTCATCAAGGTAGAGCGTGCCGCCATCTGCCAGTTCCAGCAGACCGGGGCGTACTTGCTTGCCGCCCGCCTCTTCACCGAACAATTCCTGTTCAAACCGCTCTGGCGTGATGCGCGCAGAATTGACCAGCACAAAGGCTTTGTCAGAGCGGTTGCTCCAAGAATGCAACATCCGCGCCGCCACCTCTTTGCCCGCGCCTGCAGGTCCTGAGATCAGCACACGGCTGCCAGTATTTGCGACCCGCTTTAGCGTCGCCCGTACTGCATTTATTGCGGTGGAATTGCCGGTGAAATCGGTGCTGCCCCAACTGGAATCGCGCAGTTGGGTGTTCTCACGTCGCAACCGTTCGGTTTCCGTGGCGCGCTCAACCAGAAGCAAGAGCCGCTCCGCCTCAAACGGCTTTTCGATAAAATCCATCGCGCCGCGGCTGACAGCCGAAACAGCAGTGTCGATATTGCCGTGGCCAGAGAAAATAATGACAGGAAGTTCAGGCTCGCGCTGCTTGATCTCATCGAGCATTTCCAGCCCATCCATCTCGCTGCCATGTAGCCACACGTCGAGCAGGACGAGGCTTGGTCGTCGTTCGTCGATAGCGGCCAATGCACTGGTGCTGTCTGCGGCGGTGCGGCATTCATAGCCTTCATCACCCAGCACGCCTGCAACCAGCTCGCGAATATCGCGTTCGTCATCAACAATCAGGATATCAAGCGACATGCGCCTCTCCTTGAGGGGTAGTTTTGTTTTTGGAAGTTCGTGGGGTGCAAGGCGTCGGTGACATTAGCCGCCCTCACCTTCATTCAATTGCGGCGAACGGGCAAAGCGCAGTGTTACACGCGTGCCGCCATCTTCACCGCTGGAAAAGCTCATATCGCCGCCATGTTCATCGACGATCTTGTTCACGATCGCGAGACCAAGGCCGGTGCCCTTCTCCCGAGTGGTGACATAGGGTTCGACAATACGTTCGCGGTCCGTGGGAAGGCCTATTCCATTGTCTTCAACGATGATCGCGATCCGTTCACCATGGTCTTCCATGATGACACCGATGGCTCCTTGGTAATCCTCGCCCGCTTCAGCAGTTTGTGCCTCGACCGCTTCCACCGCATTCTTAAGGACATTTGTCATCGCCTGACCAAGCTGATGGCGATCACACTGGATGTGGCGTTCTGAAAGATCGTCCGCTGAAACGGCAAAGCCGATGTTGGAATGTGCGACCTCTTGAAGGAAGACCGCTTGCCTGACGAGATCAACTGCATCCTCGCCGCGGAAAACAGGCTTGGGCAGCCGGGCAAAGCTCGAAAACTCATCAACCATTTTGCGTAAGTCGCCGACCTGCCGCACAATCGTGCTGGTTAGCTCATCGAACAATTCGCCATCGGCGCTTTCGACTTGCTTGCGATAGCGGCGTTTCAAACGTTCCGTCGCCAGCTGGATCGGAGTGAGCGGGTTCTTGATCTCATGCGCGATCCGCCGGGCAACATCGGACCAAGCGGCCTGACGCTGATCGAGCAATTGGCGCGTTATGTCCTCGAACGTAATCACATGACCGCTGCTACCGGGCGCAACTTTCACTGCGAGCGTTAAGAGTTCGCCATCCTTTGCATGGGTCACAATCGCCCGTTCATTGCCATCGCGGACCATCTGACAGATTTCTGGCGAAAGCGTCTCGAGCGATTGACCCCTGAGTTCATCACCAGCAGGCTCACACGTGACTTCGCTGCCTAAGAGTGACTGCGCAGAGCTGTTCATGAGCAAGACGCGGCTATCCTCATCGACGGAAATGACGCCCGCTGTTACCGACTCCAGCACCGCCTCCATAAAGGCGCGGCGGTCATCGATTTGCCGGTTGGCATTGACCAGCGCGTCGGTCTGTTTTTCGAGCTGCGCGGTCATTCGGTTAAAGGCGCGGTTCAATAGACCGATTTCATCAGAGCCGGTCCGGCCCTCCACGCGCAATGCAAAATTGCCCTGCCCCACCTTACGCGCAGCCCCAACAAGGTCTGTCAACGGCTCCACCTGACGGTCCGCAAATCGCAATGCGAACCATACGGCAATGCCCAGCAACAATAGGCTCATCGCAACCAGTGCGATGTTGAACCGCAATTGGAGCTGATTCGCCTCTTCAGTGAGCGTTTCATAGGCAACTGAAATCGCCTGAGCGCTCTCCCATTGCTGGAACATGGTCGCCTCAGTCGTGCGCGCATTATAGAGATAGATGCCCGCCTCACGGTCAATTGGTGAGACCGCAGCGATCCGTTCCTGGCTGCCCTCCACCACAACAAAGGCACCATCATCAAGCGCCGACAAGGCGTTCGAGCTGAATTCAAGCATCGGATTGCTTTCGCTAATGTTGAAAGCAAAAGCTGTGCGAAGGCTATCATCCTCGACGCGCTGAAGTATCGCGCTTTCAAAGATATCTCGCCCTTGGGTTTGCACAGTGTAGAAATCGATGAAGTCAGGGTCCGTAATCGGAACACGCTCAAGGATGACGCGCATATCGCTCGCCATGATGATCGTTTCTTGTTCGACCTGACGTTGATTAGCGTCGTAATAACTTTGCGCCAGATCATTGGCGTTTTCCATCAGCCCGCGTGAATCATCCGAAAACCAGAACGCGACACCCGTCTGAAACAGAAACGCGGCAAATCCAGCGACTAGCAATGTCGGGATCGCGGCCACCATTGAGAAGAAAAACACGAGGCGCACATGCAGCCTTGCCGTACTGCCCGCTGCACGTCTCAAAGCAAGACGACGGCCAATGAAGACCAATATCGCCATTGCGGGCACGAGCACTGCAACCAGCAACAAAGACACTTGCAATGCGGGCAGCACCTCACGCTCATCGGGGGCCTGCGAATACGCCATGTAATTGGCGACGAAAGCGATGATCAGAGCGAGAACGGCGAGAGCTTCCAGCCACGCGAAAATGTTGGCTTTGCGAGAAGCTACGACGAATTGACGCCACCAACGCGGCGACTGACGCGGATAATCCGCCGTGTCGTCCGTTGGGCCATCTACCCTGTCTGCCACCGCTCTCTCCATCGTTGCCGTGTTACAACTGGGGTGTTGCAATCATGCAAGCAAAAAGTGGCATTTATGCCGCATATCTGCGTTAGACCGGTCTTGCGTAGCGATCAGGCTCAATCTCAAGCTCCGTGATGCGTTTGCGAAGCGTGTTGCGGTTGATGCCGAGCAGCTTGGCCGCGCGCAACTGGTTGCCATTGGTTTGCCCCAAGGCATGCTGGATCAGAGGTTTCTCAAACGCCGCAAGCGCGCTCGCATAGACCGTTCCCGAAGCAGGTTCTTCATGCGCAAGCCATACATCAAGCGCTGCGGCGATCCCGTCCCTCTCACCATCGTCAGTGGCCAAAGCAAATGGGGCATCTTCACCCAGAATGTCGATTAGTGTGCCAGCATCAATCGCGTCCTCACGCGACATAAGCGCGAGGCGATACATCACATTGCGAAGTTCGCGCACATTGCCGCGCCAACTACGCTGTTCAAGATTGGTGATCGCACCAGCGGTAAGCTGCCGCCTCGGCAATCCATCTTCGGCGGCCTGGGCAAGGAAATGCTGCGAGAGCACTTCAATATCTTCGCGCCGCTCTCGCAAAGGTGGCAGCTCAATCGGCACAACGTTTAGGCGGTAGAACAGGTCTTCGCGGAATGCGCCCGCCTGGATCATGGGGACAAGGTCGCGATTGGTCGCTGCAATGATGCGCACATCGACCGCAATTTCCTGCCTGCCCCCAACGCGGCGGATGCGGCCTGACTGAAGCGCCCGCAAAAGCCTTGTCTGCGCCTCTGCTGGCATGTCGCCGATCTCGTCTAGAAACAGTGTGCCGCCATTGGCTTGCTCAAATTTACCGATGGCCTGCGCGACCGCGCCAGTGAACGCGCCTTTTTCGTGTCCGAACAGCTCGCTTTCCACCAGATCGTGTGGGATCGCGGCAGTGTTCACGGCCACAAATGGCCCCGTCCGGCGGCTGCCCAATTGGTGGATCGCCTCTGCGACAAGCTCTTTACCCGTGCCGCTTTCCCCAGTCACAAGCACCGTCAAATCATTGCGCAGAACACGCGTGATCATCCGGTAGACGCCTTGCATGGCCGGGCTTCGACCGACCAGCGGCATTCCGTCGCCATCTGCAGCCGCGTTTTCATCGAGCGTATCAACGCCAGTTTCCGGCTGACGCGTTTCAGCAGCCTGCGCCACCGCGCGCACCAACTCATCCAAGTCAAACGGTTTTGGAAAGTACTCGAACGCGTCGCTGTCGCTGGCACGAACCGCTGTGTCGAGCGTGTTTTGAGCCGACAGCACGATTACCGGCATATCCGGCGCGCTTTCGCGCACGGCATTCATGCTGATCAAGCCATCGCCGTCTTCCAGCATGACGTCAGTGACCATCACGTCAAATTCGCCCTCATCCAAACGCTCATCGCGCTGGCGGATCGACGTGCAATGCGTGATCTCAAAGCCTTCATCTTCGAGCGCTGCGGTGATGACCGTGGCAATTGCGCTGTCGTCTTCAACTAGCAATAGAGTGCGAGACATTGGAGGCATTCCTATCCTTGATCGCTTTTGGCCAGGGGAAGGTGCAGGCGAAATTGGGTGAGCCCTGCGCGTTTATCGCGTTCGTGGCTGATAGAACCGTTCATGTCGCGCACCAGCTTTCGTACCAGAGCGAGGCCAAGCCCCTGCCCTGATGGCTTTGAGGATACGAAGGGTTCGAACACATGATCGCGCATCGCCGGATCAATACCGGGCCCATTGTCGTTCACTGAGATTTCTATCGGCAAACGCACCGCACGGCCCAATCGGATCGCGCTAAAGGCAAGTCCGCTGACAAAGCGCGTCTGCACCGTCACCACTCCGCGTGCCCCTGCCCCGGCAGCATCGCGGGCGTTTGAAATCAGGTTTATAAGCACCTGTTCCAGAGCGTCGCGATTGGCGAGAACAGGCGGGAGCGAGGGGTCAAACTCTTCTTTGATCTCCACTGAACTGCCACCCGCGGCTCTCACTGTTGCAATGGCAGAGCGGATCGCTTCGTGTGGATTACACGGCGCTGCATCATCGGTGCTGCGCGATCCCAATTGCTGCATTCGATCAATCAGCCGCGCAATGCGGTCGACCTCGTCAGTAATCATGCGGGCCAGCTTCTTGTCAGCATGCGGCAATTTGCGCGCAGCAAGCTGCCCTGCCCCGCGTATGGCGGCGAGCGGGTTCTTGATCTCATGCGCCAGAATTGACGGCGCCCCCAAAGACGAGCTCAAATCCTCTTCAGTCCCCGTCTCCTCATGCCCGATTTGCGACAAGGTCACGACGCGCCATCCGGGGAAGCTGCCCAGAGGCGAAATGGTAAGATTGACCCGCACCTCGTGCTCACTGGTGTGCACGCCAACATCGCGTGCGACCAATGCTGCATCGACTATGCTCAGGCGCTTTTCGACCCGAGGATCAAGCGGTCCAATCACTTCAATCAAAGGTTTGCCAATGATCCGTTTGGCGCTGGAGCCGATCAGGTTTTCAGCCGCGTGATTGACCTCAGCGATATTCGCGTTCTGGTCGATCAACAGCACTGCAAAGACCAACCCTGCCATCTGCGCCTCGGCCGTGGGGCGCGAAGGGTCGAAGTCGGAGATACCGGCATTCGAACCGGATTGACCCTTGGCAGATGTCGAAGTCACGAGGGGCTACGCCGCTTTTGCGGTTCGGTTCAGGAATGGCTCGTAAAACCGCTCAATCTCGCCGAGCACTTCATCAGGATCGTCGATGAAATTCGCTTTATGGCGGAATTCAGCCGAGCCGTGCATGCCCTTCGTATACCAACCCAGATGTTTGCGCGCGATCTTGGTCCCGACTGTGCGGCCATAGTGATCGAGCATGCGCTCATAATGCTCGGTGAGAACCGCATATTGCTCGTCAAAGCTGGGCGTAGCGATTGTCTCCCCAGTGCGCCACCAGTGCATCACCTGACCCAGCAGCCACGGCTTACCGTAAGCACCGCGGCCGATCATCAGCCCGTCAGCGCCAGATTGCTCCAGCGCTTTTGCAGCGTCATCAATGGTGCAAATATCGCCATTGACGATCACGGGAATGGACACCGCATCCTTCACCTTTTGGATGAAGGACCAGTCGGCGCTGCCTTTATACATCTGGTTGCGCGTGCGGCCATGAACCGTGATCATTTGGACGCCCAAATCCTCAGCGATCCGCGCCATTTCTGGGGCGTTGAGGCTTTGATGATCCCAACCCATGCGCATTTTGACTGTCACAGGCACTTTGACCGCTTTGACTGTCGCCTCCATTAGCTTTGTCGCCAAAGGCATTTCGCGCATCAAAGCGGAGCCTGCCAATTGCCCCACCACTTTGCGAACCGGGCAGCCAAAATTTATGTCGATGATTGCCGCGCCATTGCCCTCTTGCAATTTGGCGGCTTCACCCATGCTGTCGGGATCACACCCGACAAGCTGCATTGAGACGGGTTCTTCGATCTTGTCCCAAGCCGTTTTCTGGATTGACTGGCGCGTTTCACGGATCGCGGCCTCACTCGCCACCATTTCTGTCACATTGAGGCCCGAACCATAGCGGCGCACAAGCGTGCGAAACGGCATATCCGTCACGCCGGTCATGGGCGCGAGCAGCACAGGCTCATTAATGGTCACAGGACCGATATTGATCGGCTTTAGCGCCGGTGGTGATGGAATTGTGGTCATTGGGAGGGGTTTGCCTATTTATTGGGCATCGCCATAGTGGATTGCGAAATGCCCGTCCAGACCCTAAGCGCTCCTCCTAATGGCTAGCGCTTCGCCCCTCCCCTCTTTCGCCGCAATCGTCGTTGCAGCAGGCAAAGGCCTACGCGCTGGTGGAGAGACTCCAAAGCAATTCCGCAACTGGCGAGGCAAGCCGCTGGTGCGACACTCGGCCGAAGCTCTATTGGAACAGGGCGCGGATGAGGTGCTGGTCGCTATTCCGGAAGGTGCAGAGGACATCGCAGCGCAGGCACTGGATGGCCTAGAGCGGGTGAGCTTCGTCACCGGAGGCGAAACTCGGCAACAATCAGTCCGCCGCGCATTGGAGCAAGCCGCATCCAGCGGTCCGTCCATCATTCTGATCCATGACGCTGCACGACCAGACCTTCCCGGTGCAGTGACAGACGGCCTTCTGGAGGAGCTGCAAGGTGGCGCAATCGGCGCTATCCCGGTTCTTCCCGTCGTCGATAGTATGGTGTTTGCCCGGGGCGACATTATGGGCAGCGCAGCCGACCGCGATGTTCTCAAACGGGTGCAAACACCTCAAGCGTTTTGGTTCGAAGATATCCTCGCGGCACATCGCCATTGGGAAGGCGAGCCCACTGCAGGCGATGACGCGCAAGTCCTTACTGCAGCGGGCGTTCAGGTCTCTTTGGTAGAAGGCGATGAGCGGCTGAAGAAAATCACCTTTGCCGAAGATTTCGGAGACGACATGACCCCATCTCAATTCCGCATCGGGCAAGGGTTCGACGTGCACCGCTTGGAAGAGGGTGAAGAACTGTGGCTGTGCGGCGTGAAGCTTGAGCATACGCATGGTCTTGCCGGGCATTCCGACGCCGATGTCGCACTGCACGCGATCACGGATGCGGTGCTGGGCGCGGTTGGCGAAGGGGATATCGGCACCCACTTTCCCCCCAGCAATCCACAATGGGCAGGCGCGCGTTCTGCGCAATTCTTGGAGCACGCTGTCAAATTGGCGCGCGAGGCTGGCTATGGCCTGGGCAATATTGACCTCACCATCATCTGCGAGGCACCCAAAATCGGCCCGCACCGCCCCACCATGCGCACCGAAGTCGCCCGTATCACTGGCCTGCCTGAATCGTGCGTTAGTGTGAAAGCAACCACCACTGAAAGGCTCGGCTTTACCGGGCGCGGTGAAGGTATTGCAGCCCAAGCTATAGTATCGCTATCGGCGCTCTAAACTGAGATTGGAAATCTGTTACAATGCGATCCTTATTTTCCACCGGTCTTGCCCTTGCCGCGCTTTCGAGCGCGCAGGCGGCACAGGCACAGGAAGCCTGCGTTGCGCCCGAGGATCTGACTGAGGCTGTCACCTATGTGATACCGATTGCCTTTGATGCCGCTCTTCGCGCTTGCGAGGCCAAGTACGAACCAACCGGCTTCATGCGCACAGGCGGCGTTGCCTTCGCAGACCGTTTTCGCGCGCGTCAGGATGAAAGCTGGGACGGCATGATCCGCTTTGTAGGCAACTTTAGCGAAAACACACGCGGATTGGGTGCATTGTTCCGCGACCTACGAGAAGATGATTTACGTCCATCTTTCGATGAACAGGTCGGCAGCGAGATCGAGAAGATCATCAGCCCTGATGTCTGCCCAGAGATCGAACGCGGGATGGAGCTAATTGAACCTTTGCCCGTGGACAACGTATCGGGGCTTATGACTTTTCTTTTCGAGCTGGCCGGGGTTGATAACCCTCCGATTTGCGGCACTAGCAACAGCAACAGCAAAGCGCGCAGCAAATGACCGCTGCCCTCCTCCCCGACGATATCGCTGAACTCGCCGCGCGTGTGGTTGAAGAGAACCGCGCAGCTGGGCGCATGGTGGCAACCGCGGAAAGCTGCACCGGTGGCCTTGTGGCAGGCGCGATTACTGAAATCGCCGGTTCGTCTGCAGTGCTCGACCGTGGATATGTGACCTATTCCAACGAAGCGAAGATGGAAGCTTTGGGTGTGTCGCGCGACATAATCGAAACATTCGGCGCGGTTTCGATCGCGTGCGTTTGGGCGATGGCGCAAGGGGCACTCGAACGCTCGAATGCCGATGTAGCCGTCGCTATCAGCGGAGTCGCAGGTCCAGGTGGCGGCACTCAGTTAAAGCCGGTTGGAACAGTTGTTTTCGCTCGCGCCTACCGCAATCAAGACGGTGAGCCCGAGGGTGAGTTAAAGCACTTCGATGGCGGCGATGGCCCTGATGGGCGCGCCATTATCCGGCATCAAGCGACGTTATGCGCGCTTGAGCTGCTATTGCCGTAAAGTTCAAAAGCGCGCTGTTCAAATGCGGCGACCATTTTGCGAAATGCCCGGTCGAAATACTGGCCAGCCATGGCCTGAAACACGCGGTTTTTGAACTGGAAATCGACCTTGAAATCGATCTCGCAATTGTTCGCGTCAATTGCGCGGAAGGTCCATACATTGTTGAGGTCTGACAGCGGCCCGTCAACATAATGCACGGCCAATTCCCTTGGGCGATCCTTCGAAACGCGTGAGGTGAAGCTTTCACGAAGGCTCTTGAAACCCACCACCATATCGGCGACCATTTCGGTGTCGCTGTCTGATCGCACGCGGGTTGCTATCACCCATGGCAGGAATTTCGAGTAGTGCTTCACATCCGCGACAAGGTCGAACATCTGCTCTGCGCTGTAGGGCAGCGAGCGAGTTTCGCGGATACCGACCATTAGATGCTCAGACGATCTTTCTTGCGGAGTTTCTCCTCTCGCGCTTCTTTCATCACCGCAAAGTCATCGCCCGCGTGATAGCTGGAGCGAGTGAGGGGGCTGGAGGCGACTTGAAGAAAGCCTTTTGCGCGGGCGATTGAGCCATAGGCGTCGAACGCTTTGGGCGTCACAAACTCCTCAACACTCGCATGCTTTGGCGTTGGCTGGAGATATTGCCCCATCGTGATGAAGTCGACTTCAGCCGAACGCATATCGTCCATCACTTGGTGCACTTCGAGGCGCTGTTCACCCAGCCCAAGCATGATGCCCGACTTGGTGAAGATAAGCGGATTATGCGCTTTCACCTCTTCAAGCAGGCGCAGCGACGCGTAGTAGCGCGCACCGGGGCGGATCGTGGGATAGAGACGCGGAACCGTTTCGAGGTTGTGGTTGTAAACGTCTGGACCCGCTTCACAAATCGCCTCAACCGCAGGGCGCATTTTGCCGCGAAAATCGGGCGTGAGGATTTCAATCGTGGTATCTGGCGTGTTGCGGCGCAGCGCCTCAATCACCTTCACAAATTGCCCAGCCCCGCCATCAGGAAGATCGTCACGGTCCACGCTGGTGATGACAATATGCTCAAGCCCCATTTTCGCCGCAGCAATCGCGGTGTTTTCAGGCTCCATTGGATCGACCGCACGCGGCATTCCGGTCTTCACATTGCAGAACGCGCAGGCGCGGGTGCAGACATCGCCAAGGATCATCACCGTCGCGTGTTTCTTGGTCCAGCATTCCCCGATGTTTGGGCAAGCTGCCTCTTCGCAAACCGTGTTGAGGTTTAATTCGCGCATCAGGCGGCGCGTTTCATGATACCCTTCGCTCACGGGTGCGCGAACGCGAATCCAATCGGGTTTGCGCTGACGCGCGGGACGCGCTTCTTCAGGGGAAGCTTTGGGTGTGTTTGTAAGATCGTTCATTGCCCGCCCACTTAGGCTCCCGTAGCGTCCGCCGCAAGCATGAGTGACCTGCAAACGGGACAATCGGGAACGGAATGCACACAAGGGGTGTTGCTTCTTGTGCAATCTCCCTAGGTGACTTCCCCGTAATGTTTGAAACTGCAATCCAGACCTTCACTTCACCGGTGGTGCTGTTTTTCGTGCTCGGCCTTGCCGCCGCATATGCGCGCAGTGACCTCACCATTCCAGAGCCGATTGCCAAGGCGATGTCGCTGTATTTGATGGCCGCTATCGGGATCAAAGGTGGTGTTGCAGTCGCCGAATTTGGGATCGACGGCACGGTTATCTCTGCGTTAGGTGCAGGGATTGCCGCCGGATTTATACTGCCCTTCTTCGCCTATGGGGTGCTGAAGACATTCGGCAAGCTCGACCGGATAAACTCGGGGGCCGTGGCAGCGCATTACGGGTCAATCAGCGTGGTAACATTTGTGACCGCAGGCGAGATTTTGATGGGACAGGGGCGCGAACCCGCCGGGTTCATGGTCGCCGTAATGGCCGCAATGGAGGCCCCGGCGATCCTGAGCGGATTGATGCTCGCGCGCGGCATGGGCAGCTCTGCGGGCACACAGTCCACGGGCGAGATGTTGCATGAGGTCTTCACCAACTCCTCCATCGTCCTGCTTCTGGGCGCTTTCGGTATTGGGATGCTTGCAGGGCCAGAAGGGTTTGAAGAAGTTTCCCCCTTCTTTGAGGTCGGGTTTAAGGGCGTTTTGTGCCTCTTCCTCCTCGATATGGGGCTTATCGCCGCGCGCCGCATGATGGATTCGCGCGCGATCACATGGCGGCTCACCTCAATCGCGATCATGCTGCCGATCTTTAACGGGACTGTGGGCACTGTACTTGGCGTTGCAATCGGGCTAGATTCTGGCTCTGCGGCTGCGCTCGGCGTGCTTTGCGCCAGCGCGAGTTACATTGCTGTGCCAGCGGCCATGCGGCTTGCTCTGCCAGAGGCGGATCCCGGCATTTATCTGACGATGTCGCTCTCGATCACCTTCCCCTTTAACGTGCTTATCAATATTGGTCTCATCAGTGCGCTGGCGAGCATGCTCACCGGCACCAATGGAGCGATGCCATGATTGAAACCGTCACCCGCAAACGGATCGAGATCCTAACCGACAAAGCGCTGCAAAAGCGCGTTACCGATGCCATCGATGATGCAGGCATTACAGGCTGGACGGTTCTGCCCGTATCAAGCGGCAAAGGGCGCGAAGGACGTTGGCGCCGGGAAAGCGTGATGAGCACAGATAAGGTGTTCGTGCTCACAATAGCTGCGGAAGATAAGGCAATGGCGCTTGCAGAAGAGCTTGCTCCCATGCTTACAAACCTGGGCTTCATCCTTAGCATGTGGGATGTGCAAGTGATCCGGGGAGAGCGCTTCGACTGACGAGGCAATCCTCCCGGCTTTTGGGAGGACAAAGCGTGCCAGAATTTGCCGAATTGCTCCAAGGCTATCGCCGCTTTCGCGAAGAGACCTATCCGCGCCAGCGTGCCCGGTTCGAACAGACCATCGCCGAAGGGCAGCATCCCAAATTGATGATTATTGGCTGTTCCGACAGTCGCGTTGACCCTGCGCAAATCTTTGATGTCGACCCCGGCGACATATTTGTCGTGCGCAACGTCGCAGCCCTCGTACCACCCTATGAAACCAGCCCCGGCTATCACGGCGTTTCGGCGGCGGTGGAGTTCGCGGTGCAAATGCTAGAAGTGCGCCAGATCGTTGTCATGGGCCATGGCCGCTGCGGTGGGTGTCAGGCCGCTCTCACGCAAAGCCTCGACACAAAACCCCACGGCGAAGGCGCGTTTATCGCCAATTGGATTGAACTGCTTCAAGAAGCGCGTGAACCGGTTGCGAGAAAACATGGAACCACGGGGCGCAAGGCTGAATTGGCGATGGAATTCGCCGCCATTCGCCAAAGCCTGACCAATCTGCGCACCTTCCCCTGGCTGCTCGAAAAAGAGCAATCGGATGCACTGAAACTACGCGGTGCGCACTTTTCCATCAGCGAAGGCGTGCTTTATTCATTGGATGAGGAAACCGGCGAGTTTCTACCCGAGGACTAAGCAGCGGACTGGGCAGCGCGCTAAGTTGTTGATTGCACGCTTGCCCCACCCTCCCCGGGCGCCCATGTAACGATCTATGGCACACACTGAACTCAAGAATATCGCTCTGCTGATCGATGCAGACAACACAACGCCCGATGGCATTGATCCCGTTCTGACCGTTATGGCTGAGCTGGGACAGGTCAATATCCGCCGCGCCTATGGCAATTTTGCCAAGGACAACCTTGCGCGCTGGGACAAGATCACCAACAAATTCGGCATTCGCCCCCAGCAGCAGTTTGACGTGTCGAAAGGCAAGAACGCGACCGATATGGCGATGACAATCGACGCGATTGATCTGCTGTATCAGGGCAAAGTCGATGGCTTTGGCATCATGACCTCTGACAGCGACTTCACCCCTCTTGTCACGCGGCTAAGGCAAGATGGCCTGTTGGTCTATGGCTTTGGCGAGCAGAAGACACCGCCAGCATTTAAGACAGTCTGCACCCGCTTCATCGACATCAAAGCGCTGATCGCAAGCTATGCGGCCGACAGTGGCAGTGATGAAAAAGACAGCAAGCCTGCAACATCGGGCCATGTTGATGATGAGTTGATGGAACTGATCACCGCGGCCTATGCTGAGGCGAAACGCGACGAAAAAGGCTTCGCAATGCTCCAACAGGTCGGGCAGATCGCCGGAAACCGTTCGAGTTTTGATGTGCGCAACTATGGCTTCAAAAGGCTTTCAGACCTGTTCGACACGCTCGACAACTTCAAAGTTGAGCGACGCGAAAAGCAGGTCTTTGTCAAACGCCTGCGCTGAGGCCGCAAAAAAGGGCGCGAAGGTTACCCTGCGCGCCCTTTCTCAAAATCATAAACCTACCTGAATTACATCGCGGTTGGCTCTGCTGCAGCCGGAGCTGCTGGAGCAGGCGCAGCGCTTGCTGCTTGCTTCTCGTTCGCATAGGCCATCCAAAGTTTTGCGATTGGAAGACGCTTACCGCCAACTTGTGAAAGCGTCTGACGTGCAGCGTCAAATTGGCCAAGCTCCACCTGAGCGATGCCGAGACGGGTGTTGACCAGAGCCGCATCTGCGCCAGCCATACCAGCGGCTTTTTGGTAGAAGCCCGCCGCTTTGGCGAAGTCATTGTAGCTCAAGAAGGCATCACCAGCTGCAATCACTGTGCGCACGCCAGCACCTGCGGCATTCGCGTCGCTTTCAAGCGCCGGCAGATCGCGGCGGTCAGCAGCGATACGGCCGTCCGCAATTCCAAGGGATTCGGTGATGAACAGATTGTCGCGGCTGACGACGCCAGCGGCAAATCCTTCTTCAATCACGTCTTTCACTTCACGCGGTAGACGGCGAGCGTCCGCCGCTTCGACGTAGTAATCGTAGTCGGACGCATCCTGAAGCGCGCCCACGCGGCGGCTCAAACGGAACAGATCAAGGATTTCGGATGCTTCGAACTCATTAAGGTTGCGAGCTATGTTTATGGCATCACGCCAGTTGTTTTCGCCAGGAAATGCGCTGATCCACATTTGTGTGAATTCATAGACTTCCGGCACACTTTCATTTTCGTAAGCAACCGAGAGACCACGGCGATACCAGTTCTCTGCGACAGGAAGATTTTGCCCTTCGCGACCAGCGATCGCCGACTTCAAATATTCATAGCCAGCATTCAGCTCGTTAGCGGAGAAGAAGTTCTCAGCCATCGCGATCTGAAGGTCAGGTGCAGAAATCTGCGCGGTCGTGAAATTGTTGTCGATCGCGCCCTGTAGGTAGCCGCGCGCTTTCGCAAAATCGTTGCGCTCATTCGCAAGCTGATAGGCGATGAAATTATAGCGACCGGTTGATTCAGCCGGAACTTTGCCACTTGCGAGCATCAATTCCATGCCCTGCAACTGCAAAGCGCGGTCGGATGAGGCGATGCCAGCGTTAAAGATTAAGCCGCCACCAGCGATTTTTTCATCATTAGTAGTAAGCAGCGGAACCAGACCATCGATCTGTGGGCGCAGAGCGGCGACATCGGCGCCTTCGGCTTTCAAAGCTTCATCAAGCGGCACATAGGCAGCGCGAAATTCATCGCTGTAACCACCGCCATCGTTTTCTTCGGCATTGTCGCGGTCACGATCACGGTCACGATTGCGCTGTGCACTGGCTTCGGCAGGCATAACAGCGGTGAAGGCGACAGCAGAACCGGTCGCCAGCGCAATTGCGAGGGCGAGCGAAGATGTACGCTTACGCGAGAAAAGGGTTGTCATTCGGGGTCCTCCAGCAGAGTTTTATGTCGCGTGGCTGTTAGATCGGCCTGCGCGCACGGTTGTTATGTCTGTTTCGCCCTTTGAACCAGAGCTTTGACATTTGCAATTCTGTCTAGATGAAGCGGGCTGAACGGCGATTGAATGGTTGGAAACAATTTGTATCCGACACGTAACATTCGCAAAGTCATGCAGTGGAATTGCCCACTAAACACGTTTGCGCACTCGAAGTGTGGAAAAAGCGCCAAAACGACGCCTCATCGGCGGCTCTTGAGTGGCTAATCCCATGTCAAATCCCTACATTGAGCGCTCGAAAAAACGTGCAAAAATAACAAACAGAACGGCAAGCGCTTTGAGCGACGACAGCGACATTCTCGAACCTACCGCCCCATCACCTGCGGGCGATTATGAACGCATCGACATCGTCGATGAGATGAAGACGAGTTATCTCGATTACGCGATGAGCGTGATCGTGAGCCGTGCTCTTCCGGACGTGCGCGATGGTTTGAAACCGGTGCACCGCCGTATTCTCTATTCGTCCAAGCTCGGCAACTTTGTCGCGGGGCGTCCGTACGTCAAAAGCGCGAAGATTGTTGGCGATGTGATGGGTGATTTTCACCCACACGGCGACAGCGCGATCTATGATGCGCTCGCCCGGTTGACGCAGCCATGGTCAATGCGCGTGCCGCTGATTGATGGTCAGGGCAATTTCGGCTCTATGGATCCCGATCCGCCTGCGTCCATGCGTTACACCGAAGCGCGGCTTGCTCGTGTGGCAGACACGCTGCTGGACGATCTCGACAAAGACACGGTCAATTTCGTTGAGAACTATGACGGGCGTAAACAAGAACCGTCGGTTTTACCCGCCCGTTTCCCCAACCTGCTCGTCAATGGTGCAGGCGGTATTGCGGTGGGCATGGCGACCAATGTGCCGCCGCATAACCTTGGGGAGGTGATCGATGGCTGCATGGCCTTTATGGACAATCCGGCGATCACGTCTGAGGAATTGATCGAATATATACCCGGGCCTGATTTCCCAACTGCCCCTCTGATCCTTGGCACGAGCGGCTCAAAGTCCGCTTACACAACCGGGCGCGGGTCAATCCTGATGCGTTGCCGCCATGAGATTGAGACGCGGCGCGGTGATCGTGAGAGCATCGTCTTCACCTCTATCCCGTATCAAGTCGGCAAAGCTGGCTTGGTCGAGAAAATCGCCGAGGCGGCAAAGGACAAGCGGATCGAAGGTATCTCTGATATCCGCGATGAAAGCTCTCGTGTGGGTGTTCGGGTGGTTATCGACCTGAAACGCGATGCGACTGCAGAGGTCGTGCTCAACCAGATCTGGCGCCACACGCCAGCGCAATCAGGTTTCCCGGCCAATATGCTCGCCATTCGCGGCGGTCGGCCCGAGACACTGATGCTGCGTGACTTCATTCAGGCGTTCATTCAGTTCCGCGAAGAAGTCATCACCCGGCGCACCAAGTTTGAGCTCGCGAAAGCGCGGGACCGGGCGCACATTTTGCTCGGCCTTGTGGTTGCGGTGTCCAATTTGGACGAAGTGGTCGCGATAATTCGCGGCGCACCCAATCCGGCGACAGCGCGCGAACGCTTGCTCAACAAAGAATGGCCGATTGGCGACATTGCGCAATATATCCGCCTGGTTGAAGCAATTGAACCTACTGCTGATCAGGATGGCGGCACCTATCGCCTGTCTGAGCGGCAGGTTCGCGCAATTCTCGAACTTCGCTTGCACCGTCTGACCGCGCTTGGCCGCGATGAGATTGGTGACGAGCTCAAGGAACTGGCTGACAAGATTGAAGAGTATCTCGCGATCCTTGCAGACCGCGTCAAACTCTACGCTGTTATGCGCGAGGAGCTGGAGGAAATCCGCGCGACCTATGCAACGCCGCGCGTCTCAGAAATCGCGCCTGCCTGGGATGGTCTGGACGATGAAGACCTGATTGAGCGCGACGATATGGTCGTCACAGTTACGCTCGATGGCTATATCAAACGCACCCCACTCTCCACCTTCCGCGCGCAAAATCGCGGCGGAAAGGGACGCGCTGGCATGTCGACCAAGGATGAGGATGCCATTGCCGAGATGTTCGTCACGTCGACGCACAATCCGGTGCTGTTCTTCTCTACCGCGGGCAAGGTTTACCGCCTGAAAGTCTGGAAGTTACCAGAAGGCGGGCCAGCGACACGCGGGCGTCCGATTGTAAACCTGCTGCCATCGCTTGATGATGGTGAAACGATCCGCACCGTACTACCTCTGCCAGAGGATGAGGATGAATGGGGTGCGCTGTCTGTTGTGTTCGCCACCGCCAAGGGCAGCGTGCGGCGCAACTCCATGGACGCCTTCACCAACATCCCATCGAACGGCAAATTTGCGATGAAGTTCGATGAGGAAAGCGAAGACAAGCTGATCGGTGTGCGCCTTGTCGCGCCAAGCGATGACGTGATGCTCTCCACGCAAATGGGTAAGGCGATCCGCTTCGCCGCAGAGGACGTGCGCGAGTTTACCTCTCGCACCTCGACAGGTGTGCGCGGCATGAAGCTGGCGGACGGGGACGAGGTCGTCTCGCTCTCCACCTTGGGGGCCACCGGCACTACGCCAGAGGAACGCGAGCAATATCTCAAATTCGCACCTTACAAGGGCGAGCGCGATGGCGAACCGGACCTTTCTGCAGAACGCTTTGCTGAGCTTGAAGGCAAAGAGCAATTCATCCTCACTGTATGCGCCAATGGATACGGCAAGGTCTCCAGCTCTTACGAATACCGCAAGACCGGCCGCGGTGGTCAGGGCGTTGTCAATATCGACAATATCGCCCGCAACGGCGCGGTTGTCGGCAGCTTCCCTGTTGAGACCGGCGAGCAGCTGATGCTCGTCACCGATCAGGCAAAACTCATCCGCATTGGCCTTGAAAGCCTTCGCGTAATGGGCCGCAATACTGCCGGTGTCCGCCTGTTCACAGTGGGCAAGAACGAGCATGTGGTCAGCGCGGTCAAGATCGACGAAACCGAAGAACCAGAAAACGAGGCAGAAGAGGCCATCGTCGAAGAGATGGTCGAACGGCGACGGCGCGGAGGCGGTGATGAGACCACGCCTGACACCACGCCGCAAAGCGATAAGGATATCGGCGAGGCACCGCCTGAATGAGCATAAAGGTTGAGCCCAGCGGACAGGCATGCGGCGCCCGGATCACCGGGTGCGACCTGTCCGGTGAGCTTGACCCCGCTCTGATAGCTGAAATCCGCGCGGCTTGGTTGAAACACCGGGTGGTCGCTTTTCCTGATCAACGCATGGACGATGACGCGCTTGAGCGGTTCACGCAGGCAATGGGCGGGTTCGGCAATGATCCGTTCTTCGATCCCATTCCAGGTCGCAAAAACATCGCAGCAATCCAGCGAGAGGCGGATGAGACCTCTCCGCTCTTCGCTGAGAATTGGCATTCCGACTGGAGTTTCCTCGACAAGCCGCCTTCGGGTACGTGCCTGCTCGCCGTAGAAATTCCGCCGGTGGGTGGTGACACTCTGTTTTCCAACCAGATTGCCGCTTTCGCCGCGCTGCCCGAAACGCGCAAAGACGAACTGCGCCAAATTACCGCAATCCATTCGGCAAGCCGGGGATATGCACCCGATGGGCTATACGGCGACAATGATAAAGGCCGATCCATGGCCATCCGCCCCGGCGAAGCGGCCTTGGCTAGGCAATCCCATCCGCTCATCAAACGCCATGATGAAACAGGCGAAGAAGCGCTGTTCTGCTCGATCAGCTACACTGTTGGCTTTGAGGGACTGGACGATGCAGAGGCGCTGCAATTGGTGATGGAATTGCACCAATATTGCGAGCAAGAGCAGTTCCTCTACCGCCACAAATGGGAACCAGGCATGTTGCTGCTATGGGATAATCGCAGCGTCAATCACAAGGCAACAGGGGGCTATGAAGGCCATCGGCGAGAGCTGCACCGCACAACGATTGCTGCGGTTTAGCGGGCCAGAAATTAACGAGCAGGCGTTTCGCCGCGCAAGGTCTGCGTAACACCCGTTGCGATCATCAGCTGCCCCGCAAAATAAAGCGGCCAGATCAGAATGCCCGGCAGCACTCCCAAATCGAACGTGCCAAGCTCGCTGAAGATAAGCCAATCGCTTACCACGAACAACACCGCGCCCATGCCAACTCGGTAGCGCGGGAAACGGCTCATCCAGGCAGCCGCTGCCATCAGGCCAAGGGTGAGGCCATAGGCCGCGATATCCAATCGGCCGCTAAGCGAGTAAGAGATGGACGGCGCTCCGATCAAAAGCGCTAGAGCGAGCACGCGTTGGCTCCACACTGTGCTTTCGCGCGGATTGCGCCAATACAGAGCAACCGCGATCAGGTGCGATAATGCAAACAGCGCCCCGCCCACTTCCAAGCTGAGCACAAGCGCCATATCCGCTGCAGAGCACAGCGCCAAAACCAGCGCCAATATCTTACCATCAATCCCCGGTGCTCGGCGCAAAGCATAGATGGCGAGGAAGCCAACCGCCGCGCCCTTGATCAGGATCAGCCACAGTTCACCCATGGGATTATCGCGCAGGAAATAATACGCAAAAGCCGCAATCACGCCGGCCAGCAACCACGGGCGGTGCTCCATCAATGTGCGGCGTGGCATCGGATCGCGTCTCCTAAGATGCGTTTGGTCCTTGCAGGCGCGCTAACACGCAATTACTTCGCGCTCCATGACCAACTCATCTCACAATCACGCAAATGGGCATGATGTCCACATTATCGGTGGTGGCCTAGCCGGATCAGAGGCAGCTTGGCAGCTTGCCCAACGCGGGTTGAAAGTGCGCCTGTCCGAAATGCGCGGCGCTCCTGAAGATCGTGGCGGTGAGATGACGCCCGCACACCAGACCGATGGGCTGGCAGAGCTGGTCTGCTCCAATTCGTTCCGTTCTGATGATGATACCAAGAATGCTGTTGGCCTGCTGCACCATGAAATGCGCGAGCTTGATTCCATCATCATGCGTGCTGGCGAAGTCGCGCGAGTGCCAGCGGGGAGCGCGATGGCGGTCGACCGCGATGTGTTCTCTGCCGAGGTTGAAAAAGCGCTCAGCGATCATCCCAATGTCGAGATTGTTCGCGAGCGCGTCGATACTCTGCCTGAAAGCGGGCTGACAATCGTGTCCACCGGTCCGCTAACCGCTGCGACGCTTGCGCAAAGCATCGTGGCCGCGACAGGGGAAGAGCGGCTCGCCTTCTTCGATGCCATCGCCCCTATCATCCACCGCGACTCCATCGACATGTCGAAATGCTGGATCCAGTCGCGCTGGAACAAGCGGACCGAAGCCTCCAACGAAGATGGCGATTACATCAATTGCCCCA
Source organism: Erythrobacter sp. S57(2025) (assembly GCF_057365055.1). Lineage (NCBI taxonomy): Bacteria > Pseudomonadati > Pseudomonadota > Alphaproteobacteria > Sphingomonadales > Erythrobacteraceae > Erythrobacter > Erythrobacter sp. S57(2025). The sequence goes on along the minus strand of NZ_CP200299.1, from coordinate 1,138,843 downwards.
TGACGAAGGAGCAATATCTCGCCTTTCATCAGGGACTTATGGATGGCGAGAAAGGCGAGTTTAAAGAGTGGGAAAAGGACACGCCCTATTTCGATGGATGTATGCCGATCGAAGTGATGGCGGCGCGCGGGGTCGAAACGCTGCGCTATGGCCCGATGAAAGGCGTCGGCCTCGATAATCCATACGACACAAGCGAGGAGCATCCGCAGGGCAAATGGCCCTATGCCGTGGTGCAGCTCCGGCAGGATAATAAGCTCGGCACGCTTTGGAACATGGTCGGATTTCAGACCAAGCTGAAGTATGGCGCGCAGGTTGAATTGTTCCGCACCATTCCTGGCCTTGAAAATGCCGAGTTTGCGCGGCTGGGCGGATTGCACCGCAACACATTTCTCAATTCACCCAATGTGTTAGACCGGCAATTGCGTTTGAAAGCGGCGCCGCATGTGCGCTTTGCTGGGCAAGTGACCGGGTGTGAGGGCTATGTTGAAAGCGCGGCGATTGGTCTTGTTGCTGGAATGATGGCGGCGGCTGAATTGGGCGGGCGCGATTGGAAGCCGCTGCCCGCCTCCACTGCGCTCGGTGCGTTGCTGAGCCACATCACCGGCGATGCGGATGCGGCCACGTTCCAACCAATGAATGTGAACTTTGGCCTGTTCCCACCTTTGCATGAGGTGAAGAAGAAACAGCGCAAGGAAGCCTATACGTCGCGGGCCAAGGACGATTTGCAAAGCTGGCTAAACGAAACGCGCGAAGTCGAACCCGCTTAAAGCCGCCACGCCTAGCATCGGCAAGAGGGATTGGCCGCGCGCGGTTTTGGAGCGGAGGTCGCGAATTCCGCTGGTGTCAGGCGGGCATTGCCGTCCCCGTCCATCTCTTGAAACCGGTCCGAGGTTCGCACCGCCCATTCTTCGAATGTCAGCAAATTGTTGCCATCCACATCCAGCTTTCGAAATGCGTCCGAACGGGTGGAGAGCATTTCATTGCGAGTAATCTGCCTGTCGCGATTGCGATCATAGCGAAAGAAACGGCGCTGTTCGCGGGTAAGCTCGCTCGCCTCAGGCGGCGCAGGGCCGACCATGTCGCCGGGATCGACCTCTGGCAATTCGTCGGGCGCGGCTTCTGCAACCTCCTCCACTTCAGGAGGTGGAGGAGCGTTTTCTTCTACTTGTGCGCGCCCCTGCCACCAGAATACGCCGACGCCTGCAAAGATTAATCCTAAGAATACACCCAGTACTGTCTGGCGCATAACTTCCCTCTCATCCGAATATGAGGAAGGAATACACGTATTTACCGCCCAAAGATAGCAGCTCTTATTGCAACAAGTGAAGCAGTGCGGCCTTCCATTAGGGGGCGCCCGCCGCGTTCTAACGCACGTTGGCCCAGAGCGCCCAATACAGCGAGCCCGCGAGCCTTGCGAGGAAGCTTCGCACGCGGGGAGGCATGCGTAAGCGACAGATTTACCAACAGCTCGCGCTCCTCTTCGTCACTCACATTCGTCACCAGATCGGCGCACACCCAATACCAAGCGGTCATAGTTTGAGCACTTGGCGTGTGTTGGTCAGATGCTTGCTCTCCCACAGCCACAATTAAAGTATCCCGGCGAGCGGTGAGGAATTGAAAGGCGTCATCTTCGCTCAAAGGAGGCTCTGCCAGCAGATGCTCCCATGCATCGACGAGCTTTGACAGCTCTGCCTCCCGCCCATGCCAGTGCTCGCCTATTCCATCCAGCACGCGGTCGCCCGTTGGCCGCTCAGACACAGGCTTGCCAAGCATGTCACGCCACCATGCAAGCCGCATTTGACCCAGCATGGGTTCACTTGTTGCGGCCACAATCCGCGCCAATCGGGCGTCAAGCTCAAAGAACATCCTTAACGCGTCGCGCCGCTCAGCCGGAGTGTGCGCCAGCGCAATGAGCACTTCAGGGGACAGATTTTCTGATGAAAGTTCAGACATTAGGTTTTCGGAAAAGGTCTCGAATTCATTGCAGAGTCAAGCTTGTCGTAAAAGTGAATTGTGTACGGAGCCTATCGTTAAGACTTAGGCCGCGTCTTCATCTCTTGTTTACCACACTGCTTCGGAAACCCCTTACACTCTCTGGGCTATGACCACGTGTGATTTTGAATAATCCGTCTGCTTTTCCTGCAGATTTCACCTGAGGACGTGCACGTATGAGCCACGAAAACGACATCAACCAGTCATTCTTCCGCCGCTTGGCGAAGGATTCCGCTGCGAACACGATTGCGATCTCTGCAGCATCGCTCGTGCCCTTGATGGCCATGGTTGGCGGCGGCGTTGACGCAAGCCGCTACTACATGGCGGAAACGCGCCTTCAGGCGGCCTGCGATGCGGGCGCCCTTGCAGCCCGCCGTGCGATGGACGATGATGATTTTACCACCGCGCACAAGACCATTGGCCTCAATTTCTTCGACCAAAACTACGAAGATGGGCTGTTCGGCACAGAAAATCTGACGCGTGATTATACCTCCACCGATGGCGAAGTGGTCGGCACAGCGAGCGGTAAGATCCCGACAAGCATCATGGGCGCCTTCGGCTACAATGAGTTTAATCTCGACGTAAATTGCAAAGCCGACATTAACATCTCGAACACCGACATCATGTTTGTTGTCGACGTTACCGGTTCGATGGGTTGGCGCCCAGATGGCAGCAGCTGTTCAGGCGGCTGCGGGTCCAATTCTCGCCTTCAGGGCCTACGCGATGCAGTGATGACGTTCTATGATACCGTCGACACGTCAACATCTGCGACTGCGCAGGTGCGCTACGGAATGGTTCCATACAGCACCAACGCCAATGTCGGCGCTGAACTGATGGCCCAAAACCCAGCTTGGCTGGCGCAAAGCCACACCTACCAATCACGCGAAGGTGAGCTTGTTCCTGGCCCATACGAGCCTGTTAGCTACGATTACGTGCGCACTGGATCAGCTGAAGACACGCGCTACGTTGACTTTGAAAACCACGTCACGACGCAGCCGGACTTTGATTCCTGCGTCGCATATTACAACAGCCTGCAATTCAGCGACGAATTCCACTCTGCAAGCTCTGAAAGCAGCTGGACCCAAGTCTCTGCGACCACGGGCAATCCGCGCACGGTCGTGTACACTGGCGAAGTTACTTACAACGAGTATCGCGGCGGTGGCGGCTTCTACAATGGTGGCAGCCAAACCTGTGACTTCGACATCGACCGCTATCGCTATGAAGCGGATTCGACCATCACTGTCACAGAAGAACAGACAGAAGTGTTTGAATGGGTCTACCGCCCAGTCACTTATGACATCAGCTCGCTTTATGATGACAACAGTATTGACCTGCCGACAGGTTGGGACTTCGCCACTGAGAGCGTCGATTGGGATGGCTGCGTAGAAGAAGCGAACACAGTCACCGGTTCGAACTTTGACCCGATCCCAAGCGGTGCGAACGATCTGAAGATCAACCTCACACCCGGCAATGCCGATGAATACTGGAAACCCGTCCTATATCGCGCGACATGGAAGCGTGAGGACAGCTCTGGCAACGTTCTTGGCGAAATCCGCCAGACAGATCAGTACACTGGCACTGAGAGCCGTCCATCCTACACCTGTCCACGTGCAGCCTTCCGTTTGGAAGACGTCTCGCGCGGCAACATGCAATCTTATGTCAATTCGCTCAATGCGTCGGGCAACACTTACCATGACGTAGGCATGATCTGGGGTGCGCGCTTCATTTCGCCGAATGGAATCTTTGCCGCACAGAATGCGACTGCACCAAATGGTGATGCGATCTCACGTCACATCGTATTTATGACCGATGGTGAGCTCGCTCCAAACGTTGAACAGTACAACATGTACGGCATCGAGTGGTGGGATCGCCGCGTGACCGGTGATGGTCAGAGTGCAACCGCGCGCACTAACCACGCTGAGCGTTTCCAGGCAGCTTGCCGCTCGGCTCGCCAAGAGAATATCTCGGTCTGGGTCGTGGCGTTCGGCACCTCGCTCACACAAAACCTGATCGATTGTGCAACCCCTGGCCGTGCCTTTGCCGCAACCAACTCGGCAGAGCTTGATGCTCGGTTTAAGGAAATCGCACAGCAGATCGCAGCTCTGAGGCTTACACAATGATCGGCTCTGCAATCATCAAACGCCTGCGCCGCGAAGAAGAGGGCGCGACACTGGTCGAGTTTGGCTTTGTCGCCCCTGTTCTGATCCTCATGATCATGGGCATTTTCGACATGGCGCATTCGCAATACACATCTGCGCTGGTCAATGGCGCGATGCAAAAGGCGGGCCGCGACCTGACGCTGGAAAGCGCTGGCAGCCGTGAAACCACGATTGACCAGGCTGTGATTGATCAGGTGCAGAATGTTGTGCCTTCGACCGCGACAGTGACGCTCGAAAAGCTCTCTCACTTCGACTTTAGCGATATCGGCGAAGCGGAAGAGATCGTCGGCGATGATGGAAATGGGGTTTGCGACTCTGGCGAAAACTACATTGATGCCAACAGCAATGGCCAATGGGATTCCAATCGTGGTGAGGCTGGCATCGGCGGTGCGCGTGATGCCGTTTTGTACACCGCGGTGGTACGCTACCCGCGCCTGTTCCCGATGGCTGGCCTAGCAGGACTGCCAGAGGAAGTAGAACTGCGTTCCTCCACCGTTCTTCGCAACCAGCCTTTTGATGAGCAAGATCGCTCGACAACTGTGGAAGCCTGCTGATGTCTGTTTTTTCGAAACTCTCTGCCGCACGTAAGCGCTATGCGCAGCTACGCGATGACAATTCGGGCGTCGCAATGGTCGAATTCGCCTTTGCCGCGCCGATTGTTCTGGGCCTTGGCCTGCTCGGCACGGAAACCGCGAACTTCACGATCACGCATATGCAGATGAGCCAGCTTGCGATGCAGGTGGCTGATAACGCGTCACGCGTGGGTGAATCCGACGTGCTAACCGCGCGCAAGGTTTACGAAGACGACATCAATGAATCTCTCATTGGTGGTGAGAAGCTGGGCGATCCATTTGATATCTACGGTCAGGGCCGCGTTGTGATCTCCAGCCTTCAGCAAAATGCCGATGGTGGCCAATGGATCGCATGGCAGCGTTGCCGCGGTGCCAAGAATTACGTGTCGAAATACGGCACGGAAGGCACAGGCTCCAGCGGCACAAGCTTCCCAGGTATGGGCGAAGCTGGCAATCGTATCACTGCGAGCGCAGGTACGGCTGTGATCTTTGTCGAAGTGTCTTACGACTACGAGCCGATCACGCCGTTTGAGTTTTTCGGTGACACGTTGATTGAGTACACGGCTGCATTCAACATCCGCGATTCACGCGATCTGACGCAGCTTTATCAAAGACCTGATCCAGAGCCTGTTTCCGCTTGCGACGTCTTCCAGAAGGCACGCGCAACCTGATTTGAAAGTTAGGAAGGGCGCGAGCGCCCCCACGCACCGAAATGCGCCCTTCCCCTTTTTCTCTTAAACGTAACAGACTTTTTTAACCGCCTCGACAATCCGGGGCGCGTCAATCAGCGCGAGCTTTTCAAGGTTCGCAGCATAAGGCAGCGGCACATCTTCGTTGCACACGCGCAAGACTGGCGCATCAAGGTCGTCAAAGCCCTCTTCCATGCAGATCGAGATGATCTCACTTGCGATTGAGCAAGTCGGCCAGCCCTCCTCTGCCACAACCAGACGGTTGGTCTTGGCCAGGCTTTTGAGAACCGTTTCCTTATCGAGCGGCCGCAACGTGCGAAGGTCGATCACTTCGGCATCAATGCCTTGGCCGGCAAGTTCATCTGCAGCTTCCAATGCAAGGCCGACGCCGATTGAGTAGGTCACGATGGTCGCATCCTTACCTTCACGAACGACACGTGCCTTGCCAATCGGCAGGACATGATCGTCAACGTCAGGCACATCGAAGCTGCGGCCATAGACCAGCTCGTTTTCAAGGAAGACGACTGGGTCTTCTGAGCGGATCGCGGCCTTCATCAAGCCCTTGGCATCGGAGCTGTCATAAGGCGCAATCACAATCAGGCCGGGCACGCTTGCATACCACGGGCCGTAGTTTTGTGAGTGCTGCGCGCCAACGCGGCTCGCCGCGCCGTTTGGACCGCGGAACACTACCGGGCAACGCATCTGGCCGCCCGACATGTAATTGGTCTTCGCAGCAGAATTGATAATGTGATCAATCGCTTGCATCGCGAAGTTGAAGGTCATGAACTCAACAATCGGCTTCAACCCGCCCATAGCCGCGCCGCTGCCGATCCCGGCAAAGCCATATTCGGTAATGGGCGTGTCGATCACGCGCTTGGGGCCAAACTCGTCGAGCAACCCTTGGGTCACTTTATACGCGCCCTGATATTCCGCGACTTCTTCGCCCATGACGAAGACACGGCGGTCCGCGCGCATTTCCTCTGCCATCGCATCGCGAAGAGCTTCGCGCACAGTGACACTGGTCATCGCCGTGCCTGCGGGGATCTCTGGATCGTTAGCGGGCGTGGATGCAGCAGGCTTTTCAGCAGCCGGGGCAGGAGCCGGTGATGGCGCAGGTGCTGGTTCGGCAGCTGGAGCAGGCGCAGGTGAGGCCTCATCGCCCTCCCCTTCCATCTCCGCAATCACTGTCCCAACGGCCACATTCTCCGTGCCTTCAGCAACAAGGATCTTTGCCAGAACGCCGTCATCAATAGCTTCGAATTCCATCGTCGCTTTATCTGTTTCAATCTCGGCGATGATATCGCCGGGCTCAATCGTGTCGCCTTCAGCCTTAAGCCATTTGGCAAGCGTGCCTTCTTCCATAGTAGGAGAAAGAGCGGGCATTTTGAGTTCGATAGCCATGGATCAATACTCCTCCACCAGAACTTCGGTGTAGAGTTCTGCGGGCGCAGGCTCGGGTGAGCTTTCCGCAAAGTCAGCCGCTTCAGTCACGATCTTACGAATTTCCTTGTCGATGGCTTTGAGATCATCTTCGCCGTGGCCGCCTTCGATCAGCGTCTTCTTGAGCCGCTCAATCGGGTCATGATTGTCGCGCTGATCCTGCACTTCATCGCGTGTGCGATACTTCGCAGGGTCAGACATTGAGTGACCACGATAGCGATAGGTGTTGAGTTCCATCAAAACGGGGCCTTTGCCATCGCGCACATGTTTGAAGGCAACCTCAGCAGCGGCGCGTACCTCGAGCACGTCCATGCCGTTCACTTCCATGCCGGGAATGCGGAAAGATGTGCCGCGGCGGTAGAAACGCGTTTCGGCAGAGGAGCGCGCGGTAGAGGTGCCCATGGCGTATTGGTTGTCCTCAACCACAAAAACGATCGGCAGGTTCCAAAGCGCGGCCATGTTGAAAGTCTCATAGACCTGGCCCTGGTTCGCGGCGCCATCGCCAAAATAGGCAAGGCACAGCCCGCCATCTTCATTGTATTGATGGGCGAGTGCGAGACCACCGCCCAGCGCGACCTGCGCTCCGACAATACCGTGGCCGCCATAGAATTTATGCTCGGTGCTGAACATGTGCATCGAGCCGCCCTTGCCCTTCGAAATGCCAGCCTCGCGGCCGGTCAATTCCGCCATGATCACCTTGGGATCGATCCCATAAGCGAGCATGTGACCGTGATCACGGTAGCCGGTGATCACGCTGTCTTTGTCATTGTCGAGCGCGGATTGCAGACCAATCGCCACCGCTTCCTGACCGATATAAAGGTGGCAGAAACCGCCGATCAGGCCGAGGCCGTAAAGCTGGCCTGCTTTCTCTTCGAACCGGCGGATCAGCAGCATCTGACGGTAGAATTCCATCATCTGCTCGTCGCTCGCGGCGAAGCTCTTTGCCGCTTCAAATTCTTCCTGAAGCGAGTGCAGAATGAAATCGGGATCGTCCGACGGCGCCCCTGTTTCCGGTGAGTTCGCTTTTGCAGACGCAGCGCGCTTCGCTGGCGCCTTCTTGGCCGCAGGTTTCTTCGCCAAAATATGATCCCTTCTCTTTTGTTCGCGCGCCGTCTGGGGAGGAGTGAGCGCGCCCCAATCACAGCCCCTATAAGCGCGCAAAGCCGCATGACGCAACGTAAACACGCAAAGGTCGCGTTGATTTACCAAAGCGGTGAAATTCTCAAATTTGGGGGACTAAGTGGTTATTCGTCTTCGAGTGTTACGACGATCTCATCAGGATGGATTACGCCCAAATCGGCGCGAACCAACTCGCTCACCAAATCGGGATCAGCACCGCGCGGGTCGAGCAGTTCCACCCGGTTTTTAAGCGCGTCGCGTTTTTCCTTGAGCATTGAGATCCGGGCATTGTGCTGTTCAAGAGCCTCAGCATTCTCTGCCCAGGACAACAGACCGGTTGGCCCAGCAATGGCAGCCACCGTCAGGACGACCAAAAGCGTCAGCGCAAGCGCCTGCTTCATATGATCGCGCGGTAGTTTATGCATTGCCATGATGGCTTACCCGTTCCCTTACCCTGAGTTGCACAGAATCATAGTTAACCCAGCTGTGCAAGAAAAATGCGGCCAAGAGGCTGATTTCTTGGTCACTCTCACGCCTAGTGAGTCAAATGCGCCACTAAACCCGGTGCAATCTAGTAAGAGCGCGGCAATCCCAATACATGCTCTGCCAGATAAGAGAGGATGAGATTGGTCGAGATCGGAGCGACGGTGTAGAGCCTTGCCTCGCGGAATTTGCGTTCGACATCATATTCCTCAGCAAAGCCGAAGCCGCCAAAGGTTTGCACGCACATATCCGCCGCAGCCCAGCTTGCTTCCGATGCGAGCAGTTTGGCCATGTTGGCCTCTGCTCCCGGATTGCCGCCTTCGTCGTATACTTGCGCTGCGTGATGGACCATCAACTCAGCTGCCCGCATCTGCGCATAGCTCCGCGCGATTGGGAACTGCACGCCCTGGTTCTGTCCAATGGGACGCGCGAAGACATTGCGGTCGCTGGCATAGGTGCGCGCCTGCTCGATGAACCACTTGGCATCACCGATACATTCTGCCGCGATCAGGATACGCTCTGCATTCATGCCGGACAGTATATAGCGAAAGCCCTTCCCCTCTTCGCCGACAAGAGAGCTTGCCGGGATGCGTAAATCGTCGAAGAACACCTCACACGATGAGTGGTTCATCATGGTGCGGATCGGCTTCACGCTCATCCCGTTCTTGAGCGCCTCTTGCATATCGACAAGGAAGATTGAGAGGCCTTCGGTCTTCTTCGCGACTTCTTCGCGAGGAGTGGTGCGGGCGAGCAGCAGCATCAAATCAGAATGTTCAGCGCGGCTGGTCCATATCTTCTGCCCGCTGATCACATATTCGTCGCCATCACGCACTGCGCGGGTCTTTAGACTGAGCGTATCGGTGCCGCTGGTCGGCTCTGACACGCCAAACGCCTGCAACCGCAAGGTCCCATCGGCGATTTTCGGAAGATACTTCGCCTTTTGATCATCGGATCCATAACGCAGCAAAGTGTTCATGATATACATTTGCGCGTGAGCAGATGAACCGTTGCAGCCGCTCGCCTGTATCTCCTCCATAATCACGCAGGCCTCATCGAGGCTGAGCCCACTGCCGCCAAATTCAGGCGGGATTAGCGCGGCAAGAAAACCGGCCTTGGTCAGCGCATCCACAAATTCACCGGGATATTCTCGCGCCGCATCTTTGGTGCGCCAATACTCACCCGGAAAATCATCGCACAATGCCCGCACCGCGCGGCGGATTTCGGCCAGGTCTTCGCTCTCATTTTGCATGCTTGGTTAGGCTCACTCTCTTCACTTCGATTAAGGTGATTGCCCGTGTGCCAACGCCAAGTCCACTGACATTTCAGTCAACCGCGCTAAAGCGGCCCAACATACTTTCTCGGAACAAAGTGCGCCCTCCTCCCATTGAGTAATAAAAGAAGGAGTTTACGTAATTTTATGCTGCAAACGCTAATCGACCAAGTCCGTTCAATGGGTGAAGCCGCTGTTGAATTGCTTCCCGCCGCGGTGATCGCGCTCGTTATCTTGGCAATCACTTGGGTGGTGGCCAAGGGCGCATCACGCATCGCGAAGAGGATCATTGGATCAACCGAGCTGCGCCCCTCCCTGCGCGCCCTTCTGGAAACACTGGTGCGGTTGGGAATTTGGATTGCCGGTACGACGCTCGCAGCACTTGTTGTTTTCCCGAACTTCAATCCTGCAAGCCTAATTGCTGGACTGGGTATTGGCGCGGTCGCAGTCGGTCTGGCGTTCCAAGACTTCTTTGAAAACTTCCTTGCCGGCGTGATGATCATGCTGCGCGAGAAAATGCAGATTGGCGATGTGATCCAGTCTGACGATATCTTAGGCACGGTCGAGTTTATCAGCCTGCGCGAGAGCCATATCCGCGCGTTTTCAGGCGAGCTGCACGTTGTGCCAAACTCGCAATTGTTCAAAAATCCGGTCGAGATTTGGACTGACGCCCCATTGCGCCGTTTCGAAGTCGTGATCGGCGTCGCTTATGATACTGATCTGGACGATGCGAGCGATGTGATTGCGAAAGCGGTCAACAGTTGCGACCTTGTGAACAAGGACAAGCCAATCCAGATCCTCGCGGACAATTTCAACTCAAGCTCTGTCGATTTTCTGGTGCGCTGGTGGGCGGCCTCTTCTGGAAGCGAGGCAGTGATGAACCGCGATCAAGTGGTGCGCGCGATCAAACGCGGGTTGGATGATGCGAAAATTGAAATCCCATTCCCATACGTCACGCACACTTTCAAAGAACAGGTGCCGCTGGCGAACGAAGCTGGCGCACCAGCCAGTAGCGATTAAACTTTGCGACCAGTCCTTTTGTGCTACTCATTTCTCCCGATGAAGGAGAGATGAGTAGCCATGCAGATCCTGAAAACCGACCTCACCCGCTTTGAGGCGATCCCCGATTATCCATTTGCCGAAAACTGGGTCGATATTGATCTCGGAGAAGGCCATTCGGGGCGCATGCACTACCTTGATGAAGGGCCAAAGGACGCACCGCCCGTGCTGTTGTTCCATGGCGAGCCAAGCTGGAGCTTCCTTTATCGTAAGATGATCCCAGTGCTGGTCGATGCGGGTTTTCGCTGTCTTGCGCCTGACCTCATTGGCTTTGGCAAAAGCGACAAGCCCGATGATATCGCCTTCTACACCTATGATCGCCATGTCAGCTGGCTGAGCCAATGGCGCGATGCAGTCGTGCCCGAACCCGCCGCTTTATTCTGTCAGGATTGGGGCGGCTTGCTGGGCCTTCGCATGGTGGGGGAAGCCCCAGACCGCTTCACCTGCGTCGTGGCGAGCAACACGTTTCTTCCAACCGGCGGCACACCCTCGCCCGCTTTCCTTGCCTGGCGCGAGTTTGCGAAAAGCTCACCTGAATTCATGATTGGGGAGCTGCTGCAACGCGCCACTGCGACCGAGCGTTCGCCAGAAGAAGTCGCCGCCTATGACGCCCCCTTCCCCGATGAACCCAGTAAAGCAGGCGCACGGGCGTTCCCGCAGCTTGTCCCGGTTGAAGATGGCATGGACGGCATCGCGCAAAATATTGCCGCGTGGAGGGGACTTGCGGCGTTCGATAAGCCATTTCTCACCCTGTTCGGAGAGGATGACCCTGTTACAGGCGGCCTTGCACAGCCCTTGATTGATCGGATCGCAGGCGCTGCGGGAATGCCGCATGGGATGCTATCCAATTGTGGGCATTTCTGTCAGGAAGATCGCCCGGTTGAGCTGGCTCAGGGTGTGATCGATACGGCCAAAAAGGCAGGCATGCTCTGAGCGCATCGCAGCCTACAATTCCACCGGAACACCTAAGCCGAGGGCAAGAATTTGCATTGATGGTGACGAGCGCCGTCGTCACCGCCAATGCCTATTACATCCACCCCATTATCGGCGAGGTTGCGCGCACATTTGGCGTGGGCGACGGTGAGATTGGAATTGTCCCTGCGCTCAACCAATTGGCATTGGCGCTGGGCATCCTGCTGCTGTTGCCATTGGGCGATCGGTATTCGAACCGGTCGCTATGCATCGCCTTTGTCAGCGCGCAGTGCCTGTTCATGCTCGGTATGGCGCTGGCGCAAGACCTTGTGCTGTTCACGCTCGCATCGACGCTGCTCGGCTTTGTCACCATCGCGCCCTATCTGATCCCAGCTTTCGCTTCCAAACGGGTTGCACCGGAACGATTGGGGCAAGTCACAGCGCTGCTAACAACGGGCGTCATCTTTGGAATTCTGGTGGCGCGAGTGGGAGCAGGCGTGGTGGCTGAGAATTACGGCTGGCGCACCGTATATTACTGCGCCTTTACCCTGATGGTGGGTGTGACGGCGTTCCTACCCATTACTATGCGCACCACCGCCATTGCCACCAAGACAGCGCAAAGCAGCTACCGCGAACTGCTCACCTCAGTTTTCACCCTCGCCCGCGCGCATCGTGACATGATGATCTCTGCGGTGATTCAGGCGCTGAACTTCGCCTCCTTCACGGCCACATGGCTCGCGCTCGCGCTGCATTTGACCAGCGATGAGCTTGGATATGGCGTCGACACGGTGGGGTATCTGGCGGGTATCTCTGCGGTGAGTATCTTCGCCACGCCGCGATTGGGCCGCTGGGCAGACAATGTAGGCGCGCGCCGCGCAAGGCTGATTGCAGCCATGGTCCAATGCGCAGGCGTTGCCCTGATGTATCCGCTGGGTTGGAGCGTTTGGGCGATCCTTGTTCCGCTGATCGTCGTCAATATTGTCGGGCCCAGCATTGACGTGACTGGTCGCATGACCTTCCTCGCGCTGGAGCCCGCCATTCGCACGCGGCTCACCACCAGCTATGTCGTGATTATGTTCTTGGGCGGAGCGTTGGGCAGCGTTCTGGGAACGGCGATCTATGACGGTTTAGGCTGGGCCGGAACATGTGCACTGCTCCTCGGGATTTCCCTATCCGTAGTGACCCTGTCCTTTCTTGCGGAACGCGGCGTTGAGGCAAGAGTTGAGTAGGAGCCGAGTGCCGTGTCTTCAAAAAAGAAGCCTGCGCATTAGGACTTCATTAACCACGTCTGCTTAAACCAATACTCGAAGGCGCTACGGACCTTACCGAATGACAGGCCGCGATCCCCCGAGCGGGCAAACGGTCACTCCGGTTTCACCGAATGCTTTCGATCGTATCACCAGTCTTTCCCAAGACTGATTTAGAAAGAGGCGCTGCGGCACTTTTCCGAATGGGTCCCTCCCCCACTTACGGAATAGCCGAGCGCCTTTTTTTGATTCTTGCTCCCAACATTCGCGCTGCTATGGGTGCGCCCTGTGTTTAGGCGCGTCCCCGTAGCTCAGGTGGATAGAGCGTTGGATTCCTAATCCAAAGGCCACAGGTTCGAATCCTGTCGGGGACACCAAACCCAAAGGGTCATCATTTTCTAATTTGGCGTCCCTGGCCTAATTCAAGTCTTCGGGTGGTGCGATCGGGAAAGGCAGCGGGGCGACCGGAACGCCTTCTTCGGCCAGCGCTTTTGCTTCTTCAAGGCTCGCTTGGCCATGGATGGGCGCTTCGTCACGCTCACCATAGTGCATTTCGCGCGATTGCTCGGCGAAATCCTTGCCCACATAGGTGCTGTTCTTGAGCGCTTTTTGCTGCGCCTCTGCCAGTTTCGTCAGCGCCTTTTGCACTTCGGCTGGCATCGGGCCATTGGCGACAGGCTGGGTGCTTTCTGGCGCGGGCGCAGGCACTGGAGCAGGTGCTGGAGCAGGTGCTGGTGTAGATTGAGGCTCTGGACGGCGCTCGGTCACCTGATTGCTCTTCATCGGGACCGCAGGCGCCATCGGAGCTTTGCTCACATCATCATCTCCGCATTGCGGGCACGTCACGAGCCCGCGCGACTGCTGGTCAGCAAAGTCGCTGGACGAGCTAAACCAGCCTTCAAATCGGTGCCCGGCGGCGCAATGGAGGTCGAATACGATCATATCATGCGCCTAATTGGGAATTTCGCGGGCATTGGCAAGGCTTGGAACCTGCTCGCGGACTTCGGCGATGCGGCCTAGGTCAATGTCGCAAAAACCAAGGCCCGGCCCTTCACCACCCATATCGAGCAGCACCTCGCCCCATGGATCGACTACGAGGCTGTGGCCGTAAGTCTCGCGCCCATCTTCATGCCTGCCCACTTGCGCAGCAGCGATGACGAAGGCTTGGGCTTCAATCGCACGTGCGCGCAGTAGCACATGCCAATGCGCTTCGCCTGTGGGCTTGGTAAAAGCGGCGGGCACAGCAATGGCATCACAACGCTTGCGCCCAAGGCTTTCAAACAGAGCGGGAAAACGCATGTCGTAGCAGATGGTGAGGCCGAGACGGCCAAGCGGCGTATCCTCAACCGTCACCACCTCCCTTCCCGGCTCATATGCGCTGCTCTCGCGCCATTTTTCGCCGGTAGACAGCTCCACATCGAACATATGGATTTTGTCGTATGTTACGCAAGGATCGCCGCTGGCAGGGACATAAAATGCGCGGTTGGCAAGCTTATCCCCCTCGCTTGCGACGGGGATTGAGCCGATCGCCAGATCAATTTGGAGGAGCTGAGCAAGGCTCCGGAACCGTTCTACCATCTCGCCCGGACCAGATCCCGAAATCCAAGGTGCGGCGCGAGACCGATTGCGATCCAGCAAGCCCGCCATCTCAGGCGCGAACAACACAGTTGCCCCCTGTGCGACTCCGTCATACGCCGCCTTTTCAATGGTGGAAATGTTGAACTCGGGATCAATACCCGACGTCATTTGCAAGACAGCGATCTTGGGCACGCGCGCGCCTTTAACCCGCTAGCAGCGTGTCTAGCTCACCGGCTTGTTCTAGAGCCGCCAGATCGTCCGAACCGCCCACATACGTATCGCCGATGAAGATTTGCGGCACAGTGCGCGCTTCTGGTGCGCGGGCGATCATTTCATCGCGTTTGGGGCCGCCCATCGTGATGTCATATTCGTTGAACTCAGCACCCTTGCTGGACAGCAGATGCTTTGCCCGCACGCAAAAGGGGCAGGAAAATTTGGTGTAAATGTCGATTACCGGTGCACTCATTTTTCAATCCCATTGAGGCTGCCAAACCTCTTGAAAGCTCTGGCTTGGCCCTTACCTAGTTTGTGTCGCCGCGTTCCGCCAGTCTTGGGTAACAATCAGGCGGCAAGATTGTGAGCGCTGCATGAGGCAGGCTTGCTGAATATCAAATTGCTCAGACTAGAGGATTTGCAACTATGTCACGTTTAGATTTTACCCCTTATCGCCGCAGCACCGTGGGCTTTGATCGCCTGTTCGACATGCTCGAAAGCCAGGCACGCCTGAACTCCGGCGACAACTACCCCCCATTTAACATCTCAAAGAGCGGCGTAGACAATTACCGCATCACGCTGGCCGTTGCCGGTTTCCGCCCTCAGGATATCGATATCACTGCGCAGGCGAACCTTTTGACCGTGCAAGGCAAGAAGCGCGACGATGTGGATGATGGCTCAGAATTGCTGCATGTTGGCATCGCCAATCGTGGGTTTGAGCGCAGGTTTGAACTCGCCGACTATGTCCGGGTTGAAAACGCGCAGCTGGCCGATGGTCTGTTGATCGTGGATCTGGTGCGCGAAGTGCCTGATGCAATGAAGCCCAAAAAGATCGCTGTGAATAGCGCGGCAACACTGACCGCCGTTCCCGATGCGACGTCGCCTGATGAAGAAGGCGATGAAAGCAAGGATAAGGCCGCAGACGCAGCCTGATATTTTTGCACAAATTTGGGCTCTGAAAAGCGCCAAACTAACCATTGTTAGCAAACTAAGTGGGGGCGGTCCGAATGGACTCGCCCCCGCGACTCGTTAGTCGCCTCGACTAGCCCTGACCGTCCGGGTCGCAGAAGACGGTCAATTCCAGCTCGAGCTCGGCGCAGCAAGCGATTGAACCCGCGCAATAAAACGGGCTTGCTGCTAATTTCTGTATGTCCCCCGACACCCCCAAAAGACCTCCAAAAAGCGCTGACTTCTGCCGTTTTGCGCGTTTTGAAACTCCCTCGTCACGGGCGGGGTAAGCCCCATATCCCCTTCTAGGCAAGAGCTATTTACACAAGTTGTAAAAAGTCGACGCCAATATAGCGTTAAGGGCGAGCTAAGCGGCACTACATGGGCCGCAAATCGCAGCCGTTTCTGGACAATTTATAGCGATGACTTACGCTCAGACGAGGCGCGATTGTTCCAGTGCAGCTTCGATAAAGCCGGCAAAGAGCGGGTGCGGATCAAATGGCTTTGATTTCAGCTCTGGATGGAACTGAACACCGACGAACCATGGATGGTCGGTCCGCTCCACCGTCTCTGGAAGCAAGCCATCAGGCGACATGCCAGCAAAGACCAGTCCCTGACGCTCCAGCGGCTCGATATAGGCGCTGTTGACCTCATACCGGTGGCGATGACGTTCTGAGATCGTCTCCACCCCGCCATAGATGGTCGAGATATGGCTGTTCGCGCCCAGCTTCGCTTCATAGGCGCCCAGGCGCATCGTGCCGCCCAGGTCCCCGCCTTCTTCGCGTTGCTGGATGCCCTCTTCGCTCATCCATTCTTCGATTATGCCGACGACCGGTTCCTTGGTGTCGCCAAATTCGGTTGAGGATGCCGCGTCAAAGCCTGCTTCACGCGCGCCTTCGACGCAGGCCATTTGCATGCCAAGGCAAATACCGAAGAACGGCACTTTGCGTTCACGGGCAAAGCGCACGCTTGCGATTTTGCCTTCAGAGCCGCGCTCACCAAAGCCGCCCGGCACCAGAATGCCGTGCATGGGTTCGAGCGCGGAGGCGATTTCGCTTTCTTCGCCTTCGAAGATTTCAGCGTCGATCCACTTGATGTTGACCTTCACCCGGTTGGCAAGGCCGCCATGAACAAGCGCTTCATTGAGGCTCTTATACGCATCAGGCAGGCCAACATACTTGCCAACGACGCCAATGGTCACTTCGCCTTCGGGGTTGAAGTAACGGTCCGTCACATCTTCCCACGCAGCAAGATTGGGCGCTGGCGCATCGGTAATACCAAACCCGCGCAGAACCTCTGCATCAAGGCCCTCGTCGTGATATTGCTGCGGTACTGAATAGATCGACGGCGCATCCAGAGCCGGGATCACCGCTTCTTTGCGCACGTTACAGAAATTGGCGATCTTCTGACGCTCACTGTCAGGGATCGGATGCTCGGCGCGGCATAGCAGCACGTCAGGTTTGATCCCTAGGCTGGCAAGTTCGCGCACGGAGTGCTGCGTTGGCTTGGTTTTGAGTTCGCCCGCAGCGGCGATGTACGGCACCAATGTCACATGCACGCTAAGCGTCTGCATCGGCTCCAGTTCGTTACGCAGCTGACGGATGGCTTCCATGAAGGGCAGCGATTCGATGTCGCCCACCGTGCCGCCAATCTCGCACAAGATGAAATCGTGATCGTCCTGTCCATCGAGAGCAAACTGTTTGATCGCGTCGGTTACATGCGGGATTACCTGCACGGTTGCGCCGAGATAGTCCCCACGGCGTTCCTTCGCGATAATGTCGCGATAGACGCGGCCGCTGGTGATATTGTCGCTTTGACGCGCTGAAACGCCGGTGAAGCGCTCATAATGGCCCAGATCGAGGTCGGTCTCGGCCCCGTCATCGGTCACATAGACCTCACCATGCTGATACGGGCTCATCGTGCCCGGATCGACATTCAAGTAGGGGTCGAACTTTCGAATGCGGACCTTGTAGCCACGCGCCTGAAGGAGGGCAGCAAGTGATGCTGCCATGAGACCTTTGCCGAGCGAGGAGACCACGCCGCCGGTGATAAAAATGTACCGCGCCATGGGAGTTGGGCCTTAAGCTGCGTTGCGGATTCGGGGCAAGCGAAATGGCGAAGGAAAGCGTATGCAATCCACAAGCCGGTGCAATTTGTTGTAAATTAGCCAGCGATTGGCCGGTTATTGGGTGAAACGCTTCTTATTCAGCGAGCGGATCATCGCCAGCATCTGGAGCCGGCTGTGCATCACCCTCTGCCAGAGGATCGTCACCGGTCGCTGCGCCTGCAGGTTCGCCCAGCAGATCATCGGCAGTCGGCGCGGTCACATTGCGATCAAGGTCGCTAGAGACATCAACGGTGTTTTCGCTAACGGCCAGCGCTGCAATCAGGATCGAAAGGCTCACAAAAGCCACCGCCAGCCATTTGGTAGAACGGGTCAGAAAGTCCGCTGCCCCGCGCGCACCCAGGGCGCCCGATGGGTTGCCACCAATGCCAAGACCCCCGCCTTCGCTGCGTTGCATCAGCACGACAGCGACCAATGCTGCGGCCACGATGGCCTGAATGACGGTAAGGATAATGAACAGCGACATTGAGTTTTCTTCTACCTGAAGTGTTTGGTGCAAGCGCACTTAGGCATTGCACCTCATGAGAGCAAGGTGTGTGAACGGCTTGGCGTTAAACCTCTGCGCCTTCGCCTGCGGCCAAAGCAATGCCCATAAAGCTATCAGCGGTAAGGCTCGCCCCGCCCACTAGCGCGCCGCCGACTTCGGGCAGTCCCAGAATTTCGCCCGCATTTTCAGGCTTTACCGAACCGCCATAAAGGATACGAACCTCTGCACCGTCTTCGTCGCCGAACATTTCGACCAAAAGCGCGCGGATCGCTGCGTGCATTTCCACAATGTCGTCTGCGCCTGCGACTTTGCCGGTGCCAATCGCCCAGATTGGCTCATAGGCAACGGTCA
Source organism: Erythrobacter sp. S57(2025) (assembly GCF_057365055.1). Lineage (NCBI taxonomy): Bacteria > Pseudomonadati > Pseudomonadota > Alphaproteobacteria > Sphingomonadales > Erythrobacteraceae > Erythrobacter > Erythrobacter sp. S57(2025). The sequence continues at coordinate 1,120,199 of NZ_CP200299.1, read as the reverse complement.
ATCGCTCAGTCACGTTCTCTATCTCTTTGGGGAGCGAGGCTTTCAGCTGACGCTTAACATGCGCAACAGCATTGCCTGCATCGCGAACTTCTACGCTTTCACCGCAGCACAGGATTACGCGGAGACCCGCTTCGAGTGCAGCCTCTGCCTTGGCTCGGACCTGAGCGTCCTTTTCATCATGGGCCTCGCGCCGTTCGCTATGGCCAAGGATTACGAATTTGCCACCCGCATCCGCGATCATCGCCGCAGAAATGTCGCCTGTGTAAGCGCCGCTTTCCTGATCGTGGCAATCCTGCGCGCCCACTGCGATCTGTTCCGCCTCACGGTGCACGGGGTGGATCAGAGTGTATGGCGGCGCAATCGCCACTTCCACTTTCATATGGCGCTGGGCCGCGCGATCAATCGCGCGCGCTTCGGAAAGCATGGCCCGTGTGCCGTGCATCTTCCAGTTTCCAACGATGTAGGGCCGCTGGGGCATCATAATTTCCTGAAAATTGAAGAACCCATTTCGAATCTGGCGATCCATTTAGGGCTGAGGGGCCGCGTCCGCTAGCCGAGCCGATACTTATAGTCAAAACATACGCCAACCTGTTGCCGGGAGGTCGCAGGGCCGATAAAGCGCCTTGCCAAGGTTGCAGGCCAAGCGCTTCGATTAGAGAATCGCCGGTTTTCAGCCAACAACAGTTCATACACGCGCGCAAATTCGGCTGCCTTTTCAACAAAAGCAGCAATGCGAACCGGGAAAACAATGAAATGATCTCGCTGTTTCGAAATTTCTTTCAGTCTAAAATCGGCCTGCCAATCTTTATTGGCTTTCTAATCATCGTCGCCCTTGCTTTTGCGGCGAGCGATATTTCAGGCACGTCGACCTTTGGCGGGCTGGCTGGCGATGACAAGGTGGCCGTCGTCGGAGATGAAGGGATCACCAATACTGAACTGACCGGCGCTATGAACAATGCGCTGAGCCGGGCGCGCGAACAGAACCCAACGTTGACAATGCCTCAATTTGTGGCTGGCGGCGCGCTTGATGGTGAGCTTGATTTGCTGATTGAGCGGTTTTCTGTCGGTCTTTACGCGCAGGAATATGGCCTTCGCGCAGGTGACAATCTGGTGAACAGCGAAATCCTCAAAATCCCGGCCTTTCGCAGCCTTACCGGTGAATTTGACGAAGATGTCTATCGCAGCGCGCTTGCTCGCCAGGGGATCACCGATGCGATCCTGCGTAAGGACATCGGGGATGGCCTGCTCGCCCAACAAGTCTTGCGCCCCGCATTTGCCGCTCCGCAAATGCCAGAGGCCGCTGCGCGTCAATATGCAGCGCTCGTGCTGGAACGTCGCGAAGGTCAGATAGGCCTAATCCCGGCGATGGAATTCGCGCCAGAGGGCGATCCAACCGACGAACAGCTCAACACATATTACAGTGACAATCGCAGCGACTATATCCTGCCAGAGCGCCGCACAGTGCGCTTTGCTGGGTTTGGCGCGGAAAGCATCACGGCGGACCTCACGCCGACCACTGCGCAGATTGCGGCTCGTTTCGAAGAAGCCGCGGATCAATATGCCGCTAGTGAAGCGCGCGCTGTTTCATCCTTCGTGGTTCCAACAGAAGCTGCTGCAAACGCGCTTGTCGAACGTATCCGCGGCGGCATTTCGCTCGAAGCGGCAGCGCGTGAGGCTGAATTTCAAGTCGCAACAGCCCAGCCTCGCACACAAGAGGAATTGAGCAATGCCACCAGCTTTGCCTTTGCGGAGCAAGTGTTTGCCGCTGAAGAAGGCGCGGTGATAACGCCAGCGCAGGGCCAACTGGGTTGGTATGTCGCGCGGCTCGACGATATTGTCCTCACCCCTGCCCGCACCTTGGATCAGGTAAGTGACGAGATCGCCGCGCAATTGCTCGAAGAGAACCGCGCGGCCGCTTTGATCGACCTCAGCACTCAGATTGAGCAGATGGTCGACACCGGTACATCGCTGTCTGACGTGGCGGAACAGTTCAACCTTGAATTGACCGCTATTCCAGAGCTTACGGCCAGTGGTCAGGTGTTTGGATCAGCGGCTCCCGGGCTTCCTCCTCAGCTTCAACCCATCCTCGACACCGCATTCCAGATGGAAGAGGGCGAGCCACAACTCGCTGAGCTGGTGCCGGGCGCGCAATTCTTGGTGTTTGACGTTGATGACATCACCGAAAGCGCCGCGCCGCCGCTTGCCGATGTGCGCGATGAAGTGACGCTGCGTTGGCGCCTTGCAGAAGGCAACAAGGTTGCTCAAGCCGCAGCGAACCGCATCCTCGAAGCGGTTCGTGGTGGCGCATCCCTGCGCGATGCCATGCGCGAAGAGAACGAGGCTCTGCGCCAGATCGAAGACGTCAATCTGCGCCGTACGGATCTGCTCGCTTCGCAAAACCGCCGCGTTCCTGCACCGCTCGTGTTGCTGTTCTCAATGGCGCAAGGGTCCACCAAAGTGCTCGAAGATGCGAACAACATTGGCTGGTACGTGGTTGATCTTGCTGCGATTGAAACCGATCCGCTTGAAGAGAATGCTGAGCTGGTGGAGCAAACCCGCACGCAGCTCGCGCCTGCTCTGGTCAATGAATACAACTCGCAATTTGCACGTGCCATTCAGGCAGAGATTGGCGTTGAACGAAATGAAGAAGCGATCGAAGCTCTTCGTGCTGTTCTGGCAGGGGAAAGCTGAGGGCATCGCCCTTGAGCCTTTCAACTGACGCGTGAGTATCTCGGCAGAAACAGGATCGCAGCTTGAAAACGCCGCTGAAGCTGCCGCTGCGCTAGAAGCTGGCGCACCAGCGCTGGTCTGGCGGCGCGTGGTCGCGGATTGCGATACGCCGGTTGGCGCTGCGCGGCGTTTGATTGAACCGGGGCGTGGTGATTTCCTGCTCGAATCGGTTGAGGGCGGCGAAGTGCGCGGGCGTTACAGCCTGCTCGGCCTCGATCCTGATCTGGTGTTTCGCGGCACCGAGGGCAAAGCGGCGGTCAACCGCACATGGAAGCACGACCGTGACGCGTTCGAACCGTGTGAACGCGATGCGATGAGCGAGCTGCGCGCGCTGGCCAATGCCTGCCGGATTGATACGCCCGAAGAGCTGCCCCCTGCCCTTGCCTGTCTGGTCGGCTATTTCGGCTATGAAACGATTGGTCTGGTCGAAACCCTGCCCCGTGCTGAGCCGAGCGAATTGGCGCTGCCCGACATGCTGTTTGTGCGGCCAACGGTCATTCTGGTCTTTGATGGCCTGTCAGACGAACTGTTCTGCATCGCGCCAATTTGGAGCGCGACCAATCCTGCCGCCGCCATTGAAAGCGCTGGCGAACGGATTGATGAAACTTTGCGCGCATTGGTGCAGCCTCGCCCAGAGGAGCCCCGCACCGCTCCCACTACGCAGGATCCGGAGCTAACGCCGGTGATGGATGGTGAGGAATACAAGGCGCTGGCCCGCCGCGCGAAGGACTACATTCTGGCGGGCGATATCTTTCAGGTGGTGCTCGCCCAGCGTTTCACGTGCCCGTTTGAGCTGCCTCCCTTGGCGCTTTACCGTGCTCTGCGACGGGTGAACCCTTCGCCGTTTCTCTATTTTCTCGATCTGCCTGGCTTCGCGATTGTTGGCTCCAGCCCTGAGATATTGGTGCGCGTTCGCGATGGAGAAGTCACTATTCGCCCAATCGCTGGTACCCGCCCGCGCGGCGAAAACGCCTCAGAAGACCGCGCCAACGAAGTCAGCTTGCTCGCTGATCCCAAGGAACTGGCAGAGCACCTCATGCTGCTCGATCTGGGGCGCAATGATGTGGGGCGTGTCGCCGCAAAAGGCAGCGTCGAAGTCACCGACAGCTTTACCATCGAACGCTACAGCCATGTCATGCACATCGTCAGCAATGTGGTTGGGCAGTTGGGCGGCGACAAAGACGCTCTCGACGCGCTGTTCGCAGGCTTTCCCGCAGGCACGGTTTCTGGCGCTCCCAAAATACGCGCGTGTGAAATCATCGCAGAATTGGAGCCGGAAACGCGCGGTGCCTATGCGGGCGGCGTCGGCTATTTCGCACCGGATGGCTCAGTCGATAGCTGCATCGTTTTGCGCACGGCGGTCGTCAAAGACGGAACCATGCACGTGCAGGCCGGTGCTGGGATTGTTGCAGACAGCGATCCTGATTACGAACTGGCCGAATGCCGCGCAAAAGCAGGCGCGCTGATCGCTGCGGCCAAAGAGGCGGTGCGGGTCGCCAGTGAACCGGGGTTTGGCCAATGAGCCGAATTCGACTTGAGAGAATGACACGATGAGAACGAAAGCCGCCCTCCTTCTATGCGCTCCCGTCATGCTGCTTTCCGCCTGTAAGCAACAGCCTGCTGGTGAGCCTGTGGTGCGCGCGGAGCTGGGTGAGCCAGTGGCGGCCGATGATCCGGTGGCGGCCGAGGAAACTGTGCCGGAAGTCGCCTCCAATCCCAATTCCGCGTGTCAGCCTGCGACTTTCGAAGGCGTCTCGCTCACGCATTGCGTCGCGGACCCCGAACTCCACCGCATTCGCACTGATCTGGCACCTGTTAGCGGCGACAAATTCGGCACTATCGAAGGCTGGGCCGCTGGCAAGAATGAAGGCGACATTGCTTTCGTCATGAATGGCGGCATGTATGGCGATGATCTGAAGCCGGTTGGCTATTTTGTGCGCGATGAAGACCGCCTTGCCGAACTCAACCGCGGCGATGGTTCGGGCAATTTTTTCCTGAAACCCAATGGCGTTTTCTTCGGCGGCACCACGCGCTGGCGTATTCTTGATACAGACACATTCCTGCGCACCATCGGCACGCGCCCCAATTTCGGCACGCAATCAGGGCCGATGCTCGTCATCAATGGCGAATTGCACCCTGAGATTTCTGAGGACGGCCCGTCCAAAGCGCTTCGCAACGGGGTCGGCATTGCGGGCGATGGCAAAGCGCATTTCGTGATCTCAAACGCGCCGCTCAGCTTTGGGCAACTCGCGCGCTATTTCCGCGATGAGTTGGAAGCGTCCAATGCACTGTTCCTAGACGGGAACATCTCCTCGCTGTGGGATCCAAGCACGGGGCGCATGGATGGCCGCAGGGTCGGCCCGTTGATCATTGTGGAGACCAAGTAATGGGAAGCGGCAATATGCTCACATACGAGCGCGAACTGTATCCTGAGATTGAGCCCTATGAGACGGGAATGCTCGATGTCGGCGATGGCCATCAGCTGTACTATGAGCGCGTGGGCACGCCGGGTGCAAAGCCTGCCGTATTTCTGCATGGCGGACCGGGCGGCGGCATGGCCCCTTCGCATCGACGCCAATGGGACCCTGCCAAATATGACGTGCTGCTGTTCGACCAGCGCGGCTGCGGCAAATCGCTGCCCTTCGCTGAAATCGAGCACAATGATACATGGCGCATTGTCGATGATATTGAGCATCTGCGTGAAATGTGCGGCCACGATAAATGGCAGGTCTTTGGTGGCAGCTGGGGTGCGACACTCGCGCTCGCTTATGCCCAAAAATACCCGGAGCGCACGTCCGAAATCGTGCTGCGCGGCGTATTCCTTGCCCGCCAGCAGGAAAAAGGCTGGCTCTACCGCTTTGGCGCGAGCGAGATCATGGCGGAACAATGGGACAGTTTCTCTGGCCATATCCCAGAGGATGAGCGCGGCGATCTGGTGAAGGCGTATTATTCGCGCCTAACCAGCGACGATGAAGCAACACGGCTGGCAGCAGCGAAGGAATGGTCGATTTGGGAAGGCTCGGTCGCGACGCTTTTGCCCAATGAAGGCTTGCTCGAAGAATTTGCCGACCCGTCCAAAGCGGTGCCCTTTGCCCGCATCTGCGCGCGTTTCTTCCTCGAAGATTTCTTCCTCGAGGAAGCGCAATTACTGCGTGATGTTTCCAAGATCAGCCATATCCCGGCGATCATCGTGCAAGGTCGCCACGACATTTGCACGCCGCCTGCCGCCGCATGGGCGCTTAAGAAAGCATGGCCGCAAGCAGAGCTATGGATCGTCAATGACGCCGGTCATTCGGCAAGCGAGCCGGGGATTATCGACGGTCTGGTGCGCGCAACGGATAAGTTTGCGGGCGCCTGAGATTGAGGCTGCATCGCGGATATGCGCTCGCCGCTGCGGCATTGCTCGCGATTGAGATCGTCATCGCGCTCTTCGTTCGCGACAGCTTCATCCGACCCGTGCTTGGCGATGTGCTCGCAGTGATGCTGGTCTATTGCGCGCTGCTCAGCGTGATTGATCTGCGCCGCTCAATCGCCGCCCTCTTCGCCTTTCTGGTCGGGCTTGCGGTTGAGATCATGCAATATCTCGATGCGCTCACTTTGCTTGGCCTTCAGGACAACCCGGTTGCGCGCATTGTGCTCGGTACGACCTTCACTTGGGAGGATATCGTAGCCTATGGCGTCGGCGCAGTTGCAGCCGTGATTGCGGACGGTGCAGTGCATGCTTGGCACAAGAGCCGCGCCCAAGCTTGAACCCCGCCACCATTTGCGCGAAAGCCCCTGCAATGATTCTGGTCATCGACAATTACGACAGCTTCACCTTCAACCTTGTCCATTATCTGATGGAGCTGGGGGCTGAAGTGCGGGTGGAGCGCAATGATGCACTGACCGCGGCGCAAGCGATTGCCACCAATGCGAGCGGCTTTCTCATCTCGCCCGGCCCCTGCACGCCCAATGAGGCAGGGATCAGCCTCGATCTGGTTGCGGCCTGCGCGGATGCGGAAAAGCCATTGCTCGGCGTGTGTCTGGGGCACCAGAGCATCGGTCAACATTTCGGCGGCACGGTTACGCGCGGCGGGCTGATGCATGGCAAGACTTCGGAAGTTACGCATGATGGCACGGGTGTGTTTGCAGGCCTGCCCTCGCCCTACACCGCAACCCGCTATCACAGCCTTGAAGTGGTCGACATGCCTGCCAGCCTGATCGCCAATGCCCACGCAGAAACTCCCGGGGGTGACCACGCAAGCGTCATGGGATTCCGCCACGAAAGTCTCCCCATTCACGGCGTGCAATTCCACCCCGAAAGCATCGCGACGCAGCATGGCCATGCGCTGCTCGCCAACTTCCTCAACATCTGCGGCATTGACGCGGCGCTTCCTGAAAGAGTGAGCTAATGAGCCTACCCGACATCTCCAAACCGCTCACTGAAACAGAAGCCGAAACCGCATTTGGCACTCTGCTGGATGGCGGGACCACTGAGGATGAGATCGAGCAGTTTCTTATCGCTCTGTCGGCACGCGGCGAGACCTCGAACGAAATCGCTGGCGCAGCCCGCGCCCTTCGCGCTCGGTTGATCCCGATTGATGCGCCCGAGGGCTCCATCGACGTATGCGGAACCGGCGGCGATGGGCACCACACGCTCAATGTCTCCACCGCCGTAAGCCTAGTTGTCGCGGCTTGCGGAGTGCCCGTGGCAAAGCATGGCAACCGCGCCGCCTCATCCAAAGCGGGCGCGGCAGACACGCTGGAAGCGCTGGGCCTCGACATGGATGCGGCGGGCAAGACGGCGGAGAAGACGCTCGCAGAGCTGGGCATCTGTTTTCTGTTTGCAAAGAACCACCACCCCGCAATGGGCCGCATCCAACCCATCCGGCTTAAGATTGGTAAGCGCACGATCTTCAACTTGATGGGTCCGCTCTCCAATCCTGCTGGCGTGACCAGTCAGCTGATCGGGATCGCGCGCCCTGCCTATGTGCCGATCTATGCAGGCGCGATGGCGAAGCTTGGCACGGGCCGCTCCTTGATCGTCTCCGGCGATGAGGGGCTGGATGAATTGAGCCTGGCAGGCGGAAATGAAGTCGCCGTCGTCACCGGCAATGCGTTTGAGATGAACCGGGTCCACCCATCCGAGGCTGGCCTGCCCAATTCCCCCATCGAAGCCATTCGCGGCGATGATGCAACCCACAATGCCGCCGCGCTAAAGGCTCTGCTGCTCGGCGCGCCGGGACCCTATCGCCAAGCGGTGCAGCTAAATGCGGCAGGCGCGCTGATTGTCGCTGACAAGGTGCAGGAATGGGAAGATGGCGTTGCCATGGCAGCAGAAGCGCTCGATTCAGGCCGAGCGCTCAAACTGCTCGAAAACTGGATCGAACTGGCAAAGTAAGGGCCCATGAATAAGCTCGAAGAAATCTGCGTCAATAAGGCGAGCGAAGTGGCCGCGCGCAAACCGGCAACCACTGTCGCTGCGCTAGAGGCGGCGGCGAGTGAGCAGTCAGCCCCGCGCGGTTTCGAGGCGGCTTTGCGTGCCAAGTCAGAAACCGGCTTTGCGCTAATCGCGGAGGTCAAGAAAGCAAGCCCGTCAAAGGGCCTGATCCGTGCCGATTTCCAACCCGCTCAGCATGCGCGCGAGTACGAAGCGGGCGGCGCAGCTTGTCTGTCCGTCCTGACCGATGCACCCTATTTTCAAGGGCATGAGGATTACCTCGTGGCCGCGCGCGCAGCCTGTGCGATACCTGCCTTACGCAAAGATTTCATGGTCGATCCGTGGCAATGCCTTGAGGCACGCGCGATTGGCGCTGATGCGATCCTGATTATCGTTGCCGCGCTTTCGGACGCGCAAATGCGCGAGATTGAGGCGGCGGCGCGCGAACATAGCATGGACGTGCTGGTCGAGGTTCATGACGAGGCCGAGATGGAGCGTGCCCTTGCGCACCTCAATTCGCAGCTGATCGGGATAAACAATCGCGACCTCAAGACATTCACCACTTCGCTTGAAACCACAGAGCGCCTTGCGCCAATGGTGCCGGACACTGCGCTGCTGGTTGGCGAGAGCGGAATTGCGAGCCACGAAGACTGCGTACGTCTTTCGAAAAGCGGTGTGCGAACCTTCCTTGTCGGCGAAAGCTTGATGCGCGCAGATGACGTGGCTGAGGCGACCCGGACGCTGCTCAACGGATAAGTGGACCGCTTTCTTACAGCCCGCCAATTTGGCATGGACAGGGCATGCAGTGGACAGCAATCAAAGCTTGGTTCTATTCCTTTAGAAGCCACCGTCTGTGCGGTGGTGATTTTTCTTTCCCAGGACCGTGTAACATGCGGTCCATGTCTCACCTAAGGCACTGAAAATGAACGATCTCACTCATATCGGCAAAGACGGCTCAGCGCGCATGGTCGATGTGGGCGGGAAAGTGGAAACGCACAGGGTCGCGATAGCCTCTGGCATCATCACCATGTCACCCGAAGCGCTCACCGCAATCCGCGAAGGCAACGCGCCAAAAGGGGACGTGCTGGGCACCGCCCGCATCGCCGGGATCATGGCCGCCAAACGCACGGGCGAGCTGATCCCGCTGTGCCATCCGCTTGGACTGGAAGCGGTCAATGTCGACTTCGCGTTTGAGGAAGCTGATGGCACTTGGGGCGTGCGCGCCACCGCCACCGCCTCACTTACGGGCAAGACGGGCGTGGAGATGGAGGCGATGGTGGCCGTCTCAACCGCGCTGCTCACCATCTACGACATGGCCAAAGCGATCGACAAAGGCATGGTGATCGGTGAGGTCCGACTGATCGAGAAGCGCGGCGGCAAGAGCGGCACTTGGCGAGCGGATGGGAAGGCTGTGGCTTGAGCGAGCTACTGGACCTTGAAGAGGCGCAGGCGCGGCTGCTCGCCCTCGCGCCGACGCTCGGGGAAGCCGTCGTGCCCTTGGCTCCCGGTACAGGCATACGCTACCTCGCGCGCGACGTGGCTGCCAAACGCACGCAGCCCGCAGCCGACCTCTCAGCCATGGATGGCTATGCGCTGGCCCCCGGAGACGGACCATGGGAGCACGTTGGAGAGAGCCGCGCAGGCGCTCCGTTCACGGGAGTGCTCGAAGCAGGGCAATGCACCCGCATCTCCACCGGAGCGCATGTGCCAAGCGGTGCAGACCGCGTGCTGATCCAAGAGGATGCGACACTTGACGGCATGATGGTCATGGCGACCGAGATGCCCTCTCCCGGTCAGCACATCCGGCGCGCAGGCTTCGACTTCGGTGAAGGCGACACGCTGCTCACCAAAGGTTCAGCCCTCACCCCTGCTGCAATGGCACTGGCGATCGCGGCCGGGCATGGCGAAGTGCCGGTGGTGGCCGCGCCCAAGGTCGCTGTGCTCGACAGCGGTGATGAACTGGTGCCCGCAGGAGAGCCTCTCGCCGCGCACCAGATCCCGGCAAGCAATGGCGTGATGCTGGCGAGCATGGTGGCTTCCTATGTCGGCATGCCCACCATGCTTGGCCCCGTTCCAGACGATGCCGCCGCGCTTGCCACCGCGTTGCGGCGGTCGGCAGACTGCGACATCCTCATCACATCAGGCGGCGCATCTGTGGGCGACCATGACCTCATCCAGCAGGCACTGCGCGATTGGGGCGCCGACATCGCGTTTTGGAAGGTTGCGATCAAGCCAGGCAAACCGCTGATGGTGGCGACACGGGGGAAGCAGGTCATACTGAGTCTGCCGGGTAATCCGGTATCGAGCTTCGTGACCTGCTTCCTGTTCGCCCTGCCCCTGATCGGGGCGGCCATGGGAGCTGGGGAGCCGCTGCCGCAAAGCACTCCGATGCGAGCCGCGCACGACCTGCCTGCCACCGGCAACCGGCGCGAGTTCCTAAGAGGGATCGCTATGGGCGGCGAAGTCAGCCTCGCGGCATCACAAGACTCAAGCGCAATACGGTCACTGGCAACGGCAAATTGCCTGATTAACCGCCCGGCCAACTCACCTGCGAGCAAGGCTGGGGACCTCGTTCCTGTCTACAACCTCCAAAACGGCTGAGTTCTGCGGGGTTTGGTGATCTGAGGCGCTTGACTTGGCAATTGAAGTTGCCTACTTGTTCTACATCCGTTCACCATATAGGTGCGCGAGAGAGTGCCTTGTAATGCAGCTTTCCGTGTGAATGGGCGCTGCCTCTGAGGGCGCGACAAGTTTGGCACTTTGCAGCGTTTGCGCGCTGCGCGACGAGTGCGCCTTTACGGAGTTTGCCCATGTTAACGGCAAAACAGCATGAACTGATCCGCTTCATCCAGCAGCGTCTGGAGGAAACAGGGGTTTCGCCCAGTTTTGAAGAGATGAAGGAAGCGCTTGATCTCAAGAGCAAGTCGGGCGTTCACCGTCTGATTTCAGCGCTTGAGGAACGCGGCTTCATCCGTCGTCTCCCCAACCGCGCCCGCGCTTTGGAAGTGATCAAGCAACCTGAGGATTCGACACCTGCACCGCGTGCGAGTGCGCCTGCGATGTCGGCACGAGCGCCAGCAGCTAACACTAACGTGCCCGAACCGGCCAATGACGTGATCGACATTCCGCTTCATGGCCGGATCGCAGCAGGTGCGCCGATTGAGGCTCTAGAGGGGCAAAGCTCGCTTCCCGTGCCCGCGGCTCTGCTTGGCCCCGGTGAGCATTATGCGCTTGAGGTATCTGGCGATTCGATGGTCGAGGCAGGCATCTTCGATGGTGACTTTGCTCTGATCCGCCGCACCAACACGGCGCGCGATGGCGAGATTGTGGTTGCGCTGGTGCGCGGCGAAGAGGCAACGCTCAAATACCTCCATAAGGATGGCGGGCTTGTAAGGCTCGATCCGGCAAACGCCTCCTATGACCCACAGGTTTATGGCTCGGGCGAAGTGGAAGTTCAGGGCAAGCTTGCAGGCTTGCTACGTCGCTATCACTGATACGGTGTTCGCGGGGACAGGTGCGGCGCTAGTCGTCCTCCCCGCGCCACCAACCATGCTCACCCTGCTTGCTAGAGACGCTGGTGACTCGTTCATTGGTCAGATCAAGTGCAAGGCCTCCTGTTCGAATGAGCATGCGACGATCCGCCTTCAGCCAGCGCGGTGAACAAGAGCGCGGCAAAAAGCGGTCAGCCACCACGATGTCCGCGCGTTCACAGGCAGCGGCCAAAGAGCGCTCCTCGATCATCTCCCGATTGCGGGCAAGCAATAGCGACCAATCCCGCCCTCCTCGCGTGATCTCGACTGTGCAGAATTCAGGAGAACAGCGAGCTCCCTCCCACTGCGCCAAAGGCACAGGCTCACTCGTCACGCTGGAAAGCTCAAGCAGGTTGTCACGCGAATAGGAAGAACGGCTGTCGCGCAACGATAGCAAACTCCTGCTTCCGTCAGCGTTTGGAATGGTGATCCCCACATGCCGCCCCTCCCGTCCGATAAGTACGTCTGGAATAGGCGTTGTTAACAGCATGAGGGTCGCAACAATTGCAGGAGCAAAACCAAGCAATCGCGCTCGCCCATTCCATAGCGCAAGCCACAGGCCCCCGCCGACAAACAGCGCGATCGTCAAATAGCTCATCTGCGGCATCAGCTTTACCGAACCTGGCTGCTCTGCGGTGAAATGCGCAATTCCAAGCAAAAGGTTCAATGACCCCTCTGCCAACCACCAAAATGGCGCTCCCAGCCCCAGCAGATCGAAGAACAATGCAATCGCAATGAGAGGCATCGAAATGAAAGTGACCAGCGGGATAGCGATGACGTTAGCAAAGGCGCCGTAGACTCCTGCGCGGTGGAAGTGGAACAGCACGATGGGCATCAATGCAATTTCAATGACCAAGCCAGTGACGAACAGCATAAAGACGCCGCGCCCCGTTCGTTTGAGCCACGGCTCTTCGCGTGGCGCCATAAAGGCCTTTACCGGAGCACTTGAATGAAGCGCCACGATCGCAAGCACAGCTGAAAAGCTCATTTGGAAACTGGGCCCAACAACGCTTTCAGGCCACAGTAGCATGACAAAAACGGCTGCTGCCGCAACCATACGCAATGACAAAGCGTCACGCCCCATCGCCAAAGCGATTAGCACCAGCATTGCCGCAACGCATGCTCTGACCGTGGGCACCTGAGCTCCTGTAAGAAGTGTATAGCTCACCCCGGCCAACGCGCCGACAGCGGCGGCGGCTACTGGCAAACGCACTCTCAATGCCAAGGCCGGGAATAGAGCCAAGAGCTTGAGCGCCACGAAATACGCTCCAGCGATCACTGCACTGACATGCAGCCCACTAATCGCCAAAAGATGCGTTAGTCCAGCATCGCGCATGGCCTCTTCGTCGGCTTCGACGATTGCCCCCCGGTCCCCGCTAGCAAAGGCGGCGGCGATTGTGCCTGCTGATCCCTCGACATTGTCACGTACATGGGCAGCAATCTGACGTTGAAGGAAACCGATGGCTGGCCTGCCATCAGGGGCTTGAACGACCTCGATTGCACCCAATAGACTGCCTGTGCCGGCCAGTCCTTTAAACCAGGCGGCGCGAGCAAAGTCATAACCGCCGGGTAACATTGGGCTTGCTGGCGGCATTAGTCGGACGCGCATCTTGAGGATCGCACCCTCGCGCAAGACTTTCGCTCCGTCGCCTTGTGAATACTCGGCCTCAACTCGCAAGGCCTCTTCTAACGGCACGTTGATCCGTATCTTGCGGCTTTGCGCCGTTTCCGCGTCGCGCACCGCCATTGTTAATCGGATACGGTCTTGGGCAGGTTGGTCCTGCCGTTCCAGCACATAGCCCTGCACCCGCTCAATCATTGGGCGTTCGATCGGCTCAGCTCCGACCATTTCGGATCGCAGCCACACAATGCTTATGCCCAAGGCAAACAGTACTGAACACGCGATCACAGCTCGGCGCAGATGCCCGCGCCCATCATCCTCGCGCCACATTGCGAGCGCAAAAAGTGCCAATAAGAACGCGCTCCCCATTGCCGCCATCCATTGCCACGGCGTTTGGAGCGCAAACCAGGTCATAATCCCTGCGCCGAACACCACCGCGAGCCAAGGGGCACGGTCAAAGCCGGCCCCTGCCAAGAACCGCTCAGCAGCATCGGCTCCAGCGCTTGCAATGCTGGACAATCCGCCGCCCCTTTGCCACAGGCGGCGCGTTGCCCCATTGGGGCTTGGCAAAGGTGTGTCCTTGGCAGCAATGCTGCTTTCAGGCTCGCCAGCAATCGGTATTATCGGCGCATCAGCCATCAGCCATGTCCCCCTCGGAATACCCCCTTGGGCTTGGCCTGATCTAAGACGCTCAAGTGAATAGGAATTTTGCAGCTATGGCAAGCCCACACGCAAAGACAATTGTGACCCGCTTTGCGCCTTCGCCCACAGGCTTCTTGCATATTGGCGGCGCACGCACGGCCTTATTCAACTGGCTGTATGCTCGTCACCACGGCGGCAAAGCGCTGCTTCGGATAGAGGACACCGACAAGAAGCGCTCCACCCAAGAAGCGATTGATGCCATCTTGGATGGTCTCGATTGGATGGGTCTCGACTATGACGACGCGCCTACTTTCCAGTCTCAGCGTGCTGATCGGCACGCCGAAGTTGCGAACAAACTTCTAGAAACGGGTCACGCATACAAATGCTTTGCAACGCCTGAAGAGTTGGAAGAAATGCGGTCTGAGCAACGCGCGAACAAGCAACCCATGCGCTATGATGGGCGCTGGCGTGATCGCGACCCGTCTGAGGCATCTGAAGGCGCTAGCTACACGGTGCGGATTAAGACCCCACTTGATGGCGAAACGACCATTCAAGACGAAGTGCAAGGCAGCGTATCAGTAAAGAATGTAGAGCTTGATGATTATATCATCCTGCGAGCTGACGGCACACCGACCTATATGCTCGCAGTAGTGGTTGATGATCATGATATGGGCGTCACCCATATCATTCGCGGCGATGACCACCTCAACAATGCGTTTCGACAACTGCCAATCTACGACGCAATGGGTTGGGAACGACCGACTTATGCGCATGTCCCCCTGATCCACGGCCCTGATGGGGCAAAGCTGTCTAAGCGCCACGGCTCATTGGGCGTAGAAGCTTATCGAGATGAAATGGGCATACTCTCGGACGCCCTCTTTAACTACCTGCTGCGCCTTGGTTGGGGTCACGGTGATCGCGAAGAAATTACGCGTGCAGAGGCAATTGAGCTGTTTGACCTATCAGGCGTAGGCAAAAGCCCGTCGCGTTTTGACATCAAAAAACTTGAAAACTTGAACGGGCACTACATTCGGGAAACCGACGACGCTGTATTGGCACCGCTAGTGGCAAGCCGGATCGAAGGTGCATCCGATGTCGAACTGCTGGCTAAGGCCATGCCAGTTCTTAAAACTCGGGCGAAGAACCTTGATGAACTTGCTGAAGGAGCAGGCTTTTTATTCGCAAGCCAGCCTCTTTCCATGACCGAGAAGGCGGCAAAATTGCTAGATGATGACGGTAGAGCACGCCTGTCCAAGATTTATGCTGCACTTGCGAGTGAAAATAACTGGACAATCGAGGCTCTCGAAGCCACTACGAAGTCGCTTGCAGAGGAACTGGAACTGGGCCTTGGCAAGCTGGCGCAGCCAATGCGTGCTGCACTCACTGGGACGACTACATCGCCCGGCATTTTCGACGTTCTGGTCCTTCTTGGACGGGATGAATCCCTGGCACGGCTCGACGCGCAAAAGGCGTAAGAGCCGATCAAAGGCAAAAAAGAATTTAGGGCAGGAGACTAACCTTGGCAGATAAGCATGCGAAACTGGAGCTAAACGGGAATACGTTTGAATATCCCGTTCTTGAGGGCAGCACTGGCCCCGATGTCATCGATATTCGCAAGCTCTACGGCCAGACCGGCGCCTTCACCTTTGATCCGGGCTACAAATCCACCGCTAGCTGCGAAAGCGCGCTGACCTATATTGATGGTCAGGAAGGTATTCTGCTCCACCGCGGCTATCCAATCGGCCAGTTGGCAGAGCACTCCAGCTTTATGGAAGTGGCCCACTTGCTCCTCAATGGCGAATTGCCCAGCCAGGATGAGCATGACGAGTTTGTTCACACCATCACTCGCCACACGATGCTGCATGATCAGCTCAACACCTTTTATTCAGGCTTCCGCCGCGATGCACACCCGATGGCAATCATGTGCGGCGTGGTTGGAGCGCTGTCTGCGTTTTATCACGACAGCACGGATATTTCTGATCCAGAGCACCGCAAAATCAGTTCACACCGCTTGATCGCCAAGATGCCAACGATCGCGGCGATGGCATATAAGTATGCGGTTGGTCAGCCTTTCATGCAGCCCAAGAATGACTTGAGCTACACCGGCAATTTCCTGCGCATGACCTTTGGCGTTCCGGCCGAGGAATATGAAATTCACCCTGCCATTGAAAAAGCGATGGATCGGATCTTCATCCTCCACGCTGATCACGAGCAGAATGCATCGACTTCTACTGTGCGTCTTGCAGGGTCTTCAGGTGCGAACCCCTTTGCCTGTATCGCTGCGGGCATTGCCTGCCTGTGGGGCCCAGCGCATGGCGGCGCGAACGAGGCGGCGCTCAACATGCTACAAGAAATTGGGACGCCTGATCGTATCCCGCACTATATTGAGCGTGCAAAAGACAAGAACGATCCGTTCCGCCTGATGGGCTTTGGTCACCGCGTTTACAAAAACTACGATCCACGCGCGACCGTTATGCAGAAGACACTGCGCGAAGTGTTTGAAGCTTTGAAGACCACCGATCCGGTGTTTGAAGTTGCGCTTCAACTCGAAGAGCTCGCTCTCAATGATGACTATTTCAAAGAGAAGAAGTTGTTCCCGAACGTCGATTTCTATTCAGGTATCATCCTGAGCTCGATCGGCTTCCCGACCACAATGTTCACCGCCTTGTTCGCCCTTGCCCGCACCGTGGGATGGGTGGCGCAGTGGAACGAAATGATCTCTGATCCAGGCCAGGTTATCGGCCGTCCACGCCAGCTCTACACTGGACCAACGGCGCGGGACTATGTGCCAATCGGCCAACGCTGAGCCAAAGCGGATATGACATGAGCGGGCGATCCATCATAGGGCTGGTTTTTCAAGCCCTTGGGATCGCCCTTCTTGTATTTGGCCTGATCTGGACGTTGCAGGGGTTGGGATTGGTCAACTGGCCACCAAACAGCTTTATGTTGGGGCATCGCGAATGGGTGATTGTTGGCCTTATTGCTATGGGACTTGGTGCTGGTGCGCACATCCTCGGCAACAAGCTAAGACAATCAGACTAGATACGTGATCAACCGCTTTCGAGCAGAAAAAGTCTGAATTTTGCGCCGCCAAGTCCCTCGCCATCAATGGGCTGAATCACGTCCAGATCACCATCCATGGCCAGCGCCAGCTTGCGCGAGATGTAAAGGCCAAGGCCAGAACCCTTGTCGTTTCCACCGTCACTATCGCGGCCAAGCCGTTCAAATTTGTCAAAGATGCGGGTTGCTTGATCGGTGCTTACGCCCGGTCCTTGATCTGTCACGCTAACCGAGATGCGCCCGCTTTTGCGTCGCCGTGACTTAACCCGAACCGTGCTACCCTCTGGGGAATAGGCGATTGCGTTGCCAATCAGGTTGATCAAGATTTGTAGCACACGCCGGAATTCCCCAATCGCGATCAGTTCATCTCCGTCTTCGATCAGCTCAAGAGTGATCGCTTTACTCTGTGCGCGGACGCCCAAGATACCAGCGGCTCGTCGTGCGGCATCGCTGACATCAACCGGCTCCCTTGATGTTTTAAAGTCAGCTGCCTCTACGACTTCAAGATCAGCCAGATCATCCAACATTGCCGACAAATGCTGGCCTGCCGAGGCAATATTGCCAGCATATTCGCTGTATTCCGCCTTGAGCGGTCCAGCTAGCCGTGCACTGATAGTCTCGGCATTTGCAATGATGCGCGCGACAGGCTGCCGCAGGACAGGAGTGAGCGCACTGCCGATCAATTGCGAATGCTCTATGGCTTCCGACTGCTCCGTCTCCGGGGCATCCTGTGACAATGGCTCATCTGCAATCAACAGCAATTCAAACCCGCGCGGCGCAGTGCTTGCTGCGCCAATTGGGATCAGACGCACACGCCAATCCCGCTCAGAACCAGGCACATGGCAATGTGCGCCATCGAGCAGTCGCCAATGCAGCGGTTGGTGATGGACCACCCCTTGCAATTGAAGATAGTCGCTCCAGACCTTTCGCGGTTCGGCGGCAACCTCCGCTTCTAACCTAGCCAAATCTGGCGCATCTGCTGTGAGCAGCTGAACGTGTTGACGAGCATCCAGACGCGCCGTGACTTCGGCAGAAGCGCGATCGATCTCATCTAATCGCTCAGCCAAGTCATGCGAATTGCTGGGAGCAAGCGGGGTACGCTGCCAATTCTCGACCAGCACTTCACAGCCGCCACCTTCTTCATCACTCAGTGGCCGGATGCGTGCAAAGCCCGAAACCGTGTCCTCCCCATCGAAAGCCGAGAACTCGCGCGCAAGACGCAGCCCCATCTTGCGACCTTGGCGCACAAGCTCAAGCAATTCTGGCACGGCGAGCACGCCCGGTATGGCACCACCACAGCTTTCATGCAGCTCGGCCAGCGGGTCATCCGCTGTAAGCAGCTTATCATCGGCATCGGTGATGCCACGCGCCGCTAAGAGGGATTGCTGGCGGTTCACCCGCCTCTCCCCACAGTGGCGCCATCGAGCAATTCCTGCGCTCTCTCAGGTGAAACTGAAGCGAGCTGGCTAGGCACATGGTTAGCCGGACCGGATAACACAAACTGCCGCTCTATCGCTGCTTCATCAAGGCCAGCAGCGCGCAAACTGAGCGCAAGCCGCGCCGCCTGACGCTCATGGCATGAAAGAACGGCTTCATCCCGGCTCCGTTTGGTCAGGGCAGATAGCGCGCTTGCAAAGAGGGCAAGCCCAGCATGCTCCAGCTCCAGCGCAGCTACCGCGCCAGCGTGCATGGAAGACACTAGCCGGGCAAGGAGACCAAGCCGCCCTGCCCCTTCATCATAAGTCGAGCGCAATGCGGTATTTGCGGATGCCACAGATTGAGAAGGCAGTCCCACTAACTGAATGGTTGCTACCGCTCGGGCGAACAAATCAGATGGCAGTTCTTCAAGTGAATGTTGCATCCGCCGCTGATTTTGCATGAAACGCGATTGCGCCGCGAGAGTGCTCATTGCCAGCTCAGCGATCGCGGGCTGATCAGACGCAATAAGCTCTTGCAACAAGGGGCTCAGCACGGGATCTATTTGCCCACGCTTCTCAAATGCCACAGTAAGGTGACCTTCCATGGCCACCGCATAGAGATGATTGAGGAGATCGCCATCCTGCGTCAGTCCGCGCGAAACGGCATCAATTGTGGCTCCGTCTGCGGGGATAGCTGGACCGGGTGTGCCACCAGCAACAAGCAATTGCTCAGCCAAACTGTTGAGCATGCCCCTAACCCGCGCAACGATAGCGTCGCTTACCAATGACTGATCCGAGCTCTCGAGCATATGCGATACGACAGGCGCAACGCTGCCCAGCGCGCGGGTTTCGCGCGCCAGCTCATCCTGAAGGATGGCTTCCACCCCAGTGGGTACAGTCCTGTCCAACGTCATTTCGCCCATTGAGTAGCCTCTACAGGGGATATGGTTAAGCCCCGGTTAGCTTTCGAAGCCCGGCTTTGCGGTCTAACCTAAGCAGTGGATTTGCGCAGAAGCAAATCTACGAGCGCTCCGACTGCAATCATTGCGAACGCTTCGGGCAAGTAACCCAGCCCCGCCGCGACAGCAAATATCGCCATTTGAACAGTTCGATCAGCCCAAAACGGCGCAAGACGCGCGGCCTCACCTCGACTGGCGAGGCGCGAAATTCCTATTGCCAACACTGGCAATGCTAACAGAGCTGAAATCCCGCTTGTCCTTAGCAAAACTGCGGTCAAAATCACTGCAACTATGGCTTCGACAGTCGAGCCGAGAACGCGCTCTGATCTAGCCCTCTCACCTTTGGCCCAAATGCGGGAGCGCATCCGCTTCCAGAGCCCGCTTACAGATGCAGCAAATGCGCCGGCCGCACCGATGCCAAGCGCTGGCGCTCCAAATCCGAATGCAGCCAAAACTAGACTCGCTGTCCCAAAAACTGCAGCCATGCCGAGCGTCATTTCAGGCCCGGTGGCAATGTAACGCGAGCCAAACGACTTCACACTGAGCGCAGCCAACGCGTCCCCTGCACCTGCCCAAGACGGTATCTCCAAGGCGTCATTCAAAAGCGCAATTTCCCGCTTCGAAACTGCCTCTGCTTCGTCAGCGATTTGCCAATTCTCGCTCTCTGAGGGTTTAAGATCAAGATCGCGGCAGTCTTCGCCCGTTTGCAATGCCAGTCTCAAGAGCAACGACACGGCATCGTGATCAGGGGGGAGATCGCTCAATTTGTGAACTTGTCCGGCGCGGATTAGCGCAAAGCCAGCCCAATGGCGCTCGCGATCAATTCGCTCAAGAATATCTGAGAACTTTTGGCTTAGCGCATGGTCTGCAGGCAGGGTTGCGATGCCGCGGCTTTTGCCATCATCTGTGAAAGCTCTGGCAATCCGCGGCTCCAACATGAGCCCGTCGGCCAGCATCAGCAATTCATCCTCTGCTCGGACTAGGCCAACAAGTTGCAAATTGGTGCGGATCGCGTGAAACCCATGTCCTTGCTCCTCGACCCAGGATTGCAGGCTCAGAATCGCCTCACCAGGAGCATAGCAAAGGCAAATGACCCGCTCACAGCCAAGTTCAATCGCCAATTGCGCCTGCCAAGCAAGCAGCGATCGTCCGCCAAGCATTTGCTCGGCCCTGAGCTGCCCTTGATCGGTTTTCTCGACTGCGGAGATGAGCGCAATGCGCAAGGCAAACCCTTTTGTTAAGGGCGAGGCGGGATGTCGCATCGCTCCATGAAGGAAAGCGCTAGGCGGAAGAATGGGCGCGTATCAAGCTTTGAGGGCGAACAATTCCCCTCCAAATGCGTCAGACCGCGTCAGAAATTACGCGGGACGTTGCCTGAAAAGCGGTCGAGTACGATCTCGATATCGCGAATTGCTGCGGGTTCTCCGGGTGCAGACACCAGTGCGTTTTCGGCAGCCAACAGCAATTCTTCGGCATGGAAGCTCGCCGCCAAACCTTTGAGGCGCATTGCAGCAACGTTCCAATTGCCATCACAGCGCGAGCGTTTCAGCAGGTCGAGTTGCTTAGTAGCGCTTTCGATAAAGGCGCCTCTCAGCTCACCCAGCAATGCGGAATCGTCCCCCGCAGCTGCTGCCAAAGTCGCGTCTAAAGCTCCACTTTCATAAGCCATGAAAGCACGCTTAGTCCGAATTAGGTTAAAGCAGGGTTTATCCACAGTCCGAGTGTGGTATTGAGCATCCATGGCAAAACGACGTCACATCAGGGCTGTAACCCCAGACGCCGCGCAAGACGCGCATGACAAAATCGTTTCAGATGAGGTGGTTGATAGCTCAACCTCTGATCAAATATCTGACAATCTTGGGGTCGAAGGGCCGGTTGATACCGAAGACTTCGATCTGGCCGATTACATCGATGACGATCCTTATGAGGTGTCTTCGGACCGCTTTGGTTGGGTTGCTCCAGCTATTGCCGGAACATTGATCGTTGGATGGACGGCCCTTTACCTTTGGGCGATGCAAGATCGCTTGCTCGCTGCGGGAAGCGCTCCGCCCAATGAATGGGTGCGTTGGATAATTGATTGGTCGGTTCCGGTGTTGCTGGTCGGCGTTGGCTGGCTTTTGACAATGCGCCACTCGCGCGCAGAGGCGAAACGCTTTGCTGAAACCGCGTCTTTACTCTCAAAGGAGAGCATCGAGCTTGAGGCGCGACTAACGGTGGTCAATCGTGAATTGAGCCTTGCACGCGAATTTTTGGGTGCGCAATCACGCGAACTGGAATCCCTTGGTCGGATTGCGAGCGAGAAAATCTCTACGCATGCGGCCGAGCTGCAGGGTCTGATCCAGGAAAATGGCGAGCAGGTCGACGCAATCGGCAGCGCGAGCGAAGCCGCATTGGGCAATATGAAACGTCTGCGCGATGATCTGCCTGTTGTCGCCAATTCGGCTCGCGATGTGTCCAATCAGGTCGGCAATGCGGGCAATAACGCTCAGGAACAGCTCAATAAACTGGTCGGCGGCTTTGAACGCCTCAACGAATTTGGCAAGGCGAGTGAGCGACAAGTTTCTGCGCTGGATGAGCGTGTATCAAATTCACTTGGTGGGCTTGAAACGCACCTGACGAAAATCAGCGATACAATAACTACTCGCCTCGACGCTGTTGAAGAGCGCGCGGGCAATTATCGGAGCGAAGTTGACGCCGCTGAGGGCAAGGCACTGGCCGCTCTTGGTGAGCGCATGACCATGTTGCAGACCGAAACCAAGGCAATTTCCGGGAAACTCAGACAAGCAGAAGCGGGCGCAATCGAGCAATTGCAGGCCTCTAAGAAGCGCTTCGAAGATGATGTCATCAACACTATGGACCGGCTCGACAAACTAGATTCGCATGCGATCAACGCGTCGCAAAACCGGATCAAAGAACTTCAGGCCCTGATGGATCAGGTTGACGAACATATCTCTGCCCGTGAGCGCAAATCCACTGAGGAAACCACGCGTCGCCAGGAAGAATTCGACACCCGTGAGGCGCAAGCGAGCGAAGTACTCGCACAGCGGCTTGCAGAGCTCGACGATTCTCTAGCAGAGCGCCGTCAGGCTCAGGTCCAGGAAACCGAGAAACTGGTCGAACAAAGCTCTGCGATGACCGAACAACTCGACAAGCTTTCAGCACTCATCGCCGACGTAGGCGAACAGAGTGATACGACCCGTGAGGGATTGAATACTGGGCTTGAAACATTCAGCGAACAGGTCGCGCAAAAACGCGAAGAGTTGAGCGAAACAGAAAAGCAACTGGGTGAACTCACCGAGGCGGGCATACGTTTGCTCGAGATAATCCAGTCTGGCGCCAAGCACAGCCGCGAGGATCTGCCAGGTGCAATCGAAGTGGCCTCTCAATCGCTTTCTGACATTGAAGAACGCGCCAGCACCGTTTCCGGCCTGATGCTCAACACCAGCGAACAGGCCAGCAATCTAAGTGACTATTTGATCGAAACGCAGGACAAGATTGCATCGACCGATAGTTCTATCGATGCTCTGCAAGGAAAGCTGATCGAGCAATCTGAGGAAGCACTGAGCAAGCTGCAAGGCTTGCGCGGTGGCTTTACTCGCCTCGCGAAGGAAAGCGAAAGCTACGCGCAGGATACGCAAGGCAAGCTGCGCGAAGCGCTTTCGGCATTAGAAGACGCAACCACCAGCGCCTTTGCCGCGCTTGATGATGGTGCCCGTGAAAAAGTGAGCACGCTTGCTGGCACCATTTCCAAGGATGCTGTTGCCGAAATTGAACGCGCATTGCGCAATGACACCGCCGAAACGGTTGGCAAGCTGGAGCAAGCAGCGAGCCATGCAGCCGGAAAAGGGCGCGAGGCAACCAGTCAGCTGCGTGACCAGCTCGCCAAGGTCAATGAACTGACCAAAAACCTTGAACAGCGCATTGCACGCTCAAGAGAGCTTGCGGAAGAACAGGTCGGCAATGACTTTGCACGGCGCATGGCGCTTATCACCGACAGCCTGAATTCAAACGCGATTGATATTGCAGGCGCGCTTTCCAGCGAAGTTACCGATACTGCGTGGGACGCCTATCTGAAAGGCGATCGAGGCATCTTTACCCGCCGTGCAGTGCGCTTGGTTGATAGCGGTGATGCGAAGGAGATCGGGGAACTCTATCAGCGCGACGACGACTTTAAGGCCAGTGTTAGCCGGTATATTCATGACTTCGAAGCGATGCTGCGCTCGATGCTTTCCACCCGTGACGGCAACGCGCTTGGCGTGACCATACTGGGCTCAGACATGGGCAAACTCTATGTCGTGCTAGCACAGGCGATCGAACGCTTCCGTCAGTGAGGCTTAGCCCTCATCGCCCAATCTTGGTGGGTCTGGAAAGACGTTGAGATCATCAGCGGTGATCCAGCCATACGCAAAATTGAGCACAAATAGGCTGGTTAGGACAATTGCCACTACGGTTGCGCGGATCAGCAATTTGCCGGGACGAAAGTTCACAGGCGCGCTATCTGCTTGCCCTGGCACTTTCTCAACGCCCGCCTCATCAGCAGTGCGCACTCCGAATGGCAGCATGACAAACGCAGTCATCACGAAGAACAGGAAGTAAACCGCAAGGATTGATGTGATCTGCATCAGTCAGGCACCCCCTGCCCTAAGCCCGGCATGATCACCCGCACTTGCGGGTTTTTGCCCGACCATCGCCGTGCAGCGCGCCGTGCAGCAAGGCGCGCGGCCTCATGCACAGCAGCAGGATCTTTGGCGGCGTGTCCCTTAAGCTTGCCGATCGCAGTTAGAATATCTCTCTGTGTTTCCTCAAGGAATTCAGGCATATCCTCATCCAAAGGTAGGCCCAAAGCCTCGATCACTGGTTGCTGGCCGCGGGCAAGCACCACAACCACTAGGCCTTCGCCCGCCATCCGCCGTCGCATTGCGACCGCTTCGCCATCGGCGGGTGCGATAATATCACCATCAAGGACGAGGCGACCATTGCGCACTCCGGCAAGTTTGCCCGGCTCACCCGGCGCAAGACGCACGATATCGCCGTTCGATTGCACGACGTTAGAAGCAATCCCGCACGCTTTACCTAACCGCGCCTGCTCTGCCATGTGCCGCATTTCACCATGGACAGGGACAAGTACGGCAGGTTGCAGCCACTCATACAGCGCCTCAAGCTCAGGGCGTCCGGGATGGCCGGAGACGTGGATCAGGTTCTGACGATCGGTCACCATCGTGATGCCGCGCCTCGCCAGCTGGTTCTGCATCTTGCCAATGGAAATCTCATTGCCCGGAATTTGGCGTGAAGAGAACAGCACAACATCGCCGCGCACCAGCTCAAGAGGATGATTCTCATCCGCTATCCGCGACAGAGCGGCACGGGGTTCTCCCTGCCCACCTGTTGCAAGGATCAGCACCTCTCCACGTGGCAACCGCATGGCCGTGTCGAAGTCAACGGGATCAGGAAAGTCGGTTAGGTAGCCATTGTCCTGCGCCACTTCGATAATCCGGTCGAGTGAGCGTCCTGCCACACAAATTTGACGTCCAGTTTCCCGAGCGACTTCGCCCAAGGTGTGAAGCCGCGCGACATTGCTGGCAAAGGTCGTAACCAGCACGCGTTTGCCCGCGTGCTTTGCGACCTCTTCCATCAGTCCCTTGTGTACGGCCCCTTCTGAACCTGACGGGTTGGGGTTGAAGACATTGGTGCTATCGCAAACCAACGTGTGAACGCCCTCCGCGCCGATTGCGCGAAGCTCTTCCTCCGTTGTCGGCTCGCCAATAATCGGCTCTTCGTCTAGCTTCCAGTCGCCTGTATGGAATACCCGGCCATAAGGCGTATCAATCAGCAGTGCATTTCCCTCGGCAATCGAATGCGCGAGCGGCAAGTACTTGATGTTGAATGGTCCAATATCAAAGTCGCCGTGGTCATCAGCGATGATATTCAATTCCACCTTTCCTAGCAGCCCTGCTTCCTCAAGCTTGCGCGCGACAAGGTCAGCCGTGAATGGGGTGGCATAAAGCGGCACGCCCAGCTCTCCAGCAAAATACGGCACAGCCCCGATATGATCCTCGTGCGCATGGGTCAACACAATGCCGAGCAGGTCGCGGGTGCGCTCCTCGATGAAATCGAGATCCGCAAAGACCAGATCAACGCCGGGATACTCACCCCCGGAAAAGGTCATACCCAGATCAACCATCAGCCATTTGCTGTCACACCCATACAGGTTGACGTTCATGCCGATTTCGCCGGAACCGCCTAGTGCAAGGAAAAGGAGTTCGTTTTCAGGAGTGAAGTTCTTTTTCACACAATCTCTTGGAATTGAATTTTCA
This sequence comes from Erythrobacter sp. S57(2025), assembly GCF_057365055.1. Lineage (NCBI taxonomy): Bacteria > Pseudomonadati > Pseudomonadota > Alphaproteobacteria > Sphingomonadales > Erythrobacteraceae > Erythrobacter > Erythrobacter sp. S57(2025). The sequence continues at coordinate 1,094,506 of NZ_CP200299.1, read as the reverse complement.
TTTAGTCTGAGGCCTGCTGCGCAAGGATCGCGAGGCCTTCAATGGTGAGGTCGGCATCGACTTCGTCAAAGATATCGGTCGCATCGTCAAAAAGGATGGCGAGGCCGCCAGTCGCGACCACTTTCGCAGGCCGGCCGATCTCGGACTTCATCCGCTCTACGATGCCTTCCATCATTGCCACATAGCCCCAGAACACACCAATGAGCATTTGGTCTTCGGTGTTGCGTCCAATGACGGATTTGCTGTCTGGCGCACGGATGGCGATGCGGGGCAGTTTGGCAGTTTTACCGACCAACGCATCAAGCGAGAGGTTGATACCGGGGGCGATTGAGCCGCCCTTGTAGGCTCCGTTGAAATCAATCGCTTCGAATTTGGTTGCGGTGCCAAAATCGATCACGATCAAGTCGCCACCATACTTGTGATGCGCTGCGAGGATGTTGAGTGCGCGGTCTGCCCCTAATGAGCTAGGCTGGTCGACATCAATCTCAAATCGCCAAGCGGCATCGCCGTGCCCTGCTTTGAGTGGGGTGATACCAAAGTACTTTTGCGAAAGGACGGTCAGGTTGTGATCAGCACGCGGGACAACCGATGCAAAGATGATCTGTTTGATATCCTCGCGCGCGACCCCTTCGATTTCGAGCAGTTGCAGCAGCCAGACCGCGTATTCATCACCTGTCCGACGCGGATCGGTCGCAATGCGCCAGCGCGCTTTTGCGGTAAAGCCGCCATCCGCGCTCAGCTCAAACAGAGCAAATACAACATTGGTGTTTCCGACATCGGCTGCCAGCAGCATCGAATGCGCTCCCTTAAGTAATATCGCCTGCCCGAATGACACGTTCGGAGCCATCCGCCAAGCGTAGACGCAGTGCCCCATCGGTTTCTTCAAGGCCAGCAAAGGTTCCCTCAATCCGGCTGCCATCTGTATCGTGGACCTTCACCGGTGAGCCGATTGAGTGGATTGAGCTTTTCAGAAATGCGCCAAGCGTGTGCGCAAGGCCAAAGCGGCGCCAATCGAATAGGTAGTGGTCAAATTTCGAGCTCAGGAGCTGGCCAAACTGCTCGACATCAGGCGCTGACGCAAAATCTGCGACAGCAGCAGTCTTTCGGTCCTGCAAACTTGGCGCTGCTGCCAAGTTCACCCCGATTCCAACAGCAACCGATTTACCAACCAATTCGAGCAAAATGCCGGAAAGCTTGCCTCCATTCAGAGCAACATCATTCGGCCACTTTAGCACTGGCCTCACGCTGGCGGGGACAAACTCACGCACCGCGTCAGCCACAGCCAGTGCGGCAACAAAGCTAAGCGAGGATGCGACTGGATCGCCATCCCGCAGCTCAACGACTGTGGAACCCATGAAGTTGCCAATACCATCGAACCACTCGCGCCCTTGTCTGCCCTTCCCTGCGCTCTGGCGACGAGCGACCAGCCAATGACCTTCACCCGGCGTATTGTCGGAGCGAACGGCAGACGCAAGATCGGCATTGGTCGAGCCGGTTTCTTCAACCAGCGTGATCTTTGAAATCGTGCTCAAACCGTCAGAAACAGCGCCGATGCGGCTTTATCAGCAAGGTCGGTAATCGATGGCGTCAGCAAGTAGCCTAAGGGCGAGATGATGAGGGCACACAAGAACAAGACTACCCAGTTTGCCTTCTCGCTCTCGCCCGTGACGACGCCTGCAGGATCATCGAAGAACATGACCTTCACGAACTTGATGTAGTAAAACGCACCGATCACGCTCGCAGCGATTGCGATTGCGGCGAAAGCGACAAGCCCTGCCTCTACCGTAGCCTGGAAAACCACAAACTTGCTGTAGAAACCCAACAGGGGCGGAATGCCAGCAAGACTGAACATCAGCAGCAACAGTGACCATGCGATGGCTGGACGAGTGACAGCCAGACCGCGAATATCGGCAAATGTCTCAAACAGCTTGCCGTCTTCACCGCGCAGCATCAGCAGGGCGACAAAACTGCCAAGGCTCATCGCGACATAGATGAAGAGGTAGACCAACATCGCACTCGCTCCAGCAGCCGTACCGACAGCAAGGCCAAGCAAAATAAAGCCGACATTGTTGATCGAGGAATAGGCCAGCAGACGTTTGAGGTTCTCCTGCCCAATCGCACCCAATGCTCCAAAGACGATTGAAGCAAGCGCGGTGAACATCACGATCTGTTGCCAAGCGGTGACTTGGCCACCGAACACTTCGAATACCACGCGTGCGGTTAGCGCCACTGCGGCAACTTTAGGCGCAGTCGCGAAGAAAGCAGTGACAGGTGTGGGAGCGCCTTCGTAGACATCGGGAGTCCACATGTGGAACGGAACCGCGGCGATTTTGAATGCAAGCCCTGCGAGCACGAAGATCAGGCCAAACAATTGCCCCGTTGAAAGCTCACCTTCCAATGCGGCGCGCACGCTGGCGAAATCAGTTGCACCGGTGAAGCCATAGAGCAGGCTCATCCCGTAGAGCAGGATACCCGAAGCCAGCGCGCCCAATACGAAGTACTTAAGGCCCGCCTCTGCCGAGCGCTGATCCTGACGCAGGATCGATGCAAGAACGTAGGCCGCAAGCGAATTCAACTCGAGCCCGAGATAGAGCGTAATAAAGTCGCTCGCTGAAACCATGATGCTCATGCCGAGCGTCGCGAACAGCACCAATACGGCGTATTCCGCACGCGTGCCACGCTCACTGCCAGCGGCTTCGCTATCAAAGAAAGCCGGTGCCACAACAAGCGCACCGATGGCGGCTAGGTAGATCAACGCCTTTGCAAACATCGCAAAGCTATCGACCTTCATTAGTGTGCCGAAAGCGTAAGTGTCTGGCCCATCCACTCCAAAGTGAAGCCCGGGGACCAGCAATAGGCCTGCGCCGAACAAAGCCGTAACCGCCAAGACAGCTGTGGTGCGGGCATATTTGTCACCCGCCCATGCAGCGACGAGCAATAGGAACAGGCCAGCGCCTGCTAGAACCAATTCGGGCATGACGAGTGCGAAGGAAGCTTGGAAGTCCATTAGTGCGCTCCCTCCCCATCATACTCGACAGCGTTTGCAGCCCCATCACGCGGAGTGCCCGCTGCAAGTTCTGCATCGCTAGCAGGAGCAGCGGCGGCAAGCTGCGCGTCAAGCACGGCAATGTCCGCGCGCATCGGTGCCAAGAAGCTTTCTGGATAAACGCCCATCCACAGCACCACCGCCGCAATCGGAACCATCATCGCCCATTCGCGCGGTTTGATATCGCTCATTGCGGCGGCGTCAGCATTCTTCTGATCACCAAAGGCGACCCGGCGATAAAGGTAAAGCATGTATGCAGCGCCAAGGATAATGCCGGTGGTGCAGATCAGCGCCACAAGGCTGGATGTTTGATAGATACCGGCAAGCGAGAGGAACTCTCCCACAAAGCCGCTTGTACCAGGAAGGCCGATGCTCGCCATTGTGAATAGCAGGAAGAAAATCGCGTAATACGGCATATTGATCGACAACCCGCCATACCGCTCAATCTCGCGCGTATGCAGACGGTCGTAGATAACGCCGACACATAGGAACAGCGCGCCAGACACAAGACCATGGCTCAGCATGATTAGCATGGCGCCTTCGAGACCCTGTACGTTGAAGGCGAACAGACCAACGGTCACAATCGCCATGTGCGCAACCGAAGAATAAGCGATCAGCTTCTTCATATCCGCTTGAACGAGCGCGACGAGCGAAGTGTAGACCACAGCGACCATCGACAGCGCAAATACGAACCATGCAAAGTCAGCGGACGCTTCTGGGAACATCGGCAGGCTGAACCGGATAAAGCCGTAACCGCCAAGCTTCAGCAGCACGCCTGCGAGGATCACAGAGCCCGCTGTTGGCGCCTGAACGTGCGCATCGGGCAGCCAGGTATGGAACGGCCACATCGGCACCTTCACCGCGAAACTCGCAAAGAACGCCAACCATAGCCATGTTTGCGCGCCCTCAGGGAAAGGATATTGCATCAGGGTTGGAATGTCAGAGGTGCCCGCTTCAGCAACCATCCAGAACATCGCCACCAGCATCAGCACAGAACCAAGCAGCGTGTAGAGGAAGAATTTGTAGCTTGCGTAGATCCGATTATCGCCGCCCCATACGCCGATGATCAGATACATCGGAATAAGGCCGGCTTCGAAGAATATGTAGAACAGGAAGATATCCTGCGCTGCAAAGGTGCCAATCATCAGCACCTCCATGAACAAAAACGCGCTCATATATTCGCCCACGCGTTTCTGGATCGCTTCCCAGCTCGCCAAGATACAGATCGGCATCAAGAAGACACTGAGCATGATCAGCAGCAACGCAATTCCATCAATGCCGAGCGCGTACGAGAAGCCCGCGAACAGTTCATAGGTCTCTTGGAATTGCCACTGCGCTCCGCCAATTTCGTAATTGGTCCAAAGCAGAACGCCGAGCGCGAATGTGACCAGAGTGCTGGTCAAAGCAATGCCGCGCGCAGCACCTGCGCCAGAAAACAGACACAGGATCGCACCTGCAAGTGGCACCAGCATCATGGTGGTGAGGATTGGAAAGTCCATTGCGCCGATGCCCCTAGAGCAGCACGTAAGTGACAGCGGCGATCAGCCCAAGAAGCATGATCAACGCATAGGTGTAAAGATAGCCCGACTGGATCGTCTTGGCAGCGACTGAGCCTCGCTCAACCACGGCGGCGATGCCATTGGGACCAAAGCGGTCAATCGTCCCTATGTCGCCCAGTTTCCAGAACTGACGGCCAAACCAGAAAGCGGGTTTGACGAAGATACGATCGTAAAGCTCATCGAAGTACCATTTGCGGAATACGAAATTGTGCAGCCAGCCAAAGCTTGCAACGAATTTGGCGGGAATGCCAGGCTTTGCGATATAGGCAACGTATGCGCCCGCAAGACCAAGCAGCATCACTACTGTCGCGGTTAGTTTCACCCAAAGCGGCACTGCATGCAGTCCGTGGATCAGCTCTGCGTTGAAGTAGATCGATCCACCCCAGAACGCGCCGTTCACAGCGTCCGACGCGCCGTCAATGAAGGGATACTTGTAAACAAAGCCTGCGAAGACCGCGCCCACCATCAGCACGAGGAGCGGCACCAGCATTGCCCATGGGCTTTCATGCGGCTGATAGCCACCTGTGGTGTCTTCGCCCGCTTCTTCAGGGGTTTTGTGAACGCTGTGCTGGATATGCTCGCTCTCAATCCAACGCGGCTTGCCCCAAAAGGTGAGGAACATCAGTCGCCAGCTGTAGAAGCTGGTAAGCAGAGCCGCGATCGCGCCAGCCCAGAATGCCATTTGCGAAATGCCCGTGCCGCGCGCCCAAGCGGCTTCAAGAATTGCGTCCTTCGAATAGAAGCCCGCAAAACCGAACACGCCGAGGATACCCACACCTGTAATGGCAAGCGTGCCTGCCATCATCGCCCAAAAGGTGATGGGAATGCGTTTTCTGAGGTCGCCGTAATAGCGCATGTCCTGCTCGTGATGCATTGCGTGGATGACTGAGCCTGCGCCAAGGAACAGCAGCGCCTTAAAGAATGCGTGCGTGAACAGGTGGAACATCGCAACGCCATAGGCACCTACACCTGCTGCGAAGAACATGTAGCCCAACTGCGAACAGGTTGAGTACGCGATGACTCGCTTAATATCCCACTGCGTCGTGCCGATAGTCGCTGCAAAGAAGCAGGTTGCCGCGCCCACTACCGTCACAATGGCAAGAGCAGTTGGAGCGGTTTCAAACATCGGTGAAAGGCGGCAAAGCATAAACACGCCCGCGGTCACCATAGTCGCTGCATGGATCAGCGCGGAAACCGGGGTCGGCCCCTCCATGGCATCGGGAAGCCACGTGTGCAGACCTAGCTGCGCCGACTTACCCATCGCGCCGATAAACAACAGGATGCACAATATATCCATCGTGTAGAGGCGCATGCCGAGGAAGGTGATCGTTGACCCGCTCATCGCCGGAGCCGCGTTCAAAATCTCTGGAATAGAGGTCGTCTGGAACACCAAATAGGTCCCAAAGATGCCGAGCATAAAGCCAAGGTCGCCCACACGGTTGACCACGAATGCCTTGATCGCAGCCGCACCAGCGCTTGGCTTTTTGAACCAGAAGCCGATCAGCAGGTAAGAGGCGAGACCCACACCCTCCCAGCCAAAGAACATCTGCACGAGGTTCTCAGCGGTCACCAGCATCAGCATCGCGAACGTAAACAGAGAAAGGTAGGCGAAGAAGCGCGGTTGATCCGGGTCTTCCTCCATATAGCCCCAGCTATAAAGGTGCACGAGCGCGGAAACGCTGTTGATCACAACCAGCATTACTGCCGTCAGCGCATCAACCCGCAATTCCCAATCGAAGGTGAGCGAGCCGGACTGTACCCATTTGAGAACAGGCACGACCTCGGCAGTCATGCTGCCGTTGAGAAAGCCGAGGAAAATCGGCCAGCTCAGCGCAGCTGAAAGGAACAGCGCACCAGTTGTGATCGACTTAGCAGCAGTGTTGCCAATGACGCGATTGCCCAGCCCTGCAATGATCGAAGCGACCAGCGGCGCAAAGACGATAATGAGGATCGTATCCACCGGTTCTTATCCCTTCATCCGGTTCACATCGTCGACCGCAATAGTGCCGCGACCACGATAATAGATGACAAGGATGGCAAGCCCGATGGCCGCCTCTGCTGCCGCAACGGTCAGCACCATCATGGCGAAGACCTGACCGACCAGATCGTTCATAAATGCGCTGAAAGCGACAAGATTGATGTTCACCGCGAGCAAAATCAATTCTACCGCCATCAAAATGACGATGACGTTTTTGCGATTGAGGAAGATGCCCAGCACGCCAAGCACAAACAGGATCGCGCCGACTACCAGATAATGTTCGATGCCGATGGTAGCCATTACAGCTCTACCCCCTGCCCGGTTTCCGGGTTCTTCAATACGGTGGCCTCCTCAGGACGGCGCGCGATCTGCTTGCCGATATCCTGACGTCCCCGCGCACCGGGCTTTGCCTCACGATGCGTGAGCACGATGGCGCCGATCATGGCGACCAGCAAAATTATCCCGGCAATTTCAAACAGAACGATATAGCGGCCATAGAGCAGCGCACCGATCGCCTCGATATTGCTCACGCCGGGTCTGCCGGTCGCAGCAGCCCCGTCCGGTGTACCCAGCTCAATGCCACCTGCCCCATACGCGCCAAGGCCAAGCACGAGCTCCGCCAACAAGATAAGCGCAATCGCGATGCCCAGCGGGAAATTTTTGATGAAACCGGCGCGCATTGCGGCGAAATCAATGTCCAACATCATCACCACAAACAGGAACAATACCGCGACCGCGCCGACGTAAACGATAACAAGCAGCATCGCGATGAATTCGGCGCCTACCAAAACCATGAGGCCAGCTGCATTGAAAAAGGCGAGGATCAACCACAGCACGCTATGCACTGGGTTGCGTGACATGATGACCATCACCGCGCTTGCGATGACCAGCCCTGCGAACAGGTAAAAGGCTAGTATCTGAATCATGATCCCTGTTTTTCCGTCCCGCGTGTCCCGTTGAGCAGGCCCCTAACGATAGGGGGCATCGGCTTCAAGATTGGCCGCGATGGCCCGTTCCCATTTGTCACCATTTGCGAGCAATTTTGCCTTGTCATAGAGCAGTTCCTCGCGCGTTTCGGTGGCGTATTCGAAGTTTGGCCCCTCCACCACGGCGTCAACCGGGCAGGCCTCCTGACAAAAGCCGCAATAGATGCACTTCGTCATGTCGATATCGTAGCGCGTGGTGCGACGCGAGCCATCTTCGCGCGGCTCACTCTCAATCGTGATCGCCTGCGCAGGGCAAACCGCCTCGCATAGCTTACACGCAATGCAGCGTTCCTCGCCGTTGGGGTAGCGCCGCAAGGCATGCTCACCACGAAAACGAGGACTCAGAGGCGATTTCTCAAACGGATAGTTGATCGTGACCTTTGGCTTGAAGAAATACTTCAAGGTCAGCGCATGCGCCTTCAGAAATTCCCAAAGTGTGAACGATTTGAGGAGCTGTGTTGCGGAGGTCATGGTGCGAAGTGTCCCGTGGCCATCAAATAGCCGGAGATAGCGGCGACGAAGAACAGGCTCATCGGCAGGAACACTTTCCAGCCAAGCCGCATCAGCTGGTCATAGCGATACCGCGGCACGGTCGCCCAGATCCAGCTAAACATGAAGAAGAACATGAAGGTCTTGAGCAGGAACCAGATGATCCCCGGCACATAATAGAGCGGTGCCCACTCAACAGGTGGCAACCACCCGCCGAAGAACAGCAGCGTGCAGAGCGAACACATCAGCAGGATATTCGCATATTCACCGAGCCAAAACAGCGCGAAGGCCATGGAGGAATATTCGGTTTGATAGCCAGCAACGAGTTCTGATTCCGCCTCGGTCAGGTCAAACGGAGCGCGTGCTGTTTCAGCCAGAGCCGAGATGAAGAACACCACAAACATCGGGAACAGCAGCAAGTTGAAGAAGAAACCGTTGACGACACCAAAGCCGTGGCCCTTCTGCGCCTCGACAATGCCGGTCATGTTGAACGTACCTGCCCATAGAACTACGCAAACGAGGATAAAGCCGATCGAGACCTCGTAGGAAATCATCTGCGCGGCGGCCCGCATGGCGGAGAAGAACGGATATTTCGAGTTCGACGCCCACCCGCTCATCACAACGCCGTAAACGCCCAATGAACTGATCGCGAGAATGTAGAGCAAGCCCACATTGATATCCGCCAGAACCATGCCCGCATCAAACGGGATCACCGCCCATGCGGCGAGCGCCACGGTAAAGGTAATAATTGGCGCGAGGAGGAAGATGCCCTTGTTCGCGGCGCTTGGAATGATGGTTTCCTGCAGGAAGACCTTTAGCCCGTCTGCGAAACTCTGAAGCAGCCCAAACGGCCCCACCACGTTCGGCCCACGCCTGAGCATAATCGCGCCCAACACCTTGCGGTCGACATAGATCACCATAGCAACCGCAAACATAACGAGCAGCGAGATCACAATGATCCCGGTCAGCGTCGCGACGGTCCATGCCCACTCATAAGACATACCGAGAGATTGGAAGAACTCGGTCATTCCGCAGCCTCCTTCAACTCATCACCGTGGAGCAGTTCTGCCGAACATTGCTGCATCACTTCGCTTGCACGCGCGATGGGGTTGGTGAGGTAAAAGTCCGCGATCGGATAGGCGTTGATCTCGCCTTCCGCTTTGGCCTTGCTGTCCGCCTTGGGCAACGCGCCGTAGTCTGCGAGGCCCTCTTCGCCCAGAGCAGGCACTTCAGCGATCATCTTGGCTTGGAGCGCTTCGAAGCTGTCGAAGCCTACTGTTACACCCAGAGCATCGGCTAGAGCCCGCAGGATAGTCCAGTCTTCACGCGCATCACCCGGTGCAAACACAGCTTTCTCAGCAAATTGCACGCGGCCTTCGGTGTTGACGTAGGTCCCGTCTTTCTCAGCATAGGACGCTGCTGGCAGGATGATATCCGCCGCATGTGCGCCTTTGTCCCCGTGATGGCCGATATAAACCTTGAGACTGTCGGCGAACGGCTCATAATCCAACTCATCCGCGCCGAGGCTCAGGAGCACTCTGGGTGACTTCTCAGCAATCTCTGCCATGCCGCCCGGTACGGTAAAGTCGAGCATCAAAGAGCCCATACGCGCCGCGCTCATATGGAGCACGTTGAAACCGTTCCAATCATCGCGAACCAGCTTGAACTTGTCGACCAGCTTCAAGGCCGCGCCAAGCGCACCCTTCGCCAAAGCCACGCCGCCCAGAATAACCGCCGGACGCTCCGCCACCTTCATCGCATCGCCAAGCGCCTTGGGCACGCGGTTCAGAACCTTCAGGTCTTCACCGAGGAACTCAGCCGGATAGGTCGTTTCCCACTCAGGACCGACCACAAACACTTTAGCGCCCGCCTTCACAGCCTTGCGAATGCGCGCATTCACCAGCGCCGCTTCCCAGCGGATGTGGCTGCCCACGATCAGGATCGCGTCTGCGGTTTCGATGCCAGCAAGCGTCGAGTTAAAGTTCACCGCCGCCATGTTCGACACGTCATAAGTCATGCCGGTCTGACGCGCTTCGAGCTTGGTCGAGCCGCAAGCGCCCAGCAGCGCCTTTGCCGCATACATCGTCTCGCAATCGACCATGTCGCCTGCGACCGCCGCAATGCTCGTCTTGTCATCGCCCAGATGCGAAGCAATGGCGTCAAACGCTTCGCTCCAATCCGAAGCCTGCAATTTGCCAGCCTTGCGCACAAATACCTTATCAAGGCGGCGCTTCATCAAGCCGTCAACCTGATACCGGCCCTTGTCAGAAAGCCATTCCTCGTTGACGTCATCATTGACCATCGGGAGCGCGCGCATGACTTCGCGGCCCTTGGAATGAAGCGAGATGTTCGCACCCACTGCGTCTGAGACGTCAATGCTCATCGTGCGCTTCAATTCCCACGGACGCGCTTCGAAAGCATAGGGTCGTGACGTCAATGCGCCGACTGGACACAGATCAATCACATTGGCAGACAGCTCGTGCGCGGCCGCCTGCTCCAGATAAGTCGTGATCTGCATATCTTCGCCGCGATAGAGCGCGCCGATTTCGTCCACGCCCGCAATCTCCTCAGAGAAGCGAACACAGCGCGTGCAGTGGATGCAGCGGGTCATGACCGTCTTGATCAACGGGCCCATATACTTTTCAGTCACAGCGCGTTTGTTCTCAGACGTGCGGCTCGTGCCCTTGCCATAGGTCATCGACTGGTCTTGCAGATCACATTCGCCGCCCTGGTCACAAATCGGGCAGTCGAGCGGGTGGTTGATGAGGAGAAACTCCATCACCCCTTCGCGTGCCTTCTTGACCATCGGCGTATCGGTGCGGATTTCCTGACCGTCGCCAGCTGGCAGAGCGCAAGACGCCTGTGGCTTTGGCGGCCCCGGCTTCACTTCGACCAGACACATGCGGCAATTGCCCGCAATGCTGAGGCGCTCATGATAGCAGAAGCGCGGAATTTCCTTACCCGCAGCCTCACACGCCTGCAAAACAGTCGCGCCAGCTGGGACTTCGATCTCTTCGCCGTCTACGGTTACCTTAGGCATGGGTTACTCCGCTGCCTCCGCGAATTGTGCATTGTGTTCGTGAATGCGCCGCTCAAGCTCGGGGCGGAAATGGCGGATTAGGCCTTGAATTGGCCAAGCGGCTGCATCGCCGAGCGCGCAGATTGTGTGGCCTTCGACCTGCTTTGTTACTTCGTGCAGCATATCGATTTCCTCGATCACGGCATCGCCAGTGCGCAGGCGCTCCATCATTCGCCACATCCAGCCTGTGCCTTCGCGACAAGGCGTGCATTGGCCGCAACTCTCATGCTTGTAGAAATAGCTAAGGCGGCTAATTGCTCGGACGATGTCGGTCGACTTATCCATCACGATCACTGCCGCTGTGCCTAAACCTGAACCAAGATCCTTCAGCCCGTCAAAATCCATATGCGCATGGCGAATTTGCTCGGCAGGAACCAGCGGCACGGACGATCCACCGGGGATCACCGCGAGCAAATTATCCCAACCGCCGCGGATACCGCCGCAATGCTTTTCGATGAGCTCTTCAAACGTGATGCTCATCGCCTCTTCAACAACACAGGGCTGTTCTACGTGGCCGCTGATTTGGAACAGCTTGGTGCCCGCATTATTCTCGCGCCCGAACGAGCTGAACCAGCTTGCCCCGCGCCGCAGGATCGTTGGGACTACTGCAATGCTCTCAACATTGTTGACCGTCGTCGGGCAGCCATAGAGGCCAGCGCCTGCAGGGAATGGCGGCTTGAGGCGTGGTTGACCCTTTTTGCCTTCAAGGCTCTCAATCATCGCGGTTTCTTCGCCGCAAATGTACGCGCCGGCTCCACGATGCATAAACACGTCAAAGTCGTAGCCTGAGCCGCTCGCATTCTTGCCGATCAGACCCGCATCATAAGCTTCGTCGATGGCTTTCTGGAGCGTTTCAGCTTCGCGAATATATTCGCCGCGAATATAGATATAGGCCGCACGCGCTCGCATTGCGAAGCCAGCAACCAAAGCGCCTTCGATCAGCTTGTGCGGATCGTGACGGATAATCTCACGGTCTTTGCAAGATCCAGGCTCAGATTCGTCGGCGTTGATAACGAGGAAGCTTGGACGGCCATCCTTGCTTTCCTTTGGCATGAACGACCATTTGAGGCCTGTGGGGAAGCCTGCCCCGCCCCGCCCGCGCAATCCGCTTGCCTTCATCTCTTCGATGATCGCATCATTGCCGCGCTGGATCAGAGCCTTGGTATTGTCCCAATCACCGCGCTTTTGCGCAGCTTTGAGGCCCCAATCCTGGAAGCCATAAACATTGGTAAAGATGCGGTCCTTATCAGCCAGCATCGTTCGATCCCTTCTTTCTGGCCAGCTTTAACTGACGCAAAGTAAGCACCTGAAAAATAAGCCCCATCGCCATCAGCGCGATGCCAATCTCACGCGAGCCTGTTGCCGCGAGCCAAGCGCCCGCGCCAAAACCGGCAAGGCCTGCAATCATAAGAGCGAGGACGCCGCCGTTCATGATTCCTCTTCCTCTTGCGTGAGGTAGACCAGTCCGACGATAGCCAGCCCCAGTCCCGAAGGTGCGAACACCCATCCAACCGTCAGTCCCAACGCAAGTGCTAAACCCGCCCCGGAGACGAGGAAACTGATGCCGAGAGCCTGATTATTCGTCTTATCCGCCATTACCAATCACCCCGATAATCGTGATTGGCGTCGACCATTTCAGGAAGGCTGGTAACGCCATCCTTGGGCTCTGACGTGTGGCGGCCCGGCTCTTGCGTACCGGTCTTGGGTTGCTCGCCCTTAGCCAGCGCATCAAGAACAGCATCAAGCCGCTCTTCCGTCAGGTCTTCATAATTGTCATCGTTGATCTGGACCATAGGCGCTGTGGCGCAATTGCCCATGCATTCAACTTCTGTGAGGGTCCAAAGACCGTCTTCAGAGACTTTACCAAAGTCCATTCCACGCTTTTTGCAGGCGGAGATAATGTCATCAGAGCCGCGCAGCATGCATGGCGTCGTACCGCAGACCTGCACGTGATATTTCCCGACCGGCTTCATATTGTACATGAAGTAGAAGGTCGCGACTTCGAGCACGCGGATCACCGGCACGTCGATATATTTAGCTACATATTCGATCACCGGCAGCGGCAGCCAGCCCTGCGTATCGGTCTCTTCGCCAACCTGACGCTGAGCCAAATCAAGCAGTGGCATGGTCGCCGATTTCGCCCGACCTTCCGGGTATTTAGCGATGTGATAGTCAGCCGTCTTCTTGTTTGCAGGGGTCCACTCAAAGTCCCCCCAACGCGCACGAAGCTCCGGCGTATCAGGTGCGGGTGTACGGTCAGCCATTGCCAACGTCCTTTTCGCGCGGTGTCACGACAATTCCGGCAGCAGCTACTATGATGGATGCGCAAACCAGCCAGATGAGAGGACCGAGGTCGTTTGCACCAAGGAAGTGCAGCGCAAGCAGCACACCAAGGATAGCAAGACCAATCGAATTCAGCAGGCGTCTGGTCACCGATCACACTCCCCAAACACCACATCGATCGCGCCGAGGATGGCGGTCGCGTCAGGCAGCATATGGCCTTTGCTCATGAACTCCATCGCTTGCAGGTGCGAGAATGCCGTCGGGCGGATTTTGCAGCGGTAGGGTTTGTTCGAGCCATCGCTCACTAGGTAAACACCGAATTCGCCCTTGGGGCTTTCCGTTGCGACGTAGACTTCGCCTTCAGGCACGTGAAAGCCTTCGGTGTAGAGTTTGAAGTGGTGGATCAGGCTTTCCATCGACTGCTTCATCTCGCCGCGCTTTGGTGGGGAGACCTTGCCATCGGTGCTCGCAATCGGGCCTTGCGGCATATCGCGGATGCACTGCTTGATAATCTTCGCGCTCTCGCGGATTTCCGCGATGCGAACCATGAAACGGTCATAGCAATCCGAATTGGTGCCAACCGGAACATCGAAATCCATCCGGTCATAGACATCGTAAGGCTGCGACTTTCGCAGATCCCACGGGATACCCGCAGCGCGGATCATCGGGCCACTAAAGCCCCATGCGACCGCATCATCACGGCTCACGACTGCAATATCGACGTTGCGCTGCTTAAAAATACGGTTGTCGATCACCAGGCTCATCGCGTCATCGAAAAGCTGGAAGAATTTATTGTCGAGCCAGTCGCCAATGTCGACCAGCAGCTTCTCAGGCACATCCTGATGCACACCGCCCGGACGGAACCATGCCGAGTGCATGCGCGCACCAGAGGCACGCTCAAAGAAGTTCATGCAATCTTCGCGCAGATCCATGATCCACAGGTTAGGCGTAAACGCACCCACATCGAGCACATGAGCGCCCATATTGAGCATGTGATTGCAGATGCGGGTCAGCTCAGCGAACAACACGCGAAGATATTGCGCCCGCTCTGGCACTTCGATGTTCAGCAGTTTCTCGATCGCGAGCACATAGGAATGCTCCTGACAAAGCGGCGAGCAATAATCCAAGCGGTCAAAGTATGGCAGCGCCTGAAGGTAGGTCTTCTGCTCGATCAGCTTTTCAGTGCCGCGGTGGAGCAAGCCAACATGCGGATCGATCCGCTCGATCACTTCGCCATCCAGCTCCATAACCATCCGCAAAACGCCGTGCGCCGCTGGGTGCTGGGGTCCAAAGTTGATCGTGTAATTTGTGATTACATCGCCTTCGGTGGTTGGCGACTGTTCGAGTTCGACGCTCATTCGCCATCTCCCTCTTCGATTTCAAATTCCACGCCATCTTTGGGCGGCGCGGCTTCGTCTTTTTCCTCAGCTTCTGGAGCAGGCTCTTCGGCCTTCTCATCACCAGGAAGGACGTAGTCAGAGCCCTCCCAAGGAGAGAGGAAGTCGAAAGTGCGCATGTCCTGCGGCAATTCTACCGGCTCATACACGACGCGCTTTTCATCTTCGGAATAGCGCAGTTCCGTATGGCCCGTCATCGGGAAGTCTTTGCGGAACGGATGCCCTTCAAAGCCATAATCGGTGAGGATGCGGCGAAGGTCGGTGTTGCCGTCAAATACGACGCCGAACATGTCGAACACTTCACGCTCAAGCCAACCGGCATTCGGCCACAGCGTCGTGACCGTGGGAACAGGCGTTGCCTCATCTGTCGAACACTTCACCATGATCCGGTGGTTCTTGGTCAGCGAAAGCATCATGTATACGACTTCAAAACGCTCAGGCCGCGACGGATAGTCGGCGCCCGCAATCTCCATCAATTGCTGATAATCGTGCTCATCGCGAAGGATTTTGAGCACATTGGCGATCTCTTCCCGCTTAACGGTAAAGATGATCTCGCCATGCTTTTCCTGCGCGGCATCGACCCATACGCTGATGCTTTCCGAAAGGGCATCAATCACGCCTTCGTTCGATGCATATTTGGGGGCGGAGTGGAGGAATGTCATTATATGCCGCTCCTAACGCTCAATCGTGCCGACGCGGCGGATTTTGCGCTGCAATTGCATCACGCCGTAAAGCAGCGCTTCGGCCGTTGGAGGGCAACCCGGCACATAAATGTCCACTGGTACAATCCGGTCGCAACCGCGCACCACACTGTAGCTGTAGTGATAATAGCCCCCACCATTGGCGCAGCTGCCCATGCTGATCACATATTTGGGATCAGACATCTGATCATAAACCTTGCGAAGCGCAGGCGCCATTTTGTTGCAGAGCGTGCCCGCCACGATCATCAAATCAGACTGACGCGGCGATGCGCGCGGGGCAGCGCCGAAACGCTCCATATCATAGCGCGGCATGTTCACGTGGATCATTTCCACCGCACAGCATGCAAGACCAAAAGTCATCCACCACAGCGAACCGGTGCGCGCCCATTGGAACACGTCTTCTGTTGATGTGACGAGGAAGCCTTTGTCATTCACTTCGGTTTGAAGCGCATTGAAATAATCTGCGTCAGGTTGACGCACTTCGCCGCCCTGAGCGGTCGGCATGGAAGCCGCCGCTTCAGCAGCGTTAATTGGCGCAGTGGGCGGGATAATTGTGGTGTTGCTCATTCCCAGTGCCTCATTCCCAATCAAGGGCTCCCTTCTTCCATTCATAAGCAAGCCCGATTGCGAGAATGCCGAGGAAGGTCATCATCCCGATCCAGCCAACCCAACCCGTTTCGCCGAGGCTAACAGCCCATGGGAACAGGAAAGCGGCTTCGAGATCGAAGATGATAAAGCTAATCGCCACGAGGTAAAAGCGTACATCAAACTGACTGCGCGCGTCTTCGAACGCGGGGAAGCCGCACTCATACTCCGATAGCTTTTCAGCGTCTGGATTGTGCGAACCGGTTAGGCGCGACACGCCCATCGGCAGAAACACAAACAACACTGAAAGCCCGAAGGCGATAAAGATGAAGAGCAGTATCGGCAGATACTGAGCAAGGTCTATCACGGCGACTGTCCAAGCAAGTTGATCCCAATGCGCAGCCCTTAGGCCCGAGACGCCTACGGTGCAAGGGTTCGACTCGGGCAAAGCTGAGCATATTTGTTGCGTAAAATCGAACCAAGCTGAACAGGAAAGTCAATTCCCGGAAAGCCCTAAGGGTAGCACCGGGAATTGAGAGCAATTAGGCCGCCTATTTCATCATCTGTCCGGCAGCTTTTTCTGTGGCTTTGCCGTACGGTGGTTTGAACCCGCCAAGTTTCGCAATATCAATCTTTGGTTGGTGATACACACTGCGGGCATGGCTGAACTCGCGGAAGCCTTCGACCGCGTGATAACTGCCAATGCCCGATGGGCCGACACCGCCAAATGGCAGGTCTTCCATCGAGACGTGGAAAATCACGTCATTGGTCGTCACGCCGCCAGAGATTGTGCGGGTGAGCACGCGCTCTTGCTCGTCTTTGTCATCGCCGAAGTAATAGAGGCCGAGCGGGCGATCATGCTCATTTACGTAATCCACCGCCTCATCGACCGCGCGATAGGTCTTCACCGGCAGAACGGGACCAAAAATCTCCTCCTGCATCGCTTCCATTTCCTCGGTCACGTTTTTGAGGATGGTCAGCGGCATTTTGCGCTGGTTGGCGTTCGTGAAATCCTCATTGCCGGGATTGACTTCGATCACATCAGCACCCTTGTCGCGGGCGTCCTCGACCAAGCCTTGGAGCCTCTCAAAATGCCGGTCGGAGACAACGGAAGCGTAATCCTCGTTCTCAAGCAGTGTGGGATACATATTCGCAACGCCATTGGAGACGCCAGCAACCGCTTCGTCCTGCATATCTTCAGGCACATACATATAGTCGGGCGCCAAACAGATTTGGCCTGCATTCATCATCTTGCCCAAAGCGATACGCTCGCCTGCCTTGGCGAAGTCCGCGCTGCGGCCCATGATCACCGGTGACTTGCCACCGAGTTCCAGGGTGACAGGAACAAGGTTCTTCGCCGCTGCCTCCATCACGCGCTGGCCTGTCGCGGTTGAACCGGTGAAGACGAGGTGATCAAACTTGAGCGAGGAGAAAGCCGCTGCGACTTCTGGACCACCAGTGACCACGGCCACTTCGTCCGGTGTAAAGTACTCCTCGACCAGCTCAGCCATCAGCAGACTTGTACGCTCAGTAAATTCGCTCGGCTTGATCATCGCGCGATTGCCTGCAGCGAGCACCTGCATCAGCGGTGAAAAGGCGAGGTTTACGGGGAAGTTCCACGGCGAGAGGATGCCGATCACGCCCTTGGGTTCATAACGGACCTCTGCCTTGGCACCCAGTAGTCCAAGCGGAAACTGCACTGGGCGACGCTCTGTCTTGGCCCATTTGTCCATGTTCTTAAGCGCGTGCTTGCCCGCGCCAACTGTGCCAGCAATATCAGTGATCATACTTTGCGAAGGTGAGCGATTGCCGAAATCGGCGCTCATTGCTTTGCAGAGCGGCTCCGCGTGCTCTTTCAGCAAGGACATCGCGCGTTTGATACGATCTTTGCGCAGCGACATGCTTTCAGGGCGCGAGGCGGTGAATGCGTCGCGTTGCAGCTTTAGCAGCTTTTCCAGTTCTTCGCGCCGATCATCAGCCATGTTAGTTCCCTCTTCCCGTTTCGATTTGCCACCGTTGTTGCGCAAAGTCGCACGACTGGCAAGCTCAGCAGGGCTCAATGCAAGAGCGATTGCCAATGCCGCAGTGCAGCACTACATCGCTCGCAACAGATAAATCCCCTCGCAAAAGGAACCCATCATGGCCCAGTTCTCCGCAGCCGATCCGATTGTTATCCTCTCTTACGCCCGAACTCCGATGGGCGGGATGCAAGGCGCTTTGTCGGATGTGTCAGCAACTGACCTAGGCGCAACAGCAGTGAAGGCGGCGGTCGAGCGTTCGGGCGTAGCGCCTGAAAAGTTTGATCGCACTTATATGGGCTGTGTCCTGCCAGCGGGTCTAGGTCAGGCCCCTGCCCGCCAGGCATCTATCAAGGCGGGCCTTCCCAAATCCGTTCAAGCCACCACGGTGAACAAAGTGTGCGGATCAGGCATGCAGACCGTGATCATGGGTTCGGAAGCCTTGGCAAGCGGCACTGTCGATTACGTCGTGGCTGGCGGAATGGAGAGCATGACCAATGCGCCATATCTGCTCAAAAAACACCGTTCGGGCGCGCGCATCGGCCATGACACGACTTACGATCACATGTTCCTTGATGGACTGGAAGACGCCTATGAGGAAGGCCGCGCCATGGGCACCTTTGCTCAGGACACGGCGAACGAATATCAGCTGACGCGCGAAGAACAGGATGCCTATTCTATCGAATCTCTGACTCGTGCCAATGCCGCGATTGAGAGCGGAGCGTTTGCCGATGAGGTGGTGCCAGTCACATTCTCCACCCGCAAAGGCGAAGTCACCGTCGACACTGATGAGCAGCCTAGCAAGGGCCGCCCAGACAAAATTCCAACCTTGCGCGCGGCCTTTGCCAAGGATGGTACGATCACCGCAGCAACCTCCAGCTCAATCTCAGATGGCGCAGCCGCAGTGGTTCTGACCCGCGAAAGCGTTGCCAAAGAAAACGGCCAAGAGCCTGTTGCCAAGGTCGTCGCAATGGCAGCCCATGCCCGCGAGCCGAAAGACTTCACCGTTGCTCCCGTGGGCGCGATTGAGAAAGTCCTTAACAATGCAGGCTGGTCAATCGACGATGTAGAGCTGTGGGAAGTCAACGAGGCCTTCGCCTGCGTTGCCATGTTTGCAATGCGTGACATCGGTATCGACCATACCAAGATCAACGTGAATGGCGGCGCCACCGCTTTGGGTCACCCGATTGGTGCATCAGGCACCCGCATCATCGTGACTTTGATCAATGCGCTCAAGAACCAAGGCAAGACAAAGGGCGTTGCCAGCCTATGCATTGGCGGCGGTGAAGCGACAGCTATTGCGGTTGAATTGGTCTAGACTAACCGTCCGAGGGTAGCGGCACAGTTTCGATCGAGGGGCCGGCAGCTTCGGCGTCCGCCCCAACCTCGCCTGTGCCCCAAAGGCGCTCCATCGCGATCCAACCCGAGCGGCCAGCGATTTCGATCTCGCAAAAATTCTCACGACACCGGATGAGATCACCAACGACGCCTGGCTCCGCTCGCCATTGGAGCGCGCTAGACGCGCTTGGTTCTGCACGCAGATCGACAAGGCCGTCCCCGATCACCATTGCGCCCAAACGCAATGTGGTCTGGCTGGCGGCTACCCAGCCCTGGGTTCCTTCATGGTCACGGATGAGCAGCCACCCCTCGCGCCGCCGGATAACCTGCACGGGCAGACCTTTACGGCGATACACCCAGTCGATCTTGTATTCGCGACTGGGCCCAACGCGCATATTGACCTCATCAAAGCGCAATGTGCGCCAATGCGGGGCATCGGTGTCTTGCGCATTGGCGGATTGAGCGCCCAATCCAAGCAGACAAGCGGCCAGCAAACCGAAGACGAAGAAGAAACGCATGATAACCATAGCTAGCCGCGAATAGCCGCCCTCGCCTGCACTCTTCAAGCCCCTCAAATGTATCCGCCTTTGCCATGTGTCAATGTGAGATCGGGACGCAGTTGCGAGGGGTGCTTGACCACTTGCCCAATAACATCTTAGCGCATGCGGAATGGCAGACACACATACCCCTCCACAATTCCCAACAGGCAAACCCAAGGTCGTGGTCACACGGCATTTGATGCCCAGTGTTGAGGCGCGGATGAATGAACTGTTTGATGCGGTCTTGAACGAGAGCGATGAACCGATGAGCCGCGAGGCTTTGATCGCGGCGATGCAGGAATGCGACGTTCTGGTGCCAACGGTGACGGATCGGATCGATGCAGAGATGATCGCAAATGCTGGTGATCGACTGCGCCTAATCGCCAGCTTTGGAGCCGGGACCGAGCATATTGATCTGGCTGCGGCTGCCAGTCGCCGCATCATGATCACGAACACTCCCGGCGTTTTCACGGACGATACTGCTGATATCGCAATGGCCGGGATCATCGGCGTTCCACGCCGTATCCGCGAGGGCACAGCGCTGGTCCGTAAAGGCGAATGGACCGGCTGGGCACCTTCTGGCCTGCTCGGGCGTAAACTTAGCGGAAAAGTCCTCGGCATCGTTGGGATGGGACGGATAGGCCAAGCTGTTGCCCACCGTGCGCGCGCTTTCGGCCTTGAAGTTGCCTATTACAATCGCAAGCAATTGCCCCAAGCGGTTGAGAGCATGCTCAGCGCGCGTTTTATTGGTGACCTCGACGCGCTTATGACCGAGGCGGACATTCTATCACTTCACTGCCCGCTGACGGAAGACACGCGCGGTTGCGTGAACGCGAGGCGTCTGGCTTTGATGAAACCCGGCGCAAGCATCATCAACACCGCGCGTGGCGAATTGATCGATCAGGAGGCTTTGATCGGCGCTCTGTATTCCGGCCACCTCGCCGGTGCAGGCCTCGACGTTTATCCAGATGAGCCCAATGTCGACAAACGATTGCTGCAACATCCCAACGTCATGACCCTGCCTCATATTGGTAGCGCCACTGCCGAAGGGCGCGAGGCATCGGGCGAAAAAGTGATCGCCAACATCCAATTCTGGGTCAACGGTCATCGCCCGCCAGATCAGGTTTTGACCGCACTTGTGGGTGGATAATCACCGGCTCTTGCTAGGCTGACAAAACTGCCCTTATCAGACCGTTCAAAACGGGAGCGGTTAGGGATATGAAACTTACAACCAAGCTAGGGGCTTGCGCAGGATTGTTGTCCTTTGCAGCGCCTGCCTATGCGCAGGTTCCAGCAAGTGACACAGGCGATACAGGTTGGATCCTCGCCTCTTCTGCCCTCGTTCTATTAATGACGCTGCCCGGGATTGCCTTGTTCTATGGCGGCCTTGTTCGGTCAAAGAACTTGCTTTCCGTTGTGCTGCAATGTGCAAGCGTTGCTGCGATCGCGACTTTAGTTTGGGTCACGTTCGGATACACGCTGGCATTCGGCCCGGTCTCCGATGGTTGGATAGGCGGCGGCGCTGCATTGATGCTGAGCGAGCTCGGCGTCGTGCGCGACGGGACAACTGTTCCGGAAAGCGCTTTTGCACTGTTCCAGATGACTTTCGCGGTGATCACCCCCGCTTTGATGGTCGGCGCATGGGTGGAACGGGCGCGTTTCCCGTGGGTGCTGGGCTTTTGCGCGTTATGGGTGCTAATCGTTTACGCGCCGGTCGTGCACTGGATTTGGGGTGGTGGCTGGCTTGCGAGCCAGTTCGGCACGCTCGATTTTGCAGGTGGTATCGTGGTGCACACAACCGCAGGTGTGTCAGCACTCGTGATCGCCATGCTGCTTGGTCCGCGCAAAGGTTTCCCGCAAAAACCCATGCTGCCCCACGCTCCGACTTTCACTGTGATTGGTGCTGCCTTGCTGTGGGTCGGTTGGTTTGGTTTCAACGGGGGCTCCGCACTAGGCGCGAACGACAATGCCGCGTCCGCCATTCTTTCCACCCATGTCGCCGCAAGCGCCGCAGCCCTCACATGGTTGCTGGCAGAGCGCGTTGCGCTGGGAAAACCGACCAGCATTGGCTGGGCAACCGGCGCGATTGCTGGACTTGCCGCGATTACTCCGGCTGCGGTCTTTGTCTCTCCGGGCGCGGCCATTCTGATCGGCGCGCTCTCAGCACTCGTCTGTTACGGAGCGATCCAACAGGTCAAGCATCGCTTTAAGATCGACGATTCCTTAGACGTCTTCGCGGTTCACGGCGTGGGCGGTATCTTGGGTTCACTCCTGCTTGCCGTTTTCATCGCACCAGAATTGGGCGGGACCGGCTATTTCGGTGAAGCAACAATGGCGAGCCAGCTTAGCGCACAGGCCATCGGTATCGGCGCGGTCATGGTGTGGAGCGCAGTTGGCAGCGCGATCATCGCATTGATGGTCAGCCTAGTGTTCCCAATGCGCGTGACTGAGGATGAGGAGACGGAAGGCCTCGATTTGTCCAGTCACGGCGAGCGTGCATGGGATATGGATTAGGGCTGCGTTTGGCTGAGCTGCTCGCCCAAAATCTGAACCACGCTGTCAATCGAGCGGCGGTCTGATCCAAAGGCAAAGTGGCGCGTTTCAACCTCAATTTCGACATCGCGCTCCCCCGCCTGACCGCGCGCGCATTCCGGAGCAATCACGCCGTCATTGCGTGACCAAAGGGCGACTGTGTGCATGGGCGGTTTCACGCTGGGATCGTCAGCCAAAGGCGGATTGTCGACCGTGTGATCGTTCATCACATTATACACCCGCCAGGCATTGTTCGCATGACGACTGCCGGAGAATGGCGAGCCCATCGTCATCACCATTTGAACTTGCTCGGGATGGCGCTGGGCAAGCACGCGCGAATATAGGCCACCGAGGCTCCAACCAAGCAGAACGACTTTCGAATCATGCCGCGCCTGCACCTGCGCAAGTCGGTTCTCCGCTCGCTCGAACACTTCAGGTGTAACTCCAGTGACGAAGCCGAGCTCAGATCCGTAAGTTGGGTAGCCATGCGCGCTGAGCGTTTTGCGCAGGAGCGCGGTCGCATAGTCGCTCGACATGATACCAGGGACGACCATAATTGGCGGCCAAGGCCCTTTTGGAGCGACCGGCTCTCTCACTTTTGCCCTGCGGATCGGTCCCGACCAGATCTGCGCCAAATGCGGCAATTCGCGCAGCCAAAGCGATAAAGGGGGCGGCTTGGCCTCGCTCATAGTTTCAGCGCGTAGAGCTTGTTGAATTCACCCGGAATGTAGCCTGCAAAGCTTTCACAAGGGGTAAAGCCGAAACTCTTATACAGCCCAACTGCGGCCTCAAATACTGGGCCCGATCCTGTTTCAAGCTTGATCTCAGCAAAACCCAGATCGCGCGCGCGGGCAATCAAGTGCTCCAGCATCGCCTTACCCGCGCCTTTACCCCGAGCATCAGGATGGGCACGCATGGATTTGATTTCGCCAAATTTATCATGCTGCTTCAATGCCCCAATGGCGAGCAGCGAACTGTCTTCCCATGCGGCGAAGACTTCAATCTCAGGCACTTTCAGTCCAGATAGATCAAGCACATGGCAGGTGCCTGGCGGCGAAAACTGCTCCATCTCTCCATGATGCAGTTCAAGCAGCGCGATGACTTCGGGGTCTGAAAGGTCGCTGGTCCGGATTTTCATCGTGCCCTCGTTCATTCAATCGGCTTACTCTCTAGCTTCTCAAGTCGGCTTCGCAACTTTGTCCATTCTCTGTCGACATGACCCTGAATAAATACGCGCTGTGCCAAGTTGTTTTGAACCGAGCCGCGCTTGGCGATCACACGTTCTTGAATGAAATCATTGGGCCACCCCGCCCAGTCGCCAGCCACGTCAAATAGGTTGAAGAGAAAGGCTGGAGCAACTTCATTGCGATAGATCCACTCTAGAGTTTCGATCGAATAGTGAGAGCGGCCCAAAGCGGACGCCATACTGTCATATTGTTCGTCATCGAACCAAGTGTCGAGGAAGGTATCCGATAAAATCGCCCATACCGGTAGCCGATTGGCAATTTCCTCTTTGCTGAGCTCTTCCAACCTTAACCGTGGAATTTGGAGAGCAACATCGAACCATTCGTTCCGCCAAAGCCAAAGCTATTGGTCATCACCGTATCCAGCCCTGCATTTTCAACCAACTGCGTGGCGATTTCTTCAGGCTTGAGCGCGGGATCGAGGGTCTCAACATTGATCGAAGGGATGATGAAATCATTGTCTAGCGCGAGCAGGCAATAGACCGCCTCTTGTGCGCCCGTTGCGCCTTGACTGTGACCGGTCATCGACTTGGTTGAGCTGACTGGCGGTGTGGAGCCATCGCCGAAAACACGGCGAACTGCTTCGATTTCACCCACATCACCCACTGGCGTCGAAGTGCCATGGGCGTTGATGTAGCTGACCTTGCGATCTTCGCTCAAGGTTTTGATCGCGCCGCGCATCGCCCGCTCTCCGCCTTCGCCAGAGGGCGCGACCATGTCGGCACCATCTGATGTTGCGCAGAAACCAGTGACTTCGGCATAAATCTTCGCGCCGCGTGCCTGTGCGTGCTCAAGGCTTTCGAGCACCACGATCGCGCCGCCGCCGCCGATCACGAAACCATCGCGGTCCGCGTCAAAGGCGCGTGAAGCGCGTTCCGGCATGTCGTTATACTTGCTCGACATCGCGCCCATCGCGTCAAACAGGCAAGAAAGCGTCCAATCGAGCTCTTCGCCGCCGCCGCCAAACATCACGTCTTGCAGGCCCAGCGCGATCTGCTGAGCAGCCATGCCGATGCAATGGAGCGAAGTCGAACACGCCGATGTGATTGAGAAATTCATGCCCTTGATCTGATAGGCCGTCGCGAGGTTCGCACTAACGGTAGAGGACATGGTCTTAGGCACAGCGAACGGGCCGATACGCTTGGTCGAACCGTTCTTCAGCACCGTTTGATGCGCGGTCAGCATAGCGGAGGTTGATGGACCACCAGAGCCGGCAATCACGCCCGTCATCGGATTGATAACGTCTTTCTCGTCCAGCCCAGCATCCGCAATCGCCTGACCCATGGCGATATGAGCATAGGCCGCGCCCGGCCCCATGAAACGCAGCGTGCGTTTATCGACGTGCTCTTTCAGATCGAGGTCCACTGCCCCCGCGATCTGAGAGCGAAAGCCGTGTTCGGCCATGTCTTCGTTGAATGTGATGCCTGACTTGCCCGCTTTTAGCGATGCCAGAACCTCTTGGCTGTTGTTCCCAATTGAGGAGACAATCCCCAGTCCGGTTACGACGACGCGACGCATGTAATTCCCCTAAGCTCTCTGGCCTATTTGCACTTCCGAGCGATTTTACGCCTCAGACAGAGCGACTTTCATATCTTTAACTTGATAGATGACTTCGCCATCGGCCTCTACGCGGCCATCGGCAACGCCCATGGTAAGGCGACGGGTCTGCACCGCCTTCGTAAAGTCGACGTAATAGGTCAGCATCTTGCGCTCAGGCCGGACCATACCGGTCAGCTTTACCTCGCCAACGCCAAGAGCATATCCGCGACCCTGCCAACCACGCCAACCAAGGTTGAAGCCAGTCAATTGCCAAAGGCCGTCAAGGCCAAGGCAGCCTGGCATGATCGGGTTACCTGGAAAGTGGCAATCAAAGAACCACAGGTCGGGATTAATATCGAATTCGGCCACGACATGGCCTTTGCCATGCTGCCCGCCATCGCCTGAAATATCATTGATCCGGTCCATCATCAGCATGGGAGGCTCGGGCAATTGCGCGTTGCCGGGGCCAAACAATTCACCCCGTGCGCATTTCAACAGCTCATCTCGATCAAAGCTGGTTGGAAAATCTGTCATGCCCGTCAACTGCTCCTTGCCCGTTGGTACTTTGGCTGGTGCAGCGCGGATGCCCCCCGCATTGGCGCTGCGTTCATCTGGGGGTCACATAAGCAGACGAGTGGCGCTAAGCAACGGTTTCCGGTCCTTGGAGGTGGAATGTACCCCGATCTTGCACGTGATTACTTGCCATTGCTGCAAGCGGAGATTTCTGCAGGCTCTGGCCGCGCTTCAGCCCGCTCAAACCGTGCAAAGTAACCTTTGATATCCGGGCGCTCAACAAATTCGACCAATCTGTAGCCCACCGCCTTAAACTCGCAGAAGAGCAAAGCGGGTGGGATACCATGGCGATTGGTCGGGCGGTCAACATCCACTACGATGATCTGGCCCCCTTCGGCCAATGCCGGCCACATCCGCCACAAAAATGCATACGGTTCAGTCACTTCATGGTACATGTGAACCAGAAAGATGCGGTCAAAGCTATCAACCGGCAGCTGCGGATCGTCAGCATCTCCCAGCTTGATTGAGATGTTTTCAAGCCGCTCTCGCTCCACCCGCTGACCAAGCCGCTGCAAAGCGTCGCGTGAAATATCTTGAGCAAGTACTCGGCCATCTTCGCCCACTCGCTCCGCAAGACGCACGGTGTAATAGCCCTCACCAGCCCCGATATCGGCCACCGTCATGCCGGGAGAGATATTGGCAAGGTTCATCACCTCAACCGCTTCGCCCCGCTCATCACGTGCATCCTCATTCGAAAATTGGTTGGAAACGACTTCGGATACGGGCCGGTCAGGTAGCGGGAATTCGAGCGCCGTATCAGGGCGATCAGATGGGCGTGAAAGACCATCGCAAGCCATCAAACTGGCTGACATCAGGGCGGCAAAAAGTAGGTGTCGCAAATTCATCGGACACAGGCTCTAGCGCCAAGCATCGACCTAAGCAAAAGGGTATTCGCGCGCTGGCTTGCGTTTTGCCCTTATTGCGGCGGCCCTTTGCCTTTCACCGGCCCCGTCAGATCAACTCGGCGACGCTCCGTCACTTCGCCTTCGACCATGTCTGCTTCCACCAATTCGGTTGCCATCAGTCCATAGACCCGCCCGCCCAGGAAGATCGGACGCGCATTGCCGTACCAGTCGATGCAGGACACTTCGCAATCATAACCGGCACCTGTCTGAACCTGATTTTGAGGGGTCGCCTGAATAATGCCCGCATCAGACAACAGGCCCTCATCAGTAAAATTCAGGAAAGAAAGGTCGGACACGTCCGAATACCACCAATACCCGCTCGACCGCATCACAGCGCCGACCGTTGGCACGCCCATCGTACCATCACCTTCGAACGTGTAGGTGGCGTTGAACGAGTGGCTGCGGCTTTCGCTTTCATAGCGCCCTTCGAGCAACGCAGAGCTTTGGATGGCGGCCGAGAGCGTCCCATCATCGAGCCCGATATAGCTGACCCGCAACCCCTCTCGGTCCACATAACCGTTGGCTATCACACCATCCTGCCCCATCCGTTCAAGCCGAATGAGCGTGTGACCGATAGAAACAGACTGCGCATTCTCAGGCGCTTCGATCGGGACCGCATGAACGACATTGGAAAGCGCGATCTTTGTTCCTTCGCGGTTGCGCGGAGGTCTTCGCGAATAGCGATCTCGCCCACCATAGACGATCCAGTCCCCGACAAAGCGGTTTTCGAAAGAGCGCTGCATGACGGATGGTAGCCGCGCAAATTGGCTTTCTCTTGCTGGAATATATTCGTCGCGGAACCGGGATTGAGGCGCGTTTAGCAGCGCGAATTCCTTGGGTAATTCATCGTCATCACAGGCATGACGGAAGAAGTTCGCTAGAGCACGGAAGCGGTTGCCCTTGGCGTCCATGCTGAATTGATCAATCGGCAGACCGCGAATGCCCATGACCTCGGTGTCCCCTCGACCGATTGGCACACGGTAAATCGCTGCGGGCGGGACTTCACCAAATTCAGGCGGCGGCGTGCCGACATCGCAATCATAATTGTCTAGCTCATCCCACCCAATGGCAGAATTCCAAAGGTAAACCGCATCGCCGGTAACGTACATTTCTGCGATCTCTGAACCGAGAAAACCCGTCGTTTCGCATTGCAGCCCATTCTCGATCACACCTGTTAAGGGGCAGATCGAGATCGAGTGTATCCATGGCTCTCTTGTTCCGAACACCGGTTGATAGATATCGCGAGCGCCCAGCACCTGTGCGCCCTCTTTTTCGTTCTCGTAAAACTCCTCCGCATTGGTCCAGCGGCGGATCACGGGGCGATCACGGCGACTGACGAGGTCTTCTGCGCGGTAGGGTGTGTGGATCACCAGTTTATCACCCACGATCCGCGTCGCATAATTGTCGACGTCATAATAATCGTCTGAGGAGATGAGGAAGACACCGCGGTGGCTTACCTGACCGGTTTCCTGATCGAGTTGCAGAACCGTGATCTCACTCGCGTCGTCTTCATACGAATAGGCGGTGACGATGATCTGATTGCCTTGGACCAGCATCTCATCATACCAGTCCGCGCCAATTGCATCGCCGTCCTCATCCTTACGATAGACATCCTGCCGGTCGGTGAGCGTCATTGTGGGATAGTGAACGGCAAAGATGCGGCCATCTTGCAGGACGAGCAGATATTCACCGATCAGCTTGACGATGTCGCCTTCATCGACGCTGGCGACCTGTGTGTTGGTGATGTTAGGATTATCGCTGCCGGTGACCGCGGTGACAGCCAAAGGCACGGATTGCGGTGAAGATACAATGCGTGAGCCTGTGACGGTGATGTAGGCTTCTTCCTCCTCTACTGGGCAGTCTTCAGGCACAGCGCATTCGGGTTCTGCATCTTGCAGCAACGCCACGACGATCTCACCACTCTCGGCAGCGCCATACCGTCGGCGACCCTCTGCACGGCGCAGGCGTTCGGTTGCACGCATGTAGCGGCGGAAATCGACCTCGCCGCCGAACGTTTCAAATTCGGGAGTAGCTAACCTGCGATAACGGCGGTTTTGATAGGCTGGCTGTTGATCTGCTTCAGGCCGCGCAAGCTCCGGGTCAATATCGGGCAATGGGACAGGAGGCAGCGTCTCAATCGCATCCGGTAAAATGATGCGCACTTCCCCCGCTACCGGTTTTTGAGGTGCCTTTTGTGGCGAAGTTTGAGCCAGAGCGGGGCTTGCCAAAAGCGCCCCCGTAGCAACGCCCAGACCAAGACGAACCAGAACCGACTTCATCATGCCATTCTCCCCTTGTTAGAAGAGAAGGCTAACGAAAATTCTAATGATTACAAATCGTTTCGCTGTGCAACGGGTCGCGGTTTGCAACCGGTCAGGCTACAATCACTCAACGTCCTCAACATCCACCTGTTCGCCCGTCACACGCTGGGCGAGAGCTGCGGATATGTATCCGTCAATCTCCCCATCAAGCACTTTATCAGGCGAGCTAGAGGTGAAGCCCGTGCGAAGGTCCTTGACCATTTGATAGGGCTGCAAGACGTATGAACGGATTTGGTGACCCCACCCGATCTCGCTCTTTTCCTGATACTCACCTGATGCCGCTGCCTCGCGCTCCGCCATTTCGCGTTCGAACAGGCGCGCTTTGAGCATGTTCATCGCGGTCGCGCGGTTCTTGTGCTGCGAACGGTCGTTTTGGCTTGCGACTACAATGCCCGTTGGCTGGTGCGTGATGCGCACGGCGGAATCGGTAGTGTTAACGTGCTGACCGCCCGCGCCAGAGGCACGATACGTGTCGATTTTGAGGTCCGCTGGATTGATCTCAATATCAATGTCGTCGTCGATCACCGGATAGACCCACACGCTCGAAAAACTGGTGTGGCGCTTGGCTGCGCTATCATAGGGACTGATGCGGACGAGGCGGTGAACGCCGCTTTCTGTCTTGGCATAGCCATAGGCATTTTCGCCTTTGATCAGCAAAGTTGCGGTCTTGATGCCGGCCTGATCGCCCGCCTGATATTCAACCGTTTCGATCTTAAAGCCGCGCCGTTCAGCCCAGCGGCCATACATGCGGAACAGCATCTCGGCCCAATCCTGCGATTCGGTGCCGCCTGCACCTGCATGGATTTCTAGGTAAGTATCGTTCCCATCGGCTTCGCCAGACAGCAGCGCCTGCACTTTGTCTGCGTCAGCGCGAATTGCGAGCTTTTCGAGGCTGGAGAGACCATCATTGATTATGCTCTCCTCACCTTCAGCCTCGCCCATCTCAATAAACTCAATCGCGTCGCCCATTTCGGCGGAGATTTCGTTCACTGTACCAACAGCGTTCTCGAGCAGTTTTTGCTCGCGGCTGATCTTTTGCGCCTCTTTGGGATTGTCCCATAAGGTCGGATCCTGAACACGCGCGTTGAGCTCATCCAGACGGCGCAAAGCACGCTCCCAATCGAGCGATTGTCGCACCAGATCAAGCGCTGCTTCGATCCGGTCAATATGGGCTTGGGCCTCGGCCCGCATGGCAATTCCTTAAAGCTGGCTTATGCGTATTGCTTTTGCGTGTTGCTGGGCCGCTTCGCTTAGCGAGAGAGCCGCGATTGTAAAGCGTCAGTAGATGCCGCCCTGCTCTTCCGCAAAGTTCTCAGGCATTTCTTCAACCTGCTCCGACGAGCGCGCATTGCTTGCACCGCGAGAGGTTCTGATCAGCTCGAGAATTTCGTCGCGCTTGGCAGCGATCTCGTCTTGGCGCGTGGAGCGGTCTGGCTCGGTGTCCGGCTTGAAAGCCTCCCAAATGATGTCCGCCCTATCCGCACCCGTGGGCCAGCCATCAAGCACCCGCTTGCCCGTCCTGCGGTCAACGCGGATCATGCGGATGCCTTCAGGTGCGATGGGCGGTAGGTCAGACCAGCGCTCTCGCGAACCAGCGATAAGATCGCGAATAATCGGCGCTGCAATTGTGCCGCCTTGCGCGTAACCACCCATATTGCGCGGCGTATCAAAGCCGACATAGGCACCTGCGATCAAACGCTGTGTTCCGCCGACAAACCAAACGTCTTTTGGCCCAGTGGTCGTGCCCGTCTTTCCGAACAGCGGTAGATCCAACCCGTTCAGAACGGTCGCGGTACCGCGCGTCACCACACCTTCGAGCATGTGCATGGTTTGGAACGCGGTGCGCGCATCCATCGCTTGCTCACCCTTAAGGCCAAAGCGCGGCATGGCCTCGCCGTCCCACTCCGACATATTACAGCCGTTGCAAGAGCGTTGATCGGCGCGCCAAATGACTTTGCCGGTGCGGTCCTGCACATAGTCAATCACCGTCGGCTCGTTCAGTTTGCCGTGATTGGCGAGCGCTGAATAGGCCGTCACCATTTTCAGAACGGTGGATTCCTCCGCGCCAAGCGACGTTGCGGCATAGGGATCGGGGTCTTCGGAAATGTTCAGGTCTTCGATCATGCCAACGACATTATCCATGCCCGCTTGCATCCCGATTTGGACGGTCATGATGTTCTGTGATTGCTCAAGACCATAGCGCATCGGGAATTGTCCCGCGCGCCCGCCGCGAATGCACTTTTGGCCAAGCCTGCGCCCCTGATAATAGCAATAGCGCGTATTATCGACCTGCGTCGAAGGGGTCATGCCATTGTCGAGCCCGGTCGCGTAGACAAACGGTTTGATCGTCGAACCCGGCTGCCGCAAAGCCTGGGTTGCTCGGTTAAAGTCGGATAAGCGGTCATCGAACCCACCTTGCATGGCGAGCACTCGGCCGGTCTGGGCATTCTGGACTACCAACCCACCTTGCGCCGCTGGTACATTGGCTGTCCGGAAACCATTACCGCTTGGTCGCACAACGATCACATCACCTGCTTTGACAGCATTGGGCGGAGAGATAAGCGGTTTTTCTTCACCGTCGGAAAACCCGATTGTGGCCGAAGAACCGCTGCGCGAAGTGACGACGCCAACGCGCCAATCTTCGTAATTCACGCTGAGATAAGAGCTGGCGAGCTGGCCTGCCCAATTGCCCTCTTCCATGTTGATATTCGCGACGGGCCCGCTCCAACCACGCCTGCCTTGATAGCGCACGAGACCTTTGCGTAAGGCATCGCGTGCAGCATCCTGTAACTCGACATCGAGTGATGTTCGAACCCACAATCCGCCCGCATAAACGCTGTTTTCGCCGTCCTCTGCACTTTCACCGAAATCGGCGATCAATTGGCGGCGGACTTCTTCAAGGAAGTAGCCCGCATCAGCGCTGCGCTGTGTGCGTTGGCGTGCAAGTCCAATTGGCTTGGCCGCCGCTTCCGCCCGTTCCGCTTCGGTGATGAAGCCATTTTCTTGCATCTGAGCGAGCACAAAATCGCGCCGCTCCATTGCGGCTTCTTCTTGACCCGAACGGCCATAGCGCTCTGGCGCCTTTGGAAGGATCGCGAGAAATGCCATTTCATGCAGGTCAAGATCGCCCACATCTTTGTCGAAATAGGCTCGCGCTGCCGCCTGCACACCAAATGATCGACGGCCGAGCGGGATTTCATTGAGGTAAAGCTCTAGGATTTCCTGCTTGCTCAGAACCCCTTCGATGCGGCTTGCAAGGATCATCTCTTTCAGCTTGCGTGTCACTGAATATTCGTCACCCAAGAGCAATATTTTGGCGAGCTGCTGGGTAATCGTTGAACCACCCACCGCGCGTTCGCCTGAGCCATATTTGGTAGCGTAATCGAACACCGCATTGGCCGTGCCGGTTATATCGACACCGCCGTGGGTGTAAAAGGTCTTGTCCTCGGCGGAAATATAGGCCTGCTTCAGCCGCTCAGGGAAATCTTCATATTGCAACTGCACACGGCGCTCGCGCGCATATGAGTGGACGATTTCACCGTCGATCCCGCGCACTACTGTGGGTAGCGGGGTTTGATATTCAGTCAGGCTATCAGCCTCTGGCAGGTCACTAGCGAGCCAAAACCATGCCACGATCCACAGTGCGATGAAGGCGATCACACCAAAGGCAAAAAGTTTGAAAAGCCAGCTGGAACGCCACTTTTCACCAAACCATGCGACAGCGCCCTTGGCATCGCGCGAAAGGCGAAAGCGGGCGTAATCAGGAAAGGAGGCGGGGCTTTCTTCAGTCATGGTTCTTTCGTTTCGGGGGCGATTTACAGTGCTTTAATAGATATGGCTAGGCGGCTTGACCGCGATTGAACAAGATGTGTGGTTAAGGCTCGATGCGCCGAGCGAAATAGACCCTGATCGCACGGGCGAGCACTTCAGCATATTCGCGTTGACCTTCCTCGGTTGTGAGTCGCACACGGTCGCCTTCATTGGTGACAAAGCCGCTTTCAAATAGCACGCCAGGCACATCAGGCGCGCGAAGCACGGCAAGCGCGGCGGAGCGCTGCGTTTGCGGGTGAAAGGCAATACGCCCTTCACCTTCGCGTTCGATCAAAGACGCAAATTCAGTCGCATCACCTTGCGTGCGTTGCTGCGACAGCTCCACCAAGATGGTGTTCACCTCTTCGCTCTGCCCCTCAATTTCCACGCCATTCACCGCGTCAAAAGCCGCCTCGCGCTCAGCAAACCTGGCGGCGGCTTCGCTGGAGGCTTCGGCTGACAAAGTGTAGATTGATGCGCCCGTTACATCACTACGCTCGCCAGCAGAATCGGCATGGATAGACAAGAAAAGGTCAGCATCCATCCGGCGCGCTATCTCGGGGCGCTGTGGGTTGGGAATGCGAATGTCCGTGTCCCGCGTAAGAGCCACACGCACTCCGCCTTCCTCTACCAAAGCATCGCGCAATGCGATTGCGATGGCGAGCACCACGTCTTTTTCCTGAACGCCCCCGCTGATTGAGCCGGGATCTTCCCCGCCGTGCCCTGCATCAATCACCACAAGCGGGCGGTCTGCATCGTCCGGACCAACAATGTCTGGCAGGTCAATGGGCTCATCCTGAGGGTTCAGCACAAACCTTAAGACATAATCTCGGCCCCATTCCGGGACTGGAATTTTCGCGCCCAAAAGCGCTGCACCACCCAGCAATATTAGCGGGACGGCGACAATCACCAATAGAAGCGAACGCACACTCATCGTGCCACGATCTTAGAATGTTGCGCATCATCAGCGCAATAGAGTTGCGGCATGAAACCCACGGTGCTAGCGTTTGTATCGAAACGGGGGATGTTGATCTTAACAGGTCTGCTCTAACCCGGTTTCTCATTAAATCGGCTGATAGCGCTAATGCGCTCCTTATAGCCACATAACAGGTTGATGCAGTGACGAGACGCTTCTCCTCGCAAGGAATTGCCCGGCTCCCGATGGACGCCGGACCTTTTGCGAGCAGCCGCGCGGACACGATCCGCACTCTCGCCCCAGCAGACACGAATATTGCGCGCAAACCGCAAAAGCGACTTGGCGCAACTTTGCACAACGGCCTTGCAATCGAACATCCGATAAAGGCCGCTCACTCACACAATACGCGCTCCTCCCACGGCATGACCGTGATGCGATCGAGCGCTTGGAGAATATTACATGGCAACGCGCATGCTAATCGATGCGCGCCACTCGGAAGAGACCCGGGTGGCGGTGCTCAAAGGAAACCGGATTGAGGAATTCGATTTCGAATTTGCTGAGCACAAGCAGATAAAAGGCAACATTTACCTCGCAAAAGTAACGCGAGTAGAACCTTCCCTTCAGGCGGCATTTGTCGATTTTGGCGGCAATCGCCATGGCTTTCTCGCCTTTAGCGAAATTCACCCCGACTATTACCAAATCCCGCAGGATGACCGCGAACGCTTGCTCGCAGAGGAAGCAGAAGCCGCAGAAGAAGAAGCACGGCTGCGTGCTGAGGAAGAGGAAGAAGGCGTAACCCCCGGCGATGAATATGACGCCGAGGACGAAAGCGCTGAGGCATTAGCCGAAGACCTCGCCGAAGACGGTCTGGAAGAGATCGACACGTCGGAGAAAGACAAAGTCGCGACCATCGAAGACGGCGCATCAGATGATGATGGCGAAGACGACGACAGCGATGAAGACGAGGCGGAAGAAACCGAAGAAGGCGATTCGTCCGACGAAGAAGCCTCCGAAGATGGCGAAGAAAAGAAACCGCGCCGTGGACGCCGGGGCCGTGGTCGCCGCCGTCAAGGCAAAGGTGGCGAAGGAAAAGGTGGCCGTGGCCGCAGCCGCGCCAAGGAAGTCGACGAAGTGCGCGCCAAGCGCATGGCACTGCGTCGCCGTTACAAAATCCAGGATGTCATTCAGCGCCGTCAGGTTCTGCTCGTCCAGGTCGTAAAGGAAGAGCGCGGGAATAAAGGCGCTGCTCTCACCACCTATCTCAGCCTTGCAGGCCGCTACACCGTTCTGATGCCGAACAGCTCTCACGGTGGCGGGATTAGCCGGAAGATCAACTCGTCCAGCGACCGTAAGCGTCTAAAGCAGGTCGTGTCCGATCTCTCACTGCCCAAGACCATGGGCTTGATCGTGCGTACCGCTGGTATCAGCCGCACCAAGACAGAGATTAAGCGTGACTTCGATTATCTCGCTCGATTGTGGGACGATATTCGCAAGACCACCCTCGCCTCCACTGCACCCAGCCTCGTCCATTCGGACAGTGATCTGATCAAGCGTGCGATCCGCGACATCTACAACCGCGAGATTGAAGAGGTCGTGGTCGAAGGCGAGGATGGCTACAAAGCCGCCAAAGCCTTTATGAAAATGCTGATGCCCAGCCATGCGCGCCGGGTGAAAGCGTATTCCGATCCGGTGCCCCTGTTCCAGCGTTATGGCGCTGAAGACCAGCTGCGTGCGATGTATGATCCGATGGTGCAGCTGAAATCAGGCGGCTATCTGATCATCAACCCAACCGAGGCGCTTGTCTCGATCGACATTAACTCAGGCCGCTCGACCAAAGAGCACGGGATCGAGCAGACCGCGCTGCACACCAACTTAGAGGCAGCGCGCGAGATCGCTCGTCAGCTGCGCCTGCGCGATATGGCCGGTCTGGTCGTGATCGACTTCATCGACATGGAATACAATTCCAACGTCCGCAAAGTCGAAAAGGCGATGAAGGAAGCGCTCAAGAACGACCGCGCGCGCATTCAGGTGGGCCGCATTTCAGGCTTCGGCCTGATGGAAATGAGCCGCCAGCGTCTGCGCACCGGCGTTCTCGAAGCGACCACACGCGAATGCCCGCATTGCGATGGCTCTGGCCTCGTTCGCACAGCGTCGTCTGCTGGCCTGTCTGCACTGCGTCTGATCGAAGATGAAGCGGCCAAGGGCAAAGGCACGATCATCAAGCTCGCAGCCAGTACCGAAGCGGCGATCTACATGCTCAATGACAAGCGCAGCGAGCTGGTTGAGATCGAAGAACGTTACGGCGTGCGTGTCGATGTCTCGCCTGAAGGCGAAGATGAAGGCGCAAAAATGAGCGTCACAAGCGCCGGCCCTCGCCCCACTCAGGCCCCCAAGTTTGAACCCATCATCGATGAAGATGATGGCGATGAAGACTTGCCAGAGGAGGACTTCACTGAGGACGAGGACGACAAGCCACGCAAAAAGCGTCGTCGTCGCCGTGGTGGCCGTGGCCGCAACAAGAAGCGTAACGAAGACGGTTCTGAAGAAGGTGCAGAAGGCGTCGAAGGCGACAGCGTTGACGATCAGAGCGAAGGCACTGAAGGCGATCCTGTCGAGGAAGCAAATGAAGACGGCGAAGAAAAGCCCAAGCGCCGTCGTCGCCGTGGTGGCCGTGGCCGCCGCAAGAAGACCGAAGAAGGCGCAGAGGATGCTGTAGAGGCGTCAGACGCCGCCAATGAAGCCGATGCCGAAGCAGCTCCTGCTGACGCGGCAGAGGCTCCAGCAGAGGACACTCCTGCTGACGAAGCCCCCGCCGAAAAGCCAAAGCGAAAGCGTGCACCGCGTAAGAAGAAAGCGGATGCAGCTAAGGAAGAGGCTCCAGCAGAAGAAACCCCGGCTGAGGACGTCCCTGCCAAGGAAGCGAAAGAAGCTCCTGCTGAAAAGCCTAAGCGCAAGCGTGCCCCTCGTAAGAAGAAGATTGAGGAAGCTCCCGCTAAGGAAGCAGCCTCAACAGCTGAGGAAAGCGCACCAGCGGCAGCGGAACCAGCAAGCGCGAGCGATGACGGCGAAAAAGCCCCAGCTGGCAAAAAACGCGGTGGTTGGTGGCAGCGCACCTTTGGTGAGTAACGCCTAACCTCAAGACAAAGAAAAGGCCGGTGCCCGCATCACGCGCGCACCGGCCTTTTTGTTATCTAATTACGTCCGCCGCTTCGCCTACATCCCAGGCTTTCGCGCCACACCCCATTCATTCCACATTGCGAATTTCGGTGCCTTTGGAAGGTATCCCTGCCCCAACGGCTCGACCTCAAAACCCGCCCCGCGAAATGCAGAACCGATGGGCCGGGTCAAATGGCATCCACCTGCAAGCCGTTTCCATGTCGGCTCAATCCGATCTTGCCACTTCGCAACACTAGCGTCAGGCGCTCGGCCATGTTCGAGAAACAAAGCTTGCCCACCGGGACGCAGGATGCGGCGCATTTCGGACAGAACCCGCGCTGGGTCTTCAACCGAGCACAGAGTGAAGGTACAAACAACGCTATCGAAAAAGCGATCAGGGAATGGAATATCCTCGCCCGAGGCCTGCCTCAGATCAGCGGGCCAACCTTTCTCCTGAGCGGCCTTTCGCGCATTATCGAGCAAGCCATCATGCGGGTCGATCCCAGCATAGGATGTGATCGCATCCTTATCGTAAAATTCGTGATTGATGCCGCCGCCGCAGCCGAGTTCAAACACATCGCCGCGGGCCAGCGGAACGACGGCAGAGCGCCGTTTCATCACCTGCCCAGTGCCACAGGCACAGCGAACAAGCCGCGGCATGATATGCGCATCGTACCAGTCTCCGAGTCCCATCTGCGGCATCCTCTCCTAACCGAGTGGTAAAGGCAGACTGTCGGATTGCGTCAAAAAGTAAATCGCAAATTTTGCAAACTTGCCTCAGACAGCGGGTTGAAGGCACTTTTGTTGCACACCTGCCGCAATCAGGGCCATATCATCGCGAATTTCGGCCTCCACTTGTGGCAGGGGCAGCTTTGCCCAGCGCGTGAATTGCGGCATTGAAAGGCCGATACGCAGTGTTCCACCCCAGCCATCATCACCTGCGACGCACTTAACCGGTTGGCCGAGGCGCACTCCATCAAGCGCAAGCGCCTGGTGCAGCTGCTGCGCCTCATCGAAGGTAGAAAGTCCCGGCAACATGCTCACATCCAGTGTGGCAAGCGTGCGCATCTCAATGGGTAAGCTGTGCGCGATGCCGCCAGGCACAATTCGGCGAGCGCCAAGCGGCTTAATACAATGCGATGTCAACGCGCTTTCAAAAGTGTCAATGATCGCCTCGACTTGAGAGATCGGGATACGCTGAAACCGTTCAATTTCGAACACGGCCGCCTCTAACCGAAGAGCAAGCGAGATATTTGTGCTGTTCTCAAGCATCTCACGCCCTGACCAGCGATGTGGCCATTCCGCTCGCCTGAAAATTGTCGCAAACCCCTCGGGAATGGCGGCGGCGGTGTCGGCGATAGCGCGCGGTATCAATGCCCAGCCATTGAAGGGCGGCGCACCGATGAATTTGGACCCGGTCATCAAGACAATCGCGCCAAGCTGCATATACTGCGCAATTGCGGCGCTGGTGATGCGCGCCTGACACGCGTCTATGACGAAGGTTACGTGGCCCTCAAACCGGTCCTGCAGGGCTCTCAGATCGTCAATATCGGGCAGGACAAGGCCAGTTTTTGACCCGTGGACGCCGTGGATCAGGCAGTGTCTGTCACTTGCACGGCCCACTTCGATCTCTTTTATCATCTGGGCCAAGATCGTGTCGCTTGCCTGAGCGTTGCCCTGCCCACAGCGCACCGGAATATCGACCATTGTGACAGGGCCCATGCCCGCGACTTCTCCCTGCGGCGCCACGCTATTGCCGAGCGCGGTTTCGCTCGCAAAATAGCGCCCAATCGCGGAGTGGATACAGCCAGAGCCGATCTCATCTGCACCCAGTAAAACGTTGTGAATGCCGCCTATAGCTCGCCCGCGCACCGCTGCCAAAGCCACATATTCAAGGTCGGTGCCCGACGGAGCGAAGACTATGTCTGCGCTTCTTCCAATGGCGAAAGCTGTTCGGATCCGGGTTGCGATTGACGTGAGCCAATCGTCATAGTCCCGCGCATGATCCAGCGTGAGCAAATGCGCAAAGGCGTCTGCTGAGATGTCGCTCACGGTTGAGGAGGAATAAGCGAGCACGTCGCGCGGATACGGGGCTGAGAGATATTTGTTGAGGCCCGTATCGCTATTCAGCGTAATACGCGCGTCTCCCCCGGCGGTGAGCGCTTCGATAAGGCGCTGTTCCTTTGCGCCATGATTGAAGCCCTGTGCGGGGCGATTTAGCGGCAGTCGATTGATAACCTGAATATCCCGTACCTGCGCCCCAAGTTTGGGCCTTAAACAAAGGTGTTCGACAAGAAAACCGCAAAATGCGCTGGCGCGGTGGATAGGTACGCACTAAAGCGCGCCCAAATTCAGGCAAAAAGATAAGATAATAACAATGGCGCAAACGCTTTCACCGCTGACGATTCCTGCTGAGGCCAAGGAGCGGTTGAACATTCTTTTCCTCGCCAAAAATGCCCTTTGGGAAGGCGATATCCATCCCCAAGACGGCAATCACGCGGCCTATCACCGCGAAATGCGCGAAGTGCTCGAAGGGCTTGGCCTCAACCTCACCATCCGCGAAACGCACGATATCTTGTTCGACCCGCCAGAGGGGATCGACTTTGTCTTCCCGCTGCTCAACCGCGCAGGCTTCTTCAATTCGGAAATGCTGGTGCCGCTTTTGTGTGAGCGAGCGGGAATTCCGTATCTGGGTGCGAACCCGATCCTGCGCGGGCTTTCCGATGACAAACACCTTGCCAAGCTCGCTGCTGCCGACGCTGGCGTCCCCACCGCGCCGTGGGCGGTTTATCGCAAAGGCGCGCCAATCACGCCGGAAAAGCTGCCCAAAGCAA
Source organism: Erythrobacter sp. S57(2025) (assembly GCF_057365055.1). Classification (NCBI taxonomy): domain Bacteria; kingdom Pseudomonadati; phylum Pseudomonadota; class Alphaproteobacteria; order Sphingomonadales; family Erythrobacteraceae; genus Erythrobacter; species Erythrobacter sp. S57(2025). Next base: position 1,054,678 of record NZ_CP200299.1, on the reverse strand, counting down.
GCCGCTATGTGATCAAGCCGAATAATTCGTCTGCCAGTTGGGGTGTCGAGGACGCGACTGACTGGCAAGGCGTCGAAGCGGCAGTCAAACGCATTCACACAGACCCCTCCAATGGTGGCCAAGATGCGATCGTTGAACCGTTCCTGGAGGGCAGCGATGTCGAGGTCCCTGTCGTCACTATCGACGGTGAGCCGCAGATCTTGCCCATGCTGATTTTCCGCCAAGCAGACCCATCGCACCTGCGAACCTATTACGAAAAGCGTGATCTGGTCGATCGTAGCCAGAAATACTCGCTTGATCCGTTCGACAACCCAGAAATGGTTGTGCGGATTTCCGAGCTAACCCGATTAAACTGGGAAGAGTATCGCCCGTTTGATTATGGCCGCTTCGAATTCCGCGTGAACGAAGAGACTGGCGAAATCACCTTTCTTGAGCTCAACCTCAACTGCAATCTGTGGTCGCAAAAGGTTTTTGGCAGAGCGGCTGCAATGGCAGGTTGGACCCAAAAACAGCTGATTGAGACGCTGCTGGCAGAGGGCTTGGCGCGCCACAAACTGATCTAGCTGCGCTCTACAACCCTCTAAATTTCAATAAAAATCCACTTACCGCGCATTAATCAATTTGGCCTAATGCACTTGGTGAGATGAGTGAGTTAGGGCACCTATCAAGCAACAAGCATGAACTGCGGGCGCGTACAGCGTCGGCGGTGCATGAAATCTATCGCCCTATCCTGCGCGGTTATTTCGCAATTTTTGCGCTCTATTACCTCGCAATGACCCCCATGAACTATCGTGACATAATCGGCACCGAAATGGTGATCATGGTCACAGCGTCCAGCGTTGCTGCCATAGTCGCCGTTTTTGGTACGTGGTTTATGCGTAAGCCCGCGGTTGCGGAACGGGTTGAGTGGCTGCTGCTAGTCATGAACTGCCTAGTCGTTGCAAATGTCGCGATTGCCCTGCGAATTGATTTCCAGCCCGAAAAGATGACCTATTTCATCATCATGGCGATGCTCTTCGCCTTGGCGAGCCTAAGCTTTCGCCAGGCAGCGGTCTCGATTGCGGTGTCAGGCATTGTCCTATTTGGGTTCATGACACGATTGGACGAAAGCGCGCTCGCATCATACGGCTATCTTACATTCGGAGCCGCGATGGCATCGCTTGCCATCGCATTCTTCCTACGCAAAGCGATCATCAACATTGCGCAGGCCAAGCTCAAAACCGAGCAAGAATTGGAAAAGGCACGGGTAGTCAGTGAAGAAATGCGGGCGAAGTCGCTGTCGGACAGCCTCACCCTGCTGCCCAACCGTCGTGCGTTCTTTGCTGCTTTGCGCGAAACAGTCCGGTTGCAAAACAAATCGAGCGAGCCTGATGACGTCTGGTTGATGCTGGTTGATCTTGATGGGTTCAAATCCGTCAACGATATCCATGGGCATTTGACAGGTGACGTCCTGCTCAAACAGGTTGCGGGGCGGTTGGAATTGTTCGCAGGCGAAGATTTCCACGTGAGCCGCATGGGCGGCGATGAATTCAATCTAATCCTAAAGACAAAGGACAGCCAAGAACGGGTCGTCGAGCGGTGTGAGGATCTGCTGAGCATCCTGTCGGCAACCTATGTCATTGATGGTCGACATGTCCGGGTCTCCTGCTCCATCGGATGTAAGCTGCTGGACCTTCAGGAATCGACGCGCACCCAGATTAATCAGGCAGATTTTGCGCTGATGGCGGCAAAACAGCAGGGTAAGAACTGTGTTGTGGTGTTTGATAAGGCGCATGCAGAGCGCGCAGACGCCCGTTTCCGGGTCGAAACAGCGCTGCGTCAAGCGGATCTGCAAAAAGAACTGACGCTGATGTATCAGCCGCAATTTGATCTAACGGGCGGAAAGTTTGTGCGCGCTGAGGTTTTGGCGCGCTGGTGCAGCCCGACCATCGGCCAAGTGCCGCCCGACAGGTTTATCAAAATTGCAGAAGAAAGCGGCCTGATCACCGACATAACCTTGTTGGTGGTGGAAAAAACCTTCGCTGAGATGAAAAACTGGGCCTCTCCACTGCCGCTGTCCATCAACCTATCCAGCCTCGACCTGATTTCTGACCCGATTGTCGATCAGATCATTACGGCGGCCAGTAAATTCGATGTCGATCCGCTGATGATCGAGTTTGAAGTGACTGAAACTGCGATGTTGGCCGATTTTGAAAAGGCCAGAGCGAACCTTCATCGTCTTTCAAAAGTCGGCTTCACAATCGCTCTTGATGATTTTGGCACCGGGTATTCCAACTTCAATTACCTGCGCGCGCTGCCGATTAACAAGCTGAAGGTCGACCGTTCCTTCATGGAAAATCCGGGCGATCCCGCATCTGAGAAGATTCTGCATTCGCTGGTGGGTATGTCACGCGCTCTGGGTGTGCATTGCTTGCTCGAAGGGGTTGAAGATGAGCTCGCATTGCTAACCGCGAAACGCGTCGGTGCGGAATCAGTTCAAGGCTTCCTGTTCGGAAAGCCAATGGGCGCAGCGGATCTGCGTGAGGTGATGGCAAAGGCTCCCCGCGATGTGGGCGAACCTAGAGAGCCAAACAAGCCTAAAGCGGTACCGTCGCAAAAGGCGGGTTAAGCGGGCACTTCCTTGCCAGCAAAGTCGAACACACTTCCGCTGTGTTCCGGTTTGCGGCTCGCCAATACATTCAAAAGATTGCGCGCTGCATCGCTTCCCTTGGTCAATTGACCCTCAGGCAGACCTTTTTGGAACGGCTGCGACAAGGCGCTATTCACCGTGCCGGGATGCAGACCAACCACAATGCCTTGCGAATGCGTGCGCGCAATCTCCAGAGCGAAGTTCTTGGTGAGCATATTGAGCGCGGCTTTCGACGCGCGATAGGAATGCCACCCACCAAGTCCATTGTCGCTGATCGAGCCAACCCGCGCGCTCAGACTTGCGAACACAAAGCGATCATTTCGCGGCATAAGCGGGAGCATATGCTTCGCGACTATCGCAGGCCCGATTGTATTGAGCGCGAAGACCTGAGCCATCACTTCAGGATCGAGCCGTTTATATGTCCGCTCTGGCCCAGTTCCATCGGAAAGGGTCAGCACACCACTCGCTACGATGACCCATTCAGGCGGTGCGCCCTTCATCATTGCGGCAGCCGACGCGATGCTGGCTTCGTCCGTAAGATCAAACGCGAAAGGCACCGCCGCTCCACTGTCGCTGACTGCGGTGCCAGAGCGAGAGCCTGCATAGACGCGTTCGCACCCGCCTTGGATCAATTGCTCGCATAAGGCCGCGCCAATGCCTCCGCTCGCCCCAAAGACGACAGCGCTGCGCGGGTAATTTCCTACAAGGTCCATGCCGTGTAAAAGCAATGACGCTCTTAGTGGGTTCCCGAAATGTATGGGCTTTTTCCCATGATTTCAGCGTAAATCTGAAAGGTGACAGTTATCGCTGCACAAACAGGGTCAGATATGCACAAAAACCCCGGAATTCCGGGGTTTTCACGCAGGTGCGCGTTTTTTCTAAAGTACCCCCTTGCGTGTAACACGAAGTTGAGAGCCAAAGGAGGGCTTGCTAAAGGTGCAAACGCTCTGCCAAAGCTCGCAACACTTGGCCGCTTGCCTGTGGCGCACCACGCGTTAGATAGAGAGCAGGCCCGGTTTATGGGGCAAATAGGGATCACACGATAATGGCGACTTTCACCCTTCCTAAGAACTCAGTCATCCGCAAAGATGGCAAAGTGCACAAGGCCGACGGCGGCAAACGCGTGAAGTCGTTCAAGATCTATCGCTATGATCCGGATAGCGGGAAGAACCCGCATTATGACAAGTTCGAGATCGACCTTGATGAATGCGGTCCGATGGTTCTGGATGCGCTGTTCAAGATCAAGAACGAGATTGACCCAACGCTCACCTTCCGCCGCTCCTGCCGCGAAGGGATCTGCGGCTCATGTTCGATGAACTTGAACGGCAAGAACGGGCTCGCTTGTACAACTGCGATTGAAGACCTCAAAGGCGAGATCCGTATCACGCCCCTGCCCCATATGGATGTGATCAAGGATCTGGTGCCGGACTTCACGCACTTCTATGCGCAATACGCCAGCATTCGCCCGTGGCTGCAAACCGTCAGCCCTACACCCTCGGGCAAAGAGCGTTTGCAAACGCCCGAACAGCGCGAGAAGCTGGATGGCCTGTATGAGTGCATCCTGTGCGCGTGCTGCTCGACTTCATGCCCCAGCTATTGGTGGAATTCAGACAAGTTCCTGGGTCCTGCAATCCTGCTGCAGGCCTATCGCTGGCTTGCCGACAGCCGCGATGAGATGACAGGCGAGCGCCTGAACGAGTTGGAAGACCCCTTCCGCCTCTATCGCTGCCATACCATCATGAACTGCGCGAATGTATGCCCCAAAGGCCTTTCGCCAGCGAAAGCGATCGCTGAGACCAAGAAGATGATGGCCGAGCGCGCCATTTAAGGGCGCTGTTATGGCGCTTTCAGAAGACGTCTTCGAACATGGCCTTGACCCGGAGAATCCGGGTTGGCGGCACTGGAACCTCAAAGATGACACGCTGTTCAATGGCGCCGTCATGGGTCGCCTGATCACTCGTGTCGATGATGATGGGAGAGCGCGGCTTCGCATGTTCCCAGAACGCCGACATGAGAACCTGCAAGGCATCATCCACGGTGCCGTGACGCTAGCGCTTATCGACATCTCGATGTTCACGACAATGCACACAATCGGCAGCGGCAATGCAGGCCCATCGGTCACCCTAGAGCTCTCCACCCAGTTCGTGGGCGGCGGAGACATCGAAAGGCCGCTTGATGCTGTGAACGAGATCGTGCGCGAAACCGGCAAGCTCGTCTTCGTGCGCGGCCAATGCGTGCAGGATGATGACGTCGTCGCAAGCTATTCCGGCATCGTGCGCAAGATGCGACCACGAGCGGAATAGAGCAATGCTCGCGCGGTATGAGAAGCTGATTGCGAATGGTGAACTGCGAGCTGATCCAGATCAGCGCCGTGCAGCTGTGCGTTTGGATCAACTGCAAAAGGAGCTTGAAGCGGAACGCCCAGGCGGCCTTCTCACACAGCTATTCAGCCGCAAGACCGTTCGCCCGCAAGGCGTCTACATGTGGGGCGGCGTAGGACGCGGAAAATCCATGCTGATGGACCTATTCCATGACCAACTCTCAATCAAAGAGAAACGCCGCGTCCACTTCCACGCCTTCATGCAGGAAGTACATGAAGAGATGCGTCTTGCCCGGCAAAACCATGATGGCGACCCGATCCCTCCGGTTGCAGAGAAGCTGGCTGACGGCATTCGCGTGCTCGCCTTTGACGAGATGGTAGTGAACAATTCAGCCGATGCAATGATCATGAGCCGTCTGTTCACACAGCTGATCCGAGAGCAAGACGTCGCAATCGTAACGACTTCTAACCGCCCGCCTACAGACCTCTACAAAGATGGTCTAAATCGCGAGCATTTCCTGCCCTTCATCGACCTTATAACAGAAGAGTTAGACGTCGTAGGCCTCAATGGACCGACCGATTACCGATTGGATCGCATCGGTGATATGACCACTTGGCACATCCCACTAGGCGATGCGGCAACTGCCAAAGTGCGTGAGGCGTTTTTCCGCTTGACTGATTTCGATCCAGAAGATGCGGCAAACGTTCCGTCCGGAGAACTGGCAATTGGCGCGAAGCGAACCATGCATGTGCCAAAATCTCTTAAAGGTGTTGGCGTGTTCAGCTTTAAACGGCTTTGTGCTGAGGCACGCGGAGCGCCAGACTATCTCGCCATTGCGCGTAATTTCCACACCGTCATTATCGTTGGCATACCGCAAATGGGACCTGACAAGCGCAATGAGGCGGCGCGTTTCGTGACGCTAATTGATGCTCTTTACGAGCACCGCGTAAAGCTGTTTGCGACCGCAGCAGCAGCGCCGGATTCACTCTACACAGCTGGCGATGGCAGTTTCGAATTCGAGAGAACAACAAGCCGCCTCAACGAAATGCAGAGTGACGAGTACTTGGCACTAGGCCATGGCGTAGAGCAGTAAGCCTAACAAGTAACGCTCAAGCGGCGGCAGATGCGATCTGATCAGCCAGCCTTCGTTGTGCAGACACGAGCCGGTTCATCACCTTCAAGTCTTGCTCTCGCAGCTCAAGTGCAGTGTCTGCCCACATTTCTGTAATACGGTTCAGTTCTTCGAGCTCAAGCTGCCAAACCCGCTTCATGGCGCGACGCGAACCGACAAGACCGGCATGGCGGCGGTCTGATTTCTTAATGAAATCACGCACCGCATTTACGCCGTCGCCCGGCTCCGCCAAATGATGCACGATACCTAAATCATACATTTGCTCAGCAGAATAAGTTTCGTTTGAGACGATTATGCGATCCGCCATCGCACTTCCAAGCTTGCGTGACAGCAAAGCATGAGCACCCATCCCTGGATATAGCCCAAACATTATTTCTGGCAGACCAAAAGTCGATTGCTTCTCAGCGACGATATAATCGAACGAAAGCAGGGCCTCGAACCCGCCGCCAAGCGCCGATCCTTGAACCAGTCCCACCGTAAGCATCGGAATCTCGAGTGTGCGAATATTGCGATGCAAAATCCTGCAACAGCGGTGTCCATATTCCACCAACGCAGTGCGGTCTCGGTCCCGGATCAACCTCTGGAACAAGTCCAAATCACCACCGAAGCAAAACACATCAGGCGACCGACTACCCAGAACTAAGTATTTAAGTGGTACTCTGTCGGGCCCAAACCCATGCTGGATCAGGTCTTGCCATCGCTCGAAGTCTTTGAGCATGGCCGGAGTAAAACTTGGCCGGCCTTCTGGATTCATATAAGTCCAAAGCGCCGCTGAGCGGTCTTCGTACAACACATCCAGCTCTTGTAATGAATAAAGCTGCTCGGGAATAGCTGAGTGGAGAGCGCTCTCAGCGAGCAATTCGTCCTCGCTTAACAAAGGCATCGCTCGGCCCGCGCTGCTATCCATAACTAATATCTCCAGTTCGACCCTGCCACTCCGCGAACTTACCGTAGAGTAACACGTACCGCCTTTTTGGCTGGTTACGAACAAATACTAGTCTCATGATACAAGTGTTTGCAAATTGATATTTGCGCTTTTCCGGGGCCTAGAGTCTCAATACGGGGCAAAACATCGTAAACACAAAGCCCTACGTCAGCATACGCGAACTAAATGCGGCTGATCTGGCTATCACTCAGTAACATCGAGCCGCTCGAGTGATTTTTGCAGCATCAGCATCTGCCAAAGAAGTCGCGAGTTATCGCTGCGACCAGCAATGTGATCATCAGCCAATCTCGCAAGACTGCCGGCATCGAACCAACCCGTCCGCGCAAGCACAGAGCTGGATGCAATGGCTCGCGTCTGGTCACTCAATGGACCGCGCAACCAGCTTGCGATTGGCGTAACAAAGCCCTGCTTAGGCCGGTAAAGGATGTCATTGGGCAAATAGCGCTCCATACACTTCTTTAGCAGGTACTTGCCGGTGGAGCCCCTGACCCGCATCTTTTCCGGCAGGCGCGCGGCAAACTCGACAAGACGGTGATCCAGCAGCGGTTCACGCGCTTCCAAGCTTACCGCCATACTGGTGCGATCCACTTTGGTTAGGATGTCACCAGGAAGCCAAAAGGAAAGATCGGCATATTGCGCCCGGTCAAGACCGCTGCGCCCCGGCGCCTCTGACATTAGTTTGATCAGTTCATCCTCAGCCTGATACCCACTAAGTCTTGCTGAGAAATTGCTCGAATAAAGTGCCGCTCTTGCATGGGCGGACGCGACTGATAGGCCACGCGCATATCCCGCCTCCCCATTTTCAGCGAGCGCGAGCAAAGTTGCTTTTGCACGCAGCGGCCGCGGTGCCCAGTCCGCTTTCGGCCAAAACCGCCCCAGCGTACCAAAAAGCGGTTCGCGCAATCCCGCTGGCAACAATGATCTCACACGTTCTTCATTGTGATGGAACACCTGGCGTCGATAGCCTGCAAAGGCTTCATCCGCGCCGTCGCCCGATAGCGCAACAGTGACTTTCTCACGCGCCAACTGACACACTCGCCAAGTTGCGAGCGCGGAAGCATCGGCGAATGGTTCGTCAAACATGCCAGCGAGTTGCTCGATGGCGGAAAAGTCATCCTCACTAACTGTGCGCGCATCATGCGAGGTGCTGAACTGGTCTGCGATCTTTTCTGCGTAGGTGGTTTCATCGAACGCAGAGACATCGAAGCCGATTGAGCATGTGCGCACAGGCTCCGCACTGGCCTCACTCATCAATGCAACAACACTTGAGCTGTCGACCCCACCAGACAAAAACGCGCCAAGCGGCACATCTGAAACCATCCGCGATTGCACCGCCTCGCGCATCAAATGCACAAGTTCCGCCGAAAGGTCGGCCTCTGATCCGGATGCGCGCTCAGCAAAACTGATATCCCACCACCTGCGCGGCGATGGCACCGGTTTGCCTTGTTCAAGCAGCATGAAGTGGGCAGCGGGAAGCTTGCGAACACCAGAAAGGATCGAATGACTGTCAGGAACGTATCCCCATGTCAGATAGGCATCGACTGCATGAGGATTGACGCGCCGCCGCATCAAGGGATGTGCCAGAAGCCCCTTTAACTCGGAAGCAAAGGCTAAGCTGCCATCCGAGAGCTCAGCCATAAACAATGGCTTCACGCCAAACCGATCGCGCGCCAGGAACAGTTGCCGATTTTCTATGTCGTAAAGCGCAAAAGCGAACATGCCATGGAGTTTGTCCAAGCAATCGACGCCCCATCGCTGCCATGCGGCAAGGATTACCTCAGTATCACCTGATGTGCGAAACCTTGCGCCACCCTTCTCTAGTTCGCGGCGAAGCTCACGATAATTGTATATCTCACCATTGAAAGCGATCACCGCGCGGCCATCGACCGAATGCATTGGCTGCGGTGAACCTTCGAGATCAATGATTGAAAGGCGGCGATGGCCCAGTCCGATGCCGTGATCTGTCCAAACGCCTGAACCGTCAGGTCCACGGTGAACCAACGCGTCGCACATCCGTTCGACCCGCAAGGGGTCTACTGGCTTTGGCGTTTCAGCATGAAAAATTCCCGCGATCCCACACATAGTCGATGCTGGCGTTAGCTCACGGAAGCGGGGCCGACAATCGTGGCGATGGTCCCGCCCAAGATTGCAAGGCCAACAATGCCAGCAATGGCCACAATTCCAGATATTGAACCGGTCTCGACCTTATGAAGCCAAAGAAATTCTGCGACTTGTGCTGTTTTCCAACCATAGTCCTCAGGTTCACGCTCGAAGAACCGCCATGCAGCGCCAAGAACAATCGCGACAACGACGGCAAAGAAAATCCAACCGTAGAATATGTGATCAAAACCTGCAGCGAATTCGACGCCTTGGCTTTGAGCAATGTAGATCGTTCCCCAAGCTCGAACACCGTTTGCGATAATTGGAACGACAATTGATGCGAGCATGAATGCAGCGCGCCGCCGCCAGCTTTCAAACTGAGTGAAGCAAACGAGGACTGCCAGTGTGAACATGGCAACAAGGAACTTCACGCCGGAACAGGCCTCCGCCACGATAAACAGGCCAACCGGTGTGTCGATATAAATGCCATCTATGACTGCCGGAATGCCACTCCACAGCGTCAAAGCCACTGCAATATCTGCGGTGATGGATTGGAGTTGAGGGATGAACTCATCGCCGAAAGGCACTAGAAAAGCCGCAAAGCAAAGCGGCAAAGCGATCACTAGCGAAGCACGCGGGCCAAGCGTTGCAACTACTACACCTTGTAACGCACCGACCGCGCCAGCATGGGCGATAATGTTTAGCCCGGTTGCTCTGCCAAGACACCAAAGACCAATCCCCGCAGCAACAATCGCCAGTCCTGGCGACCATGCTCTTGGGCTAATCTTCGCAAGCTCACCTGCTTTTGCTGCAACCAGCCAAAACAGAATAATCGGCACCAAAAGGATGTGAGTGTAGGTATCGACGTTCCACCATTGGTGCAGCATCTCGCCCCATTCTCGTGCGGCCATAACCATAACGGCCAAGGCCCCGATTATGAGCGTCAGCAGCGTTTCTCGCCACACCTCAGGAATTCGAGAGAATGCGCCGCTTGTACGCCAATCAGATGACACAGCCTCAGGCGGCATTTCTAGCCTCCTTGCGCTTTCCAGTAATCAGGTCATCAAGCGGTTGGAGCATTGCGTTCCAAACATGATGGGTAAGCACAAACTGGCGCGCAGCACTGCCGATATCAAAGGCCGTATCGGGATTTTTGAACAACTCGACAGCGCGATCACACATCGCCTCAGCATCAGCATCGCACAGTAACCAATGCTCACTATCATTAGCCGCAATCCCCGTCGCAGCATTCGGTGTAAGCATCACCGGGCGAGCCATAGCCATTGCCTCTAGAACCTTATTCTGAACACCGCGCGCAATCATCAGAGGTGCAATCACACAGTCGGCAGCCGCTAGATAAGGGCGAACATCAGGCACCTCGCCCCATACGCTCAATCCCTCAACTCCACGTTTGGCAAGCAGAGCAGAGGTCGGGTTGCGTCCCACTACATGGAGTTCGGAAGCGGGCATCGAAGCGCGGATATGCGGCAAGAAGTGCTCAATTGCCCAAAGGCATGCAGCCTCGTTGGGTGGATAATCCATCTGACCAGTAAAAACGAAATGCGGTCCCTTACGCGAAACTAAACGCGGTTCAGCCGTCACTTTGTCGGGGTCAAATGCGACTGCATCAATACCATTGCCGATAACCTGCACATTTGCCACCGACGGAGATCGCAAGCGCGACACAAAAAGTTCGGCCTCCGCATCGCTGATCAAGATCGTCGCATCTGCCCGGCCAGCAAGGTGCTCTTCTGCGCGAGCGAGTAGCCGCCCTTCCCTTTTGTTCAGCCAGACACGCGTCCCAGCGGCGGCATAGCTTTCAAACTTTGCGCTATCCACGTCGCAAAGATCAATGATCACGCGGCCCTTAAAATCTTCAGGGATGTATTGCCCCATTTGACCTGAAAAAATCACGATCGTTCCGATCTTGCGTTCGGCAACCGTATCGCGCACCCATTCGGCAAAACGCGAATTGTGGAACGCGGTAAGGCTCACAGGTTTGCCAGTCAGCACCGCTTCCGCACCTGCCCAAAGTAGGGGTTTCGCCCGATTGAATATGCGATGAGACTTCGCAAGATCAATCAAGGTCGATGCACCTGCTCGATCCTCTGCAGATTCCGCGAAGCAACCTACATGAACCGGTGCGATTTTCGCGAGCTTTGTCAGCAGGTTGGCGCTGCGAATTTTGTCTCCACGGTTGGGAGGAAAGGGCACGCGATGCGCTAAAAAGAGGATTTCTTGCATGACCTAGTCGCACCTCAGGCAAGATCACGGGCGATGAAAGGCCCAACAAAATTGGCGAGCGGCAAAGGAAGCTTTTTCCAAAGCTCAATCTTGCGCGAATATGCTTGGCTAGTTGGGTCAATGTCGCGCGGCTTGCTGCAAGGTGCTGTCCACTCGCCATATTGCAGCGGCTGCGGTTCAAAGCCCCAATTCTTCTTGAAATTATAAGGCCCGCTGCCCGTCTTCGAACGGCCAAAGTCGAAGCGCTCCATCCCTTTGCGACGGGCGTGAAGCATCAGCTCGTAATACATCCGCTCATTGGCACGGGCTGCGCGCGCAGCGAAAGTACCGCCGCCCCAGAACGGCAATACAGCCCCATTGTGATAGAAGGAAAACACACTCGCAATCGGCGCATCATCCTTGAGCACGGTAAGAATATCGCTTGCATCGGGGAATGCATCCAGCATCGCGCTGAATAAGCGCTTAGGGAAAACGGGCGTGCCTAGGTTGCGTACGCTTTCGCTGTAAACCGCATAGTGCGCCGCGAGGTCTGATCCCTCACGCCCTACTTTGACCGAAAGATCGTTTTTAAGCGCTTTGCGGACTTCGGCTCGCGCTTTGCGCGGGATTGCAATGAGCTCCGCTTCATCATCTGCGGCGAGATCACGTTCGAAACCGCAATGCTTGTTGTCCCAAGAATGCCACCCATCGGGGATCAAGCCACCGCGAAGCTCAACACTCGAATAGCCATGTCTTGTGGCATATTCTTGAGCAGCTTTTGCGAGTTGCGCTGCAACATCGGAGCAATCTGCAAGGATGCCGCCACCAACACCGAACCCGCTGGAGACTAGTATTTGTCCAAATAGATGTGAGCGAACCTCAGTCAGGGGGAGCCAACCGTTCACAACGCCCATCTGTTCAGTAATCACGCCAGTGGCGCGCTGTCCCGTCCCTGCCTCAACTGCCTTGAGCCATTGCGGCATGTGAAACACGCTACCGCCTTGCTCGCGCACGAACTCTTCAATCGACGCGCAAGTCGCAGCGTCAGCAAGTGAGGCGATGCTCACTTTCGATTTCATGGCAACTGGCGCGTTCATACCAGTTCGCGCTCTAACTGGTGAAAGGCGACCGCACGGAGTCGCTGCTCCCGAGCAAGCGCGTCCATCCTTCCCCATTCAAATTCGCGCACCAATTCGCCAAGTTTACCGGCCATTCTGCCAAGATTTGTGTAGTGGCGCAGCTTGGAGCGCATCGGCGCATTCGCGACGCGCGGCTGATCGGGATCCACTTCCCACGGGTGGAAGTAGAACACTGCTGGTCGCTCGTCAGTCTGATTGACCTGACGAATCGCCCAACGCGAAAAGGCATAGGGCAGAACACGGAAGAACCCCCCGCCTCCAGCCGCCAATCGCTTACTGCCCAGCTTTGCCGTCGTAACGGGGATTTCGATCAGCTCAGATGAGGCAAGCGGTTTGAAAGCGAAACGCGGTGCCTCAGGCCAGCCATAATGATCATGCGCTATAGGAGCGACGCTGGACGAATAATCATATCCTTGTTCAGCCAGCTCTTCAAAAGCCCAAGGCGTGCGCTGATCGATCGAGAAACTCGGAGCGCGATATCCGGTTATTTTTTGTCCAGAGCAATCTTCGAGGATCTCTCGGGCAAGCTTGATGTCTTGTGCAAACTCGCGCCTGTCGAAAGTGAAAACACGCGCATGGTCAAAGCCATGGCTCGCCACCTCATGCCCAGCATCGACAATGCGACGAATTAGCTTTTGATGGCGCTTGGCCACCCATCCAAGCGTGAAGAATGTCGCCGAAACTTGCGCTTCAGCGAACAGGTCAAGAATACGCAGGACATTTCCTTCGACACGCATATCAATCGCTTCCCAATCGGTGCGCTTGATGACATTCTCAAATGCCCCGACTTGAAACCAATCCTCAACATCGACCGACAGGCCGTTGACGATTGCTTTTTTGGATCGTGCATCAGGGACCGGGATGGAACTCTGAGCATTCATTGTCAGGCCGCCTCGCGCGACGGATCATCCTCAAGCCACTCGATCAGCATCGTGAGCACATGACGGAATGAGCGCTCTTGCTCTTCTAGCCGCTCTTCTATGCGCACAAGAGCATCAGACACCTCAGGGTCATCCTGCTCTTCTGCACCAGAGCCACTGGGCTTTGCCCCTGCGGCTTGCAGTTCAGAGATCGCAGCTTCGAGTTCCGCCGTCCGCTCATCACGCTCAGCCAGCAGGGCGGCAACCTCCGTGGCTGGAACGCTGTCGATATCATTTTGCGATGCGGGCGCGGCTGCGACAGGCTCAATGCTCAGCGGGCTCGGTTCATCCTTTGCACCGCGTGATTGATCTGCCTGCATCTCAGCAATAACGGCATCTAGCATCTCGTGACCAACTGCATCCCGCTCTTCGATTGCACCGAGCAACAGCATGCGGTTCATGACTTGGTTTACACGGCGGGGGATACCAGCAGTCGCGCCGTACAGCGCGTCGAGCAGGCCATCTTCGAATATCGGACGACCATCCCATCCGACATGCCTTAGGCGGTGTTGGACGTAGTCTTCGACCTCATCAGCATTGAGCGCTTCGAGGTGGTGCGAAGCTATGATGCGCTGACGCAACTGCTCGAGATCAGGGTGATGCGCAAGTGTCCGGCGGAATTGCGGTTGGCCTAGCAACAAGCTTTGCAAAAGGGGGTGTGATCCCAATTGGAAGTTTGAAAGCATACGCAGTTCTTCAAGCGCGGTGAATTCGAGGTTCTGGCATTCGTCAACGATCAGCAAGCATCGCCGCCCTGCCCGTGCTTCATCCTGTAGGAAGGCTTCGATTGCGCCTAGAGCGCCTGCTTTGTCGTGGCCCTCAACTGGCAGGCCAAAAGCTTGAGCGACGACATGAATTAGCTCTTCGCCATCGAGCGCACTCGTCACAACCTGAGCGACTGTCAGCGCTTCTGGATCAATCCGCTCCATTAGGTGTGCGACCAGCGTAGATTTACCCGCGCCAACTTCGCCAGTGATGACGATAAAGCCTTCACTCTGATTGAGACCGTAGCCAAGATAGCTCATCGCTTTCTTGTGGCTCGCGCTCTCAAAGTAAAAATCGGGATCGGGCGTAAGCTGAAACGGCCGTCCGCTTAATCCGTAATATTGATCATACATAGCAAGTGAGCTCTTTTTCGATCAGAAGTTGTAACGCAGGCCAAGCAGCGCAGTGGCAGTGGCGAAGTCTTCGGCAGTGAAATCGCTATCGAAGTAGTCGACCGCCAGGGCGGCACGGGCCGACAGGCGGCTTGTGAGGCTGCGGTTATAGGCAGCGGATGCGCCGTAAGCGGTCAGGTCGCCATTGGCTTCGCCCGCATCGAACCAAGTCGCATAGGCGTTGGCCTGAATGCTGCCCGTGCGGCCAATGTCACGGACAAGGCCGGCGGTGATGTAGTAGCTTTCATCCTCAAGCCCATCGACGCTCTCAAGCGCACTTCCAGCAGCAGCGATAAAGGTCCGGCGATCATATCCGGCGCCAAATGCAGCATTGAGACGGCCAATCTGGCGCTGATAGCTTGCCGAAACACCGCGATTGCGGAAGGCAGAAGAGCGGATTGAGCCGAGCGAATTGACCAGGCCAGAGCCTTCGCCGCCGCCAGTTAGCAATCCACCGAAATCACCCGTCACCGGGTTCCGTAAAGCTGTAAAGTCACTGCCAACTTGCGAAAGGGCATTGCCAAGAGCGCCGCCATAACCAGACAGATTGTCATAGACAGAGACGTTCAGTGCGCTGCGCTCGCTCGGGACGTAAGTGAAGCTGCCGTAATAGGTCGTGCTGTCGTAGCGCTCGCCCACACGGGCAACGAGTTCGGTGCGTGAACTTGGACGCCACATAACACCCACGTCCCAAAGCAATCCGTCAACGTCGAATGCTACCAATCGCGGTGTAGCGCTGTCCGTGATCAGACGCCCATCAGCGCCAATTACTGGATCACCGTTCACATCGCGAACCGCATCGCGGCTGGAAACCTCGACATCCTCATAACCAACGCCACCCACCAGAGCGAGCGTATCGCTGACCGGCAAAGTGACATCACCGCGCACGAATACATCGCGCACGCGCTGGTCGAGGTTTGATATATCTTCTTGATAGCCACCTGCCGTTACAGCGACACCAATCGGAAGCGGATCGCCTGCGCGCGTGCCAGCGGTAAGCTGACCGCGATAGGCAACACTATCGTCGAAAACATCAATAGGGTCGCCGTTTGCATTGACGATGGCATTGTTCGTCTCAAACCGGTTGTACCCGACGCTGGCTTGACCTGTGATGTCGACGGCGCCTGCGCGCGTCGCGATCGTTGGCCCTGCATACACAGAGTAAACTTGGCTCGTCGCATCGGCGCTTACCAAGGGATTGGGTGATACTGCCCCACCGCCATCTACGCGTGTCCGGCTTGCCAATGCGCCAGCTTCGAAGTTTACCGCATTCGGGATGACTGCGAGATAACCGCGGGCAATGCCGCTTACCGTGTCTGTGTCGACGCTGTCATCGCCATAGCCAATGTTACGCTCATAGCGGACCGATACCGAGGCTCCGCTGCTGCGCCCTTGCACGTTCATATCCACACCGGCCGCGACCTGAGTGAAGGTTAGCACTTCATCGCCTGGAGACAGTTCAGCAGAGAGCACTTGGCTCACTTCAATGTAAGGCTGCACGGTGGTCGTGCGGGCGCTGTCAGCATCTTGTGCTTGCGCAGGTGTTACAGCCGCAAAGGCTGCAATTCCACAAATTAGCGTTTCTCTATAGAAGCGCATTGTCATTCCTCCCTTTCGCCATAGTCGCCAAAGCGGCGGCCTGACGGGCTGAATTGAGCTGCATTGAGCAGCAGTTTGATATCGGGGCAGGCCGAAAGCAGCTGACGCGCATCGTCGAGAGCCGCACGGCCCGTTTGGTCGGCACGCACCACCAGCAACGCCTGACCTACATGGGCGGCGAGCTCAGCAGCGGGCGACGCTGCAAGTGCTGGAGGAGTGTCAAAAATGATGAAGCGATTAGGCGCACCACGCGTGAGGCGATCAAGCACCTCTCCAGTCCGAGCGCTTGTCAAATGCTCAGCGTCTCGCGCGGTACTCGTGCCCGCTTGCAGTATGAATAGGCCATCAATGTCCGTTGGCGAGACGAGATTCTCAGGGCGTATCGTCCGATCGACCAGCGCGTCCATTAGGCCCTCTGCCGGTTCAAGACCCAAGCGTCGGGCGATTGAAGGGTTGATTACATCGGCATCGACCAGAACAACTTCGATATCGCGTTCGGCAGCCAAAGCGATTGCGAGGTTGGTTGCGCAATAGGTTTTGCCTTCTCCGGGATGCGGAGAGCAAACGAGTATTCGTCGCGAGTCGGCTTCTTCGGCTGCACGTGCATCTGCAAGCAGCTCGCGCTTTACGATGCGGAACTCCTCCAAGAGGCCTGTCACTGGGTCTTCTGGAATGATCAAGCCTGCATCGTGCAGATAGTCACGGTCAATCTCGATACGTGGGCCGCATAGTTGTACGGCGCGATCTTCTTTGGGTTCTGGCGCGGGTTGATAGCTCTCAGGCACCGAATGCGTGGTTTGTGCTGTGGCCACCGCGACCGGAGCAGCGACTGGAGCTTTCGGTGCTACCTTAGGATCTGGCTTGGGCCGCCGCGCGGCAGGTCGCTTTCCAGCAGGGAGATTTTTGGGAACCTTAGCGGTGCCCAAATTCTCCAACCCAAATGCCGCATCAGCCCGTTCAAATAGTGAACCGGGTTCGGCGTTCTTGCGCGATATTTTGCTATGATCGTTCATCGCTGGCTCCTCACGCAATCGTTCCGACGGAGACGATCTCGATCGCCAACAAGATGACAAGGATTCCGAACAGACCAGCGGTCGCGCCAGCAAATTGCTTAAAGCGCTTAGCTCTCAACTCCCGAGCGGCATCTGAAACGGTCAATGATATTGATCCAATCACAGGGAGCCCCATCGAGCGTTCAAGCTTATTTGCGGTCGCGTAGCTTGAACGCAATTGACCAAGAGCCCATGCAGCACCCGCTCCGGCTGCTATGCCGACAAAGAGTACGCCAATCAGCAAGAGTGGCCGGTTGGGTGCCGCTGGTTTCTGAGGAACGACAGGCGGATCGACTAAATCGAATTTGAACTGGCTCGTTTCATCAACCACATTACCGCGCGTGCGCAATTGCTCGCGCTCTTCCAGCAGTTTCTGATAGTTTGTCTGCAAAACATCGTAGTCTCGCGCGATGCGGTTTGCTTCTGCGGCGACCGCAGGTTCAGATGCCTGACTGGCGACCAACGACGCCAAAGTAGATTGGATCGCGGCACGACGCACATTGAGCGAATCGATGGTGGCCTGACGATCAGCCCGCTGCCCCAAAAGCTGTGTGTATGCAGGGTTAGGCGTACCAGTGGTCGCTTGTGGTCCAGCTGCGGCAACTTGGCGTGTGAGAATTTCAACCTGACGCTTGGTTGCGATCACATCAGGATGCTGTTCGGTCAGTCCGCGACCGCGCAGTTCAGCCAATTGCGATTGAGCCTGAAGCAGTGACGCTTGCGGACCCACCGCATCTGCCCCACTCAGAATAGTCCGAGGGGTGCTGGCCAATTGCCCGCTGATATTTGCCAAAGCGCCCTGCGCTGCAGCCAGGTCTGCATCGATATCGCGCAGCTCCGTGCGTGACTGCTGAACCCTTGTGGAGAGCGTATCAGACCCACCGATAAGATCAGGGTACTGGGTTTCAAACGCAATACGGCGCTGTTCCGCCTCCTCAAGTTCAACTCTGCGCTCTTCGAGCTGATCGTTCAGTTCGGCAATCGCACTGCCAATATCAGCTCGGTTGCCCGAAATGTGTTCCTCACGGAAGATGTCGAGCAGTTTTTGAACCACGTTCCGCGCCAATACTGCATTCTCGGAATCGCTTAGCCCACGTGAGCCAACCTCAGCGGTGATCGAAAACAGGCTGTCTGCCTCGCTTTCGATCCGCACATCTTCGCCAAGATCGGCAATTGCTGCTTCGAGCTGACTACGACCAGAAATACCGTCACCCAGCTTGGTCGACGTGATCACCTTTGAAAGATTCTCAGAGCTGAGTAGTGTCTGGCGAACCTTCATTATCTCTTCTTCGCCGTCGCCAGCATAACCAAGCTGTTCCGACAACACGTCATCTACGTCGACGAAAATACGTGCCTTTGATTCGTAGGTGTTGGGGATCAGCGCAACGACCAGCCAACCCAGCAAACATACTGCCCACGCAACGCCAAGCGCGATCCAGCGGCGATGCCAGACCGAATAGAGCGCTGTACGCAGTTCTTCGAAAATTTCGTTCATATCTGCCAGTGCGCCTTAGAAACGGCTCTCCGGAATGGAGATTGTGTCACCGGGACGCAGCGCTACGTTCGCGCTAGCATCGCCTTTATTCAGAAGGTCTTTGAGACGCAGCCGATATTCCTGATTTTTGCCTGTCTCTTCATTGTACCGGGTCAAAGTTGCGCGATTGCCTGCAGCAAATTCGCCCAGACCACCCACTGCAATCATTGCATCAAGAGCGGTCATGCCGGTGCGATAAGGAAGCGCTGCAGGCTGAGCGCCAGCGCCAGTAATACGAATCTGCTGAGGCAGTGCCCCATTGAATTCATTGACAATTACCGAGACGATTGGCTGCTCAATGTATTGCGAGAGCCGCTCTGTGATGTCTTCTTCCAGCTGTGAGGGAGTCTTCCCAACTGCCACAAGGTCGCGAACAAGCGGAATCGTTATCCGGCCGTCAGGGCGGACCTGTATCTCTTCCGCGCTTAGCTCAGGGTTCCGCCAAACATGGATGGTAATCTGATCAAGCGGCCCAAGAACATAGTCATCAGTCGGTGCTTCGGGAGAAGTGCTCACTGTTGCAGGGGGCAGCTGAGCGCTTGGCCCGGCGCTACAACCCGCAAGTGTGGCTGTAGCTAAAGCAATTCCCACCGCGTGAGGGAGAGACATTGAAAAGGGCATTTGATACGTATCCTTGGCCGGCTGAGCGAACCAGGACCACGTTTGCAGGAGCTACCTACACATCCGGGTTCGCGAATGACCCGGAACTTGTCGCTGATAATGGTGAACATATTGTTAGTGATACCGGGGCAATTCCGTACCTATCCCGTTTCGGGACAGTGCCTTAGCCAACCTTAAACGATTGCTTCAGCTGCCGGTCCATGCCCTAGAAACGCCGCGGGCGAAGCGCTTGCACCGTAGGCACCGGCACAAAACACGGCAACAACATCACCCACCTTAGCCTCGGGTAGCAGAGCATAGTCGGCCAAACGATCAAGCGGCGTGCAAAGACACCCGACAACATTAACCACTTCACTCGGTTCATTGTCGTAGCGAGACGCAATTGCCACCGGGTAGTTTCGTCTGACGACAGTGCCAAAATTGCCCGAGGCCGCCAGTTGGTGATGCAATCCACCATCGGTGACGAGATAGGTCACGCCGTGGCTGACCTTTTTATCAATCACGCGGCACAGATAGACGCCCGCCTCGCCGACAAGATAGCGCCCCAGCTCCAAACACAAATCGCTATGTTCTAATGGCGCAGGGCAATCTGCAAGGAATTCATGAAGCGCACTGCCAACTGCGCCCAGATCAAGCGGTTCGTCACCTGGAAAATAGGGAATACCGAAACCGCCGCCCATATTGAGTTTAGGCAAAGCCTCGCCCACTTCATCCGCAAGCTTTGCCGCTAACTTCAGTACGTTACCTTGCGCCTCTATGATGGCATCGGCACTCAGCGCTTGTGAGCCTGTAAAAATATGCAGCCCGCGCCATTCAGCGCCTTCGTTTATGAGGGTACGGGCAAGGCTTGGCACGCGTTCTGCATCAAGACCAAACGGTTTCGCCCCTCCGCCCATCTTCATGCCGGAGCCTTTGAGTTCGAAATCCGGGTTCACCCGAATTGCCATAAGCGGGGCTTTTCCCACGCGCTGACCTATGGACAGGGCACGCTCAGCCTCGCCTTCGGACTCGCAGTTCAAGGTCACATCGGATCTTATCGCTGCCTCCAGCTCGTCATCGCGCTTTCCCGGCCCTGCAAAGCTGACGCGGGTCATATCGATGTTTGCCTTCTCCAACATCGCCAGTTCCCCGGAAGACGCTATGTCAAACCCATCGACCATGCGTCCCATGTGCGAAATTACTTCGGGATGAGGATTGGCCTTCACGGCATAATTGATGCCAATTCGTTCGGGGAGAGCTGCGCGTAAATCGGCCATGCGCGTGTCTAAATGCGCACGCGAATAGACGAACAGCGGAGTGCGCCCTGCAGTCGCCACAAGGTCGCCCACTTTTTGACCACCAATTGCAAGCTCGCCTTTGATGGAGCTGTAACCTGCCGGGATTGTCCCTAAAGCTTTGGTCTTCATGGCTGCACCTGCTCAACCAATTCACGGTAGAGCCGCGTGCGATCAATCTTACCATTGGGATTAAGAGGCATCGCCTCGCGCCAATGGATTGCCTGAGGTTGCATAAAGTTTGGAAGTTCTTTCAATAAAATCTTGGGAAGTTTGGCTTGTTCAGCACTATCAGGGCTTCCTCGCACCACCAAATGCACAGCATGACCAAGCCGTTCATCGGGAATACCAAGCGCCACCGCTTCGAGCACAATATCGCTTGCAATGGCTGCCTCTTCGATCTCTTGCGGGCTAATTCTGTTCCCCGCACTTTTTATCATCGCATCGCGCCTGCCGACAAAATATAGTAGCCCATTGTTGGCACGTTTCACACGGTCACCAGACCAAACCGCTGTGCCGCCATATTCAGACTCTGGTGGCGAGGGTTTGAAGCGTTGCTTTGTGCGTTCGGGGTCCCGCCAATAGCCATGCGCCACCAACGGCCCACAATGAACAAGCTCCCCTTCTTCATCCGGTCCAGCCACGTCGCCTTCATCATCAATCACGAGAATTTCCGCAAAAGGGATAGCCTTGCCCATTGAAGTCGGATGCTTTTCAACCAGAGCAGGATCAAGATATGTCGAACGAAACGCCTCTGTCAGCCCATACATGGGAAAAAGATCAGCTGTAGGAAATGCCGTTTGCAAGCCCTCAACCAACTCAATGGTCAACGCACCGCCACTATTTGTGAGCCGTCGCAGCGACGAACTGGAATCGTCCGACCATTCCACTTCGGTTAATTGCACCCACAGCGGCGGGACAGCCGCCAATGTCGTTACACCATGTTTGGCACAAGCCTTCGCCACGTCTTTGGGAAACAGAAAATCTATTGGGACTACGCTGCCACCCGCGTACCACGTCGAAAGCAGCTGATTTTGGCCATAATCGAAGGAAAGCGGGAGCACGGCCAAGGTAACATCATCGCTCGCCAAATTGAGGTAATGCGCGACACTTACTGCACCGAGCCACAAATTTGCATGGCTCAGCATCACACCCTTTGGTCGACCGGTAGAACCGCTAGTGTAAAGGATCGCGCAAAGCTCATCGGGATCGGCTTTCGATGGCCCATGGCTCAGACCGGCGGCCTCTACCTCCAACAGCGCAGACTTCTCATCAAATGCTTCGCAGCCGGTTGGCAAATCACTCTCTTCCAGGGATTTGAGCCTCGTCGCTGTTCCAAGCAATAGAACAGAGCCACTATCCGCAAGGATATGCGCTGCCTGCCCGCGTTTCAGCAGGGGATTTATGGGCACATGCGCAAGTCCCGCCCGCGCAGCGGCAAGGGGCAGAAGGCATGTCAGCTCGCCCTTTGCAGCCCAGCTTGCAACACGAGCTCCCTTTTCTGGCACTTTCTCGGCCAACCATCCCGCCAAACGATCCACACGCAGTCTTAACTCATCGTGGTTAAGCACCTCATCCCGAAGCACCAATGCAGGTGCCTCACCGAACCCGAGCGCGTGCGCTCGCTCGACCAATTGGTCTAGCGGGTAAGGCGTGGGATCAGGCAGTTTGGACATCAGTTCACCAATGGAGCAAATCTTCAAGTGATCGAAGCGCGGTATCACGACAGGGTTAACGTCTTGCAAGACCTGTTTGCAACGGGTCTGTGCGCGCCTTCGCCGTTCGATCGGGCTGAGTGGTATCAGCTGCTCTCTGGGGCGGGACTGACGCCGCTGATTGCGAGTGCCAGTGACGGAAACGTTAAAGCAGCACTTGCACTCACCGAGAATTCTGGCGTCATCATGCCATTGCGCAATTGGTACAGCTTTACATGGCGCCAGCTCGCACCCGAAGGCACGCAAGGCGACAGGCTGCTTTGCGAAATCGCCAGAAAGCTAAAAGACCGCGCGCCGAGGGTCATTCTCGAACCGGTTCCGGATGAAGACAATTCCGCCACGCGTCTGGCAGATGCCTTCCGCAAGGCGGGTTGGCGGGTTGAGGTCACACTGTGCGACACCAATCATATTCTAGAACTTAACGGCGAGACATTCGCCCAATACTGGGCATCGCGCCCCGGTCCCTTGCGCACTACGCTCAAACGAAAGGCGAAAAAGGTTGAGACCAAGGTCCTAACGCAATTCGATGCAGCACTATGGGAGCACTACGAGGCAATCTACGCCGCGAGTTGGAAACCAGAAGAAGATCACCCTGCCATGCTGCGCAAGTTTGCAAAGGCTGAAGGTGCAACAGGTCGGCTGCGTTTCGGCATGGCGTGGCACGAAGATCAGCCCGTCGCGGCGCAGTGCTGGACGGTCGAAAATGGCCAAGCCTACATCCACAAACTGGCTCATCTGGAAAGCTCGAAACACCTTTCCGCAGGCACCACCCTTTCTGCGGCGCTATTCGAGCATGTGATCGACCAGGACCAGGTGCATTTGGTGGATTTCGGCACCGGCGACCAAAGCTACAAAGCGGACTGGATGAACGCTGTTCGCCCTCGCTATCGCATCGACTGCATTGATATGCGGCAGCCGCGCGGTTGGTGGCATTTGGCGCGAATGAAGGCGCGCCGCCTTAGAGATGCAAACCCTCCCGAACTTGCGCGCATCCCGCCGCAGCGTTAAGGGCGCACGCCTGACTTGTGTGACAGGGATCTGTATTCAATGAGCACATCGCCGATATCCGAGCAAAATGCTGGCGAGAATTCGACTGAGATCAACGAAGACTCAGGGGCGAGCTTGCCAATGAGCCGCGCTGCACTCGACACCGAGATAAAATCAATCTTGGCAGATGTGCTGGGATTGGATGCTGAGGATGCCGACGCGCTTGATCCAGATAGCGGGCTCTTTGGACACTTACCCGAACTCGATTCAATGGCTGTGGCCGGATTGCTCACGGAGATGGAAGACCGCCTCGACATCATAATCGAAGATGACGACGTCGATGGCGAAATGCTTGAAACCTATGGCGGTTTGCTGGGTTTTGCGGAACGCAAGTTAAGCGAACTGTGAGCCGTTTTTGAAAACGCTCATTTGATGATTGCAACTTGGCAAGCACCGCTACCCGATAGCCAAACAAGCGAAGAGTTGCTTTTCGCCTTTGACGAGCAACGAGAGCACCGATTGCTGGTTGTGCCTGCGCTGTTCGACGAAGCAAACAAGATGCGGCGGCAAACCGTCCAGATCATGCGACTGCTGCATGAGGCTGGATGGGACAGCTTTCTACCTGATCTGCCTGGCTGCAATGAAAGTGTTGAGCCGCTTGAGGAGCAAACGCTTGGTTCATGGCAAGACGCGCTTAAAGCCGCCGCAGATCAGTTTTCTGCGACACACGTACTTTCAATTCGTGCCGGTGCATTGATCGCGCCGTCGACACTTCCCGGGTGGCAATATGCGGCGCAATCAGGCGCGAAGTTGCTGCGCAATATGGTGAGAGCGAGAATTCTTGCCGCACGCGAGGCGGGGCAGCAGGAAATTTCCGAGGCCTTGCTCGAAACAGGCCGCAGCGTTGGTCTTATGCTTGCCGGATGGCAACTCAGCGGTGCGATGATCACTGAACTTGAGAAAGCCGTGCCCATAATGCGCGATAATCAGCTAGCAATTGCCCAAAAGGATATCGGTGGAGCTGCATTGTGGATGCGAGCAGAAGCTGGAGAAGATGCTGACCAAGCACAAGCAATCGCTAGGCTGATTGCCGGCGAATGGGCGCAAGGCACATGAAGCGCTCGACCAATCGCCTCCAACTCGAATTCGGCTGCGGCAGACTAAAGCTCGCCGGAACACTTGACCAGGCGCCCGGGACAACCGGGCTTCTCATCGTTAGCGGTGGTAACGAACTGCGCTCGGGCGCCTTTTCCGGCCAATCTCAACTGGCCGCAAAAGTCGCTAGCAAAGGCTTTCCCGTTTTCCGATTTGACCGCCGCGGCATCGGCGACAGTGAAGGTGAAAATCGTGGGTTTCGATCTAGCAAGAGCGATATTCATGCCGCCCTTGAGGCCTTCCGAGCCCTCGCCCCGCAAACCGACCGGATATTCGCATTTGGCAATTGTGATGCGGCTTCTGCATTGATGTTGGCGGGCGGTGACACTTTTGACGGATTGATCCTTTCTAACCCATGGACACTCGATGGTGGAGAGGCGACAACGGACGCCGAACCCATTCATGCCCCAGACGCCATCCGGGCGCGCTATGCGGAACGGCTCAAAGATCCGCGCGAAATCTGGCGATTGCTAAGAGGCGGCGTGAACTTGGGAAAGTTGGTGCGAGGTCTCGCCACCTCAATGCGTAGCTCCCCGCCAAGCTCAACCCTTGTTGAGGAAATGCGCGACGGTCTGGCAAGTTTTGCTGGTCCCGTGCACTTCCTGCTCGCAGATCAAGATCGCACAGCGCAATTGTTTGAGGCTGCTTGGGAATTTGAGGACAGCCATTGTGCAAAGTGCGAAGGTGCCGGCCACGCATATGTTGAACCTGAGCATCGCGAATGGCTTGAGGCGCAAATCCTCAAAGCCCTGCGATCCTAACGTTCGAAGAGACTGATCAGCTCAACATGCGTTGACCAGCGAAACTGCCCAATTGGACGTAGTTTTGTGAGCTTAAAGCCTGCCTCTACCAAAACAGCCGCGTCCCTCGCCCAGCTTGATGGGTTGCAGCTAACATAAACACAGCGCGTGAGCGTGCTTTCAGCAATTTGCGCAATCTGAGCTCTTGCGCCTGCACGTGGGGGATCAAGCAAAGCTGTGTCGAATTTGCCAATTTCCGCCGATGTCACCGGATTGCGAAACAGGTCGCGATGGATCGTAAGTACCTTGCCACCCGTGCGCGCAGCCGCTGCCTTGCAGGCAAGGTGCGCCGCCTGATCGGCCTCTACTGCAAGCACTTTGCGCCCGTCTGGTCCATTTTGAGCAAGGCCAAATGCGAAAGTTCCAAGCCCAGAGAAAAGATCAGCAAGAATCCGGGAACTCCCAAGCCATTCATTGGCTTGATCCACCATCAGCTTTTCAGCATCCATTGTAGCCTGCAAGAACGCGCCCACTGGCATTTCTACCGGCACCCCGCCCAAAGTCACTGTTACCGGTTCAGGCTCCCACACTGACTCCCCGCCGAAACCTTGATCAATGCTCAGCCGCGCAAGGCTATGTTTGCGCGCGAAATCGAGTGTTGCTTCTGTTGGCCCCAATCCATCGAGCGGGAAATTTTTGAAGCCCACATCCACACCCTGATCACAGAGTGCCAGCGAGAAATCGACACCGCCTTTTGGGCCATGCTGAGCCAGAATTTTGCGCATGGGCTCGACCAACTTGAACAATTCAGGCCGCATGACTGGGCAGTGTTTCAGGTCCACGATCCTGTGTGATCCCGCCTCACGAAAACCGATAAGCGCGCCTTTTTTGGTGCGCAGGCCATGCAAAGTTACGCGGCGACGCGATCCCGGAGGAGACAGGTGTTCCGCTAGTAGCTCCTCAGTTTCAACGCCTTGCCCCTTTGCTGCATTGACGACGCGCCCACGCACAAAATCGCTCAGCACTGCCTCATCGGCGTGCTGCAGTTGGCAACCACCGCATTTCCCAAAGTGAGAACATTCCGGTTCGATGTGATGCGGCCCGTGCGTGACATCGCCATCAATGCCAACCGTGTCATCCGTGACAGACATGGCAACATGCCGACCTGATGCAGTTACACCGTCACCTTTGGCGGCGAGCCTTACGATTTGCTCTGCCTCGCTCACAGACAGCGCTCCATGGCCTTAGATACCGCATGAGCAAGCTCAAGTGGGGTGAAGGCAGGGCCAAGAACTCGCGCAGCTTCGCCATGCAGCCAAACAGCCTCGCATGCCGCTTCAAAGGGCTTGCTTCCATTCGCCATTCTGCTGAATGCAATGCCTGCCAGTACATCGCCACTCCCGGCGGTTGAGAGCCACGTTGGCGCGGGGCTGGCGACCATCAAGCGGCCATCAGGCGCTGCGATAAATGTGTCGGGCCCCTTGGCCAGTATCACCATTTGCGATGCTCTCGCCAAGACAAGCGCGCGATCCTTTCGCCCGTCAGCGATGACCGAAAAGCTGCGGCACAAAGCCTCAAGCTCACCATCATGCGGAGTGGCGAGGACTTCGTGCTCTTTGCTCAGCATTGATGGTTTAAGCAACATCAAAGCATCCGCGTCGAGGACCAAGCTGTGCAAATACGCCAATGCCTCCCGCAGCTTGGCTTCAGCTTGATCATCGCGCCCCAGCCCCGGGCCGATCAATCCTGCCGCTATTCGATCATCCGATAGCGACTGGGAGAGAGGCCTTGCATCCACCACCAGCGCGGGATTCATCGAAAGTCCTACCTCATCCGCGCCAAGGACCTTTACATAGCCTGCCCCAGCCCTTGAAGCAGCCTCGGCGGATAGACGCGGCGCGCCGGGCATTGCCCCTGCAACGATCACCGCAAGGCCGCGCTTGTATTTGTGGCTGTCTGATGGTGGCACTTGGATGACAGGCCGCGCCAGCAATTGAGCGGCTCCGTCAATTGGTGAAACGCCTATTGGAACCAATCGTTTTGTGCCGATTTTACCTCGCGCCGGCAAACAGCAATGGGCAAACTTCCACGCACCAATAGCCAAGGTAACGTCAAATTGAGGAAGCCTCTCATTCAAGAGATCACCGCTGTCACTGGCTATTCCAGAAGGCAAGTCTACCGCGATTGAGATATTGTGACGGTCCGCCAAGTCTCGTAGCAACAAAGCATGTTCGCCAGATAAAGGACGGGTGAGGCCTGTTCCGAATAAACAGTCGACAAACAAATCGCCGTCAACTGCTCCGCCAGAGGTGAGTACTGGTCCGGCCCATGATCGGAGTACGTTTTTCGCCGCTTCGGTCTTCGGTTCAGTGGGAGCAACCACTTGCACTGCATTGCCCGCTTCGCGCAGACGCCGCGCAATCACATAACCATCGCCGCCATTATTGCCCGGCCCGCACAGCACCGTGACGTTGCGCCCTGCCGCAATACGCCGGACCCATTCAGCAGCACCCCCTGCTGCAATTTCCATCAATTCAGTTTCGCTCGTTCCAGCGTCAAACAGCGCTTGTTCGGCAGCGCGCATCTGATTGGCCGTGAGAATTTGAGCGTGCGTCATTCCGCGCTACGGTCAGGCGCCGCAGGGATACGATATCGGTCTGCATCTACTTCTACCGCATCTATCCCGTCCGACGTACCGCCCAAGACTGAAACGTTGCTCGCGCCGTCCTGAACCGTGATCCCATCTTCTTTGCTAAAGCGCCGAAAACCGCCATCGGGGTGACGGATGATAAATTCGGTCTCAGAAACTTCCTCAAGCGTGCAGACGGAGGAGAATTCAGAGCCTGCACCAATCGCGCATTCGATCATCTCACCTTCAGGTTCAGGCGTTTGCGTGGCAGAACCACAAGCGGCTAATACACCGGCCAGCAGTGCGAGACTAGATATCCGCAAAAACATGAGTTTCAGCCTTTGCTCCCGGATGAGTGAGCGCGCCTTGCCGCGCTGAGCCAACGGTTTGAGAGTAGCGATAGAGCGCGCCTGATTGATAATCGTTGGTGCGCGGAACCCATGCTTTGCGGCGCTCTTCGAGCACGTCTGCGCTCACATTCAGATCAATCGTGCCAGCCACGGCGTCAATCGCGATCTCATCGCCGTCTTCGACCAAAGCGATGGGGCCGCATTCCGCAGCCTCTGGCCCGACATGGCCAATGCAGAAACCGCGCGTCGCGCCAGAGAAACGGCCGTCAGTGATAAGAGCGACCTTCTCCCCCATGCCCTGCCCGTAAAGTGCCGCCGTAGTGGAGAGCATTTCGCGCATTCCCGGGCCGCCTTTGGGGCCTTCATATCGGATGACGATGACGCTTCCTTCGGCGATATCGCGCTGCTCAACGGCTGCAAAAGCGTCCTCTTCGCGGTCAAACACTCGCGCTGGACCGGTAAATTGTAGTCGCTCCATGCCAGCGACCTTCACGATTGCTCCATCGGGCGCCATTGATCCTTTAAGGCCAACAACGCCGCCTGTTGGAGTGATCGGCGTTTTCACGTCGTAGAAGACTTTTTGATCCGGGTTCCATGTAATCTCTTCGATATTCTCGCCCAATGTCTTGCCGGTGACAGTCATGGGGTTGGGATCGAGGAAACCGCCATCAAGCAGCGTCTTCATGCCCATGTAGACACCGCCAGCCTCATGCATGTCCTTCGCGACATACTTTCCGCCAGGCTTTAGATCAGCGATGTAGGGAGTCGATTTGAAAATCTCTGCGACATCGAACAAGTCGAAATCAATACCCGCCTCGCTTGCCATGGCGGGAAGATGTAATGCTGCATTCGTCGATCCACCCGTGGCAGCGACAACCCGTGCCGCATTCTCAAAAGCTTCGCGCGTGCAAATGTCGCGCGGTCGCAGGTTAAGCTTGAGCAGCTCCATGATCTGCGAACCCGCAGCGCGCGCAATCTCTTCACGTGATTTGTAGGGTGCGGGCGACATGTTGCTGTTTGGCAGCGACAAACCAATCGCTTCACCCACGCAAGCCATTGTGTTCGCAGTAAACTGGCCGCCACAAGCGCCGTGGCCTGGGCAAGCGACCTTTTCCAGCGCAATCAGCTCCTGCAATGGGCAATTACCCGCGGCGTGTTGGCCGACTGCCTCAAACACGTCGACGACCGTTACATCTTCGCCTTTATAAGTGCCCGGCAAGATCGAACCGCCATAAACAAAGATGCTGGGTACATTCAGGCGAAGCATCGCCATCATCATGCCCGGCAAGCTCTTGTCGCACCCTGCAAAGCCCACAAGCGCGTCATAGCAATGGCCGCGCACCGATAGCTCAACCGAATCCGCAATCACTTCGCGGCTTACGAGCGAGCTTTTCATGCCCTGATGGCCCATCGCAATACCATCGGTGACAGTAATGGTGTTGAAGCGGCGCGGCGTCCCTCCCCCGGCAATCACCCCTTCGCGGCAAATGTCAGCCTGAGGGTCGAGCGTGGTGTTGCACGGTGCAGAATCGTTGCCAGCGCTGGCAACCGCTACGAATGGCTGGGCGATTTCTTCCTCAGTCATCCCCATCGCGTAATAATAGGATCGGTGCGGAGCGCGCTCTGGGCCGACTGAGACGTGGCGACTAGGAAGTTTCGTTTTATCGAATGCAGAAGACATTTTGTTACTCTCAAGCGGGTTCCGCCCCGCTCTGCCGCTAGTCGAGCGCCAGTGCAACCCTTCCCGCAATGTCAGCAACCATGATCGCCCAACGCGCTTGGTCAGCCCGCGTTGCAATCAGGTCCTGACGGATCTCAATCGCGCAATAATAGCGGCCATGCGCCTCTGCGTGGCGGTTCATGGTCGCATTGAGCTGCCTGCCCGAATAAGGTTCATTCTCGCCCACATCCAGCCCTTGTTCGCTAAACAATCGGATCGCATGGCGCGCGGCGCGGTTATCCTCATTGTAAAGCAAAGCCACTTCCCAAGGGCGCTCATCATCACTCGTTTCGAGCCTGGGTGTGAAGCTGTGAAGCGAAAGGATGAGTTTGGGTTCAGCTGCATGAAGCCACGATTCCAAAGCTGCATGATAGGGCCTGTAGAAGCGCCCTAAGCGCCCCTCGACATCCGCGCCAATATTGCCCGGCACCAGATGCCCATCACTTTCCATCGGGACGACGCTGGGGTGATCCTCTTCGCGGTGGAGGTCGACCACTAGGCGGCTGACCTCAGCAAGGTGTGCTGGGATGTTGTGACGGCGCGCCATGTTGGTCGCGATGCCTTTCACCCCGATATCGACCGCAATGTGCTCATTTAGGAGATACGCGGGCACGCCGAGCGCTACGTCTGCTGGCACAAAGTTCGACGCATGATCAGCGACGCACACGATCCCTCCGGGTGTGGGCGTACCGATCTGTTTGTAAGGGATGTTGTCAATCACGCCCGCAGGCCTAGCGCAAACACCCGCTCAAGGTCCACCAATTGGGGTACTGCTTCGCCATGCGCTCAGCAGCGGCGTCGCGCGCTTCGAGAGTTTGATAGAGCGCGAAGCATGTTGCACCTGATCCTGACATGCGGGTGAGCCACGCGTCGTGTTGCTTTAGTTGATGAAGTACCTCCGCAATGGAGGGTACGAGTGAAATCGCAGCCTCAGTAAGATCATTGCGCCCGTTCAGCGCTATATGTCGCGCGTTGGAAATTTTGCCGCCCTCGGCTTCGGGAAGCCCGCCTCGATCTTGTCCGTCCCAAGCATTGAACACCGGGCCTGTTGCCAGGGGTTCGCGTGGGTTCACCAGAAGGACGGGAGTGCCTGCGAGATTGTTCTCTACTGGTTCAAGCTCAGTGCCCGTGCCCCGCCCTAGCACCATTTCGCTGCGCACACAGGATGGAACATCCGCGCCAAGCTTCGCCGCACGTTCCTGCCAATCATCAGGAAGGCTATAGAGGCGTTCGATCAGCCGGCAAACGGCTCCGGCATCAGCGGACCCTCCCCCCAGCCCTGCGGCGACAGGTAGGTTCTTTTGAAGCGTGATCTGCAACGCCTCAGAGCGCGGAAGAACCGAAAGCGCCTTTCCCACAAGGTTATCGAAGGGATTGTCGATCCCACCCGCAAACTCGCCGACAGTGTTCACCCGGTCTTTATCAGCGACCTTTGCGGTGAGCACATCCCCCGCATCGACGAAGGCGAACAAAGTCTCAAGCTCGTGATACCCATCCTCGCGTCGCCTGCGAACATGCAGCGCGAGGTTGATTTTGGCGTAAGCGGTTTCGGTGAGCATTTGTTTGGCTTGTCAGCCTTTTTTCCGCCGCACAAGGTCGGTGACAATCCATACTGCTGACCCAAGCGCCAATATGTTCACCGCCAAGCTCATCCACGAGAGCAGTACCAGATCATTCGAAAAAGCGGCACCTTGAGCAAACACATCATAAGTTGACTTCAGCACCGAGGCATACACGGCCAAGAGTGCAAGAATACATAGCGCATAGGCACCCAGCCACTTCGCTCCGTATCGCCCCTTGATCAACCGGCCCAGTTTGAATGCACCTGCAACGCATAGCGCCCAAGCGAGTAACGTAAACCAAACCGCAGGATGCCCAAGAAACCAGAACAAGTGCTCGAAGAATACCGGATCACCCGCCTGCTCGGTCGCGAAGAAGCCATCGTTCTGGCGCTTGCCAACATGCAGCGCGAGGTTGAGGGTGGCGTAGGCGGTTTCGACGATTGTCATCTCTTAGAACGTATCAGTCGGATCAAAGTCCGTTCTCAAGGGAGCTACGCCAGCATCCAAGAGCTTTTGCGCTCTTCTTTGGTACTCAATCATAACATCACCTTGGTTCACTGGAGGCAAGCTTAAGGGATCAACTTGCGCTCCGTCCTCAGACCAACCTTTGGAAATTAGCGGCCGTAGATCATCGCCGTAGCTGGCATATGATCGCTTCTTACCTTCGGGATACCAGACCCAAATCTCGCTAGAACCATTTCCACGTTTGGCAATTGAGTATGATTCAATTTGGCCGTTCACATACCAGTAGCGCTGTGCGCCTTCGGGAAGGCCGTCACTGTAGCCCCCCTCAAACACGAGCGACCCATTCGGCGAACTCTCGAAAACAACACCCGTAAACGGACGAGAATCAAGTAACGCGAGGTCGCAGTCAAAAGAAAGCAACTCGATGTTGATCCGAGAGTGGCTCGATGCTTCTAAACCCATCAAACTCTACTCCTCAGTTCTATGTTGCCTCACATATTCGGATAGTTAGGACCGCCGCCGCCTTCTGGGGTTACCCAGTTGATGTTCTGGTTGGGGTCTTTGATATCGCAGGTCTTGCAGTGGACGCAGTTTTGCGAGTTGATTTGGAAGCGAGGTTCTTTGCCCTCTTCCTCGATCCACTCATAAACGCCCGCTGGGCAGTAGCGCGTCGAAGGTCCCGCGAATACTTCGTACTCGCTGGCCTTTTGCAGATCCCAGTCTTCCACCTGCAAGTGGACCGGTTGATCCTCTGCGTGGTTGGTGAAGCTGTAAGCGACGTTGGTGAGACGATCGAAGCTGATTACACCGTCGGGCTTGGGATAGTCGATCTTAGGATAGAGGTCCGCTCGGCCAGTTTGGGTGTAGTCGGCGTGGTGCTTCATCGTGATCGGCAGGCCGATCTTGAGCGTGCGCATCCACATATCAACGCCCGCCAGCAATGCACCGATATCTTCGCCATACTTTGCAACCGCAGGCTCTGCGTTCTTCACCTTCTTCAGCTCATCAGCGATCCAGCTTGAGCAGACAGCAGGCTCATAGCCTTGCAATTCAGGTTGGCTCTCATGGCCTTCGATCTCAGCAGCGATTGCTTCTGCGCAAAGCATACCGCTCTTCATCGCAGTGTGACTGCCTTTGATACGGGGCACGTTCACAAAGCCTGCAGCGCAACCAATCAGCGCGCCGCCGGGGAACGCAAGCTTGGGCACAGACTGCCAGCCGCCTTCATTGATGACGCGCGCACCGTAGGACACGCGCTCTCCGCCTTCGAGATATTCGCGGACTTCGGGGTGCTGCTTCCAGCGTTGGAATTCTTGATAGGGTGAGACCCATGGGTTCTTGTAATCGAGCGCGGTAACAAAACCGAGCGCGACCTGACCATCTGCCTGATGATAGAAGAAGCCGCCGCCCCATGTTCCGCTTTCACTGAGCGGCCAGCCTTGCGTGTGGATTACGCGGCCCGGCACATGCTTTTTGGGGTCAATCTGCCAAAGCTCTTTGATACCAAGACCATAGACTTGTGGCTCACAATTGGCCTCAAGGTCGTATTTTGCCTTCATCTGCTTGGTAAGCGAGCCACGCGCACCTTCGGCAAAGAGCGTGTATTTGGCTTCGATCTCCATGCCCGGCTGATAGTCAGGCTTTTTCGAGCCATCTTCGGCGATACCCATATCCTGCGTGATGACTCCGCGCACAGCGCCTTTGTCATCGAACATGACTTCCGATGCAGGGAAGCCGGGGAATACCATGACGCCAGCTTCTTCAGCTTTTTCACCGAGCCAGCGAGTGAGGTTGCCGAGCGAGCCGGTGTAGCAACCATTGTTGCTCATCAGCGGCGGCATAAAGATGTGCGGGATCGAGGTTTTGCCGTTCTTCGAAAGTACCCAGTGCCAGTTATCGGTCACAGGGGTCTGAGCCATGGGGCAATCCATCTCGCGCCAATCTGGGAAAAGCTCACCCAGAGCCTTTGGATCGACGACCGCGCCAGACAAGATATGCGCGCCAATCTCTGATCCTTTTTCCAGGACCACGACCTCAAGCTCTTCATTCAATTGCTTCAGTCGGATCGCAGCAGACAGGCCAGCTGGCCCGCCGCCTACAATCACGACATCACATGGCATTGATTCCCGTTCGCTCATGCGCTTTTCTCATCCCTAATCGTTTGCGAAGTTTCTTCGCGAATTTCTACACTCCCGCACTTGCTAAAGGGGGTTTGGACAGTCAAGGCCTACAGTGAAATTACGATGGAAGCTAACTCTGCGCCTTTAACCGAAAACTTGCGCGCTGCCATGGATTGGTGGCAGCTTGCTGGCGTCGATTATGACTATCATGATGACGCTACGGATTGGTTGGCTGATGATAGCGTCAATGCGAAGCTAAATGCTGCGGTTAGTGGGCATTCTGAACGCCCTCAGGGCAAGCAAACATCTCAATCCGCGCAGGTCCAAGAAAATCCAGCACCGGAGCACAAGCGTGTTGATCTGTTGGGCGATTCGCCGCCTGACACTCTCGAGGATTTCCGTGCATGGTGGATGGAAACCCCCGGTCTTGATGCCATCGGACCAAGGGGCCGCATTGCGCCGCGCGGCGATGCAAACGCGAAACTGATGATCTTGGTCGTCGATCCCGAGCAAGTCGATACAGACAATCTACTTTCAGGACAGCAGGGCGAATTGCTCTCAAAGATGCTCCACGCGATGGGCATTGCAGAATCGGAAACCTACTTCGCATCCACCCTTCCCCGCCACACGCCAATGGCTGACACACAGAATTTGGCCGCTGGCGGGATGGATGCGGTCACTTTGCATCACGTAAGACTCGTTTCACCGCAAAGAGTGCTCACCTTTGGCAAACGCGTCTTGCCGATGATCGGACAAGATGTATCAAATCCTGCAACATCTTTACGTGAAATCAACCAGAATTCGTCAGAGACGAAGCTTCTAACGAGTGAGGGCTTGGACAACATGATGACCATGCCCCGCCTTAAAGCC
Source organism: Erythrobacter sp. S57(2025) (assembly GCF_057365055.1). Lineage (NCBI taxonomy): Bacteria > Pseudomonadati > Pseudomonadota > Alphaproteobacteria > Sphingomonadales > Erythrobacteraceae > Erythrobacter > Erythrobacter sp. S57(2025). Next base: position 1,019,718 of record NZ_CP200299.1, on the reverse strand, counting down.
CGTTTTTGGCGGAGATGGATCGAATGGTCGTCCGATTGGCTATGACAAAATGTATGCGCCCGCTGATTGCCGGGCTTGGAATGATCGCGCTTCTTGGCACTTCTGGGGCCGCAATTGCGCAATCGAACGACAATCTTGTCGCGCAATATGGCTCTGAGAGCCAGAGCAGCAACGCGATTTCCTCAGTCCTGAGTGAGAACGAGCGCGAGCATTATCGCTCGCTCTTCGCAGCGATTGATCGCCAGCAATGGAATCAGGTTAACACCCTGCTTGATGATCATCAGGACAGTGTCCTGTATCAGGTCGCGCTTGCTGAGTATTACACCCATGCCAACAGTCCGCGAGTAGACGCAGGTCAGATTTCGCGCTGGTTCAATGGCGGCGTGCATTTGCCTCAAGCCGAGCAGCTTGGCCGATTGGGAGAGCGGCGAGGTCTCGAAAACCTGCCAGCATTCCCGTCTGCGCAGCGTTTCTCACGCCAACCCTATTCATCAAAGCGCATTCGGCCGCGTTCGGTAAGCGATGGCACTATGCCTTCGCGAGAGCGGGCAGGCATCCTTGATGCGATCAAGAACGATGATCCGTATCTCGCTTACACCACGCTTCAAGAGGTTGAGCCTCAGCTCAGCCCCGCAGCGCTCGCGGAATGGCGTCAGAAGGTCGCTTGGAGCTTCTACATTGAGAACCAGGACGAGAATGCTCTGGCCGTGGCTGAGACTGTTTCGCAAGGGTCTGGCGATTGGGTTGCTGAGGGCGAATGGGTTGCGGGGTTGGCCGCATGGCGGCTTGGCCATTGCTCGCTTGCAGGCGAGGCATTTGCGCGCGCGGCGGACCGTTCCACCAATGTCGAGCTGACCGCTGCTGCTCACTACTGGGCGCACCGCTCGCTTGTCCGGTGCCGTGAGCCTGAGGCGGCGCAACAGCACCTTTCCGCCGCATCGCGCTATGACGAGACGCTTTACGGCATGCTTGCGGTTGATCAGCTGGGCATTGAGTTTGCCCAACCAACTGCTCCGCCTCAGTTCACAAGCGCCGATTGGAGCACCGTCAACGACCGTATCAACGTCCTTGTCGCCACTGGCCTCGTTGAGATTGACCGCCCCGCCCTCGCCGATGAGGTGCTGCGCCACGAGGTCCGCATTGGCCGTGCACAGGACTACCCCGCTCTTGCCCGGTTGGCGCGAGAGCTTGGCCTGCCATCGACCCAGCTCTTCATGGCGCACAACGCGCCCTATGGCATGCGCAGCGATACAGCGCTTCGTTTCCCCATCGCGCGCTGGCAACCTGCGACGGGGTGGCGGGTTGATCCCTCGCTTGCCTTTGCCCATGCGCTGCAAGAATTGAACTTCCGCGCCGGCGCTGTCAGCCCTGCCAATGCGCGCGGGCTGATGCAGATCATGCCGGGCACCGCGCGCGACCACAATCGCCGCCTCAACCTTGGCGCAAGCTATGCCGACCTCAATGATCCTGAGGTCAACCTTGCATACGGCCAACAGCATCTTGAGATGCTGCGTGACAGCCCTGCAACGCAAGGCCTCCTGCCCAAGATCATGGCCGCATACAATGCCGGCCTCACCCCGGTCAGCCGCTGGAACAGCGAGATCAACGACCAGGGCGATGCGCTTCTCTGGATGGAATCGATCCCCTATTGGGAGACCCGCGGTTACGTCGCCATAGTCATGAAGAACTACTGGATGTACGAACGCGCCGCCGGTGTTCCATCGCCAAGCCGCCGCGCGCTTGCGCAAGGGCAATGGCCATTGTTCCCGCATGCCGTTAGTGAGCGAACAGCACACCTTAACCGATAGCGAGACGACCCTATGGCGATTGACGAGAGCCGCAGTTTCACTCCCATCAACATCGCCGTTCTGACCGTTTCTGACACGCGCACGCCTGATACTGACACATCGGGCGATATCCTTGCCTCCCGTGTTGAAGCCGCCGGTCACACCCTCGCCGCTCGCACGATCACCAAGGATGACGCCGCGCTGCTTGCCGAGCAGTTCGAGGCGTGGATCGAGGACCCGAACATCGACGCGATTGTCTCCACCGGAGGCACTGGCCTCACTGGCCGCGATGTCACTCCTGAAGCGCTGAGCCGTATCCAAGACGCGCGCGACATACCCGGTTTTGGCGAGCTGTTCCGCTGGCTCAGCTTCAAGACGATCGGCACTTCCACCATCCAATCGCGCGCCTGCGCAGTGGTCGCACGCGGCACCTACATCTTCGCCCTTCCCGGCTCCAATGGAGCAGTCAAAGACGGGTGGGATGGCATCCTTGCCGAGCAGCTTGATAGCCGCAACAGACCCTGCAATTTCGTCGAATTGATGCCCAGACTTCGTGAATCCTAGGCATCACGCCATTTCAAACACTTAATTGAGACATGGACCGCATGTTACACGGTCCTAGGGGCAAAATTTCCTCCCTCCTTTTGGGGCCTTTCAATGCACCTGCCCTGCCGCGTTATGCGTGAGTAGGAAAGCACTTTCCAAACACGCTTTTGTTCTATATTTGTTCTCGCTATGGAACGCCCATCCCATCCGGATTTTCAACGCGGTCGCGGCGCTGCCTCGGGTGCCGCCTCATCGCGGTTCAACCTGCCTGAGCGCGAGCTTGATGGAGATTGGCGCGACTACATGGAAACTCTGGCACAGGGCGAGGATGGTCCGCCCGTAAAGCTGCGCACCCACGTCACCGAAGAACATCCCAAAACCATCCTCAGCTTCAACCAATCGCCAGACGTGCCGTTTGACCGATCCATTAACGCCTATCGCGGGTGCGAGCATGGCTGCATCTATTGCTTTGCGCGCCCCACCCATGCCTATCACGACCTGTCACCCGGACTTGATTTCGAAACGCAGCTATTTGCAAAGCCCCATGCCGCTGACTTGCTGCGCCAGACCCTTGCCAAACCGAGATACCGGCCAAAACCGATTGCGCTTGGCACCAATACCGATCCGTATCAGCCGATTGAAAAGCGGTACGAAATTACGCGTGCGATCCTAGAAGTGTGCCTTGATGCGCGCCATCCGGTGACGATCACGACCAAATCTGACCGGTTGCTGCGCGATGCCGAACTGCTGCAAGAGCTGGCGCAGCGCAAATTGGTGGCGGTGGCGATTTCGGTCACCAGCCTTGATCCTGCGCTTTCAGCCAAGCTGGAGCCGCGCTGCCCTTCCCCTGCCAAACGCATCGCCGCCTTGGGCAAAATGATCGAATGGGGCGTGCCTGCGCATTGCTCCATCTCCCCCATTATCCCGGCGATCACGGACGAGTTTATGGAGGCCATCGTCAGCGAAGTGGCGGCGCTGGGCATCAAAAGCGCAGGCTGGATACCGCTAAGGCTCCCCCACGAAGTCGCCCCGCTGTTCCGCGAATGGCTCGACGTGCATTATCCAGAGCGCGCAGGCAAAGTGATGAGCATTGTCCGCTCAATCAGAGGTGGCCGCGATAATGATCCCGATTTCTTCTCCCGAATGCGCCCCGAAGGGGTCTGGGCAGACATGTTCCGCGCGCGGTTTAAGCTGGCCTGCAAACGCGCTGGCATTGGGAGCGGCAGGACGGCTCCGCGCTTTGATCTTGATTGCTCCAAGTTTCGCAAACCCGAAATCGGCGGGCAGATGCGGCTGCTTTGAGTTCGGCCAACGATTACCGTTGCCAGTAATGCTCGCCGTTGATGAAGACATGGTCGATATTGCTGCTGCCAGAATCTGAACTGGCGGCGATAAAGCCATGATAAAAATCGCCATTATCGCTTTGGATCGTGATGGTATAACCGTTGAGGTAGTAGCGTCCTGAAACCGCGATTTGTCGGCCACCGCTTGCCACGCGCGATCCTGAACCGCTGGCGGAAGCTGCGTTGAATTTGCCGATCCTGATGCGCCCATCGCGCGTCATTTGCAGCGTGCCACCAGAGATGCTGGATGAAGAGCCGCCTGCATCAAAGGATGCGCCTGTTACTCGACCAAACGACACCGCAATCGTTTCTCCCGGAGAAAACTGCCGCGCAGCTTTCCCATTGTCAGCGCCGCGTTCGAATGTGCAGCGTCTGGCGCTCCCCGCTGAAGAGGGTGTGGGTGATTGCGTGATCGGATTCCACGTTGCGCAAGTGCTGGAATAGCCATTGGCAAAGGTCATTTGCGGCGCGGCCTCGGACACCATTTGCGCGGGGAAACCGACCCATTTGCGCTCCAACACAATCCGAACATCGCTTGGGCGGCTACGCGCAGGGATTCTGGCGTTTTCCTGCGCGAGTGAAGCGGCCGGAGTGCGGTCTTGAGGGCGTGTTGAACGTGCTTGAACTGTTGAGCTTGTAGCACTGAGCGCGCCGGGATCGCGTTTGCAAACCTCCTCGCCAAACTGCGCCGCCTGCTGAAAGGCGCCCGCAGTTCGCCGGGTCATAGGGCCCCACACCTCCATCAGCTTGACCGTGTCATTCGCGCCGGGGCACGCATAAAGCACTGATAATTGATCTTCCGATCCGACCCTGATGCTGCGGGCGAGCGAATAGCTGCCAGGCACTGCGCGCTCTGCCTGAAACTGCTGCGTCGTCAGATAGCGAATGCCGCTGCGCACCTGGCGCTCTTGCGATCGCAGCCAATCATCGATCGCCTGCCCGCGCAATTCTTGCCATTGCCCCACATGAACCGTGAGAGCGTCGCGCTCCAGCGTGCGACTGTCCGCGCCCTGTTGGTCAGACCAGCCCGCAGGAGCAGGAACCGTCTGAGCCATGGCCGCTGAGCCAATGGATAACGCGGAGGCGCTGCAAATGGCCATCATACCCATCAATCGGTGTGTTCGAACGGCCATCGTTGTTCCCTCCCAGCAAGGCAGCGAAGCCGCCATTGGATGCAGAGGTAAGCACTTAAGTTGGCCCAAGTGAACACCCAATTGATGAGGCGTTGGTGTTCACTCCGCGTGATCCGGGATCTCAAACGGCAGGAGTGCCGGCTTCAACGTGCAGGCCTATTCGGAATATTTACGAGCACCACGCACGACGCTAAATCAGCGATCGCGATTTTTACAGTATTGATACAAAGTGTGTCATTTCCATTCCAATCCTAATTGGATTGGCAAACTTCATTATTGTTATCTTTACATTACATTTTTGGTTGTCTATTTATTTTTACGACAGGTGCGCATTGCCAATAGGGGGCATATGAAGACGTATCTGTTAGTGACCAATCAGATTGGCGCTGAGCCAACTGCAATCCCGAAATCACGCGTCGTTCGCGTTGTACCACACAAAAGAAACCCTGAACTGACCGAGATCACTTGGGCCAGAGGATGGGGCTCAGGCGTCACCTTTATGACGGTGAAAGAAAGCCTGCACGAAGTGATTAAGCGGCTGGAAGAGTAGTGGGTTTGGTCCCCCTCACCCAAAACCCCCGCCAACTTCGCCCGGAGCAAATCGGATCAGGCGACTGTCCACCAATGCGGCCGTGCGGTTCACCACCGCCTTTTGGTAGTCAGCATCCATCACCATTTCGAAGAAAGCGCCCGCATTCGGGTATTGCGCGACAAAACCATCGTGCCAGGCGCGTTCATTGGGGCCTGTGACCATGGTTTGGAACGCGCCGCGCCAGATGATTTCACCGCCCACACGGCGGAAGATAGGTCCGCTGGTTTTCCCATATTCCTCATAAGCACGTTTGCCCGTCCAGCCATTGCCGTGATGTTCGTGGCCTTGCGGATATTCGGCATGATCGCGGTAAAGCAGCAGGTTGAGCATATGGATCGGCTCATCGCGCGGCAGGTCTTTAAACGCTGCCCAATTCTCAGGCGAAGGGTCGATATGGATGCTCATTGAATCGGCGTTGCTCATGGCATTGGCTCCCAATATTTGCGTTTGAGAAACAGGAATATGTCGGCGACCAGAACGATGGGGCCGCCCCAGATCAGCGGGTATCCGATGGGTGACAGGAAGAAGACGATCCCGCCAGCCACTTGCAGAGGTTCGTCATTGAGGCCCTTTAAGCTCCAGCCCGAAAATTCGAGGAACCACGCGCTGAATACCAGCATCGCTGCCATGCTGGCATAGGTGCACAAAAGCGCGATCCACCTTCGATCAAATCGGAAGACAAAGCGCGGCAGCAACCAGCGCCAGCCCCAAGCGATCAGGATACCCCATACCCCCCAAAGCAATAGGAGGAGTTCAAACACTGTTACGCTTCAAGTTTATAGTCAGCGAACCGGTCGCGCAGGTCTTTCTTGCTGATTTTGCCGGTGGCGGTGTGCGGAATGTCGTCCACGAACTCAATCGCATCAGGCAGCCACCATTTGGCTATGAGCGGCTTTAGGTGCTCCATAATGTCGTCCGCAGTGACATCAGACCCTTCGTTCTTGATCACGAAGAGCACGGGGCGCTCGTCCCATTTGGGGTGGTACATGCCCACACAAGCGGCCTCGGCAACGTCAGGATGGCCGACGGCGGCGTTCTCAAGCTCGACAGAGCTGATCCACTCGCCGCCTGACTTGATCACATCCTTGGTGCGGTCCGTGAGTTGCAGCGTGCCATCCGGGTGGATGATGCCGACATCGCCTGTGTCAAACCAATTGTCGTTGTTCACCGCGTCTTGATCGGCTTTGAGATAGCGCTTGATAATCCAAGGTCCGCGAATTTGCAGTGCGCCAGAGGTCTTTCCATCGCGCGGCAGCTCGGTCGCCATATCGTCGAGGTCGACCGTGCGCAGTTCCACGCCAAAGATCGGGCGGCCTTGCATCGCGGTCTTGTCGACCTTTTGCTCGAATGTGAGCTCATCCCAATCCCATGTCGGCCCGCCAACGGTGCCGATCGGAGAGGTCTCAGTCATGCCCCAAGCGTGCTGAACACGGGTGCCGTTCTTCATGAGCCGCTCAATCATAAAGCGCGGGCAGGCAGAGCCGCCAATGGTCGCCGCTTTGAGTGGTGGCAGGTCCAAGCCTTCTTTGTCGCAATATTGGAAGTGAGCGAGCCACACGGTCGGCACGCCGGCGCTATCCGTCACCTTCTCGCGCAACATCAGATCGTGGAGCACAGCCGGATCATTGACGCAGGAGAACACGAACTTGATCCCCGCCATCGCGCCCGCATACGGCAAGCCCCAGCTCGCGGCGTGGAACATCGGCACCACTGGCAGCATAACCGATGAACTTGAGAAATTGAACGCAGCCGGTTGCAGCCCCGCAATCGCATGCATCACGGTGGAGCGGTGTTCGTATTGCACGCCTTTGGGATTGCCCGTCGTACCGCTGGTGTAGCAAATCATGCAGGGGTCTTGCTCAGAGCCGGTGAACCATTCGTAGTTCCCATCCTGCGCGCCGATCCAGTCTTCAAAGCTTTGTGAATGCTCGCCAGAATCGTAGCAGATGTAATGCTCTACGCTGGTCCAGCGGTCCTTCATCTTGTCGACAATCGGCTGGAAAGCGGCATCGTAGAGCAGCACGCGGTCTTCGGCGTGGGTGACGATATATTCGAGCTGATCTTCGAACAGGCGGGGGTTTACCGTGTGCAGCACCCCGCCCATGCCAGCAACACCATACCAGCTAACAAGGTGGCGCGAATGGTTCATGGCAAGGCTCGCCACGCGCTCCCCCGGCTTGATGCCCAGCGCTTCGAGAGCCTGCGCCATTTTCAGAGCGTCGCTGCGAATGCCAGCCCAATCGGTACGCGTTTCCTGGCCGTCAGCCCAGCGCGTCACAATCTCCCGCGTGCCAGCTTCCCTTGCTGCATGGTCGATCACGTGAGTGACCCGCATTGACCATTCCTGCATCGCGCCAAGTGATTGTGTGAGCATAGCTGTCTTCTCCCAATTTCCGCCTCACAATGGGCTGTTTGAAAGAGACAATGCCGCGAGCCGGTCGCCTTGGCAATCGCTTCTATACCGCACGGTAAAAAGGGGGGCGGATTGCGCCGCCCCCTTTCGCAAGTTTCAGAGCCTCGTACTTTTTAGCGGATGAAGAACCCGGCAATGTCAAAGCCGTCTTCGGTGCGGATCGTGATCACCGTTTCAACCGATACATCATCGCGATTCTCAAAAGTCGTGGTGAACTGGAAAACTTCGTAGTCACCTTCCGGTGCGCCCGGCAATTCGGTCGTTTGCTGTACGGCCGCAAATTCACGGCTGGTTACTGCGCCCAGTGGCTCGCGCACGGGCTGCACAGTTGCAGCCCAACCCTCTGCATCAATCTGGCTTTGAATGAAGTCACCTGCGACTTCCCAGCTGCCTTCCCAATCGCCAGCATCGATTTCCGCAAGGAAGCGCTGCGCTTTGGCGTAGCTTTCCGTATCGCGAGGGGTCAGGCTGTCCGCTGCGGCGGCTGTAGTGGTGGCTGTGGTTGCCGGAGCAGCAGCGGTCGTTGCCTCGGTACCCGAAGCTGAAAGCATGGCGATTACGGCGGCGGCGATTACGATAGACATGATTAGCATTCCTCCTGCTAGCCAGAGAAGCCGGTTTGGCTCTTTGTGGCTTGTGTTGGTGAGGTCTGCAGTATCGGCGGGGGCAGCATCATCGGACATCCCGAAAGATGTGTGCGCAGTCTTTTGGGGTGCGGATTCTGGAATTTGTGGTGCGATTTGGGGTTCCTCGCCCTCGGCATCCCGCAAAATTCTTGCGGCCTCCCGGCTGGACCCTACACCCAGTTTGCGGCGGGCATTGCGCAGGCGATCATTGATTGTGTGAACCGACAGACCCAGCAGATTGGCGCTAGACTTGGTATCGTGCCCTTCGAGAAGCAGCTGCAGCGCTTCTTTCTCCTTATCTGTAAGATCCGCGACTTCGCCTGACATTATGCCACCAGTTTAAGCTTGGCCCGGCCACGCGCAGGCTCCAGCGCGACGTTCTCAATCCCCTCAACGCCTGCAAGCCGCTCTGCCAGATCGCCATTGAGGACAAAATTGGAACCGATACGCATATGCGCCTCTTCACCATCTCCCAGCACAAGGCGCAAGAGCACTTCACCGATGGCTTTGGCCTCGGTTTCAAGCTCAAGCTTGAGCGTGGCGAGCGCATCGAGGCTGAGCACGTCAGCTTTCAAGATCATCGGTATCGTGCCGCTGACCTCCGAAATTGGACGCGCGCCGCGTATAGTGAGGCGCGGTGGCTCGCCCGGATTGGGGCTATCGAGTTCGACATTGAGCAATACGCATTCGCCGCTTGATGCCCATTCGGGGAACTTATCGACCAGCGATTCTTCAAAACACGCGCTTGAAAACTGGCCCGACGCGTCTGAGAAATCTGCGCGGATAAATTCAGCGCCGCGTTTGGTGCGCCCCTTATTGGCACTTTCGACCATGGCCGCAATCACCGCTGTGCCGCGTCCACCCGCAGGCGCACCCGCTTCCATTAGGCTTTGATAAGTGCGCGCGCCTTGGGCCGAGGCAATTTCGCGATATTGCTGCACGGGATGCGCGGAGAAGTAGAACCCGAAATTCTCGCGCTCTTTCGCCATTTGATCGGGGCGTGACCATGGATCGGTTGGTTGTAGGCGCAGGTCTTCGGGCGCTGCATCCTCGCCGCCGAACAGACCGCCCTGCCCGCTCGCCCGCTCACGCGCGGCACTGTCTGACACGGCCAGCAACAGATCAGCATTTTCGAACACCGCCGCCCGGTTCGGTTCCAGTTGGTCAAGCGCGCCTGCACAGGCCAGCCCTTCCAATTGCCGCCGGTTCATGGAGCCTTGGGGGATGCGTTCGAACAGGTCTTTAAGGCTTTCAAACGGTCCATTTGCTTGACGCTCAGCTACGATCGCTTCCATCGCTTTTTCACCGACATTGCGAATGCCCGCCAGCGCATATCGCACCGCATAGCCATCGTCGGTCTGCTGCACGGTAAAGCGCGCCTCTGAAGTGTTGATGTCAGGCGGCAGGACCAGAACGCCCGAACCATCAACCCGCTCCACCGGATAGCGCCGCGCATCGTCGACAAACACACTGAGCTTTTCGGATTGGTGCAAGTCAAAGCACATGGAAGCGGCGTAGAATTCCTCGGGATAATGCGCTTTGAGCCAAGCGGTCTGATACGCGAGCAGAGCATAGGCTGCGGCGTGCGATTTGTTGAAGCCGTAGCCTGCGAATTTGTCGATCAAGTCGAACAATTCATTCGCTTGTTTGGCCTCGATATCGGAGTTTTCCTTGCACCCTTCGACAAAGCGGCCGCGTTGCTTGTCCATTTCGGCCTGCACTTTTTTACCCATGGCGCGGCGGAGCAAGTCAGCGTCACCTAGCGAGTATCCCGCAAGGATTTGGGCGGCCTGCATCACTTGTTCTTGGTAGACGAAAATGCCGTAGGTTTCAGCGAGGATGCCTTCGAGCTTGGGGTGCGGATATTCAATCGCGACCTCGCCCGCTTTACGCTGTCCGAACAGCGGGATATTATCCATTGGACCGGGACGATAGAGCGAGACGAGAGCGATAATATCGCCAAAATTGGACGGCTTCACCGCCTTCAGCGTACGCCGCATCCCTTCGGATTCCAGCTGGAACACGCCGACCGTGTTACCCGCTTGCATAAGGTCATAGACAGCCGTGTCATCCAGAGGCAACGCGCCAAGATCGATCTCAATCCCGCGAAGCTCCAGCAGGTCCACCGCCTTGCGCAGCACGGAAAGCGTCTTGAGACCAAGGAAGTCGAACTTCACAAGGCCCGAGCTCTCCACATGCTTCATATCGAACTGCGTCACCGGCATGTCCGAGCGCGGATCACGGTAAAGCGGCACAAGCTTGGCAAGCGGCCTATCGCCAATCACAACACCCGCTGCGTGCGTAGACGAATTGCGCGGCAGCCCTTCGAGTTGCAGCGCCAGATCAACGAGGCGTTTCACCTCATTATCGTTGGTGTATTCCTTCTTGAAATCAGCCGCTCCGTTCAGAGCGCGTGGCAGCGTCCACGGGTCCGTCGGATGGTTCGGAACCATCTTGCACAGCCGGTCGACCTGACCATAGCTCATCTGCAAAATCCGCCCGCAATCGCGCAAAACCGCACGCGCCTTCATCTTACCAAATGTGATGATCTGCGCGACGTGATCGGCGCCATATTTCTCCTGCACATAGCGGATGACTTCGCCGCGCCGCGTTTCGCAGAAGTCGATATCGAAATCCGGCATGGACACGCGTTCAGGATTGAGGAAACGCTCGAACAGCAAGCCCAGTTGGATGGGATCAAGGTCCGTAATCGTCAGCGCCCATGCAACGATGGACCCCGCGCCAGAACCACGGCCCGGACCCACGGGAATACCCTGATCCTTGGCCCATTGGATGAAGTCAGCAACGATCAGGAAGTAGCCGGGAAAACCCATATTGACGATGATGCCGATTTCATAATCGAGGCGGTCAAAATAGGTCTTTCGCTCCTCTTCGCTCATCTCGCCATAAGGTTCGAGCCGCGCCTCCAACCCTTTGCGCGATAGGTCAGCCAGCATTTTGGCTTCACCGTCCAAATCGCCAGCAAGACTTGGCAGGATCGGGTCGCGATATGGCGGCGCATAGGCACAGCGCTGCGCCACGACGAGAGTGTTTGCGGTCGCCTCCGGCAGGTCAGCAAACAGCTCATCCATCATGCTCGCCGATTTGACGAAGCTCTCAGCGTTCGAGGTCGGGCGGTCGTCATTCTCGATATATGTTGAGTTGGCGATGCACAGGATCGCGTCATGCGCCTTGTGCATATGCGGCTCCGCATAGTTGGCGGGATTAGTCGCGACCAACGGCAAATTGCGCGCATAGGCCATGTCGATCAGCGCTTCTTCCGCGCGCTCACACACCGGATCACCATGGCGCGCGAGTTCGATGTAAAGCCGTCCGGGGAACAGACTATCGAGCTTATCGGCATAGGCTTGCGCTGCCGGTGTTTGCTCCTCGGCAAGCAACCGCGTCACTCCGCCTTCACCTGCGCCCGTCAGAGCGATCAGGCCGTCACTGTGCCCGTCAAGCGCTGCCATCTCGACATGCGGCTCAAGCTCCAGCGGGCGATCAAGATGCGCCTTTGAGACGAGGTGGCACAGATTATCATACCCTGCCTCATCCTGCGCAAAGAGCGGCATGTAATCGACCTGTTTGCCCTCGGAGCCTTCACGCGCAACACCCAGCAATGTGCCTATGATCGGCTGTACGCCCTCACCCTTACACGCATTGGCGAACATCACCGCGCCATACAAGCCATTGCGGTCACACGTCGCGATAGCGGGATAGCCGCGTTCCTTGGCGAGCTTTGCAATCGCCTTGGGATCAATCGCCCCTTCGAGCATCGAATAAGACGAATAAACACGCAAAGGGACAAAGGGTGCAAAAGCCATCTTGGGAACCTACGCGCCCTTGCCAAGCATTCAAGCGGTGCGCGGTGGGATTTGGGGAAAAGCTGGGGGCAAGCTAAGCTATGCGCGCAAGGAGGGGCAAATGGCGGACATGATCGAAGTCGAAAACGTCAACACACCAGGCAAAGTGACGCGGGTCAATGCGGCAAAATACGCCGATATGCTGGCCGCTTTTGAAGCCGCCATCCCCCGCGCCTCCCCCGGCCTAAACCAAACCGAAATCCGCGACGCTGTGAAGCCGCATTTGAGCGAGACACACTTCCCCGGCGGCGCGACATGCGGTTGGTGGGCCAAGACTGTCCAGCTCGACCTGGAGGCGAAGGGAAAGCTGGTGCGAGAGGCGTCCAAGCCGCTGCGCTGGTATTGGAAGTGAGTTCAGCTGTTTAGATCAGCTTCTCAACATCTTTTGCGATCATCTTAGGCGCATCTTGCGGGCCATAGCGCTTCACAACATTGCCATCGCGGTCGATCAGAAATTTGGTGAAGTTCCACTTGATCGAAGTGGAGCCCATCAGCCCCTTTTTCTCACCCTTCATCCAATCATAAAGAGGGGAGGCGTCGGGTCCGTTCACGTCAATCTTTGCCATCAGCGGGAAGGTCACGCCGAAATTGACCTTGCAGAACTCTGCGATCTCATCCGCATTGCCCGGTTCCTGCGCACCAAACTGATTGCAAGGGAAGCCGAGGACTTCGAAATCGGAATCCTTAAACTGCTGATACAGCTCCTCCAGCCCATCATATTGCGGGGTAAAGCCGCATTTGGAGGCGGTGTTCACGACCAGCAGAACTTTGCCCTTCTTGGTCGCCAGATCCAAGCTCTCGCCGCGATTGGTGGTGACAGTGAAATCAGCGATGGTGGTCATTCGGATGTATCCTGTTTGGGTCGATAGGTTAAATCAAAGAAGCCGCTCTGCCACGTTTGACCATGATCCGTCGAGCCTTCGCCTCTCTGCCTCACCGATCCGTCTTCATTGGCGGAGTAGGTCATACGGACGAGCACATCAGCGCCACTGGGGCCGATCCCGTCCCAATATCCGGTGATCACCATGTCTGTGCCGACTTTGCCGCCAGTAAAATCAACGCGCTCCCCATCGCTACCGACCCATAGCTGTTCCCAGCGCTCGCTGTCGCGATTGAAGAAGCTCATGCTGGTGCCATCCCCACCAGAAAGCGGCATCCAATGCTCTCGAATGACGCAGCCAGCAGAGACTTTCTCGATCCGACTGTCGGCAACCTTCGTGTCTGAGCCGGTTGGGAAAACCTCCCACTCACCAACCCAGAAATCGAACGCCGAGTGTGCCTCGCTCTCGCAAGGGCCAAGAGGTCCGGACGTATCTACAGGTGGAGCAGGCGGCGTGTCAGCGGCTGCGGCCTGCAACAATGCGATTGGATAGAACCATAAAAGCATGGTTTTGTGTCCCTCCTGTTAGCCCAGCACCCCATCATGCAAGCGAACCACGCGGTCCATTCGGCTCGCCAAGCGTTCATTGTGGGTCGCCACCAGAGCCGCGCTCCCTTCCCCGCGCACGAGTTCGAGGAATTGGCCGAGCACCGTGTCTGATGTCGCTTCATCAAGATTGCCCGTCGGCTCATCGGCGAGCACCAAAGTGGGCTGGTTTGCCAAAGCACGCGCGACGGCAACACGCTGTTGCTCCCCGCCCGACAATTGGCTTGGCCGGTGGGTTAGGCGGTGGCCCAGACCCAGCCCCGACAGTAAGCTCTCAGCACGCGCGGTCGCAGTGCCTTCTTCGACGCCCGCCACCATTTGCGGCATCACCACATTTTCTGTCGCGTTAAAGTCGGGCAACAAGTGGTGGAATTGATAGACAAAACCCAAGTGCTCACGCCGGATACGCGTACGCTGGTCTGCGGCCAGTTTCTCGGCCTGTTCCCCCGCAATAGCGATGGAGCCTTCAAACCCGCCTTCGAGCAAGCCGACCGCTTGCAACATGGTCGATTTGCCTGAGCCTGAGGGGCCGAGCAGCGCAACTATCTCTCCCGGCATAATGTCGAGATCAACCCCGCGCAGCACTTCGATACGCTGGCCGCCTTGTTCAAAGCTGCGCTTTAGCCCGCGCAATGCGACGATTGGATCACTCATAGCGAAGCACCTGTACCGGATCGGTGTTGGATGCCTTGAAGGCGGGGTAAAGCGTCGCAAGGAAACTCATCCCGATGGCGAGCGCGGTGATCCCGATGATCTCCCACGCATCGACGCGCACCGGCAGCGAGGTGAGGAAACGCACCTCAGGATCCCAGATTTGCACGCCTGTAAGGCCAGCGATGCCATCAACGATCCCATTGCGGAAATAGAGCAGCAGGAAGCCCAGAACCAAACCCGCCAGCGTGCCCAATGTGCCCACGGTCGTGCCCGTCGTCACGAATATCTTGAGCAAAGACCGCCGCGTCGCCCCCATCGTGCGCATAATCGCGATATCCCGCGTCTTGGCGCGCACCATCATCACCAGGCTGGATAGGATGTTAAAGCTGGCCACGATCACCATAAAGCTGAGCACAAAGAACATCGCGACCCGCTCTACTTCTAACGCTTCAAACAGGGTCGAGTTTATCGTCTTCCAATCCGCAATGACCGCGCGGCCTACTAGCGCATCTTCCACGTCGGCAAGGATGCTGCCGACATTGTCCGGATCGGTAACCGTCACCTCGATCAAGCCAACGCTATCGCCCATCAGCAGCAGCGTCTGCGCATCTTCCATTGGCATAATGACGAAGGTTTCATCGAAGTCATAAAGGCCGATCTCGAAAATCGCGCCCACCTCGTACCCTACCATCCGGGGGGTCGTGCCAAACGGCGTGCTGCGCCCCTGCGGGCTGATGATGGTGATGGTGTCGCCGACGCGCACACCCATATTGGCAGCAAGGCGCGAACCAATCGCCACCCTGCCTGAACCGGGTTGAATATCTGCAATATTGCCGATCAGGACATTCTCGCGCAGATCAGCCACATCCTCAGCCGTATTGCCGCGTACAAACACGGCATTCGCCCGCCCATTATAGCTGGCGAGCAGAGGCTGCTCGATTAGCGGGGAGGCATTGGTCACCCCTTCCGTATCGCGCACCTGCGCCAGGACATTTTCCCAATTGTCGAGCTTACCGCCATAAGCCTGGATCACGGCGTGGCCGTTCAGACCTGAAAACTTGTCGAGCATTTCAGAGCGGAAACCGCCCATCACACTCATCACCAGCACCAGCATGGCGACCGACAGCATGACAACGCCGATGGAGATACTGGCGACCAGCGCGATAAAGGCTTCGCCTTTGCCCGGCCACAAATACCGTTTGGCGATCATTCTTTCAAAAGGAGTAAGCATATGGACTAGCGCGTCTCACCAATTGCGTCTGAACGCAGCCTGTAAGGCGCTGGCAAGCCACGCACAATGGAGGAAGCGCCGCTTAGCTGTGAGTAAGCCTGACTGGCTAATCATCAATGGGGACCATGGAACTCAGCAAAAAGAGGTGCACCACCCGCCGAAGACCCCTTGTAATTGATCCGTAACACGGTCATTGAGCGGCGCATCAATTCGGGTAGCGCAGCGGGGCTTCAAAGCACGTCATGGCACACACAGTTTCTCCCTCGCTTCTTGGCAATTTCACCCATCCTTTTCGCGATGAAGACGGCGATAAGCTGCGCGAGGAATGCGGCGTTTTTGGCGCTATCAACGCAGAGAAAGCCTCAGCTGCCACTGCTCTCGGCCTGCACGCTTTGCAGCATCGCGGACAAGAGGCCGTCGGCATCACCAGTTTTACCGGCAAAGAGTTCATTTCACGCCGGGGCCTTGGCCATGTGGCGGAAAACTTCTCCTCTGCGGAAGCGATTGCCGAACTGCCCGGATCAATGGCAGCGGGTCATGTGCGCTATTCCACAACCGGGGGCGCGGGCCTTCGCAATGTGCAGCCGCTTTATGCAGAGCTGGCGAGCGGCGGATTTGCGATTGCGCACAATGGCAATATTTCGAACGCACGCGCGCTTCGCGATGATCTGGTGGCGAAGGGTTCAATCTTCCAATCGACCTCTGACACCGAGGTTATCATCCATCTGGTCGCGACATCGCGCTATCCCACAATCGCAGACCGTCTCGTCGATGCGCTGCGGTTGGTCGAAGGCGCCTATGCGCTGATCGTGATGACGCCCACCGGCATGATCGCCTGCCGCGACCCGCTCGGCATTCGTCCGCTCGTCATGGGCAAGCTGGGCGATGCGGTGGTGTTTGCGAGTGAAAGCGTTGCATTTGACGTGGTCGGCGCAGAGCTGATCCGCGAAGTTGAACCGGGCGAAATGCTCCAAGTCGATTTCGACGGTAAAGTGAGCAGCGTGCACCCATTCGGCCAGCACCGCCCTCGCCCTTGCATCTTCGAACATGTCTATTTCAGCCGTCCTGACAGCCTTTTTGCAGGCCAAAGCGTTTATGAAGCGCGCAAGGCCATCGGCAGCGAGCTTGCCAAAGAAGCGCCCGCCGATGTCGATCTGGTCGTACCCGTGCCCGATAGCGGCGTGCCTGCTGCGATCGGCTATGCGCAAGCGTCCGGCGTGCCGTTTGAGCTGGGCATTATCCGCTCGCACTATGTCGGGCGTACCTTCATCCAGCCATCCGACAGCGCGCGCCATGCAGGCGTAAAGCGCAAGCACAACGCCAATCGCGGTTTGGTCGCGGGCAAAAGAATCGTGCTGATCGACGATTCCATTGTACGCGGCACCACCAGCCTTTCCATTGTCGAAATGATGCGTGAAGCGGGCGCGAAGGAAGTCCATTTCCGCGTTGCCAGCCCACCAACCGCGCATTCGTGCTTTTACGGCGTCGACACGCCCGAACGCTCCAAATTGCTGGCAGCGCGCATGGACCTGGAGCCGATGCGCGAATTCATCAAGGCAGATAGCCTCGCCTTCATCTCAATCGACGGCCTTTACCGCGCTGTCGGAGCCAAGGGCCGCGACAATTCCTGCCCGCAATTTTGCGATGCGTGCTTCACGGGCGACTATCCCACCTCCCTGACCGACCTTGCCCGCACTCAAGAAAAGTCGGACGAACTCCCCTTTGCTGATCCGAAAGCGGCGTAATCCATGAGCGAAACGAAACCTTTTGCAGGGCGCACTGCGCTTGTCACAGGCGCAAGCCGCGGGATTGGCGCTGCAACTGCTGTGGCTCTGGCTGAAGCGGGCGCGCATGTGATTTTGGTCGCGCGCAAAGTGAAGGCGCTGGAGCTGGTCGAGGATAAGATTCACGAGGCTGGCGGCACCTCCACCATTGCGCCTGTTGATCTGACAGAAGCCGATGCGATCTCCCGGCTTGCTGGCGCGATTGCAGGGCGCTGGGACACGCTCGATATTATGGTGATTTCAGCAGCTTATTTGCCAGAGCTCACACCGCTTTCACAAATCGACACCAAGCAATATACCCAAGCGATCATGACCAACGTGGTCGCAACGCAGGCCTTGCTGGCGGCCTTTGACCCATTGCTGCGTCATGCTGAAAACGGACAGATCATCGGCCTCACCAGCAGCGTGGGTGCATCGCCGCGTGCCTATTGGTCCGCCTATGGATCGACCAAGGCCGCGTTTGACAATCTGCTCGAAAGCTACGGCGCGGAAGTTGAGAAACTCAGCCCTCTAAGGGTCGCCATCGTCGATCCCGGTGCCACCCGCACCGAAATGCGCGCCCGCGCCTATCCCGGCGAGAAACCCGACACGGTGAAGCCGCCTGAAAAGGTCGCAGAGCGGTTGGTCAAATTGCTCACCAGCGGTTTTGAAACAGGGCACCGCGAACGCGTCGATTAAGCCTTCAGCGCTTAACCATTGTAAATTGGGCTTTTTCGCAGCTGCGCTCGGCAGCGATAAACTCCATTCGTCGCAAAAGCCGTTTCTTACCGGCCTGTTAACTATGTTCTGCAAGACATCTGCAAGTGCAATTAGTGGAATACACTTGGCTTGTACCACAGCTCAGAGACCACAGGCTGCTAGGAAAAAGGTTGCGAGGCTATGCCGACCGACAATAACAGTTACCAAGTTGCGGCGCAGGAAGATCGCTGCTCACCGCGTACACGTCTAACGATCCCGGCAACGCTTCGGGCGTCTGGTGGCCGCGCGTTCCAGACGGTAGTCCATGATCTTTCGATCTCGGGCTTTTCTGCTGCATCGATCAATCGCATGCATGATGGCCAGATGTGCTGGCTGACCCTGCCCGGCCTCGAATCGCTTCAGGCGAGCGTGGTGTGGTGGGACAACTGCATCGTTGGTTGCGCGTTTGAGGAGCTGCTTAGCCCCATCGTGCATGACAATATCTTACAGCGTTACAGCAATATCGGCGTCCAGCGCCCGATGGCATAAGGTTTAGCGGGAGCGCCCCTACAGGCCCCCTTAAGCTCCCGCTTCCTTTGCTAACCCTTACTGTACCGCCATCAATTTGAGCGCGGTTCCGCCCCATAGGGTGCGGTATTCATTGCTCGTCGCCGTTGGCCAATTTCCCACTACAGTCACGACCAAATTCGCCTCTGGTACGATCGTGATCGACTGGCCAAAGATCCCTTGTGCGCCATAGCCGACCGGATAAGTCCACCACTGGTAGCCATAGCCAAAGCCGCTTGTTCCAAAGTCGATCTTGGAATCGCCCGCTTCTGCAAACCAGCCTTCGGGTACGGTCTCGGTAGTACCTTCGAGCGCGAGCACACCCATGCGGGTATAATCAGCCAAGGTCAGCGAAAGGCAGCATCCGCCAATATTGCCGCCGCGCGGATCGCTCATCCAGAACAGACCGCTTTCAAAGCCTGCGGGTTCGACAATCTTCTCTTGCGCATATTCTGCCAATGACAGGCCCACGGCGTTTTCGATGACGATGCCGATGAGATTGGTCTCGCCCGTCTTGTAAACCCATTTGCCGCCCGGCTCCGTTTCTCGCTCCAACCGTTTGAGCTGCTCCACCATCGCGGTGGGTCCGAATTCGACGACAAAGCGGTTCATGGCTGCAACGTCGCTATTGGGGTCAGTGTAGTCCTCATTCCATGCAACGCCGCTGGTCATGGTGGCAATTTGGCGCACCGTTACGCCGTCATAGGCCGAACCTTCCAGTTCGGGCACATATTGCGTCACTGGATCATCGAGGCTGGCGATAAAGCCATCCTTGATCGCTGCGCCGAGCAGCGTTGAGGTAAAGCTCTTTGCGACAGAGAAACTGGTCCAGCGCTGATCAGGCGCAAAGCCGAGCGCGTAATCCTCAAACAGCACTTTGCCATCCCTATAGACCATCACACCTGCCGCATTGGAAGCCTGCATATTGGCGCGAATTTCCGCGGCGAGCGCTTCTGGCAATGGCTCCCCTTTTTCGAGCACACGCGTGGTGGTCGCAGCGGGCACTTCGTGGCCTGCAAACCAGTTTTCCATCTCACGAAAACGGGCTGAACGCTGCGCATCGGTCCAGAACAAGACTTGAAGCTCTGACGGGTCACGCTCAGGCGGCTGCGTCATTTCGACCGCGGCGAGCGGTGCAGGCGTGTCAGCCAAGCCCTCTGCCGCGCCATAGCTGCACGCGCTCAAACCTGCCGCTGCGATGGACAACGTTGCTGCGCCCCAAAAGCCTTTGCCGATCATAGTCTCATTTCCTCTCAACCACTCTTCACCAGCGTTACCTGATGCACGTCGATATTGCCCGCCAAAAATCCCCCTTCGCAATAGGACAGGTAGAACTTCCAAAGGCGGATGAAACGATCATCAAACCCGCTTGGCAGGCGATTGTCAGCGACCGCGCGGTCGAACCGGGCGTGCCATTCGCGCAAGGTCTTGGCGTAGTCTGCGCCGAAGTCGACTTGATCGCGCCATTCAAGGCCGCGTTCCTCAGCCAATGCGCGAAATTCGGAGGATTTGATCAGCAATCCGCCGGGAAAGATGTAGGCTTGGATGAAATCGACCGTGCTGGCGTAAGCTTCAAACAGGTCATCTGCGAGTGAGATATATTGGATGCCCGCTCGTCCGCCCGGCTTCAAACAGCGGGCCACGCAATCCATGAATGTGCCCCAATATTCGCGACCCAGAGCTTCAACCATTTCAATGCTGGCAATCGCGTCAAATTGTCCCGTGACATCGCGATAATCCTGCAAGCGGTAATCGATGGCCTCAGGCGTGTTGGCGCGCGCCCATGCGAGCTGTTGTTGGGAAAGGCTGATTGCGGTCACATCCGCGCCTTCTTTCGCCAAATGCCCAGCCATCGCGCCCCAACCGCAACCGATCTCCAGCACGGTTTCAGGTTTGCCCAAACGGCTTGATATGCCTTCCAACTTGCGGGTCTGAGCGTCGCTTATACCGTCATCTCTGACATCAAGCGCGCTCGAGTAGAGCATGCTTTCATCGAGCCATGCGCGGTAGAAATCATTTCCCAGATCGTAGTGCACAGAGATATTGCGCAGCGAACCCGCTTTGTCATTGCGGTTGAAACGGTGCGCGATTTTGGCCGCCCATTTGAACGGCCCTTCGATACGCGCAGTGCTGCCAAGGGTGCGAGCATTCGCTGACATTACCGCCAACAACGCGGCATGATCGGGCGATTCCCATTCGCCCGCCTCATATGCGTGATACCAGCCAATCACGCCGTGCGTCGCCAACCGGATCAGCGCGCGCCAATCTTTCAGCTCAAGCTCAGCCTCAAAGCCCGGCCCACGCCCACCCAGCATTCGCACACTGCCATCGGGAAGATGGGCAAGGATAGAACCTGCCTCTAACCCTGCATCAACGCGGTCGATCATTTTGGCAAAGCCTGGGGCGATCAGGCGTGCGATAAAGCCGGGCCGCGCGTCAAAACGCTCCCCTGAGCTTAGTAACTGCTCGCCTCTGACCCCCACTCTGATCTCTTGCGTATTCATCGCGGGCGACCTTAATCGCCTGCCACGCCCCCTCGCAAGGTGCGTTAGTCCTCCTTCATCGCCTTATACGCGGTCAACGCCCTTTCGCGCGCTTCCCGGTGGCCGATGATCTTAGCCGGGTAAGCTTTTGGCAAGCGTCCGAACTCTTCGGGGTCGTGGAGGTATGGTTCATCCAGCCCTGCCAGCTCGGGCACATATTGGCGAATATAGGCCGCGCAATCGAACTTCTCCGACTGGCTCAGCGGCGCCATGATCCGCACGAACATATTGGAATCGACCCCCGTGCCTGCGGTCCACTGCCAATTGGTCGCGTTGGAGGCGTAGTCAGCATCGACCAACGTGTCCCAGAACCACTGCTCACCCTTACGCCAATCGATCAGCAAATGCTTGATGAGAAAACTCGCCGTGATCATGCGCACCCGGTTGTGCATCCATCCGGTTTGCCACAGCTGGCGCATTCCTGCGTCCACGATGGGGTAGCCGGTTTTGCCTTGTTGCCAGGCTTTCAAATCACGCGCGGCTTTTTCATCATTGTCAGGATCGCGCCATTTGATCTGGTCGAAATCTTCGCTGTAATTGTCGCGCGCATAAAGCGGGAATTGCGCAATCGTGTTTTGCGCATAATCGCGCCAGATCAGCTCGCTTTCATAAGTGCGCCACCCATCTGAGCGTTTGTCCTTGAAATGGTGCCAGATCTGAATTGGCGAAATCTCGCCAAAGTGCAGATGCGGAGAAAGCCGCGATACCTTATCGAGCGACGGCATGTTCCGCTTGTCGTCGTAGTCATCGACGTGGTCTGACCACCAGCTTAGCTGATCGTGTGCAGCGCCCTCACCCACTTGCCAAAAATCGCGCATACCGCCGGCCCAATCGGGCCTTGTTGGCAAGAGGTTCCAATCCGTCAATTCGTCCGAGGCGGGCCAATTGTCAGGCGACGATAGCGTCTCAGGCTCTGGCACCAAATCACGTGGAGGGAATTGCGAGCGCACCGCGCGGCTAAACGGCGTGTAAATTTTATAATCACCGCCAGAACCGGTCTTCACAGTCCCCATCGGCAACAGATAATTGCCATCGTAAAGATGCAGGTCGAGGGTCTCAGCAAGCGCCTTTTGGGCGTTGCGCCACCATGGTTCGTAATGGCGATTGGCGTGGATGGAGGTCGCGCCGACCTCTTTGGCTATCTTGGTCAGTTCCTCCACCGCATCGCCGCGCCGAAGAACGATCTTAGCATTCCGCTTGGCGAAGCTTGTTTGCAGGCTCTCAAGCGAATGGTGCAGCCACCAGCGTGATGCTCCGCCATAGGCGTGGGTCTTCGCGCGACCATCATCCAGCACATAGACCGCCACAACGGGGCCGCGTTTCGCCGCCTCATAAAGGGCAGGATTGTCAGCCATGCGCAGGTCGCGCCGCAGCCATACGATTTGCGTTTCACTCATGTCAGGAAAAGCGCGCTACTCAGCCGCAAGTTCCACACATTCGACATCGGGCAGCGCGATTGAAAAGTTTTCGCGCGAGAGCGGGTCGTAAAAGCGCGCATCGTACAAGACGACCGATCCATCCTGCTGGCCAATGACGAGCGGAGCGCGCGTCCAGAACAGGAAGGCGTTAAGCTGCGAATTGGTTTTGCGCACTTCGCTCAAATCAGGAATTTCACACTGGATCGCAGACGGCATAGTATAGCCGCCTTCAAAAGGTACGCCTTGCCACTCGCTCCCAATCCAACGCCCGCTTTCAAGCCGCGCAAGATGCTCGCGTTTCCAAAATTCTATCGGAACGGGTGAGGAAATGTATTCCTGCGGATAGGGCACACGGTACTTGCCGCCGGCATTGTAATCAAACCAGGTGATCAGCCAGTTCGCCGCGATGTACAGCGTCGTCGCGATGATCCCGATCCATGCCGGGCGCGTCCAATTGCGGCCGTCCTTCTTCGCGAGTTTTTCTTGACGCAAAGACCACCACACGCTCAGCGCGAGAATTCCCCAAAGCCATACGTCAATGATGAACAGAGTGTCGCCGTGGAACCACTGGCTCGAAAACGGCTCTAGAAAGCGGATGCCATAGACGTTGAACCAGTCGAATACAGGATGGCTCAAGCAGCCGATGAAACTGAGGATGTAGAGCCATTTGAAGCTGACAGGATCGCGCCCTTTGGGCCGTTTGCCGCGCTTCGTCTGCCAGCGATCAAACGCCCAGAGCAGGCCTGCGAGCACCAGCGGCAACAGCACCCATGCGGGCGGACCATGAGTAATTCCGCGCCGAAACCCAAGATGCTCGGTTCCCTCCAGCCAGAAGAAACAGGCCGCGTCCACATCCGGCAAATTGGCGCCAATAATCAGCGCAGGCATGGCAAGGCCCGTCTTTTTCTTGAGGCCCGCTTGCCCCATTACCGCGCCCACAAGACTATGCGTTAGGTTATCCATTTGCGGGGGCGTAGCGCGTGGTGCATAGGCTCGTCAAAAGCAAATCTTGGGAGAGAGCCTGTTATGACCGATACACCCTTTATCCGCCCGGATATGAAGGCTTTTCTTGATGCTTTGGCGGCGGTCGATGGCCCTGCCATTGCGGATATGACGCTGGAGGAAGCGCGCGCCTCTTACATCGCGCTGCATGCGATGGCAGACCGGCCAGCGCGCGACCTCGCCGTAATCCGCGATCTTTCATGCGCAGGACCTGCGGGCGATATTCCGCTGCGGCTCTACGATGCGCGCGAGACCCGCGATGCTGGCCCCATCATCACCTTTTACCATGGCGGCGGGTTTGTAATCGGCGACCTTGATACACACCACAATCTTTGCACAGAGATCGCAGCGCTGATGGATCTGCCTGTGGTTGCAGTGGACTACAGGCTCGCGCCCGAACACCGTTTCCCCGCAGCGATTGAGGATTGCGAAGCCGCGGCCCGCTGGATCGCTTCTTCTCCAACCGAGCTGGGACGCGAAGCCACTGGTATCATCACTATTGGTGATAGCGCGGGGGGCACAGCCACGCTGGCTGTAGGGCAATTACTCGCCGCCAATGCGGCCGCTGCGCCTGTCGTGCTTCAAGTGCCGATCTTCCCTCTCGCCAGCAACGCGCTTGGCTCTGCCAGCATTGAAGAATTTGCCGATGGTTTCGTCCTGACAAAGGCCGCGATTGAGTTCTTCGACGCCGCTTATCAAGCGGACAGAGGCGACCCGCGCGGCTTTCCAATCCTTGGCGATCATAAAAGCGCCCCGCCCACGGTCCTTGTCACCGCCAGCCTTGATCCCATCCGCGATTCAGGGCGCGATTATGCCAAGGCCTTGGCCGATGCAGGTGCGGATTTCATGTTTCTAGAGTTGAAAGGCGTCACCCACTCCTTCACCAATTTGCGCGGCGCGGTGCCCAGCACTCAGGCCGATCTGGAGCGTATGATTGGAGCGATGAAATTCATGTTGGGAGCCTCTGCGTGAGCGACCTTCCGTATCGTCCCTGTGCGGGCTTCATGCTGCTCAATTCGAGCGGCAAAGTGTTGGTCGGTGAACGGCTAAACCCCACCGCACATGGCTTTTGGCAAATGCCCCAGGGCGGTATCGACAAAGGCGAAGACACGCGCACCGCAGCCTTGCGAGAATTGGAAGAAGAAACAGGGATCGGCGCTGATCTGGTCGAAGTGGTCACAGGCACATCTGAGCCGCTTCGCTATGACCTCCCGCCAGAGCTTCAGGGAAAGGTTTGGAAGGGCAAATATCGCGGGCAGGAACAGCACTGGTTCTTGGGCCGCTTCCTCGGCAGCGATGCCGACATTGACCTCAATGCCCATGATCCAGCGGAGTTTGGCGCCTATCGCTGGGTCGAGCCGAGCGAATTGCCTGACCTAATCGTGCCGTTCAAACGCGATGTGTATGAATTGGTGCTGGCCGAATTTGCGCCACACTTTTGATGGCGCACCTTTGATCAGTCTTTGAACTGGAACGTAATTCGTTCGCGATCATCTTTGATCCGGGCAGCCTTGAAACTGTCCAGCGCCTCGATCCGGTCAAACCACTCCAAGATGTTCGAGCGCCCATCAAATTGTCCACGATCACGCGCGGCATACATGGGATAGACCAGCGTGATATCGGCAGTGGTCAGCTTATCACCGCCGAAGAAGGGCTGCTTGCCCAAATCATCATCCATCAGGCCAATCAGCGCATCATAACGCGGGTTCAGGAACATCTTTCGCACCTGGCCAAACACCGCCTTCAACAGCGAGCTGATCGGCCACGGGCTGCGCATTTCGAGCAGACCCAAAACCATCCCAATCCCTTGCAGACTCATCAATGAGCCAGGCGATGCATGATACCAAAACAGATGCCGCGCGCGGTCTTTGTCGCCCGCCTTTGGCAACAGGTCGCTTTCGGGATAACTATCGAGAATATAGTCGATAATCGCGTTGCTTTCCGCGAGCACAAGATCGTCGTCAGTGACGACAGGCGCTGTGCCCAAGGGCGAGAGCGCTTTGTAATCATTGGGCGCCAGATTGGTCTCGGGATCGCGATTGTAGCTTTTCAGCTCATATTCCGCACCCAAGGCTTCGAGCAGCCACAAAATGCGGAAGCTTTGCGAATATTCGAGGTGATGGAGCGTCAGCATGTCCGAGCCTCTCAAAGTTTAGTTGCTGGTGGGGCTAATTGCTCGTGGGGCTGTCTTCGACTGTTTCAGCGGCAAGCTGCGCGGGCGGTCCAGCGGTAATACTCGATTGCAGCGCGAGCGTTTCAGGGCAGCTAGGGCCGCACAGGCTTTCAAGACGCGACAGATTGCGCTGCGCTTTTTCAAGCGCGCCCTTCTCTACCAAGGCTGAACCTTCACCTGAAATGGCTGCCAGATTGCCAGGATCACGCAGCAACGCCTCGCGGTAGAAACGGATGGCTTTTCCTTGCAAGCCGTCCTGACGCGCAGCCTCAGCCAGCTCGATCAAAATCGGCGTATAGCCGGGATCAACCGCCATGGCCGCTTCGAAGGCGTCGATGGCTTCCTGCGTGTTGCCCGCTTCTAAAGCAGCGCGCCCCTCAGCGATCAGCATCGCAGCGCGAGGGCTGGCCTCACGCTCACTCGCGCTCGTCACGCTCGCAGTGGTTACCAAAAAAAGCGAAAGGGCAGCAGCAATGGGTGCGAAGCGCAAAACAAGCTCCTTAGTATCAGCAAGCCGATAAGATCGGCGCTCTGGCGTTATGTCGGCCATAGGCGCACGCGCTATCACGCATATTGCAGATTGGCGACAAAAAACCCGTCCGTGCCGTCATGGTGGGGTGTCAGGCGTTTCCCCTCACCGCGTTTGCGACCGAGCGGAAGGTCAAGCGGGACTGCACTCCATCCTTCGTGGCGGGACAGGAATGCGCCTATCCGCGCGGGGCCCTCATCATCGAGCACAGAGCATGTGACGAAGGTCAAAGTGCCGCCGGGACGCACCAGTTCTGCGCCCAGATCAAGCACATGATCTTGCAACTTGGTAAGCCGTGTCAGCTCTTTTCGATCAAGCCGCCAGCGCCCCTCCGGATTGCGCCGCCATGTCCCGCTGCTGGAACATGGCGCATCAACCAGAACGCGGTCTGCTTTGCCCATCCACGGCCCGAGCGCGTCGCGTTCTTCGCCCGGATTGAGCAGCACGGTGTGATCAATCTGTGCTCCAGCGCGCGCGGCCCTTGGCGCAAGATTGCCAAGACGCCTTTTGTCCGTATCGCACGCCACTAGGCTGGCCGCATTGCCGAGCTTTGCCGCCAGAGCGAGGGTCTTGCCGCCTGCGCCAGCGCAAAGGTCAATGATCGTCTCGCCCGCCTGCGCATCAATCGCTTCGCACACCCATTGGCTGGCGTGATCCTGAATTTCGATCAGGCCGTCACGATATTGCGGCCATTGTTCGACCTGCGTGCCGCTTGGGAAACGAAGCGCATTGGGCGTGCTTAACACCTCACCTTGTTCAGGCAGTTCAAGGGTACCACGGTCCGCCTTGAGGGTGTTTACCCGCACATCAAGCGAGGCTCTGCCCAGCAGCGCTTTGGCTTCGTCTCCGGTAATGCCAGAGTCCGTGAGCTTCTTCTCAAGCCATTCTGGCGCGGTGCCGATAAACGCGGCCATTTCGCCCTCGCCCATCTTCGCAGGGCCGTGGGACGAACCATCAAACAAGGGCACAAGGCTCTCATCCTGTGTCGCCACCGCCAGCATGGCAGAGCGGCCATTATGGGGCACCTCGCCGCATATGCGGATAGCTTGATACACCAGATCGCGCACGGCGCGGCGATCCTTGGACCCTGCATAGCGACGCGTTTTGAAATAGGCCGAGATTAAGCGGTCAGCAGGCGCACCCTTTTCACGGGCACCTTCAATGATTTGGTCGAGCAGCTCTATCGCAGCTTGGACGCGCGCTGCGGGAGTCATTCCGCGTCGCCATTCCACTCGCGATAGGCGCGTTCGACTTCGGCGCCTTTGGGGAATGCGACACAGCGATGCTCATAGACTGTTTGCGTCTCTTCCGCTGCTTCGCGTGTCATACGCGCAGCCTGCTCAGCTCCCGCGTCTTGGCAAGCCTCCAGCGTCGCATAAACGATTTCAACACGTTGAAACTCAATGGCCGCTCCATCCTCTGGAGGTAGACCGAGGATAAACAGCATGAAGGGTACAAATTCGATCAATGCTTTGGCCTAACGTGTTGGATAATTGGGAGCTTCGCGGGTGATCGCGACATCATGGACGTGGCTTTCTGACAGGCCGGCATTGGTGATCCGCACGAATTTTGCGCGGGTTTGCAGGTCCGGGATTGTGGCAGAACCGGTGTAACCCATCGCCGCTTTCACTCCGCCGACAAGCTGGTGGATAACGTCTGCGGCAGGCCCCTTGAACGGGACTTGACCCTCGATCCCTTCGGGGACGAGTTTGAGCGCCGAGACGTCTTGTTGGAAGTAGCGATCCGCACTGCCGCGCGCCATTGCGCCAACGCTGCCCATGCCGCGATATGCCTTATAGCTGCGCCCTTGATAGAGGAATACTTCGCCCGGACTTTCCGCTGTGCCTGCGAGCATTGAGCCGACCATCACGGTCGATGCGCCTGCCGCCAATGCCTTTGCCGCATCGCCCGATGTGCGAAGTCCGCCATCCGCGATCACCGGAACGCCAGACTTGGCCGCTTCCTCCGCGCTTTCCATTACGGCAGTGAGCTGCGGCACGCCGACCCCGGCCACCACGCGGGTGGTGCAGATCG
Organism: Erythrobacter sp. S57(2025); assembly: GCF_057365055.1. Lineage (NCBI taxonomy): Bacteria > Pseudomonadati > Pseudomonadota > Alphaproteobacteria > Sphingomonadales > Erythrobacteraceae > Erythrobacter > Erythrobacter sp. S57(2025). Next base: position 991,373 of record NZ_CP200299.1, on the reverse strand, counting down.
AGCCGGGACCAATGCCAACCTTCACCGCGTCAGCCCCTGCATCAACCAGCGCGCGGGTTGCCTCTGCGGTCGCAACATTGCCTGCGACCACTTGGACGGAATTGGAAAGCTTCTTGGCCCGCTCAACCGCCTTTGCCACATCCTTGTTATGGCCGTGCGCAGTGTCGATCACGATCACGTCGACTTCGGCGTCAACCAATGCTTCGGTGCGCGCAAAACCTGCATCGCCTACCGTTGTTGCGGCGGCGACGCGCAAACGACCGGCAGCGTCTTTGGTGGCGTGGGGATAGGTAACGGCTTTTTCGATATCTTTGACCGTGATGAGGCCAATGCAGCGGTAATTGTCATCGACCACCAGCAGCTTTTCAATCCGGCGTTGGTGCAAGAGCCGCCGTGCGTCTTCCTGATTGGTGCCGAGTGGAACGGTGGCGAGATTGTCCGTCGTCATCAGCTCGCGCACAGGCTGAGCCGGGTTTTCGGCAAAGCGCACATCACGGTTGGTGAGGATACCCACCAGTTTGCCATCGCGGTCCGTCACGGGAATGCCGCTGATCCGGTGCTGATCCATCAACGCCTGCGCATCGCCCAAAACCGCGTCCGGCCCGATCGTGATCGGATTGACCACCATGCCGCTTTCATAGCGTTTGACCGTGCGCGCCGCCGTGCATTGCTCTTCGACCGTCAGGTTGCGGTGAAGCACGCCAATCCCGCCCAATTGCGCCATGACAATCGCCATATCCGCCTCTGTCACCGTATCCATTGCAGAGGATAGGACAGGAATATTGAGCGCAATCTCTCGCGTCAGTTTGGTCTGAGTGTTCGCCATGCTCGGCAGCACATTGCTTTCTGCCGGGCGGAGCAGAACATCATCAAAGGTAAGGCCGAGGGGGATTTCCATGTGCACGCGCTTTCAAAGGTGTTTGCCGCTTGGGCGAGACGAATCGTGCACGCTCCTGTAGGACGGCTTTCCTTACGGCGCTAGGGTCTGATCCTCACTATCGACGCTATGTTTGGCGGGCGGGGTGTATGTGGCCGTGCTGGCGATGCGGCGGACCAGCTCTTCATGGAGCAAAAGATCATCAATCGCACCGCCCAATTCGATCTTTTCAATCTCGTCGCTTGGCCTGTGATAGTCTTCTGAAAGATAGGGGCCGAGCACGATCTCTGAACTGAAAGCGGTGGAGAGGAACACAGCCGGCACGCCTTTGTCGAGCAGCGCCCAGCCATCCTGGCGGCGGACAAATTGCTCGGCATATTCACGGTCACCCAGTTCGCGAGCGCTTTCATCCATGACTTGCAGAATGACCTCATCGAGCACAGTGCGCCCTTCCCCAACAAAGCCAACCGCGCTTCCCGCAGGAGCGATTGCAACCGTGTCAAAGTTGAAAGCAGCAACGAAATTTTCGAGCGGTATGGGCGGAGTTTCTGTGAAGGCCCGCGCGCCAAATAGGCCAGATTCCTCGGCCGTGGTCGCAAGGACATAGATATCGCGGTCATGCGGGCCATTGGCAGCCAGGCGGCGAGAAAGCTCAAGCATCACAGCGATACCAGAGGCATTGTCGACCGCGCCATTGCAGATGAGGTCTTCGCTGCCCTCGCGCCCGCACTCTCCCAGATGATCCCAATGCCCCAGCAGCAAAACCGCGCCTGCATCCGGCACTGCGCCGGGCAAGCGGCCAATTACGTTAGAGCTTGCAAATTCGCGTTTGGCCGTGCGCGCGTCGATAGCAATGGTTGTTGCGAGTGTGACAGGTGCAAAATCCTCAGCCTCTGCCTGTTCGAGCAAGTCGTCCCATGTGCCGTCAGGAAGCGCATCTTTGATCGCAGGCTGAGTGATGAATGCCGTAAGGCGGTTGTTCGCTTCGCTAGCGAGGATCAGCCGCTCGCGACCAAAGGCGCGATTTACATTCGCGATTGCATCGTCGTTTTCAACAATGGTGATGATGGCCGCTGGATCAACTTCGAACAATTGCGCGCGGCGTCTTGGGCTGACGCCGGGTTCTCCCAGCATCACCACAATTTTGCCTGCGATGTCTTCGGGCGCGACGTCTTCAGCCTCGCGCCCCACAAAGACGACGCCGACCCCGTCAATGATCGCGCGCCTGCTTCCTGCGAAGGCCGCGGCGCTCGATTGCGCAAGTTCAAACTCCCCCTTTGCCGTGCGGATAGTGACCTGACTTTCCAGCGCTCTGGTACTGACAAGGTCAACCGGAGCGATCCATTCGCTGCCTGGATCATTGGTACCAGAGGTCAGCCCAGCCTTTTGCATCTCCTCAATCAAAAACTCGACAGTGCGCGTTTCTCCCGGTGTACCGGGCCGCCGGCCTGCAAATTCGTCGCTAGCAAGCGTGTTGATATCGCGCATCAAATTGGCCGCGATCGCCTCACGTTCTGGAGCTGGCGCGGTTGCAAGCGGAGCCTTGGCGCAGGCACTCAGCGCCAGAATTGCCCCTGCGATGAAAGTCAAACGCCCCCGGTTTGTCATTCGCCCCCAGCTCATCATTCGGCTGTCCAGCCTCCATCGATGCTCCAATTGGCACCCGTCACATTGCCCGCTTCCTCTCGGCATAGGAACACAGCGAGCGCGCCGACTTCGTCAGGTTGGACGAATTTCTTGGTCGGTTGTTTGGCAAGCAGGACATCATTGATGACTTCTTCGCGCGAAAGCCCGCGCGCCTCCATCGTGTTAGGGATTTGCCCTTCGATCAGCGGCGTCCAGACATAGCCGGGGCTGATGCAATTTGCGGTGACGCCCGTTTGCGCGAGTTCTAGCGCGACGGTTTTAGTAAAGCCTGCAATGCCGTGCTTGCTCGCATTGTAAGCGCTTTTGAACGGAGACGCGGTGAGTGAGTGCGCGGACGCGGTGTTGATAATACGCCCCCATCCCTTTTCTTTCATCGCAGGCACGGCAAGCCGGGTCGTGTGGAACGGCGCGGTTAGGTTAAGTGCGATGATCGCGTCCCATTTCTCCGTCGGGAAATCCTCAACCGGGGAAACATGCTGCATCCCGGCATTGTTCACCAGAATATCAATCGGCCCAATATCAGCCATCATCGCTTCAATCGCGGCGGTATCGAGCAGGTTCGCATTTGCGTGCGATGCGTCCAGCTCGTCAGTCAGTTTCGCGATTTCATCCGCATCGCCGAATCCGTTCAAGATCACCTGCGCGCCCTCAGCATGCAAAGCGCGCGCGATGGCAAGGCCAATGCCAGAGGTCGATCCCGTGACCAAAGCCCGCTTACCATTCAGCATATTCATGCAACCCTTCGCGATAGTCCGTGCGTTGTGTGGGTTAGCTTTTGCGCCGCTTCGCGCCCGTGTCCAGCGAATTGCGTATCGCGCGCGCCTGCCGCATAAGGTTTCGCAAGAAAGATAAGAGGGGAAATACGCGTGCGGCTCAATCCGTTTGATACCAATAAGATCAAAGTCCGCTCCAGCAGTTCGGGAGGTCGCCGTATGGGCCGCGCTGGCGGCGTTGGTTGCGGCACAATCGTAATCGCATTGATTGCCGCTGTGTTCCTTGGCGTAGATCCTGGCCAGACAATCGCTGTTCTAGGCGGGATCGACCAGCAGCAGACCGCTCCACAAAGTGGGGGTGGCCAGCTTACCGAGCAAGAGGTCTGCACTATGGGCCCGTACGCGACCGAAGCCTGCGAAGCGCTCACCAGCCTCAATGAAACGTGGGAGCCGGAATTTGCCCGCGCTGGTATTCCGTTTGAGCAACCCGTGCTCGACCTCTACCGTGATGGCCGCGTCAGCACGCAGGGCTGCGGCAATGCTTCTTCTGCTTCTGGCCCGTTCTACTGCCCGGCGGACCTTGGTATCTATATCGACACCAGCTTCTATGATCAGCTTGCGCAAATGAGCGGCACGGGCGGCGATTTTGCGCGGCTTTACGTGATCGCGCATGAATATGGGCACCATATCCAAAATATGACGGGACTGGCCGCGCAGGTCCGCTCACTCCAGCAGCGCAACCCGCGTGAGGCGAACCAGCTGCAAGTGCGCATGGAATTGCAAGCGGACTGTTATGCCGGTGTTTGGGCGGGCAAGAACCGCAATCGGATTGAGCGCGGTGACATGGAAGAAGGTCTACGCGCCGCCAGCTCCATCGGCGATGACACGCTGCAACGCCGTGCAGGCCAGCGCATTAATCCCGAAGGCTTTACTCATGGAACAAGCCAGCAGCGCATGGATGCGCTGCGGCGCGGATTGGAGAGTGCAAATGATGCCGTGTGCGACACCTATTTCGATTTCCGCTAGAACGCTGATCGCAGCCGCTGGACTGGTCTTCGCATTTCCCGCTCATGCACAAGTCATTGAGCAAGAACCTGATGCGGGCGAAGTCGCACGCACACCGCTGCGTGATCTCAACATTTCCAGCGAAGACATACCGCAGATTTTGCAAAACGCCGTCGCCGATGCCTACGCCTCTGCTGGCCTAACAAGCTGCAACGATTTGGTCGGTGAAATCGCCGCGATTGATCAGGTGCTGGGTTCCGATTTCGATATAGCCGGTGAAACCGAAGACGGGATAAGCGAAGGCCGCGTTGCCCAAAGCGTGATCGGCTCCTTCATTCCATTCCGGGGAATTGTACGCGAAGTAAGCGGCGCGAACGCCCGCGAGAAAGAAGCCAATATGGCCATCACCGCAGGCATGGTCAGGAGGGCTTTCTTGAAAGGTCTGGGCCAAGAACGCGGCTGTTCTTATCCCGCGCGTCCGCGTGCCAATCGCGGGACTATGACAGCAGGCGAATGAAAAAAGGCCAGCGAGAGGTCGCTCCCTCGCTGGCCTTGCGCCTCACCTTTTTCAGGTGGGTTTGGGTTAAGTGATTTCGCGTTCCCATTGCGCGATCTGCTGGTCGAGTTCGCGCACGATCCGCTCGCGCATCTCGCTCGACATTTCGCGGCTCTTGGAAAGCTGCTCACGCGCTTCGCGTAGTCCTTCTAGCGCGTGCGCCATCACACGTGTCTGGCAAATCATCACCACGCGGGTGCCGTCCGAATTTTCAGTCGTTGTGGCGACTTCGTTGCTGTCATTGCTGCAGCTCATGCGGACCACAGTGCGACCTTCCACGCCTTCGGTCGCCTCCATCGCTTCTTGGATCATTGTAGGCACGTTTTCGAGCGCTTCATTCGCCTCAGCAAGACCTTCGCGAACCTCGACCATAATCTCTTCGATCTCTTCTTCGCTCATGTCGCTGCGGTTGCGAATGATGGTCCGCTCAATCCGGCGTTCTGTGCGGCGTTGGGCGTTTTCATCTTGCTCAGCTGCGTCGTCCTGGTCGCTTACGACAAAAACGTATTCTTCGCGCCGCTCATCGCCTGAAACTTCCGCATCAGGATCGATCGTCATGATCGTGTCCTGAGCAAATGGCGCAGGCGGAGCGGGCGGCGCCGGAGGTGCTGGCGGTACAGGCGGTGCCGGCGGCGTCATTGAAAGCGCTGGCGGTGCCGGCGGCGCAGGCACTTCGGTTGCGGCGTAGCTGATTGTGGCGGTCAGAGGGAGAGCGAGCACGGCTGCCCCCATGGCCATACGGCCTGCAATGCGGCGGCTTTTTGTTGTGTCACTCATGTTCAAACTCCTTAAACGGTGAATTATGGATTTCTCACCCAGCACGGGGCACGCCATCGGGGCGGCGAGCGCGTGGCTGGGGGGTGCGGCTGCTCCTGCGGCAAAGCGCACGATCAGATTGGCGTAGGCTTCTTTGGTTTCTCCCGGAGCAGCGGCAATGACGCGGGCATCGCAGGCCGCCTCTTGATCCCGGCGCAGCGCGAGCCAGCCATAGCGGCCCAGCGGGTTCCACCAATGCAGCGCAAACAAAGGCTGGACGAGCACATTGATCAGCAGATCGCGCCCTTCATGGTGCGCCAATTCGTGCGCCAGCGCGAGGTCGCGCGCGGTGCGATCAGGCTGAGCCAAGAACCCTTGTGGCAGCGCAATCACCTTATCAATCACGCCAAAGGCAATGGGCGCATCGGTGCCAGGCGTCTCAATCAACCTGACCTTGCCCTGCCGTCCAACATCGCTCGAACCACTAAGCAGGTCAGAGCGCAGCTCGAAATAAGCGGCGAAGCGCAGGTAGAGAAAGATGGCGGCGCCAATCAGCCACAGCGCAAAGCCAACCTCGATAAAGGGTCCTATTTCGAAGGTGGGCATAGGGGTAATCGCTGCGTTCGCAGAAGACGGCGCCGCCGCCCCAATTCCGTCAGGTCCGTTTGTTGTCGCAACTGGAATGTCGGGATTGAGGATTATGAATTCGGTTTGAGCGGCTGTGGATGGGTCTGCCGCTGGCTTCATCCATGCAGGCAGTTCAATCGGCGGGAGCAACAGGCGCAGCACCGGAATGGCCCACAAAGCATAGGCAATTTGCGGTCCGAACCAGCGCGCAACGGGGCGCCGCATGATCAGGACCGCTGCAATCAGGATGGCGGTCCAGCCAAGGGTTTCAAGCAGATAAAGCTGCGTCTCGGAGACGGAGAAATCGAAGAAGGTCATCGTTTGAGCTCCTTCAACAATGTCTCGATTTCACTGAGATCGTCTTCCGAAAGCGCCTCAGATTCAGCCAGATGCGCGACCAGTGATGCGGCCTTGCCACCAAACAAACGGTCCACCAGACGCTGACTTTCTCCACCGACATAGTCAGAGCGCGCGATCACAGGTGAGTAGAGGAAGCGCCTTCCATCGGGCTGCGTTTCAATCGCGCGTTTCTGTACGAGCCGCGAGAGGAGGGTTTTGACGGTCGCAAGGCTCCAATCACGCTGAGCGCAAATGGCGTCGCACACATCAGAAGCGCTGGCGGTGCCGCGATCCCACAGGACCTCCATCACCGCATGCTCTGCCTCGCTTATGCGTTCGGGTTTTTCCTCGGGTTGTCCATTAGACTGGGTCAAGCCTGCCTCCCACTTTTCAAGCAGTTGATTACGTCTGTAGTCATAGCGATTACGCCTGTAAACATTGCTGTCTTATGAACAGTGTTCCGCAAGGGGGCCTCATCGTCAAAACGCCAACTCACCCAGACGAACGACACGCAAACGAAAAGGGCCGGGAAGCTTGCGCGCCCCGGCCCTCTCCAGCTGAGCCAGATCTGACGCCTAAGCTGTCAGCTCTTCTTCAGTCTCCCGTTTGGGAAGCGATGGGGTCAATCCGCCCCAATCGATGTTGCGCGTCGCGTACATAACCCCTGCCAATGCGGCAAAGAGCATTAGCGATCCGATCATCAGCGACCACGCCTCAAGATTGAGCAGCACATAGAGCACTGCGTAGAGGCCCACGAGGATGCCCCCAATGACGCTCGCCCGCTTCCACGTTTTCAGAACGGCCGCACTATAGGCGGTCAGCAATCCGATCACGGCACCGCTCGACAGCATATAAGCAAACGCGAACCCAATCAGCTCGGCAAAGGCGAGCAGCATGACGAAGAACAGGATCAGCCCTACCCCCGTCAACAAGTACTCAGCCGAAGCCACCCTTGCCCCTGCAACAATGTCAAACATCAGGAAGGTGAGGAAAGTGAAGCCAATGAACAGGAAGCCATATTTGATCGATCGTTCGACCTGCTTGTACAGATCAACAGGCTCCATAAAACCAATCGAGGCAATATTGGCGCTATTCGGCACATCCAAGCGTGAGCCATAGACATCGGCGTATTGGGAGTAGTTTGGCATTGCCGGTTGCTCGATGCTCACCAACGATTCGCCCAAAGCAAGGTTGGAAATCGACCACTTTGCCTTGAAACCATCCGCGCTAACTTCCTTCTCCTCATCTCCGGGCAAGAACCCGCCAGTAAAGCTTGGATGCGGCCAAGTGGACGTCACACTCCACTGCGTTTCCTTGCCCCGCGGGACAAAGGTGAGTGCAGTTGATCCGCGCAGTGAATAGGCAAAATCGAGCGAGATGGACCCGCCTTCGCTCCAATCGAGGAAGGCGTGAACGCCGCTGCCATTGGCGCTTGGGCCAAGTCCAGGTTGCAACAACAGCGCCTCTTCATTCACGGTCATGGTCGCATCGGTCTGCAACCCCTTAGGATCGCTTACCGAGAGGGCGATGACAGCTTCATCCAACCGCAATTGGTCAGCCTCAATCCCCAACCTGTCGAGATCATCGGGCATCGTAAAACGCGACTCACCGCTCACCTGCGCATCGTAAACCACAGTTTGGTAGATCACACCGCGAGAGCGCTTTTCCGGGTCGACATTGGTGGTGATGTCTTGACTTTGCGGTGAGAGATACAGGTGCTTGCGCGTTTCAAAACTGCGCGTCACGCTTTTCCCGTCAACCGTTTCTGTGGTTTGGCCTGTCACAACATAAGGCACGATCAGCATCGGCCCTGCCAAAGCTTGCGAGCCCGCCCAGCCCGCTTCAATCGAATTTTGCGCGATGCGCGCTTGATGCTGGCGGTCACTCACCAGCAGATACACCATCGCCAAAGGCAGGATGAGCAGAAAGCCCACCAAGCCTGCCAGCAGCAACTTCACCCCCGGACTTCGTTCTTTTCCTGACATTACACCCTCCAATGCTTAAGATGAAACGTGCATTGTGAGCGATGAAATGAATTGTATGTGAACTGGTGGATCGAACGAGCACATTGCTTGCGCTTGGGAGGATTGCCGATACACTTTAAGACATGAATTGGAAATCAAGCCTGATCGCTGCATGTCTCCTTACCGCCTCGAATGCGGCATCTGCCCAAGACGAGATCTTTGCCGAAACCGAAACGGTCGCACTGGACCCTGCTAATCCGGAGAACACCGAATTCGGCCAGCTGATCTTCAAAGGTGGCCTTTCTATTGCGCCCGGCGAAGAGGAGATCGGCGGTATTTCCGGCCTCGAATGGCATGATGACCGCCTATATGCGGTGAGCGATGATGGGCATTTGTTGACGATTACGCCTGATGAAATTGACGGCCGCTTGATCGACATTCTCACCATTTCGCGCAGATCGCTGCTTGATGAACAAGGCAGAAGACTGCGAGGAAAGCGCAATGGTGATGCAGAGGCGATTGCAAAGTCGCCCGATGGCCCTTGGCTCGTCAGCTTCGAGCAAGAACACCGGATTTTGATTTACACCGACATCACAAAAGCCGCCAATTTCTCGCAAGACTTTATATCAGTCCTCAATGACATCAGCCCGAATGCAGGCATTGAGACCTTAGCCATTACACCCGAGGGCAGCATCTTGCTTTGCGGTGAATATGCAGCGTTAGGCTCCGACAATTGTTTTCGTCTGTCCGATCCTGATCTGACCAAATATACGATCACCGGGCCGGAGCCTTTGTTGGAGCATGGCGGTGCGCCGACCGATGCAGCCTGTGCGAGCGATGGCACCTGCTATCTTCTTTTCCGTAGCTATCGCCCTGATTACGGCAATCGCATCGCCATCCTTGCGCTTTCCAATGATGGCGCAGTCGAAACGCTCGCTACCTTCACCCCGCCCCTCTCCCTCGACAATTTCGAAGGGCTCGCGGTTCGTGAGCAATACGGCAAGACCTATCTCTACATCGTGTCTGACAACAATTTCTCTGACAATCAGCGTAACTTGCTGATGAAGTTTGAGGTGCGCGGCGAGGAACCCGCCATCGCTGTCACGCCCGAACCTGAGGTCAATTATGAGACGCAAGACGTGGTGCTCGAAACGTCTGCGGGGGCCATCACCATCCGGCTTGAGACCGAGCGTGCGCCAATTACAGCCGCCAATTTTCTGCGCTATGTTGATGAAGACCGCTTTGACGGCACCGTGTTCTACCGCGCGATGAGGCTGGACCGCGAACCGCAGCCCAATGGCTTGATCCAAGGCGGCACGCAGTTTGACCCCGACCGCATCCTGCCTGGTATCCCACATGAGCCGACAACCCAGACCGGGCTGAGCCACACCAATGGCGCGCTTTCGATGGCGATGGGTGATCCGGGAACCGCCAATGGCGATTTTTCAATCATGCTTCAGGATCAAACCGGCCTGGACGCTCGGCCCGATGCGGCAGAGGCGATTTGGCAAAACGGCTATGCTGTGTTCGGATATGTGATTGATGGAATGGACGTGGTCTCAGCCATCCACGCAATGCCCGCTGACCCCAGCAAAGGCGAAGGCGCGATGAGAGGGCAAATCTTGGCTGATCCGGTGGTGATTGTGGATGCGCGCAGGGTGGAGGCCGAAGACGCCCCAGAACCAGAGTAACTACTCGCCAAGCGCCGGCCTTCCGACAGGCTGCGTTGCGACCTGCGGCATACGCGCTTCTAAAGCGGGCAGCCATTCGCTGACATTTGACCCAATCGAGGTTTGTGGCAGAGATGCAAGCAAACGTCGTTCGCTCTCCCAACCCGCAACGGTAAGGTTTGCCGTACGCGCTGCATCGGCAAGGGTCACAGGCTGGCGCAGAGCGCGGTTGATCAGCGCATCGCCATAAAAGGTCCAATCATTCTCTGGCTGGCACCCGAACGAACTGCGCTGAGACGAAGCCGCGGTCAGAACCGCGCTGTTTGGGCCGGCAAGTTCAGGCACAAAGACCCCTGAGAAACACGCGCTCAAAATCAATATACGGCGCTCAATCCCCAGCTCCTCCAACGCCGATTTCAGCCGCGCTGGCGAAAGGATGCCGTAGCCTGTGTCGCCATAATGATAGGCCAACCCCAGTTTGAGGCCGTGGCTGGTCGTGTAGAGGACGAGAACGTCTTCGTCGGTGTCCATCAGCTCAGCGATGTGAGCGATGCTAACCAGCAAGCTTTCGATAGAGCCGCGTGGCAAATCGTCGCGTGAGCCGTCTGGTCCAGCAAGCGCAAGCGTGCGCCCCTCCCCATCATAACGGCGCGCTAGGACCCTGCCCGCTTCACGTGCTTCACGCGCAAAAACCGGATCGCTGTCGAGCGCGATGGAAATCACATAGGCATCGACCACGCCCGGCCGCTGAGGCTGCAAATCAAATAGCGCACGCGACAGCCGCCGCTGCTGTGTCAGCAATTCGCGCGCCGGCACACCTCGCTGAAGCTGCGGTGCCTGCTCAAAACTCTCAACAATCTGCTCACGCGTCTCTCCAAAGCCGATGTTGGGAAATGGCTCGGTGTGGGCAGGAGGCTGCTCAGGATTGTCTGATGCGCTTTTTGCCGCGACAGGGGCGACCAGTGCAGCTGACAGAGCGAGGGCTGATACGAGCAAACTCTTCATTCGCGGATGTTGGCCCGCAGCTGTGTCGCGGTCAAGACCGGGCGATATCGAAGAATGCTATTCCCAAGGGGGTTCCCAATCCGCGATCTGATCCCTGGCCTCGGCCAGTTGCTCTGATGACATCTCGGCTTCCAGGTCGGAAATGTAGCCCGGAACATCGCCTTTCAGCTCATCACCTTCGGGATTGCTCAATAGAATTGAGAACCATTTGTACGAAGCAACAAAATCAGTGTCGCCGCCCATTCCGCGCGCGCTCATCATCGCAAGGTTGTGTTGCGAGCTTGGATGACCGAGATCCGCTCCCTTGCCGAACCATTCGCGGGCCATCACCATGTCTGGTGTGACAGCGTTACCCTCAGAAAACAGGACGCCGATATTGTGCGTGGCGGATGGATCACCCTGTTCCGCAGCCAATCGATAAAAACGCATGGCCTCGCCATAGTCCTGCGCGATGCCGTCACCTGTTTCATAGGCCCGAGCAAGATTGTATTGCGCTTCTAGGAAACCCTGCGCTGCAGATTTCTGATACCATCGCACCGCTTCCTCGGCGTCGCGCTCCACACCGTTGCCTTCATAATATGCTTGCCCAACGTTGTATTGTTGAAGCGCATCGCCAGCTTCGGCTTGTTCAAATCTGTCTTCGAAAGAAAGTTCGACGCCGTCTGGGTCGCCGACCTCAAACTCAGCAGAACATGCCGTCGTCACTAAAAGACAACTGGCGAGCGCGATGGATGTATATGTTTGCATTGCTTCCCCCTTGCGAGGCAAGCTTACCAAACAAACTCGATCACTCAAAATGAAGGCCCGCATCTCCCCATTGTATTGATCCGACAATTGTTGGCCCTGGCGGCTTGCTACAATCCCAAGACCCTCTGCTCACCTATTCCTGATTGCACGAAATCAAAAAAGCACGCCGCAAGTGGCAGAACGCGGCGAGAGGGCGGATATGACTAAGAATACGGAACTCCAGAGCACGAAAACCCCAGCACGCGGACTGTTTGGACGCGCCTGCGCCGACCCGGTCAATCTTGACCCACGCTCCGAAAATGAACGCGTGAAGACCGCTAAACCGCTTTACGGGCGCAAGACAGCCAAAGCGGCCTAGGCAGGGGTTTGTTCTGAGAGAAGGACGCGGAAGACCTTTGTCTCGCCGATCCCCTTTAGGGTGATCTCTTCGGGTTCAGAAAACCTGATTTGCGACGCAGCAGCGAAATACGTGCTTTCAGAAGTCGCAATGCCATTGGGTTTGGCAACGCTTTCAAGACGCGCAGCGGTGTTCATCGTGTCGCCCCAATAATCATAGGCCATGCGCTGCTGACCAATCACGCCGCCAACAACCGGGCCCGTATGAATGCCGACGCGCACCGCGACATCAATATGCGACTCGCGCGCATAATCACCGACCCGAGCGATCAATTCCTTGGCAAATTCGATCGCGGCAACGGCGTCATTCTCGGTCGAAGTCGTACCGCCAGCCACGGCGAGATAAGCATCGCCAATCGTCTTCACCTTCTCAATATCATGCTTTTGCGCGCACTCATCCGCGATTCCGAACACGGTGTTGAGCATCTTCACCAGATGTCCAGGAGACAGCTTGCGGGCGAGTTTTGAGAAACCGACAATATCGACGAACACGACGGACACATCTGAGAAACTGTCCGCAATCACCTCTCCGCGCCGCAAACGGATAGCGACGTCTTCGGGTAGGACATTGAAGAGCATTTCTTCGGTCTTGGCGCGCTCTTCTTCGAGAGCTTGCTTGGCCCGGAATGTGCGGCGTGCGCGCCGATCTATGTCCCAGTTCACGTAAGCGGCAAAGGTGAAAAAGGTCGTGAAGTTGGTGAAGGAATAAACCTTGTTGACGATGCCTCGATCCGCCTGAAGCAGAAACAGGGCGTAAAGAACAACCAGCACAATCGCCCACGCCATGAAGTACCGCGTGGTGGCTACAAAGCCCACGCTGGCAAACACCAGCAATATGCCCAGATTGATCACCGCCATTGAAAGCCGGCTGATATTGGTGACTTCAGACTGCGCACCAAGCGCCTCAATCAGCATGACCATGATAACCGCCATGATCGTGAAGATTACAGGGTCGATCCAAGGCTTGTCGATATACGCCTTAGTGAAGGTAAGACCAACCAATCCAGCCAGTAACAAAATGAACGGAATCGCAGCCATGTTATAGGACAGCACACCTTCGATGGGGAAGTGCAATGGATTGAAGGCGATGTAGGAAATCAGCGTGACAATCCCGATCCCAGCAAGGAATCGGGTCGCCGGAATGCGCTGCTCACGCTCACGTGAAACATAGGCGCGCTCTGTCGCAGGATCATCGAATTTCGCTAGCATGCGCACCCCAATAGCTCCGCTATCGCAAATATTGCGTTAGCCTGGGCGGGCCAAAATGCTGGATGGCAGCGATCATATCAGCATGCTTTCGGTCCGTGTTGTTGATGACAACAGAGCCGCCTTTGCCGCTAAAGGGTTCATTGAGCTTCCACAGTATCTGTTTGAAGGCGCTGAAACCGGCGATCCGTTCAGGAATGACATCAAACATCAGCATATTCGTGCCCATCATGTTTTGCGTGAACAGGGCTGTGAATTCATCCCAAGCAATCGGCTCTGACCCGTACCCTTCGAGGAACATGCCCGTTTCATCCACGCGCACGGCCACACCGGGTGTGAAGGCGCGAATGATGTGAAACGCACCAAAGGCGCCGAACAACACTATGCTCAGCCAACCGATAATCGGGATGAGCCAATCAGGCGCACGGCGGCTTTCTGTAGGGGCCTCCCCCAGAAAACCGGCCATCCACAGGCCCGCGATCACAAATAGCGCGCAAAGGAGCGCAAGCAGGATCGAGCGCCAGGTTGAATACCGGGCTTCGAACACTTCGCCCCCCGGCATCAGATTAGTACACCCGCGCTTTCGGCTCGATATAGCTCGTGTCTTCGGTGAGCGTGTATTCGTGGACCGGACGGTAATCGATGCGGATATTGGAGCCTTGACCGCCCCACCCTTCGAACCATGCGATGGTGTGCTTCATCCACTCTTTGTCGTTGCGATCAGGATAGTCCTCATGCGCGTGTGCACCTCGGCTTTCCTTGCGGTTGGCAGCCGACGCAATTGTGACATTCGCCTGGCTCATCAGATTGTCGAGTTCGAGCGTTTCGATGAGGTCGGAATTCCAAATGAGGCTTTCATCAGTGACGTGAATATCCTCCATCCGCTTATTCTGCTCAGCGAGGATTTTTACGCCTTCATCCATCAATTCCTGATCGCGGAACACGGCGCAGTGTTTCTGCATCGCTTTTTGCATGTCAGAGCGGATTGCTGCCGTGGGTGATCCACCCTTGGCATAACGGAAGTGATCAACGCGGCCCAAAGCAAAATCTGCACTGTCGGCAGGCAGTTCAGGCTGCTTGGCACCCGCTTTCAGATTGTCTTTGAGGTGCAGGCCGGTTGCGCGGCCAAAGACCACGAGGTCGATCAGCGAATTGGAGCCCAAACGGTTCGCGCCATGTACGGATACACAGGCCGCTTCGCCCACGGCGTAAAGTCCCGGAACAACCGCGTCAGGATTGCCGCTTGCATCCAGGGTCACGACTTCGCCGTGATAATTACAGGGGATCCCGCCCATATTGTAGTGAACGGTGGGCGTCACGGGCAGCGCTTCACGGGTCAGGTCGACGCCTGCAAAAATCTTACCGCTTTCGGTAATGCCCGGCAGACGCTCTGCCAGAACCTTTGGATCGATATGGTCGAGGTGCAGATGGATATGGTCGCCATCTTTGCCAACACCGCGCCCTTCGCGCATTTCGAGCGCCATAGAGCGGCTGACAACATCGCGTGAGGCCAAGTCTTTTGCCGATGGAGCATAGCGCTCCATAAAGCGCTCACCTTCGGAATTGGTCAGGTACCCACCTTCACCGCGTGCACCCTCTGTGATGAGGACGCCTGCGCCGTAAATGCCGGTTGGGTGGAATTGCACAAACTCCATGTCCTGCAACGGCAGGCCAGCGCGCAGCACCATGCCGCCGCCATCGCCTGTGCATGTGTGAGCCGAAGTCGCGGTGTAATAGCAGCGGCCATAGCCGCCGGTTGCAAGAACAACGGATTGAGCGCGGAAACGGTGGATCGTACCATCATCCAAACACATCGCCATGACGCCGACGCATTTCTGGACGCCGTCCACTTCGGCCATGATCAGGTCGAGAGCGAAATACTCGATGAAGAAGTCCGCATCATATTTCAGGCTCTGCTGATAGAGCGCGTGAAGCATGGCGTGGCCAGTACGGTCAGCCGCTGCGCAAGTGCGCTGCACGGGAGGACCATCGCCCATATTCTGCATGTGGCCGCCAAAGGGGCGCTGATAGATCGTGCCGTCTTCGTTACGGCTAAAGGGAACACCGGCGTGCTCCAGCTCGTAAACGGCCTGAGGGGCTTCGCGAACCAGATACTCGATCGCGTCCTGATCGCCCAACCAGTCTGACCCCTTTACGGTGTCATACATGTGCCACGTCCAGTGATCGGGCGTGTTGTTACCAAGGCTGGCAGCAATGCCGCCTTGCGCCGCGACTGTGTGTGATCGGGTTGGGAACACTTTCGAGATGTTAGCTGTGCGCAGGCCCGCTTCGGCAGCGCCCGTCGTTGCGCGCAGGCCAGAACCGCCCGCACCCACAACCACAACGTCATAAGTGTGATCAATAATCTTATACGCGCCCTTCATACCGGACGCTTCAGCGGAAGAGGTTGCCATCAGGCGGCTCCTGTAAGGGCGAGGCTGGCGACGGAAAACAGGGCAAAGCCGCCAGCACCAAATGTGAGAAGATTGAGAATGGAAATCACGCCGAATTTCGTGCCAGCATCATGGACATAGTCCTCAGTCAGCACTTGCAGACCAAGGCGCGCATGCCAGAACAGGCTGATAATCAGCAGCAGCATTGGCACAGCGGCAATAGGTTGCGATAGCCAGCCGGATACGGTCTCGTACGTAAAGTCAGGCAGGATCAAGAAGCTAGCGAGCAGCCAGCTCATCAAAATAAGATTGCCAATCGCGGTGGTCCGCGCAGTCAACCAGTGATGCGCGCCATGATGCGAGGAGCCGAGCCCGCGCACCTTACCAATGGAAGTTCCGTTGCCCATGGATCAGGCCCCCTTCACTAGGAAAATGTAAGCCCAAAGGGACGCGGTCAGGATGATTGCGATGATCGGTGAGGCGATTGACCAGAACCGGTTCGTGTCCAGCTCATACCCTGCGCCAATATCGAGCACAAAATGGCGAAGACCGCTCATCATGTGGGTAAAGAATGCCCAAGTCAGGCCGATCAGCACAACATAGCCCACCGGGTGATTGGCGAACCACAGGAAGGTTTCATACGCCTCTGGACCACTGGCGAGTGACCCCAGCCACCAGACCAATACGCCAAGGCCGACCAGCGCCATTCCGTCTCCGGTTGCGCGGTGAAGGATGGAAACCAGCATATGCGGTCCCCACCGCCATATCTGTAGGTGCGGCGAAAGCGGTCTTTGGCTCATTGTGATCCCATTTGTCTTAGTTGCCCCCAGCCCGTTTAGCGCACCTGTCGTGTGAGGCAAGCGCTTGAACGCTCGACTTCGATTGCAAAGTTTAGGATAGGTCTTTCCATGGGCAGCATACTTATCACCGGATCGAGCCGTGGGATCGGCGCGGCAGCAGCGCAGATGCTTCGGGAACGCGGGCTGTCCGTCATCGAACACCAAAGCACGCCGGGCGATACAGATCGCATCGCCGCGGACTTCAGCGACCCACTTGCAGCAGCGCATTTGTGGGAAGAGGCGCTTGTCCAAAGTGACGGCGAAATTGACGTCATTATCAACAATGCTGGCCTGTTTGAGGCAAACCCGGTCGACCGATCTGACATTGAGTGGCTCGATGCTTGGGATGACACTTTGCGCATCAACCTCACCGCCAGCGCACAGTTAAGCCGTTTTGCGATCCGCCATTGGCAAGCCAAAGGCACCGGTGGACGGCTTGTCCATGTTGCCAGCCGCGCAGCTTACCGTGGCGATTCGCCCGCACATTGGCATTACGCCGCTGCGAAAGGCGGTATGGTCGCAATGCACAAGAGCATCGCAAGAGCCTATGCGAGCGAAGGCATTTTGAGCTTCGCTGTCACGCCAGGCTTCACCGACACCAGCATGGCCGACGACTACCTCGAAAGCCGCGGCGGCGATGGGTTACTCGCTGACATTCCTCTGGGCCGTGTCGCCGCGCCAGAAGAGATCGCCAGCATCATCGCTTATTGCGCAAAGGATGCCCCAGCCAGCATGACCGGTGCAGTAATCGACGCCAATGGAGCCAGCTTTGTTCGCTAAATTTCTCCCATTCTCTTTCCTGATTCTTGCTGCCTGCAGTCAAAGCATGGCGCAGCCCTCAAACGTCCAGCAAGTCGACACTGCTCAGCCCGACCCGGACATCGTGCGCTTCTCTGAAGATTGTGAAAAGTGGGATGAGTGGAACAAGCCCGCCGATCCTTTCCGTATCCACGGCAACACGTACTATGTCGGCACCTGCGGGATCGCCGCGATCCTTGTCAAAGGCTCCTATGGGAACATTCTGATCGACACAGGCACCAGTGAAGGCGCTGAGGTGGTCCTTGCCAATATCAGCGCGCTTGGGTTCGATCCAAAAGTCACAGAGATGCTGCTCCACAGCCACGAACATTTCGATCATGTCGGCGGCTTTGCCTTTATGCAGGATGAGACAGGAGCCGCTATAGTCGCATCCAAGGCGGCGGGAGATGTGCTTTTCACAGGCGAAGATCACCCTCTCGATCCCCAGCGCGGAATGCACGATCCGATGGAGCCGGTCGTGGCCAATCGAGTCGTCGAAAATGGCGAGCGGGTGACACTAGGCAATCTGGAATTGACCGCCATTGCCACACCCGGACACACACCGGGAGCTATGTCTTGGCAGTGGGAGAGCTGCACGAATGGCGACACTGGCGATTGCAAAACCATCGTCTATGCCGACAGCATGTCGCCCATCAGCCGCGATGACTACAATTTTTCCGAACACCCGGATTACGTCGCAGCCTATCGCGCAGGCGTTGCCCGCCTCAGAGCACTCGACTGCGACATTCTGCTCACCCCCCACCCCTCGCACAGCCGCATGATTGAACGCGCTGCAACCGGCTCATTCGAAGGCGGCGTAACCTGCGAAGAATATACCGATAGCAAGACGCGCGATCTTGATGCGCGGCTCGAACGCGAAGCCGGGGGCGATCAGTGAGTTCGACCAGTTGGAAACTCAGCGCCTTTGCGCCGAAACCTCGCGTCCAAGACGCCCTGCTGACGCATGATGAGATTGATGAGTGGGATTTTGACCTCGCCATCTCAGGGCGCGAGATTGCCGAAGAACGCCCGCAAGAGTGGGTTTTAGAAGGCTGGTATCCGCGCGAACCGGGTCAGAATGAGCTCAACGCCTTTCGCGGTCTCTTCAGTGGAAGGCCGCCCAAAGTCGTGGTCGAAAAGCTGCCAGCGGAGGATTGGCTCACGATCAGCCAGCAGGGGGTCGAGCCGATCCGCGCGGGGGCCTTTTACGTGCACACGCCAGATTTTGCGCCGGACCCGCAGGCGATCAACTTTGCCATCCCCGCAGCGCAAGCCTTTGGGACAGGCCAGCACGAAACCACCGCAGGGTGCCTCGAAATGCTTGGCGCAATTCATGCCAGCGGGGTTCAAGCGCGTCATATCGCTGACATTGGCACAGGCACTGGCCTTCTTGGCTTTGCAGCGATGCGACTTTGGCCCGGTGCGCAAATGACCGCGACCGATATCGACCCCGTTTGCGCGCAAGTGATCGAAGACAACGCGGCGCTCAACGCCATTCCTATCGGAACAAGCAATAGCGAAATGAGCATTGTAATCGCGCCGGGCATGGAGGACGAGCTGATCGAAATGCGCGGCCCTTACGACATTTTGATCGCCAATATTCTGGCTGGTCCTCTGATTGAATTGTCCAAGGATTTTGCCGCTAATATTCGCCCCTCAGGCAGCCTTGTTCTGGCGGGGCTCTTGGCAGGCGAGCAAGAACAGGCCGTCAAGCGTGCCTACCGCCTCGCAGGCTTTCGCCTCGTATCGCGATTAGAGCGCGGGGACTGGGCCATTTTGTGGTTTAAGCGCCGTCATGGGCGGTAAGCTGCTGAAGCTTGGCAAATGGGTGGGACTGGCTCTTGCCACCTCTATCGCTCTGTTCTTTCTAAGCGCATGGATCGGGGCGCTGATCCCGCGCAATAGCGACTGGGTCGAGCCCAATCCTGCTCAAGAAAAAACGGTGGCGATCATGGTCGGCTCCAATGGGATTCATACCGAAATCGCCATGCCGATCACTACGCCGCAAATGGATTGGAGAGCGCATTTCCCTGCAAGTGATATCACCGCATCGGCCCGCCCTTACACACATGTTGCGGTGAGCTGGGGTGAGCGCGCGTTCTTTCTGGAGACCCCAAGCTGGAGCGATATGAGCGTCGCCACCGCGGTGAACGCGTTAACCGGCGGGGAAGGCATCCTGCATGTCGCGCATTATGTCCGCCCCGCCCCATCGGACACCTATCGCACGCTGCATCTGCGCCCAGAGGAATATGCGCAATTGGTCGATGCCATCACCGCTCAATTGTTACCCGTGGACCAGCGCGAGGTCTTACCCGGATATGGCGCGCATGATGTGTTTTACACCGCGACCGGCACCTATCACTTGGGCAATACGTGCAACCAATGGACGAGCGATAAGCTTGCCGCCGCTGGCATCGAAGTCGGTCAATGGACCCCGCTTCCCGGCGGCGTGATGCGATGGGTGTCTAACCCGGAGTAAGCGCACGCAATTGTCGGTCTAGAAAAAGTCGTTCAGCTCGTGCAGGATTGAATGACAGCGCACTTTCAATTGCCTGTGCCGCCGCGCTTCGATCGCCATTCTCCGATAGCAGCTTGGCGCGCGCTACGTAATAGGGCCGCGAAGTTTTAAGCTTTGACGCGTCCACCTTTTCCAACGCTGCCAAACCAGCATGTGCCCCATCAATCTTTGCAATTGCCAGCGCCCGGTTGACCTCGACCATCGCCCCCGGACGGACTAGACAAAGCGCATCGTAAAGCTTGGCAATCGCGCCCCAATCCGTGACGCCATCAAACAAGCGCCGCGCATGGGTCAGCTGAATTGCAGCCATGATCTGATAGGGACCACTGGCTTGGCTTTGGGCCGCAAGATCCAGCCAGCGTCCCGCCCGCTCAATTGCCTCAAAATCCCACAAAGCCGTATCTTGATCGGATAGCGGGACCATCACTCCGTCGGCATCAATGCGGGCCTTTTCTCGGGCGCAGGCAAGCACGATGAGCGCGGCCAGCCCCAGTGCCTCGGGTTCCTCAGGCAAAAGCTCCGCGACCATCTGCGCCAATCGCGCGACCTCTGCTGACAGCTCTGCATCACGTTCGCCCGCGGCATCTTGATACGCGACAGTGTAAGCGAGTTCGAGGGTGAGCAGCACCGCTTCGAGCCGTTCCCCCCAAGCCTTGCGATGCGGCAGTTCAAAGGCGATACCCGCATCGCGCACCTTCTTCTTCGCCCGCGTGATCCGTTGGAACATGGTCTGTTCACTGGTGACGAAAACGCGGGCAATCTCCTCCACCGGCAGCCCGCAAATGACCTTTAGCGCGAGCGCCGTGCGCGCCTCCAACGCAATTGCGGGATGGCAGCAAATGAAGATAAGCCGCAGCCGCTCATCCGCGATAGGTGGGGGAAGAGTGATAATGTCTGCCATTTCGGTCACCTGCGCCGCGCCTTCTATTGCGCGGGTCTCAGCGTCACGTTTGCGCAGCCGATCGATGATCTTGCGCTTGCCTGCCGTAATCAGCCACGCGGCCATCTTTTGGGGCGGCTCGCTGAGCGACAAGCACGAGGTCGCCGCATCGGAAAACGCATCCTCGGCCAGATCAAGATCGCGGCAATGCACGGCCAGGGCAGCAATCACCCGTGGCCGTGCATCCGCAATCTCTTTCGCGGTCTGACTCACTCAGGATCCGGCCAAACCGGACGCACTTCAATCGCGCCATTACCGGGGATCAGGATCTTTCGCGCCCATTCAATCGCGCTATCAAGGTCGGGCGTGTCGACGATGTAATACCCGCCCAATTCCTCATGCGTTTCCGCATAGGGGCCATCATGCAGCACACCTGTGCCTGCCGTGTATTTGATCGTCGTCGCCGTATCGGCCCCTTGCAAACGATTACCTGACCAAGCGATCCCGGCCTTTGTCAAATCCTCGGCAAGCTTCATATGGCTGGCGATAGTGGCTTCCATTTTCGCCTCGGCATCATCGCCTGAATAGAAACTCTCATCCTCATGGATCAGCAGCATATATTGCATGTCGTCATTCCCTTTCCCGTCCCCACCACTTTGGTGAAGCTCTGACAGGAAGACGAAGCAGACAAGCCGGATTCGACGGCGGCCCTCAAATTTTTTGCGAAAGGGTGTCTTCCAGCAGGTTCAGCGCGTTGCGGGTGAAGCTTTCCATATTGTCGATGCGGTCATCGCTTTGCGTGCTGACTTCGCGGGTGAATTCGCCAAGTGGCCCTGCAACGGCTGCGATGCTGCGGCCTGAGGCAACGCCCATGGGATGTTTGCTCGACCCCGCAGAGCCGCTTTCCGCGATACCCCATGCGGCACCTAACCGGTCGCGAATTGCGCGAGCCTGTAACAGCGCATAGTCTTCGGTTACGGAGCGCATTACCTCGTAAGCATCGCGCGGCAGATCGAACAACACATCGCGCGCTTTGAAAGAGTAGACGATCCCTCCCCCAACATAAAAACTGAGCGCGCCGGGCACCGTAAGCAGGCTCGCGGCAATCAAGCCGCCGGTCGCACCATCTGCCACCGCAATCTTCTCAGCGCGCGCATTGAGCAAGTCCGCGACGCGGCGCGCCTGTGGGTGGAGTTCGCGCAAAATGTCCATCAACCTGCCTTCGCCACGATCTCAGCCCAGCCCGCTTCGTCAATGGTCTCAATGCCGAGGTCTTGCGCTTTCTTCAGCTTGGAGCCTGCGCCAGGTCCTGCGACCAGCAAATCGGTTTTGGCGCTAACTGAGCCGGCGGCTTTAGCGCCCAATCGCTCCGCTTGAGCTTTCGCTTCGTCGCGGCTCATCGTTTCGAGCTTCCCGGTGAAAACCACGGTTTTGCCTGCGACGGGGCTGTCGAGTGTTTCCACCTCATAGCGCGGGGGTGAGACTTCGCTGAGGAGGTCTTCCCACACGCTCACATTGTGCGGTTCGTGGAAGAAGTCACCCAGTGCGCCCACGACGCTGGGGCCGATGCCGTCGATGTTGGTGATCTCGCTTGCGGCATCCTCATCGCCATCGCGCGCTTTCTCCGCAACATCGCGCAAAGCTGGCAGCTCATGGACATGTTTGAGCAAATCGCGCGCCGTCACTTCGCCTACATGCCTTATTCCAAGACCAAACAGCAGCCGCGCCGCATCGGGCTCACGCTTCTCTTCCACAGCGGCCAACAGATTGTCGACAGACTTATCCTGCCACCCTTCAAGCGCAAGAATGTCTTCGCGGCGGTTCCTCAACCGGTAGATATCGGCCGGGCTTTCGAGCCAGCCCAGCGCAAAGAATTGCGCGATGGTCTTTGAGCCAAACCCTTCGATATCCAGCGCCTTGCGGCTGACGAAATGCTCCAAGCGCTGCGTGCGTTGAGCGGGACAAATAAGGCCGCCGGTGCAGCGCACATCGACCTCGCCCTCTTCCGCCACAGCCTCGCTATCGCATTCAGGGCATTTGTCTGGGAAGTGGAAGGGTTCGCGCGGCTCATCGCGGGTCAAGTTCTCGACCACTTGCGGGATCACATCACCCGCCCGCTGGATCACCACTCGGTCACCCGGACGGACGCCCAAGCGCTCAATCTCATCGCGATTGTGGAGCGTCACATTGGTGACCGTCACCCCGCCAACCAGCACGGGCGCGAGCCTGCCCACGGGCGTCAATTTACCCGTGCGCCCGACCTGAATGTCGATAGCCTCCAGAGTCGTCTGCGCGCGCTCTGCGGGGAATTTGTGCGCGAGTGCCCAGCGCGGGGCCTTGCCGACTGAGCCAAGCCGTTTCTGCCAATCGAGCCGATCCACTTTGTAGACAACGCCATCAATCTCGTAACCCAGATCAGGCCGTAGCCGCCCGATTTCTTCGTAATGGGAAATCAGGCCATCGGTGGTCTGCGTCAGCGTAAGGAATGGCGAAAGCGGAAAGCCCCAGCGCTCAATCATCCGCATCATGTCGTTTTGGCTGTCACACGGGACATCCGATGCCGCTCCCCAGCCATAGGCCCAGAATTTAAGCGGCCGTTTGGCTGTGACGCTCGCATCCTTTTGCCGAAGCGAACCGGCGGCTGCATTGCGCGGATTGGCGAAGAGCTTGCCGCCCGCTTCCTCCTGCGCAGCGTTGAGCGCAGCAAAGTCCGCCTTCGACATATAGACCTCGCCGCGCACTTCGAAGACATCGGGGACGCCTGCGGGGAGTTCTTGGGGGATGTCCGAAATATGCCGGACATTGGGCGTGACATCCTCACCCACTTGCCCATCACCCCGCGTCGCCGCGCGCACAAGCTTACCGTTTTCGTATCTTAGTGAGCAGGACAAGCCATCGATCTTGTCTTCAGCCGTTATCGCCACAGGGGCATCTGGCTCAAGATTGAGATAGCGCCGGACGCGCCCTACCCATTCGTCAACCTCTTCGCGGTTAAAGGCATTGTCGAGGCTCATCATGCGAACCTCATGTGTGACCTTAGACAGCGGAGACGCCGCCACCTCATGCCCCACTTTGCGCGAGGGGCTGTCAGGCCGGATCAAATGCGGAAACGCCTCTTCTAGCTCGCGATTGCGGCGGGTGAGCGCGTCATATTCCTGATCGGTAATCTCAGGATTGTCCTGAGCGTGATACAGCTTGTCATGCTTCGCTATTTGGCGAGCAAGGCGCATCAATTCATTGGCGGCTTCGGCTTCTGAGAGTTTTTCGGACATGGTAGCCGTCTCAGCCAAGCAAAATTGGTTTTGTTTCGACCCGCGTTCCAAACCCTACAATGTGGGGACGCGCCTTGCCTATTGCTTCTTGAACACTCGGCAATTGCAGACTATTCGCGTGGTCAGTTTTGGTCTGCCAAACCTCTGTAATCCAGATTGAATTCGGATCTCCCAGATCCTCAGCGATCATATAAGCTATGTTCCCCGGCATGTTTTGGGTGCCATCAAGAAGCGCTGCAATAACCATACCACGCATTCCATCGGCAACCTTCATTTGGCCAATCAATCCGTATGCTTCTTCCATGTTCTCAGTCTTCCCCAGCACCTGATGTCCGCAGGCTGAAAGCAGTGTGATCGCAGAGACGCCAACAAACACGCGCCTGTCCATCAAATCCTTCCCGAAACCCAATTTGCTCAACTTGTGAAAAGCACAAAGGCCGCCAACCCGACGATAGCGACCATACACAAACCTGCGAACCAAAACGTCGGAGCCATGTTGGCTGCACTGACGGCCCGCCTTAGGCGAGTTATTGCCCAGATCGATAACCCGCAGAACCCCAGCCATAGCGCAGGAGGCACTACAAATCCCCACCAAGTATCCGCGTTGAAATCGGAGTACGCTGACTGCACAACCATGATCATGAACAGCGTCAGGCTCGCGATGACCATAAGACAAAGGATGATCACGATGCTGGCCTTCGCGACCAAATCGAACTTGGTGTTTGAATGGTCTTTCATCAAACGCCTTCCAACAACCGATCCGCTTGCGCCCTAGCCTCTGGCGTCACCTCTGCACCGGACAGCATGCGTGCGATTTCCTCTTGTCGCTCTGCATCGTCGAGCAGCATCACGCTAGTCTTGGTGACGGTCCCGCTAGACGCCTTTGCAATCAGATAATGCTGGCCGCCGCGCGCCGCGACTTGGGGGGAGTGAGTGACGGCGAGCAATTGGCCTTCATCACTCGCAAGCCTTGCGAGGCGATCACCGATGGCACTGGCCACCGCTCCGCCCACGCCGCGGTCGATTTCGTCGAAGATGATGGTAGCCGCCCCGCCCTTTTCCGCCAGCGCCACTTTCAGCGCGAGGATAAAGCGCGAAAGCTCTCCGCCCGAGGCAATCTTGTTGAGCGGCGCAAAATCTGCGCCCGGATTGGTCGCGATCAGGAATTCCGCCGAATCCATCCCATTCGCGCCCCACTTTTCCTCAGGCAATTTGCCAATCGCGGTGAGGAAGCGGGCTGCATCGAGCTTTAAGGGCGCAAGTTCGGCAGCGACCGCTTTGTCGAGTTTTTTCGCAGCCTTAATCCGCTCCGCTTGCGCCTTTTCTGCGGCCTTCACATAGGCTTCCCGCGCTTCTTTTGCGGCCAGTTCCAACGCGTCCAATTGCGCGTCACCGCCCTCAATAGCGTCCAATTTGGCGCGCAATTCGCGCATCAGATCAGGCAGCGCATCCACCTCGCAGCGATGTTTACGAGCCAGCGCGCGCAGTTCGAACAGGCGCGTCTCTGCTTGGTCGAGCGCTTGCGGGTCGTGGACCAGCGCAAGCGCAGCTGCTTCCAACCTTTCCTCCGCCTCACCCGCTTCGATGACAGCGCGATCCAGCGCCCCCAAAGCTTCGGTCAAAAGCGCATGCTCGCCTGCAATCCGATCAAGCTTGCGCGCGGCAACGCGAAGTGAAGCGAGCGGCGAATCCGACCCTTCCCAAACATGGCGCAATTCTTCGAGTTCGCCTGCGAGCTTCTCACCCTTTTGCATGTCAGAACGCGTTGCAGCGAGGCGCGCTTCTTCGCCTGCCTGCGGTTCGAGTGAGGTGAGTTCCGCCAAATGCGCGATCAACAAATCCTGATCGAGCTTGGCCTGCTCTTGCTCCCGTCGCGCTTCTGACAATTGCGCTTCGGTCTTGGCCCAGTCAGCCCAGCAATTGCGCAATTTCGCAAGATCAATCCCAGCATAGCGATCCAACAAAGCCCGATGGCCGCGTGGGTTCACTAGGCCGCGATCATCGTGCTGGCCGTGGAGCTCAACCAGTGACGTCGCGAGTTCGCGCAGCAGGGCAACACTGGTGGGCTGATCATTGACGAAGGCTTTGGAGCCGCCATCCGCCTTTACCTGACGCCGAATAATCAGCGGTTCGCCCGGTTCAATTTCTAGGTCAGCGTCGTCCAGCGCCTCTGCAATCGACTCTGGCAGATTGGCGAATTCAAAGCTTGCGGTGACGCTCGCCTTTGCCTCGCCTGCGCGGACCAAAGCGGTTTCTGCACGGTCGCCAAGGATCAAGCCGACGGCGTCGAGCAGGATCGACTTACCCGCTCCCGTCTCGCCGGTGAGCACGCCTAGCCCGCGACCAAAATCAAGGTCTAGTGCTTCGATCAAAACGATATTGCGAATGGAAAGCCGGGTGAGCATTACCCGAACCGTCTAACTCAAACCTTTGGCCTCGTCACGCCCAGAGACACCGGGCTACAACTAATCCCCACAGGTCAGGTGGGGTTTACGCCTGCGGCATGATCTTCGACCAATTCATAGGCCTTTTCATACCATTCCGTGCCTGGATAGTTCGCGCCCAGAACGGCGGTGTACTTCACCGCTTCTTCGCGAATACCCAGCGCAAGGCTGCTTTCTGTCAGGCGATAGAGGGCCTCTGGCGTGTGGCTGGTCGTTTCAAACTGCTCTACCACATTGCGGAAGCGCAAAGCAGCCGCGAGCCAACGGCCTGAACGCTGGTAAAAGCGCCCGATCTCCATTTCCTTACCCGCCAAGTGATCGGCGACAAGGTCAAGTTTCAAGCGCGCATCCGCGGCATACTCGGTCTGTGGGAACCGGCGGTTCACTTCGCGCAAGGCGGCCTGCGCTTGCTCAGTGATCGACTGATCGCGGTTCACGTCCGAGATCTGCTCATAATAGCTAAGCGCAATTAGATAATAGGCGTATGGAGCATCCTTGTTACCCGGATGGATCGAGAGGAAGCGCTGCGCATTCTGGATCGCCTTGTTATAATCGCGCGCAATGTAATAGCTGAACGCGCTCATCAACTGCGCGCGGCGAGCCCATGGTGAATACGGGTGCTGACGCTCCACTTCATCAAACAAGGCCGCCGCCAGCAAAGTGTTGCCGCGATCAAGCCGCCGCTGTGCTTCACCATAAAGCGATTCAACATCGCGCGCGACATAAGCGACATCTTCGTCCGCAGAGCCTCCCGCGCAGGCAGTGGTCGTGGCAATAGCAGCGCCCAACAGGAGCGCGCGGGTCAGGCGAGTGGAGAAAAGCGTTTTCATATTGGCACCCTATAGCCAGCCCCCGGGTGAACGCCAAGTGAAGCTTGCCCCCCTTGCCCACACTCTTGAACGGGCGGTCTCTTCGCGTCCTGATAATGGCTGACACAAATCGCAGCGCAACCGGGCTGCGCTTACACCAAAACGGCGTCCAATTCGGTGCCAAAGTGCTGCCACGGCAGACCTACCAACGCCTCTGCGTGCATCGCATCTAGTGGGTCGATGCTCACTAATTCCTGAGGCTGCTGCTTGTCGATTTGCGGCTGCGCTCCAACCCATGTGTCGATTGTGACCTGCGCGCTATCACCAGCGTTCTGCGCACCGCCAGTGAACCAATCGCCAAAGGTGGTCTCATCATAGCCATTATCGGTCAGGTACTGGCGAACCTCCGCCTCGGACTGATAGTTTGCATAACGAATGTTGCCGTCTTCGTGCATCAAAGCGCGAAGGTAGGCGCTGCCGTCTGTCAGCGCGAAATAGACCTCATGGATGCCGTCACCATCATAATCATCAGAGCCAAGCACTCTGTTGATATTCTCGATCTCAAGGTCGTTTTGGAAGCGGCGCTGGCTGTCAAACTCGCTGCCCGCCTCGACATTTCCGGCGGCGACTTCTGGATCGATGTAAATGCCCGCAACACGCGTTTCGCCAGCCCATGAATGGTCATCGAAATAGACAAGGCCATCAGGCGCCGTGCCCACCGTCGCAAACCGTCCAATCGCATCATTGACGAGGATCTGATCGATATCGCCATCGCCGTTCACATCAGCCTCGCCAATGCGCAGCCAAGCTCCATCCCCGCCCAGCGCGTTCCCATCAAAGTCGCGGATTGCGTTCATAGCGGATTGGTAGACCGATGTATCAGCCGTATCGAATGTAACGCTTACCCCTTCGCCGCGAAGCAAGCGGATGGTTTGATCGTCGAATTGCAGGAACTCGATTGTGGTGAGCATGTCAGTTCCATCTGCGCCCGACACAACAAATGTGCCGGTTGAGGTCTGAGTGACGGTGTAATCCGCGAAATTGCCGGAGAACGCCGCGGTATCAATGTTCGATCCGCCATCGATAGTGTCATTGCCGAGGCCGCCATTGAACATATCTGAGCCCAAGCCGCCTGCCATAGTCTCTACGCCAGCACCGCCCAGCAACGTGTCATTGCCAGCATTGCCGTTGATCGGGCCACCAACGATACCATTTCGCCCGTCATACAAATCATCGCCACTGTTCAGCAGAACCTCTCCGATAATTTCGCCATCATTGACTAGGATCATCGACGTGCTGGGATCAGCTGTATCGCTTGGGACCGCGATAGTTGGAGGGATGTAGAAAACGTAGCTTGCAACGGTTAAACCGGCAGAAATATGGAACGAGCCATTTGCTGCTCCAGCAACAATGGTGTCGCTCATATCGCCTGTGGAACCAGCGCTTAGTGTTACGCTGTTACCATTCTGAGCAAAGATGAAGTCGAATCCGGAAATGTCGGACAATTCCACCGTGATGTCGCTATCTGGGTCGACAGCAGCAATGAAAAGTTGCTCAAATCCGGTCACTGCGCTCAACGAGTCAACGATCGAGACGTCTGGGCGATAGGTAAAAGAGTCCGCGCCGCCTTCGCCACCATCAACCGATGTGGTCGACGCGGTGACCGTCGCCCCTTGGGTAAGCGAAAAGCCGTCATCGCCTCCACCCATCGCAACGACACCGACGAAGCTGTCTTGACCGACTTCTATACCCTCGAAAACGTCGCTTCCGGTAATTGAGGCCACGGTTGAATTGAAGAACCTGAAGCCAGTGCCGTTGAGAAGAACGCTGGCGAGCGGATTATCACTATTTTGAAGCCCCCGAGCACCCAGATCGTTTGAGCCGCCCCCGATGATTTCCAAAAAGCCGTTGAACTCTCGGTAATTATTGGCCCCTTGAAGTGACAGCACCTCAAATCCTGCCAGATTATTTCCGAAGACCACCCCAAATTCTACATCGAGTTCGAATGTGTCATATCCCTCGCCCCCATCTCCCAGCGGGCTTAGCCCCCCGCCAGTTGCGCCTTCGAAACGCAGCAAATCATCACCTGCGCCCATTGAGGCACCGAACACGTTTGATGCGTAGTCGCTTCCTAATGCTCCATTGCTGATAAGGGTATCATTGCCATCGCCCAGCATAACTCTGCCACGGATAGTGCCGCTGTCCACAACCGTATCATCACCGTCAGAGCCGACAATTGCTACAAAAGATGATGGGGAGACGCCATTGGGCGCACCTACGAAGCCGCCAGCCTCGTTTATAAGCGTCGAGTCACCAACACCGAAAATGAACTGCCCTCGAACTATGCCAGTGGCCGCATTGGTGAAAGTAATGCCTGCTGCTGTCAGCTCGACATCTTCTTCAATCGTTTGCTCGTTTCTGACCGATTGCCCCGGCTCGTCGAAAATTGGCATCAAAAACCCCTGATGTTCTGACGAGTTATACTATTCCACAATTGCGCCCGGTAATCCAGAACTGCGACTGTTGATCAGTAAACATCCCTTCATCCTGCATCGCAAGAATACGCTAACTATCATTGCCTAGCCCTGAAGCCCTGCAGGAGAGCGACATGCTGGTGAAGTTTTTAGCCGACGAAGATGGTGCGACCGCGATTGAGTACGGCCTGATCGCCGCGCTGATTTCACTCGCGACAATCATTGCCTTTCAGGCGCTCGGGCTTGAGCTTGCCAATGTCTTCAGCACGGTATCAGAGGCAATGTGCGACTAGGGGGCGGCTAAGCGCGAGCGCCTTTACCCGATCACTCTTCACCCATCCGCAGTGCAGCAATAAACGCCTCCTGCGGGATGCTCACGTTCCCGTATTCGCGCATCTTTGCTTTACCCTTTTTCTGCTTTTCCAGCAGCTTCTTCTTGCGCGAGATGTCGCCGCCATAGCATTTCGCGGTCACGTCTTTGCGCATGGCGGCGATGGTTTCGCGCGCGATGATTTTGCCGCCAATGGCCGCTTGCACGGGGATTTTGAACAAGTGGCGCGGGATTAGGTCTTTTAGACGCTCGCACATGCCCCGCCCGCGCTCTTCAGCGACGCCGCGATGGACGATCAGGGAGAGTGCGTCGACAGGCTCTGCATTCACGAGGATGTTCATCTTCACAAGGTCGCCCTCGCGCAGGCCAATCTGCTCATAGTCAAATGAGGCATATCCACGCGAGATTGACTTCAGACGGTCGTAAAAATCGAACACCACTTCGTTGAGCGGCAATTCATATGTCACCTGAGCGCGTCCGCCGACATAGGTTAGGTCGGTCTGGATGCCGCGGCGGTCCTGGCACAGTTTCAGGATCGCGCCGAGATATTCGTCGGGCGTGTAAATCACCGCCTTGATCCATGGCTCCTCGATCATCTCGATCCGGTTCACATCGGGCCAATCCGCCGGATTGTGCAGCATCATCTCACGCGCATCTTCGTTCTTGGTCTTGCCCAATTGCAGGCGATAAACGACCGAAGGTGCAGTAGTGATGAGGTCCAGATCATATTCCCGGCTGAGGCGTTCCTGAATGATCTCTAAGTGCAAAAGCCCCAGGAAACCGGCGCGGAAGCCAAAGCCAAGCGCGGCGCTCGATTCCATCTCGAACGAGAAGCTGGCATCATTGAGGCGCAATTTGGCGATGCTTTCGCGCAGTTTTTCAAAGTCAGCTGCGTCTACAGGGAACAGGCCGCAGAACACCACGGGTTGCACTTCCTTATAGCCGGGGAGCGCATCTTGCGCCCCGCCCTTCACCGTGGTGATTGTGTCGCCCACGCGGGCCTGTTCAACCTCTTTGATCTGCGCTGTGATAAAGCCAATTTCGCCGGGGCCGAGCTCAGGCAAATCGGTGCGCTTCGGGGTGAAGCAGCCTACACGGTCGACAAGGTGCTGCGTGCCGCCTTGCATAAATTTGATGTTGAGGCCCTTGTTCAAAACCCCTTCGATCACGCGAACCAGAATGACAACGCCCAGATACGGGTCGTACCAGCTATCGACCAGGCTGGCTTTCAATGGCTTGTCCCGCTCGCCCGATGGTGGCGGGATTTTGGCGACGACCGCTTCGAGCACGTCTTCGATACCGATACCGGTTTTGGCTGACGTCATGACGGCTTCGGATGCGTCGAGGCCGATGACCTCTTCAATCTCTTCGCGCACGCGCTCTGGCTCGGCGGCGGGCAGATCGACCTTGTTGATGACAGGGACGATCTCGTGGTCATGCTCTATTGACTGGTAGACATTGGCGAGCGTTTGCGCCTCAACCCCTTGGGCGGCGTCCACAATAAGCAAAGCGCCTTCGCAAGCAGCGAGACTGCGCGAGACTTCATAGGCGAAGTCGACGTGGCCGGGCGTGTCCATCAGGTTTAGCTGATAGGTCTCGCCATCCTTGGCGGTGTAATTGAGGCGCACGGTTTGCGCTTTGATGGTGATGCCGCGCTCTTTCTCGATATCCATATTGTCGAGAACTTGCTCGGACATTTCACGCGCGGTGAGACCGCCGGTGAACTGGATCAAGCGGTCGGCAAGCGTCGACTTCCCATGATCAATATGAGCGATGATTGAGAAATTGCGGATTTTGGAGAGATCAGTCATTTGCGCAGCCGTTTAGCGGGCGCAGAAGCCAATGTCATTTAAGAAAAATGCAACTCACGTAAGGAACCTTTGCCAAGAGGCGATCAGGCCGCTTCGAACCGGGTTTGATCGGCATATCCAAATTGCGGGACGCTGCCGCTTTGACCCAGCGCACCGCCAGCCATTGCCTTGTAATCACCGGGCGCAAGCGCTGCGAGTGGTGCGCCCGCAGCCGCGAGCGCATATGGGCTAACCCGGTTACGCGTACACAATCCGCCAGCGCCATCATCGACTAATGGCTGTTCGAATTCGAGGCCCTGCGTATCGCCATTCGTGCGAATGACGGTTGCGACGGCCAGCTGCCCGCCGCCAAGGTCGACCACAAATTGCGTACCCTTTGGCACATCGGCCAAACCTTCGATCAGCGCGCCAGAGCGTGAAAGATTGCGCAACGTCACTTCGTAGGAGTGGTCATCGTGAATGACCTGAATCTTGCGGTAGACCGTGCGGCGACGCGCACGTTTCAGTCGGTCGCCGCTGGGCGCGATCTTCCAGCTGTCACCGATCAATTCGGTCTCGACGGTGTCACGGCTCACAGGGTCGGAGTAGATCGGCCCCTCCATGAATTTTACGCCGCACAATTTGAGCTGTTCGAACAGTGCCGTGCTTTCAATGCCGTTGGCAATCGTGTCCATTTCAAGCGCGCCTGCGAGTGCAACAATCGCCTTGATCAGACCCAAATCGCTGGTGTCATGCGCCTGCGCTTCGGCGACCAGTTTTTCATCAATCTTGATCGCGTCAAACGGGGCGCGGCGCAGATAGGCAAGCGAGGAATAGCCGCTGCCAAATTCATCCAGCGTCAAACGCACACCAAGCTTGAAGAGCTGCGCAAGCGTCCGGTCCACCGCATTGGTATCGCCGAAGAAAACCGCTTCGCTGATTTCAAGCTCGAGACGATTTGCCGCAAGATCGGCGTCCGAGAGAGCCTGTGTGACGACATCGACGAAACTGTCAGAGGCAAACAACGGAACCGGCACATTCACCGCAACACGAACTGTATCAGGCCAGCTTGCCGCGTGCGTGCACGCCTCACGAATGGCCCATGTGCCCACTTCGATTACCTGGCTTGATCCATCCAGGATCGAGGCAAATTCTTCCTCGTCAATCTCACCGCGCTGGCCGTGTTGCCAGCATATATGCGCTTCGAGTGCCTGCACCGTTTCGCTGTCTGCCGAAACGATGGGTTCGTATTTTAGGAACAATTGCTGTTCCTCAACAGCGGTGCCCAAATTCTCTTCGAGCCGGCGGCGGAACAGTGCTTCGTTTTCGAGTTCGCCTGAGAAGAAACGGTATTGCCCTCGCCCGGCATTCTTCGCGGCATAAAGCGCAAGGTCAGCTGAGCGCACGACTTCATCCACGCTCACACCATCATGCGGCGCAATCGCGATGCCCACCGAACAACCTATCACGCAGCGCCCTTCGTCGAGCGAGTAAGGTTGTTTGAGCATGGTGATGATCTTCATCGCGATCTCACCCAGCTCGCCGCGATCATCGATGTCGGGGATCATCACTTGGAACTCATCACCGCCCAATCGGCCAATCTCGCAACCAACTTCAATTGCGCGGTTCAGCCGGTCAGCCACTTGCTTGAGCAATTCATCACCAGCAGCATGACCCAGCGTGTCATTGACCTGTTTGAACTTGTCGAGATCGAGCATCATCACCGCGCAATTGCGCTTAGCCGCTTTAAACGCTGTCAGAGTGGAATCGATCATTTGCTTCATACGGTGCCGGTTCGATAGACCGGTCAGCGAATCGTATTTGGCGAGGCGTTCGGTTTCTTCCTCGCGGTGATATTCGTCGGTGATGTCAGCACCGGTGCCGCGGAAACCAGCGAACTTTTGACCGATGTAAGCAGGCTGCCCGGCTAGGCGGAGAACCGCACCATCGGGGTTTTTCTCCGCGCGCACGGCAAAGCCTGAAAACGCTTTGTGCGCGCCCAGCATCAAAGAGAGGGACTTGGTCCGACCATCGCGGTCCGCTGGCATGAACACGCCGGTAAGCGGTTTACCCAAGATATCGCCGAGCGGCACTTCGAGCCGCTGCGCAATCGCCGCGCTCAGATAGGTGAGATTGCCGTCCTTGTCGCTCGCCCAGAACCAGCCAAGGCCGGATTGCTCAAGCTCATCGAGCATGGCGAGCTTTTCGCCATCAGAAAGCGCGCTGGCAAACCGGCCCGCTTTTGATCCGCTCTTTGACAAGAAACCCTTCAGGGGCACCCGCGCAATCCTCTTAATAGCTCAATTCGTTGACGATCTTCACGTCATTGACCAGGCGTAAACCCGGTTGGTTATTTTTTGACTAAGATGAGAATAAAGACGTAAAGAATCCTGACAGTCCCCACGACCGCCCCTCCTCAATATCGCGATTTAGTGATGTGAATTAGTGACGGGCAATTTCAACTTCGACGAAGGCTTTCGGCGAGGTTCCAGGCCCCGTTGTAACGGCAACAACGGCTTCTTCGTTGAGAGATCGCAAGGGCCTGCCCGCCGCCTCAATTTGGTAAGGTGACACCCTGTGGCGGGTGCACAATCCGTCTGAGCCGTCGCTGATTAGCGGGGTCTCAAACTCGACCCCCTGACTAAAGCCCTCTGACCGACGAACCGTGGCAACCGCCAACTGTCCCCCGCCAAGGTCTAGCACCATATCTGTGCCGATCGGAACTTCGAGCAGCCCTTCGATTTTCGCGCCCGTTTTTGACAAATTGCGAAGGAAGACATTGTAGCGATGATCGCCGTGAATCAGGCCGATTTTGCGGAATTCAGTTCGCCTGTCAGAACGATATTTCTCTGGGCCTCGGGGCTCAAATTCCAGCTCACCTGCTTCAAGGCGTTCGAGCAATTCGTCGCTTGGGATAGCGCGGGAAAACAGCATCCCTTGAAGGTGCGTCACCCCCATATCGGTTACCGCGCGAAGTTCGTCCTTGTTCTCAACGCCTTCAGCAACGGTATCCATGCTCAAGGCGCGCGATAGCGAGACAACGGCGGCAATGATTGCACCATTATTGTTGTCCTCGGCCGTGCAGCCGCGCACAAAGCTTTGGTCGATCTTGATCTTGTCAAACGGCGCATCGCGCAAATAGCCGAGCGAGGAATAGCCTGTGCCAAAATCATCAAGCGACAATCTGACGCCCAATTCCTTGAGCTCTCCAAAGACCCGCAATGCCCGGTCAATGTCGCCGACAAAGACCGTTTCAGTTATCTCAAGCTCGATCTGAGCAGGATCAACGCCCGATGATTTGAGAGCTTTTTGAACCACTTCGACAAAGTCGTCAGAGGCGAATTGCACGGCCGACACATTGACCGCAGCGATAATGTCACCGGGCCATTCGACAATTGTGCGGCATACTGTGTTGAGCGCCCATTCACCCAGCTCACGGATGAGGCCGACTTCTTCAGCCACAGGGATAAAGTCAGCCGGTGAGATCATGCCGCGTTCGGTGTGGTTCCAACGCATCAAAGCCTCAACGCATTTCACCATATGCGTTTTGGCATCGACGATGGGTTGGAAGTGCATTTCCAGCTCATCACGGCCAATCGCATCGCGCAGATCGGATTCGATCTGGTGACGGTGGCTGGCCCGGTCGCGAAGATCGCTTGAGTAGAAACGGAATTGCCCGCGCCCACCGCCTTTTGAGGCATAAAGGGCAAGGTCAGCGGCTTTGACCAGCTCTTCATCATCAACACCGTCAAACGGTGCCACAGCGATCCCAACAGAACAGCCGATAATGGCCCGCATTCCATTGATCGAATAGGGTTGTGAGACCATTTGGATCACACGGTCAGCATATTCGCCCAACACGCCGCGATCTTCGACATCGGGCATGATGACTTGAAATTCGTCCCCACCGATCCGGCCAATCTCTACGTCATCGCCAAGGATGCGTTTTAGCCGTGCGGCAACCTGCTTGAGCAGCTCGTCACCTGCGGGGTGCCCCATCGTATCATTGACTTGCTTAAACCGGTCGAGGTCAATCTGCATCATCGCGCAGGACCGTTTCGAGGTTTTGAACGCAGTCAATGTCGCGCCCAATTGCTGCGACATGCGGTGACGGTTGGAGAGGCCCGTTAATGAGTCAAAGCGAGAGAGTTTTTCTGCGTCACGCTTGCTCGTGTAGGAATCCGAAACATCGCGTGCAATGCCGTGATAGCCTTCGAAATCACCGTTCTTTCCGGTTTGCGGCACACCTGCAATTTCCCACCAAGACTGAGTTTCACCCATGCTTAGCCGGACGATCACAGGCTTAATTGAGTTACGCGCTGCCAGTTGGAATTTGAGCGGCCTTTCGTGCCCGGCATCATCGCCATCTTCAAGCGGCAGGAACACCTCAGTGATGCCATGCCCGACGATGTCATTGACAGATTTGCCAATCCGCTCGGCAGCGGGCTCAGAAACATAGACAATGCGGCCACTGGCATCGCTTGCCCAGAACCAGCCGAGATTGGATTTCTCAAGGCTCTCCAAGAGTTTCGCACGGCTCGAGTGGCCAAACGACTTCACAGGCGCGGTTGATGCACCTGTCCCGTCCGCTTGTCCCCCAGTTATCCGCGAAAGAAACCCAGTCATTAACTCAATTGCTCCGAGTGCACTTGCGGTTTCCTTAGTGCGCAAAGGGTGAAGGATTGGATAATTTTTCTTAACCACATGTCCGAACATGTGCGCAGGTCCGCTTTCGCCCGGCACAGCGCGCTGCTCACCCAAACGTCACCTTGCCAATTGGCAAAATGCAGGCCATTTATTGCTGTGCAAATGTGGCGATAATCAGCACATGCGAAGGGGATAAATCGGATGGCTCAAGGCGGCGTAAAGCTAGAAAACGAAGCGGCTCAATCAACCAGCGCATTGGGGCCACTCGTTGGCGTCGCAAGAGAAGACTTTGTTAGCGCGGTTGCAGTTTTGTTGCGCGAAACCGCCTCTGATCCGCAGCGCATCATGAAACACGCGCAGGTAATGGGCGAGGACATGGTCAAGATCATGACCGGGAAAAGCGATCTCGCGCCCCACCCTAAAGACAAGCGCTTTCAAGACCCCGCCTGGCAGTTCAACCCATTTTTCCGTGCTGGTGCGCAGTATTACCTTGCGGTGCAAAAGGGCATGAGCGCTTGGCTGGAAGAACTGGAGTTGGACGAGCTAGAACGCAACCGCGCCAATTTCATCTCGAATATCATCATCGACAGTCTGGCTCCCACCAATACGCTGATCGGCAACCCGATTGCGCAAAAGCAGATCATCAATTCGGGCGGCCTGTCGCTGATCAAAGGCCTGCAAAACGCCTATAACGATATCGTCCATAATAAGGGCATGGTGAGCCAGGTCGACAAGCGTCCGTTCAAACTGGGTGAGAACATTGCGACTTCCAAAGGCAACGTCGTCCACCGCACTGAGATGTACGAGCTGGTCCACTACGCGCCGACAACAGACGAGGTATATGAAACCCCGCAGCTGACGATCCCGCCACAGATCAACAAGATGTATATCAACGACCTCTCGCCAGAGAAGTCGATCATCAAATGGCAGGTCGACAATGGCATGCAGACCTTCGTGATCTCTTGGCGCAACCCGTCCAAGGATCAGGGCCACTGGGACATGGCCGATTACATTGCGAGCTGCGAAGAGGCGCTTGAAGTGGTGTCGGAGATTTCGGGCTCGAAAAAGGTCAATGTGTCCGCAGGCTGTTCAGGCGGGCAAACCGCATCAGTGCTCGCATCAAAGCTGGCGGCGACCGGCAACGATGTCCTTGGCACGCTCACATTGATGGTGTGCGTGCTGCATCCAAAGCAAACCGATATCGAAGCCGGCTCATTGGTCAGCGAAAACGGTATGAAGCTCGCGCGCCAGCGCGCTGCGAAAAAGGGCATTATCAAGGCAGATGATCTGGCGCGCGGCTTTGCATGGCTGCGCCCGAATGATCTTATTTGGAACTATGTGATC
This sequence comes from Erythrobacter sp. S57(2025), assembly GCF_057365055.1. Taxonomy (NCBI): domain Bacteria; kingdom Pseudomonadati; phylum Pseudomonadota; class Alphaproteobacteria; order Sphingomonadales; family Erythrobacteraceae; genus Erythrobacter; species Erythrobacter sp. S57(2025). The sequence goes on along the minus strand of NZ_CP200299.1, from coordinate 953,326 downwards.
AACAATTACCTGCTTGGCATGGACCCGCCCGCCTTTGACGTTCTGTATTGGAATTCAGACGCGACGAACCTGTCATCTAGCCTGATGGGTGACTTCCTGACCCTGTATGAAGAGCTCGCCTTTTCGACGCCGGGTGAGACCGAGATGGCCGATCATAAGGTTGACCTCACCAAAGTCACCGCGGACCTCTTCATTCTAGGCGGCGTGACCGATCACATCACCCCTTGGAAAGCGACCTATCGTTCGACCCAATTGTTTGGCTCCAAGAATGTCACATATGTCCTTAGCCAATCAGGCCATATGCAAGCGATCCTTAATCCGCCCACCAACCCCAAAGCCAAGTATTTCGTGCAGAAGAAGCGCGGGAAACTGCCCGAGACCGCTGATGAGTGGCTGCAAGGCACCGAAGAGGTGAAAGGCAGCTGGTGGCCTTATTGGATGGAATGGATCCAAAAGCGCTCTGGCAAAAAGGTGGCAGCGCCAGCAGAGGTTGGCAGCAAAGCCTATCCCCCGCTCGAAAGCGCCCCCGGACTCTACGTCGTCGAAGAAGTCTGATACACGCACTCGCTAAATTGCTGTTTTACAGTTTATGGGAGGCACGTCTCGCGAGGGATCTACGAGGCGTGTCCCCCACCCAATGCAAGAGCCCATGTGAGGGATCGTCATGGGCCAAAAAAGGACGGGTTTAACGTGAGCGAAGTGATGGACGGCGCAGTCGTCAGCATGGAAGAAGTGGGCGGTCGGACGCTACGGACTGCTACATGGAGGCTGAATGAGCCTTCCGAACATTTGCCAGTGCTGTTTTTCAACGGGATTGGCGCAAATATCGAAGCGGTGGCCCCACTCGCACAGACGCTGACAGAGCGTCCTTTCATCATGTTCGATATGCCCGGTGTGGGCGAATCGCCTGATCCGTTGCTGCCCTATAATCCCTTCACGATGAGCTGGACTGCTGCGCAGCTGCTCGACAAGCTGGGCGTGGATGATGTTGATGTGATGGGCATTAGCTGGGGCGGCGGCATGGCGCAGCACTTTGCCATGCAGCACGCAGCGCGCACCCGCCGGGTTGTGCTGATTGCGACCAGTGCTGGCATGCTGATGATGCCGGGCAGCCCCAAGGCGCTGACCAAAATGGCCAATCCGCGCCGCTATATTGATCCCGAATTCATGATGAAGAATTTTGAGACACTGTACGGCGAAGGTCTGGGCAAATCGCAGGGCAAAGGCGGCCATATGTCACGTCTCAAGCCCCCTTCCCCGCGCGGATACATGTATCAGCTGCTTGCCATGCTCGGCTGGACCAGCGCACCGGCTTTGCCGTTCCTGCTCAAGCAAGAAACACTGATCATGATGGGCGACGATGATGCGATTGTCCCGCTCACCAATGGCAAGTTTTTGAACATGCTGATCCCGAATAGCGAGCTGGTTGTGATGGAAGGCGGCGGACACTTGTTCCTGCTTAGCCATAAGGATGAAAGCGTTGATGCGATGCGCGATTTTCTTGATCGTCCGGCGACCAAAGAGGAAAAACAAGCGGCATAATATGCGTTGAGTATGCAATGAGCCGACCGCCCAAAACAGGCGGAGGCGAAAGGGGAGAATTGCGATAGCGACGGTGTCACCACAGGCGAAAACCGTCTCTGATCGCCCTCATCGCGGCACCGGCGGCGCTTTGGATAAAACCGGCTTTGCCTGGGCAGTCTTCGAATGGGCGCGCAATCCCTATTACATCCTGATCGTCATCTATATTTTCGCGCCCTATTTTGCGCGCGATATCATCGGGGCTGACCTTCTCGCGAGTGGCCAATTGGACGGCCTCCCCGCAGACGAGGCGCGGCAAACCGCCAATGCGCAAGGGCAAGCAACGATCGCTTCCGTCACAAAATGGGCTGGGTTGATCGCCGCGCTCACCGCGCCGTTTTTGGGCGCAGCGCTTGATCGCGGAGGGCGGCTAAAGCCGCTTTTGGCCCTATTCCTCGGCAGCATTACGATTTGCTCTGCGATGCTGTGGTTTGCACAGCCGGGCGGCGCCGGTCTGCCCGTTTGGGCGATCATGACGCTGCTGGTGATCGCCTATGTCAGCTACACCTATTCCGAAGTCACCCACAACGCGATGCTCTCTGTGTCCGGGGAGCCAGAGCGGCTGTCGATGATCTCCGGGCTTGGCCTTGGCCTGGGTAATCTGGCCGCGGTTCTGATCTTCGTCGCAATCGCGCTGCTGTTCATTTTGCCCGGCGCAATCCAATGGCCTTTTGCACAGCCGCAATTCGGTTTTGACCTTGCGAGATTTGACCATGCCCGCGCCGTTGGCCCGATTTGCGCTGTTTGGCTGGCGCTGTTTTCGATCCCCTTCTTCCTAAATGCCAAGGACCCCGGCGTGGCAGGCGCGAGCTGGCCAACAGCTTTGGTCACAGGGTTCCAATCAGTTGTGAAGACCGTGCGCGAGGCGGCGCAATATGCGCAATTGATGAAGTTCCTGATCGCGCGAATGCTCTACGCCGATGGCATGGCCGCCTTGCTGGCATTGAGCGCGGTCTATGTCGCGCTGTTCCTCGATTGGGGTTTCCTCGACATGCTCTGCTACGCCATTTTCGCATCAGCCTGGGCGTTTTTGGGTGGCATTTTCGGAGGCTGGCTCGATGGGAAGGTCGGCGTGAAGAATGCGCTTATCATTGAGATATTGGGCATGGTGGTAGCCTTCTCCCTCCAGCTTTCGATCACGCAGGACACATTGTTTTTCGGCACGATAGCGAATTATCAGGTGTGGGACGGACTGGTGTTCCAATCCCTGTCAGACCTTGCCTATCTCGCCCTTGTCAGCGTGGTTGCGGTCACTGCCACGGCAAGCATCTCATCAAGCAGAGCAATGCTGGTGACGCTCGCTCCATCGGGTCGCAGCGGAGAGTTTTTCGGGCTTTATGCGATTGCGGGCACGATCACGGTGTGGATGGGGCCGCTGCTGGTTGAGATCTTCACCACCACGTTCAACGATCAACGCATCGGCATGGCGTCAATTTGCCTGTTATTTGCGAGCGGGCTTGCGGTGCTGCTATTTGTTAAGATGCCAAAGCGGGCTTAGCCGCTCACAGTTGGGGCACCCAGCTTTCCAAGATCGCATTGACCTCCTCGGGCGCATCCTGTTGCACCCAGTGGGATACGCCCGGCAAACGTTTGAGGGTTAGGTCGCTGACCCACTCCTGCGCTCCTTGCGTGCAATGAATGCCCAGCGCGACGTCTTCCTCCCCCCAGATCATCAGTGTCGGAATATCCACCCTGCCATCACCCAACATACCCGGATTGGCGTGACGCAAAGCGCGGTAATAATTGACCATTGCGCTTGCCGCATAGGGACGCGCGGCGGCGGCGTTGTAAACCGCCTGCACTTCCGGTCCGAAGCGTTCCGGATTGCAGCTGGTCCGCTCAAACACGCGGCCAATCGCGGTTCCGCCCCCGCGCATCAGCAGCTTCTCTGGCAGCCAAGGCAGTTGGAAGAAATAAATGTACCAGCTGCGCCTAATCTGCCGCCATTTCTTCGCTTCACGGCGGAAGACTTTGGGGTGTGGCAGGTTCATCACTACCAACCGTTCCAAGGGGCGCAGCTTCATAATCGCGAACATCCATGCAATCGCCCCGCCCCAATCATGCGCAAACAAAGTCACCTTGCTTGCCCCGCTCGCATCAATCAGATCGGCCACATCCTGCGTGAGCTTTTCGAGGGTATATTCGCGTATCCCCTTTGGCCGATCGGTCGCCCCATAACCTCGTAAGTTTGGAGCCCAAACGCGGTAGCCTTTGGCCGCGAGCAAAGGAATCTGGTGACGCCAGCTGTAATTGAGTTCGGGAAAGCCGTGGAGGCAGAGTGCCAAATGGTCGCCGCCTCCCGCCTCAGCGACCTCGAATGTCAGCCCTGCGGTTTCGACGAATTTGACCGCGATGCCGCTATCTTCAGGCGGGGTCCAACTGGGCGTACGCTCCATCAATTACTCCCCGCCAGCTCGCGATACACCGCAAAGGCCGGCCTCGGGCAGACGGCCCGCCGCTTCGAGTGCAGAGGCCGCTTCGCGCGGGCGGTCGGTCGCGATAATATCCACCCCGCCCTCACCCAGCTCAGCGTAGCGCTCGTCCGTGCCGAAGCGCGCAAACACATTGTCGAGGGAATTGGGCGAGCGGCCAAGCGTGCCAAAGATCACTTCAACATCCTCGCTGTCGAGCTCCCGGTAGACATCAGGACGCGGCAAGCGCGTGCCGGTGAAGGCGACAATACGGTCCTGCGGAATGCCAGCGGTCGTCGTCGCGACCAGCTCACCCAGATGATCTACTGATGCAGAGATCAGCATTTCAGGCGCCAGCTCATTGAGCAGAGAGGCTGCTCCGATCGAATAGGCGATCAGGATCACGCTATCGCCCATATCAGCGGCGCGGATGGCGTTGATCACAGTTTCGTAGTCAGCAGTGCGTTTGAAATCGATCTGGAGCACTGTCTTGCCCTTTGCCCATTCGAGCGTCGCTTCCAAGGTGGGCACGCGATACGGCGTCACCCAGCCCGCCCCATCCACCAATTGCAATTGGGAGACCTCGCTCCACGGCACATCGGTCACATTCCCGCTGCCCGTTGTCGTGCGGTCGAGCGTGCGGTCATGCATCAGATAGTGCACGCCGTCTGGGCTTTGTGCGACATCCACTTCCATCACCGCCGGGATTGCGGTGAGCACCGCGTCCATCGTCTCAATCGCATTTTCAGGAAGGCCCGGTGTTGGCCCGCCTCGATGTGCAGAGATCAGCGTGCGACCCGCCTCTTCGTGGCAATCAAGCAGCGCGGACAGGTCGCCGTTTGCGTTGATCTCCCACTGGCCCACTTCGACCTGAGCAACCGTCGGGGCAGCGATGAGAGAGGCGGCGGCGCAAACCAGCATTGAACGCGCAAAAGTCTTCATGAGGGTGATTCTCCTGTTCTGGCGCCCTTCCTAGCGGTCTTGCGCTGGACAGTCAGGTTGCAATGTGAGACCTTCTAATTCGAGAGAGACAGGAGAGAGATAATGGCGGCTTTTGATCTGATCATTCGCGGTGGCACCGTAGTCGATGGAACAGGTGCGCCCGGCTTTACCGGCGACGTGGCGGTCAAAGATGGCGTGATCGCTGCTGTGGGCACTATTGCCGGCGATGCAACGCGCGAAATAGACGCGAGTGGCAAGATCGTCGCCCCGGGCTTTGTCGACATTCACACACATTATGATGGCCAAGCAACCTGGGATCAGGAAATGGCTCCATCCAGCTGGCACGGTGTCACCACGGTCGTCATGGGCAATTGCGGCGTTGGCTTTGCACCTGCCAAACCCGACCGGCACGAATGGCTTATCAGCTTGATGGAAGGCGTGGAGGACATTCCCGGCACCGCTCTTTCTGAAGGGATTACATGGGATTGGGAGACCTTCCCAGAATATCTCGACGCTCTCGAAGAGCTCCCTCGCACAGTCGATATCGGCACGCATGTTCCCCACGGCGCGGTGCGTGCCTATGTGCTGGGTGATCGCGAACAGCCCGGCGCTGTACCCACGGATGAAGATATCGCGGCCATGTCAGCGATCGTCGAAGACGGAGTGAAAGCAGGCGCGCTTGGCTTTTCAACATCGCGCACTGTGCTCCACAAATCGGTCGATGGCGAACTGGTCCCCGGCACCACCGCCACCCCCGAAGAACTCGTCGCAATCGGCAAAGCCATGGGCCGCGCGAAGGATGCGGGCGGGCACGCCGTATTCGAAATGGCGAGCGACCTGCAACGCGACTGGAACGAATTTGAATGGATGGGCCGCCTCAGCCGCGAAGCTGGCATACCCGTCACCTTCGCCGCGCTCGAAAGCATCGCTAAGGAAATGCCGCTTAAAGAGCAGATCGAAACGATGCGCGCAGAGAATGACAATGGCGCGCAGATCGTTGCGCAAATCGCGCTTCGTGGGAACGGCATCATCATGGCGTGGCAGGGTACGGTGAACCCGTTTGTCTATCGCCCAAGCTGGCAGGCCATCGCAGAATTGCCTTGGGAAGAGCAAAAGGCGAAGCTGCTTGACCCCGCCTTCAAGGCGCAGCTTTTGTCGGAATCCAACGATTATTCCGAAGCGCCGATGGACATTATTGGCGTCGTGATGGTCATCACTCAAGGCTGGGCTCTGCAATATGAGATGGACCCGGATTTCGACTACGAACCCGATGAAACCGCCAGCGTGAATGCCCGCGCCATTGCCGCCGGTGTCGATCCGCAGGAATATGCCTATGACATGCTGTGCCGTGATGATGGGACAGGGTTTATCTACCTGCCCATCCTCAATTATGCGGACGGCAATCTCGATTTCCTCCACCCGCTGCAACATGCCGATGACACGGTCAATTCGCTGTCTGATGGCGGCGCGCATTGCGGGACTATTTGCGATGCGGCCTCGCCAACATTCATGCTTGAGCACTGGGTGCGCGATCGCAAGCGCGGGGACCGCATCACGCTGGAAAATGCGATCAAGCGCCAATGCCGGGATACCGCCGTGCTCTATGGGTTGGAGGATCGCGGTGTCATCGCGCCCGGCTATCTGGCGGACCTCAATGTGATTGATATGGAGCGGCTAAAACTGGGCCGTCCATGGCTCGCTTTTGATTTGCCTGCAGGGGGCAAACGCTTGCTGCAAAAAGCTGATGGCTATGCCTGTACGATCAAGAACGGCGTGGTCACCTTCGAACAGGGCAAATGGACCGGCGAAACTCCCGGCGGCCTTATCCGTGGCCCTCAACGCGCGGAGCTGGCTGAGGCGGCTGAGTAGTGAGCGCTTTCAACCCTGCGCCGGGCGACTGGGGCGTAATCACTGGCGCGGGTCGCGGGATCGGGCGTTGGCTGGCGCAGCACTTTGCGGCCAAGGGCATGCGAATTTGCGCGCTCGATATCGACGCCTATGAAGCGGAGGAAACCGCGCGTTTGTGCGGCGATGAGGCCCGCGCGCATGGCTGCGATGTGTCCGATGCCAAGGAAACCGCTCGCGTCGCTGAAAAGCTAATCGCACAGGGCGTTGAACCCTCTCTGCTTTGGATCAATGCCGGAGTTGGCAGCGCGGACACGGTTAGTGGAGCCAAAGCCCGGACGCTCGATTGGTTGATGGGGGTCAATGTCATGGGACCGGTCCACACAGCGCAAGCATGGCTGCCCACCCTCAAAGCGCAGGAAGGTGCGCGCCATGTCGGGATCACCGCCAGCTCTGCATCCGTCACACCCGTTAGCGGTCCCTTCACGCTCTATGCGACAACAAAGCAGATGACCGCGGCGATTGGCGAGGCTTTGGCCGCAGAGCTCGCCGAGGAAGATGTCGGCGTCACGATCCTGTGCCCGGGCATTCTCAACACGCAAATCTGGAACGCAGCACAGGCTCGACCCGAGCGGTTTGGCGGCGCGCGGCAAGCTCCGGATGATCTGGGCGACCATTGGCGCGCACAACCGGGTCCGGAAGTACTGGAACAGGGCCTCAATGCAACGCTGGCTAAAGGCGGCGGTTGGTGCATCATTCCCACCGAGACCGAAACAGCCGACAAGATTACCGCGCGGCACTCAGCGCAATTGGACGGGCTGTTTGACTACGCCGCCAAAGGCGATTGAGGAGCGTTTCAGGCGCTTGCTTACGCTCGGCTTGAGGCCACGAACTGACCCGAGCTCGCTTCCGCGATTGAGCGCGCAGTGAGACGGCCAACAGAGAGCCAATATTCGTGTTCGCGCCCGATCCTCATGCGAGTTGCCTTCAACGCCAACACCGTTGCCTCTTCAACAATCATCATATCCCAAGGGATGAAGATTGGTTTGCTGAAAGGGGCAAAAAGCTTCCATATACTGACCCGCAGGCCGCCCTTGCAAACTTCGAAGGTCACGCAACCGCGATAGGATACACCAAGCTTCCGCTTGCCCAGATAGAAGCCGTGAAAGCGTAGGGTTCGAACCGCCGCTTCTGGTTGATTGGGGAAGTACTCTTCCAGATTCGACCAGCCGCTCAACTTGGGGACCACTGCAGTCAGTGACACCCACAAGACCACAAAGATCACACCGCATAATAGGGCGATCAGCGCAACATCCATTTGCCCCTCCCCAGTCTGGCGCCTCTACGGCTTGATCACAATGCCTTTGGCAGGATCAACGCTGCCGCCGATCATTTCAAGATAGGTCGTGCGCGCGGCCTCTAGGCCGGGGTGAACCACGATCTCAATCGCGCCTTCAACTGCTTCCAAGAAACTGTGCCATGCGGCAGCTGCCATTTTGCCACCTTCGACCGGGCCGTGCTCCTTGAAGAATGCGACGAAGTGATCGGGTGCGAAGAACAGGATCGGTTTCGCACCTGGAAGATCGCGGGCGGCTCCCATGCCTCCACCGCGTTCCTCAATATGCGTCGCACCGACCAGGCAGGAATATTTGAGATTGTCGCCAAAATGTTCGTGGATGCTCGCAAGCAGATTGGCATTGCCGGCAAAATCGACGCTGACGGTCGGTTCATTCGCGATTGAGGCCACATCCTCATAGGCGACCACTTCATCATATAGCCCGGTCGACTTCACAAAATCGACATTGCCCGCAGAGGTGAGGCCAATGCGCTTGATACCCGGTGAATTGAGAGCGACGCAGCTCGCATGGCCCATCGCCGTCTTGGAGCTCGCACTGGTCATCACCACTTGGCCTGCACCAAACCATGTTTCAGACCGCATGAAATAATCGATAATGAAGCCGGTTTTGAACAATGGTCCGTAGATCATCCGCTCATTCTCCCGCGCAGGATCATGCTCGGGATCGGCGTTGAGGCGGGTGTAATTGTTATAGACCGGGCTCATCGGCTGGCGATAATCGGTCATATCGGAAAAGCTCATCGCAGTGACATTGCCCGGCACCACATCAAGCTCTGTCCCCATTGGAAGATAGCCATAGACTCGCTCACCCACGGCGATGTCGGAATGGTTGCTCTCGGTTACGACTGCGTGTCCCCACATGGGCACGATGCCAAGGCCACCCTCTTCGCTCTTTGGCGGGAAGAAGTTCCAATAGCCAAAGCCATCACCCACCACCGCATAAGTGATGTTGTTTGCCGTGACGGAGAAGCTCTCAACCTTCAAACGAACTGCGCCCTCAGCAAGCGGCGCGCTGTCTGCCTCAACCAGAGCGGCATGGGTGAGTTCATCTTTGCGGACGTGGACTTGGGCTAGTGTCATTTCGGGTGATCTCCTCTTTGACGTCAGCTCTAGCGGATCACGGCTCGCTTTCCCAGCACGTTGCGGTGATTGAAGGGCGCTTTTGGCAGCTATCAAGCCAGCTTTTAAGGCGGTCGCATTGGGCAATGCCAACTTCGCCCTGCGGGGTAAGTTCTAGCGAGCGGACGATTGGATAGAGGAACACGTCAGCAAGGGTAAACCCTTGAGCCGTCCACGCGCCGTCCTTGTCCAGCTCGGCCTCCAAAAGGCCCAGAGCGCGGCTGATCTGCGGGAGCGCTTGATTGATCTTTTCTGGGTCGAGCGGCATCCCTGCAACACGGTGCATGATCCACGGCATGACCAGACCGCGCTCAAACAGCGGAAACAGGTAATTGTTGGCGATCGCGGTCCATTTATCCATCACCGCGCGTGTAGCGGGGTCAGCAGGCTGCAAACCGCCTCCGCCATGCGCGTTGTCGATATATTGCGCGATGGCGACGCTTTCGATCAGTTCGAGACCATCAACCTCCACCACAGGCACTTTGCCAAAGGGATGACGATTGGCTGGTGAGTTCGCAGCCGTCGCAATAGTTTCGTGGCTTACGCCCGCTTCTTCACACGTGATCTGAATTATCCGCGTATAGGTCGAAATGACCGTGCCGAAGATGCGAACCTGAGCGGACACGGTCTATTGTTCAGGAGGGAGCGTCGGCTCAACCTCTGCGTCCGGCACCGGCAAGGGTGCACGCGGTTGGAGGCGAGACACCGCACGCCCTACATCTTGCAAACGAACGCTGAAGGCGCGCATCCGTACCGAACAAGTCTGCTGAATTTCCGCAGGGTTGCGCTGTTGATAAGTCTCATAACGCTCAGCAAAGGCGTCGGTTATGTTGAGACCTCTTTGTGCTTCATAGCGGCCCGTGAAATAGGTCAGCGCGGAAGTGAGTCCGATACGATTGTCGGACGTCATCGAATTCTCCGCTTCCATTTCAGCCATCACGGCGCCGATAAAAATCGCGCAGTCGAGATCGTCTTCCGCGCTGAAAGCAGGCTCAAACGCCTCACTCTCCTGCGCCGCAGCTGGAGCAGCGACGAGCAATGCAGTGATAGCGATCCCCCAAAGCCGCATGGCTACACGCGCATCGGCATCAGGACATAGAGCGCAGGACTGTCGTCACTCTCACGGATCAAAGTCGGAGCGCCCGCATCAGCCAAGTGAAGCTCAATCTCATCGCTATCAAACTGGCCAAGAATATCCTTCAAGTAATTGGCGTTAAAACCAATTTCGAAGCCATCACTGCCATAGGCGGCCGCCAGTTCTTCTGCGGCATTTCCGTTGTCTGGCGACGTCACAGACAGCGTAACGCGGTCTTTGTCCAAGCCCATCTTCACCGCGCGGGTTTTCTCAGTTGCGATGGTTGCAACGCGGTCTACGCCTTGGAAAAACAGCTTTGGATCGACTTTAAGCAGCTTGTCATTCCCCGTTGGGATCACGCGGCTGTAATCGGGGAACGTCCCGTCGATCAGCTTGCTGGTCAGCACTACACCGCCCTCACCCGAGAGCGTGAAGCGCACCTTGCTGGCGGAAAGGTCAATCTGAACCGAGCCGTCCATCGCCTCTTCAAGCAGTTTGCGCAATTCTGCGACCGCTTTGCGCGGGACAATGACGTCGGGCATGCCTTCGGCGCCGTCAGGGCGTGCAAGGGTAAAGCGAGCAAGACGGTGGCCATCGGTTGCCGCTGCTTTCAGGACAGGCGCATCCTCATCGGTCACGTGCAGGAAGATACCGTTGAGATAATACCGGGTTTCCTCGGTCGAGATCGCGAACCGGGTTGCATCGATCATCTGTGCCAAAGTGCGCGCAGGCAATTCGAACGATGTTGGCAAGTCGCCTTCAACAATCACTGGGAAGTCATCACGCGGCAAGGTCGGCAGTTTAAACCGTGAACGCCCTGCTTTAACCTCCATCCGATTTTCTGCCGTTTCCAGGCTAACCTGAGAACCATCAGGCAGTTTGCGCGCAATGTCGAACAACAGATGCGCTGACACGGTAATTGCTCCTGCGCTTTCAACCGAAGCCGCACTCATCGTTTCAACCACTTGCAGGTCGAGGTCGGTCGCCATGACGCGCACATTGCCGTCGTCACTGGCGTCGATCAGCACGTTGGAAAGGATCGGGATGGTGTTGCGGCGCTCAACCACCGATTGAACATGGGAGAGACAACGCAATAGCGTTGCGCGTTCGATCGTAGCCTTCATCAGCTTAGCCTATCGTCTACTGGTTTTAAGAGACGCCTGAGAGATGCGGAATCGCCCCCGCAAACGCCGTTGTTCATGAAAACCTTAGCGAACCGGGCAATGCGGGCAAGTTTCTACGCGTTTATGAGCAGATTCGCTTGGGGATAAGGGCACAGAAATGCGCCGCGAATTTCTAGAGACTGCGCCGCGCGCCTATCTGGCCAGCAAGCCCGGTAATGTAGCCTACAAACAGCAATTGGATTTGCTGACGCTCAAGGCCGGTTCTTTCGATCTGGCCATCCATCATCGCCCTCGCTTCTGCGCGAATGCTAGTCGGCAATTTCAAGGTCTCTAACCTGAGATCCTCAATAGGCATGACTTCAAATTCGGGTAGAAAAAGTGCGTCAATTTCAGCCGTATCGAAACCAACATCAGCCAATCTGCGTGAAGCTTCTGCTCGCATGTGCAGCGTCATCGCTGCCTGACCAAAAAGCACCAACTTTTCCTCATCGTCCTCATAAGCGCTCCCGCATGCCTCTAGCAGCAGAGCCGCATCCTGTTGGATTTCTAGGTTGTCGACCGCCGTATTTTGTCCAGCCCAGCGTTTTTCAAAGTAGTTGAGCACGCGCGCAGCATAGCCGGGCGGAGCTGTTTCAAGGGCACAATCAAGTGCGGCAGTCAGCTCTTGCGATGGCTGAACAGGTTGCTGCGCAACGGCCGGAGCCTGCGCGAAAATGGCAAGGCAAACCGCTGCAAGAACATATTTCCGTTTCATCACGCCCATCACTCTTTGATCAAACCATCGCCATGCCGCCGTTCACATGCACGGTCTCACCCGTGATGTAGCCTGCCTCGCGGCTCGCAAGGAAAGCACACGCAGAGCCAATATCATTGCCCTCGCCCATCTTGCCCATGGGGATGCGCGCATTGATAGTCTCGGTCTGCTTTTCATCGAGCGCGGTGGTCATGGCGGTGCGGATAAAGCCGGGCGCGACGCAATTAGCGGTGATCCCGCGTGAGGCGACTTCTTGCGCGAAGCTCTTCGTCATGCCGGTCAGGCCTGCTTTGGCCGCGCAATAATTCATCTGACCCGGATTGCCGGTGTGCCCCACGACGGAGGTAATATTGATAATCCGGCCAAATCGGCCCTTCATCATCGGCCGTGCACTGGCGCGCATCAGGCGGAAGGCCGCTTCGAGATTGACTGAGATCACCTGATCCCATTCATCATCCTTCATCCGCATGGCGAGGTTGTCGCGCGTGATGCCGGCATTGTTGACCAGAATATCGATCCCACCCAGCGTATCGAGCGTTGCTGGGATCAACTCGTCGACTTGAGTTTTATCAGACAAATTGCAGGTGATCTCAACATGATCGCCATCTTCAGGTGAGCCGACTTCGGAGATCAATTGCTCACGAAAAGCGCGCAATTTGTCTCCGTTTGAGCCTGAAAGCGCGACGCGCGCTCCTTGCTTTGCGAGCGCCATGGCAATCGCTGAACCGATGCCGCCAGATGCGCCTGTTACCAGCGCGTTCATTCCATCCAACCTGAACATGTGTTTTGTCCTCACCAATCGAAATAGTAGATCACGGCGTCCTCACGCTCGTGCTTGAATTTTTGATACAGACCGTTTGCCTCTGAATTGTCAGGCTCCGTTCCCAACCAGATCTCTTCAATTCCCTCGGCATCTGCGCGTTCGAACAGTTTGCTCACTAACGCGCTCGCAATGCCCTTACGACGCCAATCGTCGCCTGTGCCGATCTCGTCAAGGAAGAGTTCGGTTGGTTTGTCGGGATGATAGTGGATGACGGTCATGCACATGCCCACGACCAATCCATCATGCAGGGCAACGCACATCCAATTTACCGGTTGCGATAGGTAAGCAGCGAGGAGCTTTTCATCAATCGCATGGTCGAACACGCCGGGCGCGACATTGGCAAGCAGATGCGCGTTCGACGTGTCGATCCAATGCAGCTCTAGCTTAGGGTGCGAAACTGACCCTTCTTGCCTCGCGGATGGCGCCATCGGACATGTCTCCTTCGACAATCTCATAGCCCATCAGAGCGAAAATGCGATTGCCCATGAAGATTGGCCGGGCATTGCCGTACCAGTCGACACACGAAGCAACACATTTGTCGTCCACCGCATTCTCAGTGCGCGCAGCCAGCTCACCTGCACGGCTGAGCGAGCGGTTTTCTCGTCGCAGGAAAGCGATGGCGGAGCCACTGCCCAGGAATTCTGCACCATTGCGCTCTACTTGACGAGCAACGGGCAAGCCTAGCGTTCCGGAGAGGCCGTCAGCGCTGCCCCGGTCGGGTTTGAAGAAGAACGCTTGAGAGCGCGTCTCACCCTCGCTTGCGGCGGCGAGCATGTAAGTGTCTTCGATGACCGCCTCCTTACCCAGCGATAGCGAGCTAAAACCAAGCGCTCCGCCTTTGGATGGACCAACGACCACTCCGTCTTTACCCATCCGATCAAAGCGGGTGATACCATGCGGCATGGGGATTTCTTGCACGTCGCTGCCGTCTAGTGGGACGGCGTAGACCATCGCGCCCTTAGCCTCAGAGCCATAATTGCCTGCCGCATAGAGCAGATAATCACCTACGAAGCGGTTGTGGAAACGCCAGCCTTCGGGCTCAGGCAATTTGCGATAATGATCACGCACAAGAGCTCCGCTGCCGCGATCAAAGGCGCTGAACGGCACGGTCGCCATGGAAACGTTGCCAGCGGAATATTCGCTCGCCCACATCCCCTCTCCATTGCCGACCGAGCGCAGGAGCACGCGCAGCACGCCGCCTTCTGCGTCTTCCGCAAAGGAAAATTGATCGACCGGAGCGCCCGCAACTTGAACTGCGCCGGGACGCGATCCGTCTAGCGGGATGCGGTAAAGCTGGCCCGGTGTGCTGGCGCTGCGTTCTTCCCAGTAATTCTGTGCGGTGCCGGTCCATGTGTAGACCGCTTCACGCGAGACATAGAAAGCGCGGCTCCATGTGCCCGCAATCGCCGTGGCGCTGCATTCAAAGTCTTCGGCTGACAAATCACAGCGTGTGACAGTGTGCAGCATGTTCAAATGAAAACGGCCATCGCGGTATGGGTCTGCGACGAGGAAATCCTCTGGCTTGACCAAAATTTGCGCCTCATCCTCGCCAAATTCGCGCATGGCAGGAAGCGACGCTTCCAAATCGCTCCACCCGGCATAGACCGGCGTGTAGAGGATCAGCTCATCACCAATGAGGCGCGATGCATAATTGGTCGAGGAATAGTAATCGCCAGAGCGCATGTAATGCGTGTCGCGATAGGTCAGTTCACCTGCTTCGGAGATGTCGAAGCGGTTTATCTCAGTGCCAAATGCTCCATAGGAATAGCCGATAACGATGACCTGATTGCCGCGAATGAGCATCTCATCATACCAGGTGTCGCCGGGGCTCTTTTTCTTGGGCGGGAATGCGTCAATTGTGTCGACCGGCTCTAGCGCGCCGCCGCCTGTGCGAACGGTGAAAAGGCGACCACGGCGCAGCACGACAAGGTAGTCGCCTGCATTTTTGACTATGCCGCCTTCATCAACGCCGGCTTCCTGTGTGTTAGTGATGCTTTCGTTCTGGGCACCGGGGCCAGCGCTGTCGGCTGACGCTTCGGCAACCATGGGCGAAGGGGCGACCGAATACATTACGCCTTCGGTTTGCCTGCGCTGCCGCCGTTCAAGCCTTGCCATCTTCTCCGCAAAGTCCTCAAGTCCTTGCTGGCTCGCAAAGCCGCGCAGGCCGGGGCCCTCTGCCGTGAGGTCAGGATCGTCGGGAACTGTCCTGTTCGCCGCCAATGATACCGTGCCCAAGGCGACGCCGCCGACCAACGCTGCGGTCAGACCAAAAGAAACAAACCCAAGGGGCTTGAACGAAGCAGATTTCAGCACCGGACCTCTCCTTAATCCGATTAGGGATATTAAGAGTGCGCCCGGTTAGCTGAACGCCACCTTATCAAATCGTTTTTGCGAATTCTTCCATGTTTTCCATGGTGATAAGGCTGGTTGTTGCCGCTTCTTTATCAATCCTGCCAATCATCGGGCCGAGCACTTTGCCGCCCATTTCGACGAAGCCTTCCACACCATCAGCGCGCATCGCGAGCACGCTTTCGCGCCAGCGCACCCGGCCTGTCACTTGGCGATAGAGCAGGTCGCGTTCTTGCTCGGGATCACTAACTTCGCCCGCTGTCACATTGGCAAACAAGGGTAAGGCAAAAGCGTTGACATCCGTATCCGCGAGAGCCCCGCGCATGCGATCAGCGGCGGGCTGCATTAGTGAGCAATGGAAAGGAGCAGACACCGGCAGGAGCACACCGCGTTTGATCCCATGTTCCTTTACCAGACCAACCGCGCGCTCAACCGCGCCTTTGTGACCTGAAATCACGACCTGGGTGGGATCATTGTCATTGGCGACTTCGCACACTTCACCCTCGGCAGCTTTGGCAGCAAGCGCGGACGCTTTTTCAACGTCAGCGCCCAATAGTGCCGCCATAGCGCCCTCACCCACTGGAACGGCTGCTTGCATGGCAGACCCGCGCAGTTTGAGCAGGCGTGCAGTGGTCGAAAGGTCAAACGCGCCAATTGCGCACAAAGCGGTGTACTCACCCAGAGAATGCCCAGCCACGCAGCCACCTTTTTCTGCGAGCTTCACGCCAAACTCGCTTTCAAGCACGCGCAAGGTCGCAATCGCATTCGCCATGATCGCAGGTTGCGCATTTTCGGTTAGGGTCAGCTGATCCTCTGGCCCGTCGCGCATGATCGCGGACAGCTTGAGCCCGAGCGCTTCGTCGACTTCCTCAAACACTTCGCGCGCGGCACTGCTGGCATCCGCCAACTCGCTGCCCATGCCGACTTTTTGGCTGCCCTGTCCGGGAAATACGAAAGCTCTCATGAGAATCTCCTTTGAGGTGGCCCGTTAGGCAGCCCCGGCTGGCCCTGCAAGTCCGAAGGGCACAACTCTGTTGGAAGCTGTGTGCCCAATATCCGCACGGCCCAAATAGGGAATACCAGCGCGGTCGCACCAGTATTTGGCGATCTCCTCAGCGCTCTGCCCGAACTCAACGTAATTCTCTGGCACTGCCGTAATCGCGCCAAGGCGCAGACCAGCCGCCCGTGGCAAGCTGCCCGCGAGTGCGAAGAACATGCGGTCGATGGCGTAAAGGTGCTCGCTCACTTCCTCCACCATCACGACATGATCGGTGAGGTCAGGCATCATCGGAGTCTTCGCCAGCATTGCGAGAGTAATAAGGTTGAACGCCACCGCAGGCGTCGCGCCATCAAGGCTGGGCTCAAGCCCCGAATTGTCCCCTGCCAGCCAGCGTAAAACCCTGCGCACCGCTTCGCGACCAGTCTCCGACCGCGCGCTCACGGGCATGGAGCCATGCGCGCATTGGCCAATCCCTGCCCGGTAAAGCGCTGCGAGCAAATAGCCGCAGTCTGAAAAGCCTATGTATGTCTTCGCCCGCGCGCTCGCATTCATCTGCGCAGCCGCGGCTTCTGCAATGCGATTGGAGCCATAGCCGCCTTTTGCAAACCACACCGCGTCAAACGCTGGATCATTCGCGCATTCAATCAGAGCGGTTAGCCGCCGCAGATCATCGCCTGCGAAATGGCCTTGGCTTTCAAAGCACTGATCATGGAATGTCACAGAGTGCTGCGGGAACTCTTCGGCCACTAAAGCCTCCAAAGCGGCGGCATGATCGCGCGTTATCGGGGTCGCCGGGGCACAAATTGCAATTTTTGACATCTGCACAGCCTATGGCGCTTGTCAGTCTTCATGCAAGCCAATAACCATAATCGCCATGAGTGGGATCGATGATGCGGCGCCTTCGATGCGCCCGTTCTTTTTTTGCGGCATTGGTGGCTCGGGCATGCTCCCGCTTGCCCAGATCGCACACGGATTGGGGCATGAAGTTGCAGGCTCTGACCGCAGCAATGATCAGGGCCACACGCCTGCGAAGTTTGCCTGGCTACAAAGTGCAGGGTTTAAACTGTCGCCGCAGGATGGCAGCGGCATAGTTTCAGAGGATCAAGTGTTGATTGCTTCGGCTGCGGTAGAGGACACTGTGCCCGACGCAGCGCGCGCCAAAGAGCTTGGTTTAACGCGCCTCACCCGCGCTGAATTGCTAAGCCGCTTTTTTAACGAAGCAGGATATTCGGTCGCGGTTGGAGGGACTTCGGGCAAATCGACCGTCACAGGTATGATTTCGTGGATCCTCTCTGAAGCAGGCCACGATCCCACCGTTATGAACGGCGCGGTGATGAAGAATTTTGTGAGCGCGGATAATCCCTTTGCCAGCGCCCGCGTTGGATCACCGCATCTGTTTGTCAGCGAGGTCGATGAAAGCGACGGCTCGATCGCGCTCTACACCCCAACGATTGGCGTGCTGCTTAATGTCAGCCTGGACCACAAATCGCTCGAAGAATTGCGCGTTCTGTTTGGTGACTACCTTGCCGCATCAGGCTGCGCGGTTGTCAATTTCGACAATGAGGAAGCGCATGGACTGGCCAGCCGGGCGAAGCAATTGGTGAGCTTTGGCCTCACCAACACCGATGCAGACATTACGATTGAGCCGGGATCAATTGAACAAAGCGCCTTCGGCATCAGCGCGGTCCTGATCGACAATCGCAACCGCGAAGCGCACGCGCTCAAAGTACCCATGCCGGGCATGCACAACCTCTCCAATGCTTTGGCAGCAATTGCAGCCGTAAGCGCGGCGGGCGTTGCAGTCGGAGCAGCAGCAGCCTCGCTTAACAATTTTGCCGGGCTGGCACGCCGGTTCGATGTCATCGGCACCAGCGCTGACAATATCACTTTGATCGACGATTTTGGGCACAATCCAGAGAAATGCGCTGCGACCTTGCGCACGCTTAAGGCGACACCGGGCCGCGTGATCGCGTTTTTCCAGCCGCATGGATATGGGCCTCTGCGCCAGATGGGCGACGAACTGGCCGAGACTTTTGCTCGCGAGTTGGACGATGATGACATCACCATCATGTGCGACCCAGTCTATTATGGCGGCACGGTCGATCGCACCGAAGGGACAGAGCGGATCATCAAATTGATTGAAGGCCACGGCGGTAGCGCACAGCATTTGCCTACGCGTGAGGCGTGCGGCGACCGGATCGTCGATATTGCGCAGCCCTGTGATCGCATCGTGGTAATGGGCGCGCGCGACGACACACTCACCAGCTTTGCGAAGAGCATTTTCGAGCGACTTGGGTGAGCGTTTACGAACGAGCACGGCGGCACGCCTGGTTTATGGCAGGAGCACTGGCGCTATCCATCCTGTTCGTCGTGGTCGTAGGGCGTTATTTCGGCCATTCGAGCATCGCCTTTGGTATCGCGATTGTCGGCCTAGTGATCGCAAATGCGCGAATGCTGACGTTCAATTGCTCTAATTGCGGCAAGAACCTGTTCTTCCGAGGTGTATTCGTTGTGCCCTGGCCCAATCGGACCTGCGGTAAATGCGGAGAAAAGCTTGGGACAGACGAAGAATGAGAGACGTCTACAAACGAGCACTGATCCAACGAAACATGACTGTTGGGTGGTTTCTATCCTTCATACCAATCATGATCATAGCTGAGCGGATTAACCTCAGTCCGGGCTTTGCCTTCGCCGGATTCGCTTTAGTCGGTGTTGTCCTGACAATCCGGCAGCTTCTATTTGACTGCTCTAATTGCGGAAAAAATCTCTTTCGCTGGGGCGCTGTTTTCTTACCGTGGCCTAACAAAGTCTGCGGCAAATGCGGGGAGCGGTTGGCTCCCCCTGAACAGCCCTAATGCGCGCCTTCGTAACCGATCACATTGTGCAATAAGAAAGCGATCACCGCGCCTAGCGCCAAGCCAATTACACCTGAAATCGCGGCATAGGTGAACCAGCCTGCTATCCCGGAAAGCGCTCCGGTTATGCCTGCCACCCAGGCTTCTGCCCCGTGGGCAATGTCATAGAGCAAGTGAAAGCCGACCTCGTGCGTGCCGTGCACAATGATGCCTCCTCCGACCCAAAGCATTGCGACTGTTCCAATGACAGAGAGAGCGATCAACAATTTGGGCACGGATGCGACCAGCGCGCGGCCGATGGACTGACTGGCGGCGCTATCTTGCTTCGTCATATGCAGGCCGACGTCATCCATCTTCACGATGATAGCGACTGCGCCGTAGACAACGATTGTCACAATGAAGGCCACAAGTGCCAAGGCCAAACCGCGTTCCCACCATGTCGGCAGGTCCAGCTCATTGAGCGTAATCGCCATAATCTCTGCCGAGAGGATCAGATCGGTGCGCACCGCGCCTGCAATCCGCTGTTTCTCAAACGCGACCGGATCAGTGATTTCATCCTCAACCGTCTTGCCGTGTTTTTCCCCGCCCAGCTTTTCCAGCACTTTTTCTGCGCCTTCATAACAAAGGAAAGCGCCGCCTAGCATCAGTATCCAGATGATCAGCCACGGCAGGAATTCGGATAAAAGGATCGCACCGGGCAGCAGGATGATGAGCTTGTTGAACAAACTTCCCTTGGTGATTGCCCAGATGATCGGCAGCTCGCGCGCAGGCGATAGCCCGGTCACATAGCTTGGGGTGACGGCTGCATCGTCAATCACGACGCCCGCAGTTTTCGAACCCGCCCTGCCCGCAGCTGCCGCGATATCATCAACCGATGCCGCCGCGGTACGCGCAATTACGGAAACATCGTCAAGCAACGCTACGAGACCAGACGGCATATTCGAATTCCCCTAAAACCCATATTTGTCAGAACGTTATGTTCTGCCCTTGGCTTAACGTTCAACTGGCCCGAATGTCTTGACCGGGTTTGCGGCCAGTGGATCGTCGACCACGGTGTAGACGTGAGTGGCCTCCCCCTCGCTCGCTTCCAGATAGGTCGCGGCCACCTGATTATCGGAACCGTATTCGCATAAAAGTCCGATATCGTCGAAAATCCGCACCTGCATCGACTGCGCAAAACCATCAGCTGTTACATCGCCGACGAGCGCCGCGCGGCTTGGCGGACCATCGCAAGCCCGCTCGCTCGGCGGATCTCCCGCAACGTAATACGAAGTTTCGGTCGTCGCGAGCATGCCACAACCCGCCATCAACGGAATGGCAAACACAATTGAGAGTTTTTTCAAGGGCTAATCCTTCGCGCGACCAATACTTAGTGCCTCGACCTATCGCGTGGGCAGTTGCGGTCAAGCGCTCAAATCGCTCAGTCCACGAGTGACTGCGCTTGCATTCCCCAAAGAACCAGCTATGTGCCCCTCTTCCGCGCGGGGTGACGGCCTCGCGTGGAAACTTAAAGAAAGCCGGAGGGGCCCCGCAATCCCGCGGATCAGCCAGCGATCGGCATTACAGTGTAAGGACGTGAAGCATGGCTCTTTATGAGCACATCTTCCTCGCGCGTCAGGACTTGTCACAAGCACAAGTAGACGCGCTGGCGGCCTCGGCGACCGAAATCGTCGAAGCGAACGAAGGCAAGGTCACGAAGACCGAAACATGGGGCCTTAAATCCCTCGCCTACAAAATCGACCGCAACCGTAAAGCGCATTTCGTAATGCTCAACATCGACGCCCCAGGCGCGGTGGTTGAAGAGCTCGAGCGCCAGACCCGCATCAACGAAGACGTCATTCGTTACATGACCATCCGTGTCGAAGAGCACGAAGAAGGTCCAAGTGTAATGATGCGTAAGAACGAACGCGACCGTAAGCGCCGCGAAACCCGTGAGGAGCGCGACTGATGGCCCGCCCGTTTTTCCGCCGCCGCAAATCCTGCCCATTCAGTGGCAAGGAAGCCCCAACGATCGACTACAAAGATGTGCGCCTTCTCCAAGGCTTCATGTCTGAGCGTGGCAAGATCGTCCCTTCGCGCATCACCGCCGTTTCTGCCAAGAAGCAGCGTGAGCTCGCCAAGGCTATCAAACGCGCTCGTCACATCGGCCTGCTGCCGTACATCGTGAAGTAAGGGAGAAAGAACCATGGATATCATTCTCCTCGAACGTATCGAGAAGCTCGGCACTATTGGTGACGTTGTTACCGTGAAGGACGGCTATGCCCGAAACTTCCTGCTCCCGCAGAAGAAGGCCCTTCGCGCAAACGAAGCCAACAAGGCCGTTTTCGAAGCAAACCGCGAGCGTCTTGAAAAAGAGAACGCTGAGAAGCGCACCGTGGCAGAGAAAACCGGCGAGAAAGTTGCTGGCGCAGAGGTCGTTCTGATCCGCGCTGCATCAAACGCTGGTCAGCTCTACGGTTCGGTCAATGTCCGCGATATGATCGCTGGCCTTACCGAACAGGGTCACGACGTTGACAAAAAGCAGGTCATCATGGGCGCGCCGATCAAAACGATTGGCATGCACGACGTGACCGTCGCTTTGCACCCTGAGGTGCACGTTACTGTGAAAGCCAACGTTGCTCGTTCTGACGATGAAGCTGAATTGCAATCGCAAGGCGTCGACGTTCTCGCTCAACTGTTCGAAGAAGAGCAGCGCGAGATCGAAGAAGCCGCTGCTGATACGCGCATCGACAATGCAGGTCTTGAGCCGGGCGAAATCCCCGCTGAACTGCTTGACGAAGGCGCTGCTCCAGAAGCTGCTGAGGAAGCTCCAGCTGCTGAAGAAGCCGCTGCCGAAACTGGCGAAGAAGAAGCCTGAGGTTGATTTTTCGCGCGTTTTCGCGCATATGCAAACAAATGGGCGCGGCGTCGAAAGACTGCCGCGCCCTTTTTGTAACAGGACAATTTGTAACAGGCTCGTAATTCGCATTTGAGATGCGGGTCTGGCACCAAGAACAACAACAAAAACAGGAAAATCTATGACCCCAATCTCCAAAATCCTCGAAGAATTGCAGACACAATACGCCGATGCGGTCGCCACTTTGCGCGTCGATGTTATCGCTTATGGAAAAAACGGCACCGTTCCCCCGGAACGCAAGCGGCATGATGGCAGCTATGCCTATCCGCAGCTGACTTTGCATTATTCAGGAGTTGGAGAACCCAAGGATCGCAGCCGTGCCTTTGGCCGGTTGGAGATGCCAGGGACATACACAACCACGATCACACGGCCCGATCTGTTCGCAGGGTATTTGACCGAGCAATTGGAGCTGATCTCTGCCGAATATGAGATCGACGTGACGGTCAGCCGTTCGCGCCAGGAAATCCCTTTCCCCTATGTGTTGGACGGCGAAGCGGGCGCCGCGATGAGCGGAATTGCACCGCAAGACATCGCCCAACACTTCCCCTCGACGGACCTCTCGCTGATCGGCGATGAGCTGGCTGATGGTATCGAGTTTGATGACAATGCGGATATGCCATTGTCGCTGTTTGATGGACTGCGCACCGATTACTCACTTGCGAGGCTTGCGCACTATACTGGTACAAAGGTTGAGGATTTTCAGGACTTTATCCTCTTCACAAACTATCATCGCTACGTCGATGAATTCGTGAATTGGGGCGCGCAGCAAATTTGTGAGGGCGGGTTCAACAGCCTGACTGGCGCTGCTGGTCTGAGCATTGGTGAATGCACTGACAACGCGCAGGAACAGCTCAACGACACCGCTTGGCGCAAGCACCAAATGCCTGCCTATCACCTCAAGCGTGCCGATAATCGCGGCATCACTTTGGTGAATATTGGTGTGGGTCCATCCAATGCAAAAACGATTTGCGACCACTTGGCCGTGCTTCGTCCGCATGCCTGGATGATGATCGGTCACTGCGGCGGGGTTCGTTCCAGCCAGAAGATCGGCGATTTTGTACTCGCCCATGCATATTTGCGCGATGATCACGTGCTCGACAGTGTCCTGCCGCCAGAGATCCCTATCCCCCCCATCGCCGAGGTTCAGCAAGCGCTCGCCGATGCAGCAGAGGCCGTATCCGGCGTGCAAGGTGCGAACATCAAACAACGCATGCGCACCGGCACGGTCGTCACCACCGATGATCGCAATTGGGAGCTGCACTACTCGACGAGCGCAAAGCGTTTTTCACAAAGCCGCGCCATTGCGGTAGAAATGGAGAGCGCAACTATCGCCGCACAAGGATACCGCTTCCGCGTTCCCTATGGCACGTTGTTGTGTGTCTCAGACAAGCCGCTGCACGGCGAGATCAAGCTACCCGGTCAGGCCAACAAGTTTTACGAAGAAGCAATCGCTGCCCACCTTCAAATTGGCCTCGAGGCGGCAACGCGACTGCGCGATGAGGGCGACCGTTTGCATTCACGCAAGCTGCGCGCGTTTAACGAACCGCCCTTTAGGTAAGACTACTGCGGTAGATTTGCGAAGGTTAGCGCTGCGAATGCGCTAACCAAAAGCGCCGATAGACTGCGCCCATGCAACAGGGTACAAACAGGCTCATCAAAGGTTTCGGCGCGAGGCTCTTGCCTCTCCAACTCATGCTGTCCGCGATGGCGCTGATATCGGTCATCTACGCCCCGCGCGGTGAGAGTGATCCCGTTCTGCTTTATCCCATATCGCAGCATGCGCAGGAGGATATGCGTGCTGCACTGTCGGCGCCGGGCATAGTCATACTCTCTCGCGGGCGCCTGCCCGGTTCTTACGTCATAATCGGCAAAAGACCTGGTTTCGCGCGCGGCCTGATTGAAAGCGGAATTCTCGTGCTGAACGCCTATGCGCCCGAATGCGGCCCAGTGGTAGAAGGAGCGCGCCGCACATGATCACGAACGTTTACGATCTGCGCCGCCGCGGGGCAATTGTGGTCGCGGCTGGTGGCTGGTTGGTCGTCCTAACCCTCCTCATAATGGCGATTGCTGGCGAAACGCCCAATGCGGGTCTCGCCCTATTCCTGAGCGCAGTCCTAAACCTTATCCCAAGCTGGTGCGCTTTCAAGGGCCGAACCGACAAAGCTGCGCGCATGGTCATCGGCGCAATGGCCGCTTTGCAGCCCGCCTTGATCGTCTTTGCCATGGAAGGATCGCTTTGGCAGATCGACTTCCATCTTTATTTCTTTGTCGCACTCGCTGCATTGACATTGATGTGGGACATTCGCCCCATCATCCTCGCCTGCAGCCTAATCGCAGTTCACCATGCCTTACTGGCATCGCTTGCGCCTGACTGGGTGTTTTGGGGCGGCGGAGGCGTGGTGCGCGTCCTGATCCATGCTGCCGCTACAGTGATGATCGGCCTGCTTTTGTGCTGGGTCACTTTGTGCATCGCTAACTTAACTCGAAATATTGAGCAGGCCCGGCTCGCCAGTGAAACTCAGGCCGAGGAATTGGCAAAGACCAGTGCATCTTTGCAGGAAGCTTTGGGAAGAGTTGAAACCGAAAAGCAAAAACGCGCGCAAGCCCAGGCAGCCGTCAACACTATGCGCGAAGAAGAGTATCGCCGTATTGCTGCGAAATTCCAAAGCTCTATCAGCGATGTAACCCATGCAGTCGCGGCGACCGCCACCATGCTTGAACGTTCGGCCGGGGAGCTCAAAACTATCGCCAGCGAAACGGGGCAAGAGGCGCGCGATGTGGCCATTTCAGCCGAATCCGCCAGCAGGGCCGCAGGGACGGTGGCGAAAGGGGTGGCTGAAATGTCGTCATCAATCGCCAACATCGCTGTCAATGCAAGCCAGCAAAGCAGCCTTACCGTCCAAGCAACGCAGCAGACCAACGGCGGTGGTCAGGTGATCGGGGCGCTATCTGCACAATCGCAAACCATTGGCGAGGCGACGCGCGCCATTGTCCGCATCGCGCAGCGCACTGATTTGCTTTCCTTAAATGCCGCTATCGAGGCCGCCTCTGCAGGCGTCGCGGGGCGCGGCTTCACCATTGTCGCGCATGAAGTCAAAGCGCTCGCCGCTCAGGCTGCTGAGGCCGCGACGCAGATCGATGCGTTTCTTAGCGGTGTGAAAGAAGGTACATTGGAGGCCGAGCACAGCTTTTCTGAGATTGAAACCGCGATAACCGAGCTCAACAAATCCGCACTCTCGATCAGTCAGGACGTCGAAAATCAGCGCCAGTCTGCGGACACAATTGAAGCCTATGCTCGCAATGCTGCTGGTGAAGTTGAAAGCATGGCTGGCCGCACAAAACTTCTGTCAGAGCGGGCGAGCGCTGCGCGCAATCTTTCAGATGAGTTGGAGCACGCAGCCGCAGCCTTGGCGGAAAATGTCCGCAGCCTTGAGAAGTCGACCGAGGGTTTCATGAACAACTTAAAGGCCGCTTAGGCAAATCGTGCGGCGAGCCAGCCCGCCGGAACGCCGAAGAATGCAACCAGAAACGCCACAACTTTGATCGGCTGCGCAAAGGCGGCGGTCGCGGCCATCCAGTTAACCCCTTGGTCCATCACCATCTGCACGATCTGCAATGACGTTTCGACAATGTCGGTGAGGAAGAAGGTCACGGCGCTTGCGGCAACCACCAACCCGATGACTTTGCACAATGTGCTCTGAACCGCGCGCAGGCTGAGCCCGGCGCGCCAACTGCCCCACGAATAGACGATAATGAACGCGATATCTGCGAACATAGAGATAATCGTGATCTCTCGAATGCCAGCGTCTTTCCAATTCGCCTGAATCTCATTCACGCGCTGCGCTGTCGCGGCCGCTTGATGGTCAACGATGCTGAACAGCGCATCTCCTCGTAACAGGGCGCTAGCCGCGATTAGGCATGCGAACATGGCGAGGCCGATCAGCCAATATTTAAGCTCAACGCGCCCGGTCATGCATCGCCGCCTAGAAAACGCACTAGAGCTTCGCCCAAATCCGGTTTAGTCACACTGTTGAGGTGGGTGCCGGGCACCTCGTAATAGGTCGCATTGGGAAGCATTTCAACAAGCTCGGTTGCTGAGCCATTGTCCCTATCTTGATCGCCGCAGATCACGCCTGTCGGCATGGTAATGCTGGAAAGCGCGGCGATGTCGAAATCCTCCATCGCATCGAGCAGCAGTCTTGCCGCCACACGGTCGACGCCTTGCGATTTCAGAAATGTGCGCGCGACATAGGCCGGATCGCCCGGTTTGATCGTGTCAAATTCGTCGATCACGCGCTTGAAGTGCCCCGCGCGGCGTGCCCATTCGGAAAGCCCGGCAACTCCCATACCGCAGATCGCAAGTTTGCGCGGTTCCAGAATGCCATGCGCGACAGCGTGGATCGCTGTGCGTGCGCCAAGCGAGAAACCAACAAGGTCAAACTCCCCCGGCGACAGGCCGAGGTGATCTACCAATGCGGCGGCGTCGCGCACCAGAGCGCCCGGTGGATAGGCAGCGGGATCGCGCGGTGCCTCGCTATCCCCATGCACGCGGAAATCGAGCATGATCGCCTCGAAACCTGCCTTAGCAAGCCGCGCATCATGCCCCCACTTGATCCAGTTCATATGCGCGCTGGAAAACAGACCGTGCAGCAGCACCACAGGGCGCTCCTCCCCTGTATCTGGGCTTGCGCGGTGAATGGCCAAACGTGTGCCATCAAACGAGGTGAAATGTTCGCTCATCGCGCTCCCGATCCCAGCATTTGCATCCATTCGCTCTGGCTTGCCGGCTGCGTTTCCCAATGCGGCACATTGTCAGGCAGTTTGAGCCAGTCCGGCGCGCTTTTGGTCCAGATATGCGCAATGGGCGCAAGGTCACCGCCGTTATCAAGCGAGCCACC
Source organism: Erythrobacter sp. S57(2025) (assembly GCF_057365055.1). Taxonomy (NCBI): domain Bacteria; kingdom Pseudomonadati; phylum Pseudomonadota; class Alphaproteobacteria; order Sphingomonadales; family Erythrobacteraceae; genus Erythrobacter; species Erythrobacter sp. S57(2025). Next base: position 926,297 of record NZ_CP200299.1, on the reverse strand, counting down.
CTTGATCGTCACCATGCCCGGTCGATTGGCCCCCGCATGATAAAGGCGCGTGCCGCATTGAGGGCAAAAATAGCAGTCTGTGGTAGAGCCGCTATCGGTTGGCCGGGTCCACATCGACATCTCGCCTTCGATGTGCAGAGCGTCCTTCATAACGGGAACCGAAATGCCAAAGGCGCTGGTGGATTGTTTTTGGCATTCGGTGCAGTGGCAGGTGTAGGCAATCAGCCTGTCAGCCGCGATGCGGTATTGCACTGCGCCGCACTGACAACCTCCGGTAAAGCCCGCGCTATCCCCACTGCCGCTCACCTTTTGGCGAGCCCTTTTTGCTCCATGCGCCACTGGGCCAAGTCGACCCGGTCTTGTCCAAAGAACGGCTCACCATCGACGACCAGTGTTGGGACCCCCCAATGACCCGCAGCTTCCAAAGCCGCCTGATTGTCCGCGATTTCGGCATCGAGCGCATCTGCATCGGAGGCCGCTTCCGCTTCAAGCGTCGCCAAATCCAATCCTGCACGTGATGCGGCAAGCGCCAGATGATCCCCTTCGTGCCAATTGTCGGTCTCGCCAGAGAAGATCAGGGTTGAGACCTCATCTGCAAACTCCAACCCCTTGCCGTGTCGGCTCGCTGCCTGACCCAACCGACACACGCGCCTGATAAGCGGCTGCTCGGCTGCAATCTCGCGCGTGGCCAGATCTTGCACAACAGGATCAGGGCGCGGCCAGCGAAAAGGTATGCCCAGCATCTGCGCTGCGCGGAAGGAGTCCATCAAGATATAGCGCGGCGCCGCAGGATTACCGGTGAACAAGATGTCAGGATCGCGGATCGCAATTGGCCAGACGGTGCGCAGGGAAATGTCGAGGTCATAGGTTTTAGCCATCGCGCGATACCGGCCTATCGCCAGGTATGAATAAGGTGAGCGGAAGCTGAAAAACAGATCGGCTTTGATTGTCATGTCTGCGCCCTCAAATCAGCGAAAGAAGCACTGCGTGCCCGCATAGATCATTCCCACTTCTCCTGCGTCGAAAAAGCCGCCAATGCCGTCTGCAAGCACAAATTCATCTCCCAAAGTGCTGTCGGGGATGGCTTCATAACCCTCTAGCGCCTCAACGGCGTCGCGCGGCATGCCGGGGCTTACATTGCTATCAATCGCGATGAAGGCCGGTCCCATGTCTTCGTCACCAATGGGCGCGCGCAAATTCCATCCGGCCAACGCCCCATTTAGAAAGTTGAGCGTCAATCCGCCCTTAAACTCGGTAAGCTCCATCGGGCCTGCTCCGCATTCCTCAATGGTATCGGTGCCAAGCTGCGCGTCCAGAACTTTGGTGACAGCGGCAATCGCCTCATTCTTGCCAGCGTTGAAAAAGAAGCCTTCCGCGCCTGCATCAAGCCCGCCGCTTTCCAACACGATCGAGCCCAGCGAGGCCGTCTCTTGCGCTGGCTCCTCCGGCTCTGCTGAGTCCCCGCAACCGGCCAATCCCGCACTGGCGAGCAGCAGCACCGCTGCGCTGCACGAAAGCTTCAGTTTGAAAGTTGTGCCACCCATGGTGTTCGCAAACTCCAGAAAATGATGTCGACGTTCAATTTGCCGCGAGCATAGGCTTCAAACTCGCCGCGCGTAAACTTCTGACCCGTATTAGGATTGGTATAGGTCAGCGTTGGCCCCTGCACCGCCATCGCGACCACAGGCAGTTCAGCGCCGTCGCTTTTGAGGAATTGATAGGCATTCTTTTCCTGCGCGCGGCGATAGGGGATAATGTCGGGGCCACCCATGCCGATGCCCTGTTCCCTGCCCAGAGCAAACAGGCGGCTCATATACTGGCGATCATTGTCCCATTCACAGGGCCAGAAATTCACATATTGAACGACCAGCGAGTGCTCAAATGCGGCTCTGGCAGCGCGCAGGTTTTCCATTTCCGCTTCGAAATAGATGTCGCATGAAAAACCCTCCGGAGCGCCGTCTCCTTCGCTCACTTCAATGGCTGTTTCGGGCAGATTGATGCCATAGACACGGCCATCAAAGCGATCACCCAAGGCCGCTAGCAATGCCTGAAACCGCGCGCGTAGAGCCGGGTTCCACTGCACCGCGACCCAACCGGAACCTTTCGCAGCGCCCTCGCCCGCATTGTCGGACTGACGTACCAGACCGCCGCCATATTGCGGCTCTTCGAGGATGTAGTCCGGCACATAGCGGCTTTCGGGCAGAAAAAACCGGTCCTGGATCTGGATGAAGAGGCGCTTGCCGTGGCTTTCTACGAGTGCAAGTTCGCGCTCAATTTTCTCAAACTGATATTCGCCTTCGCGCGGCTCGAGACGACGCCAATTATAGATGACCTGCGCACCTGCAATATCGTCTCGGACAAGCAAGTCTTCGTGATTGGACAGCTCCGCGCCGCCAATGAAGATGAAGTGTTGAAGCTGGTCTTCCACCACCTGAACCTGCCGATCCTCATCAGCGATTGGCTCAAGTGGTTGAGAACATGCCGCCGTCCCATGAAGCGCCAGAACCGCTAAGCTTAGTCGGATCGGGGCGATTAACAGACGTGGCAGCATGGCAATTATCCCTTCTTCAAATGCCTCCGCCCCAGAAGCTCTGCAATTTGCACAGCGTTGAGCGCTGCGCCTTTGCGCAAATTGTCGGAGACGCACCACAGGGTCAAACCGTTTTCGACGGTCGGATCTTCGCGCACACGGCTGACATAGGTTGCTCCATCGCCGGCGCATTCAACGGGCGTTACATAGCCTTCGTCTTCGCGCTTATCGATCAGCATGATACCGGGCGCCTCGCGCAGGATTTCTTGCGCTTGGTCTGCGGAAAGCTCTTTCTCAAACTCGATATTGATCGCTTCTGCATGGCCGACAAACACGGGTACGCGTACGCAGGTCGCGTTGAGCTTCACCTTGGGGTCGAGGATTTTCTTGGTCTCGACCATCATCTTCCATTCTTCCTTCGTCGAACCATCATCGAGGAAGACGTCGATATGCGGGATGACGTTGAAAGCGATTTGCTTGGTGAACTTGGTTGGTTCGACGGGATCGCCGACGAAGATTGCACGGGATTGTTCGAACAATTCGTCCATTCCCGCTTTGCCTGCGCCAGAGACGGATTGGTAGGTTGAAACAACCACACGCTTGATCGTAGCGGCATCGTGCAAGGGCTTTAACGCCACAACAAGCTGCGCGGTTGAGCAATTGGGGTTCGCGATGATGTTGCGCTTCGAATAATCGTCAATCGCGTCCGGGTTCACCTCAGGCACGATCAGCGGCACATCTGGCTCCATCCGGTAGAGCGACGAATTGTCGATCACGACGCAGCCTGCTGCCGCTGCCTTGGGCGCGTATTCCTTAGCCGGACCCGAGCCGGCCGCGAACAGAGCGATGTCCCACCCTGCCCAGTCAAAATGCTCAATATTTTTGCATTTGAGCATTTTACCCGTGTCGCCAAATTCAACCTCGGTGCCGTGGCTCCGGCCAGAGGCAACAGCTGCGACTTCCTCAATCGGGAACTCACGCTCAGCTAAGATCTGCATCATTTCGCGCCCGACATTTCCGGTCGCACCGACGACTGCTACACGGTAGCCCATCACTTATTCCTTCAATTCAAAATGCTTGCACGGCGACTCAGGACCACTAGCCTTGTTCGCCAAGGGAGACTTCATGCAGGCCGATACACAGAACTGGCAGCAAAAGGCCAAATATTTCGACTTTCAGGGGCACCAGATTGCCTTTTGGACCGGCGGAGATGCTTCGGCTCGCCCTTTATTGCTGGTACATGGTTTTCCAACCTGCGCATGGGATTGGGTACCCGTGTGGGAGACTTTGGGCGCAAAGCATCAATTGATCGCATGCGATATGATTGGGTTTGGGCTGTCGGATAAGCCCAGGAATGGACCAGAACGCGGCGGATATTCGATCCACCGTCAGACCGATCTTCAAGAAGCGATTCTGGCGCATCTAGGCATCGGCGAATTTGATGCGCTGGTGCACGATTACGGCGTGTCAGTGGGTCAGGAATTGCTCGCGCGGCAACAAGATGGTTCGGGCGCTGCAAACCTCGGCAAGATGGTGTTCCTCAATGGCGGTATCTTCCCCGACCAGCACCGCCCGGTGTTGATGCAAAAGGTTGGCGTGTCGCCGTTTGGCTTCCTTTTGGGCCTGCTCAACAATCGCGACCTATTCGGCAAAAGCTTTTCGCAAGTCTTTGGCCCTCAGACCAAACCCGATGAGCGCGAATTGGATGAGTTTTGGCAGTTCATCACTCACAACAACGGCCATCGCATCATGCACAAGCTGCTGCATTACATTGCTGACCGGCGCACGCATAAAGCGCGCTGGGAAGCTGCATTGGTCGGCGCTCAAGACAACATCGGCCTGATTAACGGTGCGCTTGATCCCGTGTCAGGCAAGCACGCTTATGACAGATGGCGCGAAGTGGTGCCGGATGCGCGGCACCACCTCATTCCCAATGTCGGACACTACCCTCAGGTCGAAGCACCAGAAGAGGTCGCGACAAAGGCTCTGGAGTGGCTCACTCAGGCGGCGTGACACCGTGGCTCTCAAGGAAGCGGAACATCGTGTTCCACAGATGCGGGCTGATTTGCTCGCCGGATACGCGGTGAGTGTAGCCGGGATAGAGCATCATCTCGAACGGCACATTGTTCTCTTGCATGACGCTGATCAGCTCGGATGAGTTTTCAAACACCACATTGTCATCCGCCATGCCGTGGATCAGCAACAGCGGATCGCTGATCTTTGTCGCATCGGGAATGGCGCTTGCGGTTTCATAGGCCTCCGGCACTTCGCGCGGATCGCCCATAAAACGCTCGGTGTAATGCGTGTCATACAGACCCCAGCGCGTAACGGGAGCGCCCGAAATACCGGCCGCATATAGCCCCGGATCGGCCTGCAACTGCTTGAGCGTCATATAGCCGCCATAGGACCAACCATAGATCGCGATCTTCTCCGCATCGACGAAATCGAGCGTTTGCAAGAACTCAGCGCCCAGTTTTTGGTCGCGAACCTCGATACCCCCCATCGCGCGGTAGAGCGGTTGCTCAAAGTCGACCCCGCGATTGGCCGTGCCGCGATTGTCCAGCACAAAGTAGATATAGCCGCGATCCACCACTGCCTGCGCTAGCGCCCCGCCCCAGCCTTTGTCGACCAACTGCGGACCGGGTCCTGAATAGTGGTAGTAAAACACCGGATATTCCTTACCCGGCTCCATCTCTGGCTTGAGCATCATGTAATGGAGCGGCGTGCCGTCCTCTGCTTCGATCGTGCCATATTCCGGCGTCACATGGCTTGAAAGGAAGGGCGTATAGGGATGACCTTCATCCAGCGCATTTTCCTCAACCCAAGTGATACGGTTTCCCGAAGCATCGGCGAGATAGCTTTGCGTGGGCTGGTTTGTGGCAGAGCGACTGATGAGAAGCGTCTCTCCATCGCCTGCCATACTGGCCGAATTGGTGAAGGCAGGATCGGTCACACGCTCATGTCCCGCGTCACCCGATAGGCTGGCCGAGTAGACTTGTTCGGTGAGTACACCTTCAACCGCTCGGTAGAAGAACTGGTTCTCGTCTTCGTTGACGCCGACCAGCGAGGTGACTGGCTCTTTGAGGCTGGTAAGCCGCTGCCAGTCACTGCCGTCAAAGCGGTAAAAGTTGCCGAACCCATCGCGCTCGGACCACCACAGCAGGCTGCCATCTTTCAGGAAGCGATAATTGTCTGAAAGATTGATCCAATATTCCTCGCGCGCGGCGTTTTCGGTGAACCAGATTGTACTCTCGCCCGTGGCTGGATCGACCTTGAGCATATCGAGCATGGTCTGTTCGCGGTTCTGGCGCTGGACATAGATCATTCCGTCCGTGCCCCAATCGACGCGGGCGATATAGATGTCGGTCTCTTCGCCAATGTCGATCTTCACCTGGTTGCCGCCATCCGGGTCCATCACGAACAGCTCAACAATCGCATTGTCTGAGCCTGCCACGGGATAGCGCTGGTCGAACACGGTGGTGCCGGTCGCGCCGATGGCGGCTCTGGTCACGATGCCAACGGGGCTTTCATCGGTGCGCTGCACGACAAGGCGGGTGTCATCACCATTCCACCAATATCCGGTTAGCCTGCCCATCTCTTCCTGAGCAACAAATTCAGCTTCTCCCCAGCGGATTGTGTCGTCTTCCTTGGGAGTGATCGGAGCAGCCTCTTCGCCAACTTCACCTACCCAAAGCTGCCGGTCGCGTACGAAAGAGACATAGCGTGATTTGGGGGACAGTGCGGGGTTCAACTCGCTTTCCTCCGTATCGGTCAACCGGGTGACTTCGCCATCAAGTTTCGCGAAATACAGATCACCATCCAGAGGCACGAGTACACCGCTCGCATCGCTTGCCCATTGATAAGAGATGATGCCTGAGAGGTTTCCGACCCGCGCGCGTTCGCGCTGCATCTTTTCGTCTTCGGATAGTTCGCGGCCCGTGCCCAAAGCCTCACTATCGACCAGCATACGCCATTCCTGCGCCTCTATATCGAAGCCCCATAGGTCATAGCGCTGGCGATCATCCTCACGATTGCGAAGCAGTGTGAGATAGCGACCATCGGGCGAAAACTTCGCCTGACGCGGTGCAGGACCATTCAAACTGGGCGAGGCAAAGACGCGCTCAAAAGTGAGTTCGGGCGAACCTTGGGTCATATGGTCATCCGCTAATGCAGGAGTGGAAAGGAGAGTGGCAGCAGCGGCTGCAAACAGGGTCAAACGCATGGTGAAGCAGTGCCTTCTTTTGGATTGACATATCACTCGCAATCGCGCGCGATCTTGGCAAGAGCGCGCAACGAAAAAGGGCGACCCCACAGGAGCCGCCCTTTCATGATTTCGCTTATTCGAGACTTAGCTCTTAGGCGTGTTGTCCCGGCGTTCGGCGATACGCGCACGCTTACCGGTGCGGCCACGCAGATAGTAAAGCTTCGCACGACGCACGACACCGCGGCGAACCACAGTGATGCTGTCGACGATCGGCGCGTAGAGTGGGAACACACGTTCCACGCCTTCACCAAAACTGATTTTGCGAACGGTGAAGTTGGAGTTGATGCTGCGGTTTGAACGAGCGATTACAACGCCTTCGAAGTTCTGGATACGCTCACGCGTGCCTTCCTTCACCTTCACGCCGACGCGAACGGTGTCGCCCGCGCGGAAATCTGGAATTTCTTTTTCAATCTTGCCGATTTCTTCGGCTTCGATTTGCTGGATCAGGTTCACTGGTCCGTGTCCTTTTTTTCTCGCCGCGCGCCAGAGGCAGACTGGTCCCGAACGTCATTATAACGTTCCCAAAGGTCCGGCCTGCGTAACCTAGTGTCAGCTTCCGCCTGCGCTTTACGCCAAGCTTCCACCTTCGCATGATCCCCAGATCGCAGCACTTCGGGGATCGTGCGCCCTTCCCATTCCTGAGGTCGGGTAAATTGCGGGTACTCGAGAAGGCCGTCCTCAAACGACTCCTCAGTCCCACTAGAAGCCGCGCCCATTACGCCGGGAAGCAGCCGAATGCAAGCATCAAGTATGGCGAGCGCGGCGGGCTCTCCGCCTGAAAGAACAATGTCTGCAAGGCTGACCTGCTCGATTTGAGGGCGCGCTTCGAAAAGCCGCTCATCAAACCCTTCGAACCGGCCACACAGGATGGTAACACCTGTGCCGCTGGCGATCTCGCGAATTCGGGCCTGCGTGATGGGCTTGCCCCGCGGGGTCATGGCGAGAATTGGCGTGTCAGGCTGGCGCGCAATCGCGTAATCGACCGCTTTGCCGAGAATATCTGCCTTGAGCACCAATCCTGCCCCGCCACCCGCAGGCGTATCATCAACCTTGCGATGCTTGTCCGTCGCAAAGTCGCGCGGGTTCACCGTCTCGAAAGACCAATCCCCGCGCTCCAACGCCTTACCTGCCAGCGATTGGCCGAGCGAGCCAGGGAACATCTCAGGGTAAAGGGTGAGGATTTGAGCGGCGAAGGTCATGGGTCGATCCATTCGCCATGTTCGAGAACAATTGCAATGTGCGCTAACGTCAAACGCTCAAGCACCGGCTTTCGTGGAATGGCTGTCTTACGCCAAGGAAGGCGTAGAAAGTCCCACACTGCGGCAAAGGGAGCCATAATAGGAACGGCTTCATCGAGACATACGAACCTCTCCCAAGGCCAATCGAACACCCATTGACCATATTTTGCGGCCAATACCGCGGCAAAATCGTCAACGTCATCACCAATGATCTCTAAATCTTGGTCCAGAGCACTTTCCAACGTAGCGTCGCTTATCCCGAAGTCCTCCCGTATCACCCAAAGGACGAAATCCTTGGCCGCCACAATGTCGAAAGGTGGAACGCTGCGAGTTGAAAAGAGCCCCATCCTTCGTCCTCAACTAATCCACGCGCGCGAGCACTCTGCCCACCAGAGACTGTCCGAGCGAGCGGGGGAACATCTCAGCGTAGAGAATGAAGAATTGGGCGGAGAAGGTCATTCTTTGTCGCCAGACGTTTCGTCCAACTCAATAACTCCAAAATCAATCAGAAGACGTCTAACTCTCTCGAATGTGAAATGGGTCAAGAGCAAACCATAGACTATCACAATCGGTGTCCCGATGATGAGCCACTTCAAGACAGTGGTCTGAAACGTTTCCACTCCGACTGGCTGGTCATCAGGCGCTGTTGCTGCCAGCAGTTCCCACAGAACCCAAAGGCTGATTAGCGGCAAAAAAAGACCGTTACTTAGTAGCGCGCGCTCTTTCTGACGGCTCCGGTCTTTCAGAAACACGCAGCAAAGAACGATCACAGTGAGCATGGCCAGAGTGATCACTGTGACTAGTGCGACTATTTTCACCAATTCACCCCATCCTTCGCCCGCGTATCGACGTTGAGCTCAAACACATCGGGCCGCGAATAGTGGCCGTCGGTGTCGAGGCTCGCCAGCCCCTGCCCGATCTCGCTCAGATCCAGCTGAGCGTGGAGGATTTCCTCGCCCTCGCCCGCTTTCGCCAGCACCCGCGCATCGGGGGCGATAATCATGGAGCCGCCTTTGTTCAGCACGTCGCTTTCGATAGCGTTGAACAGTTCCTCTGCCTCTGGTGAACCACCGACCCGATCCAGCCCCTCAAACAAGTCCGACTTGTTCTGCACAAGCCCAGCAGCGAGAACAAAGCAGCGCCCTTCCATGGCATAATGTCGTGAGGCGAGAGCATATTCTTCGCGCACGGTGGGCCAAGCGGCGACGTGGACGCTTTCACCCAGATTGTGCATCGCTGCGCGGGCGAGCGGCATCCAGTGCTCCCAGCAGATCAAATTGCCTGCCCGGCCCCACTCAGCCTCATGCACACCCAAAGTCGAGCCATCGCCGCGCATCCAGATCAGGCGCTCGCCATGGGTTGGCACCAGCTTACGGTGATCGAGTGGCGGCAGGCCGGGTCGGAAGAGGAGTTGATTGTTGTACAGGCTCTGGCGAACCCGCTCATGCGCGCCCAGCGAAATGCACGCGCCGCTCTCATCGCATAGCTCTTGCAAGGGCAGCAGCCGCTCATCACCCGGCACAATCGCATTGTCGAGCATGATCTGGTGGCACGCCTTGGTCCCCGGATGATCCCACAGCGCCGCGCCCGGAGCCTCATCCAGCCATAACGGATAGCCTCCTAGAAACGTCTCCCCAAACGCCACAAACTGCGCGCCACCTTCAATGGCCTCGCCGGAAAGACGCGTGGCCTTTTCAATCCCTCCGGTAAAGTCGAGCGGGATCGGGGCGGCTTGGCAAATTGTTACATTTAGGGTTGTCATCGGAGCCGCTTAGGCCGGGAATTCAGCCCCCGCAACCACCACATCCTCCGCCGCAGCCCCCATTGCCGCCACCGTCACCGCCGTCGCTGCCGTGATCTCCTGAATCGCCCCCACTCCCGCCGGCAAAGCCCGCCTGCCGCGCAGCATGGACCGGCTCCCACGGCGTGCCCACCAATACGCCTGTGCCAAAGATAGCGACGGCCATGCCAGCCTCCGAGGATTGCGGCGCGCGTTGGATGCGGCTGTTGGCAAGCTCCAGATCGCGCAGAGCCTCATTTCCCGCCATCGTGCGCGGGTTGAGCCGGAACAGGCGGATCGCGGCGAACAGCAGAGTGGCGATCAACAGCACCACCAGGAACCCAGTCGGTTCTCCGGCTGCTTGGCCAGCGCCTTGCCGGTACATGCCGATGACGAGCAACACCAAGTAAGGCAGCGCAGAGAGGAAGCGTAATATCACACGCTGCCCTTGATCCATCAGCAGGCCGCGCTCGATCAACTTGGTCTCAATCTCAAGCGCGTGCGCTTTCAGGGTCGCTTTGACATGCGACAATTTGAGCGCCCCAATCTCACTCAGGATCGAACCACTGGCAGCGTTAGTCTCCAGCTCCGGGCGGATGACGCGCAAACGCCCCTTATCGGCATCCTCAAGCGCGCCTTGCGCGAACAAGTCGGCGAGCAGCGCAGTTGCGTGCTGGGTGGCTCCGCCTGACAGAACCGCGATCTCTTCCACACCGTTGGCTTCACCCGATTTTCCTTCAGGACGCAGGTTTGCAGGGATCCAAAGACCGACGAAAACGCAGGTCGCAAGCATGACCACGTAAAAAACGAGGAATTCAGGGCCAGTGTAGGAGCCAAAAATTTCCATCACAAAAGCACTCCTGCCAAGACCGCGATCGCTATTCCCAGCGCAATCCAACCGATTGCGCCCAAAATGGCCGTTTGCCTGTCGAGGATCATAACATCAGATGGATTAACGCGCAGCCCCATCGGATCGACGCCAAAGCGGCGTTTTACACTAGGCCAGATGTCGCTGGGCGGAGGCTCTCCGAATGTTTCCTCATAAACGGCCAAGGTGGAAGCATATTGATCGTAGTACCTAGCGCGCTCAATCTTACCGCCTGCCGTAGGCCCATGATGGAGGTCTGATTGCAGGATGTCGGGGCAGAATGTCTGCCAATAATCGCGGCTATAGGTAAGGTGGAGGTGCCAAACCTGATCCACCGCATCAGAAGGCGTGACCTCCTGCCCGGCAGTACAGGCGAGATAGCAAAAGCGCTTGTATTCGTTGAGCGTGCGAGCGGTGTAGTCATCCTCCCACCCGTTTTCGCGGGAAAGACGCGCGGGAAAGCTCAAGTCAGCGCCATCCGGCCCGATCTCGTAAGCGCCAAGACGCTGCCACAGCTCGCTTGTTTCAAATGTTGCCCCCGCGCTCATGGCGCTATTGGTCGGCGAAATCCTTGGAAATCACAAGTCTTGTGGCGTCCCATTCGATCACGGCCGCCTTGGTCATGGGGACCATGATGCTCTTCATGCCCTTGGCAGGCGGTGGGTCGAGCAGGATTTCGATGATGTCGGTCGCGCCAAAGTTTTGCACGGCGGTGATACTGCCAATTGTCTCGCCAGCGTCTGTTTCTACCGACAGGCCGATAAGATCAGCGTGATAATATTCGTCTTCGGCAAGTTCGGGCAGGTCGTCGCGCATGATCGTGAGCACGGTGCCGCGCAGCTTCTCCGCAGCCTCGCGCCCTTGTACATCGGCAAAGCGTGCGATCGCTCCGCCTTTATTGTCCGAGCGGACTTTTTTGAGCTTCAGAGTGCCGTCGTTAAAGCTCTTATGCTGGCGCAAGGCTTCGATCCCGTCGCCGAGCAATTTTAGGCGAACCTCGCCTGCAACGCCGTGGGCACCGGTGATGGCGGCCAATTCCACCATCCCGGTGCCCACGTCTTTGCGTTGACTGTCAGGCGCTTTCGCCACTGAGGGGTCTTAGTCCTCAGCCTTTTCTTCGACTGCTTCTTCAGCAGGCGCTTCTTCGGCAGCTGCTTCTTCAGCAACATCATCACCAGCAGCAGGACCGTCTTCAGCCGCAGCTTCTTCAGCAGGGGTTGCTTCTGCAGGAGCTTCTTCAGCTGGAGTTTCCTCAGCTGCTGGCTCTTCAGCGGGAGCCTCTGCTGCAGCCTTGGCCGCTTCTTCAGCTTCCTTGGCCTTTTCAGCCTTCTCTTCAGCGCGTTCCTTGGCCTTCTCGCCTGGCTCTGCTTTCTGAGGATTGTTGCGCGCTTCACGCTCTTGAATGCCAGCAGCATCCAGGAAGCGCAGAACACGGTCAGAAGGCTGAGCGCCAACGCCGAGCCAGTAACGCGCACGATCTTCGTTGAGGGTTACGCGCTTTTCGTCATCCTTGGCGAGCAGCGGGTTGTATGTGCCGATCTGCTCAAGGTATTTACCATCACGCGGAGCGCGGCTGTCAGCAGCCACGATGCGGTAGTAAGGACGCTTCTTTGCGCCACCGCGCGAAAGCCTAAGTGCAATTGCCATTTTCAGTCACCTTTCAAGTGTAAATATCTGTATTCAATTCAAAAATCTATTTCTTACCTTTGGGTCCGCCAAGGCCGGGAAGACCGGGAGGCATTCCGCCACCTCCCATGGCACCGGGCCCGCCCAAACCGGGCAATCCACCTGCTGGACCTCCGGGTCCGCCCAGATCAGGCATCCCACCCATTGGGCCGCCAGCACCGCCGCCACCGAACATGGCTGCTAGGCCTTTCAGGCCGCCCATCTTCTTAATCTGCTTCATCGCGCGGCCCATTTCCTGATGCATTTTCAGCAGTTTGTTGACCGATTGCACATCGGTGCCACTGCCTGCTGCCACGCGCTTTTTACGCTTGGCATTCATCAGATTGGGGTTTGCGCGTTCTTTGACAGTCATAGAGCCGATGATCGCATCCATATGAACCAAAACCTTGTCGTCCATGTTGGAGGCCGCCATCGCCGCTTTGGCCTTCTTCATGCCCGGCATCATGCCCGCCAGCATTCCGAGGCCACCCATATTCTGCATTTGCTTCAACTGCATACGCAGATCATTGAGGTCGAATTTGCCCTTTTCAAAGTTCTCAGCGAGCTTGGCCGCTTCGTCTTCTTTGATCGTCGCCGCGGCCTTTTCAACGAGGCTAACAACATCGCCCATGCCAAGGATGCGGTCGGCAACTGATCCGGGGCGGAAGGGTTCGATCGCGTCGAGTTTTTCGCCCGTACCTGCAAATTTGATCGGTTTGCCTGTGACAGCGCGCATCGAAAGCGCTGCACCGCCGCGCGCATCGCCGTCCATCCGGGTTAGGACCACACCGGTTAGCGGCACTTCGCCAGAGAAGCTTTGCGCAACGTTCACCGCGTCCTGACCCGTGAGCGAGTCGACCACGAGCAGCACTTCGGTTGGCGCGGAGACTTGGCTGACCGCCTTCATCTCCGCCATCAAGGCTTCGTCTACGTGCAAACGGCCTGCAGTATCGAGCAGCAGGACGTCAAAATTCTGGAGCTTCGCGCTCTCCATTGCGCGGCGGGCAATATCGACAGGCTGCTGGCCTGAGACAATTGGCAAGGTTGAGACATCAACCTGCTCACCTAAAACAGCGAGCTGTTCTTGCGCTGCCGGACGGTTCACGTCGAGCGAGGCCATCATGGCTTTCTTGCCATGCTTTTCCCGCAGCATTTTGCCGAGCTTTGCCGTGGTGGTGGTTTTACCCGAGCCTTGCAGACCCACCATCATCACAACAACAGGAGGTTTGGCTTCGAGGTTCAGGCCTTCGCTGACTTCCTCGCCCGCTTCGCCCGAAAGCATCGCGACGAGTTCGTCATGCACGATTTTGACGACTTGCTGGCCCGGCTTGACCGATTTGAGCACTTCTGCGCCCACGGCCTTTTCAGTCACCGCATCAATAAAGCGGCGAGCAACCGGGAGCGCAACGTCTGCCTCAAGCAGAGCAACGCGCACTTCGCGCATCGCGTCACGCACATCCTGTTCGGATAGTGAACCGCGCCCTTTGAGCTTGTCAAAGACGCCGCCTAAGCGGTCGGACAGATTGTCAAACATCGTCTCTAACTCCTCTTCCAGACGTTGATCCGGAATAAACGCGAAAAGCGCCGGCGGACGAAACCTCGTCGGCCAGCGTGCGGAAATCCTCGACAGACGTCCGACTGATTTTGCTTGATGGTGGAGCCTAGCGGGATCGAACCGCTGACCTCAACACTGCCAGTGTTGCGCTCTCCCAGCTGAGCTAAGGCCCCTTGCCATCAATTTGCGCCCTATCAAAAATAGAGCTTTGCCCCTGCTATCGCAAGGAGCCGGCGCTTTAAGACCGGCCCCCGCGAAACGCAAGAAATTTGTGCAGCGATACCAGCGTCACTCGCTGGCTGCGAAAAAATTAGGTCTCGTCGCCTTCGTCGTCGCCCTTGCCTTTGGTGACGCCAAGATCGTCATCACCGCCAAGGTCTACGTCGTTGTCAGGCGAATCGTCATCGTCGTCGATGTTTTCGATGTCTTTCAGCTCATCGTCATCATCGCCGCCAAGATCGCTATCAGCCTCGCCGTCTTTCTTCTTCACTTCATCAAGCGGAATCGGCTGTTTCGACTTGAGCACAGGCTCAGGATACCATTCCTCGCCGCACTCAATGCATGTCACCGGCTCATCTTTGCCGAGGTCGTAAAAGCGTTCTCCGCATTTGGGGCAGGTGCGTTTTGTACCCCATTCTGGCTTGGCCATTCGAAAATCCTTAAAGCTAGTCTTGGCCCGCATGTCAGCGGCGAGCCATCAATTACGGCACTGTATTGGGACTGGGAATTGCCGGAATCAAGTCTCCGTTCCCACAAAGTCGCGGCGCCTTGCCATAGCGACAAGGCGCTGTCAAAGACCCGCCTCGATATGACAAGCCATACCTTTGCCTCTTCCACCGCCCTTACCGGGCGATTGCGTGTCCCCGGCGACAAGTCGATTAGCCACCGCTCTTTGATGTTTGGCGGCCTTGCCGTGGGCGAAAGCCGCATTTCGGGTTTGCTCGAAGGCGAAGACGTGCTCGCCACCGCTGCTGCTATGCGCCAGCTGGGCGCTGACATTGTGCGCGAAGACGATGGCACTTGGCGCGTGCATGGCGCGGGGCTCGGCAGTCTGCTTGAGCCGAAACAAGCGCTCGACATGGGCAATTCGGGCACCTCTACACGCCTGATGATGGGCCTTCTCGCTAGCCACGGCATCACCGCTACCTTTATTGGCGATGCGAGCCTGTCGGGTCGCCCAATGAACCGCGTGATTGATCCGCTTAGCCAAATGGGCGCGAGTTTTGAGGCGTCACCCGGCGGCACCCTGCCCTGCATGCTGCGCGGTGCATCGCCTGCCGTACCGATCACTTACCGCCTGCCTGTTGCCAGCGCTCAGGTGAAAAGCGCAGTGCTGCTATCAGGCCTCAACACGCCGGGCATCACCCGCGTGATCGAGCCTGTGCCCACACGCGACCATACGGAACGGATGCTCACGGGCTTTGGTGCGCAGCTCGAAGTTGGCGAGGAGAACGGGGAGCGCATAATCAGCATCCACGGCGAGGCTGACCTTAAGCCGATGGATGTTGTCGTTCCTGGCGACCCTTCTTCCGCTGCATTCTTTATCGTTGCCGCTTTGCTGGTGCCGGGAAGCGACCTTGTGATCGAGAATGTCGGCCTAAACCCGACCCGCGCTGGCATTGTCACTGTGCTCAAGCAGATGGGCGGCTCCATCGAGGAGCTGAACCCGCGTGAGGTTGGCGGAGAGCCTGTCGCGGATCTTCGGGTAAAGCACTCGGCGCTTAGTGGCATCGACGTTGACCCCGCCCTTGCGCCTTCGATGATCGACGAATTCCCCGTGCTTTTCGTCGCCGCCTCGCAAGCAACAGGCACAACCCGCACCAACGGACTTGAAGAATTACGCGTTAAAGAAAGCGACCGCTTGGCCGCGATGGCCACTGCGCTCACCGCGGCAGGTGCGCGCGTCACGGAGTTGGAAGACGGGCTTGAGATCGAAGGGACCGGCGGCGATCAGTTGCGCGGCACCGCCAATGCACCCATCACCACCCATCTAGACCACCGCATCGCGATGAGCATGGCCATCGCGGGCCTCGTCAGTAAGGACGGAGTCGAGGTCGACGATACCTCTCCTATCGCAACAAGCTTCCCGACTTTTATGGAATTGCTCGAAAGCGCAGCCTCATGACTGGCACAGCCCTCGACATCTACTCAATCATCGGCTTTTTCGGCACCGCCTGCATTATCGGGGCCTATGCCTATTTGACCTATGTCGATGAGCCCAACCCTTACATACTACACGGAACCAATCTGACAGGCGCTGCGCTGCTCACCATATCGCTGGTAGTGCACACCAATTGGCCGAGCCTTGTGCTCGAAGGGTTTTGGGCAGCGATTGCGATTTTTGGGCTGGTAAAAGCCTTGCGCATGAAGCGGAGCAGCGACACAACGTAATTCATGCTTCGCACTGGACTTCAGCTTGGTCGGACACCGCTTATGCGGCGTATCCTCGCTGGGATAATCCTGTTTGGCGGCGCGATTATTGCCGCATTTGTCAGGAGCGAAGGGACGCAGTTTTGGATTGAACTTGCCGGGAGCATCGTGATCGCGGCTGGAGCCTTGCTGGTTCTTCACTACCGCTGGAAATCGAATGAAAAGCGCGTGCCCTCTGCCAAAAAGGTCAAGGATATCTTCTCATGATTATCGCCGTTGATGGCCCCACAGCTTCCGGCAAAGGAACGATTGCCAAAAGGCTGGCAGCGCATCTGGGCGTGCCGTGCCTTGATACCGGGCTGCTTTATCGCGCGGTTGGGCGGCAGGTGGCCTTGAATGGAGGCGATCCTGACAATCCAGAGGACGCGCTGGCTGCCTGCGCTTTTCCGGATGAATTGATGGAGGATGAGAACCTTCGCACCGAAGAAACGGGCGGATTGGCTAGCCGCGTCTCTGTGCATCCCGGCGTGCGCAAAGCTCTGTTTGAACGCCAGCGCGCCTTTGCTGAGCAACCCGGCGGCGCTGTGTTGGACGGGCGCGATATCGGAACAGTCATTGCGCCTGACGCCGATGTGAAACTCTTCATCACCGCCAGCGTTCAGGCCCGCGCGCGCCGCCGGTGGCTTGAGATGATAGACAACCACATTGGCCACGAGGAAGAAATCCCCCTCAGCGAGATCGAAAAGGACGTGGTCAAACGCGATGCACGCGACATCAACCGCGCCGACGCGCCCCTAAAGGCTGCGCCCGACGCGCTGATCATCGATACAACTGAGTTTGAACGCGATGCTGCGTTTGAAATGGTACTCGAAGCGGTCGAGCAGGCTTTGGAAAGCGGTTAGGCTTACCAGTTCGACCCGTCATCGCGCCAACCGCTATCTTGCGCCTTAATGCGCTCAATCGCAGCCGCTTCCGCATTGGCCTCGTTCGCCATCTCGCCAATATTGTCGATTGCAACGGCGCTCGTGCGCTTGAGAACCATGCTGGAGTCGACTTCGCGATCGTGGAGCACGGCGATCACAAATTCATCAACCTGCATCTCTGAGATTTCGGCCTGAACCTTTGCCTCTGCGCCGCCGCTTGCCGGGCATTCAGGGGTCACACGCGTCCAATCCTCATCAATCGCCTCAACAATCGCTTTGCAACGATGTGTGCCCAGCGCCCCTGTCGTGTAGCGAACATTGACCGAGACGGCATCGCCGCTGCGGCTGGTTGACTTGATCTCACGAGCGTCTTTGTCACCGAAAAAGCTGAATGAGCGCTCCGCATTTTCAAGCTTCGCGATCACTGCCTCTTTGGGCATCAGATAAGTGTTCGGCCCATGACCGCCGCATGCCGAAACAAGCGCCGCCAATGCGCTCACACCTAAAACTGTCGTTGAACGTTTTGCGAAACCCTGCACGTTAGCCTCATTATCTATGCCGAAACTGAATGCTGTCGTGTTATCGGCCGGGGGTTAGAAAACCCTTACACCAACGCAAATACCTTGCCTTTGCGCGCTTTCCCCGCTAGGCGCGCGCCCGTTCGCTTGCATCTTCGTATGGAAATGAACCTTCGCCTCAGCATTCGGCTGTGCGGAGAGTGACGGCCTCTTGCCCTGCTAGCCCGCGCAATGGTGCGAGGGAGGCAGTTTAAGACCCCGGATAAACCGGTGGCCGGTAGCAAAACGAAAACAGGAAACGCCAAACCTTATGGCAACTGCACCTAACCCAACGCGCGACGATTTCGAAGCGCTCCTTAACGAACAACTCGGCGGCGCCGGCGAAGATGGCTTTGAAGGCCGTGTCGTCATGGGCACCATCACTGCAATCGAAGCAGGACATGCCGTAATCGACGTAGGTCTCAAAAGCGAAGGCCGCGTCAATCTCAAAGAATTTTCACGCGGCGAAGACGATCACGGCCTGTCGGTCGGTGACGAAGTCGAAGTCTATGTTGACCGCGTTGAAAACGCTGATGGCGAAGCCATGCTCAGCCGCGACCGCGCCCGCCGCGAAGCCGCTTGGGACAAACTCGAAAATGAATTTGGCGAAGGCGTCCGCGTTGAAGGCCGCATCTTTGGCCGCGTCAAAGGTGGCTTCACCGTCGATCTCGACGGCGCAGTAGCCTTCCTTCCCGGCAGCCAAGTCGATATCCGCCCTGTGCGCGATGTGACCCCGCTGATGGAAGTGCCTCAGCCTTTCCAAATCCTCAAAATGGACCGTCGCCGCGGCAACATCGTTGTTTCACGCCGTGCCGTTCTTGAAGAAACCCGCGCAGAACAGCGCAGCGAACTGATCAATGATCTGGCAGAAGGCCAAGTCATCGAAGGCGTCGTCAAGAACATCACCGATTACGGTGCGTTTGTTGACTTGGGCGGGATCGACGGCCTGCTGCACGTCACTGACATGAGCTACAAGCGCGTCAACCACCCAAGCGAAGTGATCGCCATTGGCGACACGGTGACGGTTCAGATCGTGCGCATCAATGCCGAAACCCAGCGTATCTCGCTCGGCATGAAGCAGCTGGAAAGCGATCCATGGGATGGCGTTGCAGCTAAGTACCCAGTGGACGCGAAACTGACCGGCCACGTCACCAACATCACCGAATATGGTGCCTTTGTTGAGCTTGAGCCTGGTATCGAAGGTCTTGTCCACGTCTCTGAAATGAGCTGGACCAAGAAGAACGTTCACCCTGGTAAGATCGTCAGCACTTCGCAAGAAGTCGAAGTCATGGTCCTCGAGGTTGACAGCGACAAGCGTCGTATCTCGCTTGGCCTTAAGCAGGCTCAGCGCAACCCATGGGACGAATTCGCAGAGAAGTTCCCAATCGGCGCGGAAGTCGTTGGCGAAGTCAAGAACGCGACCGAGTTTGGTCTGTTCATCGGCCTCGACGGCGACGTGGATGGCATGGTCCATATGTCAGACATCGCTTGGGGTATCTCTGGCGAAGACGCATTGGCGCTTCACCGCAAGGGCGAAGAAGTCAAAGCCGTTGTTCTCGACGTTGACGTTGAGAAAGAACGCATCAGCCTCGGCATGAAGCAGCTCGAAAAGGGCGCTCCTACCGAAGCAGGCGCAGCAGCAGCTGGCTCACTTCGTAAAAACCAGACCGTCACTGTCACCGTTCTCGAAGTTCGCGATGGCGGCCTCGAAGTGCAAGTTGGCGACGATGGCGCAACCGGCTTCATCAAGCGTTCGGATCTCGGTCGTGACCGCGACGAGCAGCGTCCTGACCGTTTCCAGGTTGGCGCGAAAGTCGATGCGATGGTCACCGGTTTCGACCGTTCGAAAAAGCCAAACTTCTCAATCAAAGCGCGTCAGATCGCCGAAGAGAAGGAAGCAGTGCAGCAGTTCGGTTCATCCGATTCAGGCGCATCGCTTGGCGACATCCTGGGCGAAGCGCTCAAGGGCAAAGACGAAGACTGATCGTCACGCCGCTTAGGCTAGTAAAAGGCCCGGTTGCTCATCTGAGCAATCGGGCCTTTTCTCATGGGGCTACAAAAGGTAGTCTTCAACCATGGAAGCGCGATGCCAATGTGGACAATTGACCGCCACTATTGATGGCGAAGGCAATGGGGTGATGTGCCATTGCAAGGCCTGTCAGCGCCGCAGTGGATCGCCGTTTGGAATGATGGTCTATTTTGACGCCAGTCGTGTTGAGGTCTCTGGCAAGTCCACCCAATATACTCGCAGGGCCGATAGCGGAGATGATCTGACTCACGGCTTTTGCCCGATTTGTGGTACACCCTTCTGGCTCAAGACAGCTAAACACCCTGAAGGCATCGGCATTGCGGTTGGCGCGATAGATGGTAACGCAAGCACTGCCCCGGTCAGATCAGTGTTCGAAGAGAACCGTCATGACTGGATAGCGGTGCCTGTAAGCACACAAAATTTCCCAAGAGGAAGAGACGGCTGAAATGTCCTTAGAAGTTCACCAATTCCCCTGCCTGTCCGACAATTACGGATTCCTGCTCCACAATTCGGTCACGGATGAAACCGCCGCGATCGATACGCCTGATGCGAAGGAATATTTGAAGCAGGCTGAGAGCAAGGGGTGGACCATCACCCACATCTGGAACACCCATTGGCACCCCGATCATGCGGGCGGCAATGCGGAGATTGTTGAGGCGACGGGTGCGCGGGTGCTTGCGCCGAAGGAAGTCGAAAAACTCTCCAAAATCGACCGGGTCATCGAGCATGGCGATATGGTCAATCTGGGCGAACACCGCGCAGACGTGATCGATGTATCGGGCCACACGAATGGCCACATTGCGTTTCATGTTGTCGAAGAAGGCATCGCTTTCGTGGGCGATTCTGTCTTCGCGCTGGGCTGTGGACGCATGTTTGAAGGCGAGCCCGAGCAGTTCTGGCGCTCGCTTGAGCGGGTCAAGCGGCTTTCTACCGGCACAGTGCTGTATTGCGCGCATGAATACACGCAGGCCAATGCCAAGTTTGCTCTGCACGCAGACCCGGACAATCAGGCGCTACAGGAGTACGTCGCAGAGATTGATGCCAAGCGCGCTCGCGGTGAGTGGACGGTCCCCACCGTGCTGAAACGCGAGTTGGAGACCAATCCCTTCCTGCGCGCTGATGATCCCGCGATGCAGGCGAAATGGGGCGGGAATGCCCCGCATGAGACGTTCGCTGCCCTGCGTGCTGCCAAGGACAATTTCTAAACCGCCATGCAGGCCCTGCGTGTTGAAAAATTAAGCCAAGACCTCTCAGGCGTTTCCTTGGTTGAAATGCCGGTGCCTGAGCGCAAGCCCGGCGAGGTGCTTGTGCGCGTTGAGGCGGCTTCGCTTAACTTCCCCGACCTGCTGATGACGCGCGGGGAGTACCAATTCAAACCCGAAGTGCCTTTCACCAGCGGCCTTGAATGCGCGGGCAAAGTGATCGAGGCGGACGCTGGCAGCGGCTTTAAACCCGGCGACTATGTGATGGGTGGCAACAAGACCGGCGCGTTCGCCAAATTTGCATGCCTTCCCGCCAAGAACCTGTCCCCTGCCCCAGCCAATTTCAGCCCCGCACAAGCTGCCGCAATGGGCGCAGCCTATTTTACCGCTTATACCGGCCTCATCGAGCTCTGCGCACTTAAGGAGGGGCAATGGGTGCTTATCCATGGAGGAAGCGGCGGTGTGGGACTGGCGGCGATAGACCTGGCCAAAGCGATGGGCGCGCGAGTTATCGCCGCAACCGGGGTCGAGGCGAAATGCGAAGCCCTTGGCGAGCGTTACGCGCCAGATGCTGTGATCCACGCCGAAGGACGCTTTCGTGAGCAGGTGTCCGAGATAACGGACGGTAAGCTGTGCGATATCGTGTTTGACCCCGTGGGCGGCGACGTGTTCGACGAATCGACCCGCTGCGTCGCCTTTGGCGGCAAGTTGGTGGTGGTCGGCTTCACCAGCGGACGGATCGCCGAAGTTGCGACCAATATCCCGCTCATCAAAGGTTTTTCCATCGTGGGCCTGCGCGCAGGTGAATATGCTCGGCGTTTTCCAGAGCGCGGTAAAGCCATCAATGCTGCGATCGCTAATCTCACCTCAGAGGGTAAGATCACCCCCGCCATCGACCGCACCTTGCCCCTATCGCGCTGGCGCGAAGGGTTCGAGGCAATGGCGAACCGCGAGCTTATTGGCAAAGTGGTGTTTGAACCTCGCGCTTGAGCAAAGCAGGCCCAAAACAAAGAAAGGCGACCTTGCTGGCCGCCCTTCCCCCCTCCAGACTGTAGATCCCTTTACAGCGAGGCGATAACTTCGTCAGCGAGCGTTTTGTCCGCTGCGCTGTCGTGCTTTGTCGTGATGATTGCGCGGGCAGCACCGGCGGCAGCATTGGCTGCGCTCGCACGCACACCGTCGACCGCTTCGCGTTCAGCAGCAGCGATCTTGTCTTCTGCCATTTGCTTGCGGCGAGCGACCATGGCTTCGCTGTCGGCCTGTGCCTTTTCGAGGATGGCATCTGCTTCGCGAGCAGCGCCTTCCATCATGGCTTCAGCGTCTTTTTCAGCCGAGGCAATCTTCGCGGCGTATTCGTCGCGCAGAGTTTCTGCTTCGGCGCGCAAGGCTTTTGCCTCGTCCAGCTGCGCCTTGATCTCAGCGATTTTGTTATCAAGACCGCCAGTGATCAGGCCGGGAACTTTCTTCCAGACGAACACACCGATCAAGATGAGCATCGCAATCGATACCCACTGATAATCTTGAATGCCGAGAGCCGATGGCCCCTCAGCAACCGTCAAAGTGATGACACTAGGCATTGGCAAGCGCCTTCTTCACAGCAGCGCGCGCAGTGCGCTTATCGACTTTGGCACCAGCGAGGCGGGCGACAATGTCTTGAGTTGCTTCGGCAGCCACGTCTTCGACTTCGGCCATTGCGGTTTCCCGCGCGGCTTCGATCTCGGCTTCTGCCTTGGCGATCTTTGTGTCGAGACGCTTTTGCGCAGCCGACAGCTTCTTTTCAGAGGCTGCCGCCGCTTTTGCTTTCGCATCTGCGATCACGCCTTGCGCTTTCACGCGGTTTTCATTCTCACGCTCACGCCAGGCTTCTTCCTGCGCGTCCGCTGCATCTCTGGCGGCTTGCGCTGCGGCAAGGTCGTCAGAAATTTGCTGATCGCGCAGAGCCACCGTGTTCATCACCTTGGGGACCATGCCCCGTCCGACGACGAAAAAGATGATGGCAAAGAACACCAGCGTCCAGAAGACTTGGCTGGACCAGGTGTCGAGAAGTTGGTCTATCTGAGGCATGTTTTTGCGCTCGTTTGCGTGTTCGCGTGAAGGAAATCAGGTGGGCGTGCCGGGCAGGAGGACAAACCTCTCAACCCGGCCAAAACCCAAATTTGATTAGGCGACGAAGATAAGGATCATCGCGACGACGAACGCGAGCAGGCCGAGAAGTTCGGCAGCCGCGAAGCCGATGAACAGGCGGCCTTGCTGGCCGTCTGCTGCGCCTGGGTTACGAAGTGCGCTCTCAAGGAACGAACCAAACACGTTACCCACACCGGTTGCGGCAAGGCCGGCACCGATAGCTGCGAGACCTGCGCCGATGAGCTTTGCTGCTTCAGGTTCCATTTCAAAAACTCCTTAGAAATCAGATTAGTTAGAATAGATAGTCGAGAAACTTAGTGAAGGTGCTCTGCATCATTGATGTAGAGCGAGGTGAGCAGAGCAAAGACGTATGCCTGAATGCCTGCCACCAGAATTTCGAGAGCGCTGATCGCGATCATGAGCGTCAAACTTGGGATGCCGATAAAGCCTGCGAAGACCGCACCACCATTGATGCTGTCGATCACGAAGCTTGAGAGCACCTTAAGCAGTACGTGGCCCGCCATCATCGCAACGAAGAGACGCAGCGCGAGACTGAATGGACGCACCATAAAGGAGATAAGCTCGATCACGGGAATCAGCCACATCAGCCATAGCGGCGTGCCATGTGGCACAAACAGGCTGAAAAATTTGAAGCCATGCTTCCAAAAGCCGACGATCAGCACGATCGAGAAGCTCATCACGGCCAGAACGCCGGTGACGGTGAAGTGGCTGGTGAATGTGAACGGATGCAGGCCAATCACGCCGATCGGAAGCAGGCCCAGCAGGTTCGCAAACAGGATGAACATGAACAGGCTGAAGATATAGGGCACATATTTGCGCCCTTCTTTGCCAACATTGGCCTCCAGCATATCGTCGATAAAGCCGGTGAAGGTTTCCACCGCCATCTGCCAGCGACCGGGCACCAGCTCACGCCTAAGCCCGCCTGCGACGAAGACCGTCAGCAGAACCGTCGTAATCAGCATCCAGAGTGCTGAATTGGTGAATGCGATGTTGAAACCGTCAGCAATTGCCCAATCGGGACCGATAATGGTCTCGACCTGGAATTGCTTCATCGGATCGACTTTGGCTTCCCCTGAGAGGTTTTCGGCGCCTGCCACGATCTGAAAATCCCTAAAACTCTAAACTGCCGCTCTATTCGCTCGTATCAGAGCTGTCAGAGCTTGTGTTTGCCGCGCGAATTAAGTTCCTGAAGGCTGCCGCTATCCCGAGGAACAGACCAACCAACAGACCCCAGGGCGTGGTTCCGACAAGCGCATCAAACGCCCAGCCGATCACCAAACCTCCAAAAACCCCGCCTAGAAGATTGGCCAGAGCCCGGTTGCCTGCGCGGTAATTCGCATCAGACCCCTGGACCACCGGCTTGGTGCGTTCCTCTTCGCGCTCGCGTGCGACCTTTAGCCGCGCTTCGAGCGCATCAATTCGCGCATCTTCAGCGATGGGTTCTCGTGCGGGTTTCTCGTCGCTCATGACAGCTTCCTTGAGGGGTAAGCGAGACACGCAAGCGAAAGGTGCCCGCCGAGGGCGCCTGCCCCCTAGAAGAGGGGGATTCGGGAGTCAATGGTAGCAATAAGGATTACGCACGGCGCGCAGCCCTTCTTGCGCCCGCAAGCGCGGTTATGGACAGATTGCCAGCCGCTCTGGCGGGGCATCGGTACGAGTTTTCCAAGTGCCATCGGGCGCTTCGTACTTCTCACCCGGTACAGTGCGCATAATCGCCTGACAGCCCACTGTCGTAGCGTATTCCTCAACCGTCACGCCTTTCTCATTCGCGCGCTCTGTAAAGACAGCGCGGCGGCGGATGTTGATGTCGTTGACCATACGCTGAAGCTCAGGTGTTGCCTGACCAACAATGCCAAGTGTTCCGTCAGTTTTCTCACCAACCGTGCCATTGGCTCGTGCGGCAGCATAAGCAGGATCACGCTGAGCGTGTGCGGGGGCAGCAAAGGCGGTAATCGCCAATATAGCGGCGCCTGCTCCCATTATCGCGTTGCGGATCATAGACATTGTCATCATTCCTCAATTCATCTCAGACCAACCGGGCACATCAAAAAATGCCGTCATTGTCCTCAATCGTGTTGTTGGCGTCCTCCGCCAACCGGTAAAGCACTTCTGCGCGGATATTAATGTCGAGCTGGATCACAATCGGCTCATCAGGGGCTGTGACCTGAATGCAGCCTGCCAGTCCCCAAGCCGCCCCAATGACGGCTCCCATCCGCATAACCATATTACGCCCCTTGCCTTTGCTTATTCGCTTTGTGGCAAGACCACTCAATCTGGTCAATTTCAGCTGTTTCATGGCAGATCATCGCTTTCTGAAGGTTGAACGGCGGGTTCATCGCGCCGGTCAGCATCGTAAATAATGGTATCGGGCGCAGGTTCGGGCGGATCGGGTTCAACCGGAATACGCTCCAAGGTTTCAATCCCCAGCAATTCCCGGTCGAAATCATCGGCAAAGATGGTTGGGTCAAACAGGCCGCGCGTAATCTTTGCCAGAGTGAAGAAATTGTCCGAGCGCACATTGATCTTGAACCGGATCGGCAGTTTGGCGAGTTCTCGGGTGACAAAATTGCGACTTGCCCCCTCGCCCTGACGCACACCGTCAATGTTGAAATTGGTGAGGATTTCGCCTGCCAGCGATCCGTTCAGCTCAATGCTCATCTGGTTGTAATCGAGCGAGCGGAGCGTTTGGAACGCGTAATTCGCCATTGCGCCCATATCTTCATAGGTCAGCTCACCGACATAGGCGACATTGCCACCCGGCGCGCGTGAGATCAGCAGGCCGCCTTGGATAAAGCCATCGCCCTCAGGATCGAAATAGATCGGGACCGTGCCATCAAACGTGCCCGTCGCGCCCAGATTGCTCATTTCCATCTGCGCGATGAAGGTCGCGGCATCCAGTGCGATCATCTCAAAAATGTAGCTCTGCCCTTGCCTGCCTCCAAACACGGCGGTTGTCGGACGCAGGATCAACTCGCCTCCCATAAAGGGCCAGCGCCCGTCATGGACGGTAAGCGTGGTGCCCTCAGTCAGAGAAAATACAACCTCGCCGGCGAGCGCCTCAATTCCCGGATTGACCGAGGCAATTGTGATCTTTTGTTCGGGCGCGGTTGTGAGAGCGAGAAGATCGGTAAATCGCACCTCGCCCTTAACCCCGCGCACTGGGCCAAAGGCGGCGGCAAAGTCGAAATTGTCGGTGCGGAACGTGCCGGAGCTGTTGATCGTGTCCGCGGTCCAATCAATCCGCCCTTGCCCCGTGACCAATCCATCGGCGAGCGCGATAAAGCCGGTCGCAAGCTCGCTCAATTGATCGGGCTGGAGGTTGTCCGAGAACCGCAAGCCGGGAACATTGATGTCCGCGCTGCCGATGGCGTCGGACAGATCATGGCGCACATAGACCGTGGTGACGAGCGTTCCTGAGGCCGGGTGGCGCAGGTCTGCTGCGGCGCGAACAATATTGTCCTCAAGCGTCAGCACCGCCCCTTGCGCGATGAGCGGATTGAAGCGCGGCAAAGCGTCGATTGTGGGGTCAGGCCGCTCGCTCACGATGAAAGCGCCCTCGCCAATTGTCAGAACGCTGTCTTGGTAAGCCCAACTGCCGCCCAAATCTGCCAGATCGAGCGGAACGGCATCGGTGGCAGCTGTGCCCCCTTCGAATGTCCCGCCAATTTCCTCACCCAATTGGCCTGTAAGAGAGCTTGCAGACAACCGCACTGCGCTCTCTTCCGGGCCAATCACCGCTTGCAGCGCGTCGATAGCGAAAGGACCGGGATAGCGCAGGACCACGCCATCTGCGGAAATATTGGTCCGCGTTCCTGCAAGCTCGCCTGAAAGTTCCAATCCTCGTGTTTGCGCGGCGAGTGTGAACGTGTCGCTGTAGCTCGCAATCGACTGCCCATTGAGCGGGCAAAGCGTCAGCGTTCTGTCCTCCAGCGCGAGGTCATAGGCGTTGAGCCCTGCAAGCCGGAGCGGTGTGCAGCGTGTGCCGATGGCAAGGCCGGAATTGGGTGCAAAGCGCCCTTCCAATGGCAGTTCAATCGCTCGCACAGACCCGCCTGGAATGGCCCCACCTGCGCGAACAATCCCGTCAAACGTGTAGGTGCCCCCGCGCGATTGGCGCACCGACAGGCGCGGAATGGCGAGCCAGTCTGATCCTTCTCGATATTCCTGCATGGCAAGGCGAATTGCAAAACCATCGCCCACTACCTGATCAACTCGCCCATTGATTAGCGGCATATCACGGCCACCGGTCAGCACATTGCCAACCAGCCGGTTGCCCCTGCTCGAATAGCTCACCCTGTTCAGCGCCAGCACAGTCTCGCCTTCGCCTGAACGAAGCCTTGCCTCTGGAATGATAACATTGGTGATGCCGTCATTGATGCGCAGGGTCGCGTTCGCTGACATTGCGCCTTGTGAAAGCGAGGTGGATAGGCCGCGCTCCAGCTTGTCTAGCAACCCTGCTGCCATTGTCCCTGCCGCGCCTTCCTTCAGGCTCGCGAGCGCATCGTTGTCCCCGAGTGCGAGCTGCGCGCCCTCGCCGCCCGCTTCGACCTCCCAATCGACCTGCGCAAAGTTCTGGCTGGAGCGCAATGTGCCGCCAAGTTCCACATCGGCGATATTCAGCGGAGCCGCCTCAAGGCCACTCCCGGACAGATCATGCCGCAAGGTGAGATCGCCAAAATCCTCCTCGCCAAGTCGCAGAGTAAAGCGGCTGTCGCCGCCGAGACTTGCCAAAGCTGCGTCGCCATAGCTTACGGCTTCAATGTCAGGCGTCACATTCCCGTCAATTGACGTGAAATCATCCGCGAGTGTCAGAACGACGCCAAGGTCAGCTTTGGCCAAAACGGCACCGGCACAGGACACATCACTTAGCCGGACTGGCCCATCGAAATTTGCCTCGCCGCCATTCGTTGTAAGCGCGCCGTAGATGGTTGCATCTTGCGCTGCGCAATCCTCAATCCCGATACCCGGCGCGGTCGCTGCCAAAGTTCCTTCAAACCCGTCATCAAGAGGGCCTTCCCCATCAAGCTTTGCGCCGATCACGCCATAGCCGCTCTCAATACGAGCGCGGCCATCGACGACGGCCAAGTTGAGCGCAGGCAGACCGGGCGGTTCCTCGCTTTCCGCGTAGATCAGAGGGTCGAGCGCGCCAAAACTGAGCGCGCCATCTCGCATCGCTCCATAGAGCCTTGGACTTTCCAGCGTCACGCGGCCAATTTCTGGCGACCCGAATGTGTAGGCAATGTCGACGATTACGCGTTCAGCGGTGAAATCGGGCGCTTCTGCATCGCCAATTACGAGATTGCGGATGATCTGGCTTTGCGTGCCGATGCTCTCAATCTCGTAGGTCGCCTCAAGGCCGTTTTGCGCAAGCGCATCGTCGATCATGTTGCCCGCGATCTGCTCTCGGCTCATCCACACCACTGCAAGGGCCAGCAGAACCAGAGCAAGCACCATAAACAGGATGCGCCAAGTCCAGCTTTGCGGCCACAGCTTTAGTTCACGCGAAGCGCGCTCATCTCGGGTATCGAATGTGGGCTCAGCCTGCGCCATTATCCTCGTCTCTTGCGCGCAAGCCTTTCCAAAGGCAATGTGATGCGCGGGGATGATCCCCTTTTAAAAACAGTGGTGAGGCGCAGATTGCCACAGTCTGAAGACAGTTTCGATTTCGGCAGCGATGAAGCGAGCCGTGCAACCGGTGAGCCTGCGCCCTCAGATGGGGGCCGGAATGCAGGCCAGAATGCAGGGAAGCACGCAGGCAAAGGCCACCGCGCGCGGCTGCGTGAGCGGCTGCTGAAAGGCGGCGCGGAGGCGCTGGCCGATTACGAAGTGCTCGAATACCTGCTGTTTGCCGCGATCAAGCAGGGCGATACCAAGCCGGTTGCCAAGGCTCTGATTGAAAGGTTCGGATCGCTTGCAGGGGCGTTGAACGCTGACCCTGCGGCTCTGCAACGGGTTAAAGGCGTGGGCGAAACCAGTGCTGCCGCACTGAAAGCCACCGCCATTGCCGCCCGGCGCATGGCTCGCAATGAAGTCACGGCAAAACCGGTGCTTGGATCATGGCAGGGGCTGATCGACTATCTCACGACAGATATGGCGCATCTTACGGTGGAGCGCGTGCGGGTGCTGTATCTCGATGCCAAGAACCGACTGATCGACGATCACCATGTTGGCGATGGCTCGATCGACGAGGCCGCGATCCATCCGCGCGAAGTCATCCGCCGAGCGATGGATGTGGGCGCATCAGCGCTCATACTCGTCCACAATCACCCCAGCGGCAGCCCAGAGCCAAGCCGCGCGGATATTCAGATCACGCAAAAGATAGCGGAGGCTGGGCGGTTGCTCGGCGTAACCTTGCACGACCATGTTATCGTGGGGCGCGAAGGCCATGTGAGCATGCGCGCGAAAGGGCTGATTTAGACCTGCTTCTCAGTGATGAGCCGCACGCCGGAATGTTGCGCGAAGAAGTTCCACGCCCAGTTCACCACCACCGTCACGCGGTTGCGCGCTCCCGTCAGGAAGCCGACATGGACAAGGCCCCAAAGCCACCATGCGAGTGCTCCTGAAAGCTTGAACGCGCCGAAGTCTGCAACCGCTGACTTGCGTCCAATCGTCGCGAGGCTTCCCTGGTGTTTGTAAACGAATGGACCGGGGCAAGGTTTGCCAAGCAGCTCCGCTTCCACCAACCGCGAGACATAGGCGCCCGCTTGCTTGGCCGCAGGAGCAAGCCCGGGGACAGGATTGCCGTCCCACGCATTACTTCCCGCCGTGTCTCCAATCGCGAAAATATCGGAAATCGGCTCGCCGTCCGCGCCAATGACGCGCATTCGCTCATTCACTTCGACCCGCCCTGCCCTGTCGGTCTTGGCGCCCAGCCACTTGCCCGCCGGAGACGCCGCAACGCCAGCGGCCCATAGGACGGTTTCCGTTGGGATTGTCGTTTCATCGCCGATACAGACATGCGCTTCGGCAATCTCTGTAACGCGCCCGCCCGTGCGGATTTCAACGCCAAGTTTTTCCAGCGACGCGGCGGCCTCTTCGGATAGCTTTTCCGGGAAAGCGGGCAAGATGCGCGGGCCTGATTGCACGAGAATTACCCGCGCGCTTGCGGGATCAATGGTACGGAATTCGCGCTCCACACTCACTTTCGCAAGCTCTGCAATGGCGCCTGCCAATTCCACACCTGTCGGACCCGCACCGACGATAACGAACGTCAGCAAGCGTTTGATCCGCTCAGGATCGCCAGAGGCTTCTGCTTCTTCGAAAGCGTTGAGGATTGAGGCGCGCACCGCAACACCGTCTTCAATAGTTTTAAGGCCCGGAGCATATGGGCCCCATTCGTCTTTGCCGAAATAGGAATGGGTCGCCCCTGTCGCGAGCACGAGCTGGTCGTAGTTTAGCTCATGCCCATCGCCATAGGTCAGTACCTTCGCATCAGCATCAATGCCCCGCACTTCGCCCTTCAATACGCGCACATTGCCGTCTCCTTTGAAGAGGCTTCGGATGGGCGTTGCGATGTCAGCGGGGTTCAACGTCGCGGTGGCAATTTGATAGAGCAGCGGCTGGAACAAGTGATAATTGCGCTTGTCTATGAGGGTGATGCGCACGGGCAAACGCTTAAGCCGCTCAACCGCCGCCAGCCCTCCAAAGCCCGCTCCCACCACAACCACATGCGGCCAGCGGTCAGGGATTTCGGAATAATCGCGGTCGAACAGAATGTTTTTCTCAAGCCAGCCAAGGATCGCGCGGTCGACGGAGAACACCCCTGCCCCCTTCGCCTCATAGATGGCGAGGAACAGGAACGGGAAAAACGTCACATTGGGATGCGCGCCTGCAATCATGAATGCAGCGATCAGGAAGAACAGGCCATAGGACACAATCACCGCGCCAAAGCCGGTAAAGAAGAATGCGGCCACTACCAGCGCCAGCCAATCGGGAAACCCAGAAAAGATCGTGGTCGGCAGCCATGTGAGCACCGCAACCGGAGGCTCGATCACATCGGCATAGGCCAGCAATGTCATGCCCATCCATAGACGCAGCAGCGCCATGATGATCGGGGCGAGCTTTTCGCGAGACCACTCCCAAGCAAGGATCGTGGGGCGCGCAAACGGCAAGGCAGAGGATTTCATGCCTGAGGCAAGCACGCGGTCGAGTGAAAACGTGGCAGGTCCATGCACCACATACCAAATCAGCATCGCGCTCACGATCAGGTTCGTGGTCGTAGGGATATAGACCGCTTGGCTCACCATCGTCAGCGCAGCCATCGCGAGCGCGGCCGGACGCGTCATAAAGCCTGCAATCAATAGCACCGGCCCAACCAACTCAATCGCAAGCCCAAAACTCGCGGCGGTCACAGGTTCCATAAAGCTGACCGGATATTCATTGGTCGCGAGCAACACCGCAACGTCCCAATCCGCCGCCTTCACAAGGCCGGAGCGAAGGAACCACATGCCGATAAAGAACCGTGTGAGCAGATCGGTGAACGGCCAAAACGTCTCGGTTCCGTCCAAGTACCATTTCGACCAGCGCCTTAGCGTGACCCGCACAAAGGGTGAGTAACGCTCTTCCTGCAGCTTTTGAGCAGGCGCAGGCGGGCGGGCATGCTCGGTATCGGCCATGCTGGTCATTGATTGTTCCTCCTGCCCACCCATTCGCGAAGGCCGCGATCGGGGTTACATTGGAAGAGGCATAATCACGGGGAAAGCCCGCACACACCCAGCCTCTCCCCCTTGCCAAGCGCGCGTCGTCAGCATAGCCGCGCCATTGAAGAACACCAGTCACCTCGCAAGAAAGAGCCTACCGCCATGGTCCCCCGTTATGCCCGCCCCGAAATGTCTGCCCTGTGGGAGCCGGAGGCGAAGTTTCGCATCTGGTTTGAGATTGAGGCGCATGCGACGCAAAAGCTGGGCGAAATGGGCGTGGTTCCGACCTCTGCTGGTAAGGCATTGTGGGATTGGTGGGCGACCAACCCAACCATTGACGTAGAGGCTATCGACGCGATTGAAGCCGTTACCAAGCACGACGTAATCGCATTCCTGACTTGGGTGGCAGAGCAAGTGGGTGATGAGGCCCGCTTCATGCACCAAGGTATGACCTCCTCTGACGTGCTCGACACGACTTTGGCAGTTCAGCTGGCGCGGGCCACTGACATTTTGATGGCCGACCTTGATGCCCTTTGCGCAGCGATCAAAACCCGCGCTGAGGAGCACAAATATACGCCAACCATCGGGCGCAGCCACGGGATTCATGCAGAGCCTGTGACCTTCGGCCTAAAACTTGCCCAAGCCTATGCCGAATTTGATCGCTGCCGTGACCGACTTGCCGCCGCGCGCAAGGAAATTGCGACCTGCGCGGTTTCTGGCGCGGTGGGTACGTTTGCGAATATTGACCCTGAGGTTGAAGCCTATGTGGCTGAGCAGCTTGGACTGACGCCAGAACCCGTCAGCACGCAGGTGATACCGCGCGATCGGCACGCAATGTACTTTTCCACCCTCGCCGTGATTGCGGGCTCGATTGAGCGTCTTGCGGTTGAAGTTCGCCATTTGCAGCGCACCGAAGTACTTGAGGCCGAAGAATTCTTCTCCAAGGGGCAGAAGGGTTCGAGTGCGATGCCGCATAAGCGTAACCCTATCCTCACCGAAAACCTGACAGGCCAAGCGCGCATGATCCGCGCCTACGCCCTCCCCGCGCTAGAAAACGTGGCGCTGTGGCATGAACGCGATATTTCGCATTCTTCGGTAGAGCGCTTCATCGGGCCGGATGCGACTATCACGCTCGACTTCGCTCTCGCCCGGCTGACCGGTGTGGTTGAGAAATTGCTGGTCTATCCTGATCGGATGCAGGCAAACTTGGATAGCATGGGCGGGCTTGTTCACTCGCAGCGCGTTTTGCTCGCACTCACCCAAGCAGGAGTCAGCCGCGAAGACGCCTATCGCCTTGTTCAGCGCAACGCGATGAAGGTTTGGGAATTGAATGGCGCGCTTTCGCTGCTCGAACTTCTCAAAGACGATGAAGAGGTGACAGCCGCACTGTCTGATGCCGAACTCGAAGAGAAATTCGACCTCGAATATCACTTCAAACATGTCGATACGATTTTCGCGCGGGTCTTCGGTTGATCGCGTCAAACTAGACTCGCGTCAGAAAAACCCTAACTTCGGCGAAGAACACCAAAAGGGGTCTCATACGTGCAGATTGTCCGCACCATCATTTGGGTTTTGATCCTATTCGGGATCCTCACCTTCTCTTTCTTCAATTGGGAGCCTGTGGAGGTGAACCTGTGGGAGAACCTTGTGCTGGAAACCAAGGTTCCAGTGCTGGTCGTCACCGCGTTCCTGCTCGGCATTGTGCCGATGTGGCTGTATCATCGCAGCACCAAATGGAGCCTGAGCCGCCGTATCCGCAGCCTGGAGGCATCGATCAAATCCTCAGCGCTTGCGCAGCGGCATGAACCGTCGGCGTCATCGGCCCCTGTGCATAAGCCCGTGGATAGGCCTGCGGACAAACCTGCGGAGAGCGCGGCAAAAGCTGGGGATACCCTCGCTCCAACAAGCGACACGTCCTCATGAGCAATCCCGTTTATCTCGCGCTTGACGTTCCCCAGATTGAGCCTGCCAAGGCGCTGATCAATAAGGTGAAAGCGCATATTGGCGGGATCAAGATGGGACTGGAGTTCTATTGCGCTCATGGGCCCCACGGCGTGCATGAGATCGCGCATATGGGTCTACCGATATTCCTCGACCTCAAATTCCACGACATCCCCAACACTGTCGCAGGCGCGATGCAGGCGGTGCATGTCTATGAGCCCAAAATCGTCACCGTCCACGCCTCTGGCGGGCGGGCAATGATGGAAGATGCGAAGGCCGCCGCGGCTGAAGGATGCAAAGTCGTCGCCGTCACCATGCTCACCAGCTTGGACGAGCGCGATCTTAAACAAGCAGGCGTTGAAGGCACCCCGCATGACCATGTGATGCGCCTTGCAGAATTGGCGCACACGTCAGGCCTCGATGGGATTGTGTGTTCGGGTCAGGAAGTGGGCGAAGTGCGCAAGCAATGGAAAGACGGCTTTTTCGTTGTACCCGGCCTACGCCCCGCAGGCTCCAAAACCGGCGACCAAAAACGCACCGTAACCCCGCGCCAGGCGCGCGATGATGGCGCAAGCGTGCTGGTAATAGGCCGCCCGATCAGCCGCGCAGACGATCCGGAGGCTGCTGCAAGGGCGATTGAGGCGACGCTTTAGTGAATGATATTCAGTATTTTGTGACTGGAGCTCTACTCGCAGCAATAATGGCGAGCGTCGCGTATTGGTCACATTTTCGTTGGAGACCCTTGGCTCGCCTCGCGCTAGCTCTTGCCCCGTTTATTGTCGTGACTTTAGCTTTGGCGGTCGCCGCGGCTCTTGGCCCCAATCATCCATGGAATTGGGCCGGGGCGCATCAGGTCACGCTGCTTGAGTTCATAGCGGTCATGGCATTCGCACTCGGGCTTTTTTGGACTGGCGGGTTCTTGCTGGGATTTCTTGCTAGAGTTTGGACCAGTCCGATGAGGACGTAGAGTGGACGCCGCTATGTTTTTTCGCAGCGCCTCACTCAGCAAGCTCTTCCTGAACCTCTTCCTCCACCGCATCATCGGCGAACAGTTCCGAATCCACGTTCCAGCCGACCAACCGCATATCGTCGCCTGAGCCAATGAAGGTGTAGGTCTCTTCCCCCTCACCATTGGCGAACTGGGTTGTCATCGTGACGGTGGTGAAATTGTCGCCATTGTTCGAATTGATGTTGAAGCCTGCGCGCTCGCTGCTTTCGATCGTGCCCATTTTGACGGTCACATATTCGACCAGCTCGTCCATCTGCTGCGGCGTGGTGATTTCGCGAAATTCTGGCGCCGTCTGCCCATAAAGCGCGCGCGCATCGCCTCCATTATAGGTCGCCTGGAAACGCTGAACCTTTTGCTCGGCCACATCCAATTGCTCCATGGGATTGCAGGCTGAAAGCAGCAACGCGGAAAGGAAAATGGCGACGGTTTTGCGTTGCATGAAAAAGCCTCTTTGTTTGCAAACTTCTGCTGACCGTCATCGAAATTTTGTCAAAGCGCAAGCCATTCGCTTTCTAGAACGGTAACTTGGGTTTAGAGCGAACTCATGACCAATCTTGCCACGCCAAATCTGCCCTCTGGTGATTTTGCCCTTACTGAGGCGTTCTACGCACAGTTGGGCTTTGAATGCAGCTATCGCGACACGGGTTGGATGATTTTGCATCTGGGTCCGAAAGACAATCGCATTGTACTGGAATTCTTCCCTTTCCCAGACCTTGATCCTGCGCAAAGCTCTTTCAGTTGCTGTCTTCGCCTCGATGATTTAGCGGCCATGATGGATAGGCTGGAGGTGAGTGATATACCGTGCGCAACGCATGGCATTCCTCGCTTTCACCGCGCAAAACCTGAGGCGAGCGGTCTAACGATTGGATACTTAAACGATTGTGATGGATCGCTCATTCGGCTCATCCAGAACGATTGAGCCTTGCGACTAGGAAAAGTGATAGAACTTTCAAATGCTGATTAAGATTTGCGGCCTCTCGACCCCTGAAACCATTGCTGCTGCGGCGGATGCGGGGGCGAGCCATATTGGCCTTGTCCATTTCGAAAAAAGCCCGCGCCATGTGAGCCTTGAGCGCGCGGCGGAATTGCGCGCCGCTGTGCCCGCTGGGGTAAAGACGGTGCTGCTGCTGGTGAATGCCGAGGTGGAACTGACAAGTCTCGCGCTCGGAACAGTCAAGCCTGACGTGCTGCAACTCCACGGACGCGAGACCCCGGAATGGGCGGCTCTCTTGCGCAACAAGGCCAAGATCGAGGTCTGGAAAGCGGTCGGCGTGCGGAGCGCAGAAACGCTTGAGAAAGCACGCCGATACGAAGGCAGCGTGGACCGCATCCTTTACGACGCCCCTCCGCCAGAAAAAGCCACTTTGCCCGGCGGCAATGGCGTCGGCTTTGATTGGAGCGTCCTGAAAGGCCACCAGCACGGCGTCGATTGGGGACTTGCTGGCGGGCTAACCGCAGACACCGTCGCTGATGCGATCCGCACTACGGGAGCGCCCTTGGTCGATGCCTCATCCGGCCTTGAAAGCGCGCCGGGTATCAAGGACGTGGACAAGATCGCCGCCTTCTGTAAAGCGGCCAATTCCCTATGACAGAACAACCCAATTCCTTCCGCAACGGCCCCGATGATCGCGGCCATTTTGGCGATTTCGGCGGACGCTATGTCGCTGAAACCCTGATGCCGCTGATCCTTGATCTGGAGCGTGAATATCGCGCCGCTCAGGCAGACCCCGCGTTTCAGGCAGAGTTTGACGACCTGCTTGAGCATTACGTGGGCCGCCCCTCCCCGCTTTACTTTGCGGAGCGCCTGACGGAATCGCTTGGCGGAGCGCAGGTCTGGTTCAAGCGTGATGAGCTGAACCACACCGGCGCACACAAGATCAACAATTGCATCGGGCAAATCCTGCTCGCCAAACGCATGGGCAAGACGCGCATTATCGCGGAGACTGGCGCCGGCCAGCACGGCGTTGCCACCGCGACCGTTTGCGCGCGGTTTGGCCTGCCTTGCGTCATCTATATGGGCGCAGAGGATGTCGCGCGGCAATCGCCCAATGTGTTCCGCATGAAACTGCTCGGCGCAGAAGTCGTGCCCGTGACCAGCGGCGGCGCGACGCTGAAAGACGCCATGAACGAAGGGCTGCGCGATTGGGTCGCGAACGTCCACGACACATTCTATATTATCGGCACCGCGGCTGGCCCGCACCCTTACCCAGAGATGGTGCGCAATTTCCAAAGCGTGATCGGCACCGAAGCGCGCGCGCAAATGCTCGCTCGCGCCGGACGCCTTCCCGACCTGCTGATCGCATGTATCGGCGGCGGGTCGAACGCGCTGGGCCTGTTCCACCCCTTCCTCGACGATCCGGACGTGAAAATGCTCGGTGTTGAAGCGGCGGGCCATGGACTAGATGGCGATGAGCATGCGGCAAGCTTGCTAGGCGGCGCGCCCGGCGTGCTCCACGGCAACAAGACCTATTTGCTGCAAGACGAAGACGGCCAGATCACCGAAGGCCACTCGATCAGCGCCGGCCTCGACTATCCCGGCATCGGCCCCGAACACGCCTGGCTGAAAGAAAGCGGCCGGGTCGAATACACCGCCGTCACTGACGAAGAAGCACTTGAAGGCTTCCAAATGCTCTGCCGCACTGAAGGGATAATCCCAGCGCTAGAACCATCCCACGCCCTCGCCGCCGTCGCCAAGCGCGCCAAGGAAATGCGCGAGGATGAGATCATTTTGATGAATCTGTGCGGGCGCGGCGACAAGGACATCTTCACCGTGGCTGAAAAGCTTGGGGTGGAGATGTGAAGTATGAATGAAACCTCTTCAACTAGAGGCCTCATTTGGGTTGTAATCGCCCCATGCTTGGTGGCGACAACCGCGTGTTCCTCGCCGGAACCTGATCAGCCTGCTGCACCAACGGTCACGGTCGACTCAAATCTCGAGACTGAAGTCCAGGTACTTGATGATGGCCGCGTTAGGTTCGATATTGAAACAACGATACCACTGCCCGTCGAGGTGATGATTGGAGTGTCACTGAAAGGACAAGCTCCCGACGATGTTTATATCGGATATTCTGAGAAGTTTCGCATCGAGAATGCTAGTTCATCATTTGTCTTGAACACCCGTTTGGCAAAGGATGCACTTCCGGATGGTGACTATGAAGCTGAAGTAACATTTTATCCGCGATGGGGTGCAGAAAACGGAAATCCCGAAGCAAGATCACTACGGCAGATCCAAGCTAAGTCAGAGATCACCCTCAATGGAACCGGCGTAGACCGATCATCAGCAGAACGTAAGAATGAGCTCCAACGATGGGTGATGCTCAACTTAGAAATGAACATGGAGTGGAACCGTGAGACTTATGAAGAAAAACTCGGACAAGCAGTGAAAGGCCCCTCGACCTTGTCCCATCTTCATGACGCTTACTATTTCCCAGAAGCAGACGTGACCTTGTTGGTAAACCGGCTCAAGAACGAAATGACCGTTTGGCGACTGGGTGATGTAACCGAGTAGCTTTCAAATATCCTCCCCTTTCGCCACTCTTACTAGCCCCCTTTCCTACCCCGCCTATCCTGTGCCATGGGCCACACATGAATTCCGCCCAAGCGCCTCGTTCAACCTCGCCAATACGGCACCAGATATCGCCGAAACTTTTCCGCTCAGGACCGTGTAACATGCGGTCCATGTCTCCGCTCTCTAGCTTACGAAAATGACCAGTTTGACCCGAATAGCCAACGCCTTTGCAAAGCCGCATGCCGCCTTCGTCGCCTTCATCACTGCGGGTGATGGGGACACGGCTGCCAATCTCGACGCTCTGGTTGCGGGCGGGGCGGATGTGATTGAGCTGGGGATGCCGTTTACCGATCCGATGGCGGATGGTCATGCGATCCAGGCGGCGAACCTGCGTAGCCTTGGCGCTGGCACGACTACGGCTGATGTGCTGCAAATTGCATTCGAGTTTCGCGAAAGGCACCCTGACGTGCCGCTGGTCTTAATGGGCTATGCCAATCCCATGATCCGGCGCGGGCCTGAATGGTTCGCCAATGCGGCAAAAGGTGCTGGCGTTGACGGCGTGATCTGCGTCGACATTCCCCCTGAAGAGGACGATGCGCTTGGACCCGCTTTGCGCGAGGTCAGCATTGCGCCCATCCGCTTGGCCACTCCCACCACTGATGCTGCGCGTTTGCCGCAAGTGCTCGAAGGCTCGGCTGGCTTCCTCTACTACGTGTCCGTTGCAGGAGTCACAGGCCTACAGCAAGCAGCGCAAGGCTCCATCGAAGCTGCCGTTAGCGCGCTCAAAGCCGCCACCGATCTGCCGGTCGCAGTCGGCTTTGGCGTGCGCACCCCGGAACAAGCCGCCGCTATCGCAAGCCATGCCGATGGGGTCGTGGTCGGCTCCGCATTCGTCGATCTGGTCGGCGAATTTGGCAAAGAGGCGCCTGCCAAGCTACAAGAGCTAACCGCCAATATGGTCGCCGCAATGAAAGATACGTCCCAATGAGCTGGTTCAACCGCGTCCGCAATTCGCTGGGCTTCAACGCTGACAAGAAGACGACAGAGAAAGACCTCTGGATCAAATGCGCGAACTGTCAGGAAATGCTCTTCGTTGCTGAGTATGAAGAGAACGCCTCTGTTTGCCACAAATGCGGGCATCATGGGCGTATCGGAGCAGACGTGCGCCTCTCTCTGCTGCTGGACCCTGGCTATGACGTGCTTGAGCAGCCTGAGGTCACTGAGGATCCGCTGAAGTTCAAGGATTCCAAGAAGTATACGGATCGCCTGAAAGCCGCGCGCGAAAAGAGCCCGCATCGCGATGCGTTCGTGGTCGGCTCTGGCACGATTGAGGGGCACGATGCCGTGATCGGCGTGCAGGACTTCACCTTTATGGGCGGGTCTATGGGCATGGCCGTGGGCATGGCGTTCTGCGCCGGTGCCGAGCGCGCTCTGGCCCGCAAATGTCCCTATGTCGTGGTGACGGCGGCGGGTGGTGCTCGCATGCAGGAGGGCATTCTCAGCCTCATGCAGATGCCGCGTGCGACGGTGATGACACGGCGTTTGAAGGCCGCTGGCCTGCCATACATCGTGGTGCTGACAGATCCGACCACTGGCGGCGTTACGGCCAGCTATGCGATGCTAGGCGATATCCACATTGCAGAGCCCGGCGCGCTGATTGGCTTTGCAGGCCAACGGGTCATTCAGGACACGATTCGCGAGCAGTTGCCCGATGGCTTCCAGCGGGCAGAGTACCTGCATAAGCACGGCATGGTCGATATGGTCGTGACCCGGCATGAGTTAAAGGGCACCCTTGCCCAAGTGCTCGAATACATGCAGCCTTCGCAAGCAGCCTGAGCGCCCTTTCCAATACCATGCGGGATATGGGTCAATCCGATGATCCGCGCGTACAGGCGCAGCTGGATCGGTTAAGCGTCATGAGCATTCAGCGCGATACGCTGGGGCTGGATGCGATCCGCGAGCTGCTACACCGTTTGGGCGACCCGCATAAGCGCCTGCCGCCTGTGTTCCATGTTGCAGGGACCAATGGCAAAGGCTCAACCTGCGCGTTCCTGCGCGCTATGCTGGAGGCGCAAGGATACCGCGTCCACACCACCACCTCCCCGCATCTAGTGCGCTATAATGAGCGGTTTCGGGTCGCAGGCAAGCTGATCGAGGATGCGCGGCTTGCTGACCTGCTCGAAGAGGTTTTCGATGCTGCCGAAGGGCTTGGATGCAGCTTCTTCGAAATCACTATCGCCGCCGCCTTCACCGAATTCGCCCGAGTGTCCGCCGATGCTTGCGTGGTGGAAGTGGGCCTTGGTGGCAGGTTGGATGCGACCAATGTGCTGGAGCCTGACGTGCTGGCCGCCTGCGGGATCGCCGCGCTGGGCATCGATCACGAGAAGTTCCTGCTTGCTCCCGAAGAAGGCGTGCCTGTTGAACCAATGGCGCGGATTGGGTTTGAGAAGGCGGGGATTGCTAAGGCAGGTGTGCCGTTGGTGACGATGGAACAGCATTGCTATCCCCCTGAAGCGAACCAAGCGATGTCCGAAGTCGCAGCCAATGCCGGTTCAAGGCTGGTGACCGAATTCAAGCACGGCTTCGTAGACCAAATTGGTGCAGTTCTGTGTGATCTGAATTACCATGAGACACTGCTTCATCTGGGTCTCGCGGGGCAGCATCAACACCGCAACGCGGCTCTAGCTGTGGCGATGCTCACTGAGCAATCAAAGGTCAGCATATCGCATGATGCTATCATCACGGGGGCCTCGAAAGCCTCTTGGCCCGCCCGCATGCAAACGCTTTCGCCCGGTCCGCTTACAGCGTTTGCCTCAGACCAAAAGGTGATCCTTGATGGTGGTCACAATGCCAGCGCAGGAGCTGCCATTGCGCAGAGCTTCGAAGGCCCAATTCACCTCGTGCTAGGGATGCTCGACAACAAAGACCCCAGCTCCTTTGTCGGACCCTTTGGCGACCGCATCCGCAGCCTAACCATCGTGCCAGTGCCCAATCACGACGCGCATCCCGCCTCCGCCTTCAGCCCTCAGGCAAAGGCTGCTTCGGACCTTGAGGAAGCGTTGCTCAACGTCCCCTCAGACGGCCTCCCCATCCTCATCGCGGGCTCACTCTACCTCGCCGGCGAAGCGCTTAAGTTGAATGATGAGGTGCCGGTTTAGGGCTCGTCTGGAGCGGGTTCTTTGCCCGCTGTGCCCATCGCTTCATCGACTAGCCCTGTGCGCATCATCCACCAAAACAAAATGATCCCGGGAACGGCGAGCACTGTGGTTAAAATGTAGAAATTCACATAGCCGACGCCCTCGATAAGAGAGCCCGCCGTCGTGCCCGTCAAAAGGCGTCCGACAATGCTCGCACCCGCGCTGATCAAGGCATATTGCGAGGCGGTAAAGCGCAGGTCGCATAGCGCCGAGAAATAGGCGACTACCACCACACCGCCATAGCCACTGGCGAAGTTCTCAAACCCAATCGCGGCCGCCATGCCGAAATTGGAATGACCCAATGCCGCCAGCCCTGCAAAGCTCAAGTTTGAGATCGCCATCAGGACTAGTGCAATCAAAACTGACTTCTTCAAGCCCAATTTCGCGTATATGATACCGCCGACAAAAACGCCGATGATCAGCGCCCAAAAGCCAACACCCACGTCGTAAATCGCGATCTCATCATTGGTATAACCAAGATCCTCGAACAACAGGCGCAAGGTCAGGTTTGCAAGCGTATCGCCGATCTTGTGGACGACGATAAAGAGCAGAACCAGCCAAGCACCATTACGGCTGAGAAATTCGATGAATGGATCTGCAATTGCGCGCGCCTTTTGCGTGATGCTCGTGCGTTCAGCCGGTGGGCGATGGCGCGGTGGCTCACCCAAAAACACTGCCGTAAGCATCGCTGGAAGCGCGAATACTGAACACGCCATATAGGCCATAGTCCAGTCGGTCCGCGCCGCAACCACAAGAGCCAAAGCGCCAGCACCCGCCGCACCGATCCGCCAGCCATATTGGCTCATGCCTGAGCCAACACCCAGCTGATACGGCTTCAGCGTCTCAATGCGATAGGCATCAATGATGATGTCAAAGGTCGCGCCGGCTGCACCCAACATGATGGCGGAAACCGCGACCCATGCGATATCCTCCTTGGGATCGGCCAAAGCGAGGTTGAACACCGCTGCGATCACCAAAATGCCGACCACAATCATCCATGAAACGCGCAGGCCAAGTCGGCCAATGACCGGAAGCTTCACCGAGTCGACGATCCACGCCCACATCCATTTGAAATTGTAGCTGAGGAAGACCAGCGTAAACGCGGTAACGGTCGATTTCTCGATACCATCCTGCGCCAATCGCGTTGTCAGCGTTGCCGCGAGTAAAGCAAAGGGAAAACCCGACGATACGCCGAGGAAGAACGCTGCGAGCGATTCCTTCTCCAGATAAGGTTTGATCGAACCCAATAAGCCGCGCTCTTGCGCTGTTTCGGCTTCGCTCATTTAACCCGTCCCTTTTCGCTGATCCCAGTTTTATGGCACACTAGCCCCGGAGACGAGGATTAGGGAAGCCGCGATGAACGTGAGCACTACAGATTTACCCCATTTGCGAGCAACAGCCGGCCAAATTGCTTTGGCGGAGGCAATTCGTGATGGACGCGCGCGCGATGCGGACAGTGTGGGGAGCGTTCCTGCCAGCCGCTACACCGATCCAGAGCACTTTGAGCGCGAGAAAGTGGCTTTGTTTGAACGGCTGCCGCAGGTGCTTGCCCCATCCGCTCTATTGCCTGAGCCCGGAATGGCGGTTCCGCATGACCAGACAGGCCGTCCCCTGCTGATCACCCGCGATGCGGATGGCCGAGCGCATGTGTTCCTTAATGTCTGCCGCCACCGGGGCACACGTCTTGTTGAGGGCGAGGATGTCCAATGTGCCAAGCGTCTTGTGTGCCCCTATCACGCCTGGACCTACAAGCTGGATGGCAAGCTCCTCGCCCTGCCCCGGCCTGAGACGTTTCCTCGCCTGGACAAAAGCGAACATGGCCTTGTCGAACTGCCGAGTCTGGAAGCGGGCGGGTTGATCTGGTTTTCACCCAACGCAGAGGCGGACTTCACCGATGCGGCCAAGGTCGGCGAAGATTTCACCGCTTTCGGAATGCTTGATGCGCATCTTTTCCGGCGCAAGACCCACACGGTTAAAGGCAATTGGAAGCTCATCATGGATGCCTTCCTCGAAAGCTATCATGTGACACGCCTCCATGCCGACACGATTGGACCGTTTTTCAAAGACGGCGTGACCGCAGGCGACAGCATTGGGCCGCATTTGCGCTCCGCTGTTGGGCGGCTCGAAGAGATGGAGGGGTTGGACCTTGGCGATATGAGCGTCATGCGCAAACTCGTGACCTTCGCTTATCAGCTACTGCCCGGAACCGTGATTGTGCCCAGCCCGGACTATGTGAATGTCATGGTGTTGATGCCTCAGGCGCATAATCTGACATTGGTTGAGGATTTCATGCTGATCCCAGAAGAGCCAAAGACAGACAAAGCGCGCGACCATTGGGAGCGCAGCTGGAACTTGTTGGATGGCGGGGTCTTTGCCAGCGAAGACTTCCGCGCAGCTGAGCTTGGTCAGCAGGGGCTGGAG
Source organism: Erythrobacter sp. S57(2025) (assembly GCF_057365055.1). NCBI lineage: Bacteria > Pseudomonadati > Pseudomonadota > Alphaproteobacteria > Sphingomonadales > Erythrobacteraceae > Erythrobacter > Erythrobacter sp. S57(2025). Next base: position 882,456 of record NZ_CP200299.1, on the reverse strand, counting down.
AGCGGCGCGATTACCGATCTCACGCTTGGCAAGTTGGAAGGCGGGATCGTGCGGTTTGATGCGATTGTGCAGGAGCACTTGCGGGCCGCCAATTGAGGGCCTAGGCGCGCATCCATGCCCACAAACCCCGCCAAATCCGCAGATCGCCCCGAAGGCGACCGTATCGCCAAACTGCTAGCCCGCGCGGGCGTTGCCAGCAGGCGTGAGATTGAGCGGATGATTGCCGATGGGCGCATCACTTTGAATGGCAAACAGGTCGAAACCCCTGCAACCTTTCTCACATCCTTGCGCGGTGTCAGTGTGGATGGAAAGCCTGTTGGCCCGCCAGAGCCAACTCAGCTTTATGCCTTCCACAAACCAACCGGCCTGATCACTGCCGAAAGCGACCCTGCAGGCCGTGCGACAATCTATGATGCGCTGGTGAATGCGCTGCCCAGAGACGCGCCGCGCGTGATGCCTATCGGGCGGCTTGACCTCAACACCGAAGGGCTGCTGCTGCTCACCAATGATGGCGGGCTAAAGCGCACAATGGAGCTACCAGCGAGCGGCATTCCGCGCACCTATCGCGCCCGCGCTTTTGGCGACGTGACGCAGGAACAGCTTGAAGCGCTGGCAGACGGCGTGGAGATTGATGGGATGCGCTATGGCTCTATCGACGCTAATCTTGAGCGCGGGACAACCAAGGGCGGCGCGCGCAATCAGTGGATCGAGATGACCATTACAGAGGGCAAGAACCGCGAAGTGCGGCGGGTGCTCGAGTATTTAGGCCTTGAGGTAAACCGATTGATCCGCGTGGGGTATGGCCCGTTTAACCTCGGTGATTTGCCGCGTGGACAAGCGACCCGCATTCGCAAAGGCGACCTTGATCGCTTCGTCAGCTCAGTCAAACAGGCGCGCAAATCGTGAGAATTATCGCTGGTGAATGGCGCGGGCGGAAACTCACTGCTCCCAAAGGCGACGCAACGCGCCCAACCGCAGATCGCACGCGCGAGACTTTGTTCTCAATGCTCACCAGCAGGCTGGGCAGTTTTGAGGATTTGCGCGTCGCTGATCTGTTCGCAGGCTCAGGCGCGCTTGGATTGGAGGCGCTCTCTCGCGGCGCTGCGCATTGCCTTTTCGTAGAGCAGGAGCGCGCCGCACTGGATACGATCCGCGCCAATATCAGCGCATTCGATGCTCGAGAGCGGACGGCTATCGAGGCAGGCTCTGTCATGCATTTGCGGCCTGCACGTGAAGCCTATGACCTCATTCTGCTAGACCCGCCCTATCACACAGGCGCTGGCGAAGTGGCGCTTGACCGGTTGCAGCGGCTCGGTTGGATGAGTGATGCGACTTGGATTGCGATGGAAACAGCGTTCAATGAGGAACCCGAGATAAAGGGCCTGCGCGTTGAAACAACGCGTCGCATAGGCAAGGGCAGGCTCACGCTGCTTCTTCGCGAACCTGCCCCTACCGACGCGCTAGACTAAGTCTTAGGACTGACCGAAGACCCAGCTCCCGAAGGAGCCATCAGGCGCGTACTTCCCGCGTGACCACCCTGCCACGGGAGAAATTGGGAGAAAGTTTGAGCTCTTGGCTCAACCCTCTCCAGAAGAAGCGGCTGCACCGCCTTCGATGTTCAGCCACACGGCGTCTCTTTCTGGACCAGTCATGGCTGTAAGGGCGATTTTGTCTTCATCGCTTAGGCGCCAGAACAGCATCTGACGATCCGCGGTAAGCGACCAATAATAAGCCTTCGTCTCGGCTGGCCACAGCTCATAGGCTGTTTGCTGCTCGACCGGCCAACTGTCGAATTCAGCCTGTTGCTCAGGTGTCATTTCAGAGCCGGATGGTGCGGATGCAGCGGGCTCTTCGCTGGGGCCTTCTTGTAGGGTGAGTGCGGCTCCTGGTGCTGCGGTAACAAAACCGAGGGTGACGGCAGCGACGCCGAAGAGGTAGAAATGGGATTTACGCATGGGATACTCCTTTGTGACCAATCCCAAGCGTTGACGAACGCGGCGAATGTGTCCGGAGAATTCCCCGAAGTGTCTTCTGCGACCCGGACACCATTGTGATGACAGGGTTTTGTGCACTTGCGAACCGTTGCTCAGCCCCTGCGCCGCGCATCCAGACCGCCTGATCGCGAGGCGTTTCCAAAATGAGATGGATCGAAAATGACGCTATTTATGGGGACGGGTTCGCGCTGAGAGGGTGCATGGCCTATATGAATGTGCGACATTGCCTTTCCAACGTTTGTTCTCTACTTGTTCTGGACTGATGACCTCCAACTTGCCCCTCCCCGCCAGCGAAGCGCCGCTTGATGCTCCCAATAATGGTGGTGCCCCAACAAAATCGGGCGTGCCCGCCTATGCCGCGCGGCTAAACGCGCCGCAGCGTGATGCTGTGCTTACGACGGAAGGCCCGGTGCTGATGCTTGCGGGCGCTGGTACAGGCAAAACGGCAGCGCTCACCGCCCGCCTTGCGCATTTGGTGGCGACCCGGCGCGCTTGGCCAAGCGAAATTCTATGCGTCACCTTCACCAACAAAGCCGCGCGCGAAATGCGCGAACGGGTTGCAGGGCATTTGGGCGCTCCGGGCGAAGGGATGCCGTGGCTCGGCACATTCCATTCGATTTGCGCGAAGATGCTGCGCCGCCATGCGGAACTCGCTGGCCTGCAAAGCAATTACACGATCATTGACACCGATGATCAGCTGCGACTGCTCAAGCAACTGATCAACGATAATGATCTGGACGAAAAACGCTGGCCTGCGCGCCAGCTCGCCGGGTTGATTGATGGCTGGAAGAACCGCGGGCTAAATCCGGCTGAGCTGCAACCACAAGATGCGGAAAGCTATGCCAATGGTCAGGGCGCGGAGATTTACAAGCAATATCAGGATCGAATGAAGGCGCTCAATGCCTGCGATTTCGGCGATCTGATGCTGCATGTCCTCAACATCTTCCGCGCGCATAGTGACGTACTGGCCGAGTATCAAAATCGGTTCAAATATGTACTGGTGGACGAATATCAGGACACCAATGCCGTCCAATATCTATGGCTGCGCCTGCTTGCTCAAACGCGCAAAAATATCTGCGTTGTCGGCGATGATGATCAGTCGATCTATTCATGGCGCGGTGCAGAGGTTGCCAATATCCTGCGGTTTGAAAAAGATTTCCCCGGCGCACATGTGGTCCGCCTCGAGCAGAACTATCGCTCTACCCCGCATATTCTTGGCGCTGCATCGGGTCTGATCCGCGCCAATTCTGAACGGCATGAGAAAACTCTTTGGACCGAGGTTGATGGCGGCGACAAAGTCCGCGTGATCGGTGTGTGGGATGCGCCTGAGGAGGCGCGTCGTGTTGGTGAGGAAATTGAGCGGCTAGAGCGTGAAGGCGCGCCGCTAGATCGGGTCGCCATCCTCGTACGCGCGCAATATCAGACGCGTGAGTTCGAAGATCGCTTTATCCAGACCGGCATCAATTACCGGATCATTGGCGGCTTTCGCTTTTATGAGCGGGCCGAAATTCGCGATGCCCTCGCCTATCTGCGCGTGATTGCGCAGCCGCAGGATGACCTCGCCTTTGAACGGATTTACAACCAGCCAAAACGCGGGCTTGGCGCAAAGACGCTGGAAAAAATGCACCTGCACGCGCGCGCGGTGAACCTGCCACTGGCAGCGGCATCGCTCCAATTGGCTGATAGCGATGAACTGCCAGCGCGCGCCGCAAACACAATCGGCGGATTGCTGCGCCAATTCCTCAGCTGGCGTGAGGCAGAAGAAGCGATGTCGCCTGCCGACCTGCTGCGCCTTGTCCTCGATGAGAGCGGCTATAACGATATGCTCGCCAAAGATCGCTCACCAGAAAGCGCTGGACGGGCAGAAAACCTCTCCGAACTCGCTCGCGCGATGGAGGACTATGAGACCCTGGGCGACTTCCTCGAACATGTCTCTCTGGTGATGGACAATGACCGGGGCGATGACGAAGACACCGTCACGATTATGACCATCCACGCGGCCAAGGGGCTTGAGTTCGACCACGTCTTTTGCGTCGGATGGGAAGAAGGCGTGTTCCCATCACAGCGCGCAATCGATGAAGGCGGCCTGGCCTCTCTCGAAGAAGAGCGGCGGTTGGCTTATGTCGCGATCACGCGTGCACGCAGGCAGGCGATGATCCTCCACGCGGCAAACCGGCGCATCTATGGCCAATGGACGAGTTCCATCCCCTCGCGCTTTATCGAAGAGCTGCCTGAGGAACATATCGAGCAGGAATTGACCATGACCGGCGGCGCGTCGCTATGGCGGGCAAATTGGTCAGAAAACGAAGACCCCTTTGCCCATGTCGCACGCGACCGCCCAGACCGTGCCGAAGCGCGCGGCCCCGGATGGCGGCGCGCAATTTCAAGCGGTTATGAAACCCAGCAACAACGCGTTGCCGAACCCGGACGCAGCGCCGCGAGCTTCGCCGCCCCTGCCCGGTCCGATATCGCCATCGGCGCGATGGTGGAGCACAAGAAATTCGGCACAGGCTGCGTGATCGATCAGGAAGGCAACAAGCTCACCATCCAATTTGAAGAAGCCGGCGAGAAGCGCGTAATTGATAGCTTTGTGACAGTGATTGAGACCTAAATAGCGTCTTGAATAGCAGTCGTTTCCAATTATTCTCTCCTATCTCAGGAGGGATTTTATGCTTCGCACAGCGGTAGAGTGGATTGGCACACATCCCTTGGCTACGGGCCTGCTCGCCATAGTTGGTCTGCTAGGCACAGCCATTGGTCTTTTCGACGTATACAGCTCTATGGAACGCGATGCGCAAACAACGACACAACTCGCTCAAGTGTCGGAAGCAGCCGAACGATCAAATGCGAATATGGAAGAAGCCAACAACACGGCCGGTGAGATCGCCGATAAGCTTGAGGGTCTGGAGCGGAGGATTGAAGAGAACGCGCCCCTGAAAGCGGCAACTGATGGCTTTGTTCCTGCCATAAGTGAACTGCCGTATGATCTGGCCAGACCAAAATTGATCGAAGCAGGCTGGATTCCGAATAAAGTTCGATGGCAAGACCTGTCCGAATCTGATTTTCGTCGATGGCCACTTTGGTCCCATGGCTTTGAAGAAATCCAAGCTTGTGCAGGTACAGGACGCGGTGAATGTTTGTTCGAGTTTCACAACGGCGCCGGGACAAAACTTAGCGTCGTCACGTTTGGCGAAGTTCTTGGAGAATTAGACGAAGATGGCCGCAGGTTTATTGGAAGGCCGAACTTCGGGAATTTTCGCGTCGGCAATGCATGGACAGATGAAATCCTGAACTAGCTGCTACCCCGCCACCGCAATCCAAATGCTTGCGAAGAAACAGCTGCCACCAATCGTGCCCCAGAAATGCCAGATCGGATAGCGGAACGGCATTTGCTTGCGGCGATAGAACAGAGTGCCGATCGTGTAAAAAGCTCCGCCTGCGCCAACCAAAGCGGTCGACAGACCCGGCAAACCCACCCAGAAATCGGGCAATGCGATCAGTGCAAACCAGCCAAGGCCCAAATACGAAAAAAGCGACCAGCGCGTATCGATTTCTTTTGCCACCAGCTTGAACAAGACGCCTGCCAGCGCGAGCGCCCAGATCACCGCGAGGATCGCATGGGCGCTCCACGTTCCGCATTTGATTAATAGCGGGCTGAAAGTCCCTGCGATCACCGTATAAATCGCCGCGTGATCCCACCGTCTCAGCGGCAAGCGTAACTCGTGGCGTGGCAGCAAGTGGTAAGCGAAGGAAATGCTGACCGAGGCAAGCACGGCGACAACATAGACCAATACAGCGGCGGTCAACCAAGCATCGCCTTGAACCACAGTCAGTGAGACGAGGATAGTGCTCGCCAGCACCAATCCGGCAAGGCTTACCGCATGGATGGCGAAATCCGCTTTGCGCTCTGAAAGTGTTTGGCTGGGATACATTGCCGGCGCGCATAGCGTGCTGCTCGCGCTGCGGCAATCGGGCACTCTTTCACTGCCCCTCTCGATGTGCCACTCTATCCCAAACGGGAGACAAAATATGCGAACGGCAATCACAGCGTCGGCTTTGGCATTGGGGGCTTTAGCCACTTTGGCGGCATCGCCCATCGCGGCACAGGACCAAAGCGAGCCGGACGATGCACCCAGTGTCACATTGGGCAATGGCGAGGCGAACTGGATCATCGTCGACGATGTGATCCGTGAGCCCAGCAGCACCTACACCGAGCAACGCATCGCTGGTCAGGCAAGCGCCGTGCGACGCGGCGATGGCACCACGTTCACTTTTTCAGAGGTCCATATCGAAGGCGATGGCTGGCTGGTCATGCACCCCTTTATCGGCGGTGCGCCCAATGGTGACTACGTTGCAGGCTATACCTTCATCGAAAGCGGCACGAATAAAGACGTGTCGATCACGCTCAATCCCGCGCCTGCATCAGGTGATATGTACATCGTAATGATGCATAGCGATGTGAATAAGGACCGGGTGTTCGACTTCGTCTTCGTCGAGGACGGCGTGAATGTTGAAGACCGCGCCGTGTTTGAAGGCACTAAAATGATTGCTCACGCCATCGCGGTGCCTTAGTCTTCTGGCCACTTACCAACGGCCCTCAAACGGTCAGCATATTCCTCTCCGCAGGGATGCTCACCGTCTCTCGGAGCAGGTTGCCGAAGATAAGCCTGCGAAAGGTCGATTAGTCGAACCTCGGCCTCCCCACGCGATGCTTTTTTCGCTTCTCGAAGCAACTGCGCCACTTGCTCAATTTGCTCAGCAGTAAGCTCTGCCGTGTGGACACTGCAATGGTAGGATGGGCTACCGATCGGATTGAGGGTAACATCGTCATCATGGATAAAGTTTGAAAACTGGAACGCTCCGCCATCTGACGCACATGATTGCGGGTAAAGCCTGACATCCACATACCGCTCATCGGCGGCGGTCCATACAGCACAGCCAGACGGCAATTCGCGCTCCCAATGCCACGAAAGTCCGAAGCCCTTCCAATAGTACTCAGACTGCGCATCCGGAGGCGCACCATCGGGCTTTGGCAAAACTGGCGCTAAATATGGAACAGCCTGCGCGTAGAATGTGAAAGGTCCGACAATTGGCGTAATCAGCAGCGCCAGCAAAACCACGATGCCGAACAGCATTCGAGAGGTTTTGAAACGCTTCTGATAAAAGGCCATAATATCAGTTTATACTAACTCGTCCCAACGTCCAAAAAGCCTGGCTTTGGACCGTTCCATTCGCCCGCTGGGATAGGTTCATCGTCCTCATCACGGCGGCGTGAGCGGGACTTACGCTCTGGCTTTTCGTCAGAGCGCGTTTCGCGTTCGCGGCGCGGTTTGCGTTCGCGCTTTACCTCACGTTTCTCTTCGCTCCGGCCCTCATTGGGGGCCTCTTCTTCATGCACATCATCGCGCTTGCGAGAGCGTGAACGGGATTTCTTGGGCGCCTCTTCATCGCCTTGATCATCGCGCGCGGCACTGCGTTTTTCAGGCTTGTCAGATTTGGCATCTGGATCAGCCAGTTCAACGCGCACATCATCCTTGCCAAAGACAGGGATTTTGCTCTTCGTCAGCTTTTCGACATTGTCGATTGCCTCGGCATCGGCCTTTGTCACGAAGGTGAAAGCGCGACCTTTTGCCCCTGCCCGGCCTGTTCGGCCAATGCGGTGAACATAGTCATCCGGGTGCCACGGCGTGTCATAGTTGAAGACGTGGCTCACGCCTTTGATATCAAGCCCGCGCGCCGCAACGTCGGAGGCGACCAGAATGTTGATGTCGCCAGACTTGAACCGCTCAAGCTCCTTCTGACGCGTATTCTGATCAATATCACCGTGAATTTCGCCACTTTTAAAGCCGTGGCTTTGCAGTTTCTTGTTTAGCTCTCGAACGGTCGTTTTCTTGTTAGAGAAGACAATCGCCGTTTCGACGTGATCATTGCTGAGCAACCATTCCAGCGTCGACAATTTCGCGCGCTGCTCAACCGGGATCTTGAACGCGGTGATATCTTTGTTCGTGGTTGCGGCGCGCGCGGTCTCTATCCGTTTGGGATTGGAGAGGAATTTCTTCGCCAGTTTTTCAATCGGCGCAGGCATTGTGGCCGAAAACAGCATGGTCTGGCGGGTTTCGGGCAGTTTGGAGCAAATGAATTCGATGTCAGGGATGAAGCCCATATCGAGCATCCGATCCGCTTCGTCGATCACCAGCAGTTCGCAACCTGAAAGCAGGATTTTGCCCCGCTCAAACAGGTCCATCAATCGGCCCGGCGTCGCGATCAAAACGTCCACGCCTTCGTCGAGCGCTTTCAATTGATCGCCCATCTGCACGCCGCCTATCAGCAGCGCCATTTTCAGATCGTGGTTTGCGCCGTACTTCTCAAAATTCTCAGCAACCTGTGCCGCGAGTTCACGCGTTGGCTCAAGGATCAAGGAACGCGGCATCAAAGCGCGCCTGCGGCCAGAGGCCATCACATCGATCATTGGCAACACGAAACTGGCGGTTTTGCCTGTTCCTGTTTGCGCGATACCGATGAGGTCCTTCATCATCAGCACGGCAGGGATCGCCTCAGCCTGAATGGCGGTTGGCTCGGTGTAGCCCGCCGTCTCAACGGCTTGCAGCAATTCTTCGGATAGGCCGAGATCGGCAAAGGTCATACGGGTCAAAATGTCCGGATCTAATGCGGCAAGGAAATGCTTGCCGGATGTTCACTGTCGCGCTGGACTTGAAAAAGTCCCGAACAGCGAGGGCGCGAATGGCCAAAAGTGGTCAAAAAGTCAAGAAATCGCGCGTTGACGATCGGTTAGAATGCGCAAAGGGCCAGCTTGATCAGTCGCGCACGGCGACCAATTGACGCATCCCTTGCACTTCGCACTTGGCCCCGCTGCGCGATTGCAGGGCGTCGCGATCAACGCAAAGCTGGCCGTCTTCGGTGCGCTCCACGTAGAAGCCTGAATAGAAATCGCGCGCTCGGCAGGTCCGCTCAAGGTTCACGCTGACGATGCGTTGATCGCGCAGGAACAGCAGCAAACGATTGCCGGTCCCTGTCTGCACACCCGCGATACCGCTTACTGGAAGGCAGCGATCCATATCGCGCTCTTCAAACCGGGTGTTGAGCCCACGCTGGGGCAGCTGCGCGAGCAATTCATTGCGGTTGCCACCACGATAGGGCGTGATGCGAATGATCACCCGCCCCTGTATGCGCGATTGCCGCCAGGTCTGGCCGCTATGCAAAGCATCAAGCGGGTTGGCGGTGCGCTCTTCTGCGCCTTCCATCGAGGAATAAGGGCCTTCTGGTGGCTCATCATGGTCAGGCGCTGCCGACACCGAATGGTTCGGCTCTCCGGCTCCATGCACCAATGCTCCCGATGCCCCAAGGATAGGCAAGACAAACGCTAACGGCGCGGCAAGGGCGAACATGCTGGGCATGGCGTGCGGTGAAAGAAGCCTCCAAATGGGTGCAGCACAGTGTCAAAGCCCCCGTGCGGCGTAGTTGGACAGCTAGCAAGAACGATTGAACGCTGCCTTAACTGCATGCAGGATCGCGCCCATTGCACTGGTGCATTGGATCAATAGTGTGGCATACGCGCCACAATTCGCAGCGTATCACGAAGAAACTGATGACCAATAACTCGACGACATTTCTGGAAGAAGCCGCAGCTCTGCTCGGCTCCAAGGGTCTGACTACGCAGGGTGACGACCTATCGCCATGGCTGGTCGATTGGCGTGGGCGGTATTCGGGCCGCGCGATGGCGCTCGCCTCGCCTGCATCGACCGAGGAAGTCGCCGCTCTAGTGAAATTGTGCGCTCAGCACCACATTCCCATCGTTCCCCAAGGTGGGAATAGCGGCATGGCTGGCGGGGCAACGCCTGATGATAGCGGTGAGGCCATCTTGCTCTCTCTGCGTCGGATGAACGCGATTCGATCGCTTGATGGGGATGCCGGGCAAGCCGTTTGCGAGGCAGGCGTCATCCTCCAGACATTTCACGAAGCGGCGGAGGAAGCGGATATGCGCTTCCCTTTGACGCTGGGTGGTAAAGGTTCGGCGACTATTGGAGGTCTGGTCTCTACCAATGCAGGCGGCACGCAGGTGCTTCGCCACGGCACAATGCGCGCGCAGGTGTTGGGGATAGAGGCGGTGCTGGCCGATGGGCAGGTGTTTGACAGTCTTACAGCACTAAAGAAAGACAATCGCGGGTTTGACCTAAAGCAACTGCTTATCGGATCAGAGGGGACGCTGGGCATTGTCACCGCGGCCACTTTGCGTCTGCTCCCTGCACCTAAAGCACGCGCAACTGCGTGGGTGGGACTTGGCTCCATCCAAGATGCGCGCACTTTGCTGCGACAGGTCGACCGCGCGATAGGAGACACGCTCGAAGGCTTTGAAGTGGTGCCCGCGCATTGCCTCGACAGCGTGTTAGCACACCTACCCGATGCGCGATCACCCTTGCAGGCCCGCCATGAATGGAACGCTCTGATCGAATGTATGGGCGTGAACGAGGACGATGCGCAGCTACGCGAGGCGCTCGAAACCGCGCTTGGCATGGCAGCAGAAGACGGATTGCTCGAAGACGCGGTGATCGCCTCCAATGAACGGCAGGCAGAAGACTTTTGGACTCTGCGCGACTCGATCTCGGCGGCTGAGCGCGCGCTGGGTCCGGCCATGCAACACGACATTTCTGTGCCTGTGGAGCGGATGCCGGAATTCATCCTTGAAGCGTCACCCGCCATCGAAGCGGCCCATCCCGGCACCAGCGCGGTTGCGTTTGGTCATCTGGGCGATGGCAATGTACACTTCCACGTCCTCGCTCCTAAAGGCGCAGTTCCGGGTGAATGGGAAGAAGCGCAGGGCAAGCAGATCAGTTCAGCCGTATACGATCTGGTCACCCAATGGGGCGGCTCTATCAGCGCAGAACACGGGATCGGGCAGATGAAAGTGTCCGAATTGGAGCGGCTAAGCGACCCGACAGCGCTTTCAATGATGCGAAGCGTAAAGGCCGCGCTTGACCCCAATAGCTTGCTCAATCCGGGTAAGCTGATCAGTGCTGACTAAAGGACGCTGTGGGCCATAGAGCGCACCGCGCTTGCACCTTGCGAAATGAACGCCTAAAGCCCCGCAATCCGGTTTCAGGGAGACGGCAACATCACCCATTTAGACACCGCGACCAACAGTTTTCATCCGCAATTTTCGGAGACAATCCATGGCTTCCGCGCCGCAGCCGCAACTTCCGCTGTTTTACAAAGACCTCATGCCGCTCAACAGTCGCGATCACGGCGACTGGAAAGTCACATCATTTGACGATGCAGGCTTTCTGAAAGACACGCATGCGATCCCGCTGACCGTTGACGAATTTGTTGATGCACAGCGCAGCTACCCCATCGTTTTCACCGCTGGCGAAAACCCGCTTCCAATTGCGCTGATGGGCCTGAACGAAGGCGTTAACACCTTCATCTCAGCAGACGATGGCAAGCTGGAAGCGGGCGTTTATGTCCCTGCTTACATCCGCCGCTATCCCTTTATTCTTGCGAAACTAAACAAGGACAGCGACGACATGTCACTGTGCTTTGACCCGCAAGCTGGCGTGGTTGGCAAGAGCAAGGAAGGCAACGTTCTTTTCGAAGACGACAAGCCAACCGAATACACCAATCAGGTGCTCGAATTCTGTAAGCGTTTTGAAGAATCAGGTCAGCGCACTCGCGCATTCCTTGAAGAACTCAAAAAGCTCGACATTTTGATGGACGGCGAAATTGCGATCACCCGCAACGACATGCCGGACAAGCCGTTTGTTTATCGTGGCTTCCAAATGGTTGACGAAAACAAGCTGCGCGAACTTGATGCAGAAACGGTGCACACGTTGAACTCAAACGGCATGATGATGCTGATCCATGCTCAGCTGTTCTCAATGAACCTGATGCGCACAGTGTTTGAACGTCAAAGTGCACAAGGCAAGGTGCCTGTGCCGGATGCCGCTACACCTGCTGTCTAAGCAACTCGATCACAAAATTCAGGAACGGGCGCGGAAGGCTTCATGGCTTTCGCGCCCGTTTTCTTTTGCCTGCTTGGCATCGCGACAGAACCGCTGACGATTGCACCAAATGCGACGCAATTTTGGCCGCTTCGTGGTTGAACGCGACGAATGGCGCCCCTATCTTAAACGTACGGGCCGACACCCCCTCATAGTCGGTTCGTGGAAAGGCGCCTTTGGGCGTCTTCCTCCCTGAACCTGGCCACCTCGTGCTTCACCCCCTAAGTTGCGCGCGAGGTGGCATTTTTTATTCTTAATCTGAGAGTTAAGCGGCGCTTCTGATACTTATTCAGCAGCCTGCTTCATCTGTCCGCCCGCGCCCATTTGTGCGGTTTCTGCACCTAATTCGCGGACCAACCCCGCCAACATCTTGGCAAGTGGGCCAACCGCATGTGTGGGTTCGGATAGCGATGCATCAAGATAGGTGGCACGACACAGCTCCACCTGGATACAGTGGATCCCACGCGAGGGCGAAGCATGCCGATCGAGTACATAGCCCCCCGAATAGGGGCGATTATGCGCCGCCTCGCAACCCTGCATTTCGAGATAGCGAAACGCGCGCGACATTAGATTAGACTGGCAAGACGCACCAAACCGATCACCCAAGACAATCTGCGGTGCAGCCTCTTCGCCCATCCGCGCAGATTTGCGCCCTGTCTTTTGCCGTTTCAACGGAGGCATCGAATGCAGATCAAGCAGCAACGCTGCGCCCCAGGCAGCCCGGATCTTCTCCAATTCGCGCGCAAGGAAAGTGTGATAGGGCCGGTGAATCTCATCAATGCGCCGGTCCAGTTCCTCTCTATCAAGACGCCCGCGCCAAATCTCACCGAAACTCGGTAGACGTCGTGGAACAAGACCTAGACCGCTGCGAGCACGGGCATTGCTGCCTGTTAGATGCGGCTGCGGCTTAGTCAGACGACGCCCCGGCCCCGCAATCATTTCCCAATCGACATCATCATGCGCGCGGTTGAGGTCGAGCATTGCGCGCGGAGCCTGCGCAACCAGTAGCCCTGTGCCCGTTGCCTTTGCCACTTCGACACCGACGGCATCGACATGCCGATCCTCCAACCGCAATTGCGCCAGCTGAGCATCGCGCATTTGCGCCAGCGCCTCACCGGGATAGGCACGGCCAGCATGCGGCACGGCGATCAAAACAGGCAACGGCATAGATTTTGGCGCGACATGGATGAAGGCTGCATCATTGCCGCTCGCGGACACCCTGCCCCCGCGTATGGTCACGAGATCATCGCTTGATCTTGAGGCATTGGTTTCGTTTTTTGCTTTGGCTAGCGGGCGATGCATAACCAGTTTGCTGCCTTCTTTGCCGCCCTGTGTCAAAGGCGAATCGTACAGGATTGGCGGCTTTTACTGAGCCGCATTAAGCCTTTGCCTTAGGAATATGCGTTAGGAATGTGATTGCGGCCGTCTCAAAGCTGGCCATCACGCCCAAATGAGAAAGATTTCTTAAGCCAAATACGGTATCGGCATAGCCATGACGACAAGTACTGCACCGCGAATCCTCCTTGCCGAAGATGAAGAAGCCATGCGCACCTATTTGGAGCGCGCGCTGATCAAGGCCGGCTATGACGTAAAAAGCGTTGATCGCGGGACGGATGCCCTCCCCTTGCTTGAAGAGGAGGAGTTTGATCTCCTGCTCTCAGACATTGTCATGCCGGAAATGGACGGCATCGAATTGGCTCAGCGCTGTGCGGAGGTCTCTCCGCGCACCAAGGTGATGTTTATCACAGGGTTCGCCGCAGTCTCTCTTCGCGCAAGCCGCGAGCAGCCGCATGCCAAGGTCTTGTCCAAGCCGTTTCACCTGCGTGATCTAGTGCTGGAGGTCGAGCGCGTTTTTGATGATGCGCGCGAGGCCAGCCTTTAGGTAAATTTTTTGCGCGCCGCGTTGTTCGAATCGCTTGCACTGACTGTGAGCCTTCGCTAACGCGCCGCTTCGCTTTGATGCTAAAGCAAACAAGCGACGATGATGTGTGCGGGCGTATAGCTCAGTGGTAGAGCACTGTATTGACATTGCAGGGGTCGGAAGTTCAACTCTTCCTACGCCCACCATCATCCCTCTCATGACAGCGCAGTAGAAATTTCTCTGGGTAAGAGGTTAACTCTGGCTGTTCCTATTGCCCCGAAATTATGCTTCGAAGCTGCCACTTCGCATTTTGTGATGGAGGGACAATATGAATTTCTTGAATACTAAAAAGTCCGTATTGGGCGGATTTGCTGCATTGAGCTTGGTCGCGCTGAGCGCATGCGATGCGGTTTCATCTGTCGCAGGCGGTGAGATCTCCGCTTCTGCTGACGACCCCGTTCTGGCTGAACCAATGGTGGGCGATTTATGGTCAGCGGAACTTAGCGAGTTTTCGGACCAGTCCTTTGGCGATGGCAGCGAAGAATACGCCGATGCCTATGGTTTGATGAAGGTAACTGAGGTCAGCGATGACCAAGTGGTCGTCATCACAGAAATGGGCGCATGGCCCAATGGCCCAAGCAGCGTGGTCGAACTGAACGGCGATCTTGCTCAAATCACCTGGGACGAAAGCGAAGAGATCACTGTTAACCGCGCTGATATCCCTGACCTGGTTGAGAAAGGCCACATTCTCGCGTCACGTCGTCTGGAAGAATAAGACGAGCCGACCATTGCAGGTTCCAAAATGGAGCAGCATCCGCATTGGGTGCTGCTCCTTTTTTTGTGAGCTACTTGCACCGCTGTGCACCTCTGCTAGAGCGCCCATCAAGGATGGGATCAGCATCCAAAACAGCTTTCAAATTCTTCCGAAAGGGATGGGGCAGTAGCCATGCAAAAAATTCAGGTCAAAAACCCAGTCGTCGAACTAGACGGCGATGAGATGACAAAGATCATCTGGCAGTGGATCCGTGAACGGTTGATCCTGCCCTACCTCGATGTCGACCTGAAATATTACGACCTCTCGATCGAAAAGCGTGACGAAACCGATGACCAGATCACGGTAGACGCGGCGAACGCGATCAAAGAGCACGGCGTAGGCGTGAAATGCGCAACCATCACTCCTGATGAAGCGCGCGTCGAAGAGTTCGACCTCAAGAAAATGTGGCGCTCGCCCAACGGCACGATCCGCAACATTCTTGGCGGTGTGGTTTTCCGTGAGCCTATCGTGATCGACAACGTGCCGCGTTTGGTGCCGGGCTGGACTCATCCAATTGTGGTTGGCCGTCACGCCTTTGGCGACCAATATCGTGCAACCGACACGCTGATCCCTGGTCCGGGTAAGCTGCGCCTCGTTTACGAAGGCGAAGACGGCACAAACCTCGACCTCGAAGTGTTTGAATTTGAAAGCTCAGGCATCGCGATGGCGATGTACAACCTTGACGATTCGATCCGTGCCTTTGCGCGCGCTTCGATGAATTACGGCCTTGATCGCAAGTGGCCTGTCTACCTCTCAACCAAGAACACGATCATGAAAGCCTATGATGGCCGCTTCAAAGACTTGTTCGAAGAAGTGTTCGAAAACGAATTCAAGGACAAGTTCGAAGAGGCCGGTATCACCTATGAGCACCGCCTGATCGACGACATGGTCGCATCTGCACTCAAATGGTCAGGCAAGTTCGTCTGGGCTTGTAAAAACTACGATGGCGACGTTCAGTCAGACACGGTTGCGCAAGGCTTCGGTTCATTGGGCCTCATGACGTCAGTTCTGATGACACCTGATGGCAAGACCATCGAAGCAGAAGCCGCACATGGCACCGTTACCCGCCATTTCCGCCAGCACGAACAGGGTAAGGCGACTTCGACCAACCCAATCGCCTCCATCTTCGCATGGACACGCGGTCTGATGTATCGCGGCAAATTCGACGAAACACCCGATGTGGTGAAGTTTGCCGAGACGCTTGAGCGCGTCTGCATCGAAACGGTCGAAAACGGCCAGATGACCAAAGACTTGGCACTGCTGATCGGCCCATCGCAGAACTGGCTAACGACTGAGCAGTTCTTCGAAGCGATCGTACAGAACCTCGAAAAAGAAATGCAGAGCTGGAGCTAAGCCTTAGCGCTTTCCTAGCACTCACTGCTGATCTACGGATAAGGGCGGCTGTTCGGATCGAATGGCCGCCCTTCTCGTTTTCACCGTAAAGCGACACCCAATGATAGGAGCGCGAACGCAAAGCCATGGCAGGTGAACTGACCCTCTCCCCGGTTATGCAGGATGCGCTCGTGATCCTTGGGGCGGCGGGCATTGTGATCCCGGTCTTCGCGCGTTTCCGCATTACGCCGATTATTGGGTTCATCCTGATCGGCATTTTGGTCGGTCCATTCGGCCTTGGCGCGATGGTTGAGCGATTGCCTTGGCTGCAATTTATCACGATATCCGACCCTGAGCGATTAACGCCCTTCGCCGATTTCGGCATAATCCTGCTGCTATTCGCCATCGGGCTTGAGCTGTCGTTCAACCGCCTATGGCAGTTGCGCAAACTGGTATTCGGTCTCGGCAGCCTCGAACTGCTGATCATCGGCAGCGTATCGGCGGCATTCTTTGGCTATTACAGCGGTATGAGCACTACGGCGGCGCTCGCGCTCGGTTTTGCTCTTGCCTTCTCCTCCACCGCGATCGTGCTGCCGATATCGGGCACCAAGTCCCCCGTCGGACGCGCGGCGCTGTCGATGCTGCTGTTCGAAGACATCATGATCGTCCCGATCATCTTTATCTTGGGCGCTTTGGCACCCAATGCATCAGCTGACGGTGTAAGCGGCTTGACCAGCACATTGGTGCAAGGCGGCGTAGTGATACTTGTGCTGCTAGTCGTGGGCCGATTTGCCCTGCCCCGCTTGTTCAGCCAAGCCGCGCGCACCAAAAGCCCGGAACTGTTCCTCGCTGCCTCTTTGCTGGTGGTGATCGGCGCGAGCCTTGCCACCGCTGCCACCGGCCTCTCCCCCATCGTGGGCGCATTGATCGCGGGGCTTTTAATCGCCGAGACCGAATATCACGGCGAGGTCGAAAGCATCATGGAGCCCTTTAAGGGCCTCGCGCTCGGTGTGTTTCTGATCACCATCGGCATGAGCATCGACCTGATGGAAATCTGGCGCAATCTGGGCGAGATTGCAGGCGCTGTCGTCGGCGTGCTGGTGTTCAAAGCCATTGTGACCGGTTCGCTGCTGCGCATGATGGGCGCGCGTCGTTCGACCGCCAGCGAGACGGGTGTCCTGATGGCCAGCCCTTCCGAGACGACGCTGATTGTTTTGGCCGCCGCCACCAGTGCCTATGTGATCGACACGGAAACCGCGCAGTTTTGGCAGATCGTGACCGCCATTGGCCTGACGATAACGCCACTGCTTGCAAAACTGGGCCGGGTGATCGCGCGCCGCATCGAAGCAGTGCCCGAATTGCCGGAAGAGGACGAGGTCGAGATCCGCACGATCATAATCGGCGGTGGCCGTGTCGGCAGGCTCATCGCTGACATGCTGGTCAAGCACGATCAAGCCTATGTCATGCTCGATTCAAACCCAGACCTGATCGATAATGCAAAACGCGATGGATACCGCGCTACCTTTGGCGATGCGGCGCGCGGCGATGCTTTGTCACGCCTGGGCATCGAAAACGCCCCTGCAGTAGTGCTCACGATGGATGAGCCTGTGCTAGCCCAACGATTGGTGAGCAAGCTGCGCAAAGAGCATCCTGACTTGTTAATTGTTGCCCGCGCGCGCGACACCGATCACGCCGCTGCAATGTACCGCGCCGGAGCGAGCCACGCCGTGCCAGAAAACTTGGAAAGTTCGCTTCAACTCTCTGAAGCGGTGCTGGTAGATATTGGCGTCGCGATGGGTCCTGTGATCGCCTCAATCCACGAAAAACGCGACGAATATCGCGAACGCTTGGAGCTTGAGGGCGGCCTCAAAGAGAAACCCAAATTGCGTTCGAGCAGGCTCGACACGACCGCCTCATCGACGAGTTAGCCTGCCAAGACCTGCTTCACCGCTGCAATAGCGTCCGACGCTTTTGAACCGTCTGGCCCGCCGCCTTGCGCCATATCAGGGCGACCACCGCCGCCTTTGCCGCCAAGCGCCTCGACACCGGCGCGCACCAGATCGACCGCGCTAAAACGCTCTTTGAGATCATCGGTTACCGCCGCAGCGATGCTGGCCTTCCCGTCATTAACCGCAACGATTGCCGCAATGCCGGAGCCGAGCCGGGCCTTTGTCTCGTCAAGCAACGGGCGAAGCTCTTTGGGATTCAAACCCTCGAGCACTTGTCCGCTAAACGCGATGCCAGCGACGTCCTCATCCCCACTAGCAGCGCCAACACTTTGACCGGAACCACCACCGCCAAGGGCCAAGGCCTTCTTCGCTTCGGCTAGCTCTTTCTCAAGCCGCTTTCGCTCATCCAACAAGGCCGCAATACGCGCGGGCACTTCATCGGGGGTCGCGCGGATCGCACTCGCCGCCGACTTGAGCGCCTCTTCGCGTTCGACCAGCCAACTGCGCGCAGCATTGCCTGTCAGCGCTTCGATCCGGCGGATGCCAGAGGATACGGCGCTTTCTGAGATGATCCGGAACAAGCCAATATCGCCTGTGGCTGTGACATGCGTACCGCCGCACAATTCCACCGAGTAATTGCGTCCATCGCCGCCTGCTCGGCCCATCGAAAGCACGCGAACCTCGTCGCCATATTTCTCTCCGAACAGCGCCAATGCGCCCGCTTCCACAGCATCGTCCGGGCTCATAAGGCGCGTTGCAACCGGTTCGTTCGCAAGGATCTCGGCGTTCACCTCCGCCTCAATCGCCGCAATTTCAGCGGGCTCAAGCGCCTTTGGATGCGAAAAGTCGAACCGCAAACGATCCTGCGCCACCAGCGAACCTTTTTGGGTCACGTGATTGCCAAGCTGATTGCGCAGAGCCGCATGGACAAGATGCGTCGCAGAATGGTTTGCGCGAATTTCGCTACGACGCGCGCTATCAACCTCGAGCTGGACATTGTCGCCAACCTTCACGCTGCCCGCGGTGATCGTCGCGTGATGAGCGTGCAACCGGCCAAGTGGCTTGCTTGTGTCGGTGATATCGGCAGCAAAGCCATCAGGAGTTGAAATGCGCCCCATATCGCCGGTTTGACCGCCGCTCTCTCCGTAAAACGGTGTTTGATTGGTGAGGATGACGACCTCATCGCCTGCAGATGCCGCATCAGTTTCCGCGCCATCTTTGACGATAGCCACCACAGTGCCCTCGCCAGAGGTGGCAACATATCCGGTGAATTCGGTGGCGCCTTCGCGTTCTGCTAAATCGAACCACACTTCGCCAGACGCCGCATCGCCGGAGCCTTTCCATGCGGCCCGCGCAGCTTGTTTCTGGCGCTCCATAGCGACATCAAAACCGGCGCGGTCGACAGCAATGCCGCGCGCCCTCAACGCGTCTTCGGTCAAATCATAGGGAAAGCCGTATGTGTCGTAGAGTTTGAAGGCGGTTTCGCCATCAAGCTCACCGCCCTCGCCCATTGTGCCCGTCGCTTCGTCGAGCAGCTTGAGACCTTTTTCGAGCGTTTTACGAAACTGCGTTTCTTCACGCAGCAACACCTCTTCGATCAGGTCCTGCCCGCGCTGCAGTTCAGGATAGGCCTGCCCCATTTCCGTAACGAGTGATGGCACCAAACGGTGCATCAATGGCTCGCTTGCACCCAGCAAGTGGGCATGGCGCATCGCGCGGCGCATGATCCGGCGAAGGACATAGCCGCGGCCTTCATTTGATGGGAGCACGCCATCGGCCATCAGGAACGATGTTGAGCGCAAATGGTCAGCGATCACCCGGTGCGACGCAGTGTTGTCGCCAGTTGCTTCGACACCCGTCATCCCCACAGATGCGGCGATCAGAGCCTTGAATGTGTCAGTGTCATAATTGTCGTGCACGCCTTGCATGACCGCAGCGATGCGTTCGAGGCCCATGCCGGTGTCGATCGAAGGGCTCGGCAAATCAGATCGCGTGCCATCAGCGGCCTGATCAAACTGCATGAAGACCAAGTTCCAGATTTCGATGAAGCGGTCGCCATCTTCGTCTGGACTTCCGGGAGGTCCACCGGGAATGTGGTCACCGTGATCATAGAAAATCTCCGAGCATGGACCGCAAGGGCCGGTCTCACCCATCGACCAGAAATTGTCATTGGTTGAGATGCGAATGATGCGCTCTTCGGGAAGGCCCGAAATCTTGCGCCACAGGTCAAACGCCTCATCATCGGTGTGGTAAATTGTGGCGGTCAATTTATCGGGTGCGAGGCCCCATTCTTTGGTGAGCAAGGTCCAGGCATTCAGGATCGCCTGTTCTTTGAAATAATCGCCGAATGAAAAGTTGCCGAGCATCTCAAAGAAAGTGTGGTGGCGCGCAGTGTAGCCGACATTGTCGAGATCATTGTGCTTGCCACCTGCCCGCACACATTTTTGCGAGGAGGTCGCACGTGGCGCTGGCGGGGTTTCGAGCCCGGTAAAGGCATTCTTGAACGGCACCATCCCTGCGTTCACGAACATCAAGGTCGGATCGTTGTAGGGAACCAGCGGGGCGCTTTGCACTGGCGCATGATCTTGGCCCGCGAAAAAGTCGAGGAAGGACCGGCGGATGTCGTTAGTCGAAGTCATGATCGCCAGTTAAGCAATGGATCGGTGCCCGACAAGACAAAGCGAGCACGCCTTGCGACATTCTGCGTCGATGACTGCGCATGTGGCGTCCATTCGACACAGTTCACACTCACCTGACACCCAAAGCCGAAAACCAAAGCGAACACGAAAAACCGGCAGGAACCGCGTCCCTCAAATGAATGAGGATGGGTTCATGCCGGTATTCCGGTTGTCCGGGTGAGCGGGCCTATCAAGCCTGCTCCAATACCCGCTTGAGGATCAGCTGTCGGAGTCCGCGTCCGGGCCCGTCATCATTTCCTCGGCGACCTCGTCGGTTTTACCGCGAATTTCGGCTTCCAACTTGTCGCAAACTTCTGGGTTCTCGGCGAGATAGGTCTTCGAATTCTCGCGACCTTGGCCGATGCGCACGCTGTCATAGGAATACCAGCTGCCCGATTTCTCAACCAAGCCGGCTTTCACCCCAAGGTCGAGAATTTCACCTCGTTTGGAGATGCCCTGACCATACATGATGTCAAACTCGACCTGTTTGAATGGCGGAGCGACCTTGTTCTTGACCACTTTGACGCGGGTCGAGTTGCCGATCACTTCGTCGCGGTCCTTGATCTGACCCGTGCGGCGGATATCCAAGCGGACAGAGGCGTAAAACTTAAGCGCATTGCCGCCCGTCGTCGTCTCAGGGTTGCCATACATCACACCGATTTTCATGCGCAGCTGGTTGATGAAGATCACCATGCACTTTGAACGGTTGATAGAGCCGGTGAGCTTACGCAGCGACTGCGACATCAAGCGTGCCTGAAGACCCACATGCGAATCGCCCATTTCGCCTTCGATCTCAGCGCGCGGCACCAAAGCCGCAACCGAATCGACGACCAAAACGTCAACAGCATTGGAGCGAACCAGAGTGTCGGTGATCTCAAGCGCCTGTTCGCCTGTATCAGGCTGCGAGACGATCAATTCATCAATGTCGACGCCCAGCTTTTTCGCATAGACCGGATCAAGCGCGTGCTCTGCATCCACAAAGGCCGCTGTGCCGCCCGCTTTTTGCGCCTCTGCAATCACATGCAGCGCAAGCGTCGTCTTACCAGAGCTTTCTGGACCATAGACTTCGATAACGCGGCCTTTAGGCAGACCGCCAATGCCAAGCGCAATATCAAGCCCAAGCGAACCGGTTGAAATTGATTCGACCTGCATCGCTTCTTTTGAGCCCAGCTTCATCGCTGAACCCTTACCAAAAGCGCGGTCAATCTGTGACAACGCCGCGTCGAGTGCCTTTTGACGATCCACGCCTTTTTCCTTCTCTACCAGCTTTAGTTGCGTAGCCATCGCATGCACTCCTTCGCTTGCCTAGGGCCAGTTAAAACTTTTGACCGACCGTTTGGAGAGACCCTCTTGCCGCCCCCTGTTGGAACAGCATGTATCCCATTTGTTCTCATAGAACAAGAGTGGAACAAAATTATTTTTCGATGGGTCTTCAGGCGTCTTGTGCGGCCTTGGCCTGACGCATCACTGCGCCGACTTTATCGCTGATTGCGCTGACGCTGAAAGGCTTGGGGATGAAGTGCATATCGGGGATGTCGATTTCGCTGCGCAGGTTTTCCTCAGCATAACCAGACATGAAGAGCACTGGCAGATCGGGGCGCAGCTCACGGATAGCGCGGACCATCGCTGGGCCATCCATGCCGGGCATCACAACGTCGCTGACCACCAGATCAAACTCGCCGCCCTTGGTGATTTCGGCAAGACCGTCTTCCCCATCTGGGCAGGCGGTGATTTCATAGCCCGCCCGTGAGAGCGCCCGCTCTGCAACGGCGCGCACCATGTCTTCATCCTCGACCAGAAGTACGCGGCCGCCCACTGACCATTCAGAGCTCTCGGTAAGTTCAGGCTCCGGCTTTTTGCGGGGCACTTCGCCGTGGTGGACGGGGAAGTAGATCGTGAAGCGCGCGCCCACCTGGCGGCCGCCTGCATCAGACAGATTGTCCGCAAAGATAAAGCCGCCCGACTGTTTGACGATCCCATAAACGGTCGAAAGCCCAAGGCCTGTGCCCTTGCCCAATTCCTTGGTCGTAAAGAATGGTTCGAACAGTTTGGGCAGAACATGATCGGGAATGCCGCCGCCATTATCCTGCATGATCAGCACGGTGTAGTCGGCCGCTGGCAGCACTTCTGATCCCAGCTTGATCACTTCGGTGGACGGGATTGAGCGGGTGAGCAGAGTGATGCGCCCTTGCGCTTCACCGGTGCCACTTTTGCCCGCGCCGCTCATGCCTTTGCCGCCCGCTCCGCCATGCGCGCCATTCATATTGATCGCATCGCGCGCATTGACGGCCAAGTTCATGATGACCTGTTCAAGCTGTTGCGGATCGGCCCTTACCGCCCCCAGATTGCGATCATGCTGGACAAAGTATGCGATCTTCTCACCCAGCAACCGTTTAATGAGCGGGCTTACCTCGCTCACCACGTCGGGCAGTTGCAGAATTTCAGGCCGCAATGTCTGTTGGCGCGAAAAGGCGAGCAATTGGCGCGTTAGCGATGCAGCGCGGTTGGAGTTCGCGCGGATTTGCTGGATGTCGTCATAATCGCTGTCGCCGGGCGTGTGCCGCAGCAGCATCAGATCGCACGTGCCGATAATAGCGGTGAGCACATTGTTAAAGTCATGCGCAACACCGCCGGCAAGCTGGCCAACCGCTTGCATCTTCGTTGCCTGAGCAACCTGGCGTTTGAGCTGTGTCTCTTCAGATGAATCGACCAGCATCAACAATACCGATGCCTCGCCCAAGCCCCGCACACCGGCAAGCCCCATCGAAACGGGTTCATCCGGCTGAGCTGTAAGGCGCAGTGCCATATCGCCGCTGGTCGCAGGACCGCGCCCATGGCGACGCACGGCGTCAGAAAGCGCAGCCTTGTCCTCTTTCACGACCAGATCGGTTGGGAATGCCGGTAGCCCGCGATCCTTGCGTCCGATGGAGCGCAGGAACGCATCATTGCCAAATAGGAACCGGCCATCGCGGTCTGTCATGGCAAGGCCGAGTGGGAGTTGCGCGAGCAAAGCCTCCAGCTGCGCCACGCCGGCCTGTGATGATCCATCCCAGCCGCCGCCAATGCCAACGCCGCTATCGACCAAGAGCATAAGCGATGCACCATCGTCCGGGCCGGGCTGAGTGCCCGCTTGCGCAGGTTCAACCAATGGCACATCGATCAAGGTTTGCGGGGTGCCCGCTCGCCCTTCGCGCGCGAAGAAAATGCGTTCGCGGTCGTCTGCCCGCAGCAATGCAGCAAAATCCTGTCCCGCCAAAGTCGCTGTCGCATCGCCAGAGGCTCGCTCGGCAAACCCAGTGCTCACGCTGCGGATGGCTCCGTCGGGTCCAGTCATCGCGGCTTCGATCCCTGCACGGCTGAGCATAACGCCAAACGGCCCGGATAGATCAATATCAGACAGCGACTGCCCAGCGCCATCGACATTGCGAACAAAACGCCAGATCAGATGATCATCGCCCCGCCCCGCACGCTTTGCAGCAACACCCCAATTGCGCTCGCTTTGGTCTTCAAGCTCTTCGATCTGCCCACTGCCATCGCGCCATGCTTCTCTGGCAAGCCGCGTGACGGCTTCGAGTGCGGAACGATCAAGCGGCAGTGACGGTGGTGCACTGCCTGCGCCAAAAGCATCGATGAACGCTTGGTTCGCGCACACCATTCGGTTCGCTCGGTCAGTGATGGCGATGGCTTGGCCTTCATGCTCTATCGCGGCGACGGTAACCGACCAATCAGGCGCAAACGCTTCGCTCTCTTCAGCCGCAGTGCCCTTCTGGCCTGAAGCAAACACGCCGAACAGCAGCACCAGCAAACCCAAGCTGTAAGCGCCTGCGATCATCGCATTTGCAGTGACAAGGAAAACCGCCCCTGCGCTCAGCACCAGTGCAAGCCCAATGCCTGCCAGCATGGTTGCGTTGCTTTTGGAGCCAGTAAGGGTTTGAATATGAGTGTTCACGCTCGACTTCATTTACAATGTAGGCAGATTCGCAAGCGATCGCCCTTAGCAGAAGCCTAGTTTGCGTTCAGCCTCTGGTCGAGCCGCTCTTCCATCCGTTTCAGCCGTTTTGCCCGCCTTCGTGCAATGACCACGCGCCAAATCGCGCTTGAAAGAAGATAACCGACCGAAGAGGCGAGGACCGCAAGGACAAAGAAGCCCACCACTGTGACACCGGCGACTTCGAATGCGTCGATGACCCATTGCCATGCGCCGCTTTCCAGTTGCTCGGTTGCGACACCGGCTGTCGCGGCGTCGATGCGCAGGATGAATTGCCCGACCCGGTTTGCGACCACCGCCCAAAACGCGATAGTGAGAGGGTTGGTGACGAATGTGACCAGCGCCGCAAGCGGGACATTTGCCCGTGCCGGAAGCGCGAGAAATGCCGCCAGAAAAATCTGCCCCACAGGAATGATAAACGCTGCGAAAAGGCCAAGGGCAACTCCGCGCGGGACCGAGCGACGGGTGAACCGCCATAACTCTGGCGAGAGGAAACGATGAGCAATCGGTCGCAAATATTTATTGCGCGCCATCTCTTCACGCTTTGGCATGTAGCGCGAGAACCAGGCCGCGATACGCGCTGAAGCGCTGGAGGATTGCGAGGTGGCCATATCAGTGTGCGCTACTGCTCCCAGATGCGCGCAAACACAAGCGCGCTTCCGAGGCAAAAGCGATAAAGAAACAATGGGCAGCCATGAATGACTATATGGGTAGCGATTTGCGCCTGACCAGTGGGTTAATCGCGCGCGTTATTTCACCCTAGCCGCGGTCACGCATCAGACGAGCTTTGTCACGCTTCCAATCGCGGTCTTTAACAGTCTGACGCTTGTCATGCGCCTGCTTACCCTTCGCCAGCGCCAATTCGACCTTCGCGCGGCCCGTGCGGTTAAAGTAAACAGACAGCGGCACCAGCGTCATGCCTTTGCGTTCGACAGCGCCGAACAGCTTGTTGATCTCACGGGTGTTCAACAGCAATTTGCGCGGGCGGCGCGGTTCGTGATTCAGGCGGTTGCCGTGGCTGTATTCAGGGATGTTGGCGTTGATCAGCCAAACCTCTCCATCGCGCACCTCGGCATAGCTTTCCGCAATCGTTGCCTGCCCAGCACGCAGCGCCTTTACCTCTGTGCCCTGCAAAGCGAGGCCAGCTTCGAATTTATCCTCAATCGCATAGTCGAACCGCGCACGGCGATTTTCCGCGACGGTCTTTTGCTTGTCGAAAGTTTCGGGTTTTGGGCGAGCCATAATCTGAGCGCATCTACGCAATCACGCATCGAATGAAAAGCGATCAGTTTGTCTGCGCAAATCAAACGCCAAGCATGTTGTTTTTGCAGCGAACTTACGCCATGTTTTACTCAAATGCTTCGACAGGGGGATGAAGTCATAATGCAGATCTTGCAGCGAATTCTTGGCATCACCGCAACAATTGGGCTCGCTTTGGCGATTGCAGCCCTGCCAACTCGTCTTTCCGCGCAATCCTCACCGCAAGATATGCCTCCATTGAGCGCCTATGGCCAATTGCCTGAAATTGAGAACGCCGCTTTATCGCCCTCGGGTACGCGCATCGCTGCTTTGATGACGATCAGAGGCACAAGGTTGCTGGTGGCCTTTGACGAAAATGATCAGGTTATCTTGCGCACAAACGTCAACGACATGAAGGTGCGCAGCTTTGACTGGGTGGGCGAAGACCGCATCCTTCTAACCTATTCGATCACCGAGGATTTGGGGTACGCATTCGCTGCTGACAAGCACGAATTCTCTATCGCTTCGGTCATTCCAATCGGCGATGCATCAAGCAGCATTACCGTTTTCGATGATCGACGTAACTTGGTCAGCGCGATCTTTGGCAATTACGGGCTGCGTCAGATTGATGGGCGCTGGTATGGATTTTTCGGGGCGCTCGAATTGTCGCGTGGCACGCGCAACGAATATGTTTTTCGCCATGGACACCCGTTTTTGTACCGGGTCGATATGCTGGATGGAAAGACCCAGCGGATCGCCATGGCGGCCGATACTGACCACGATAATGACTGGCTGGTCGATGCCAATGGCGAGGTTGCTGTAACCTATGACATCAGCCGAAATTCAGGCACCTGGGATATTCGCAATGCCGACCGCGATGTTATTGCCGAAGGCCGCACGCAAAGCGGTCGCAGCGGGTTGATCGGGCTGGGTAAAGATGGCCAAAGCGTCATTTATTTCGAAACCAATGAAGACAATCAGACTCTGCGTTTTGAAGTGCCATTGGCAGGCGGTTCGCCGAAAAAATTCCTGCCTCAAGTGGACATCGACCGATTGTATTTCGACGAAATGACCGGCCACCTCACCGGCTATCGCGAGGACGCTGCAAACCCGCGGCCAGTATTCTTTAACGACCAAGATTCAGAGGCAGCCAGCCGAATTCAGCAGGCCTTCAGCGCGTTCAATATGGATATGATGGACTGGAGCAATGGCCTCGATCATGTGATCGTTCGCACAACGGGATCGGGCGACAGCGGCAGCTGGTTTACCGTTGACGTCAACAATTTGGCCGCGCGCGCTTTTGCCTATGAACGCAGAGCCATTGAGCCACAGCATGTCGGCGAGTTTTCAACCTTTGAATACACCGCCGCTGATGGGATGGAGATGGACGGTATCCTCACCCTTCCGCCGGGACGCGAGGCCAAGGATCTACCGGTGGTCATGCTGCCGCATGGCGGGCCTCACACTTATGATCGCGAACAGTTTGACTGGTGGGCGCAGGCTTTTGCTTCGCGTGGCTATGCGGTGTTCCAGCCGAATTTCAGAGGCTCAACTAACCGAACAGGAGCATTCCGCAGGGCCGGATATGGCGAATGGGGCCGCAAAATGCAGACCGATATCTCCGATGGTCTTGCTGCTTTGGCTGAGGAGGGAATAGTCGATCCAGAGCGCGCCTGCATCGTCGGGGCGAGCTATGGCGGATATGCTGCGCTTGCCGGGGTCACTTTGCAGCAAGGCATCTATCGCTGCGCAGTCGCCGTCGCGCCTGTCACCAATATTCGCCGGATGTACCGCGAAGATTATCAGGCCAGCGGCCAAGCGCGCGTAACCCGCACCGCCTTGCGCGAACAATTGGGTGATCCGGATGCATGGGACGACCATTCACCCGACCGCTTTGCCGACCGAGCCGATGCACCGATCATGTTGATCCACGGCAAAGACGATTCCGTGGTGCCATACATTCACTCGGTCAAAATGGCCGACGCGCTTGATGATGAAGACAAGCCGCATCAATTCATCACGCTCGAAGGCGAAGACCACTGGCTTTCCCTCTCAGAGACACGGCAATTGATGCTGAATTCAGCAGTGACCTTTGTTCAAGAGCACAATCCGAGCGATTGATTGACTTCAACGCGCCAATGCGACTGAGTAAAACAGCACCGATGCGCGCCTTAAGTGGCTTAATCCAAAAGATACTATTGCGTGCGATTGAATAGAGATGAACTTGAAGGCCATCTCTTTAGGACTGTTAGCGCTCGGCGCGTCAGCGGGTGCCGCAGCGACACTTTACCCGAGCGCTTTCGCTGGCGCTTTTGGAGCTGAACGCGCTGATTTTATCGCCCCTCAGCCCGTCGATTTGAACGAGAACACGGTTCGCAGTCGCCTTGCCAATATGTCCGCGCGGTCTGCGGTTCAAACATTTGAGTCCAGATATGGTGGGCAATCTCTAGCACCGATCGGATCGTCCACCATTGTCAAGGATAACGGTGTGGTTGCGATGAAGGTCACTTTGGCAGGCGACCATGTGATCGACTTTGATGTCGTAGTTGAGCCGGTCACAAGAAGCCGAAGCACCGTCGATGTCTCAGCCCAATTCAATTATGATTGGCTGAGCGACACTGGCAAAGTCATTCCGGGTGATCTGGCCAGAATGGAAGCGGCAGCCGAAGTGTTGGCCACCGAGTATGTCCTTTCCCAGCTGCAGCAGCGCCCCCTCGCAAACTCAGACGAAGACTTCATTCAAATGTACGGGCAACGCGCGTATGATCGGCTAGAAGGCAGGATCGGCCAGGCCGATGATGCCAAGCGGCGCATTGAGACTGCAATCGCGTCCAAGTATGCCGGCCACTTTGATAATAAGTCTGGTCGTCGCTCACGCTCAAGCGATGCGGCTTGGTCTCAAGGCAGTTATGGAAGCGGACACTGGGGCGACTGATTGTTCGCGCTTGGGTCAGCCCTGCATCGTAAGCGGCCTAAACCAGCCCAGCATGCTCCAGCGCTTCATCCACCGCCTTGCGTGACGCCGCGCTTGCCTCGACAATTGGCAGACGTACGGCAGGCTCAAACCAGTCATGCACGCGGCTCAGCGCATATTTCACGGGCGCGGGCGAAGCGTCAGAGAACATTGCGTAATGCAGCGGGAACAGCCTGTCATTCAGCTCGCGCGCTTTCTTCAGCTCATTCGCCGCAATCGCTTCGTGGAATTCTGCGCATAGAGCGGGCGCGACATTGGCCGTGACCGAGATAGCCCCCCTGCCCCCGGCAGCGGAATGCGGCAGCCACAACTCGTCGTTGCCAGAAAGCTGGCAGAAGTCGCGGCCAATGCCCATCCGGTGATCAGCGACGCGGGAGAGGTCTCCGCTCGCATCTTTAATAGCGATGATCTTCTCAGGAAACTTGCGAACCAGCTCAACAACCGTCTCATCCTCAATATCCGTCACCGTGCGTGCGGGCACATTGTAAAGGACGATGGGCAGCTCGCAATTTTCAGCCAGATAGCTGAAATGCGCGATGATGCCTTCTTGACTGGGGCGGTTGTAATAAGGTGCCACGCATAGCCCGGCAGCCGCGCCCGCTTTCCTTGCAAAATTCATATGCAGCGCGGCGTTCTTCGTATCGTTGCTGCCGCATCCAGCAATCACCGGCACGCGTCCGGCGGCTTGCTCAATGCACACTTCGATTACGCGGTGATGCTCTGCATTGGAGAGGGTTGAGGCTTCGCCGGTCGTTCCACACGGCACCAAAGCGGCGCTGCCATTGTCTATTTGCCAATCGACGAGCTTGCGAAAGGCGGCTTCATCGAACGATCCATCGCGGAAAGGAGTCGCTAGAGCGGGAATAGAACCGCTGAACATTGCTTTTTTCCTGTCTAAGACAATAATTTGACTATGCGGCGCACAGAAAGTTCGCCAAGAACTTCGTTAAGCGCCTGATAAGGAGCCGATCGGCACTATGTCCAGCATGGTCAGTAAATTGATTTCCAAACCCCTCGTTCTTGCAGCCTTTGCAGCAGCCTCTATTGGCGCCCTTTCAACACCGTCTTCGGCACAAAATTCGAACCAGCGCGGCAATCTGGTGGCTCAACAGCCGAGCCAGATCGGCGCTGCGATTTCGCGGTGGGAACAATTGCATGGACAGGGCGAATATCGCTATGCCGATTATGCCGGCTTTGCGATGGCCTATCCCGATTTTCCACGCGGCGAGATCATCCGCCTGCGCGCTGAAAATCGTTTGGATGACGAAGCGCCTAGCAATGCTGAAATCCTCAGCTTCTTTGATGAGCACCCGCCGCTGACCAATAAAGGCCGCGCACGATATGCGCTGGCCCTTGCTTCCGCCAACCGCCCCGAGGCAACCGAATGGGCGCGCGCAGCATGGCGCGGCGGCGAGATGAGCGGCCCTGCAGAGGCATACATGCTCGGCCTGTTCGGGTCTTTGTTTAGCGAAGACGATCACGCAGCACGCATGGATGCGCTGCTCTGGCAAAGCCAGGCAGAGGCGGCAGAGCGCAACCTTGTCAATTTGGCAGCAGAAGATCGCCCCATGGCATTGGCGCGCATCGCATTGGTGCGCGGGTCAACGCCTCAAGCGGCAGGTCTATCGGTTCCCGCCGGTGCGCAGCGTGATGCAGGCTATGTCTTCAACCTAGTCAATTATTATCGCGCGCGCCGCAACACAGGCTCTGCGATCAGTTTGATGGCGAACCGTCAGAACTTTGACGCGCCAGCCTTTGATGCGGCCGAAATGGTCGAAGATATGCTCGCGCTGGCAACGGCGGCGGATATTCAGAACACCGTGCGTATCGCAAG
Organism: Erythrobacter sp. S57(2025); assembly: GCF_057365055.1. Classification (NCBI taxonomy): domain Bacteria; kingdom Pseudomonadati; phylum Pseudomonadota; class Alphaproteobacteria; order Sphingomonadales; family Erythrobacteraceae; genus Erythrobacter; species Erythrobacter sp. S57(2025). The sequence continues at coordinate 851,780 of NZ_CP200299.1, read as the reverse complement.
CAAGGTCGACGATCTGTTCGCGCCGGGCACGGACATTTCCAAAGGCTCGTTTGCGCTTCGCGATAAGTACACCGACCTGATGTGGAAAGGCGGCACCAATGCGCTTTGGCGGCTGCGTGATGGACGGCGCGCTGCGCCGCTATTCCTCCGCTATGGTCAGGCTGCGCGCACCCCGCTGACCCGAGCAAAGGGTTTTTATTGGGCGGGCCGTGCCTCACGCGAAGCTGGCGATGAGGCAAACGCAGTGCGCTATTTCGAAATGGCCGCTGAATTCCCGCATTATTATTACGGTCAACTCTCGATCAGCGCGCTGGGCCGCCAAATGCCCAATTTTGCGCAAATACCGCAGCCGTCCGTCTCTTCCGAAGAGCGCGCCGCATTCGAAGCAAGTTCCTTGACCCGCGCAATCCGCACCATGGCTGCCAATCGCCGCGATTGGCGCACAGAGCGCCGGTTCTTCCAAGCAATCGGCTCCAGCGCCGAGACTGAGCAAGAGCTGATCATGGTCAGCCAGTTGGCCGAAGAAGTAGGCCTTCCAGAAATGGCGGTCGTGGTCGGCATGGAAGCGGGCGCAAACGGGTTTAAGGGCTTTGAACGGGTGGGCTTCCCCACCTACCCCACCCCGCGCCGGATCAATGACTGGACGATGGTGCACGCGATCAGCCGTCAGGAAAGCGAATTTGACCGCACGCGCAAAAGCCACGCCAACGCCATCGGTGTGATGCAGCTTTTGCCGAGCACGGCGCGTGAGGAAGCGGGCATTCTGGGTGTCCAATATCTCAGCGCGAACCTGACTGAAGACCCGCAATACAACATCACTTTGGGCGATGCGCATTTTGCGCGCCGGATGGATTTGTATGGCGGTGCCTATCCGCTTGCCATTGCGTCCTATAATGCAGGGCCTGGCAGAGTGCGCCAGTGGATCCGCCTGAATGGAGATCCACGCCGAGGTGACATTGACTGGGTGACGTGGATTGAGAAAATCCCAGCCAATTTCGAGACCCGTTATTACGTGATGCGAGTGATCGGAAATGCGGTGAGCTATTCGCATATGTATCCGCAAGAGGCAGGTCGTCCGCGTACCGTCGACACGTTCCTGCCGTAAGCCCAATGTTCAGGCGTAATGGCCATTAAGCAGGGACCGCCAATCACTCCGCAAGGTATGGCTGCGCTCAAAGCGCGCTATGATCACTTGCTGGGAAAAGAGCGCCCTGAAATCGTGGAGATTGTCAGTTGGGCAGCGGGCAATGGCGACCGCAGCGAAAACGGCGACTATCTCTATGGGCGAAAGCGCATGCGCGAGATTGACCGGGAACTTGGCTACCTATCGCGCCGGATGAAAGCATGCCGCGTGGTTGATCCATCACAACAGCCAGACAAGGCACGCGTGTTTTTCGGCGCGCAGGTTGAACTTGCCGATGAAGACGATGCGCGCCAGAAGGTCACCATCGTGGGTGATGATGAACAGAACGCCAGCGAGGGCCGCGTGGGTTGGAGCTCTCCAATCGCAAAGGCGCTGCGTGGTTCGGCTATCGGTGACTTGCGCACCGTACGCTTGCCTAGTGGCACCAAGGAATGGGAAGTGATGGCTATCAGTTATGAATAAAACCGCTCTCGCTCTCGCCTCCGTCGCACTCGTCACAAGCCCGCTCGCTGCAAAAGACAGCCTTGGCGTCTACTCCAATTGGGGCGCGTTTCGCGATGATAATCCGCAGCGCTGTTATGCTATTGCGAAACCTTCAGGCGGAACAGATAGCGGCCCCTTTGCCAGCATCGCCAATTGGCCCGGCTCCAACGTGCGCGGGCAGCTCCATTTGCGGTTGTCGCGCAGCGTGTCTGAGGACGCTGACATCACATTGAGGATCGGCGACACGAATTTTGCGCTTGCCGCCAATGGCCGCAATGCTTGGGCGAAAGACATACAGATGGACGCAGCCGTCGTGGCCGCCATGCGGTCTGCTTCACGGATGAGCGTGTCGGGGCGCGATGCGCAGGGGCGGCGTTTCACCGACCGCTACAGCCTTACCGGAGCCTCCACCGCAATCGATGCCGCCGTCGTGGGCTGCGCCTGAGGTAAGCTCAAGTCTGGTCAAACCGGCCAAGTGCCACTATGTAGCGCGCCAATCATGGCAGATACGACACTCATGACGATCCCCGGACAGGTCGATCCGGTTCCTGTGGCGCGTGACATCACGCCGCGCGAGGATGGCCGCGTTGATCTGATGGGCCTGCGCCGCCCGCGCATTCGTGAATTGTTCGAAGAGGCCGGCTTGGACGCAAAGCAGGCAAAGCTTCGTTCAAAACAAGTCTATCACTGGATTTACCACCGCGGCGTCACAGACTTCGACGCCATGACCGACATCTCCAAGACCATGCGCCCGTGGCTGACGGATCGCTTTGTGATTGGCCGTCCCAATGTGGTTGAAGCTCAACACAGCTCTGACGGCACGCGCAAATGGCTTTTGCAAACCGATGACGGCCATGATTTTGAGATGGTCTTCATCCCCGATGAAACACGCGGAACCTTGTGCGTTTCAAGCCAGGTCGGTTGCACGCTCAACTGCACTTTCTGCCACACCGGTACCATGCGTCTGGTGCGTAATCTGACGCCGGGAGAAATCGTTGGGCAGGTCATGCTGGCGCGCGATGCTTTAGGTGAATGGCCCAAGGGCAAGATGGATTTCGCCTTTGAAGATGATGAAAGCGCCGAAAGCGAAGCGCGCTATACCGCCGATGGCCGCCTGCTCACCAATATCGTGATGATGGGCATGGGCGAACCGCTCTATAATTTCGACCATGTCCGCGATGCGCTAAACCTTGTGATGGACGGCGAAGGCCTTGCCCTATCAAAGCGGCGCATCACCCTATCCACCAGCGGCGTAATCCCGATGATGGAGCGTTGCGGCGAAGAAATCGGCGTCAATCTCGCGGTATCCCTGCATGCGGTTACAAAGCCAGTGCGCGACGAGATCGTACCGCTGAACAAGAAATACGGGATCGAAGAGCTGCTTCAGGCCTGCGCTGACTATCCCAAGGCGTCCAATGCGCGGCGGATCACGTTTGAATATGTGATGCTGAAGGACAAGAATGACAGCGACGAAGACGCCCACGAACTCGTCCGCCTGCTCAAGCATTACGACCTGCCTGCCAAGGTAAACCTCATCCCGTTTAATCCGTGGCCGGGCGCAGAGTATGAATGTTCAGACCCTGACCGCATTCGCTCATTCAGCAATATCGTGTTTGAAGGCGGGATCAGCGCCCCCATCCGCACACCGCGCGGGCGCGACATTGATGCAGCCTGCGGCCAGCTAAAGACCGCCGCGCAAAAGAAAAGCCGGGCCCAAAGAGACCGCGAAGAACGCGACCGAGAGGCGGCGGAAGCCGAAAATGCTGTTTCCTGATCAGGTTGGCGAAAATCTCCAATGCGCCTAAGATGGGCTGCGGTAGGGGGAAGCATGATCAAAACAATCAGAACAATTACGCTATCTGGCGCGGTGCTGGCGATGGCATTGTCGGCATTACCTGCGCAGGCACAGTTCCGCGGCCTTTTCCGCGATGCGCAAAGGGGCGCGCAAGCCGCCGAAGGGTGCGAAACAGGCTCCACCGGCGACACAGCGCGCGGCATTATTGGCGGGTTGCTGGGCGGTGCCGCTGGGCGAACTGCACGGCGCGCGGGACTTGGTTCATTTGTCCCTGTTTCCGAATTCCAGTCGCAGCTCACCAAAGACATCGCCTGCAAACTTGACGCGCAAGAGCAAAAGCAAGCTGCCCAAGCGACCGAGGCTGCCACCACAGTCGTGGACGAGGAAGGCAATCAAACGGCACCCGAAGTGGGCCGCAGCGCCTCTTGGGAATCGGAGACACGCGATGATGTGAGCGGGAATTCAACCGTCACCGCTCGCGAGGCTTCAAGCGGCGGCGATGACTGCATCACCGTGACCGATGTGATCATCGTCGAAGGCGAAGAAACCCGCGCGGAAAAGCGTATGTGCCGCCTTGCTGGTTCTCCGCGATATACGATTGTCGTATGAAGCAGCGCTGGTCCCTTCGCGCGCTCGGCGCATTGGCTTGCCTTGCACTAAGCACTGCGGCAGCGGCCCCCGACCCGGACAACCCGACCTGCCCGGCTGAACCCAATTGGGGATCTTCAGAGCCGATGACCTTTAAGGTTGTCGAAGGGGAAAACTTCAATGTCCTGCTCGCCGAAGGCCGGATTGATGCGACCATGCCTGACAGGATTAAGCAGGCGATCGACGCAGACCCGATGATCGGAGAAATCTGGCTAAGGTCTCGCGGAGGCAATGCACGTGCCGGCAATGATGCCGGGCGCATTATTCGCAATTATGGTCTGCTAACCCGCGTTCCTGATGGTTGGACCTGTTTTTCCGCATGCAATTTCGTCTTTATGGGCGGCGCTCAAAGGATCGTCGAAGAAGGCGGCGTGTTCATGGTCCACATGTTCACGCATACGCGTGACCGCTGGATTATCGACGATGCAGTGATCGACGGCAGCGAAGCGACCACAGAACTAATCGCCAACATTGAACAATCCTCGGCACTGCTCGCAACCGAAGACAATGACTTCCTCATCAGAATGGGGATCAGCCGTAAGCTTTTGACGAATGTTATGTATCAACAGCAGGCCATAAGCAGCGAAACCGACCCTAGCACGCGTTACTGTCTGACCGCGGGCGAGGTTCGCGAATACAATGTCGTAAACGCAGCGCAGTGAAGACGTCGCTCGACCCGGCAAATCTGGAATTCTATTCACAGCGCGCGCCGCATTACACGATGAGCCATGCGCAGGCCCATGCCTGGCAGCTCGATCCGTTCCTTGATCGATTGGCAAAAGGCGCAACTGTGCTTGAGCTTGGCTGCGGAGGTGGTCAGGATTCCAATCGGATCAAACAGCGTGGCTTTGCGCTCGATGCGACCGATGGCGTGCCAGCGATGGTCAAAAAAGCGAATGAGCGTTTTGATGTGAATGCGCGCGTTATGCGGTTTGATGAACTGGACGCGGTGGATGCCTATGATGCGGTGTGGGCACAGGCGTGCCTGCTCCATTGTCCGCGTGACTTTTTGCCAAGCGTGTTGGCCGCTATTTTTGCCGCCTTGCGCGCGGGCGGGCTGCATTTTGCAAACTACAAGCTGGGCGATGGCGAAGGCCGCGATTTGCTGGGGCGGCTGCACAACTTCCCAAACGCGCAGTGGCTCAGGGATCGATATCGTGATGCGGGCTTCGAAACACTTGATGAAGAGGTTTATGCGGGCAAGGGTTCCGATGGAACGCAGCGCGACTGGATCGCTTTGACGGTTCAGAAAACAGCCTAAATGGACCGCTTTCCTACTCAGGCTCGATATGCTGAAATGCAGGAATGAACTCCCATCTCTCACCTAAAATGCACAAGGCTGGCAGCGGCAAATTTGCGCGAAGTTTTCTTTCTCAGGACCGTGTAACATGTGGTCCATGTCTCGGGTTTGGCCTAGGGAAGAGCGCACAATGAAGCACATCGTCGAAGCCGTCTGCACCGGCACCGCGCGCCCGTTCAACGGGGTTGAGTCCAGCGCGATTGCCAAACGCCCGCGCGAAGGGCTGGTGCAAGTGCTGGACGAAGGCTTTGCCCCAGACGAGCAAGCCGACCGGCGCGTGCATGGTGGGCCAGAAATGGCGGTGCATCTCTACCCGCTTGACCATCACGACTACTGGCGCAGTGAATTGGGTAATAGCGTGCTACTCGACGAACCCGGTGCCTTCGGCTCCAATCTTGCCGTGCGCGGCCTTACCGAAGGGACGGTGCATATCGGGGACCGGTTCCGCGTCGGCTCTGCTCTCTTGGAGGTCAGCCAGCCTCGCCAACCCTGTTGGAAGATCGAACATCGCTTTGGCGAAAAGGGGATGGTGGCAAGCATCATCAAGACGGGCCGCTCAGGGTGGTACTTCAGAGTGATTGAGATCGGCGAGGTGCAAGCGAGCGATGCGATGGAACGCGTGGCGCTGGGCGCGGGTGACTGGAGCGTGGCGCGCGCCTTCGCTGTTCTGGTGGCAGGCAAGGCGACTCGAGATGAGTACGCGGAACTGGCTGATCTGCCGCAACTGTCACCAAAGCTACGGGAACGGGCGCAGGCCCACTTGGGCTAATGGAGGGCTCGGTTGGCAGCCCATCGCAGCCACAATGCAGTTGATCGCCGCTTCGCTAATCCCAACAGGTCGTTCATCTAGGGTTAGGTGAAAATGAACGAACTGTTCCTCACCCGCTTGAAAGGCTGGAAAGGAAACGACCATGAAAACCATCGCATTGATTGCCGCCACCGGTTCGCTCGCCGCGATAACCGCTCCCGCCAACGCCGCCGAACTGGATGCAGATTTCGCGTCAGCAGACACGCTTGAGAACGTAGCACTCTCAGGCTTCGCCCCAAACATGGAGCTCGCGCTCGTCAGCCAATATGCCGACGATTGGGACGATGATGATGACGATCGCCGCTATCGCCGTGGTCACGGTTATCGTGATGACCGCATCTATGACCGACGCGGACGCTATCGTGAACCGCGCCGCCTGCGCAGCCGGGATCGCATCTGGCGTGGCCGTGATGGCAACTACTACTGCGAACGTGACAATGGCACCACAGGGCTAGTCATCGGCGCAGGCGTCGGCGCCTTGCTCGGCCGCACGATTGACACACGCGGTGACCGCACAGTCGGCACCTTGCTCGGCGGAGCGCTGGGCGCAGTGCTGGGCCGTGAGCTTGACCGCGGCGACGTTCGCTGTCGCTAAACCCGAGTGCCTTCGATGCCGCTTGCTGAATGTCAGCAGGCGGCATCAACCCATCGGGCCAAGCACACCGCCCTGGCTGATGGTCGCGCAAGCGCCGCCAATCCAAACACCGCCATCTGCATCCTGCTCACAATGAACAAGGCCATTGGCGCCAATCTTGCGCCCTTGGCCAGCCTTGTAACCTCCGCTCACAAGCCCTTCGCCAAACAGGTGCATCGCCACGCCTGCATTGAAGCTGCCTGTGACTGGGTCTTCGACAAAACGCCCATGAGTGTCCGCAAAGAATGCGCGCAATTCCCAATCGCGATCCGCCCCCGCTTCATGCGGTCCAGCCAAGCCGATATCGGTGCCCAGCGGCGCCTTCGCCGCTGCCTCAGCCTCCAATACGTCCTTCGCCGAACGAAGCCGCAAGAGCTGCCATTTGGGCCCGTTCACCACATGCACTCCCTCAATAAGAGCGCCCTCATCAATCCCAGTAAGCCGCACCGCCTCCTCAAGCTCGCCCTGCGACAAGGGTTCATGCCGCAGCAGTTCAGGCGCTTTAAAGGCAAGGTTTGCGCCATCTGCACGCACCTCGACAAGGCCAATCCCGCACTCCTGAACAATCACGCCTTCCTCAGACGGCGTCCCGCCAGCTGCCAGCCATGCATGACATGAACCAAGCGTTGGATGGCCGGCGAAGGGAAGTTCGCCGCCCGGATAGAAGATGCGCACTCTGTAGTCCGCCGTGGGATCGGTCGGCGGCAAAAGGAACGTCGTCTCCGAAAAGCCAAGCCATTGCGTGAGCGCCAACATTTGCTCTGCTGTCAGATCATTCGCACCGTGCACCACAGCGAGAGGATTGCCGCTTAAGGCTTCATCGCAAAACACATCAATCAGATCGCATGTCATGGGCACGGGTAAAGCTCCTTTGAATCTGGGCCAATGCTGTAACGTGCATGCTAGGCAAGGCCATCAAATTCTGCTCCATAGAAATGATGGAACTCCCCCAAGTTTTGATCACCGGAGGCGCAACCCGAATCGGTGCAGAGATCGCAAAGGGCTTTGCCACAAACGGATGGCATGTCGTCATCCACTATCGCAGTTCGAGCGAGGAAGCAGACGCTTTGGCCGCCACACTTCCCAGTGCAGAGACCATCGCATGCGACCTTTGCGATGATGAAAATGCCGTGGCGATGATCGAACAGCTTGCCACAAGGCTCACCGATTGGCGCTGTCTCATAAACTCAGCCTCAGTTTTTCACTATGATGATGCAACCAAACTGGACCCGGCAACGAACAAAGAAGCGATGCAAGTCAACGCGCTCTCCCCTGCCCGCATGGCGCAAAGCTATCTCGCCAATGCGAATGCCAATGGTCCACGCTGCGTGATCAATGTGACCGATATGAAGCTTAAGAACCCCAACCCCGACTTCTTCAGCTACACAATGTCCAAACACGCCCTTGCCAGCACGATCCCAATGCTTGCCATGAACGCTGCGCAAGATGCGCGCGTTTACGGAATTGCGCCCGGAGCGATCCTAGCCAGTCACGATCAGAGCGAGGATGAAACCGAGCTTTCCCACCGGCTGAACCTGCTTGAGCGAAAGACAGGTGCAAACGAAATCGTTGATGCGGCGCTGTTCTTGGCAAAAGGCACATTGCGCACCGGATCGAGCCTTTTCATCGATAGCGGGCAGCACCTGATGTCGCAGGATCGCGATGTGATCTACTTAGCCCGCGAGAAAGCTGCCCAATGAAGCGCCACTCGCTCATCACGCGGATCTGGCATTGGCTGAACGCGTTGGCATTCATTGTGCTGTTTATGTCGGGCCTCAATATCTCGAATGCCCACCGATATTTGTATTGGGGCGATTATGGCTTTGACCCCGCCGATGCATGGACCAGCGTCATCCGCTTTCCCGCGTGGGCGACTATCCCGCAGCGCTATGACCTTGCCGAGGCGCGCGATTGGCATAATTCCTTTGCCTGGATCTTCGCTGTCAGTTTGTTGGTCATGTGGGTGGTGAGCCTGATCAACGGCCATTTCTGGCGCGATCTAAGGACCAGTGTGAAGGAATGGTCACCCAAGGCGCTGACGCATGAGGTTCGCGAGCATGTGCGAGGACAATTTGGCAAAGATGAAGTCGATGGTCGCAAATACAACGCACTCCAGCGGATCAGCTACGGCGTGGTTCTGGGCGTATTGTTGCCGATGATGATCTTTACCGGCCTTGCTATCAGCCCCGGTTTTGAAGTCGCCGCACCTTGGTTGGTCGATGTACTAGGCGGCAGGCAAAGTGCGCGCAGTTTGCACTTCCTCTTTGCATGGGGCCTGTTTGGCTTTTTGGCGGTGCACCTAGTGATGGTGATGTTGTCAGGAGCAGGCCGCCAGATCTCGGGAATGATCACCGGCGACCGAGCGGAGAAGAGCCCATGGCAAAGATAGAACGCCGCACATTGCTGGCCGGGATGGCCGCGCTGCCAGCCGCCGCCTGTACCGAAATGGCCTCGACAGAGACCGCCGGAAATCTGTTTGACGTTGCTGAGGACTGGCATAGAACAGCGCATCGCGCGCTCGCCAACCGGCAGGCTCTTGCGCCCGAATATGCACCTCACGAACGCTCGCCTGATATTCGCGGCAATGGTTCACTGACCGTCGACACGCCGCAATATCGCGAGCAGGCGGCCAATGGCTTTGCGGACTGGCGATTGGAAGTGCGCGGACTGGTTGAGACACCGCTGAGCCTATCTCTAGCCGAGCTAAAGGCACTTCCGCAACGCACTCAGACGACCCGGCATGATTGCGTAGAAGGGTGGAGCGCGATAGCGGAGTGGTCAGGGCCGCAGCTCTCCCATCTGCTGGACACTGCAGAAGTGCGCGAGGAGGCAAATTTCATCATCTTCCGCTGCGCTGACACGCTCTACGGCCGGGCCTATTATGAGAGCGTCGATATGGTCGATGCATACCATCCGCAAACTATCATCGCGCATGAGCTGAACGGTGAACCACTGCCTGAAAAGAACGGCGCTCCACTACGCATGCGGATAGAGCGTCAATTGGGCTACAAACACGCCAAATATCTCACCGCAATCGAGGCCGTATCAAGCTTTGAAGACATCTATGATGGCAAAGGCGGGTTTTGGGAGGATATTGGCGATTACCAGTGGTATGCTGGGATTTAGCGCGCATCCTCTGGAAAAACCCGGTTCATCGCATTCCAGCAGACGCCAATAATCTCTTCGAGCACGCCTAAGTCGATGTCAGCGAGCTTGTTCACGTAAACGCAGCTTGCTCCGGTTTTGTGTTTGCCCATTTTGTCGAGCAGGCCGTCGACCTTCTTTCCCGTCTCAGCATCGCAATAACGGCCCATCAAATAGAGCGAATGCTTAGCCTTGCGGGGAGAGAAGCCGGACCTGCACATGTCGCCTTCGCGGCCGCTTTCATATTTATAGTGATAGCTGCCATATCCGATGATTGTCGGACCCCACATTTTGGGTTCTTCCCCAGTCACCTTGCGGAATAGCGCATCCAAAACCATTGCATCTTCGCGCTTCGAAGCAGGATCGACATTTGCGATGAACTGCTCAGCAGATACGTTCGTTGGCTTGGTTTTTGCCTCAGCCATTGTGATCCCTCCCCATCGGATGCCAACTGCGTGATTGACAGCATAACACATGGCGCGCCAAACCGAACCAGATTTCGCAGGCGGGAGACTGCGGACACCTTAGGGGATTGCATTACATATGTGGCTACTCGACAAATTTCTCAGCAAGGTCATTCGCGAAGGCCGGCTGACCGTTACCGATCACACGGGCAAGGTCTATGAATATGGCGAGGGTGCAGAGGCTCCGCTCAAGATCAAACTGACGAATAAGAAAGCCGCCAATCACATTGCGCGCTATCCGCAGATGGGCGCGGGAGAGGCGTTTATGTGGGGGTGGCTTGTCGTCGAAGAGCCGCATGACATTCGCGACCTGCTGCTTTTCGTGACCGCTAATACAAAGCGGATCGGCGACAGCGCCATTCAAGAACAGGGCTTCCTCAAAAAGGTAAGCGAGAAAGTCGCCTCTGCCGTCGATGGGATCAATTTGCGAAGTTCAGCGCGCGCCAATGCTGAACACACTTACAACCTCACACGCGAGCTGTATGAACGCTTCCTCGACGAAGATCGCCAATACACGATGGCCTACTACCGCGAGGATGATCCCACTCAGACCAGCCTTGAACAGGCGCAAATGGATAAGAAGGCACACCTCGCCTCCAAGCTTTACCTTGAGCCGGGCAAGGCTGAGGGAATGCGCGTCTTGGATATTGGATGCGGTTGGGGGGGCTTTGGCCTTTACCTCAATAAAATGTACGGTGTTGAAGTACTCGGCGTGGCGCTCGCCCCTGATCAGATCAAATTCTGCAATGAACGCGCAGAGGCTGCCGGCGTTGCTGACAAGGTGAAGTTCGAGCTGCTCGATTACCGCGACGTAGAGGGGCAATTTGACCGCATATCCAGCGTCGGCTTGCTCGAACATGTGGGCACTATCCACTATCCGCAATTCTTTGAGCATACGAACAAACTGCTCAAGGACGACGGCGTGATGATCTCGCATTGCTGCGGGCGTGCCGGCCCTCCCGGACGCACGGATGCCTGGACACGCAAATACATCTTCCCCGGCGGCTATATCCCTGCGCTCTCTGAGCTCGTCACGCAGAGCGAAAAGTTTGGTTTTGAGGTCATGGACGTCGAAGCCATGCGCTTCCATTACAGCCACACTTTGGAAGAGTGGTACAACCGCACTGTCATGCACCGCGAAGAGATTACGCAGATGTATGACGAGGTCTTCTATCGCATGTGGCTGTTTTACCTAGCAGGGGCTGAGCAAAGCTTCCGCAATGGCGGGATGGTAAATTGGCAGTTGCAATATGTGAAAGATCGCAATGCCATCCCGATGACACGCGATTACATGATGCACGAAAGCGCGCGGCTTCGTGAAATGGGCGAAGTGCCCACTTGGCGGTTTGACCCTAACCTCAAAGAAGCGGCAGAGTAGACCCCGCCGTTCTAGGTCTCTTTCTTGTTAGAAGGCCGATAGATCGGGCCAAAGCCCAGCAAAGCCGCGCCTACAAACGGTGCGGCTACCACGGCAATGTTTAGGCCTGACCAGCTCGTCTCGCTGGTGATGGTGATCCCTGCCGTTGCGGCAAGCCCTGCGCAGATCAGCAACACTCCGCCCACGACACGCGCCTTTGGTACGGTACGCCCACCTCTGATCGGGCCAAAGCTGCGCTCATGTTTTGCGAAAATTGCGATCATCGGCAGTAGAGCGAGGATATAGATACCCAGCCACATTGGCCGCGTTGCCCACCACTCGCCAGTGCCCGGAACCGAATTTAGCCCAGCTCCGCCAAAGCCAATCCACATCACCGTCATCACCAGCACAAATGCAGTGAGGTGCCACAGATATACGGTCATAATCATGCCGTTCATCAGCACGGTCGCAGTCCAGATGGTCAGGTTGTCGAGCATTTTACGCCCTAACGGCTCTAGCGAGAGCACAAGCCCCACTTGCGCAACGCCCAGTGCGAATAGCGCCAATGTTGGTGGCAGTGAGTTTGAAAAACCACCCGGAGCAGAAACCATCGACACAGGATAGAAGCCATAGACCGTGATCGAGATCAGGACAGCCAGTCCCACGACGAAGGTCCCAAGCGCAAACAGGGGCCGCTCAAACCGCCCATCGCGCCATGCAAAGCCCAGCTGATGGATCGCTAGGAACACCCAGAGGAAATTCGTAAGGTTGATATGGGGGACACCGACCGAAAAGGTCAGCCAGTCCACTCCTATCGCGATGGGGATATAGACCGCAAAGCTCAGCCAGCCGTAACGCTCCCACGCCTTGCGGGTCAGCGGCGTGCAGGCTGTCACAATCAAGTAAACAGCCAAGAACCAAACAGGGATCAGTGCGGCCTCGGTCGCGTCTCTGATTTGGGCGCGATCCAATCCGACCTGCGTCATGATCACCGCCAGCACGGCCCACAAAAGCAACACGGGAAATGTCGGTCCGATCAGGCGCTGCACCCGGCTCGCCAGCCAATCGCGATACACGCCCTTTTGTCCCGGTTCGGCTTTGCGCGTGACTGCGTCCCAGCTCATTCCGTTGGAAAACCCGCCGACAAGGAAGAACACGGGCATGACTTGGAAACCCCAAGTCAACCAATGGGTCCAGTCCGCTACGCTCAGCAAATCGCCGCGTTGCAACTCGCCTGCATCATCGACGTAGAGGCCCGCCATCAGCCAATGGCCAAAAACGACAGCGAGGATTGAAACCGCTCTTAAGAAGTCGACCCATCGATTGCGCTCAGGCGGCGCCATTTGCGCAAGCTCGCGCGCCTTACCCCACATTGCCAGCATTCGTGCGTCCCTCCACTGATCGCTTGGCAAAATGTCAGACCGCGCGGCCTGTATTTCAAGCGAATTCTTGTGATCGCCCTTAGACCCCCTTCCCTAACGCCGCATTTATAGGCATTGGGCGCATCGCATTCAGGAGTTGCAGTTCATGTCCGATATCAAGCGTGTGGTCCTTGCCTATTCAGGCGGCCTAGACACATCTGTCATTGCCAAATGGCTCAGCACAGAGCGCGGGCTTGAAGTCGTCACGTTCACCGCTGATCTTGGTCAAGGCGAAGAGATCGAGCCTGCCCGCGATAAAGCGCGCGCGATGGGTATCCCTGATGAGCACATCTTCATCGAAGACCTGCGCGAAGAATTTGTGCGCGATTTCGTCTTCCCGATGATGCGCGCCAATGCCCGATATGAAGGCGATTATCTGCTCGGGACCTCGATTGCTCGCCCTCTTATCTCGAAACGCCTGGTAGAGATCGCGCATGAAACGGGCGCCGATGCGATTGCACATGGCGCGACCGGTAAGGGCAATGATCAGGTCCGCTTTGAGCTGTCTGCCTATGCGCTTGATCCGAGCATCCAAGTGATCGCCCCGTGGCGCGAATGGGACCTGACCAGCCGCACCGCACTGATCGCATGGGCAGAGGCACACCAAATTGCTGTGCCCAAAGACAAACGCGGCGAAGCCCCCTTCTCCACCGACGCTAACCTGCTGCACACCTCGTCTGAGGGTAAAGTGCTGGAGGATCCGTGGGAGGAAACACCCGACTACGTCTATTCGCGAACTGATCATCCAGAGAACGCGCCCGATACTCCTGAATACATCGAGATCGGCTTTGAACGCGGTGATGGCGTATCCCTCAATGGTACGGCGATGTCGCCCGCTTCGTTGCTGACCGCTCTCAACGGTTTGGGTCGCAAGCACGGTATTGGACGGCTCGATCTGGTTGAGAACCGCTTTGTCGGCATGAAGAGCCGTGGCATGTATGAAACTCCCGGCGGCGAGATTTACGCCGTAGCCCATCGCGGTATCGAACAGATCACGCTCGATCGCGGGGCTGCTCACCTTAAAGATGAACTCATGCCCAAATATGCAGAGCTGATTTACAACGGCTTTTGGTTCGCGCCTGAGCGCGAAATGCTGCAGGCGGCTATCGATCTGAGCCAAGAGCGTGTCACGGGCACTGTCCGGCTAAAGCTCTATAAAGGCCTTGCCAGTGTAGTGGGCCGTAAATCACCCCATTCGCTCTATTCAGAAGCGCATGTGACCTTCGAAGATGACGCGGGCGCCTATGATCAGCAGGATGCGGAGGGCTTCATTAAATTGAATGCACTGCGGCTGCGTTTGCTGGCTCAGCGGGACCGAAGTCGAAATTAAGTCTTTATTTGCGAATCGCCTTTGGGCGAATCTCGAGTGGGAGACTTAACTCGCGTAATTTTGCGAAAGCTACGCTTTGCGTTCTGAACGCCTATTCTTGGATGGATTAGCGCCAAGCGCTCAGCAATTCCGATCAATGCGACGAACGGTTGAGTTGTCCACCGCCCTCCACAAGTGATCTTTGCAAAAGTGGAAAAGTCGCCTCGCGAACCCTTGCCGAAATGCCGATTCGGGCGCAGTTTCAACTTGTCTTCGGAACACGAAGGCTTTGACAAAAAGAGCCGCAAGGCGCTGGAAGTAAAAGCATTTTCACGTTTCTTAGATACGGACATGTCTGTCCACGCGCTGTCTGAGAGAAGACGTGCTAAAGGTTTAGGCCGGATGCAAGTCAACTTGTTTGAGGAAAGTGCGAAGCGATATGACCGTTACGGCCATGATTGAGGCTGGCGTTAGAGATATGAAAGGGCTTTCTGGTCCCGGAACATCTTGATTGAAGCGCCAATCACCAAAATCACGGTCTCGGCTCTGGCAAGGGGCTGGATGAGCAAAACAGGACGGCTTCGGCCGGAATGCGAGCAAACCAGTCACAAACCAAAGTCGGATGCCGGTGCGAGCACCGGTGACGAACCGCGAAGCAAGGCGGTGTGGAAAAGCGGCGGTCGCAAGACAACCGCAAGGAAACACAACCGGACGCGGTCCAGACATCGGGCGCCAAGTGCGCTTAACGGAGGAGCATGAAGAAGGGTTCGCCTGACTGAATGCAAGACCTAAGCGCCCACGCGCTGGTGAGAGTGGGGTCGGCAGCAATGCCGGCCCCATTTGCTTTTGTGAGCACTCAGAATTGTGCCGCCGTGATGTGGCCGCGTGGAACCGCTCACGTTCGCAACTCATCTCAAAGCTCAACACTTCAACGCAGTTGAGGCTCAATTGACGGCGAAGCGCTCTGCAACTGCGCTGCGCTGATTGGATACATTTGCTCCTAGCATTGCTCGCCATCTACAGAGCCCATCGGATGGGAAGCTTGATTGGTCATAACCCCGCGCCAAGCACAGCGCGGTCTTTAGCACGTGCGGCTGCTCCGGTGAGAGCGGCGCGGCTTGCCTTGCTGGCGGTCTTTGCTGCCATTCCGCTGGGCGCGTCTTCGGCGCAGATTGCGGACCCAGGCACCTCGGACGCCAGTGCCCCGCCTGCGCCATTTGCTGACCAGTTTCGCGAGATCCTTGAGCCGCTTGGCCCGGATTACGAGAACATCGACCTCGTCATCCCCGCAGATGCCGTGGACCTCGACACGTTTGAGCCGCCGATCGAAGTGCCCCCGCCTGAGCCCATCGCAGGCGCTGTCGTCCGCACTTTAGGCTCAGGTGTCGCCTCCTATTACGGCCGCCGCTTCCATGGTCGCCTCACCGCCAATGGCGAGAGGTTCAACATGAACGCCATGACAGCCGCTCACAAGACGCTGCCCTTTGGTACTCTGGTGCGCGTCACCAATCCGCGCAATGGCCGCGCGGTCACGGTTCGCATCAACGATCGCGGGCCGTTCATCAGAGGGCGCACGATTGACCTGTCACGCGGCGCTGCAGAGCGCATTGGCATGATCTCACGCGGGCATGCGCGCGTTGAGCTCGACATCGTCGCCCGCTGAGCTGACCGCTAACTGGGCCGCGCTAGCACTCGGGCAGGGTGTAGGACAGCGCAGGCACACGCCCTGCCCCAATCACCGCCCCATCAGGACGGCATCAGCGTGTCCGCGCAGGACTCGGCAATAGCGGTCATCTTCTCTTCATCGAGCATGTCCATCGGGCCGATGTCCTGATCGCGCGCCGCATTGGCTGAGCATTCGCAGAACGGCTTGGCCATTTCCTGAGGGCCGCCCTCTGCAGTGAACGAGGTCTCACACGTCTCTGCAAACTGGGTGTACATCTGCTCTTTATCGACCATGTCGCCGCACGCGCTCAGCCCCATCGCCGCCGCCGCTGTCATCGCCATTCCCGCTGCCTTGATCCGTGTGTGCATCGTCCAAACCCCTTCAACCGCGCCAGGACCGCCGCGCCACCAAGGCCCGGCCCCTCTTCCTGCCCGTTACCTCGCCCACCTTAGCCCCAATCAAGGCCGAGGCAACCGCCTGAATGCCAACGCCAATACCCAGCTTTCAGGGCATTGACCCGCCAGTAGCCGCATCACCGTAGACAGAACCGCTCACCCCGGACCCATTCACCTGTGGTCCCACACGCACCTCCCACCAGCGCTCCTCCCCGGCTTCGAAGGCTTCGAGCTGCTCTGCCTCGATCTCGCCGCGCTCTTGATAGTCGATGCCAAGCTCGCTTATCGGGAGCGCATCCTTGGGGCGAGCGGCCTCCATGGCCTGCAATCGCCGCTCCAGCTCAGGCAGCTCATCGTCTGGGTTCTCCTCCCAATCCGCATCGTGCTCACCCTCATCTGCCGCCTCTTCCGCCTGAGACATGGACCGCATGTTACACGGTCCTAGGGAAGAATTCTCGGCACCCTCACCAGCATCTTTTGAAGCCTCCTGCACGACCCTTTCAACCACCGCTTCGGGCAGCCCCACATCGGCAATCGCGCCCTCACCCGCGCCCGCTTCACCCTCACAAGCCCCTTCTTCGGCACCTTCACGTTCACCATCTCCGGCATCAGCCCGTTCAAAAGCCTCCACCACATCGTCAAAAGCGCCCGCCAGCGCCGCCACATCATCGCGGTCAGCCAAGCGATCAAGCCGCGCCAGATGCGCCAAAAGCAGCCGGGAATCGTAGCGTTTGCGCGTCGCCACCACCTCCCCGTGATAGAACACCTGCTCCTCCACCCCGTGCATGGCCCGCGTCGCCAGCGCCTCTTCGGCCCGCTCGCGCGCAATCAGCAAAGCGGCATCCCACCCGCGCGCAAAGGTCAAGCACGCGCGCCGCATGCGATAGACCGTCTGGTGCGAGACATTGGAGGCCCGCGCCGCCACCCGCACCTCGCCACAATCGGCAAGCCGCCGCAGAAAACCCGCCTGCCGCCCACGCCCAAACTGGGTCTGGGTTGCATGCGCACTATCATCAGGAAGCGCGTCGATAATTGTGGGAAGCGCCGCCGCGCTATCCGAGGGCGCCGCGATAAAGGGCTCTGGTGAAAGGCGCATCATCACACGCACTCCGCGCCAAAGCGACGGCGAGTAAAGAGGATGTCATTGCGAACATGCCGAAGTCGCTGCTCAGGCGTCGTCTGAGGCCCATCACCGGGCAGATTGCCGAGGGAAAGGTGAGCCTGCCACTCGCGCTGAAAGTCGAGGTTCGCGTGAATGCCCAACGGCGAGCACCCGCCGGGAATGTCGCTATGCGGGAGTTTCTTGGTCGGATCGTAGGGGGTCATGTTTCAGCTCCTTGGAATTTTTGGAGCTGGACCAGTTATATGAAGAATGGAGAGTAGGAAAATGCCCGCTTACAAAAGGCTAAACTGAGCGAAGGGCCTAGCTGACTGGCACACCATCGTGCTTCGCGCGGCCCTGATCAAAAAATTGATACAGCTTTTCGACTCGTCTCACGATTGAGAGGAGAACCTTTGATGCTACCAGAAGATCTTTTCCTGAAATCTCGATCAAATCGTCCATCGAGATTCCAGGCAAATGGTTAGCCAAAGCGAACGACTGATCTTTGACCAATGCTTTCAGATCCTTACTGAAAATTCTCGACTCTTTCTTCAACAACTTGTTGCGGGATAGCGTTGAATGGAGGGAACGATAGCTCTTTTTGATCTTGTCTTTCTCGCCAGAATACTCTGACAGCAAGGCTATCGATTGGTCAAAAGGTGCTTGCAACGCCTTCACTTCAACATAGCCGGGCGAGTGGTACTGTATGCCGCTGACCCGAAGTTTGGCCGCTCGGTCATTGTCGTTCGCAAAGTCACTGTACATACCCCGATAGCTACCGCCGCCTCGGAATGGTCGAAGGAGAGCAGCCTCTATTTGACTCTTGCGCTGAGCAGATGTTCCCGCCTTGCCGAATTCCCTCACACTGTGGAAAAAGTAATAGATATCTTCCACTTGGCTGTAGAATTGGGAGAATTCTCCGAGGTCCCACGCTCCATCAATCTTGAACGACTGAGTGCTATTAGCCACCTGAATATCGACTATATCAATTTCGTCATGATCGCGGGAGAAAAAGCCAGACTCAGGAGCACTAGCGTCGATCCTCGGATCGGTTGATTTCAGTCGCTTAACAGGGATAGCATCAGCGTCGTTGTTTATGTCAAAGAGCCACCACTTACGAAGATCTGGTTTTGTGAAGAGATAGCGAAGGTCAATTCGCTCCATTTGGTAATCGACCAACTGTCGAATTGATATGTGGGCGCCAATGAACGGGCTGTGCATACCTTCAATCTCAACAGCAACCCCAAGGAGAAACTGTTGAGGAAACGGCTGCAAAAGCACGACCTGTGGCTCGTCATACCAAAGCAGAACCTGCAAAAGCTTGGCCGTTGAGGGTGTTTCGACAGCCATCAGTCAATCTGCTCAACAGTCTGAACCGCAGCGACAGGATCAAATGACGCCGCTCGCCAGAAATCAACATGAATACTTTTCATCTTGCTTACTCCAGCGCCAGTTGGAATCTTCATGCGGAAAGCGAATCGATGCTTCAACTTGGTCAGCTTTTTGAGCTTAACAGGATCGGTAGTTAGCGAGCATGAAGCCCATCTACACGAATCAGGTAAAGACTTCGGAAGCGTTTTACCTAGTGCTGCATGAGAAGAAAAATGCCAAATTGCGGGCTCATCTGAGGGAGCTAAGCGAAACACATCTGATAACTCCAAGTCGGCTGCATCGTTGGGAGGGCAAGCAGCTGGCAAGTCTTCCGCGAAATCCATGTTTTCTCCAAGCAAATAACTTGCGAGGCCGCTACAGTGAAAATACTTGGAATGCAAATTGAGTTAGAATTTCTACAAAACTATATTCAAGTAGGAAAACGACTTTTTGATGAATTTTGCTTTATGACAAGCCAGCGGCATCATGAAGCTAAGCAAGCGGGAGAATTCTCCTTCGCACCTCCTTTTCAAAACCGCACCACCTGCCGCGCCGCGCCGTTCAAGCGAAACTTGGCGTCGTCCCATTTAGCACTTGCCTACTCAGCCGCCTCCCGAGCCTTCTCCAACATCCCCTTCAAATACCCGCCCGTAAAGCTGCGCGGTTCTTGCGCCACCGCTTCGGGCGTGCCTTCGGCTACGATCTCGCCGCCGCGAACGCCGCCTTCTGGCCCTAAGTCCACGATCCAGTCGGCGGTTTTGATCACGTCGAGATTGTGCTCGATCACCACTACCGAATTGCCTTGTTCGACCAGCCGGTGCAGCACTTCGAGGAGTTTGCGAACATCCTCAAAGTGCAGGCCCGTGGTCGGCTCATCCAGGATATAGAGCGTCTGCCCGGTGCTGCGTTTAGCCAGCTCCTTGGCGAGCTTCACCCGCTGCGCTTCGCCGCCTGACAATGTCGTCGCCTGTTGGCCGACCTTCACATAGCCCAGCCCCACCTCATTCAGCATTCGCATCTTGTCACGGATCGGGGGCACGGCTTTGAAGAATTCCTCCGCATCCTCAATCGTCATGTCGAGCACGTCGGCGATGGAGAGGCCTTTGAACTTCACCTCCAGCGTTTCGCGGTTGTAGCGTTTGCCGCCGCATTCCTCGCAGGTGACATAGACGTCGGGGAGGAAGTGCATTTCGATCTTGATCAGGCCGTCGCCGGTGCATTTCTCGCAGCGGCCGCCTTTGACGTTGAAGGAGAAGCGGCCCGGCTTGTACCCGCGCGCTTGGCTTTCGGGGAGGCCTGCAAACCAGTCGCGGATATTGGTGAAGGCGCCGGTGTAGGTGGCGGGGTTGGAGCGCGGGGTGCGGCCAATGGGGGATTGGTCGATCTCAATCACCTTGTCGCAGAACTCCAGCCCCTCAACCGCGTCATGTTTGCCCGCAATGACCCGCGCACCGTTCAGCGTGCGGGCGGCGGCGGCATAGAGCGTGTCGATGGTGAAGGACGATTTGCCCGATCCCGAAACGCCGGTGATGCAGGTGAACGTGCCCAGCGGAATGGAGGCGGTGACGTTGTTGAGGTTGTTCGCACTCGCGCCCTTGACCGTGAGCATATGCCCATTGCCCTTGCGCCGCTCTTGCGGGACAGCAATCGCGCGCCTTCCGGTCAAGTAGTCTGCGGTGAGCGACTTCTTCGCCTTCATGATCTGCTTAAGCGTGCCCTGCGCCACGACCTCTCCGCCGCGCACCCCTGCTCCGGGGCCAAGGTCAACGATATGGTCAGCGGTGCGGATCGCGTCCTCGTCATGCTCGACCACGATCACAGTGTTACCCAGATCGCGCAGCCGTTGGAGCGTTGCGAGCAGCCGGTCATTGTCGCGCTGGTGCAGGCCGATGCTGGGTTCATCGAGGACATAGAGCACTCCCGACAATCCGCTCCCGATCTGGCTCGCAAGCCTAATCCGCTGGCTCTCCCCACCCGACAAAGTGCCGCTAGTACGATCAAGGTTCAGGTAATCGAGGCCCACATTGTCGAGGAAGCCCAGCCGCTCATTGATCTCTTTGAGGATCGCTTTGGCTATCTGGCTCTGCTGGTCGGTCAGCTTGTCATCGAGCGCCAGGAACCAGTCCTTCGCATCCGACACGCTCATCGTCACCGGTTCGGCGATATCCGTATCCGCGATCTTCACCGCGAGCGATTTCTCGTTCAGGCGCTTGCCCCCGCAGGTCTCGCAAGGCTGCGCGGTCTGGAACTTGCCCAGCTCCTCCTGCATCCACGCGCTTTCGGTCTGCAGCATCCGGCGGTTGAGATTGCCGATCACCCCTTCGAACGGCTTGTTCACCGTGTAGGTCTTGCGCCCATCCTTAAACGTCAGCTGCACTGGCATCCCGCCCGTGCCATGCAGGATGATCATCCGCTGATCCGGTTCCAGCTTGTTCCATGGCGTCGTGACGTCAAAGTCATACGCCTTGGCCAGCGATGTGAGCACTTGCATATAATAGGGCGAAGGCGGGTTCGATTTCGCCCACGGAGCAATCGCGCCCTGCTTCAAAGTCAGCGCCTCATTCGGCACCACCAACTGCTCATCAAACAGCTGCTTTTCCCCGATCCCATCGCAAGTCGGACACGCACCCTGCGGCGAGTTGAACGAGAACAAGCGCGGTTCGATCTCTTCAATGGTAAAGCCGCTGACCGGACAGGCGAATTTCTCTGAGAACACGATGCGATTGGCGGCCAGTCCCGCCCCCTTCATCGCTCCGCCACCAGCAGCCTCTTCTTCGCGTCCCGGCACCACGCCATCGGCCAGATCGACATAGGCCAAGCCATCCGCCAGCTTCAAAGCCGTCTCAAATGAGTCCGCCAGCCGCGTCTGCAAGCTGCCATCGTTTTTGGCCTTCACCGCAATCCGATCAACCACCACTTCGATGTCATGCTTGAACTTCTTGTCGAGCGCGGGCGCTTCCTCGATCGCGTATAGCTCTCCGTCGATCCGCACGCGGGTAAAGCCCGCCTTCTGCCACTCGGCCAGTTCTTTGCGATATTCACCCTTGCGGCCGCGCACGACGGGCGCGAGCAGATAGAGCCGCGTGCCTTCAGGCAATTCCATCACCCGGTCGACCATTTGCGCGACCGACTGCGCGCTGATCGGCTTACCCGTCGCAGGCGAGTACGGCACGCCCACCCTCGCCCACAAAAGCCGCATGTAATCGTAAATCTCAGTGACCGTCGCGACGGTAGAGCGCGGATTGCGGCTGGTCGTCTTCTGCTCGATGGAGATCGCGGGGCTAAGCCCATCAATATGCTCCACATCGGGCTTTTGCATCATCTCAAGGAACTGGCGCGCATAGGCGGAGAGGCTCTCAACATAACGCCGCTGCCCCTCGGCATAGATCGTATCAAAGGCAAGGCTCGATTTGCCCGAGCCCGAAAGCCCCGTCACCACGATCAGCGCGTCACGCGGCAGATCAATATCGACACCTTTGAGATTGTGCTCACGAGCACCACGGACGGAAATCTTGGTCAATGACATGCGGGGCTTTGTTCCGGAAATGTTCGCATAAGTAAAGAGGCGTAGTCGAGACGCCCGCGAGGTGTCCACGAGATGGTTCTCAAGGTGTGCGATTTCAACGCGCGAGGTGGGGTTGGGTTTCTGGGCTATAGGCCGACTGCGCGATAAAATGCGTCGACCAGCTCTTTTGCGATCCGAACAGCCTCCGCCGTTGCAGGCGCAGTGCTTATCGAAGCGGTCGCACCAAGGGCATTAAGCACAGCCAAGCCGATCCCGCCAACATATAGGATATAGCGCCTTTTGGTGCCCTGCTCACGCTGATCCGCCCCTTCTTGAGCCGCTTCGAACTCAACATCTCGGCCCTGCTCAATGACATCTTCAATATGCTTGTCCAAACGCTCGGTTGTCTTCCCAGCCTCGTTGAGTTGCTCGAAAGCCGCCTTCGTCTTTTCATAGAGGTCGCGAATGGCCTGCGGGTCGACGTCCTTCACCGACACTGAGGACAAGGCGCGCTCTTCAAGATCGGCATTCTTCAGCGTTGTCATGCAATCCTGATGGGCTGCGATTAGCTCTTCTAACGCTTCCTTCTGTCCGTCTGAAAACTCGACGCTCGACATTGAAGACACACCGCCGATGATGATGTTCATCAGGCGATCAAGGCCTCGCCAGGCAGATCGGGCAAGATGTTCGCGGACCTCATCATCGTAGCGACCAAGCGCGCGCTCCATTTTGCGAGGTAGGTTGTGATTAGCATCAAGCGCGACGTCCAAAACAAGCAGCAAATCGCGCACCGCCCGGTCCATCGCGCTCTGGCTTTCAGGCTGGTCGAAATCGGCATTGGGCTGAGTGTCGAGTTTACCTTGCGAATTCTCCACGATCTGCGGGCTGAATGTCCGCGTGACTGCATTGCTCACGCCGTCACGAGTCAGGTTGTGCGGCTCCCAAGTGAGCCATTCACGGATCGCTGCCTCGCGTTCAGAACGCGTATATCGGGTCAGGTCACGGTAATTGACCTGTTGCATGCGAGGCTTGAGATCGGCACCGTCAATCCGAAAACCAACAATTCGCCTTTCCGCAGATGAGGGATCGAGATTGTAATAATGGTTCCATTCTACTTTGCAGTGTTCTGACGCAACATAGTGTTTCGAGTAAATGGGAATGAGTTGGCCCGCCCGCTCCATCGCAGCGTCCATTTCATTCATCCAATTGCTGGGTCCAAAGTCGCGGTACTGAACGATGTAGGACTTGCCGAGATCATCGAGGATTGCGGCAACCTCCCTGGCGATAAACTCATCCTCGTTCGCATAGCTGATGAAAAAGTCGACCGGATCGTCATTGACGTCCTTGGGGGTGCGCAACCTGTCGACCAGTTCTTTGATGTCGGCGTTTACGTCGCGCGGGGCCCGGGACCACCATTCGTCGTCATATTGGAGGATTTGGGTGTAAAACGCGTCATCCGCTGCATCATCGAAGTTGGCGAAAGCATGGGGCAGGCCTTCGAAGCGGCCAAAGTACCACTCTCGCCAAATCTCAAATCCTTCACCCTGAACTGAGAGCCGCTTTGACATTTGCGGCCACGATCTAGCCGCTTGCTCGAGCCCTGCCCCCCAAAGAGGCAGGTGTTTGATCTCATCTTTATCTAGATTTTTCTGGATCGCAGCCAAATCAAAGCTCAGTCCAGCTTCAAAGACCTCTGCCCAAGCACTTGAAAGAATAGCACCGGCTTGCCTGGCTAAAAATACTGCTTTCGCTGAATCGATCGCCGCCACATTCTGACCTTCAGAAGCAAGTTCGACCGTATCATTAATTATGCTCGCAAGCGCTTTCTGGAAACTCTTTTTTATCTGACTTTGAACCAGCAAACCGGACACTTCAATGGAAAGCTCAAGCGAACCATGTGCGTTCGCTAAGCCAATCGAGCCAGCGGACTCAAACCCGTCATGATCTCTTGCATCAAAGCCAACTACCGACGCTCGAAAAACCCCAAGAATAAATCTTGATAGCCTGCTATTAAATCGTTTTTCCGCGTTCCGATGACGATGGTCAAAAATCAAAAATGCGGATCGCATTGCAGCTCTCATTGCGATCACGCCCGAGACAGGAGCTGGTTTGTCACTGAGCAAGCGCGCTAAGTCACGCTCCGTTCTTATCTCTACCGCCATCCCTCACCTATCCCCTGCGCCTCGCTTCTGCGCAAGTGCCTGCCGGGGATAGCGCCAACGCCCAAACTGATGCACTCACCACGCTCCCCTCAGACCGATCGGGCGTTGCGGATGTAATCTTGTAACATCGCTCGGTCATTCTGCTGCGCATTTTGCCGATATTTGAGCATTAAAATTCCCAAGAGCGCGGGCTTACCAAACGGTAGGATACAATTTTCTCGCGCCCAAAAACGGCGGAACTCTGCCCTTTCCACAGGGGCTACAGAAAATATGAAGGCGCGTGACTACGTATTTTTGCCGATAGGTAAGTCCTCTTTGCAGGTCTTCCGCTTCACACCCTTCGGGTCGCGCCTTTGGGTAAAAACGAAACCAGTTTAGAGTTAGCGGCGACCCTAACCCGCCGCGCCGGGTCAACTCGTGAGGGTCGCGTGGGAGACGTGGGGCGACACTGCACCTGTCACTTATTGTCGAAGCGCATTGATCGCGTGTCGACCCGGTTTCCCCAGCCACTCCACTTGCACACCCCAGACATCGGCGATGACGTCGCTCGATAGAGCTTCGCCGGGCGCAGCGTTTGCGACCAGATGGCCCTCTTTCAACACCAGCACCCGGTCTGCATAATTCCTCGCGAGCGCGAGATCGTGCAGCACGACCACCACGCCTTTGCCGTCCTTGGCGCAGGTCTGAAGATGCGCGATCAAGTTCAATTGATGGGCCAGGTCGAGCGCGGCGAGCGGTTCGTCGACGAGAATCCAATCGGGCGTTCCGGCGAGCACTCGCGCCAGCAAAGCTCGCGCGCGCTCTCCGCCTGAAAGCTTGGATGCGGGGCGATGGCGTAGGTCGTTGAGACCCATGACCTTGATCGCCTGCTCGACCGGTTCGGTTGCGCCATCTCCGTGCGGGTGGCGGCCCAGCGCGATCAGGCTTTCCACCGCCACATCCCATGCAATGTCGGCGCTTTGCGGTAGGTATCCCATGCGCTTGGCCCGGTCGCGCGCTGGGATCGCGTGGACATCTGCGCCGTCCAGCGTGACACCGCCTCCGCACGGCTCCAGCAATCCGGCAAGCGCTAAGAGCGCTGAGCTTTTGCCAGCGCCATTGGGGCCGACGATGGCGGTGATCTGGCCTTGCTCCAGCGTGGCGCTCACATCGCTGATCACACGTTTACCGCCGCGATCAAGGGAGAGGTTTTCGAAGCTTAAGCTCACAGCGTCCCCCTTCGCATTCTCAAAAGCAGCCACAGGAAGAACGGCGCGCCGATCAGCGATAGGGCAATGCCAAGGCGCAGCTCTGTCACGAACGGCAGCACCCGCACCGCGCTGTCGGCGGCAAGCACTAGGCTGGCGCCTGCCAGCGCGCTTGGCAGGATCAGCGAGGATGGCATGCGGTCGGTCAAGGGGCGCACCAGATGCGGGACAATCAGCCCGACAAAGCCGATGATGCCTGCCACCGCGACCCCTGCCCCGACCGTTAGACCGACGCCGAAAACCAGCAGGATGAGCAGCCTGTTCGGGTCCATCCCCATGCTGCGCGCGGCGTCCTCTCCAAGGGTCAAGGCATTCAGGCTGCGTGCGGCGAATGCCAACACCACCAGCCCTACCCCTGTCAGCGGCGCTGCAATCCAAACATCGGTCCAAGACCGATCCGTGAGCGCGCCGTTGAGCCACATCACGATCTGCGACAACGCAAAGGCGTTCGGCGACATGGTGATCGCAAAGGCGGTGAGTGCACCCGCAAGGCTCGCGATCATCAGACCGGCAAGCGTGAACAAAGCGATCCCTCCGCCAGCACCTGACGGCGTGCGCCCTGCGATCAAGGCAAGCAGCATCATGGCCAGCGCCGCGCCTGCGAGCGCGAATACCGGCAGCGCCCAAGTCGCACCGATCCAGAAACTCGCCACCGCGCCCAGCGCCGCCATTGGCGCAATGCCAAACAGGCCGGGATCGGCAAGCGGATTGCGCAAATAGCCCTGCATTGCAGCTCCGGCTGCCCCCAGCCCTGCCCCGACCACTATGGCCAGCATAGCGCGCGGCAGCCGCAATTCCATCAGGATAATCGCGGCATTGGGCGTGGTGGCTGGATCAACCCAAACCCGTCCCGCCAGCAGCGATAGCGGCAGCAGCACAGCGAGCAGGCCAGCGAAGATAAGGTTCGCGCGGTTCATCAATTGGGCGCCTGGTAAAAATCGCGCTCAAACTCGGCGCGTATATCCGCAAGATGCGCGCGGGCCTGGGGTATCGTCGGCCCTGCGCAATACATCAGGCTGGGCGGATAGTCCGCCACCAAAGTCCCGCGCAAACGATCCAGCAAAGGATGCGATTGTCCCGCGCTTTCGCCCGCAATCAACAGGATGCGCGGCGGGTCTGCCAGTATGCTTTCAAGCGAGACGTGATCGGCCTGCGCCAAACCCATCGCCGCGGCATGGCTTTCAAACCCCGCCCACTCCATGTGCTGCGCGACCATCGTGGCTTCGCCCGGCACAATCTGGCCCGGTTGCCACAACAATGCTGAAATACCGGGTGCAGGCTCCAGCGCGGCCATTCCCGCAATCTTGTCCGCCAGCACTTCGCCCGCCTCTGGTGCCTCAGCCAACTCAGCCAAAGCGCGCGCTTGCTTAGCGCTTTCCGCAATGCTGCTCGCACTGCCAAAGCTCTCCACCCGCAGTCCAGCGCGCTCCAAGGCCGAGCGGGTTGCGGGCGCCATAAAGCTGCTCGCGAGGACTACGTCGGGCGACAAAGCAATGATCTCCTCCGCCGTGCCGCCGGTCATGCCGAATTCGCGCGCGCGCTCCACATCCATTGAGGTTGACGAAGGATCGCGGCTGTAATGCGACAAGGCTAGGATCTGCTCAGGCTGCGCCACCTCAACCAAAATCGCATCAAGACACGGATTGAGACTGACGAAAGTGGGCTTATCACTGGCCGCTCGCTCGGCAGGGCCTGCGCAACTCACCACAAGTAAAGCTGCGGCGAAAACACCCATGATGCCCCTTAGGCCAAGATTGCTCGCGCGTTCGCCCATATCCCGTCGCTCGCGATAGTCGCAGCCATCCAGAGCTGCAAGCATCACGGCGGTTACGCAGCTGCATTAAGGAATTTGCGCGCCCTGTCTGGTTTCGGGACGGTGCCCTGCGACCCGCTCGCCACAAACACCCTGCCCCGGTACGCGCAAAGGCGCGCTATGCAGACACTCAAAAACCTCCTTGCCCGCAATGGGTCACGCTCAGCGGCGAATGCTCCGCCTGTGATCCAACTGCCCGCGCCTGCGCCAAAAAATGCGCCGCCTGAGTTTGGGAGCGAGGAATACTATCGCAGGGCCGCGTCAGAGGGCCGCTTTGCCCCCGTTTCCAACCTGCTGCACACATTGATGCCACGCGCTTATCGAAAGCGGATTGCCGTGTTGATGGCCGCGATTGCTGTGCCTGCGATGGCGGCACCGGGTGACTTTGGCGCGATGCCGGGCGCTGCCCCGTCAGAAGCGCAGCTGGTCAATGATCGGCTATCACAGCAATTGGCCGAAAACCCGCCCATGCCGTTTGAGCGTCCGGGGATGAGCTTTCCAGGCTCTGCATTCTTCTTCCTCGCTGATCCTGCTTCGACAGGCTCGCTGGTCGCGCTGCCTACCACTGACGCGCTCGACATTGGTGCAGCTGAAGCTGACCGTGAATTGGGCGAACTGATCGATACAGGGCCCGCTGCCACTCCATTCTTCAGCGGCGTAGGCGTCAATGCGAGCCGCGCCTCTGACTGTTTGGCGCAGGCCATCTGGTACGAAGCCGCCAGCGAAAGCGAAGCGGGTCAACGCGCGGTTGCGCAAGTCGTGCTGAACCGTGTGTCACACCCCAATTGGCCGGGCAGCGTGTGCGGCGTGGTTTATCAAGGATCGAACCGCAGCACCGGGTGCCAATTCTCCTTCACCTGCGATGGCAGTCTGCGTCGCCGCGCAAGCGGTGCCAGCTGGGCGCGTGCGCAACGGCTGGCGGGCGAGGCTTTGTCAGGCAGCGTCTATGCGCCTGTCGGCTACGCCACGCATTACCACACGCTATGGGTGAACCCATATTGGGCCTCCAGCCTCGATCATGTCGGCACAATCGGCGCGCACCGGTTCTATCGTAATCGCGGGGCCGCCGGGCAAAAGAGCGCCTTTACGGGCCGCTATGCAGGATTTGAGCCGGGCGCGGCTGAGCGCGTCACGGCCGCGCCTATGCCAAGCGCTATATCGGCGAGCCTTCCCGATCTTCCCGCGACAAGCGGAAATGGCGGCACTGGCGCACGTCCAGTTACGCGCTCTGCTTCGAACCCGCGCGCTGCATCCACTCCGGTGATTGAGCCGGTGCTGGCGGACCAATCCTATTCCGCCGCAGGCCAAGCGCGCGAAGAATATGCCAATGCCGGTCAATGGAAAAGCGACAGCGCGCGCGCCGCACTCCAATCGAAAAATGTTGCGAGTGAGGCGTCAACACCAGAACCCGTGCCGGAATCCTCTGACGCGCCCTAATCGGCAAAAAGCTTAGCGATTACAGATACCTCCAGAGCGGACGCATCTGGCTTTGTTGCAAAGTGTTAACTGGCTCTAAACCCTAGCTCATCACCAAGCCTTAGCGGAGTTTCCCTTATTAGCGGTTCAATCGCTGACCCCGCACTGCACCCGCGAAGTCTTCCCGCGCCGCCTTTTGAAAGGCGAGCCTAGACCGACCCAGCAGCGCCAAGACTGGACTTAGAAAACGCGCATGAGCCTGCATTTCGCCCCCCCACAATCCGGCGTAAACCTTCCCGGACGCACACGCGCATGCTCGCCTATTGTAAAGGCATTGGCAGCGCGCGCGATTGAACGCGTGGCGAATGACAATGACAGCGATGCAGCTCCACTGCGGTTCGATACCGATGACAAGATGCTGCGTGCAGCTCTGCGTCATTTTGCTGAACACGGTTTGGGCGCAGCGCGCGAAGCACGCGCTCATGCAGAAGCCGCGTTTTTCGCTGGCGACCGTCAGGCCTATCAGTGGTGGTTGGGGATTACCCGCACGCTGGATCGCAGGCTGGCTCGCGAAGCTGCGCGGATCGAAACGCACACGAAGCTCGCAACGCTGCCGACGCTCGAAACACGTTAAGCAGAACGTTAAGCAATTCGGCCCTGCGACACCGGGCCCTTCCCTAGTTTTGAGGTTTAGGCGCGTTAACCTGACCTTGACCACTTTGATCTAACGCTGTGAGCCTATGGAAAAAGGCCGTTTCCTATCATTGCTTCGTGCGCCCCGTCGCGCGCGCCTCTCCGGGGAGGGTGAACCGCACCCGCAGTCCCGGCGGGAACGGTCGGATCAACTGACAGAGCGCGTCCGGCGCATGTTGGTGACAACGCTCTACGCTCAGCCATCCAGCCTTGCGATCGGTGCGATCGCGACCGTTTCGGCGGCGGGTGTTTCAGCCTATATTGCTGATCTTCCAGAACTTTATGTTGCAGCGGGCATTTTGGCCCTGATTGCTGTTGCTCGGATTGTCGCGGCGCTCGGCCTTTCGCCCGATTCCGATGACAACAGCACTGCGACGTTGGAACTGGTTTACGAGATTGGCGCGTTCAGCTTTGCGCTGGCGCTGGGTTGTACGGCAGCCTTCACGATTCTGGTGGGCACGTCGACCGAAGTTGAAGTCCTGATGATCGCCAATGCGCTTGGCTATGGCATCGGGGTTTGCGCGCGTAATGCGGGGCGTCTCACGATTGCTATCGGGCAATTGACGCTTTCTTGCGCGCCCATTGCGCTTGCCAGTTTCTGGATTGGAAAGCTCGGTTTTGTGGCGCTCGGCGTGACGATCCTGCTGCTAATCCCTGCGATGATCTCCATCGCGCGCAACATCTTCAAGGTTTTGCGCGATTCCATTGCCTCTGCAGAGACCAGTAAAAAGCTCGCTGACAAGATGCAGATTTTGGCGCGCACGGATGTGGTGACCGGCCTCGCCAACCGTGCTGGCCTCAATCACGCCATGGTCGAAACCATGATGAGCGTCGAGGAAGACACCAAATTGGCGCTGATCTGGGTTGACCTAGATCGCTTCAAAGAGGTGAACGACCTGCTGGGCCATCCGGTTGGTGACCGGGTGCTGAGCGGAGTGGCCAAGCGGCTCAATTCGGTCTCGCCAGAAGGCGGGACAGTTGCGCGTTTTGGCGGCGACGAATTCATCGTCTTCTGCCCGATCAAGGATCGCAAAGAGGCGGAGATGATCGCCAGTGAAATCCACTGCGAGGTTATGCGCCCATTCCGCATTGATGGTGAGCGACTGGAAATCCGCGCCTCTCTCGGCGTGGCGCTGCTGCCTGATGACGGCAAGGATGCCGATACGCTGATGCAGTGTTCGGACCTTGCGCTGTATCATGCCAAAGTTGGCGGGCGCGGCCAGACCTGCTTCTTCAACTCATCCATGACCCGCGATCTGGTGCGCAGGCGCGAGATTGAAGATGAGCTTCGCGCCGCCCTTCAACGTGATGAGCTGTCGATCTTCTTCCAGCCGATTGTCGATCTGGAAACCGGCAAAATCAAAACATTCGAAGCGCTCGTGCGCTGGTTCCACCCTGAAAAGGGCGAGCTGCGGCCTGACGAATTCATCCCCGTGGCCGAGGAAACCGGCGTAATTGTCACTCTGGGCAATTGGATTACCGCGCAAGCGGCGCGCATTGCCGCGACCTGGCCTGAGGATGTGACCATTGCGGTAAACCTCTCGCCCCTACAAATTCGCGCGCCCGGTGCTGCGCTCGGCATCAAGAACGCTCTGCGCGAAGCGGGGCTTGATCCGCGCCGGCTGGAGCTGGAAGTCACCGAAAGCCTGTTTGTCGAAGACAATCACGCAACGGCTGACTTTATTGAGGAACTGTCCGAAATCGGCGTGCGCTTTGCGCTGGATGATTTCGGGACCGGCTATTCCTCGCTCGGCTACATCAACAACTTCCCCTTCTCCAAGATTAAGGTTGATCGCAGCTTTGTCTCCGGCGCGCAGGTTGGCCGCAAGAGCGATGCGATCATCCGCGCCGTTGCCGAAATGGGCAACACGCTGGGCATGGATATCGTCGCTGAAGGGCTTGAGACAATTGAGCAGGTGCAGGTCGTCAAGGACGCGGGCTGTAACCTTGGCCAAGGCTATTACTTCAGCCGCGCTGTGCCCGATTACCTAGCCGCCATGCTGCTCGCCCAAGAGCGTGAGCCTGATGCCAAGAAGGCGATGGGCATCTAACGTCGTGGTGCTTAGGCGCCGTTTTCGTATAGTCTTGTAAGTGTGTTTACCGTTTTGCGCGGGCACTTCACGTGTTTGTGCGTAGGCTTATTGCATATGCAAACTATTTGCAAAGATAGTTGACCAAACCACCCCTTTCCCGGTTGCATTAGGGTTTGGGCGGGCCTAATTCCGACAACCAGATAAAGAGAGCTGGGCCAGCTGGGACGGAAAGGCCGGGCATTCTCATTTGCTTACCATCCGCGTCCCGATGATTTTTTGGGAAGGATTACCCCTTTTATGGCCCGCAAGAAGATCGCTCTTATCGGTTCTGGCATGATCGGCGGCACGCTCGCTCACCTGGCTGCGAAGAAGGAAATGGGCGACATCGTCCTGTTCGACATTGCCGAGGGTATGCCTCAGGGTAAAGCGCTCGATCTGTCGCAATGCGGACCGATCGAAGGGTTCGATGCGAAGATCACCGGATCAAACGACTATGCAGATATCGCTGGCGCGGACGTCATCATCGTCACCGCAGGCGTTCCGCGTAAGCCGGGGATGAGCCGCGACGATCTGCTCGGCATCAACCTCAAAGTCATGAAAGCCGTTGGCGAAGGCATCAAGAACAACGCACCAGACGCTTTCGTGATCTGCATCACCAACCCATTGGACGCGATGGTTTGGGCTCTGCGTGAATTCTCAGGCCTGCCCCACAACAAAGTGGTCGGCATGGCTGGCGTTCTGGACAGCGCGCGGTTCGCGACCTTCCTCGCATGGGAATTCGATTGCAGCGTCAAAGACGTCAACGCATTCGTTCTGGGCGGCCACGGCGACACGATGGTTCCTGTGCTCAGCTACTCAACGATCAACGGCATCCCGGTGAAGGACATGGCCAAGATCAAAGGCGTGTCTGAAGATCGCCTCGATGCAATCGTAGCCCGGACGCGCGCTGGCGGCGGCGAAATCGTAAAGCTGCTGGGCAATGGCTCGGCCTACTATGCACCTGCGACCAGCGCGATCAGCATGGCTGAGGCGTATCTGGGCGACCAAAAACGCATCCTGCCATCGGCGAGCTTCGTTGAAGGAAAATACGGCCTAGACGGTCTGTATGTAGGCGTACCGACAGTGATCGGCGCAGGCGGCACAGAAGACGTGGTCGAAATCGAACTCACCGACGAAGAACGCGCAAACCTCAAGGTTTCCACCGACGCGGTCGAAGAGCTGCTTGAGGCGTGTAAGGGGCTTGATAGCTCGCTGGCGTGATGGAGATCGTCGCTCTTTTCCTTGCGGTTTACTTTGGTGTCCTGCTTTGGCTGGGCATCAAGGGTTATTGGAGGATTGGAGCCGCTCTACTTGTTCCCACAGGAGTGCTCGCCGTCTGGATAACCTTCGATCAATATGGTTTCGAACGCGCATTTGATCCTGGCTATCCCGGCATCAGCGCCTTGCTCATTGTGCCATTCGTGGTTGGTGCCCTCGGGTTCATTCCAGCGCTTATCATTCGTCAATTGCGACTAGAATTGAACTGAGATCATTGGAGAGTGAGATGCCTAATCAAGTATGCAAGCGCACAAAGGTCACGCTAATCAGCTGATGCAGACCCACTTCGCCCTCGTTGCTACAGCGCTGCTCACGACCGCCCTCGCCCCATCGGCGGTGGCGGCACGCGAAGTTGACCGCGCCGAAGTTGCCGAAGTGTTCAATCCTGAAGTTGAGCAGGAGCGGCGCGTTTATTGCCGGGATACGCAGGTCTTTATGTTGGCGGATGGCACGGAAACCCGCGCCTGTGTCGATTGGCGCGCGCAGGTTCGCACTCGGCTGATCCGCTCTTACGCAGCGCTTGATGGGCCGGAAGTGGATGCGGATGCCAATCTGGACTTGGCGCGCACATGCTTTGATCTGGCGGTGGCGAGCCAGAACGATCCCTATCGCACGGCATTGAACGAAGAACTGTTTCTAGCAGGCGCGCGCGCGCACTTTGGCCTTTGTGCCAGAGCACGCGGGCTTCAGCGTTCGGACGAATACTCGCTGCGCATCTATGAAACCGGCGTCTGGCTGGGTGGACGATGAATATGCAACGCAACCCCATAATCGCAATGGCCGCGGCGGCAATTGTGGCTGCCAGTGCGAGCGCCACGCCCGCTGCTGCGCATGATACGCCTTTGGTCTTTGTCGAGGCGATGAAGACCCATTTGCGCGATTGCCCCAGCGCCAATGGCTTTATGCCCGGCGGGAATATGCTCACCCCCGATTGGGAAAAGTTTGAGGCAGACAATGATCTGCTGGCTACCCGCGTTGAAGAGTTCATCGGCGATGGCCCTGCGACCTTGCGAAACGTCAATCTCTATCGAAAGCAGATGGAGGGGTTGGAGCTGATCCAGTTCATGGCGCTGCGCACGGTGCTGGCCGAGGGTGTTGATCCAGAAAGCGACATCCTCTCACCGCAAGATATCACCGCGACCGAATATGAATGCGTGACGATGGTGCCCGATTTGCCCTTTATGCCATCTGGCCCATTGCTCAGCGCGGTGTTCGGCGAGGATGTGGACTTCGCGGTTGAGAATACCCCGGGCGACACACGCACTGGCGCTTGGGTGTGGGAAGACATTTCGCCTACCCATATCAAGACGGTCGCGTCCTACACCGATGCCGACAGCGCCACCGGGCTATTGCCCGACCGAATTTTCTATCGCGGCTTCTACATCAGCAGCCTGCGCCGATTTACACCCGAACAACCCAACGAAGAGAGCGATCAAGAATGAGCATCCTCATAAACAAAGACACCAAAGTCCTGACCCAAGGGATGACCGGCAACACCGGCACGTTCCACACTCAGCAGGCGATTGATTACGGATCGCAAATGGTTGCAGGTGTGACGCCGGGTAAAGGCGGAACGACGCATATCGGTGTGCCACAGTTCAACACTGTGCGCGAGGCGAAGGCAGAAACGGGCGCGACCGCGAGCTGCATTT
The DNA here is from genome assembly GCF_057365055.1 of Erythrobacter sp. S57(2025). NCBI lineage: Bacteria > Pseudomonadati > Pseudomonadota > Alphaproteobacteria > Sphingomonadales > Erythrobacteraceae > Erythrobacter > Erythrobacter sp. S57(2025). The sequence continues at coordinate 816,901 of NZ_CP200299.1, read as the reverse complement.
ATGTGCCCCCGCCCTTTGCCGCAGACGCGATTTGCGAAGCGATTGATGCGGAGATGGAACTGATCATCTGCATCACCGAAGGCATCCCCGTGCTCGACATGGTGCGCGCAAAAGCCGCGCTAACCGGCTCAAAATCACGCCTTGTCGGCCCGAACTGCCCCGGCGTTTTGACCCCTGATGAATGCAAGATCGGCATTATGCCCGGCTCCATCTTTAAGAAAGGCTCGGTCGGCGTTGTCTCACGCTCTGGCACGCTCACTTACGAAGCCGTGCACCAGACCACGGCTGTGGGCCTCGGCCAGACAACTGCGGTTGGCATTGGCGGTGACCCTGTGAACGGCACCAACTTTATCGACGTGCTCGACCTGTTCCTGGACGATCCTGAGACGACATCGATGATCATGATTGGCGAAATTGGCGGCAGCGCTGAAGAAGAAGCCGCCGAATTCCTCAAGCAAGAGGCCGCGAAGGGCCGCAGCAAACCCACCGTCGGCTTTATCGCAGGCCGCACGGCGCCTCCGGGTCGCCGTATGGGCCATGCCGGCGCGATTGTGTCGGGCGGCAAAGGCGGCGCTGACGACAAAATCGCAGCGATGGAAGATGCGGGCATCCGCGTATCGCCTTCGCCATCCGAGCTTGGCACAACGCTGGATGCGATGTTGAAGGAAATGGCCTGAGTTATTGGCGCGCCCTCCCGCACAAGATGTGTGAGGGCGCGCCCTTCTCCTCCCCTTACGAGAAACCGTGATGAACAAAGAAACCCAAAGCTTCGTCCCTGAGATGACCGATCAGGAAGGCCCGCAGCCCGGACCATCCTGGGGCAATCCTGCATGGCTCGATACCGTATCGGATGCAGGCGGCGACCTGACCGGCGCGATGGACCCGACGCAGATGAAGCTGGCGGTTGAAAAAGCGGCCAAGGCAGCTGGCAAGCCGGTCGATGGCAAGGCGCTGGAATATGCGTCCGACTTGTCGAACAAGGCGATGACTTTGGTACGGCTTTACCGTGTGCGCGGGCATCTTGCCTCGCAGCTCGATCCGCTGAACCTCAGCCAGAAGCAGGGCGATCCAGAAGATCTGACGCTCGCGTTTCACGGCCTTGCCGGGAAAGAGGCGGAAGAGGTCTATGTCGGCGGCGTTCTCGGCATGGAATGGACCACGGTCGGCGCGCTCTATGATCGCCTGCGCGAGGTCTATTGCGGCGGCGTTGGCCTCGAATACATGCATATCGCTGACACCGAAGAACGGAGGTTTTTGCAGGACAAGTTCGAAAGCCCCGGCGACACAATCCAGTTCTCTCCCGAGGGCAAAAAGGCGATCCTCGCGGCGGTTCTTCGCGGGGAGCAATATGAGGAATTTCTGGGCCGCAAATATGTCGGCACCAAACGTTTCGGCCTAGATGGCGGCGAAAGCATGATCCCCGCGCTCGAAGCGGTTATCAAGCATGGCGGTTCCTCTGGCGTTCGCGAGATTATCTATGGCATGGCGCATCGCGGGCGTTTGAACGTCCTCGCCAATGTGATGGCCAAGCCATACAAAGTGATCTTCCACGAATTTTCCGGCGGCTCTGCCAATCCAGAGGATGTGGGCGGTTCGGGCGATGTGAAATATCACCTCGGCACCAGCACCGATCGTGAATTCGACGGTATTGAGGTGCATATGAGCCTCGTCCCCAATCCCTCTCACCTTGAGACGGTAAACCCGGTTGTATTGGGCAAGAGCCGCGCGCAGCAGGCGATCCGCGATGATCTCGACAATAAGAAGCAGGTTCTGCCCGTCCTGATCCACGGCGATGCGGCCTTTGCCGGCCAAGGCGTCGTGTGGGAAAGCCTCAGCCTGTCGGGCGTCAATGGCTATGACACTGGCGGCTGCATTCACTTTATTATCAATAACCAAATCGGTTTCACAACCTCGCCCAAATTCGCGCGGTCCTCGCCCTATCCATCGGACGTTGCAAAGGGGATTATGGCCCCGATCCTGCACGTCAATGGTGATGATCCAGAGGCTGTGACCTTCGCGTGTAAGCTTGCGATTGAATACCGCCAGAAATTCAGCCGCGATGTTGTGATCGACATGTGGTGTTATCGCCGCTTTGGCCACAATGAAGGCGATGAGCCAAAGTTTACGCAGCCACTGATGTATGACGTGATCGGCAAACATCCAAAGGTCAGCCGCGTCTACGAACGGCGCCTGATCGAAGAAGGCGTGATCGACGAAGGGCACCGCGAGGAAGTCGCCGCCGAATTCGTCGCTCACCTCGAAGAAGAGTTCGAAGCGGCTAAGAGCTATTCCGCGAATGAAGCGGATTGGTTTGGCGGGCGCTGGTCGGGTCTGAGCAAGCCTGCGGATGATGAAACCGCGCGCCGCAATGTCGAAACCGCGATTGAGCCAAAGACGTTTGACGCGCTGGGCCGCACACTCACCGAAGTTCCAGAAAGCGTCAATATTCACAGAACCTTGGGCCGCGTTCTTAAGGCTAAAGGTGAGATGTTCTCATCCGGCGAAGGCTTTGATTGGGCCACCGCAGAAGCGCTCGCATTCGGTAGCCTTGTGATGGAGGGCTATAATGTCCGCCTGTCGGGTCAAGATTCGGGCCGCGGCACTTTCTCACAGCGCCACGCGGTGTGGGTCGACCAAAAGACCGAAGACAAATACATCCCGCTGACCACTCTGCCGCATGGCAAGTTTGAGGTCTATGACAGCACTTTGTCCGAATATGGTGTGCTCGGCTTTGAATATGGGTTCGCCATGGCGGACCCGAAAAGCCTCGTTCTGTGGGAAGCGCAATTTGGCGATTTTGCCAATGGCGCGCAGATCATGATCGACCAGTATATTGCGGCCGGCGAAGCCAAATGGCTGCGTGCAAACGGTCTCGTGATGTTGCTGCCGCATGGCTATGAGGGCCAAGGCCCAGAGCACTCTTCGGCCCGGCTCGAACGCTTCCTTCAGCTGTGTGCAAACGACAATATTCAGGTTTGCAACATAACCACTCCGGCCAATTACTTCCACGTTCTGCGCCGTCAGATGCTGCGGACTTTCCGTAAGCCGTTGGTGATTATGACGCCAAAGTCGCTCCTGCGTCACCCGCTTGCGAAATCCCCACGCGAAGAATTCCAAGGCGATTGGCAGTTCAAGCGGATCAAATCCGACATGACCGAGATTGCGGATGACAAGATCAAGCGCCTCGTCCTGTGTTCGGGCAAGGTCTATTATGATCTGTATGAGAAGCGCGAGGAGGAGGGTCTCAAGGACGTCTCCATCGTGCGCATCGAACAGCTTTATCCCTTCCCCGGCGATCCGCTGTCTGTCCGCCTCAAACGCATGAAGAACCTCGAGACGGTCGTGTGGTGTCAGGAAGAGCCCAAGAACAATGGTTCGTGGTTCTTCGTTCAAAACCAGATCGAGGATTCGCTCACCAATGCCGGTCACGATGGCATGCGCCCCGTCTATGCGGGCCGCGATGCCGCCGCATCGCCCGCCACCGGCCTCGCCAAACGTCACGTCCAACAGCAAGAGGCGCTGGTCGCCGACGCTCTTGGGCTTTCCAAGTAATTTCATTCAGATAAGGCTTAAGGAACAAACACATGGCCACTGAAATCACAGTCCCCGCGCTCGGTGAATCGGTCACCGAAGGATCAATCGGCGAATGGCTCAAACAGCCCGGCGATGCCGTCGCGATGGATGAACCCATCGTTTCACTTGAGACCGACAAAGTTGCGGTCGACGTGCCCTCCACTGTCGCAGGCGTCATGAGCGAACACCGCGCAGCAGTTGGCGACACTGTCGAAGTGGGCGCGGTTATCGCAATCATCGAAGCAGGCGCAACAGGCGCTGCAACCACTGGCGAGGAGCCCGCTCGCAGCCAGCAAGCGCGCGAAGAGCAAGAAGAAAAACAGGACGACACCTCGGCTGCGCAAACGCTCTCTCCCGCTGTGCGCCGCGCGGTGCTCGAACACGGGATCGACCCGTCGACGATCAAAGGCACGGGCAAAGGTGGCCGCATCACCAAAGAAGACGTGCTTGAGGCCGCGAAGGCAAAGGGCGACAGCCCCGCACCGGCTCCTGCAGCGTCACCCGCTCCAGCGCCAGCCGCGGCAGGCGAGCGCCGCGAAGAGCGCGTCAAAATGACCCGTATGCGTCAGACCATCGCCAAGCGTTTGAAAGGCGCTCAGGAAGAAGCAGCGCTGCTCACAACGTTCAACGATGTCGACATGAGCGCGGTCATCGAAGCGCGCACCAAGTACAAAGACCTGTTCGCCAAAAAGCACGACATCCGCTTGGGCTTCATGGGCTTTTTCGCAAAGGCTGCGTGTCTGGCGCTCAAAGACGTGCCGAGCGTCAACGCCTACATTCAAGGCGATGAAATCGTCTATCACGACTATGTCGATATTTCGGTCGCGGTCTCTGCGCCCAACGGCCTCGTAGTCCCGGTGATCCGCGATTGTCAGGATAAAGGCTTCGCTAGAATCGAGAAAGACATCGCCGACTTTGGCAAGCGCGCCAAAGAAGGCACGCTCACCATGGCAGATATGCAAGGCGGCACCTTCACCATCTCCAATGGCGGCGTGTTCGGGTCGCTCATGTCGACCCCGATCATCAACCCACCGCAAAGCGCGGTTCTGGGCCTTCACCGCATCGAAGACCGCCCGGTCGCCATCAATGGCGAAGTGGTGATCCGCCCGATGATGTATATCGCGCTCAGCTATGACCACCGCCTGATCGACGGGCGCGAAGCTGTCACTGCGCTGAAAATCATCAAGGAAGCAATCGAAGATCCAACCCGGATGCTGATTGACCTTTAAGACCCCTTCGGAGGGATATATAATATGTTGAAACCACTTATCTTTAGCGTCGCTGCCGTCACTATGCTGAGCGCCTGCTCAGAAGCACAAGACGCCGCTGAAACCGCAACGGAAAGCGTTTCAGACGCCGTCACAGAAAGCACAGAAACCGCCTTTCGCACCTCCTTCGTCGACAGCTGCGTACAAGCGGCCACGCGCACTGGTGCCCCCGAAGACGCCGTGCGTCCGGTGTGCGAATGCAGCGCTGGCAAAGTCATCGACGAAGTTGGCCCCGTGATGGACGTGCCGGATGAACTGGCCGACCGCGTGATCGAAGAATGCCTCGCAGAAAACGCCCCGAGCTAAGCCAACTCAATTCGAAACGAGTCAGGAAAACACTATGAAAGACCTCAAAACGCTCCTTGTCTTGGGCGCACTTGCAACTGGAATTTCCGCCTGCGGCGGGGACCCTGAGCTGGCAGCCAAGATCGAAGAGAACTTCACCAAGCAAATGGTAGGCTCTTGTTCGATGGACTATATCGGCGGGAGCATTGATGCAGCTCAGAAAGAAGAGCTGTGTAACTGCGTGGCAGAAGGCATGGTCGAAAAAACCGATTTGCCATCGGACGGTCTGGGCGAACGCGCTGAGATCGATCAAAACGACTACGCTGAGACAAAAGCCGAGTGTGAAGCCAAGGTCGGCGTTTAACGCAGCCTAGACCAAAGGCACCAAGGATACCCTATGTCTAACCATTCTTACGATTACGACTGCCTCGTTATTGGCGCTGGCCCCGGCGGCTATGTTGCCGCCATTCGTGCTGCGCAATTGGGCCTCAAAACGGCTTGTGTTGAATCGCGCGAAACGCTTGGCGGGACGTGCCTCAATGTAGGCTGCATCCCTTCCAAAGCGCTGCTCCATGCTTCTGAATTGTTCGAAGAGGCCGATGGCGGTCACTTTGCGACATGGGGCATTGATGCCAAGGCGAGCTTCGACCTCACCAAAATGATGGGCGAGAAGTCAAAGGCTGTGGGTGAGCTGACCGGCGGAATCGAATTCCTGTTCAAGAAGAACAAAGTCACTTGGATCAAAGGCCATGCCGCTTTCGAAGACGCGCACACGGTCAAGGTCGGTGATGACACCATCACCGCCAAAGACATTGTAGTTGCCACCGGCTCGAGCGTCACTCCTTTGCCCGGCGTCGAGGTCGACAATGCGGCAAAACGCATCGTGGACTCCACCGGCGCGCTTGAACTTGAAGAAGTGCCAGAACACCTCGTCGTGATCGGCGGCGGTGTGATCGGGTTGGAGCTTGGCTCTGTTTGGCGCCGCCTTGGTGCGAAGGTTACTGTGGTTGAATTCCTCGACCAATTGCTCCCCGGTATGGACACCGATGTGCGCAAGGAAGCGGGCAAGATATTCAAGAAACAGGGCATGAACCTGATGCTCAGCCACAAAGTCACCGGCGCATCCGTGAAAGGCAAAGGCGTCACGCTGACGGTGGAGAAATCGGCAGGCGGGGATGAGCAAACGGTCGAAGCCAGCCATGTGCTTGTGTCGATAGGGCGGCGCCCCAACACAGATGGCCTTGCGCTCGAAAAGATCGGAATTGAAACCAACAAACGCGGCCAAATCGAAGTTGGCCATGACTTCCGCACCAGCGTCGATGGCGTATGGGCGATTGGTGACTGCGTGCCCGGCCCCATGCTGGCCCACAAGGCCGAGGATGAAGGCATTGCGTGCGCTGAGAACATCGCGGGCGAAACGGGCATCATCAATCACGATGTAATCCCCGGAGTGGTCTACACCATGCCAGAGTTCGCTGACGTTGGCCTGACCGAAGCCGCTGCGAAGGAAGCAGGCCACACCGTCAAAGTCGGCAAATTTCCGATGATGGCGAACAGCCGCGCAAAGGCGAACCGCGACACAGATGGCTTTGTAAAAGTGGTCGCTGACGCTGAAACCGACCGTGTGCTGGGCGTTCACATCGTTGCCAGCTTAGCTGGCACAATGATCGCGCAGGCAGCGCAAGCGATGGAGTTCGGCGCAACATCGGAAGACATCGCCTATACCTGCCACGCCCACCCCACCCACGCCGAAGCCTTGAAAGAGGCGGCGATGGCGGTTCAGGGTAAGCCGATCCATATGTGATGGAGATCAATCCCCGCGCGTGTTGCCAATTATGAAGCCCGCTTTGCATAGCTGGTTGTGGCACCGCGCGGGGCCTTGGTCCGCTGTACTGTTCGCTGGCCTGCTGGGCCTTTGCTACCTCATCAGCTTTGACGCGCCATCGCACTTCGCCTTGATCAATGGCGGGGCGCTTGCCTTTGGCGTGCTCTGGATCGCGTTTGGGCGGCTACCTGAGCGGGCAATTGCACGGCGCATCACCATCGTCGCACTGCTTGCCCTGCTCGCTTTGCCGCTGGTAACTGGACCTGAAATTTCGAATGTCTCGCGCTGGGTGCCAGTGGGCCCGCTGCAAATGCATAGCGGATTTCTCACGATCCCCTTGCTGGCCCGTCTGGCTGCGCAGGAACGCGATTATGCCCCACCCATCCTGCTCAGCGCGATTTTCATCATTCTGCTCCAACCCGATGCCGCCTCAGGCTTTGCGCTGATGTTGGCGAGCGTTGGGCTCTATTTTGCAAGAACCGACTGGAAGTTAGGCGTGGTTGCGATTTTCGGCTTCACCGTCGCCCTGATCGCAGCGATGCGCGGAGTGCTGCCCCCGCAACCCTTCGCCGAGCGGATTCTGCACGAAACGCTTACCGCAACGCCGCTGCTATGGCTTGGCATCCTGATCGCCATGATAGCGACCTTCTTCATTGTCACGCACGCTTTGCCCCTCACCAAGGCTCAGAGATATGCGATCGCCGGAGCCTATGCCGGCTTTGCGATCACGTCAGTCATTTCAGATTACCCCTATCCCTTGGTCGGGTATGGAGCGTCCTCAATAATCGGATTTGCGTTTGCGATGACGGTGCCTGGTCGCGGGCAGCATTCCCCTGAAAAGACCGCTTGAACCCGCTGAACTCTTAGCTAACCTTTCCGATAGGGACGAGGGAGCTTCACACACATGCCTGCATCTAGCGCCTATCCGCAATTGACCGATAAACCCGGCGCTCTGGAGACCGCTCGCGCGATCCGGGCGGGTGAGATGAGCGTTGTTGAAGCGGTCGATGCGGCGATTACGCGGATTGAGCATTTCGACGCTGATATCAATGCGATTGTCGTCCCCGATTTTGATCGGGCTTGCGAGACTGCCAAGGCGCTGGACGCGGCCGGACCGCCCCAAAATGGTGAGCGCGACCAGCCGCTGTTCGGGGTGCCGATGACGGTGAAGGAAAGCTTTGAGGTCGAAGGCCTGCAAAGCTGTTGGGGGCACGAGGAGCACGCCGACTACATTGCCCCGCGCGATTCCGATTTGGTTCGGCGAATGAAGCAGGCGGGCGCGGTGATCCTTGGCAAGGCGAATGTGCCTGTCGACCTCACCGATTGGCAGAGCTTCAACCCCGCTTATGGCCGCACCACCAATCCGCACAATCCGGCGCGATCACCGGGCGGATCTTCCGGCGGCAGCGCGGCCGCTGTGGCGAGCGGAATGGTGCCGTGCGATTTTGGCACCGACATTGGCGGATCGGTCCGGGTGCCTGCGCATTTCTGCGGGATCTGGGGGCATAAGGGGACATGGGGACTCGTTTCAAAACAGGGCCACGATCACCCGCAAATGGCCAAGCAACCAGGCTTTATCGCCGCGCATGATGGCGCGTTGTCTATCGCTGGGCCGCTTGCGCGCAATGCGGAAGACTTGGCCGCGATGATGCAGATTGCGGGGCAATATCCGCTCACCCGATCAGGCAAGCCGCTATCCAAATGCCGCCTGCTCGCCATCACCGAATATCCCGGCTGCCCCGTTGATGCGAGCGTCGCGGAACCAACCGAGGCCGCCATCGAAGCGCTGATCGCAGCAGGCATCACAGTCGACCGGGCAAGCGCGCTGATCCCCGATCTTGAAGGGCAACAGGCCGACTATATGCGAATGCTGGGCGTTGCGATGGCGCGGGGTGCGCCTTCAAAGGATGGCAAACGGGCAAGCGCAACCGATTGGTTCGACCTTCTCGATGCGCAGGCGGTCAAAGAGTTTGAATGGGCGCGTCTGTTCGAAACATACGATTTCGTCCTCGCCCCGCCCGCCCCCGTCTTGGCGGTGCCGCATCACGATGGCCCCATCTTCCAATCGACCTTGCGTATCAACGGACAGGATCTGCCTGGCGCCGTCGGGCTTGCATGGGCGGGCATTGCGACCTTCCCCAACCTGCCCGCCACCGTCCTGCCGATTGGAAGCGGCAATTATGAGGGCGCTGAGCTCCCCTGCGGAATGCAAGTCATGGGGCCGCGCATGAGCGACCTTGATTGCATCGCCGCTGCTGGTGAGATCGGGAAAATCTTGCACGAGTAAATCCAACGCGGCATGGGGCGGTTTCCTCGCCCTCCCCGTTTTCCCTGCATTGGAAACCCCCTCCCCATGCAATCCTCTTCACTTCTTCGCACGCTTGCCAAGTGGCATGTCTGGCTCGGATGGCTCATCGGTGTGCCGATCGTCATGTGGCTCGCCAGCGGGCTGTTCATGGTCATTAAACCCATCGAAGAGGTGCGCGGGGAGCATTTGCGACTGCCGGTGGCCGAAGAGGCGCTGGTGATCGAAGACAGCCCTCTGGCAACAGATGATGCGCAGCTGAAGGAAATGCGCATCGTGATGCAGGACGGGCGCGCTGTGGCTATCCTGACCACTCTTGATGGAGTGACCACCCGCGTCGATGTTGCCAGCGGCGCCCCCTTGCCCGCCTTAGACGCCGCCGCCGCGCGCACTTTGGTGACGGAGCGGATCACGGGCGGCGATAATGTCAGCGCGGTTGCCTTCTTCGAAGCGGACGAAGTGCCGTTCGATTTCCGCCGACCAATGCCCGTTTGGCGTGTCACTTTGGAGGATGAGACGCATATCTATGTGGGGCGCGATACGGGGCGCATCGAAGCCGTGCGCACGCGCTGGTGGCGCTGGTTCGACTTTGCTTGGGGCGTGCATATCATGGACATGTCCGAGCGTGAGGATAGCAGTCACCCGATCCTTATTCTGTTTGCCGCGCTCTCGCTTGTGGGCGCAATAATGGGCTGCATACTGATGTTTCGCCGCCGCAAACGCCGCGCTAAGACCATCACCGCATGAACGAAACCGTCCTCACCCCAATCCTCGACTGGCTCGATATTATCGGGATTGCGATATTCGCTTTGTCGGGCGCGCTTGTCGCTGCGCGTGAGCGGCAGACATTTGTGACGATGGGGTTCTTCGCGTTGGTCACAGGCGTTGGTGGCGGGACTGTTCGCGACCTGCTGATCGATGCGCCGGTGTTCTGGATGACGGACCCTTGGGTCGCTGTCGTGTGCCTGGGCACTGCGCTGATTGCTTGGTTCACGCCGGTGCGGGTGTGGGACGGCAAATTGCTCGATTATGCCGACGGAGTGGGCCTTGCCGCCTATGCCGTACTGGGCAGTGCAAAGGCGATTGCTTACGGTATTCCGCCCGTGCCCGCCGCTTTGATGGGGATTATCACAGGCTGCGTTGGCGGGGTGATCCGCGATGTGGTCGCCGGGCGGCCGTCAATCATCATGCAGCCGGAGCTATACGTAACCGCCGCCGCATTAAGTGCAGCCATCACCGTGCTGGGGATGCAAATCGCGCCGATGCTAGGCGTGGTGAACGCGGCCATTTGGGGCGTGGCCTTTGTGGCAGGCTTTGCCCTGCGCGCTGCAGCGGTACGGTTTGAACTGGGCCTGCCAAGTTATGGGGGCGAAGGTCACTCTGCTGGAGAAAACTCCGCCCCAACTTCAACCGATCAATCGTCGAAAGATTCGCCCGGAAGTGGACCGCCGGGATAGGCCGGACGCGCTTCGTTTGAGGCGGTTTGGACAGGCGCCGCGACTGGCGCCGCGACTGGAGCTGGTGCATAAGCCTCCCCGCGCGCAGAATTGCGAGCATCGGCATAGCGATCATCTGACCACTGGCCATCAGCTGCTCCATCCGCTGACCCCAGTGGACCACCCAATGAACCGCCGTAATCGACGGTAGAGATGCGGCCATTATTGTCGATCTGGCAGGTAAAGCCGGTGCCGTTGAACAAGGTTCCGGTCACGACCCACCCCTGCGCCACGCGGCTGGCGCCATCGACGCTGTCGACGCGCACGTCGCGCTCGATCTCATTGAGGCATTGGTCGACCGCACTGTCGATGCCCGATCCGCTATTCGAACGGCGATCTGTGCGGCGATCATCATAGCGGCGATTGTCGTCGCGGCGGTCAACGATCACAACATCACGGTCGCGGCGGCGATTGTTGTTTGCCGCGCTTGCGATGGCAGCGATCCCGCCAAGGACCAGCACGCCAGCGAGCACATCACCACCGCGTACACCGCGGCGATGTCGACGCCAGCCTCTGCGCCAGCCACGGCGATAGCGGCGATACTCAGACGATTCCGCCTCATAGGTGCTGGGCGACCAGTCTTCGGAATATTGCGAATGGAATGAGGTTGCGTGACCATAAGTACCCTGCGGGGTGACTTCGGCAGCGTGTGCCGGTGCCATTGCAGGGGTGAATGCCATAGAGGCTGCGGCCATTAGGCCGGCATAGCCTGCGAGTTTCGAACGGTGAGCCATAAATGCTCCTTCCCTGTTGCCATGGTTGTGCGAGCGCCCACCATTCGCCCATGAATGGGAACGCGAATAGGCGGCCCAGGCTTGACTCTCGCTTAACAGCTTCAAGCTGTGAGGAGAGTGCCCGAACCGCCAGTGGAGACCCTCGGGCCTGGCTAAAGGGGAATACGCGCCAGGCCCGAGGGGGTTTGGTGGGGATTAAAGTCCACGGATACCGCGGAAGTCGATTTGTGGACGGTTGCCGCGATCAACGTAGCAGGTGAAGCGACCCCGATCGAAGTCCCGGCCACGATAACCACGCTGGCCTTCAACCTGGATCCGGCCTTTTACGCGGAAGCCATAGCGGGTGCGTTCAACGTCGCGGATCTGCGTTACATCGGCATAACGATAGCCTCCGAAACGGCGCGCTTGGCGCTCTGCGCGGCGGATACAACGCTCGACTGCGTTGCGGCCACCACCACGATACCCTTGGTTGTAGTTGCCGCGATTATAGTCACCGCGATAATTGCGGTCACGATAGTTCCGGTCGCGATAGCGGCGATCATTGCGGTCGCCGTCAAAGGCTCCCGCAAGGGCGGCGATCCCGCCGATAATCACGGCGCCTGCAATCACATCGCCTGCATCAACGCCGCGGTCGCGGTGACGGTCGCTCGCTTGAGCAGGAGCTGCGGTCGCTAGGGCCATCGCGCCAGCCGCGACAGTCCCGAGCGTACCCTTCGCGAGAGTTTGTTTGAGATTCTTCATGAGTATTCATCCTCGGGTTTCCAGTGGCAGAGGAATTTCCGTTCACTGTGGAGCCCTTTTAGATGAACAACTCTGAGGTGAGTCTGACCGAGCCTTGCAGCAGATGTTCAGGTTAATTGCGATTTACCTGAACAAATGTATCAGCTCGTCGCAATTGGTGACGTCAATCCTCTAACGCCACAAGCACATCGCGAGTGAAGCTCTCAATATCAAAACGCGTGCCCACCATATCCTCTCCGCGACGGACGATCACAACATTGCGAGATGGCACGACCACCACATATTGCCCGCGATTGCCCGCGGCAAAGAAGGTGTCTTCGGGAATGCCCTCGTGCTTGTTGAACAGCCACCATCCCGCGCCATAGCCCCACGAACGCCCCTCAGGCTGCGGGCCAGAGGGCGTGCTGACATATTCGCGCCAATTCTCAGGCAGCAGCCGCTCGCCATTCCAAACACCGTTGTTCAGATAGAGCTGCCCAAGCCGCACCAGATCATCCGCAGTCGACCAGACTTGCGAAGAAAGCACATAATTGCCCTGCCAGTCGGTTTCAGCATAGGTATGGTTCATGCCGATCTTGGCGAAGAATTCTGCAGGTGGGTTCGCCTGAAAGTCGCATTCAATCGCCTGAATGGCCATTAGCGTATCGTTGTTGGCATAGCGAAAGACCGTGCCGGGCTCGTGCACCAGCGGCCAATTTGCAGCGCGCTCATCAACGGTGGTGCCGCCCCAATAAAGCGGATCGGTGCGATTGCCCGGAGTGTCCGAATAGCGGCCCGAGGCCATGCGCAGAAGGTGATCTACGCTTACTGCAGTGCGAGGCTCTGATGTTCCGTAAGTCAGCCTGGTGGGCATCTGCTGGCTGATGCATTCATCATCTCGCAGCGTAGCCGCACCTACCAACGTTGCCGCAATACTCTTGGCTACCGACCATGTGCGCTGCGGAGTGTTCTCATCAAAACCCGACTTATAGCGGGCTTGGCCCACATGACCCTCAGCCCCTTGGCCCCGCTGCATAACGACCGCCGTCGTGCGCGAACCTTCACCGTATGTACCGTCGAAAGCGTTATCAAACACGAAGCTGAGCCGGTTTGGTTTGGGCGGCGTATAGGGTTTGCCATCCGCTCTTGGGATGGATTCGAAATAAAGAACCCTGCCCGGCTCTTCGGGCGGGTCTACCACGACTGGCACATCAAGCTCTGGCCGCAAAGTCGCTGGGTCCGTCCCAATCGGCAAGGACACGCAACCAGAGCCACTATCATGACGGGCGATACGCGGTGGCATATCATCAGCCCATTCGACCAGCACATGACGCACACGGCCCAAATCAGCCGCCACAAAGGCCGGATCAAGCTCGGCAACCGCTTCGTCAATGGTGATGCCGCGTTGCTGCGCAGAGGCCGCCACTAACGCGCGAATGCGGCTCTCATCGGCACGCACAATTTCATAGGGCAAATCGCGAATGATCGCGTCGAGCGGCGCCTGAATGCCTGTGAGTTCCCATTCATGAATGCTCTCAGGCGTGCGCGTGGTGCCGTTCAGCTCCGCATTCGCCGTGGCGCTGCACAGCATCAGCGCCTTGTACCCAGCAGCCAGCGCGCGGTTGTAGCGATCATCGAGCTGTTCTTGAGCGGATTGAGCATTGGCGGTGGTGGAAAGCGCGAGAGCCGTCATGGCGGCCAAGGTGAGAAGCTTATTCATCGTCCCAACCCTAACCCTGCGCGCACAAAAGAAAAGGGCCCGCGGATCGCTCCGCAGGCCCTTCTTTATCTCTTGGCTCGGACGCTTAGGCGGCAGCTTCGGCTTCCGAATACTCATCAACTTGGCTCATGTCTGGACCTGAATCCTGACCGCGTGCATCTTCGTCGCGGTCGACGAATTCGATGACAGCCATTTGCGCTGCATCGCTGTCACGATAGCCGGCCTTGATGATGCGGACATAGCCACCGTTACGATCATCATAACGCTCAGCCAGGACGTCAAACAGCTTCTTCAGCTGTGTTTCGTCCTGCAAGCGGCTCATGGCGAGACGACGGTTCGACAAACCACCGCGCTTTGCCAGCGTGATCAGCTTTTCGATGTAAGGACGCAGTTCCTTCGCCTTAGGCAAAGTGGTGACGATCTGCTCGTGCTTGATCAGCGCGGCTGACATGTTGCGGAACAGAGCCGTACGGTGGCCCGATTTGCGCGAAAGCTTACGCTGTGAAATTCCGTGACGCATTGTATTTCCTTCGTTTGTAAGGGGCCCGTATTAGGTAGCCCGGTACTGGCGGCGCTTAAGGTGCGCCGCCGGAACCCGATTAACCCAGCAGCTCTTGTTCGAGCTTCTTGGCCATTTCTTCGATGTTCTCTGGTGGCCAGCCTGGAATGTCCATGCCGAGGCGCAGACCCATGCTGGAGAGAACTTCTTTGATCTCGTTAAGCGACTTGCGGCCAAAGTTTGGCGTACGCAGCATCTCGGCTTCGGTCTTTTGAACCAGATCGCCGATGTAAATGATGTTGTCGTTCTTGAGGCAGTTGGCTGAACGCACAGACAGTTCGAGCTCGTCGACCTTTTTGAGAAGGTAACGGTTGAGCTGATTGGCGTCGTCTTCCTGCGGTGTCGCTGCCTGACCGATCATGGCCGACTGCGGCTGCGGAATGCCGTCTTCGAAGTGGACGAACAATGTCAGTTGGTCCTGAAGGATGCGTGCGGCATAAGCCACGGCGTCTTCTGGAGTGACGGTGCCGTCGGTTTCGATGGTGAGCGAGAGCTTGTCATAGTCGAGCTCTTGACCAACACGCGCGTTCTCAACCTTGTAGCTTACCTGACGGACAGGTGAGTACAGGCTGTCGACTGGAATAAGACCAATCGGCGCATCAGCGGGACGGTTCTGAACAGCTGGCGAGTAGCCTTTGCCCACGTCAGCGGTCAGCTCCATATTGAGCGTTGCGCCTTCGTCGAGGTGACACAGGACCAGATCCTTGTTCATCACTTCGATATCGCCGGTGACAGCAATGTCGCCTGCTTTAACGGTCGCTGGACCAGTGACAGAAAGCTGGAGACGCTTTGGCCCCTCGCCTTCCATCTTGAGCGCGATTTGCTTCACGTTCAAAACGATGTCGGTCACGTCTTCGCGCACACCTGCGAGCGAAGAGAATTCGTGAAGGACGTTCTCGATCTTGATCGAGGTGATTGCCGCGCCCTGAAGCGAGGACAGCAATACGCGGCGCAGGGCGTTACCAAGGGTAAGGCCAAAGCCACGCTCAAGCGGCTCAGCCACAAAGGTGGTCTTGCGCTGCTTGTCGCCGCCTTCCTTAATCTCGAGAGCGTTGGGTTTCTTAAGTTCCTGCCAGTTCTTCATATTGACGGACATGGATTTCCCCTAATTCGCTTGCCTAAAGCGGTTCAAATTTGAGAGCGGGCCCGGTCGGTTGGCGTGACCAGTGTCGGACCCGATTAGCGGTGAAAGACCCCTTGGCCCTCCACCACAAAAACGGATCAGATCAGACGCGGCGACGCTTTGACGGACGAACGCCGTTATGCGGGATCGGCGTCACGTCACGGATTGAGGTGATGTTGAAACCAACAGCAGCCAATCCACGCAGCGCGCTTTCACGGCCTGAGCCTGGACCTTTTACTTCCACCTCTAGGGTGCGCACACCATGCTCAGCAGCTTTCTTGCCGGCATCGTCTGCAGCAACCTGAGCTGCATAAGGGGTCGACTTACGTGAGCCCTTAAAACCCATCATGCCAGCGCTCGACCAGCTAATGGCGTTGCCCTGTGCATCGGTGATGGTGATCATGGTGTTGTTAAAGCTCGCATTGATGTGAGCCACACCACTGGAGATGTTCTTTCTATCGCGGCGCCTTACTTTGCCGGGTTCGCGTGCCATTTTCTCGTATCCTTATTGTGTAGGAAGAAGGGAAAAGCGTCTGAGGCCAAAAGCCTCGAGAGCTTACTTCTTCTTGCCTGCGATCGGCTTGGCCTTACCCTTGCGGGTGCGGGCGTTGGTGTGCGTGCGCTGACCGCGAACGGGCAGGCCGTTACGGTGACGAAGGCCGCGATATGAACGCAGATCCATCAGACGCTTGATATTCATCGCGGTGTTGCGACGAAGGTCACCTTCAACCGAGTGATCGGCATCAATCGTTTCACGAATGCGCAGGACTTCCTCATCAGTGAGGTCCTGAACACGTGCAGAATGTGAAATGCCAAGCTTGTCAGCGATCTGGACAGCCGTTGTGCGGCCAATCCCGTGAATATAGGTCAGCGCGATGATTACACGCTTATTTGTGGGGATGTTTACCCCGGCAATACGAGCCACTTAATTCTCCATGCTCCACGAGGAATTGCAAAGACTGTCTTTGCGCACCTCATCTCAACGCTCATTCATTCGCGCATTCGAATTTTCGCTGCTTTCAGGTTTGAGTGCGACCCCATCCCCTTAAAACGGCAAAAGTCCGGTTGGCATACCTTGTACGAGGCAATGCCTGCCGGACCGATTTCGAACGTGTCGAATGAGCGGCGCGCTTACGGTGATTCGCGCCATTCGTCAAGCATATCACGCGCTTTCGCGTCCGAGCGAGCAATATGGGTCCCCTCCCCCCGCATTCAAGGGGGAGCGCGCACCTGCCTTTACCGTAGGTCTAGCCGTCGGAAAGGTCGCCAAAGGCGTCGTCGACGCTGGGGCTATTATCTTCTTCATCAATCACCTCTTCAGGGTCGATGGAGACAGGCGGATCTTCGGGAGCGGGCTCGGCGTTTTCTTCAGCTGGCGTATCGGGTTCAGGAGCTGGTTGCGGCTCGGGTTGCGCGGCCTCGGCGGCTCCGGCGGGCGCCTCCACCTGGCCCAATAATTCTGACAGGCGCGTCAATTGCTGGGTCATCACCCCATCAACCGCGGCAGAGATCACCGGGACCGGGTAACGCATCGACCCGCCAACATTGTATTCAAAGACGATCCGCGTGCCCTCTTCCGCCTCGCTCAATGCGATGGTGAGGATGCCGGTCACAGGTTCGCTTTGTAAGGGGCCAAGCGCGCCGCTCATGCGCAATGCCACTTCGGGATAGGCCTGGATGACACGCATATGTTCAACGCTGCCTTCCAAAGTGATGCGGTTCTCTTCCTCTACCTCTGGAATGCGTTCGCAAAAGCATCCACCAGCTTGCGGCATCAAGGTGAGGTTTGCTGCATCAGCGGACCATGTGTGCTCGCTAGACCACCAGCGCGCAGGGCTGATCAGCGCCAGCCATGTTGCTTTGGTGTCTGCCTCGACCACGGCTTCCGTGCGGGTGATAAAGCCACCCTCATCCGCAGCGACGACTTCGGCTGAGGCGGGTGTGGCAATTGCGGCGCCAGCGACAATGGCTGTGGCAGCGATGGCTTTGGTGATGGTACGCAAAGTGTTTGATCCTCCCAAGAGCGGCTCTAGCTAAAGGAAGGGCCGCGCTTAGCCAAGCGTGAATGGGGTCAAACGTGCAACGCCGAAGCGCGAGATGATTTAGCCAAGGATAGCGTCGATTGCGCCTGCAACCTCGTCAATGCCCGCCATGCCATCAACGCGCGTGATAATACCGCGCGCCTCATAGCCGGGAAGGATCGGCGCAGTTTTGGCCCGATATTCCTCCATGCGGGTGCGCACGGTTTCTTCGTTATCGTCCGGGCGGCGCTTAAACTCAGTGTGACCACACGCATCGCACACACCCTCTTTTGCGGGAGGGTTGGCAGTGTCGTGATAAAGCGCGCCGCAATTCGCGCAGGAAAAGCGCCCCGTGATCCGTTCAACCAGAGCGTCCACATCCACCGACAGTTCAATCACATGGTCGAGGCTGCGACCGTGCTTTGAAAGCAGGCCATCAAGCTGCTCGCCTTGCGCCTCCGTGCGGGGATAGCCATCGAAGATTGCGCCTTGATCAGCAGGCATGGCGGCGAGGTTTTCGTCGATCAATGAAGACACAATCTCGTCCGAGACCAACTCACCGCGATCCATCACCGCTTTCGCTTCCAGGCCGACAGGCGTCTGCGCTTTTACCGCTGCACGCAGCATGTCGCCGGTTGAAAGTTGCTTCATACCGTGGCGTTCAACAAGGCCAGCACTCTGCGTGCCCTTGCCAGCGCCCGGAGGGCCAAGAAGAATGATGTTCACTTGATCAAAACCCCTATTTGACTGAGCGCTTTTCGCCGATGCCTGACTGCGCGTTCTAGCGCATGCGGCCTTTCAGCTTAGCCTTCTTGATCAGATCGCCATATTGGTGGGCGAGCAGATGCGACTGGACCTGACTGATCGTATCGACCGTCACGTTCACCACAATCAGCAAGCTGGTCCCACCAAGGAACAGCGGAATGCCTGTTTGCGCGATCATATATTCTGGCACCACGCAGACGACCGTCAGATACATCGCGCCCACAACCGTGATCCGGGTCAGGACATATTCGAGATATTCCGAAGTCCGCTTACCCGGACGGATGCCGGGGATGAAGCCGCCGTTTTTCTTCAGGTTCTCAGCCGTGTCTTCAGGATCGAAAACAACCGCAGTGTAGAAGAAGCAGAAGAAGATGATCCCGATCGCATAGAGCGTCATGTAAATCGGCTGACCATGCTGGAGATATTGGTTGAGCGTGATGACCGCAGAACCCCAAGCGCTCGACGTGTCGACGCTATCGCCAGAGAATTGCGTGATCGTCAGCGGCAAAAGCAGCAGCGAGCTTGCAAAGATCGGCGGGATCACACCGGCGGTGTTGAGCTTCAATGGCAGGTGCGAGCGGTCTGCCTGCATCATGCCGCGCTGCGTTGCGCGCTTTGGATATTGGATCAGCAAGCGACGCTGAGCGCGCTCTACAAAGCTGATGAGCAGGATCAAGACGATTACCATCACGAGGAAGCCAATGATGATGCCCGGAGAGATCGCGCCGGTGCGGCCGCCTTCGAACATGTTCATCGTGAATTGCGGGAACTGCGCCACAATGCCCGCCATAATGATCAGCGAAACGCCATTCCCGATACCGCGCGAAGTGATCTGTTCACCCAGCCACAGCAGGAACATGGTGCCGCCAACAAGGCTGATAATTACCGGAATGATGAACATCGGGCCGGAGCCCACGGAAAAGCCCTGCACCACCGCGTTTTGCGCCACGAAATAGCCTTGGATCGTACACAAGCCGACCGTGCCGTAACGGGTGTATTGGTTGAGCTTTTGACGCCCCGTTGCGCCCTCTTTCTTGAGAGCGGCAAGCGTTGGGTGAAGGGCCGAAGCCATCTGCACCACAATCGAGGCTGTAATATAAGGCATAATGCCGATCGCGATGATCGCGTAATTGGCCAGCGCGCCGCCTGTGAACATGTTGAGCATGTCCAAAAAGCCGCCTTGTGTGCGCTCGTTAAACGCCTGCAGTGCGATAGGGTCGATACCCGGCAACGGAACCACAGCGAGGAAGCGGAACACAATCAGCGCACCGATCGTAAACCAGATGCGTTGGCGCAGCTCGGTTGCTTGGGCGAAATTCCCAAGGTTCAAGTTGCTGGCGATATTATCGGCGCGTGATGCCATTGTTATCGATCAATCCCGAAAACTTAAAGTCTGGGCCCCAAATGAGGCACAACGGGCTAGATAGGTAGTGCGCGCCGGATTGTCGAACCCAGCGCGCCACTTTTTGTGTCCCCCAAGCCATTTGGCAGGGGACAACACACCCAAATTACTCAGCTGCTGCCTTTGCAGGAGCGGTCACTTCGACGCTGCCGCCGGCTTTCTCAACCGCTGCAACTGCGCCTTTGGTGGCGCCTGTGACGACGAATTTGGCCTTGGCCTTGAACTCGCCTTTACCCAGCAGACGAACACCATGCTTGCCGCCACGGACCAGGCCGCATTCGCGCAGAGCTTCTTCGGTGATGTCTTTCTTGCCGTCGAGCTTTTTGGCGTCGATCCACTTTTGGACCATGCCAATGTTCACTTCGGCATAGTCTTTGCCGAATGGGTTGTTAAAGCCACGCTTTGGCAGGCGCATGTGAAGTGGCATTTGGCCGCCTTCAAAGCCCTTGATCGCAACACCGGAACGGCTCTTTTGACCCTTTTGGCCACGAGCAGCGGTCTTGCCTTTGCCAGAGCCGATACCACGGCCCTTACGCATACGTCCCTTACGGGCACCATCATTGTCACGGATATCAGTCAGTTTCATTGTGCACTCGCTTTCGCTTTCATAACGGTCCCCCAATTGGGACTGCGCGCTGTTGGAAGCGGGCCACCTAGTGGAAGCGGGCCGCGTGTGCAAGCGTGAAGTTTACGCAAAACGGCAAAAGGGCAGGCCGCAATGTTTCAGCGCCCCGCCCTTCCCATCGATGCTCTTAGCCTATTTCTGCGCGTAAACACCGATGCCGTAAAAACATGGCTCTACACTGCAAGAGATCATCCGCGCGCGCAGTGAGAAACGCGCATTGCGGATCGGTGTCACTTCCAGCACGGGCGTATCATCCACCAGCACATCTGAATCGATCAAATTGCCGTTTTCATCATACAGCCACAAGTCGATATCCGAACAATCACGGTCGCATTGGGCAACCATGAAATAGCTGGTGCCCGCATCAAGATTGAGCGTGACTGTCTCTTCCTGATTGTTGCGGAGCTGGCCGTTATGGCGCGAATGCGATGATGAGAACCCGCGACCATTGGCGATGTTCTGCGTCAGATTGAGCAGCCGGTTGACCTCTTGCTCATACGAACTTTGCGCGATTGTAGGCGCTGCTGCCCCCATCGCGACCAGTGCCGCTCCTACAGCGGCGACGGTTAGCTTTGCTTTCTTGGTAATCATCAATGTCCCCCCAGCGGATGCGCACGGCGTTGTGCACAATCACACTGGCGAGATAGCAACAGGAGCCAAACCAACGTTGCACAAAGGCGACACGGCCGTTTGCGCACTCAGAAAAGCACAAAAAAGGCCCGCCTGGCGTGATGCTGGGCGGGCCTTTTCAATTCGTTTGCATGAACGCCTTAATCGACGATCTTCGCCAGATGCGGGATCTTAGCAACCGCGCCGCGAACTTCAGGAGTGTCCTGACGCTCAACAACTTTATGCATCTTGTTCAGACCCAGGCCGATCAGAATCTGACGCTGTTTGTCTGGACGACGGATCGGCGAACCGATCTGTTTGATCTTGATGGTAGCCATGTGTCGTTACTCCACAACCGCAGCAGCATCGACAGCTGCTTCGGCTTCGCTGGCGCCGCCGCGACCCAGAAGGTCTGCGACTTTCTTACCGCGACGCTGAGCCACAGACTTCGGCGAAGTCTGATCGGTCAGAGCCGCAAAAGTGGCGCGGATCATGTTGTAAGGGTTTGATGTGCCAACCGACTTGGTGACAACGTCTGCAACGCCCAGGCTTTCGAACACGGCACGCATTGGACCACCGGCGATGATACCAGTACCCGGAGGCGCTGTGCGAACGGTGACCTTGCCAGCACCAAAGCGGCCTTTGCCATCATGGTGCAGCGTGCGACCTTCTTTCAAAGGAACGCGGATCATTTTCTTGCGAGCAGCAGCAGTTGCCTTGGTGATCGCCTCAGGCACTTCGCGTGCTTTACCGTGACCAAAGCCAACGCGGCCCTGACCATCGCCAACCACGACGAGCGCAGCAAAGCCAAAGCGCTTACCACCCTTAACCGTCTTAGAGACGCGGTTGATGTGGACGAGTTTCTCGATGATGCCATCATCTTCTTCCTCGCGGCGGCCACGGCCACCATCACGGCCTCCACGACCACGACCACGGCCACCGCCTTCACGGTTGCCACCACGGCCACGACCACGACCCTTTTGCTCTTCAGCAGCTGGAGCGGCAGCAGGTGCCTCTGCAGGAGCAGGAGCAGCTTCAGCAGCAGGAGCCGCTTCTGCAGGTGCAGCAGCCGCTTCTGGAGCAGCAGTGGTTTCGGCAGGAGCTGCCGTTTCGTCTGTTTTGTTCTCTTCAGCCATCATCAGAACTCCAGCCCGCCTTCACGAGCGGCATCGGCCAGCGCTTTCACGCGGCCATGGAACAGGAACCCGCCGCGATCGAACACGACAGTGGTAACGCCAGCCTTCTTCGCAGCAGCGGCAATATCCTTGCCAACCTGCACAGCGGCATCGACATTCGCGCCGGACTTCTTCGCGCCAAGCGTTGAAGCAGCTGCAACGGTCTTACCCGCAGCATCGTCAATCACTTGAGCGTAGATGTGGCGGCCCGTGCGGTGCACCGACAGACGCGGCTTGTCACCCGAACGCGCGCGGAGCGCAGTGCGCACCCGGCGGCGGCGACGTTCAAAAAGGGAAAGTTTTGCCATCTTACTTCTTCTTCCCTTCCTTGCGGAAGATATACTCGCCGCGATACTTGATACCCTTGCCCTTGTAAGGCTCAGGCTTACGCCATTCGCGGATTTCGGCAGCAAACTGGCCAACAGCCTGTTTGTCGATGCCGCTGATTTCGACCGTGGTTTGATCCGGGGTCTTCACCTCGATGCCCTCTGGCACAGTGAGGTCGACATCGTGACTAAAGCCAAGCTCCAGCTTCAACGTCTTCCCTTGCGCCTTGGCACGATAACCAACGCCTGAGATTTCAAGCGTCTTGGTGTAGCCTTCGGTCACACCTTCAACCAGGTTTGCAACCAGCGTGCGCTGCAGGCCCCAGAAGGAGCGTGCCTGCTTGCTGTTGTTCGCCGGGTTTACAGCGATCTCGTCACCTTGAATCTCATAAGAGATCAGGTCCGACATACCCATGGTGAGAGTGCCCTTAGGCCCCTTCACGCTGAGCGTGCCATTATCAATGCTGGCGGTAACCCCTGAAGGGATCGCGACAGCTTTCTTACCAATGCGGCTCATCAGAAGACCTCCGCAAGCACTTCGCCGCCGACTTTGTTTTCGCGTGCTTCGTTGTCCGAAAGGACACCGCGCGGGGTCGAGACGATGGTGATGCCAAGGCCGTTGCGCACAGTCGGCAGTTCTTTCGAACCCGAATAGACGCGGCGGCCAGGCTTGGAAACGCGCGCGACGTGCTTAATCGCCGGCTCGCCTTCGAAGTATTTCAACTCGATGCGCAATGCAGCATGCTTGCCGCTATCATCTTCCGTGTAGCCACGGATGTAGCCTTCACGAGTAAGCACTTCGAGAACGTTCGCACGCAGCTTTGATGCAGGCGAAAGGACGCTGTCCTTCTTCGCACGCTGGCCGTTGCGGATGCGGGTGAGCATATCGCCCAGTGGATCGGTCATAGCCATCTGTTAATTCCTCACCAGCTCGACTTGGTCAGACCCGGGATCATGCCCCGGTTGCCGAGTTCGCGCAGTTCGATACGGTTGATGCCGAACTTGCGGTAATAGCCGCGTGGGCGGCCGGTGGTGGCGCAGCGATTGCGCACGCGGGTTGGGTTCCCGTTGCGGGGAATCTCAGCCATCTTCAGGCGAGCCATCAGACGTTCGCCTTCATCAAGGCTCTCATCATCGGCAATTGCCTTCAGCTTTTCGTACTTCGCTGCGTACTTCTGAACGAGCTTCTTACGCTTCTCGTTCTTGTTGATCGAACTCAGTTTCGCCATTGGACTTAAGCTCTCTTCTCTTGAGTTGTGTTCATCGAAACGGCCGGCGGCTTACGCCGCTTCCTTCTGCTCGCCAGCTTCACCCTGGAAAGGGAAGCCGAACAGGCGAAGGAGTTCGCGTGCCTCTTCGTCGGTCTTAGCGGTGGTGGTCACAATGATGTCCATACCGCGGACCTTGTCGATTTTGTCGTAGCTGATCTCAGGGAACACGATCTGTTCCTTAAGGCCCATTGCATAATTACCACGGCCATCGAACGACTTGGCGTTCAGCCCGCGAAAGTCGCGGATGCGTGGCATTGCAATAGTCACCAGACGATCCATGAATTCAAACATGCGATCACGGCGAAGGGTAACCTTACAACCGATTGGCATGCCTTCGCGCAGCTTGAACTGAGCGATAGACTTCTTGGCTTTCGTGATGACAGGCTTCTGACCAGCGATCAGAGCCATTTCCTCAGCTGCGATTGCAACCTTCTTCTTGTCCTGGCTGGCTTCGCCAACACCCATGTTGAGTGTGACTTTATCCAGTTTCGGGACTTGAAGACGGTTTGTGTAACCGAACTTCTCAGTCATAGCCTTGACGATTTCGTCTTCGTACTTGGCTTTGAGGCGAGGTGAATAATCAGCCATCAATCGTCTCCCCACTTTTCACAGCAACACGCACCTTCTTACCGTCCTTCTCTTCGAAACGGACGCGGGTGGGCTTGCCATCCTTGGGATCAGCAACAGCAACCTTCGAGATGTCCATCGGAGCGGCGTTGCGCTCGATGCCACCTTGCGGGTTTTGCTGGCTGGGCTTGCGGTGACGGGTTGCGACATTGATGCCTTCAACCACGACCTTGCCTTCTTTTGGCATGACCTGGCTAACGGTACCGGTGCGGCCCTTGTCCTTACCGGACAGAACCACGACGCTGTCACCCTTTTTGATCTTTGCAGCACCCATGATCAGAGCACCTCCGGAGCAAGCGAAATGATTTTCATGAAACCACGACCACGCAGTTCGCGCACCACTGGGCCAAAGATACGAGTGCCGATTGGCTCTTCGCTCTTGTTCACCAGAACAGCGGCGTTGCTGTCGAAGCGAATGACGCTGCCATCTGGACGGCGGACGTCTTTCTTAGTGCGCACGATCACAGCACGATGAACATCGCCCTTTTTGACCTTTGCGCGCGGCTGAGCCTCTTTCACAGAGACCACGATCACGTCGCCAACGGAGGCAAAACGGCGCTTTGACCCGCCCAGTACTTTAATGCACTGGACGCGCTTTGCGCCGCTATTGTCCGCGACGTCGAGATTGGATTGCATCTGGATCATGGATCCGTTTCCTTCTCTTGGCTTGCTGGGACACCCAAACTTGACTGGGGCTCAGCAGTTCCTCGTCTACTTAATCAGTTGCCTGCTGCCTCGACATCGAGATCAGCTTCGACCGCCTGCACTCCGCCGGCCACGACGCGGTCCTTAACGGCCCAGGTCTTGGTCTTCGAAATCGGCTTTGTTTCTTCGATACGAACGACGTCACCGATAGTGAATTCGTTGGTTTCGTCATGCGCGTGGTACTTTTTCGAGCGGCGGATGATCTTCCCGTAAAGCGGGTGCTTCACCTTGCGCTCAACCAGTACGGTCACAGTTTTGTCGGTCTTGTCGGAGGTGACAGTCCCGGTGAGAATACGTTTCGGCATTGTCTACTCCTTACGCCTTTGCTGCGGCTGCAGCGCGCTCATTCTGGAGCGTCTTGATCTGAGCGATCGTGCGACGAACTTCCTTGATGCGCGAAGGCTTGTCGAGCTGGTTAGTCGCAGCCTGGAAACGCAGATTATACTGCTCACGCTTCAGTTCGGTCAGCTCAACAGAGAGCTGATCGTCGGTCTTTGCGCGCAGGTCTTCGGTGGTAGCCATTATTTAGCTCCTCCCAGGTGCGAGGTGTCGCCCAGACGAGCAACGACCTTGGTCTTGATCGGCAGCTTCATAGCTGCACGTTCGAAGGCGAGCGCAGCCAGGGGGCCGTCAACACCATCGAGTTCGAACAGGATGCGGCCCGGCTTAACGCGAGCAGCCCAGTATTCGACAGAGCCCTTACCTTTACCCTGACGGACTTCGGCAGGCTTTTTCGATACTGGCACGTCTGGGAAGACGCGGATCCAGAGGCGACCCTGACGCTTCATCGCGCGGGTGATGGCACGACGAGCGGCTTCGATCTGACGCGCGGTGAGACGCTCAGGCTCGAGAGCTTTCAGACCATAAGCGCCAAAATTGAGCGTAGTGCCACCCTTGGCATCGCCTTTGATCTTGCCCTTAAAGGCCTTGCGATATTTGGTTTTCTTCGGTTGCAGCATTGTCTTTTACCTCAACGAGCTGGCCGGACGCCGGAAGTCTGAGCTTCCATCATCAAACGGTCCTGCGCGGTTGGATCGTGAGCGAGAATTTCGCCCTTAAAGATCCAAACCTTGATGCCGATGATCCCGTAAGCGGTGAGCGCTTCGGTTTCAGCATAATCGATGTTTGCGCGCAGAGTGTGGAGCGGCACGCGGCCTTCACGATACCATTCAACGCGGGCGATTTCAGCGCCGCCAAGACGGCCACCGCACACGATCTTGATACCTTCTGCGCCAAGACGCAGAGCCGATTGCACCGCACGCTTCATAGCGCGGCGGAAAGCGACACGGCGGATCAGCTGATCAGCCACACCTTGCGCAACGAGCTTCGCATCGATTTCCGGCTTGCGGATTTCAACGATGTTCAGCTTCACTTCGCTGCTGGTCATGGTCGACAGTTTGGTGCGCAGCTTTTCAATGTCTGCACCCTTCTTGCCGATGATCACACCAGGACGAGCCGCATAGATTGAAACGCGGCACAATTTGGCCGGACGCTCAATAACCACCTTTGAGATTGCTGCCTGTGGCAGGTTCTTGGTGATGTACTTACGGATCTCGATGTCTTCTTTGAGAAGGCCGGCATAGTCACGCCCTTCAGCGTACCAACGGCTATCCCAAGTGCGGTTGATCTGAAGACGCAGACCGATCGGATTACTCTTCTGACCCATGTCTTTACGCCTCTTCTTCTTCGTGTTCACGAACCACGATGCGCAGCTTGCTGAATGGCTTCAGGATGCGCGTCGATTTACCGCGGCCACGTGTGTGGAAACGCTTCATGGTGATCGATTTGCCAACCGAAGCCTCTGCAACGACAAGCGCGTCGACGTCGAGATCGTGGTTGTTTTCCGCATTGGCAATCGCAGATGCGAGCACCTTGCTGGCGTCACGCGCCATCGCCTTCTTAGAGAAGGAGAGGATGTTCAGAGCCTCTTCGGCTTTCTTGCCGCGAATAAGTTGCGCAACGAGGTTGAGCTTTTGTGCTGACCCGCGAATTTGCGTGCCAACAGCCAGCGCCTCATTATCCGCAACGCGGCGGGGGGACTTTGCCTTACCCATTATCGCTTGCCCTTCTTGTCGGCTGCGTGACCTGGGAAGTTGCGCGTTGGAGCGAACTCACCAAGCTTGTGGCCAACCATTTCTTCCGAGACGGAAACCGGGATGAATTTCTGACCGTTGTAAACGTTGAACGTCAGTCCAACGAATTGCGGCAGAATTGTCGAACGACGCGACCAAGTTCTGATCGGCTTCGCATTGCTTGCGTCCTGTGCCTCTTCGGCCTTCTTAAGAAGGCTGAGCTCGACAAACGGACCTTTCCAGACGGAACGTGCCATGCCCTAATTACCTCTTCTTCTTCGCGTGACGCGAACGGATGATCATCTTGTCCGTCTGCTTGTTCTTACGAGTGCGAGCACCCTTGGTCGGCTTGCCCCATGGCGTCACTGGGTGACGACCACCAGAGGTCCGGCCTTCACCACCACCGTGGGGGTGATCGACAGGGTTCTTGGCAACACCACGTGTGAGCGGGCGACGGCCCTTCCAACGAGTGCGACCAGCCTTACCAAAATTCTGGTTCTGGTTGTCAGGGTTAGACACCGCGCCAACCGTTCCCATGCAATCGCTGCGCAGGTAACGCTGCTCGCCTGAGTTCAGGCGAACGATGACCATACCGCGGTCACGACCAACCAGCTGAACGTAAGCACCAGCAGAACGGGCAATCTGACCGCCCTTGCCTGGCTTCATTTCAACATTGTGGCAGATCGTGCCAACCGGCATCTGACCCAGAAGCATGGCATTGCCCGGCTTCGTATCGGTCTTTTCGCCTGCAACCACCGTGTCACCAACAGCCAAACGCTGTGGGCAGATGATGTAGGCAAGCTCGCCATCTTCGTACTTAAGCAGTGCGATGAAGGCTGTGCGGTTGGGGTCGTATTCGATCCGCTCGACGGTCGCAGGGACATCCCATTTGCGACGCTTGAAGTCGATGAAGCGATACTTTTGCTTGTGACCACCAGCAATGCCGCGTGAAGTCACGTGACCTTTGTTGTTGCGGCCACCGGTCTTGCGCTTGCCTTCAGTGAGCGACTTAACCGGGCCACCTTTGTGGAGACCGGACTTGTCGACCAGGATCAGGCCACGGCGTGCCGGGCTTGTTGGTTTATAACTCTTGAGTGCCATCAGCTCACACCCTCAGTGATATCGATCATTGCGCCTTCTGCGAGACGAACGATCGCCTTTTTGAAATCGGAGCGCTTGTAAGGCTTGCCCTTCCAGCGCTTCGTCTTGCCTTTGGTAAGGATAGTGTTCACCGAAACGACCTTGGTCGAATAGATGGCTTCCACCGCTTCCTTGATCTGCGGCTTGGTCGCGTCATTCGCTACCTTGAACACCACTGCATTTGCTTCCGACGCCATGGTCGACTTTTCAGTGATGTGCGGAGCGACGATTACGTCATAGTGCCGCGCGTCGATTGCTTCTTTTTTAGCCATTGAAGCGCGCCTCCAGCTTAGCGACAGCGTCCTTGGTCAGGACCAGCGTGTCGTGGTTGAGAATGTCGTAAACATTTGCGCCCGCAGCAGGCATGACGTTCACGCCTTTGAGGTTGCCAGCAGCTTTCTCGAAACCGGCGTCAACGGCTTCACCGTCAATCACCAGAACCTTGCCAGCAAAGCCATGCTTGTCGAAGTGCGCTTTAAGAGCCTGTGTCTTGGCTTCTTTCAGCTCAAGCTTGTCGACCACAACCAGACCGTCTTTGGCTTTGGTTGAGAGCGCCATCTTGAGACCAAGAGCACGGATCTTCTTGTTCAGCGACTGATTAAAGTCACGCTTGCGAGCACCGTGAGCCTTACCACCACCGATAAAGATCGGAGCGCCGCGGTCGCCGTGACGTGCGCCACCTGAACCTTTTTGAGCGCCGAACTTCTTACCGGTACGCGCAACATCGGAACGCTCACGCGTCGGACGTGCTGTGGCACGGCGGTTTTCAAGCTGCCAGGTAACAACGCGGTGCAGGATGTCTGCGCGCGGCTCTACGCCGAACACGGCATCGTTCAACTCGATGTCGCCCGACGCTTTACCGTCGATTTTCTGGACCTTCACCTTCATGGCTTAGTCCTCCTTCTTTTCTTCGCTGGTGGGAGCATCAGCTTCCACAGCGGGCGTTTCAGCAGGAGCGTCTGCAGCTGCTTCAACTGCGGTTTTTTCAACCGGAGTTTCCGCCACTGGCTCTTCGGTCACTGGAGACTTCACTTCGACGACAGCGCCGGGGAAAGGAAGACCTTCAGGCATCGACACTTTCACAGCGTCGCGAACCAGCAGCCAGCCATTCTTCGAACCAGGGACAGAACCCTTGATGAAGAGGAGACCGCGATCAGCATCCGTGCGGACAACTTCGAGGTTCATTTGGGTACGCTGGCGATCACCCATGTGACCGGCCATCTTCTTACCCTTAAACACGCGGCCCGGATCCTGACGGTTACCCGTCGAACCGTGCGAACGGTGAGAGATCGAAACACCGTGCGTGGCGCGAAGGCCACCAAAGCCCCAACGCTTCATGGCGCCGGCAAAGCCTTTACCCTGGGTGTGACCAGTGATGTCGACTTTTTGGCCTGCAACGAAGTGGTCTGCGCTGATCAGCGCACCAACAGGCATAAGGCCTTCTTCGTTTTCAACACGGAATTCAGCAACCCGGCGCTTCAGGCCAACGCCTGCTTTGCCGAAGTGCTCACGCTGTGGCTTTGCCACGTTCTTTTGTTTTGCTTCGCCTGCACCCAGTTGAACAGCAAAGTAGCCGTCATTGTCTGCGGTGCGGTGTGAAACGACCTGGCAATCTTCCAGGGCGAGCACGGTTACAGGCACGTGCCGTCCGTCCTCTTGGAAGAGGCGGGTCATCCCAACCTTTTTCGCGATCACGCCAGTGCGCATCGTCTTTACTCCTTACAGAGGCACCCAGAGGACCATCCCCAAGGTGCGTATTTGCCTTTCGGCCAACCCAAATTTTATCCTGAGCCCCGTCCGGGCTGATGCTCTTGCAGCCAGTTGGCCGTTTGAGCGAGACGGAGGACTCAGCCCGAGCCATCATGCCTCAAAAGAAGCGGCTCGGCGGTATCCAGATGTCTTGCTGATCCTGCTGGATCAACGGGGCCATCAGGGGCCCAAATTCTCGGGAGCGTTTAGCGTCCTTCCCGAAGGACGTGAAATCGTGTGGCTTAGGCCAGCTTGATTTCGACGTTCACGCCAGCTGCCAGATCGAGCTTCATGAGCGCGTCGACGGTCTGGGCGTTAGGCTGCACGATGTCGAGCAACCTTTTGTATGTGCGAACTTCGAACTGCTCACGTGACTTTTTGTCGATGTGAGGACCGCGGTTCACGGTGAACTTTTCAATGCGCGTCGGCATAGGAATGGGGCCACGGATAAGAGCACCCGTACGACGCGCCGTGTCAGCGATTTCGCCAGTTGCCTGGTCGAGAACGCGGTGGTCAAATGCCTTAAGGCGAATACGGATATTCTGTGCTTCCATTACCTACTACCGATGCGAAAGAGCCAAAGAGGTTTTTACGCCTCTCAAAAAGTAAAAGGCCCGCCCTGCCCCAGCACCGCTAGAATTCTAACTACGCCGGAATGGGAGGCCCCATGAATTTCGTTGCAAATGAGACGAATCTCGCTTGCGATGGCGCGCGTATATCAGAGCGTAGGATTCTGACAACCCCGAATGCCCTAGATTTTTGCGCGTCACGATGATGGTCCTGCCAAAACACACCCTCACATAAATTGAGGGCCGGCTCACTTTTGTGAACCGGCCCTCGAATTTCAAACCGTCAAAGGTTTAGGCAGTGATCTTAGCCACAACGCCTGAACCAACAGTACGGCCGCCTTCACGGATAGCGAAACGCAGACCTTCGTCCATAGCGATCGGTGCGATCAGCTTAACGTTGATGGTTACGTTGTCGCCAGGCATGACCATTTCAGTGCCTTCAGGAAGGATCACTTCGCCGGTCACGTCAGTTGTACGGAAGTAGAACTGTGGACGATAGTTGGCGAAGAATGGCGTGTGACGGCCACCTTCGTCTTTCGACAGAACGTAAACTTCTGCGCTGAACTCAGTGTGCGGGCTAACCGAACCAGGCTTACAAAGAACCTGACCACGCTCAACTTCTTCACGGCCAACGCCGCGGATGAGAGCGCCGATGTTGTCGCCTGCTTCGCCGCTGTCGAGCAGCTTACGGAACATTTCAACGCCGGTAACCGTCGTCTTAGTGGTGTCTTTGATGCCAACGATTTCAACTTCGTCGCCAACGTTCACGATGCCGGTTTCAACACGGCCGGTAACAACCGTACCACGACCAGAGATCGAGAACACGTCTTCGATCGGCATCAGGAAGTCTTTGTCAACGGGACGATCCGGCTGTGGGATGTTCGCGTCAACAGCTTCCATGAGCTCCTTGATCGAGTTCGCGCCGATTTCATCGTCACGACCTTCAAGAGCAGCCAGAGCCGAACCCTTAACGATTGCGATGTTGTCGCCGTCAAAACCATACTCGCTGAGAAGTTCACGAACTTCGAGTTCAACCAGTTCGAGGATTTCTTCGTCGTCGACCTGATCAACCTTGTTCATGTAAACAACCAGAGCAGGCACACCAACCTGACGTGCGAGCAGGATGTGCTCACGCGTTTGTGGCATTGGGCCGTCAGCTGCGTTCACAACCAGGATAGCGCCGTCCATCTGGGCAGCACCAGTGATCATGTTCTTCACGTAGTCAGCGTGACCTGGGCAATCGACGTGTGCGTAGTGACGCGCGTCGGTTTCGTACTCAACGTGTGCGGTTGAGATAGTGATGCCGCGCTCACGCTCTTCAGGAGCTTTGTCGATGTTTGCGAAATCGACAGCTGCGCCCAGAACTTTGGTGATCGCTGCGGTCAGCGTGGTTTTACCGTGGTCAACGTGACCGATGGTGCCGACGTTTACGTGCGGCTTATTACGCTCAAACTTTTCCTTCGCCATTTCTCGTATAACCTTCTTTTAAAATTTGAATGCTTCGCGGGAGAAAGGGCGGCCCGCTGAATCAGGCGCCGCCCCTAGCCTTGCTTGCTTGATTAAGCAAGCTTCTCCTTAACCTCTTGCGCCACTGCCTGCGGAACTTCGTCATAATGCGAGAACTGCATTGTGTACTGAGCGCGTCCTTGAGTGAACGAGCGCAGTTCGTTGACGTAGCCAAACATATTGGCAAGCGGGACAAATGCTTCAACGGCCTGAGCGTTACCACGGGTATCAGTACCCTGGATCTGCCCACGACGGCTGTTAAGATCGCCAATCACATCGCCGAGGTAATCCTCAGGAGTGACGACTTCCACCTTCATGACCGGCTCAAGCAGCTTGATACCGCCACGCTCTGCAGCTTCGCGCATGGCGCCCTTACCGCAGATTTCAAAGGCCACGGTGGACGAGTCAACATCGTGATACGCGCCATCGAATACGTGGATCGTGAAGTCGATGATCGGGAAGCCGATGAGATAGCCGCTATCGGCTTGCTCACGGATGCCCTTTTCAAGTGACGGGATATATTCCTTCGGAATGTTACCGCCCTTGATGCTGTCTTCGAACACGATGCCCTGACCACGCTCACCAGGGATGAACTTGGCTTTGGCACGCGCAAACTGACCGGTACCACCCGACTGTTTCTTATGCGTGTAGTCGACTTCGATCTCACGACCGAGCGATTCACGATAAGCAACCTGCGGCGCACCGACATTTGCCTCAACCTTGAATTCGCGCTTCATACGATCAACCAGGATGTCGAGGTGAAGTTCACCCATACCCTTAATGATGGTCTGACCGCTCTCGTGGTCGGTGGTGACGCGGAAGCTTGGATCTTCAGCCGCCAGACGATTGAGCGCAACGCCCATCTTTTCTTGGTCAGCTTTGGTCTTTGGCTCAACGGAAAGCTCGATCACGGGATCGGGGAATTCCATCCGCTCAAGAATAATCGGAGCGCTTGAAGCACAAAGGGTATCACCAGTGGTGGTTTCCTTCAGGCCAGCAATCGCGACGATGTCACCAGCAAACGCTTCATCAATGTCTTCACGCTCATTGGAGTGCATGAGGAGCATACGGCCGATCTTTTCCTTCTTGTCCTTCACCGAGTTCAGAACTGAACCCTTGGTGAGGTGACCGGAATAGATGCGGGTGAAGGTGAGCGAGCCGACAAACGGATCGTTCATGATCTTAAACGCAAGCGCTGCAAAAGGCTCGTCATCCGAAGATGGACGCGCAGCTTCTTCTTCGCTGCCTGGCAGAACGCCCTTAATGGCTTCCACGTCGAGCGGTGAAGGCATGTAGTCGATCACAGCGTCGAGCAGAGGCTGAACGCCCTTGTTCTTAAACGCCGAACCACACAGCACAGGCACGAAGCTCTGGTTGAGCGTACCCTTACGGATCAGAGCTTTGAGCGTATCAACGCTAGGTTCGTTGCCTTCGAGGTAGGCTTCCATCGCGTCATCATCTTGCTCAACAGCAAGTTCGATCAGCTTTTCACGGTATTCAGCAGCTTCATCAGCCATGTCGTCCGGGATCGGGCCGAATGCGTATTCAGCGCCTAGATCTTCGTTCTTCCATGTGATTGCACGCTGGTTCACCAGATCGACGAGACCGACAAGCGAGCTCTCGATACCGATCGGCAGATACAGAACGGCAGGTGTCGCACCCAGGCGATCGATGATCGACTGAACGCAATATTTAAAGTCTGCACCAGTGCGGTCCAATTTATTAATGAAGCACATCCGAGGTACGGAATATTTGTCAGCCTGACGCCAAACGGTCTCGGATTGCGGCTCAACACCAGCAACGCCATCAAAACATGCAACCGCGCCATCGAGAACGCGCAGCGAACGTTCAACTTCAATTGTGAAGTCAACGTGGCCGGGTGTGTCGATGATGTTGATGCGGTGCTTTGGAGTGTTTGCGCGCAGTTCTTTTGGATCGCCCATTGGATCCATTGACGGATCTTCAGGGTTCCAGAAACACGTGGTCGCAGCAGACGTGATCGTGATCCCGCGCTCCTGCTCCTGTTCCATCCAGTCCATCGTCGCAGCGCCATCATGCACTTCGCCGATTTTGTAGGACTTACCAGTGTAGTACAGAATACGCTCTGTCGTCGTAGTCTTACCAGCATCGATGTGCGCCATGATGCCGATATTGCGATAGCGCTCCAGCGGATATTCGCGGGCCATATGCAAGTTCCTTAAAATATGTGGGGGCCGCCTTTAACGGTCAGCGCCCCATATAGTTACGATTGTTACAAGCGAAAGACTTGAACCCCCGCCTGTCCACAATCCACGAGATTACCAGCGGTAATGCGAGAACGCGCGGTTCGCATCCGCCATGCGGTGCGTATCTTCACGCTTCTTCACAGCGTTACCACGGTTGTTCGCAGCATCCATCAGCTCACCGGAAAGGCGCGCTGACATAGTCGTTTCAGGACGACCACGAGCCGCACCGATCAACCAGCGAATGGCCAGCGCCTGGGCACGCTCAGGGCGAACCTCAACCGGCACCTGATAGGTCGCACCACCAACACGGCGGCTGCGAACTTCAACCTGCGGCTTCACATTGTTGAGCGCATCATGGAACAGCTGAACCGGATCAGCCTTGGCCTTCGCCTCAACCGCATCAAGAGCTGAGTACACGATACCTTCTGCAACGGCTTTCTTACCGTCGAGCATCAGGTTGTTCATGAACTTCGACAAAACCTGATCACCAAACTTGGGATCCGGCAAGATAACCCGCTTTTCGGGCCTACGACGACGTGACATTATTAGTCTCCTTCGGAGGCGGCTCCGGCCCGCTCAGCGCTATCGACCTTTTGGCCGACCACCCAAACGCCACCTCATTGGTAGCAGGGTGCCGCGAAGCATCCGAACCGCTCTAAATATTACTTCGGACGCTTGGCGCCGTACTTGGAACGGGACTGCTTGCGGTCCTTGACCCCTTGCGTATCGAGCACGCCGCGAAGGACGTGGTAGCGAACGCCGGGAAGGTCGCGAACACGGCCGCCGCGGATCAGCACAACAGAGTGCTCTTGCAGGTTGTGGCCTTCGCCCGGAATGTAGGAGATAACCTCACGCTGGTTCGTCAGGCGCACCTTGGCAACCTTACGAAGCGCAGAGTTCGGCTTCTTTGGCGTCGTTGTGTAAACGCGCGTGCAAACACCGCGCTTCTGCGGGTTCTGCTCCATTGCAGGGACCTTAGACTTGGCCTTCTGCGGAGTGCGGCCCTTGCGGACCAGCTGGTTGATAGTTGGCATATTTACTCACTTCGTTTGTTAGCGACCCTTCCGGGCGCAAAACCGGTTCCCACTTTTGCTGAAGGGATCGCGGCATACAGCCACAGACTTCAGCGCGAGTAGCAACCCGACTGGCGTTTCGAGAACCAAGATGAAGTGAAAGCAGTTTCGCGCATTTCCGGCTGTTCGTCCTGCCCAGCCAAAGGAAAAACCTTTCGCCAGCGGACGGGCCGCAATGCACGAGCCTGAAACGCTCCACCCGGTGCCCTAGCGCCGGATTACTTTGCCGCTCACTTGCCCATTAAAGGGTGAATGACCGCCAATGTTCAGCTCAAAATTCGAAGAAAGCGCTTAGCGTTGAAGCAAGAGCCGCCTTCGGATGGAGGGGCCGTTACGGGAATGCGGGAGGGAGGTCAACGTCAAACTTCATCGGCAGCGCCTTTGCTTGAAAGGCGATAGCAAGTGCCGACCAAAAACTCGGATCAGTCGAGTAGTTTATCCAAGAACTGCACTCGGCGCTTGTATTCTGTGATGCTCGACGGCGGCACAGTCCAAGATTGTGATGCCTCCCTAGCATCGCTCAGAACCTTATACTCTGAATTGAACACAAGGCGCAGATAGTGAGAACAATTACTATTATGATTTGGACCGTGCTGCGAGTGCATCAAGCTCTGACTCGCAAGTTTTCTCAGTTCATCATAGAGATTTGCAACGCTAACATCTCTGCCGCCGCCGTCGATCCAACCTCCGAAGCCAGTAAGCTTAGCGTCACGGAAGTCCATTTTCCCGACAGCGCTTTGGCCCTTTAGATTAGCCCAAATCTCGGGAACCAAACATGTTAACTCGATGTCACTCGGATGGTCCCAAAGTTCTGCGAAGAGAGCAATGAACCTCATTATCGCCTTGGCTTCACGCGTCGTAACCGACAAAGACTGAAAGAGAAGCGCCAGATAGGCAGGCATTCTTGCAGCATCATTGCTTGGTGAATTGCTGTCTGGTGGCCATCGAAAGGAACTTGGATCGATTCCAAGTTCGTCAATCTGCTGTGATATTAGCGACGCAAAGTCTCGGAGCTGGAGGTTGATCGCAAAGTCGTAAAAGCGGCGGAGATACTCATCGCTTTCAAAGTCTGCTCCATAGACTGCCCTGACGCTATTGCTTAGCTGTTCTCGATGCATGGCGAGGACAAAGACAACGCCAGGGACGTCGAAAAAGTGCTTAATCTCTTCGAGCACTTTGATTGCGTAGTCTGGACGACATCGATCCAACTCGTCAACAATCACGACCAGTGGGGCTTGTTGACCGCCATCACCTATGGACAATCCACCAATCAACTCAGCCATCGCAGATTTGAATACACGTCTCGACCGCTTCCGCTTTCTATAGTCGACCAGCATTGCCTTGGCATGCTGGTCAGCCAGCTCGGTCAATCGCTCTCCGATAGCCTCCGCCCCCGCCTGAGCGCCTTCTGAAATTGCAGTTGTCTCGCGAGACTGATCTTCTTCATCCTCGTTTAAATGCAGTCGCAGTTCATCTGCAACAACGTCGCCTACATACCTTGCTATCGCTTTCGAAAGCGCGCCACCGGCACCCTTGGCAAGAATTGGCAAAATGTTGCGCCGAGCTTTGTCGAGCTTCCGTATTGCGTCCTTTGCGGTTGGCTTTGCGAGATATGTGGCCAGAGCGTCTTCGATCGCAGCCATGATGGCAACACTAGGTTCGTTGTCTGCGTCGTCAGCCCAAGCATCAACTCTTGCTACTGGATTGGTGTCCTTCAGTGACGCCTCCAGCAAATCCAAGAAAAAGGACTTACCAACACCATATTCCGCATCCAAAGAAAGTACGAAAGACCGGTCCTTCCTAGCCCCTGACTGCCTTCTAATTAGGGAACAGACAAATTTGACTTCTTTCTCTCGGCTGAGAGTGTCCACCCTTGAGTGCTCGATAGCTTCTGCATTTTCCATAGACACGATCACTAACTGATTGATCTTTTTTTCGTAGTCGAAGGCATCGTCTATCTGTGGATTTAGGGTAAATCCTAGACGAACACTCGAAATCCAATTTTTCCTACACCCCAAAATTGTGCTCAATACTTGCGGGTCATGCCAAAACCACCCGTGCCCACTCGCAAAATCCCTCGTCAAGCCACTAGCCGCGTTGCCTTTGTGGCGGAGCCGCCTTCGCCGGATGATCCGCTGCTCGCCTTTGAGCCTTATCTGCACTCGCGACCGCGTTCGAACTCGATCACGCCTGATCTTCAGTGCGAATTTGTCGCGCATTTGGCGGCCACAGGAGTGGTCACCAGTGCGGCTCGGCATATCGGGCGCTCGATGGAGGCTCTCTACAAGCTGCGCCATATGACGGGGGCGGAGGGGTTTGCGCGCGCTTGGGATCGGGCGGTTCAGCTCGGCGTAGAGCGGTTGGAGGACACCGCCCTTGCCCGCGCTATCGAAGGGTCAGAGCGCAAGATCATTCGCGGCGGAGAGGTGGTGGCGACAGAGCGCTATCATAACGAGGCGCTGGTCATGTTCTTCCTGCGCAATCGGCTGGCGGATCGCTATGCGCCGTCGGCTCATCTGATGCCCGGCCACCCCGTCTATGAACGTATCCGAGCCGAGGTGGAGGCGGAGCGGATGGAGCAGGCGCGCAAGAATGTGACCGCGCAAGAAGTGCGCGCGAGCATCGACCGCAAGATCGAAGGCATCCGCCGGCAAGTGGAGTGGGAAAGGCAGCAGGCGAAGAATAACGGCCTTGGAGACGGGGATGGCAGCGCAGACCTAAGCGCAAGCTAGCTGCGTAATGGCGAGCACGGGCCGCAGGCCCGCAAGGGCAAGTGCCCGCCCGCAGCGCCTTTAGGCGCGAGGACATCGCACGCCGGATGGCGTGCGGAACACAATATCCTCAATCACTCTTCAACAACCCATACCAATACACATCGCACAGGCCGATATGGGTCTCATCATGCTCGCGAAGCAGCGCCTCGCGGGTGAAGCTGAGGGTTTCCAGCAGCTTAATCGAGGGGGCGTTGCGGGTGTCGACTTCTGCGGTGAGCTTGCGCGCGGCGGGGCGATCTCCCGATGCCTCCCACAGGTGAGCGATCAGGGCGCGGGAGCACTCGCCCGCAATCCCTTCGCGCTGGCGATGCTTGCACACGATATAGCCGATCTCGAAGATGTTCGCTGCGTGCCCCGGCACCGCGACCAGCCGCGCGACGACTTCACCTGACGCATCCACGGCAATCCAGCTCAGCCCCGGCCAATCCGGCTCGGCCAGCCAGTCCCAAAGCTCCTGTGCCGAGGCAAAACCCGGCCGTGTGAGATACCGGCACTGCTCTTCGTCAGAGAGCGTGGGGAACAAAGCAACCTCATCCCCGCGCTGCAAAGGGCGCATGGTGAACCGCTCGGTCGTGAGGATAGGTACTGGTGTCATAAGACACGCTGATACGCGAGGCGAAGCCGAGTGCAAGCCCGGGGTCGAAGGCGAAGCCGCAGACGGCCAAAGGCCACCTGCAAGGGCGCCCGCAGCGTCAGCGAGGATATCGCACCCCGGATGGAGTGCGCAAATCAAGACGTCAGGAAAGCGACGAGGGCTTTGACTTTCTTGGAGCGCCATTGCGGGACCGGGGCCACGAGCCAATAGGAACGCAGGCTCTCAACTGGGCCGTCGATGACCTTCAGCTCCCCGCGCTCAATCGCGCCCTCAACAAGCGACATCGGCAAGACGGTTTTGCCCATCCCTGCGAGCGCAGAGGACAAGGCCTGCCCCGGACTGCCCGCTTTGATGCAAGGGCGCGTGCCTTCGGGCAGAGCGGCTCCGGGCCAATCGATCCACGCCTCACGCGCGCCTTCGGCTTCCACCGTCACGCGCTGCGCGTCGGCCAGTTGCACGCCTTCCAGTTCACCCGGCCCATCCACCAGCCGGATCGCAAGGTCGAGGTTCGCCTCGGTAAAGTCCGCGCTCTCATCGGCGATGATCGAATAGACCACTCCGGGTGTGCCCGCTTGGAAAGTCGCAAGGCGCGGGGCGAGCCACTCGGCGTAAAATTCGCGCGGCGCGGCAATGGTGTAGCGGTCAGAGGCTTGGCCCGCCTGCATCGCGGCAACGCTCTCTTCAAACCGCAAGAACCCTTCACGCAAAGGGTCAAGCCCTGCGCAGCCCTCGGGTGTCAATTCCAGCCCTTTGGAGGTCCGGCGGAACAGGACCACGCCAAGGTGATCTTCCAAAGCGCGGATCTGCTGGCCGACCGCCGCAGGCGTCACCGCCAGCTCATCAGCGGCTCTGGTAAAGGAGAGGTGGCGCGCGGCAGCGTCATAGACGCGCAAGGCGTTCAAGGGGAGGTGCGTTCTTTTCACGAAAGGCGAATTAGTCGTGTGAGACCGGGATCGCAAGATAGATGCGAACGCCTGTCGCGAAACGAAACTTTCTTGGATGGAGCCGTAGCCACCCGCTACCTCCGCCCTTCCACCCGGATCATACTCCGGTGTGACAATCCGAGTGGAAGGGCGGAGGTAGCGGGTGGCCTGGAAATTCTGAAACTATGCTGAGCTTCGACCGTCAGCTGTTTCTGGGGCTGCCAATGGGAAGAATGGGATGCGCACTTCCAGTGGCGATCCATCCGCTTTGTCGAAGGTGTAGAACCCTTCCATTGATCCATGCGGTGTCGTCAGCGGGCAGCCAGAGACGTAATCGTGGCTTTCACCGGGAGTTAGTTTGGGCTGTTCACCGACCACGCCTTCGCCATCGACATGGTTCACCATCCCGCGCGCATCGGTAATCCGCCAGTGGCGCGTGCGCAGCTGAATATCCTCATGCGAGCCGTTTTCGATCCGGATGTGATACACCCAAAACCACTTGCCCGCCTCTGGATGCGATTGCTCCGGCAGGAAATTAACGGCCACCCGGACGGTGACACCTTCAGTAACGGCAGCGTGTTGGAACAGCTCTTTCATAGTTTTCCCAAGGTAGCGATT
The DNA here is from genome assembly GCF_057365055.1 of Erythrobacter sp. S57(2025). NCBI lineage: Bacteria > Pseudomonadati > Pseudomonadota > Alphaproteobacteria > Sphingomonadales > Erythrobacteraceae > Erythrobacter > Erythrobacter sp. S57(2025). The sequence continues at coordinate 776,523 of NZ_CP200299.1, read as the reverse complement.
GTGCGCCCACCCACAAGAGCCTCAACGCGGTTAACGTGAACTGTATCCCCAAAGGAATGAATTGATTGGTTGCATTTTGAGCAATATCGCGCGCGTTGCAGGTCTAATAGTCTTCCAATCCCAGCGGCTCATAAGGGCCAAGGATCAATTGTTCGAAGACTCCGATGCCGTGACTGTCCCCGCCAACCCGGCAGATGATCTGGACGTGGCGATTGTCCATTTGGGCGGGGTCGAGCGTCGCGAGGTCATATTCCTCGCGCTCCGTCTTTGTACCGCCGTGATAGATGCCATGGCCCCAAACGGGATGGGTGTAGCCCAGCCCCTTCATCTGAAACCGGCTGATCGGCTCCAGAGTTAATTGGCTGGGTGCACCTTTGAGGTCCAGCGTGAGCGTGGCGCCCGATGGCCATCTTGTGCCTTCCTCTAATTCGCTCGTGAGTGTGCCCTCGCCTTCGACGATTTGCTCTTGCCCGGCCCCGTCCGCCGCCCATGCGGCTCGGGTGTTCCAGGCCTTGCCTTGCGCGTCAGCGTTAATGTGAAAGAACAGCGATCCGCTCTCTAGGTTGAGCGGGGTCCATTGCCAGAAAAATGCCGGCAGCGGGTGGCCCGGCATGGCTTGCTGATCACGCGCGCCGATGGGCCGCACGCCCCAACTGCGATCGCGCGTGCCAAGCGTGCCTGGTGCCATCTGCTCACGCGCGCCATCCAACGATATCCAGCCGGTATAGTGCCCGTTTTGGGTCATCCGCGAATAGTCCATGAAGGCGCGCGGCCCAAAGCGGTGGATGAAGCGCGGCTCTGCAATCGGGGCTGCGCGCGCATCAAACGTGAACTCACCCGCAATGCCGTCCGTTTCGTCAATCGTCACTCTGAGCTTTTGCAGCGGTTCGATCACCTCGATTGCAATGGGGCCGACGCGAAGGGTCATCCGCTCCATATTCAACTCAGTCGTCGCGTGGAGCGAATATTGCCTGCCATCGCGAATGAAACTGAAATGCGCGTCCATCACGTCGAGATGCGGATAGACACCGAATGCCAGCGCGAAGAAACCGCTGCCATCGGGCGCATAGCCATTGAAGAAATAGCGGTCATAGAAATTGCGATCCGTGCCTGAAAACGCGATGGGTTCAGGCGTTTGGTGGATCGGAAAATCGTCTGCTCGGCTTAGCACCATATCAGGTTCCCTCTTTAACCAGCTCAAGCGAATTGTGCTCCAATGCCAATGCGCAGGCCCCGCGCGCCATGGACAGGAAATTCGCATCGCCGCGCTCAGTCCGCTCAACAAAGGCAGCGCTGAAAATGGCCGTCATCACGCCGTGTAGCGCGCCAATGGCATATTCGCGGGCGATGTCTGTTCTGGTGAGGGTCACGCCATATTGGGCCATCTCTTTGCAATAGAGATCGAGCAGTTCATCCTCATGCGCGCGGCGTAGATCATCGCCTATGCCGGTTCCCATGAAATAGCCGATATCGGTCATCGCACGGCCAGCCACCAGGGTCTGCCAGTCGAGCACCGCAATGGCTTCTTTCCCGCCCTTTATGTCAAACAGCAAATTGTCGAGGCGGAAGTCTCCATGCACGACACATTGCGGCGGAGACAGGCGGGCAATGGATGTGTCTGGAAACGCGGCGATCCCTTTGCAGACTGCCATATATTCCGGCTCCAACGTGTCTGAGTACCGCTCCTGAAAAATGGCGTGTGCTTGAGGGTAAAGCGCATTGATCTGATCGACCACAGCATCGGGTGTGTGGAGCCAGTCGGTGTCCAAAATCTCTTGCTTCTCCCAGCTTGATCCATGCAATGCGGCCGCCTGTTTAATGCCCTCGCGCGCATCCTCTATCGAGCAACTCTCTAACTGATTACCGATCCGCGCAGGACCCAAGTCCTCGAATAGCAGAATGAACTTCTCGCCCGCCTCGTCAATCTGGGCGTGATGCGTGTGAGGCACTCTAACCCGCAGCTGCGTAGCGATCTGCTGGTAGAATTGAACCTCCTTCGCATAGAGGCCCATCATCGCCGCCGTTGCGCGACTTCTCTCGTTTTCGGCGGGAAATTTGGCAGCGAGCGTGCTAGTGGTGCCGTCCACATGGATGAGGTGAAAGCGCACGCTGTCGCCCACTTGGCCTGTACCGATAGGCTCCCAAGTGACCTGCGTTATCGAGCTGGCTGAACCGCCCAAGATGGTATTGAGCCACTCGGCGGAGACATCATCTGGATGCGAGGGAAAGTCGGCCACGGCGCGCCCTCACCCCTTCGCCAATTCCTCTTCAATCTGGTCGAGGCGCTCCTTGCCAAAGAACATTTCGGTGTCGCCGCCCTTTGGCCCTGTAAACATGGTCGGAATGCCAAATGCGCCGCGTTCCACCGCATGATCGGTGTTGGCGACAAGGCCCTGTTTCACTTCGTCGGTTTGAATGCGCGCGGAAAGATCGCCCGCGTCAAAGCCCCCCGCACTCAGAGCCGCGCCGAATGCGGCTTGATCTGTAAAATCGAGGCCCTGTTCCCAGATGGCGGGCAGCAGAGCTTCGACAAATTGCACGCCGCGCCCATCCTGATCAGCGGCATAAAGCATGCGCTGCAAAGTGATCGAGTTGAACGGGAATGCGGGGTGCATTTTCCATTTGGTGAGCTGATGCTTGGCAATAAAGCGCTGCATCTCCAGCATCGAATACTCGACCTTGCCCTTCACATCTTTGTCTCGGATCATCGGCGGCGCATTGCCCGTCAGGCGATGCATCCCACCGAGAAAAACCGGCGTCACATCCAGCTCAGCGCCTGTACGCTTCACAATCTCACGCAAAGGCCACCAGATCATGTAGGCGTTGGGGCTGACGAAATCGAAGATAAGCTCGACGCGGTTGGCCATGTGTATTCTCTCCCTCTTGCGTAGAAAAGTTGCACGACAAAACCGGATTGGCAAGCGTGCATCGAAGCCAATCGGCCGCGCGAAGGATGATGTAGGCCCTGGCCCTTAGCAGGCTTTTTTAACGTTGATCGGCTAAGTCGCGCGCATGGATGAAGACGAGATCACCCGCCGGCTCAAAATCAGCCCAACCGCTGAAACGGGCTGGCACAATCGCGAGAAGAACTCATTTCACGGAATTTCAACGCGCACGAACCTGCGTGCCTTCTCCGCTGGCGGGGTTAATCAGGACTTCCTCGACGAGATTTGCGAGCTAACCCAGCTGGAAACGCTCAGCTTGCTCTACCCTATGACCGCGACGTCTCTCGACGGGTTGGTCAAGATGCAGAGCATCAAAAATCTGCGCCTCGATTCCCCGCACAAAATCGAGGATTTCTCGCCGATTACCAAGCTCAAGAACCTCGAAGTTCTTGAAATCGAAAATGCGAAGCGTCTGTTCAATCTGGACTGGCTTGTGCCACTGAAGGATCGTCTCAGAAGGCTTAGCCTGGACGGTTCGATCCACACTTATCAGAAGCTGGAAAGCCTTGCCCCGCTGGAAGGCTTTGCCTTTGAAGAGTTGTCGCTGACTACGGTCAGCCTCAAGGACAAAGACCTCTCGCCTCTGATCAATTGTAGCAAGCTGAAGAGCCTTCGCTGTGCCAAGGCGGTTTCGACATTCGATGAATTCATGGCACTCGCTGATGCTCGGCCCGATATTGAGTGCGACTGGTTCCATCTAAAGAATTGGCCGGGCCGCAAGCAGCGCTAGAGGCCGATTGCCTCGCCGCTCTTAGTCAGCCCCCATCGGTGCTAGGCCCAGCTCAACGCCGGTCCGGTCTTCCAGAGCAAACTTATCGAACAGGTCTGCGCTCGCTGCGTTCAATCCGACAACGCGCGTATGGCGGCCATTGCGGCGCATGCGCTCGATGACTTTTTCAAGCGCTCCGATTGCACTGATGTCCCAGAAATGCGCTTTGGATACGTCGATCAAGACATTGTGTGCGGCGTCCTCATATTGGCTTTCCGGCCCCAACTGATCGATGAATTTGTCGACGCTGGCGAAGAAGATTTCGCCGGTTACGACATAGACCGCGCTATGCGGACGGCGCACGCGTTCGACCGTGAAGAGGTTGCGGACCTTGTTGGCAAAGAAGATGCCCGAGAGCAGCACGCCGATCAGCACGCCCAGCGCCAAATCATGCGTCCATACTACCACCACCACGGTCGCGACCATCACGACAGAGCTCGATGGCGGGTGGCGGCGTAGGTTCGGAATGGAGTTCCAACTGAACGTACCGATCGATACCATGATCATCACCGCAACGAGCGCTGGCATAGGCACTTGGCCAACATACGGCCCGAGCACGGTGAGCAGGAACAGCAGAAACGCGCCCGCGGTAAAGGTCGACAAGCGCCCTCGCCCGCCAGATGCAACGTTGATCACCGACTGGCCGATCATCGCGCAGCCGCCCATGCCGCCAAAGCAGGCAGCGACCACATTGGCGATGCCCTGGCCCGCGCTTTCACGCTGCTTGTTGCTTTCAGTATGCGTCATATCGTCGACGATTTGCGCGGTGAGCAAGCTTTCGAGCAGGCCCACGGCAGCCATTGTCGCCGAATAGGGCGCGATGATCCGCAGGGTTTCCCAAGTCAGCGGTACGTCCGGCAATGCGAAGGTCGGCAGGCCGTCTGGCAATTTGCCTTCCCCTGCCACATCATTGACCGGCAGGCCCCACCAGATCGTCGCCGCGGTTAGCAACACAATCGCCACCAGTGGACTTGGCACAACTTTGGTGATGCGCGGAAATCCGTAAATGATCGCAAGACCGGCTGCCACCATCACCCAGGTCCACGGGCCAACGCCCGCATTACCCGGCATAAGCTGCGGAATTTGGGCCATGAAAATCAGGATCGCGAGCGCGTTGACAAAGCCTGTGATGACGCTGCGACTGACAAACTGCATAAGAAGATCAAGCCGCAGAATGGCTGCGATCCCTTGGAAAACTCCCATCAGGATCGTTGCGGCAAACAGATATTCGACCCCGTGATCGCGCACCAATGGGATCACTACGACCGCCACGGCAGCGGTCGCGGCAGAGATCATTCCCGGACGCCCGCCGGTAAGCGCAATCACCATCGCAATCGCGACGCTGGCATACAGGCCAACACTGGGATCAACGCCCGCGATAAGCGCAAAGCCAATCGCCTCTGGGATAAGCGCGAGCGCGACCACGATGCCTGCAAGGATATCGGCGCGCGGCTGAGCCAGCCAGTCGCGCTTGAATGTCGCCGCAAACGAGCGGTCTTGGGTTGCAGCCACCATGGTCATTCTTTCGTGGGGGTGTGGAGAGAGGCCGCCCCCATAGGCTTGCATGATGCAGCGCACAATAGCGGTTAGGAACAGAGGCGTTAGTTTACACCGCGTTAATCGCGTTCTTGCGCGCCTTATTCAGAACTCAAATGTATCACGATGTATATCAGCGGTAATACGGGGGGTGAGCCGCGATAGCCCGCCTCCAAACCTTGATAGTCGTTTCAAACGACCCCGAGAGACCAGCGCCCCTAACACAGGCGACAAATCGACGGGTTGGATGTGCTTAAATGATCGGGGCGGTTCGCAAGCGCGAACTGCCCCGATTTTTGTATTCGAGGTCCGGTTCTAGGTGACGCTATCCGGGTTTGAGATGGCGGTTCTGGGGGTGGTTTGCTGACCGTCTATTTTTGCAGCGAACTCGCAAAAAGCAGACACGATTTTATCGTTTAGCCATTCGCTTCCATCTGCGTTGTCGATGAGCGTAGAAGGTTCTTGCGAAAAGGGCGACGAATGGTGTCAGCACGCCAGCTGAAACATCGACCCGATCAGTATAACGTGTTCCGTCCCCTTCGGATCGGACGAAAATCCAGTGGTCCCACTTCTTTGCCATAGTTCCACGCCCATTATCCCTCAGCGTCATAGGCGGAGCATCGGGGGGATACTCTATTCCAATTGTTTGATTGCCGATTGGAAGGATACCGAACAGGCGAATGCTGGCAGGATATTCTCCTTCTTTCCAAACCGCCGGAAAGGCAGACGCTTTTGGCTTGAACCGGATAAGAGGGCCAGCCACGAAATCCAGGGTAGAGGATTGTTGCACACGCTCCCAAACCCACTCCGGCCTTTGTGGAAGCGAACAGCTCAGTTCAACGCGCATATCTCGCCTTTTGATTATATTGGACGGTCAGCTTTTGACGAGATTTGGCAGTGAGGTCTAGGTCCGCAATTGGGTCGTGAGCTGGCAGACTGCTACCTAGCAAACAGCCAGCCGTGATGCCCCCTGCGACCTAAACCCCCGCCGCCGCCAACGCTCGGTCCATATCTTCGGTCAGGTCCGCGATATCCTCCAACCCCACATTAATCCGCAACAATCCCTCGGTCACGCCCATCTCTGCGCGGGCTTCGTCGGTTAGCCCCGCATGCGTGGTGCTGGCGGGGTGACACATTAGGCTGCGTGCATCGCCAATATTGTTGGAGATATCGATCAGCTCCAGCGCGTCGAGGATCGCAAAAGCGCGTTCGCGTGTGCCTACGTCAAAGGCGAAGATCGGCCCGGTCGCTTCCATCTGATCAAGCGCCAGTTGGTGACGCGGATGGCTGGCGAGCCCCGGATGCTGCATCACGCCGCCCGCTTTCACCACGCGCGGCTCCAGAAATTCGCCAAGGACAACCGCGCTGCGGCTTTGATGGTGCGCGCGCATTGAGAGCGTCTCCAACCCCTTATGCACGACCCACGCGTTGAAGGCGCTGATCGTGGGGCCGGTGTTGCGCTGGAACGGCATCAGCGTTTCGTTCACCCATTCTTCGCTCCCGCAAATCGCGCCTGCCAGAACGCGGCCCTGCCCGTCCATCAGCTTGGTCGCGGAATAGGCAACGACGTCCGCGCCAAACTCCATCGGGCGCTGCAAAGCGGGCGAGGCAAAGGCGTTGTCGACCACCGTTGTGATCCCATGCGCGCGCGCCAGATCGCAGACATATTGCAGGTCGACGATATCGAGCGTCGGGTTCGCGGGCGTCTCGAAGAAGAACACCTTGGTATTGGGCTTAATCGCGGCTTCCCACGCGGCATTGTCGGCGCTGTCGATGACGCTTGTTTCGATCCCGAACTTCGGCAGCAACGTGTCGATGAGCCAGCGGCATGAGCCGAACGCAGCGCGCGCGGCAACCACGTGCTCGCCCGCCGATAGCTGGCACAAAAGCGCCGCCGTCATCGCCGCCATTCCGCTTGCTTGGGCGCGGCAGGCCTCAGCCCCTTCCATCAATGCAATGCGTTCTTCGAGCATGGCGACCGTGGGGTTTTGCAGGCGCGAATAAGTCATGCCCTCAGCCTCGCCCGCGAAACGCGCGGCAACCTCAGCGGCGTTGTCGTAAGTATAACCAGAAGTGAGGAAGAGCGCCTCGCTCGTCTCTCCATGCTCCGTGCGCCATGTGCCGCCGCGCACCGCCTGTGTTGCAGGGCGCCATTTGCGCGTCACGGCGCGGTTCATTCCGGTGGTCTTTTTCATATCGCGAGCGGCTTAATCGTCAAAAAGGTCGCTCGCAAGCACGCCTTCGCGCGCGGTGCGTGCATGGCCCACTGTGCCCAGCATCAAAGTGCCCTCTATCAAAGTGAGTAGATAGCGCGCACCTCCGACCGGATCGGGGTCATCAAGTGGCATTTGCCCTTCGAGCCAAGCGAGCTGGCGGGTCATCATTTCGTCCGCCGCCTGCCTGTATCCCGGCAGCCCGCGCGCCGCGCCTGCGACAATCTCCCACCACAGGGCCATGAATGGCTGCATCATAGGTTCACGCGATTTTCCAAGGATCTTGGCAAGCGCCTGCTTGCGCGTCGCCGAGCGCTCGGTCCCCATCGCGGCATCGAGAGCGGCGGAGTAGATACTGGCAATATGCTCCAGCAAATCGGCAATCAGCGTCTCTTTGTTGCCGAAGTGGTAGATCAGCATCCGGTCCGACGTGCCAGCCGCCTTGGCAAGGGGGCGCAAGCTCGCGCCGCCAAGTCCGTTTGCCAGCACATGGGCGGCAAGCTTTGGCAGCAAGACATCGCGTGACATGCTCTTGGATTGGCCCTTCGATTGGCCTTTTGCCTTGGCAGCGGGGGAGGTTGTGGACGCTATTTTCATTTCCTCTTGTAGCGAGTGCTACATATTGCTATTGCCGTTTGTAGCACATGCTACATAAAAGGAAGGTAGTCCCATGAATACCCTCGAAATCATCTGGTTGGCCATCACCATTTTCGGCGCCATCGCCCTTGTTACCATCCTTTTGACAAAGCGCGAGATAGGCAATGCCACCCTCGCCGCATCGCTCGCCGCTGGCTTTGGCGCGTTTACGGCGGTGCAGATCGCCAATGAAGGCGTGGTGCAGTTCTTCGTCAACCACTCGCAAGACATGACCGGCCTGCAAGTGTGGTGGGATCTAGTGATGTGCGTGATGATCGCGCTGTTCTTCATTGCGCCGCGCGCGCGCAAAGTGGGCATGAATGTGCCGCTATGGGCGCTGCTATGTGGTTGCACCGCCAGCATCGGTTTGCTCGCCATGTGCGCCCGCCTGTTCTGGTTGGAGCAAGCCCAAGTCGCGCCACAATCGAGCAACACCGCGCCGGCTAAGCCTGCCGCTTCGTAATCCACTCTTGCCCCGCATTGGGCGCGGCCTTAATCGTCGCGCCCAATGTCGCAGACCGCCTCTAACCCCCTCCCAGACACAGATGCGCTTGGTGCCCCGCCAGAGCATCCGCGCGATCCGTGGCTGTGGTGCCTCGTAATCCCGGCACTCTTCGCCGGTCTTGCGAGCATCAGGCTTACGGTCCCGACAAGCCCGTTCTTCGATGAAGTCCACTACTTGCCCGCCGCGCGCGAATTTGTGTCCATGTGGGAGGGGCTGAGCGGCAAATACATCAACCGTGAACACCCGCTGCTTGCCAAAGAGCTGATGGCGCTGGGGATCGTGCTGTTTGGCGATAATCCTCTGGGGTGGCGCATCATGTCGCTCATTGCGGGCACTATCGCGATGATCGCGGCTATGCGGGCGATCTGGCATGCGAGCTCTGATCGGTTTGCCGTTGTTGCCTTTGGCGTGCTGCTGGCGACGGGCTTTCACATGTTCGTCCATGCCCGCATCGCGATGCTCGATATCTTTATGGTGGCGTTTCTAACGCTCGCCGCATGGCAATTCACCGCTGCCATCCGTGAGCCTGAAACGGGGCACTGGCGTCTGGCGCTCACCGGCATAGCGATCGGCTGCGCGCTTGCGTCAAAGTGGAATGCAGTGCCGCTGGCGATGGCATTTGGCCTCACCTTCTTCGCTGCAAGGCTGGCCGCGGGCCGCAAACATCTGCTCACCAGCACGCGCGGATTGCCAGTGCCGGGAGTGAGCCTTGTGGAGGCTGGCATATGGCTCGGCATTGTCCCGCTGGTGATCTATGCGCTCACATTTGTGCCGGGATATTGGCTGGGCACACCGCTCAATCCTTCCCCCCTCGGTGAGAAAGGCCTGATCGGGTTTCACGGTGAGATCCTAGAGTTGCAGCAATCCGTCCTCGCCCCGCATTCCTACCAAAGTACATGGCCGCAATGGGTGCTGAACACGCGCGGCATCTGGTATTTGTATGAGCATGTGGATGAGGCGCAGCGCGGGGTGCTGCTGATCGGCAATCCGCTGACGATGCTGCTGGGCCTGCCTGCGCTCGCATGGTGCCTGTGCATCGGGCTCTATCGCGGGGATTGGGCGCGGATTGGAGTGGTCGTGGGATATGGCGTGACGCTGGGCCTATGGCTGATCGCGCCAAAGCCTGTGCAGTTTTACTACCACTATTTCGTCCCAAGCCTGTTCCTGCTCGCCGCCCTCGCCTTGTCACTCAGCGATCTAAAAGCGCGCGGGCAAAACTACTTGGCCTATGGCGTGGTGGCCGCGAGCTGCATCGTCTTCGCGCTATTCTTCCCGATCCTGAGCGCCGCTGAGCTGGAAGGCCCAATGAGCTTTGCCGAGTGGACCTGGATTTCGGGGTGGCGCTAAAATCGCCCCCAGACGAAGCGGCTGGAAAGGGCGTAGTTCCAAACTGAGCCAATCAATATGCCTGCGAGCGCGGCGAGTGCCCAGAATATGCCTTGGCTCTCCAGCAGCGTCGCAACGGCGACATTGGCGAAGGCTCCCACCGCGCAGGTGAGGCAGAAGCCGACCCAACCACGCAGCACTGGCCCCGCGCCTTTCAAACGTTTGTCGCGGTAGGTCAGCCAATTGTTGAGCCAGAAATTGAAGCTCATCGCGCATAGCACCGCGATCCCTTGGGCGAGCGCAAAGCCTTCGCCCAAACCCAATAGTAGAGCTCCCAGCACCGCCATATGGACCACCACGCCCAGCGCTCCGACTGTGCCGAACAGCGCAAAGCGTGTGGGGATGACCCGGCCAAGCGTCTTGTCATAGAGCCCTGCGAGAAAGTCGAACAAAACCGCGCGATCGAGCTTGCTCTCCCCTTCGCGCCGGGCAGCAAAATTGAGTGGAAACTCCTTCACCCGCATCGGTGCATCGGACGTCGCGAGAAGGTCGAGCAGTATCTTGAAACCGATCCCCGAAAGGCGCGGGACGAGTGCGCGGGCGGTGCTGCTTGGCAGCATAAAATAGCCGCTCATCGGATCGGTCAGCTCGACCCCTGTGATGCGACGCGCGACGGAATTAGCGAAGTCAGACAGTTTTTCGCGCTCAGGATTGGCCCAATCCTCCATGCTCGCGCCTTCGGCAAAGCGGCTGGCAACGCAGATGTCCGCCTCGCCCGCTTTCAGACTTGCCAACATTCCGGAAAGCAGCGCTGGATCATGCTGATGGTCGGCATCCATTACCGCTACGAAGGGCGCGGCTGTTGCGCAGAACCCCTCGATGGCCGCGCTAGCCAGGCCGCGCCTGCCGATCCGCTGGATTACCCGCACACGTCTGTCGGTAAGCGCCAGTGCACGCGCCTCGTCTGCTGTGCCATCCTTGCTGTCATCATCGACGATCAGGACTTCCCAGCCATCGGCGCCCAACGCTGTCTCAATCCGCTCCACCAAAGGCGCAAGATTGCCGCGCTCATTGAGCGTGGGGAGGATTATGGCGAGGTCGAGCGGCATGAGTGCTTACTCGGCCTCAGAGCCGCTCAAGCACCGCATCGCCAATCGCTTTCGTGCCATGCGAACCGCCCAAATCGCCGCCGAGGATGCCATCGGCAAGCGCCTGCTCAACTGCGGCTTCGATCCGCGCAGCCTCTGCATCCAACCCAAAGGAATGGCGTAGCATCATCGCAGCGGACAGGATCGTCGCCATAGGATTTGCCTTGCCTTGGCCAGCAATGTCAGGCGCGCTGCCATGGATCGGTTCATAAAGGCCGAAGATGCCGTGCGCCGTTTGCCTCTCGCCCATTGAAGCGCTCGCCAACAGGCCTATGGAGCCTACTGCTGCGCTGGCAAGGTCAGACAGGATATCGCCAAACAGATTGCCCGTCAGGATCACGCCAAACCCACCCGGATTGCTGATGATCTGCATCGCGGCATTGTCGACATACATATGGTCAAGGTCGATATCGGGATGCGCGACCGCTGCTGCCTTCACCGTGTCGCGCCAGACCTGGCTGGTCTCCAGCACATTGGCTTTATCAACGCTGGTGACGCGCAATTTGTCATCACCGCCGCGCGCTGTGCGAAAGGCGACCTGCGCAATGCGGCGCACTTCGGTCTCGCAATAGGACATCATGTCCCATCCCTCGCGGCTGCCATCTGTTGCAACGCGCTCGCCCTTTTCACCGAAATAGACGTCGCCGGTCAGCTCGCGCACGATCATCATGTCGAGCTGGCTCGCAATGTCCGGTTGCAATGGGGAGAGGTGCTCCAGACCTTTAAAGACCTTTGCAGGGCGTAAGTTTGCGAACAGGTCCAGTTCTTTGCGTAAACCAAGGATCGCCTGTTCTGGACGCAAATGCCTGTCCAGCGCGTCGCAATCAGGATCGCCCACTGCGCCGAACAGCACCGCATCGCATTCCTTCGCCATTGTCAGTGTTTCGTGCGGCAATGGGTGGCCGTGGCGCTTGTAAGCCGCTCCGCCAACATCGCCATCGAACAAGGTTAGCCCGGGCAGGCCAAGCGCTTCGAGCACGCGCACCGCTTCGGCTGTGACTTCAGGACCGATCCCATCGCCGGGCAGGACTGCAATCTTCATCGATAACACCTCATCTACACCATTCGCGCCAATCGCTGACCCAGCGCTGTGCGAGCCGCCATAACATCGCGAGAGCGCTCGGCAAGCAAGTGGTCGCGAATTGGCTTGTGTAAGCTGCGGAAAGCTTCGAACTGCGCGGGGAAGTCATCGCTAAGGTCAGGCTTGTTCCCGCCATAGCCCAGCTCGCTCAGCAACATCGCCTCATATCCGACCATCGCGGCAAGCCATCCCCGCGCGGACGGCGCATGACAGATCGCGGTGAGCAGCGCGTCGAGGCCGGAGTAGATATTGGGGTACGGCGCGCGCTCAGGCAGGCTTGATGCGGTCAGTGCGCAGGCCCATTGAATCGCTGCGGCAGGCAGTGGTTCAGTCATCCACTGCGCGCGGCTTGTCGCCAGTTCCAGTCGAACAAAAGGCAGCTGGCTATCCGATTTGGCGCGCAGCTCCATCTCAACTGAATTGCCCGGAATCATAACGGGTCGCAATTGCCGCCCCCGCCCGCCCGCAACATAACCTGCGACAAGGCCGTGTTTTTCGGTGAGCAAGCGCGCAATAGAACCGGTCTCGCCCTGAGGGCGTGATGCGATAAGAATGGCGGGAGCGCGCAAGTTCATATGCGAGCGCGCCTCACAAAGAGCAGCTTACTTGGTCTTGGCTTCAAGCTCAGCCAAGCGCGCTTCGAGAGCGTCGGCCTGTTCGCGGGCCTTTTGCGCCATGGCTTTGACCGTCTCGAACTCTTCGCGGGTTACGAAATCCATGCCGCCCATTGCCTCACGCATTTTCTCACGCGCATTTTCGCGCGCCTCTCGGCCCATGCCGGCCATAGTGCCAGCGGCAGAGTTTGCGAGTTTGACGAAGTCGGCGATGATGGGGTTTTCGCTTTGCATGCGCGCTATTTGGCGATGCTTGCCGCTTGGGGCAAGCATCTTTTGTTTTAGCCCTCTTGCGCCGGGCACGAGCCATTCGGCTCGCTTGGCTATCCTCGCATAAGCTCGGGCGGGCAGTCGCCCTTGCGGTCCGCTGCGCGGCCCGATTTTCAGTGAGAGCCTCGTGTGTGCTTCCTATAACTCAATCCGCTCAATCGCGCCGTCATCCGCGCTGGCGCCGCCATCGGGGTTCGCTTGGATGAATTCGTAATTGAGGAATGTCGCAAAGCTCGCCCAGGCCAGATACGGCACCAGCAAAAGAGCTGCGAGTTTGCGCACGCGCCAGAACAGCCAGATGACAAGCACCAAACTCAGCGCGACATAGGCCACGATATAGAGAGCGGTGTTCATGTCCTGCATGCCAAAGAAAACCGGGGTCCATGCGAGGTTGCCGATGAAATGGACGGCAAAGGCAATGATAGCGATTCCGCGGCCATGCGCGCCCCACGCGCTGACGACTAGGGCCAAGGCAGCTCCGATCATCGCATATAGGATGCCCCAGACGATCCCGAATAAAGCAGGCGGCGGGAAGCTGTCAGGCTTGGTCAGGCTTTCAAACCACGCCGTTTTGGGGCTGCCCAATTGCCCGGCGGTAAAGCCAAGCAGCACGATCAGGGGCACAAGAAACAATGCCCAGCGGAAAAAACTTGCGCGCAATTGCGCTTTGGATGCGAGTAAGTTCATCGTCACTCCCGGCCTTGACCAAGTGTCCACTCAGCGGCCGCAATTAAGCCCTAACCCGTTAGCGCGATTCGATTACCTTCTCGCGCCGAAACCCCCGATACACGAGGGCGCGCCGCGCGCAAATTGCGCCCCGCCCCCTTGCCCCCAATTGACGCAGCATGAGCGTGGTTTGCGGCAAAATACGAAAAAGATGGGATAAGGGCATGGGCGCTTGCCCAACATTGTGTTAGCGTTGCCACATTCTTGCCGTGATTCGGGGCGCTGCTCGGTGGGAATTCAGATAGCGCGCCTCACTTTCATGAACTGGACTTCGCTGCTTGGGCGGATTTCAATGAGGGGAAACAGATTAATGAAAAAGACCAACTTTGCATCGATGCTCGCCGTTTCTGGTGGTCTCGCACTTGCAACTGCCGCTTGCTCAGCTCCTGCTGACGAAGCTGCAACCGACGCTGACACCACTGCAGTTGCTGATTGCGCTGCTGGCTGCTGTGCAGCTGAAGGTTGCGAAGCTGCTGGCTGCTGCGCCGCTGAAGGCTGTGAAGCCGCTGGCTGCTGCGCCGCTGAAGGCTGTGAAGCTGCTGGCTGCTGTGCAGCTGCATGCTGCGCCGCTGCTGAGTGATAGGCTGATACAGCTTACTCACACGCAATTGCGTATGAAAAAGACCGGTGGCACCTTCATGGTTGCCGCCGGTTTTTTTGTGCCTCACACACAAAGCTTCACACGGGGCTCCAGACGGGGCTTCACACGGGGCCGCATCAAACCACTGTAACTTTGATGGAAGAACGCTAGAACTTGGCTTTATGACACCTGTTGAAGCAGCTCACACCGTTATCGAGACGATCACGCAAATGGCGCAGGAGCAAAAGCCGCTCATGCTGCGCGTCGTGCCCGAAGACGGCGCGAAGTTCTGGACGCATTATCCAGAGAAGGATGCGCGCGACAAATTCTGCAAATCGCGCTGGTATTATCATGTTCATGCGCCCGGTAGCCGAGAAGAAGACGAGCACGGACACTTTCACCTGTTCCTTCACCGCACGCAGTTGCCCGAAGGTTTGGAGCCAAAGGTCTGGCCGCCACAAGGCGAAGACGCCAAAGCGCATGTGACCCACCTGATCGCGCTCTCAATCAACACGATGGGCATTCCGCGCAGCTGGTTCACGGTAAACCGGTTCGTGACGAACGAGTTTCTCTACCCAGCCGAGACGATGATCGACCACGTGCCCGACTTCAACGTCGATCACACCGCGCAAGATGACTGCGTGAACCGCTTTGTAACTGCGATGGTCGCACTTTACCGCGAGGAAATCGCCGAACTGCTGCGCGAACGCGATGCGCGTCACGCTGAGCTGATCGCCGAACATGGCGACAAGGCTTACGAAAAAGCGAGCGGCGTCGAAGTGCTATCCTCAATCCCGATTGACCTGGACGCAAAGATCGGCGGGATGGACTTGGGTTAACCCCTTTTCGCACTCACCAAAAACTCGACATTGCCTTGTGGGCCCGTGATCGGGCTTTCGACGATCCCTTCAATGTCCCAGCCAAGCCCCTCTAACCATTCCCGAACTTCGCCGCATACACGCTGGTGCAGAGCGGGATCGCGGACCACGCCGCCTTTGCCAACTTCTTCGCGGGCAACTTCAAATTGCGGTTTGATCAGGGCGACCAACTGGCAGTTTTGTGCCGCCAGTTCGAGCGGGCGCTCGAGCACTTTTGACAGCGCGATAAAGCTCGCATCGCACACCACCCAATTGCACTCTTTGGTTATGTGATCACGCGTGAGTATGCGCGCGCTGGTCTGTTCGAGCACGGTGACGCGATCATCTTGGCGAAGCTTCCATGCGAGCTGATTTGTCCCGCTATCGACCGCAAAAACATGCGCTGCGCCATTGGTCAGCAGCACGTCGGTAAAGCCACCAGTGGAGCTACCCACATCCATCGCAACTGCGCCTTTTGGGTCGAGCTGAAATTGCTCAATCGCATGCGCCAGCTTAATCCCTCCCCGGCTGACCCAAGGGTGATCGCGCCCGCGCACTTCTAATGCGACATCCGCGCTGACTTGTTGGCCGGGCTTTGCGACCTTTTGTTCGCCCGCAAACACAACGCCCGCCATAATCAGCGCCTGAGCGCGCGTGCGGCTCTCCACCAGTTCACGCTCAACCAAAAGCTGGTCGACACGTATTTTTTTAGAGGATTTCGGGCTCTTAGTCATAGACGCGCAATCCGATAGCGCGCATTGAAGCGGGATGAAAGCAACGTACTTCCATGCAGCGGGCGCATTGGCGCTGACCGCAATCGTCGCAGCCTGTAGCGCAGGTGTTCAAGAGCGCTTTGTCCAGCCTGAGCCTGTGGCGACATCGGCGCCTGCCCCTGCCTCAACTCCGCCCGCTGCACCGCCTCCACCGCCCCCTGTCGTGTCAGAACCGGTTTTCGAGAATTATCTCGACGCACCGCAGACAGCAGGGACTTGGGTTTATTCCAACGACCCGGGCGAGACGCTTGCGGCTTTTGTTGATGGCGGGGACGTGAGATTTGTCTTGCGCTGCGACAAAACAGCACGCGACATTGGACTTGGCCGGTTCACAGCTCAAAGCCCGACGGGCGACCGCGTGATGCGCATCTCAACTGAGACGACGACGCGCGAATTGGTTGCAAGTCCAGTGTCGGGCCCCAGCCTCTTGATCCTCGCGGCAAAGTTGGACCCGCGCGACCCGATCCTCGACGCAATGGCGATAACCAAAGGGCGCGTCGCAATCGGTGTCGAAGGCGAACGCACGCTTTACGTCCCCGCATGGGTCGAAATCAGCCGCGTGATTGAGGATTGCCGCTGATCTAGTCCCGACGGTCGCACGATAATCTGTTCGCAGCGCAAACCGCCAGCGCGAATGCGCGCCCGCAGCGACGCGACCTTTAGATCGTATGAGCGATGACATCGCGCCGCGGATGCGGAACATCAGCGACACCGATTCTATACATTAATATCCACAGGCTTGTCCGCAAGGCGTCCACAGGCTGTGAACATCCCCCTCGAAAACCACTCACACTCAGGGTGAACCCCCTAGCGTGTCGGCCAATCCGCGATTTGGGTGAGCGAGCGATTATGACGTGGGAAAAACTTTATTCAAGTCTTGCGCCGCACCCGCGCATGATTCAGATTGTCAATCGAGGCCAGCGGCAAACGCGGCTCTCGGCCCGCCGGTGATACGCACGGGTCTTGGCTTACTAGCGCGAAAGGAGGTGATCCGATGTCTCATGGTTCAGTAGAGGGGTCGGCAAGTTTCCGCACGAGGCATATTCGGTAATTTATCCTACCGAGTAAGGCATTGTGAGCGGCGCTTACCGCCGCTGACCATGAAAGGGCGTTTCCCCGTAAGGCGGAAGCGCCCTTTTCATATAGAGCTTTGATAAAGTTGCGCTTTCGATTTAGTCGATGTCCATGCGTTATTTCTTTCCATGGCTGCCGCTAATCGTTGCGCTAGCATGTCTTTCACTTTCAGCGCTTTGGTGGCTACCCGAAGACATCAGATTGGCGGGAGTGCCGCCATTCCTTGTATTCGCATCAGCTGCTTTTGTTATTTGCTGCCAAAAGCGACCCTGCGGACACGGATTGGTCACTGAGTATGTCGTCTTCCATGATGACAAAGACCCATCAAGCCACAATGGTGGGGACTTCGTGTAATACATCCCTTGGGTTCGTAAGCGGTGCCCCGCATGCGGGAGTAAAATCTACTAATCACAATTCTTGCTCTTGTGTGCGCTCCCTATTATCCGCTCTCGCATGCACTTCACTCGCCTACCCCACCCTTCGCCCACACCTGACGCTGATCGGATCGCTTCAATCGCTGATCCCGGCTTTGGCACCGTATTCACTGATCACATGGTCACGATTGACTATGACGAAGACGCTGCCGGTTCTGTGGGAGGTGGCTGGCACTCGCCGCGTATTGGCCCGCGCGGTCCTATTGCCCTCGATCCGGCGGCCAGCGTGCTTCATTATGCGCAAGAGATCTTCGAAGGGATGAAGGCCTTCGCCCATGCCGATGGCGGGCTCTCGCTGTTCCGGCCTGAGGCGAACGCTCAGCGCTTTAACGCCAGCGCACGGCGGATGGCGATGCCGGAGATTCCAGAAGAGCTGTTCCTCGAAGCGGTCAAACTTGCCGTTCAAACCGATGCGGACTGGATGCCGAGCGTTGAAGGCGGCTCGCTCTACATCCGCCCGTTTATGTTCGCGAATGAGGCGTTTTTGGGCGTTCGTCCGGCGAAGAAATACATGTTCGTCGTGATCGTCGTCTCCACCGGCAATTACTTCAAGAACGGCGTGAACCCAGTGAAAATATGGGTCAGCCAAGATTATGTTCGCGCAGCCCCCGGCGGCACCGGCGCAGCCAAAACAGGCGGCAATTATGCAGCCTCCCTCGTCCCGCAAGCTGAGGCGATTGCAAAGGGATGCGATCAGGTCGTCTTCCTCGATGCGATTGAGAAGAAATGGATTGAGGAACTGGGCGGCATGAACCTGTTCTTCATTCGCAAAGATGGCAGCGTCATCACCCCCAACCTTACCGGCACGATCCTGCCCGGCATCACCCGCGACACTTTGATCGCGATGCTGCGCGAAGAGGGGCTTGAAGTGCGCGAGGAACCGTACTCCATCGACCAATGGCGCGCAGAAGCGGAAAGCGGCGAGTTGCTCGAAACACTCGCCTGCGGCACCGCTGCGGTGGTCACACCCGTCGGCACCGTCGCCTCCCACGATGGAGAATTCACCATCGGCACGGGCGGCATCGGTCAAATGGCCAACAAAATGCGTGAAAAACTGATCGGCGTGCAAATGGGCCACGTTGCGGATCAACACGGCTGGGTGACGCGGGTTTAACCATGACCGCCCACTTCCAAGTCGCTGCCCTTTATTGTTTCACGCCTTTTGAGGATCATGAGGCGCACCAAGCGCCCTTGCTTGCCGTTTGTGAAGAGGCTGGAACCGTGGGCACGATCCTGCTCGCGCCTGAAGGGATCAACGGCACGATTGCGGGCTCGGTTGATGGTATTGCGCAGGTTCTTGACCACATTCGCTCGCTGCCCGGATGCGGCGAGTTTGACGTCAAATTCTCCTACGCGGATGAGCGTCCGTTCAACCGTATGAAAGTGCGGCTGAAGCGCGAGATCGTGACCATGGGCGAACCCGGCGTCGATCCCCGCGCCAGCGTTGGGCGCTATGTCGATCCGATGGATTGGAACGCGCTGATCTCTGATCCCGACACCGTCGTTATCGACACACGCAACGATTATGAGGTTGCGATCGGTACGTTCGAGGGCGCGGTCGATCCCAAAACTCCCAGCTTTCGCGACTTCCCCGCATGGTTCCGCGAAAACCGCGATGACCTGCTCGATGGCAAAAAGAAGGTCGCGATGTTCTGCACCGGCGGAATTCGCTGCGAGAAATCGACCAGCTTCCTACGCAAAGAGGGGATTGAGGATGTGTTCCATCTGAAAGGTGGCATCCTCAAATATCTCGAAACGGTGCCTGCCGAAGAGAGCAAATGGGACGGCGAATGCTTCGTCTTTGACCAGCGCGTTTCGGTTAAGCACGGGTTGGAGCAAGGGTCGTATGGACAGTGTTTTGCCTGCCGGATGCCATTGTCCGAAGAGGAAATGGCGAGCGACGATTATGCGCCAGGCGTAAGCTGCCCGCATTGCATTGACGATCGCGATGAGGCGCAACGCTCCCGCTACGCCGAACGGCAACGCCAACAGCAGCTCGCAAAGCAACGTGGTGAAACGCATGTTGGCGCGACGATTGAGCAGGAAAGCAACCACGCAGGTCTGCCCGATGGCGGGTGGGAGGCGAATTTTCCAAGCGGCGTACTGACTGAACCCGACCCGGAAAAAGGTGAGGAGTGACTGCGCTCCCGGTCCTCTATTCCTTTCGCCGCTGCCCCTATGCGATGCGCGGGCGAATGGCTTTGTGGATCGCTGGCATCACTGTGGAACTGCGCGAGGTAAAGCTTGCGAATAAGCCGCCCGAGCTTGCCGAAGCCTCCCCCAAAGCGACCGTTCCGGTTCTGGTTCTGGACGACGGCACTGTCGTGGATGAAAGCATCGCGGTGATGCGCTGGGCGCTCAGCCAGTCCGATCCCGAAGGCTGGCTGGACGGCGACGATGCGGCGCTGATCGCTGAGGCCGATGGGCCGTTCAAACATCATCTAGATCGCTACAAATATCCCAACCGTTATGAACACGAAGCCGATCACGGAAGCGTCGATCATCAGGCGGAGGGTCTTGCGATCCTAGAGCGCTGGGATGCCCGCATTGCCGAGCATGGGCAGCTTTCAGGCACCGAGCGCACCCTTGCTGATATCGCGCTGTTTCCGTTCATCCGGCAATTTGCCAACCACAATCGCGCTTGGTTTGACGCGCAGGACTTGCCGCATTTGCACCCCTGGCTTGGTGGGCATCTCGCCTCTGATCTGTTCGCCAATGTGATGCCCAAATTCACGCCATGGCGGAGCGGGGACGAGCCCGTTTCTTTCGGGCCGACCTAGGTTTCGAACCCTTGCAGTGTTTACGCTCTTTTCACCGTATTGAGCTATCCCTGCGGCATGGAAGCGCTGACACCTTTTCAAGACATCGCCTTTGATGAGGCGAATTGCGAAGTCCATTCCAAGGTCGGAGGGTTCTGGAACCTTCAGACAATCCAGACCTATTTCGATGCAGTCAATGACGCCTGCTTGCCGCTCGTAAAGGCGCGAAAGCCCATTTACGCGTCGATCGATTTCACTGAATTTGTGCCGCAAGACAGAGAAACTTCCGACGCAATCCGGGATCACTTGCTGCAGGCGCGCAAATTTGGCCTCCAGCGACTGGCCGTGATCGGCGCATCAGCTCTGGTCAAAATGCAATATCGCCGCCTTAGCCAAGGTTTGACGGTCGAATTCTTTGACGACTTCGGTGCAGCTCAAACGTGGCTTCGCGAAGGCAAGAACTAACCCAAGTGTCCAGTCTTAAACCGGCATCGCGCGTGGCCAATGACCTCGCTCAAAACGAGGTGCATTTTTGGGTCTCCGGCCTGTTCGGCTTAGACGAGATGCAGCAATTGGTGACTGATCTAAACAAAGCCGCCTGGCCACTGACCAAAGCTGAAAGACCGATCCATGTGATTGGTGAGATGGCTGGCTTCACACCGCAAGCGCGCGAAACCGGCGACATCATCCGCGACCACCTGATCGCCTCGCAACCCTATGGGCTTAAGCGGGTCGCGATCTGCAACGCCTCTGCCCTGGTGAAAATGCAGTACCGGCGGCTGAGCGAAGGGCTGGAGGTTGAGTTCTTTGATGACCGGGTTGATGCATTGAAGTGGCTGCGACGAGCGGCTTGATCGATGCTGCTGCTCTTCTTTCTGTTCCGCTGTCTTGCCTGCACGATTTTCTTTTGCGTGCCCTTGCTATTGCTCATTTGGAGCTCGGGGGAACCGGCGATGAGTATGCTCTTGCTCATCCCGATGATCGGGCTGATCCCTGCCTATGTCATCGCTCTCATCCTGTTGGTGCCGGTCGAAGTCATTGTCGCGAAAACGGGTACGCCATGGGCGGCTAACCTCCTCGTCCCAGCAATGGGAGCCGTGGGCGCGGTGCTGTGCTTCATCGCCTTGGCGATTTACCACGGAGAAGTCGAAGTCATGCTTCGCAACTTAGCATCAAGCCCGCATGGTTTTACGCTCTGGATAGGCCTCGGCGTGGTCTGGGGCGTGCTTTGGCGGCTCACGGCGATGGTGCGCTTTATTCCCTTTATCGCACGGCGAATTACACCCGCTTAGTCGCCCAATTGATCGCGAAACGCGTCTATTAGCCAACTGGTCGCAGGCCCCAACCGCGTGTCGCGCCGCCAAAGTGCATTGAGCGTGTAATTGTCGCCGGGCTTTTCTGGCAGGTCGAGCTCAACCAATGCGCCGCCTGCCAAATCACCTGCCACCATGGGGCGCGGCATATTACCCCAGCCCAGCCCTTGTTTGAGCAGCGAATGTTTTGCCCCCAAGTCGCCAAGCCGCCATGTGAGCGGGCTTAACACCGAAAATTCGCGTCCCTCGGTGCGGGTTGACCGATCAGACAGGACGAGTTGCAGATGCTTCCGGCTTTCGCCCGGTGCTATGTTCGATTGTGCCAAGGGATGATCGGGCGCGGCAACTGGGATCAGTTCAACCGAACCGATCGCTTGCCGCTCTAACAAGGGGTCTTCGCCGATAATCGGCCCGCCAATGGCCAGATCACCCTCTTCATCAATCAAGCAGCTCGCAACCGCGCCCAGCCCCTCAACCCGCAGATTGAGGGCGATGGTAGGAAAGGTTTGGCGAAAATCGCTCAGGACCTGTGCAGTAACACTTCCGGGCACCATCACATCGAGCACCAACGCCACCGTGCTCTCAAGCCCCGCGTGCAAGCTCTGCGTTTTGGCAAGAAGTGCATCGACGCTGTCGGTTACGCGTCGAGCCTCGGCCAGCAAGCCTTCGCCCGCTTCGGTAAGCACCGGTTTGCGCGACCCTTCGCGTTCGAATACGCTGACGCCGAGCTGCGCCTCAAGCTGAGCAATGCCGTAACTGATCGCCGAAACCGCCCGCCCCATTGCGCGCGCGGCACCGCCAAAGCTGCCCTGCTCCACTACAGCAAGGAATATGCGGAGTTGATCGAGGGAGGGATCGCCAAGCTTCATGGCTCATATGTTCGGATAATCTGAACATTTTGGCAAGTTTTATCGCACTTATCCAATTATCCTTCTCAGCCTATCTCCTCTTCAACGACAGCGGAAATGCCAATCGCGGCGCCGCTCAAATAGGAGACAAGCTATGATCGAACTTCGGCCATTTAACTCGCTCGGCGCTGCCAATCACGGTTGGTTGGACGCACATCACCACTTTGCCTTTGGCGGTTACCATGATCCTGCGCGGGTCAATTGGGGATCTTTGCGGGTCTGGAATGATGACACGATCCAGCCCGGCACCGGTTTTCCCACTCACCCGCATGAGGACATGGAAATAATCACCTATGTCCGCAAAGGCGCCATCACCCACCGCGATAGCATGGGCAATGAAGGCCGCACCGAAGCAGGTGATGTGCAAGTCATGAGCGCCGGCAATGGCGTTCGGCATTCGGAATACAATCTGGAAGGCGAAGACACCACGCTCTTCCAAATCTGGATCATTCCTGAAAGCCGCGGCGGTGAACCAAGCTGGGGTGCCAAGCAATTCCCCAAAGACAGCCGCGCTGGTGCTTTTGTCCCGCTCGCGAGCGGAATTGCCAATGATGATGACGCCCTACCCATTCGCACCAATGCCCGTGTGCTGGGTGCCACGATCAAGGCAGGCGAAAGCGTGAGTTACGAGGTCGAGGATGCATCAAGGCACCTCTATCTCGTGCCTGCTACCGGCAAGATCCGCGTCGGTGACATTGAGGCAAACGCCCGCGACGGCGTTGCCATCACGCAGCTCAATCAGGTGACCATCACCGCGCTTGAAGACAGCGAAGTCGTCCTCGTCGACGCTTCCTAAACCTACCCCTCGGGGCCGACCAACTCCCCCTTCCCCCAAGGTCGGCCCCACCCTTTTTCCTTATGATCGGAGAATTCCAATGACCAATATCCTTCACATCACCGCCAGCATTCAAGGCGATGCGAGTGTTTCGACCGCGCTTGGTAAGCGCCTAGTCGATGCCATTGCTGCCAAGGGCGATGCTGCAATCACGACGCGCGATCTGGCCGCTAATGACTTGCCACTGATCAGCGCAGAACGCTTTGCCGCCAACCTTGCAGCCGTGGACGAACGCACCGCAGAGCAAGCAGAGCTCGCACAGATTGCCGACACACTGATCGCCGAACTGCAAGCCGCCGACACCATCGTCATCAGCTCGCCAGTCTACAATTTCGGGGTGCCAGCGAGCGTAAAAGCCTGGGCCGATTTGGTCGCGCGTGCTGGCACCACGTTCAAATACACAGAGAACGGCCCGGTGGGTCTGCTTAAAGGCAAGAAGGCCTACATCACCGCCGCCTCTGGTGGAACGCCGATCGGCTCAGACATGGATTTCATGTCAAGCTGGCTGACCTTCTTCCTAGGTTTCCTCGGCATCACAGAGGTCGAAATAGTCGCAGCCGATGGAATTATGGGCCAAGATGGCGAAGCAAAGATCACCGCTGCGCATGAACAAGCCGCCGCAATTGCAGCCTAACACGATTTCGGGAGACGTATCATGACCACTTCATCACTTGACCAATCGAGCGTGTTGAATGCCTCACCATCGGCTTCGCAAGACGCCACTGCACTGATCGCACGGTTGCTGCTTGCCGCTCTGTTCATTCTGGCCGGGATCAACAAACTTACCTCAGCCGATGGCACGATTGGCTATATCAGCAGCGCTGGCCTGCCCTTACCCGAACTGGTTTATTGGGGCACTGTCGCGCTTGAAGTTGGCGGCGGATTGCTGCTCGCTGCGGGCTTCAAAGCACGTTACGCAGCAGCGGCCTTGGGTGTATTCAGCATCGCCGCGGCCATTCTCTTTCACAACAATTTTGCCGAACAAATCGAGCTTACTTTGTTCTTGAAGAACCTAGCGATTGGTGGCGGGATGTTTGCGATTGCAGCCTTTGGTCCGGGGCGTTTTTCACTCGACCGCGGCTAACCACACGCGCTCATTCAACGAAGCAAGAAGGGCTGGAATTCTCGCGAGTTCCGGCCCTTTTGCTGTCATAGATCGGGCAGGTTCTCGCGCAGCTGCTTCAGCCAAACATCTGACACCGCATCAGAGGGCGCGCGCCAATCGCCGCGCGGGCTAAGCGCTCCTTGCGATGAAACTTTCGGACCATTGGGCAAAGCGCTGCGTTTGAACTGCGAGAAGCCGAAGAAGCGTTTGAGGAACTGCTCCAGCCAGCCTGCGATGGCGGCTAGATCGTATTCGTTCTTGCGCTCTTCTGGGAAGCCGGCGGGCCACTCTCCTGCCTTGGCATCTTTCCAAGCGTGCCATGCGAGGAACGCGATCTTGTCGGGTCGCTGACCGAAGCGGATGCAGTGGTGGAGGAAGAAGTCATTCAGCTCATACGGGCCGATATGCGCCTCGGTATCCTGGATTGCGCCATCTTCGCCTGCGGGCACGAGTTCGGGCGAGATCACCGTGTCATAGACGCTCATCAGAATGTCGCCGCAGGCTTCTGAAAACTGTCCGGTCTCGACCGTCCAGCGGATCAGATAGCGGATGAGTGTCTTGGGCACGCCCGAATTGACGCCGTAGTGGCTCATGTGGTCGCCCACGCCATAGGTGCACCAGCCAAGCGCGAGTTCGGAGAGGTCCCCGGTTCCGACGACGAACCCATGATGCTGGCCAGCAAGGCGGAACAGATAATCGGTGCGAAGCCCCGCCTGCACGTTTTCAAACGTCACGTCATATTGCGGCTCACCTTGTGAGAAAGGGTGCCCCATGTCTTCGAGCATGCGGGTGGCGGCGGGTTTGATATCGATCTCTTCAGCGGTGATGCCGAACGCTTCCATCAGCTTCCATGCATTGGATTTGGTGCCATCTGACGTGCCAAAGCCGGGCATGGTGTATCCGCGAATGGTGGTGCGAGGCAGGCCGAGCCGGTCACATGCCTTGCTCGCCACGATCAGCGCGTGCGTGCTATCAAGCCCACCGGAAATGCCGATGATCAGGCTCTTGGCTTTCGTTGCCTCAATCCGGCGCATCAAAGCATCAACCTGAATGTTGAATGCCTCGTAGCAATCCTCATCCAGGGTTTTGGGATCATTGGGCACGAAGGGGAAGCGGCGCAAGGGACGATTGAGGCCGATGTCGCCCTCTTCGCATGCATGCTCAAACACGATGCGGCGATACCAGTCTTCGGGACGGTCTTCGGCCTCAGCAGCATCGGCAAAGGTCTGGTTCCGCATCCGCTCGCCCGCGATCCGGTCGGTGTCGATATCAACAACGCACAGCTCGGGGTCGAGGTCGAACCGCGCGCTTTCAGCGAGCAGTCCGCCCATTTCGTAAATTACGCCCTGACCATCCCAAGCAAGATCGGTCGTGCTCTCCCCATGCCCGCTGGCCGAATAGACATAGGCGCAAATCGAGCGCGCGCTCATGGAGCGGCAGTGCAGATGGCGATCATCCGCGCGGCCAATCGTAATCGGCGAGGCTGAGAGGTTGCACAGGATCAAAGCCCCTGCGAGCGCGGCCTTAGTTCCCGGAGGATTGGGTGCCCAAAAGTCTTCGCAAATCTCAACGCCGAATGTGAAGCCGGAGATGTTGGACGCAGAGAAAACGAGGTCGGTTCCAAACGGCACTTCCTCGCCGCCAACGCCGATCCAGAGGTCTTGGCAGTTGCGACCATGCGCGAAGTAGCGCTTCTCATAAAACTCGCGGTAGTTGGGCAGATAGCTTTTGGGGATCGCGCCCAAAATCTCACCACCCGCAATCACAATCGCGCAATTGTAGATCTTGGAATTGCGCCGCAGAGGAGCGCCCACCACGAGAACCGGCGCTAGCTCGGCGCTGGCTTCCGCAATCTCGCTCAATGCCGCTTCGCTTGCGTCGAGCATTGCGTTTTGCAGATGCAGGTCGTCGAGCGTGTACGAAGAAACGCACAGTTCCGGGTACACGACGAGATCGACATTGCCCTCATGCGCCTTTCGCGCCTCGGCCAGAATGCCCTTCACATTGAAGTCCACATCGCCGGTGCGGTGGCATGGTGTCGCAGTTGCCACACGGACAAAGCCGTGAGCATGCATATCGTAAAATGGGTGCGTCTGTTCACTCATGTGCGCACCTCTAGCGACAAAACTCTAAGGTTCCTAGCCAAGCCAAGTCGCACGGCTCGCAAACCAATGCTTTCAAACACGCAAGCAAAAGCGGTCCCTTGCTAGTCTTGCGAAGCAGGCGCCAATGCCCCAATTCTCGAACCAACGGATGTAAATGATCTATTGGAAGGCACCGAATATGGCAGACCCAACCTACACTCCCCCCGAAGTCTGGAGCAGCGACACGGAAAGCGGCGGCCGCTTTGCCAGTATTAACCGGCCGACCGCAGGCGCGCGCGAAGAGAAGGAATTGCCGCGCGGCGACAATCCGTTTCAACTGCATTCGCTCGCCACGCCCAACGGGGTGAAGGTGACGATCATGCTCGAAGAACTGCTTGAAAAGGGCCATTCGGGCGCGGAATACGACGCATACACCGTCAATATTGGCGAAGGCGTGCAATTCACCAGTGGCTTTGTTGGGATCAACCCGAACTCCAAGATCCCGGCGCTGATCGATGCCAGCGGAGACACCGAATTCCGTGTGTTCGAAAGCGGCGCGATCCTAGTGCACCTTGCAGAAAAATTCGGCGAGTTTCTGCCCACTGATCCAGCCGCGCGCGCAGAAGTGCTCAGCTGGGTGTTTTGGCAAGTCGGAACAGGCCCCTTCATTGGCGGCGGTTTTGGCCATTTCTACGCCTATGCGCCGGAGAAATTCGAATATCCGATCAACCGTTATGCGATGGAAACAAAACGCATTTTTGACGTGGCTGACCAGCAGCTTGGCAAAACGCGCTTCCTTGCAGGCGACGACTACACCATTGCGGACATGGCGAACTTCCCATGGCTCGCACCGTTCGTTGCAGGCACGATCTACAACGAGGCCAAGACCTTCCTGTCCATCGACGAATACAAACATGTCGGACGCTGGGCGCGTGAAATTGCCGCCCGGCCCGGCGTGCAGCGCGGTCGGTTGGTGAACAAGGTTTGGGGTGACGAAGACCAGCAATTGCTCGAACGCCACTCAGCCGCTGACTTCGAAGGCAAAAACCTCGACTTCACCTTCTAGGGTCGCCAATCAAATGAATTGAAAATGGGCTGGAAGTTATCGCGCTTCCGGCCCATGATCATTTGAAAGCGCAGCGAAGGACTAAGCTTGGCCCAAAGCAATCAAGACGAACTGCGCGTTGGCGAAAAGCTGGGCTATGGCGTGGGCGATCTGGCCTCGGGCCTGATGCTCAATTTCTTCGGTTTCTTCCTGCTCTACTTCTTCGTCGATTTGGGCGGACTTGCCCCTGCTGCCATTGGCTTGATGCTGCTCATCACCAAGCTGATTGACGCGGTGACTGACCCGATGATGGGGGCAATATCCGACCGGACCCGCACGCGTTGGGGGCGGTATCGGCCCTATCTCCTGTTTGCTCCCATACCGCTTGGCATCACCATGGTGCTGGTGTTCAGCGCTCCTGAGGATATGGGCGGCACAGCGCTGCTGATCTGGGCCTATGTCACCTACACGCTTTGCATGTTGGCCTTCACGGCGGTGAATGTTCCCTATGGCGGTTTACTGGGAGTGATCTCGCCCTCTTCCAAAACCCGTGCCAATGTCACCGCTTTTCGTATGTTTTTCTCCGCTGCAGGAGGGATTTTGGTCGGCGCACTTGGCACCACGCTAGTGCGCGAGCTTGGCGGCGGTGACGAACGCCTAGGTTTGCTGCTGACCATTTCCTGCATCGCGGTCGTATCGGTTTTCTGCCTGTTGACCAGTTTTGCCACGACCAAAGAACGCATTCCGCCGGTTAAGGAAAACGGCTCGCTCTCTGGTGATCTCGGGGTGTTGGTCCACACCGGGCCATGGATCGCCGTTGCGATTGCCGCGATCCTTGGCGTGACGTCTATCGCGGCGCGCGCGGCCACAGCGCCGTTCTTCTTCAAATATGTCGTGGGCGATGATGGCGCGCCGGTCTTTCTCTTCTTTGACAGGGCCGCTCTGTTCCTTACCGCGCTCGCCATTGGTCAGGTCAGCGGTGTGATCCTTGGCAGCATCGTGCAGAAATGGTTTGAGAAATCGCATCTGCTCATGGCAGCTGGCGTGCTCAAGGCGACAACGATCACGCTGTTCTACTTCCTGCCGCTCGACGCCATCTGGCCGCAAACGGGTGTGCAATATGTGGTCGGCATCGGCTTTGGCGTGCTGATGGTCCTGTCTTATTCGATGTTCACCGACATCGCAGAATATATCGAGTGGAAGTCCGCCCGGCAGATGACAGCTTTGGTGATTGCGGCTTCAATCTTTGGAGTGAAAGCGGGCATCGGCGTTGGTTCGGCCATTCCGGGTTTCGTGCTTGAATGGACAGGTTTCGTCTCCGAAGCCGAACAAAGTGAGACGGCTTTGGCGGGTATTCAGATCGCCTTCGCCGTCATCCCAGCGGGCATTATGATCCCTGCTGCGGCGGCTTTGTTGTTCTATGGGATCAGCCGAAAGGTGCTTGCTGAGGCGGAAAGCGATCTTTCCCAGCGCCGCCAATCAATGGCGTAATTTGCGCACACGAAACTTTTAGTGATTTCTGGCCTTCACATCCGCGTTGAAGGCGCTATATCCGCGCGACTTGCTGGGGTGTAGCCAAGTGGTAAGGCAGCGGTTTTTGGTATCGCCATTCGCAGGTTCGATCCCTGCCACCCCAGCCAGCTTTCCCAAAATATGCCGAATTTTCCACGCCTTCGGGCGCGAGAAGTGCTGGGAAAATTCGTACGGAATCGTGATTTACTTACTTCACATTCACATGATCGAACGGGCAGTGCCGGCAGGCTGAACCGCAGCATTTGCCGCGCTTCTTGTGTGCTAGAGCGGTAAAGACTGTGTAGCCGGTGGCAGGGTCGATATAGGTCTGCTCGCCGCGCGCGCAGGCTTCATCATGCAAGGTTTGGAAACTGGGCTCTGTCATCGAGGAAATTCGTAGCGCCTAGCTCTGTACCATTTGCGCGAGCGCGTGGCCTGAAACCCAAGCTCCCTCGACGCGTGGACTGTGGAGATAATCTCCTGCAATGCCGATTTGATTGCCCGCATCAAACCGCGCAGGCTCGCCTTTGATGCTTGCCGGCATGGCGTAAAGCCAGCGGTGAGCAGCCATGTGTACGGGCTCTACGGGGTCGATCCGGGCCTGCGCGAAGAAGTCAGCGAGCAGCAGTGCTCCCACTTCCTCCTTGGGCAGATTGAGCACTTCGCGGCTGCGTGCAGGCGATGCGTGCAGTACCCAGCCCTCGCCGCCTATGCGACCTGGCTTTGCAGAGTTGCGCGCTGCCCAAGAGATCGCGGACTCCGCATCGCGCATCGCATCCGCTTCAACTGGCAATGGCTGCTCAAATGACGCCATGACGGCCCAGCACGGCTCAGATTGAACCAACTCAGGGATCTTTGCGAGTTCAGGCGCGATGGTGGCCAGCAATTCGGCGGCTTGCTCTGCGGGAACAGCGATCAGCAACGTGGTTGCAGAGAAAAGCTCCTCCCCTGCGTCCACCAGCCACTTGTCTTCCTCGCGAGTGATCGTGAGCGCGCGGGTGCTCCAGCGCACGTCGAGCGCTTCCGCCATGGCGCGAATCGGGCCGTTCATACCGGGGGTTCCGACCCAAGCGTCCTCTCCGGCAGCAGGCCATTTCGACACTGCACCTTGCGCTTCCCAGCCTGAAACCGCCGCTTGAAAACCGGGATCACGAGCGGTGAAATACTGTGCGCCGTGGTCAAAACTCACTGTTTCACCCGCCACTTCCGCACGGCGAGCAGCCATCCGGCCACCCGGACCGCGCCCTTTATCGAGCACGCGAACGGACTGCCCGCTCGCTGCCAGCTTCGTCGCGCAAGTCAGGCCAGCCATGCCGGCCCCGATGATGAGAATATCGCTGAATTTTCCGTCCATGCGCGCCTAATGCATGAAAGACCTGTCTGTTTCCACGAAGTTTCTATGGGGCAGAGCGCGGCGCGCCCGCCTCAGCCAAAATCAGCGAGAAACGCCCCTTGCTATCCAGCCAGCGCGCCCTTGGCTCCCAGCCCCCGGCAAGCAGCAGCATATTGGAAGTGCGCCGGTTAAACTTATGGCTGTTTTCGGTATGGATCGTCTCACCTTTGGCCATCGCAAATCGCTGACCATCGACCGCGAATGCTAGGTCTTCGCCCGCGACCAAGTGCATCTCGATCCGCGCCATATCATCATTCCAGCGCGCTTCATGGCTGAGCGCATCAACCGCGATATCGCCGCCCAGTTCGCGGTTGATGCGGTGGATGAGGTTATAGTTGAACTGCGCAGTCACGCCCGCCGCATCATCATAGGCTGCGACCAAGACTTCCTCATCCTTGATCAGGTCCATCCCAATCAAAAGCTGAGCGCCCACGCCCAAAGTCTCGCGCATATTTCGTAGCAGATCGACCGCCGTCCGGGCGACCATATTGCCGATGGTAGAACCGGGAAAAAAGCCAAGCTTTGGCATGTCGGCAATCGCTTCAGGCAGCGCAACCAGCCGCATAAAATCAGCCTCGACCGGATAGACCGGAAGCCCGGGAAATTTTTGCGCCAGATCGGCAGCCGCCGCGCGCAGGAAGTCACCCGAGATGTCGAGCGGTACATAGGCAGCAGGACAAATCGCGGAAAGCAGGAGAGGCGTTTTCACTGAGGAGCCAGAGCCAAATTCCACCACCGCGCGCCCTTCACCAATCATTGCGGCAAAGCTGTCGCCCTGATCCTGCAAGATCTCGGTCTCGGCGCGGGTTGGATAATATTCGGGCAGCTGCGTTATATCCTCAAACAATTGCGATCCGGCATCGTCATACAGCCAGCGCGCAGGAATCGCCTTTTGCCCTTGCGCCAATCCTGCGAGCACATCGGCGCGGAACGCTGTATCAACCCCGCTATCGTCAAGCTCGACCAGTTTGAGGCCTTCGGTGGTGCTCATTCATACGTCCTTTGCGAGCCGGAGCCCGGTGAATTGCCAGCGCTGGTGCGGGTAGAAGAAATTGCGATAGGTGCTGCGCGAATGGCCGCGCACGGTTGCGCAGCTTGCGCCTTTGAGGACGAACTGACCGCTCATGAATTTGCCGTTATATTCGCCCACTGCGCCGCTTGCTGGGGCAAAGCGTGGATAGGGCAGATAGGCTGAGCGGGTGAATTGCCAGCAATCGCCGAACAAATTCTCGCTACCGTGTGGCAATGGCGCAGCCGGTCCATCCAATTGGTTGCCGCCTGCCGCATCATGGCTTTGCGCGATCGCCTCCCATTCAAACTCTGTCGGAAGGCGCGCTCCCGCCCAAGTCGCGAAGGCATCCGCCTCGTAATAGGAGATATGCGACACCGGCGCATTGGGATCGCGCGGTTGCCAACCTTGATGGGTGAAGTGCTCGCCTTTGCGCCAGTAAAGCGGCGCAGTGATTCCGTGTTCGCGCACCCAGCCGAGACCATCGGCGAGCCACAAAGACGGCGTTTCATACCCGCCATCATCGACAAATTCGTCCCATTCGCGATTGGTGATAAGCGTGCTGGCAAGCGCAAAAGGTTCAAGCAAGACACGATGCGCGGGCCCCTCATTGTCGAAGGCAAAGCCATCGCCAGAATGCCCAAGACTGGCAATACCGCCGGGATGGTGTTGCCAGCCTGTATCGATCGCTTCTGTGCGTTCCGGCTCTCCATCCCACATCGCCACCCCAAGCGGGTTTTGAAACAAAGCATGTTTGATGTCAGTTAGCAGCAATTCGATATGCTGCTGCTCATGCGCGATGCCCAATTCAATCAACGCATGAAGCGCAGGATTTTCAAGCAGCGGCTCCATCGCGCGGGTAATCGCGGCGCGCCAACCAAGGATCTCGTCAAGCGTGGGCCGCGACAGCATACCGCGCGCAAACCGGTCAATTCGCGCGCCCTCAGCCTCGTAATAGGAATTGAACAGGAACGGCCAATCTTCATTGGTGAGCGCATATCCCGGTGCATGGTCGCGCAGCAGGAATGTCTCCCAAAACCAAGTCGTATGCGCCAAGTGCCATTTGGCAGGGCTGGCATCTTCCATCGATTGGATCGTCGCATCTGCGTCAGACAGCGGCCCAACCAGCCCCTCCATCAAGGCACGCGTGTCATAGAAATGCTGAGCAAGAGCGCCGGGTTCGGCGTCCTCAGATAGGTCAGGCAATGGGTGTTGCGGCAAGCGCCCGCTCCAAATCGGCTCTAAGTGTTCTCAAAGACGATGGCGCAGTTGCGTGACAAATGAAAGGCGAACGCTTTGTTTGACCGCGACGAATTGTCGCATAGTCGCATTTGGAGCCGCGGTGTTCAGGCCGCCATTCGCACTCGGTTACGGCCGGAATGCTTCGCTTCGTAAAGCGCGCCATCCGCCCGTGCGAACAGCGACAACGCCGTGTCGCCTGCTTGAATGGCTGTGTAGCCAACGCTGATCGTCACCGCAGGCACGTTATCAACGGCGCTGCCGCTCGCCACTGCCTGGCGCAGTCGTTCGCTCATGATGCGGGCCATGCCGTCTGAACCGCCGGGTATAACCCAGACGAATTCCTCACCGCCCACGCGCCCTATTATATCCAAATCACGCGCTTGCTCGGTCGCGATTTTCGCGACGCGTTGGAGGACCTGATCGCCTGCGGGATGGCCATATGTGTCATTCACAGCCTTAAACCGGTCGATGTCGAACATAATCAGCACCAGCGGCATTTGCGTCACCCGCGCATCGATCACCATGCGATCCAGCTCGCGCATAATCCGGCGTCGATTTGCAAGGCCGGTGAGCGAATCCGTATCCGCCTGAATGCGAGCCTCGCGCGCCTGATGCATGGCTTTCTCGCGCGAGGATTTCAGCGCCCTTTCGCGCATCACTTGCTCGGTTTCATCACGGACCACGGCGACCACCCGTTGCACTCCGCCATGCGCATCGCGCAAATTGCAGGCATGAACCGCAATCGTCTTTGAGCGCCCATCATAGCCAAAGATATCGAATTGCATCGCATAGGTCTCGCGCTCGTGGTTATACTCGCGCACTTTACCGATCAGATCGATATTGTTGGCAAATAGCAGGGTTTCTGCATCACCTTCTACGAACTCTTCTTCGCCTTCGATCCCGAAAAGTTTCTTGAGCCCATCTGACCATTGCTGAACGCCTGTGCTGGGATCGTATTGCCAAATCCCGATCCCTGCGATGCTTTCCGCCATACGCATTGTCTTGAGAAGCTCGCGCATGGCTGTCGCGCGTGATCGAGCCAACCTAGCAGCGCTGCGTGCCTCGCGCCGGGCGATGAAAACCTTGGCCACTGCTCCCATCGCCACCAATCCGAGGACCAAGCACACCAAGATCAGCGTATCAGGACCCGCAAACGCACCGATCATAGAGCTTTTGTCAGCCGCACTAGGGGGGAGCGGGCCGTTACTTGAGGTTTGATCAATCGAGGCGAAAGAAGCGAACACCATTTCAATTGGCAGCAATAGGCGCCAACCGGTGTGTGATATTCGCACACGCTCCCCCGAGGGGCTACCTACCCCCCGAGAATGCGGTGTTAACCATACAAGTGACTAAGCAGCGTCGGCAGCGCGCTGTTCGCCGATCTCACTGTTAAGCATCTCTGCCAGCAAAAATGCGAGTTCGAGCGATTGTTCAGCGTTCAGGCGCGGATCGCAATGCGTACGATAGCGAGCGCCCAACGCTTCATCGGTAATCTCAACCGCGCCGCCTGTGCATTCTGTCACATCTTGGCCGGTCATCTCGATATGGATGCCGCCGGGATGTGTGCCTTCCGCGCGGTGAACCGCGAAGAAGCCCTTCACTTCTGTGAGGATACGTTCGAATGGCCGGGTTTTAAATCCGCTTTCGGATTTTATGACATTGCCGTGCATCGGATCGCAGCTCCACACCACAGAATGCCCTTCGCGTTCGACCGCGCGGATAAGCTTGGGCAGCCCTTCTTCGACCTTGTCATGACCAAAGCGGCTGATTAGCGTGATCCGTCCTGCTTCGCGCGAAGGATTGAGGATGTCGAGCAATTCGATCAGCGCATCAGGCTCAAGCGAGGGTCCGCACTTCATGCCCAGCGGATTACCGATACCACGCGCATATTCGATGTGAGCGCTACCTGGAAAACGCGTGCGGTCGCCGATCCAGAGCATATGCGCGCTAGTCGCATACCAATCGCCGGTCAGCGAATCCTGCCGAGTGAGCGCCTGCTCATAAGGCAGCAGCAGACCTTCGTGACTGGTGTAGAAATCGGTCTTTTGCAGTTGAGGGACGGTCGCAGGATCAATCCCGCAGGCTTCCATGAAATCAAGCGCTTCACCGATCCGGTCCGCTGTGTGAGCGAATTTCTCAGCCCACGGCGTGCGACCCATAAAGTCGAGCGTCCATTGGTGAACCTGCCGCAAATTGGCATAGCCGCCACCTGCAAAGGCGCGCAGGAGATTGAGCGTTGAGGCGGCCTGCGAATAGGCACGAACCATCCGCATCGGATCATTGCGACGCTGGCCCGGCTCAAACTCAATGCCGTTAATATTGTCGCCGAAATAGCTCGGCAGGGTCATATCGCCCTTTGTCTCTGTTGCAGCAGAGCGCGGCTTTGCAAACTGCCCTGCCATCCGGCCAACCTTCACCACAGGACGCTTGCTGGCGAAGGTCATCACGACCGCCATTTGCAGCAGCACGCGGAATGTGTCGCGGATGTTGTTCGGGTGGAACTCGGCGAAGCTTTCAGCGCAATCGCCGCCCTGCAGCAAGAACGCCTTGCCATTGGCCACATCGCCCAGATCGGATTTGAGCGCGCGCGCCTCGCCTGCAAAGACCAGCGGCGGATAGGATTCCAGCGTCGCCTCAGCCTCAGCCAATTCGGCAGGGTCTTCGTAATGCGGCAAATGCCGTGCTTCGTGCTCTTTCCAGCTTGTGGGATTCCAATTCTGGGCCACGTTCATTCTCTTCTTCAATAAGGGACGCCTTAAGCTTTAAGGTGGCGCGCGCTCTAACGCACCGGTTTTATCTGTAAAGCGCAATGCGCCATTTCGACAATATTATTTCGCAAACCTCTGTGATCGCTAGGTTCGATCAGCACGCCCTACCGCCCACTGATCGGGCGGGTTGGCACTGTTGGAGCCGGTCCGATGGGGCGCACTGCCGCATCGCTATTGTCCAATGGGCCTTCGGGAGCCTGCGCCAATTCCTGCCCTTCTGGGATCACCGCCAGCTTCATTGGCGTGCGCTGTGCGAAATAGCGGTCCGCCAAAAACTGCATGATTTGCGGGTTGGTTTGCGAATAATCCGACAAAAGCGAACGCAGCAAAGTCACTCGCTCAGGCTCTTGGCTCGCCCCTTCAAGGTTGAACAGCCAGAACTGATTGCCGGTTGATGCCCGGCGGATGCGTTGGCTCAGCGGTTCGGTCACGCGGTTGATTTCATCGAGCGTTGGCGGGTTGGTCGCCAAATCGCGCGAAATCCGCTCAGCCTCAGCAAAGAACAGCGGGACATATTCCGGCTCCAACTGAGCAAGCGCAATGATCCGTCCGCCGCCGTTGATATCTGTCGGCCAATTGGAGAAGACTTGCGGCGCATAACTGGCCCCCGCCTTTTCGCGCAGAGCCTCAAGCACGCGGTTGTTGAAGATTTGTGTGAGGATTTCGAGCTGACGCAATTCGCGCAAAGACGCAAGACCGCCTCCGCTTGGCCACGCCACTACGGCCGCCGCCTGATTGGCATCGCCGCGATGGGTGAGAACGGTTGGTTCAGCCTCCCCTTGGGGAAAGCCGGGAATGCGAGCGGCGACTTCGGGGCTGATGGGCTGACGCTCTGGCAATGCGCCAAAGGTAACACGCAGCTGCTCCACAATCGCATCGCGATCAAATTCACCAAAGATCAGGACTTCGACTGGGCCTTGCGCAAGCAGCGGCTCCCATACTTCACGAAAACCCTCTGGCGTGACTGTTGCCAGCATCTCAGGCGTCGGCGTCGCAAAGCGAGGGTCGCGATCGTAGGACAGGAAGTCGAGATCGCGATTGATCACTGCACCCGGACTGGTTGAATAGGTGTTGTATGCAAGCTCTGCCGCCGCTCGCGCGCGCACTATGGGATCAGCATCCCAGCGCGGAGAGCCAAGCTTGGCCGCGAACAGATAAAGCTGATCGGCCACATCGCTAGACCGGGTTTGCGCGGTGAATGTGAAGACCGCATCATCAATGTCAAAATCAAAGCCAAGTTTTCGCCCGGTTGCCAAGCGGTCAAGCTCATTCTGGCCCAACTCACCCAGACCCGAACCAACCAGAGCCATCTGGCCCAATGGCGCGTAAACGGCGGATTGTTCGTCGAAAGCGCGGTAGCCTGCGCCAAAGCGCACGCGCACCGTCACCCGGCCCGGCTCTGCATCATTGGCCCAGAGCAGCGCACGTGCACCGTTGCCAAAGTTGATTTGCTCAACCTCAAGAATGCCGAGTGGCCCTTCCTGAATAATCGTGCCCGGCTCGCCCACAGGGGGCAGTTCGTCAAAGGATATGCTCTGCGCTGCCAGCCGCGCTGTGTCATCGACGGTCGCTTCGCGCGTTAGAGCCGCTTGCAACACGACTTCATCCGCCTCGCCCAATGCAGGCGTCACATAGACGGAGCGCACCACATCGCCTTCGAACAAGGCTTTGGTTCGGGCATGAACCTCTGCCGGGTTTAAGCGACTGCTCATCCCGCGAAACACATCAAGCACAACCTGCGGCGCGGCGACTGTCTCGCGAATATCAACCGCATTGACGATATTGTCGGCCAGATCGCGGCCCGCTTGCACAGGGGCCTGCTCGACCGAATTGGCAAAGGCGACGTCGAATTCTGCAGCCTCACGGTCGATCTCTTCCTGCGTGGGAGGCGTCGCAATCGCATCGGCAATAACACCGCGCACATCGGCGAGCGCTGATTCCCAATCGCCCGAAAGTGGGGCGACGGTCACAAAGGTTGCGTCTGTTGAGCGCGAGACATCATCCTGACGGACCTGTGCGTAGAGGTAAGAGCCACCGGCACGCGCGCGCGTCTCCAACCGGCGATTGATGATCGCTTGGCTGAGAGCATCGAGCAGCAGGCCTTCATTATAGACAATCGTATCGTCCACTTTGCGCCATGGACGCATGATTGCGTAGGTCAGCGAGCGCGGCAAATCCGGCTCCATCGCAATGCCAAGCTCACCAATCGGCAATTGCGTGCCTTCGGCGACCGACGCGCCATCGGGCGCTACTGGATCACCAAAATCAGGAGCGATACCGGGCGCGCCCGTCCCCTCCCAATCACCAAACCATTGTTCGACCAAACCAGCCAAGATCATCGGATCAGCATCTCCGGCGACCACAATCACCGTGTTTTCCGGGCGATACCAGCGGTCATAAAACGCCTGAACACTGGCCCCATTTGCGCCTTGGAGGGTCTCAACCGTGCCGATTGGATTGCGTTCTGACAGGCGCTGTCCTGCGAAGAATGTGCGCCTTGTAAGAGTGCTAACCCGCTCCGCAGCCCCGCCGCGTTCGCGTTTTTCCGCAAGCACGATGGGCCGTTCTGCTGCGACATTCTCATCGCTCAACACTGGCTCTTGGATCATACCAGAAAGCAGGCGGAAGCTTTCAGACAGTTTCGCATTGTCGATATCGGGAATGTCGAGCTTGTAAGCGGTGTGCGTCGGGCTGGTTTCAGCATTAGCATCGCTGCCAAACGTCGCGCCCAAACGCTGCCACGCGGCAATCGCTTCGGCCTGTCCCAGATACTTGCTCTCCCGGAACAGCAAGTGCTCCAGAAGGTGAGCGAAGCCTTGTTCACTGTCTTCCTCGTGCAAGGAACCTGCATCAACGCGCACCCGGATCGACATCTGATTGGGCGGCACGCCATTGCGGCGCACCGCATAGCGAAGGCCGTTTTCCATCTCGCCAAACAGCCACTCGCGGTCGACAGGCACGTTGCTGCCTTCATACAGCCACGGCGTCTCATTCTCGCTTTGCAGCGCCTGAGGCGCAGGTATTTCGGGCGTTGCCTGAGCCTCTTGCGCAGAGACGGGGACAACGAAAATGGCCGGAGCCGCAAAGGCGGAGAGGGCAAAACTTGCCCGGAGAATAAGGTTCATGGTGCTTTTATAGGGATGGAAGCCATGAAGGACCAGTGAATGTCGCGCAAAGAAGTGTGTGCAGCTCTCCCTTGCCCGCATGCACAGCGCATCCTATCTAAAAGGCTATGTTTATTGAGACCGAAACGACACCCAACCCCTCCAGCCTCAAATTCCTGCCGGGCCGCACGGTTATGCCGTCGGGCACGCGTGAATTCGCTTCGCCCGAGGCGGCAGAGGCCAGCCCGCTCGCGCAGGCGATCTTTGACACCGGCGAAGTGGTGAATGTCTTTTTCGGATGGGACTTTGTGACTGTGACAGCCGCGCCCGGTGCAGACTGGGGTGCGCTGAAATCGCAAGTGGTCACAACCTTGCTC
This sequence comes from Erythrobacter sp. S57(2025), assembly GCF_057365055.1. Lineage (NCBI taxonomy): Bacteria > Pseudomonadati > Pseudomonadota > Alphaproteobacteria > Sphingomonadales > Erythrobacteraceae > Erythrobacter > Erythrobacter sp. S57(2025). The sequence goes on along the minus strand of NZ_CP200299.1, from coordinate 737,582 downwards.
GACCATTTCGTCTCGGAAGCCCCCTTGTTCGTCGGCGGCAGCGCTGACGGCATTTCAGTGCCGGCTGAAGACGCCGAAATGGTGGTTGAAGATCGCGAAGAAGACGCAGAAATCATCGCAACCATTCATGAGCTGCTCGAAAGCCGAGTGCGCCCTGCTGTCGCCAGCGATGGCGGCGACATTGCCTATCGCGGCTTTTCCAAGGGAGTCGTTTATCTCACACTTCAGGGCGCATGCGCTGGCTGCCCATCAAGCACAGCGACGCTAAAGCATGGGATCGAAAGCCTGCTAAAGCATTACGTCCCCGAAGTAAGCGAAGTGCGCGCTGCTTAAACCTGGCTTGCACAACGCGCGATGCTGAGGCATCGGCTGCGACATGCGGGTTTTAGCCATCGAGACATCGGGTGAAGCATGCTCTGTTGCCCTGTTTGAAGGCGACGAGCTGATTGCTCATGATCACCGTGTGATTGGCCGGGGTCATGCAGAAACGCTCATCCCCATGATTGCAGCGCTACCAGAAAAGGGGCGCGCTGATCGCATCCTCGTCTCACTTGGCCCTGGCAGCTTTACCGGCGTGCGTATCGGCATCGCGACAGCGCGCGCGCTTGGCGTGGCGTGGGACGCAGAGGTCCTTGGCTTCCCCGCCCTCGCCCTGATCGCTGCGATGGCTCGCAACGAACATGCAGCAAGCCCACCACAAGGCGTAAGTGTCTGTATAAATGGAGGGCACGGCGAATGGTTCATCCAAAACTTTGCAGATGATGGCTCGCCACAGGACGAAGTGTCTTCCTTACCGCCCGACAAGGCAGCGTTGAAAGCAAAGCACAATTTGCTTGCTGGAAATAAATCCCAAGAATTGTCGGAATACTTTACAGTAAAAGATACATCTAAGTATAATTCACTAGGCGATGCATCGTGTGTTGACTTGCTGCCAAAGAACATCCTGACGAGCGATCTGGCCCCAATCTATGGCCGTCAGCCCGATGCTAAACCTCAAAAGGTGCCGGCCTCTTGAGCGCTCGCCAAACCCAGATGAGCACCGATTTGGTCGATCAGATCATGTATGTGATGGAGGCCGCGTTCGACCCCACTTATGGTGAGGCATGGAACCGCAGACAAATCAGCGATGCGCTAGTAATGCCGACAACTCATGCGGTCCTGATAGACTGCGATGGCGAGATTATCGAATTCGGCGCAAGTCCCTCAAATCAAAAACAAGCTGCGGGATTTGTTCTGACGCGGCACGCTGCTGACGAAGAAGAACTTCTCCTAATTGCGGTCGCGCCAGAATTTCGCGAGCGCGGCCTTGGCGAAAGTTTGATCAAGCGTTTGTTTGTAGATGCCCGACAACGCGGAATAGTTCGCATATTTCTTGAGATGCGGCGCGGCAATCCTGCGTTGCGTCTTTACGAGAAACTTGGCTTTCAGCCCATTGGTGAGCGGCCCAAATATTACCGCCTGACGAACGGTGAACGCGTTGATGCGATTACTTTCGCTCACGCACTTTAGCTTAGTATTGGGCGCATAGGTCCGGCGATTAGTCGCTATTTAGTTGCGCATAAGCGTTCTGCCTGCTTGCCAAGATTACTAATCTGAGGCATGCGGGAGTAATCGGGCAAAGATCCGAAAAACAAAAAACGAGGAACTCTCATGCAAATGCAAGACATGGAAATCGAGATGAAAGAAACACTCATCACGCTCACCAGTGACATTGTTGCCGCTCATTTGAGCAACAATGATGTTGCGGTGGATGCCGTACCCAACCTCATCACTAATGTTTACAGCGCGCTGTCTGGTCTTGGGGAAGAGGCCAAAGCGGAAGAAGAACGCCCGGAACCGGCCGTTTCAATCCGCGCCTCAATCAAACCAGACTACATCGTCTGTTTGGAAGACGGCAAGAAGCTCAAAATGCTCAAGCGGTATCTGCGCACGAACTACGATATGACGCCAGAAGAGTATCGTGCGCGTTGGAATCTTCCTTCGGATTACCCGATGGTCGCGCCAAACTATGCTGAGAAGCGCCGCGATCTGGCAAAGAAAATCGGTCTTGGCCGTAAGCCAGGCAGCGGTCGCGGACGTCGCAAGGCCGCCTAAACACGGCTCAAAGGCCGCGCAATTGCTTGTATTTGATCGCTAGCCTTCGGCTTAATCGCGGGCCGGAGGCGGCGTCCTCGCATGCAATTTGGGGTTAGACTGACACTTTGCAGAGCTTGAGCCCTGTGGATGGCCTAGGTATGAGACCTTCAAAGGCCGCCAAGTAGGGCCTATCTCAACGCGAGGGATGGCCAGGACCTACGTAAGACAGGAAGCAAGCGCTTGAACCAGACAATCGATCTCGAACAATTGTGCGCCGAAAAGGGCCTGCGCATCACAGAACAGCGCCGTGTGATTGCACGTGTTTTGTCGGAAAGCGACGATCACCCGGATGTAGAGCTGCTGCACCAGCGTGCCTCAGCTATTGATCCCAAGATTTCAATCGCAACCGTTTATCGCACCGTCCGCCTATTCGAAGAAGCCGGCATTCTGGACCGTCACGACTTTGGCGATGGCCGCTCGCGCTATGAACCGGTGCCAGAGGCGCATCACGATCATCTGATCGACGTCGAGACCGGCAAAGTCGTCGAGTTCGTAGATCCGGAAGTCGAAGCGCTTCAACGCCAGATTGCCGAAAAACTCGGCTACCGCCTGGTTGATCACCGCATGGAACTTTACGGGGTCCGGCTCTCCCGCGAGGATTGAGCGCAAACAGCATGACACAAAACGCAAGCGCCACTGGCATCGACGCCCCGACCGAGGACAAGGCCTGGGCATTGCGCCAGGCGGCCGCGCGAGGAGAAAACACGCCGATCTCCATCAGGGGCTGGTTTCGCATTTTGCGGCGCGCAACCGCTCTACTGATCCTCATGATCGTGTTTGTGCCACTGCATTATGCCTTTCGCATCTTTGCATATGGCTCGCCCTTCCCCATGCTGTTCCTGCGCTATGCGGCGCGGATTTCCGGTGCGAAGGTTGAGGTCGAAGGCACGCATCTGAAGCGCGATGTCTTTTACGTCGCGAACCATGTCTCATGGCTCGATATTCTTTCGCTTGCAGGCGCGTCGGGCACCGCATTCGTTGCAAAGGCGGAGCTTGCACAGGCGCCTTTGGTTGGTTGGCTCGCATCACTGAACCGCACTGTATTCGTAAAACGCGAACACCGAATGGGCGTTGCAGAACAGATCAATGCGCTCAAAGAGGCGCTCGCTGATGCGTGGTCCGTAACCGTGTTTCCTGAAGGCACCACCACTGACGGTCAGTCGCTATTGCCGTTTAAGACCAGCATGCTTTCAGTCCTCGAACCACCGCCTCCGGGAGTGCTCGTCCAGCCTGTATTGCTTGATTATGGCGAAGTCGCTGAATGGATTGGCTGGATCGGCGAAGAAGGCGGTCTCAACAACGCCAAGCGGGTGCTGGCGCGCAAAGGTACTTTCCCTTTGCGGCTCCAATTCCTTGAACCGTTCAGCCCCGCAGATTTCCGTGGCCGTAAAGCGATTAGTCAGGAATCACGCCGCCGGATCGAAGAGGCGCTGTGCGAGGCGCTGGGAAAGCCGCTGCGTGACTTTGCCCATGATGTGCCACCGGTGCGCTATGAGGCTGAAAAAGCGCCTGCCGTGCCGGATGATGCCGCTGTTTGATCTGGCTTAGAGGTCCGCGCGAACCAACCAATCATGGAACAGCCGTACAGGTCGCATCTCAAGCGCGGTCGGCTTGCACACAAACCAATAACTATACGGGCTTTGCACTTCTGCGCCCGGCAAGTTCGTCAGGCGACTATCTGCCGCGCGGCGAAGGTGATCATCATGCATGATTGCAATGCCCAACCCCTGCGCCGCCGCTTCAAGCATCAATTGACCTGAGTCGTAATGGTCGATCGCTGCTGGCTCCATCTCGGCAAGGTCATTGGCTTGTTTCCATGCAGCGAAGCTCTCAGGCAGCTCATTGTGTAGCAGGAATGTCTGCTTAGCGAGCGCTTCGGTATTCATATCGTCGCCAACCACGACTGCCACATCCTTGGAGCATATCGCATGGACGAGGTTATGGTCGAGACGCACTGCATGCAGACCGCTTGCCGGACCACGAGACAGGATGATCGCTGCATCCAGAGTATCGCCTACCCGGTCTTCCAGATGGGGCGCGGTATCGATATCGATGTGCAGCAGGGGGTGGCGTTTGCGCAGTTCACCTAGCCGCGGGAATAGGCGCTGGCTTCCGAACATCGGAAGCACGCCCAGATGCAGACGCAATAGCGAGATATTGTCCGACTGGCTTTCCACCGCGCGGGTAAGCGATTCCAGATGCGGGTTCACCGCCTCATAAAATGCCTGCCCCTCATCAGTGAGTTGCATGGATTGCCGCGCACGGGTGAACAGCTTTTTGCCCACAAACTCTTCAAGATTGGTGATCCGGCGCGAGAGCGCGGATGGGCTTAAACCAATCTCCTCTGCCGCCGCACGGGCAGAACCCAGACGGACAGTGCGCATAAAAGCTTCGAGCGCGCGCAGGGGGGAAGACGACGTGATGGCATGCTTAGGCTCCTCTATGCGAGGAGATACGCGCGGCGCCACGACAAAGATGCAAAAATGCGAAGGATTTTGTGAGAAACCTTCATATGAGTGCGATTATTGCAAGCCGTTCTCAGCTGCGTCCGGCTCGCCTACCTGCTCAGATGCGCTGAGATCGGGGGCGTGGAGGCGGAGGCGCTTCACATGCGTATCGTTACCCGCTGTAACCTCAATCCGCCAACCGCTTGGATGGTCAAGCTTGGTTCCCACACTCGGCACCGCCTCTGCCAGTACGAAGGCGAGCCCACCCAGCGTATCGACCGCCTCCTCAACTTCGCCCAGCCTTGGATCGACTTGCTCAGCCACATCTTCCAGCTCAGCGCGGGCATCGCAATCCCACATCCCTTCGCCAATTGGCACGATCAGCGCTTCGGGCGTTTCGTCATGCTCATCCTCAATCTCACCGACGATCTCTTCGACCAGATCCTCGATCGTGATGAGCCCGTCTGTGCCTGAGAACTCATCAAGCACAACAGCCAAGTGCACGCGGCGCAACCGCATGTCCGCCAGAACGTCAAGCGCGCCGCGTTTCTGCGGCACATAGAGTGGCTGACGCATGAGCACGGTCCAATCACGCGGAGGCTTCTTGCCATTCGCCAGAAAGCCGAACACGTCCTTGATATGGATCATCCCGATCACATCATCGAGCGTCTCGCGATAGACCGGCATGCGTGAATGCGCGTTGTTTGAGAACGCTTCGACCAGCTCCTCCCACGACACCGAGGCGTCCACTGCGACGATCTCTCCGCGCGGCACGGCCACGTCATCGGCGTCATGCTCTGAAAAGTGCAGCAGATTGCGCAGCATCTGACGTTCAACAGGCGACAGGTCGCCATTACCGTTCGAGCTGTCATGCTCGACATCATCGCTGTTTTCGTCTTCGTGTTCGTCAATCGCCTCTTCGAGCTGCGCACGCAGCGAGCGATCGCCGTCACCGGCTCCGACCCATTTCTTGATTAGGGGCCAAAGCCCCTTGCTACTCTCCGCATCTCCTGCGGTATTCGATGAATCGGGCATATCCCTTTGAGGGTGCTCCTCCTAAGTGGTTTCTTCATATGGGTTAGGCAGGCCCAGTTTTGCAAGAGCCTGTATCTCCAAACACTCCATCGCATCGGCCTGTTCGTCGCTTTCGACGTGATCATGCCCTGCCAGATGGAGCAGACCATGAAGTATCAGATGGCTCGCATGCTGGTCGAGCGAAAAGCCCTTTTCCGCCGCCTCTCGCGTGCAGGTCTCATGCGCGAGCGCAATGTCACCCAGCATCACCGGAGGCCCCTCAACTGCAAGCCCAAGCAGCTCAGTCCGTTCCAGCATCGGGAAGCTGAGCACGTTGGTGGGCTTATCCCGGTCACGCCATTCGCGGTTGAGCGTGTGCACTTCTGCGTCCGATGTGAAGAGCACACTCACATGCAAGCGCTCATTGGCAAGCTCCGGCGCGACCTCACAAGCCGCCCCAGCAACGCGGTTCACCAGAGCCTCCCACTCGCCATCACCACCCTCTTCAGGCAAGCCTTCAAGGTCAATCTCAAGCTCCAAGGCAAACCTCGCGATTACAGGCACTTAGCCCAGACATGGACCGCATGTTACACGGCCCTAGAAAAGAAAAAGCTCCCCGCTCAAACGATGCGTATTTTGTCCAAACCGTGGTGTGAAGAGCAACAGTGTTCATGCCCAACGCTTTAGGCTAATAAGGGGGCCGTAGGAAAGTGTAACAGGTGGACTAATGCGGGCTTTCGGATTGCGAGTTAGATGCTGGCGTTCACCAAGAAAGTTGGGCTGCTTCGAGGCGGCCAATAGCGCGCAACACTTAACTATGACAGCGCCCTAGCAGCAAGATGCGGGGCTCGTTTCGGTGCCAGTTGTTAAAGCGCCTTTGGTAGACATAGCTAGCCCTCGGTCTTTGCCATAGGTCGTACCTGTCCCCATTGTGCGGAACATTTCCCAGACTACGCCTTGCGGGTCGGTCGCCCAGTGTTTGTCGCTCTCGGCATAACAGCATCGCGCACCGCGCTCCTCGAGCATTGCAACGCTCGCGCCTTCAAGGCGCTCGTAGAGTTCGTTCAGCCCGGCGTCGTCCACCGCTTGGATACCTAGGTGGTTGACGCCAGCGACGTTGCCGGACTTTTGACTGATTGCAATATTGACACGCGGGTCCTCGACTTCCCACTTTGCATAATCATCCTTCAGGACCGTCGGCTCCTGCCCGAACAGCGCGTTGTAAAAGCGCAGCGAGGTATTCAAGTCGTCGACACTCACATGAATGTGCAGGCGCTTCATCAAAGTTCTCCTTGGGTATGTCATTTCGCGGCGGCAAGCGCCTCTTGCTCAAGCCCGTTCACGATTTCCGGCAAGCCGGAACAGCAATCCGCCATGAGGAAGCTAAGTAGTGAGCGGAGCGTTTTGAAGTTTGCGGAATATATGATTGATCGTCCCGACCGGACGGATTGTACCAGATCGGCGCTCGCGAGGATGTTGAGATGACTGGACATAAGATTGTGACGAACATCTAGAATCGCAGCGATCTCGCCAGCGGGCAGCCCATCGCACCCCGTCTTTACGAGCAGACGGATAATATTCAGGCGAGTAATCTGACTGAGTGCACCGAAGGCACCGAGAGCGTTTGAAATTTCCATATCTCTTGACATATTGATATATCACGTATCTGTCAACGATCATGGAAATGTTAGATAATGGTGCGAACTTAACGCAGCGTCTCTTAGCCGAGGCGCTGGGCACAGCTCTTCTACTCGGTATTGTAGTCGGCTCAGGCATTATGGCTGAAACACTCACATCCGATCCCGGCATTGCCTTGCTGGCCAATGCGATTGCGACCGGAGCTGGATTAGTTGTTCTGATCTCGGTCCTCAGTCCCGTCTCCGGGGCGCATTTAAATCCTGTTGTTACGGTGGCTTTTGCGATGCAAATGGATATTGAGCCTCGCGCCGCGGTGGCTTATATCCTCGTTCAGATTCCGGCAGCTTTCCTCGGTGTCTTATTGGCGCATGCCATGTTCGAAGCGCCGGCCTGGCAGTCCTCGTCGACTTTGCGAGGTGGGCCGGGTCAATGGCTTGGCGAAGTCGCGGCGACTTTCTTCTTGGTTTTCACGATACTCATGGCCGTTCGCCAGCGGCGAAAATCAGTACCCATGCTTGTCGGCCTTGCGATCATCGCAGGATATTGGTTCACCTCGTCCACGAGCTTTGCGAACCCCGCTGTGACCCTTGCGCGCGCGGCCACTGACAGTTTCTCGGGTATCGCCGCGTCGTCAGTTGCCCTTTTTATTGTAAGCCAGATCGCTGGGGCAGGATTGGCAGTCCTGGTCTCAAAATCACTGACTGCAAGATGTCCGCTCTAGGTTCGAATAGGAATGGATGTCAGTGTTTCAGACTAAAAGCTGACCATCCGCTTCCACCCCAAACTCGGCCACTCAAAACTCAGACGAGACCGCCGAAACAAGCCGGTGACGACGTGGCGGTTTTGTAGCCACTCGAAATATTGCCGATTAAACTGGCGCGCCTCAAACCTACTGCTTGGGTCCAGAGGGTTTGCTTCCCACTTTGCCTTTCGGTTTGCCTTTGTCCTTGCCGGGGCGTTTGTTTTTGCCGCCGGGCTTGGGCTTGCCGCCAAAAGGTTTGCCGCCTTTGGATTTGCCTTCCCATGGCTTGCCGCCACTGGGCTTGCTACCACTAGGCTTGCCGCCGCCTGACTTATAGCCCTCGGAGCGGCCACTATCTGATCGACCACCTTTATCGCGGCTATCTTCGAAAGGGTTGCCTTCGTAGCGGCCGCCCGCAGGCTTGCCGCCATAGGATTTCTTCGGGCTGCCTCTGCCAGCATCGTCCCGGTCCCGCCCGGGCCTATCGCGTTTGCCTTTAAAGTCAGGCTTGCCGCCGCCCTTTCCAAAGGGTTTGGCTCGCACTCTGCCGTCGCCTCCACCACCGGAGCGACCATTGAAGTCTCCGCGCTTGCGATTGTTGCGCGCTTCCATGCGGGGGCCTTCAGCGCTTTCTTCAATCGGGATCGCGTCTTGGTCGTCATCTTTGGACGCCGTGGTTTGCAGGGTTTCGGAAACCTTGGCCGCGATGGCGCGGGGCACCTGGAACCAGCTTTCATCGGGTCCGATGCGGATCGCGCCGATTTCATTGCGGGTGATATGCCCACGCCGACAGATCAGCGGCAGCAGCCAGCGCGGTTCTGCGCTTTGTTTGCGGCCAATGCCCATTTTGAACCACACGACGTCTTCAAATCCGGGCCGGTGGCGTTCGGCCTTCGCCTTGTCGCGTGCCTCTGGCGTGTTGGCAAGAAGCTCCTCGGGTTGCGGCATTTTTGCGCGGTGTGCAGCGACCAGAGCGGCTGCGATGTCTTCGGCTGGCAGCTTTTCCATCAGCTCTTTGGCCAGCTCGCGGTCATCATCCTCATAGGTCGCAGGCGTGGTCAGCTTTTCCATCAAGCGCGAGCGGTCCTGCTTACGGATCTCTTCACGAGTGGGCGCGCCCAGCCATTCGGCCTCGATCTTGGCGCCGCGCAGCATCCGGTCGACGCGTTTCTGGCGGTTATACGGCACGATGATGGCCGCTGTACCCTTCTTACCAGCGCGCCCAGTACGCCCAGAGCGGTGCTGCAAAGTCTCAACATCGCGCGGCGTATCGACATGGATCACGAGGCTGAGCGAAGGCAAATCCAGCCCGCGCGCAGCAACATCGGTGGCAACGCAAACGCGGGCACGGCGGTCGCGCATCGCTTGAAGGGCTTGGTTGCGCTCAGACTGCGAGTGCTCGCCCGACAAGGCCACCACACCAAAGCCGCGATTTTGCAGCGTGGCGTGCAGGCGCCTTACGCTGTCACGCGTGGCGCAGAAACAAATCGCGGATTCGGCCTCATGAAAGCGCAGCAGATTGACCACCGCGTTTTCGACCTCGGACGGGGCAATCGTGATCGCCTGATAGCTGATATCGCCATGCCCGCGATCCTTGCCCACCAGCGAAAGCTGCAAAGCGTCGGACTGATAACGCTGAGCCAGCCGCACAATGGCGGGCGGCATCGTGGCGGAAAACAGCAGCGTGCGGCGTTGATCGGGCGTTGCGTCCAGGATCTCTTCCAGATCATCGCGGAAGCCCATGTCGAGCATTTCGTCCGCTTCATCCAGAACCACGCCGACAAGCGCGGATAGGTCGAGCGCGCCGCGCTCCAGATGGTCGCGCAAACGGCCCGGCGTACCCACGACAATGGCGGGGCCGGAGCGAAGGGCGCGGCGCTCCTTGCTCGCATCCATTCCGCCAACACAGGTCGCGATGCGCAGGCCCGATTTGGCGTAAAGCCAGCCCAGCTCACGGCTCACCTGAAGCGCGAGTTCACGTGTGGGGGCAATGACCAGCGCCAGCGGCTGCTCGGTCAAAGGCGTACCGCGGATTTCGCCTAGCAGTTCAGGCGCGAGCGCGAGGCCAAACGCCACGGTCTTACCCGATCCAGTTTGCGCCGAAACGATAAGGTCGCGCCCGGCTGCATCAGGGCCAATCGCGGCCGCTTGAACAGGTGTAGGTTCGGTATAGCCGCGTTCGGCCAAGGCCTCTCCAAGAATGGGAGGAAGGGTTTCAAAAGACATAATATTTCGCTTGAGTAAGGGGCCAGTTGGCGCGGGAAAAATGCGAGAATTGCGCGCTTTTTCCGCTCAACTCATAAAGGCGGATGGCCCTTGCCATTTTCGCCTGTTGGCGGCCCTATAGCGACAAAGGGGCGGTTTGGCTTGTGGTAATTTTATTACAACAGCTGCGCGCACCTGACAGGCGGCAAGCCTTAACCGGCGTTTTCGGCATCGCCCATCACCAAATCGCGCTTTTTCAGCATGGCCGCCGCGATGAATTCCATCACCACACGAATGCGGGGGATTTGGCGTAAATCGGGATGAGTGAGCACCCAGATATCCTGCTGTGGCACTGGCTCTTCGTCAGTCAGCCGGACGAGATTGGGTTCCGGATCGGCCATAAAGCACGCCCCCCGGCTTAGCCCCAATCCCTGAACCAAAGCGCGATGGCGCGTCACGATATCGTCAATTGTGATCGCAATCGGCGCATCAGGGAAAGGCGAATGCGGCAGCCAGTCTGGCCCCTCCCCACCTGCATTCGGTGTGATCCAGCGCAATTTGTCGCGCGGCGTCTTGGCCAGATAATCGCGATCCGCATAATAGGTGACGCTAAAGGGAAACAGCCGCCTGCCGACCAAATGATCGGGCGGATGCTGCGCCCCGCGCACCACCACATCCGCCTCTGACCGATCCAGATCAACATAGCGGATATCGGTCTCCACCCGCAGCGTGATCTCGGGATAGAGCTCGCAAAACTCCAGCAGATCTTGGGTGAGGAGATATTGCGCAATGGGTTCTGGCAAAGACAATTTGACCTCCCCCGCCAGATCGCTGTCATGCGCCTTTTGCAGGCGAGTGGCGGTGTGCGTTAGCCGCTCCATCCCCTCTGCCACGTCGATCAATGCCATGCCCAGCGGCGTGGGGCGGTATCCGGCCCTGCCCTTTTCAAACAAGACGCCGCGTGCACGTTCCAACACGGCCAATCGGCGCGAGACGGTGGTGTGCGTCAGGCCGAGCGTATCGGCGGCGCTGCGCAAAGTTCCTTGGCGGGCAAGTGCCAAGACAAGGCGGTAATCATCCCAATCATCCATTGGAACGTTTTTGCACCAATGAACGCCCAAATCTAGCCGCGACTTCGCAAAATTCGGCGATATTGGTTTGATTTCATACCAAGCCTCCTCCTCCGAAAGGACGATTATGAAATTGCGAATGAAAGCGGCCCTGCTCTCCGCTAGTCTTCTGGCAGCCGTCACCACCACTATTCCTGCGGCCTTGGCTCAGGACAATTCCTCTACCGCCGCGCAAGAGGAAAGCGGCCAGCTGGTGATCGAGCTGAAGAAAGGCGAAGTCTTGCAGGTGATCGCGCCTGAAGAGCGAGCCGATGCAGGCGATGCGCGGCGAACCTATGCACAAACCGCATTTCCAATTGCATCACGGTTCGGCTTTCGACCACTCGGCCAATTGCAGGTGCAGTCTAATGTGGTCAGCAGCTATCAGCCCGGCGCCTTTGCATTCTTCGCATGGCCAAACGAAGACGCCGTTGCTGAATTCGAAGCCACCCCCGAATGGCCAGCGATCAAGGCAACGCGGCCCGATGGCTGGGATGAGCTAAAAATCTACAGCGACGTGGTCGAAGAAGACACCCGCCTCGTGTTTGACAGTTCAAAGCACTACACCGTCGTTGTCGCATGGTTCACACTCGACAACCCCACCGATTATCAACGTTATATAGCGGAGATCGAAGCGCCACTGCAGCGCGCCGGTGGCCGTTTCATGTACAAAATGATCCGCCCCGATTTCGAAGCGCACAGCTCACCCCGGATCAGGCCGGGCCAAGTGACCATCGTCGAATGGGAAAGCGCCGATGGCTTTGCCCAGCTGCAGCAATTGCCTGACTACCGAGCCAGCAGCCGGTTCTTCACATCAGGGGTGGAGAGCTTCGAGTTTTACTGGCTCAAACCGCAAGTTTGACGCCAGATGAGCGGGGAAGGCGATCAGTCCCCTTAGCCTTCCCCCTCATAAGCCTCGACAATACGCCCAACGATTGGGTGGCGGACAACGTCGGCGGCGGTGAAGCGGATCGTGCCAAAGCCGTCCGTATGTTCCAGCTTATCAACCGCATCGGCCAGCCCGCTCATCCGGTCACCGCCGGGAATGTCGACCTGACGCGGGTCTCCACAGATCACCATCCGGCTGTTCTGGCCAAAGCGGGTGAGGAACATCTTCATCTGCTCGCGCGTCGTGTTTTGCGCTTCGTCCAAGATCACGAAAGCATCCGCCAGAGTACGACCGCGCATAAAGGCTATGGGAGCGATCTCAATCTCCCCTGAGGCAATCCGGCGCTCCACCTGTTCTGGAGGCATGCAATCATACAGCGCATCGTAGAGCGGGCGCAGATAAGGATCGACCTTGTCCTTCATGTCGCCGGGCAGGAAGCCGAGCTTCTCGCCCGCCTCCACCGCAGGGCGCGACAGGATCAGCCGCTGGACGCTGCCAGACACCAATTGCGCCACCGCCTGAGCCACTGCGAGATAGGTCTTACCCGTTCCCGCAGGCCCCAGCGCAAAGATGATATCGTCGCGAACAAGGCTGCGCATATAGGTGATCTGCGTGGCGGAGCGCGGCACAATCGTCTTGCGCCGCGTGCGGATCATAATCGGCGGCTCTTCCTTTTCGCCGCTGATAATCCCTTCAAGCGTCGGCTCATTCGACATCGCAATCAGCGCTTCAATCGCGCCAGAGGTCAGGTCCTGACCCTGCGCCAGCCGATCATACATCGTGTTGAGAGTATCGCGCGCCCGAGCCACCGCGTCCTGAGGCCCTTCGATCAGGATCTTGTCACCGCGCGCATGAATATAGACGCCGAGCCTGTTTTCCACCTGCACCAGATTGGCATCAAACTGCCCAAACAGCGCTCCCAAAAGCGACTGATTTTCAAAGCTCAGCTCAGCTTTCGCCTTTGCGGCTTCGTTAGAATTGATCGCGCTTGGCAAAGCGGCGGGGTCGATCTTGCTGGAGTTTTTACTGGCCATAGGGGTGAGGCAGGTTCCTTCTCGGGCGTTGTGTTCGAGTCGGAAGGGTAAGCGCTCTTTGCCTGATGGCAAGATGCAGACTGCCGAGTAGCGGTGGAAAGTCACTCATCCGTCACGCGATTTGGCACATATGTGGACAGATGATATCCTCCGCTACGAGAGCTCCAGCTAGGGAGAGTTCAATATAAGTCTATCGGCGAAAACTGCTTCAATTCTGGCCTGTTCAGCGCTGGCCTGCATGACCCTCGCTCAGCCAGCGGCGGCGCAAGAATCCACCATCATTGTTGAAGGCGAAACGCCGGTGGAGCCCGAAGCCGTGCGCGAACTGGTGCAGCGGCTAGCATCCACCCATCGCCTTGACCGGCCCGCGACACGCTATTTCGACGCGTTGTGCCTGTCAGTGCGCGGACTGAACAGCGCGGGCAACGAATACGTGCGCGAACGCATCTACGAAAACGCGCTCGAAATCGGAGTCGGCAATAATGGCGATGATTGCAGAGCGAACGCGCTGATACTGATCCATGACGAGCCGGCTGCGCTGGTGGAGCAGATAATTAATGATGTACCGGCGCTTCTTCCCTCTAATCAGAAGGATCGTGTGCGCGAGCAGGTTGCATCGGGCGCGCGCGTGATCGTCTGGCACAATGAACGCGACTACGACAAAGGTGGGCGCCCCGGCGTCAGCAACAATGCGATCCCTGGCGATGAGGTTGTGGGTGGAGTCATGACCTCAGGGGCGCAAATCAACATCAACAATTGGCCGAGCCGTTCCACGCTGGCTTACAGCCGGGCGGTGGTCAACGCGGCGATCATTCTCGACGGCGAAATCGTCGAAGGGATGGAGATTAATCGGCTCGCCGATTACGCCATGATGCGGCTGATGGCGCCGGGTCTCATCCCGCTTGATGGTGAAACACCCATGCCCTCCAGCATTACCGCACCCTTTCCGGAAGAAACCGGAGTCAGAATGCTGACGCGCTTCGACCGGGCATACTTGACCGCGCTCTATTCAATGCGGCCCAACGCCCCTGGACCGCGCCTCGCCGATCGTGTGGCTGCAGCTTATAACGCTGAGGATTGAGCAGCGAAGCTTAGGCTTTGATCGCTAGTTTCTCGCACGTTTCACCGCGCAGTGAATTCGGCCCCGCTTCGGCGAGTACTGCCTTAGGCTGGGAGGGTGATCAATGATTGCCCAATAGCAAGATGCGTTGAGCCGAGTAGCGGTAGACAGTCTGGCAATTGATACTCGCCTATAATGTCCTTAATCCTATCGTATGTTTCGACTTGGCCTCATGACGATTGCTGGTGCAGCTTTGCTATCGGCTTGCAGTGGGTCGACCACGGGCACGGTTGAAGTCCCGATTGATGATTCGCCCACCATCCCCGACCCGATGTTTGACATGGTCAAAAGCGAGTTCCCCTTTTCCTCCGAAATCAATTACCGCGCAGGGACTAGCGACCTGAACGGTGATGGCGAGGATGAATGGCTCGTATTCGTGACAGGCCCCGGCATGTGCGGCAGCGGGGGATGTCCATTGCTGATTTTTCGCAATGACGATGATGACCCGTTGCTCATTGGTCGATTGACGATCACGCGTCTACCGATAGGCGTATTCACGAGCGAAACTGATGGCTGGCGCGATCTTGCCGTGAGCGTCGGCGGTGGCGGCATCGACTATTCTTTAGCCAAAGTCCCGTGGAATGATGGCGCCTATGCTTCCAACCCAACTGTCCCGCCCGCCGAGCCTGTCGACCAAGACTTCACGACAATAATTACGATGCCTTAGGCCGAGACGGTCACGCCTTTACCAATTCGCGCAGTTTCCCTTCAAGCGAGTTTGGTCCCGCTTCAACAATCTCAGCGCGCACGATATCGCCAATCGCAGCCTCGCCCTGAAACCACACGCTGTTGAGCCATGGGGATTTGCCCAGCCATTGGCCGTCGAGCTTGCCTTTGCGCTCAACCAGCACGTCGCAGGTCTTGCCAACGCAGCCATCGTTAAACGCGCGCTGATCGCGGTTAAGGCGCGCTTGCAGGCGCTG
The DNA here is from genome assembly GCF_057365055.1 of Erythrobacter sp. S57(2025). Classification (NCBI taxonomy): domain Bacteria; kingdom Pseudomonadati; phylum Pseudomonadota; class Alphaproteobacteria; order Sphingomonadales; family Erythrobacteraceae; genus Erythrobacter; species Erythrobacter sp. S57(2025). Next base: position 722,325 of record NZ_CP200299.1, on the reverse strand, counting down.
GAGCCGGTCATCCATCACATCACGCGGCAGCTGGTTCTCCATAGTAGCGGCGGGCGTGCCGGGACGCGGGGAGTATTTGAACGAGAAAGCTTGGCTGTAACGGACTTCATCCACCAGCCTCAGCGTATCCTCAAACTCCGCGTCAGTCTCTCCGGGGAAGCCGACGATAAAGTCACCCGACAGCGCGATATCAGGGCGCGCTTCACGGAAGCGTTCGAGCAAACGCAAATAGCTCTCCGCCGTATGCGCGCGGTTCATCGCTTTGAGCACGCGGTCATTGCCCGATTGCACCGGGAGATGGAGATATGGCATCAGCTTGTCGACCTCGCCATGCGCGGCGATCAGATCGTCTTCCATATCGTTTGGATGGCTCGTCGTGTAGCGAATGCGCTCCACCCCATCGAGCTTGGCAATGTTGCGGATCAGGCCTGCAAGGCCGATCGCGCGGCCCGCTTCGTCCTCACCGCCCCAAGCATTCACATTCTGGCCAAGCAGAGTAATTTCGCGAGCGCCCGCTTCGATTAATTTGCGAGCTTCGCCCAGCAGGTCGCTGTAGGGACGTGAGATTTCAGCGCCACGCGTGTAAGGCACCACGCAATAGGTGCAGAACTTGTCGCACCCCTCTTGCACCGTCAGAAACGCCGTTGGTGATTTGCGCTTGCGTTGCGGCAGCGCGCCAAATTTCGCAATGGCTGGCATATCGGTGTCAGTAGAGCGCTTACCCTTCACCGCATTGTCGAGCATATCGGGCAGACGGTGATAGGCTTGCGGGCCGACGACCATCGACACGGCAGGCGCGCGGGTCATGATCTCCTCGCCCTCTGCCTGAGCAACACAGCCCGCCACCGCGATCATCGGCGCTTTCTTCTGCGTTTTGCCTTTCGTCAGGCGGCCAATATCGGAGTAAATCTTCTCCGCCGCTTTCTCGCGAATATGGCAGGTGTTGAGCACGACCAAGTCCGCATCCTCACCCTCGGGCGCAGGCGACAGACCTTTTTCATCGAGCAATTCGCCCATCCGTTCGCCATCATAGACGTTCATCTGGCAGCCAAAGCTTTTGACGCGGTAGGTTTTAGGAGCTTCGCCAGCGGGCGTTTTGGGAGGGGTTTGCACGGCCATAACGCCGCGCGCTCTAGCCGTATGTGGCGCCCTATTCAATCACATCGTTCAAAGACGGAGTTCAATCATCCGTGTCGGGGCGCGCCTGATGCACGCATGGTTCGATCTGGCGATAACGCACGCCCGGATGCACCTTGTCGGCTGGTCCGCATTCCACCATCGGCTTTCGGATCGGCATCTCTGACATCTCATGCGCCTGCACCACCGCAAACGCATCCTCGCTCTCATAGGCGGCGATCCATGTCAGGCAATTCGCGAGCAATCGAATGCTGTGCTTTGTGAAGGTGCTGCTCTGCGGCCTGCAATTGAGCGTGAAGACATCGGCGGCGGGTGCTTCGTCAAAGCGGGCAAAGCGGCGCAATAGCTCTCCGCGTTCGTTAAAGACGGTGCGGCGCATGTCGTTCGCCATATCCTCCCCGCCGTAAAAGGGCGAGGTGTTGAACATATAGGCGCGCACTTGAGGGTATTTGATCGAGACTTCAGTGGCGAGCGCCCCGCCCAGCGAGTGGCCGACCACGATCCACGGAATGTCATCGTCAAACCGCGCGGCTTCAGCCTCGTATGTCTCTACCGCAATGTCGATCTGATCATTACGCAGCGTGCCGTAGAATATGTCGGTGAACCCGTCGAAATCGGTGCCGCGAAAAGCGAGGATGCGAGCGATAACTTGCGGGTCTTCTTGGTCTGGAAAGCTATTGGAGGAGAATTGCTCAAACAGCTCATAGCCAAAGCCCTTATCCGCATCGTCTTCGTCAATCGGCAAGCGCTCTATCGGCGCGAGTGTGCTGCCCAAATCCTCAAACAGATCATCATCGCCTGTGTAGGCGTTGGTCGCAGCGATGGCGTAAGGATAAGCGTCCACAGCCGCCTCCCGCACAAACCCGCACCAACCGCCGGGTTCACTGCGGCAGGGGGAGCGCGATTGGGAGATGTCGGGGAATGTGGTGCATCCGCTTAAAAGTAGCACCAAGCTAATCAAAGCCGTTGTTTTAGTCATATTTAACAGCTGTCCTAATCCTGTGTTTCGGACTATTCTATGATCATGGATTGGACTGCTTTCAACAACATAGTCACTGCCCTAATCGCGGTCTTTACTGGACTGACAGTTTTCGTAACTTGGAAAATATACAAAGATCAACAGCAACTGCGCCAACCTACCGTTTTCCTCCGTTGCGATGAGTACGGTAATGGTTGCAAGTTGACGGTGACGATAAGAAACCGCGCGGATCATCCGATGAGAACTGACAAAATCAAGGTCGTAAACTCTTCAAGAATTGGTCTTGTCGAATTTCGTGGGTCAATTGGACTTGGTGGGAAGCACTCGCAATTGCACGGTCGAGGTAGTTGCCGGTCTGAGTTTCCGCTAAACCTCACTTTGACGTCGACCAATCGGGATGCGGATTCTGGGAAAAGAGACTTTATACTATGTTCAAAGAACCCCCCGCCTTATATTGAGATCGCCGTCGAATGCGATCCAAGCGACGGCTCAAAAGAGAACCTAAAGCTGCGGCGCACGTATCAATTCTCTGATAACGAGCGCCGCAAAATCAAACTTTATGATCCGAGCTTGAGCTAACCAACCGTAGCTTTCACAATCTTGCCCGGCTGCGCAGGTGGCTCGCCTTTTGGCAAAGCGTGGACGTGTTCCATGCCGCTCTCGACTTGGCCCCAGACGGTGTATTGACCGTCGAGGAAGTGCGCGTCTTCGAAGCAGATGAAGAACTGGCTGTTTGCGCTGTCTGGCATTTGCGAACGCGCCATTGAGCAGGTGCCTTCGACGTGCGGCTCTGCGTTGAATTCCGCTTTCAAGTCAGGCTTTTCACTGCCGCCCATGCCGGTGCCGGTTGGGTCGCCGCCTTGGGCCATAAAGCCGTTGATTACGCGGTGGAACACCACGCCATCGTAAAAGCCTTCGCCTGCAAGCTCAGTGATCCGCTCAACGTGACCCGGTGCCAGATCAGGGCGCAGTTTGATGACAACATCTTTGCCTTCGCCATCGCCAGTGTCGAGCGTGAAAGTGAGTTTATCGGCCATGTGTGGATTCTCCTGAAGTGTTTGATCGCACTACTAGCAGTTGATGCGCGTCTGTCACCCGCTTGCTTTTCGCAATTGCGATACTTAACCCCTCCCCCATGATCGACGAGAGCGCATTTGAAGAGGACACTTTGGTGGCAGACGCCGCTGAAGATGAAGTGCGCCCGGATGACCGGATCGATGATGAGCGCCATGACGAGGAGAACCGGCTAAAACGCTCCTTTGTTGGCAAAGTGCGCGAAGCGCTGGATCGCGGCGATACGGGCGCGGTTTACGAGCTGGTCGAGCCGCTTCACCCCGCTGACATCGCCGATTTGCTCGAGCTTTTCGACGAAGAGACGCGCGAAACCTTTGCCGCTGCCATCACCGATTTGATGAGCGCCGAAGTGGTCGCCGAATTGAATGACCACGTGCGCGAGCTGATGATGGAGGCGCTCGCTCCGGCGGACGTTGCGACCATCGCCGAGGAACTAGAGACCGATGATGCGGTCCAGCTGCTCGAAGACCTCGACGAAGATGACCAAAAGGCGATTATCGCCGAGCTGGAGCCTGAGACTCAGGCCGCGGTTGAAAGCGCGCTCGCCTATCCCGAGGAGACCGCAGGCCGCCTGATGAACCGCCACTTTATGGCGGTGCCAGAGCATCTGACGGTGGGCGATCTGATCGATTACCTGCGCGAAGAGGGCGATCTGGAGCACGATTTCTTCGAAGTGTTCGTGATTGATGCAGGCTATCATCCGGTGGGCACGTGCTCGCTCAACTGGATCCTCACCAGCCCGCGCACAATCAAGCTGACCGATGTGATGAAACGCGACCAGACCTTGATCCCCGTCACCATGGATCAGGAAGAGGTCGCGTTGATGTTCCAGAAATACGCGCTGATCTCTGCCGCCGTGGTGGATGAGAGCGGGCGTTTGGTCGGCCAGATGACGGTGGATGACATCGTGCACATCATCTCCGAAGAGGCAGGCGAGGATGCGCTGCTGCTTTCAGGTGCAGGCGATGGCGACATTAACGAGCCTATTCGCGAAGCTTACTCAAGCCGCGTTCGCTGGCTGGTTGCGAACCTTGGCACAGCGGTGGTGGCCTCGCTCATCATCGCATTCTTCGGCGCAGCGATTGAGCAATTGGTGGCGCTTGCCGTGCTGATGCCGATCGTCGCAAGCATTGGCGGCAATGCGGGCACACAAACGATGGCGGTGGCCGTGCGCGCGATTGCGACCAATCAGCTGACCCGTGCGAACACTTGGCGGATCGTGTGGCGCGAATTGCGCGTGGCTATGCTCAACGGCGTGACGATTGCGGTGCTGATCGGAATTGCCGCAGCCTTGCTATTCAGCCCGATGATGGGCGTTGTGATTTCGCTCGCCATGGTGATCAATATTGCGGTGGCGGGGCTTGCAGGTGTGCTGGTGCCGGTGATCTTTGAACGCCTCGACCAAGACCCCGCCGTCGCCTCAAGCGTGTTTGTGACCATGATCACCGACAGTATGGGCTTTTTCGCGTTCCTGGGCCTCGCAGTTGTGGCTGGATTGGCGCCACTGGGTTGAGGTGGCGCGCGGGCGCGCTACATTGAAGCTATGCCCCTTCACCTTACAAAAATCGCCTATGGCGCGAAGTCCTATGCCGAATTGGAAAGCTGGTATCGCGGCAACACGCGCGCCCCCTATCTGACGACCAAATATCGGCCCACCAAATGGGAGCAATGCATCGGCGGATCGCTCTATTGGATCCACCAACACTCTATCGTCGCGCGATCGGAAATCTTGGGCTTTACCCAAGGCGATGATGGGCGCTGGCTGATCGAGCTGGAACCCAAGCTCGTCCGCGTAGACCCCCGCCCCAAACGCGCCCACCAAGGCTGGCGCTACCTCAAGGGCGATCCTCCCCGAGACTTGGCCGAGGGCGAAGACATCGGCGACGCGCTGCCAGGCAAGATGGCGGCTAAGCTGGAGCGGCTTGGGTTGATTTGAGGGCCAGCCCGTCCCCAATCAGCGGTTCAGCATTCGTAACAGGCCATCGAATTCTGGATCGTATTTGATCGCCACTTCGCGAAACTGGCGTGAGATGATTTGCATCTCGTGATAAAGACCGCAGCTGTGCAGGGAGGCTCGGGTGGCGGTCCCTTCCGATGCCTTTGCAACTTCGTGGCGTGACCCATCAGTGCAGATGCGATCTTCGGACCCGTAATAGGGCCATTTCTGGAGACGCTCAAAAGCGCCATCATTCATCCGCTCGATCAGGCTTTGCGCGTCCTCATCACTGATCGGCAGAACAGTGCGGCGAGTTTCGACCTGCGACGTGCCCGACTGCCAGCGATAGCCTGAGATGCGGATCAACCACTCGCCGTCCAACTGATAGATCAAGACCTGCTGCGCGGCGGGCCGAGGTATCAGACTGCCTTGCACAGTGACGCCATAGGCGGGAGCACCTTCAAGCACGGGAGCGCAAACGTCAGACAGATGACCGTCCGGTTCGTCCTCAACAGAACACGGCATTGTCGCTGCGCTGGCAATCAAAGCAATGGCCGAACCGATCATAATGCACTCTCCCCTTATTGCTCTCACAGACTATCGATCAAATGTGCACCTTGTGTGAATGATCAAAGGCTTATGGCTGAGGTTGAGGGTGAAGTGTGATGTTGTTCACCACACCTGACCCGCACCAGTAGAGAAGTTTTTACTAACTGTACTTAGAACCGAGTATCGATAGAATGCTGGGACGGAAGGGTTGGCATGCGTCTTCTTTTGCGATCAGCCATTGCGGTCATACTGACCGGACTTCTCACACCGTTGCTTTTCTCGTTTGGCTTCGGCGTAGTGTATAAACTTGGTGAGAGTGGGAGTACCGCATTCTCGGTCGCGGCAGTTTCGAGCTGGCTACAGTTGACCTTGGTCATCGCGCTTTATGGAGCCCTCTTAGCTCTTCCTATGGCAATTATTCTGGGTGTTTTAGTTGAATGGCCAAAACTGATTTGGCTTCAAAGAGGACATAGAACCGGTCTCTTTGCACAGCTCACACTAAGCTCAATTGGTGCTTTTGGTTTGTGCTTAGGCTTTGTGGTCCTGACCACGTTTTATTCGACGGGCAACGCGCAGATTACGCTAGAACACCTGTTTGCAGCGTTTCCCTTCCTTATCGGTGGATTGACCTCAGGAATGATCTGGTGGCTGATTGTGAACCGGAGTCTTGTGAAGAATACCATGCATGGCGACAGCTCATTGAGCTAAGTTATTCGCAAGGTGATCCGGCATATTTTGCAGTCTCACCCCAGGCCGGGCGCCCCGGCATAGACCCAAAGCGTAATCCCAATCGCCACCACCACCGCACTCACCAAGTTACGCAGCGGCGTCGCGGTGTTCCCCCCGACATCCTCAGCCACCTCTCCCTTGCCTATTACCATGGGTCCAACAAGGTTTTGCAGTTTTGCGCCAGCGTAAATGGCGACGGCGGTGATGTGCAGCAGGACCATGCCGAAGACGACGTAGTAGAACCATTCATGCGTGTCGGTGAGCGTGTCGGCGGTGCTTACGCCCACGAGGGGGTTGAGTGGTCCGGTGGCTCCATCAAAGGGGTCTCCGGCGAATAGCCCCATGGCCACTTGCGTGAAAGTAAGGCCGAGCAGCGCGAGCACTGCCAGCGCGCCCAGCGGGTTGTGGCCGATATGATGCTCCTCTTTGCCCGTGAGGTATCGCCAAACACTCGCTGGGCCCTTCACAAAGCTACCAAAGCGCGCGGTTTCGGTGCCGATAAAGCCCCAGATCACCCTGAAAATCAGCAGCGCGAGCAGCACATGGCCCAGCCGCATATGCCAACCCCATGCCGAATTGTCGGCAGTGAAGTACATTGCGGGCAGCAGCACCACGAATGACCAATGCGTGATCCGCACAGGCCAATCCCAGATGCTTACTGAATGGGTTTTTCGGGCCATGAGCTAGCGCCCTGCCCGATTAATCGTCGTCGACGCGGAATTTGTCGTGGCAGGCCTTGCAGCCATTCATGCCCAGATTGCCAACCTGTTCGCCAACCGCAGCAGGATCGCCTGTGGCAGCGGCTGCCATCATTTCTTCGCTCTTGGCGATCGCATTTTCGGTCGCTTCGGCAAAGCCATCGGGATCTTCCCAAATCGCGGCGAGTGCTTCTGTGTCATAGCCCGCCTCCATGCTGGTGCCTTCAGGGAAGAGGTCCGGCAAACGCTGCAGCCGCGTGTTGATGTCGGCCGCAGCATTTTGGATGGCCATCATGTCTGGCCCATCGGTTTCAAGCTCTTCACGGATCAATTTGAAGCTGTCGCCGATCCCTTCGAAATTGTCCTGCCGCTGTTCGATTTCGGCAGGCACATCGCCCGCCGGCGGTGCCGTTTCACCGCCGCCCGCGTCACTCGTCTCACCTCCACAAGCTGCCAAAAGGGCGATCAAAGGTGTGGCGGCGAGAAAGCGGGTCGAGGTCATGGGAATGTTCCTTTTCAAGGGCTTGTCTAAACAAGCGTGCGACGATTGATCCCGCGACACTCTTAACCCTTTGGCGGGCGCGGGATCAAGGCGGGCGTGTTCTCGCGGTACTTTTGGTACTCAGGATCATCGCCCCAGCGCTCTTTTGCCTGCTCGTTTTGGAGGTTCACGCCGCTGATCCGGGTCAGCAGCAGATAGACAAAGATCGGCGAGATAACGACCAGCCAAGATAGGCCCGAAAGCACCGGGATCGCCATGATGAGAATGCCGGTCCACAGCGTAATTTCGCCGAAGTAATTGGGGTGCCGCGACCAACGCCACAGGCCGGTATTGATAAAGTCACCCTTATTGTCGGGGTCATTTTTGAACGCACTCTTTTGCGCATCCGCGACCGCTTCAAATGCGATACCGATCACCCAAATCAACGCCCCGATCCAGAAAAAGGCGCCGATGGCGACAGGCTCTCTGGCGGTTATGGCTGCGAGTGCGGCAGACGCGGTGAGCACCACCCATAACCCTTGCAAAGTCCATGCAACGAGGAAGCGCGCAGGGTTGGTCTTGATCTTTTCAAAGCGGCTATCAGTGCCGCCCATGGCGTGGATGCGAATGAAGAGAAAACTGCCCAGCCGAATGCACCAGATGATGACCATGCCTGCAATCACGAGTGCGCGCGTGTCGAGCGAGCCGAGCGTCGAATAGGCCGCCCAGCAGGCAAACAATGTGACCGAGGTGTATGTAACCGCGCCAATCGTGTCATAAAACTTGTCCGACTTGGCCACCGCGGAAGGGAGAAAGGCGACCCAGTTGATCACCATGGCCAGCACCACGCAAAGGAAAAATGCGGAATGGTTCCAGACCTCAACGCTGTTTACGCCAGCAAATATGCCGAATGCGAATGCGACGATTGTGACGATGATGAAGACGATGATGCTCTTCATTTTGGCCCCTCTTTTCCTCTGAGCTTTTCAGCCCTTTTACTCTCTAGCCCTGTTCTTGGGCTGCCCGTTTTAGCTCAGCCATCACCAATTGCACATCATGCTTGGCATCTTCTTCAGCTGGCAGGGCAAACTGCGCATAGCTTTCGGACAGCTCATCCATCCGTTCGGCAATGCGCACTTGATTATATCCATGGCTAACTACGAAACGGCGGCGCAAAAGGATTTGCGGCAGGATCGTTCTCACATAGTCATCCACATCCATGCCGAATTTCATAAACTGCTCTGGCCCCAAGGGTGTGAAGACCCATCCCGGCACGATCAGACCCGCATGAACATGGGGTGGTAAGTCAGTGCGCAGGTTCTCTGTCATACCCAGCACCGCGTGTTTGGCTGCGATATAAGCGGCGGATTGCTTGACCGCGCAAAACCAGCTGTTTTCGCTGCCAGTGTTGTAAATCGCGCTTTGCGTTTCTTGCGCGATCAGACGCGGGGCAAAGGCTTTGCAGCCGTTCCAGATACCCCAATAATTCACATCAAAATGCGCGCGGGCAGCGTCGGTGTCGACCTCCCACATCTTGCCATGCACGCCGCCTTGGCCTGCATTGTTGATCACCAGATCGACGGTTTCAAATGTATCGAAGGCGGCGTCGGCAAGAGCCTCAACCTGCGCGTAGTCAGCAACATCGCATGGCAGCGCGGTGATGCCTTCGAGTGCGCCCGCACGGTCTAATCTTGCACCGGGCAAATCCGCGACGATAACATTGGCACCGAGTGCGACCAGTCTCTTAGCAAGCGCAAGGCCAATGCCCGACGCGCCTCCCGTTACGACGGCCGTTTGGGGCGAATACTCACTCAAGTGGCAGCCGCCCTGCTCTTCTCAACCACGCGGCGCAGCACGTTGACATAGGTTTCCTGCCCTTGAGCGCCCGGCACCATAAATTTGCCGTTGATGATCATCGCTGGCACGCCCGAGATATTCAAATCCCAAGCTTGCTGCTCTTCAGCGAGAACGCGCGCTTCGAGCTGTTCGTCTTCAAGCGCGGCTTTGGCAGCTTGACGGTGGAGGCCTACACCCGCCGCAATATCGAGCAGCGTGTCACGATCCGCGAGGCTTTTGCGGTGATTGAAATGCGCCTTGAACAAAGCCAGTTTCAGCGCGGTTTGCACCTGCGGCCCAGCCTCTTCCAACGCAAAGCCGAGCAGCTTGTGGCAATCGCGCGTGTTCCACATCATCGCGGCGGGAGGCTCACCCTCCCCCTCGAACGTCAATGAAACCCCAGCATTCTGCGCAACCGCTTTCATCTGCCCACGCACTTTCGCGCCGTCTTCAGCAGAGCGGCCATATTTGCGCTGCAAATGCGCTTCCTGCTCCTCGCCTTGCTGAGGCATATCGGGATTAAGCTCGAACGGACGCCAGCGGATTTGCGCCTCGATCTCGCCTTCCAATTCGCCCAAAGCTTGTGTCAGCTGACCATATCCGATCGCGCACCACGGGCACACGACGTCAGAGTAGATGTCGATAGTCAGCTGTTCGGGCGCGGGATCGGTCATTTGTCGAGCCACCAAGTCACAAGTTGATGGGCAATCGCGAATTTCTGCGGGAAGATCAGCTGCTCATTGCCTTGCGGACCAGCATTGCGGGCATCTTCCAACTCTTCGCGGGTGAACCAGCGTGCATCGTCGAGCTCGGTTTTGTCGATGGTCAATTCAGGATCATCGGCGAGCGAATAACACCCGATCATCAGCTGGCTGGGAAAGGGCCAAGGCTGGCTGGCGATATACTCAACCGAATGTGCTTTCACGCCCGCCTCTTCCCAAATCTCGCGCGCGACCGCCTCTTCGATGGTTTCGCCCGGTTCAACAAAGCCAGCGAGCGCGGAATAGATTTTTGGCGGAAAGCGCGGCTGACGGCCTAGAAGCAATTTGCCTTCGCACTCAACCAGCATGATGGTGACTGGATCGGTGCGCGGGAAATGTTCAGCGCCGCACGCCTCGCACGAGCGCTGCCAGCCGCCTTTCGCAACTCTAGTGTATCCGCCGCACTTGGCACAGAATTGGTGGCGTGCATGCCAATCCACCAAACTGCGTGCGCCGCCGTAAATCGCCAATTCCTCTGGCCGAAGCAAATGCATCACTTGCCAAGAGCGCGGATTGGCGGGCCCGTCTCCGTCAACACTTTTGGGAACAGGCGCAAAGCACGCTTTTTCTTCGAGCAGGCCCAGGAACACCAATTCGGTATCCTCAGAGACATCAGCGAGCGTGCCCCAGATCAGCCCGCCCGCATCGTCAATCTGCGGCAGCAGGCCGTCTAGCATCAGAACCTTGGCGCGCCAATTCATCAGCGCGCCCAGTGCATCCCGGTCCACCCGGATATTGTCAGCCCGGTCTATCGGTGAGCCTGAAAAGGCTATCTTCGGTGATGCTGACATCAGACCCCGCTGCGGTCCCGCATGGCGGTAAGGTCAGCTTCGAGGGCCGCCATATACTCATCGCGGATCGGATAGGCATCGGTCGGCATATATTGCGTCCAAAGCGCGGTGCGCATGCCGAGTTTGTAATCGATCGCGCCCAGCGTACCAGCCGCACCGCCCCAGCCAAACGATCCGTCCTGCGAACGACCGCCAGCGCCGTGGCCCTGACCTTCCATCCAAGTGCCGCGCATATCGGCGGTTTCAGGCAGCAGGTTGGAAACACCAACGCGCACCGCCAATTCGCCCATCACCCGCTCATTGCCAAGCTTTCCATAGCCCAGCAGCATACGCAGGAAGCGGTCATAATCCTTAGGCGTGGACACAAGCCCGCCGCCGCCTGATGGCACTTTTGGTTCATCGAGATAGATCGAATTCGCCGCCGGATCGATCGGCAGCGAATTGCCGAGCAGCACGCCGTAATTGTCGGTCAGGCGGTGCTTCTCGCTCTCAGGAACGGTCATCCAAGTGCTGTTCATGCCCAGCGGCTCGAAAAAGCGCGTTTTCAGGAACGCTTCGAATTCCATTCCAGAGGCGACTTCAATGACGCGGCCAAGCAAGTCAATGGAGTTCGAATAGCTCCACTTCGAGCCCGGCTGATACATCAGCGGCAAGGTCGCAAGCCGGTCTGCCCAAACTTCAAGACCCGGCGCAGGGGTTACCGGTGGGAAGCCGGGAATGGTCATGCGGCTCACCCGTCCACCGACAATGCCATTTTCGTTATAGGCATCGAGCAGCGGTCCCTTCGAAACGATCGAATAGCCAATGCCCGCTGTGTGCGTGAGCAATTGGCGCATTGTAATGGGGCTTTCCGCAGGCACCGTTTGATCGAGCGCCCCCTCGGGATCAACCAGAACCTGCATATCACGGTAGGCTGGCAATACATCGTAGAGCGGTTGATCAAGCGCGAGCAGACCTTCATCAATCAGCATCATTATCGCCATGCCGGTGATCGGCTTGGTCATTGAATAGATGCGATAAAGCGTATTTTCATCGACCTGAGTTTCGCTGGTCAGCGACAATGTGCCCCCACCCACCGTGTGCGCGTGGTCCTCTTGGCCCTTGCCAAATGTCAGGAAGAGGTTTGCGACTTTGCGCTCATCAACGAACTTTTTCGCCATCGCCGCAACATTGGGCCATGCTTCGCTAACGTCATGGGCGAGCAGCTGGCTACCGAAGGGAAGGCCGCCAAATGGAAGGCTGGCAAGTGTTGCGCCCGCCGCCGCGTAGGCACCGCCGCGAAACAGGGTGCGACGCGACAGGACAGTTTCGTCGAAATTGCGGTAGGCCATCAAATTCTCTCCAAAGGGGATTCTGTTTTTTGTTGCGCGCTTTTTGGGGGAGCGGGGATGAACCGTCAATTGCGTACCGAAAAAGGACCGATTGCCATTTATAGGCCTCCTTTATGTAAGGTGGGACTTGAACTGCCTTGCTGTAGTACCTATGTAACACACATGGGAAATCTACTTGCATATCTGTTCGGGCTAATCAGCCTCGTCATCGTCATCCCCTCAACCATCCCCTTTCTGGGCTGGGGCAACTGGCTCGCGCTACCGCTGATCGTGATCGGCATTATCTTTGGCGCGCTGTCCTCTAGCAATGGTGGGCGCAATTTCTGCCTGATTGTACTGCTGATCGCCGCAGTTCGCCTGACTCTGGGCGGCGGAGTGATCTAACGCTGAGCCAGCGCCAGCCGCGCGGCCTTTGCGAAAAGCGTCGGGAGGCCTGCATCGTCAATCCGCTCAACAGGCCACCACTCCCCTTTGTCCTTACCGGACGGGTGACTGGATGGACTTACCCGTAAGACTCGCAGCGTAAGATGCGCGTGAGTGAAGGTATGGCGTACCGCGCCTAGTCCTTCGGTCTCACCTGCAAACGGCACTTCGCCTGAGCCATCCGCACGCGCGCTCCAGCCATCATCTGGCAGGCTGCGCATTCCGCCCAGCATCCCCTCGCCCGGCCTCGTCACGAGCCACACCTTGCCATCGCGCTCAATCCAGAACGCGGTGCCTTTGCGCTCAGGCTTAGCCTTTTTGGGAGGTTTGACGGGCAAGCGCTCGGGCTCCCCCATTTTGCGCCCCTCGCAGACATCCGAAAGCGGACACAGCAAGCAGCGCGGCGATTTGCTGGTGCAGATCGAACTGCCCAGATCCATCAAACCTTGCGCAAAATCACCGGAGCGTGCCTGCGGAGTAATCTCCTCCGCTCTCACCCGGATTGCTTTGCGTGCGCTGGGCAGTGGCTCCTCAATCGCGAACAGTCGCGCCACAACACGCTCAACATTGGCATCGACCACCACCGCGCGCTTTTGAAAGGCAATCGCCGCAATCGCTGCCGCTGTGTAAGCGCCCAGTCCCGGTAGTTTGAGCAATTCCGCTTCAGTCTCAGGAAAACCGCCGCGCGCCGCCACTTCGCGCGCGCACTTCACCAGATTGCGAGCGCGTGAATAATATCCCAGCCCTGCCCACGCCGCCATGACGTCATCCTCGCTCGCCGCTGCGAGATCGAAAACAGTGGGCCAGATGCGGGTGAATTTCTCAAAATAGGGCTTCACCGCCGCCACAGTCGTCTGCTGCAACATCACTTCTGACAACCACACGCGGTAGGGCCAGGCCTCATCTGTGGGCGCAGTCGAACCGGGCGGATTGCGCCACGGCAATTCGCGTGCGTGGGCATCGTACCAGTGGAGCAGAGTGTTAGATATGCTGGCGGTCACGCGGAGCCTATGGCATGGCTGGCGGCGAGATGGGAAGTGACAGCACCAAAAGCGGCGGGGCAAAAGGCCCGAAAAAACGTAAGGTCGCACGGCCATACGAACGCCCGCGCGGTCGAGGGGCAAAGGCTGTGGGCGATTTGATGCCCGACATTGGCCGCACCGCGTTTCGCAGATTTGGTTTTGTGCAAAGCTCAGTCGTCACCCGCTGGCCCGAAATTGTCGGCCCCACCCACTCGCGCGTCTGCATGCCAGAGGCGATCCGATTTCCGCCCGGCGAGAAATCAGACGGCATTTTGCAATTGGTTGTGACGCCCGCACACGCACCGCTGATCCAGCAAGTGATCCCCGAAATCCTCGAACGCGTGAACAGGTTCTTCGGCTATAAGGCCGTAGCGCGCGCGAAAATCCGGCAAGGCGTGGTTAAGCCGCCGGACGCTACGGAGAAAGCCAAACCACCGCCTTCGCTCAAACCGATCCCGATGGAATTGGGAGATAGCTTGCGCGATATTGGCGATCCAGAACTGCGCACCGTGCTTGAATCGCTCGCGCGTAGTTTTGATGATGAGGAAAAGGATACCGAGTGAAGACCGCAATTTCCGCAGGCTTGGCCGTGCTTGCTGCATTGGCGATGCCTGCCAACGCGCAGAACAGCGAAAACCAGCTTTCCGACCCGCGCAGTTCCTTCGAAGGGACCGGCGGAGGCATGTGGCAAGCCAGAGTGGAGCGCACAGATCGCGGGTATCGGATCGGCAATCCCGAAGCTGAAGCAAGCCTGATTGAATTTATCAGCTATACTTGCAGCGCCTGCGCCGCATTTGCGCGCGAGGGCGAAGGGGCGCTTGACCTGGCTTTGCTCGCGCCCGGTCATATGAATGTTGAAGTGCGCCCGGTGATCCGCAATCCGATTGACCTTACCATCTCCATGCTGGTGGCCTGCGGCGGAGAAGACAAGTTCAAAGACCGGCACCGCATGTTCCTGATGCGCCAATCCACTTGGCTCGCCAAAGTGCAAAGCGCGCCGCAATCGCAGCAGGCGCTGTGGCAGCGCGCTGACAGGGCATCCCGCATCAGCATGGCCGCCGCGCTCGATTTCGATGATATGCTGGCGACGCGCGGAGCATCGCGCGCTGAGATCAACACTTGCCTATCAAACGATAATGCCGCCCGCGCTTTGATCGCGAATGCACGCGCAGACCACGCCGAATTCGCAATTCCAGCAACGCCCAGCTTCGCAATGGACGGCGCTTCTTTAGAGAATGTGCATTCTTGGAACGGGCTTTACCCCGTGCTCGCAGAGCGTTTTCGGCCCAAACCCGACCCTGAAACGGCATTTTAAGGCGGTAATCGGCACGTTTTTCACAGTATCGACACATTTGTGCACAAGCGCATGCTTAACTCGCTTCCGATCAGGCAGCGCATCACTATAGTTCATGTCCTCAAGGAATATATGACCATGAAATCGACCCGCACCTTTTTCAAACTTTCACTCGCCGCTCCATTGGCGTTGGCTTTGGCCGCTTGTGGTGGTGATGGCCCAGCTGAAAGCGACGCAATCGCTGCGATCCCTGCGCCTGAGGGCACCAACTGGTCGCAAACGGTAACGATCAGCGAGGAAGACGGCTATATTCTCGGCAATCCCGATGCGCCTGTGAAATTGGTCGAATATGCCTCCCACACTTGCGGTGGCTGCGCGAACTTTGCGGCGACCGGTAAGCCGGGGATCAAGGAATATGTCGCGACCGGCGTGGTCAGCTTTGAACAACGTAATCTTGTACGTGACCCGATTGACCTCACCATCGCGACGCTTGTGCGCTGCGGGGCGAAGGAAAACATGCAGGTCCTCTCGGATCAGGCATGGGAAAACCTCAACGCCACCTTTGCCGCCGTCCAGCAAAACGGCGCCGCTTACGAAGCCGCTGGCAACCTGCCCACCGATCAGCGCTTTATCGCGATTGCCAATGCCGCTGGCCTTACTGACTTTTTCGCCGCACGCGGCCTTTCAGCTGATCAGCAACGTTCTTGCCTCGCCGATACCAGCGTGATCGAGAGCATCGCCAACAACTCATCTTCGCAAGCCGATGAGCTTGGCATCACGCAAACGCCGACATTCATCCTCAACGGCAACAAGCTGGATTCAACCGCTTGGCCCGATGTCGAAGCCGCGCTGCGACGCGTCGGCGCGCGGCTCGAAACCGAGTAAACGGGACACAGCCAAAACCTTATGCAGATCAGCCGCCTCAAACTCTCTGGTTTCAAGAGCTTTGTCGAGCCGGCTGAACTGCGTATTGAACCGGGCCTAACCGGTGTTGTCGGCCCCAATGGCTGCGGCAAATCCAACCTTCTCGAGGCAATCCGCTGGGTAATGGGTGAAACCAGCGCCAAATCGATGCGATCGGGCGGGATGGAGGATGTGATCTTTGCAGGGACCGATAGCCGCCCTGCCCGCGCCTTTGCCGAAGTGGTGCTGCACGCTTCTGATGACCAAGACGAGGAGCTGGTCGTCACCCGCCGGATCGAACGCGGCGCAGGCAGCGCCTACCGCGTGAACGGCAATGATGTGCGCGCCAAAGATGTCGCATTGACCTTTGCCGATGCGGCGACGGGCGCGCATTCTCCCGCGCTGGTTTCCCAAGGTAAAATTGCTCAGGTGATCGCGGCCAAACCTGCTGAGCGCCGCATGATGCTTGAGGAAGCGGCGGGGATCGCAGGCCTGCATGTCCGGCGCAAAGATGCCGAGAGCAAACTGCGCTCTACCGAGAAAAACCTCGAACGGCTCGAGGACCTAATGGCGGGTCTGGATTCGCAAATTGCCTCACTGCGGCGGCAGGCCAAGCAGGCCGAGCGCTACACCAAGCTGACCGAGCAAATTCAGCACGCAGAGGCGCGGTTGGTCTTTGCCCGTTGGCGGGACGCGGCTCATGCAGCCAAGGAAGCGCGCGCTGCTGCTGAAGGCGCAGAAGCCCGCGTAACTGAGGCGAAGGCCAAGACGGACGAGGCACAAAAGGCGCAAGCTGAAGCTGCCGCGAAGCTTTCCGAAGCGCGCGAGGAGCTAGCTGACCGCCGCGATGATGCAAGTGCGCATGGCCACCGCATGGCGGCTTTGTCGGAAAAGCTTGAAGCAGCGGAAACGCGGTTAGCGGATCTGGAGCGCCAGCGGACCCGGCTTGAAGAAGATCGGATTGCCGCAGACCGGCTGACCAGTGATGCGGCGGAGGCTCTGGCAAAACTCACCAGCGAGCTCAAAGCCTCTGAGGCGAGAGTGCAAGAGGCCGATAGCGCGCGGCCTAAGCTGGCTGAGGCATCAGAGAAAACCGAAGCCGCCAGCCGCAAAGCGGAACTCGCGCTCGCCAAAGCCACCGCCGATCATGCGGGCGTGGAGGCTGAATGGCGCGTTGCCGAGGCCGCGATTGAGCAGGCCGAGGCACGCCTGTCGCGCCTGACCCGCGAAGAAGAGCGGATCGCGGCAACCCGTGCTGAGCTGGAAGGCTCGCAAGATATGGAAGCCGCCGTTATCGCCGCGCGTGAGGCGGCAGACGAGGCAGCGAGCGAAGTTGCGCGGCTGCGCGCCAAGCTTGAAAGTGATCAGACGCGCAAGGGCGATTTGCAATCTGCTCGCGATGAGGCCGCGACCGCATTCAGTGCAGCAAAGGCTGAACTCGCCGGGATAGAGCGCGAATATTCCGCCCTTGCTCGTGACCGCGATGCGCGTGAAAAGCGCAACAAGAACAGCCAAGGCCTGCCCGTAGCGCTCGACAAGGTCAGCGTTGCCAAAGGGTATGAGCGCGCGATTGCCGCAGTGCTGGGGCGCGATGCCAAATCACCCTTGGGCGCGCCACCTGCACCTAGCGATGGCCGGTTTTGGACCGGCTCTAACGCACCGAGCGAAGTGGCCGACAGCCTGCTGACCCATGTGCGCGATTGCCCCGAAGAACTGCGCGCGCGCCTCGCGCTGGTCCATTGCGCCAGCGAAGATGATGGCCGCACGCTTGGCCCCGGCGAATGGCTCGTCACAACCGCCGGGCACTTGCGCCGCTGGGATGGCTTTGTCGCGCGCGGTGAAGGCTCTGCGGAAGCCGCCCGGCTGGAGGCGGCGAACCGACTGGCAGAGCTTGAAACCCAGCTGCCTGACCTACGCGGTGCGGCAGAGAGCGCTGAGACCAGTGAGCGCAGCGCGCGCGAGGAATTGTCCGCCCTCCAAACCGCTCTGATTGCGCAAGAACGCGAGATTGCGGGCGCGGTTGAAGCGGAGCGATCGGCCTTGCGCAGCCTCGATCAGGCAGAGGCAGCAAAGGAGCGGATTGCCGCACGGCTCGAAGAACTAAGCGTGTCTGAAGGCGATCTTGCCGAGCAGCTCACCGCTGCCAAATCCGAACTCACTGCAGCAAATGAAGCCCGTGCGGCTTTGCCTGCTCCCGATGCAGGGCGCGCCTCGCTTGAGGCAGCGCAAGCGAGGCATGAAGCGGCCAAGACCGCCGTTCAAGCTGCCCTGGCTGAGCTGGCCGCGCATGATCAGGGCCTTGCCGTATCGCGAGAGCGCTTTGCGGCCCAACAGGCCGATCACGCAAATTGGAAAGCCCGCTCTGGCGAAGCCGCAGCGCGCGTCGCAGAGGCTGGTCGTCGGCTAGAGGAAATCGAAGAAGAGCGCGCCGTCATTGCGGCAAAGCCTGCCTCTCTGATCGCAGAGATCGAACAGGGTGATGCGGTTCGCAAGCGCCTGACTGAGGAACTCGAAGCCGCGCAAGCAGCGATGGATCAATGCCAAGCGGAATGCAGCGAGGCCGACCGTGTCCTTGCCCATGCGCAAGAAGCCTTGGCCACCGCGCGAGAGGGCCGTGCGGGCCTCGCCGCGCGCGCCGAAAACGAGGAAGCACGCCGCAGCGAAATGGCGCGCGTTTCGGGTGAGCGTTTTCAATGCCCACCCCCGCTCCTTTCCGAACGGTTCGATTTCGACGAGGGCGACGTCAAACCCGCCAGCGAGGAATCCGCAGAAATGGACCGCCTCACTGCCAGCCGCGAGCGGATTGGTCCGGTAAACCTTGTCGCCGCTGACGAACTGACCCGGATCGAGGAAGAGCACGGCGCGAGCGCGGACGAACAGGCAGAGCTTACCGAAGCGGTGAACCGCCTGCGCAATTCAATCGGCAATCTGAACCGCGAAGGACGCGAGCGTCTGCGCGCCGCTTTTGAAGAGGTCGATGGCCATTTCCGCGTCCTGTTCACTCGGCTGTTCCAAGGGGGTCAGGCGCATCTGGCATTGGTCGATAGCGATGATCCGCTCGAAGCCGGCCTTGAAATTTACGCTCAGCCTCCGGGCAAACGTCTGCAATCGCTCTCGCTGCTATCGGGCGGGGAGCAGGCGCTGACCGCGACCGCGCTGATCTTTGCTTTGTTCCTCACCAATCCTGCGCCGATCTGCGTACTTGATGAGGTTGATGCGCCACTGGACGATGCCAATGTTGAGCGGTTCTGTGATCTGCTCGATTCGATGGTTCGCACCACCAATACGCGCTATCTGATCGTCACCCACAATGCGGTCACGATGAGCCGGATGCACCGCCTGTTTGGTGTCACCATGGCTGAAAAAGGCGTCTCGCGCCTCGTCAGTGTGGATCTGGGTGAAGCGGCACTGATGGCCGCCGAGTAAGCGGAAGCCTACGCCTCAATCGCGCGGGCGAGCCGCTTTCGAATATCTTTAAGCTTCGAGATCGCCTCAGCTTTGGCTGCAAGCTCGTCTGCGCTCTGAACAGGAGCAATGGTGGGGACTGCGGGTGCGCCATCGTCTTCCCCATCCGCTCTGCGGTCGCCCAATCGACGGTCTTCCTTGCGCCGATCAGCGCCTGCGGATGGGTTGGAGCGCAAAACCGCCTCAGCCCCTTTGAGCGTGTAGCCCTCTTCATTGACGAGGCTGTTGATCGCCTCAACCATTTCAACGTCACTTGGGCGATAAAGCCTGCGTCCCCCGCTGCGCTTTAATGGGCGAAGCAACGAAAATTGCTGCTCCCAATAGCGCAGAACGTGGGGCTTGATGCCAAGCGCATCGCTTACCTCGCCAATTGTGCGAAAAGCGCTGCGATCTTTGCCATCATTAAATTCGACCATGTGAGACCTTCGGTTTAGCCTTTCGCAATCCGCTCTTTCAGCAATTGGCTGGCGCGAAATGTGAGGACGCGGCGTGATGTGATCGGAACCTCAACACCGGTCTTGGGGTTGCGGCCCACACGCTCATTCTTGTCGCGCAGCACAAAGCTTCCAAAACCTGAGATTTTGACATTCTCGCCCTTTTCGAGCGCAACCGTCATCTTGTCGAGGATGGCTTCAACCAGCTCGAGCGATTCTGCGCGGCTCAGGCCCATTTTACGGTTGATTGTCTCAGCCAAATCGGCCCGGGTCAGCGTGCCCATCGAACGCATCATGCGTGTAACTCCCTCTAACTTCGCGACCCATTAGTTTCTGGTGTTACTGTATGGAAATTTTGTGAACGCCGCAATGTCAGTTGCAAAATTTGCCAAAAGTCGCGTCGATCACGCAAAATTATGTCAAATACGGACCAAACTTGCGCCCCAGGTAAAGCCGCCACCCATGGCCTCAAACATCACCAAATCGCCCGATTTTATGCGCCCATCGCGGCGCGCCACGTCAAAGGCAAGCGGGACTGAAGCGGCGGAAGTGTTGGCGTGCTGATCGACTGTGACGATCACTTTTTCCGGCGGAATTCCAAGCTTTTTCGCGGTCGCATCAAGAATGCGGGCATTGGCCTGATGCGGTACGATCCAGTCAATGTCAGTTGCTGAAATGCCAGCCTCTTCAATCACTTCACCCAGTACAGTGGCAAGGTTGACGACTGCGTGGCGGAACACTTCGCGGCCTTTCATGCGTAAGTGGCCGACCGTTTGCGTGGTTGAGGGGCCGCCATCGACATAGAGCAAGTCATGCTGTGCGCCGTCCGCGTGTAGACGACTTGCGAGCACTCCGGGAACGCTTGGATCGGCGCCGGCGTCAGCCGCCGGAGCTTCGAGCACAATGGCCCCTGCTCCATCGCCAAATAGAACGCATGTGGTGCGATCTTCCCAGTCCAAAATTCTGCTAAAAGTCTCTGCGCCGATCACCAAAGCGCGGGTGCCCGTGCCAGTTTTCAACAGCGAATCGGCGGTGGTCAGCGCGTAGAGAAAGCCCGAGCACACCGCTGCGACATCGAATGCGACGCAGCCATTGCAGCCAAGCGCGTGTTGAACCTTTGTCGCGGTGGCGGGAAACGTGTTGTCGGGTGTGGCCGTGGCCAGGACGATCAAATCGATATCACCGGGCTTCAGTCCCGCATCGGCGATAGCCTTGCGAGCCGCTTCGGTGGCGAGGCTCGAGGTCGTCTCATCATCGCCGGCAACATAGCGCTGGCGGATACCGGTGCGCTCAACAATCCATTCGTCAGACGTATCGATCTTCGCGGCAAGTTCTGCATTCGTGACGACGCGCTGAGGGAGCGCTGACCCCGATCCCAGAATGCGCGATCCAATCACGAATCCGCACCTGAGGTGGGACCGCCATTATTGCGAAGGGCATCCTCACCCAATTCAGCCAGATCCTGCGTAATGCGCTGTGTGAGGTTGTTTTCAAGCAGCCGCGCGGCCACCGCAACGGCATGTGCTACGCCCTTTGCCGTGGCACTGCCGTGGCTTTTGACGACCACACCATTGAGGCCAAGGAAAACCGCGCCATTGTGATTGTTGGGGTCGAGGTGGTGCTTCAGCAGCTCGGTCGCCGGGCGCGAGACCAGAAAACCGATCTTCGAACGCAGCGAACTGGTGAACGCCTGACGCAAAAGGTCCGTCACAAACCGCGCAGAACCCTCAATCGCCTTCAAAGCGATATTGCCGGAAAAACCATCGGTAACAACCACATGGGTTTCGCCCCGATTGATCTTGTCCGATTCGACGAAACCATCGAATTTGAGCGCTAGGCCGGTTGCATCAGTTAGCCGAGCCGCCGCATCGCGCAGAGCGTCTGTGCCCTTAATCTCTTCGGTGCCAATATTGAGGAGCCGCACGGATGGGCTGTCAAAACCATTCACGATCCGCGCGTAAGCTGCGCCCATAACCGCGAATTGCACAAGATTGCGCGCATCGGCCTCGGTATTTGCGCCGAGGTCGAGCATCACGACGTCATGTTGTTCAAGCGTGGGCAGCAAAGCGGCCAAGGCGGGCCGGTCAATTCCCGGCATGGTGCGAAGCGCGATCTTGCTCATCGCCATCAGCGCGCCGGTGTTACCAGCCGACACAGCAGCGCCTGCGCGCCCTTCCTTCACGGCATTGACCGCAAGGCCCATTGAAGTGGTCTTTGCGCGGCGGATAGCCTTCGAAGGCTGTTCATCGCCGCTGATCACATCATCGCAATGCAGGATTTCGGAGGCCTGCTTCATGCCCGGATGCGCTTCGAGTGCTGCCTCAATCCGGGTCTGATCACCGACAAGCAGGAATTGGAAATCCGCGTGGTCGCGGCGAGCAAGGGCTGCGCCTTCAACCATCACGCGCACGCCCTCATCACCGCCCATCGCATCAACAGCGATACGCGGGAGGGTCATGCGTCAGTTCCTTCTCTACTTAAGGCTCAAAGGCCCTTAGGCGCCATTACTTCGCGGCCATTATAATAGCCGCAAGCAGAGCACATATTGTGCGGGCGCTTAAGCTCGCCGCAGTTTGAGCATTCTTGGAACGCTTCTACTTTCAGCGAATCGTGGGCGCGGCGATTGCCACGACGATGCGGGGATACTTTTCTCTTTGGGACAGCCATGGCGGCACCATTCCTCAAATAAACTGTGTTTGCGCGAGGGCTTACCCTACGCCGGATGTTTCGACAGACGCCCTTAAGGCAACAGACCCGAGCGCACAAGGCGAACCTTAGTGCGAAAGCGTCCATGCCGATTGTGGCGGGAAGCCGCGCGCTATAGCGGAAAATTCGGCTCTTGCAAGCGGTGTGAGCACACGGCAATCAGGTGGCAACAAAATAACAGGAGAGGGATCACTCATGACACTATTGCTTCCCATTACGCTGGCGACAGTGGGCGCGGCCGCCATTCTCAACGTTTGGCTGATGATCCGCGTCGGACAAGTGCGCACGCAAGAGAAGATTTTTGTGGGTGATGAAGACAGTGAGCCACTGGTGCGCCGGATGCGCGCTCATTCCAATTTTGTCGAGAATGCGCCCTTTGTCTTGCTCCTGATCGCCGCGATTGAGATTGCGGGCAAAGGCGGCGTTTGGCTCCCCTATGTCGCCGGCCTGTTCATCATCGCCCGGATCGCGCACGGATTCGGCATGGATGGCGGTGCGCTGTCAAAAGGGCGCATGGTGGGCACGATTGTGTCGATGCTTACGCTTCTTGGGCTTGGGATTTACGCCGCGCTGGTTGCGGCGGGCGTGCTTTAGTCTCTTTGGACACGTCCAAAAGCTCACGCTCGCGACCCGGCATTTGCTCGGGCAGGCAGATGTCCCATGCTAGGCCCAGCCGCTCTAGCACTTGAATGAAACGGTAGCCCCAGTCGCTTTGACCGGGTTTGAGACCTATGCGCGCGCTGCCGGGGTAAGCGTGGTGATTGTTGTGCCAGGCCTCTCCCATAGTCGGGATGCCCGCCCACGGCACATCGTGAGCCTGCACGCCCGCTTCCTTCACATGCCAGCTTTGCGGGCCGCGGCGATGGGCGAGATGGCCCACAAACCAGTGGCCGTGCACGGTCAGGGTCACGCGCACAAACACGCCCCACACAACGAATGGCCAGCCACCCATTGCGTAGAGCGCGGCGGCAATCGGCAATTGCTGAAGCATCCAAGTGCGCTCTAGCCAGCGAATGAAGCGGCTGTTCTCGAGCTTGCTGAGATCATAGCTCGGCGGGTGATCCAATTTGAGCGTGCAATGCAGCTGCCACCAGGCATCTTTCAACATGGAAGAACGGTGCGCGAGGTAGTCATGGCAATCATCCTGCCTTTGCGCCCAATCGCGAAGGTCATGGGTGCGCACGATCCAGATCGGCCCGCTCATCCCCGCAATTGTACCGCACCAGATCAGGAACTTACTGAGCAGCGGCGTGGTCTTGAAGCTGCCGTGGATCAGCAAGCGGTGAAACCCGACCGAGTGGCCCAGCAGCACCATCGCGCCTGTAAGCGTCAGGCCGACCACCACCGCGCTAGGTGTCGTGAAGAACGGGATCAGCGCGAGCGAGGCGATCAGCATTCCGCCATTCCAGGCGCTGTGAACGGGGTCCCATCGCACCTTACCCTTTGACGAATCCGCACCCGGCGTGTCGACAATCCAGTTCACTTCGCAGCGATCTCTGGCTTCGTGGGCGTCTAGGGCGCAACTCATATCTAACTCCATAGGTAATTAACTCATGGCTTAATTACCTATGCGCTCTGGTAAGTGATTAAGCAAGCGCTTATATACCCCCTCATGCAGAAAGTGTTCGAAGCCCTCTCCTCAACGGTGCGCCGCAAAATCCTTGCCTATCTTTCCGAAGCGGAACTGACCGCCGGGCAGATTGCGGAGCGGTTTGATATTTCCAAGCCAGCCGTTTCCCAGCACCTGTCCGTGCTGCAAAATGCCGGCCTCGTCGAAAGCGAAAAGCGTGGGCAATATGTGCATTATAAACTGGTGCGCGAGAACCTGACCAACACGCTCAATGGCTATGTGCAAGAGGTGTGCCCTGTCTCAAGGCCGCTTAAGAAAGAGAGCCATGAGCTGAGCGAGGCAGCCAAAGACGATCCGCAATCGAGCGGTCAGCCCTCGTCGTCGTTGCGCTCAAAATAGGTCGAAACGACGGCGCGTAGGCCCGCGACCGCGATAACGACACCTGCCACCAATCCCCACCTGACGGGCACCGAATACCCCGCCTCAATGCTAAGAAGTATTGTTGCGTAAGCGGCGAGCCCAGCAATGCAGGCCCACACAACCCTTGAGACGAGCGAAGCCTCCATAGCCGTGTCAGCTCAACGCGTAGTCTGAGACAAACGCATTGGTCTTGCGCTCTTGTCCGAAAGTGCTGGTCGGGCCGTGGCCGGGGATGAAGGTGATGTCTTCGCCCAGGGGCCAGAGGCGCTGTGTGATGCTGTCAATCAAGTCCTGATGATTACCGCGCGGGAAGTCGGTGCGGCCGATTGAGCCTTGGAACAGCACGTCGCCCACAATCGCAAACTTGCTTGGTCCGTGTACGAATACGACATGGCCGGGCGTGTGGCCGGGGCAGTGGATCACATCGAGCGTGAGTTCGCCCACTGTCACTGTATCGCCCTGCTCCAGCCAGCGATCCGGCGTAAAGCTCTTCGCTTCCATCCCATACCGCGCGCCGTCGCTATCGAGCTGCTCAATCCAAAAGAGGTCATCCTTGTGCGGCCCCTCGATCGGAACCCCCAACTCCTCCGCCAGCATCCCCGCCTGCCCGCAATGATCGAGATGTCCGTGGGTGATCAGGATCTTCTCAAGCGTGACGCCTGCCTTGGCGATACCATCCTTCAGCTTGTGCAGGTCGCCGCCCGGATCAGTCAGGGCTGCCTTCATCGTCTTGGTGCACCAGATCAGCGAGCAGTTTTGCTGCAACGGCGTAACCGGCAAGATCGCGGCTTTCATGGGGGGCATGCGTTGTTCAGTCATGCTTGATGACTTGGCGCGCAAAATCAGACATTGCAACCAGCATGACAGCCTCCCTTGAATCTAGAGAGCAAGTGCATGACCGAAATTGTGATTAGAGACGCAACTGAAGAAGACTTGCCCTTTATCGTAGGGCTGATTGAGAGTGACGCGATCTCTGCATCCCGTGATCCAGCTCGAGCAAGTGATCCAGCCGATCAACGCGCGGGTTTTGATGCTATAAATGCTGACCCCAATCACCGCCTATTGGTCGCCGAGTTCGAAGGCGAGCGCATCGGAAGCTTTCAACTGAGCTTCATTCCCGGTGTCTCTCGCCAAGGTGTTTGGCGCGGGCAGATCGAAGCAGTAAGGATTGACCCTAAGCATCAAAGTCGTGGCCACGGCAGTAAAATGATGACTTGGGCAGTTGAAGAGTGCCGACAGCATGGCTGTGGCCTTGTGCAATTGACTAGTGACACCACACGCGCGGACGCACATCGGTTCTATCAGCGTCTTGGCTTCAAGCCTTCGCACACAGGCTTCAAACTAAAGCTGCGCTAAATCCGCCCCCCCTTCCAAACAACCCTGCCAATCACCTGCATCTCCTCTCCGCTCACATCAACCGGCGGATAGGCCAAGTTTTGGCTGAGCAGCGAGTACCGCCCTGCCCCAGCCCGTGCCACGCGCTTTACCATCAAAGTATCGCCCAGCCGCACGACATGCACACCGTCGCGGAAAGGTTGTTCGCGGCGGTCGACCAGGATTTCGTCCCCATCATTGAGCAGCGGCTCCATCGAATCGCCTTCCACAGTGATGGCCGAGAGCTTTGCGCCTTGCAGGCCCTGCTCCGCGAGCCACCGCCGAGAGAAGCGGAATGCGTCGAACGCGCCCTCTCCCGCTGGCACCGTGCCCGCCCCGGCTGACGCTCCGATATCGAGCCGCGAGACATCGACCCAATCCCGTTGCGACGGTGCGCCATAGGATTTTTCCTGAACGCTTCCTTCGCCTAACCCACCCAGCTCACTTTCGGGCACACCAAAGAACTGCGCGAGGGTTTTGCGATCCCCTTCCTCCAGTTTCTTGGGCGAGCCTTTCTTGATGAATTGCTGCAGATAGGTGGGGTTCCGCCCAAGTAATTCGGACAGGCTGGCAAGGCTGGCCCCGCGGTCTTTTGACAATTCGAGCAGCCGCTCCCGCGCATTCTTACTCTCGTCCAACGAACCATCTCCTGCACCTGATCTCATACTTTTAATCTATAGCATAGGAAATTTCCTAGACAAGTAGGAAATGGAATGGAACATTTAAGGAACACCGAGCAAGTCGCCCGGTCCAGACCAAACAAGGGGACACCCCATGCTGATACGCAAAGTCGAACAATTCCTGCGCACCCACGAAATGCCAGCCACCAAATTCGGTCGGCTCGCCGCGCATGATCCACGCTTCGTGCTCGACCTGAGAATGGGCCGCGTGCCCCGCGCCAAGACCGAGGCGCGAACCTTACGCTGGATGGAAAATTTCGAAGTCGAAGCCCGCCGAGCGCAAGCCAAGCTCATCGCGCAAAATGCGCGCAACCCACTCGCGACGAAGGATTTCTCCCATGCTGTTTGATAGCTCCGCCCCCGCTGATACCGACACCAACGCAGCCGACACTCTGCCAGCATTTGAAACCAAGTCTGCCGACGCCGCGCCGCCGCAAAATGCATCTTTCCAAACCGCGCGGCGCTATCGCCCCCGACGCACCATTTCAGACCGCGTGCGTGACGCCGTTCTGGCGCTGGCAGAGGGGCGCGCGGATTTGCTGAGCCATGATGAAAAGCCGTGGAGCTCGATCACCTTTTCCGGCACGCGGCATGAATTGCTGCTCGATTTCAATGGCGCGGAAGAAGTGCTGGCGGGCGAGGAATTTATCACCAATCTGCCCGAGCACGAGTTCAAAATTCCCGGTCAATTGGTCGCCGATGCGACGATTGGTGAGGTGGAGCACCGCTTCGGCTCAAACGAGCGGATGGTGGTGAAAGCGGTGCTGCTGCTGCTCGAAGACCGGTAGTGCGCACGCTTTGATTATCCGGGGCTCAGGAGGCGGACCACGATCGGTCCGCCCACCTCGCGATCAGGCGTTGATCACGATCATCTTCTCAATGGTCATTTCGTGCATCGTATAGGGTATCCCCCCCACGCCGTGACCTGAATGCTTCAGCCCCGCAAATGGCATCCAATCAACGCGGAATGCCGAATGGTCGTTCACCATCACCGCTGACGCATCAATGTTGCGATAAGTGTGCATCGTGGCGCTCAAATCGTTTGTAAAAATCGCCGCCTGAAACGCCACGTCGAGCGAATTGGCCTGCGCAATCGCATCATCCACGTTCTCATAAGTGTACACGCAGACAACTGGACCAAAGACTTCGTTTTTCGAAATCGTGGCGTTCGCTGGCGGGTCGAGCAGCACGGTCGGTGCGTAGGTTGTATCAGAGAGCTTTTCACCGCCACACAGGACAACAGCGCCGCCCTCACGCGCTTCCTCAACCCATTCAGCCACGCGGTCGACTTCCTTGGGTCGGATCAAGGGACCACATTCAACGTCCTTATGAATCGCGTTGCCAACCTTGAGTGCTTTGGCCGCCTTAGCGAGCCGCGCCGCCAATTCGCCTGCAATGGAACTGTGCGCGAACACACGCTGCACGGAAACGCACACTTGGCCTGAGTGGTAGAAACCGCCTTTGGTTAGACTTGGCACCGCCTTATCGAGGTCAGCGCTTTCATCGACGATTACAGGCGCAACTCCGCCATGCTCCAAGGCGCAGCGCGTACCGGGAGAAAGCTTGGAACGCAGCCCCCAGCCAACGCCTGCGGATCCAATGAAGGTGAAGAATGCGACCCGGTTATCGGTCACCATCTTCTCTGATGCCTCACGGGAAGGAAGAACCGCGCGCGCCCAATCCTCTGGCAGTCCGGCCTGATGCAAGATCGACACGAATTCAAAGCATGATAGCGGGGTGTCGCTGGCAGGCTTCACGATCACCGGGCAGCCGGTCGCAACAGCCGGGCAGACCTGATGCACAATCAGATTGAGCGGGTGATTAAAGGCCGAAACCGCAACCACCGGACCGATTGGTTCGCGAGATGTCCACGCCATGCGACCATCGCCAGATGCGCTCAGCCCCATCGGTATTTCGGTGCCTCGGACGTTGCCCAAATCTTCAATGCACAGCTCGACACCCTTGATCGCACGGTCTGCTTCGACCCGCGCATCGACCAAAGGCTTGCCGCCCTCATTGGCGATCTGCATCGCGAGATGATCCCGGCGATCACGCATGATCTCGACCACGTTGTGCAAGATATCGGCACGCTCATGCGGCTTTAGCCAACCATCGCGGTCTTTGTGCAAAGCCTCTGCCTTGGCGAGGTAGCGATCGATTTGGTCCCAATCGTGTGTGGGAACCTCCCCGATCTTCTTTCGGTCGAACGGGTTGACGACTTCGTGCATGCTCATTTCCTTGGCGATCTTGAGTATTGAACCGGTTTTATTGCAGGTAATCAGAGCTTCGCGCTGAGTTCCTTAATATCGATGTTCAAGATTTGATCGTTTTCGGTGTAGTCGACCGGGCAATCAATCAGGTGCACCCCGGGCGTGTCGCGGCAATGGGCAAGCACTTGCGTGAGGTGCTCGCTGCTTTCCACGCGGTGCCCGTGGCCGCCATAGCTTTCGACATATTTGACGAAATCAGGGTTGCCGTATGTCAGGCCGAAATCGTCAAAACCCATATTGGCCTGCTTCCAGCGGATCATGCCATAGGCGTCATCGCGCAGGATCAGGACAGTCAGGTTCAGGCCCAGACGAACCGCAGTTTCCAGCTCTTGGCTGTTCATCATAAAGCCGCCATCGCCGCAAATCGCCATCACCTTACGATCAGGATAGAGCATCGCGCTCATCATCGCAGACGGCAGGCCAGCACCCATTGTCGCGAGCGCATTGTCGAGCAGAACTGTGTTTGGAAGATACGCCGTATATCCGCGAGCAAACCAAATTTTGTAGACGCCGTTATCAAGGCAGATGATACCATCATGCGGCATACATTCGCGCACCTGCTTCACCAGATGCGGCGGGAAGATCGGGAAACGCGTATCGTCCGCCAGCGCGCCGGTGTGGTCCAGCTCTGCCTGATGATAGGCGATCATGTGGTCGAAGTTCCAACTGCGATTGGGTGTGACGTCTTCCTTCATCTGCCAGATCGCATTGGCGATATCACCGATGACCTCGACCTGAGGGAAGTAGACAGGATCAACCTCTGCCGTGCGGGTGGAGACGTGGATCACGGTGACGCCGTTATCCTTCATGAAGAAGGGCGGCTTTTCGATCACGTCATGCCCGACATTGATGATGCAGTCTGACGCTTCGACAGCGCGGTGCACGAAGTCCCCGGCAGAGAGCGCTGCGCAGCCCAGGAATTTGGGGTGGCGTTCGTCAATCACGCCTTTGCCCATTTGGGTGGTGAGGAACGGGATGCCGGTTTTCTCGACGAATTGCTCTAGCATCCGCCCGCACAATTTGCGGTTGGCGCCTGCGCCAATGACGAGAACGGGGTTCTTCGCTGCTTCGATTGCTTTGACCGCCGCGCGAACCGCTTTTGTCTCAGCTGAAGGACGACGCGCAACACTTTTGGGAAGCGGCTTGTAATCTTCGGTGGGCTCTTCGGCGATATCTTCGGGGAGCTCAATCAGGGTCGCACCCGGCTTTTCCTCCTCAGCCAAGCGATAGGCTTCGCGCACGCGGCTGGGGATGTTGTCGCCCGCAGCAATCTGGATCGAATACTTCGTCACCGGCTCCATAAGGGAGACGATATCGACGATCTGGAAACGGCCCTGTTTGGATTTCTTGATCGGCTTTTGCCCGGTGATCATCAGCACCGGCATTCCGCCAAGCTGAGCGTATGCAGCGCTGGTCACAAAGTTGGTCGCGCCCGGCCCGAGCGTCGCGACGCATACGCCGGTTTTACCCGTGTGGCGGCCATAGGTGGCGGCCATAAACCCT
The DNA here is from genome assembly GCF_057365055.1 of Erythrobacter sp. S57(2025). Classification (NCBI taxonomy): domain Bacteria; kingdom Pseudomonadati; phylum Pseudomonadota; class Alphaproteobacteria; order Sphingomonadales; family Erythrobacteraceae; genus Erythrobacter; species Erythrobacter sp. S57(2025). Next base: position 691,959 of record NZ_CP200299.1, on the reverse strand, counting down.
GCACCTTGTTCGTGGCGCGTTAGGATCAGTTTGATTTTGTCGGACTTACCCAGCGAGTCGAGGAAATCGAGGTTTTCCTCTCCCGGCACGCCAAAGATATATTCGCAGCCCTCTGCCTCCAGACAGTCGATAAAGACGTCGGATGCTTTTTTGGTATCGCTCATTTCACTATTCCCCCCAATAGATGCGTTCATTGCAACCACGGGCATGGCGAATAACGCGAGGGGAGTATTGCAGGAATCCGCCAGAATGAAAGTGCGAACGGGGTTTGGGCGCGCTTAGTATCCCAGTTTGGGATCAAAGATCGGCGCAACCGGTTCTCCTGCGCGGTACTTTGCGAGGTTTTCAAGGAAACGCGTGGCGGATCGGATGAACATCATGTTCTGTGCGCGGCCTGACAAATGCATCGAGATATGCGCGTTGTCGAGCGTCCATAGTGGGTGATCTTCGGGCAGAGGTTCAGGCGTTGTCACATCGAGGAACGCGCCGCCGATTGTCTTCTTCGTAAGCGCCTCGACCAGAGCCGGCTGGTCCACGACTTCACCGCGCGCAATGTTGACCAGAACCGCATCTGATTTCATGGCGGCAAGCTCATCCGCGCCGATCATATTCTCTGTTTCAGGAGTGGATGGAACGGCGAGGATCACCCAATCAAATTCACCCAATCTGCCGCGCCATTCGTCGGGGGTGAGAACGCCCTCAGCGGGATTGCGGCGCACGACGGTGACATCCACATCGAACGCTTCCAATCGCGGTTTGATCAGCTGGCCAATCGCCCCAAAGCCCAAGAGCAGCGCCTTTGACCCCGCAAGCTCGCGCTTGCCGGGGCTGTCCATCAGCCACTCGCGCCGGTCCGCTGCACGCATCACATCGCGGTATCCCTTGGCGATGTTGAGCATGCCCATGACGGTGTATTCGGCGATTGTGATTGCGTTGATGCCAACGCCATTGGTGACGGTGATACCGCGCTCAATCAGCACATCCATCGGCAGGAAATCGAGGCCAGCATAGATTGAGTTGAGCCATTTGAGATCGGTCGCGGCGTGGAGTGCTTGCACCATCGCGTCCTTCTCATTCATGTCGAACCAACCGATCTCCGCGCCTCTTACGGCTTCGAGTGCTTCCTCATGCGTGAGGAACCAGCGCACGTCGATATCATCAGGCAATTGCGGCTCAAGCAGCGGACGGATTAGGCCTGAGACGGCCAGAGTGAGCGGTTTTGTCATGACAGTTTCCAATCCCAGCCCAGCGGATCACCGTCCATTACATCGACGCCCTTGGCCGCCAGTTCATCGCGGATAGCATCAGAGCGGGCGAAGTCTTTCTCCACACGAGCAGCCTTGCGGGCGGCGAGCGCGTCTTCGATTTCCGCCTCGGTGATTTCGGCCGAGCTTGGGCGCAGGCGCAAGTCTTCGCGGGTCAAGTCAAACAGGCCGAGGCCCAGCACCGCGTCCATATGTTCGACCACAGCGCGCTTGATCCCGGCATCAACTTTCTTGACGCCAAGTGCATCTTCAAGCGCCGTCAACGCGATGGGCGTGCCCAGATCATCGCTGATCGCTTCGTCGAATTTGGCGAGTACACCTGCGAATTTGGGGTGCTCTGCTTCCGGCTGGCTTACCGCATCTTTCAAACGCTCCGCAGCCATCACCATCCGTTTAAGCCGGGTCAAAGCCGCCTCCAGCCCTTCCCACGAAAACTCCAGCTCGCTGCGATAATGCGCTTGCAGGCACATCAGGCGATAGGCGAGCGGGTGGTAGCCTTTGTCGATCAGCAATTGCAGCCGCAGAAATTCGCCAGAGGACTTGGACATCTTGCCTGATCGTTCGACCAAAAAGTTGTTGTGCATCCACATGCGAGCGCCCGAATTCTGCGCTTCGCTCAGACCGCCACAGCCGCAAAACGCTTGGTTCTGCGCGATCTCATTGGGGTGGTGAATCTCGCGGTGGTCGATGCCGCCGGTGTGAATATCAAACGGGAAGCCAAGCAGTTTTTCGCCCATGACAGAGCATTCCAGATGCCAGCCCGGAGCGCCCTTCCCCCATGGGCTATCCCATTCCATTTGCCGCGATTCGCCTTCGGGTGTCTTGCGCCAAATCGCGAAGTCAGCCGCATTGCGCTTACCTTCAAGCCGTTCGATCCGGCCCTCACCTTCCTCCGTCACAGCGCGTGCGAGGCGCCCGTAATCCTCAACAGTAGCGACATCGAAATAGAGGCCGCTTTCCAGCTCATAGCAGTGATCATCCGCCATCCGCTTGCCCCAGTCGATCATTTCTTCGACATATTCGGTGGCGCGCGGATGCTGCTTTTTCTGAACGTTCAAACGGGCAAGGTCTTGCTCAAAATCCTCTTGATAGAACCGCGCAATGTCCCATGCAGACTTACCCTCACGCGCGGCCATTTTCTCCATCTTGTCCTCACCCTCATCCGCATCCGAAGTAAGGTGGCCTACGTCAGTGATGTTGATCACATGGGTGAGCTTCAGCCCCTTGTGCTGCAAAGTCCGACCAAGCGTATCGGCAAAAACATAGGCGCGCATATTGCCGATATGCTGGTAATTATAGACCGTTGGCCCGCACGAATAGACGCGGGCTTCGCCGGGATGGACGGGCTGAAACGGTTCGATCTCGCGGGTGAGCGAGTTAAAAAGCTTAAGCGGAGTTGCGTCAGTCATGCGGCAGGCCATGCACATGGCCTGCCATCATGGTCAAGAGCCAGATGGAAGGGGTGCTTACGCCTCGGCGCCAGCGATCAGTCTCTGCCAGGTCCGGCTTAGAAACGGCAGGCTTTGCGTGTCGGTTACGGCAACGCCTTCCTCTTCTTCGTCCTCTTCTTCGTCCTCTTCCTCATCGCTGATCCAAAGGTCTTCGTTACCCGCGCCTGTGACCGGATCGTCAATCAGCGGATCATCGTTGAACTGATCATTGGGATTGATCGTGATCAAAGCGCCTTCGATTGTACCGCTGATTAGCAGGCCTTCAGGATCGAGACCTTCATCAATCAGATCGCGCGTTTCGATCTCACCGCCATTTTCGCCCGGACCATCTGGATCAATCGGATCGACCGGCGTGACCGGCGTCGTTGTGACCCCGCACGAGGTCGGATCCGCGATCAAACACCCGTTAATGGTGGAGGCCGCCGCCGGAGTGCTGCCGATATCCGTCACCGCAATCGCAGCGATGCCCGTTTGGCCTGAGACGATGCCATTGATGACAATCGGCTGGTCAGTGGTGCCATTGGTCGTGATGAAGAGCGAATTCACGTCGAACCCGCGCCGATCATCAAATTCTGTGCCCGCAACCGTATTCTGAATGAAGACCTGACTAGCAGTGGTCTCAATCACAAGACTGTTGGTTCGGATCACGCCTTCGGGACGATCCACACCGTCACTGTTTGCAAGCCGCAGATCAATCTCTGCCAAACTGAGCCCCAGAAGGTCAGCAAAGGCTGTCTCCGTCACAGCCAAAAAGTCCGTTGCGAAAATCTCGATCTCGCCGGTCAACCCGCCATTGGCATCGAGCGTGAAGATGCCGCCATTGGTTGTATCGAGCCGGACGAGATTGATCGCATCCAGTACCAGACCGGTATCAAGCGTCGCGCCCGAATAGGTCACATTGCCCTGAACCGAAACATCGCCGGTTGATGTGAGCACCAGCGCGCCGCTTTGACCAATATTCTGGCCGGTCGCATTGGTGCCATCGCCTGCAATCACATCCAATGTTTGGACCGTGATCAGACCTTGCGCACCGCCTGTGCTGCCGCCTTGACCGATAGCGGTAAAGGCAATGTCTCCACCAGAATGCATGCGGCCAAATTCGGCATTGTCGATCTCCAGCACCGCGCCCGCGCCGCCTTCACCGCTGCCGCCGGGGCCGCCTAGAACGATCTCGTTCAGCGTCTCAACCGCGATTTCCGACGTGATAGTTGCATCGCCAAGAGTACCGTCAGCTGTAATATCAACATCCGAAGCGCTGAGCGCGATGGTGGTGCCCGTGGCAAGCGCATTGATGGTAGTCAAACCGCCTGCATCGATAGTCAGCCCATCGCCAGATTCCACCGCACCATTTATCGCCAAATCGCCGCCTGCGCTCAGGTTAATGCCCTGTCCGCTTGCTTGTGCGATCGTGGCGTTGCCGCCAAGACTGACGAGCGAAACATTCTCGGTGGCAGACGCGGATTGAACGTCAAGATCACCAAATGTCTGCACCGCGACAGCGCCTGCATCGGCGGTTACGTCGACTATCAAGCTGCTCGTGGATGCAATATCAATCGATCCGCCCTGAGCGCTAAGCAATCCGTTGACGGTCGCATCTGCGACGTCGATTGCATTGGCGGCGGTCAGGTCCGCTGTATCCGATTCCAGCTCTTCAAGAGTAATCGCTCCGCCCGTCGCCGTGATAGTGGCAGTGCCGCCAGCAAGCACGCTACCGGTCAGATCGCCAGTATTGGCCGTGAGGATCGCGTTCTCAACGGCCTCCACAAAGGTGAAGCTCACCATATCACCGGTTAGCGTGATGTTCTGGTCGGCGAAGGCATTGTTGAACGTCAGGTTGCCGCCCGCATCGACCGTCAGGCTCGCACCGCTCGTCAGGTCTAGGGCAGAGACATCGCCCGTTGCCGCTAGCGTTACGCCTTGCTGGCCGGTGATGTTGCCTGTCGCCGCAATCGCGCCTCCAGCATTGGCGGTAACCGCACCAACGTCAGTGGCGATGGAGCCAAAGTCGATATCGCCGCCTGCGACCGCGTTAAAGTTGCCTTGGCTGCTAGCGGCACCAAACATGATGTTGCCGGTCGCATCCAGATCAATACTACCGTCACCAAAGCCTCCATTGGCAGGGCCTCGTGCGATAATGTCGCCCAGCGATATGGCCGCGCCATTGGCGATAATATTGCTCGCCGCATCGATATCAGCCGTGGTAATCGTGCCATTCGCGGCGTTCAGCGTGACTTCGCCGCCTGCATTGATCGCACCTGTCGTGAGGCCCGCATCTGTTGCGGTTGCATCAACCGCTCCGCCAGCATTGATCGCGCCAACACTGATTGCTTGAGCAAGCAGCGTGACTTCATCATCGCTTTCAATATCGCCTGATCCCATATTTGCGCCGATCACGCCGCTTGACGCATTGAGCGAAATCGCTGCTGTGGAATCGAGCAGGTCAAACAGGATATCGGTGTCACTTGAGAGATTGATCATGTCCGCTCTGACCGCACCCAAGACGATCAGAGAACCGCCAATATCGACGATCGAGAATGTCGTGATGTCAAATCCTGAGACAACCCCGGCAGCATTGATCAGAACGTCGTTGCCTGCATCAATGGCGTTGAAGAAGGCGTTGCCGCCTGCATCGATAATCACACCATTGCCCGCAGACAGATCGCCAACATCGACATCGCCTGCGGCAAGCAGATCGATATCCCCACCAGAAAAGGCTGACGAGAACTGACCTGCGAAGATTGAGCCGCCAAACGCTTCGATAAAGATATCGCCGCCTGCATCGAGTTGATCATAGCCAGCGCTCGCGCCGACCATATCGATATCTCCGGTCACGTTTGTTGTGCCCAGGAACACATCATCGATCGCGTTCAGAACAATCGAGTTGGGAGAGCTGGCCGCGCCAATATTGATTGAACCGCCTGCCGTGATGTTGATGTCAGTCGCGGCCTGCGAGAGCGAGCCCACAATGAAATCAAGCGGAACATTGAATTGCCCTTCAGTAAGGCCTCCGACTTCTTCCACGGCAGTCAATTCACCGCCGGTATCGATACCAGCTAGGATGATTGAGCTGCCAACATCGATGCCGATATCATTAGCGCTGGTGAGCAGGCCAGTGCCGAGCACACTGCCTGCCGCACTGATCAGGACCTGATCCGCCGCAATCGAAGCATCGTTCAATTCCACATTGCCCGTATTGCTGACCGCCAGGAATGTGCCGGTTGCGTTGAGGACCGTGTCGATCCCGTTGGTGCCCATAACGATATCGTTGCGCGTCTCAATCAGGATATCGGCCGCATTGATGGTCGCCTGCTCAATGAACAGCTGGATCACTTCGTTGTTGCTGTTGCGCCCGATTTCGATGCGGTTGACGGCTTCCATATCGCCAAGGCAGACAATCCCTTCGAGACACACGCCGCTCAGCAAGCCTGCATCGTCGCTGAGAATGGCAGTGCTGGCCGGTGCATCGCGCACATCAGCGCGGATTGAGCCTGCAATCAACGTGCTATCGAGCCCTTCGATTGCATTACCTTCGAGGATAATTGCAGCGTCATTGGCGTTCATCGTTCCGTCGAGAACAACCGAAGCAATCGGCGTTGCGGGGACGGAAATCAGGTTAGTCTCACCACCCGCACTCAGGATCAGATTGGGTCCGGAAACAAATGGGTTGAGCGGATCAATCAGGTCCGTCGGATTGTTCGCCGCAGAAAGCACCGCGCCAGCCTCAACGATGATGTCATCGCCGGTGAAGACGAACAGGGCATTGTCCGCCGCCGTGTTCGAACCGCTGGCAAAGATCGCGTTGCCGCCCGCAGTGATGTCAATATCAGCGTAGGATGTGACATCACCCGTAATCGTGGCGTTGGCGATATTGTCAAACGACACAGCGCCGGTTGCAGGGTTAGCAATCGCGCCCGCTTCAATAATGATACCACGGAAATTGCTGACATTTTGCGGGCCTATCACGCTCGCAATGTTAAGCGTCACATTGCCGCCCGCTCGAAGGAAAATTGCCTCGACAGAGCGCAGGTCGTCAGCGGTGATATTGCCGTCAACAAAGGCCACCGTCTGGATGCCACTGTTGAGGATGCTGCCGGGCGCTGATGTGAACGATCCATCAATATTGATCTGGACTGTCTGCCCAACATCAACAGAAACTGTGCCTGCCCCATTGTTGGTGTGCGTGACATCCATGTTTCCGGTCGCGAGGAAATTCGCATTGCCAGCAACCAGCAATTGATCGGTGCCATCAAGGGCCAAAGTAATATCGCCAGCCGTCGCATTAAGGGTAAGGTTGCCGCCCACATCGCCGCCATCAAGCGAGACATTTGCGCCAGTTAGATTGACATCGCCGCCGCTGGTCACGCTCTGAACAATTGGGTTGAGCGCCGCAGTGATATTGATGGTTGTGCCCGCATCGAGATTGCCAAAGCTGGCATCGCCGATGCTCGCCGATGCAGCGATAGACCCTGCGCTGGTCACATCGCCAAGGTCAATTGCCTGGGCCGTCAGGCCGACCGCGCCGCCGCTATCAATGTCGCCTTCACCCGGCGTGGTCGCACCGATTGTGCCGGTCGCCGCTGTAAGAGTGATCGCATTGGGCGAAGTCAGCCCGTTGAACCGCAGATCGCCGCCGCTCGTCAGGATGATATTGTTCGCCGTCAAGCTACCAATGGCCATATTGGCGGCCGCATCGAAGTCGGCGGTTCCGCCAACCACTAATGTTCCGAGCCCGGTGATATCGCCGGTCGTTGACGTCACATTGAGGCTGTTGGTGATGTTGCCACCATCCAGGTTGACTGACGCGCCGGTGATATTCGAAGTGGCATTTGCAACCAAACTGCCAATCGAAACCGCGCCCGGCGCGTTTACGTTCACCGCCTGATTGGTCGATTCCACAGATGCAACATCAACCGAGGCCGCATCCAGAGTGACCAAGCTGCCTGCGCCTTGGCCAAGGAAAGCACCGCCGGTCAGCGCGCCGACCACATCGACATCAAGCAAGCCATTGGTGGTGGCAGATGCGATGGTCGCGTCGCCGCCCGCACCGATATCAAGACCAGGACTGGTGGCACCTGCGAATAGGTCTCCAGCGATCAAATTTCCGCCTGCGTTGAGGCTACCAATCGCGCCCGCTGTCGCATCACCAACGGTCAGATTTCCGCCCGCACTGATGCTGAAACCAGCAGATGCATCAGCCCCGCCGACGTCCACATCACCGCCCGAAGCGACATTTATCGATCCTTGCGTCGTCGTGATCTGTCCTGTGGTCAATCCATCAGTCAAAGACAGGAGAGATATGCTTCCGACACCCTGACTAGCGACTTCGCCAACATCAATTGAGCTGACGGTGGTCAGGTTGATCGATTCATCAGCTAGCACATCACCACCGCCAGCGATGCGGTTGGCAACTATCGTGACAAGACGGTCAGATACGAGACTGTCAAAACTCACCGTGCCATCGGCATCGATGTTGATATCGGCGGTGCCGCCAGTCGTTGTGAGCGAGCCGATTGTCACATCTGTGATTGCGTTCGCGATAAAGTCGGCGGTCGCACCGGTTCCCACTTCAATCCCGCCAGCTGAATCAAGGTTGACGCTGCTTGGGACATTCAAAACATCGACCGCAAGATCGCCAGCATTTGCGGTGAGGTTGGTGATGAAGTTTGCGTCCAGTGTGCCAATATCAATCGCGCCGCCAGTGACTGTGACAGTGCCAATAGCGCTGCGCGTTGTATCAATCGCGCCAACCGCAATTGTGCCGCTTGCGTCGATATTCACAAATTGGGCGGAATCGATACTTGTGCCAGTGATATTATCGCCGGCATCAACATCAATATTGCCGTTGACCGAAACCAGATTGCCAAAGATCACGTCTTGCCGAGCAAGCAGATCAATCGCGTCCAGCACGTTAGAGGCGGTGATGGTTCCGTCCGCCGTGCCGACGATTGATCCGACATTGGCCGTCAAATCGACGGTGCCCGCTGCGGTAATGCTGTCATAGCTGATTTCATCAGCGACAATAACGACGTTTCCGTCAGAAGTGATATTGCCGTCATTCTCTGCAACAAAACGGCCGCCGGTAACATCGGCGGAGAAACTGCCGATCACAGATATTGAAGAGCCAGTGGTCCCATCCAAACGACGCGCAGCAACGGTGTCAGTGGCTGTGATTGACGCCGCACCGGTTACAAACACTTGCCCATCACCGGTCATCGTGAAAGCGACATTACCGGTTGAATCGAGGTCGAGATTACCGTCGATCGTGATCGGTCCGCTGTCTGAGATAAAGTTGATCCGGCCCGCATCTGTGCCTGCATCACCGGTCGTATCAATGGTGAGGTCACCAAAACCAATCAGGCCAGCGGGATCGGTGGACGTGTCGCTGATCGTGACTTGGCCCCCGCTTCCAAGCCCGCCTAATGTGCCGAGCCCTCCAGTGCCGCCCGCAATCACTTGCGTGAAGCCCAAATTGACGATACCCGGACTGCCTTCAATCACCTCAATCAGCGGCGTGCCGCCATTGCCAGCGCCGCCATTGCCGCCGACCGCAGGGTTGGCCGCAGTCAGGTTGTTCAATCCAGCAGCACCGCCATTTGCGCCAAACCCTTGGGCAAGCAGTGTCACATCACCAATTGTGATGGTTGCGCCGGTTGCGCTGAGCGTGGGTGAGCCGCCGGTACCAGTACCGCCATCACCGCCATCACCAGCGCCAATCGCGCCACCTGTGCTGCCGCCAGAGCCGCCCGCACCGCCTATGCCAGAGCTTGAAAGTGTGAATGGGCCAGAACCGCCCAGAACCTGAACGTCTGCGCCGTTTGTCGCGATCAATCCAACCACGCCGCCGGTGCCATCGCCCCCACTACCGCCGTCGCCTGCAACACCGCTGCCAAACCCAAAGTTCGAACCGCCGCTGCCGCCAAACCCGCCGGTGCTATTTGCGTTGAGATTAGTAGTGTCGGCGTCAATGCTAACAGCTGCGCCATCACTCACCACAATCGTGGCTGAACCGCCCATGGCAGCACCGCCATCGCCGCCAGATCCGCCAGCAACACCCACTGCCGCGCTGAACGCACCGCCTGAGGCATTGCCGCCTGTGGCGCCCGCTATCACTGAGATGACCGAGTTCGCTTGGAAGTCTCCATTGTCACCGGTCACCACCAGCCGCGCATCGCCGCCCGTGGCATCGCCGCCATCAGAACCGTCATTGATGGTGGCCCCTTCGGTCAATCCAGCCTCTCCGCCCAATGCGGTCGCATCAATAGTGAGGCTTTCGAAAATCACCGCGACGTCGTTCACCAGCAATTCGGCGATACCGCCTGTGCCAGCGCCGCCGAAACCGCTAATCGCGCCATTGCCGCCACGGCCCCCTGTGCCGCGTGACAGCACGCTGTAGCTCTTTGGATCAACATCGTCCTGGTTCAGAGCAATCAGCGCCGATCCACCTGTACCCGAACCGCCAGCACCGCCTTCTCCGACGCCTGTACCCGTGCCTGATCCTTGGCTTGAGCCGCCTTGTCCACCAATGCCCGATGCATCGACGGTCAGGCTGCCAAAGGTGATGTCACCGGCTGTATCGCTGAACAAAGCGGTGCCACCAACAGCATCGCCGCCATCGCCACCACGAACATCTGGAATGCCTCCAGAGCCTTCGAACGATGTTCCGCCAGTGCCGCCAAATGCGGCGGTGGAAACAACCACAGCGCCTGCAGTGATGGTCGCGGTTCCATCAAGATTGAAGATCGCATTACCACCCATTGCATCGCCAGCATTGCCCGCTTGCGTGCCGCTAGCGCTACCGCCGCGGCCTCCACTGACAAAGCCAGAGACCGAGCGGCGATTGCCGGTTGCCTCGACCGTCAGAGTATCGTTGACGGTCAAGGAGCCAGAAACCGCGTTCAATGTGGCCGTTCCGCCAGTGGCATTGCCACCATCCCCGCCATCGGTTCCATCGGTCGAATTGCCAAAGGCTCCATCGCCGCCGGCACCGCTTGAAGTGACAGTCAGATTGTCGAGTGTGGCGTTGCCGCCATCAATGTTGAACACGACTTCGCCGCCGACACCGTCGCCGCCTCTGCCAAGGATTAGATTGCCTGTTGCGGGGTTGGTCGCACCGCTGCCGATTTCTCCGCCCGGTCCGCCTTCACCATCAGACGACACCGTTATATCGCCTGCAAACAGGTTGCCGCCAAGCACATTAAATTCAGTCAACCCGCCAACACCCGAAGTGCCATCGCCGATGAAGAACGTGTCAATAAACTCGCCATCGAAGCTAAAAGAACCGTCTGTTCCGGCACTTAACGTACCAAAGCCGAGATTGCCTGCTGCGCCATCAACCGTGATGCGAACCAGACCGCCGCGTCCCTCGCCGGCCACTCCGTTCGAGTTTACACCAGCGACTGAAAAGCCATTGGCATCTAAGTTCAAAGTGCCGTTGAAGTTAATCGTACCGCCATCGGCGAGGACCGAGATCGTCCCGCCCTGACCAATGCCAGAGCCAGCGCTGCCAGTGTTGGCAGAACCAGTGGCATTCGTATTGAGCGTGCTGAAGCCGAACACGTTGATAAAGCCAAGATTGGTTGCGCTAAGGTCGATATTTCCGCCTTGGAAATCTGTCCCAACCCTGGAAAAATTGGATGAAAAGAGGGACGCAGATGAGCTTGCTGTGACCGTCAGGCCATCAAGAATTATGGCGCCATTATCGGCCAGAATTCGGACATTGCCGCCATCTGTTCGAACATCGCGAGCACCATCAACCGCATCTGCCCGCACGGTAAGTCTGCCGTTCACCGTGAGGCCAGCACCGGAATTAGTGCCTGTGTCTGTCACCAACAGGCTAAACGTATCCCCTGTCGCTGAACCTGCATTGCCATCCGCCCTCACATCGACGTCGAAATCATCAGAGACATCGACTGCTGTATCCAGATTGCTGATTGCGATGCTGACCGAGCCGCGATTGGCAAGCCCTGCAAACCCAGCAATGGTGCCATCAGATGATTGCGCAGCATCCGCATTTGCAGCGATGCTGATTTCGCTAAACGTATGGAAACCACCGGTAACATTCATTGCAAAATTGCCGGCAGTGGCATCGTTGGATTGCGCAATGCTGGGGTCAGCGCCGTTGGTCGCTACTGCCGAAACATCGGCGGAGAAAAAGCCAACATCCAGCCCGCCACCGCTAAGATTGACTGTGATGTCACCGCCCACGGCATCGCTGCCGATTGCGGTCATACTGCCGTTGCCGAAGATGCGCCCGCCCGCATCAAGAATGAGGCTGTTCCCGGTTCCCAAAAAGCCATCAAGGACATTGAGCGTGATAGACCCGCCAGTCGAGTTCCCGTCGCTGAAATCACCCGCGCCTCCGCGCCCCAGTGCTGCAAGCCTCAAAGTATCGCCAACATCGATTGTGCCGAAGTCTGACAGGGTGACATTTACCGTCCCGCCAACGCCATCTGTGCCGACGCCGTTTCCGCCATTGTTGGGGAATAAAGCTGTATCCTGAATCCCGATACCACTCGCATCGAGGTTTAGGCCAAGCCCTGTCATCAACGTGCCAGCGCCAAATGAGCTGACCGCACCGGTCGCGTTCACATCAACATTGATCGTGCCACCATTGCCAACGCCATCGCCTGCCCGTGCATTGAGCGATCCGCTCACATCGATAACGCCATCAGCCGTCACCTGAATGTCGACCAAATTGCCCGCGGTCACATCCAGGTCGACGACATCGCCTCCTGATCCAGCGACCGAAATCGAGTTGGATCCGTCCAAGCCAAAGCCAGCGCGAAGCGTCACTGTGTCTTCTGCGAAGATTTCGTTGAAGCTAGTGATGCTGGCATCTTGAATAGTGATGCTACCAGCCGGGCCACCATCAACCGTGGTGTCGACCGTATTGACTGACACTTCGACCAGCGTTGATGCGCCGCTGGGCAATTGGACGAGCACATCTTCCTCTTGCCGCGATACTCGATTTCCGGTGGTCAGGATGATGTTGCCATTATCAACACCAGCAGAGACTGCTGCACCATAACCAACATTTCCCGATACGAGCATCGTGATCGCATCGTTCTTTGGCACGGAGACGAAATAGATCGCCTGCTCGTCCGTGACAGCGGTGGAAGCCGGGCCAGTGGTGGTGCCAGTATGGAGAATTCCGTTTGCATCTTCGCTGCCCACGGCAACCGAGATATCGAACAGGTTGTTCGCGATGGTCAGCGTGGCTTCTTCGGCCGCAACATAGGCAACCGATCCATTGACGTTGACGGAGCCTCTTTGCTCAATGCGCGGCGCAACCATGGCGACATAGGAATTGTTATTTGGTGCCGTAATCGACGCGCCGTTCTCGATCCTGATCGCGGAAAGAGGGTCAGACGTGCCCATAAAATTGAGGGTCGACCCGCCGGCAATCACATTGGCTGGATCAATCTCGCTGGTGCTCAGCAGCAGGCTGCCAATGTTGAAGCTGGCAGTTGATCCGACAACAATGCCGCCCGCGCTGTAAAACCACACATTGCCGCCCGTCAGCCCGCCGCCCAGAATGGTCGATGTGACGTCGCCATCAATGCGAATGGCGCTGTCAAAACCGGGCGTCATGATCCGGTTAAGTACCGTAAAATCGGACTGGTCAGCGGTGAACAACAGATTGTTCCCAGCGTCCAGGAAAGTGACCTCGGTGCCCATCGCACCCGGATCAAATGTCGTCCAATCGATGATGGCCGACGTCCCAAAAAGTTCCACCGTGTCTCCCGCCACGCCGGGTGTGTACGCAACTTGGGTGTCGTCAAAATTCGCGGTTGCGTTGACCGAGATACCGGCAACGGACTGGCTTGCGCGGGACACTGGTCCAGCAGGCCCTGATGATTGCGCGATGGGCCTTGATGGAACGGCTGTGACGCTAGGTGTGGTGGGTGCGCGGTTTACACGCAAAGATGGCTGCTCTGCTGGTGCCACGCGATTGGTGTTCGCATTGGCAATTGCAGGAGCCCCGCGTTGCGGCTGAGAGCGGATGCTCGGCACTTCCGCGGGTGCAGCGCGGTGATTGCTGGCACCACTGCGAACACCGCCATTAAACTCGCGCATGCTGATTTCAGAACCGGGGCCGCTGATCCCGCCAGAAAGGCCTGGGCGCACCTGGGCCTGCGCAGCCGAAGCGCCTGCCATCAGCGCTGCAACAGCGGCGATGGTGGAGCCTGAGCGCAGCCAGTTAAGGCGCGATTTGCCAGCGTTTAGACGGGCATTTGAGTGGTTCTGCTTCATCATAATATCTCTCTCCCGCCGGCTCAATTGAACCAAGGCTCAAACTGGACGGTCAGTGACAAGAGGCCGCGCACGTCTCCGCGGCTGGTTGCAAAATTGGGTCGCTCCAGCGGTACTGCGAGCGTGAAATCGAGCGCCGCCTGACGCCCGATGGAGGCGCGAAAGCCCCCGCCCGTTGAGATCAATCGGTCGCGGTCATTGGGAACATTGTTCACCGAAACCTGCGCCAGATCGAAAAACACAAACGGCTGAACGGCAAAGCCATCGGGCGTCTCTGGCACAAGCGAACCGTAAAACGCCTCAAACTGTGCGCCATAGCCCTGATCCCCGATAATCGCGCCTGGATCATAACCGCGCCCAACGGTGAAATTACCGCCCGAATATTGCTCATATCCCAGCAAAGGATCAGGCGAATATTGGAACCGGCTGCGCGCGCTTAGGCCCAACAGAGGTGTTGGCCGATATGTGATTCCAGTTTCCCCGCGCACCAAAAAGCCCGATGGATCAGCATCAAGCCTGCTTGGCGGAATGACACCCGGCCCCGTGCAATTCACAAAGCCCGCGCCGCAAGATGGGCTCGCTCCCAGACCGCCAATGCCCTGCCGCATTTCGACAGAAGCATAATAGGAAAGCTTTGGTTCTTGCGCGGAATAACCGCCGCGCCCATTGATGCTGTCTTCGTCGCTGCCCCAATAATCGAGCCGCGCAAAGCCGACGCGCAATTTGTCTTCGGTAAAGTCGAGGCCGGTAAACTCGACTTCCTGATTGATGAAATCGCCGCCTGCCGAAACGGTCAGGTTTTGCGTCTGCGAGCGGATGACAGGATAACGCGCGTAAACAGAGCCGATAAACGTCTCTGTCTCAAACACATTGGGTCCGGGAATATCGGGTTCGGTGAAGGCAAGAGTGCCAGAGACGCCAAAGGTCAGCCCCTCTGACCCAACACGAAACTCGTGATGGCCGGACAGGACAAATTGCTCTTGAAACTCAAGCTCGGAATAGGCCGAGATCATGGTTTCATCGCCCAGACCCGTCAGCCCATTGACGCGCGCACGCACCAGCAGGCCGCCAGTGCCGATTTGCTGTGAGCCAAAGTTCTGGATGTTGGCATCGATGATCACCGGCTGGTTCACCACATCAAACACGCCAACCACATCACCCGGCTGCCCGCCCTGCTCGGCTGGCAGAGGTTGCAAGGTCAGCCGCACATCTAGCCCCGGCATATCACGCGCAAGCAGCAGATAGCGTTCTGCATCCTTGGCGTTGAAGGCGTCTTGGGAGGTGAGCTTATTCAAATAGTTTTGCAGCGTCTTGCCAGAGCGCCCGGCATCACCGCGCACCTGAACTTCGCGCACGCGGGCGAGCAACACGTCAAATTTGACAGCGCCCTCTCCAATGGTTTGCACGGGCACTTGCACAGCGGCGAGATAGCCTTGCGCGCGCAAAATGGTCGCCGCGCGGTCGCGAATGTCGCAAATGGTGGCGACAGAGATTTCCTGTCCGACATAATCGGCCCAGCTCGCCTCAAGCAGGGCTGCATCAATGCCGTTCAACCCTGCAAATTCGGCGCGGCTGAAGGTGAAGGTGAGGTCTTCAAATTGCGGCGCGGCGAGCGGACACGGCGCGCGCTCCACTTCGCTGGCGACAGATACAGCATTGCGATCACCGCGCAGCTCTGCCTCAATATTCTGGCGGTTTAGCTCTTCGCGTGTTGGCGCGACGACTTGCGCGGAAACGGCGCTTGGCATTGCAACACCAGCAGCGATTGAAGTGAAGAGCGCCGCTTTGATCGCGGTGGTCGATTTGGAAGGTGAGATAAAGCGCTCCATTATTCTGCACTCATCGAAAGAGTGTTCTGCGCAGCTGATGCGGTGCGACCATTGCTCGAAAGCAGCGGACGTGCCGCATCGCCGATCACCGCAAAACCTGCCCAATAATAAGGGTGTGAGGTCTCGGCATCGTCCATCAGGATCTGCTGCGATTGGCCCAGCGCATCTCCGATCAGTTGGTTTTCACCGCGCCGGAACATTTCGGACATCAACCGCTCGGTTGCGTTAAAGTCATCGGGCGCAGGCCAATGGCTCGCCATAACCGCGCGCCCTCCTGCACCGATAAACGCGCGCACAAGCCCTTCAAGCTCGCTGCCACCGCCGGTTGAAAGGCCCGCCGCACGGGTCGCCTCAACACTCGCCGCGCCCGCCGTGTCACAGGCGGAAAGGATCACGAGATCGGCATCAATGTTTAGCTCAAAAATCTCTTCAAAGCTGAGCAGACCGTCTGAGCCAGTGCCGCCAAAAGAGGTGACCAAAGCAGGCTTTGATGGGCAATTGGGATTGGGCGGTGTGACCAGCCCGTGCGTTGCGAAATGCAGCACGCGGTATTGGTTGAGATCGTCCTTCTCCTTGATGCCGCTATCCGTGAATGCCTCACCCGTGATCAGCTGCGAACGGTCCTGACCGATCAGGCCGGAAGCGGTTACCAGCTCACGCGCGCTAATTGGATCGTTCCACTGCGCAGCGGGCCAATAGCAATCGAGCAATTCCTGCGCGGCTGTGCTGGTGAAAGAGGTAGGCAGGCTCTGCCCCACAGCCGCATTCTCACCCAGGCCAAGATATTGCTTGGACCCGGCAGAAAGCTCTGACTTACGCGCCTGAACAAAGGCCTGCGCAGAGACAGCGGTGCTGACCATGCGATCCTTGCCCATCCATTGAACGCCGGTGAAATCGTATTCATCCGCCTCTGGCTGAGCGATCCGCTGCTGATACATCGAAACAGACGCATCATCGGTAACCAGCAGGTCAACCGGCAGTCGCAACATCGCGCCATCGGGTTCAAAGATTACATGCTCCGCTGCCGCAATCTCGCGGGCGATTGGACCAAACAAGGTCACATAAAGCTGGCGCGCTGCGGCGATATCAAATGGATAAGTTACATATTGTCCGCTATCGAAGACCGAAATCGTCTCGCGAATAATGTCGACCTGCTCGCTCAGATCTTCGGTGCTGATATCGACCTTGTAAGCGAGCGCGCTCTCACGGTCGGCGTAGAACATGTAGACGTCATCGCTGACAATCGCGACGCGGGTATAAACCTCGCCCGGCTTTAGAACGGCGCGAAACTCATCAAGCTCAAGCGCGCTAGGCGACACGACCCGATATTGCGGATAGGCGTTCAGCTGCACTTGCGTGCTGATTTGCGCAGTTTCCAGGGTCGTGATCTGCGCTGCCAGCTCCTCCATTTGCATACGGCTGGCCGTGGTGTCCGGCCCATTGCTAAGCGCTTCAAACCGAATGCGAGAGCGCTCAATGTCGCGGCCCAGATCAATCGACTGACGGAACAAACGCGCCGCCTCATCCGAATTGGCGCTTAGCTGGCGAGCCAGCACAGCTTGCGTCTCTGCAACACCGGGACGGATCAGCACTTGGGTTGCGCGGAAGAAAGCATCGGCAGCCGCTGGATCGCTACTCACCTGCTGCGAAAGGCTCGCGTAATAAGGGTTCAATTGGTTCGCAAAACCGGTGATCGCGTTGCGTTTACCGACCGCGCGATCAATCACTTTGCCATACAATTCCATCGCTTCATTCGTGCGGCCCTGTCGCAGCAGGAAGGAGGCAAGCCGCGCCTCCAAGGCGCTGACCGCGCGGCGTTCCGGATATTGCGCCTGCACCAACGCAAGGCCGTTGCGCAGATAGCTTTCCGCATCGCCTGTATTGCCGCGCCGCTCAGCGATCAGAGCAAGATCGCCAAGCACTTGGCTGCGCAACCGGGTGATTGATGTCACCCGGCCATCGCGCACAGCAAGCGCCTCGGAATAAGCAGTCACGAGATCGGCACGCGCGCCATCAAAATCACCGCTCAGACGCCGGGCTGTGCCGCGAATTTGTAGCGCTTGTGCGTCGATAATCTGCGCGCGCTCTTCGATGGTGAGGGAGAGTTCATCCACCACACCGAATAGAAAACCGCTCGCTTGTTCGCGGTTGAGCCGCTCTGAAATCGGCTGCGTGATTGACAATGCGCCATCGACCTCCCCTGCACCCAAAGCCGTACGCGGAAGTTCCCGCGTCAAACGCTCAATCGCGGCCTGATCAAAACCCTGATTAAGCAGGTGGATCGCTTCAAAATTGCGCAGCAGACGCGCGGTAATTGGGTCTTCGCCTCCAAACTCATTGGCTTGCTCAAACAGGCGGTTGGCAATGCCAAATTCGCCCAGATTGCTCTTTTGCAGCGCGCGATTGACGAAGAATTCGCCGGGATTGATCTCAGAATCGCGCTCATCTTCAAGCCGCTGTTGCAGCGTCTCAAAATAGGCCGCCGCCTCGGCATATTCGCCTGCCAGATTGCGCCTGTATCCTTCAGCAAGAGCCTGCTGTGGTTTGAGCGTTTCAGCCTGCACCCGCGCGAAAGAAAGCGGGTCAGAAACAGATGTTGAGGCAACGTCGATCGTGCCTTGTGCAATCGCATTGTCGAGCAGTGAACGCAGCGCCAAAACGGTTGCGTCATCATAGGCGGCAAAGCCTTCTGCATAATAGGTCAAATTGCCGGTGCGAGCGGTAATCTGGCTCCATTCCAGTGCGCTTTCATCGACTTTGCAGTTCTGCTTTTGCGAGCCTGCAACAGGCCCCGTCATCCCGCCGCCAGCACTTGAACAAGAGACCGAGAAACGGCGCATATCGCGCAAGGCTGCACGCGCGCTATCATCCAGTTTTTCGAAGGCAAATACTTCTGCAATGGGCTGCGGATTGTCGCGGCACACCACCGCCCAGCGGCGATCAAAAATCGACTGTTTGGCAGGGTTTGAGGTGCTGCGATCCTGCACTTGGCACAGAATCCCCTCCGCATCGCCGATAGGGAAACTATCGCGGGTCAGTATCGATCTGGTCTGCGCTGATGCCGATGTCAGGCACATGGCCGACACCACAAAAACTGCTGAAATCGCTGCAGTAAATCGTCCCACAGGCGGCCCCCCTTACCTTATGGATTTGTTCCTCGAACGGGGGCGTGTGCCCCCTATAAGGGAGCGTCTTTGGCCCCCATTGCACGCAAGCGTACTACCCGGCGGGGGGGTGCATCAATAGTACGTATTGGACAGAATTCTGTATCTTGAGCCGATTGCTACCAAGAGCGGTGGAAAACTCTATCAACGCCTTGCGCCAAAATTGGCTCAATCCCAGCCGAGAAATTTCACGTGATCATCCAGCGGCACACGCTCACGCTCAAAATTGTTGAGCGGCGCGTCCGGGTCGCGATACCCAATCGCCATACCGCAAAACAGCATATAGCGATCATGATCGAGGCCCAGATGATCACGGATAATATTGGCATAGAGCGCCATATATTCTTGGAAACAGCTATCGAGCCCTTCTTCGCGCAGCAGCAGCGCAACCGTTTGCAGCCACATGCCAGTGTCGGACCATTGCGGCTCTTTCATCAGGCGCGGAAAATAGGTGAACATCACTACCGGCGCATCAAAACTGGTGGCGTTGCGCATCATCGCCTTCATCCGCCCCTCGCCATCATCACGCGCGATATTCATGGAGCCAAACATGCCTTTGGACACGGCATTTAGGCGCTCTTTATACGCCTCTTCCTCTCCCGGCGCAGTCCAATCATATTCTGCCGCTTGCGGTGGCGTAGTGGTGATTTTGGCCTGAAGGTCTTTGAGCGACTGCCCCGTTACCACAGCCGCTTCCCATGGCTGATAATTGCAACCTGACGCTGCCCAGCGCGCGGTGTCCATGACCCGGCGGATGGTCTCAAGTTCA
The DNA here is from genome assembly GCF_057365055.1 of Erythrobacter sp. S57(2025). Classification (NCBI taxonomy): domain Bacteria; kingdom Pseudomonadati; phylum Pseudomonadota; class Alphaproteobacteria; order Sphingomonadales; family Erythrobacteraceae; genus Erythrobacter; species Erythrobacter sp. S57(2025). Next base: position 672,228 of record NZ_CP200299.1, on the reverse strand, counting down.
ACTGGCTTGTCGGTGAAAGCTCTGACAGAGCGGCGAGTGGTGACTGCTTCGGTAACGTTCATTCCTAAGCTGCTAGACACCAGATCGGCGCAGAGCAAGCTTGCAAGCGTGCCGCACGGCGGTATCAATTGTGTCTGGGGGTTTGAGCAATGGTCGACGTCTTCATTTCCTATTCGCGCCATGATGAGGAGGCCGTGCGCCGCCTTGCGCAAAAGATTGAGGCTGAGGGCTATGACGTGTGGTGGGATGCAGAACTGCCCCCGCACAAAAGCTATGGCGAAGTGATCACCGAAAAGGTCGCTTCCTCCAAGGCCGCCATCGTGGTCTGGTCTGAAACCGCTGCACAAAGCGAATGGGTCCGGGCCGAAGCGGACATGGCGCGCAATCAGAAAAAGCTGATCCAAACCGCACTTGGCGACCTGATGCCGCCGCTGCCGTTCAATCAGATTCAGTTTGCCGATATAGGCGATTGGCAAGGCGAGGATGACCATTCTGGTTGGCGCAAGGTGAAGGCGAGCCTGTCCGAATTATGCGGAGAGCGAGAGGGTGCAGCCCCTGCCGCTAGCATTGCGATGGCGGCAGCGACGCCTGCTCCTACACCGCCTCCCCCTCTGGCCTCTGAGCCTGAGTATGAGCCGGAAGATGATTACGAGTATGAGCCCGCTCCGGCTCAAGCTTCGAAATGGCCTCTATTTGCAGGGCTTGGCATAGCCCTGCTCGCGCTGGTTGGTGTGGGCGCATTTGTTATGGGGCAGATGGGCGGCGGGAACGGTAGTGGCGGTGCTACGCTTGCTCCCGTGGAGACCCCGACGCCAAACTCAAGCGAGCCTGCGCCAGAGGGAACACCCGAGCCAGAGCCGTCACCAGACGCCTCCCCAACCCCGCCCCCGTCAGCATCACGCGGGCGGATCGTGGGCTGCTATTTCTGGAACTCGGTGCACGAATATGACGGCGCATGCCGCTTTGTTGCCGGGCAAGACGGAGACTTCACCACTTTCGCAATGGACGGCGACTATTTCGAAGGAGTGGTGCGCATCGACCTCGACGTAGCAGCCCCGGAAACAGGTTATCTCGAAATCTACTATCCCAGCGGAGAAGTCCAACGCACCAAGGTCCGCCGCAGCGCCAATGACCGCGCCTGCTGGGATGGGCCAAGGCTGACATTTTGCGCGCGGTAGTCAGGGACCGGCAGAAGTTCGCCTTAAGCTCTTGAAAATCTACCACGTAAATGGCCGCCGATCATGCTTGCGAATGCAGCGGGGATGGCAAGAACTATCAGAAAGATGACGCCGATTGCCAGCAACGGCCCGCTACCAGATTGAATGAGCATCACCGGAAGCATCGCACCGACAATGATCGCTCCCAAAAACCAGCTTCGGCCACCGGTGATAAATCCTAAAACGAGGCTCAATCCAATAGCCACGCAATAGACCGGGAGAAAAAATGCGGAATCCCAGGGTTCTGAGACCTCGAGCCATTCATTTACGGTAACCCAATATACTAGCCCGATCACGAGCGCTGCTACCGCAGCGGACGAGTTTCTCACCGCCGCCGCCCTTTTCCAACACCCTTCTCATCCTCAAACAGCTCCGCAAGCTGCTCCATGATTGTGCCGCCGAGTTGTTCGACATCCATGATCGTCACCGCACGCCTATAATAGCGCGTCACATCATGGCCGATGCCGATGGCGACCAGTTGTACGGGGCTGACCTTCTCAATCCATTCGATCACGCCGCGAAGATGCGCTTCGAGGTAACCGGCGGAGTTCACGCTCAGTGTGCTGTCATCCACGGGCGCGCCGTCTGAGATTACCATCAGGATGCGGCGTTCTTCGGGGCGGTAGATCAGGCGTGAATGCGCCCACAACAATGCCTCGCCGTCGATGTTTTCCTTAAGCAGCCCTTCGCGCATCATCAGGCCGAGATTGCGCCGTGCGCGCCGCCATGGCTCGTCCGCTTGCTTGTAGATGATGTGACGCAGATCGTTGAGGCGTCCCGGACCTTGCGGCTTGCCATCGGCCAACCATGCCTCACGCGCCTGCCCGCCCTTCCACGCCTTGGTGGTGAAACCGAGGATTTCGGTTTTGACCCCGCACCGCTCCAATGTCCGCGCAAGAATATCCGCGCTGATTGCAGCAATGCTGATCGGGCGACCGCGCATCGAACCGGAATTGTCGATCAGCAACGTGACGATCGTGTCCTTGAACTCGACATCGCGCTCGACCTTGTACGACAAAGCCGTGCCGGGCGAGACGATCACGCGGCTGAGGCGCGCGGCGTCCAACACGCCCTCTTCCTGATCGAAGTCCCAGCTGCGGTTTTGCTGCGCCATCAGGCGGCGTTGCAATCGGTTGGCGAGCCGGGTGACGACGCCTTGAAGGCCCGTCAGCTGGCTATCGAGATAGGCGCGCAGGCGATCCAGTTCCTCGGCATCACACAATTCGGGCGCTTCGATTTCTTCGTCAAAGCGCTCGGTAAAGCTCTTGTAGTCGAGCCCCTCTGGAATATCGGCTTGCGGACGGTTGGGGCGGACTGGCGCGTTGGAGGCATCGCCTTCTTCGCCCGGCTCGCCATCCTGCATGTCTTCATCGGCGGAAAGCTCGCTTTCAGCCTCACCCTCCCCGTCTCCTTCGGCCATTTCGCCTGCGGCTTCGGCGCTTTGCGGGTCGGCGTCGCCTTCCTGCTGCTCGTCACCGGGTTGATCTTCGTCCTGCCCATCATCCTCATCGGAATCGTCGTTTTCGGTGTCTTCAGGATTTTCGGTCGGGCGCGTGAGGTCGAGTTCACGCAGCATATCGAGCGCGAGTTTCTGGAAGGCTTCTTGATTGTCGACCGCATTGACCAAGTCATCAATGCCTTCGCCGATCGTTTCCTCGATCCAGTCCCGGACCATATCGACACCAGCTTTCGCATTGTCAGGTATGGATTGGCCCGTCAGCTTTTCGCGGACGAGCAATGCCAGCGCCCCTTGCAGTGGCACTTCATTGGCCGCCTGCGCTCTGGTGATCGCATCGCCTCTCATACGAACCTGCAAAGCCGCGTCGAGATTAGCGCGCATACCATCGTAGTTGTTTGAACCCAAAGCCTCATAGCGCACCAGTTCAACCGCGTCATAACACGCACGCGCCACGGGCTCTGGTGGAGCGTTTACGGCATGTAGGCCAGCATCGTGATGGCGCAGCTTTAGCGAGAAACTGTCCGCGAAGCCGCGTGCCTCTGCAATTTGATCGGCTGGCAAATCGCGGCCCGGCAGTGGCACGCGGAAACGGTTGCCCGATGCGCCGGGCACATCCGCGCTCCACGCGACCTCGACTTCCGGGTCTTTCGCGATCGCGCGCGATGCTCCGGTCAAAGCCTGCTTAAACGTATCGAGAGGGGTTTCTTCAGCCATTGGCCATGCAATTAGGCACTAAAACTCGATCTAGCCACCGATAGTTTGGCCGGTCGACGCCCAATCTTTTAAGAAGCCCTCGATGCCTTTGTCCGTCAGCACATGCTTGAACAGGTCAAGGATCACTTTTGGCGGTGCTGTCATGACGTCAGCGCCGATCTTTGCGCTTTCCAGAACGTGAGTGACATGGCGCACTGACGCGACAAGGATTTCGGTGTCGAAATCGTAATTGTCATAGATCAGGCGGATGTCCGAAATGAGGTCCATTCCGTCAAAGCCATTGTCATCATGGCGGCCCACAAAAGGCGAGATGAAGGTCGCGCCCGCTTTCGCTGCGAGCAACGCTTGGTTGGCGGAGAAACACAAGGTCACATTGACCATAGTGCCATCTTCGGTGAGCGCCTTGCAGGTTTTGAGGCCATCGACGGTCAGCGGCACCTTAATGCAAACATTGTCCGCGATTTTGCGCAGGACCTCGGCCTCTTTCATCATGGTCGCGTGATCGAGCGCCACCACTTCTGCGCTGACGGGGCCATCAGTGATGCCGCAGATTTCCTTGGTCACCTCCATGAAATCGCAGCCTGACTTTGCAATCAGCGAAGGATTGGTTGTGACCCCGTCCAAAAGGCCTGTTGCAGCCAGGTCCTTGATGGCATCAATTTCGGCAGTGTCGGCGAAGAATTTCATGGCGCTGGTTCCTCTCAAATAGGCGGAGCGAATCGTTGAGTGTGGAGATGGCACACAGGCTTGAGCGAGGCCAGACACGCACAAAAACCATACGCAGTTTGTGTTGCCGGGAACCCGAGGCGGTCTCGCGATTTTCTTCGATGGAACGGGTCACGCGAGGCATTGCGCGGGACCAAAAGATGGGATCAGAATATGCGTTTTCTCGCCAGCTTGGCGGCTCTTTCTGCCGCGTTTGTCGCCTCTCCTGCCGCCGCGCAGGATGAAGATTTCAACATCTGGGCCGGACAGTTCGTCTTTGTTGACCTTGATGAAGAAGGCGACGTCTTTGTGCGCTTGGAAGCACAAGAGCGCTTTACACAGGACGCGGATCGGCTTGGCCAATTGCTGCTGCGATCCTTCATCGGTGCAAAGGTCAGCGACAATGTCACGATTGGCGGCGGCTATGGCTATATCTTCACCGATCCGGTCGGCCCTACTGAAGTGAACGAGCACCGGATCTATCAAGAGGCGACGTTCAAGCTGATCGACAATGGCAAAGGGCTGACGGTCACATCACGCAACCGACTCGAACAGCGCTTTTACGAAGAGAGCGATGCAACCGGATGGCGCTATCGCAATCAGGTTCAATTGCGCGCACCGATCAGCGATAACAACAATCTGGTTGTCTATACCGAGCCGTTTATTGGCCTCAACGATGTCGCCTTCAACAATGGCGGGTTGGCGGTGTGGCGTAACTTTGTAGGCGTCTCTGTCCCGCTTGCCGACGGCATCTCAATGACCCCGGGCTATCTCAACCAATATGTGTCCCGTGACGGTCAGGAAGACCGCATTCAACACATTGCCAATGTGGGTGTGACTGCGCGGTTCTAAAACACAGAGCCCGTCCCGAACACTCCGATAAGCACCGGATCATTGGTGGCGCGTGGGTTGGCGCGGATGGCGGCTTCTTCGGTGCCAATCTCACTCCAGATCGCATCGTCGATATTGCCTGCCAGACGCTGAGCAATACCGCCGACATCGGTGCCGGTGGTGGCATTGATCAGCTCGGCGACAAGCGGGTCGGAAGCCACCCTGATCGCATCGCCCAGCTCAGGCACCATTTCCTCAATCAAGCGCCCACCGAGCTCCCCGCGAAGGGCCGTGGTCGCCGCTTGAGGTCCGCCACGCACCAGCTCAACCGCGTTGGCAAAACCGATCACCCGCACCGCGTCGGTGACAATCGGCGCTGCACGGAAAGAGGCATCAATCGCGATATCAGCAAAAGCATCCTCCAATCGGTCTTTGAACAGGGTAGAGGTGAGAATGCGCGAAATCGTATCGCCTCTGGTGCCCAACAGGTTCGCAAAGCCAATCTGCGCCACTTGCTCATCCCAATAGCCATCAGGCTCTACCAGCCGCGCAAAGGCATTGTCGCTTGCTCGCAGCAAGAGGCGCCGGATCGCCTCCGTCATACTGAAGCCGGGAAGACTGGCACAAGCCGGCAATGTAAGCAGAGCAGCGCCAGCAACGCCTCCGCCCAACAATGTCCTGCGGTTCATCTTTGAAGTGTCGATCCCGTTCATATCGCGTCCCTCGCTGCTTGTAGTCCGATGCTAATCGGCCCCATATGGACTTGCAATCATGAACCGCGTCCGTCTCCTCGTCCTCAATGCAGCGCTTGGCCCGCTTGATTACCGCGTGCCCGAAGCCATGCGAGTTGAGCCGGGCAGCGTCGTGGTCGCTCCGCTTGGGCCGCGAACGGTGAGCGGGATTGTGTGGGATGAAGGTCGATTGCCGGGCGCAGAGGTGCCCGCCAACAAGCTGCGCCCGATCCGCGAAGTGGTCGCTGTGCCGCCGCTCTCCGAACCCTTGCGACGCCTGATCGAGTGGAGCGCTGATTATTACTGCGCCCACCTCGCCAGCGTTGCGCGCATGGTGCTTTCCAGCGGCGGCGCATTGGGAGGGCCGACCACCACCACCGAATACCGATTGATCGAAGGCGCGACGCCTGAACGCATGACCCCTCAGCGCGAGGCCGCGATCGAGGCGCTGACAGGCGAACAGGGGATATTGCGCGAATTGTCCGAGGTAGCGGGTGTTTCCACAGGGGTGCTGCGCGGCCTTGTCAATCAGGGGGTGATTGAACCTGTAACGGTCTCCATTGACCGCCCCTACCCCGCCGCCAATGCCGACCACCACCAGCCTGCCCTTTCACCTGATCAATTGAGCGTCGCCAAGACATTGGTCAGCGCCGTTGAGGCGCGCAAGTTTGCGCCCTTCTTGGTCGATGGCGTGACTGGGTCAGGCAAAACCGAAACCTATTTTGAGCCGGTGGCAGAGGCTGTGCGGATGGGGCGGCAAGTGCTGGTGCTGCTCCCTGAAATCGCTCTGACAGAGAACTTTCTCACCCGGTTCGAAGACCGCTTTGGTGCAGCGCCTGTTCAATGGCACTCCTCACTCAAATCGACCGAAAGACGCAGGGCTTGGCGTGCGATTGCTGATGGCACGGCGCAAGTGATTGTCGGTGCGCGTTCCGCCCTGTTCCTCCCCTATGCAAATCTGGGCCTGATCGTGGTCGATGAAGCGCATGAAATCAGCTTCAAGCAAGATGACGGCGTGCGCTACAATGCCCGCGACGTATCCGTGATGCGCGCCCGGTTTGAGGATATTCCGGTTGTCCTCGCAAGCGCCACGCCTGCGCTGGAAAGCCTGCATATGGCCAATAGCGGGACTTACACAAAGCTGGTCCTGCCGAGCCGATTTGGTGGCGCTCAATTGCCAGAGATCAAACTGGTTGATCTGACGCTGGAGAAACCCGCGAGTGGCCGCTGGCTGTCTGCACCATTGATTGCCGGGCTGGAAGCGAGGCTGGAGTCGGGCGAGCAATCGCTGCTATTCCTCAACCGCCGTGGCTATGCACCGCTTACCCTCTGCCGTAATTGCGGGCACCGTTTCCAATGCCCCCATTGCAGCGCGTGGCTGGTCGAACACCGCCTCTCCGCTCGCCTCGCCTGCCACCATTGCGGGCTGGAAACGCAGCCCCCTGCCGCCTGCCCCGAATGCGGAGAGGCCGATTGCCTTGTCGCCTGCGGTCCCGGTGTGGAGCGCATCGCGGACGAGGTCGCCGAGCTGTTCCCTGAAGCGCGCGTCGCGGTGGCGACTTCTGACACTTTGGGATCGCCCGAACGCGCAGCCGAGTTCCTCGCGAAAGTGCAAGCCAAAGCCATCGACGTGATCGTCGGCACGCAGCTTGTGACAAAGGGGTTCCACTTCCCCGAGCTCACCTTAGTCGGCGTCGTTGATGCTGACCTCGGTCTTGAAGGCGGAGACTTGCGCGCAGCAGAGCGCACCTATCAGCAGGTCGCACAGGTCGCAGGACGCGCGGGCCGAGGTTCCAAACCGGGCGAAGTCCTCATCCAAACCCGCCACCCTGATGCGCCCGTTATCGCCGCGCTTGCCGATGGTGACCGCGACGCATTTTACGCCGCCGAAACCGAAGCGCGCCGCGATGCAGGTGCCCCGCCCTTTGGCAGGTGGGCTGCGATCATCATCTCTTCAGAAGATGACAAGGAAGCGCGCGAGGCAGCCAATCGGCTGGGCGACACCCGCCCCCACGCAGACGACCTCTATATCCTAGGCCCGGCCCCCGCCCCGCTCGCATTGCTGCGGAACCGCTATCGCTACCGCTTCCTGATCAACGCCCGCCGCAGCGCAAACCTACAAGGCACCGTGCGTGATTGGCTCAGCCGCCATGATTTCGCACCCGGTGTGCGCGTGGGCGTGGATATTGATCCCTATAGCTTCGTGTGATTTTTGCGCGAAGGATATAGCCGCATCAGTCGTTGCACTTTCTATGAAACGTGCATTTCTCCATCGGTTAGCCCTGCCATGTGCCCTAGTCTGTGTTTCCGCATGCGGAGGTGGTTCGGCTGCGCCCCCTACCTCCACGCCAACCCCAACACCGCCGGTCGTGACCCCCTCTCCTACGCCTGACCCATTCGCCAGCGTACGAGCAGAAATTGAGGATTATCCCGACACCGATTTCGCAGTCATAATTGGCACGAAGGACGGCGAAGTTTTCACTTATGTGAAGGGTACATTCGCGCTCAATGAGCAGCTACCTGTGGCCTCTGCATCAAAGTGGTTCACCTCCGCCACGATATTCCGATTGGTCGAAAAAGGAGAGATGTCGCTATCGGATAATCCGCAGGACTATCTTGATTTTTGGACCAGCGACCCGGCCGATCCACGTGCGCAGATCACGCTAGAAAACCTATTGAGCTTTACCTCGGGGTTTAACGCAAGGCCGGGCGCGTCGGGCTGCACACAAAATGCAACGGTTACGCTGCGAGACTGCGCCTTCGACATCTTTCAAAGCGGTTTAGATACACAGCCTGGTGGAGGATATTCCTACGGGCCCGAGCACATGCATATCGCGGCAGCGATGGCGGAGGCTGCAACTGGACGCCCCTACGCCGACATTTTCCGCATCGAAGTCGCCAATCCCATTGGCATGAGCACTGCCTCTCAGTTTGCCTTTCCGAGCAGGATGAACCCGCTCGCTTCGGGCGGCTCTGTATCGACTGCGGATGATTATTCGATTTTTCTTACAGCTCTGCTCGCCGGGACGCTGATTGGTAATCCTGAGCCATTCTTCCAGGATCGGATAGGCAATACGCCAATTCTGTTCAGACCGCGGGCATCTGCCGACTTTGGCGATTGGCATTATGCCTTGGGCGCGTTCGTGGAATGTGATGCTCCGGCATTCGTCGCAAGCTGCCTGGAGGATGCGACCTATTCAAGTCCCGGCTCATTTGGCTGGACCCCATGGATCGATCGCAAGAACGAATATTGGGGGATGATTGCCCGTCGCGGCGAACGCAACAGCGCGCCAGTGGCAGTTGAGCTTGAGCAGAGGCTGCAACCGCTAATTGTTGAGGCTTTGGCCCAATAAATGAGGCACCAATTGCAGACCTGCGCATTAAGGTCGCATGTCTCAAAAACCCACCCTCGTTCCCATCCTCGGCGACCAACTCACCCGCACGCTCGCCTCGCTAAAAGGGCAGACCAAGGACGATACAGTCATCTTGATGATGGAGGTCTGGGATGAGGCGACTTACGTTAAGCACCACAAGCAAAAGATCGCGCTTATCTTTTCCGCGATGCGCCATTTTGCGGCGGAGTTGGGGGATGCGGGGTGGCAAGTCGACTATGTTAAGCTCGACGATCCTAACAATGCCGGCAGCTTTACAGGCGAAGTCGCGCGGGCGGTTGAACGACATTCGCCGGAGAAGATCCGTGTCGTCGAAGCGGGCGAATGGCGGGTGCAGCAGGCTATCGAGGAATGGCCGGACAAGTTTGCATGCGAAGTCGAAATCCTGCCCGACGATCGCTTCCTATGCACCCACGCCGAATTTCAGGACTGGGCGGAAGGTCGCAAGCAACTCACCATGGAGCTCTTTTACCGCGAGATGCGGAAGAAGACGGGATTGCTGCTGGAAGATGACGGCAAACCCACAGGCGACAAATGGAACTATGACGCCGACAATCGGGAGAGCTTGGATGGCGATATGTTCATCCCCAAGCGGCCCAAATTTGAGCCCGATGACATCACCTCTGAAGTGATCGCGCTGGTCGAGGACAAATTCTCCGACCATTTCGGCAGCCTCGACCGCTTTGAATGGCCTGTCACATCCGACGAGGCCGAGAAAGCCGCCGATGCCTTTTTCGCTGAACGGATTGAGCAATTCGGCCCTTATCAAGACGCGATGGTCTATGGCTCGGATGACCTCTATCACTCGATGCTATCGACCAGCATAAACCTCGGCCTGTTAGACCCGCTCAAACTGTGTGAGCGCGCAGAGCAAGCTTACAAAGACGGCAAAGCACCGCTCAACTCAGTCGAAGGCTTCATCCGCCAGATCATCGGCTGGCGCGAATATGTTCGCGGGTTTTACTGGCTGTTTATGCCCGGCCTTGCCGACGCGAATGAGATGGAGGCAACCCGCCCGCTGCCCGAATTCTTTTGGACCGGCGACACGGACATGCGCTGCCTCTCCGACTGCATCCGCTCCACCCATGAAAACGCCCATGCGCACCATATTCAACGCCTGATGGTGCTGGGCAATTTCTGCCTGATTGCAGGGATTGATCCCAAGGAAGTGCAGGACTGGTACTTGGCCGTTTATGCCGACGCCTATGAATGGGTCGAGTTGCCCAATGTCTCTGGCATGATCCTCTATGCCGACGGCGGAAAGCTCGCGACCAAGCCCTATGCGGCGTCAGGCAACTACATCAACAAAATGTCCGATTACTGCAAAGGCTGTGCCTACTCACCGTCCAAGAAATCTGGTGAAGGCGCGTGCCCATTCGGCCCGCTCTATTGGCACTTCATGGACCGCCACCGCGACCGTCTCAAAAGCAACCACCGCATTGGCCGGATCTATTCGACATGGGACCGCATGAGCGATGAGAAAAAGCGCGACTATCTCGAAAGCGCCGAAACGTTCCTCGACACGCTCGAACCCGCGAAAGAAGGATGGGCGCGCTAGGTGACGATGATTGTCGGTCCGACGACATCCTCGGTGAACTCGCAAACTTCACGATGATTAGCGCGGATGTGTGCGATTTCAGCGAAGGCTGCTTCGGCTTCCCTGCCCACCTCAAGCAGCAGATCACGATCTAGCTCATATTGATCGACCATGCGGCGATCTTGGTTGATCGCGACCAAGAACAATTGCTCGCCCCCTCGCACAAAGGCCGTTAGCTCGGCCCAATTGACCGACATGTTAAATGGTCCACCCGAGGTCCTAAACTCCGCATCAAGCCTCGCAGCGCCGTGATATTGCGGCTCCAGCACCAGCCTTAAGCCCAGCTTCAAAGTTTGAGCGCTATCCCTATCCTCAGACCCATTCGCCCATAGGTGGCGGGTGATGTAAAGCGACCCACGATCCAGCGCGAATTCTCCCGCCTCATCCGGATACCATGCCCCCAGATAGATTGGCGCTGACGTTGTATATTGTCCGTTTGGGACCGATGGCTCGCTCGAGATGCCACCCGGATTATAGTCCCATCGCAAAGATGGCCGATCCAGCGGCTCTCCGTTTTCATAGAAGCGGAAGGAAGATCTCAATTCGCCAGCGCTCAAGCTCTTGGAAAAGGTGCATTTGTATCCTGCAAACAGCTCGCGCTCTTGGACCACATTATTGACCCCAGTGGACCCCGCACAACCGGCTAATGCAAGAGCAGCGATCGCATACCCCAATTTTTGCAATTTCATCTGAGCCCCCTCCTACCAACAATGGCTATCCATAGCTTGTCGAACGGTAGCTGAACAATTGGCTCGACAAGCTTCGAGCCATCAGCGAAGGCTTGCACATTCGCGAATAGGAGCCGTCCCCCCATGCTGACCGTCCATCACCTTCGTATTTCGCAATCTGAGCGGATTGTCTGGCTGTGTGAGGAATTGGGGATCGAGTACGACCTCAAACTTTATAATCGCGACCCAGAAACACGCCTTGCCCCGCCGGAGATGAAAGCCCTGCATCCGATGCAAATTGCGCCTGTCATTACGGATGGCGACCTCGTGCTGGGTGAGAGCGGCGCGATTATGGATTACATCGTTGGCAAATATGCGCCCGATACGCCGCTGGTGCCGCGCGCGGACAATCCCGATTTCGCTGATCACCTTTATTGGTATCACTTCGCCAACGCGACGTTGATGACCAACGGTATGATGATGATCGCGGTCAGTGCGGTCGGTGCAGAAATGCCACCACCACTGATGAGGCGCGTCACCAACGCCTGGGGCCATATCGAGAAGCGTCTTGGCGAAGCCGACTATTTCAGCGGGTCGAACTTTACCACAGCTGACATTATGCTCGGCTTCTCACTCACCACAGCGCGCGCGTTCAACGATATGAGCATCGATCACATGCCCAACCTGAAAGCGTATTTGCAACGCATCGGCGCGCGCGAGGCTTATCAGCGCGCCATCGCAAAAGCAGAGCCGGGCTTTCCGCCTAAATTGGATTAGGGGCGCAAAGCGGCGAGAAAGCCCGCGCTGTCATCCAATCGCATTGCCACGCCGACGATCTCCCGCTTGCCGCCAAAAGCGGTTGGGATTGCGATAGGGTGAGCAAAGCGCAGGGCGACATTGGGTGATGAGAAGGTGGCGAGGTTGAGCACTGCTTTGCTGTCCAACTCTTCTTTTGAGAACGGCCTTTCGGTCTCCGCAATGCGCGCGAACGGGATTTTCAGATCGTTGACCATTCCAAAACGCGCTCGAACAGTGTCGTCGGTGAGCAAGACCGGGTTTATTCGTAGGCTCTTGATAAAAGCGGTTGTCCACAACAGCCCTCCGATGCTCAGCGCGAACATGACCCACGCAACAGTCGGGTTCCACAGCATCAACAGCAGGTGCACCACAGAAAGCTCAATCACCTGAAGCACCATAAAAGCTGCAAGCATTGGCGCGAGATAGGTGTGATAGGTGAAGGCTCTTGAACCTTCAGGCACATCCGCCGGCGCGTTCCAGCGAAACAGCGCGAGGTGCATCATGCGCAATTCCATGACGACGAACCGACCCATGGGCGGCGGGAACACGCTTTCCAGTCCATCGAAAAGCGACCCGGTTCTGCGCGTTTCTTGAACCAGGCGTCCAAAGCTCCAACCCACGAATACCGCGAGGGTAAGCCCAGCCGCTACCAATACCTGCGGCAATCCGAGATAGACCTCGCGCACAGGCTGCGCCGCTCCCGCGCCCACGATAATGCATGCAATCGCGAGTGCTCCCAGCACTTTGTAGCGAGGAGGTTTGTGGTCCTTCGCCCGGTACATCTCTGTGAGCATGAGCGCGTCTGCGACAATCCAAGCGAACAGAAAAGCCGCCAGGCTCGCATTGGCCGCAGCCCAATCGGTATAGGTCATCGCACGGGCCGCGAAAATGGCCAGCGCGCATAGAACTATCGGGAGAAAAGAAAGAAGCGGAGCGGGTAAGCGTTTGAGCATCATCGCAATCCTTTCGGTGCACTTGCAATAAGCGCAGGCTTGGATTGCGACAATTCAGTTTAATGCACTAGTTGATCGGTTTGCTGCTCCGATCTTCGTCTAGCTTGAAAAAGCCTCCCCAGCAGCCGTTTCAATGCCTGCCATTGCCTCGTTCCATGGCCCCGGGCCATAGCTGATCCGTGCTACACCAAGTTTCGCAAGCTCGGCATTGCTGACCATTCCGGGCAGGCGCATCACGTTAACTGGCATGTCGAGCGCGTTGCAGATTTGGGCGATCATATCGGGATTGCCGAGGCCGGGGATGAAGAAGCTCTTTGCCCCTGCATCAGCATAGGTCTGACCGCGAAGGATCGCTGCATCGACCAGTTCTGCGCGATTGGGGTCTTCGCCCGCCTTTAGCGGTTCAAGAAATGTGTCGGTACGCGCGTTCACGAACAGACCGGCCGTGGCCACAATTGCGATGCGCTCAGCTTGTTCGCCCGTGTCGCGCAAACCTGATGCGCCGATCAGCTGATCTTCAAAATTGCAGCCAACCGCGCCTGCTTCCACTAATGCTTCCGCGTTGGCTCGCAGCGCCCCTAGGTCGCTTGCGTAACCCGCCTCAAAATCGACAGTGAGCGGCAGCTGGGTCGCAGCAGCAATCTGGCGAACCGTGAGCAGCAATTGCTCGAACGGAATCTCCTCACCATCGGCATACCCTTGCGCTTTCGCCAAAGACTGGCTGCCAGTTGCTATTGCCTTTGCGCCTGCCTCGGCAATCGCACGGGCGCTTCCTGCATCCCAGATATTGTAGAGGACAAGCGGAGCCGGGCCGCGGTGAAGCGCGGCAAATGTGTCTTGGATTTTCATGATCGTGTTTCCTTGAGTGAATTCTAAGCGAGAGCCTTGGCCAACCCAGCAGCAGCCGCGCTGTCGACATATTCGCGAAGCGCTGTGACTTTACCGTCTCTCACTTCGCCCACTACGCATAGGGTGAGGTTGAGAGTGTCGCCGCCGGGTAGGTCAGCGCGAACGGCGTGTTCTTCGACGAAGCCGCTTTCGGTCGCGGCGCACACAATCTCTTCGTATCGGAAATTGGACACCTTCGCGTGAACGGCTCCCAGAAAGCCCATCAGCATCTCTTTGCTCATCGCCGGACCGCCATTTTGCGTGCCTGCAAAATCATCTGAGAGCAATTCCCCCGCCGCCGCAATATCGCCCGCTTGAAACGCATCGAACATTGCGCGTGCGATAGAAGTATTGTCGCTCATTTCGCTCTCTCCCGTTTGAGCAGTTCGGCTTTGATCTCCGGCCCATAGGCATAGCCACCAACGCCGCCGCTCGCTGGCACGACACGGTGGCAGGGGATCAGGACCGCGATGTTGTTTGCACCATTCGCGCTGCCCACCGCGCGACTGGCCTTGCGATTACCGAGCATGGCGGCTTGCTCGCCATAGCTGCGCGTTTCGCCTGCCGGTATCTTACGCAAGGCCTCCCAGCAGCGCTGCTGAAACGCGGTGCCTTTCACATCGAGCGGGATCGCGGAGGCATCGCTGCTCGGTTCCTCGACTGCGGCGACCACTTGATCGAACAATGCGCGGAAATCCTCGCCCGCCTCCACCAATTCAGCCTTGGGAAAGCGGGCGCGCAGTTCCTCTTCGCCTTCGTTGAAAGAGAGGCAGCATACACCCTTCTCACTGGCCGCGACCAGCATCTCGCCAAGCGACGTCGGGATCACGCGCCAATGCACGCGCCGCCCTTCCCCGCCATTGGCCCAATCCTTTGCCGCCATGCCAAGCCTGTCCTTTGTCTGATCATAAAAGCGCGAGGGCGAGGCATAGCCCGCCTGTTGCAGCGCGTCTGTGACGTTCGAACCGTTTTCCAAAGCTTCTCTTACCCGCTCCTCTCGCAAAGCGCGCGCAAAAGCTGCCGGGGACAGCCCCACCGTGCGTTTGAACAGCCGTTGGAAATGCGTCGGTGAATAGCCGGTCAAATCCGCCAATTGATCGAGCGTCTTTGCGCCATCAGCACGGATCGCAGCGATCGCCGCGAGCACGCAGGCTTCTTCTGCGCTTTGGGTGTTGGGAGAGCAGCGCTTGCAGGCGCGCAGGCCCGCCTTTTCCGCATCCTCAGGCGTCGCATAAAACCGCACATTCTTTCGCAACGGCGCGCGCGCAGGGCATGAGGGGCGGCAATAAATCCCGGTCGAATGCACCCCCGTCACAAAGGCCCCGTCAAAGCGGCGATCCTTTGCCAGCGCTATCTGCCAGCGATCATCATCGGTAAGCTTGCTTGCGTTTGTCATGTGAGCCTTCTTGCGCGAGCCCGCATCTAAGCGCATCCCGAAGCTTGCGGTCAATGTACACGGGCGAGTAAGGCGATGAGCAATGATACGGTTTCTCCACTCCCTCTTCGCGATTTTCGGTCTCCTCACCCTTGGCATTGCTGCACCAGCCGCCGCAGACCCTGCCGATATTGACGCTGCCGCGCGCGGGGTTGTGCGCGTTGTCCTGATTGATTCGAGCGGTGATGACGTCACGCCTGTCACCCATGGCAGCGGCTTTGCGGTCTCGCCCACGCAGATCGTCACCAACGCGCATGTGATCCGTGAGGCTTTGCAAGATGACACTTTGCGCATCGGGATCGTGCCGAGCGAAGGCAGCGCAGGCGGATTTGCGACGCCGGTTTCGGTCAGCCCCAGCAACGACCTTGCTCTGCTAGAGATCAATGATGGTGCCCTGCGATTGCCACCACTGACAATTGCGGGCGGCGTATCGGGCGATATGGGCGAAGTTTCTGCCGTCGGCTATCCGATGAATGTGGACTTGGCCCAAGGCTTGGAAATCCGCGACATCTTCCGCGCGCAGCCCCCGGTGAAGAGCCGGGGTTTCCTCTCCGGCCAGCGCCCCAGCCGACAGTTTGACACGATCCTGCACACAGCTCCGATTGCGCGGGGCAATTCTGGCGGGCCGCTGCTGGATGGGTGCGGACGCGTGCTGGGCGTCAATTCCTTTGGCGCAGATTCGAGTGGATCAGATGCAGAGTTTTACTTCGCCGTATCCTTGCGCGAATTGCTGCCCTTCTTGCGCGAAAACGGCGTGGAGCCTGCGGTCAATGCTCTGCCCTGCACCTCAATCGATGATCTGAACGCCGCAGAACGAGCGCGGTTCGAACAGCAACGTGCCGAAGCGCAAGCACGGCTCGAAGCGCGTGAGGCTGAGCTGCGAGAGGCGCGCGACAAGGCGCAATTACAGGCTCAGATTGAGATCATGGATGAGCGTGAAAACGCGATGGCTATTGCGATGGTGCTGCTGCTAATTGGGGTTGGTGCTGGGTATACAGCTGCTCAATTGCGCGCGACGCTGGCGGACAATCCGGACAATCGCAATCGCGCTATCATTGCAGCCGGTATTGCCGGTGCAGCGATCATCGGCACCGTGCTGGTCTGGGTCACGCGCCCTGGCTTTGACGCGCTCGAAGACCGGGTCGCAGCGATCCTTGGTGAAGGCGATGGCGAAACAAGTGGCACAGGCACAGACCCAACCGAAAATCTGGCTGGCGATGGCACGCTTATTTGCACCTTAGTGCCCGAACGCAGCCGCATCACTGGTGCGCGCACCGATGATGTGGAGTTCACATGGCAGGCCGATGGCTGCGTCAATGAACGCACGCAATATGGCATGGTAAGCGGCGAATGGACGCGCGTCTTCGTGCCCAGCACTGAAGCGGCGGTCTCGGTCAATGTCTATGATCCTGAAACCCGCACATTTCGCACAGACCGCTATCTGCTCGGCCAATCCGCGATGCAATCCGCACGCACGGCGCGCGGTGAATATGACCCACCTGCTTGCGGCGTGACCGATGCGCAGATCACCCTGGGCGAACAACAAAGCGCACTGCTCGCCCTGCTCCCCGATCGCCCTAACGAACGGCTGGTCTATTCATGCGAGACTAAGCGCGTGTCGGCTATCGAAGCAGCCTTTGATGCAGAGTTTGGGGCGGAGTAAACCACTCATCCGATGCCATAACAAACCGGGGTGAAGTATGCGGTACAAGCTTCAAGTCCTAGTTTGCCTTTTGAGCCTTGCAATTGGGTATCACTCGGTTGGTCTGGCGCAGCCCGTTGAGAGCAGTGCGAGCGCCCAAGATGAACAATCGGCAAACGACATTGAGGTAACAGGCGAACGGCCTCTGACCCAGCGCGAGCTTTCGCGCAATGTGTACCAATTGGCGCAAAGCAATTCGGTAGGGGTGCCCATTCCTCGTTTTCACGATCCCCTATGCCTTAACGTAGCCGGTCTTGGCGATGTTGTGGGTGACCAAATTGCCGTCCGCATTCGCAGCAACGCTATGGCTGCGAATATGGAGGTTGGCGAGGAAGACTGCGTGGTGAATGCCATGGTGATCGTGGTCGACAATCCTGAGCTTTTGATTAACGGAATGCGCGAGACACATTCATCTCTGTTCAACCGCCGCGCGCGCCGGGATATCCGCGCGGCACTACACCGAAACGATCCAGTTATCGCCTGGAGTGTCACCAGAGTTCGAAACCGGCGAGGACAAAACCCCAACCCTGGTGGCGGAGCACCTGGCGTCGCGGCAGACGTGCTGTCCCAAAATGGCGGTTCAGCCGTTCCGGTCAACGATGCTTGCGTGCCGTCACGCGCGACAATTTGCTTTTCACTAGCCCGCGAAAGCTCTGTGGTGGTGTTTGATGTCAATCGGCTGGACGATGTCGATATCTTCCAACTTGCTGATCACGCGACCATGTTTCTAATTGCATCACCACGGCGTCTTTTGGAGTTTGACAAGCTCGAAGGCCGATCCATCATGACTCTATTCGAAGACGGTCCCCGCCAAGCACCAGCCCAGCTGACGGTTTTGGATCGTGCGTATTTGCGTGGACTCTACACACTAAAGCCCAACGCAAACAGCGCACGCCTAGCCGGGTCAACGCGCACGGCATATCGAGAGATCATAACTAGGGATTGCGATGATGCGTCCCGGCAATGCGAAACAGGATCACAATAGCACTTAGCCAGACTTACGCCGCCAGCGCCTCACCACTCAGCGTAATCCGGTGCATTTCGCGGCGGTGGCCAGCATAGTCGTTCATCGCATTGTGCCAGCTGGTGCGGTTGTCCCAAATGGCTACGGTGCCCGGCTTCCATTGCAGGCGACACTGATTGTCATGGGTGAGTGCAGCGGCGAGCAGCTCTTGCAACAGTGGCAGGCTCTCCTCGCGCGTTTGGCCCACGAAATTGATCGTGAAGCCGCTATTTACATAAAGCAGCTTACGCCCAGTTTGCGGGTGACGGATCACCACGGGATGTACGGCGCCCGTTTTCAGGTTTTGCCCGCGCAAATGTTCGCCCATGTCGGTCTGCGCATAAAGGCCGCCTTCTTCATAGACGTGGTCAGCGGTGTGAAACGCCTCAAGACCTTCGATCTTGGCCTTCAACTCATCTGACAGCGCATCGTATGCCGCGCCCATATGCGCCCACATTGTATCGCCACCTTTAGGAGGCAGCTCGCGCGCGACGAGGACAGAGCCCATCGCAGGGATCTGATCATAAGAGTGATCGGTGTGCCATGCGCCGCCAATATTGGTCTGTTGGTCGGGCTCTTTCTTCACCACCGCGATTTCGTTGAAGTCTTCTTGCAGCGGGAAATAGTTGTTTACGTCGATCCCGCCCCAGCGGCGGCCAAACTTGATATGATTTTCGGGCGAAAATTCCTGATCGCGGAACACAGCAACGCCGTGCTCATAGATCGCCTGTTTGATCGCCTGCATCTCATCATCACTGCATGTAGCCAGGGAAATGCCAGCTACTTCGACACCGCATTTTGGGGCCATCGGGGTAAGTTGCATCATGTCTCTCCTATTGGCCGGATATTCCCATCCTTACCGATTGGTAAAATACATGCCACATATCGGGTTTGTGTGCAAGCAACCAGAGAGTCTCGGTCACCCGCTTGCGCTCACCCGATTCTGTTGCTAGGCGCGCGCCAGCTTTCAAGAGCGGTGCCCCTCAAGCGCATTTGCCCCTTGCTAAGCGACTTGTTTTTCTCATTCCTCCAAGAGGACACAAAGCGCGTGGATATTTCCGCCGGTATTAAGGCTAGCCTGGCTGGGCGTTACGCCTCGGCTCTATTTGAACTAGCCAGCGAAAATGGAACGGTCACCGCCGTCGAAACCGATCTGGGCAAGCTTGGCGATGCGCTGAGCGGTTCGGACGAGTTGCGCGAGGCTACCAGCAATCCGCAGCTGTCGCGCGGCGAACAGGCGCAAGCGATCGGTGCGGTAGCAAGCCATCTTGGCCTGTCAGAGCTGACCAGCAATTTCCTCGGCGTTCTTGCAGGCAATCGTCGCCTGTCGAAACTGCCAGAGATGATCGACGCGTTCAAAACTATTGCAGCGGCGCAGCGCGGTGAAGTCACCGCCACTGTCACCAGCGCGCATCCTTTGAGCGCGGATCAGATCGCAGCGCTGAAAACCAAGCTGACTGCCCGTCAGGGCCGCACCGTCATGCTGACAGCCGATGTTGACCCGGATCTTCTGGGCGGTCTCGTTGTCACTCTTGGATCAGAGCGCATCGACGCCTCTATCCGTACCCGTTTGAATTCACTTTCCCAGGCAATGAAGGCCTAAAGGACACTACTCATGGAAATTCGCGCAGCAGAAATCTCCAAGGTCATCAAAGACCAGATCGCCAATTTCGGCACCGACGCGCAGGTTAGCGAAGTCGGCACCGTGCTTAGCGTGGGTGACGGTATTGCCCGTATCCACGGCCTTGATCAGGTGCAGGCCGGTGAAATGGTTGAATTCGCCAATGGCGTTCAAGGCATGGCTCTGAACCTTGAAAGCGACAATGTCGGCGTCGTGATCTTCGGCTCTGACGCTGAGATTAAAGAAGGCGACACGGTTAAGCGGACCGAGACCATCGTGGACGTTCCCGTGGGTAAGGCGCTGCTGGGCCGCGTGGTTGACGCGCTGGGCAACCCAATCGACGGCAAAGGCCCGATTGAAACGACACAGCGCAGCCGTGTTGAAGTCAAAGCGCCGGGCATCATCCCGCGCGAATCGGTTAGCGAGCCTGTTCAGACCGGCCTTAAAGCGGTTGACGCTCTGGTCCCTGTTGGCCGTGGTCAGCGCGAGCTGATCATTGGTGACCGTCAAACCGGTAAAACTGCCGTCGCCATCGACACCTTCATCAACCAGAAGGGCGTGAATGCCGGTGATGATGAGAGCAAAAAGCTCTACTGCGTATACGTAGCTGTCGGCCAAAAGCGTTCGACCGTTGCTCAGATCGTGAAGCAGCTCGAAGAAAACGGCGCGATGGAATATTCTATCGTTGTGGCCGCAACCGCTTCTGAGCCCGCTCCGCTGCAATATCTCGCGCCTTACACAGGCTGTGCGATGGGTGAGTTCTTCCGTGACAACGGCATGCACTCAGTCATCGTTTATGATGACCTTTCAAAGCAAGCTGTCGCCTATCGTCAAATGTCACTGCTGCTTCGTCGTCCTCCGGGCCGTGAAGCTTACCCTGGTGACGTTTTCTATCTTCACTCACGCCTGCTTGAGCGTGCCGCGAAGATGAGCGAATCTGAAGGTCACGGTTCGATGACCGCTCTGCCGATCATTGAAACGCAGGCCGGTGACGTGTCGGCCTATATTCCAACCAACGTGATTTCGATCACGGACGGTCAGATCTTCCTTGAAACCGACCTGTTCTACCAAGGTATCCGTCCTGCGATTAACGTGGGTCTGTCGGTGTCTCGTGTGGGCGGTGCGGCGCAAACCAAGGCGATGAAGAAGGTTTCGGGCTCGATGAAGCTCGACCTTGCACAATATCGCGAAATGGCGGCGTTCGCTCAGTTCGGTTCGGACCTCGATGCTTCAACGCAAAAGCTGCTTAACCGCGGTGCGCGCCTGACTGAGCTGCTGAAGCAAAAGCAGTTCTCGCCAATGCCTTTCGAAGAGCAGACCGTGTCGATCTTCGCTGGCACCAACGGCTACATTGATAGCGTCGCTGTTGAGCGCGTGGGTGAATATGAAGAGCAAATGCTCGCCTTCATCCGCTCTGAGCATTCCGGCATTCTCGACGAAATCCGCTCCTCGAAGAAGTTCGAAGGCGATGTGAAGGATAAAACCGTCGCGGCGCTCGAAGCATTCGCAAAGCAGTTCGCATAAGAGGTTAGTGGCAGATGCCCTCACTTAAGGAACTCAAGGATCGGATCGGGTCGGTTAAATCGACTCAGAAGATCACCAAGGCCAAGCAGATGGTCGCCGCGGCGAAACTTCGCCGTGCGCAGGCTGCTGCTGAGGCGGGCCGGCCCTATGCTGAGCGATTGGGCGCCGTCATGGCGTCACTCGCAGGCAAGGTCTCGGGCGACAGCGCGCCGAAACTTCTGGCAGGCACTGGCTCAGACCAACGTCACCTATTGGTCGTGGTCAACACCGATAAAGGTCTGTGCGGCGGTTTGAACTCAAACCTCGTCAAAGCAGCCAAGGTGAAAGCTCAGGAACTGCTTGCCGCTGGCAAAACGGTCGAGTTTTACCTCGTTGGCAAAAAGGGGCGTGCGCCGCTCAAACGCGACTATGCAAGCGCGATCACGGGCGGGTTTGACACCTCAACGGTCAAAACGCCTGGTTTCGAAGAAGCTGACGCGATTGCTGCTGAGCTGATCGCCATGTTCGACGAAGGCAAGTTTGACGTCGCTCATCTGGTCTTCCCAACCTTCCAATCGGCTCTGGTTCAAAACCCAACCGCGAACCAGCTGATCCCGGTTCCCTCGCCTGAGGTTACTGAGGACACAGGCGCAGTGGTTGAATATGAGCCGGGCGAAGAGGAAATCCTCGAAGAGCTGCTGCCACGTTATGTCAAAACGCAGTTGTTCGGCGCTCTGCTTGAGCGTGAGGCATCCGAGCAAGGCGCTTCGATGACCGCGATGGACAACGCGACGCGTAACGCGGGCGACCTCATCAACAAGCTGACCATCCAGTACAACCGCAGCCGTCAGGCCGCGATCACCACTGAATTGATTGAAATTATTGCGGGGGCGGAGGCCCTTTGACGAAACTGTTCACTTGTGTTGGCCTGTCGCTCCTCGCAACAGGCTGCGCGACAGTGAACTTGGAGAAAATAGGACTAAACGAACAGATCGTACTGCAAGAAGCAATCGAAGGTTGGCCTTACCTAAGCTTAGGAAAAGAACTTCCTGGCAGTGAGCCAATTGCGATTTCAAATTTGGAGTGTGAGAGGACACGAGTGGGAGACTATGCGCCGAAAGGCAGCTACTCGTGTCGGTTCGACGTAGAAATTAGAATGCAGTCCGGTGAAACGATTATTCGCTCCTGGGCTGGAAGTTATTCAAAGGACAATGATGGCGTGTGGCAACACGTTGTCATCACGTAAGAAGTGAGCAAGGAACCAAGAAATGGCCACCGCAGTACTTAACCAGACCACCAACGGCACTATCGCCCAGGTCATCGGCGCTGTTGTCGACGTGCAGTTCGAAGGTGAACTGCCGCCGATCCTTTCTGCGCTTGAGACCAAGAATGACGGCAAGACTCTCGTTCTCGAAGTTGCTCAGCACCTTGGCGAAAGCACCGTTCGCACCATCGCGATGGACGCAACCGAAGGTCTCGTTCGCGGCGCCGAAGTGATCGCAACCGGCGCGCAAATCAGCGTGCCTGTTGGCCCGAAAACATTGGGTCGCATCATGAACGTCGTTGGCGAAGCGATTGACGAACGCGGCCCTGTCGGCGCGGACATGACCGCTCCGATTCACGCAGAAGCGCCTGCCTTTGTCGACCAGTCGACCGAAGCGGCCATTCTCGTCACCGGTATTAAAGTGATCGACCTTCTCGCCCCTTACGCAAAGGGCGGTAAGATCGGCCTGTTTGGTGGCGCTGGTGTTGGTAAAACCGTTCTCATTCAGGAACTGATCAACAACATCGCAAAAGGCCACGGCGGCGTGTCCGTATTTGCCGGCGTTGGTGAGCGTACCCGTGAAGGTAACGATCTCTACCACGAATTCCTCGACGCAGGCGTTATCGCCAAGAACGAAGCTGGCGAAGCAATCAGCGAGGGCTCTAAAGTGGCCCTCGTCTTCGGTCAGATGAACGAGCCTCCAGGGGCCCGTGCCCGTGTTGCTCTGTCTGGCCTGACGATGGCTGAGTACTTCCGCGACCAAGAAGGTCAGGACGTTCTGTTCTTCGTCGACAACATCTTCCGCTTTACGCAGGCTGGTTCCGAAGTGTCCGCGCTTCTCGGCCGTATTCCTTCGGCTGTGGGCTATCAGCCAACTCTGTCGACCGACATGGGTAACCTGCAAGAGCGTATTACGTCGACCACTAAGGGTTCGATCACCTCGGTTCAGGCCATCTACGTTCCTGCCGATGACCTTACCGACCCTGCACCGGCCACATCGTTTGCTCACCTTGACGCAACGACCACGCTGAACCGTGCGATTTCAGAGCTTGGCATTTATCCTGCGGTTGACCCGCTGGATTCAACCAGCCGCGTTCTTGAACCACGCGTTGTTGGCCAGGAGCACTATGACACTGCTCGCCGCGTCCAAGAGACGTTGCAGAAGTACAAGTCGCTCCAGGACATCATCGCAATTCTGGGCATGGACGAGCTTTCTGAAGAAGATAAGCTGACCGTGGCCCGTGCGCGTAAGATCCAGAAGTTCCTTTCACAGCCATTCCACGTGGCTGAGGTCTTCACCGGCATCAACGGCATCTTCGTCCAGCTCGAAGACACTGTGAAATCGTTCAAAGCGGTTGTCGACGGCGAATATGACCACCTGCCAGAGCAAGCCTTCTATATGGTTGGCGGCATCGAAGACGTGGTGAAGAAAGCCGCTGAACTGGCTGAGGACGCTTAAGCAATATGGCTCTCCACTTCGAACTCGTAACGCCTGCCAAACAGGTTCGCTCCGAAGACGTCCATATGGTCGTCGTGCCCGGCACCGAAGGCGAATTTGGCGTGCTCGAAGGTCATGCGCCTTTCATGAGCACCATTCGCGATGGCGCTGTTCAGGTCTATCGGACCGCGGGCGCTGAGCCGGAAAGCATCGAAGTGCGCGGCGGCTTTGCTGAAGTCGGCGAAAACGGTCTCACGGTTCTGGCTGAACACGTAGAGGGCTAAACGCTTCACATACGAAACATGAAAAAGGGGCGGCCGGCAGGTTCGCCCCTTTTTTCTTGGTTCGCGCATTATTCTCTTTAAGCAATGCATATGAGGGTTCTGAGCTATCTACTCGTTGCCTTGGGCACATTGGGATTGCTGGGCGCAGCGGCGTTCTTCGTGCTCTTTGTTTGGCCTATGGGATGCAGCTGGTCGAACACGGGCCAGACGCGCAGCACGCCTTGCGAGTTTCCAACATGGGAATTTGCTGAGTTTATGGGAATTGCGGCAGGCTTTGCAGGGGTGCCCAT
Source organism: Erythrobacter sp. S57(2025) (assembly GCF_057365055.1). NCBI lineage: Bacteria > Pseudomonadati > Pseudomonadota > Alphaproteobacteria > Sphingomonadales > Erythrobacteraceae > Erythrobacter > Erythrobacter sp. S57(2025). Next base: position 647,735 of record NZ_CP200299.1, on the reverse strand, counting down.
TGCCATCGGTATGCTCATCCTATTTGCGACCAAAAACCGACAATAGCTCCTTTTTGCATGGATCGGCCCGCAACATGGACCGCTTTCCTACAAGGCTCGCACTGGTCATAAAGGCATCGCGATGCGCGATCATTTGGCCTCTTCTTGTTTGGATTTCAGCATACAGATTATGCAGCAATTTATTGCGCCTAGGACCGTGTAACATGCGGTCCATGTCTCTGTCGGAAATGCTCGAGAATCCGCTTCACAAGCCCCTCGAAACGCTGCACTATCACCGCCTGCAATCCCCCATAGGAGAGGACATTTGAAGCTTGTATCAACTCTCGCCATTGCTGGCGCACTCGCGGCGGCCTTCACCATGACAGCAACGCCCCCTGCCAATGCCGAAGCGCACATGGATGAAAGCGGGATTCCCGGCCCCGAACAAGACCCCTACATCTGGCTTGAAGAAGCGCGCAGCGACGAAGCGCTCGCCTGGGTTGATGCTGAGAATGAGCGCACGCTTGGCGTGCTGGAAGCCGATGCCCGGTTTGAGACACTGAAAGCCGAAGCGCTCGCCATCTATGACAGCGAAGACCGAATCCCGTTTGTGAGCTTCCGCCCCGATGGCCTCTACAACTTCTGGCAAGACAGCGCGAACCCCAAAGGCCTGCTGCGCCGCACGACGCTGGAGAGCTATCAAAGCGATGAGCCTGAATGGGAGACGGTGCTGGACGTGGACGCGCTGGCAGCCGCTGAAGGCAAGGAGTGGGTCTATAAGGGCTCAACCTGCCTGCCCCCTGCTCTCAACAAGTGCATGATCGCGCTATCTGATGGAGGCGAAGACGCAACCATCATGCGCGAGTTCGACACTTCGACCAAAAGCTTCGTCGAAGGTGGGTTTGAGCTTCCTGAGAAGAGCCAAGGCGGCATTCAGTGGATCGACGAAGACACGCTGATGGTGGGCCGCGACTTTGGCGAAGGGACGCTGACGGCCAGCGAATACCCCTTCACCAGCCGCATCTGGCGGCGCGGCACAGACATCGCTGATGCTCCTGAGGTGTTCCGCGGTGAAGCTGACGACGTGTGGGCCGGCGCAAGCCTGCTGCGCGATGCCACCGGTGAAGTGCAAGCCATGACCGCGTTTCGCGGGGTGAGCTTCCATGAGGCGGAGTATTACGTCTCTATCGACAGCGACTGGGTAAAGCTCGACATCCCCAAAAAGGCATCGCCCTATGGCATCGTTGATGGGCACATCCTGCTCTCCACCGATGTTGATTGGGAAGTAGATGGCCAGACCTTCCCTGCTGACAGCCTCATCGCAATGGACCTCGAAGAGTGGAAAGCTGATCCCAACGGCGCGGCAAAGACGCTCGTTTGGGCCCCTGAGGAGCGCCAGACCAAACGCGGCGGAGCAATCACCGCAGGCGCGCTCTATGTCGGCATGCTCGACAACGTGGTCGGCAAAGTCTTGAAGTTCAACTTCGAGGATGGCGCATGGATAAGCGAGCAAGTGGCTCTTCCCGACAATGCGACCGTGGGCATCGCGGCCAGTTCGAATGAGAGTGAGCAGATCATGTTCACTGTCACCGACTTCCTCAATCCAACAACGCTCTACTACACTGACGGTGCAGAGGCGCCTGAAGTGCTCAAGACTTCGCCAAGCTACTTCGATGCAAATGGCATGGAGGTTGAGCAGCACGAGGCAACCAGCGCTGATGGGACGAAGATCCCGTACTTCATTGTGAAGCCTGCAGGCATGACACTGGACGGCGAAACAGCGGTTCTGATGAGCGGCTATGGTGGTTTCCAGATCCCCCGCCTGCCGAGCTATATGGGCTCAACTGGCAAGATGTGGCTGGAGCGCGGCGGCGCTTATGTGCTGGCAAACCTGCGTGGTGGCGGTGAGTTCGGACCCGGCTGGCACCAGAGCGCCATTCGTGAGAACAAGCAGCGCACCTGGGATGACTTCATCGCAGTGGGAGAGGACCTGGTCGCACGCGGCTTCACCTCGCCAGAGCATCTGGGCATTCAGGGAGGCTCTCAGGGAGGTCTGCTGGTTGGCACGGCCTTCACACAACGTCCTGACCTGTTCGGCGCTGCTATCGTGCAAATCCCGCTCTTCGATATGCTCCGCTTCCACGTAATCGGCCGCGGCGCGTCATGGATTGGTGAATATGGCGATCCGCGCATTCCAGAACAGCGCGCCTGGATTGAAGGCTATTCGCCCTATCAGATGATCGAGGAAGGCGTGGACTACCCCACGCCGTTCCTATGGGCTTCCACCGCTGATGACCGCACGCACCCGGCTCACGCGCGCAAAGGGGCCGCACGGCTTAAGGAACAAGGTCATGACTACTACTACTTTGAAGACACTGTTGGTGGCCATTCAGGCGGCGTAGACAACGAACAGCGCGCCAAAATTCAAGCGCTGCAATATGTCTATCTTATGCAGCAATTGATGGACGAGTGATCGAGAGAGACTCGTAAAAACCTGTAACTGGCAAAGGGCGGTTTTCGTGAAGAGAGCCGCCCTTTTCGCTGTCCATCAATCTGAATTGTAAGCAAAACCGACAGTTTGCGCTCGGTTCACCGCAGCCCTTGCACGTAGGGCGTCGTCAATACGAAATTAACCCTGTTTGGCAGCTTCGGGTTAAGTCTAAGGGTCAAATCCTCGTCTCAACAGGGAAATAAAGGAGACGAAAATGGCATACCCCCGCGACATGTCTATCGCCGACGCAATCAAGCTGTACGGCCTTCCCAAGAGCCACAGGGTGCATTGGTCATCAGCTCGAAAAGCTGACGTTGTGCGCGCTGTGCATGAACGTGCGATCAGCTTCCACGAAGCGCGCTCGCGCTATCTGCTCAGCCGCAGTGAGTTTGAGCAGTGGGAACGCGAATATATCGTGACGTCCACTGACGCCAGAAAACTGGAAAGCGCCTAGGCCCGATGTTGAGTAAGAGGCGTCGCTGAGAAGGTTCCCCCCTACCCCTACTCAGCGGCGACCTCAATCAGCACTTCGTTGCGACGAAGCCGGCCTGGCACCATTGGCGCGTCGTAAAAGGCGTATTCAAAATCACCAATCGGTGTCAGCCCCTCGCTTTCGATCCATTGGCTCAGCATCCCCTCCATCACGGCAAGATCGCTACCGCGTGCAACGCCGCTAAAACGGACCGCTGCAACTCTGCGTGCAGGAACTTGCGTCAGATTGATGTCTGAAGGTGGCTTTGGCAAGGTTTCCATTGTGAAACGCGCCGGCATGACAAAGCGCATGCGCCACTCGCCATCGCGCGTTTCTTCCTGAAGGACCGGTGCGGTCATGGCGATGCGTTCATCCTGATCAACCACGCGCTTTTGCAAGACGGGCGCCGTCATCGCGATCCGTTCTCCACCTGCTGGTCGGTCCTGCGCAAAGATGTAGGCGGCAAGCCGCTGAAAGCTGCGCCCGCTCGCTTGACGGCGATCACCCTTATGCGTGACCTCAGCAACGATCATTGGCTGATACGCGCGCAGTTCAAAGTCATCTTGAGCGCGCAAAGTCTCATAAGCGGGTTCTTCGGTGTCGCGGTATTGCGCATACGCGCTCACACCTGCGACGGCGGCTAGGCCAAGCCCTGCTGCGGCCCATTTTGCGATACCCATTTGTCCCGGTTCCTTTGTGACTACTCCAACAGAGCAGTTACGAGCGACATAAGTTCCCAGATGAGATGAATTATCGCCGCGTCGGCGCGTGGAAATCAGGTGGTTTGGCACTGACCCACTTCACAAATTTCGCGATTACCGGATTTTCTCGAATGGAGGCTGCGTCGTCACCGATGCGCGCGAGTTCAGCATTGGAGTGGTTGGCGTGGATTGTGCGGTGGCAGATCGGGTGCACTGGAACCGTGGCTCGACCCTTCTTCGATTTGGGTATCGGGTGGTGCCATTCAATCATGGTTTCGAATGGGCGCCCACACAGCCAACATATCTGTTGGTCAGATGCCATTAGAACGAAGCTGTGTTGCCCATTTCATCAGCGAATAGCTCGCCTGCCTTGGGCGAAATTTCGCCTTCCTCAAAATGGTCAATGATTTCAACCAGTGCCGCCATCATGATTTCTTCGCCGCAGCCTTCTTCTTTTTCATTGTGTCATGAAAACGGTCGGCCCAGCCCTGCTTCACAAGTTGCTCAGCACGGACCATGCGCAAATCGCCTGCCCCAACATCGCGGCTAACAGTAGAACCAGCTGCGACAATCGCATCTGCACCGATCGTAACTGGAGCAATGAGCGCCGAATTAGAGCCGATAAAGGCCCGCTCGCCAATCACGGTTTGGTATTTGAAATAGCCATCATAATTGCACGTGATCGTGCCCGCACCGATATTGGCATTCGCGCCAACGGTGGCATCGCCAATATACGAAAGATGGCTCGCTTTGGCTCCGGGGCCAAGCGTCGCTTTCTTCATCTCGACGAAATTTCCGACAAAGCTGTCCTCTTCCAAAACGGCTCCGGGACGCAATCTTGCAAAGGGACCAACCTGGACCCCGGTTGCTAAGCTTGCGCCTTCGAGATGGGTATAGGCCTTGATATGCACGCCATCATCGACGCTGACGCCAGGGCCGAACACGACGTGAGGTTCAACAGTAACATCGCGGCCTAACTTCGTATCATGACTGAAGAAAACCGTGTCAGGCGCTTTCAAAGTCGCACCGTCTTCCATGGCCTGCAACCGGCGCGCAGCTTGCCATCGCTGCTCAGCGTCAGCCAGCTCTGCGCGGCTGTTGATGCCGGCAACCTCATCCGGCTCGCATTCAACCACAACAACTCTATCACCGCGCGCAATCGCTCCGGTGGCTACGTCAGGCAGGTAGTACTCGCCCTGCGCATTGTTGTTGTCGACCGCGTCCAGCAATGGCCACATATCGTCCGAATGGGCCACGATTAGCCCCGAATTGCACAAATTAACCGCGCGCTCTTCGACGCTGGCATCTTTGAACTCGACCATCTTGCTAACCGTACCATCCGCGTCAGAAATGATCCGGCCATAGGCAAGAGCATCGTCTGGGCGAAAGCCTAGAACTGCAACCTTTGCCCCGCCTTCAAGAGCATCCAGAAGCCCGCGCACTGTCTTGGCGCTAACCATCGGGACATCGCCAAAGGTCACGAGGATATTGCCGGAAAAACCGCTCAAAGCCTCACGCGCCTGAAGGGCTGCATGTGCCGTCCCGTGCTGCGGATCTTGCAGCGCAGTGGTGACATCGCGCCCGGCCAGTGCAGCGTCCACCTGCTCGCGCCGATCTCCCACCACGACAACCATGCGAGCAGGATCAAGCTCGCCAAAATTGTCGAGCAGGTGCAGTAGCATCGGTTTACCCGCGATCGGGTGGAGCACCTTATGCAGATCGCTCTTCATGCGGGTCCCTTTACCCGCGGCAAGGATGATGGCGGCAAAATCAGTCATGTCTTTTCCCATAAAGCGCCGATAGCATTTTGGGGCCGCTTTGGCAGCAATTGCTTGCAGATTGAAGAACCTTCGCGCACATCCGCTGCCTATGAGCGATTTCCCCTTTAGCGCCGTCGGTTTTGACCTTGATGGCACGCTTCTCGACACGTTCCGCGACCTTGGCACAGCAGTGAATTATGCACTGGACTTGGGTGGGTTTGATCCGGTCTCGGTGGATAGCTCAAAAGACCTGATCGGCGGCGGGGCAAAGATGATGCTGGGCGCAGCGATCAAGGCGCAAGGCGGGTTGCCCGATGACGAATTCCGCGTGCTCTACAAAAAGATGCTCAAATATTATGCGGATCACAATGCGGTCTATTCTGCCCCCTACCCCCATGCGCGCGAAGTTGTGGCACAACTGGGTGCGAGCGGGGTTAAAGTTTGCGTCGTCACCAATAAGTTTGAGGAGTTTGCCCGCTCCATCCTGACCCAGATCGACTTTATCGAACCGTTTGAGACTGTGATCGGCGGGGACTCCATGGGCAAAGGCGCAGATGGCAAATTTCTCTCGAAGCCTCACCCAGAGCCCATCTGGGAAGCGCGGAAACGGTGCGGCGGTGGCAGTTTCGCCTTTGTGGGTGACAGCACCTACGACGTGAACGCAGCGCGTGCGGCTGGCGTGCCAGTAATCGGTGTTGCTTACGGCTATTGCGATAAGCCACCGGGCGAATTGGGCGCGGACGCGGTGATTGATTCGCTTGACGGCCTAATTCCCGCCTTAGAGGCGTTGTAGAAGGCTTTCTGACCCTACGGCATGCAACCTTGGTGAAAGCCCTGTTGCAACGCAGCAAAGAAAATGCCACCCAGCGCCGGCAATAATGTTTACGTCTGCGTAAAGCGGGCAATCGAGACAACAAAAATTCGTTCGGAAAGGATCCCTCAATCATGAGCATCGATTTCAAAGACAAGGTAGCTATCGTGACCGGCGCAGGCGGCGGTTTGGGCCGCGCATATGCGCTTGAACTGGCTGCACGCGGCGCAAAAGTCGTCGTAAACGATCTGGGCGGCGCGCGTGATGGCACGGGTCATTCTGACATGGCTCTGCAAGTGGTCGAGGAAATCAAGAAAGCTGGCGGCGAAGCAATCTCAAATGGCGGCTCAGTCACCGAATATGACCAGATGGAAAAGATGGTCGCTGATGCCAAACAGAAATGGGGCGGTGTCCACATCCTGATCAACAATGCAGGTGTTTTGCGGGACAAGACCTTCCACAAAATGACCCCGGACGATTTTGAATTTGTGGTGAAGGTCCACCTCACCGGCTCAGCTTTCGTCACCAAAGCATGCTGGGAAACCTTCCGCGAGCAAGGCTATGGCCGCGTTCTTATGACAGCATCGTCAACCGGTCTATTCGGCAATTTCGGCCAAGCAAACTATGGCGCTGCAAAGCTCGGCCTTGCCGGCCTTACCAAGACGCTTCAGCTCGAAGGTGCAAAGTACAACATTCGCGTAAACTCACTGTCACCAGTGGCCGGCACGCGTATGACCGAAGACCTCTTCCCTGAAGAAGCCTTCAAGCTGTTTGCCCCTGAAAACGTAGTCCCTGCAGCGCTCTTCCTCGTTAGCGAAGACGCGCCAAGCAACGCCATCGTTGGCGCAGGTGCAGGTGGTTTCCACTCCGCATGGACCGTCATGAACGACGCTGTATGGCTGCCCGATGGTGAGCGCACCGTTGAAGGCTTTGCCGCTCGTTGGGACGACATCAACGACTTCTCAAACCTCAAAGCCCCGCAAAGTGGCTCTGAGCAATCAGGTGCGATCCTGACCGCGATGCAGAAAGTCACCGGCACAGGCCCTGATAGCGCACGCGGCTAAAACGCGTCGTTTTTGACCGAATACAATACGGCCCTCGCGACCTGGTTCGCGGGGGCCGTTTTTCGTCGCCCAATATCGGCGTATTGACACAGTAACACACCTCACCTAGCTTGCTCGCATCTGTGGGAGAGCTGAGCCATGTACTCAGAAGACGATATCAATTCCGCCATTGCCGCCGGTGCGCTTAGCCCTGAGGCGGCAACCAGTTTCCGCGCGCACATGTCAAAAGTGCGCGAATTGCCGCGTGGATCGGAAGAAAACTTTCGCCTGATCAATAGCTTCAATGATATCTTCGTGAGTATCGGAGTTGTGATCCTATTGCTGGCTGTTGGCGCAATTGGTCAAGCCATTGGCGGTGCGATTGCTCCAAATCCATATTGGGCTGCGACAACCGAGGTCTCAGGCGTGCCAACCGATGCGGAGTTAGCCGCTTGGCAAGTCGCGTATGATCTACACCAATCACTGCAATTTTGCTTTGCAGGATTACTGGTCGCAGCCGCCGCATGGCCCTTGGCCGAGTTTTTCACCCGCAAACGCCGAATGGCATTGCCTTCAATCCTGTTGTTGCTGGCGTTTGTTGGCGGTGTGTTCTTCACGATGATGGGCCTTGGAATGGCGGTCATGGTTGATGGCAGCGACCGGGTTGGCGCTATCATGGTGTCGGCTTCCGCTTTGGTCGCCGCAGGGGCAGCATACCTCCATTGGCGCAGGTTCATGGTCCCGATTACCGTTGCGGCTGGGTCCGCAGCTGTAGCAGCGACATTCATCGCGCTGATCCTCGCTGCCTTTGACCCGCAAGACTTCGATCAAAACATCTTGTTTGGGTTGGTCTTCGTTGCAGGATTGGCCGTTTTTGCCTTCGCAATGCGCTGGGACATTTCTGATCGCGAACGCATTACGCGCCGCTCAGATGTCGCGTTTTGGCTGCATTTGCTCGCGGCTCCGATGATCGCTCATCCGATCTTCGCCATGCTCGGTGTGACCGATGGCGGCGACCTTGGCATTGGCGCGGCTATTGGAGTGCTCGCGGTCTATGTGATCTTTGGACTGTTTGCCCTGACGATCGACCGGCGCGCTTTGCTTGTTTCGGCCCTTGCCTATGTGCTGTTCGCCCTCACCTTCCTGTTTGAGGAATTCGGCGCTGTGGAGCTAAACTTTGCGCTTACGGCTCTGGTCATTGGTTCTGCCTTGCTCAGCCTGTCAGCGTTCTGGCAACCGATCCGCCGCGCGGTAGTAACTGCCTTGCCCGATGGGCTCCGCGACAAACTGCCTGCGACAGAGGATGCAGCTTTGACAGCGGCAGAGCCCAGCGCAGCCTAGTCGTCGACAGCTTTCATCAGGCGTCGTTCCATTGGCGCCAGCACATTGGTGAGCTCGGAGCCGCGTTTTAGCACCTGTCCGTGCTCGCCAAAAAGCGTGTACATGCCTTGCTTGTTACGAAGGCTGGGTCGCTTCTCAACCCTCGCATTGGGGCGCTCAGCGGTGCGTCTGAAGGCCGAGAAACTTGCAGCGCTCTTGTCAAAATCCATCGCATAGTCGCGCCATTCACCCGCAGCGACCATGCGACCATACAGGTCGAGAATGCGCTGCAGTTCTTCGCGATCAAAGCCGATTTGCGCCGCCGATGATTTTCCGGGAAACGCGACAACCTGACCGCCGCCTGCTCCCGTGCCTCTCTTTAGGCTCATCAGTCGTCAGTTCCGCTCTTTTTGGAAAGGTCTAATGAAGCTTGTACAGGGTCCGCACCCGCCGATTGGCCACGCTTGATCGCTTCGATTTCAGCCTTCATCGCGCCCAATTCGGCCTCAAGCTTTTCGATGCAATCGACCTTGTTGCCTTCCGCATCCTCGCACGGGGTGCCGTATGGGATGAAGTCTTTGATCCATTCTTCAGCGGGCATCAGGGTTGAGCGCGCCTTGAAACCCACCATAGTCGCGCCAGCTGGTACATCCTCGGTCACGACCGCATTTGCACCAATCCGTCCGCGTTCACCTACGGTGATGGGGCCGATGACTTGGGCACCCGAGCCGATGATCACATTGTCACTCAAGGTGGGGTGACGTTTGCCACCAATGCCGTTGGTAGGGTTGGTGCCTCCCAGCGTTACGCACTGATAGATCGTTACATTATCTCCAATTTCGGCGGTTTCTCCAATCACGGTGAAGCCATGATCGATAAAGAAGTTCTTCCCGATCGTTGCCCCTGGATGGATATCAATTGCGGTGAGCAACCGGCTAAAATGGTTCACAAACCTGGCAAGGAAATAGAGCTTTGCATCAAACAGCCAATGCGCAACGCGATGAAAGCCAAGCGCCCAGACACCGGGATAAAGCATGATTTCCCAGCGCGAACGCGGGGCGGGATCGCGCGCTCTTATCGAGTCCAGATAGGTTTTCAGCCTCTCAAACATGGCGTTATCCTTCCACCAAACGCCCAAAAATGCAATCGCGCCCTAGAGCAGTTTTTGTTGCTCTGGCCCATGCAAAGCTTCGAGCGCTGCTCTCCAGACCGACATGGTAGCAGGGCTTGCGCGTTCAAGACTAATGCGATCAATCGTCGCAATTAGCTTTTCGAGCGCTGCAAAACTGCGACGCGTGCGTGGGACCAGATAATCCGCCGCCCCCTCTGCCAAGGTAAGTGATCGGGCTTCCGCATGCGCCTCTATCAACGCTGCCGCCATGACGTCATCCGGATCACCGATTTCGAGCTGTAGCGATCCGCCAAGACGCGATGCGAGGTCTGGCAGAGTGATTTGCCAAGGGGTCGCATCCGCAATCAACAACAGCGGCTGCCCGCTGCGTGATCCGCCTTCTTGTACTGCGTTCCAACGATGAAACACATCAGCTTCGTCCAAACCATCGGCTCCGTCGACCACCTCAATCCCTTGCGCCTGTGCCCAGCGCCCCAGGAGGGTTTTGCCTGACCGGCTTGGCCCGGTGAGGAGAGCGGTGTTGAAGGGCCAGCTTTGAGGAGATTGCAGCGCCTCAATCACATGGGCGTTAGCCGATCCAACCACTATCCTTCTTGCCTCCCCAGCACCCGCAGGCACCAGAGGAAGTGCGGTTTGTTTAGAGGAGCTGGACTTGCGGGCCATCGCTGGGGCGCTCCGCCTGTTATCGCGAGATTGCGAGCGCGTTAGCACCCTCATTCACGGCAAATCCACGCGAACGCAGAGCAGCGGCTAAGCCAGATATGTCGCCCCCATAACTCACGCTCATCACCGATGTGCCGCCCATCGCAGTGCTGGTGACAGCCACACCGCGAACTCCTGGCACTTGGCGCATGGTCGAAAGCGTCGCGTCGAATGTCATAGCATCAGGCGTTGCAAACTGCACTGCAAAGGCGCGTACAACTGCTGGCGCCTGTGTCGGCTGCGCGTTCGGCGTTGATGCTTCGCCCGAGGCAATTGATGTGCTGGCCCCGGCTGCGGCCGCCGCAGCGGCATTTTCGCGCGCTTGTATCTGGCGACCGATCTGGATCAAGCGCTGGATAGCAGGGTCAGCAGAACCCGCGCCTGCCACCCGCAAAGTGGGATCGGGCTGCAATTTTCCGTCGACCAGCGCCTCTTCATAAATGCTGTCCAATCGCTCAACAGCCTGTGTCAGCATGGCATCCAGGCCTTCGGGCGTGTCCGCCTCAAGTTTGAAAGTCTCCAGCACTTTGCTGTCTGGACCATAGCGAGCGGTAAAAGTCCCCGATATCGGTCCGCCGGGGAACTGATGTTTCAACCGCACAATCGGCACCAATGCGTCTGCGGCTGAGTATTGATCAAGAGTACTGCGCCACCACGCACGGCTCCTGCGTCCTGCTTGTCCAAAATTGAGCAACAGCGAATCGCCTCCGGCACCCGATGGCCGCACATAATCGATGCGGCTGGTGCCCGGGTTAAACTGAGCCCAAGCCCGCTGCCACGGATTGCGCGTTTCAAACGCCGTGTAAGCGCCGCCGCTCACTGATACCGGAATAAGCAGCATGGGCGCAGAAGCCCGCTTGCGCGCTGCGCCACCTAAGAAACGCCCAGCCCGTTGACGGTCAAACGTTACGCCAAGCGTTGCGACATAGCGTTTTGGCCCAAGCCGTTCCTGCTGGATCACGATCGCAGAAACCATGCCTGATAACTGTCCGTCAGAGATCGCTGGGCCGCCAACCTGCCGCCACGCTTTGCGTTGAGCCTCACGCCAGGCTTTGTCGCGTGCATCCAGAGAGTTGTCGCCGCGCACATCGACTTCGATGTTGCGCACTTCGATGTCAGCGCTCGACGCCGTGGGGGCAATGCCGCGTTCGCCAGAGACTTGCGCGAGCACAAGAGCGTAGCCGCCACTCAGCAAGCCCAATGCGACCAGCGAGGCTAAAATCCAACGCAAACGCGCGGAAAACGTCACTCGCTTAAGGGCGCTCAAAGACGGGCCAGAAAGGGTCAAATCCATACTCATGGGGAAATCTTGTGATCCTTTGCCCAATGCAGCGTGGAATTCCAAGCCTGAAAGGCTAAAGGAAGCGTCATGGACGGCAAAAATTCCCCATATACTTACGCCGATGCAGGCGTTTCGATCGAAGCGGGCAATGCCCTTGTAAAGGCAATCGCCCCATTGGCGAAAGCAACCGCAAGGCCCGGCGCCACCAGTGAGCTGGGGGGATTTGGAGGTTTCTTCGACCCAAAGGCCGCTGGTTATACAGACCCATTGCTGGTCGCGGCGAATGATGGCGTTGGCACAAAGCTAAAACTCGCCATTGAACATGACCGCCACGATAGTGTTGGGATTGATCTGGTCGCAATGTGCGTGAACGATCTCATTGTCCAAGGCGCGGAGCCGCTGTTTTTCCTCGACTATTTCGCAACTGGAAAGCTTGAAAACGGTATTGCCGAGCGTGTTGTTGCCGGCATTGCCGATGGCTGCAAGCTGGCCGGATGCGCGTTGATTGGGGGCGAAACAGCAGAAATGCCGGGCATGTATGCCGATGGCGACTATGACCTTGCAGGCTTTTGCGTAGGCGCGGTTGAGCGCGGCGAGCAATTGACTGGGGAACGGGTCGCGGCAGGAGATGTATTGATCGGCCTTGCCAGTTCGGGCGTGCATTCCAACGGATATTCACTGGTGCGGCGATTGGCGGAAGATAAGGGCTGGAAACTCGAGCGCCCTTCCCTGTTCGATCAAGACCGACTGCTGATCGACGCCTTGATTGAGCCAACCAAGATTTACGTCGCCAGCCTACTACCGCTAATTCGAGACGGACTGGTAAACGGACTTGCGCATATTACGGGCGGTGGTTTGCTAGAGAATATCCCACGTATCCTTCCGCAAGGTGCACATGCCCAAGTTGATGCCGACCTGTGGGATCAGCCGCGTTTGATGGCTTTCCTGCAAGCACAGGGCGCGATCGAGCCTGCTGAAATGGCCCGCACATTCAATTGCGGCGTTGGCATGGTGCTGGCGGTTTCGCCTGACCAAGCGGATGCGGTGAGAAAGCGCTTGATTGACGCAGGCGAAGAGGTCGTGCGCATCGGCGAAATTGCCAGTGGTAAACGTGGTTGCACCGTTCGCGGCAGCCAAGGCACCTGGTCGGCCACGTCCGATTGGGAGGCGATGCATCTTGGCTAAGATCGCAGCCCAAAAGGCCAAAATAGCGATCTTTATCTCCGGCAGCGGCACCAATATGGCCGCTATCCTCTATGCCAGCCGCCTTGAAAACGCGCCTTTTGAAATCTGTCTGATTGCCAGCAACAACGCCGATGCAGGCGGATTGCGGCTCGCGGAATTGGAAGGAATTCCAACCTTCGTCCACTCGCACAAAGGCCATTCGCGTGCCGCGCATGATGCTGCGATGGAGCAAGCGGTGGTGGAAGCAGGCGCTGATTATCTCGTGCTCGCTGGATATATGCGGATCTTGTCGGACGCCTTTGTTGAAAGATGGGAGGGCCGCATTCTCAACATCCATCCTTCTCTGCTTCCGAAATACAAGGGCCTCGACACACATGCACGCGCAATTGAGGCGGGCGACAGCCATGGCGGCGCGAGCGTTCATGTGGTGACGCCAGAATTGGACGCTGGCGAGGTTTTGGCACAGGCACGCGTCGTGATTGCAACGGGTGACACGCCCGACACCTTGGCAGAGAGGGTGAAGCTTGCTGAACACCAGCTCTACCCTCGTGCGGTTGTCGATTACGTGTCACGCGGGAATGATCCTGACTTCTTGCTTGGCAAGCTGCGCACACTCGCATTGGCGCTGCCGGAAACGCACGAACGTGAAAGCCACGGCGCACCCGGGTTTCGCGTGGGGAGCGAGAAGTCAGGCAAATTTTTTGCCTATTTCAGAGACCAACACCACGGCAGCGAACATATGGCTCTGCTGGTCAAAACCAGCGGCATGGATGAACTGTTGGGCCTGATAGAGAGCCAGCCGGACACGTACTATAAGCCCGCCTTTTACGGCGCGAGCGGTTGGGTCGGTGTGATCTTGAACCGGCCCCATAGCGCAGGCGGCGTTGATTGGGAACATATCGCTGGGTGGTTAGAGCGCAGCTGGCGAAGCGTTGCGCCCGCACGGCTAACCAAGCTGCGCGATGCGGCGGATATGTTTTGATGGCTGCGCCTCGTGGCTAAAGAAGTGCGCGACCATCCACTTGCGCGCGGGAAATGGGCGGACCGGGCGAACAATTTCCTCACCAAAGCATGGGCCAAGGGCTGGCTGCCCGAACCTGCGTTAAGTGCTGAGGCGCTGTGGGATCTAGCAGGCAAGGCGTACGGTCATCGGGCAAGCGAAGTCGAACATGGCGGCCGCAACCGAGAGGACGTGGCCGATTTCCGCGCGCGTTTGGACCGGCTCTGCACCGCCGTAGTCGAGGAAGCAGACCTCAATGCGCTGGGCCGCGCGATGGCCTATGGGCAATTGTTGCGGGTGGTGAAAAACCGGCTTGCCCTTGGCGAACTTTGGTTGAAACGGCCTGAATTGTTGGAAACGACCCTCGCCCAACCAATCATCGTAATTGGCCATATGCGATCAGGCACCACGCGCATTCACAAACTTCTTGCAGCGGACCCTGCGCATTCGCACACGCGCTATCGCGATGCCTATCATCCAGTGCCCTCAGCCTTGAATGGTGTAAAGAGTTCGATTGATCTGGCGATGCTTGAGCTGCTCAACCCTTGGCTGCAATCGATCCACCCCATGGCCGCAGGCGAGGTAGAGGAGGAGCTCGCTTGGATTGCCGCGGCGCTCAATCATTCAATTTACGAATCGCAGTGGTGCATCCCGACTTATTCGGCGTGGAGCGAGGCGCGCGATCCTGCGCCCATTTACCGTGAATTCAAGCGCATGTTTCAGACAGATGCCGCATTGAGAGGCATCGCGGAGAGACCACGCATCTTGAAAGTTCCCGCCTTCGCAGAGGATCTGGACTCGCTGCTCACACAATTTCCTGATGCACGCATTGTGGTGGCAAAGCGCGATCTGGATGCCGTGTTGCGCAGCGCTGTTTCTCTTGCAGCAAACCAAATGACCATCCAGTCTGACACGTGCGACTTGGCGCAGATCGAGGCGCTTTGGCGGCACAAGCTTGAGCTGCGCGAAGAACGAATGGCAAACGCGCTTGGTCTTTGGGATGGCCCGATCACTCGGCTAACATTCGACGCGCTCAATGCTGATTGGGAAAGTGAGATTAGCCGCGCATATTCCGAACTGGGCCTTCAATTCTCACCTCAAGCCCTAAACGCAATGCGCGCGGCAATGACGGGTCAAGAAACCGGCCATCACCGCGCGCATGCGGATCAATTGGAGCGCTTCGAGAAGCACTCCTGAAGCTTAGCCAACGATTTCGTCGTCGTTGAAGAAGAACGCGATCTCAATCGCAGCGTTTTCTTCGCTGTCCGAACCGTGGACGGTGTTTTCACCAATCGACAGAGCGTGTGTCTTGCGGATTGTGCCTTCTGCGGCATCCGCAGGGTTAGTCGCGCCCATAATGTCGCGGTTGCGGGTGACGGCGTCTTCACCTTCGAGAACCTGGACAACCACTGGTTCGCTCATCATAAAGTCGACGAGTTCACCAAAGAATGGGCGCTCGGCATGAACGGCATAAAAGCCTTCAGCCTGCTCGCGGCTCATGTGAATGCGCTTGGATGCAACAACGCGAAGGCCAGCGCCCTCGAGCATGGCGGTAACCGCGCCAGTGAGGTTACGCTTTGTCGCGTCAGGCTTGATGATCGAAAATGTGCGGGTAACCGCCATAGTGATTTCCTTGATAATAGAAGCGCGCAAATTTGCGCTAAAGGGGTGATTTCCGGCGCGCCGATAGCCGTGCGCGGGATTGAGTTCAAGTGCTAGCTCAGTTGAGCCCCTGCCCCACGGTCAATTGAGCGGTCGTTGTTTGAGCGCCCTCTCCGTCCTCCGATGGGTAAGCGGAGACCAGCAATGTCACACCGCTTGCGCTTTCTCCGACCATTAGCATCCCGTCATTGATGCTAGCCTCGGTTTCAATTTTCACACCTGCGCTCTCGGCCTGTGCTCGGTAGAATTCGGCGATTTCGCTCGGCTGAATGTCGGACGTGAAAATGATGACAGAGCCTTTGCCATCAGCGGTGTCGATTACCGTGTTGCTGACGATCTTTGCGCCTTCCATCACTGTAAAGCCGCCTGGCAAGTCCACGGGAACATCTGAGCCGGTGCGCATGGAGGCTGCGCCTCCTTCGGTTTCGATGGTCATACTGGCTTCGCCGGTTTCACTATCGACCGAATATTCGCCTGCCTCGCTATCTTCGGCGTCTGAGGTGCCACTCCCGGACCCACAAGCGGAAAGCGTGATTGAAATTGCGGCCGTGGCTGTGATGGCTAGAAAACGCATTGCTATTGTGCCCCCCCTAATGGACTGAAGCGACCTTAACCCACTTGCCGCCATCTTGCCGGAAAAATGATCGCTCCAGGCCCTCTGCGTCGTCCAACGACTTCCAAGTTCCGCGCGCAGCCTGTTTGGTCTCTTCGTCAAACAACAGAAACGCGCG
Source organism: Erythrobacter sp. S57(2025) (assembly GCF_057365055.1). NCBI lineage: Bacteria > Pseudomonadati > Pseudomonadota > Alphaproteobacteria > Sphingomonadales > Erythrobacteraceae > Erythrobacter > Erythrobacter sp. S57(2025). The sequence goes on along the minus strand of NZ_CP200299.1, from coordinate 631,464 downwards.
GTCAAAACCGGCGGGATCGCGATAAACGCCATCAGCAAAAATCACATGGTTGGCAGAGTTTTCTGGTGCAGGCGTATCCGAAATGAGGATCGGCTGACGATCCGCCCCCGTTTCACCCACATTCCCATTGGCCAGAAAGCTTTCAGGTCCGCTGTTCCAAAGCTCGCGCGAAATGGCTTCGCGTTGGTCCGCATCTGCACTGACGACCAGCAGCCTCTCACCCGATCCAAGCACGCGCTGGGCAATCAGCGCAACGACCTTTTCAATCGGGTCATGTGAGAGCTGCCAAAAATCCACCTTCATGAGGCCGCCTTTTTGTTTCGCTTACATCGCTCCGAACAATAGCGGACATTGTCCCAGTCGCGCTCCCATTTCTTGCGCCACGTAAACGGCAGGCCGCATGCCTCGCAGATCTTTGACGGAAGGTCAGATTTCTTGCGCATGCGCGCCATGAAATCTTACTCCGCGTTGTCTGCGATGAACTGGTTGATCAGCCGCGCGCCATAGCCGGTTGCGCCCTTGTCCCAGCTGTGTCCCGGCTTGTCCGACCACACGGTGCCGGCAATGTCGCAATGCGCCCATGGGGTGCCGTTCTTAATGAAGCGGTGAAGGAATTGCGCAGCAGTGATCGAGCCTGCGCCGCGTGGGCCAACATTCTTGATGTCGGCGATCGGCGAATCGATCAGCTTGTCATAGGCAGGCCCGATTGGCAGGCGCCATAGCTTGTCGCCTGTCGCTGTGCCCGCGCCAAGCAATTGGTCGGCCAGATCGTCATTATTCGAGAACACGCCAGCATGTTCGTTGCCCAGCGCAATAATCATGGCGCCTGTCAAAGTCGCAAAGTCGACGATGCGCGCTGGCTTGAAGGTCTCTTGTGTCCAGTGAAGCGCGTCACACAAAACCAACCGCCCTTCGGCATCGGTGTTGAGGACTTCAACCGTTTGACCGCTCATTGTGGTCACTACATCACCGGGGCGCTGCGCATTGCCGTCGGGCATGTTTTCGACCAGCCCCATCACAGCGACAACATTAGCTTTGGCTTTACGTGTGACGAGCGCAAGCATTCCGCCTGCAACTGCGCCTGCGCCGCCCATATCCCACTTCATGTCCTCCATACCGGGAGGCGGCTTGAGCGAGATCCCGCCAGTATCAAATGTGACGCCCTTGCCCACAAACGCAGTCGGCTTTTCATCGCCTCCACCATTCCACCGGATCGCTAGCAAGCGCGAGGGGCGCTCTGAGCCCTGACCAACGCCCAGCAATGCGCCCATGCCAAGCTTCTCCATCGCAGCCTCGTCAAGGACGGTGACCTCCGCACCTGTTCCCTCAAACGCCTCTTCGCAAAGCGCGACGAAGCTTTCGGGGTAGAGGATGTTGGCCGGCAGAGTGATCAGCTTCTTGGTGAACTCTACGCCCTTGGCAATCGCGGCCTGCTCTTCCCATGCCGCCTCGGTGCCTTCGGGCGCGCCGACAACGTGCACCTTTGTCAGCGTGACCTTCTTGTCGTGCGAAAGTTTCGTGCGGTAATTGTCGAAATGCCAAGCGCGCAGACGCACCCCTAGCAAAACCGCCGCAGCATCTTCGCCTGAAAGCGATGCGCGACCTAGGTCGACGACCATCTCGCTTTCGCCAGAGCGCAAATATTTGGCAGTCAGCGCAGCGCCAGCACGCTCCAGATTAAGCGCGCGTGTCTCGGCATCAGGCTCACCTGCACCGGCTACCGCAACGCGCTTTATAGCGCCGTCCATACTCGCAAAACTCTCAAAAACTTGACCAGCGCTGCCCTTGAACCGAGCTGCCGATGCGCCTTCCGCAATCGCCGGGTCGAGATCGCCCAGCGTTTCACCTTGATTGACGATCCGAGCCATAAGGCGAACATTGGAAGGGACAGAGGTGGTGAAAAGGATTTGCATGTTGGCTCCGAATAGATCGCAGGCACTTTAAATGGCCGTAGTTTGAAAGCGTTCCATTGCGGCTGAACCGATGCTCTTGCACGGCTCATCCGGAACAAAATTGTCGCCTCCGGGAATGGCATTTGCGATTAAGCGCGAGCGGTGCAATAGGCAAGGCCATGACGGGAGTTTCTAAGGCAGGCAGGCGCAATCGCCGACATGGCCTTTCACACTGCATGACCAGCCCCTTTGGGCTTGGGGCCCTTGCGTTGCTTTGCGCAGGACTGGCCGTGCCTGTTTCCGCGCAGGATGCTGCAGTTGAAACCGACATTGGTGATGAGGCCGAACAAGCGGCAACTCCTGCGAACGAAAGCGCAGCGCAACAGCGCGAAATTGATTTCGAAGCTGACCAAGTCACATATGACGACAATTCGGGCCGAGTGATCGCGCGCGGCAACGTCATCTTGCGAAATGAAGAGGCCTCCGTTCGCGCAGATGAGGTTGAATGGGACCAATCCGGTGGATCCATAGTCGCGCGTGGCAATGTGCGGTTGGTGGACAAGATCGGCAATCAGGTGTTCACCGAAAGCGCTGAGCTAACCGACACATTTGAAACAGGCGCGATGGAGGATTTGCTCCTCGCTCTGCGTCAAGGTGGCAGGCTCGCCGCTCGTTCGGCTGAGCGCGGCGAAGATGGCACTGTTACACTCACCGACGCCGCTTATTCTGCATGCGCTGTCACTGGCGAAGATGGCTGCGCGAAGGACCCAAGTTGGCGCATCACCGCCGACAAAGTCACTTATGATGACCAAGAATCGCGCGTGACCTTTGATGGCGCGATGCTCGAGCTGTTTGGAGCGCGCGTTTTGCCGTTGCCCGGCCTTGCGATCCGAACCGATGGCCGCGCTGAGACTGGCTTTTTGGTGCCAGACATCCGGTTCGATCAGGTCAATGGCCTTGAGCTCTCTGCAGACTATTACATCCGCCTTGCTGACAACAAAGACCTATCAGTCGGCGCATCGGTCTTCAGCGATGTGGCGCCGCTTGCCCGCGCACAGTGGCGTCACCTGACCGAAAAAGGCGCCTATCAAATCACCGGCTATGCAACGTCTAGCCGCCGTGTCTCCAACTTTGGCGGAACACCCACAACGTCGAGTGATCCGCGCGGCTATCTGTTTGCCAATGGCAAGTTTCTGTTCTCGCCCGAGTGGACGCTCACGGGCTCAGTGAGGCTGGCAAGCGACCGCACGTTCCTGCGCCGTTATGATCTGTCGCGCGATGACCGGTTACGCTCGACCATCAATCTGGAGCGGATCGACGATAATTCCTATTTGAGCCTCGCCGGTTGGGCGACTCAGACCCTGCGCATTAACGCCGAGCAAGGGCAGATCCCGCTCGCCGTGCCAGCGTTTGATTATCGGCGCATTTTGGAAGACCCTCTGCTGGGCGGCGAAGTTCAATTGCAGGCCAACACGCTCAGCTTGATCCGCAATGAAGGGCAAGACACACAGCGCGCCTTTGCTGGCGCACGCTGGGATTTGCGGCGGCTCACTGGACTTGGCCAAGTGGTCACTGTCACCGGTTTGGTTCGCGGTGACGTCTACAACACGCAGAATACTCTCGCGACGCTCACCGAGGTTTATCGCGGCAATGAGGGCTGGACCACGCGCGGCGTTGCGACCGCAGCAGTGGATATTGAGTGGCCATTTGTGGGTGAGGCGTTTGGTGGCACGCAAGTCCTCAAACCTCGCGTGCAGATCGTCGCAAGTCCGCCCATTCGCAATCTCGCCGTGCCCAATGAAGACGCACGCGCGATTGATCTTGAGGATTCGAACCTGTTCGCGCTCAACCGCTTTCCTGGATACGACCGGGTCGAGGACGGCACCCGCATCACTTGGGGTGTGGATTGGGAACTGACCAAGCCGGGCTGGCGGGTAAAGACCAATGTCGGCCAGTCTTACCGTTTCAGCGCGGACCGGCAGAACTTCCCCGACGGCACGGGCTTGTCAGAGCGCGTCTCTGACTTTGTTGGCCGCACCGAAGTGCGTTTTCGCAATAACCTTGCTTTCACCCACCGCTTCCGCATCGACAAAGACAATTTTGCGATCCGTCGCAACGAAATCGACGCGACCATCGGCTCACAGCGCAATTACATTGAGCTGGGCTATTTGCGATTGAACCGCGACATTCAAACGGTCGAGGATTTGCAGGATCGTGAGGAATTGCGCGCCGCGGGACGGTTCACAATCGGGCGGCACTGGTCAGTATTTGGTTCAGGCGTGTTCAACCTGACTAGCGCTGATGAAGACCCCGTCTTCTCGCCTGATGGCTTTGAACCAATCCGCACTCGCATCGGTGTGGCCTATAGCGATGATTGCATAGAGTTTGGCGCAACATGGCGGCGCGACTTCATTAGCGCAGGGGACGCGGAGCGAGGTAACTCATTCCAATTCTTCTTTGCTCTGCGCAATCTCGGCTTCAGATAAATCACGCGGCCTAGGATAAGCTGCGCACATGCGTTGGCAGAGCGCGGAAAAGGGGTTAAGGCGCTCGTTAACGCACTCAGCCTGTGTTCAGCCATCGTGCGGCAGACAGGTAACAGGGCAAATACGGCCATCGCTGCGCCAATCGGCAATGCGGGGCTGTTCCTAAGCGCAAAGAGGGGACGCGCTGGGGCCATATATTTGAACAGTTCGGGACTTGGACACGTGACTTTGAACGCATTTTCGAAGACTTTTGCATCACTTATGGGCGCAGGATTGATAGCACTCGCTGCGACCTCTGCGCCTGCACAAACGGCCGGCGTGCCGACTGCGGATAACCCCTTTGGCATCCCTGAGAACTTCACCGTTTTCGGCACGGACAATCCCAATGAGCGCAGCGCAACAGCGGTGGTGAACGGCTATGTGATCACCGGCACAGATATCGATCAGCGCGTATCGCTGGTCACAAACGCAGCCGAGGCGGAAGTTTCCGAAGAAGAAAAGCAACGCCTGCGCGGGCAAGTGCTGCGCAATCTGATCGACGAAACTTTAAAAATTCAGGCAGCAGCAGCGCAGGAAATTCCAGCCGAACGCGCTGCGGTGGAGCAAACCTATCAAGCTCTTGCCGCGCAAAACTTTGGCCAGAACCCTGAGCGGATGGACGAATACCTCGCCACGATCGGGTCTTCTCCTACCGCACTTAAACGCCAGATCGAAGGCGAGCTTGCGTGGGAAAACCTTCTGCGCCGCAATATCACGCCCTTCATCAACGTATCGGAAGCCGAAGTGACCGACGTGCTGGCACGTCTCGAGGCGTCACGCGGGACTGTCGAATATCGCCTTGGCGAGATTTACATGAATGCGACTTTGGAAAACCGCGCGCAGGTGCTCCAGAACATGCAGCAGGTTATGCAGCAGCTCGAAGCAGGCGGCAGCTTTGTCGCCTATGCGCGTCAGTTCTCCGAAGCTTCAACCGCGGTTGTCGGCGGCGACACTGGCTTCCTGCGCCTGGCAACTTTGCCGCAACCAATGGCCCAAGCCGTTGAGCAGATGCAGCCTGGCCAGCTGGTTGGTCCGCTTGAAATTCCGGGCGGCTTCACGATCATCTACATGATTGACCGTCGCCAAGTGCTCGGTGCCGATCCACGCGATGCTGTTCTCAGCCTACGCCAAATTTCGATCTCCTTCCCTGAGGGCATGAGCGAGGCCGATGCCAACGCGAAGATCGAAGAGTTTGGCGCTTACATCCAAACAATCCGCAGCTGCTCTGAAGCAGAAGGCGCGCGCGATGCCGTGGGCGCAACGGTTGTAGCAAACGATCAGCTTCAGGCACGTCAGCTGCCCGAACAGCTACAAAACATCCTGCTCAATATGCAGGTTGGCCAGACCACCCCGCCCTTTGGCAGCCCCGAAGAAGGTGTACGTGTTTTGATGCTGTGCGGCCGCGATGATCCAGAGGATGCCGGCGCGCCTGACTTCCAAACGGTGATGAATTCCATGGAAGAAGAACGCATCAACAAACGCGCTCAGCGTTACCTGCGCGATCTGCGCAACGACGCATACATCCTCTATAACTGATCGCAGGGTTTGGTGGGCAATTCGGCTGATCTCCCGCTTGCGGTATCGCTTGGCGATCCAGCGGGGATCGGGCCGGAGATTGTCGCTGCAAGCTATGATCAGCTGAAATCAGACTCACGTCCCTTCTTTGTGATGGGCGGCGCGGATGTGCTGCGAGCAGCGTCGGCAAAGCTTCAATTGCCCAGCTCGATTATTCCAATTGAGGAGCCTGCCGAGGCGGCGGAAGCCTTCACCAAGGGCCTGCCCGTTATCGCGGGTCCGGACGCCTCCTATTCACCGGGCGAACCCGTTGAAGATGGTGCCGCTTTAGCTCTATATTCACTTGCCGAGGCCACGCGCAGCGTGCTGCTGGGACAAGCAAGCGCACTCGTGACAGCGCCTGTGAGCAAAGCACGATTGGGCAAGGTTGGCTTTGAATACCCCGGCCAAACTGAATTCTTGGCGCATGTCTGTGGCCTCGCGCCCGATGATGCGGTGATGATGTTGGCAGGCCCTACTTTGCGAACTGTGCCGCTCACCGTCCACGTCGCAATTGCTGAAGTGCCGCAGCTTCTTTCAAGCGAGTTGATCATGCATAAGGCCCGCATAGTCGCCGCTACACTCACACGCGACTTTGGTATCTCGAAACCTCGCCTCGCTATTGCGGGTCTCAATCCACATTCGGGAGAGAACGGACAGTTTGGCGATGAGGAAGGCCGCATGATCGAACCTGCCATTGCGCTTTTGCGCGAAGAGGGTCTGGAAGTGAGCGGCCCCGTTCCAGGTGACGCGCTGTTCACACCCATCATGCGCGGCGGCTATGATGCAGCATTGTGTATGTATCACGATCAGGCATTGATCCCGATCAAGGCGCTGGAATTTGACCAAGGTGTGAATGTCACCCTCGGCCTGCCGATCATCCGCACCTCTCCCGACCATGGCACGGCGTTCGACATTGCTGGCACCGGTAAAGCGCAACCCAGCGCAATGATCGCCGCAATTAAGATGGCCGATACCTGCGCAACTGCCCGCGCCGCCGCCAATGGCTGACCTGCCTCCCCTGCGTGAAACGATAGCCACTCACGGCCTGTCCGCGTCCAAGGCGCTGGGGCAAAACTTCCTTTTGGATGAGCAATTGCTGGACCGTATCGCGGCGCTTCCTGGTGATCTCAAAGGGGCAAGTGTTCTTGAGGTTGGTCCGGGGCCCGGCGGCTTGACCAGGGCGCTGTTACGTGCCGGCGCAATTGTGACGGCGATCGAAATGGACAGCCGCTGTCTGCCCGCTTTGGCAGAGTTAGCCGAAGCATTTCCTAGGCAACTCAACGTGATCGAGGGCGACGCGATGAAGCTCAATCATGGCAAGATCATGGGTGATGGACCATTCCACATCCTCTCAAACCTACCCTATAATGTCGGCACAGCCCTTTTCGTAAAGTGGCTGAGCGGCGATGACTGGCCACCGCAATGGCTATCGCTCACCCTCATGTTCCAACGCGAAGTGGCAGAGCGGATTGTCGCAAAGACGGGCACCAGCGCATATGGCCGCTTGGCCGTTCTGGCCCAATGGCGCGCCAACGCAAAGCTTGCGATGAAAGTCCACCGCAGCGCCTTCACTCCGCCCCCCAAAGTGATGAGCGCAATTGTCCATGTGAGCCCCATCATCGCCCCTGATGGCGTATCTGCGCGCAAGTTAGAACGCCTGACCGAAGCCGCCTTTGGTCAACGCCGCAAAATGCTCCGACAAAGCCTGAAAGGTGTTGAGGGAGCGTTGGATGCGCTGGATCAGGTTGGCATTGACCGCACCCGCCGCGCGGAAACTGTTAGCGTTGATGAGTTCGTGCAGATCGCCCGCGAACTTGGTTAATTTCGAGTATCCTTGTTTGCGAACCTCTTGAGCGGAATTACGTATCTACACCCATGGCTAGAGACCGTTTCCGGACTGACCATCCGGGCAGACACAGTTGAGCCATTATGAGCTTTCTTGAAACACGCCAGCAGGCCGTGCGCGCCGACCAGCGCAGGACTGGGCGATTTACAGTCGCAATTCCTGCGACTTTTAGAACTGCAAGCGGTGATCGCCAGTGCCGGATCGCCAACATTTCGGACAATGGCGCAAAGCTTGAAACTGATGCCCCGCCTTCAAGCGGCGTTTCCGGCATGCTGGTGATGGGCACACAGGAAATCTACTGCACCGTCATTTGGGCCAATGAGGCCGCCTGCGGCATCGAGTTTGAACGCTCCATCGGCGAAGCCAAGCTGGCGGATATTGCAGGGGATCAAGCCAGAAGAGACGGTCCCATCGCGAATGCAGGTAACATTCAGATGGGCCGCAAACGCGGCGCACTTGTATCTCGATGAAAGTGTGGCTGGCAGCCTGACATTGGACTTTCTCACTACACGTTTCTTTAAGGGCGACATCCTAATTGCGTGGTGATTTTTCGAATTTGAGAGGTGAAAAGATGTTTGGGTTCAACAAGGCTAAACGATTGATCGAAGGACCGGTCGAATTCACTGCTGAAGTCGAAATCGCACGCCCGGCGAACGAGGTTTTCCCTCTGATCGACATTACAGACTCGCGCTTCAAAGAAGTGCAATTGGGGGCAAGTGTCGCCCCGGCTGTGGGATCAGAGAACGTTTTTGAGCTCACCAGTGATATGATGGAAGATGTTGTTTTCCGGTTTACTGTGCTCGAAAGAGTACCCGGCTGTTTGATGAAAATTCAAGCCGTTATTGAACCAAAGATCAACGCCCTCGAAACATCGTTCGAAACTCATGAGATTGAGCCGACCGGCGACAATTCCTGCCGCGTCAAACTGACTACAAGTGCCTCATTCGATGCAGAGCTTTCCGACGAAGAAGTGGCCAGCGAAATCGCAATGATGAATCGGGCCGTGATCGGCGACATGGAAAAACTCAAGGTCCTTGCCGAGGATGGCCTCGAAGCGCTTGAAGAGATGCAAGAAGCCGAAATGGGTTTTGATATCGAAATCGGCTTGGACGATCTCGAACTCGAAGAACTCGATATCGATTGGGACGATATCGAACCAGAGCAGTAATCTGACTTGCGCCTAACCCGCTTTCTTGCGCAATCTCCATGAATGGAGCAACGGCTCGGTGTAGCCCGATGGCTGCTCCACACCTCTGAAAATCAGATCACGCGCCGCGCTGAAGGCAGGGCCGTCCTCATTGCCGATAAGCGGCACATATGACGGATCATCCGCATTTTGCGCATCGACCTTGGCCGCCATGCGGGTGAGACTGTCCAAAACCTGCTCCTCAGTCACGATGCCGTGAAGCAGCCAATTAGCGATGTGCTGGGATGAAATACGCAAAGTGGCGCGATCTTCCATCAGGCCAACATCATTGATGTCAGGTACTTTGGAGCAACCCACACCTGCATCAACCCAGCGGACCACATATCCGAGCAGTCCTTGCGCATTGTTATCAAGCTCGTCGCGACGCTCATCCTCTGGCCAATTGGTATCGCTCGCAAGCGGAATGGTGAGGAGCGCATCGAGGCCCGCAGGTTTGGGCAAGTCCTTTTGCAGGTCGAAGACATTTTCCTGATGGTAGTGCAGCGCATGGAGCGTCGCAGCCGTGGGCGATGGCACCCATGCGGTGTTGGCCCCTGCGCGTAGATGCCCGATTTTCTCGACCATCATCTGCCCCATCAGATCGGGTGCGGCCCACATGCCTTTGCCGATCTGCGCTTTTCCTGAAAGGCCGTGAGCAAGGCCAATCGCAACATTGCGCGCCTCATAGGAACCAAGCCAATCAGAGCCCTTCATCGCCCCTTTGCGCATCATGGGACCAGCTTGCATGGAAGTGTGAATTTCATCGCCGGTACGATCGAGGAAGCCTGTGTTGATGAACACAATCCGGTCGCGCACGGCGTGGATACAGGCAGCAAGATTGGCAGAGGTGCGCCGCTCTTCATCCATCACGCCGACCTTAATCGTATGGCGCTTAAGGCCGAGCAGGTCTTCCACTGCATCGAACAGGTCGTTGGTAAAGGCGCATTCTTCGGGCCCATGCATCTTCGGCTTCACAATGTAGATACTGGCGTGTTTGGAATTCCCAAACTTGGCGTGTCCTTCGACGTCCAATGTGCTGATCGCGGATGTGAACACTGCATCCATAATGCCTTCGGGAATTTCAGAGCCATCGGGCAGTCGGATCGCCGGATTAGTCATGAGATGGCCGACATTGCGCACAAACATCAGACTGCGGCCCGAAAGAGTGTGGTCGGCGCCATTGCCGTCTTTGTAGGCCTTGTCCCCGTTGAGAGAACGGGTGAGCGTCTTGCCGCCCTTTTCAAAACTTTCTTGCAAGTCGCCGCGGATGATACCTAGCCAATTGGTGTAGGCGAGCAGTTTATCCTCCCCATCGACCGCCGCGACCGAATCCTCGCAATCGGCGATGGTGGTGAGTGCAGCTTCGATGTTGATGTCGGCAATACCCGCTTTGTCGCTGGCACCCACAGGTGTTGATCGGTCGAACACGACTTCGATGTGAAGGCCATTGTTCTGAAACAGCAGACCTTTTTCCGTGAAGCCAACCCACTGGCTTTCATCCTGCAATTTGCCGTCGTGCTCGTCCTTAAGGTCAGCCCAGCTCTGGTCGACAAGCGGCAGCGCCCCATCGAGAAATTCGCGGCCACGCGCGATTACGGCATCTCCGCGCGCTTTGTCATAGCCGCCGGGATTTGCGGGCGGCGCATCAAGAGCATCCGTGCCATAAAAGGCATCGTAAAGGCTGCCCCAGCGCGCATTGGCAGCGTTCAGCAGAAAGCGCGCATTTAGGATCGGCACCACCAATTGAGGGCCAGCCATTGTCGCAATCTCAGCATCGACATTCTGCGTAGCGATCTGGAAGTCACCGGGTTCGGGAACGAGATACCCAATCTCGCGCAAGAACGCCTGATATTCAGCCGCATCATGATGCTTCCCACGCCGCTCGACGTGCCAAGCGTCAATTTGAGCCTGCAGGTCTTCGCGCTTTTCCAGCAGTGCTTTGTTGCGGGGTGCATAATCGGCAAGCAGCGCGGCAAAACCGGTCCAGAACGCGTCAATATCGCGACCAAGAGGCGCCAAAACTTGCGTATCAAGGAGGTCCGCGAGCCGCTTATCAACCGAAAGGCCTGCGCGGGTGATCATGTTGGTCATTTGTAGTCCTCATGACTTGAAGGTAATCCAAGGCCCGGGGAGGAGAACTGCTTTGGCTTTTACCGATGGATGGGGCGATTGCAACGGGTTGGAAGTGTGCCAAACGCTCGTTACAGTTAGCGACGAATGAAACCTGACTTTCTCTCTCAAATTGACGCTACGGCCATGCTGGATCAGGTCCAATCGTGGTGCGCGATCAACACGGGCACAGCAAATGTGGATGGTCTGGCGCGCTATGCGGATGTCCTTGAGCAGGCCTTTTCACAGCTTCCCGGCGACGTTGAGCGAATCGATCCAGCGCCCGTGACGGCGATTGCCGCCGATGGCACCGAGTATGAAAAAGCGCATGGCCAGCATCTCGTTTTGCGCGTGCGCCCGACTGCCAATCGCCGCATTTTGCTGACCGGCCACATGGACACGGTGTTTCCCAAAGAACATTCTTTTCAGACGCTCACATGGCTGGAAGATGGCGTTTTGGGCGGTCCTGGTGTTGCGGATATGAAGGGCGGAATTGCTGTCATGCTTCATGCGCTGATGGCGTTCGAACAGACCGCTTCTGCAGGAACGCTAGGCTATGATGTGTTGCTCAATTCGGATGAGGAAACCGGCAGTCTCGCCAGCGCAGATTTGATCGCGCAAATGGCACAGGGCAAGCTGGCAGCGCTCACCTATGAACCCGCCGCTTTGCCTGATGGGACTCTGGCCCATTCGCGCGGGGGGACAGGCAATTACTCGATCACCATCACCGGCCAATCGGCCCATGCCGGTCGCAACCCGCATGAGGGACGCAACGCACTCGTTGCCGCAGCTGATCTAATCCTGCGCCTCAAAGCTATGGAGCGTGAGGACATAACGGTGAACCCTGCCAAGCTCGAAGGCGGCGGCCCCAACAATGTGGTTCCCGATCATGCGGTGTTGCGTTTCAACATTCGCCCAAAGAGCACCGAGGCGATGGAAGGCTTTGATAGCGATCTCAGAACTTTGCTCAGCCAAATTGAAAGTGACCATGAAGTTTCAACCCACCGCCATGGCGGTGTGACAAGGCCGCCCAAGCCCGTCGATGAAAGGGCGCAAAAGCTGTTCGATCTCGTCAAGGAATGCGGCGCTGAAATGGGACAGGACATCCAATGGAAATCCACCGGCGGCGTGTGCGATGGCAACAATATTGCTGCTTGCGGTGTGCCCGTGGTTGATACGATGGGCGTGCGCGGCGGTTCTATTCACTCCCCTCAGGAATTTCTTATCACTGCCAGCCTCGCCGAACGCGCGGCGCTTTCAGCGCGGGTTATCCAGCGCATTGCTGAAGGAGCAATCAATTGAGCTTTCGCCTCCGCGCAGCGCGCACATCTGACCTTGAGCATCTGTATGAAATGGCGAAACTGACGGGTGGAGGGTTCACCAACCTTCCGCCCGATCGCCCTGCCCTCACCGCTAAGCTTGAGCGCGCGGCAGATGCCTTTGCAAATACTGGCGATGAGCTGGTCGATGAGCAATTCGTGCTGGTGCTCGAAGACCTTCAGACCAAGAAAATCGCAGGCACCTGCCAGCTGATGACGAAGGTCGGGCAACAATGGCCGTTCTATTCCTATCGCCTCAACACGCTCACCCAATACAGCCAAGAACTTGACCGCACGGTGCGCGCCGAGCTGCTTAGCCTTGTCACCGATCTGGAAGGGTCGAGCGAGGTTGGCGGTCTATTCCTGCATCCAAACAACCGCGCTGGTGGCCTTGGACTTTTGCTGGCGCGCAGCCGTTACCTATTCGTTGCAATGCACCGCAATCGCTTTGCTGACCGCATTCTCGCTGAACTGCGCGGGATTATTGATGAACGCGGTGGGTCGCCGTTTTGGGACGGGGTTGCAGGGCGCTTCTTCGGAATGAGTTTTCAGGACGCGGACTATTTCAACGCGATCAATGGCAACCAGTTCATCGCCGATCTGATGCCAAAACACCCGGTCTACATCTCTATGCTGTCCGAAGACGCGCGCAATGTGATCGGGGTGCCCCACCCAACTGGCCGTGCTGCCATGCGGATGCTGGAAAACGAGAATTTCCGCTACGAAGGCTATGTCGACATTTTCGATGGCGGCCCCAGCATGGTCGCACGCACCGATGATGTCGCCAGCGTCAAGAACTCGGTCGAAGCGAAAGTGGTGGATTGCGACCTGCAAGAGGGCGAACGCGCCATCCTTGCCACGGGGCGGCTTGAGACATTCCGCGCCTGCTATGGCGCCAGAGCGATTGATGCAGAAGGCGGCATAGCTATTGATTCTGCAGCTGCGGATGCGCTGGACGTGGCTCCGGGCGACACAGTCTGGAGCGTCGCGCGTTAGATCTTAATCGCGCGGTTTTTCAAGCGCGATGACCGCATAGCTGGTCGCATATTCACCCATGCCTGGCAGCGCCATCAGCGCATCACCGATCGCTTTCTTTGCACCTGAGCGGCCAAAGCCCGACCGGTCCAGCCGATCAATCCGCAAGCCCGCTTTCTTGGTCAGCTTGCGAAATGTGCTGACGCTCATCTGATTGACATAGGCTTGCTCTTCGAAACTGCTCCAATGCTTCCACTTGTTGGGTTTCTTGGAGCCGTTTTCATCAAGGTCCCAATGACGCGGGACGAAGCTGGGGTTGTCGTAAATCTGCGCTGCGGCGGCGAACATCGCTTTCTCACCAAAGATCACATGCGCCCACGGAACAGGGATCAGAGCCTCCATATGCGGCCCCCATGGCCCTTGAAACGGAAACCACTCGATCAAGATGCGACCGCCAGGACGCAGCACGCGCGCCCATTCGGTCAAGATCGCTTCAGGCTCCATCACGTGTTCCAAGCAATCGAATGCGGTGATGAGATCGACGCTCTCATCATCAAGCGGCAAGCCCTCAACGCTCCCTTCGAGAAACTGCAAAGTGTCCGCGTATTGCGGATTGTCGGTGAGCGCAGCCTTGGCCCGGGCAAGCGCCTCAGTGTCAATATCGACACCGGTGATCGAGCGCGCCAATCCTTTGGATGCGAAAAGCAGCGCCAAATGCCCGCCGCCGCAACCGAAATCGAGTACGTCCTTGCCCTTGAGTTCCTCATCGGAAAAATGGCGCCAAGATGCCACTAGCAATTCACCGCGCCAATCGGCATAGGCATCTATGCCAAGCACGCGCTCGGCTGGCGGTGCCATCATACGCTTGCTAAGCGCCACACATAGAGCGGTCCTCACGTCCATGACCGCGCGTATAGACCGAAGTATTTTCAACAAGGTAAAGGCTGGAGCTTATGCCGCTTACAGAAATCAATTTTGATGGGTTGGTGGGGCCAAGCCACAATTATGCAGGCCTGAGCCTCGGCAATATTGCGAGCGCTAGCCACAAGGGCGATCCTTCGTATCCGCGCGCGGCCGCTTTGCAGGGTGTTGCGAAAATGCGCGGCAATCTGGCGCGGCTGGGCGTGCAAGGGTTCCTGTTACCCCTGCCCCGCCCCAATGCGCTGCTCGAACACACGCTCGCTTTCGATGGAAGTGAAGCGGCGCAATTGCGGGCGGCGCCTTGGTCCGCCTCCAGCATGTGGACGGCTAATGCCGCGACAGTTTCGCCTGCTCCCGACACCGCCGATGGCCGGTGCCACCTAACCCCAGCCAACCTCGTCACCATGCTTCACCGCGCGCAGGAATGGCCCGATACCAAGCGGCAGCTCGATATTGCTTTTGGCGATCCCGAACACTTTGCGGTGCACGGGCCCGTCCCACCCACCTTTGGCGATGAAGGTGCGGCCAATCACGGGCGCTTTTGCGAGGGGCATAGCAGCGCAGGAGTTGAATTGTTCGTATATGGCAAAACTGGCGGCAAATTCCCCGCACGCCAGCACGAACAAGCCAGCCGTTTGGTGGCCCGCGCGCATGGCCTTGACCCTGCAAGATGCGTCTTCATCGAACAAAACCCCACCGCAATTGAAGCCGGCGCGTTTCACAATGATGTTGTGTCCGTGGTGAATGAGCGGGTGCTGTTCACCCATGCAGAGGCCTTTGCTGATCAAGCAGGCGCTTACGAAACGATCCGCGCAGCCTTCCCCGCGCTAGAAGTGGTCGAAGTGCCGAGCGCATCGGTTTCGCTTGCCGAAGCAATCCGCACCTACTTGTTCAACGCGCAGCTCCTCACACTACCCGACGGCTCGATGGCACTGATCGTGCCCGAGGAATGCCGCGAAAGCCCTTCTGTTTGGGCCTATTGCGAGGAAATGATGGCCTCCAACGGCCCCATTCGCCAAGTCATCCCGGTCGACGTGCGGCAAAGCATGGCCAATGGCGGAGGCCCTGCCTGTCTGCGCCTACGTGTCGTGTGCGATCCAGCGACAGTGGACCCGCGCTTTATGCTGGATGAGGCGAAGGCGGATGCGCTTGAGAAGGTGATTGCCGAGACTTGGCCTGAGCAGATCGACCCGGCTGATTTGGGTGATGAAGCTCTGACAAGTCAGGTGGTCGCCGCGCGCGCGGCACTGCTCACCGCATTGGACCTCGAAGAATTGGGTTAACGCGTTTGCGTGCCGACGTCGGCTGCGCTTACAGTCCTAACAACGTTAACCACTGCAACCCGCGCCGACCCGTTGTTGGCACAGCACTTGCTCATACACAGGTTAACCTTTGGAGGGCGCATGCTTCGTAAAATCGGCCGGCTATTTGTGATCAAGAACCGATTTGAAGCGTTCGTGATCATCTACGCGCTGGCTCTTGGGGCAACATCGCGTGGCTCTGCCTATCTCAGTGAATATCCCGGCGTAGGCGGACAGCTATTGTTTCTCGCCACGACGGGCGCCGTATTCTTGGCCGGTGCAGCAATATTGGACTCGCTTAAAGCGAAGCAAGAAGTGGCGCAGCTGCAGGCTGAATTGGAACAGGCCCAACAGTAAAGGACCTAGGGAGCCTCGATAATCGGCTCGCCATCTTCGCCATAGCGCGGCAAGAGCACGATCTCATCCGCATCATCCACGACCAAAGTCACCTGCTTACGGCGAAAATCTCGCCGGGCACCGACGAAAACAGGCTCAAGCCGAGGTTGTCCGCGCACGACCACGCGCCGGTTCCGAAAATATGTCCGCAGCGTTCCCAGTGATGGTTCAACCAGTTCGCGGTCCCGATCGCCTTCGACGATGATTTCAGAGGTGCTGCTTTCTGCGCTCCGCTCTTTAATCTCGCCCTCCACCAGAGGGGCAGCAATATTAAGGATGTCGGAGAACGTCTGCTCATCAAGCTCAATGATAATCAGGTTCGGATCGGTCCCGCCGCGCCTAGACCGTGGCAAACCGCCAACGCCATTTCGCCCAGACGTATTGATCCCGGCTGAGCCGAGAATAGCGAGATCCTCAAGCGCGGATGTCTCCATATCAATGCTGTGAAGCTGGTAGATGTCACCCACGCGGCGAACCGAAACAACGTCCATAATCAACGCCATATCCGCCGTATCGCCGCCATCGCGGCGCCTGGCTTTGCGCTGAAACTCACGCGGTTGCATACAATCGACTTCACAGACGGCGCGCAGGCGCGAGACATATTCCTCGTAAGTTTCAGCAGATGGCGTGGCACTAGCCGAGATTGGAATTGAAAGAGCCAGCGCAGCAACGGAACTGGCAAAAATTGTCGAGATGCGCACTTCGGTCTCCGAGAAGGGGGCCAATCGGAAAGTATGGTGGGGGTTTCTGTTGCTAGCTACCCCCGGAGCCCCGGAATCCGCTTCTGTTGCCCGGTGGGTCCAACCGCGCTTTAGCTTTGTAAGATCAGGCCGTTAGGCCGTCAGATTACGCTGCGATTGCGAGTGCTTCGTTATCGTTTGCACTTATAAAGATGAACAGTTTTACGGGGTTTTCAGCCCGGGCAAAAACTACGCTTTTCAGCCCACGTCGATCCTAGTTCGTCCCCGTCACAAATCTCTGAATTAGCAGCGATTTGTGGTGGAGACGCCGGGTACTGCCCCCGGGTCCGTTGTGCCTATTGCACGCAGCAATTTATCACCATAGTCGGTTACCCGACGCCCCCTACATAGCGACTGACTGATAAATTGGAAGTGAACGCGTGGTTAGTGTGCTTGCAAAAAGGGCAATGACACAAAAAAGCCCGCGCGGTCGGCAAAGACCGCGCGGGCGCTTTCAAAGCTTGGTTTGAAATTACTTTTTCAAGCTATCGCGAATTTCCGTCAGCAGTTCGATCTCAGTTGGACCAGCTGGCGCTTCTTCTTCTGCGGGTGCTTCAAAGCGCTTTTGCACCTTCGTCGCGTAGCGCACGAGCATGAATATGATGAAGGCCAAGATCACGAAGTTGATGATCGAGGTCACAAACGCGCCCCATGCGAGGACATTAGCGCCCGCTTCACGCGCAGCTTCGAGTGACATGCCCGGCTCAACCAGCTCAGCACCGGAAAGAACGGTGTATTTGCTGCTAAAGTCGACATCGCCGAAAATCATGCCCACAATCGGCATAATCATATCATTGGTCAGCGATGCGACAATCACGGCGAAAGCGCCTGCGATAATGACCGCAACGGCCAGTTCCATAACATTGCCTTTGGCAATAAATTCCTTGAATTCCGTAAGCATAGTGATCCCCTAACTGTTCAACCCGAACGTTGCCTATTTTGCAGGTTCTGCCCGGGCTGCCAAGTGGCCGCGCGCTTGAAAGCGGTCAAGGGTGTGCTATATAAACAATACAGGAGTTTACATGTCGCAGCGCCTAAGGCTCGGCAGACCTTTGGAGGGATACACATGAATTTGCGCAACTTCGCTCGCGGCGCTGTCGTCGCAGCCATTTCACTCACGCTCGCGGCATGCGGGATAAACTCGGTTCCAGCGGCTGAAGAAGAGGCGAAAGCGAAATGGGCTGATGTCGAAGCGCAGTTTCAGCGCCGGGCGAACCTGATCCCTAACCTTGTCGAGGTGGCGCAAGGTGCAGCGGAGAACGAACGCGGCATCCTGACTGAGGTGACAGAGGCGCGCGCGCGTGCAACCGGGATCAACATCAGCGCTGATGATCTGGGCGACGCAGCCAAGATGGAAGAATTCGCAGCAGCTCAAGGGCAGCTGGGTCAAGGAATTGGCCGCTTGCTCGCAAGTTTTGAAGCCTATCCAACGATCCAGTCAAACCAGAACTATCTCGCGCTGCAAAGCCAGCTCGAAGGCACGGAAAATCGCATCGCGGTTGCGATCCGTGACTATAACGAATCCGTGCGTGCCTATAACACCACGATCCGCACATTCCCTGATACGATCGGTGCAAACATCATTCACGGCGCAGAGCCACTTGCACCCTATTCAGCCGTCACCGAAGGCGCAGAGGAAGCTCCAACTATCGATATGACTTCTAACTGATAGTGGGCCCGCGCCTCTTTGCTTGGGTCGCATTGCTTGCGGCGTTTATCGCGTCGCCTGCGATGGCCCAAACTTTTCCCGAGTTATCGGGCCGCGTTGTCGATCAGGCCGACATTATCCCTGCAGATATTGAAGCTGAGTTGACAACGCAGCTGGAGCAATTCGAAGCCGACACGCAAAAGCAAATGGTTGTCGCGACCATTGCAGATCTCGAAGGCAACGACATTGCCTTTTATGGTTATCAGCTTGGGCGAGAATGGGGGATTGGCGATGCGGAGCGAAATGATGGCGTGCTGCTGATCGTGGCGCCCAATGACAGGCAAACGAGGATCGAAGTCGGATATGGATTGGAAGGCATTTTGACGGACGCTTTTTCCTCGGTGATTATTCGCAAAGAACTTGTGCCAAGCTTTCGCGACGGCGATTTCGCAGGCGGCATTCAGGCGGGCACGGATGCGATCATTGCGCATCTGAGTATGCCAGAAGAAGAAGCGCGCTCCATCGTGCAAGCTCAGGCTGAAAAGGGGCAACGCAATCTGTGGCTCGTTCCGCTGTTGCTCACCATGCCAGGTTTGTTCGTTTTTCTAGTGATCGTGTACGGGATACGCTCAGGATCATCTTCCCGCAGCTATTCCAATAGCACCGGCCGGGTTCGAGTTTCATCATCCTCACGGTCCAGCAGCCGCTCATCCTCGAGCAGTTTTTCTGGCGGTGGCGGATCCTTTGGCGGCGGCGGCGCGAGCGGGAGTTGGTAGTGCGCATTGTTCTTCTCATCATCACGGCATTTGCGGCGCTCTTAAGCGTTCCTGCGGCCGCGCAAGACTTCCCCGCATTGACCGGGCGCGTGGTCGACAATGCTGACCTGCTTTCACCCGCGCAAGAAAGCGAACTTACCGCCAAACTGGCTGCATTGGAGGCGCAATCTCAGCGACAATTGGTCGTCGCAACTGTGCCCGATCTTCAAGGTTATGATATTGCCGATTACGGATACCAGTTGGGGCGAGAATGGGGCCTTGGCGATGCCGAGCGAAACGATGGCGCGCTGCTGCTGGTCGCTCCTAATGAACGCAAGGTTCGGATCGAAGTCGGCTATGGGCTCGAAGGCTATCTGACTGACGCTTTCTCAGCGCTGATTATCCAGAACACGATCATCCCCCGCTTTCGCGATAACGACTATCCGGGAGGCATTCTTGCGGGCACGGACGCGATCATTGCGCAGCTCGAACTGTCGCCGGATGAGGCCCAGCGCGTCACTCAGCAGGCGCAAGAAACGCGCAATACCGATGGCGGATTTCCTATCGGTACACTGATCTGGCTCGGATTCATGTTCTTCTTCTTCGTCCTACCGATCGTTCGTGGTGGCTCTCGCCGACGCAAATATCGCAAGCGCAAAAAAGGCCCCTGGGGGAACAGACGCGGCAAGCGACGCGATGATGATGACGATTGGGACGACGATGACGATGGCTGGGGCCGCACAGCGCGCGACATTATCCTTTGGGAAGTCGGCAGCGCAGTCCTTCGCGGCGCGATGCGCGGCGGCGGAGGCGGTGGTGGCTTTGGCGGAGGAGGCGGCTTTGGCGGAGGCTTCTCTGGTGGCGGCGGCTCATTTGGAGGCGGCGGCGCCTCAGGGGGATGGTAATCCATGGCTTATTTGACTGAAGAGCAGCACAAAATCGTATCCGATGCCGTGGGTGAGGCTGAACTCAGCACATCAGGCGAGATACTTACCGTGCTCGCGGACCGTTCCGATGGATATTCAGACGTAGTGATGGTCTGGGCCGCAGCGCTTTCCTTCACCGCGATGAGCGCCTTTGCAGCCTTCCCTCAGCCCTTCCTAAACCTATGGGACAGTTTGATCGGTGGCTGGGCGCATGAATGGACCACCGGAGAACTGGCGAGCATGACGATCGGTCTTGGCCTCCTCGCCTTCGCAGTCACATGGGCAGCGCTGCAATGGGACCCCTTGCGCTTTGCCCTCATCCCCGCGCCTGTAAAGACAGCGCGCTGCCACAATCAGGCAATCAAGCACTTCAAAGTCGGAGCCGAGCGCCGCACCCATGGCCGCACCGGCATTCTTATCTACCTCTCCATGTCCGAACACCGCGCTGAGATCGTCGCGGACTGGCCAATCGCCGAAAAGGTTGAGGCCGAGGTCTGGGGCGAAGCGATGGTCGACATGCTCAAAGAGATCAAACAGGGCCGCGTGGCTGAAGGCATGGCCGCCGGCGTACGCGATGTAGGCTTCGTCTTGTCGGAGCATTTCCCACGCGGTGACGAAGACGAAAACGAGCTTCCCGACCGCTTGATCGAGGTCTAAGCCCTCCTTCATGGAAGACATTGAACTGATCCGCGATTCTGATGCGGACAAGCCAGAGCAAACGCGCTGGGAAGGCCGCTTTATCACCGCGAAGACACGCGGTCGGTGGGAATATGTGGGCCGCGCGCGGGGAATTCGTGCCGCTGCGATCATTGCGATTGATGAAGACGCAGATGGCACACGCTATGTTATCCTCGTCAGCCAATATCGCGTCCCCTTGGGCAAGTTCTGTCTCGAAATTCCCGCAGGTCTTGTTGGTGATGATGCGGGCGGCGAAGGCGAAGCGGCGACCGTTGCTGCCGCGCGTGAGCTTGAGGAAGAGACCGGTTACAAAGCTGGCAAATTGGATGTGCTGGGCGAGTTCTACTCCTCCCCAGGCATGGTCTCTGAAAGCTTCACTCTGCTGCGCGCCACTGGCCTTACCAAAGTGGGCAAGGGCGGCGGGGTCGATAGCGAAAACATCAATGTGCACCGTGTCAAACTCAGCGAGCTAAGCAGTTTCGTTGCCAAGTGGCGCGAAGAAGGCCACGGCGTGGACGTGCGCATCGCTATGCTGCTTACACCAGAATATTTGGGAGAAATTGGATCATGACGAAACGCTGCGAAGGCAAACTCGCGATTGTTACCGGCGGCGCGCAGGGGCTTGGCCGCGCGCATTGCATTCGGCTCGCGCAAGAGGGCGCGCGCGTCCTTGTCACCGATATCAATGGCGATGGCGCAGCGGAAACGGCGGAGATCGTCAATGCAGAAATGGGCGCTGGCACGGCCTATAGCATCCAGCATGACGTCACTGACCCAGCCGCTTGGGAAGCCGCAGTCGACGCGGCGCGCGAGCATATTGGCGGCCTAAATGTGCTGGTGAACAATGCGGGCATCGGTGTGCCAGGCAATATCGAAGCCTGCACCTTCGAAGACTGGCAGCGTTGCTTTTCAATCAACGTGGATTCGATCTTTCACGGCTGCCAGAAAGCGCTTCCCTTGATGCGCGAACATGCGCCAGGCTCTATCGTCAACATCTCCAGTATTGCAGGTCTGATCGCCAGCGACACGATGCCCGCTTACAATGCCTCAAAGGCGAGTGTTTGGATGTTGTCGAAATCGATCGCGCTGCATTGTGCGAAGAAGAACATGCAGATCCGCTGCAATTCGATCCACCCGACCTTTGTTGATACGCCGATCCTCGACGGCACGGCTAAGTCTGCGCAGCTCGATAAGGATGTGCTGCTGGAGAAGCTCGCGCGGCAAATTCCGCTCAAGTTTGTAGGCGAACCCAATGATATCGCCAATGCGGTGGTCTATCTCGCCAGCGATGAAAGCCGGTTCATGACGGGCGCAGAGATGAAGCTGGATGGCGGCATCAGCGCGATGTGATTGAAGGCAAAGCTTCAAAAAAAAGAGGGGCCATCTGGCCCCTCCCGGTTTTTTAGACTGTTAGGCGTGGCCCGTTACGAAAACCGGGTTCAGCTTTGTGGTGCCACGCCTGTTAGTCTGCGATCAATGCGATAGCGATGTAGATCAGGACCGGAAGTCCAAAACCAAGCAGTGTTGTTCCGACAAATCCCAGACGCCACCAAAGAGCATCTACACCTGACCAGTTTGCAAGACCTGAGCATACGCCGAAGACTTTGCCGTCATGCTTGTCGAGGCGAAGGCCGCCGCCATTGTTGGGAGTTAGGTTGTTCATGCCAGGGCTCCCATAGTGAGGCTTGCAGCAGGACTTGCAGGAACGATAGCGGTTGCCATCATGATCGCGGTGATTGCCAGGGCAGCGACCGCAGCGCTTAAACGTGCGCCTGTCGTGCCTGAAAGTTCAAAGAACGAGTACATTTTCGTGGGTCTCCTTAAATTCTTGGGTACTTGATTGGTTGGTTTCGCAGATCAGACGATCGTCGGGCTGGCCGGTACGATGGCGTATGCGAAGAAGCCTGCTGACAGCACGACCGAAAAAGCGGCGGCGAAGAGGCGGTTGGTGAGGTCTGTATTTAACATGGTGAGGGTCTCCATTTTTCGTGTGCCTGTTTGAATGTTCAGGCGAAGGTTGGGGTTGCTGGTACGATTGCGTAAGCAAACATCGCGGCAGAGATAACAACTGAGAAAGCTGCAGCTGCGAAACGGTTTGAGAAGTTAGTGGCGGTCATTTTAAGTCTCCAATTTCAAGTTTTGTTCGGTTCCGTGGGTGTCTCCCTTGGATGCCAAGTACACTGCAGGAGGTGTGCCAAACTCGAAAAACGGCGGATTTCTGCGGTTTTCGCGTGATACAGAAATTTACGCGTTGTTCATCAAACCGAAAGATTGGGATTTTTTCCCAAGTGTTGGTATTTATTGCTTTTCGATAATTGTCCGTTGGATAAGTCGAAAGCAATTCTGGCCTTTGATGCGCTGCGTGCTAGGCCGCTAAGCAAGTATGGCGCTCGCAAAGATCACTCTTCAAAACTTCCGCAACCATGCAGCATCCGAGCTGGGTGACACGGCGCATTTCAATTTGCTTGTGGGGGAGAACGGTGCAGGCAAAACCAATGTGCTTGAGGCGATTTCGCTGCTCAGTCCGGGGCGCGGGCTGCGGCGCGCGGCACTGGGCGAGGTGGCCCAGCGCGATAATTCTGATGATCCTCCCGGCGCATTCGCGATTGGTGCAAGCCTTATCGAGCAAGGCCAGATCTCCGCGCGCATTGGCACATACACTCAGGCGGAGCGACCAACCCGCCGCCTCGTGCGTATCAACGGCGCAGATGCCAGCGCCAGTGCTCTATCGGAATGGCATGCGGTATCATGGCTGACCCCGGCGATGGACGGATTGTTCACTGACAGCGCAGGCGCGCGCAGGCGTTTCCTTGATCGCATGGCGCTGGCTATCGAGCCCGCCCACGCAAAAGCAGTAAGCAGCCTTGAAACTGCTCTTCGCGAACGTAACAGGCTGCTGGAGGAACGCGGCGATGCGCGCTGGCTTGACGCAATTGAGGCGCAAGTGGCGCAGCATGGCAGCCAGGTCGCGCAAACCCGATCGCGCCTGATTGCCTATCTGAGCGATGAATTATCCGCTTTGCCGCCAGAGCCCTTCGCTAAACCCACTCTAACCTATCGCCCCGGCGGCCCGATTGATCCGGCTGAGTTGCTGGCAGAGTTAACCCGCAGCCGCCCGCGCGATGCAGCAGCGGGCCGCGCGCTTTCCGGACCTAATCGCGATGAGTTAGAAGTCGTGATGGCAAGTTCCGATCAACCTGCCGCTTCGTGCTCCACAGGTGAGCAAAAGGCTATGCTGATTGCGATTACCCTTGCCCACGGCGTGCTCGCCGCATCAGGCCGCCCCAGCGTGCTCTTGCTCGATGAAGTCGCCGCGCATCTGGACCCAGTGCGCCGCAGCGAACTGTTCAGCCGCTTGCGCGCTGGGAAGGCGCAAGTGTGGATGACCGGGACAGAGCTTGCCCCATTTGCTGAGATCGAAGGCGAAGCCGCTGTATGGCGGGTCAGCGACGGCACGCTGGAGCGGCTCTAGCCCTCATCTTCTGTTTCGGGCAGCGCTTCGATCACATCATCCAGCGTTGAGGCGACAATTGCCTCAATCCCTTCGGCGGTGGGGTGAATGCGATCATTCTGGAACAGGCTCGCATCTTCGTAAACGTCTTCGAGCCAGAACGGAATCAGCGCCGTGCCATATTCATTGGCCAGCGATCCATACATCTCATCATATTGCGCGACATATTCCGGTCCGTAATTGGCAGGCGCGCGCATGCCCATCAGTAGCACGGGAATTTCTCGCTCACGCAGAATATCGAGCATCGCCACAAAATTTGCACGTGTCTCGTCTGGTGAGAGGCCACGCAGCAGATCATTGCCGCCCAGCTCAAGTATGAAAAAGTCTGGCTTTTCTTCCTGCGCATCGAGCGTAAAGGCCAGCCTACTCAAACCCGCCGCGCTGGTATCACCTGAAACGCCTGCATTGGTAATTGCGGCGTTGATGCCGTTTGCGCGCATCGCCGCTTCGAGCTTTGCTGGATAGCTGTCGCTTTCGGGATCGGACAGACCGTATCCCGCGAACAGGCTGTCGCCAAACGCAATGATAGAGACCTCTTCGCCCATCACCGGGATGACCATTTCGTCCGCAGCAATCTCACCCGTGGGCGCTTCCGCAACAGGGGCCTCGGCACCACATGCGGCAAGCGCCAAAATGATCGGGAAACCAAGCGCCATTGTCGCGCGTTTCTGCAAGAAGCCTATATTCATCTGCGAACCTTACGCCTTCAACCTTGTTTGAAACCAATCTCTATCCCATCTGGTGTCCGTGACCAATCCTACAAGCCCCACCCTCGCCCATGGCGCTGATCTCGCGATTTGCGCCCGCAATCTCACTCTGACGCTCGGAAGCCAAGATGCGCCGGTTGATATCCTGCGCGGTATCGACCTCGATATCGCCAATGGCGAAGTCGTCGCGCTGCTGGGGCCTTCGGGTTCTGGCAAGAGCTCGCTCATGGCAGTTCTGTCGGGGCTTGAGCGCGCCTCAGGCGGGGAGCTGACCGTTGCGGGGCAGGATTTTGCGAACCTCAATGAAGATGGCCTTGCTGCGGCACGACGCGGTCGGATCGGAATTGTTCTCCAAGCCTTCCACCTGCTGCCCACCATGACCGCGACCGAAAATGTCGCAACGCCGATGGAGCTGGCGGGTAGCGCTGATGCTTCCCCGCGCGCCAAAGCAGAATTGGAAGCCGTTGGCCTTGGCCACCGCACAGAGCATTATCCAACGCAGCTTTCAGGCGGAGAGCAACAGCGCGTTGCCATCGCCCGAGCCACCGCACCGCGGCCGCAATTGATCTTTGCCGATGAGCCAACTGGCAATCTGGATGTGAGCACAGGCGAGGAAATCGTCGAACTGCTCTTTGCAAGGCGCGCTGAAACCGGCGCGACATTGCTGATCATCACCCACGATCCCGCCCTTGCTGAGCAGTGCGAGCGCGTGCTGACAATGGCGGACGGTGTGATCGTCTCTGACCGTCCCGGCACCTCCATCCGCGCGCAGGAAGCCGCAGAATGAGCGCCAGCGCCGCTGAAGGTCTATCATGGGGCGCTGCGTGGCAGATTGCCCGGCGTGATCTCAATGCGCGGTTTAAGGGCCTGCGCTTGCTGCTGGTGTGCATCTTCCTCGGCACAGCTGCTCTTTCAGCCATCGGCACCCTCACCGCCTCAATCGAGCGCGAATTGCAATCGTCGGGGCGCGAGCTATTAGGCGGCGATCTCGAAGTCGAAGTTTGGCAGCGCGACCTATCCGAAGAAGAGCTAACCGCGCTTAGCGAATATGGCGAGCTGTCGGGCGGTTACCGGATGCAGGCGATGGCGAGCACCGATGATGCAGCTGCACCTGTTGAATTGAAAGCCATCGCCGAAAATTGGCCGCTATTTGGCAGCTTTACCCTTGTCGATGGCACTGAGCCGGGCGCACCCAGCGCCAATGACGCCTATCTGGCGCAAGGCGCGCTCGACAGGCTCGATATCCAAGTCGGCGACACATTTCGCATGGGCACAGCGACATTGCGCGCAGCGGGCGTTATCGAAAATGAGCCGGACCGACTATCCGAAGGCTTTCAGCTTGGCCCAACGGTGCTTGTCGCAAAGTCTCTGCCCGAACAAGCGGGCCTAATTGGGCCCGGATCGCTTTACCAAAGCAAATATCGCATCGCGTTTGATGATGCTGGGGCTGATCCTGAAGCGGTTGAAGAAGCGCTGACCGATGCCTTTCCCAATGCAGGGTTTGATTTCCGCACCCGCGACCGCGCTTCACCGGGAGCAGACCGGTTCGTGCGCCAGATGAGTGACTTTTTGACGCTGGTGGGCCTTGCCGCGCTGGTGATCGCAGGGATCGGGATTGCGGGCGGCGTATCGTCTTATCTCGACCAACGCCGTGCAAGCATTGCGACGCTCAAAGTGCTGGGCGCGTCCTCACGCGATATTGTGCGCATTTATGCGATCCAGATCGCGGTTGCTGCCCTGCTGGGAAGCGCGCTGGGTCTTGCCACGGGTGTGCTGGTTACGCCGTTGCTTGGCTCCGCATTGCAGGGGCTGCTGCCGGTTGAAAGCGGCTTTGTGATTGAGCCTGCACCCTTGCTGCTCGCGGGCACTTACGGTGTGCTGGTCGCCTTCGCCTTTGCCGCTGCACCTTTGCTGCGCGCTCGCTCTTTCCCTGCCATGGCATTGATGCGCAGCCGCATCACGCCGCTATCTCGCGATAAGAGAGCATTGATCGCTACTGGCCTGGGCTTGGTCGCAATTTGCGCTCTGGCATTGCTGACAACCGCGCAGCCGATACTCTCTGGAGGATTTCTGATCGGAGCAGGCGGCGCGTTGATCCTGCTCGCCGGACTAGGTCTCGGCCTGCAATACGCAGCGCGCAACTTGCCGCGTCCGTCCAACCCGTTGCTGCGCTCTGCCTTGGCCAATATCCATCGACCCGGCGCGCCGACATCTGCGCTTGTCACTGCGCTGGGTTTTGGTCTGGCTGCTTTCGTCCTGCTGGCGGCAATCCAAAGCGCGATTGACGGCAATATCCAAAGCCGCGTTCCGCAAGAGGCGCCCGATTACTTTGTGATCGACGTGCCTCCCGAAGGCGAAGAGCGGTTCCGCGAAATTGTCTCCACCCCCTTCCCCGAAGCGGAAATGCGCCTCGTGCCGACATTGCGCGGCGCTGTCCTTGCATTCGGTCCAGAAGGCGAGATGCAGCGGACCGCTGACCTTGAGGAAATCCCCGACGGCGCATGGGCGCTGCGCGGAGAGCGCGGCATCACCTATGCCGATGCCGCCCCTGTTGGCAGCCGCGTCATTGATGGTGAATGGTGGGATGCCGATCACGCTGGCGAGCCATTGGTCTCCATCGACAAGCAATTTGCCGATGCTGCCGGGCTAGAAGTGGGCGACATGATCACTATCGGAATTCTGGGATCAGAGCGCGATGTGCGGATCGCAAACATGCGTGAAATCGACTGGGAGACGATGGGTTTCAACTTCACGCTCGTCTTCTCTCGCAATGCGATCTCCGACGCCCCCCATAAACTGGCAGCGACGATTGATCTGCCTGAAGGCACAGATGACGGCGCACGCGGACCATTGCTGCGCACAATGGTGCAGGAATTCCCATCAAGCTCAGTCGTCGAAGTGGGCGAAGTGCTAACACAAGCGCGCACTTTGCTGGAGCAGGTTGGCCTTGCGACTTTGGCAGCGGCAGCTGTGGCCGTGCTGGCTGGCCTCGCCGTATTGATGGGCGCAATTGCAGCGGCACGTGCGGCGCGGACCTATGACACGGTCGTCCTTCGCGTGCTGGGCGCAAGCCGCAGGCAGATACTTGGCTTGCAACTCGCCGAATACGGCCTGATTGCCGCATCGCTTGCGCTGGTGGCGCTGGCGCTGGGATCGGGGCTGGCTTGGGTGGTGATCACCCAGCTGTTTGAATTTGACTGGCTGCCCGATTGGGGCGTTGTCCTGAGCGTTTTGGGGCTGGGTCTTGTTATGGTCCTAGCCTTTGCGCTCGGCGGTTCGCTGCCCCTACTGCGGGCAAAACCTGCTCAGGCGCTCAGAGAATTGTAGGCGAAGCGGGAGGCGCTGCCCCCCGCTTTCCATCAAAAACTATTCGAAAACCGCAGTGTCGTGACCGACTTGGCCCGGCTTACCCTTCACCACACGCGTGGTGCAGATAATGTCGTGCAGACCTGTCTTCTCTTCCGTGAACGCGACCATGATGTAGCCAATACCCATGATGAGCCATGACAGGAGCTTGGCAAAGTAACGTCCCAAAGCGCGCAGAGGTGTAATGCGCTGCCCCTGCTCATTGGTCACAATCAGACCAAGGGCCATTTTGCCCAGCGTGCCTTGCTTTGCAGAGCTTTCAAGCACCACGAAATACGCAAGACCACCAATCAACACGATCAGATAAGCAATGATGCCACCAGTCGATTCAAACGCCTCGGCTGCGGCCGGGTCTAGTGACGTTGCACCAAACATCGAGACACCAAATATCCCGTACACAATCATTTGATACAGCGTAAGCACAACGGCATCGATCAGATACGCTACGACCCGTATCCAAAAACCCGCATAATCCATGAAAAATCCCCTCGGTTCTGAACCAGATGGCAGACCACCATACCGAACAGAATTAGGCAAGGCGCTTTCGCCGGTAACAAGAGAAAAGGGCGGGAAACCCTTCGGTCCCGCCCTTTTCTATCGATTGCTAAATTGCGTCCTTACTCAAACACAGCCTCGTCGCCGCGTCCTTTGGGATCGGGTCCATATTGGTTGGGTCCCGGAGTTCCCTCCAAACACATGAACACGAACACGATGAGTCCGCCGACATAAGGGATGAAACCCAGCAGCACGAACCAGCCCGATTTATCCTGATCGTGGAAACGGCGCACCTGCACCGCAATACCGGGGACCAAGAATAGACCAAGATAGATCAGAGCCATCAAGCCGAGCACAATGCTGCCGAAGGTGCTGGCACCGCTTTCATCGAGGCCGCCTGTTAAGCCAACAAGAATGGCCATGAACACCACGACAATGACCTGAAGCAGCACAAACATCCAATATTCTTTGCGCCGCGAACGCCCGCTGAAATCAGCGTAGCGTTTGAGCGGCATAATCATCCATTCCATATTCGATCCCCTAAGATAAAGACTGGGTAACATTCACATTTTGGGCGTCGGGGCAACACCAGCCCATTTACCATTGTGCATAAGAAAAAGGGCCCCGCCATCGCTGGCGGAGCCCCTTTTGCTAGGTGAATGATCGTTTGATCGATCAGAACTTGAAGCGAACAACGCCGCCATAGGTGCGTGGCTGGTTCGGGTAACCCGAAACCGTGCCGGCCTGTGCAACGCCGTCAAACACCGTCGTGATGAACTCATCGTCGAGCAGGTTACGCGCAAACGCACCCAGTTCGAGGCCATTGTTCAAACGCAGCGTGATCGACGTGTTCACCAAATTCACTTCACGGTCGAAGATCTGGGTGTTGCCCAGACCTGCGTTGAAGGTTGGCAGACCGTTATTGATCGGCGTGTTGCTTTCATGGTTGTAGTCGATGCGCGTGATAAGCTGCGTGCCGCTATCCCATTCATGCGTGTAGGTAGCCGAGGTCGCAATTGCGATTTCTGGAATACCAGCCGGACGAACGCCGGTCAGATCACCCAAGACGCTGCCGGGGAAATCGTCGAACAGCGGATCAAGATAGGTCAGAGCAAATGTCAGCACCAGACCATCGGTTGGGACGATCGTTGCGTCGAATTCCATACCCGAAACCGACTGACTACCAGCGTTTTGAAGTGCAAAGCCGGTGCCGGTGAAGGCGAGGCTTTGGAAACCATCAATCGTCTGGTCGAACAGAGCGAGGTTGAAGCCAACGCCGTCCCACTGTCCCTTAATGCCGATTTCATAGACCTCGGCTTCTTCAGGCCCTGCGAAACGCGAACCTGAGCTAAGGTTTGGAATGGCCAGACCAGCATCTAGGATAGGCGACGATGGCGCTGCGAATGTCGAACCACCAGGGCCAGCGACAAAGTCAGCGCTGGACGGACGGCTGTCACGCGACAGGTTGACCGAGCTTGCCTTAAAGCCGGTTGCGTAGCTGGCGTAGACGTTGACTTCGTTCGACACCTGATAGGCTGCGCGAAGCAGATAGGTCAGTTCATCATCACGGGTCCGGCCATCTTCGACAGCGTTTGGAATGGTGAGGAATGGTGGCTGGAATTGGAAGCCTTGCAGACCGATCAATGGGTTCTGCGCAGGATCAAGAGCAGCTGCCAATAGACCCGCTTGGACCGCGGCTGGAAGCGCTTGGAAACCAGCACGGTCGGTCACTGTTGGCAAACCTGGGTTAGCCGCAGTCGCACCAGTGATGAACGCATCAACCAAGTTTACCTGACCCAGTGGATCGGGGCTGACTTGCGACAGCGCGAAATCCTTTGAGTCGTCCGTGTAGTTGAACCCAGCGGTGAATACGAGACCATCGACAGGCTCAAAATCAACCGTACCGAAGATCGAATACGAAGTGTTCTCCATACGGAAGGTTTCTTCCGAGAGCAGCGGCGTTAGGAAAATGCTTTCCTGTGGAAGGCCAAGACCTTGTTCAACGCCGTTAAACACCGATGGTGCACCGGAGAGAACATCAGCTGGGTTACCGCCTGCGAGCAGTTCGAAGACATCTCGAATGTCGTCGCCGTTTTGGATGGCGCTGTCTTGCGAGATTTTCTCATCGAAATAGTAGCCGCCAAGCAGGAAGTTGATCGGACCGTCAAAATCAGACGTGATCCGGAATTCCTGAGTGAAGGTGTCGACTGCCTGATCGCGCGTTTCAGTCGCGATCGATGCGCTGGTGTAGTCGATGTCCGACAGGAAGAAGTTGCGCAGTTCACGATACGCCGTGATCGACGTCAGCGAGATCGCCCCCAGCTGGTAGTCCATCTGGATCGAGGCGCCGTAGTTTTCGACCTGGTTGGTTGGAACAAAGTTCAGGAAGGCTTCACGATTGAAGAAGTCTTCTGGCGAACCAATCTGGCCGCCCACTGCGTTGATGGCGCCTGATACGGGACCAGAAACCAGCGTGCCTACCTGACAGCAAACCTCGTCAATTTCCGAATAATCGGCAATCGCGCGGATTTTGAAATCAGGGCTTGGCTCGATCAGCAGCTGACCACGAACCGCCCAGCGATCGCGGTTGTTCTGCTCTTCATCGAGATTGACGATGGTCGAATAACCATCGCGCTTTTGAAGGTTACCGTCGATTGAGAATGCGATGTTGTCGCTGATCGGGCCGGTAATGTCGCCCTTCAAAACGAAGGTGTTGAAGTTGCCATAAACAGCTTCGATGCTGCCACCGAAGTCAAACTGCGGCTCACGCGTGACGACCGAAATAACACCGGCAGAAGCGTTCTTACCAAACAGAGTCGATTGCGGGCCGTTCAAAACTTCGATGCGCTGCACATTGGGAAGATCGCCCAGTGCAGCTGCAGAACGCGAACGGAACACGCCGTCAATGAAGACGCCCACCGAAGGTTCAATACCGAAGTTGTTATCGCCATTACCAAAACCACGAATGATGAAGGTCGATGCCGAAGACGTCTGCAACTGGCTAACACGCAGCGAAGGCGTAACCGTCTGCAGGTCAAGCACGTCGCGAATTTGCGCATTCTCAAGCGTTTCACCGCTAGTCACAGAAACCGAGATTGGGGTTTCTTGAAGCGTCTGTTCGCGCTTCGATGCGGTTACGATGATCTGGTTGTTGTTCTCAGGTGCTTCGAGACCAACGTCTTCCTCTGCATCTTGAGCGAAAGCGGTGGTCGGTGCGGTGACAGCAAAGGCTGCCGCGCCAGCGAGCAGGGTAAGTTTATACGACCCGGCAGCGCCGGAAGTAATGGAACGCATGGGATGTCCTCTCCTCAAATCCACCGGGCCTCGCTTGGATTTTTGCGCATCCCCAGATGCTTCCATAACGATCCCGATTGGTTTCGGTGATACGCGAGTGTTACACTTGCCACAAGCAGCTAACGCGCGGAAATGCGCGGGTCAGGCGGGCATTGTTGCAACACCGTCACACCCTTATCCTCCCTACCAAGTGGTCAATGGGCGTCTTTGCTTGCCGCCCTGCTCTCACTGCGCTAGGCGGCGCGGCAGATTTCAAATTTATGGTGCAATGCAACACCAAATAGCTGGCTGGAGTGCTTTCCGTAGCGTCCGCAGCCGTGATGCAGACCCGCCACTAACACCTCCTAAATGCCCATTGGGCATCCGATACGCATCCAACGCCCGGTCAAACGGCTATGTTCGACCGGCCCTGACGAGAAATTCTGAGAAAATGTCAAAAGCGCCTTCTTCTTTGCGCAATGTCGCAATTATCGCTCACGTTGACCACGGCAAGACCACTTTGGTGGATCAACTCTTCCGTCAATCGGGCACCTTCCGCGAGAATCAACGCGTTGAGGAACGCGCGATGGATTCCGGCGATCTCGAAAAGGAGCGCGGCATCACCATTCTTGCCAAGTGCACTAGTGTTGAATGGGAAGGCCCCGACGGCGAGACCACCCGCATCAACATCGTCGATACACCAGGCCACGCCGACTTTGGCGCGGAAGTGGAACGTATCCTCAGCATGGTCGACGGTGTGATCCTGCTGGTCGACAGCGCAGAGGGCGCGATGCCGCAGACCAAGTTTGTGACCGGCAAAGCGCTGGCGCTCGGCCTCAAACCTATCGTCGTCGTCAACAAGATCGACCGTCCTGATGGCCGCCCACAAGAAGTGCTCGACGAAGTGTTCGACCTGTTTGCATCGCTCGATGCAAGCGATGAACAGCTCGACTTCCCATCGCTCTTCGCATCAGGCCGTGATGGCTATGCCAGCGATGATGAAAGCGCTCGCGATGGCAATCTTGAGCCGTTGTTCGAACTCATCACCAAGCACGTGCCCGCGCCCGGCCTTGATACAGATGGCAAGTTCAGCTTCCTTGCGACTTTGCTAGACCGTGATAATTTCATGGGCCGGGTTCTCACAGGCCGCGTCCAATCGGGCACGATCAAGATCAACGATCCGATCCACGCGATAGACATGGATGGTAATGTGGTCGAAGTGGGTCGCGCGACCAAACTTATGAGCTTTGACGGGCTGGAACGTGTTCCCGTTGAAACCGCACAAGCCGGTGACATCATCGCGATGGCTGGCCTCGAAAAGGCAACCGTGTCGAACACGATCTGTGACCCATCGGTTTCCGAACCCATTGCCGCCCAACCGATTGATCCGCCAACACTCGCCATGCGCTTCTCTGTCAATGACAGTCCGCTCGCAGGCCGCGAAGGCAGCAAGGTTACGAGCCGCATGATCCGCGACCGCTTGCTGCGCGAAGCAGAGACCAACGTCGCCATCCGCGTCACCGAAGCAGACGACAAAGACGCGTTCGAAGTCGCAGGCCGCGGGGAATTGCAGTTGGGCGTCCTCATCGAAACGATGCGCCGTGAGGGTTTTGAGCTGGGCATTTCACGTCCCAAAGTTCTCTTCCGCGAAGAAGACGGCCAGCGCACGGAGCCATATGAAACCGTCGTGATCGACGTGGATGATGAGCATTCCGGCACCGTCGTTGAGAAAATGCAAAAGCGTAAAGCGGACCTTGCTGAAATGCGTCCGTCTGGCCAAGGCAAGACCCGCATCACCTTCTCTGCTCCATCACGTGGACTTATCGGCTATCACGGCGAATTCCTGTCCGACACGCGCGGCACAGGCATCATGAACCGACTATTCGAGAAGTACGGCCCCTATAAAGGCGCAGTCGGTGGGCGGAACAACGGCGTTCTGATCTCCAATGGCGATGGCGAAAGCAACGCCTACGCGCTTAACATGCTCGAAGAGCGCGGCGAGATGTTCGTCGGCCCTGCGATGAAAGTCTATGAAGGCATGGTGATCGGTGAGAATGCCAAGCCCGACGATCTCGAAGTGAACCCGATGAAGGCCAAGCAGCTTTCTAACGTTCGCTCTACGGGCAAGGATGACGCAATCCGCCTCACGCCGCCGCGTCGCATGACGTTGGAACAATCGATCGCTTACATCGACGATGACGAGATGGTCGAGGTAACCCCGCTGTCCATCCGTTTGCGCAAGACCCTGCTCTGCCCGCATGAGCGCAAGAAAGCCAAGCGCAAGAAGGAAGCGTAAGCGCTGGCGATCTGAAGAAATTTCGCATTTCTTGTAACCCCTGCGCATTTTGACGCGAACTCCATGCTGAACACCGGCTTTTCGCCGGCATACCGCTATGGAGTAAGCCCAAATGACCCGCCTTTTTATCCTCATTGCTGCAATCGGTGCGCTTGTTGTGGGGGCTATGCAATTGTCCGCACAAAGCTCGGCTGCTGGCTGGCAGACCTATGATGCCGCTGAATTCACCATGGCTCAAAACAAGGGCAAGACCATCGTGGTCGATGTCTATGCCGACTGGTGCCCCACATGCCGCGCGCAGGCTCCGATCCTTGAGGAACTCAGGAGCGAACGTCAGAGCGACGATGTGTTGTTTGTGAAGGTCAATTTCGACGATGAGAAAGCCTTCCTGCGCGAACATCGCATCCCGCGCCAGTCGACCGTTTTGGTGTTCAACGGCACAACTGAAGTCGCACGCTCTATCGCAGAAACCAACCGCACACGCCTTCGCGGTGTTGTTCTGGGCGCGCTTTAGCCCCTCCTAACCTTCTCATCAGGCAGAGAACTTTATGTTGGGTAGTGCGCTGCTCTCCTTTCTTGCGGGGTTGGTGACAATCCTCAATCCGTGCGTCTTGCCGCTGGTGCCGATCTTGATTGCGTCGGCGCTGGGCAAGAGCCGATTTGGACCGCTTGCTTTGGCAGGCGGATTGGTCGTCAGCTTCACCCTGTTCGGATTTACCGTCATCGCCTTTGGCTATTCGCTGGGCATTAATGAGCAAGCCGTGCGGCTGTTCGCTGGCATCTTGCTCGTCGTGGCAGGAGCTGTGTTGCTCGTCCCGCAAGCGCAGGCGGCGCTGAGCGCAGCGGCGGCCCCGATTGCCAATTTGGGCAATCAACGGCTCGCAAAGCTGAGCGGGGATGGCTGGTATGGGCAATTCGCGGTTGGCCTATTGCTCGGGGTGGTTTGGGCACCTTGTGTTGGCCCGACGCTGGGCGTTGCCATTGCTGCGGCGAGCCAGGGTGAGAACCTGATTTCCAGCTTTCTCATCTTCCTGATCTTCGGCCTCGGTGTTGCAACCTCAATCCTCGCCTTTGCTTATGGCTCGCGCAAAGCTTTGGGCGAACGGCGCAAAACGCTCGGTATCTTGGCCAAATACGGCAAACCACTGTTTGGCGGAGCGCTGCTGGTAGTCGGATTGATGGTAGTGACCGGGTTCGACAAAGTGATCGAGATCGCCTTGCTCGACACCCTGCCCCAAGGGGTGATCGAGTTCACCACACGCTTTTGACCTTTGCACTCCCCCCTCGCATGCGTAATCATGAGGGCATAGGGAGGTGCCAAGATGAGCGACACAACAGGACCACGCGTCACAGGATTAGGCGGCGTATTTTACGTTGCGGGCGACACTGCGGAGACGCGACAATGGTATCGCGACACGCTGGGCCTTGATGGCGAATACGGACCGCAGCTTGCTTGGGCTGAAGAGCCGATGAAGCATCCCTATTCGCTGATCAGCCATTTCAAGGACGACGACTATATCAAGCCGGGCAAAGGCGGATTTATGATCAATCTGCGCGTCCATGATCTTGATGGATTTGTCGAAGGCCTGAAGGCCAAGGGCGTCGATGTGCTGGACAAAGTGGACGAAGGATACGGCAAATTTGCGTGGATCCTTGATCCCAATGGCGTAAAGATAGAGCTGTGGGAGCAGGTGGACGACGTCATCCCCTAAATTTGCCCTGAGCATTTCACAGTCCATCTGAAGTGTAGCACGCAAAAACGCGTATTCGCGCGTTAGGCTTTGGCCAAGAGCGATCCTTTTCACTGCGTTAACCTTATTCGCGTAGTCGTGCTTAAGTATGATTCACTGGGTAACTCTACACAGCCCATCGCGGGCTTTGACGCATGGTCTGGTACCAGCATTAGCCGCTTTTGCGTTGGCGGGATGTGGGTCCATTATTCCGTCAGGCAGTGGAAGCGGCGGCAGCGCGTCAGCAGGCACTCCCTCCAGCCAAAATTCAGGTGTGTACACCAGCACATCGCCGCGCCGCGTGACCTCTGCCCCGCAAAGCATTGCGCCAAACATAGGCGATGCTGCTTGTCTAAGTGATCTCAGCGCAACTGGCACACGGTTCCAGCCGCTGCCTGATACTTACGCCGCGCCCGGCTGCAACAAGCTGGGTACAGTGCAGATTTCCGCGCTTGGCGGCGACCGTTCGCAATTTGGCGTCAGCAATATCGGGCCCGTGCAATGCGGCGTAGCCAATGAATTTGGCAATTGGGCACGCTTTGGTGTTGACCGTGCAGCCCGCCAGATCCTTGGCAGCCCACTTGCCCGGATTGAGACTATGGGCAGCTATGTATGCCGCAATATCGCAGGATCCAACCAACGTTCCGCCCATGCCCGCGCAGAGGCGATCGACGTTTCAGGCTTCGTATTGGAAGATGGTCGGCGGATCACTTTGATTGAGGATTGGGACGGCGGCACAGCGGCAGAGCGCGAATTTTTGCGCGTTGTCCATCGCAGCGCCTGCAAACGCTTTGGCACAGTGCTTGGCCCGGAATATAACCGCGCTCATGCCGATCACTTCCACTTGGAAGGTTCAGGCTCCAGCTTCTGCCGCTAACGGACAGCGCGCACCCGTGCTGCTGCTACCGTGCAACCACCCCGACTTGAAAATCACGGCCCCAGAACCAGGAGGGTTCCAGGGCCGCGACGGCACCGAAGGGGGATCAGAGGGTTTCCCAGTCGGCAGGGGTTCGTGTGCCTGCTGGCATCAAGACTATGGTTTTGCGAACTTCTCAAAATGGTCCGCAATGGGCGACCTTGCGAAAGGCTCAGTTTTATTCGCTTAAGCTTCGATCCGGGGCTCCAGCTTTGCTTCTAGTTTTAGGCGAACCGCTTCGGCTGCGTGGCGTGCACCCAGTTTGTGCATCATATTGGCCCGGTGAATTTCGACAGTGCGCGGACTGATATCCAGTTCGCGAGCGATAACCTTGTTGCTGCTTCCTTCAGCCAACCATTCTAGCACTTCGCGTTCCCTTGCCGAGAGGCTGGAAATGCGGTCGCGCGCTTCGATCATTCGTCTGCGAGCAGCGCCGAACACTTCGGCCTCCTTCGCAATCCGGGTGAGACACCGTTCAAACCGTTCAGGATCAAGCGGTAAGGACAGATAGTCCAATGCGCCTGCTTTGATTGCATCAACGATCCTTTGCGGTCGCGGTTCGGCATCTATCGCAATAAGAGGTAGCCAAATCCCGAGACGGCTGAGGCGTTCGAGGATCATAGTGACCCCGCCTTCCTCTGGCGTATCGCGGGCGATGATTATCCCTTCGCGTGGGGGGTGAACCGACAACTCGGATAGATCGCCATACACTTCGGAGTGGTGGCCGAGCGTGAACCCGACGCGCGCCAACTCCGCGCGGTGACGACTATTGGAGTCAATGAAATGGAGAGAGGCTTTGCGTGACATGCTCATGGTGGTGAGCGTCAAACAGGGGAATGGCACGCGGGACTAAAACCAGTTCGGACAAAGAAAACTGCCAATAAGCGGGAACCCTCAGGAATCTTGCGATAACTAAGGACCAAAATGGACTTATTGCTCAGGAAAAGACCTTAACTTAGCCGGGGTTAGCCCCGAATTTAGCCGCAATTTTCACAGAAATTCACTCCGACTCGAAGCTATAATTCGGCAAAGAGTGGAATGCGGAGCGCAAGGCGTTGCCCCAATTGTCCGATATTTCAGCGAAATAGGGATCATCCTGCGTCACGCGTCGCTCATGCGTGGGACCAAAATCGTCTTTGCCGATCACCAACAGATCAAGCGGCAGGCCAACAGAGAGGTTCGCTTTGAGCGTGGAATCGAACGAAACCATCACCAGCTTCACCGCATCTTCAAAGCTCATCTCCCGGTCATAGCCACGGATGATGATCGGGCGGCCATATTTCGTCTCACCAATCTGGAAGAACGGCGTGTCCCAGCTTGCTTCGATAAAGTTGCCTTCGGGATAGACCATGAATAGGCGCGGCTCCATGCCAGCGATCTGCCCTGCGACAATGATGGACGCGGTAAAGCGCCCCTTGCCCCGGTCGCCATTAGCCTTCTGCGCTTCATCAATCGTGGCGCGCAAAAGCCGCCCGATTTCAGTAACAACAGTGAACATCGTTTTACCTTTGATCAGAGTGTTGTCGCGCTCATCGGGTTCTTTGGTGCGTTCTTCCAGCTTGCTGATCACCGCCTGCGTGGTCGCAAGGTTGCCTGCCGTCATCACTGCGATCATCCGCTCACCCGGCACCGACCAAGAGAACATCTTGCGAAACACAGATATGTTGTCGACGCCCGAATTGGTGCGAGTGTCGCTCATCAAAACAAGGCCCTTATCGAGCACCATGCCAACGCAATAGGTCATTGGTTATCTAGTTCTTTCTGCTGTTCCACGGCGACCCCAACGGTCAACACCTGCTCGGTAGAACCAAAGCTGATGCCTGTGACGGGCGCTGCATCGCGGTAATCGCGGCCCGTGGCAACCCGGACATAGCGCGGATCAGGGCTAATACCGTTGGAAACGTCAAAACCCACCCAACCAAGACCATCAATATGCGCCTCTGCCCAGGCATGGGTGGCTTCTTGCTCAATCCGATCATTCATCATCAGATAGCCACTGACATAACGCGCGGGGATATCGGCAGCGCGCGCGGCTCCAATGAAGATATGCGCGTGATCCTGACACACGCCTTGTGCCTGTGCGACGGCTTCTTCGGCAGTGGTGCGAACGCCGGTTGTCCCGGTTTGATAGGCAACGGTCTCACGAATGCGGGCAGAAAGCGCGTGGAGGTAGTCGAGCCTTGCGCCTTCCTCTGGCCCCCTTGGAAAATCGGGAACCTCACGGATCAGCGCGCGCAATTTGACGCCCGGCTTAGTCAGTTTAGTCTGCCCTAGGAAACTCCAAAGCGGCAAGTGCCCTGCATGGCGTCCGATCACGCCCGCATTGTCCTGTGTTTCGACCACGCCGCTGCACGTTACTGTCACTTCACGCACACCCGGCTCAACCGCGACCAAAGTCACTGTGTTGAAATTCTGGTCGTCATATTCCAGCTCAGCCCGAGCATTCTCGTATTGCATATCCCATTGCAGGATGTTCTGCCCCTGCGTTTCCTTGGGCGTTAGGCGCAGTCGCTGCAAAGCATGCACCACCGGCTCCTTAAAGGCGTATCGCGTCGTATGGCGGATCGAGAGTTTCATGCCCAATGCCTCACGCCAAAAACCTGTAATCTTCGCCGATGGCCTGCGCGATGGCGCTGTTGCGGGCTCTAAAATCGGTCAGGAATTCATGCAGCCCCTGATCAAAAATCAGGTCCACGCTCATATCATTGATATGCATATCGGCCTCTCGCATCAGAGCGTTGCAAGCCCCTTCGCTCCCATGCATCCGGGCAAGCGCTGCGAGGTTTTCGCGCAATGCTCCGCGGCAAAAAGCAAGACTGCGCGGGAAGCGTTCATCGAGCACCAGAAACTCCACAATGCCGCGCGCGCTGATCTGCCCTGCATTGAGCCAAGCATAGGCGCTGCCCCCTGCCACCGATCGCAGCATCTGCTCCCATTGGCCTGTATCAAGGCTGGAGCCGACATGGCCCAGCGAGGGGAGCAACAAGTAGTACTTCATGTCTAGGATGCGCGCGGTGCTTTCGGCACGTTCAACATAGGTGCCTGCACGTGCGAAATTATACGCTTCATTGCGCAGCATTGATCCATCGAGGGCGCCATGGACGCGGCTGCTGGTGCGACGCAGACGGCCGAGTACATCGCCCAAAGCTGACTGGCTGACAGGCCGAGAAAGCTGCTTATCTAGGATCATCCAGTTTTCATTGACCGCTTCCCACACCTCACTTGAGATATTGGTGCGAGCAACCCGCGCATTGCTGCGAACCGCGCCAATCATCGCGCGAACGCTGGCCTGATTGGCGCTGTCTCGCAGCACAAAGTTCCAAACCGATTGCCCTTCATACAGGTTGTCAGCATCGGCATTGGCAGCCTCGTACGAGGTCTTAAGCCCCAGGGTGGAAATGACCGAACGCCATTCCTCCTGCGCGGTTTGCACATCTCGGGTAAGCGCCATGCGAAGCCCTGCATCGAGCAGACGCGCAGTGTTCTCGGCCCGCTCAAGATAGCGGAACATCCAGAACACCCCATTGGCGGTTCTACCTAACATCAGTCCTTCAACACCCACGTATCTTTGGTGCCGCCGCCTTGACTGGAGTTCACCACCAGCGACCCTTCTTTCAATGCCACACGCGTCAGGCCACCCGGCGTAATCTCAATCCCCTCTGGTGAAGCGAGCACGAACGGGCGCAAATCGACATGGCGCGGGGTGAAGCCTTTGCGCGAATAGATCGGGCAGGTGGAAAGCGAGAGCGTGGGCTGCGCAATGTAGTTTTCCGGACGCGCCTCAAGCTTCTTACGAAACTCGCGAATTTCCTTTTTCGTCGCGGTTGGCCCGATCAGCATGCCGTAGCCGCCTGACCCATGGACTTCCTTCACCACCAGCTCTTCCAGATTGTCGAGCACGTAAGCAAGGCTATCACTGTCTGCGCAGCGCCAGGTTTGGACATTGGGCAGCAGCGGTTTCTCGCCGGTATAGAACTCGACGATCTCAGGCATAAAGGAATAGATCGCCTTGTCATCCGACACACCGGTTCCCGGAGCATTGGCGATGGTCACGCCGCCGGAACGATAGACGTCCATGATGCCAGGTACGCCCAAAACGCTGTCAGGTTCGAAGGTGAGCGGATCGAGATAATCGTCATCAACACGGCGATAGATCACATCAACAGGCTCATACCCGCGCGTGGTGCGCATTTGCACGCGGCCATCCACGACGCGCAGATCGCTGCCTTCGACTAGCGATGCTCCCATTTGGTCGGCGAGGAAGGCGTGTTCAAAATAGGCAGAATTGTAAATGCCCGGTGTCAGTACCGCGACCGTGGGCTTTGCGCCTCCTGCCCCATCAAATTTGGGCGGCGCGCATGCAGCAAGCGAGCGAGCCAAGCGGCGCGGATAATTTGAAACACTCTCTACCCCAACCCGGCTGAACAGGTCAGGGAACATCGCCATCATAGTCTCGCGGTTCTCCAGCATATAGGAGACCCCCGACGGCGTGCGGGCATTGTCTTCCAGCACGAACCATTCGTCTGGCCCGGTGCGCACCAGATCAATGCCAACAATATGCGTGTAAATCCCGCCAGGCGGCGTCATGCCGACCATATTGGGCAGCCAAGCATCATTGTCTCTCAGCAAGCGTTCGGGCAGGCGTCCTGCGCGAATGATCTCTTGCCGGTGGTAAAGGTCATAAAGGAACGCGTTTAGCGCC
Source organism: Erythrobacter sp. S57(2025) (assembly GCF_057365055.1). NCBI lineage: Bacteria > Pseudomonadati > Pseudomonadota > Alphaproteobacteria > Sphingomonadales > Erythrobacteraceae > Erythrobacter > Erythrobacter sp. S57(2025). The sequence continues at coordinate 589,694 of NZ_CP200299.1, read as the reverse complement.
CTTACTCGCTGTTCAATGCCCTTGGTCAGACGCCGCCATTCGCCCGCCGTTATAATGCGCGGCACCATGTCGAACGGGATTAGGCGTTCCTCAGCTTCATCCTCACCATAGACATTGAACGTGATCCCTGTGCGGCGAAAGCTTTCATCTGCTTCGGAGTTTTTACGCTTTAGGGTCGTGGGCTCTTGCTCGTTATACCAGCCGCAATAATCGGCGTAGGCGGGACGCACGCTACCATCGGCTGCGCGCATTTCATCAAAGTTTTCGGGTTGGTCGCCCATTGATCCCCGCATTGGCGAAATTCCTAGTGAGCAACCTAAAGGCCTGCTCACAAAAGGAAAGGCTCAACTGCGATCGAGTTCCGCTAAAATCGCCAGCACCGCTTCATCGGTATAGGTAAAGCCTGCATGGGTGCATGAAAGCGCGACAGCGCGGTCTCGCTCAGCCTCTTGGCCAGAGGCGCATTCAGGCGCGATCATGCCGTCATTGTCGCTCCATAATGCAATGGTTTCGACCGGCGGCTTGATCGAAAGATCAGCTTCAATCGGCGGTTGATCAACCCGGTAGCCGGTGATCGCCTGATAAGCGCGCCAGACATTATTCGCGCGCGGGCTGCCAGAGAAAGGCGAACCCATAGTGATGACTTTTGAGATCATCTCGGGACGCCGTTTTGCCAGTTCGCGACTGAACAATCCGCCAAGGCTCCACCCGACCAGAGCGACCCTTTGCTGATTTTGCTCGGCTATCTCGATCAGATGCAGTTCCAATTGGTCGAGCGATTCCTCACCCACACCCCAATTGCGGCCCAAGCCCCAATGATTGGACGAGTGCCCTGCCTCATTCAGCTTCTCAGCCAGATATTCCATGCGGTCAGGACCGGTCGCAAAACCGGGTAGGACCATAATACTCTGGGGGTTGGCCGCTTTGGGAACTTCCAAATTTCGGAAGGGACGGCGCGCAGGTTCGAGCAGCAGATCAAGCTCTGATACGAACTTCAACAAAGTGGGCTTGCCGACTTCCTGATCGGGATATTCCTCACGCGCCAGCGCAATGCGGCGCAATAACTCGCTCTTTGCGAGCGCAGCCTTAGAGGCGTCGATCAGGGGGTTGCCTTCAAACATCTGCGTAACCTCTTATCAGCCAAGACGTGAATTCGACATGAAAAGGGCGAAAGCTGCCAGTAAAAGCAGCCTTCGCCCTCATCAATGTGTCGCAGCGCTTTATTGTGGAATCGTGATGCTTTCCGATGTGCATTCACCCACACGCTCGGTCGCGTTCTTCATCACCATATTGATGCCTTTGCCGGTGAGCGGCTCGCTCATGTTCATCGACACGGTCATGTCGCTGCCTGTTTCGCTGATCGTTCCGGTGAACTCGATCGTGCCAGCTGCCTCATCGTCGCCGCAGGTCAGCTTTGCATCAATTTGATCGCCATCAATTGAGAAACTGTCGTAGCTGCAATTCTCATTCGGGCCTTTGAGCTGATCGAGATAATCCTCATAGCCTTGCTGAGCCATCTCTTCGTTCATGCAGAAAGTGATGCCGTTTACAGCGCTGCCCATTTCCATAATGCCGCGAAGTGCATTGGCCTCTTCTTCGCTTGCACCCGGCATTTCAAACTCAAGCAGCTCTGCCTCAATCTTATATTCGCCAGGCTGAGGTTTCGGCATATTGGTCAGCGCAGCGGCGATTTCTTCAGGATTGGTAAGGTTCACAGCGGCCGTGCTCTCACCGCCCGCTGAATCTTCTGCTTCACCACCACAAGCTGCCAATCCAAGCGATGATGCCAGAGCAAGTGCGGCGGCTTTTGACGAATATTTCATTGGGTTCCTCCCTGAGTTTAAACCTGACGCTAAACGCGCAGGGAAAGCTTCACAAGCGGCATCTCATGGTCCATATTTGTTCTCATGTCAGAATTGATCATCCGCCGCGGGTTGGAAGAGCCGGAGACAGGCGAAGAATTCACCCCCCACCGCCCCAATCGTCCGGAAAAGGTCGAAGGGGGTAAACCGTTCAAAATTGTCTCTGACTATTCGCCAGCTGGCGATCAGCCGACTGCGATTGCTGAACTGGTTCAGGGCACACGCGAAGGCGAACAAACGCAAACGCTGCTGGGTGTCACCGGCTCAGGCAAGACCTTCACCATGGCGAGCGTCATCCAGGAAGTGCAGCGCCCTGCCCTGATCCTTGCGCCCAACAAGATCCTTGCCGCGCAATTGTATGGCGAGATGAAGAGCTTCTTCCCGGAAAACGCGGTCGAGTATTTCGTCAGCTATTACGACTATTATCAACCCGAAGCCTATGTGCCGCGCTCAGATACTTACATTGAGAAAGAGTCGAGCGTGAACGAGGCGATTGACCGGATGCGCCACTCTGCCACGCGCGCGCTTCTTGAGCGTGATGATGTGATCATCGTGGCCTCGGTTTCGTGCCTCTACGGTATCGGCTCGGTTGAGACGTACTCAGCGATGATCTTCGACATCAAAAAGGAAGAAACCGTCGACCAGCGCGATCTGATCCGCAAGCTCGTCGCGCTCCAGTACAAGCGCAACGATGCCGCCTTCACGCGGGGATGTTTCCGGGTGCGCGGCGACAATCTGGAGCTGTTCCCAAGCCACTATGAGGACATGGCATGGCGTATCAGCTTCTTCGGCGATGAGATTGAAGAGATTGCCGAATTTGATCCGCTGACGGGAAAAACCGGAGCCAAACTTGATAAGGTCCGCGTCTACGCCAACTCACACTATGTGACGCCCGGCCCAACGATGAAACAGGCAAGCGAGGCGATCAAATTTGAGCTCGCGCACCGGCTGAAAGAGCTGGAGGAAGAGGGCAAGCTGCTTGAGCATCAGCGGCTGGAACAGCGCACCCATTTCGACCTTGAGATGATTGCTGCGACCGGCAGCTGCAACGGGATCGAAAACTATTCGCGCTTCCTAACCGGGCGTCTGCCGGGAGAGCCGCCGCCAACCCTGTTTGAATATCTACCCGACAATGCTTTGCTGTTCGTGGATGAAAGCCACCAGACCGTGCCGCAAATCGGCGCGATGGCGCGGGGGGATCACCGCCGCAAATTGACGCTGGCCGAATTTGGCTTTCGTCTGCCGAGCTGCATCGACAACCGCCCCTTGCGCTTCAACGAATGGGACGCAATGCGACCGCAAACCTTCTGCGTCTCCGCCACACCGGGTAAGTGGGAATTGGAGCAAACAGGCGGCGTCTTTGCCGAACAGGTCATTCGCCCTACCGGCCTGATCGATCCCCCTGTCGAAATCCGCCCGGTTGAAGATCAGGTGCAGGACTGCATTCAAGAATGCCTAGCGACCGCCAAGAAAGGCTACCGCACACTCGTCACCACGCTGACCAAGCGGATGGCCGAAGACCTCACCGAATTCATGCACGAAGCGGGCGTGCGCGTTCGCTATATGCACTCCGATGTGGAGACTTTGGAGCGTATCGAACTGATCCGCGATCTGCGCATGGGCGTTTATGATGTGCTGATCGGGATCAACCTACTGCGCGAAGGGCTCGACATCCCTGAATGCGGGCTCGTTTGTATTCTGGACGCGGACAAAGAAGGCTTCCTACGCTCCGAAACATCGCTCGTCCAAACGATTGGCCGCGCGGCGCGTAACGTCGATGGCCGCGTGATCCTTTATGCCGACCGCATTACAGGCAGCATGGAACGCGCCATGGCGGAAACCGACCGCCGCCGCGAGAAACAGCGCGCCTATAACGAAGAGCACGGCATCACCCCGCAAACGATCAAGCGCGACATTGCCGATATCGTTGCCCACACGGCAAGCCAAGATGGCGTGACGGTCGACCTAGAAGATGACGAGACCAACAACCTCGTTGGCCACAACCTTCGCGCTTACATCGAAGACCTCGAAAAACGTATGCGCGACGCCGCAGCCAACCTTGAGTTTGAAGAAGCCGGGCGTTTGCGTGACGAGATACGCCGCCTCGAAAATGACGAGCTGGGCCTGCCCGACGAGCAGAAGAAAGCGCCCAAAGTGGGCCGCTCGGATGCTGGGAGACCGGGGACGCGTAAGACCCGCTATGGCAAGACGCGGTACAAGCGAATGGGCGGGAAGCCTTAGCGTCCCAACCCTTCAACCTCGCGATACTTTGCAATCGCCGTCACCAATTCATCGATATCTCCATCAGAGCGCTGCGTCTCAATATTGATGTCACCTAGGTCGCCAGCCGCTTTGTTCATTTCAGCAATCTTGCGGGCCATCGGTTTGATAGGAAAGCTTTCCGCGTCACGAATAGTCACGCTGACGACCCGCGAGAAAGCCATTGAGCGCACCGCGATCTTCTCAACCCGCTCCCATGGCAAGGTTTCGCGCAGAGCTGGGGGATAGTCTATGCCAGCTGGTGAAATCTGAATTTCGAGCTTTCTCCTCAGGGCACTTGGTAACATGATTATCGAGATCAGCAGCGCAGTAGAGCCAATCCACGGCAGGACGTCGATCATGCGTTGAAGACCACCTTGTCGCACTGAATTGCGGAACGTCATGTCTCCATCAGGCACAAGCGGCGAAAGATTGATCAGCAACATGATCGCCCCCATCACCGCCAGAAAACCCAACATTACGATCATCTTCTTCGCGGAACGATGTGCGGTATAGGTGGAACCTGATTGCAATGCCCTTCTCCTTCACTCTTGAAGTCGATAGAGGCGAGGTTCGCGCCCGTCTTGACAGGAATATGGTTTGAAAAAGAGATTGTCGGCATTTCCTGTGATCGTGTTGAGCACGCTTGCGATTGCATCTTGCAAGCCGCCGCCAACCGATGCGGATTTGGGGCGCGATATGCCTGAGGCGGAAGCGACCTTTGCTTCTGCCCCGCTACCCTCGCCTGAGACCGAGGGCGCGATTTGGGCGCATACTCCATCAGATGCGTACGATCAGCGGATCATCTATGGCATTCCGGGCAAGCCTGTTTTGGTGGCGCTAGAATGCATTTTCGTCTTGGATGATGGGCCATATCTCTCAATCACCCGGCTTTCGCCCGCAGATGAGAATGCATCAGCATTGCTGGCGATGGTCGGTAATGGCCACATTGGGCGAGTTCCGGTGGAAGCTTTTGACTTGGGCGGCCAGCGTGTTTGGAAAGGCCGTTTGCCGCCAAGCAACACCGTATGGGAACCCTTTGCCGGACCGCGTTCCCTAACGCTCACCGTGCCGGGTGCTGGGATGGTTGAGATTAACCCCAGCCCTCTGCCCGGAGAGCTAATCGAAGCCTGCCGCACGGGAGAGAGATTTGTGCCCTCGGCAGAACTAACCATGGGCGAACGAGAAACTATTGATCCGGCTGAGATTGAGGCCGATCCCGAGACGCCCGCTGAGTGAGCATGTCTGAGGTGAGCACTTGCGGCAATTGCTCCGCCTCAGCTGCCGGTTCGTACCACAGATAAAGCGGCACGCCCGCTGCGCCCTGTTCATTCAGGAACGCGGTGATTTCCTCATCGCGCACGGTCCAATCGCCCACCATCGCGATCACACCCGCTTCTTCGAAGGCCTCAGCGGTGGCTTTGCGGTTGATGGCGACGCTTTCATTGACCTTGCAGGTGACGCACCAGTCGGCGGTGAACCAGACAAAGACCGGCTGACCGGAGGCGCGCGCATCAGCGAGCGCTTCGCGGCTGAACTCTTGCGGGGAAAGCAGGCTTTCTTCAGCGCTGCGTCCGCCGCCTTGCTCATAGCTTGAAGGAAGCGCGAAAGCTCCAAATATCAGAAATGGCGCTGCGACCAGACCAAAGGCAGGCCACGCCATTTTGCCTGCGCGCTGCAACCGTCCGACGACGCCGAGCGCAAGGATGATGCCGAACACCATAACCAACGCAAACATCGCAAAACCGCGTCCGCCGAGCTGGATCGAAAGCCAAATGAGCGCCAGCGTTGTCAGCCCCATAGGAATCGCCATCATGCGGCGGAACCGTTCCATCCAAGCACCCGGCTTGGGCAGCAGGTTGCGGATCGCAGGCACAAAACCGATCAACAGAAACGGCAGCGCCAGCCCCAGCCCCAGCATCGCGAAAAGCAGCAGCGCTTGGGGCACAGGCAGCAGCAAGGCCGCGCCCAAAGCCGCCGCCATAAATGGTCCGGTGCACGGCGTTGCAGCGACCGCAGCGAGCAGCCCGGTGGAAAAGGCTCCCCCGGCCCCCTTGCGTGCGCCACCGCCTGTATCGACGCTTGGCAATTCAAACAGGCCGCCAAAGTTTGCGGTGATGATCGCGGCGAGGACCAGCAGCAGGATCACTACCGTCGGGCTTTGCAATTGGAACGCCCAGCCGACTTGCTCCCCAGCCGCACGAAGCGCCAGCATCAGCCCGCCCAGCGCCACACAGGCCAACACCACGCCTGCGGTGTACGCAATACCCTCAACCCGCGCCTCTGCCTCACTGCTGCCAGCACGCACCAGAGCAATCGCTTTGATGCTGAGGATCGGGAAGACGCAGGGCATGATATTGAGAATCAGCCCCCCGACCAAAGCACCCAAGATCAGCGTCCAAAGCGGCGGTGTGATGCCGTGGGCGCTGTTCATAGTGACCACAGGCTCGCCAGCAATCGCGACTTGGCCAGCGCTCGCCACAAAGCGCACACCCGTCCCGTCGCCAAAACTCAGGATGCCATCAACCTGTTCGTAGACCGGCGAGACGGGCTCCACGTAGGGGGGATGCTGTTTGCCCGGAATTTCAACAATCACCCGGTCGCCATCGCGCCAAAAGCTTTGCAACGCGCTGAATTCGACAAGGTGCTCTTGCTCGATAAAGACATGCGGATCAGAGAGCGCGACGCTGGAAGGCAGTGGGATGCTCAAACGGACCGAGTTGGTGCTCGCCGAAAAGCTCGCCTCCGCATCCAGCAGCGGCGCAATTTCAGCCCGCCAGCGCGCAAAATCACCGCCCTGTCCTGCGCTCAAAACGGCGTCTTGCGGGACGCAGACTATGTCCGTGCAGGCGAGATATTCGGCATAGCCGCGCAAATTCGGCAACCCTTCAATCACCGCATCATTGGGCACCCGCACCGGCAAAAGGACGGTGTATGGTCCCTTGTAAATATGGTTCATGATAAGGCTATTGGGCAATTCCTGCACCAGCGTTTGAGGCACAGGGTAAAGCGCTTCGCCCATCTCCCAGCCTTCAGGCAGATCCAGCATGACCTGCATACCTAAACCTGCATCTCCGGGGTTCGACCAATAGCCGTGCCATTCCTCAGACGAAGGCGTGAAGCGCAAAGCGAGCATCCACTCTTCGCCCGCTTGCGGCATGCCATCGGCGACCAATTGTACTGCGATATTGGTGTCGCCATAACGCGCTTCGTCAGGGATCGCCCGATTGTCAGAGGTGTCTTGCGCGAAGGCGGCTGCGCTCCACAAAAGCGCAAAAATGCCAAGAATCGCCGCGATCACATGAGCGCTTAGTGCATTGCTTGCATTGCGGGATGCAGCGAAGAGCATGAAGTCTGGCTTGCCTCTTATCGGGTGGTCAAAGTAGGAGCGTCCTAGCGGCGCATGTAAGCATCCGCAAAGATTGGTTGAAGGGTTACACGAGACAACATGGCCAAAGCGGATACCGAAACGCGCGATTTGCTGATCCTTGGCGGGGGATTGGTCGGCATGACTCTCGCTCTTGCCGCTGCGCGTCAGGGTATGTCTAGCCATGTGATCGACCGCGCAGACCCGGCAGAGCTGACCAAAGAAGGCTTTGACGACCGTGCGACTGCGATCTCAACTGCAAGTTGGCACCTGTTCTCCAATATCGGGATTGCGACAAGCCTTGAGCCTTTCGCCTGCGATATTGCGAGCATTGCGGTGACCGATCAAAACCGGCCGGGCCGGATCGACTTCACGCCAGAGCCGCATGAAGGGACACTTGGCCGGATGTTCCCCAATCGCCGACTGCGGCTTGCGCTGTTTGAGGCGGCTGAAAAAGAGCCGCTGATCAATTGGGTGCCCAAGGCTGAGATAACCGAACGTCAGCGCAGCGAATTCGGTGTTGCGGCCGTGCTAAATGATGACCGCAAGCTTAAAGGCCGCCTCATGGTCGCTGCCGAAGGGCGCCAATCGCCAACGCGCGACGCCGCTGGAATTACGCTGGCCAAATGGGATTATGAACACCGCGCAGTCATCGCGGGCCTCACCCACTCCAAGCCGCATGACAATGTCGCTTGGGAAATCTTCTACCCGCAAGGCCCCTTTGCGCTGCTCCCGCTCAAAGACGACGAAGATGGCACGCATCGCTCTTCGCTGGTTTGGACTGTGTCAGAAGAGGATGGCCGCGCCGTTACCAAGCTCGGCGACCGGGCATTCATGGCCGAACTGCAAAAGCGCATGGGCGATATTCTAGGTGAAGTCACAAGCGTGGGGGAGCGATCAAGCTGGCCGCTTGGCTTCCACCACACGGCCAAGATAACGGGCGAACGGCTCGCACTGGTCGGCGATGCCGCACACGGCATCCACCCGATTGCAGGCCAAGGGCTGAACCTTGGTATTCGCGATGTGGGAGCGCTTGTCGAAGTGCTCACCGAAGGGGCGCGGATCGGGCTTGATCCCGGCGATGCGCAGCTTTTGAAACGGTATGAAAATTGGCGCGGGCTCGATAGCTTTATGGTCGCGCTTGCTACCGATGGCCTCACCCGCCTGTTCGGAATGCCCGGAAAAACCGCCAGCGCTGTGCGCAGGCTCGGTATGGGAGCTGTCCAACGCACGCCGATGCTCAAGACATTCTTTATGGATGAAGCCCGCGGCGTGTCAGGCGATTTGCCTGAACTGTTAAAGGCTTAACGCCTATTCCTCTGATGGCCCCTCAAGCGGGCTTGGCTGACGCACCACATTGCCCACGCCATCGCGAAGGCCGCTCTGGTCGAGGACGGCCGCAGTTTCGATCACTTCCAATGCCTGCATCGCGTCACGATACCGTTCTGCATCGGTAATCCACGCCTCTGCTTGCTCGGCGCCCGGCATTGCCTTGATCTCGTCAATCGCGTTTTGATAGCGACCCTGCTCCAACGCGATGCGCGCGCGTTCCAGGCGGCGTTCTGGCTGCGGAGACGGAGTGCTTTCGCGGCGCACCACGAACAATTCACCCAGCTCGCGCTGGACCCGACCCCAGCTCATCCCTTCGTCCTGTTGGACAAGTTCAGGGCCAAGACCGCGAAGGCGTTCTGTCAGGTTGTCGATCCGAATGGGGTCGCGCGAAAAGGTGATGATGTTGTTGACCGCATTGGGCCATTGGTCAGAAAAACGCAGGCGTAACTGGTCGGCGAGATAGCCAAGCTCAGCCCCACGCTCGACCGCGCGGCGGGTGGCAAATGCGATCAGCAGCCCTTCAGCGCGCGCGGCATTGCCAGCTGCGGCTTGCGCCTGCAGATCGAGCCTTGCCAGACGCTGTTCGGCTGCGGCGAGCCGTTGATCAATACCGCCTTGTTGGTCGACCACGCGCGTGACCGCCTCAGCAGCGCCTTCGGTATCGCCATCTTCCAGCGCGGCGACCGCTTCGGCTAACGGGCTGGGTGAAGAGGTGACCGCGACGCTCGGCGTACCGGTTGGCTCGCCCTCTACCGCAGGCGCATCAGGCAGCGCAGGCGGGCTAGCGGCGGCAGTGACTGCAGCGGTTTCATCATCAGCCACATTGTACCAGACGATATAGCCAATCAGCGCACCGCCAGCGAGAAACGAAGCCAGCGCAGCCGCCATTATCCCCTTATTCGAGGTCGGCTTCCTGCGGCTGCCATATTTAGATTCCATCGAGTATCCGTATCCTGCGACCCGCCAGTTTTTCATGCTCTTCGGCGAGTTGTATCATGCCTATATGCACACGTTTTTGACCATTTCCAGCATAGCGGCATCATTTGGCTGCGGAGAAACATGGATCGCGCGCCAGCCATCTCCAGCAGCATCGGCAACGCGGGGACCGATTACCGCAAGGGTAATCACGCTGCGATCCAGCGCCAAACGCCTGCATTCGCGCGTAAATTGCTGAGCCGCGGCGGCGGAATGGAGCAGCACGGTGAGGCCCAAACTCGGCAGCGGGCGCAGCGGTTCGGGCAGTTCGAGCGGTTTGGTTTCGTATGCAACGACCTTGTGGATATTAACGCCCACAGGAGCTTCAAGCGGCACATGATCCGCCCCTGCAATCCTGAGCAAGCGGCAGGGCGGCGCGATATCATTCAGCACATTTTGCAATCCGCCAGTGCCGGTAGCAGCGATGGTAAAACCGGCTGCACGAGCTGTCTCAGCGGTGGTCTCTCCAACCGCATAGACCGGCTTAGTCTTAAGGCTTTCAAGCGCCTCTCCCCCATGCCGGATCGCGTTGGCGCTGCCGATTAGCAGCGCGTCGATCTCGGCAGGATCAGGGCAATCCCACGCACAAGGCACGATCTCGAACAGGGGGTAGCCGATGGCATTAAGGCCCAGCTCTTTCGCCGCCGCCATTGTGGCGGACATGCCAGGCTCCGGCCGCACGACAAGGACATAGCCCGCCATATAAGCCGCCTTACGCCCCGCCAAAATGCGGCGCAATTCCAGGCGTCGCGCGGGCGAGCAGGTCTTTGGCCAGCGCTTTAACCGGGGCGCTGTCTCCAGCGGCAAAGCGTGCTTCGCCCTCAACGCGTTCGGCGCCATCCGGGCTGAACAATGCAGCGCGCATATGCAGCTGATCGCCAGCAGGCTGGCACAAAACGGCGACCGGCGAATGGCACGTGCCGCCCAACTGCGCGAGCAATGCGCGCTCTGCTTCCAGTTCAGCGCGCGTGGCCCCGTCATCAATCGCTGCCAGCGCCGCCGTAGCCACAGCATCATCAACGCGGCATTCAAGCGCGATTACCCCCTGCGCAGCGGCGGGTATCCAGTCGGCTTCATCAAGCGGTGTGCCCACATCGCTTTGCCCCAACCGTTCAAGGCCAGCCGCTGCAAGAAATGTGACGTCCGCTTCGCCCGCCTCAAGCTTACCCAGCCGGGTCGCAACATTTCCTCGGAAAGTGACAACCTTGCAGTCAGGGCGCAGGTTTAGCAGTTGCGAAGCGCGGCGCGGGGCTGATGTGCCCACGGTCGCCCTTTGCGGGATATCGGCAATACTCGGCGCTCCCACCAAGGCATCGCGGCGGTCAGCGCGGGGCAGGAAACCTGCAAAGTGAAACGCGTCCGGGCGGATTGTCTCAACGTCTTTGGCCGAGTGAACGGCGGCGTCGATGCGGCCTTCGCCCAGCCACGCATCCAGCTCCTTGGTCCAAAGCGCCTTGCCGCCAATTTCGGACAGGGGTCGGTCGAGCACTTTGTCGCCGCTCGCAACCACCGGGACAAGCTCAACCTCGCCCTCTTCCCAGCCATGCGCCGCGCATAAACGGGCGCGCGTTTCAACAGCTTGCGCCATCGCGAGCGGGGAATTGCGGGTTCCTAAACGTATCTTTGGCTCAGAGATGGCCTATGTCCTTTTTGCATCCTCACGCTTGCTCTAACCATCCAAGACCCTAGATGGAAGCGCGATGGGATCGGAACCGCACAATATCGTTTTGGGCATTGAGTCGAGCTGCGATGAGACAGCCGTGGCGATCGTGCGCGCCAATGGCGAGATCATCGCACAGCGGATCGCGAGCCAAGAGGAAGAGCACGCGCCCTATGGCGGCGTCGTCCCCGAAATCGCCGCCCGCGCCCACGCAGAACGGTTGGCGCCGATGATCGAAGCAGTGCTCAATGATGCGCAGATGGATCTGGCTGAGATGGACGCAATTGCCGCGACCGCCGGACCCGGTTTAATCGGCGGCGTTATGGTGGGCCTTGTCAGCGGCAAGGCATTGGCGATGGCGGCAGACAAGCCTCTGATCGCGGTCAACCATCTCGAAGGCCATGCTTTGTCCCCGCGTTTGGCCGATCAATCGCTCGAATACCCTTACCTCTTGCTGCTCGTCTCGGGCGGGCACTGCCAAATCCTCAGCGTTGAGGGCATGGGCAAGTATCGCCGTCTTGCGACCACGATTGATGATGCGCTGGGTGAGGCGTTTGACAAGACCGCTAAGATTCTGGGCCTTGGCTATCCCGGTGGCCCTGCGGTGGAGCGCTTGGCGTTGAAGGGTAATGCGAAAGCTGTCCCCCTTCCCCGTCCCTTAAGGGGATCAAAGGAACCGCATTTCTCTTTCGCTGGCCTCAAGAGCGCGGTTCTGCGCGCCCATGAGAGCGGTGAGCACCGACCCCAAGACATTGCGGCAAGCTTCCAGCAAGCCGCCATCGACTGCTTGCTCGACCGGCTCAAGGCTGCGCTTGGCAAAGCTGGCCCCTTCCCCGCTTTGGTCGTTGCAGGCGGGGTCGCGGCAAACAAAGCCGTGCGCAGCGCGCTTGAAGGACTTGCGAGCGAGCATGGGATGCGCTTTGTCGCTCCCCCAATGGCTTTGTGCACGGACAATGCTGCGATGATCGCTTGGGCGGGCTGCGAGAAATTGGCGGCTGAGCCGGATTTTGCAGGCGACCCGCTCAATTTCAAGGCGCGCCCGCGCTGGCCGCTCGACCCGGATGCCGAGAAGGTTCGCGGCGCGGGAGTAAAGGCATGAGCGCTCCCGATACAGTCGGAGTAGTTGGCGCAGGCGCTTGGGGAACGGCTCTGGCGCAAATGCTAGCCAGCGATGGCCGCGAAGTGGTTCTGTGGGCGTTTGAGCCCGAAGTGGTTGAGGCGATCAACACCAGCAATCGCAATCCGCAATATCTGCCCAGCGCTGAGCTTTCCGCCAATATCCGCGCCGTGGGTGATCTGAGTGAACTGAGCGGGATCGACACCGTTCTATCCGTCACACCCGCACAGGTTCTGGGCAAAGTGCTCGAAGGCCTCGCGAAGCCACCACGTGACCTTGTCCTGTGCTCAAAAGGTATCGAGGCAGGCACTGGGCGCTTGATGAATGACGTCGCGCGCGCAGCCTCCCCCGGCAGCGAAATCACCGTGCTTTCCGGCCCCACTTTCGCCCATGAAGTCGCCGCTGGATTGCCTACCGCTGTCACCCTCGCTTGCGAGGGCGGACGCGAACAATGGAAACGACTCTCTCCCGCAATCGCCCGGCCCACATTTCGTCCCTATTATTCAGACGATGTGACCGGCGCAGAGATTGGCGGGTCAATCAAGAATGTGCTCGCAATTGCGTGCGGCGTGGTCGACGGGCTTGCCCTGGGCCAGAATGCGCGCGCGGCCCTGATCGCGCGTGGTTATGCCGAGATGCTTCGCTTCGGTGAAAGCCTTGGCGCGCAATCCGAAACATTGGCGGGTCTGTGCGGACTTGGCGATCTGGTGCTTACTTGCTCGTCAACTTCAAGTCGCAATTTTTCACTCGGTAAAGCACTGGGCGAAGGCGGAAGCGCGGCTGAATTGATGTCAGACCGCACGACCGTTGCCGAAGGCGCGCACACGGCACCGGTGCTAGCTGACCTTGCACAAAGGCGTGAGATTCCGATGCCTATCGTCGTTGCGGTGAACGCGATCCTTGACGGCGCTCCTCCGCGCGTGGTCGTTGCTGACTTACTCTCTCGCCCGTTGCGCGCAGAAATGCCCTCGGATGAGGCCGACGTCGAGTGAGCAGCGAAACCGCTTCTTCAGGCCAGCCAGCCCCGGACAAGGGCGGCGATGATATGGCTACGCTTGCCAAAGGCGGGCGGACAAACACTTTGGGCTTTATTCTGCGTTTGCTGGGCGGCATCCCGTTCCTGTTTGTCGGCTTTCGCCTTTATGGCGTGGACGAGATGGGGCGCTTTGCTGCCGCCTTTGTCGTCATCGAGATTTTCGCACTCATCTGCGCTATGGGTGAAAAACGCGGCCTGGCGCAGCGATTGACCGAAGGGGCAGAGGAAGACGGAGAGCGCCGCGTAAATCTGGTCTTTGACGGAATGCTCGCCTCGCTGTTTTTCTCGGCGCTTGCATGCACCGTGCTGCTGATTTTCCCGGTGATCATCTTCCCCAGCGGCACAAACAGCGAATACGATATGTGGATGATCGCCGCGATCCCTGCTTTCGCGCTGACTGAGATCCTGCTCGCCGCCCAAGCTTACAAATACGATATTGAAACCACCGTCCGCGCGCGCGCTGTCGTTGAGCCGTGGACCAAGTCGATCCTTGTTGCCGCGTTCTTCTTTGTCCCCGCGCTGGCCAGCGGAGGCATTGCGCTCGCCTTCCTTGCCTCGATCTATGCCGCGTTCTTCACTGCGCTTTACTCATTCCTCGAAACCTATGGCATGCCGAGCGGCTGGCGACCGCGCCCCAAATACCTTGCCAAAATGACCTCGCGCGCGCTGCCTTTGGTGGGCGCGGATGTTATTGAGCGCGGCACTCGTTTGCTCGATGTCTTCCTGCTGGGCCAAGCGACCTCGGCTGCGACCGTGGGCATTTACTGGTTCGCAAAGGAAGTCGTCAGCCTGCCGCAAAAGCTCAAATCCTCGTTTGAGCCGATCCTAGCGCCCGTCATCACCAAGAACCTGAAAACCGGCAATATGGAAGCCATTGCCAACCAAGTGCGCCAGGTCGGATTTTGGATCATTGCGCTTCAGTTCGGCATCGCGCTGATGCTGGTTATTCCGGGCGAAGCGGTAATGGGCCTTGGCGGGCCGCAGATTGTGGGGGGCACAGGCGCGCTGGCGATCCTGCTCGCCGCCGAAGTGATCGCATCGATGGCCGTTATTGCAGAAGGTGTACTGGTCTACATCGCGCGCAAACGGAACCTGCTAATTTCTGTCGGCGTGATCGCGTTGCAGGGCATTCTCACCATCACCTTCATCCTCCTCGCCAAGCATTGGCAGATGGACGAAGGGTTCCAAGCAGCAGGCGCGGCATTGGCACTGTTCGTTGCGCTGGCGCTTTCATCTTTGGTGAAAGCAGTCGTGCTCAAGACACTGCTTAAAGCCCCCGTATCCAATTGGCGCTGGGCGCTGGTTTATGCGGCGGCGCCCGCGGTGGTGGTTGGTTATGGCTTTACGTTCCTGCCCGAATGGGTGGAGATTGTGATCGGTGGCCCAGCCATTCTTGCAGTCTACCTCTTCGTCATTTGGCACCGCGGTTTTGGTGAGGAGGACAAAGTGCTGTTCCGCAAGAATGTGGTTCCTGCCGAAGTCAGCGAAACCCCTGATCCAGAGCCAGAACAGCAGCGTTGACCGCCCGATTGCGCGCGCTTAGCTTCTTTCCTCAAACGAGGACGCTGGCTATGAACTTCTCGACCCCGGCACGCTGGATTGCAGCTAGTTTCACCTTTGCTTTGGCCGTCTCTGCCTCTGCCCAGTATCCTGCGGTAAGCGAATATGCCGACCCTGCCTATCAAGCGATCAGCGGGGAGGACGCGATTGCAGCCTGCGATCAGTATGCGGCGCACCCGCTCGATCCGTTGAAGCCCGAGGGTGTCGAAGGCATTGCCAATGACGCGGAGATCGACGTGATGAGCGCCTATCTCTATTGCCACAAAGCTCTGATTGCGGATCAAACCAATCCGCGCGTACTGTTTCAATGGGGCCGTGCCAATCAGTTGCGCAACCCTCGCACTGTCGGCCAGCCGCGCCAAATGTACAGGCTGGCTTATCGCGGAGGATCAGAAATCGCGGGCGTCTATCTCGCCCGCCTCCCGCCGGAGAAAAGCTGGGCTGAATTGCGCGCCGAAGTGCAAGCAAGCATTGCCCGGATGCGCGGACAGCAGCGGGGTCGGCCAATGACCGGCGCGGAGCGTGATGAGATGCTAATCGGCAGCATCCTGACCATCGGTTCGGTCGCCCTTCTACGCATTTTAAGCGGCGAATCGACATGGGGGGACAACGAGTGTTCAGGCGGTCACATGATCGACGTGAACACTCACGAAGTGCTGTGCAATGGGCTGGTTGTGGGTTCGTATTGACCCTGAATTTGGCGCCTCAAACACCTCTTTCCAAACGACATTTCAGTGACCTTACACGCGCGTTCAGTCGCGATTAACGGCGCGGGGCAGACCCTTGGGATGGGTCAATAAAGGGGACTTCAAATGCGTGTTCAACGTGGTGGATTGAAACTCACTGGCGTCATCGCCCTCACTCTGGTGATTGCAGGGTGCGCTGATCAGGCGAGCAAGGTTGCAAGCACCGGTAATGCTCCGGGTACGACAAGCGAGGCGCCGCCGCCGCCTCCTCCACCACCTCCTCCTCCGCCGCCGCCTCCGCCACCCGCTGAAGCTGGTGAGAGCATTGTCGTCACGGGAACACGAGTGCAGCAGCCAAGCAATATGCAGTCGCCTGCTCCGGTGGTTGTCGTGTCGAACGAGTCGGTGGCGTCCGGCGCGGTGGCGGCAGATGCCTCCAGTTCTCTGGTCCGCAGCCGCACAGGTGCTGTTCGCGGCACCCCGCCACCACCCGGATACATCGTGCCGCCAGTCGTAGTCCCAACCGATCCGGGGCGTGAGCAATATGATGGTGAGGAAGTCTCACCGGTCAAACTTGCCAGCGCAGAGCCGGTCAGCACGTTCAGTGTGGACGTTGATACAGGTGCGTATTCGAACACCCGCCGGTTCCTCAGCCAGGGGCAATTGCCTCCCTCCGCCGCTGTGCGGACCGAGGAGCTGATCAACTATTTCCGCTATGATTATGACGCGCCGCGCAGCCGCGATGTGCCTTTCAGCGTCAACACCGATGTCGCCAAAACGCCGTGGAACGACAACACGTATCTGATGCGTATTGGCCTTCGCGGATACGATATTGAGCGTGAAGAACGCCCTTCGGCGAACCTTGTATTCCTGATGGATGTGTCGGGTTCAATGAACCGCCATGACAAGCTTCCGCTGGTCAAGACCGCTTTGTCTGGGCTTGCCGGGGAGCTTGGTGAAAACGACAAGGTCTCCATCGTCGTTTATGCAGGCGCTGCTGGCCTTGTGCTTGAACCCACCAACGACACCCGGGCCATCCGCCGCGCGCTGGATGAGCTTCGCGCAGGTGGTTCGACTGCAGGCGGCGCTGGCATCGCGCTGGCCTATAACATTGCCGAGGACAACTTCATCGAAGGCGGCGTGAACCGCGTGATCCTTGCCACCGATGGTGACTTCAACGTCGGCATTTCGGACCGTGATGCGCTGGTCGATATCATTGAGAAGAACCGCGATCGCGGCATCACGCTCACCACGCTCGGCTTTGGTCAGGGCAATTACAACGAAGCCCTGATGGAGCAGATCGCCAATCACGGTAACGGCAATTACGCCTATATCGACAGCGCTCTGGAAGCGAAAAAGGTGCTGGTTGATGAAATGGGCTCCACCCTCTTCACCATCGCCAAAGACGTAAAGATCCAGGTAGAGTTCAACCCGGCTGTGATCAGTCAATACCGCCTAGTCGGCTATGAAAATCGCGCCCTTCGCGAAGAAGACTTCGACAATGATGCGGTGGATGCAGGCGACATCGGTGCGGGCCACCAAGTGACCGCAATCTACGAAGTTGTGCCCGCTGGCACCCAAGGCTGGATCGCGCCGCGCCGCTATGAAGACCAGCCTTCGGGTGAAGCTATGCGCCGCGCTGCAGAAGCCGCTCACGTGAAGCTGCGTTTCAAGCTGCCCGATGGTGACACATCGCGCCTGATCGACACGGTTGTGATGAGCGATGACCTGATGGCAGCACGCGCGCCCCGCGGTGACTTCGCCTTTGCCGCATCGGTGGCCGCCTATGGTCAACTGCTGCGCGGTGATGAGCTGATGATGGGCTACACCCACGAAGATGTGAGCGAGCTTGCCGGGCGTCAGAGCAATTTCTGGCGGCAGGAGTTTCTTGAGCTCAATTCGCTCGCTGGCAGCCTGCAACCTGCTTCACGTGGCGGCGGCTAAACCGGTCATCCACAAACCCGATTGAGATTAAACGCGCCCGCCTGCTAAAGGCCGGGCGCGCTTTTCTTTTGATGGACTTCACACAATGACACCTGAGCAAACTCAACTCGCCGTTCTGGTCGGCATCGGCCTTGTGGTTCTGGCCCTGCTGATCTGGCTGTTCCTGCGCGCCAATCGCAAGGCGACAGTCATCCGTGATGAGAATTCTGGCAAGGATGTGCTGGATGAAGGCGCTGCGCCTGCCGCTCGCAATCAGGCGTTGATTGATGCACCTGTCGGCGTTGCGCAAAATCTGGGGCAAACATCTGCCAATGCGACCTCTGATCTGGTGGCTGCTGCAGGAGCGACCGCCGATGCTGAAGCAGGCCCGAGCATTACGCCCACAAAAGCAGCGCCGCCTGAACTGGCAAAAGCTGCACCCGAACCAGCTCCTACCCCGTCAACCGAAGCTGACGATCTGCGCCAGATCAAAGGGCTTGGTCCAAAGCTTGTGACGATCCTTGCCGAGCAAGGCATCACCCGGTTTGAGCAGATCGCGGCATGGACAGATGCTGACGTCGAGAGGGTCGATGCGACCCTTGGCAGATTTGCAGGCCGTATCACTCGCGATCAGTGGGTCGAACAGGCCAAACTTCTCACATCAGGTGACAATTCCGGTTTCGATGAAAAATTCGGTCGTAACGGATGAGATTGTTGGAACAATACTGCCAGACCTGTGTTAGAGGAGTTGTGGGATCATAATACGAATTTAGTTTGGGGGTATTATGAGCCACAAAATCCTGGTTGCCGAAGACGAAATGATCATCGCTTTCGACCTGTGCGAAACGGTCGAAGAGGCGGGCTTTGAAGTCGAAGGTCCACATTCGGGTATCTCCTCGGCCATGTTGGCTTTTCAAAAGGAGAAACCCGATCTGGCGATCCTCGACATCAGTCTAAACGATGGCAATGTGTTTCCGCTCGCACGCAAGCTAGCCGATGAACATGTTCCGCTGATTTTCCATTCGGGGCAACATAGCCATGAAGAAGTCGCCGAGCACTTTCCCGAGGCTGTGACGCTACAAAAACCGTGCCCACCAGCCGAGATGATCAAGGCCGTGAATACGGTGCTTGAAGAATGCATGGCTGCGGCTGACTAACGCCGCTCTTCGTACCTCTCCTGAGACGCCCGAAAACCAGCAATTGACCTTGCGGGAAAAGGCGAAGCCTGCGAAAGCTAAAGGCTAAACAAGTTTCAGGAGCAACTAAGTGCACGCCCCCGCCAGCCCCGCCCTCGCATCAGCCGGTCTTGTCCCGTTTAATTGGGAAGACCCGTTCGATCTCGATGGCCAACTGACCGAAGACGAACGCATGATCCGCGAAGCCGCACACGGCTTTGCACAAAGCGAACTGCAACCGCGCGTGATCGAAGCGTTCCGCAACGAGGTGAGCGCGCCAGAACTGTTCCCGCTTATGGGACAGGCAGGTCTGCTGGGTGCGACAATCCCTGAAGAATATGGCGGGGCCGATGCCTCTTACGTCTCATACGGCTTGATCGCGCGCGAGATTGAGCGTGTCGATAGCGGTTATCGTTCAATGGCCAGCGTGCAATCCAGCCTCGTGATGCATCCGATCTATGCCTATGGTTCAGAAGAGCAGCGGCAGAAATACCTGCCCGGCCTTGCGAGCGGGGAACTGATCGGCTGCTTTGGCCTGACAGAACCTGATGCGGGATCAGACCCTGCGGGCATGAAGACCTATGCCAAAAAAGACGGTGACGGATATGTCATCTCAGGCAGCAAAACGTGGATTTCCAACTCGCCTTTCGCTGATGTTTTTGTGGTTTGGGCTAAGTCAGAAGAGCATGGCGGCGGCATTCGCGGCTTTATCCTTGAAAAGGGGATGGAGGGCCTTTCCGCGCCCAAGATCGAAGGCAAGATTTCACTTCGCGCATCCACTACCGGCATGATCATGATGGATGAAGTGAAGCTGCCAGCCGACGCTCTGCTGCCCAATGTTCAAGGTTTGAAAGGCCCGTTTGGCTGTCTCAATCGCGCGCGTTACGGCATCAGCTGGGGCGCTTTGGGAGCGGCGGAATTTTGCATGCATGCTGCACGCCAATACGGACTAGATCGCAAGCAGTTTGGCCAGCCATTGGCCGCAAACCAGCTTTATCAAAAGAAGCTCGCCGACATGCTCACAGACATTGCGCTGGGCTTGCAAGCCTCGCTCCGTGTGGGCCGTTTGATGGATGAAGGGCGATTTTCACCCGACATGATTTCGATCGTGAAACGCAACAATGTCGGCAAAGCTTTGGAGATCGCGCGCGAGTCCCGCGACATGCATGGCGGCAATGGCATCAGCGAGGAATATCAGGTGATCCGCCACGCGGTGAACCTTGAAACGGTGAACACTTATGAAGGCACCGCAGACGTTCACGCACTGATCTTGGGCCGCGCCGTGACAGGCATTGCGGCGTTCGGATAAGGGGCACGGAAGAGACTAGAACCGCTTTCCTACAGGGCGGCCGAAAACTATAAGAACCCGATGACTGCAAAAGACACGATTTTTTCAAAGAAAACAGGTGCTTTTGTGGAATTTGGGCAGCGAAATTTTTTACCCCAGGACCGTGTAACATGCGGTCCATGTCTCGGGTTGGAGAGGCCTTGATGAGACTACATGGCTACTACCGCAGCTCGACCAGCTATCGCCTGCGCATCGCGCTTGAGCTGAAAGGGATCGTTTACGAGCAGGACCCGGTGAACCTGCTCGAAGCTGCGCAGAAGGACGCAGCCTTCACCAGCCGCAACCCGTTCGCCAGCGTGCCCATGCTTGAAGCTGACGGCCGCGACCGGGCTCAGTCCATGGCGATGATCGAATGGCTGGATGAAGCCTATCCCGAAGCGCCGTTGCTGCCTGCGGACATAGAGGATCGCTACACCGCGCGCGAACTGACCTATGCCATCGCGACCGAACTGCACGCCCCGCTCAACCTGCCGGTGCTCAAGTACCTGAAGGAGCCATTGGGCCACTCGCAACGTGTGATCGACCACTGGTATCGCCACTGGCTCAAACGCACGCTCGACCCGGTTGAGAAACGGTTGAAGCAGTTGGGTACCGGCAGCTTCCTGTTCGATACGCCCGGCATGTTTGAAACGATACTGATCCCGCAAGTCTACAACGCGCGCCGGTTCCACTACGATCTGACACTGCATCCGCGCATCACCCGGATAGAGGCGGCCTGCCTTGCCCTGCCCGCCTTCCAGCGCGCGCATCCTGACAACCAACCCGACAATCCTGAAAAGAGTAAGACATGAAGCTAGCCACCCTCAATGACGGCACCCGCGACGGTAAGCTGGTCGTCGTGTCAAAGGACCTCACACGCTGCTGCGCGGCAGGCTACATCGCGCCAACACTGCAAGCTGCGCTGGACGATTGGGAACGCATCGCGCCTGAGCTTGAGGTGCTGGCCCGCGATGTTGAGCATGAGGCGGTACCATGCGAGCGCTTCCACGAACGCCAAGCGCACTCGCCCTTGCCGCGCGCCTATCAATGGGCAGACGGCTCAGCATACATCAACCACGTTGAGCTGGTCCGGCAAGCGCGCGGCGCAACCGTGCCAGAGAGCTTCTACTCCGATCCGCTGATGTACCAAGGTGGATCTGACACGTTCCTCCCCCCACGCGCCGACATCCCTTTGGGCGACACGGCATGGGGCTGCGACATGGAAGGCGAAGTCGCTGTCATCACCGATGATGTGCCTATGGGCGTGAGCACTGAGGACGCGGCGGGTCACATCAAGCTGATCATGCTGGTCAACGATGTGAGCCTTCGCGGACTGATCCCGGGTGAACTCGCCAAAGGGTTTGGCTTCTTCCAGTCCAAACCCTCCAGCGCGTTCTCTCCCGTATGCGTAACGCCAGACGAGTTGGGCGATGCTTGGGCCGACAGTCTCGTCCACTTGCCGCTAATGGTCGACTACAATGGCGAGCCGTTTGGCCGCGCAAACGTAGGCGTGGACGCAACCTTCAACATGGCGCAGTTGGTCGCTCATGCAGCCAAGACCCGCACGCTGGGATCAGGCGCGATCATCGGTTCAGGCACAATCAGTAACAAAGGCGAAGATGGCGGCCCGGGCAAACCCGTGGCCGATGGCGGCTTAGGCTACTCATGCATTGCCGAGATCCGCATGATAGAAACGATCCGCGATGGCGAGGCAAAGACACGCTTCATGGCGCCTGGTGATACGGTGAAGATCGAGATGCGCGACGCTGACAACCACTCGATCTTCGGCAGTATCGAGCAGAGCGTCGTGCAGGTCTAAAACCGCTTTCCTACAGTCGAGCGCGGCGATACCAACGTTGCTGCTCTTTCAAACTGTCAAACCTCAATTGGCGTGAAAGCCGTGTCAGTGTCCCCTGTATTGGGCGTGCCTTCTGCGTCCATGATCAACAGCTTCACTTCGCCTAATCGTGCGCAGGGGCGGTGCTCAGTACCTCTGGGTACAACGATCATATCGCCTTCATGCATATGCTCAGTACGGTCGCGAAACTCCATGTCGAGCGTGCCTTCGACGACCAGAAACAGCTCGTCTGTATCAGGGTGGCTGTGCCAGTGAAATTCGCCCTCCACCTTGGCAAGGCGAACCTCATTACCATTGTATCGTGCGGCTAAACGCGGTGCCCAGTGGTCTGAGAACGTGGCGAACTTGTCAGAAAGGGTGATCTTAGTGGGAGAGTTTGAGCGCGTCATGCCCACGAGTTTGGGCTCGGTGCCAACGCCACGTCAAGCTCTCACGCGCCGTCGAGCTTGCGCCTGCGTTCCCGCTCTCCAGTGCGGCGCTCGTCAAGTGCATCGACAAAGCCATGGTTCACGTCGCGGTGCTCGGCCTCATCAGCGCGCACGGCTATGATAACATCGCGTAAAGTGGAGTTTGTTGGAAGCTGCCAATAGTCGATCGCGATCTGCGGTGCAGGCACATTGGGGTGACGACCGGCGTCCACTTCGTCCAAATAGCCAGTGTAGCTAATGACGGCTTCCTCTTCGAAATAGCCGACCACGCGGTGCGCGGTGCGGGGCGCGAATAGGTAGAGCCAGAAGTAGAAATTGTAGAAGATCAACTGGACGGTAATGATCAAAGCACGCTCGAACCAATTGGGCTGCGCGATCTCGATAAAGGTCATGAGGTGCATCCGCTCATTCTCTGCCTCATCGAGCAGCACGCGGATCCAGCCATCATCATCGCGCATCCGGCGAAGCGCACGCAGATGCTGCCAAAGACCGCCGACCATGCCGGGCACGGCAGCCACAGTTTCCAGCACCACAGCGCGGTGGCCATAACGCCTGGCAAAGAACGCATCGGCAAAGAAACGCAGCAGCTTGACGAAAGAAAACGCGATACGGTCGCTCATCCCTTGAGGTGGGACATGAGCGGTCAGATCGGCGTCATAATTGACCTGACGAACAAGCGGTTGAGTATCAATATGCTGCATTTCTCAGGGCCTTTTGGTGTCGCAATGCATGTAGCGAT
Source organism: Erythrobacter sp. S57(2025) (assembly GCF_057365055.1). Lineage (NCBI taxonomy): Bacteria > Pseudomonadati > Pseudomonadota > Alphaproteobacteria > Sphingomonadales > Erythrobacteraceae > Erythrobacter > Erythrobacter sp. S57(2025). The sequence goes on along the minus strand of NZ_CP200299.1, from coordinate 566,390 downwards.
TCACACCCAAGAATACCCGCGAAACACACACATCAAGTGTTCGATTGCGTGCAACAATCAGAAGCCAAGGCTCTCCGATACTGCAGAATTCACAATCTTGCCTTTGTGCACATTGAGGCCAAGTTTGAGGTGCGGATCAGCCTCACACGCCGCAATACCCTTATTCGCTAATGCCAATCCAAACGGCAGAGTTGCATTGTTCAACGCATAGCTCGACGTATGCGGCACAGCGCCGGGCATGTTGGCAACGCAGTAATGGATGATGTCGTCGACCAGATAGGTCGGCTCTGCATGGGTGGTCGGCTTGGACGTCTCAAAGCACCCGCCCTGATCAATCGCCACATCAACCAACACAGCGCGGTGCTTCATCAGGCTAAGCATATCGCGGCTGATCAGTTTTGGCGCGCTCGCACCCGGGATCAGCACGGCACCGATCACAACATCAGCCTCGGTAATGGCGTGTTCGATCGTACCTGCATTGGAATAGCGGGTTGTTGCTCGCCCTTGGAACATATCGTCTAGTTCGCGAATACGAGGAAGCGAGCGGTCGAGTATTTCAACATTAGCGCCCAGCCCCACAGCCATGCGCGCCGCTTGCGTGCCGACAACGCCGCCGCCGATCACAACCACCTTTGCGGGGAGCACTCCGGGAACGCCGCCCATCAGGATGCCGCGTCCGCCATGCACTTTATGGCTGGAATGCGCGCTCGCCTCGATAGAAAGGCGACCTGCGACCTCGCTCATTGGGGCAAGCAATGGGAGCGATCCATCGGGCGCTGTCACAGTCTCATAAGCAACAGCAGACACGCCGCTTTCCATCAGGCCGCGCGCTTGCTCAGGGTCTGGCGCAAGGTGGAGATAGGTGAACAGGATCTGCCCTTCGCGCAATTGCACCCATTCGCCGGGCTGTGGTTCCTTGACCTTCACCACCATATCGGCACGCGCGAAGACTTCCTCAGCGGTATCGACGATCTCTGCGCCGATGCTCTGATAGTCCGCATCGGTCTTACTGATGCCAAGCCCAGCACCGGTTTCAACGATAACCGAATGGCCCGCAGCGACATATTCGCGCGCAGCCTCTGGCGTCAGACCGACGCGATATTCGTGGTTCTTGATTTCCTTGGGAACGCCGACGAGCATGATTCTCTCCTGAGGAATGAGGGAGACATCTAATTACGCGATGCGAAAGAAAGTTTCAATTGCAACAAATAGTGTTGCAATCCCTCAATGGCTTTGTGAGGGAGTATCCAACACACCATTCCAAGCGAGGAGAGCGCTCATGACCACTTATCCCACAGTGAAAATGCTGATCGGCGGCGATTGGGTGAGCGATGGCGGCGATGGCACAATGCCGGTCATCAACCCTGCGACAGAGGCGGTGTTGGGCCAATGTCCCAAAGCCTCGAAAGAACAGCTCGACGCAGCTTTGGCTGCTGCTGACGAAGCTTTTCCCAAATGGGCCGCAACACCGGGGGCGACACGTCACAAAATCCTCTCGGGCGCTGCGCAATTGCTGCGCGACAGAGCAGAAGACATCGCCCGCATTGTAACACTGGAAGAAGGCAAACCCCATGCACAGGCCTTGGGCGAAACGGTCGGCGCGGCTGATCTGATCGACTTCTTGGCGGAGGAAGCCAAGCGTCAAGGTGGCCGATTGGTCCCAGTGCGCAGCGCGAACCTGCTTGAACAACGGGTGACACAGGAGCCGATTGGCCCGGCCATGCTTTTCACCCCATGGAACTTTCCGATCAATCTGCCCGCGAAAAAGCTTGCCGGCGCACTGGCGGCGGGTTGCCCGTGTATTATCAAACCTGCAGAAACAACGCCGGTATCAGCGCAAATGCTGGTAGAATGCTTTGTTGATGCAGGTGTGCCCGCAGGCGCAATCAACTGCGTCTATGGTGACCCAGCGATGATTTCAGAGCATCTCATCACCGCTCCTGCCACGCGCAAAGTCAGCTTCACCGGATCTACAGCCGTAGGCAAGCAATTGGGTGCACTCGCAGCGCAAGGCCTGAAACGATTTACCGCTGAGCTGGGTGGTCATGCGCCCGTTGTCATCGGCGAAAGCGCGGATTTTGAGCGCACAATTGCTGCTTGCGTTGGCACTAAATTCCGCAATGCGGGGCAGGTTTGCGTCTCGCCAACGCGCTTCCTTGTTGCACGAGGGATCTATGACAAATTCGTCAGTGAATTCGCCTCACGCTCACAGGACCTCAATATCGGCGATGCGAGCAGCGATGACAGCGTGACAATGGGCCCACTTGCGCATGCTGGCCGAGTTGCAGCCATGCAAGATTTGATGGGTGCGCTTGGCGGAGAAGCTGGCGAGATCGTCAGCGGCGGCGCTGTGGTGGACAGTTCCAAAGGTTACTTCTTTCAGCCTACCGTGGTTGCCAACCCCTCGCCCTCAAGCCGTCTAATGACCGACGAACCGTTTGGCCCCGTGGCTGGCATTGTCCCATTTGACGATATTGAGGACGCCGTGCGGATCGCGAATTCGCTGCGCTATGGTTTGGCTGCTTACGCCTTCACCGCAAGCCTTGATGAGAGCCATTATCTTGGGGGCTCGTTGAATGCCGGCATGGTTGCGATCAACCACTTTGCAGTTGGCTCACCCGAAACCCCCTTTGGCGGGATAGGTGATAGCGGGTTTGGCTCAGAGAGCGGTGTGGAAGGGTATCTAGGCTACACCCAAACGAAGCTCGTCACGGTAGCAAAATCGGCGCCGTGATTGACCAAACGAGAAGTTCAATCAGCCGTTAGAGATCAAACGCGCAAGACGACCGAACAGCGACCTCTTGCGAGGCATTGGACGAATACGGCCGTAACGTGCACGGCGCGAGCTTTCATTCCCAAAGCACACAGTGCGACCCATCGCATCTGGGCCTGACGAGATAATCGTCGGTCTTTCCATTAATCGCGTCCCCGATTCGCGCGTTGTTATTATGGGAAGCTAACACTGAGCCTGTGGAAAACAGAGTCGAAACTTACCGAGTGGCAAAAGTTTACAACTTAGTGCTCATGCGTGGCACTAAGGAATATCGAAACGAAACTATCCAACAGGACTGCGCAGCAAGTAATGCGTAGCGATTGCCGTTAAATACGTCGCACACCCGCTTCACGCACATCTGCGAGCGTCGGATAGCCATTCACGGCCATCAACAGGTCGGCCTCAGCAAGGATTGAGCGCAAAACCCATGCAGCGCCCTCTGCCGCGCCAATCGCCAATCCATATGTATACGGCCTGCCCACACCCACAGCGGCCGCTCCCATAGCCAAAGCCTTGACGGCATCAGTGCCCGAGCGAACACCGCTGTCAAACAGAACCGGCACATCGCCCGATGCCTTCACAACGTCTTCGAGCAAATCAATTGTCGCGATGCCGCCATTGGCCTGACGCCCGCCATGGTTCGAGCAGTAGACACCATCAGCCCCGTGATCGACGGCCTTTCGCGCATCATCAGGATGACAAATCCCTTTCAGCACAATCGGCAGATCGGTCACTGATTTGAACCATTCCATATCTTCCCATGTCAGGACCTGCCCAAAGATCGCTGCAAACAGCATGATCGCCGCTTTAGGGTCTTCCTCTGGCGTTTTGTCCAGCATCGAGCGGAAGACCGGATCGGAGAAGTAGTTCTGCATCACCTTGCCGCGCAATTGTGGAAAGTTTGACGCGTTAAGATCGCGCGGCCGCCAGCCTGTAAGCCATGTGTCGAGCGTAACCACAATCGCCTTCGCCCCTGATGCCTCAGCCCGCTTAATCAAGCTTTGCGCCAGCTCACGATTGCGCGGCGTGTAGAGCTGGAAGAAGGCTGGCGTGTCGCCCGCTTCCTTAAACACATCCTCCATCGGATCATTGGAAAGGGTGGAAACGCAAAACGGAACGCCTGTCATCGCAGACGCTTTGGCGGCAGCCATATCGCCGTGTCGGTCCTGCGTTGCCTCTCCATTCAAACCGATCGGCGCCATGAACAGCGGCGTTGGCAATTTCATTCCAAACAGATCAATTGAAAGGTCTCGCTCACCGCAATCGACCATCATGCGCGGCACCATGCCCCAATGGTGAAATGCGCCCGCATTGCTCTCCTGCGTGTGCTCATCCCCGCAGCCACCAGCAACATAATTGGTGAGCATCGGGCCAAGGGCTTCGTGAGCGCGTTTTTCAAGAGTCGCAAAGTCAACCGGATAGTCAGGTAGAATGCCTTGCAGACCGGCATTGTAAATCTCGTTCTGCATTCCGCCGAAATTGCTCATCGCGCGTCTTCTTTCCTCTCTTCTCTCAGGCGCCAGCAGAGACGAAGAGACCGCAAGCGGCAAGTGCTTTTTAGCGAAACAGCCTTTGAACGCCTGGCCGCACTTTGAGAAATGCAATGTAAAGCCGCTCTAAGACATCAAGCACAGCGCGATTGCGGGCCAGAAGGCCTAGTGGCCGCATGATTGGGATGGCGCGCCACATCGCCGCAAAGGCAGCAGCGCCTGATACGACCTCGCCATTCTCTTGAGCATGAAATCGTTCGAGCAAGCGGGCTTGATCAACTGGACAGGCAGGATCGCCCGATCCCGAAACGTCGACGAAGTTAATTGCACCGTTCCGGTCGAGCCGCTTCATAAGCGAAATCTCGCGCCGACACAGCGGACAGTCTCCATCGAACCAAACTTTAAGCGATTGCGTTTCCATAGGCTCAGCTACGGTTTAAACGCTCACCCAGACGCATGTTTCCCGCGTGAGGCTCCGATTGGCTCAGCGCGAGACGGATGCCTCAAGCTCGTCTGCCAGGCGGCCAAGTTGCACCATACAGCCATTTTCGATGAAGGACTGCGCAAGAGCCTCCTCCGTCGGATAATCGCCGTCCAGCAGGACAAAGGTTACGCTAACCGAACTTGGCTCTGCGTCAGCTCTTGCGGGCGTGGTGATCGTGTATTGACCACCGCTTGCAATCGAAAGTCCATCGGGATCGAGCGATCGAAACGGCTCTGTTCCAACGAATGGGACGGCTAGCGAAGCCTGGCTGGATTGGTCGGTGATTGTAAATGTCTGCGCCGCTGTTTGGTCCGCACGCCACATCCGAACGCTGCTCAGATCATTAAGACAGATCGTGCCAGGTACCGCCACGTCAACGTCCCAAATCTTTGGCGGGGTTTGCGGAGCAAGGTCTGCGCCCTCCTCGCCTCGCACGGCCCCTGTACGGACGCGTCGCGAATTGCCGCGCTGCGTAAGGTCGGAGAAACGGCGGCGGGTACGCGTTGCCCCTTCGCCGACACGGAATGTGCCTGGCCCCTGCATAACGCGTGTGCCGCGATCTGTCAGAACTGTGATCCTGTCGCCTGAACGCAAGGTGATTGTCGCGCTATCCGCCACTTGGCGTCCCACAGGATAAGTTCCCGCAGATGGGCCAGTCGACTTCACCACAACGCCGGCAGAAGCCGCACTGGGTGTAATTGCAAAGGCCGCCCCTGCAAGCACCAGACCCGCAAGACGTGTTGTCAATTTATCCGAGAACATATGCTCCCCCATCATCCAAATTTCTCATTCGATCAGCGTAGTTTTGCAACGCCTCGTCTTCAGGATGCATAGCAGCAACCTCGTCGACTAATTGTATCGCTACGTCATGATTGCTGTCATTTTGCTGAGCGGCTTGGACAAGTTTTGCGCGGTCTTCGTCTGGAAAATCAGGCTTAGGTTGATAAATATCAACGGGTTGCGCCCTCCCCCTTAGTACGATTCGACCCATTGGTACCCACCAATCTGGTTTGGACTTTTCGATGAATTCTCGGCTGGCCGATACGGATGACTTGAGCGGCTTGTTCGCCGCTTCCAGCCTTGCAGCGGTGTTCATACTGTCACCAAGGGCGGTGTATTGGATGCGCGTGTCACCGCCAAAATTGCCGACCACAGCTTCGCCAAAGTGCAATCCGACGCGGGTCTTTCCGATCTTGGGAAGGTCAGGGTCCAGCGCTGCGACCTCTTCGCGGAAATCCTCGCCCGCCTTCCACATCGCATAACCTGCTTTGGTAGCACGCTCCGCATCATCGGCGCGCGCGATAGGTGCACCCCAAAACGCAACGACGGCATCACCGACATATTTGTCGATAACGCCGCCATGGTCGAGCACCACTTTGCTCAGCAGTTCGAGGTACCGATTGAGCAGTTTGGCGACCATTTCTGGCGGGATTGCGTGGCTCATTTTGGTGAAGCCTTCGAGGTCGCTGAACAGCACATAGAGCTCGCGTGTCTCACCACCCAACGACAATAATTCCGGCTCATCAATGATCTGCTGAGCAATGTCTGCCGGGATGTACTTGCCCAACGCGCCTTGCGCGAAACTCCGCTGCGCAGCGCCGGCAGAGCGAGCCGCGGCCGTCACCGCGGTAAAGGCGATGATCCAACCAACCAGCCAACCGACAGCGGGCAGGCCATAGGTGTCCACTTCCTGAAAATGCAATGCAAACGGAATGCCTAGGAACAGTGCTGCTAGTCCCAAAAGCAGGGGAACGAGCTTTGGCGCAGGCCATTCAAGCAGCGCGGTCAAAGCGGCTGTCGCCACGACCAGCACTGCCATCATCCACAAGGCCCAATTGGGCATGGCGGGCATCGCTTTGCCATCGAGCATTTGTGCGATGATTTCGCCATGCACAGACAGTCCCGAAGGCTCAAAACCGGTCCACGCGGTGAAAGGCGTTTCTACGCGGTCATAATCAATAATGTCCCCGCCGATTAGGACGTACTTCCCTTCGATCTGCGGCGCCACGAATTCGGCAACCGCAGGGTCGAGGCCTAAGAACAGCTCGATAGAAAGCGTTTGGAACAGCGGCTCTTCAACATCAGCGCGCTGGTCTTCTACCGCATCTTCGCCCGAATTTTGCCCAGCTCTTAACGCGCGGCGATACTCGATTGCGCCCACATAGCCTTCAAATCGCTCATACGGTCCGCCTGCATCGGCCAGCATGGATCGGCCAAGGAGCGGTGGCAGATCCGCCTCAATTGATGGCCAAACGCGCGTCCCACCGTATTCTTCGCTTAATCGAATACTGGCGGGCTTGGAATTCGTACCATCAAGCGCAGCCATAAAGTCTTCAAGGAACAATTGCTGCTCATAGCCTATGTCGTTTTCGTTGGTTGCGACATTGGCATATGCCACCGAAGTTGGGGTCTGCATGGCGCGCAAGGCCTCAACCAGATCGAGGTCTTCGGCTTGAGGCTGATCGAACAAAATATCGATCCCGATGGCCTTTGCTCCCATTGCGTCCAAATTGCGTAGTGCCTCTGCCAAGGCGTCACGTGGCAAAGGCGAACGCTTCTCCAGATTGATTAGCGCCTGATCATCATAAACGACGAGCACAATTCGATCGTCCTGCTCGACCAGATCCGCTGCCAACCACGCACGCATGTCATAGAGCGCAAGCTCGGCGGCGTTGGTAAGCGGGGTCGGCGCTTCATCATCGCCGGGCAAAGTCCAACTGAAACGAGCAATAAACACAGCGATCAATAGCAGTAGGCAGGTTGCAACCAACTGGAGCGTACCCGCCTCGCGCACGCTTCGCCAACCACGGGCAATTACACCGCTCCGCATTTTCTTTTCTCTTGTATCGTCGCTCATGACGTCCCCCCGGATCAACGCCACAAAAGCCGCAAAGCTCACATTGCGCAAGCCAGCAATAGCCCCAACCCCCCGCAAACCGGCCCAATTGAGTTAACCATGATCGGCCCAAAAATAGCGATTTCTTCACGTTTTGGCGGTTGAGATTGCGCAAGGTCGCACGAATAACAGGAGCAAGCTGTGCAACATCTGGTGAAGATCGCACCGGTATTGGGTGCCTATGAAAGCACTCCAAGCCCCATATTTATGGGATTTGGCAAGAAGCCCTATGCGCGCTATGCAAAGCTGATGACAGGCAGTGTTCTGGACTGGAATGATGGCGAGCAAGGCGGCGCGGCTTTGCTTGCGCCCAGTGGACGGGTTGATGAAGCCACCGCCGACGCTTTCAAAGAACATTTGCTAGAAGCGATGGCAAGTGCACCTGACACGGCGATCATCGACCTTTCAAACGTCGAATACATGTCTTCGCGAGGCCTTCGTGCTCTGACGCTGGCCCAGCGCGCCGGGCAAGAGGCGGGAACAACGATCATCCTTGCCAACCCCAATGACATTATGCGCGAAATCCTCGCCATAAGCCGCTACGATATGGTATTCCGGGTTACTGACACGGTTGAGGAAGCGCTCGGCCACTAGAAAATTCAAGTTATCCTGTGGGGGGAGGACACATGCAGATCCGGTTTTGGGGCACACGCGGTTCGCTGCCGGTTGCCCCGCACGCCTCTACCATCACGGACAAAGTCGCGGACGCCCTACTCCAGGCGAATGGAACGAGCTTTACTGACAAAGACGCGGCGCTGGATTTTGCCCGCAATAAGCTCGAATTCGCAGTAGGACAGACCTATGGCGGCGCAACAAGCTGTGTCGAAGTCGATGTCGGCGAAGGCGCTTTTGTCGTCTGCGATATGGGCTCGGGCCTGCGCGAATACGGTCTCGACACGCTAAGGCGACTATCAGAGGGCTCGCGGCCAAAGGAATGGCATTTCTTTCTGTCACACCTGCACTGGGACCACATTATGGGCTTTCCATTTTTCGTGCCAGCCTTTGTAGAAGGGGCGAAAGTGGTCATCCATGCAGGCCATTCAGATGCAGAAGAGGCGCTGCGCCGTCAGCAGGAAGAAATCTCGTTCCCTGTGCCCTTTGACTGGCTGAAAGCAGATATCGAATTTCGCACGCTTGAAACGGGCAGGGAATATGAAATTGGCGAGCTAAAGGTATCGCTGATCCAGCAAGAGCACAGTCATGCAAGCTATGGCTATCGCTTCACTGATAGAGCCGGGCGCAGCGCGATTTACTCCACCGATGCCGAGTACAAAGCAGACAAAATGGACGCAGAAAGCTCCATGGTAGAGTTTTTGTCTGGTGCTGATTTGGTGGTGGCGGACACGATGTATTCGCTGGCCGATAGCGTTTCGATGAAGGAGGATTGGGGACATTCCTCAAATATTGTTGCGGTTGATCTCTGCCACAGCGCAGGGGCCAAACGGCTTGCGCTGTTCCATCATGAGCCGACTTATAGCGATGCCGACATACAGCGCATGCACACGGAGACGATCCGCTATGAAGAACTGACGCGCAATGGCCGCGAATTGGAAGTTCTTTGCTCATATGACGGGCTTTGTGTCGAACTCTGAGGAAGACAGGGCCAACCGCGCTCGCTCCGTAATCTTGCGCGCCATTGTCGCAGGCGGCGTACTTGGCCTTTTGCTCAGTCTTATCGTGGCTGACTTTGGCCGGAGAGCCGTGTTTGACAGCTGGCAGCGCCTGTCCCCGCGTGAAATATCTACCGACAATGTTGTGGTCGTCTTGATCGATGATGAAGGGATGGACGAGCTGGGTGCTTGGCCATGGTCGCGATATGTGATGGCCCGGCTGATCGAGGATATCGGACGCGGCAATCCCAAAGCGATCGGGATTGACGTTTACTTCACACAGGACGACCCGCTGCGGCCAGAGGCCTTTGCATCGCTTTATGTCGAGGAAGAACTGACTGCCGCCACCCGCGAACAGGTGCTGGCGCTTCCACAAATGGATGCGCTGTTCGCGCAGGTCATCGGTCAAACCCCCAGCGTCCTTGCGCGCGCTGGAATTGGATACGGCACGACCAAACCTGGCGACCTGTTTTTCGAACACACGATTGCCGGGACACCTCCAGCCAATATTCGCGCTGCGCCCAATGTCGTCTCGAGTATACCCGCTCTCGACGCTGTCGCCCTATCGCACGGCATGGTGGACGCCGCGACGGACGATGATGGCATTGTCAGAGCGGTGCCATTGGGAGTGCAATTGGACGACGTTCAAGCACCCGGCTTTGCACTCGAGCTTGCGCGGATTGCCACTGGTTCCGATGGCGCGAGATGGGATGGTGAAAGCGTTGTCTTGGGCGATACCGTGCTGCCAACCGACAGTCAGGGCAATATGCAGTTTCGCATGGGCGATCTGCCCACTGCTGCCGACATTCCTGCGTGGGAAGTGCTCACTGGCATCACCGCACCAGAGACCTTTACAGACAAAGTGGTGTTGGTCGGCGTCGGCGCGACGGGCACATATGATATTGTCGCAACGCCCCGCGAAAGCGAGGTCTATGGTGTCTTCGTGCAAGCACAAGCGGTTGACGCCATCCTTGAAGGTCAATGGTTGACCCGCCCCGTTTGGGTTATCGCTGCGGAGATCGGCGCCGCCTTAACCCTCCTAATTCTGATCGCATTTGCAACTTTGACGCTTTGGCGGTGGCTGCTCATCACGGCATTTGGCTTTGCACTCGCCCTTCCCCTTCTATCATGGCTCGCCTTCACTCAAACCAATCTGCTGTTTGACCCAGTTCGCCCGCTTCTGGTCGCGATTTGCGCAGCTATTGCGCTGACACTGGCGCGCTATGCTCTTGCCCGTAGAGAGCGCACTCGGCTTGCTGGCGAACTTATAGAAGAGCGCGTGCAAGCTTCTGCACAAAAGGGTGAGTTAGAGGCTGCGCGGCGCATTCAGATGAGCATGGTGCCGGGCGAAAAGACGCTCGCAAGGCTCGACGCCCGCGTAGAGGTAGGCCGCGTGCTTCGCCCCGCAAAATCGGTAGGAGGCGATTTCTTTGACGCGGTTAAGATCAACGAGGATTTGTTGCTATTCCTAGTGGGCGATGTGACCGGGAAAGGCGTTCCAGCTGCGTTGTTCATGGCGCTGTCCAAGACCCTTTCAAAAAGCAATCTGGCGCGCGCAGGCGATGGTTTGGCGCAGGCATTTGCCGCGCTCAACTTCGACCTGATGGATGAAGCGGATGAGGAGATGGGGCTGACCATGTTGGCAGGCACAATCGACTGTTCCAGCGGTGCGGTTCAACTGATCAATGCGGGTCACGAGAACCCAATGGTCGTGCGAGCGGATGGCTCAGTGGAAATGATCGCGATGACAGGCGGACCGCCGCTTTGCGTCGTTGATTTCCCTTATAAGGAAGAGTCTCTTGCCTTGAAGCATGGCGATACTCTGGTCGCAATCTCCGACGGCGCTACGGAGGCGATCAACAATACCGGTGAGCTTCTAGGGACATCAGGCGTCGTGAATGCATTGAAGGAAAGCGGTGATGTGCCTGCTCAGGCCCGTGCAAGCGATCTGGCTAATACAATTGCGACGTTCGAAGGGGAAAACGACCCTACCGATGATTTAACGATCTTTGCGCTGCGTTACCTCGGCAAAGAATGATCCCTTAGCGGATCACTACGTCGACCCTTCGGTACTGCGCGTCAGGCACCTCATCGCCATTGGCGCGTTTAGCGCTGAACTCACCCATCCCTAGAACGTCTTCCGCTGCGACTTCGTATCCTTGCTCGCGCATAAAAGCCGCCACCGCGTCGGCACGCTCTTGAGACAGGCGCAGGTTTAGGTCTTCGTCACCTTCGGAATCGGTGAAGCCTCGCACAAGCACCTGATAACCTGGTACAGAGCGCGGACATCCTTCAACAGGCGACGATTGCGCAGTGCGGCATTCCGCGGGGTAGAAATCCTCGCATCCATCCAAAAACTGCACCTTGCACATATGCGCGCGAATTGTGCTTTGCTGTTCGGGTGTAAGTCCGCCAACGCCGGTTCGAAAACCAGGCAAGGCCACCGCATCAGCGGCCACAGGTAGACTGTCGATGAGGTCAGAATAAGCAGGTTTAACGTTGGCAAGCTGTCGCACCCGCGCGCCCGTGGCAAGCAACCGCGCCTGTTGGTTTTCTTGGTTAAGGATAGCAAGATCTTCGCCACCCTCATCTCCGCTCAAAACGGCGACTTCCCCAACGGGGCTACCATCTGGCTGAGGTAGCAAAGTTACGCGGTCTCCGGAGACGCAGCCTGATAAGAGGGCCGCTGCGCCAATCATTAATCCTGCGCGCATCATCCTGCCACCTCCACCACAAAGGTGGTGCCACGTACGCCAAGGGTTGAAGTTGGCGTGCGCACTCGCATGCGATCTCTGCCAGAGCGGGTGATATTCCCTGATTTTATACCCAAGGTACCGCGATTGACTGACGTCACGGAACGCCCCGTTTGGCGGCGGCGGTCATAGACATATTCAGTAAGTGTGATGCGGCTGTTAGGGCCCATCGCCATGCGTGTATCATCGGACATTGTGATGCCAACACGGCCGCGGCGCCCAGTTCGGATTACATCGCCCACTTCCAAACGCAAACCGGGCCGAGCCGTGATCGTACGGCCATCGCGAACAACCTCAACGCCGCTCGTCACATTCTTCACTCGGCCAATATCAGCCAGCGCAGGTTGTGTCATAAACAGCGCGGTAATCGCTGCGATCAAAATACTGAAATTTCTCATGTCCCTTCCCCCCGGGAAGTCTGTTAGCATGAAAAGGTGCACGCCAAGAGACACTTTTCGGCATTCGTTGCCAAGGACCGCGATCCGCGCCAGGCCATTGTGGAAGCGCTAGAATTTGCTCGTGGTTACCTAATGGAAAGCTGCCTTGATGAACGCGCCTGTGTCAAGGCATTGGTCGTGATTGAAGAGCTAGTATCCAACTCTTTACGTTATGGCGGCGCTGACGCCGATGTCTCTTTGAGCATGCAGCTAAGCGAAGAAGGGAATGGCTTGCTCGTTGAGCTGGAGGATGATGGACCGCCATTTGACCCAAGCAAAGCGCCATCACTTGCTCGCCCCGATACACAAACCGGGGGCGGCGTTGGGCTGAAGATTGTGCAGAGTTGGGGCGAAGATATCCGTTACGTGCGCAGCGATAACGGCAATGTGATCGCGCTTACGATCCGCTAAAACACCACCACTGACCGAATGCTCTCGCCCGAATGCATCAAGTCGAACCCCCTGTTGATTTCCTCTAGTGTCAACGTGTGAGTGATCATCGGGTCAATTTCGATCTTTCCGTTCATGTACCAATCGACGATTTTTGGCACATCTGTGCGACCTTTTGCTCCGCCAAACGCCGTCCCGCGCCAATTACGTCCTGTGACCAGTTGGAATGGCCGCGTCGCGATTTCCTTACCCGCTTCAGCCACGCCAATGATAATCGAAGTTCCCCACCCTTTGTGACAGCATTCCAACGCATCGCGCATCACGTCGGTATTGCCCGTGCAATCGAAGGAATAGTCGGCCCCGCCATCAAGCAGTTCGACCAAATGCGCGACCACATCGGCCGTTTCCTTGGGGTTCACAAAGTCGGTCATGCCAAACTTCTCACCCCATTCCCGCTTGTCCGGATTGATATCCACGCCAACAATCCTGTCCGCACCAGCCATCTTCGCGCCTTGGATGACGTTGAGGCCAATCCCGCCAAGACCGAAGACTACCACATTATCGCCGGGTTGAACTTTAGCCGTGTTGGTCACTGCGCCCACTCCAGTGGTGACGCCGCAGCCGACATAGCAAGCGCTTTCAAAAGGCGCGTCCGTGCGAATTTTCGCGACTGCGATTTCGGGCAAAACGGTGAAGTTTGAGAAGGTAGAGCAGCCCATGTAGTGGTAAATCGTCTCGCCCTTATAACTGAAACGCGATGTGCCATCGGGCATCAGGCCCTGCCCCTGCGTTGCACGAATGGCGCTGCACAGATTGGTCTTGCCAGACAGGCACATTTTGCACTGGCGGCATTCCGGTGTGTAGAGCGGAATCACATGGTCGCCCGGCACAACGGATGTGACGCCCGCACCGACTTCGCGCACCACACCAGCACCTTCATGACCCAGAATGCTTGGAAAGATACCCTCGCTGTCAAAGCCATCGAGGGTGTAGGCATCGGTATGGCAAATGCCGGTCGCCATAATCTCTACGAGGACTTCGCCAACCTTGGGTCCCTCTAAATCAAGCTCGACAATCTCTAACTTTTGCTTGGGCGCAAAGGCGACAGCTGCTCTGGTCTTCATGGGGATTGCTCCTTCTCTTCAGCCACCTCTTTAGCGCAAGGCGGGCCTGTGTGAAGCGTCAGTTAAACCGCCCTCAATCCACCGCGCTCGCGCGAATCCGCATTGAACCAGCCATGGTTTCACCCGGTTGCAGCTCGTGCCAGCCGCGCTGTTTTTCAGGCCTATCGGCAAACATCGCATCGGTAAGGTGGCTGACAGGCTCGATACAAAAATAGTCCGCATCAGGACTATAGATCACAAGTTCGCGCAGATTATCATCAGCGCTAAGCTCAATCGCCAGCTTTTTCTTAGGCCAGTGCAATCCTGCGCTTCCATCCCAACCCGAATAGCTATGATCTAATTGCATTTTCGCCAATTCGCGGCTTTCGCCTCTGCTCCATTCCGAGGCGATCTCACGGAGCGGAAGTCCACGTTCGTCCTGCTCCCACTTAACAGGCAGGTACATCGCGGCTTCGCAGTCATCCTTTGGGAAATAGGGATGAAATCCAATTCCCGCTGGCATTGGCCCTACACCTGTATTGGTGAGCGTAAGCACCGCCTCAAATCCATGCTCGGCAAGGGTGAAGCGTTGAACGGCGCGATAAGCACTTGGCCAAGGTGAGCTCTTGTCTTCCAGAACCAACTCAATTGAGTTCGCACCACGTTGCGCGGTCTCCCACATACGCTGCCAACCAAAACCGTGGATCGCAAACTCGCTATCGTCGAGATAGCGGGGCAATTGCATAGGCCCTGCAGCGCTGGGTACATCGCAAGACAAACGATTGGAAAACGGCACAAGAGGAAAGCATGCAGAGGCCAGTGGCTCGTCATTGCCTACGGGCGATGGCCGAAGAAGATCAATGCCATTCCAGCTTAAAGCGCGAATAATACCGCCTGCCTCAGGGGCGCACTCCAGACGATAACCATGCGCTTCAATTATCGGCAAGACTCGCTCCTATGTGCCATTTATCCAGCGCCAGCCGCATAAACACAGCACCGCGCACACGTCGAGCGTTCTTGTCTCAGAAACTATACCTTGCTGAGGCAACGGCGCTGACCTGATCGGTCTCGACCACACTCACGCCGTCTGAGACAATCCGCGTCTCTTCTGCGTTCACGCCTAGATTGAGCGAAAATCCTCGCGCGATATCGTAAGCTGCACCAATGCTAGCAGACACCTCCTGCTGGCCTGCAGCTTCGCCATAATGCGCCTCGCTCGATAGCCGCAGCCCGCCCAGCTGAGTTTGCACCCCGCCTGAGATAAACCACCGATTAAAGTTTGTAAGTGCGCTTTCGATCCGTTCATAGCCTGCACCAAGATCATAGACAGTGCTGCCATAAACAATCTCACCGACAGCGCCGACGCCAAGAGTGTCGAACTGGGTCATGCCATCTGACGATGTGAAGCGGCCTTGGCGAACGCGTCCTGCAAGGCGCACATCCTGCTGTGCTAATGGGCGTTGGAAAAACCCACCCACTTCAAAATCGCCATTCTCATCCACCGCAATGCCTAATGTGCTGGGACCGAACCGTCCAACATAGGCCCCGCCCCATCGGTCAAGCTGACCATAGAAATCGTCAAATGCCAGAAAGCCATTGCCTACACCGCGCTGGCGACGCGTGATCTCGCGCACTTGGTTTGCAGTATTGCCACCGATCACAGTGCCAAAACTGGTTCGGGCGAAGCCTGCAACATTATCGTTGTAGTCGCTCGCACCCATCGGACCGCCAAGGAATAGGTTGTCAGGGTCAGTGGAATATTGGCCAAAATATGTGACACCTACATCCCAGCGATTGCTCAACCGTGTTTCGGCGCTGATCTGAATATTACCGACGAACTCGACATCGATCCGCACGTCATCACCACCCGTGACTTGATCATATTGCGCAAGGACGGGAACATCAGCGACACCGGTGACCGCAACCGTGATGCCCTCAAAGTCGTACGCAATTGGCTCTTCCAAAGAGGAAAGCCGGTCATAATTGAGGTCAACCGATTGCGCCGCTGCTGGACAGGCGAACAACGCTGCGCAAATGGGCGCAGTTAAGAGGACTGCTCGCATTGCTCAGACCCTCCGCTGGAACATTGTGCGGTGAGCATGGCGAGCGATCTCGCGTCCGGCCTTATCCGCCGCTTCATGATCCGCCAGCCAGTGAACCCCGCCATATAGGCGGCTCCAGCCATTTTCATCTGCGGCTTGATCAAGGGAAGTGAAGTAACGGCGCTTCCCTGTCAGGCTTGGCCACAAAACTTGGTCTGGGCTTTCATGGCTGAAATTGACGCTATCCGTCCCGATCAACAGCTTGATCATTTCCACCCCGGCCGCACCAAACGTAGAATGGCCTGAAGTGTAAGCGGGAAAGCCGGGTGTGGGGATATAGCTTTCCCACTTTCGCTGGCTCACGACACGAGGGTCGGAGTTGCCAAACTCACGCGCTCTGAAGCAAATCGCTGTTTCAGGTCGGACAATGTCGTGGTGGTATTTGCTGTCCCAGGCATTTATCGACGCGTCCGCTTGCGTAGCGCCCATGAAAGCAAAGTGGCGGGCGTGATCGAGGAAGTCGTAGCCTCGATCCTGCATCACTTGCAGCGCGATATAGACAAAATGTCCTGGCGGTGTGATGCCCCACGGACCGTCTTCCCAGAACAGCGCAATTTCAGACTCGTCCTCAGTCCGAACTGTGCTGTCTTTGCCACCCAGGCGACGAACGAGATCGTATTGCTCAGCAAATTCCGAGCTGCGCGGGTCGGGGAAATTGGTCACCCGAAACTGCTCAGGATGGGTCATTGTCCAAGGCTTGATCTGCCCATGCCCAGGGAAAAGCCCGCGGGAATAGCTTTCAATCGCTGGACCAGGACGCGCGGCATAGACTGGCCCCGTGGGTGCCCATTTCAGAACATCTTCGCGGCGTGGATAGCGGCCATGATAGAAATTGACCTTATGCGGCTCTGCTCCGTCGTGAGTGCGCAATTTATTGATTTCAATACCGACATGGCGCCCCCAGCGAATGCCAAGCGATTTGGCTTCGCTGCTCTCGAACTTGTCGACGAAGTTATTGCGCTCCCATAGGAACGGTTGGCCAAAACACTGCGATGCGGCTGTAGCAAAGGCAACGCTATAGGCCACCTCAGGGTCCGCACCCAATGGAGCTTCACCAAAGTCATAAGGCATAGTGTAACGCCCAATGATCCCGTTAGCGGCCGCAAACCCTGCGACCATGGGCGCAGCAAAGTTGTATGCCGCACGCGGCGGAGCAACACGCTGATCGCGCACTTGCTGCATCACCACATCCACCCAATGATAGACCGTGTTGTAGTTCTGCGGCTCCACAATATTGGTAAGGTAACTAGAACGCGAACCAAACGAAGCGGTCGCGCATCCACTCAGACCAACGGCAGCCGAGCTTGCCAAAGCTCCAGCCATCAGGCCGCGCCGTGAAAGTTCCATCGTGTTCCTCAAAGCTATGGATTTTGGCAGTTTCGTTAAGGACTGCGGGTAACTTTAAGGTAAAGACAGCGCTCAGCAGCCCGATCACAGGTCAGAATGTTATCCGATTGCGGAATTTCCGATGTTGGCTAAGGTCCATTATACAACATGGACTTGGGGAATTTGGGGCAATCATGGCAGGACCGATTACGAGAGCAATTAAAGCGCTTGCACTGGCATTTTCGATGCTCGGACTTGCATTCGTCTCACCTCTCAGTGCGCAGTCAAACGAGGATGAAGACAGCTCCCTTTCATCGCTTCCGCTGCGCTTAATCGGGCCCGCTTATCCCTCTGGTCGCATATCGGATTTCGCTTTCTTTTCCGGAGGTCACCACCACTACATCGTCGCCACCGCATCTGGCGGGTTATGGGTCACGGAAAATGCCGGTGTTACCTGGACGCCGATCTTTGACCGAGAAGGTACCTATTCCATTGGCGTTGTCGAAATTGCACCTTCGGATGAAAAGGTGATCTGGGTCGGAACCGGTGAGAACAACGCCCAGCGCTCGGTTGCATTCGGCGATGGCGTTTACAAATCAACGGATGGCGGCACGACTTGGACCAATATGGGCCTGAAGGATTCAGGTCATATCAGCCAGATCTGGATCAATCCCGAAGACGCCAATCACGTACTCGTCGCCAGCCAAGGTCCGCTTTGGTCAGAAGGCGGTGATCGCGGCCTGTATAAAACAACCGATGGCGGGGAGAGCTGGGAGCTGATCCTAGAGATCGATCAGCACACCGGCATCAATGAATTCGTCGTTCATCCCGACAATTTCGATCACATTGTCGCCTCATCCTATCAGCGCCGCAGGCATGTTTGGGTGCTGATCAATGGCGGTCCCGGTTCTGGCATCCACCGGACCACAGATGGAGGCGAAAATTGGAGCGAGATTTCCTCTGGCATGCCGCGCGATGACATGGGCCGCATCGGCCTTGCCATGGCACCATCAAACCCAGACATGATCTATGCCATTATCGAAGCACAAGATGATGAGCGCGGCGTCTATCGCTCCAGCGATTTCGGCCAAAACTGGACCAAACGATCCGGCCACATGACCACCAGCCCGCAATATTACAATGAGATCATCGTCGATCCGAATGACGAGAATACACTCTATTCACTCGACACGTTTTCAAAACGGTCAACTGATGGTGGGCAGACTTTCACTGACCTTAGCGCGGCGCAGCGCCACGTGGATGATCATGCGCTTTGGATTGATGAGGGGAACACCAACCACCTGATCATCGGGGGCGATGGCGGCATTTACGAAAGTTGGGACGGTGGCACATTGTGGCGTCACATCGACAATCTGCCGATTGTTCAGTTTTACCGCGTACAGCCAGATAACGCAGCCCCGTTTTACAATGTGTGCGGCGGTACGCAGGACAACAACTCGCTATGCGGTCCATCGCGAACCACCCTTGTTCACGGCATCACCAATTCGGATTGGCACATCGTGTTGGGGGGCGATGGGTATAAGCCTCAAATCGACCCACGCGATCCCAACATCGTGTACACGCAGTACCAATATGGCGGTCTTGCCCGGTATGACCGGCGCACGCAGGAGCGCGTTTTCTTGACGCCTCAACCAGAGGCTGCCGAAAGCGCGTATAAAT
Source organism: Erythrobacter sp. S57(2025) (assembly GCF_057365055.1). Taxonomy (NCBI): domain Bacteria; kingdom Pseudomonadati; phylum Pseudomonadota; class Alphaproteobacteria; order Sphingomonadales; family Erythrobacteraceae; genus Erythrobacter; species Erythrobacter sp. S57(2025). The sequence continues at coordinate 547,346 of NZ_CP200299.1, read as the reverse complement.
GGAACTGGAACACTCCGCTGCTCATTAGCCCACACAATCCTGATCGGATTTATTACGCGGCTGAATATCTGTTTGCTTCCAATGATCGCGGCAATTCATGGCAGAAGATCAGCCCTGATTTGACCCGCCAGATTGATCGCAACGCGCTGGAAGTCATGGGCCGTGTTTGGAGCGTCGATGCGATTGCAAAGAACGATTCCACCTCGATTTACGGCGCTGCGATTGCGCTTTCTGAAAGCCCGCTGATTGAGGGTTTGATCTACGTCGGTACCGATGATGGCGTGATCTCCGTCACCGAGAATAACGGCGCAAATTGGCGCAGGCTGGAAAGCGTGCGCGGTGTGCCTGAGATGACACTGGTTGAAGACATCATCACGTCCACTCACAATGCCAATGTCGCCTATGCCGCGTTCGACAATCATAAGCGCGGCGACCATAATCCTTATATCTACCGTACTTCAGACCGTGGCCGCACTTGGACTTCGATCGCAGGTGATTTGCCCAATTGGGGATCGGTTCACACGATCGCGGAGGACCATGTGGACCCTAACCTGCTCTTTGTAGGGACAGAGTTTGGTCTCTTCTATTCGCAAAACGGTGGACGTAATTGGCAGCAACTCAAAGCCAATTTCCCTACTATTGACGTGCGCGATATCGAAATTCAGCGGCGCGAAAATGATCTGGTGGTCGGCACTTTTGGTCGGGGCATCTATGTTCTTGATGACTACTCTGCACTGCGTACGAGCGCCTCTAGCGTCGCGGGTGCAGAAGCAACCTTGTTCGAAGTTCGTGACCCGTGGCTTTATGTAGAAGGGGACCTATGGGGTACGTGGGGCGGCGCGAAAGCATCCAATGGTGACAATTTCTGGCATGCAGAAAACCCTCCGTTCGGTGCGGTCTTCACCTACAATCTACGTGACGGGCTAGAGACGCGTTCCGATGCGCGTCGCTCTGCCGAGCGTGAGATCGAAGCAACCGGCGGCGATACGCCCTACCCTTCATGGGAGACTTTGCGCGCAGAGGACCGCGAAGATGCCCCCGCTATCGTCTTCACGATCATGGACGCAGACGGCCAAATTGTGCGCCGGATGACAGGCCCGCATTCGGCTGGCTTACACCGGGTCGCATGGGATTTGCGTTATGAAGCGCCCGACCCAGCCCAGCTTTCGCGGCCTGATCCCGGCATCTTTGGCAGTGCGCCAATGGGTCCGATGGTTGTGCCAGGCACCTACACCGTGACGATGAGCAAACGCATCAATGGCATGATCACACCGCTGGGTTCTTCGCAAAGCTTCACGGTCAAAGCGCTGGAGAACAGCTCAGAATTCGCCATAGACCGCGCTGCCGTCCTCGCATTTCAGCAGGAAACCGCAGAGCTTTCGCGCGCAGTCTCTGGTGCAGGTGTCGCCTCAGGCGAATTGCGCAACCGACTGGCCCATCTCAAGGTTGCCGTCGAAGCATTACAGAAGCCCAATGATACGCAGCGCACCTCTATCCAGCAGATCGAAACAATTTTGGATGAGGCCGATGTTGCAATGTTCGGTGATCGCTCCGTAAGCAGCCGGAACGAACCTGTTCCCTTCTCCATCGCTGCGCGTATTGGTCAGATCAGAGGCTGGGGATGGTCGCATCAATCGCCTGTCACAGGCTCTGATCAGAGCGCGCTTGAGATTGCAAAGAGCGACTTTGCATCAGCACTGACGCAGCTGCGCAATGTTGAGCTGCGGGTTCAGGCATTGGAAGATGAGCTTGCTGGACTTGGCGCACCATACACACCCGGAAGCGGGGTGCCGACCTGGCCCTGATCACGCAAACATTGCGTTGAATATTGGGCGGGCTGCGAATGCAATGCCATGACCAAAGCCGAAAATTCAGCTTTGCTTTGCTCCGCCGCATTGGCGCCCGCCTCATGCCCAGAACTTCTGAGCGCAGAGGACACTACCGAAGGCACGCGGCCATCCATCATTATCACCGGCACTCGGGCAGATCGCGCGCTTGAGGAAGAACCCTTCCGCGTCAACGTAATCGACCTTAACGAGTTGGAGCGAACATTGCCGCGCACCGTTCCCGAAGCTTTGCGAGATCAACCCGGCGTGCTCTTTCAAAAAAAACAGCTTCAGGCCATGGTTTACCATATATTCGCGGTTTCACAGGCAACCGCACGCTGCTGGTGCTAGATGGCATCCGCTATAACAACGCGACCTTTCGAGACGGCGCGAATGAATACTTCGCGCAAATTGAGCTGATTTCGGGGCCGTCTTCTGCGCTTTTTGGCAGCGAGGCGGTTGGCGGTCTCATAAACCTGACCACGCGCGCCATCCAATCCACTGAGGGCAACGATTTCGCCGCACATGGGGGGCAATCCATGCGCGCCTCTAGTGGGGATGCCCGCGTTGTCTGGCGCACCGCTGTCGGCATTGGCGAAGGCGGCGCATGGGGATTTCGTGGCGGAGTGAGCGAGCGTGACTATGGCGATTCAAGCACCGCTGGCTTGGGGCGTATACCTGCCATCGGTTACGCAGAACGCAACCTTGACGCGCGATTGGATGTTGCCATCAATCCGCGATGGACAGCCATTCTCAACTATCACGACTTGTCGCAAAACGACGTGCCGCGCACCCGTTCGACGGTGTTATCCGTGCCGCTTGAAGAAACCGTTCGCGGCACGGACCTTGTTCGTGAAAAAGATCACTGGCGCTTACTAACCTACGCAAAACTGCGCACTGAAAGCGAGATGGCATGGCTGACCTCAGCTGAAATGACCATCTCGCACCAATACAGGCGCGAAGACCAGTGGCACGTTCGCAGGGACATCTCCGCTGATGGGCTAACTACACGTGTCAGATTGCAAGGCCCCATCGGCACCGATGCGCGCTATGATCAGGCAGGGATGTTTGTTCGCGGAGCCGCGCAGTTGAGCGAAAACTTCTCCGTGGATACCAGCTTGCGCGGTTCGTTTGTGAAGGCAACTGTCGAGCAAATTGCCAATTCAGTTACCGACCTGCCCATCAGATTTGGGCAAAGTTGCTCAGATCTATCGGGCTCTGTTTGCGCTCGGTATTCCGCGCAAGACCACCGTCTATGGAGCGCGATCAGCCGCTCCTTCCGCGCACCCAATATCGCCGATGTTAGCCGATTTGGCCGTAGCCGTTCGAATAAAATCGAAGTCGCAAGCCTCGGTCTATCGCTAGAACGCTTTGACACGTTTGAGATTTGATACGGATTTGCAGCGCGCACGATTGAGGTGTCTGCCACCGCCTACAGCACAAGGCTCGGAGACTACATCTCAACTGCTTCCACAGGCACGGTTCGTGATGGCCTGACCGAAGTGGCCAAGCACAACGCGTCAGAAGGGCGCGTCTCGGGCGTCGAGTTTGGGGTGAAGGCGAGACTGTCTGAAGAGACTTCGTTCAACGGCAATGCCTCATGGCTGCGCGGTAGGCTCACGACACCAAAGGTGGACGGCCCACTGACAGCACCGCTCAGCCGCATTCAACCACTCAGCGGAAACGTCGCATTGGCGTGGGCGCGCGATGCACACTGGGCGAGGGTTACACTCAGTCTGTTTGATCGCGCTGACGAGCTTTGCTCAGGCGACCTTGCCGACCTTGAGCGGATTCCACCAGGCGGAACGCCAGGCTATTAGTTGCTTGATGTGCAATCGGGCACGCTGATCGCAGACCGCTTGTCCATTAACACTGCAATGAACAATCTGCTGGATCAGGCGTATCGCACCCACGGCTCTGGTAGCAACGAGCCCGGACGCCATCTAACAATCAGCGTCCGGTTAGAGCTGTAAGGTCCGGCTTTCAGGCTTCGATGCAGACCAATCAACGCCATGTCTCGATCAGCTCATCATAGCCAATCGTAACCGGTGTTGGATCTTCGTTTGCGAGCTTTGCCTTGGGTGATCCCGGCTGGCTCAGCCAATAATCCGCGCCGCGCTCTTCATTGAGTTTCGGCCCGAGATCGCCCTGCAATCCGGCGCGCTCTAGCCGTTCAAGCACGCGTTCTTGTTGCTCACAAAGCGCATCAAGCGCTGCTTGAGGTGACTTCGTGCCCGATGAAGCATCGCCAATATTCTGCCACCAAAGCTGCGCTAAACGCGGGTAATCAGGGACATTAGTACCGGTGGGCGACCAACGGGTGCGATCAGGCGAGCGGTAGAACTCCACAAGCCCGCCAAGGCGCGGCGCGCGCTCGGTGAAGCTCTCATGTTGTATGGTGGATTCGCGGATAAAGGTAAGGCCAACATGGGCTTTTTTCACATCCACTGTCTTCGAAGTCACGAACTGCGCATAGAGCCAAGCAGCCTTCGCGCGGTCTTCCGGTGTCGACTTCATTAACGTCCACGACCCTGCATCCTGATAGCCGACCTTCATGCCCTCTTCCCAATAAGCACCGTGTGGACTTGGCGCCATGCGCCAGCGTGGTGTGCCATCATCATAAAGGACCGCTGAGGCTTCTTCACCGACCATGTTGGCAGTGAAGGTCGTATACCAGAACAACTGCTGCGCAATCGCGCCTTGAGCGGGCACAGGTCCGGCTTCTGAAAAGGTCATACCTGCAGCAGATGGAGGCGAATATTCGTTTAGCCATTTGGTGTATTTTGCCACTGCATAAACGGCCGCGGGCGAATTGGTTGCCCCGCCCCGTGCAACGCATGATCCAACCGGTTGCGAGGCGTCGTTTACTCGGATGCCCCATTCGTCGACTGGCAAGCCATTGGGCTCACCCACGGAGCCCATACCCGCCATCGACATCCAGGCATCGGTAAAGCGCCAGCCGAGTGAAGGGTCTTTCTTGCCATAATCCATACTACCGTAAACGGTCTGGCCATCGATCTCTCTGCCAGTAAAGAATTCGGCGATGTCTTCATATGCGGACCAGTTGACCGGCACGCCAAGATCATAGCCATACTCAGATCTGAAATCGGCCATGATCTCTGGATCGGTGAACCAATCATATCGGAACCAATAAAGATTTGCGAATTGCTGGTCTGGCAGCTGATACAGCTTGCCGTCAGGTCCAGTAGTGAAGTCGGTTCCAATAAAATCGGGCAGGTCGAGCGTGGGGCTTGTGACATCCTCGCCCTCGCCTGCCATCCAATCGGTCAAATTGCGGACTTGCTGATATCGCCAATGGGTGCCGATCAGATCTGAATCGTTGACATAAGCATCGTAGATATTCTCATCTGATTGCATTTGGGTTTGCAGCTTTTCGACCACATCGCCCTCTCCGATCAGATCGTGCGTCACGCGGATACCGGTGATCGCCGAGAAGGCAGGAGCAAGCACTTTCGATTCGTATTCATGCGTTGCGATGGTTTCTGATACAACAGAGATTTCCATCCCCTGATAGGGTGTCGCCGCTTCCATAAACCAAGCGATTTCGGCTTCCTGCTCTTCGCGGGTGAGCGAGGATTGATCGCCAATTTCATTGTCGAGAAATGCGGTCGCAGCTTCTTGCCGCTCGGCCTCGCTCAGCACGACGAAATTGCTTTCTGCGGTTTCTGAACACGCTGTCAGCGTCAAACATACGCCTGCGAAAATTGCCGTTCTCATCTCTCTCACCCTCTATTTGGAATTCTGTTGTGCTTCATACCCAGCGGAAAACGCCAATTGCAAACACACCGCACATAACCAGCGCCCAATATTGGGGCGCATCGGTCAAGCCAATCCATGCAAGGTTGATAAAGGCAGAGCCAAGCAGAGTGATAAACAAGCGGTCACCGCGCGCAGTTTCGGCACCCAGAATTCCTGTGCGCGGCGTGCTCGGATATTTCAGAGCAAGCACCGTCATATAGACAAGTATCAGGACGATTGCGCCGAAAAACAACGCCGTGGGCAAGGTCCAAGCCATCCAATCCATATCAGTGCCTCCCCATCAAACTCTGCCCAACGCGAAGCCTTTGGCGATGTAGCCGCGCACAAAGTAGATCACGATCGCACCCGGTATGATTGTCAATACGCCCGCCGCCGCCAGCACGCCCCAGTCAAGGCCAGAGGCGGAAACTGTGCGGGTCATGATCGCGGTGATTGGTTTTGCGTCCACGCTTGTCAGCGTCCGGCTGAGGAGCAACTCGACCCAACTGAACATAAAGCAGAAGAATGCAGCGACGCCGATACCAGGCGCGATCATCGGCACAAAAATGCGAGTGAAGAAACGCGTGAAGCCATAGCCATCGATAAAGGCAGTCTCGTCAATCTCGCGGGGTACGCCGCGCATGAAACCTTCCAAAATCCACACCGCAAGCGGTACATTGAATAGACAATGAGCCAGCGCGACCGCGATATGCGTGTCGAACAGGTTCACGCTCGAGTAGAGCTGGAAGAATGGGAGCGCAAACACCGCTGGCGGCGCCATGCGATTGGTCAGCAACCAAAAAAACAAGTGGTTGTCACCCATGAAGCGGTAGCGGCTAAACGCATAGGCAGCCGGCAGTGCGACAACCAGCGAAATGACCGTATTTAGCGCCACATAGATGAAGCTATTCACATAGCCCATATACCAAGATGGATCGGTAAGTATGGTGCGATAGTTCGCCAGCGTGAAATCGTCCGGGAACAGAGTGAATGTGCCCAAAATCTCCGCATTGGATTTGAAGCTCATATTGAGCAGCCAGTAGATCGGCACCAGCAAGAACAATAGGTAAGCGACCATGATCAAGGTCGAAGGGCGCAAGAGCTTCATGCCGAACTCTCTGCTTTGTCGCCTGTGATCATCACAGTGTAAAACACATATGAGATCAGCAGTATCACAAGGAAATACATCAGCGAGAATGCCGCTGCTGGCCCTAGGTCAAACTGGCCGAGCGCCATCTTCACAAGGTCAATCGAAAGGAAGGTCGTCGCGTTACCCGGCCCTCCTCCAGTCAGCACGAACGGTTCTGTGTAGATCATGAAACTGTCCATAAATCGCAGCAACACAGCGATAATCAGGACGCCCCGCATCTTGGGCAATTCAATGAATCGAAAAATGCTCCACCTGTTTGCCTGATCGATCTTGGCGGCCTGATAATATGCGGGAGGAATGGAGCGGAGACCCGCATAAGTCAGTAGAGCGACGAGCGAAGTCCAATGCCAGACGTCCATCACAATTACGATCATCCAAGCATCAAGCGCGTTTTGCGCATAGTTGAATGAGATTCCTAATTCAGCGAGTGTCCTGCCCAGCAGACCGATATCTTCGCGCCCAAACACCTGCCAGATTGTCCCCACAACATTATATGGGATCAACAACGGCAGCGCCATCAGCACCAAACACATAGATGCCATCTTGCCCTTTTTCGGCATCGCCAAGGCGACCAGAATGCCCAGCGGGATCTCGATCAGCAAGATGATTGAGGAAAATAGCAATTGCCTCCCCAACGCATCCCATAGGCGTTCGGATCTAAGCAATTCGCGGTACCATTCCAGTCCAACCCAGAAAAACTCATTTCCGCCAAAACTATCCTGAAACGAATAGTTCACGACCGTCATCATCGGGATGATCGAAGAGAATGCGACGAGAACTAGCACTGGCAATACTAGCAGCCATGCGCGTTGATTGGGCGTCTTTTCCATCAGCCCCCCTCCACTCGCCATTCGTCACAAAAAACGTTCAGTTTTGCTGGTTCGAGTGCGATCTTCGTCATGTCGGCTTCGATCTCAGTACCGGCATCCAAAGTGATGTTCATCTCAGTGCCGAACACGCTTGCGTTGACGAATTTCTGACGACCCGCATCCTGCACACGATTGATGCTTACGGGCAGGCCATCGCCCTTTGTAAGACGGACGAATTCCGGCCTTATGCCAAGCGACACAGCGCCTGCGATAATGCCAAAGTCCCGCATTAAATCGACCACCTGCCCACCGATCCTGGCCTCGCGCCCTTCGACTGAAGCTGGCAAAAAGTTCATGCCCGGAGATCCAATGAAATATCCGACAAAAGAGTGCGCGGGCGTTTCGAACAGCTCACGAGGCGTGCCAATCTGCAGCACGCGGCCCTCGTGCATAACCACCACTTTTTCTGCAAAAGTCAGCGCCTCCGTCTGGTCATGCGTAACGTAGATCATTGTATGCCCAAATTCGCGGTGAAGCGATTTGAGCTGAGTGCGCAACTCCCATTTTAAATGCGGGTCGATAACCGTCAGCGGTTCATCAAAAAGGATCGCGTTGACATCGTCGCGTACGACGCCGCGCCCCAGTGATATCTTCTGTTTAAGGTCCGCTGTCAGCCCGCGCGCTTTCTTGTGCAGGTGCGCCTCCAGACCAATCATCGCCGCCACCTGATCAACCCTGCTCGCAATCTGGACTGCACCCTGTCCACGATTGTGCAAGGGAAAGGCAAGATTCTGCGCTACCGTCATCGTGTCATAGACCACGGGAAACTGGAATACCTGCGCAATATTGCGCGCAGCAGTCGAAGCGTGCGTCACATCACGATCATCGAATAGTATTCGCCCACGCGTCGGCTGGAGCAAACCTGACATGATATTGAGCAAAGTCGTTTTGCCGCAGCCGCTAGGACCTAGAAGCGCATAAGCGTGGCCGTCTTCCCATTGATGATGCACTTCCTTCAGCGCAAAATCGCCCTCGGATTGCGGGTTTGCCAAGTAAGAATGGGCGAGGTTTTCTAGTGTGATTGAGGCCATGTTTACCCGCTTACCTCTGCCAGTTGACCACGCTGGCCTCCGGCCAACCTCCCGCTATGATCGAAGTATAGAATTTCACTCGGGCGCACGCTCACTGGAACGATTTGGCCGGCATCGATTGCTGGCAAACCGGGGACAAGAGCGATCCAACGTTCGCCTTGTGCTTCCACATGTACATAGGTCTCTGACCCGGTCAGCTCAGTGACAACAACCTTCGCTTCAAATACAATGTCACCCGCATCGACGGAGCCGACTTTCAGATGATGCGCGCGAAAACCTGCACGATAATCGCCATCAGGCATTGGGCCGCCTTCATCCTCGATCGGCGCGATCTGGCCGTTGGCAAACGCGGCGGTCGAACCGTTTTTTGAAACTGGGAGAAAGTTCATCGGCGGGTCGGAATAAACGCTGGCAGTGATCTGATCGATGGGACGTCTGTAGACATCGGTAGATAGCCCGAACTGCGTGACACGCCCTTCCCACAAGGTAGCTGTGTTCCCACCTAGCAACAGGGCTTCTTCAGGTTCGGTAGTCGCATAGACGAAAATGCTGCCCGATGCGGCAAACAGACGCGGGATTTCGATCCTCAATTCTTCGCGCAGCTTGTAATCGAGATTAGCCAGAGGTTCATCCATGAAGACCAGCCCAACATCCTTCACCAAAGCTCGCGCAATAGCGCAGCGTTGCTGTTGGCCCCCGGAAATCTCGCTTGGTTTGCGATCTAGCAGTTCTTTCAGTTGGAGCAGCTGAGCCATTTCGAGCACTTTGGCATCGATCTCTTGGCGCGATTTTCCTTGCAGTTTGAGCGGAGAAGCGATGTTCTCATATACGCTCATCGAAGGGTAATTCACGAATTGCTGGTAAACCATTGCGACATTGCGATCCTGCACACGCAGACCCGTCACATCACGCCCCTCCCAATAGATCTTGCCCGTATCAGGCCGATCCAGCCCGGCCATCAACCGCATTAGTGACGTCTTGCCCGACAATGTCGGCCCTAGCAGGACATTCATTGTCCCTTTTTGCAGCTCGATATCAATCGGATGGATATGTGTCTCGCCATCCACCGACTTGGAGACGCCTTCCAAGCGCAAGCTCACAATGCGTAGCCTTGGATTGGGCGTTTGGATGCGACGGGTGGCTCTTGATAGCGCATCCGACCCTTAAAGAGCGTATTTTGGACAGCGTCAAAACGCCAGTGCTCCAGAGCGTGGATTTCCCCACGCTTTTTGCCCGCACAAATTGCGTTCAGGTGGTCGAGCGATCGTCAATCAATTCGCGAGCAACGCAGCGCTCGAACAATTCCTGCTCGCGCGAAGTGTTGTCATTGGCGAGGAGCGGTGCGGTATTCTGACAAGCCGCGCGAGCTCCTCCTAATTCAAGTTTGAGCGAAACCGGTTCCACGGCTCGGCTACCTCTGGACTCGGCCAGAACCATCGCCGCTCATCAGCTTTTCGACCTCAGGCACGCTCACGCGGTTAAAGTCGCCCAGGATTGAGTGTTTGAGGCAGCTGGCAGCGACTGCAAATTCGAGGCTTTGCTGGCGGTCTTCATAAGCGTTGAGGCCGTAGATGAGCGCAGAGGCAAAGCTGTCCCCGCCGCCGACGCGGTCGACAATATCGGTCATCTCAAACCGGCGCGACAGCTTAAAGCCGCCTTCGCGTGTGCGTAGGCAAGCAGACCAGCCATTGCGATCCGCGCTGAAACTTTCGCGAAGAGTGATCGCGATTGTGCTCATTTCCGGATAGATTTCGAGAACCTTGGCAGACAGGGCCTCATACTTCGCTGTATCGAGTTCGCCGCTTTCAACGTCCACATCGACACTAATGTCGAGTGACTTTTGGCAATCTTCTTCATTGGCGATGCCAACATCGACATATTTGACCAACTCACGCATCACCTCTGGCGCGGTCTTCCCATACTTCCAAAGCTTGCCGCGATAATTGAAGTCGCACGAGACAATGACGCCCGCAGCCTTCGCTGCCTTGACGCATTCGAGGCTGAGATCAGCCGCCGATTGGCTGAGTGCAGGGGTAATACCAGTGATGTGCAGCCATTTCGCGCCCTCGAAGATCGAAGGCCAATCAAAATCACCCGGTCCCGCCTCGCAAATCGACGAGCGATTGCGGTCATAGACCACCTTGGAGGGGCGCTGGTTGGCGCCCGTTTCAAGGTAGTAAATGCCTACCCGCTCACCACTGCGCCGGACATTGGATGTATCGACACCAAAGTAACGCAGCTCCCTAATGGCAGCTTCACCAATGTCATTGTCGGGAAGCGCGCTTACGAAGCCTGCATCAAAGCCATAATTGCTAAGAGCGACAGCGACATTCGCCTCGCCCCCGCCAAATGTGGCTTCGAAGCCGGGTGATTGGAAAAAACGTTCATTGCCCGGAGTCTTAAGCCGGAGCATGATTTCGCCGAAGGATAGGAACTTAGCCATGGGGAGGAGCCTTGGTTCTTTGTGTTGATCAGATTGGATTTACGAGAATGCGAGACCGCCATTGATGTCAATATTCGCGCCCGTGATGAAGGAAGCTTCGTCCGAGGCGAGATAAGCAACAAGATCAGCAGTTTCTGTGGCAATGCCCTGACGACGCAGTGGTGTGGAATTGGCCACATTTTCACGCGCAGCATCGGGTGTGAACGTGTCGTGGAATGACGTCGCGATCATACCGGGGCATAGCGCATTGACGCGGATACCTTGGGGTCCGAGCTCTTTGGCGAGCCCCCGGGTAAAGGTCATTACAGCGCCCTTTGACGTCGCATAGGCAATCGCGCCGCCTCCGCCGCCATCACGGCCCGCAAGACTTGCAAGATTAACGATCGCAGCACCTTCGCTCATAAATGGCACAGCGGCCTTACAAGCAAGGAAGGTCGAGGTTGTATTGAGCTGCATGACGAAGTTGAAGAATTCCTCGTCCATCTCTTCCAGTTTTTTACGCGCGACAAGTCCGCCCGCATTGTTGACGAGGATGTCGATGCTATCGCCAAAGGCCTCGCGCGTCGCAGCAATCAGCGCGTCAACATCCGCGGCTTTGGTGACGTCTGCTTTAACTTTGATACCCTTGCCGCCTACGGCTTCAATCGCTTTGAGTGCAGCATCAGCATCGGCTTCGTTGCTGTTGTAGTTTACGACAACGCTCGCGCCTTCGCTTGCGAGTTTGACACAAACCGCGCGGCCAATATCGCGGCTTCCGCCTGTGACTACGGCCACTTTGCCTGCAAATTTCATGTGTTTGTTCCCCTTTAGAACGGTGCGGCCTTAGGCCGATTTCGGTTTGAGTGGTTTGATTTCTGGGCACAGAACTAGGATCGACACAACGGTCATAATCGCCAGGCCTGCACCAACTAGGAAGGCGGGTGTGTAGCTGTTGACTGTGATAACAGGGATCAGGAAGTTGAGCCCGACGACAGCAAGCTTTGCAGCAGTGCCCGCAAAGCCGGCAAGCGAGCCGACAGACTTACCGCTGTAAAAATCGCTGGGCAGAGTTTGAATGTTACCAATAGCGGTCTGGAACCCAAACAAGATCACGCCCATGATAAGCACTGCGGTGAGCGGCGTGCTTGCCTGAGTGGTCATCAACAGCGAGACCAACATGATAACGCCGCCAAGCGTGATAACCGTTTTGCGAGTGCGATTGACAGTCCAGCCCGCTTTCAAGCGATTGCCGGCAAGCAACCCGCCGAACCATGCACCAAACATCGCGCCAACATACGGGATCCACGCATAGACCGCGATTTCCTCTACGCCGAAGCCATAGGTGTTGAGGAGATAGATCGGCAACCAACCTACAAACAACCACCAGATAGGATCGATGAAGAAGCTGGCGAGGATAACGCCCCAGCTTTCCTTGCGGCTCAATATCTCACCGCTTGTAGGAGCGTAGTCTGCAACCTCATTGGTCTCGACATTGCGTTGACCTGTTAAGATGTATTCGCGCTCTTCTTCGCTGATCCATGGGTGAGCATCAGGACCGCTTTTGTAGACAATGACCCAAGGGATCAGCCACAGAAAACCAAGTACACCGATTGCGACAAAGGTTGCCTGCCAGCTGCCCAGAAAGACGAATAGCAGGCCAATAATGGGCGCGGAAACAATGCCACCAATTGCAGCGCCTGAGTTGAAAATGCCTTGCGCCAATGCACGCTCGTTGATCGGGAACCACTCAGCATTTGCCTTCGTGGCGCCCGGCCAGTTGCCCGCTTCTGAAACGCCCAAGATAGCGCGGAAAATCGCAAAGCTGACCAAGCCGCGCGCAAAGGCATGGAGGATAGTTGCGGCCGACCAGACAACAATCGACAGGATGAAGCCGAGCCGCGTGCCTATCCAATCAAAAATCTTGCCAAAGATCGTCTGACCAAAAGCATAGGCGAAGGTGAAGACATTGAGGATAATAGCATAATCATACTCGGTAAGCTCCAGCTCCTTAGAAATCTCAGGCCATAAGAAACCAAGCGCCCCGCGGTCGATGTAGTTGATGATGGTGGCCAACGCGACGAGGCCAACAATCCAGAAACGCAAATTGCCTTTGATCACAGCGTTAGCCCTCCAGCCCAAGAAAGTCTTCGCGTAGCGGGCTGAACGTGTCGATCAGCACTCCTGCTTCAAGGCACACTGCGCCATGGTCCAGGTGCGGTGCGATGTAGAAGCTGTCGCCTGCATTGAGCACGCGCTTTTCACCGTCAATGAAGACTTCAAATGATCCGCTTTCGACATAGGTGGATTGGCTATGACGGTGCGAATGCACTTCGCCCACGGCCCCCTTATCGAACCATACGCGCACGATCATAATTTCAGGGCCGTAGCCCAGGATCTGGCGGGCTATCCCCTCGCCTAAATCCTCTTTCGGCGTTTCCTTCGCGACCACGAAGGGCGAGCTTTGCGCGTCCATTACCGTTGCCATTGTTAGCTATCCTCTTTCCGAAAGCGCGATCACACCTGCAAAACCGCTCCAAGCGATCGTCTCGCCATCGAGCGTAACGCTATGCGCTCGCTCAGGATCGGAAATGTGGGATACTGCAATCGCAAAACGCTGCCCTGATTTCAGGGTCAGACGTACGATATCCATGCCGTCGACGCGGCTGTGAGTAAGGTCTGCAATACGCGAACGGCTCTGCACAGTCTGTTCGGCAGCACCATCGTAAAAGCCATGCGTTTCGAGCACGCTGGCAAAATGCGTTTCGCCTTCACCTCGCGCTCTGAGCATGATGAGCGGTTCACGGCGTAGGTTGAAATTGGGGTCTGTCGCCCCGCTTTCCCCCAGCACCACGTCCATCGCGCCATTGCCGGTGAAGTGGTAACTGTAAAAGCGACCATCATTGATCCATGTCAGCGCGCCGTGCCCTTCGGCTAGTTCACCTTGCGCATCGACCCAAATATGCTGGTAGCCATTGTCCGCACCCAAAACCGGGCGTTCACCTGCATTGCTTTGCACATCGAAGTTGAACTCCATGATGTGGCCGGAATAATGCAGCGGCAGGTCGTAACGATGCGCATCGTCACTGACAGCGCTCATCAGATCAAGAACCAGCGGCGTTTCCAGACCGTCAATCTGAGGCATCACCAATGTGCGGCGCATGGTTACGCCAGTATAGGCGCTGTCGATCTCCGCACTGGAAACCTGAAGCGCCTGCGCATCAGAGTAGTAAAGCTGCGTGGGCCAATATTGATCCGCTACCCGGCGGTCGCCGCCAAAGTGGCTTGTTTCGTCCACCACCAACGTATTGTGCGCCACGCTGGATTTGGCCCAAGTGGTGTTTTCAGGGAGGTAGATCCCGCCCTCTTTTGCCTCAATATTCAAGAACCGAGCCGCGCCATAGTCGCGCACGATCTCATTCCCATTGTCGTAAAGCTGCCAGGCAAGCTTATCAAAATGGCCGTGACCAAACCCTTGGCTGGTGTTCTTTGAAATGAGAACTGTACCCGGTTCACCCACTTCATTCGGATCGCCTTGACGCAGGACCGCAACCGCGCCCCAATCACCGTCAGGACCGTCGCGCAAGAGCAAGGACCGGAACGGGAATGGCTCCGCCAGACCTGCATCCAGATCGCGCGCCAGTGTCATGCCGTTTTGGCTCAGGACAGTGCGCCCTTGATACTGCGCTATAGACAGCAAAGCAGGATCGCGCGTCAGCCCATAAGCTATTGCAACCCCATGATAAAGCTCATCGGTACGCAGGCTTTTGTCCCTGATCGCATCATTGAACGGGAAGAAATAACCCCGATAGCTTTGCTGAATCGTCATCCGTAGCGCTTTAAGCAAGATCGCATCGCGATGCTCAAAGATGCGGCGATCCGGGTCATTGCGCTCAATCGCGTCGGCAAACACCATAAAGGGCATCAGAGCATAGCGCTGATAATAGGGCCCTTCGGTGTAATATCCGTCTGGGGAAAAGAGCAGCTCGGTCTGGCGAATAAAGCCGGTCTCGCCCGATTTATCACTGCCGAGCAGAGCGCGGTCGACCATATCCTGATCGCCTAGCAGATAGCCGGTCATACCAACACCGGCGGTAGCCCAAGTCGCATGATTGTGAATGCGATCAAAAGTAGCTTGGCTTTCCACTGAAAGAAAATGCGCTGCCCGGCGGAAGACATCATCGTCGATCCGTGCGCGGGTTTCTGCAGAAAGCGTATCGCGGATTTCGCCATAGGCCTGAACCGAATGAACCAGCCACACCGCATCATTGAGCACTTGCCAGAAAATCCGACCCGGGTTCTGATTGCGCCGCGCCGGATGATCTTCCAGCGTCGGATACAGCTGAGCATATTCGAGCAGCATATCGCGAATGTAGTGCGCATACGCCTCTTCACCGGTAATCCGATAAAGCTGGCCTGCCAGATACATCGCGCGGTAATTGCGTTTGTGCTGTTCGTGGGTGTACCCGCCGCCCGGATCGGAGGGCACAGGCACAACCAGCCCCTGAGCCATCATCGTGTCGACAAAGGCCTTTGACCGATCAAGTTCAGAGGCAAAGAGCGATGGCAATGCCTGCGCAGCCTCAGCGCTGTGTTCGCTATGCGCCTCAGCCGCGAATGGCTGCGCAGTGGCGGCGAAGGCAAAGGCCGACAGCAGCAGAGTTGGACGTTTCATTCGCCATCCCCTTCCGCAAAGACATTTCCTGAAACATCAGCGCGATGTTCACCGTCATAGTTCAATTCTTCGAGCACCAATTGCGGCGTGCCTGCGAATTGATTGTTGGTGATAGATGTGTCGGGCGTGCCGACTGTATGGACCACACGAACTGGCGCAGAGCCCACCACCTGATTGCGCGATACGTCTGCGATCTGGACACCATGCAAGTTGAGCGATGCGCCCGAACCATTAGTCGCCGCCATGCCGCTTTCCGCGATACGGTTGCCCGCAAAGGTCACAAACGGACCAAATGTACTTTCATCGCGGCCTCCGCGATACACATCCGCGATGGGGCCACCGATATTGGCAAAGTCACTGTTGGAGATGTCTAGATACTCGACATTGTATTGGCCAAAGTCTTCTGTCTCAGCAGTCGCCGAAACCACTGCACCTGTAATGTCGATAAAGCGGCTGTTGCGAATGTCTACCCGGTCCGCAAGCGAGCTTTTGCCGAGTGTCAGGACATTGAACGACTTGTTCACGACAAGATTTTGAACGGTCACGTTGTCCATCTCGACCATTAGATTGGACTTGATTGGATAGGTCGTGGTGCGGATCATTGAATTACCAACCGAGTCCGGAGCAAGAGCGCCGTCAATCGTTAGATTGGCCAGTTGCAGATTGCCGCCCTCGCGTAGCTCAAAAAGAGTTGGCCGCGTGAAGAAGATGGTTGGCGGTGCAGCGCCTTCGTCAAAAGCTCCGCGCACCGTTAGGGCAACTCCAAGAGGGATCGAACGGTCGACCGTGTATTCGCCACTGCCCAAAAGCAGCACATCACCATCGCTGGCCGCCATCGCTGCCTCTGCCAGAGTGCCCTCACCCGGCTCAACATGGGTCACGTTGCCGGAAGTGCCAAACGCACCTTCATTGCCAGGCTTAGGATACCAAGACACGCCAACTTGCGCGAGAGTCACTGGCGTCAGATCACGTGGCGCACCAAGGTGAGTAAGCTCTGGATCAACAGGGTAAAGCAGACCATTTTCAGCCCGCTCCAGCTCAACTCCCGCTTGCACGAAGCTCTCTAGCTCATCCGCAACACCGCCTTGTGCGACGCGATTATCTGAGAACGACACACCAGAAATGTCGTCATAGACTTCGAGGAAGCTCTCACCTTCAAGGCCGCCCATCAGATTGCGGGCAAAGGTGCTGTTGGATGGCGGTGCTGAGCGTTCCTCATCCGCACCCACATTGAATGCAACGCGCCGACTATCTACGATCGTGTTGCCCTCAATCCGCGCATTCTCAACTTCGACATAGCGATTGACTGGCGAATTAGGCACGCCGTTCATTATCGCTAGCGCGCTAGAGAACGCCTCTCCACGCAAGCCTTCCATGTAATTGCCGCGGACCGTCTGGCCGCGATTGATGACGCGAATGCCACCAGTATAGTCCTTGCCCTCACCCAAGAAGACATTGCGCTCCACCACATTGTCATCACCGTGCCGCAAAGTCAGTGTGCCACGTGAACGCAGGAAAACATTGCCACGAAAGATATTGCCCGCCGATTTAGAAGAAATGATCTCAACTTCGCCATCGGTGCGGTCAAAGACATTGTTCTCAACCAATGTGTCAGAGCGATGCATAGAATAGCGGCTTGTGCCGATCCGCAGCGTCTCGCCACCATTGGAGCCGAGCACAGGTCGTGGACCAAAGTAATTGTGGTCAATTCGGTGATTGTTCTCGCGGCTTTCTTCACTGTCGAGCCGGACCGCCAATGTTACACCTTTATTGGTTTTGCCAACCATGTGATTATGATCAAAGCGGTTGTTCCGACCGTATATGCCAACCCAATAATCGGATTCGTAGCGGTCGGGCTTGCTGAAATTGTCGATCACAACTTCGGTGACGCGCGAATTGCTGGCGATGTCCTGCTTCGTCCGGCGGAAGGAGACAACCTCGCCGCGCGGGCTGTATCCGTCGCGAAAGACAAGACCGCTCACGATGATATGCTGCCCACCAATGCGCAGGCTGGACTGGCCGGTCAGAATGACTTTGCCAGCCTCCTCGGAAGTGAGAGTGATTGGCGCATTTGCGCGGCCCTGCCCGGTGATGACTAGATCAAAGTCTCGCCATTCGCCGTTGGCAAGAACGATGACATCGCCCGCCTCAACATCCTCCAAGACATCAGCATATTCGCTCTGGTTTTGTACGAAATAGCGCTCAGCGAATGCAGGCGTGGCAGCGAGCCACGCGGCAATCAACACAAGGCACAGCCTCGTAAGCATCCCAAGCACTCCCCTCTTCCGTTCTCTCATGGCCAACTATAGGCGCGAGTCTTCCAGTGTCAATCAATCTGGCATGTCATTGAGGGGTTTTTTGTATTACCAATTTGGTCAGGCAATCTTCGTGGCGGCCGTGAAGCGCGCTCGGCTTTTCGAAGCCTTCTCCTGCACTTCTTCCAAAGCCATTCGCTCCGTCGCATCCAGCATGGCCTCGATCAAGCGGTGGAAATGCTCACGCATTGCTGCACGTGCGCCCGCAGGGTCCCGATCACGCAGAGCGAAGAAGATCGCCTCGTGCTCTGCGGTGCGAGAATCTGCATCATGGACACACACGGCTTCATATGTGGCCTTCACCTCAGGCAGCTCTTCACGCATGCGCCAAAGCGACTGAACGGTGTGAACCATGGCCGCGTTATTGGACGATTCTGCGATCGTACGGTGAAACTCCTGATCGGCCTCGTTCGCGGCCTGCTCATCTCCGCTGCGCATCTTTTCGATCAGCTCAGACAAGCGCTGCACTGCCTCATCAGTAATGTTGTGCGCTGCAAGCGCCGCCGTTTCAGATTCCACAAGCAGGCGAGCCTCAGTCACTTCGAAAGCGCTAGCACTAGGCAGAGCTGTGAGTTCACCGGGCTGAGTTTCGCTGACGTAGACGCCGGATCCTGTCTTGATCTCAAGCCGTCCTACGGCCTGCAAGGCAATCTCAGCTTCGCGAATGGTGACACGGCTGACATTAAGACGTTCGGCAAGCTCGCGTTCCCCCGGCAACCTTGTCCCAGGAGGAAAGGCACCATCATCGATTAGGCCCGCAATTTGCTCGGCCACAGATTGGAAAAGTCGCTTGCCGCTCATACTAAATCTCTGCCGTCCTTTCGCTTACCTCACCCGTTAGTTCTATTCTCATGTAGCCCGCAAGGGGCAGCTGTCAAAAAGGCGGGACACCATCGACCCCTCGTACGATGGTGCCCCTAACTGATCAGAACCGTGCCCTGATGCCTGCGAAGTAACGCGGGCCATAGACCTGGATCGCACCAAAATCGTCCGGCGCACCGCGGAAGTTGGTCCGCGGTTCATTGAACAGGTTGATGCCTTCAACGGTGAAGCGCAGGTTGCGATTGATGGTCCAAGACATACGCGCCTCAAACACGCCTACGTCATCCACGTAGCGAATGCGGCCCGGTGTCGAGACGAACTGCTGGAAGTAGTCGCTGCGATACTTGTAAACGCCTTGGAAATCGAAATCGCCGATCTCGTAATAAACCTGGCCAGAGAACACATGCTCTGAAAAGCCGAACAGGTTGGACGGCGGGATCAGGCCATTCGTGACTGTGGTCGTGCCATCGCTATTGACGGTAGTGAGCGCGCCGAGCGTATCGTCTTCAAACTCAAAGTTCGAATCTGCGTAGTTGTAGCTCAACTTGAAGCCTAGCCCATCCAACGGCGCAGGCAGATAGCTGAAACGGTGCGCTGCGGTGATTTCGATACCTGCAATTGTGCTGGTGTCTTGTGTCGTTTGCACCTGCGTTACCAGCAGGTCGACGCTTTGACCGGCAATTGTGAAAGGCTCGAACTGGCCAACGGTTTCAAAACCGCCATTAAAGCTCTTGTAGTA
Organism: Erythrobacter sp. S57(2025); assembly: GCF_057365055.1. NCBI lineage: Bacteria > Pseudomonadati > Pseudomonadota > Alphaproteobacteria > Sphingomonadales > Erythrobacteraceae > Erythrobacter > Erythrobacter sp. S57(2025). The sequence continues at coordinate 527,741 of NZ_CP200299.1, read as the reverse complement.
TGCGTTGAACGCGAGGATCGTATCCTCATTCGGATACCACTCAATACCAGCATCGACGTTCCACGAAAGCAGTGGCTCGGTCGCCGGGTTACCGGTCGCCGTTACCTGATCAATGCCGCCGCTCAGAGCGTCAATCGCGGTCGAAAATTCATCATTGTTGGTGCTGAAGAACCGACCATTGCCAAGGCTGGATGGATCCGGACGAGACAGCGAGCGATACACCGCAAAACGTCCGAGCAATTCAGGTTGGAATTCCGCCACGAGATTGAAGCTCGGGAGGAACTCTGTGTAGGAATTTTCGAACACATTAGAGACCAATGAGGAGTTATCCTGCACCAGAACGAATTCACCAGTATCGGTTGGATCCAGCGGATCGCCCGGTGTGAAATCAACGTTCAGCGCTGCGCGAAATCCCCGTGAACGCACTGAGGTGTCAACCACGCGCACACCGACATTACCTCGAATTGGCATTTCGCCAAGCTGGCTATCGAAGTCCGCCTGGACATAGCCGGCCCAAGTCCGTTCCATCACGTCTGTGTTCTGGATCGAGTCAAATTCACCCGTAGGGAAAATTGGCCGACCGTCGGCATCAAACGAGAGACCCGATGGATCTTCACGCTCGAGAACCTGGGCGATGCACAGCGCATCAAAAGTTGCGAAAGTGTTGGATGTGCTGAGCACATTTCCATCAAGATCAACGTTGGTAATCAGCGGGTTACCACCCGAAACCGATGAGAGGAAACCAAATTCAGGGAAAGGTGTCCGACACTCTTGGTTGGCGACGAACAACGCGCCGCTACCGTCAGTGTCGTTGTAGGTATTTTCAAAGCGGCTGGTACCATTCTGAGCGCCAGGAACATCACGATAGATCAGTTCTTGGTAACGCGTACCGGCTTGGAAGAGACTAAAGAAACCGTCAGCTTCGTATGCGACATCGCCGCGTACAGCCCAAATGCTGTTGAAACGGTCTTGTTCAAGATCGGCACGCAGGCGCGGATCGTTCGCGAACAGTGTGTAGTCAGTCACATCAAAGTTTTGCGTGACAAAGTTCAGACCCTGCGAACCATTTTGGCGTATCAGGACCGCTGTTTCGACCCGGTCATCGGTGCCGTTGGTGCGACCAGCGTTCGGTGTCTGATCGCTTTCAAATGCTTCTGGGAAGAAGGGGTTGCCGTCTGCATCAGTGTTGCCAAAAATGCTTTCGCCGTCTTCTGTACGGAAACGGATTTGCACCGCCTCTTCAGTACGCTGAGTTTGCGAGTAAGAGGCGTCGAGTGAGATCGTCAGGCGATCTGCTGGACGAAAATCGATCGACAGACCACCACCGTAATACTCTTCGTCACGCTCAAGATACTCACTTACAGCTTCAATGCGCTGCTCGTTAGTGAACTGACGCAGCGCGCCACTCTCAGTGACGATGAGATCAAAGCCTTCAATTCGGTTGGGATCACCCGGACCGTCGATCCGGCGACCTTCCGCAAAGTTCAGGTCAGAACGCTGCTCACGGAACAGGCGGCTCGAATATTGGAAGTCAGCATTGATATCGACATCCGGGCTCGGCTGATACTGGATCGCACCGAAGAAAGCATCACGCGTATCGTCCGTAATGTTTGACCGCAGCGCGTAACTGTTGCGCGCAATCAAGAAGGGCAGATCGACGCTGCCATCACGCAGACCAGCGATCGTACTACCGCTTGTGTCGCAATTGCCATCATCAAAGACACCATCGCTGGTGGTGCTTGGATCAATTACGCAAGCACGGATCGTGTTAGAAACGTTGGCCTCTTGCTCTGGGTTGGTGGTTTCGCTGCGCTGGTAGCCAAGCGAAATACCGAATTCGCCATCGCCCACGTCGAATGTGTCAACATAGCTGAGCGTGCCGCGATAGCCGATATCCTGAAAGCGCTGATCAGAATCAATGTCGAGGTTATCGGGGTTTGCGTTGAGTTTTATTTCACCTTGAATGCGCTGACGACCAAGGTCGATCGGGCGAATCGTTTCCAGAACGATTTGACCAGCAACACCGCCCTCGATGTAGCTAGCAGCCTGCGTCTTGTAGATGCCAACTTTGCTGAACAGCTCAGAAGGGAATTGGCTGAAGTTGACTGAACGGTCACCACTACCATTGGTTGCGACACGGCCATTGATGACTGTGGAACCAAGGAAAGGACCAAGGCCGCGAATCGAAATCTCGGTTGCCCCGCCCTGCTCACGGTGCGAACCTGCGCCAGTCAGAGTTTCAAGCGCCTCACCAATTGACAGCGCTGGAAGATCGCCAATTTCGTCAGCCGACAGCGCATCGAACACTTCTGTTGAGTTACGCTTTTCATTAATTGAGTTTTGAATCGTCTGCCGGATACCGGTCACAACGATATCACCGGGCTGTGCTTCCTCAGCGACGTCAACCGGCTCTTCTTGAGCCAGCGCGGGCGTTGCCAAACTGGCAGCCCCAGCCAGAAGAACAGTAGAAAGTGAAATGCGTGAAGAAGCGCTGCGCAGCGCTGCGTGAATTGCCATCATACCCCTCCCAAAAGGTTTTTTCTCTGACGCAAGGCTTAGTGCCGAGGAAATCGATGTCAACATATATGTCATGCCAATTTTCCACTTTGGCCTTACCAATTTCGACTCGATACCTCACGCGACCCACTCAATCACTCCTCCGGCATGCATTTTTTACCTCACTGTTTTTCAACAGCTTTTCATGGTGTGATAGTATCTCGTATGGCAAAGGCACGAGAAACGACGATCTGGACGTAGTGATGCAAAAATGTGACGAGTAGGTGCGAAATCGCTAATTGCTGCACAGGTATGCACTACGCCAGCGAAGATCTATCGCGCTGTTCTTATTTGTATTTATCGCAAATCTGATTAATTGGTATGACACTTTTTGGATAAAATGTCTGTCCAACTGGTTGACTCACGATGGAGGCCGCTTAGCCTTGGACGGACCAACCCAAAGAAAAAGTGGTGATGGGAGAGAGAAATGGGGTACTTTACTGGCGGCGTAAGCCTGCCCACTACACGGTCGCGTCTGCTCGCTGGACTTCTTACAGGTTCTGCAATCGCACTGATGCCGACAACTGCATTCGCACAGGATGCTGAAAGCAATGAAGGCGTTGCTGAAGGCGAAGGCAACCAGATTGTTGTCACAGGTATTCGTAGCTCGCTGCAAAGCGCGCTAGCAGAGAAGCGTGATGCTGACAGCCTGATTGAAGTTATTCAGGCAGAAGATATTGGTAAGCTGCCTGACCAAAACCTGGCTGAAGTTCTGGAAAACGTCACCGGCGTTCAGATCACGCGTACAGCTGGTGTCGGTACGGGCGTTCAAATTCGCGGCACAAACGACAACCAAGTCCTCATCAACGGCGTTAAAACCGTTTCAGCTGGAACAGGTCGCGGCGGCATCAGCTTTGAAGACATCAACCCTGCCATTATCGGCGCGGTCGAAGTGATTAAGGCGCCAACCGCTGACACTATCGAAGGCTCTGTTGGCGGTACGGTCAATTTGCGGACCATTCGCCCACTCGACATCACCGACACGATTATGTCGTTGAGGGTGCAAGGTGAGTACAGTGAACTGTCTGACAGCATTAAGCCGCGCATCTCTGGCAGCTTTGGCGATGTCTGGTCAGCCGGCGACGGTGAAATCGGCTTTGTTGTCAGCGGCAGCTATACTGAACAAGAAGCCACATCGTTCCGGCCACGTGTTGACCGCGACAACCTGATCCTAGCGGACCAGGCTGTAACGGCCGCTGGCGCCCCTGGACCATCCAATCCGTTCTTGAACATCCAATTCCTCAATCAGGAACGCGAGAATTTCGAGTACGAGACGATCAACCTTGCGGGTTCGCTCGAATATGCGCCGAACCCTGGCCTGATGTTCTTCCTTGACGTGATCTACAACGATCAAGAGCGTCGTCAGGACAGCTCGCGTATCCAAGGGTCTGGCGTCAGCGCGGTTGATACGGTCAACGTGCCGGATGGCTTTGAAACAGTGAATTTCGGCTCGCTCGACGGCGTAAATCTGGGCAGCATCGAAGCCGCTTTGTTCGGCACAATCCAGCCGAACCTTGCACGCGATGACGATGATCCAAACCTGCGTTTCTCTAGCGATACCGGCGCACGCGTTACCACTAGCGAGCTCTATCGCCTAGGTACCGAGTTCGAGACCGGACGTTTGACCACACGGGTTGAGCTTTCGCGTTCAACATCGGATTCGGCAAACCCAAACCTCAGCACCACGCTGAACTTCATCAACCCTAACCCGCTGACACCGCTTGATGGGTCCAGCAACGATAACTCTGTACCGTTCATCTATGATCTGCGCGGTGGAGCTTTGACGTTTGGTGTTGATTTTGACTCGCCATTTGCACCGACTGTTCAAGATCTGCTGAACCCAGCCAATACGGTTTTGGACGCAGTGACAAACAGCAACAACACGACAGAGAATAAGGAAGACGCCTTCCGTATCGACACCACTCTCGATCTGGATGGTGCCTTTGGTCTGATCACATCGATTGACGCTGGCTATCGCTACAATGACAGCTCAAGCGAATTCAATCGCTTGCGCTCAACATTTGGTACGGGTTCAATTGCGAACAGCCCAAGCGGTTCTGCACTCGGCGATCTGATCGTGCAGGGTCCGAGCAATTTCGGCGCATTTGATGGCCGCGAGCTTGCATTCCGCAACTTCGTGGTGGTCGATCCAAACCGTTCATTCTCTGACCGGGACAACGTGTTTGCGCTTTTACAGGCTGCACTCGATGCAACGCCTGGTGGTCAAGCAGCGATCGCTGGTGGAGGGCGTTTGCTCAACGATCTCGATCCAAACTCAACCGGTGATCTTGCAGCATCGTTCCGTATCGAAGAGCAAACGCATGCCCTATATGCGCAAGCCAATTTCGAAACGGGTCCGGTGCGCGGCAATGTCGGCTTCCGTTGGATTGATACAAGCATTGATTCCTTCGGTAATGCCATTGCTGGCGGCGTAGCATCGCCAGTCACTTCGGGCGGCGGATACACCGAGTTCATGCCGCGTGTGAACGTGATCGCAGATCTAACGGATGATCTGATCTTCCGTGCAAGCTACACCGAGGACATCAACCGTCCTGACTTTAGTGATCTGTCGCTGTCTGTTTCGTTCCCAACGGGTCCAAACAACGCAGTGGTCCTGGGCAATCCGAACCTTGCGCCGGAAACAGTGCAATCGTTCGATGCTTCGCTTGAGTGGTACTTTGCACCATCATCGTTGATCAGCATCGGCTTCTTCCACAAGGACCGCACGAACCTGTTCGTGACCCAAGTCGAAGACGCAGTTGAGGATGCCAATGGTTTCCGCGACATCACCGATCCGTGTGAAGGCGGCGGTATCTTTAACCCAGTGCCTGACCGCAACGTCCTTTCCGACGTCCCCGGCAATGGCCTGTGTGTCCCACTGCAAACTATGGTCAACGATTCGGCCAGCACAACGCAAACCGGTATCGAGATCGCATTCCAATACGATCTCTCGCAGTTTGAAGATCAGCTGGGCTTCCTGTCGGGCTTTGGCGTCATCGCCAACTACACCTATCAGGACTTTGGCGGTGGTCAGGCCACACAAACAGCCTCTGGCCGCGGTCAGGACATTTTCGAAGCATCTGCTCCGGGCGTTCCTGATCCAGTTGAGGCGGTTCAAGGTCTGCTCGACTTCTCTGAAAATGCGTACAACGTGACGTTGTATTACGAAAAGTTCGGCCTGTCGGCCCGCGCGCGCTACACATGGCGTGATGCGTTCCGTACGCTTGATACTGCAGCTGGCGCTTCACTCAACTCAACGCTGGGCTTCCCAGTTGTCACAGAGGCTCGCGGGCAGCTGAATGCCAGTGTGGTCTATGACGTGACCGATTTTCTCGCCGTGGGTGTTGAAGGCGTGAACTTGACCAAGTCGGACATCAGCCAGTTCTGCGTCAATGATGGCGCCCTGCTGTGCTTCCAAGGCTTGCCGGATCGCCGCATCACATTTGGTGCGACACTGCGGTTCTAATCGATCCACAAATCACGTGTCTCTCCGACACACACTGGGCGCTCCGCTTCGGCGGGGCGCCTTTCTTTTTTGGCAATGGTATCGGTGATCGGAAGGGAGGAGTGGCGGCGCTGCTAGTCTAACGCGGCCTCCTCCGTGCTAGGCAAAGTGCTCCTGCCAAAAGAGCTCTGGAAGACGGATGTTGCGCCCATGATCCAGTTGTGTTGGAGCGTCACTCTTGGATCGCCTGCTATTGCGGCAAGTCGTCAAGCAGCCAGTCGAGTACTTTGCCTTCCAATGCAATTGCTTCCTCTGGCGACAATGACCAGATGTCGTGCTCCATGCCCGCGACCTCCCAATAAGTGAATTGAGAATGCCCGGAGCCGAAAACCTCCGCGGCCAGTTTCTGTGCAGATTCAACTGGTGCGCCGGTAAAGTCATTCGAACCATGGACCATTAGAACTGGCCTTGTCTCACCCACCAACAAGGGAGTCAGCCTAGTGTCCAGCCGGCTTTCCCACACCTTGTAGGTATTGTCTTGTCCCGACCAATGCCTTGACCAAGTTGGATTTAGCTTAATCGTCTCGAATTGCCTACGTAGGTCAGTCAGACAAGCATCTCGGGCCTCAGTTTGTGTCTCCTCACAAACCCAAAAGTCTTCGAAATGCTCTTGCATTGTAAAGCCCCCTCCAACGCCGCCGAATGCCAGCTTTGAAATTGTCGGATTAAGGGCGAAGACTTGCGCTGCGATATCCCCACCGTCTGACCAACCGAAGATAACTATTTTGCCATTCCACCAATACGCTCCCCTTGTCGCCACTTGTAGAACGCGCAAGTGATCCATGACCCGATCATCTATCGCATAGTGTTGCAAGAATTCGGAGGAGCAGTCGTCAAGGGAAGCTTTGTCCGCTGGAACGCCAGATTTCCCGACCACGAGCCTTGCATAGGCTTTGTCCGGAAACTCAGAAGGTGAAAGCAATTGCGCAAACCCATCGCGTTTATGCCCACACATCCCGAACCATCAATCACAACCAGCAGGGGAACGGTTTGATCAGTGTTTGAGGGCATCTCGATTGTATAATCGAGGATCCGGCCATCAACCGTTTCAACCTGCAAATCGCGGCTGATTGTCACTTCAGCCGCGTCAACAGAAGATGTCACAATCAGCGCCACGAAAACGGCTAAAAAACTCTTTAATAGCCAGTTGAAGCTCGTCATGTCTCGTCCTCGTGCCAAAAATTGGCGATTTACCAGAGCGGATTTCGTTCAGCTTCACGCCTGTAGAGCGCGCTATCATCACGAATTGCGAAGTCGGTGTGCCAAGCGTCTAGATTGGTGACTACGCCATTCACACCGTGTGGCGGTGCAGGCTGCGCCCAAGACATCGCCATTTCTCGCAAGGCTGGATCGCGCGCTACCATTCGCGTTTTCTGAGCGAGGCCCAACCAGTATCGCTGTGGGCCAGTGAACCCATCCAGCACCTTGTTAGCCTCTTCTGGGTGATCCTGAAGGTACAAGTCATATGCGCGCCTGCTGATCAGCGCGCCCGTCAGATCACCCACGATTTCGCCGATCATCTGATCAGATTTGAGTGGTGTGTCAGGGAGCAATTCATACCGAGCAAATTGCTCAATCAGCAGCTGTGTTCGCCGATCATATTCGGCCCTTGAACTGGGCGACCACCAATCACGCAAAGCGCCATTACTGTCGAATTTTGATCCCTGATCATCGAGCGAGTGACCAAATTCATGCCCGATCGTAGACCCGATTGATCCGAAGTTGACCGCTATGTCTGCATTGGCATCGAAAAACGGAGGCAGAAGCGCGCCCGCGGTGATAAAAATTTTGTTGTATTGCTGATGGAAGCCAAGGCCGACCCGGTGAGGGTACATGTTCCAATCGCCCCATCGCGATATGGGCATGCCGATCCTGTCTTTGGCTGCATTCCATTGGGCCGTCCGAATGCCACGGACATTGCCAACAAGATCATCGGGAGACGTAGAGACTTGCGAAAAATCGATGCGCTCTTTTGGCTCGGCCATTTCAAAAATGATCGCGTCTGCTTTGGCTAAGGCCTCCGCTCTTGTGACCTCATCCATCCAGTCGGTTTCGCGAAGCTGCTGTTTGAAAGCTGCGCGAACATACTCCGCAATCTCTAGCACTTGCGCCGTGCTACTCTCCGGAAAATGCCGCGCTACATAGAGCGATCCAACGTCCCAGCCGAGCTCACTTTGAATTAATTCAATCGCGCGGGCAGTGCGGTCTGCACGCGCTTCGGCACGGGACAGGCGTTTGTCGTAAAACTCGAAACGGCTTTCACCAAACGTTTCAGGCAGAAAGTCAGCGTGGTTGTTGATCCAATGGAAATAGAGGTAGCTTTTCCATGCCGATACAGGAACTTCTTCGAATAGAGCGGCGCTTTCGGTTAGCGCTCCTATGCCAATGTTTAATTGCTCTATGTCTGAAAGGCCTGCCGCTTGCAGATATGCTCTCCACGGAAAGCCCGGTGCGCGGGCCTCTAATTCACCCACAGTAATAAGATCGAAAGCGGCACTAGCATCGCGTAGCCGCGCGAAATCCCACATCACATTGGCAAACTGAACTTCTAAATCGACGAGGCGTGCGGCGTGCGCAGCGCTGCCTTCGATTTCGGCGAGGCTCAGAAGGCTCGACGCGTATTCCTGGTAAGCGGCTCGATGCCCGGCAAAAGGCTCCTCCGCGCTTGTGTAAAAGGTTTGTCCCGGCAGACCAAGGCCGGTGACGCGATACTGCTCAATCGACAGAACGTACCCGCCCTGCATATCGACCGGGGGTTTTACGACCAGTTGAAATATCGACGGGGCCATCGGATCAGCCATGAAGCGCGCAACACCTTCATGCGTCTCGATAGCCGAGATGGCAGACAAGCCTTGTCGAACTGGAGCAAGACCAAGGTCCTCAACCCGCTGCACATCCATAAAGCTTCGATGAAGATCTTGAAGCCGCCTTTCAGCGCTTCCGGCATCACCGCGCGGCGTCGATAGAATGTCAGCGAACATCCTTTCGAGATCATCATAGATCTTATACTGCGCGACCCAAGGTTCGGAGAGAAAGGAACGCTCGGGCGGAATCTCTGTTTTCGCGATCCAACCTTCATTCACATAGGTGTAGAAATCGTCGCCTGGTGCGACTGTCGCGCTCACATTCTCTGTCTCAATTCCCCAAGCACCATGCTGAGGCTCGTTGGACTGAGCCAATGCAAAAGTGGTGATACCGGCAAGGCCCAGCGTCGTCATTGTCGCCAAAAAAGCAACGCGCAGTTTCGTCATTGTGATCGGAAAACCTGACAAATCTCCCTCCCTGATGGGCACAAATCCCCCGCCCCAGCTGTATTGACGGCTGCGTCGAAAACATCCCAGCGCTCGGCTTTGCGAGCATGGCCTGAGGCGATCCTGTCAACGTCAATTTCCAATTGCGAAACAGCCTGATGCATCTCAATTGCAGACGGCTGAACGCGGCTGGGTCCGTCGGCAATTAGACCGTGATAATGATCATCTTGGAACACGGTCTTGGTTCCAGCGTGATAGACAATGGCGTTTTGCACCGCATGCGATGTAGGGCGCACAAAAACCGAAAGCGGTCCAATTGTATCTTCGCTTGCGAGGACGACGATATTTGCATCCACCGCGAAGTCTTCTCGCACCTTCAATACGGCATCCGTCTCGCTGGTCACGAACAGGGTTGCACCCAGTTCGACAGCTTCATCTACCCCGTCCATGTGATCCGTATGATGATGCGTAACGATCAATCCCGTGAGTGGGCGTTGTTCACCCAAATATTCGTTCAACGCCGCGTGCCGCTCAGCGATGCCAGCATAGGCATTCACTGCAATCACGCCTTCGACGTCCAGCGCGAAGAGGCTGTAGTCTTCTCTACCTACAATAAACACACCGTCGCCCAAGCGATCAACAGTCATTTCCGATTGTTCGACCGGCTGCGGCGGGGCGACAAAACCGTTCTCTATGGGGATCAATTGGTTAACATTCGCATTCGGCATGAAGGCGAGGTCCCACTCATATTCTGTTAAAATTTCATCGACAAAGATCTGCACTTCCGACGCGTGAGTGACCCCACTAACGGTACGATGTGCGCCAAATAGGAAATTCACTGTTCCAATCTCGCGCGGCATTGTTGCACGCCGGATTAGACCGTCTTCGCGCGAAACAAAGACTGTCATCTCAAGCGTTTCGGGCAGGATCGAGAAGGTTAGCTTGTCGTGCGTTTCACCGAGGTAATTCTCCGAGCCAACAAATTGTACTGCTATTTCAGAGGTCGCGAGCCGATAGGCCATCAGAGCATCAGAGCTGCGAAAATCGCCGCTAAACCATTGCCAGAACCCGGCTTCTGCGTTGGGAGTTGATGTCATCTCAAAATAGTCGAGAGACTGCGCAGTCGAACCGTCAACCACCCACCTGTTGTGATAGACGTTGCCATTCTGCAGGGTCCATCTTTCAACGCTGCCGCTCTCGTTTTTCAGGTCGAAATGCTTGCGTAATCGATCGGGTCCAAATTCGACAAAAGCGGCTGTTTGACCTTGGCCCAGCCACCCAAGCCGGCGATTGCTAACAATCGACACACTTTCCATTTCGCGTAGCGCATCGCCGCCATAGGCATCGATCAATCGCGCAATGACACGCTCTGCATCGGCACTGCGCGGCTGAGCCGAAAGTGGGGTCGCCCAAATCGCGAAGAAAGCAAAGATGAAAGGGAGTAGCCGCATCGTAGTTTCTCCAGCCGTGCGACGCCGTCGGGCGCGTTTCGGCCAAAGTGGCTAATGGATCAGTCACGCAGCGTCTTACTGATTTCCCGAAAACCCTTCCTGATTTTTTGGCAAAGCCGCATCTTCTTTCAATCGCTCCCGATATTGGCTGGGCGTCTCACCAGTTGCGGCTTTAAATGCCCGGTTGAAAGCCGATATTGACTTGAAGCCAGCATCCATTGCAATCGTTAGTATCGGTTGCTCGCTCGCCTCTAGTTTTGCGAAATCGCGGCGCACTGACTCAATCCTAATGGCGTTGATATACGCATTGAAATTGGGATAGCCGAGCCTCTGGTTGATCAACATTCGCAATCGATCTTGGCCAACTCCCAAAGTCTGCGCGAGCACAGGCATTGTTAAGTCATGATCGCGATAGCCATTTTGATGAAGGATGCGATCTTGCAACAATTCCAGCAGATCACGTTCTCTGGGAGAGAGGTTATTGGCCGGCTTCAACAGAGTTGAGACAGCAAGTGCAGGTGAGCGAAACCGGAGCATCCATACCGCACCAAAAGCAATCGCTGGGAAAATCGCGATAATCTTCGCCGTATGGCGGCTCAGCGACGTGCCATCGGGGATCAACTCCGCCATTGCCGCTCCGACGGTTGCGAAAAACAGGATGGCAAAAAAGCCGATCATTGGGAGGCTAGGGCGCGCCGCATTCTGCTCTTTCAGAGCAGCGTAAGACACCCATACTAGGTGGGTCATCAGCGCGAGCGAGGTTATGGCTCCATAGATCAGCAGCCAAACAGGGGGTTCGGGCAGGACACTATAGTAGGCAAGCCGCGGCCAAAGGATCGGAGCCGAATAGAGAACGCAGACAGCGACATGCCATGGCCGCAACCGAAAATCCGCTGCACTAATACTGATCGCGAACAACCAAACGAGCGGGAGGTGCGGCATATCGAGAAACCGCACAATCGCAAGAACCGGCTCAGGAGGTAAGAACTCGGGAATTGAATAGCCCAAGAAAAGCGCACCTACGCTGAGGCAGGCGGCGATCAAATATGGCGCGCTGCGCCAGTATGATAGATGCTGCCAACTCATCACTGCGATTAGCGCAAGCAAGGCGATTCCCCCGAACCGGAAAACTGCGTCAATCAACAACATCGCTGTGCCTCTCGCTCAGCCTTAGCCACGCCGAATGCTCCCATTTTTGCACTATGGCCCGTCGTAGTCGCTTTGGGTCAGTTACTCACATGCGTGTCGATCAGTGCGATTGTCTGCTCGACGGCGGGCGTATGTCCCGCGAATGGGTCGGATGGATCAAACACCTGCCATTCGTATTCTGGCGGAATACCTTTCCCCTCCCAAGATATACCCTCATGGTCGAGATAGACCTCATTCGAAAGCGTCACGATCCACCCGTTTGGCAACCTCTTCTCAAGCACGTCGGAAAACGCACCACGAGTTGTTGCGCCAACATGTGTCACATTTGGCAAAGCGCGAAGCGCGAGCGTTAGAACTTCGGCCGCACTTACAGTCACATCGCTGGTGAGCAGATAAACCGGTTTTGTAAAACTAGGGCGAACGCCCGGCTCAATGTACATTGGTTGTGGCGTTTGGTCTTCTGCATCGCCAGCAAACTTACTGGACACGAGCGTTTTTTCGCTGGCGAACCGCGCAGCAATCTCTCTTGCCAAATAATCATATCCTCCCCGGTTTGCGGTGATGTCGACAATCACCGCTTTGACGCCAGCGCTTTGGAAATAGGAAATGACCTCATCCATCGCGTCATTGATGGCGGCGAGTTCTTCATCTTCTGATGCGTCAGGCGCAGCAGCATAGCCACCCATTGACATGACAGCCATGTAGCCGATGTCATCGCTAGTGAGCCCATATTTGATCCGCTCATTTACCGCATTGTGGTGCTGTCCATTCAATATTGTGTCTTCGACATCTGTCCTCAGGTATTGACGACCAAAAGCCGCCATCGGGCTCCCCTCACCCGAATAGGTCTGCTGCACTGCGCTTAATGTCGGACCAGGGTAGGCGATAAACTCACCTTCATCTCCATCGACGGCCGCCCGTATGCTGACATGACCATCCTTGAGTGTTGAAAGCAGTCCGATCATCGTTTCAATAATATCGGTTTCCTGGGGTTCTTCGCCCAATTGACTGCGAAATCGGGCGGCCTGTCTAAGCCAGCCGGGATTGTGCACGTCGAAGAAGGCGTAGTGATTCTGAAAATAGCTTACAAACGCATCGAAGCTTTCAAGCTGTTCATTCGGCTGCCCTACCCAATCTGATTGGCAAACTTGCGGCAACGCCTCCAATCGGTGGAAGCGCATGTCATAGGGGTCGGTTGCAGTACGTAGCTCCATCAGAGTGTGATCCTGATTGAATCGTCCCAGCCTCAAGTAATTGAAATGGGTCTCGCCTCCTGTCGTCTCGACACATGCCTGATCGGTGTAGTCATAGGTTCGGATGTCTTGGCCGCCATCGCGGACTTCAAGGAGAATTCCATACCCATCAGACAGCCAAATCCCAATCGCAGCCTCTTTCTCGAGAAGCGTATCTAAGGGGTGCGACGCGCTCATTGGGTGGCCAGTCGCAACTAGCGCTGCAGCAGCGATGACAGTTTGGAAATTCAACAGCATTGCAATTCCTCCATCCGCTAAGCGTAGCAGGACCGTAACACTTAATTTTTGCTTTTTTCGCCACTCTAGGTACGAATTACTGCACTAATGCCCTCAGTAGCTACGAAATTCGCCATGACACTCGATGAATTCGACCGCACAATACTCAATATTGTGCAACGCGATAACCAACTTACTCATGCACAAATTGGCGATCAGGTTGGTCTATCCAACTCGGCTGTGCGGCGTAGGCTTAAGACGCTGCGTCAGACAGGGATTATCAGCCGGGATGTTGCCATGTTGCGCAGCGATGCTGTGGGTATCACTGCCATCGTCAGTGTCACATTTGAGACCGACACACCCGAAGCTTATGCGGAGTTTGACCGCAGAATGCAGGCCGATGACCACGTCAAGCAAGCCTATCACGTTTCCGGCGTGACGGACTATTTCCTAATTGTCCAAGGACCTACGCTCGCATGGTACGAAGACTGGGCGAAGAAAAACCTGATGAGCATGGTCGAGCTCAAGCGACACGACACGAGCATCGTTTATTCCTGCAAGAAATTTGAGACTGCATGCAATGTGTAGTTTCCGCATAACGTCCACCACCACGGCATGCAGGCTGCTCGCGCAATGAGCGCACAAACCTAAGCGCCTTCCAACCCGCAGTATCGGACACTTGCGAACATCCGCTTTCAAAGTGACATATTCGAAATATGGCTCGTCAGCTTACAGCCCGAGAATTGTCCACTAGTCGGCGGAATTGGCAACCATATCGCGCTGGAGCGTTCGGCCAGCCAGAAGGTAATGCAGGGCGGCCCAGCCATAGATGCAGCTGAAGATCACAATCGACCACTGAAGCCCGCGCGCTTCCGCGCTGGAACAAGCTTCCATAGCTGCGAGCTCAGTACCGCTGAGCAGCGCCTTCGCCTCTGTTCCAAGCGACAAGAGCGGCTTGCATGTCTCCAGCGTCAGTCCGAGTGCTTGTCCGTCGAGGAACATGGTTTTGAGCATCGTCGAGAGCACGCCGATCACCGGTGGGCCGAGGCCGTAGCCTAGCAAATTGACGACAAACAGTGTGATCGCCACCGACGTTGCGCGCATCCTGCTGTCAACGACCCCGCCCGAGACAGCATACATTGGCCCGAGGTAGAAGTAGTGAATCATCGCAGCGATCATCAGCGCTGGCACCGCAAGCCAAAGATTGGGCATGAGAAAGCCAAACGCGTAAAGCGGCACTGATGCCCCCATTCCAATTGCAGGCAGCCATGAGAGGGCATTGGGATGCCTTTTGGACATCTTATCAGCCAGCCAGCCGGAACTGAATACGCCAACCGCAGCCATTAAACCCAGCACAACCCCGTAAAGCAAAGATGCCTGTTGGATCGTAAGACCATGCGTGCGCAGCAGGAACGAAGTCGTGAACTGACCCACCCCATAGCCAACGAAAGAGGCAAGCGTCGCGCCGAACACAACGTGGCGATAAGCTGGCTTCTTAGCTAGAACGGCTAGTGCTTCTTTGAAGCTTGCCTTTTCCAGCCCTTGGAGCGCAGCGGGATCGGTATAACCGCGCGGTGGCTCCTTAATGGTGCGCCAAACGATTAGCGACAACAGCAGGCCGGGCACTCCGCAGACAACAAACGCGACCCGCCAGCCTTCCACTTGTGACCAGTCCAGATCTCCAAACAGTGGACCGATGCCAATCGAGTTCACAAAGACGCCATATTGCGCGCCTTCCAATCCGGCCAGCTGACCGCCAAAAATTGAAGCGAGCATTCCGCCGAGCGGGACACCCAAAGCGTAGACCGAGACCGCGGTCGCGCGGCGAGACGGAACGAAGTAATCCGCAATCAGAGACTGGGCGGGAGGCGTACAACCCGCCTCACCAATGCTGACACCTATCCTGAAAAGGAACAGCATCATGAAAGACATCGCGAATCCGCACAGAGCCGTGAACAGGCTCCAGACCGCGACAGCAGTCGCGATAATCAGCACACGATTATACCGTTCTGCCCCGCGCGCAATTGGGATGCCGATGAAGGTATAGAGGACGGCGAAGGCTGGCCCGCCAAGCAAACCCATCTGCCAATCTTCCAGCCCAAAGGTAAGCTTGATTGGCTCAGTCAGGATATTGATGATTGTCCGGTCAATGAAATTAAATATGTAGACGACCAGCAAAGCGCTCAAAACATAGGCACGGTAGCCAGGCGTTCCGAAACCATCGGAGGCAGGAAGTGCAGCCCTTGTCGGTGCATCCAAAGTCGCTTCGGCCATCAATCTCTCCCAAACAGCATTCGTCGGTGTCAGGCCAAGTGGTTCTCAGCATTATCACCGCGTTGCTTTTGTCTTGACGTTACCTTCTGCGCA
The DNA here is from genome assembly GCF_057365055.1 of Erythrobacter sp. S57(2025). Classification (NCBI taxonomy): domain Bacteria; kingdom Pseudomonadati; phylum Pseudomonadota; class Alphaproteobacteria; order Sphingomonadales; family Erythrobacteraceae; genus Erythrobacter; species Erythrobacter sp. S57(2025). Next base: position 511,993 of record NZ_CP200299.1, on the reverse strand, counting down.
TTTGAGCTTCGGGTAAAGCCCCATGATTTGCCCTACCCGTTTTCGTCTCAAGAGTTTGATAGTTGCTTACCGCCTAAGAGTGTGACGCATTGCGGTCATTCTTCCTCAGACCATAAGCACCAAAGCGCCACCCGCTCTCAATATCGTGTGGCTCTGATAGTCGCATCAATGTCCAACCTGTCCCTGCTTTTCCAAGCATCAAGCCGGGCGTCGCAAAACCTCCTGGGACACCAGAGCGCCACCAGCGCGAGAGCCTGCCTTCGCCCTCATCAGCGCCATCAATCAAGATATCGGCGAGCTGCCGAGCCAGCTCAAGCGAGCGCGCGCTTTCGCTGTAAAGCGACGCATCGATCAAAAGATCTATGACCCCACCGAGCCCATGGCAGATGCAACCATTCAGCGCATCGCTCGAACCCGGTCCGCGCGGCGCTAGGAGTAGTCCCCGCGCATTTCGCTCTATGCCCGCCAGCGCGGCGATCGCGTCTGCATGTGCGGCTGTGTCGCAAGGGGAGGCAGCAAGCCGTTCAGCGGCGATCCCGATCGAACCATGGCACCACATATGCGGATAGCTTGGCTCAGAATCTGAGCTCGCCTCATCGTCGCGGCGCAGATCAGCCCAACTCCCGTTTGCCAGCGAGTAAAATCCCCGCTCAAAAGTACGTGCCTGACGTGCATAGTCGCGCCAAGGGCCGTTTAGATCGATGCGCGCAAGAGCCTCATAGCCGAGCGCAAATCCCGATGCGCCATGCGCAAGGCCGCATAGATGATCCTCTCCGCCAACATACATCGGCCAAGACAGCCCAGTCACACCGTCGGCGCCCTCATCGTGTTCTCGCGCCATGGCGCGCAAGGCATCGCCTGCATCAAGCGCCACGCTGGTAAGATGAGAGAGCGCGGGATCGGAGGCGATGGCCGAAGCGATCCCGGCCAATGCGCCGGCTGTGCCACTCAGAAAATCCAGTCCTCCATCGACTTGTAGAGCGCTGTTTGCGCAGGCTTCGAGTAAGTTATCCGATTGCTCTGCGAGGGCCGGCTCATCAAGCATATCCGCGATCTCTCTGCCGATTAGCGCAGTACCCAGCTCTCCGCTGAACAGCGACGTATTGTCGCCTTGGCTGGCATCGGATTCCGTCGCGTGGCGCAGGGCGCCAAGCGCAGTTTCGCGAGCGCCCGCTACATCCCGGCGCGCGGCCATCAGGGCCAAAAACCGAGCAATTCCAGCGGTCCCCTCATACGCGTCGCCAGCGCATGAACAGTAGCGTGGCGGCGCGCCCAAACTATCCGGCGGCGTTGCCCCATAGAATGTGCATCGACCCTCGTGCCATATTGCTTCATCAACCAGCGTTTGTGCGATCGAAGCGGCGCATGATGACAAGCTGTCTGCGCGGAGTTTCTCAAGCACTTGCGTCATTCTAGATACCCTCCCAGAGCGGCAATCCGCTGACGCGCAATTGTGTGAAAACGCACCTTGTCACCGACATCGTCGCGGCAATCGAATAGGGCTTCGCACAGCGCCTGACCAAAGCTGATGCCGCCTCCCGGATCGGGCGCGCTGGCAATGCCGGGGGCAAGTGGCGTAGCAAATGGAACATGATGTGGACCGCACATGCCACCAGCCTGCTGGATCAAGTCGCTGACCCATGCGGGCGGCCCGGCGCCGAGCTGCTCCACATAAAGCACCGCAGCATCATGGCGTACCTGTTCAACAGGCCCAGTTAGGATTTTTGCAGACCACGCCTGATCAAGGTCCGCGTGGTTTACCAGGGCGGCGGCGAAGGCGCGGGCTTTCTGCGGCATCACGTCGAAATAGTAGCGGGTGTAGTTTGCGGGGCTCTGTGCCTGCCAAGACGGAGACCACATGTGCCAAAATCCTTCGGCAGGGCCAGCGGCGAGCGCGTCCACAATGGCTTCCGCGCCACGCTCCGGTACAAGCGCTCGAGAATTGGCCAAACGGTACTGCAGTGGCAGCGCCATTCGCGAGACGTTCCCACGCGCAACCATGATCGCACCAGGCACATCTCTCACAGTGTCTTTAATTGACCATCCTGGCTCGAAGCGGCGTTGGTCATGAATGGCGGCATAGTAGCTTTCCGTTGAAGGCCAGTTCGCGCCGTGATCATCGCTTGTGTGAAACCAGCGAGCGTACAGTGCATCCGCTGTCGCACCGCCCTCCACCAGCTGGCGTGCGTCTTCGATCTTGGAATCGCTTGTCAACATTCAGTGCGCCAGCAACCAGTCGATTGTCTTTCGCGCGTGGGCAAAGCACTGGCGCGAGCGATTAAGCAATCCATTGCTGCCTTTGCCTTCATCGGTATCAGCCATCACGGATTCATTTTGGACCGCCATCTGCAAGAGGACGGCGCCGGTATAGTGGACAAGGCGCGGAGCAAGGGCGCGTGTATCCAGACCGCTCGCGTCTGAATATGTGTTGAGAAGTAGCGCCATGGCCTCAAGATCTGACTCGTCCCACTTCCGCGCATCCGGCTTCACTGCAGCCCATCGTGCGGCGAGCGTCGCGAGGTCCCAGGTGGCATCGCCAATGCGCGCCATCTCCCAATCGACCACCATCACCCCTTCGGCCGATACCAGAACATTGTCGTGTTTGAGATCGCCATGGATCACCGTCATTTCCCGCCAAAGCCCGCGCGCGCGGCGCAGTCCCGCCACAAGGCGTTGATCGCTGCTGGCATTGGTCAAAAGGTGTCCGATAGCAGGCGACTGCCACAGTTCGGGCGAGGCGTCTTCATCCATAAGACGCAGCGGCCAGGGAACCGTTCGGGTAAAGCCGCCCTCGGTACCTTGACTCGCTGCGCTGCGTAATTGCCGGTGAAAAACCGCAAGTGGGGGAACAAGTCCTTCGATCAGAGCACTCCACGCTTGCTCCAAGCTTTTTTCACCTCCGCCTTCTGTATCAATCCGCCATGCTTCCTCTCCAGAAAAGGCGCGCGTCGCCACAATTCCACGTTCTGCTTTCCATGGCCACCGGCTGGGAACGAAACCCGCAAGTTTCGGGCGTGTTCGAGCCAGCGCAATAACGCGCGCCTCTGCCAAAGGATCGCCATCAGTCTCGCCCCGGTTTGGACCAAACTGCTTAACGAAAAACGCTGGTTTGTCTGCAATCGAAACCTTGAACACATTATGCGAGCGCCCGACCAGATCGATGCTAACGCCGCGTTCCACAACATCGCGAGCGCTCAGCGCTTCGGCCAAGAGCGCTCGCGACACCAAGTTGTCGCCGGTCAGTTCTTCTGCTTTGCCCGCATCGAGAACAAGACCGGCGACAATGGAGTTTTGCGTCACTTCGTCTGGCGCGCTTTCATTCAAGAGTCGAACTCATCGAAGTCTTCTTCGGCGAAGTCGAACCAGCTTTCATCATATTCGTAATAGCCGGAGTCAGGAAGTTGAGGTTTGATTGTGGCGCCCTGCTGCATCGCCGCTGCTTCGTCTTCGTCGTCGAAACCGAACTCCTCATCATACCCGAATTCCTCGTCGTTGCCGAAATCCTCTTCATCGAATTCGTCGAAATCGCGGCCAAATCGCGAGAACCCACCCCGACGTGGATTTATGCGAGGATCAAGCCGGGGATCGAACCGCCCACCAGGGATCCGGAAACCACCACCGGGGCGGCATCGGGCAACGCTAACGAATTGGCAGCCGCCTGGTGTGGACGGGCATCCGTCGACCACAGAAGGGCACCTTTGTGAGACTGACCGACAATTTATCGCGACGCTTGGGCGCGTTTGGCAATTCTGAATCGGAATTGTGGGACACCGCACCACAGACTGGAGACAGGTGATGCGTGGAACCGACGGTCTAGTGTTACAAAGCCGAGTGATTACGGTCGGACGGATGCTGCATGATGTGCGTGGTACACTGAGGCAGGCTGTGACCACCGATGGTCGACAAGCTGGTCCAACCAAAGACGGAAGCGGTCTGACTCCGGCCGCTGGAACACAATCCACCGCCTCTTTCGTGTCGAGTTTACCTGCACCCCAAGCCGTATTGGGAACAGGACCAGTCTGTGCATCTTGGGCCGCACTGCTGATTAGGCAATTGCGGATCTGCTCCTGATTGCGTGCTGCGTTCTTCTGGAACATCAGCGCGATGGTGCCTGTAATATGCGGCGCAGCCATCGATGTACCGCCGGTGGACCTGTACGGATCACCGCGTGAGCTTTCACCGTCGGCAGAGATTATGAACTGTCCCGGCGCCGCCAGTGTTGGAGCCGCACGCCCATCTCGCGTTGGCCCTCGGCTCGATGAGCTCGCCAAGCCACCCACACCTGAGCCACGCGTGATATAGCTTGCCGCTGTGATCACCTCTCGCGCAGTACCTGGTGTCGAAATGGTCATCGCAGCGCTTGCATGAGGTGCGATGAACGCGGGGACAACTCGTCCGCGTTGAATCCACGCATCAAATCGCCCGCCGCTCGCGGCCGAAATACCACGTAACCGGATGCTCCAGTTGCCTGAGGCCATAGATCCGGCTGTGCCGCGCAACAGTGTGACGAAGACCCGGCGGTCGCCGTTAAAAGGATCGGCGTCGCGGTGGTCAATGCGTACAATGTTGCCTGAAGGCAAAGTGGTGGTCTGCGCGCTGCCAACGTTTATGACTGGTGTAGAGTCGCCGTTTGGATCAACGATTGAGACGCTGGCAGTATCGCTCCCTTCATACCAGAGATCGATCTGGTTGGGCGTTCCGTCTCCGGCAGGCTGATTGAACCGAACGGTCTCAGTCCGGCCCGCCGTAAAGCTGCCTTGTGCATGCGTGCGCGCAAATCCTGCATTGCCCGCAGATTTGACGAACGCCCGACCATTGCGGCCAAGCAAGTTGTCGAGCCCGCGTTCCAACAAGCTGGTTCCGTCATGAGGCCCGAGATTATCACCAAGGCTCATATTGACAACACAGGGGCGGCTCAGTTCTTCTGCCCGACGGTACATATAGTTGACCGCGTCGAGTGTGCTGGCCGACGTACCAAGCCCCTCATTGCCATTGGGTGCTACAGCTACAATGATGAGATCAGCTTCCGGTGCCACTCCTACAAAGGTGTTAGCGGGTTCGCCTTGGCCCGCGACAGAACCATCACCTGCAGCGATGCCAGCGACATGTGAGCCGTGTCCGCCTGGATCGCGGTGACGCACTGAATTGAAGGGAGAAGCTGTCGCAAGCGCTGCGTCGATGTCTACCTTGTTGTATTCCACACCATAGCTAAAGCCGCTGGGTGAGCTTTCGCCGCTTTGCGGGCGCAAGCCTTGATCCCAGATAAACAAGATCCGGCTTGTGCCGTCAGCGTTGCGGAAACTAGGATGTGTAAAGTCGCATCCGGTGTCGCAAATACCAACGATTACACCTGCTCCGCGTCGACCCGGAGGGCCTGTATGGACTTCATCCGCGCGGCATTCGACGATCGAGCGATCAAGCTCAGCATGCATCGGACGGGCAGCTTCCAAGCGCTCAATCTCGGCCAGTTTAGCGAGCTTGTTGACGTCTTTCAGATGGATGAGGCCGGAAACAACGTCGCCAGCGATCGTCTGTACATCGAGACCGGCCTTGGCGAGATCGTCGTGGTCTCCATCATGCAGCGCAATAACGGATACCTTTTCAGCCGATTTGCGTTTGTCGACTTCTTCGCTCTCGGCCAAACCTAGGCCAATACCGAAGCGCCGCTTTGTCAGCGCAGTTTCTTCGGTTTCTTCGAGCTGCTTAGCTCCACCATCGATAAGAAATTGAAGTTGTGGGTCGAGTTTGGTCATGACATTACTTCCTGTCCAAGAGAAAAGTTATGGCGCGACCCAATAAGTCTGTTTTAGCTAAATAGTTAATCTATCTAAATTGATTCGATAATTGAAAGATACCTTAGTTTGACCCTTAAGATTGTATGGATCGGACTTATTTAGGAGATAATGTTTTGGCTATTCTGTAAAGTCTGACTTTTCTTCAAAGAGACCTCCTGAACCTTCAACTTTGATGACCTGATCGTAGGCGGCAATCTGCGAAACCTGCGAGTAGGCGGCTTCGCCGGTTACGATGTCGCCAAGAATGCTATTGATGGTCATGCCCCGTTTCTTGAGCTCCGCCTCAATCCGCTCATCAATTGGTTCGCGCAGGGCGATGATGATTGCTGTCTGGTCATCGGCAGACGGATCGCTGCGTTGCTCAATCTCAGCCAAAAGCCTCGGGTCAATTTTCTTCATAACTGTGTTCTCCTGATACGAATTGGAAGCCAATGCTGCCGCTATGCCTGCAACAGCCAAGGCAAAGAGGACAGCGACGGGTTGGCTGGCTTTGCTCATTCTCGCAAAACAGCAGCTGAGTAAGCTCGCGCCACATGCCCAAATATCGCCAGACACGGATTGTCCGCTGGTAGTCCAATGCGTGCCCCACGTTTGGTCGTTGCGATGCACGCTAATTGCAATGGCGGATGCTGTTCCTAACGAGCCCCAATATCCCAGTCCTGTGCAACACCGCGAACCTTGCCGTATTCAATCAAGCATCGCATGTAGCGCTTGTGGAACTCCAGCGGTTGGTCAATCGCGTCATCTTCTGCAAGCCATTCATTACATGTGCGCGCCGTCCCGAATTCCGGCAGCTGAAACGCAAATTGCGGATCTTCCAAATCCTGCTCTCCAATACGGACAAAGAACATTTGGCCAGGCAAATCCTCAGCCCGATCAGCCGCTCGCGCAATGGACAAGCGCTGGACTTGATCGGTCAACAGATCGAGCGATCGGAATGCGAGCCCCAACAAATCCCAATCCTCGCGTTGACCAATAGTCGAAGAGATCGGCGTGCAATTGGCGGGATCGACTTTGGCGCATTCTTCTTTTGATGCACCGTCGCTGTTCAGCACAATGTAGAGAGATGGGCCAATCTCTTCCAGCGTAGGATCAGGCTGACGGTCAAGCAGCAATTGACCAATTCTGTCATCAAAAACTGCGTAGCGGACACCGCCATCAACATACATGCGGTTGTCGATAAACACAGGTCGCGCACCAGGCGGAACAATCGACGAAGCCAAGAGAGCCTCAATATAGCATTCCTTGAGGCGAGCCCTCATTTCGCTGCCTTCGGGCTGCAGGGCGTATCTGCTGGCTAACTCTGTCATATCGAACGCGACAGCACGGCCCAAATCCACGTCTGTTGCCCCCGCCAGCAAATATGCTCCGCTGCCAGTCGGATTATATCGAGCCGCCACGGCCTCCAAAACCGCGGGCGTCAAAATCTCATCCAGTCGTTTGCGAAGAGGAATGAGGTCCGCAATTGCCCCATTCCTTACCGCGGTTAATGCCGGCCCCAGCCCGAAACCTTCATCCAATGCAGACCCGCTCACATATGTCTCGAGGAGGTCTCCTTCGTCATTGATCGTGTAGCCGTCGACCGTGATTTCAGGTCTGCCAATAAATGCGCCCGTCGCTTGCAGCGCTCCAGTGCTAATGCCAGTTACCAGTGCAAATTCTGGCATATCACCAGTCGAATGCCAGCCTTGCAGAAATCCCGCACCGAAAGCACCATTTTGGCTGCCCCCAGAGAGCAAGAGCATATCGCCCCGCCTGTCTCCAAGGATGCTGGTCATCTCACTCTCACCCGGGAGCGGCTGCTCCAAGACGTAGCGCTTAATCTCGCATCGTTCACTGGTTTGAGTAAGGGGCGGTGTATGCTGGCAAGCCGAAAGAGCAAGCAGGCTCAGTAGTGCAAGGATAAGGGATTTCATCTCGTCCTCCGATACGCGCATTATTGGGATAACCAGACTTCGAGAACACCCGGTCTGATCACGTCGAATTCTTTGATGACCACTCTTCGATTGAGGAGGTTCTGGGCGTTGATTGCGTCTGCAAGAGCTTGCGCGCTCGCGCCTCCATCCGTCGGATTGTAGCGAATTTCATTTTGGTTGGGAGCGGTCTTCACTCGCTCACCGCTTGGGCTTTGAATGTTCCATCCCGCCTGTTTGAGCCCAATTTGAAGATCAATGATTTCAGTACGCTCAAGCGCGCCAGCGAAATGAACATAAACAAGCTTGTCCGAAAATTGCCGTGGAGCTCTAGCAATCGTGACAGATGGCGAAGTTTGCGCTCTGATCGCAAGAGCCCGCTCAACCTCGGGTGCAATGGTCGTCTGCGGAACTACGCCAGAGTTTGTTTGGTAATCTGTCACTTGCTCCGAGTTTGCCAATACAATGTCGCTCGTGCGCTCTGCTGCGACCTCTTGTTGATCAATCGAAATTTCGAGAAGCTCGCGGGCTTCTTGGATATTCTCATCTTCTAAGGCGAACTTTACGGCTTCGAGTGTGGCTGCTGTGGAATTGGCAAGTGCCGATGTTTCGTTATGCGCCTCCTCGGCCAGCGCACGTTTTTCTTCAGCCTCTTCGCGCAGCCCATTCAGGTAGAAACTCAGGATAAGCAGCGCGGCAACAACCGCTGCTATACCCAGAATCAAGATCGGCCGTCCTAGGCGCGTCATGCGTTCAGTGCGTTCGACCCTCTCAAGGAGTTCGTCAGAGATGCTCACTCGCTACCTCCCTGACTTAGCAGGACCTCACGAAGAAGCGAAAAACTCCGATTCAGCAACAGCAGAACGGCCCCACCGGTGATCGCGAAAAGACCGCCTGAGCCAAAAACCAGACCAAGAAATTCGGTGTCTGCCTGATCTGCTTCAATTGCTTTATAAACGGCGTAGAGGAGAAGCCCCATCCCGGCAGCCGCGCCGAGAAGATAAACGATCCTCTCGAACACAAATATCCGCATTACACGTTCTATGGCTGCAAGCGCTCGTTCAACGCGCTCGGTCTCTCCGCCCATGTCAGTCTCTCCGTCAACAGTGCAGCGACCTATTGCGGAGGCTTTGGCCCCTCTCAGAGTTACCATAACAAACAATTGAGTAAAAAGCGAAGTGGAATGACAAGTTCCGATTATTTCGTTAGCTCACAAGTCTAACAACAATCAGATTTTCACAGGGATTTCGAATTTCAATTTAAAACTATAAATGATCGTAATTTTGTTATACAATTCAAAAATCAGACTAAATCAAAAAAGCAGATTTCTTTCTCGGGCCGCACTGTCAGATTTGCAGGGAACGACACCTTGGAGGGGAATATGGTATCTTTGGAGACGCAGTGGAAGCGCGCGGCCACGCGCTGGAGCAAGCACGAAGATGAGCGCGAAAAGCGCATCTATGAGCTTGAGAAAATCGGAACCGCTGAGGCATACAGCGTCGACTGGACCGCGATCGATAGCAAGGCCAGACTTCAGAACAGGATGAACAGTCTTGGCCTTTATGAAAAGGCCGAGAAGCTCGCCGACAAGGATGTGATTGAACCTGAAGTGTTCGAACGCATTTTGAATGAAGACCAACTAACGGACATTGTCTTTTTCGAACGCGGCCTGATCGCGGCGCGATCAGTAGGCAGGGTTTTGATCTTCTCCTCTCCATCCCAGCGCGAAGGTTTCGGTTCCGGTGTGCTGGTCTCTCCCCGACTGTTTCTGACTAACAATCATGTTCTGGAAAATGCAGCGGCGGCGGAAAACTCGATGGTTGAGTTTGGCTATCTGACATCTGTTGGCGGGATGAGGGAGGCCCGTTCTTTCAAGCTGAAGCCCGATGAATTCTTTATGACAGATGCCGATCTTGATTTCACGCTCGTGGCTGTTGAGACGACAAACGAGGCGGGGATTTCCCTGCGTTCGCGCGGGCATTGCCCCTTAATTCCTGCAACGGGGAAGGCAGTTGCAGGCCAGCGGGTCAACATCATCCAACACCCACGAGGCGAGCGCATGCGTGTCAGCGTGCGAGAGAACCGCATACTCGATATTCCCGGAGACTTTCTGCACTACGAAACTGACACCGAGCCGGGTTCTTCAGGAAGCCCCGTTTTCAATGATCAGTGGGAAATGGCTGCGCTGCACCATGCAGGTGTGCCCGCCCGCAATGAAAATGGGCGCATTCTGCTTAAGTCTGGCAGAGTTTGGCGCAACGCATCCGATAACAGCGAGATCGATTGGGTCGCGAATGAGGGTGCCCGCATTAGCCGTATCGTTGAGCATATTGAGAACCTGGAAATGACGGCGGCTGAGCGGCGTCTGTTTGAACAAACCACTCGGCCACCTGATGCACTGGATCTTTGGGATCTGATGGAAGGGCTCGGAGGCTCAAATGTTCTGAACCCAATCGAAATGGCCGGTTTGCCATCGGGTATGTCAGGACCAGTGCCTGACAAAGATGGCAACCTATCCTGGTTGTTTAGACTTCGCTTTGGACCGGAGGGCTCAGCATGAGACATCTGCGAACCTCATCCGCATTAGCATCCGTCATACTCCTTAGCGGATGCCACCTTTTTGATAACTCAGGGCAAAGTGCCGCCAATAGCTGCTCCTTGTCGAACACACCCTTGGCTCAAAATGTTGCGGAAAACGGCTTGGATGCCGAAGAGATGCTCAATTGGGCGCAGCAATCGCAAGGCTCACGCCTGCTTCCACGAGCTTGGTTTGATGCTCTAGAGCGACCTGAGGGCGAAAGCGGCGATTTCGCTGATCCATCCCATTTGGCTGGCTTTGGTTTTGTGACCGATGACGCGCTGTCTTACCCCATTGGTATGGCGCTTGACTGCCAGGACGAGAGCGAACTGAACAAGACAAGACTGGGTTGGTATGAAGGACAGTCGGAAACCTTCGACGAGGAAACGGGCACTGCGCCAGAGGCGTGGATCGGCCTCAACTGCGCAGCGTGTCATTCAGGTGTTGTAACAGTTGATGGGCAGCGCAGTCTGATTGCAGGTGCTCCTGCACGCTTGGATTATCAGAGTTTTGTCGAACGCCTCGATCTCGCGCTCGAACACACGAAACCGGAAAACAATCCAGATCGTTTTGCGCGCTTTGCTGATGCGGTGTTTGCGGCCAGCGACCAGCCCAACAATGAGGAAAACAGAAACAAGCTTGCTGAAGCGCTCGAACAGCTGATCGGGTGGCAAAGGCTGACTGAAGAGCGAAACTTTCCGCAAGGTGATGATCGGCCAAGGTATGGCTATTCTAGAGTCGATGCGTTTGGCCATATTTACAATAAGATCACGATGTTTGCTGGTGCGCAGGGGGTTGAGAATCCTTCCAATGCACCTGTGAGCTATCCTTTCCTTTGGGGTATTCAGGATCAAAACACAGTCCAATGGAATGGGCGCGTAGCCAATGCGCGATTGAACAATCCGCTGCCCGTCGGAAATGATGAGTTGATTGATTACGGTGCGCTGGGACGCAATGCCGGTGAAGTTCTTGGCGTATTTGGCGATCTGTCAATCACTCCGCGCCCCGGCGAGCGGCCGAACTATGCTTCAAGTGTTAGAGTAAACAATCTTATGCGGTTTGAGGAACTAGTCGGCGCTCTGACCGCACCGAAACTGTCAGACTATATGGTGCTCGCAGTGGACACAGATCAGGTTGACGCTGGCAGAGTACTGTTTGCTGACAATTGTGCATCATGCCATTTTGTTGATGGTCGTAAGAACGATGAGGGCGGAACCGAAGTCAACGTGACATTCGCGTCGATGGTGCAGGAAGACAATCTCACTGACATGGGCATGGCGTGCAATGCGATGCTGTACACCAGTTTGACCGCGACCATGATGGATACAAAAACCGAATTGGTCGGTGGGCGCGAGCTGATGGAGAACGAAGCCGTTGGCACTATGCTAGAAGTGGCTGTGAAGGGCGTGATGGTGGATCGCGTCAGCCAATTGGCAGCAGAAGCCTTAAAGAACCTGTGGGGCGTTGATCCGGGTTTTGATGAACCAGTCTTTATCGAGTCCGCGCCTAGTTTTGAGCAGACATGCCGAAGTAAGATCAACACTCCCGCTGGCATGGAAGCATTGCAGTATAAAGCACGCCCTTTGGACGGTATCTGGGCCACTGCCCCCTACCTGCATAATGGTTCAGTTCGCACACTGTATCAATTACTTCTGCCGCCTGCAGAGCGTGAGACGACTTTCTGGGTTGGAAGTACCCAGTTCGATGCGGAGCAAGTGGGCTTTGCCTCACAACCATCAAGCGATGGCACCACCTTCGAATTTGACACCCGCAAACAAGGCAACAGCAACATGGGTCATGTCTATGGTGCGGATGCCTTCACGCCTGAGGAGCGTTGGGCGATCGTAGCATATATGAAGACACTCTAGCAGCGCTTGACGCTCCGTCGCGCGTTGGAACCACCTTACGATCGCGTTGATCTCACTTCTTCGGACCATGCGCGAATATTGTAAGGATAAACCCTCCTTGGGAAGCCTTCGCGGGAACGGCCTTGCCGCCAGAAATCCTCATTTTTTAAGGGGCTAAGTGGCGGAGAGACAGGGATTCGAACCCTGGGTACTCGTGAGAGCACAACGGTTTTCGAGACCGCCCCGTTCGACCACTCCGGCATCTCTCCGCAATCCTGAACGCGATTTCGCTCGTCCGCATTTTCAAACGGCGAAAGTCGCTGTGTCTTGGTCAATCTGACGTCAGGAAGCGCGCCAGTTAGCTCAGCCCTGCTTGCTTGCCAAGACCAGAATGCAGACAAAATGCGGGCATATCTGGGGCGGGTGTGGCCTGATTTGCTTGTTTTGCGGAAGCGAAGGTCCATATTTACACCTATGGAACGCGCGAACTTCTTCTCAAGTCAGGCAGGACGCACCATCGATGCTCCTCGCCAAATTCGCAGCCGCTTTGGAATTGGTGAAGTGGTCCGGCACAGATTGTTCGATTTTCGCGGTGTCGTCTTCGATGTCGATCCGGTCTTTGCCAATAGTGAAGAATGGTATGAGGCAATTCCTGAAGAGATCCGCCCACCTCGCGATCAGCCGTTCTACCACTTGCTCGCGGAAAATGAGGAATCGAGCTACGTCGCCTATGTCAGTCAGGGCAACTTGATTGCTGACATGGATGGCGGCCCGATCGACCACCCCAAGGTGCCGCAATTGTTTGAGCAGTTCAAAGACGGGCGTTATCGTATGCGCCGCTCGCTGACGCACTGATAGGCCTTAGCTCTTTAGCTTCCAGCCGCTGCGCAGAACCATATAGACGGTAATGGCGATCACAGCGTTGAGGATTGCAAGGCCAATCGCGGCGATTACAACCGCCCCATCTGATCCAATGTCGCTTTGCCCCAGGAACCCATATCGGAAACCTGAGATTACATAGAAAAACGGATTGGCGCGGCTCACTGCTTGGAATGCAGGGGCCAGATTATCGATGACATAGAATGTGCCCGACAACAGCGAGAGCGGGGCCACGATAAAATTGCTGATGGCGGCATTGTGATCAAACTTCTCCGCCCAGATAGAAGTCGCGAGCCCTATCAGGCCGAGCATTACGCTCCCCATCAAACCGAACCAAAGCACTGCCCACATATGCTCTACAGCCAGTGAAACGCCCGGCCACAGCAGCATAGCGAGCGCAACGGCGCCGCCGACCATGATTGCGCGCGTGACAGCTGCGCCAACGATAGCTGTCATCAATTCTCCTGGCGAAAGCGGCGGCATAAGATAATCAATGATCGTCCCTTGGATCTTACCGCCGAGCAGCGAGAACGAAGAATTGGCAAAGGCATTTTGCATCATGCCCATCACGATCAGACCCGGCGCGACAAAGCTTGCAAAGTCCACGCCTAGCACTTCACGACCACCACGGCCCAATGCGACGGTGAAAATCACCAAGAACAAAAGCGTCGTGACCGCCGGTGCCCAGATCGTCTGCGTCTGGACCTTGAGAAAGCGGCGCACCTCCTTCATATAAAGTGCGAACAGCCCAGTGCGGTTCACGCCGGTGATCACCGGAACGCCGCGAGGAGGGAACCGGGTGCTTTTGGCCGGGGGTGTCATTTCGGGAGCGGTGCCCACTTCAGGGCCTGCGGAAAGCTCGTCTGCCATGTTTTTGCGCCTAAGCCCTCTGGCATGATGTGACAAGCTGCCTATGTAGGACATGCACCGGCGCGAATCAGTATTTGGTTAGGCGCGCTGAGGAAAGAACGGGAAGAATATGAGCTGGACTGACGAGCGCATTGGAACGCTCAAAAAGATGTGGGAAGGTGGTTCAACCGCCAGCCAAATCGCTGAAGAGCTAGGCGGCGTCAGCCGCAATGCCGTAATTGGCAAGGCACACCGCCTTGGCTTGAAATCGCGCCCTTCTCCGGTGAAAGCCAATGAGAAGAAGAAAGCGGCGAAGAAAGCGGCTCCAAAACCAGCGGCGGCGAAGAAGCCCGCGGCCAAGGCGACGCCAAAACCCGCTGCCAAAGCGCCTGCGCAAGCCGCAGACGCGCCAGCAGCGCGCCCTGCCGTTACAGATGGCAATTCGCAGCCTGTCCCTAATCCAACGCCCGATTTGCCAAAGATTGTATCGGTTGGCCCAGGCGGGTTCCTGCGTCAGGGCCCAGGTGATCAGCAAGCGCCGATCCCCCCTGCCCCGCCGCGCCGCTTGGTCCCGGCCAAGCCCAGCCCTGAAATTGCAGACAAAACAAGCCTGCTCGACCTATCCGACAAGGTTTGTCGCTGGCCAATGGGGCATCCGGGCGAGCCGGACTTCCATTTCTGCGGAACGCCCGTGAACCCAGGTTTCCCTTATTGCGTAGAACATTGCGGTCGGGCTTATCAGGCACAATTGCCGCGTGGTGCGCGCAGACCGCCTCCACCGCTGCCCTTTGGCGGGCCACGAGTTAGGTAAGGCGCTTTCGCAGCATCTGTTACCTCACGAAAATGCGAAAAGGGTCGGACACCAGTCCGGCCCTTTTTTACGTGTTCTTCAGCAAATACTGCAAATCGTAAGCGCATGAGAATTCTCACACTCCTTCCCGCACTCGCGCTCAGCCTTACTGGTTGCGGCGCAGCTATTGACCTAAACGATCTGGAGTTTGACGGTACGATTGAGGACCGCGCGAAGTTTATCGCGACATTCATGGAACCGATGCTTCCGATGGAAGAAGATGGGTTCAAGTTTGTCGAAATTCATCCTGAAGGCAAAGAGCTTCGCCTCGTCGTCCACACGGATATGACCGGCAATATGGGCGATGTCAGCCCGTTTGCTTTCACCAAAATGCTGCGTCCAAGCGTCTGCAACGAAGGGTATCGCGGCTTTATCGAAGCGGGCGGCGTCATCAATTTCGATGTACGCGATCCCAACACGGGCAAGTCTCTACCCCCAGGCCGTGTGGCGAGCTGTCACGGGGTCTAATCCACCTCTGTTTCCACCCCTTTCGCCTCCTTGTCTTACCGTGTAACCGCGCCTCAAATCTCAGCCGCAGATCGCGCAACTGAGCTTTCTTGAGGAGACGACTACATGGCTTTGACACTGCATGAGGCATTGATCCCCAGCTTCCGACAGATTTTGGGCGGAATGCTCGCAATGATCGACAAAGCTGAGAGCCATTGCGCCGACGCAAGCATTCCCGCCAGTGAGCTGATCGAAGCCCGATTGGCCGATGACATGTGGCCCCTGCCCTATCATGTCTGCTCTGTCTGGGTGCATAGCAAGCTGGCGCTGGAGCAAGTCCCCTCCGGTGAGTTTAGTCCTGATTTCACTCAATTGCCGCAAGATTGGGACGCGATGCGCGCTATGATTGGCGATGCGATGACAGCGCTCGACGCTGCTACGCCCGACGAGCTCGAAGCAATCGCCGACAACCGCGTATTCTTCGTGCTGGGCGGGAAGCGCCTGATGGAATTCACCGTTCAAGAATTCCTGCTCAGTTTTTCGCAACCCAATTTCTATTTCCACGCAACAACCTTTTACGACATCCTGCGCATGAAGGGGCTACCGCTGGTCAAGCGCGATTACCTTTACGCACCGCGTGTTGTCGGGAGCTAACCCTTGCCCAAATTCAAATCCATCCAAGCCGGCGTCGCCGCAACCTTGCTCGCCGCCATTCCAACGGCGGCACACGCCGAATTGCCCGCGCCAGTGCGGGCCATGATCGAGAAAGCTCAGGAAGCCGACGATATCGAAGCAATGGCCGTCATCATTGATTTGGCTGATGAGACATTTCCCGGCAATTCAGCAGAGCTAAACGCGATTATGCGCGATACCCGCGCACGCGTGGAAGCCACGCAGCTCGCCCAAGCGCAGGCGGAAGAAGCCGCAGAAGAAGAGGCAATCCGCAGCGCTGGCCTATTCGACAATTGGACCGGCCAAGGCCAACTGGGCGCGTTTCGCAGCACCGGCAATTCCTCCAACACCGGCCTCACGGCGGGCCTGACATTGGAGCGGGTCGGCATCGACTGGCGACACAAACTCACCGGCCTTGCCGATTTCCAGCGCACCAATGGCGTCACCACACGAGAGCAATTCCTCGCCGGCTATGAGGCGAACTATAACCTCAATGAGCGTTTGTTCCTGTTCGGCCTCGCTCAATATGAACGCGACGTCTTTCAGGGCTTTTCAGCGCGCTATTCCGGCTCCGGCGGCTTTGGCTACCGCGTAATTGACAGCGACAACATGCAATTGTCGATCAAGGCAGGCCCAGCTTACCGCCAGACCGAGTTTGTTGACGGCACTTCGGACAGCTCACTTGCGGGCTTGGGCGGCGCCGATTTCGACTGGCAGATCGCAGAGAACCTGAAACTAACGCAAGACCTCTCCGCTTTCATTCAGTCCGGCAATTCCACCTATACCAGCGCCACGGGCATCAGCGCGGGCCTTGGTGGAGGATTGTCAGCAAGCCTTTCTTACACGGTCGAGCATGACACCGATCCGCCATTGGGCGCGGTCCAAACCGACACGCTAAGCCGGGTGACGCTGATTTACGATTTCTAGTGGGGTGAGAAACTGCGCGCTTCGCCCACCCTACTCCGGTCCAGTCATTCTCGTGTCATCGCCCAGAAAACGATGAAGGCTGCGATAATTTGCTCAAGCCAGGCAAGTGGTAGAGCGATCCAAACAAATCGGCTCGGAGCGAGACCCATGTTTGCAATTCCGATCCAAATGAGACCGAACACGGTGACGGTGAAGCCAAATGAAGCCAAGGCCACACTTTTCCAGTTTGCGCCAAATTGCCGCATATACATCCAGTAAAAGCCGGTTGCGGCAACGATCAGGATTGCATCCCAAAGCATCCAAGAGGCAAAAATTCCCGGAGAGACAGCGCCAATATGGACAGCGCCAGGGAAGGCCTCATGGAGCATCGGCTTTATTATCGCGAAATAGCGCACGACCTCAGATGCGTTAATCCAAACGAAATTTGCAATCAGGGCCAGCCAGAAAGCTTTGGGCACTTGGTTTGTTTTTGCGTCCAATTGATTTGTCATTGGGAAAGCCTCAGGTGAATCACATTCATCAGCGTGTCGACATATCCGCGTAGGTCGCTCGCTCGCGCTACAACGCGAGACATTGACCATAAGCCTTGCGCTAGAACGGTGAGAAAAGAGCTCAGCGCCTTTAGTTCTTGCTTCGGCAGTTCAGGTGCAGCCTTACCAAGCGCCAATGCAAATGCCGCCGTCAGGCGTGCGTTGTGCGCTTCCACTTTTGCAGCAACGTCGTCCCAATGAGGAGCGGTTTCCGTCATGGCGTTGGCTACCAAACAGCCAGGCCCCGGCAAGCCTGCGCGCTCGGCAAGACTGATTTGCGCCTCAAAGTAGGCGCGAATGCCAGCTAACCCCGTTTCGGCCGACCCCATTAGATTAATGGCCGGTGCGACAATCGTTCTTTGGTAGGCGTCAAATCCTTCAAGAAACAGTTCCTGCTTGCCGCCAACATCTGAATAGATGCCGTGTCGGCTGACACCAGTGGCCCGCACAAGATCGTCCATAGAGGTAGCTTCATAACCTACGCGCCAAAACTCATGCATGGCTGCTTCAATGAGTGAGTTTCTGGAGTGCTTTTTTGGACGAGGCATGCCGCAAGCAATAACAGAACGATCATTCTGTTACAAATACGTTTTCCAGTTCATGCCAACACGGCCAGAAAATGGGGGCAAGAAGATCTGTTAAATCTCAATTCGGACAGCTTAGATTGCCGTGCTATTCATTCTGAAAACCTGGACCAATACTCATTTGCGACATACTCTGGCGCCCTTGGGATCACGCATTTTCTTACCCGTTCACACCGCGATACCGCGCTCGCCGATCACTCGTTGCAAACCGCTTCCTACATCTTGACGCATGACCACGTCTCAATCGACGTTGGCGGCTTTACGTGAGCTGGGATTGCTTTTGCGCGCTTCAGCCAAGGCATCGGAGAGATTGGTGTATCGATAGGCACCAACGGCATAGCTCCCAACCAGTGTGAGGACGATTCCCATATCACGAAGTTCGCCCATATCTTGTGCCAATGCCTCACACTGGGAAGCATCTACGCCGCCTTCCTCGCCAAGCATATGCGGGTGACAGCGCGGGAGAAATGTGTCTGGCGTCATAGTGTGTTGTCTTTCTCTTGAGGTGAAATCGCGATGAGGCGCTTCTGCTCATGCGAAGCTTTGGCTTACTAAATGCAGCTTTGGTTTGCTCTTGCGCAGGCGAGCTAACGCTTCATCACGATCCATTTCGATCAGATAGGGCGCGACGAACCCTGCGTAGTCGTCTTTGCGTTGCTGAGGCAGATCCTGCCAGCCGGTGATTGACCCGCGACAATTCGCATGGCCGCACTCGCACCGGCCGGGAAAATGTTCGATCCGGTGATTGCGCATGGCATAGTCATATGTGGCTTCGTGTGTTGGTGCGATATCGCGCATCGCAACGATATTATGACCGCCGGTTTCGTTGATCACGATGCCACAATTGGGATTACATGAATGGTTGAACTTAGGCCCCAATCCCATGTGAAATCCAAATCGGGTCTTGCTGACTTGAGAGGCATGCGAGTGATTGCTGATAGACCTTTTATCGAGCACACCCACATACAGAACATCGCCTTTGCTGAATGATTGCAAAGCAAATATGCCTTGACCGCGACCATGGGCAATTCGCTCCTCGATAGTAGGCGTCATATAAGAATCCTTTGTCAGGAGTTGGTTGAATGGTGAGATGGCGAGTGCGCAGCTTTGATCTTCGCGACGGGATATTGCGCGACGCCTAACCGCTGACGGGCCTCTTGCAGCAGTATCTCGTGATGTTGAACACAGTCGCTTTGCGCGCGCACGAACTCCGCCGATGCAGCATGCATCAAGGCTATTTGGTGATTGTATAGGAGTTTGTTGAAGCTCAATTTGCGTATCCCTAATGCGGGAGCGCAATTGTCTCTCAGTCGAAGAGGCGCATTAAGGCATGCTCCCGATAAGACTTAGGTGGGGATGATCGTTCCGGTTTACAAGCTATTGCCTGTGGCAAGTTGCCCAGTGCTTTTGGTCAAGAAGATTGGACATCGGTTTTCTCTGTTGGACACCGACCAAGCCTCCGATATTTCTACTCGCGCCCCTCACCGCACCTTTCGCCCAAACCAGATTGTGTGATGGGCACCTTTGTTGTTAGGCCGTGATCGCACGCTGCGTTCTTCAACGTCGAAGCCTGCCTCTTTCATGCGTCTGCGAAAGCCGTGATCGGGGGCGGCGGACCAGACCGAAACGATCCCGCCGACCTTTAAAGCATCGCGCGCTTTGCCAAGGCCGGTGCTGGAATAAATGCGATTATTGTCTGCTCGCACCATGCCATCCGGCCCGTTATCAACGTCGAGCAGGATGGCGTCGAATTTGTCGCAAGTCCCGTCATTTGCATCGTCGATAAGCGCTGCTACATTGCAGATCTTTAGATCAAGCTTGGGATCATCGAGGCATTCACCTGTAAGATCAGCCATCGGCCCTTGCGCCCATTCGATGATCTTGGGCGAAATCTCCGCGACTACAACCTCGCCACCCTCAGCCAGCCGCGCCAACGCAGCGCGCAGAGTAAAGCCCATGCCATAGCCACCGATCAGAATACGCGGAGTGGGATTGTCGAGCCGGTCGAGCGTCATCTCCGCCAACTGCTCTTCAGAAAAGCGCATGCGTGTGCTCATCAGCTCATTGCGTCCCAGCACGATCATAAAATCGCGCCCATGGGAGAAGAGTTCGAGCGTTTCGCCGTCTTGGATCTCGGCAGTGTCTAGGAGTTCGCGTTTGAGCATGTGCAGTCTTCTAAAGGGGCTTCGCATGAGTGCCAAAGAAAAAGGGCCGCTCTTACGAACGGCCCCTTCTCAATATTAAAGGTGAATGACTTAGTCCTTCAGGAAGTCGGGCATCGCTGCGGGGCCATCGCCGCCGCCATTGCCGCCCTTGTCGCCGCCCCGACCACCACGGTCACCGCCACGACCACGGCCACCGCCGCCGCCACGTGGACGACGATCACCGCGACCGCCCTTGTCACCGCGCGGTTCGCGTGGTGGGCGGGTGTCTTCCAGCTCTTCGCCAGTTTCCTGGTCAACGACACGCATCGACAGGCGGACCTTGCCGCGATTGTCGATCTCGAGGACCTTGACCTTCACTTCTTGACCTTCGGAAACAACGTCGGTTGGCTTTTCGACACGCTCGTTCTTCATTTCTGAGACGTGGACGAGACCGTCCTTACCACCCATGAAGTTCACGAATGCGCCAAAGTCGACGATGTTGACGACCTTGCCATTGTAGATTTTGCCAACTTCGGCTTCTTCAACGATGCCTTCGATCCACTTCTTCGCAGCTGCAATTTCGTCTGCATTGGAAGAGCTGATCTTGATCGTGCCTTCGTCGTCGATATCGACCTTCGCGCCGGTTTCAGCGACGATCTCACGGATGACTTTACCGCCAGTACCGATGATGTCGCGGATCTTCGACTTGTCGATCTGCATGGTTTCGATGCGCGGTGCGTGTTTGGAAACTTCGCCGCGTGACGCGCCGAGAGCTTCGGTCATCTTGCCCAGAATGTGCGCACGTCCAGCTTTCGCCTGATCCAGCGCCTGTGTCATGATTTCCTGCGTGATGCCGGCAACCTTGATGTCCATCTGAAGGCTGGTGATACCCTTTTCAGAGCCAGCGACCTTGAAGTCCATGTCGCCCAGGTGATCTTCATCACCCAGAATGTCAGATAGGACGGTGAAGTCTGTGCCTTCAAGGATCAGACCCATCGCGATGCCGGAAACCGGACGCTTCAAAGGAACGCCCGCATCCATCATCGAAAGCGAGCCGCCACAAACCGTCGCCATCGAAGACGAGCCATTAGACTCGGTGATGTCTGACAGAACACGGATCGTGTAAGGGAAGTCCTCAACACTTGGCAGAACCGGGTGCAGCGCGCGGAAAGCGAGCTTACCATGGCCGGTTTCGCGGCGGCTAGTAAAGCCAAAGCGGCCCACTTCGCCGACCGAATAGGGCGGGAAATTATAGTGCAGCATGAAGTTGCTGTATGAGAGGCCTTCGAGCCCATCGATCATTTGCTCAGCGTCTTTGGTGCCGAGCGTGGTGGTGCAGATCGCCTGCGTTTCACCGCGGGTGAACAGCGCTGAACCGTGGGTGCGTGGCAGCAGGCCAACCATCGCCTCAATCGGGCGAACTTCATCGGTCTTACGACCATCAATGCGCTGACCATCCTTAAGGATCGCCTTGCGAACGATGTCGCTTTCCAGCTTCTTCACGAGCTTCAGACGGCCCATATATTCAGCCGGATCGCTCTCTGCGAGGTCAGCGTAGTGATCGCGCGCCTTTTCGCGGGCCGCATTCACAGCGTCCTGACGGGCCGATTTGTCGGTGATTTTGTAGGCAGCTGCCAGATCATCACCGATAACACCGCGCAGCTCTTCCAGAGCAGCGCTCTTGTCTTCGACAGGAGCAAGCTCCCAAGGATCTTTCGCAGCCTGTTCAGCCAGATCGATGATCGCGCCGATAACCTTGCGGCTTTCCTCGTGAGCGAACATCACCGCGCCGAGCATTTGCTCCTCGGTCAGTTCTTTCGCTTCGGATTCGACCATCATCACCGCGTCTTGAGTAGCAGCGACCACGAGGTCGAGATTGCCTTCTTCGCCCAGCGCATCGGTGATGGTTGGGTTGAGGACGTATTCGCCATCATTGTCAAAGCCAACGCGCGCTGCGCCGATTGGGCCCATAAATGGCAGGCCAGAAATCGTCAGAGCAGCAGAGGCAGCGATCATCGCAAGGATATCTGGCTCAGTCTCACCATCATAAGAGAGAACTTGGCAGATCACGTTGATTTCGTTGTAGAAACCTTCTGGGAAAAGCGGACGACAAGGGCGGTCGATCAGACGGCTTGTCAGCGTTTCCTTTTCAGTCGCGCGTCCTTCGCGCTTGAAGAAGCCACCCGGAATACGGCCAGCGGCTGAGAATTTCTCTTGGTAGTGAACGGTCAGCGGGAAGAAATCTTGGCCTTCCTTCACTGATTTTGCGGCGGTCACGGCGCACAGCACCACGGTTTCGCCATAAGTGGCCAGAACAGCGCCGTCGGCTTGACGGGCAATACGGCCTGTTTCCAGAGTGAGGGTTTTTCCGCCCCACTCCAGCGATACGGTTTTCGTGTCGAACATTGATTTTCCTTTTGAACCCGCATGACGCCTGATTGCGCGGCGGGGCCTACATGTGCCGGGGATTCCGTCCCGGTCCGGTGTGGGGCGTGCTTTTCAAAGCCCCAAGGCCGATCCGCCGAATTGCAGATCATGCCCCTACTTTTTTGGCGCTGCCCGTTCATTGAGCTTACGCGCCATATACGAAAAGGCGGCCCACTTTGGAGCCGCCCCTCGAAACTCTTACTTACGCAGACCCAGTTTCTGGATCAGGGCGTTATACCGCTCAACGTCTTTCTTCTTAAGATAGGCGAGCAGGTTACGGCGCTTATTGACCATCATCAGAAGGCCGCGGCGCGAATGGTTGTCTTTATGGTTGCCTTTAAAGTGATCGGTTAGGTTGCGAATACGCTGGGTCAGGATCGCGACCTGTACTTCAGGACTTCCGGTGTCACCCTTACCTTGGGCGTTGTCCTTGATGATCTTGGCTTTTTCTTCGGCAGTTACCGACATAATATTCTCTCTTACTCAGCGACATCGGAAAGGTTAAAGCCCCTCACCACTTTCGCGGTGCCAGCCTTGAGTTCCATCAGCGCTACCGGAACATTTTCCAGCATCGCACAATAGAGCCCATCGCTTTGGGGCAGTTCAGACAAGACCCGGCCCTGTCGGACCGCCTGCGCGTCTGTCTGAGAGAGTGAAAGGGCCGGGATGTCGTCCAGCCCTGCCTCCAACGGCAGGAGTAGGTCAGATAATTGCGCGCCATTAGCGATTTCGTTCAATTTGTCCAGCGAAATCGCGTGGGTCTGGAGGAATGGCCCGGCTTTTGTCCGTCTAAGGTAAGTGACATGGCCATAGGTTCCAAGGGCGCGGGCAATATCGCGGGCAAGCGAGCGAATATAAGTGCCTTTTGAAACATGGGCGGTGAGGGTGATTTCACTCTCTTTATCGTTCGCGCCGGTCACGCCAAGCGCATGGATTGTCACTGCACGCGTTTTAAGCTCCACAGCCTCCCCAGCGCGCGCCAGATCATAGGCACGCTTACCATCCACTTTCAGCGCAGAATACGCGGGCGGCACCTGTTCGATTGGTCCGGTGAACTGAGAAAGGACGGCTTCGATGTCGGCTTGAGTGGGTCGGAAATCAGAGCGCTCGATCACCTCGCCCTCAGTATCGAGAGTGTCTGTTTCCTCACCAAAGCGGATCGTGAAATCGTAAGTCTTACTTGCATCAAGCATCCGCCCGGCCAACTTGGTCGCCTCACCTAAGGCAATCGGCAGCACTCCTTCAGCCAGCGGATCAAGCGTCCCGCCATGCCCCACCTTCGTCTTGGCATAGCCCCCTTGGCGCAGATTACGCTTCACCGCTGCAACAGCCTGTGTCGAGCCAAGGCCCCGTGGCTTATCAAGAATGATCCAGCCATTGGGTGGAGGTTTAAGGTCGCTCATGTTTGGTGCGCTAGATGCTCGAGGCATCGGCCTCAAGCCTTTGTGCGTGAAGCGCTACAAAGTTCCGTTCAATTGGGACGCCATGTGTAATTTGGGCGCGCAACTTCAATACTTTCAAACTAAAACGGCAATTAGCTGGAGTTTTTGGTCAATTCGATCGGTTGTCTCTGGCCAAACCAATGCGACTTCGCCAATAGGTTGAGCGCGATGCAGGACATATATGACCTTCTGATAATTGGCGGCGGGATCAATGGCGCAGGGATTGCGCGCGATGCCGCTGGGCGGGGCCTGAGAGTGTGTCTGGTCGAGAAAGACGACCTTGCGAACCACACATCGTCTGCCTCTACCAAGCTGGTCCATGGTGGCCTGCGCTATCTGGAACACTATGAGTTCCGGTTGGTGCGTGAGAGTCTGATTGAGCGCGAGCGTTTGCTGGCGATTGCGCCGCACATTATCTGGCCGCTGCGTTTCGTGTTGCCGCACGACAAGGGGCTGCGGCCCAAATGGATGCTGCGGCTTGGACTGTTCATGTATGACCATTTGGGCGGTCGCAAAATCCTACCACCGACGCGCGATGTGAACCTGCGCGATGCTCCGCATAGCAGCGTGCTGAAAGATCGACTGACGCACGGATTTGAATATTCCGATTGCTGGGTCGAGGATTCGCGTCTCGTCGTGCTCAATTGCATGGATGCCGCTGAAAACGGCGCAAGCATCCGAACGCGCACAGAATGTATTGGGCTAGAGCGCGCAGGCGATACTTGGAGCGCAACTCTACGCACCAGCGTTGGCGAGGAAACGATCACTGCCAAAGCGGTCGTCAATGCGGCTGGCCCCTGGGTCGACAAAGTGCTGGGCCGCGCCCTCCCGGATGAAGCGCATGCAAATCTGCGCCTGGTTAAAGGCAGCCACCTGATCTTCCCCAAACTGTTCGAGGGCGATCATTGCTACATCTTCCAGAACAAGGATGACCGGATCATCTTTGCGATCCCCTATGAGCGTGACTTCACGCTAGTGGGCACCACCGATCAGGCGTTCAAAGGCGACCCGTCAGGCATCGATATCAGCCCTGAAGAGGCGAGCTATATTTGCGACGCGGCCAATGAATATTTCAAGACCTCGCTGACGCCAGAGGGTGCCGTGGCAAGCTATGCCGGTGTTCGCCCGCTTTACGAAAACAATGCGGCAAGCAATTCAACCGTCACACGCGATTATCAATTTGAGTTGGAAGATGATGGCCCCGCCCTGCTCTCCATCTTTGGCGGAAAGCTGACAACCTATCGCAAGCTTGCCGAACATGCGCTTGAAAAACTTGAGGTTGGCGGCACGTCTTGGACGGCAGACAAGCCCCTGCCCGGTGGCGATATCGACCCAACCAAATTTGACGCCTTTGTTGAGCAGCAAAGCGCAGTCTATCCGTGGCTAGCCCCCGAAACCGTGCTGCGCCTTGCCCGCGCATACGGCACGCGAATGGACCAAGTGATCGGGGATGCGCAAGGCACCAATGATATGGGCGCGCATTTGGGCGGCGATGTCTATGCGCGTGAACTCGAATATTTGGTGCGCGCGGAGTTTGCTACCACTGCCGAGGACGTCCTGCGACGACGCTCAAAGCTCTATCTTCACCTCACGCACGAAGAGCAGGCTCGGGTTGAGCAGTGGTTCGAGCAAGTTCCAGCTACGGTCTAAAAGATACCCGGATTGTAATCGACTAGGCCAAACAGCCCCGTCATCGCCCCTTCGACCAGCGGCCAAATGGTCACTTGCAGCCAGCCGGTGCCAAAGATCCAGCTATATCCAATCACGCCCAAGATCAGCAGCATTCCCCAGCGTTGCAAGCGATACCAGTGGTAACGCAGCTTGTCCGGCAGCAGCCCGCCAACAATATGTGACCCATCGAAGGGCGGAATAGGAAGCAGGTTAAACAGTCCGATAAACAGGTTGATCAGCACGAAATAGAGCAGCCCGCTTTCCACCCATTGCACATTGCTGGCAGCATCGGTGATAAGCGGCAGGATGCCGACGATGGCGCCCACTCCTACCCCGTCTCCGAAAGCGCCGAGCAGTAGGGTGCCTGTGATTGCCAGCGCAAAGTTCACCGCCGGCCCTGCCGCAGCCACTGCCATCATGCCAAAGCGCGGATTGGAAAGCCGCATCCGATTGACCGGCACTGGCTTTGCCCAGCCAAACGGCGGTCCACCCATCAGCGCCAGACCACCGGGAACCAGCAAAGTCCCAATCGGGTCAACATGCTTGATCGGATTGAGTGTCAAGCGGCCAAGGTCACTTGCGGTGGTATCGCCCAAGGACTTTGCGGCGTAGCCATGGCCAACTTCATGGAAAACAATCGCCATAATCAGGCAAGGGACAAGCACAGCGGCGACGATAAGGGTTTCGAGCATAGCCTATAAGTAGGAAGCCGAATGCGGCTCAACCAGTCCACTCATCGCGCAGCAGCCCAAAGACAGCTGTATCGCGGCGATATCCAGTCCAGGTGACCATGTTCTGTCGCAGGGTCCCCTCCTGACGAGCACCCAGCTTCAGCACCGCCGCCATAGAGCGCGCATTGCGGGTGTCGACGCGAAATTCGATCTTTGAAAACCCGCAGGCAAAGGCGTGTTCGATCATCACCTTTTTCATCGCGCGATTGAATGGCCCGCCGCGTTTGTCTGGATGAATATAGGTGCCGCCAATCTCAACCACGCCGAACATATTGGGACGGATATAGCTGGTCATGCCGACCACTTGATCATCAGTTGCATCAGTCACGGCGAACATCAAAAAGTCAGTTGTCGCCCGCATCATCGCCAAAGATGTCTGGAAGCCCTCGCCTGCGAAATTCATCGGGTAAATGTCCCACACTTGCGGGTCGGCAGCGCAGGCAATGCGCAATCCTTCGACATGATGATCTTCAAACGGTTCGAGCCGAACGGGCCTCTCTTCAAGCACCTGCAACAAGTCGCCGGGCCTAAGATCGGGGGTAGCCTCAGCCACCGAGCGCCTCGCTGAAGTGTTTGCGGCATAATGCCACATAGCGATCATTGCCGCCCACTTCGGTTTGCGCGCCTTCGCTGACCGCGCTGCCATCTTCGCTGACCCGCAAATTCATGGTCGCCTTTCGCCCGCAATGGCAAACCGCCTTCATCTCCACCAAGGCATCAGAAATTCCGAGCAAGACCGAAGATCCGGGAAACAATTTGCCCTGAAAATCGGTGCGAAGGCCGTAACAAAGCACCGGAATGCCAAGCTCATCGGCAAGCCCTGCAAGCTGCCAGACTTGAGCTTCTGACAGGAACTGCGCCTCGTCCAAAAGCACGCAATCGAGCGGTTCGACCCTGTGCGCATCCTCCACTTCGGCGCGCAAGTCGGTATCAGGCGTAAAAAGATGCGCGCCCGCCTCCAAGCCAATCCGGCTGCGCACTTGCCCCTCTGACCGCGTATCAAGCTCAGCTGTCCAAAGCATCGTGCGCATTCCGCGCTCGCGATAATTGAAGTCCGCTTGCAACATCGAGGACGATTTCCCCGCATTCATGCTGGCATAATAGAAATAGAGCTTGGCCATGGCGCATGCCTAACGCGCAGGCCTTTTCCTTTCCAGCGCGCCTGTTGATGACTCGGTTCATTAATCCCCATGACAGGCGCAATCGGCAATGCTAGCCCTTCGCCCTTGAGGGATTTGATAACGGGGATTGAAGATTATGGCATCGGCCGCCGACGCGACCACGACGCAAGGAATGACGGGATTTTTGGGATGGGTTGAACGCAGCGGCAACCGCCTGCCCGACCCTGTCTTCCTATTCTTCTATCTGATCCTCGCACTCGTTGCGATTTCCGTGATTAGTGAACTGCTCGGCGTTTCTGCCCTGCACCCCACCAGCGTAGACGAAGCTGGCTCTCCTGAGCGAATTGCGGCGATGAGCTTGCTTGCGCCTGAGAATATTCAGAAACTCTGGGTCGAAATGCCCAAGACCTTCACCCACTTCCACCCGCTTGGCTATGTGCTCGTCGTAATGCTGGGTGCAGGCGTGGCGGAGCGTTCGGGCTTTTTTGCAGCGGGCATGGCAAAGGCGGTAAAATCTGCGCCAAAGGCACTCCTTACTCCTGTGGTGGCCTTGGTCGCCATGCTGGGCAACCACGCCGCAGATGCGGGCTATGTAGTGCTTATTCCGCTTGCAGGTATCCTGTTTGCCGCTGCTGGCCGTCATCCAATGGCGGGTATCGCAGCCGCATTTGCGGGCGTGTCTGGCGGTTTCTCTGCCAACATTTCTCCGGGTCAACTCGATGCGCTGCTGTTTGGCATCACCGAAGAAGCGGTGGGAGCCTCCGCGCTTGACCCGACATGGACCGCGAACCTTGCGGGCAATTGGTACTTTATCAGCGCGATGACTGTCATCTTCCTGCCGATCATTTGGTATGTGACGGACAAGATTATTGAACCGCGCCTCGGCCCGTGGACCGGCGGTGCGTCTGCCGGAGCAGATGGCGACAGTCCCGATCCCACCGCCGACGATGGCGGGCTGGCAAGCAAAGGTCTGCGCGCTGCGGGTCTTGCCGCATTGTTCGTAGTCGGCCTGTGGGCTCTGATGGTGTTCGGCCCCGGTACGCCGCTTGTGAATGAGGCGGCGTGTGATGGCATTCCTGCCGCTGACTGCTCAATCCACAGCCAGTTGCGGCCCTTCTACCAGTCACTCGTTGGCGCGTTCTTCCTGCTCTTCCTGCTGACCGGCTGGGCCTATGGCCGCGCGTCTGGATCGATCAAGAACCACAAAGACCTCGTCAATATGATGGGCGAGAGCATGAAGGACATGGGCTATTACCTCGTCCTCGCCTTTGCTGCGGCGCATTTCGTGGCGATGTTCAGCTGGTCAAACCTTGGCCTGATTTCAGCAGTCCACGGAGCGGCGGCGATACAATCAACCGGGTTGCCTTTGCCATTGGTCATTGGTCTGATGGTGCTGTTCGCGGCGCTGCTTAACCTCTTCGTGGGCTCTGCCTCGGCCAAATGGGCATTGCTCGCCCCAATCCTTGTGCCGATGCTGATGCTGCTTGGGATCAGCCCAGAGGGCGCAACCGCAGCGTACCGTGTGGGTGACAGCGCAACCAATATCATCACGCCGCTGATGGTGTACTTCCCGCTGATCCTGGTATTTGCGCAGCGTTGGCAGCCCAGCTTTGGGCTTGGTTCGCTCACCGCGATGATGCTGCCTTATTCGGTCTGGCTGCTGATTTCGGGCACGGCGCTGATAGTGCTGTGGTTCTATCTCGGTATTCCGCTGGGGCCTGATGCGCCGGTCGTCTACACGTTGCCATCCGGCGCAGGGTGAAACCAATCGAGCCATAATGGCGAATAGGGGATCAGGAGAGAATGAAATGATGACCTTGCTTAAACGCGCCTTATGGCTTCCCCTTTTTGCAGCCTTGCTGGCCGCCAACAGCGATGCGCCGGTGAGTTATCGCCTGGATGAGGGCAATTCGCTGCTCACGGCAAAAGTGCCATTCTTTGGCCTCTCCAGCAAAACCGCGACATTTCCCAAGATGCGCGGCACAGCGACGATCGTGGGCAACGATCCCTCTCGCGCTGAGATTGATGTGACCTTCGATGCGACTGCAATTACGGCGCCCGACACGGTTACGTTAAACCGGTTGAGAGGGGAGAAATTCTTCTGGGTCGAACAGCACCCTAGTATCCGTTTCACAGGCCGTTCGCTCAATATGACAAGCGCCACCGAAGGCTCAATGACGGGGCGGCTGACTGCGCGCGGTGTGACGCGAGATCAAACACTCAATGTCACATTTGACCGCAATCCGCTCACCTCCGGTGCAGGAAACCCGATCAGCTTCACCGCGACTGCTCGAATTGACCGCAGAAATTACGGAATGAGGAGCTTTCAACTAATCGTCGGCAACAAAGTCGATATTCGCCTGCGTGCCCGGCTGGTGCCGCGCTAAACGTTCGCTCAGTTGCTGCGCTGATTGCCAGTGCCGCGATCCTTGGGTAGCTTTTGCTAGCTAGAAAAGCGGAGACCGCGAATGCCCAGATTGCGTGAAGTTCCAAGTCACGAGCTAACCGATGACTACCTAAAGCACCTCTACGCAACTCTATTTGGGGATCGAGATCCGGTGGCCGAACCGGGCACTGCTACCGGTACACCCGGCAATTGGTGGACCGTGTTTGCGCAGGTGCCGGACGCGTTTCGGCATACGACCGAAGGGTTTGGTTTTTACCGCTCACCCAAACGCATGCTTGATGACCAATTGAGAGAGCTTGGCCAGACGCGCGCGGGATACTTGGTTGGTTCGAAATTTGTCTATTCCCAGCATATGAAAGCCGCGCGATTTTCGGGCCTTTCCGAAAAGCAGGTGCAATCCATAACCCATTGGTCCGTCGCCACCTGTTTCGACGCAAAACAGCGCGCCGTTCTGGCCTATACTGACGCATTGGTGCTGCAATTTGGCCGGGTGCCCGACGCGTTGTTTGATGAGCTAAAGGAGCAGCTCAGCGAAACTGAGATCATCGAACTCACCTACATCACCTGCACCTATATGATGCATGGCGTTATGAGCCGCGCGCTTCGCCTTGAATATGATGATGTGGATGACCGCGTCGTCGAAGTGCCCGCTCCGGAAGGCACGAGCGCGGACGTGATGGGCATGGTCGATAAACGCAAAGGTCGAAAGGGCTAGGACAATGGGCTATCATCATCTGGCATTGGCAGCGAAGAACATGGCCGAAATCCATGCTTTTTACGAAGGCGTAATGGGTTTTGAACTCGTCAAAGTCGAAATCGCCCCAATCATGGAAGGCGGATGGGGTAAGCACTTTTTCTACCGAATGGACAAAGACGACACCACATTCATCGCGTTCTGGGAATTGCATGATGTCACCGGGCAAGAGGATCACGAATTTGACCTCAACAAAGCTGCAGGCATGCCGCGGGGCACCAATCATTTCAGCTTCGATGTCTCCTCCAAAGAAGAGCTCGAGCAATGGCGCAAGCGATGGAATGCCGCTGGTCTGGATGTGCTCGAGCTGGATCACAATTGGTGCCACTCGGTCTACACTCGTGACCCCAATGGCAATATGGTGGAGTTCTGTCTGACCACGGGGAGCTTTACGAAAGGCGACCGCGAGCGCGCCATTTCGGCGCTCAAAGAGACAAAAATGAACCCCTCTCCTCCCCCGGCCATGATGAAACAATGGCTGGCAAAGGATGCGGCGTAAAGTCGGCCTTATTCTTCGTCCTCGGCCAAGTCTCGTGCAACCTTAGGATCGCGCAGCAGCGCCTCAATACGATCTGCTTCGGCAAAGCTTTCATCCTTGCGAAATTTCAGCTTGGGCGCGAATTTCAGGCCTAGCCGTTTGGCGACCTCGCGCTGGAGAAAGGCTGTGTTTTGCCGCAGCGCTTTGACCACCTCGTCCTCGCTCACTTCACCGAGCAAAGGCTTTACATAAGCGGTCGCGTTGCGCAGGTCCGGCGTCATGCGCACTTCGGTGACGGCGATGTTTGATGCGCTCACGACATCGTCATGCACCTCTTGGCGCGCGAGCAGTTCGGAAAGGATATGGCGTACCCGCTCGCTCACCTTGAGCACGCGGACGCTGGCCTGTTCTGCGGTGAAGTCGTCGCGTTTTGCCATCTCACATATCCATCTTGGACACGATGTTCTTGAGCGAGTTCATATTGCGCGCGGTCCCTTTGACCTTGAGGCGCCGCTCTAGCACCTTGTTCGAAAGGTCCGACACACCAACGCCGTGGACATAGTCAAGAAACAGAACTCGGTCACCCAGCGCAAGGCGTTCGCTACCCTTGCTCGCATGTTCTTCGATCAGCGCATCAACTGCGGTCTTATCAGGCTGTTGGCTGAGAAAGATCGAATGCACCATCTTGTCAGAGCCGTGGCTAGGGCCTGTGCCGTGAAACGGGTTTTCGTCAACCGCAGCCTGCACTTCATCGCGTGTGCGGACCATGGCGCAGCTTTTGAAGCCAAACTCGCGATCAATCACGCTTTCAAGCTGGATTTCGAGCGTGGCCGGATCGCGGTCATCTGTGAGGATGAGATTTCCACTCGCTGCAACGGTCACCAGATCCTTGAAACCCGCCTTCTCAAAAGCAGCCTTTAGATCGACCATCTTTACCCGGTTCCCACCAATATTGATGCTGCCCAAAAGCGCAAGATAGCGCGTCATGAGCGGCTCATACCCGTTTCGGTGGGCGATGGTCGCGGGGTCGGCAGCGCCGTGGATGTCGAACGGGCAAACAGTGTGCCGTCCTCGCCCAGCAATTCCCCTTCGAGAAAAACAATGCGATTGCCGCCCTTCACCACCCGGCCCTTGCCAATAATGACAGTGCCTTCAGGGATTAGCCGGATAAGGCTCATCGAAATCTCAAGATTGAGCGGTGCCATCTCGCCGCCCGTGGCCGCGACATAGGCATAGCCCATCACATCATCGAGATAGCCCGCAACCAATCCGCCCTGCACACCGCCGCGCCACGTGCACATTTCACGCTTCACGGTAAAGCGCATGGTCGCAGTGGCCGTCTCCTCATCAAAGGAAACGAATTCAGAACCAAGCAGGTTCGAATGCGGAGAGCCTTCAGCCCCTGCTTGAATTTGGCTTTCCCAGCTCATGCGTGATGTCAGGCCTTAGCCTACCTCCAGCTTACGCTCGCGCTCTTCGACTTCGAAGACTTCGAGCTGATCGCCCGGTTGGATGTCGTTCGTGTCTTCGAGAACCACGCCGCATTCGAGGCCTGAGCGGACTTCATCCACGTCATCCTTAAAGCGCCGCAGCGATGCGATGGTCGTGGCAGAGACAATGACATCTTCGCGGGTGAGACGTGCGAACAGGCCTTTGCGGATAACACCCTCTTCGACGAGGAGACCAGCGGCCTTATCCTTCTTGCCCGATTTGAAGACCTCTTTGACTTGCGCCCGGCCAACGACGGTTTCGATCCGCTCTGGGCCGAGTTCGCCGGCCATTTCCTTGGCGACGTCTTCGGTCAGGTGATAGATCACATCGTAATACATCATGCGAACGCCATCGCGTTTCACTAGCTCGCGCGCTTTCGCATTCGGACGCACGCCAAAGCCGATGATCGGCGCGTTGGAGGCTGCTGCCAGCGTCACATCGCTTTCCGTGATCGCGCCAACGCCTGCATGCAGGACGCGCGCTTTGATATCGTCGGTAGAGATATTGTGGAGCGCGTTGACGATGGCTTCGACGCTGCCTTGCACGTCCGCTTTGACCAGAACCGGCCATTCGATGACGTTGCTCGCCAGATTGTTGAACATCGTATCGAAGCTGGTTGGTGCAAGCGCAGTGCGCTTTTCTGTCGCCTTTTCCTGACGATAGGCAGCCACTTCGCGGGCGCGCTGTTCATTTTCAACCACGGTGAGCTGATCGCCAGCTGACGGCACACCGCCAAGGCCCAAAACCTCAACCGGCATGGATGGACCAGCTTCTTTGATCTGCTTGCCCTGATCATTGACGATAGCGCGCACACGGCCGCTTTCAGTGCCGACCACAAAGGTATCACCACGCTTCAATGTGCCGCGCGTGACCAGAACAGTTGCAACAGGACCACGGCCCTTATCGAGCTGCGCTTCGATCACGGTTGCATCCGCATCGCGATCCGGACGCGCTTTCAATTCCAGCAATTCAGCCTGAAGGGCGATTTTCTCAAGCAGATCATCGAGACCTGTTTTCTTGGTCGCCGACACTTCCACGTCCTGAACGTCACCCGACATCGCCTCTACGATCACTTCGTGTTCGAGCAAGCGGCTGCGGATATTATTTGGATCGGCTTCAGGTTTATCCATCTTGTTGATCGCAACGATCATCGGGACACCTGCGGCCTTGGTGTGATTGATGGCTTCAATCGTCTGCGGCATGATGCCGTCATCAGCTGCCACAACCAGCACCACAATATCGGTCACATTAGCACCGCGCTGACGCATTTCGGAAAATGCTGCGTGGCCCGGCGTATCGAGGAAGGTGATCTTCTGCTTGCTCTTGGTCGTGATCTGATAGCTGCCGATATGTTGAGTGATGCCGCCGGCCTCACCCTTGGTCACATTGGCACCGCGCAGAGCATCGAGCAGCGAGGTCTTACCATGATCGACATGGCCCATGATCGTGACGACCGGTGGGCGTTCTTTCAGGGTTTCTTCTGGATCGACATCCTCTTCAGCAACAATGTCGATATCAGCCTCTGAGACCTTCTCGATATTGTGGCCAAATTGCTCGACCAGCAGCTCTGCTGTGTCCTGATCTATGGTCTGGTTGACTGTGACCATCATATCGAGATTGAACAATTCTTTGACGAGGTCAGCGCCCTTTTCACCCATACGTTTGGCTAGCTCGCCAACCGTAATGGCTTCAGGGACGACAACGTCGCGCACTTGCTTTTCACGCGGCTGATTGCTGCCACCGCCTTGCAGACGGCGCTCTTTCTCACGCGCACGTTTAAGCGCGGCGAGGCTGCGAGCCCGGCGGCCTTCATCCTCGTTAAGCGCTTTGGTAACGGTCAGCTTACCAGAGCGGCGTTTGTCCTTGCCGCCGCTGCCAGTGTCCTTGGCCGCGCGCTTGTCTTCTTTCTTCTTCTTTTCTGGACGCTTGGGCTCAGGCCGAGCAATCGGTGTGAATTTGCGAGCCGCGGGCGCAGGTGTGCCTTTTTCAGCGGGAGCATCTGCCGCTGGTTCGGCTTCAGGTTCAGCGTTAGCAGCAGCTTCTGCGGCCTTGGCTTCTTCTGCGGCGCGCTTTTCGGCTTCTTCTTCAGCCTTGCGGTTTTCCTCAGCGCGCTTTTTCTCGTCCTCAGCGTTCTTCTTCGCCTTTTGATCGTCGCGCTTACGCGCTTCTTCGGCGAGCTTCAGACGCTCTTCCTCAGCCTCACGCTGCATACGAGCAACGCGTTCCTGCGGGGTTTCCGCATCGGCGGCCTTGGGTGCAGGTTTCTTGGGCGCAGGCGCTTTTGCTGCCGGAGCAGGCGCAGGCGCTGGTTCCGGCGCAGGTGGTGGTGGAGGCGGTGCCTCACCCGGTTTTACGAGTTTACGGCGCCGCTTCACTTCAACCGCAACCTTATTGGTGCGGCCATGGCTAAAGGTTTGCTTCACCTCGCCAGGCTGCGCGCCTTTGAGGCTCAGCGGTTTACGTGCCGGTTTTTTCTCTTCGTCGCTCATCTAGCTCGTATGTCCTTCAAATAATCTTGTATCGCGCCGTGCAGAATTGCCCCGCACGCATGCGTAAATTCGTATGTTAGGGCCGCATGTTAGGGAGGATCGCTCCCCATGAAACGTGACAAGCGTGTAATCGCCTGCCCTACCCGGCCCGATGCCGACGCAGTTGATGCCCCTTTGCGCCTGCCGGTTTGGCCTGAAACGCCCAAATGGACGACATTTTCGCGGCCCAATGCCACAGACAGAGCATCGCGGTCCAGTGGCAAGACACATCCGCGCTTACCCGAACCTTCTTCATCCAGCCCCACACGCCATGCCTGATCGAGCTTTTTGCGCCCGTCTTCGCTCGCATCACTCGCGTGTAACAGCATTTCAATTCGGCCTGTGCGCGCCTGCTCTTCGATCCGCGAAGAGCCGAGCACAATATTGCCGCCGCGCATTTCCAATCCCAAGCGATCCAGCGTGTGCCGGGTCAAAGCGGTTTCAACCTGTTGAGGCAAATCGTCCGAGTAGGAAAGCTTTGCGTCTTTTGGTCCGCCCTTAAACGCGCGCATCAATGCCCGTTTGAAATGGCCATCTGCCATGGCAGTTTCAAGCGCAGGCCGATCAGGCGCAATCCATGCGCCGCGCCCGGGAGCTTTGCCTGCAGGATCGGGCAGCACCTCGCCGTCTGGCGAAATGGCAAGCCGAATTAGCTCTTCGCGCGGGAAACTCTCACCCGAAAGCACACACTTTCGAACAGAGCAGGACCGCTCACTCCCGGAAGCCTTGTCGGCATTCTCGGGAGCTGGCGTCTCAGCGATGGCGGAACTTACGCGCTCATTGGGTGGAGTCCGCATCAGCGGCCTCCTCGGGTTCTGGCTCAGCAGGAGCCGCCGCAGCGGGCTCCTCGTCTTCAAACCAGTGCGCGCGAGCAGCCATAATGATCTCGTTGCCCTGCTCTTCGGTCAAACCGTATTCGCCAAGCACACCGCCTTTGTCCTGCTCGCGCTGCGGACGACGCTGTGGCGGACCATCAGTGTTGTTGCGGCGACGCGGTGCTTCACGCTTCTTCGCGATCAGTTCGTCAGTGGCGAGGTCAGCCAGATCGTCGAGCGTCTTGATGCCGGCCTTACCAAGAACCACCAGCATAGCCTCGGTGAGATGCGGCATAGTGGCCAGGTCATCCTCAACGCCCAGTTCGCGGCGAGCGGTGCGGTGCCCTTCTTCGGCGCGCTCAATCGCTTCCAAAGCACGGCTTTGCAGCTCTTGGCCCAGCTCTTCGTCAAAGCCTTCGATCGCAGCAAGCTCTTCGAGTTCGACGTATGCGACTTCTTCAAGCTCTGCGAAGCCTTCGGCAACGAGCAGCTGAGACAGCGTTTCGTCGACGTCCAGCTCTTCTTCGAACATCTTAGAGCGCTCAGCGAATTCTTTCGAGCGCTTCTCTGATGCCTCTTCTTCGGTCATGATGTCGATCTGGTTAGCCGTCAGCTGGCTTGCGAGACGCACGTTTTGACCACGGCGACCAATCGCAAGGCTGAGCTGATCGTCAGGCACAACCACTTCGATGCGGCCATCTTCTTCGTCGAGAACAACGCGGGCAACCGTTGCAGGCTGCAATGCGTTCACGATGAAGGTCGCCGTGTCTTCTGACCACGGAATGATGTCGATCTTCTCGCCCTGAAGCTCCTGAACGACAGCCTGAACGCGGCTACCTTTCATACCCACACAGGCACCGACCGGATCGATTGAGCTATCGTGGCTGATCACGCCAATTTTGGCCCGGCTGCCCGGATCACGGGCGGCGGCTTTGATCTCGATAATACCGTCGTAAATCTCTGGCACCTCCTGCGCAAACAGCTTGCGCATAAAATCAGGCGCGGCGCGTGAAAGGAAGATTTGCGGACCGCGATTGTTGCGCTCGACCTTAGTGATGAGAGCACGAACACGCTCACCCACACGGGCAGCTTCGCGAGGGATTTGCTGGTCGCGGCGGATCACGCCTTCGGCGCGGCCAAGGTTTACAATCACATGGCCGAATTCGACCGACTTGATCACACCGGTGATGACTTCGCCTGCGCGATCCTTGAACTCTTCGAACTGACGCTCACGCTCAGCATCGCGGACCTTTTGGAAGATCACCTGCTTGGCAGATTGCGCATCAATGCGGCCCAGATCAACCGGAGGCAGAGGGTCGACGATAAAGTCACCCAGTGCAGCGCCATCTTGCAGCTTCTGAGCTTGCTTCAGATCGACCTGCTTGAAGTAGTCTTCGACCTCTTCAACCACCTCAACAACGCGCCAAAGCGTCAAGTCGCCCGTTTGCGGATCGAGCTTTGCGCGGATGTCGTTTTCCGCGCCATAGCGGTTACGAGCCGATTTCTGGATCGCTTCTTCCATCGCTTCGATCACGATGCTCTTGTCGATCATCTTTTCGGACGCAACGGCGTTTGCGATTGCGAGCAATTCAGCCTTGTTGGCGGAAATGGCACTGGCCATCAGTCGTCTGCCTTCTCTTCGTTAGTGTCTTCAACAATATCTTCAGCGCCGCTTGTATCGAGCGGCTGTGTCGCAGCGATCAACGCGTCTGTCAGGACGAGCTTTGCGCTATGAATTTCATTACGGGGCAGACTGGCTGCGCCCGTCTTGGCGTCCTCAATCTGCACCATACCATCGCTGATGCCGGAAAGCTCGCCCTTATATGTGCGCTTGACCCCTGCCTCTTCGGCATAGCTCTTGCGCAGCACG
The DNA here is from genome assembly GCF_057365055.1 of Erythrobacter sp. S57(2025). NCBI lineage: Bacteria > Pseudomonadati > Pseudomonadota > Alphaproteobacteria > Sphingomonadales > Erythrobacteraceae > Erythrobacter > Erythrobacter sp. S57(2025). Next base: position 474,243 of record NZ_CP200299.1, on the reverse strand, counting down.
ATCCGCGCCTCGTGCCCTGCCCAGTTTGTGAAGTCTTTTTCACGGGTCAATGGACGGTCAATGCCGGGAGAGGACACTTCAAGATGATATGCGCCCTCAATCAACACTTCCCCTGCCTCTTCACGTGCGTCCATCGCGGCAGAAACACGGCGTGATAGCTCAGCGCATTGTTCGATCACCAGCTGGCCCGTGGCAGGGTCTTCGGCCATGATCTGCAAAGCATCTCCGCCATCGCCCGCCTCAGAAGGCATCATGGCAACGCGCACCAGTTCAAAACCCAAAGCCTTTGCTTCGGGTTCTACAAGCTTAGTAAGGCGCGCAATATCGCTCACGGATATCCTTCGTAACAGGCATATATGACAAAGCCGATCGGTGCCGGCCCCGGTTGGCGCCAGCCCCTTCAAAGTTTCGACGATGTCGGGATGAGTGAGCAGATAGGCGGGCCGACGCGGTTTGGCAAGCCTTCAAAAGGGGCGTTAGTCCAAACCCGTAACCCATGCTTGGACTTCGCGTCGTAACGCACGGTTGGTCTCGTTCTGAAAGCTCTCAGCATAGTGGCGCATCGCGATCACTTCTTCATCGCTGAGCGGCTCCTCAAACTTGATCCCATTTAGGCCGCCTCTCAAACCTCGCGCCCTGCGTATCACAGTGCCGAATTGATCAAGACTGGCGATCTGGAGGAAAATGTCTGCTCCTTCGCGCAACGGTTCCTCCAAGCCAACTTGCGCACCGGTCCGTGACAGGTCGATCAGGATGCAGCGCCGCGTTTCGCTGATTGTGACGATGCGCGCTGGCAAAGACAGCCGTAGACGCGGGGCTGCCCGCCGCCCCATTGGCAGCGCTTCATCGTCAAAGTTTCCGTCTTTTGATAGCGCAAAGGCCCGGTGCATAATGCAATGGGACTACGCAGATATGACCAATGAAAAATCAGGAGGTGCCTCAGGCTTATCCCTTAGGCAAAGTGGCAATTACCAGGCCTTGTCTTCCTGCCCCAAAGCCCAGTCGCGCGCCGTCATGGCCATGTCTTCCAATTCGCGATCGGCAAATTGTTCTTGATAACGCCGGATGCCAAAGACGAATGCATCGCTGACGGGGATATCAAACTCAACTGCATTCAGCCCGTTTTCCTTCCTCGCGACAGTCACGAAGTGATCGATTGGACCGCAGCGCAGATAGCCTTGCCCACCCACATTAAGCGGATCTTCGATCGCTATCAGCACGCCGGTGCGTGAAAGGCTGGTTACAATGCAAGTGTGATTGGCGTGAACGGCGATCAACTTCCCCGGCAGGCTCAAAGCCATTCTTGGGGCCGTGCGGCGATTGGTCTGCAGTTCGTCTTTGGAAGCTTGAGGGAGCGCTTCCAGCTTACTGCGCATCGTCACTCCAGCCGGAATTGTCATCTTCGGACTGGTAGTCAGAGAAAGGATCCTCACCATAATCCGCGCTGGCTGGGCGAGATGAACGACCATTATTGGACGCCTCGATACGTTGAAATTCTTCGTCCATCGCCTGATCGACCGCATAGCTGCCCACGCTAACAAGGCCCACGCATCCAACCATCGTTAGCAGCACCAGAGCGCCGCAACCCATCAGCAGTGTTTTGACAATTTCCACGTCGTGCGTCCCTTTGTAACTGCACCGGTCAAAATCGGCGAAGTTACAGGTGTTTACCAGCAAGGTGTAAACAGAGCGTTGAGCCTATGATCCCCAGCCAGAATTGCGGCGAGCCTGCGTGGCTCTTAGGTCGTCCAATGCTTCATCGCGGCGGCGATCAGCGTCGGTCTTTTCAGCCACGGGGGCAGAATTGCCCCACCCATCTTTTCGCAAATTGCGCTCGCTTTCGAGGTCGATCTTGCGTTGCTCAGCATCAGCACGGCGTTCTGCCGCTTGCGCACGGGCTTCTGCCGCTTTGGGTGAATTGGCGCTGAGGTGCATTGAATAGGTCAACGCGCTCGCTCCGAACCCCAAGAGTATGACGAGCCCAAACCACATAAGCGCGCCGAAGCGCAACAGATTGGCCATCGCGCCGAAAATATCTTGAACTGCCCTCATGCTGCCCTCCTATTGCTCGCCAACACGCCTTTAGCGCTGACCCCAGCCCCGGCTGTCATCTTCAGGATTGCCCCAACCATCATCGGCCATTTCTACCGCGTGCGCGGCCTCATCAGCTTCAGGTGAGCCTGATGTATCCGCCAATTTGCGTGCCGATGCGGTCACGGGTTCGCTGGGTGCCAGCCAATATGTGACAGTGGTGATAAGCCCTGCGGAAAGCAGACCGCCAATCGCAATCACAAGCCAAACGGAATCCGCAAGGTCGAGCCCCCGGTTGATGCCTTCCCAAGCCTGCCCAAAGGGCGAAGTCTTGCTCTGTCTGTATCCACGCCTAGTCATGATGCGCTATTTAACGACTGTCAGTAAACAATCGGTTGAGTTCGGTGAGGCTGCACCAAGGGGCGCTAATCTCCCCAGCCATTGCTTACACCGCCATTGTCGCTCCATTTGTCTCGCGTGGCGCGCGAAGAGCTGTTTTGCCGGAGCCGCGACTTTTCCGCCTCGCTCAATTCTTCTTTCTCGCTCTGGGCGGTCTGGTGCGAAGAATTGCGCTCATGATCGATCTGGTATGAGAGGTAGCTCGTCCCAAAGAAGAAAAGCCCCATCAAAGCAATCATACCCCAGATAAACAAACCGAATATCAGTTTGAGAGGGCTAGCAAAAATGGACTGACTGTTGTTCGACATTTCGTGGACATCCCGGCCTAAGGGTACGAGATTGCTATTAGCATCAGTGTCTTAAGCTAAAGTTGCAGGTGCTGCGAAACGGTCACTCCGCTTCTTCCATCAGGCCGTGTTTTTTGATCGCGTGGCGCAGTTGATCGTAGCTCAGGCCGAGCGCTTTGGCGGTCTGGCGCTGGTTCCAGCGATGTTTGCCCAAAGCGTGTTCGACGATAGCGCGTTCATGCGCATCCACAGCAGATCGCAGATCATCGACCGCTTCAAAATCAACGCCAGGTGGCACAACGGCATTGGGCTGAACCCCGCCCGCTGGCGCATGACCTGCTGACGAAGAGGCCGCAGGCGCACCTGTTTCGGACCGCCTGTGCGAGGGCGCAGCTGGTTTCCAGGGGCTGTCAAAGGGGTCAAACTGCACATGAGCAATCGGTGCCTCGGGATCATCCCAGCGATAGACCGCACGCTCGACCACATTGCGCAATTCGCGGACATTGCCCGGCCAGCCATATTTGTCGAGCTGGCCCATCACATGATCTGCAAAGCCGGGCCAAGCATGCCATTCCAGCTCCGCTGCCATGCGCCGCGCGAAATATTCAGCCAACACACCAACATCGCCTTCGCGCACTCGCAAGGGCGGCAGAGTGATAACTTCGAAACTCAGCCGGTCGAGCAGGTCAGCGCGAAACTCACCGCTTTTGGCTAATGCAGGCAGGTCATCATTTGTCGCGGCCACAATCCGCACATCCACACGAACCGGGCGGGAGGAACCAATGCGCGTTACTTCGCCATATTCGACGGCTCTCAGCAGCCGTTCTTGCGCGCCCATCGACAGCGTGCCCAATTCGTCGAGGAATAACGTGCCCTTGTCGGCTTCTTCAAACCTACCTGCGCGCGCTTTGGTAGCACCCGTGAACGCGCCCGCCTCGTGACCGAACAATTCGGCCTCGATCAGGGTTTCGGGCAGAGCGGCGCAGTTCATTGTGACAAGCGGCTCTCCCCAGCGGCTGGATAGGCGGTGAAGACGCTCGGCGATCAGTTCCTTGCCGGTCCCACGCTCACCGATGATGAGGACGGGACGACTCATCGGGGCGGCTCTGGATGCCCGTTCGACCGCATCCAGAAAGGCGCCGGATTGGCCGATAAATTGGTTTTCGCGCTCCAGCCTTCCCTCCTATATCGCGGCTACACCCAACCTATAGTGAAATTTCCCAATGTTTGGCAATAGAAACCATTGGACTCATTTGTGGGTAACGCGGAAATGGCGGAATTCTGCGGTTTTTCGAGTTTGGCACGCCGGTTGCAAAACTGGATACAACAACTTGCAACTGACGAATTCTCGAAAGGCCCATCATGTACAACCGCACTTTCTTCGGCACCAAACTAGGCCAAGCCTCTCTCGCCAGCATCGCTGCAATGACTGCGATGATCGCGCTTTCCAGCCAAGTCACTTTGGCAACTCAGGATGCCAATATTGCCCAACCACAAGGCGGCAATACCTTCCTGGTTGAGCTTGCCTGAGACCGGCCTTGACCAAGCCTAACGATCTTCCCCTCGGGCCGGAGCGTGCTGCTCCCGCTGCGACAACCCCAACAGCTGACGCGCTTTCCCCGGAGCGTTCAGCCAAGGCGAGCAGCACTCCGGCCCACCCCTCTAAGAGTGTGCTTTCGCGCCTCGATGCAGAGATTGAAGCTTTGCGGACCAGTCCGATCCCAACTCAACAGGCGACCAGCCAGGCCTTGACGCCAGCCGATTGGACTGATCCAGATAAGGTCAACGCCAAGATAAACGAATTTATGTCAGGAGCACCCTTCATGGGCATTTTTAGCCGCACGCGTGACATCATCGCTGCCAACTTCAACGACCTGCTCGACAATGCCGATGATCCTTCAAAGATGATCCGCATGATCATCCTCGAAATGGAGGAAACGCTGGTTGAAGTTCGCGCGAGCGCGGCACGCACTATCGCTGATCAAAAAGAAATGCATCGCCACGTTGTAAAGCTCGACCGGCTTGAGGCGGACTGGGCAGAAAAAGCGCAGCTGGCGCTTTCGAAAGATCGCGAAGATCTGGCGCGTGCGGCGCTGGTTGAAAAGAAGAAGGCAAGCGGAATGGGCGAGCAATTGCGCGCTGAGATTTCGGTGCTGGATGATGCTCTTCGCGCTTACGAAGTGGACATTCAAAAACTTCAGAGCCGCCTGCGTGAAGCGCGCAGCCGCCAGTCGCAGATCGCAGCGCGCCTCGAAAGCGCTGAGAACCGCGTCAAATTGCGCACGCTGATGACGACCGAGCGCACCGATGAAGCGCTCGCCAAGTTCGACCAGCTCGAACGCCGGGTGGATTACGCCGAAGGCCGCGCTGATGCGATTTCAATTGGCGGCGACGGCCCACCATCGCTTTCAGAAGAGATTGCCGCGCTCGAAGGGGCAGATGCGATCGATGATGAGCTTGCAGAAATGAAAAAGGCGCTCGGCAAAGACAGCGCTGGTAAGAAGGATTAAGACCGATGTTCCCCTCAGAAATCGTAATTGTTCCCATCGTTCTCATCGGCCTGCCGTGGTTGATCCTGCACTATGTAACCAAGTGGAAGACAGCCGCGACGATCACCTCTGACGATGAAGTGCTGCTGGAAGAGCTTTATAACCTCGCCAAGCGCCTTGATGAACGGATGGACACAGTTGAGCGTTTGGTCGCGACCGATGACCCCGCATTCAACCCTGTAAAGCGCCTTCAGGCGGATCAGGAAACCGACAACCAGCAACTGCGTGAGCTTGAACAATTGCTCGCCGAGAAAAAAGGAGCCAAGCAATGAATAGCCCGCGCACAACCCTTTACCGCGATCCCGCTAATGCCAAACTTATGGGCGTCTGCTCTGGCATTGCTGAATATACCGGCGTCAACACGTTCTGGCTGCGCCTTGGCATGGTGGTTCTCACCGTCGCATTTGGCTGGCCGCTGCTCGCCTATTTCATCGCCGGTTTCGTGCTGAATAAAAAGCCCGAGCACCTTTATGTGGACCGCCAGGAACAGCAATATTGGCAGGGCGTGCGCCAAAGTCCGAAGCGCACCACCCGCGAAATCCGCGCCCGCTTCCGCGATATCGACCGGCGGCTGGCGGATGTGGAGACCTATTATGTCAGCAACAATCCGCGCCTGACCGCAGAGATCGAAGAGCTGCGCTGAGCTGCGAGCAGAGGGGACCAATACCATGCCGATAGAAGAAATGATCCTCAACATTCTGGTGATGGTTGCAGTCCTCACCGGTGTGCTGGGCCTGACCAGTATGTTTCTGAGCCATCGCCGACACATGGCCAGCATCAAGCATGAAAAAACCGGCAACGAGGCCATCGCTCGTGAGAATAACGAGCTGCATGAAACCGTCAGCCTTATGCAGGATCGGATCGTCGTCCTCGAACAGATCGCTACCGATCCAGCGAAGCGCACCGCGCTCGAAATCGAACAGCTGCGCTGAGCCGCCAACCCAGTGTGAAGGACCAAGAGCATGGAAACAGGAATTATGCTGGGGCTGATGTTTGCAGGCGTAGGCGTTCCGGCAGCTATCTATGGCATGTGGGACAGCTGGCTCAGGCATAAAGAACGAGCCATCGAGTTCACTCATAGCCGCCAGGTTGAGCGGCTCACTGACGAAAAGGCTCAGATGCAAGAACGCATGGAAATGATGGAGGACCGTCTCGCTGTGCTTGAAACAATCGCCACCGATCCGGCTCGCCGGACGGCCAAAGAAATCGAAGACCTGCGCTAAGCGCATTCGACAATATCAAGGGGTATTAAATGTTAGACGCAGGAACACTGGCACTCATGATCCCGATTATCGGGGTCAGCATCCCAGTTGTCGCGATCTGGGCCAAACATCAGCAGAAGATGGCCGAAATCAAGATGGACACTACCGCAGATGCGACCGCTGAAAAGGCTGCGCAATATGCCGCCAACATGAAAGCGCTCGAAGACCGCGTCCAAGTGCTCGAGCGCATTGTCACCGACCGCGGTTATGACATCGCGACCCAGATCGAAGCCTTGCGCGACATCAAAGAGGTCGAAGAGCAAACCAGCGGCGTGCCTCTCAACATCGAGAAGAAGGAACAAGTATAATGGATTGGGGTGGGCCCTCTTTCGTCATCGCTATCATCGCCGTGTCGTATGGCGCGTGGATCATCAACAATTGGATCCGCGCCAAGCATGGATACGAGCTTGAAGATGAGTGGGGCGGAAAGTCAGCAAAGAAGGAAGATACTCAGGAAACCAAGCGCCTAAAGGCCGAGAACCGCGAACTTCACGAGAAGCTCGACCAAGTTCAAGACCGCATGGTGGTGCTGGAAAAGATCGTGACTGATCGCGGATACTCGCTTTCAGAAGAGATCGAAGCTTTGCGTGATGTGCCCTCGTCCAAATCGGATAGCGGCGTGCCTCTAAACATCGGAAAACAGGAAAAGGCATGATGGGCGATTTCTTCGAATTCTTGCTTTTTGCCGTGCCGATTGGCGGCGCCGCGATTTACGGCGTCTATGCTGTGAACCGGCGGATCACGGGCCTGCGTGTTGAACTGGCTGAACAGCGCGGTTCCAACCGCACCGCGCAGATCGCGACCGAAAAGTCGGAATTGGAAGAACGCGTTCGAGTGCTGGAGCGGATTGTCACAGACAAAGGCTATTCGCTCTCTGAAGAAATCGAAGGCCTGCGCAATAGCCCAGTTGCAGTCGCCAATAACGGCACCCCCCTCAATATTCGCCAAAAGGAAACCCAATCATGAGCGTCGATGCCGCAGCCATTATCGTCCCTAACTTGCCGTGGATTATTGGTGGTGCCTTGGCCCTGGGTGCGATGAGTGTTGGTGGGTGGATCCACACCACTCGTCTTCGGATCAAGCATGGCTACCCACTCGAAGGGGCATGGGGCCAGACCATTAAACCATCGACGGACAACGAAGCCAAACAACGCGTCGCGCTTCTAACGCAAGAGAATGCGGAGCTGCGTGCTGAGCTGGGCTCGGTCAAGGATCGCCTCGCCAATGTAGAGCGGATTGTGACCGATGGCGGCTTCACGCTGACCAGCGAAATCGATGCGCTGCGTGACCGCGCGCTGGAACATCGCACGGATAAAGGAAACGCCTGATGTTCGGAGCAGACACCGCGCTTGTCTTTGACGCTTTGCAAATGGTCGGCGTTGCCGTGCTGGCGACTGGCGCGACCGTCTATCTGGTGATGCGTCGCCGCAAGCACGACCGCAACCGCGCGGCTATCGAGCGGGCCTCCACCGCAAGCCTCGAAGAGCGTGTGCAAGTGCTGGAACGCATCGCAACCGACCGGTCGATTGACCTTGCCGAAGAAATCGAGGCGCTGCGCGAGCCCTCCACCCCGACACATGCCAAACTGAGAGGGCAGAATTAATGTTTGACTGGTCCATCGTTGCCATTGTCGCGATTGTAATTTGGGGCGTGGTGAACATTGCCAAAGCGCGCGCCGGAATCATTTCCGACGAAGACGGCAACGAGACATTTGTTGGCCGCGAAGAACCGCAATCGCGCGCAGAACTGGAAGAGACGCGCCGCGAAATCGAGCAATTGCGTGAACGACTGCACGTTCTGGAACGCATCGCGACCGATGCAAACAATCCCGATGCGCGTGAACGTGCGCGCATCGCCTCTGAAATCGAAGCTTTGCGTGCGCCTCACGAACCCGCACTCAAACCACGGATCCCATCGCCTCAATTGGAACCCAAGGGGGAGTAAGCCAAATGATGATGTCACCTACCCTCGTCGTTGCAGTCACCTGCTTTTTTGGAATGTGCGTAGTCGCCTTTGTGGGCCTGCGCGCGTGGCAAGGCTGGCTTGAGCTAAAGCGTCAAGAGATCGAGCGCGTTGGCCATCATCAGGCAGGTCCCGCGCAAGAGATCGAAGGCGGCGCTGGCGTCGGAGCGGCACGTATTGAACTCGCCGACATGAAAGAGCGGATCAAAAAGCTGGAAGCGATTGCCAGCGGAGTTGAGTTGTAAGGCGCGCTTTTCGCGCACAAGCCTGGTCGCCCGCTCCACTGCGTCTAGGCAAACGTGAGCGCGGCCACTACATGGCCCGCATGCGAACTCTCGAAGACATTTTAGAAGAATATGAATTCCTCGAAGGCGATGAACGCTATTCGCTTTTGATTGAGCTCGGCCGAGAGCTGGAGGATATGCCCGGAGCGCTGAAGACCGATGCGACACTGGTGCGGGGATGTTCTGCCGCCGTGTGGGTCTACCCGACCGAGCAAACAGAGAGCTTGCACTTCCTGGCCGACAGCAACGCCGCGATTACCAAAGGGATTGTCGCACTGGTTATCGCCGCTGTGCAGGACAAGCCCGCTGGCGAAGTCGCAAATATGGATGTGATGGGCGCGCTCGCCCCGTTTGATCTCAAAAATCAGCTTTCCAGCAATCGCACGCAGGGCGTGCCCAATATGATCGCTTTGGTGAAAGAGCACGCGGCGCGGCTGGCAGCGGCATAGCCCCTTTCGCTTGGCCCATCATGCTTGGGCGCTGAGCGTTTTCCTACTTGCAATGCAGACCGTATGTTGAGGGTTTGTCCTCCTCACAGTGGTGGTGCGCGCGCTTGCGATACAGCTGGAAATTGGAAGGTTACAGTTACGCAGAGCAGATTGCGCCAAGAAGGCCGGTTTTCTGCGGGTTTGCGGGCATTCTGGATTTTTTCAAAGCGTACACTTGCGTGTCACACAGCCTCGTTCTGGACAGCCTCGTTCTGCACGGTGGCCTCTTCTACGCACACATCTTCGGAAACGGCGCGCATATTGCGGACCATCTCAAAGGTTCCGCGCCAATGGCCGATGCTCCATTCGCCCGTGATCATTTCGCCGTCTTCGCTGAGCGCGCCGTGATAGAGCACGGTTTCACGGTACTCCTCGCCCGCTTGCACATAGTCCTTGGCAAAGTGAACTGCGCCGCCAATGCGTTGACCCAGAATGACGGCATGAGCAGTGGTGCCACTGTCGAACTCATGTGGTTCGATCACGGTGCCCTCGATGACACCAGCACGATCGGTGATGGTCGCAAGGAAGGGCGTGATTGGCCCGGCTTCTGGCACGTCGGGATAGGCAAAAGTGCCATCCCAAGTACCGCTCAGATTTCGCTGTCCCCCCGACACGCCGCAGCAACTGGGCTATTCGGGCCGGGACATAGAGAACGTCCCGCTGTCATCGGGCAATGCCCAAGTGCCAGAGATCGTCACGCCATCCGCAGACAGCTCTCCGGTGTACACAACCGCGCGGCTATAGTCTGTTCCGGCTTCGGCGTAGCGTTTGGTGAAGCGCAGAATGCGACCGTTGAACTCGCCCGCAATCTCAGCCTTGATCGGCTGGCCAGAGATGTGATGATCTTCGATGATAAGGCCGCTAAGCGCGCCGTCGGTCACGCCAATGCGAGCCTTGAACGGGGTTTCGCCAATCTCCGCACTCGCGGAATAGCCGTATTGGCCCTGCCACAAACCCTTGATGTCTGGTGCGTCGTCCACGCCTCGGTAAGCCTGCGACTAGACCGAGGCGCTGTCGCGCAGTTGAGCGGTGCCCGCCTCGCGCTGCTCGCGCAGTTCTGCTTTGAGCTTGGCCGGATCACGCGCGAACACAAAGCCAAAGCTGACCCCGCCTTCCTTGCCGATGGTTGCATGGTGCAGCTTGTGCGCTTGCACCAGACGTTTGGCATAGCCGCCTTTGGGCACGTAGCGGAAGAAGCGTTGGTGCACGAGGCCATCATGGATCACGGCATAGACCACGCCATACAGGTTCACGCCAAGCGCAGCCCACCACAGCCATTCCCAATAGAGCGAACCGAAGATGTACATGGTCGCATTGATCGTACCAAAAACGACAGCGAACAGGTCGTTCTTCTCAAAGGTGTTGTCATGGGGTTCGTGATGGTCCTGGTGCCATCCCCAGCCCCAGCCATGCATGATGTACTTATGCGCGTACCAGGCGAACAGCTCCATCCCGATAAGAGCAGCCAGGGTAACAGCGATGCATTCGGCCCACGTCATACAGCAGGCACCTCCTTCTCGCTCGACTCCTGTCCCCTGAAGTCTGATCCAATACCAGCCGACTTTGCTCCCGGTAATGCCCACCATGGCACGTCTGGGCGGCGGTGATGTTCCAAGTGATAGCCGAAATGGAAGCACGTTGCGAGGCTTACAAACGAGCTGAAGGTCTCGCTACGCGCGTTGTTGCTATCTACGAAGGGTTTGTCGTCGGCGTGGTGATGCGGGCGATACGTGCCAAAGTAGAACAGCTGCAACGAGGACAGCAGTGCGGGCGCACCGTAAAGCAAGACGATTTGCATCATCGGTATGTCCAGAATCAACCAATACACACCCACGACCGCATGCACGAACAACAGGGATTGCCAGCCGAAATAGCGTTTGAAGAACGTCCAATACCACTTGACGAAATGCGAAGGGTTGTGCTCGTCAAAGTCAGGATCACCGGCATGCCCGGCAAGGCGATGATGCGTGTGATGGGCATCGCGCAATCGTTTCCATTCGAACCCTGCGTAAAGAAAGAGCAGCACCGCCGCGATGCCAGCGCTCAATCGTTTGTTCGATGGTGTGAGAGTGCCGTGCATGGCATCATGGCACAGGATGAAGACGCCGACCGAAAGCCAGCATTGTACCGCCGCCATCAGCAAAGCGTAGGGAAGCGTCGCCCAGCTCAGCTCAAACACAAACATCGCAAAGGCGTGGATACCAAGCCAACCGCCTGCAATCGCCGCAGTCAGCGCCAAACCGATGCGGGTCTGAGTCTTGGCATCAGGCAGTGTAAAGTCGCTGCGTGTCATAGTGTTAGATACGCTTTGGAAGAGCATTCGGGTGCGTATAGGTCAGACTGTGGCGCTCGCATAGAGGCAAGCATGGTTGCTGGCGTGCTTACTCGCCATCGGGGAAGAAGAATTCGCGCAAATGCTCACCAATGCGGGCAGGTCGCAGCGTCTTTGCATCAATGCAGCACCAGCTCGATTGCACCTCTGCCAGCACGTCCTCGCCGCGCCGGATTACGGTTCTGTAGAAAGCGCGCGCGCCGTTATATCGTTCAAGCACAGTCTGCGCGATCACGTCGTCTTCCAGAAAGGCGGGTTTGCGATAGGTAATCTCATGCTTGAGCGCGACCCACGCCTTTTCCGCCACATCCTCAGCTGGCGCAATCTTGTTCCAATGCGCAAGCACGGCATCCTGCACCCAATTGAGGTAACGAGCATTGTTCACATGCCCCATGAAATCGATGTCTTCGGGGGCGACAGTGATCGGGAAACTGAACGGCGTTGCTGACATGAGTGTAAGTTAGAGGATAATCTCTTTCAAATCTATAACCAATCAGACCAATTTCGTCCTATAGCTTGCCAGCCGCCCCCAGCCCCAGCTAATCGCATCACAAAGACGCAAACGAGTATTCAAAATGGCCAGCCGCCCCCGCACGCTTTACGACAAAATCTGGGACGATCATGTCGTCGAAACCCGCGATGATGGCACTGCGATCATCTACATCGATAGGCACCTTGTGCATGAAGTGACCAGTCCGCAAGCGTTTGAGGCTTTGCGAATTGCTGGCCGCAAAGTGCGCCGCCCTGAGCTAACATTGGCGGTACCTGACCACAATTTGCCCACAACCGCGCGGCGCGATGCGACAGGAGCCAAGGTTCCAATCGAAGATCCGCAAAGTGCAGCGCAATTGGCCGCGCTGGAACGCAATGCTCCCGAATTCGGCATTCGATATATCGGCGATGCTGATGCCGAGCAGGGGATTGTGCATGTTGTCGGCCCCGAACAAGGCTTCTCCTTGCCTGGCACCACGATCGTATGCGGGGATTCGCACACGGCGAGCCACGGGGGATTAGGTGCGCTTGCATTCGGTATTGGCACCAGCGAAGTCGAACATGTGCTCGCCACGCAAACGCTGCTGCTCCAACGCTCGAAGAGTATGGAGATCAGGGTCGAGGGAGAGCTTGGCCCCGGCATCACTGCGAAAGACGTAATTCTCCACATTATCGGGGTAATCGGCGCTGCCGGTGGCTCAGGCCATGTGATCGAGTATCGCGGCGCGGTATTCGAGGCGATGAGTATCGAAGAACGCCTTACGGTTAGCAATATGAGTATCGAGGCAGGCGCGCGCGCTGGACTTATTGCGCCCGATGAAACCACATTCGACTACCTCAAGGGCCGTCCTATGGCACCCAAGGGAGCGGCTTGGGACGCGGCAATCGCTTATTGGAAAACGCTGCACAGTGATACAGGTGCCCAATTCGACAAGTCAGTTACTATCGACGCTGCTGACATCGAACCGACAGTCACGTGGGGAACCAGCCCTGAAGACGTAGTGCCAATCAGCGGCGCTGTGCCTGCACCGTCAAGTTTTGCTGATGAGAGCAAGCAAGCCGCAGCCGCCAAGAGCTTAGACTATATGGGCCTGGCCGCTGGAACTGCGATGAATGCTGTGCCGATAGAAAACGTTTTTATCGGTTCTTGCACCAATAGCCGGATCGAGGATCTGCGTTCGGCAGCCAAGGTGCTCAAAGGCCGTAAAAAAGCGGACAATGTGCGCTGGGCGATTGTAGTGCCTGGTTCAGGCTTGGTGAAGCGTCAGGCAGAAGAAGAGGGCCTTGACCGTATCTTCACTGAGGCAGGCTTTGAATGGCGCGAACCGGGTTGCTCGGCCTGTCTTGGCATGAACCCCGACAAAGTACCTTCAGGAGAGCGCTGCGCATCGACAAGCAATCGCAATTTCGTTGGGCGACAAGGCCCGGGTGCCCGCACTCACCTCCTCTCGCCTGCCATGGCAGCGGCAGCGGCAGTCAAAGGACGACTAACTGACGTGCGTGAGCTTATTTGAGGCAAAACTCATCTACCCTTACTTGCATCATCCGCAAGGGGGCCCCAAGAGTATGGTATGACTGATAAAACCCCTCCTGAAAAGGCAGGCTCTGAGGAGCCAAAATCCTCCACCGCCCGCAATGCTGCTATCGGTGCAGCCGCAACCATTGGATCAGCGGCCATTGCAGCAGCGCTGCTCTATGCAGGCAAGCGCTTTCGCGAGAAATCCAAGAGCGGTGCTCTGGGCCCTGATCAGGCAAAGACGCCACCATCCGGTGAACCGCCCGAAACCGATTAAGGATCTAAAAATGGATGCTATCTCGCGGGTCTCAGGCCGCGCCATTCCACTGGCCGCGAAGAATGTTGATACGGATATCATCATTCCTGCCAAGTGGCTCAAAACGATCACCCGCGAAGGTTTGGGTGAAGGTGCTTTTGAGACGATCCGCGAACAAGATGGAAACGTGTTTGACGACCCAGCTTTCGCAGGCGCACCGATCCTAATCGCAGGCGATAATTTTGGCTGTGGATCGAGCCGTGAACATGCTGCCTGGGCGATGCTTGATCTTGGCATACGCGCGGTCATCGCCCCAAGTTATTCCGACATCTTTTCGGGCAATGCGGTGAAGAACGGCATTTTACCTATCGTCCTACCGCAAGATGCGGTGGACCGCCTGCTGGAGGTGGCTCGCGATGGTCACGAAATCGATATTGATCTGGACACGCAATCGGTGACCACGCCATTCCAAGATCGATTTGCCTTCGAAATTGACCCATTTCGCAAACACTGCCTGATGGGCGGCCTTGATGAAGTGGCGCTTACTTTGGAACGGCAAGAAGCCATCGGAACTTACGAAAATCGCCGGAAAGCCACGCAAGACTGGCTGATGACCGGAACCAACATTTAAGGGAGAGAACTCGCCATGAAAGCCATCCAAACGCACGAAGTGGGCGGCCCAGAAACACTCACATTAGATGAGATCGAGGTCCCAACCCCCGGCAAGGGTGAAGTGCTTGTCGCGGTAAAGGCTTGCGCGATCAACTATCCCGATACGCTGATGATCCGCGATCTCTATCAGTTCAAGCCAGAGCGTCCATATTCCCCTGGTGGGGAGCTCGCTGGCGTAGTCGAAGCGCTTGGCGAAGGGGTAGAAAACTTTAAGATTGGCGACCGCGTCATGGCAGGCATGGGCAATGGCGGATTGCGCGAAAAAGCGATCGTCCCTGCAAACCGCATGTTCCCAATTCCTGACAGCGTACCGTTTGAAAAAGCAGCATCATTGCTGATGACATACGGCACAACCATCCACGGCTTGAAAGATCGCGGCCACATCCAAGAAGGCGACGTGGTCCTTATCCTTGGCGCGGCTGGCGGTGTAGGGCTTTCCGCAATTGAGCTCGCAAAGGCGTTTGGTGCACGCGTTGTGGCTGCTGTCTCTAGCGAGGCGAAAGGCGAAGTGGCTCGCAAGGCTGGCGCGGACGAGGTTGTGATTTATCCGCGCGAGGAAATGGACAAAGCTGCTTCAAAGGAACTGGCAAATGCGTTCAAAGCAGCTTGCGGTCCAACGGGCGCGAACATCGTCTATGATATCGTAGGTGGCCAGTATTCAGAGCCAGCATTGCGCGCCATCGCTTGGGAGGGACGCTTCCTCGTAGTTGGCTTCCCGGCGGGCATTGCAAAAATGCCGCTCAATCTGACGTTGCTCAAGTCTTGCGACATTTGCGGCGTTTTCTGGGGCGCATTTACTGCGCGCGAACCGGCGAAGTTTGTGGAGCAGGTGAAGGAACTCTTCGGGCTTATGGCTGCAGGAAAGATCGATCCCCTTGTCTCAGAAACCTTCCCACTGGAACGCGCCGGCGAAGCAATTGCCAAGCTTGAGAATCGCGAAGCGGTTGGCAAGTTGGTTGTGACAATGGACTAATGCCCCATGCAGCGCTTGCCGCTGGCGGCGCTGCACCCTACTTTAGTCCCAACACTTTTCTAAGGGATCTGACCAATGACTGATTTCAAAGATCGCCAACGCGGCGAAGAAGCCAAATTCGCGATGGACGAGGAAACTGCCTTTAAAATCGCGGCCCGTCGCAACCGGCTGCTCGGTGAATGGGCCGCTAGTGAAATGAAACTCACGCAAGAAGAAACCGACGCCTACAAAAAGGCTGTTGTGCAAGCCGATTTTGAAGAAGCTGGTGATGAAGACGTGATCCGAAAACTGCTCGGCGATCTAACCGCAGCGGATACCGACATTTCAGAATCTGATATTCGAACAAAGCTTGAAGAAATGAGCATTGAGGCCAAACGCCAGCTAATGAGCGAGAGCTGATCCATCATGCCAATGGCAGGACCAGATATCAAAGCAGCGATCTTGGCTGCTATGCCCGGATCAATTGTGGAATTGCGGGACTTGGCCGGTGATGATGATCATTGGGCAGTCACCGTCACCTCTGCGGAATTCGCGGGCAAGAGCCGCGTGCAACAGCACAAAATGGTCTACGCCGCGATTGGTGAGAAGATGGGCGGCGAGCTACACGCCTTGCAAGTCACTACCGTGCTCCCCACCTAAATATCAGAATTACTCAACAAAACACCGAAGGCCCAAACCATGGCTGATGAAACCAATACCCGGATCGAAACCGTCGTAACCGGCAATGATGTTGTCCTTTTCATGAAGGGCACTCCGCTCTTCCCGCAATGCGGATTTTCAAGCCGCGCTGTGGCGATACTTGATCATTGCGGCGTTCAGTATGAAAGCGTTGATGTCCTACAGGACATGGAAGTCCGCCAAGGCATCAAAACTTATTCGGATTGGCCCACTATCCCGCAGCTTTATGTGAAGGGTGAATTTGTTGGCGGCAGCGATATCATGATGGAAATGTTCGAGGCTGGCGAGCTTCAGCAGATGATGGATGAAAAGCAGGTCGCCAAGATCGAAGGCTGACTATTTTCACCTCCCAGCGCAACGACGTTCGGCAAAGGTTCGATACAAAAAGAAAAACCGCCCCGTTGTACCAGACGGGGCGGTTTTCTCTTGCACGGGGAGGTGAGACCCAGAGACCAGGAAGGGCCCACCTCTAAAAATTGAAGACCACTTTCTTCACGACCTACTATGCACCGCGCGTGCCAAAAATGAATTTCTTCATACTTTCAATCGCTTGGTTGGTTTCCAGTAATTAACTTATTGCGGACTTGTAAGGTTTACCGACAGGCCTTGCTATTGCATTTCCCGCTGGCCCTTGGCTTTCCGATGCCAGATCGGCATCACCTACTAATGACCAGCGAATCTGCAACGCCGCTTGAAGCCGCACCTAAGGGTATTCCCGCAGCAACGATCATAATTTTTCGCGATGCCCCTGATGGCGGCGTGCCTGAGATATTGATGACAGTGCGTTCGCGCACAATGACCTTTGCTGGCGGCATGGCGGTGTTTCCCGGTGGCCGGGTTGATGATGCGGACTTTGGGTTAGGCGAGCAGCTTGTCGCCCAATCTAATTTGGCCATCGCATCGGACGAGGCTGCTCATCAAATTGCTGCGATCCGCGAGACACTTGAGGAAACTGGCCTTGCGCTGGGCTTGAGCGGTGAGCTGACAGCCCGGCGTGCAAATGAAGCCAGAGCGTTGCTGGCCGAGAAATCCGCATTGGCTCCTGTGTTAGATCACTTTGGTTGGCAGATCGACCTTGATCAAATCACGCCGTTTGCTCGCTGGTATCCCAAGAACGAGAACATTTCTCGCGTATACGACACGCGCTTTTACCTCGCCAATTTGGGCACGGGCGATGTAGAGGTTTCAGCTGACGAATCCGAAACGGCAAAGCTATTTTGGACAACAGCGCAAGGCGCTCTCGACATGGCAGAACAAGGCGAGATTAAGCTGATTTTCCCAACTCGTCGCAATCTTGAGCGGCTCGCCCTGTTCGCAAACTTCGAAGAAGCCCGCGCACATGCCGAAGCCATTCCCGTCAAAACGATTATCCCACAGATCGACACGAGCGGTGAAGCACCCATGCTTACAATAATGAGGGATGCCGGATACCCGATAACTTCCGAACTCTTGGAAACGGTTGCCCGAGGTTGATCCCGCACACGGTCCAACGACGATAAAAATGGCGCGCCCTGCAGGAGTCGAACCTGCGGCCTCAGGATTAGAAGTCCCGTGCTCTATCCAGCTGAGCTAAGGGCGCGCAGCCACACGCCCATAGCGATCTTTGCGAGGCTTTCAAATCACGCTAATGCCCTCACCCATGGAAAAGATCGATCCTGCCGCCGAATTTGACCAAGACCCCCATGATGGGATCCAGGCAACGAGCTACGCGCCTGTGACATTCCGATACTACGAATATGTCATGGCCGCCTTTGTCGCGATCCTGCTGCTGTCCAACATCATCGGTGCAGCCAAGCTTACATTTATCGAAATCAGTTGGTGGCCATCAGGTATGTGGCCCGCTCCCGATGGCGTGTTCATCTATGGCGCAGGGATTCTGTTTTTCCCATTGGGCTATGTGATTGGCGACATCCTGACGGAGATTTACGGCTTCGCGAGAGCCCGCCGTGTCATCTGGACCGGTTTTGCCGCGATGATCTTCCTCGCTTTCATGAGCTACATCGTCGTGAGCTTGCCCGCCTTTGACGGCTGGGCCTGCTCTGCAAGTGGCTTTGATGGACAAGGCCCGCTTACCTCAACAACCGATCCTGATGGACCCACGGGCGACATTTGCCAGCAAACGTACGAATCCGTGTTTGGCAGCACATGGCGCATTGTTGTCGCCTCTATCATCGCGTTCTGGGCGGGAGAGTTCGTCAATTCCTATGTCATGGCGAAAATGAAAGTCTGGACAAAGGGCAAAGCACTCTGGACCCGCACGATCGGCTCCACAGTAGTGGGACAAGGCGTAGACAGCCTCATCTTTTACCCCATCGCCTTTTGGGGCATCTGGACCACCGAGGCAGTGATCACAGTGATGATCACCAACTGGCTGCTCAAAGTGTTCTGGGAAGCCGCACTGACGCCGGTGACCTATTTGGTCGTAGGTAAGCTTAAAAAGGCTGAAGGCGTCGATTTGTTCGATACAGAGACCGACTTCTCACCTTTTTCCAGCAAAGATGCGAAAGCTTAGGCGCAAGCCTTATGAGTTTAGCTCCTCGTCTGGAACAATCTCAACGTTCCAATCAAGTCCGAGCCTACCCGCTAACAGCTTCATGTCTTTTTCAGTTGGAAGACCGAACAGTGCACCGTGAGAAATCGCAAGGCGCAGCACCAGAATTTCATCGCGCACGAACAATCTACTCACTTGAAGTGAACGCCTAGATCGCGCGCCAAGCCGGCGCGCCAAACGGATCGCAAGTCCCCAGCATATCGCCTCCTCAAGCGCCTCTTCGCTTGCCAAGGCTTGCACGTCACTTGGCAAATCGAGTGCGTTACCATTGGCCGCAATAGCGGCTGCAAGCATCGCACGCTGGGCGCCATCGACTGCGATCCAGCGTTTATGCATGGCCCAGTCAATCGCTTGTGGCAGGCGGATGTTTGGCTCAATCTGCATCGATGCGAGCCCCAGTTTTGTCGCGGCCAATCTTAGCCGTTCGCTGCCATGTGCACTTGCGGGCGCCGCATCTACCGTCCAAGCGGCAATGCGAGTAGCAAGAGTAGGGGGCGCACCGCGCTGCGTTGCAAAGACCGAAACACCCGCCAGCAAGGGATCTTGCGATTGGTCGTGCGGCGGCAAGCTATCATAGAGCAATCCTTCACGGAGACCCCATGACGAGAACACCAGTTTTTCAGGGCATAGCCTTGCCAAAAGCGCTTGAAGCAGCACTGCCGCATCGGGCAGTTTCTCAGCGCGCATTGTAGAGATCCGTTCGCGCCGTTTTAGGGTTTCGGGAGTCTCTTCTACCAACGTCGCCGCCAGCTCGCGCGCCTCTTTCAACGATAGTTCAAACCCATGCGGGTCCGATAATGGGTGCCCACGGTCCTGCATCGCAAACACTGCCATCGCTCGCCATGTTCCGCCGACAAGATAAAGCGGCTGTGCCTCGTGATCTTCAGACTGAGAAAGGTCCCATCCTGACTTCCGGATCACTTTCTCAAGCGACTTGCGCATATCAGCATCGCTCGATTTGCTCTTGTTGCCGCGAAAGTCTGGCAATCGCAGCGCACCGAGCGGCAGCGTCACCGCGCGTGCAACTTCACCTTTATTGAGCTCCACAAGTTCAAGACTGCCACCGCCAAGGTCTGCAACATACCCTTGAGCACCCGGAAATGCGCCTGCAACGCCATGTGCGCTCAGCGCAGCTTCTTCTTCGCCCGTCAGGATACGCGGCTTGAATCCCAGCCCTTCTAGTGTTCTGACAAATTTAGAGCCATTGCTCGCCTCGCGAACAGCAGCGGTTGCAACGGTTTCAACATTCTCGATACCAAGATCATCGAGCAGTACAGCAAAGCGTTCAAGGCCGCGCATAGCGAGCGCGATTGCCTCGTCCGTCATAGCTCCGTTTTTGGTGAGGTCTTGCCCGAGTTTTGCAGTGACTTTCTCGTTCAAAAGCACGGTCGGCGCTCGCATAGAGCCACCATAGATGACCATCCGAACTGTATTTGACCCAATATCAATAATTGCCCGTTCAGGCGTATTGCCCGCAAAGACTCCATCCCTGTCGCCCCGTTTGCGCTTCAAATTCATCCAGCACGGCCTCTGCGCAGGGAAAGTTTGGGCACACCGTCCGCCTCTAGCGAGCCACCACGACCGGACAACGATGGGTTTGTCATGAAATATCGGTGGCAATTGAAAGGCTTCGCATCGGTTTCAACGCGCGAATAGCTGCCGTCGGGATGCAACCACCAGCTTTGCTCGGTATCAAGCATATTGGCGAGCAAGACTTGCTGAAGGATTTGATCATGGACGGTACGATTCAGGATCGGGATGAGCGATTCAACCCTGCGATCCAGGTTACGCCCCATCAAATCAGCTGATGAAATGAAAACGGCAGCATTTGGCCCTGGCATCGGCTCCCCGTTGGCGAAAGCATAGATGCGGCTGTGCTCAAGGAAGCGGCCGACGATCGATTTCACCCGGATGTTCTCGCTCAACCCACGTACACCGGGCCGTAGACAACAAATCCCACGCACAACCAGTTCAACCGACACGCCCGCATCGCTTGCCGCATAAAGTCGGTCGATCATGCCTGAGTCGGTAACTTGATTGCATTTCATCCAGATAGCAGCAGGCAACCCCTTGGCGGCATTGGCAATCTCTGCATCGATCCTTCGATAGATTTCCTCACGTAGGTCAAGAGGAGCAATTGAGATCAATTCTAAACCGCTGGGTTCGACGTAACCGGTCACAAAGTTCATCATCTTCGCAGCATCGCGGCCCAGCTTTGGGTCTGCAGTGAAGAAGCTCATGTCGGTGTAAATCTTCGCAGTGACAGGGTGGTAATTGCCGGTCCCAAAATGGCAGTAGGTGCGAAATCCGTCGTCCTCACGCCGCACAACCATCGCCGTTTTTGCGTGGGTTTTCCAATCGGTGAAGCCATAGATGACCTGAACCCCTGCACGCTCCAGCTTGGTTGCCCATTTGAGGTTCTGCTCTTCGTCAAAACGGGCCTTCAACTCGACCACGGCAGTGACGGAAATGCCCGCCTCTGCTGCTTCGATCAGAGCGTTGATCACGGCAGATTGCGAACCTGCACGGTATAGAGTTTGCTTGATCGCTACCACGTCAGGATCAGCAGCTGCTTGCCGGATGAAATCAACCACCACTTCGAAACTCTCGTAGGGGTGATGGATGACAATGTCCTTTTCACGAATGGCGGAGAAAAGGTCTCCGTCATGTTCACGCACGCGCTCCGGATAACGCGGCGAATAGGCATCGAATTTTAGGTCAGGTCGGTCCTCATCAACAATCTCAGCCAATCCATCGATACCGATCATGCCATCGGTCTTGATCACGGCGGCCTCATGCACGCCAAGATGTTCGAGCAGCATTTTCTCGGCCTGAGGATCAAAATCCTCCTCAAGTTCAAGTTGAATCACCTGCCCTCGCCTGCGTCTTTGGATGGCGCTTCGGAAAGTGCGGACGAGATCTTCTGCCTCTTCTTCGATCTCAATATCGCTATCGCGCAGCACACGGAACAACCCATCGCCTTCGATTGTGAAGCCGGGGAAGAGCTTTTTCGCATAGCGCTGCACGAGACTTGCGATGGAAATGTAAATTGCCTCACCCGTTCCGCTAATGTCGCTCGGCACACGGACAAAACGCGGCAACGCAGTCGGTATTAGGATCATCTCCATGATCTGTTCTTGATCGGCATCGCGGGTCAGCGTGAAAAGCAGCCCCATGCCTTCGTTATGGACGAAGGGAAACGGGTGTGCGGGATCGAGCGCCTGCGGGGTAATGACCGGGAGAATTTCTTCGAGGAAGAACGCTTCGAGCCAGTGATGCGCCTCAGGCTTTATGCGCAACTCGTCGGCAATATGAATATCGGTTTCAGCAAGCGAAGTGCGCACTTCGCGCCAAATATCTTGCTGACGCTCTGATAACTCAGCCAGCTTTGCTCGCACTGCCAGCAATTGCTGCTTGGGGGTACGACCGTCGATTGAGGGCTTGTCGATCCCGCGTTGCGCTTGCCCCACAAGGCCAGCAACACGGATCATCATAAATTCATCGAGATTACTTCCCGAAATGGATAGAAAGCGCAGCCTTTCAAGCAGCGGGTAACGCGGATTGCAGGCTTCGGCGAGGACACGCTCATTGAATGACAACCATGACAATTCACGATTGAAATAGACCTCTCCGCCTGGCGCTACGTTGGATGGCGGAGCAGAAGGAGGAGTTGCCGCTGAAACATCGGGCACAGTGCTCGTCATCGGGCTGCTCATTCAACGTCCTGCCAAATCTGAAAGATCAATATGCCATGCATGGTCGGACTTCTAATTCACGACCCTTGCTATGTCACTTATCTCTCTGAAAATTCGCTTACTCAGATGAGTGATTTGCTATCCGCGATAGCGGTGATCCCGCGCTTGCCACTCGCATCGCGTCCTAATTGGACGATCACATCGATCACATTGGCAGCATAAGCAATCGTATCGGCCCGTGTGAGACCAATGCCGGTTTGCATGACCATCAAGGAGAGCTGCTCAAGAGCGCCTTTCAAAGAGTTAGCGTGGATCGTTGAGAAACTGCCAGGATGCCCGGTGTTGATTGCGCGCAGAAAAGACACACTCTCTGCGCCCCGCAATTCACCAAGGACAATGCGATCGGGGCGGAGGCGAAGGGCTGCCTGAAGCAACTCATTAGGAGTTACCTTGGCTTCGCCTAGCTCACCTTTGACAGCGACCAGGCCAACACAGTTTTCTCCAGGGAATTTCAATTCAGGCGTGTCTTCAACCAGAACAACGCGCTCTTGATGTGGTATTTCTCCCAGCATTGCATTGAGAAACGTGGTTTTGCCTGTGCTCGTGCCACCAGAGATCAAAACGGTGCGTCGGTGGCGAATGGCCTCACGCAGATAATTGATCGGATGCAATTGCGCGTCAGGCAGCTCAACCACTTGCTCGCCAAGAAGCGGGCCTGTGTCATAGGCGTCAAGCGGTAGATCAAGTCGTCGGTGGCGGCGAATGGCCATCACCCAGTGCTTTCGGCTTGCTGGCGGACCGCAAAACTGAATACGTGCGCCGTCTGGTAAAGTCGCACCTAAAAGCGGGTGCTCGCGATTGATCCCTTGATGGCTGACCCGCGCGACCTGTTCCGCTAAACGTTGAACGAGGCGATCATCAATTTCTGGAGTAGCAATCCGTTTGATGCCAGGGTCAGAGGCGTCCTCAACCCATACTTCGCCCGGTTGATTGACCATGATCTCTGTCACAGTGTCGCGGTCAAGCCAGCGCTTAAAAGGGGCAAGATAGGCATCAAGATAGACGCTGCGCTCACCACCGATGGTTTTAAACTCAGCCTCTTTGCTCGCTTCGCCCAATAAGTCACCGTTACCGTTGAGAGGATGGATATCTGCGGTCATATCGTCACATCGGCCAGATGCCGATCAATTGCTCACCGAACTGAAGTCGAGTGGTCGAGCGGTGAACACACGAATTGGCTCACCCATACGAACACGTATTGTAGGCGGGCGCTGCCCATCTTGCTGCAAGGCTGTGCTTGCCGCGCTTTGCCCTGCCCCGGTGATCAAAGTTGTTCCTCCAGAGGCAATCGCGCCAAGGCCGCCGACCACTGACAACAGAATGGACGAGCCAAAGCGGCTAAAGAAATGGGTGTCGACATCGCCTGCGAGGCCCGTCGTCCCGTCAAAGCCAACCGCAGGAGACTGTATCTGCACAGTTGCGCCGTCGGGCCGGATCAAATCGGTCCATATGACGTAGGCGCGTCGCTGACCCTGCTGAACGCCTGACTGGTACTGGCCAATCAATCGAGAGGAGCGTGGGATCAGAATGTTTTTGCCATCAAAGCTGCGCACATCCTGGCTTACCACCGCCCGGACATAGCCGGGCACATCGGTGTTGATCGCTGTCTCCAGGACGGCAGGGATCATCGTCCCCTTTGTTACAGTGGTCGATGGATTGGTCATCGGAACCGCTTGCGCAGGCCCTCCGCCAACGCCGCCAATTCGGCTCGCAAAGGCTGCCGCTGAGCTGCCAGCACCGGTATCTCCAGTGCTAGTCGTCGCCGCACCCGACTGTGCGCCGGTTATAGGCTGAGGCGCCGCCGCTGCCGCTGCGGCACTCGCATCGTAGACTAGACTTGGGCTGGCATATGGATTAACCGCTGGTCCCGCTGCGACAACAGGCGAATTTGCATAGATTGGCGCAGGTGCGGGATCGGGTCGCGTAGGGACAGGCGCGGGAACCTGAGCTGTTTGCGGCGTGGCAGCCGGAATTGGCGCTGCTGACTGCGGGGATTGCGGACCTGGGTTCTGCTGCGACAATGGTTGCTCAGAAGCGGTCATTGCCCAAAAGCTTACCGCACCGAGCAAGCCAACAATGGCAACTCCTGCGGCCAAGCCTAACCCTTCAGTCTTGGATTTGCGGTCGGCCACGGGAGAGAATCCACTGCGGCTAGCAAGATCAATGACGTCCGCAGATTCGTCATCACGCGGGTCAAAATCCCCAGCATTGCTACCATCGCCCTTTTTGGGCGGAAGACGCATAGCAAGACGCATTATTTCATCTCCCGTTCGAACATCATGATCCCCGCACCGCATCACTGGCAGCATTTGCGCTGCGCTCAGGCGCAGGATTGGTATTGGTCAAAGTTGCACTCTCACGGCCAGAGCGCAGGATTATCTGGGCTGGAACCATATCGAGTACCACGGTATCGCCGCGCGGCGTGAAGTTTACAGGGCCCTCATCTCCATCCGCATTTGTCACAAGGATAGCTGGTATCGGTGTACCCGCGGGCCATGTCAGGAAAACGGCTTGTCCATTGTCAAACACCCGCGCAGGAAACAGATCGCGATCACCCTGCGTATCCCAAGCGAAATTGAGCAAGGCTGGATCGGATACAGCGTAAGGATCACTCGCCGCTGCCAATTCTACGGCATTGGGTTCGCCGAGCGCCTCCTGCTCTGCAGCTTCTGCTGCAGCAAGTGCAGCCTCAGCCTGAGCTGCCTCCAATTCTGGATAGCGAAACTCCAAGACATAAAGCGGTTGGTTGCGCGGAGATGCAACCAGATCGAACAAGTAGGTGCGCTGGCTCGTCACAACAGTCATGTTGGTGCGGGCATTTGCTTCTAATGGCTTCACGAACAGGATCGATTGCGCCTGATTGGGCTGAATCTGCCATACCGCACTATCGCCCACAGCCACGTTCTGGATCACTTCGTCGGGGCCAAATTTGATCGTCGTCTGGACACGAGTTTTGCCGCGAATGGTGAAGACCCGGCTTTCATCAAATGTCTCTGTAACAAGGCGCGGATCGTTGGCTCGCACTTGCTCGGCGGGTGCGGTGCTGTTTTGCGCAGAAGCCGGAATGGCAATTCCAAGCATAAGGCCCATAACAGGCAGCCGAAGGTATTCGGCACGGATCATCATTGTGTCTCCGATTTTCGAGCAGCACCGCTGGCGCCCACTGGACGGAACCGATTACCGATTCCGCGTGTACGTGAAGCAGACTGGCTATTCGAACCGGCCTGACCTCCGCCTGAAGAAGTTGCAAAAACCTTTGTCTCGCGCACTGTGTTTGATCCAGTAGAGCCCATCGTGTCATTTGCCGCAATTGCGGTCGGCACAGAGACATCGATACGACGCGGAACCGCCGCATTGGAAGCCGTGGGGACCACTTGACGCGCGCGATCTATGGCAGCGCCTAAAGGCTGAGCAGTTGGCGTCATTTGAGGCGTATCGACACCGCGCGTGTCAGCTTTGTCCGGGGTGGCGAGTCCAAACACCTGCCAGCCGCCGACCATTTTGGCGGAAACAAACAGGACCATCAGCATCAACATGCAATGGACAAATCCGACAAGGAAGAAACCCATCGCAGCTTGCTGGTCGATCTCTCCCGGCACAGCGACAAGGGCCGCAAGGATTGGCACCGCCATTTCCAGCATGATGGAGCCACCGACAACTGCAAAAAGGGGAGCCAATGCGAGCATGACCAAACCCTTGAGCCAACCCACAAACAGCCCGCGCGTACCGTTGAATAGCGCGAGGACAACGAAAATCGGTCCCACTGCAAGCAACAGAGCAAGTCCGATGCGCGCGGTTACGAGCAGGCCGACCGTCCCAATCAGCAAAAGCATCGCACCGATCCACATCATGCCTGGTGGTGAAAAGGCGCTGATATCCTCTTGCCCCGTGCTTGCCTCTTGCACAGCGAGGAAAACAATATCGAGCTTGGTCGCAAAGGTCGCCGTCGCAGAGCCGGAACTATCGGTTAGGATGCCTGCGATCTGGTTGGGTCCGCCAACGACAAGATTGTAGAATACCGTTTGAAAGGCCGCGAAGCTTGTTGCGAAAGTTAGAACCAACCCGATCGTCATCATTTTCGGAATGACAGCGCGAATTGAGATGTTCGAACGGCCCAGCAGCAGGCTGATCCCGAAGAACGCAACGTAAAGCGTCAGCACGATGGTGAGCACCATTCCGAGCTGACCATCGGAGCCAAACAACCGGCTGAACGCCTGCTCACTCACTTCGCTTGCAATGCAATCAACCGCAGTCAGCGCCGCAGCGACGCCCGTGCCCATGTCTTGGGCGGCAAGGTCGCACGTGGTCGTCATTCGGCAGCCTGCCAGATCGGACTTCCATCCTCGTCCACATCGCTCGACCCGTCGGGCCAAGCGCGGTTGGTTAGCGCAGGATACCAGGTGCTTGGCTCATCACCCACAGCTTCGCGCACCAGATCGAGGCGGCGTACGGCTGCTTCGCGGCCTGAAAGGATGGTGAGGACCTCAGGCGCACCTGAAAGGTCGAGCCGTACTACCACACTCGCATCAGGCTGACGCACGAGGAAACACCGCGAATGCGCGGGCAGGGTTCGGATCAGTGCAAGCTCATGATCTGTCAGACCAAAGCCATCGCAATAATCCTCAGGCCGTGCACGGCTATTGGGCATAAAGACCATCGTGGCGGTCTGTTCCACCAATGCGGTTGAGATGCGGCTTTCCAGTGCATCCTTTGCCGATTGAGTTGCAAAGCCGACTAATGCATTGCGCTTTCGCAAGGTTTTCAGCCAGTCGCGAATGCGTGCGGCAAAAACCTCATCATCTAGCGCCTTCCAGCCCTCATCAATCAGGATCATGGTGGGTTCGCCATCCAACCGCTCATCAATACGGTGGAAGAGATACATCATGGTCGGCGTGCGCAAACGCGGGTTTTCGAGCAGTTGCGTCATGTCGAAGCCGAGCACGCGCTGATCAAGGTCAAGCGCGTCTATCTCATTGTCGAACAGCCAAGCATGTTCACCGCCATCGCCAGTGACTGATCCAATCCATGCAGCAAGACGGTCTGCTAAATCACCCGGTTCAGGGCGCCGAGCGCCTGAAAGCAATTCTTTGAAGTGGCGCAATCGACGCAAGCTCGGATCATTCGCGTAAGTCGCATCGACAGCTGCGCTAATAGTGGCAAATTCCTCAGGGCCATTGGCCTCTAGCAGCACACCCAGCCAATCGCGCAGGAAAGCCTTGTTCGAAGGCGTATCGGGCAGCGAAAGCGGGTTGAAGCCGGTTGGTTCTCCCGGGTTAATACGGTCGTACGTGCCGCCAATGCCGCGAATAAACAACTCTGCTCCACGATCTTTATCAAACAGGATCGTGCGCGGTTTGAACTTTTGCGCTTGGGCTGCAAGGAAGTTCATAACGACTGTCTTGCCTGACCCCGAAGGACCAATGACCGAGAAATTGCCAAGGTCGCCGTGGTGGAAGTTAAAGAAGAACGGGGTGGCGCTGGTTGTTTCCAGCAAAGTCACCGCATCGCCCCAATGGTTGTTCGCCGCTTGCCCCAATGCAAAGCCGTGAAAACTACCAAAGCTTGCCATATTGGCAGACGAGATGAGCGCGCGGCGCACGACATAGTCTTCATTGCCAGGGAACTGCGCCCAGAAACTCGGCTCAAGATTGGTGTCTTCGCGCACGGCAATTGCACCGGTATCTGCGAGCGCAGCTGAGCACGCAGCCGTTGCGTCATCTAGCCGATCCAGAGCACGCTCTCGTACTAGGACAGTCAGATGGTGATCGCCAAACCCGACACCGCCATTACCCAGCGCATCACGCGCCGCCATCATATCGGCTCGCTCAGCCGCAGCCTCTTCATCAACCGATCGCGAACGACGTAACGCCAGATCAATTCGTTCTCGCGCCGTAGTGCGCTCATTTGGCGCATAGCTCTCAGTCACGATCATCTCATATGGCAGCCGCAAGAGCCCATCGAGCAGGCCCGGAGAGGTTGCCTCGGGATAATCCTTAAGCCCGAGAATGGCTGAAAAATCGGGATTGCCGCTGCCCCGCAGCTCCATCGCATCCAAGCCAAAACTAGCGCGGCGATAAGGAAGCATGTGCCCGATATCGGTATCACTTGCCGGGCGACGCACGGGTCGCATTTCACCGTTATAGATCGCGGAGAGCAGTTCGAGCATCTCCGAATTTGTACCACCGCCATCTGGCGTGTTGTAATCCCCGAGAACCGCTGCGCCATAGGCAGAGAGCGAGGCGGTAACCCCCGTGACGGCAGCTTTCAGGCTGCGAATATCTTTGGGGTCTGCTTCCAATTCACTTGCAGCCGTGCGGGAGAAGAACTTCGCCATCCGCTCTGGCAAACCCGTCTTGCCCCGTGCTGGGCGCCGGATCAGGGTCACAAACTGATCATTAATAAACAACGATCCGCCCGCAAGCCGCTCTTTCCAGCGAGCATCTATATGGCGTGAAAGGGTGTCCGGGAACTCAGCGTCTAACTCCACCTCAACTCGGCGACGAATGACGTGGTGATAGAGGACAAATCGCGCATCAAGCGTGGAGCGCAAGACGACTTCGCGCGTCGCTGCATGTGCATTGAGCGCATCGGAGTCTTCGGTTTCGAACAAAAGTCCAGGCACTTAAATCGCGCTCATGACTGATCCATCGCGCAGCAACACGGTGTTTTCGTCAATGAGCCGCTCATAAGGCAGGCGATCGCCAACGCGCGCTTCTTTGGCGCTCCATGCCGCAGGTCCGATCCACTTTGCCATATCTAGCCCCTCCCTATGAGGCCTCAGACACGTTCTCAGGGCGCATAGCTATTGCACCCCCAACGTTTGAAATTGGGCACGCGCGGGCATTTTGAGACTTTGGTGATCCAAAGATCAAAAATTCGCGGTTCGCGAAGACTCGCAAAATAGCCAATCAAATGCGTCACCAATGGCACCAGCAAGAAAGCCAGCAGCATCAACGTATTGGTCAGAAAGTCCGACAGGATGAGAAACGCGATCGTCGTCACCATCATATTGATGACAAAGAAGTTCATCGTCACGCCTGCAAACATTTGCGGGCGCGTAAGCGTGCGATGAACAGGATGGCGGACAAGGTCTGTCATGCGTTGATTATGCTACCCCTGCACCGCTGATAGTCGCCACCAGACGTGGCGCGCCAAAGATAATAAACACACCGATGATTACCGTTGCGCCATAGCGCCAATTCATCCGGCCAGTGAGCATCATGAAGCCCACTCCCGCCACAGCCATCACAGCCACAGTGGTTGCAATAGGGCCAAGCAAGATGCCCTGCATCCACAGCAAAGCGCTGGTGATCGGATCACCGCCTTGATTAGTGCCCTGATTAACAGCCTGCGCCATTGCCGCGCTTGGCAATGCCAACGCGGTTAGCAAAGCAGCCATTTGGGCCGAAAAACGAGTAAGCGACATCATTTTATGTTCCATGTTCCTTTAAACGGAGGCCCTGCCCAAATCCTGTGTCTAGCGACCAGCCGACGTCGGGCCGGGTCGAGAGTGGTTGGACAGGCGCCCCATAATCGATGCGACGTAATTCTGCGTTTCGCGAATATTGGGAATGCCATTGGCGCGGATCACGCGGCCTGGCCCAGCATTGTAGGCAGCCAAAGCCCTTTCAAGATCGCCATCAAACCTGTCGAGTTGTTCACGCAGATACCGCGCGCCGCCCTCAAGATTTTGCATCGGATCATCGGGATTCACGCCAAGATAGCGAGCCGTGCCCGGCATCAGTTGCGCCAGCCCCCTTGCCCCTGCATGGGAGACCGCATTTTCACGCCAGCGGCTTTCTTGCCAGACCAGTGCTTCTAGCAGACTGGGGCTCAAGTCAAAGCGTTGTGCAAGTTCCTGGATCTTTGCAGCATATCGAGCCGGAATACCGGCTGCATTACTAGTCGTGTTGCCGACAATCGCCTCTGGAACGATCACAGCGCTTAAGTCCGTTTGAGCGGTTTGATTGTGTGCGGGCGCTGCTGGCGCACCAACGAGCACAGAGTTACCGCCGGCCACCCAGCGGGCGCCGCTTGCATCCAGCTCCATGACATCTGCTTTGGCGTTGGTAGCAATCAACGCCATTGAGACGGCAAGACAGTATGTGCTTGCACGTGCGAGAATCATTCCGGGCCCTCCAGAAGCTCTCTATTGTCTATCGTAAATGACACGCAGGTGACAGCCTTTGGTTTAACCACCATCATACGGACGGATGTCGCCGTACTAGTCTTGTGACCAAACTCGCGCTTCGATTGACCAAAAGAAAAGGGGCAGACCGACCTCTTCAGCTCGATCCACCCCATTTTCGATGACTTTCAAAGCGCGACGGCTGATCACTCACGCAATGTGAATTGCCGAGATGGGCGCATAGTCGTGCGGAATTCCCCGCGATCGAGCATGCCAAGTGCACGGCGTGCGAGACGTCGCGAATCTGTATCACGGCCAGAGGCGGTTTGCAGCTCCATTACTTCGCCGCCTTCAAGAGCAGCCTGAAAACTGGCGCGCGCTTCTGCGTCACTACCAGCTTGCGCATACGCAATCCCAAGGTTGATCAAAATCGCAGGATCACCGGGATGCTCATCAAGCGCGGTCTTTAGCAGCGCAATTGCGCGCACGCTTTCACCCTGGCTCAATGTCGCGGCCGCAAGCGTTTCATCTCCTACCTCACTCGATTGCGCCAAAGCAGGCTGCGTCAAAAGAGCAGAACCAGCCAAAGCAAGTGCAATGCTGAAAGGCTTGAGGGTCACGCGTGTCATTGTGTCATCTCCAAAATCATTGAGTGAATAATGACATTAGTTTCACGGAAATGCAACATCATTGTAACATTGTCATATTCAGTGAGATAACTTCACATTTTTCCGCCTTTTTTCAATCGTTTAATTTGTCTCAAAAATGTCATTTTGAAGACTCTTTTGGGAATTTAATAGGTCAGAAATGTCATAATTTGGCATTGTGACGATTGTTACGCATTGGCTTAAGCGACGCAAAAATTCTGTCACACAGCGCGCCTAGCGGTCTCCTCGCGAGCCAACTCGCATTGTTCCGATTCTCGGTTTTTAGGGGACCGCTTGCTGTGAAAAACATCCAACGCACTCTCGTTCTTGGCGCTAGCATTGTTGCACTTGCTGGCTGCGGCGCTGATGAAATTGTCTCGCCCGGCACTGGTGGTGACATCATCATCAATAACCCCACGCCAACTCCCACCCCCACGGCAACCGGCGGTACTGGAAATGTTACTCCAGCGGCGGGGTGCCCCACCATCGCATCGACCGGCGGTTTGACGGATGCAGGCACTATTCCTGGCCCAACTGGTGAGTATCGCGTTTGCACCTTGCCAACGACCTTTGATGTCGATGACAGTCTTCCAGCAATCGAGGGTCTGCTTTACCAAATCGTTGACCGCGTAAACGTAGGCACCGACCAAGGTTTCAGCAGCACCGGAACTGATGTCACCTTGACTGTTGAGCCGGGTGTGATCTTCTTCGCTCAAGGCGAGAGCTTCTTCGTCGTCAATCGCGGCAACACCATTGAAGCCAATGGAACGGCGACGAACCCGATCATTTGGACTAGCCGCGACAATGTGATCGGTGTTGCTGGCGACAACAGCCAAGCACAATGGGGCGGCGTAGTTCTTTTGGGACGCGCACCCGTTTCGGACTGCTCGACACAGGTCTTCAACACCACGGCAAACCCAAATGCTAACCCGCAATGCGAACAGCAGCTTGAAGGCACAACGGTCGCCACACCGTTCGGCGGCACAGACCCTGCAGACAGCTCAGGCTCATTCACTTTCAACCAAATCCGCTACTCGGGTTTCGAACTTCAACAGTCGAATGAGCTACAATCGCTGACCACTGGCGGCACCGGTTCAGGCACCGTCATCAATAACCTGTTGTCGTTCAACAGCTCTGACGATGGCGTTGAGTTCTTCGGTGGTGAGGTCAACATGACCAACCTCGCTGTGATCGGCGCTTCGGACGATTCAATCGACGCGGACTCCGGCGTTCAAGCCAACCTCGAAACCGTGGTAGTTGTACAGCGCGCCTCAACAGGCGACAGCATTGTTGAATTTGATTCTCCAGACGACTTGGGCGACGGCACGCCGGGCAATGCGCTGCCGCAGAGCCGTATGAACATCAACAACTTCACATTCGTGCAACGCTCATCATCGTCGAGCCAAGCGGTACGCGCTCGTGGCGGTCCGGCACTTGGTCTCACCAATGGCGTGATCGATGTCGACAGCGCGGGCGATGTCTGCATTCGGATTGACGAGCAGATCACCTTGGCGGCGATTATCGGCTTTGACTCAGTGGTTTGCGACGGCGTTGATCGTCCAGTTCGCGGCTCTTCGGGTGTCTCTGATGCGGAAGTTCAAACGGTTGTCGATGCGGGCACCAACAACAATGTGACGTTCACGCTCTCGCTTACCAACACATTGGTGAACGGAGCGAATGAGAACGGTGTCACCGTATTTGATGCAACTGCCCGCTCGGCTTTCTTCTCTACCTCCACCGCGATTG
Organism: Erythrobacter sp. S57(2025); assembly: GCF_057365055.1. Classification (NCBI taxonomy): domain Bacteria; kingdom Pseudomonadati; phylum Pseudomonadota; class Alphaproteobacteria; order Sphingomonadales; family Erythrobacteraceae; genus Erythrobacter; species Erythrobacter sp. S57(2025). The sequence continues at coordinate 441,235 of NZ_CP200299.1, read as the reverse complement.
GCGCAGTTCAGGCTGACCTGACCGCCGACTTTGGCGATTGGACCTGCAATTCTGCGACAATGGATTTTGCCAGCGCAAGCGGCGCCTGCACGTCTCTGCCAGTCAGCTAATCGCGCAACTCAATTTGGGGAGGCGCGGCATTTGCACGCGCCTCCCCGCATCTATCTGAGCGGGCCTATTTTCATAGGCTCGCTTTCAATTCAAAGACCTAAATCATGAGGGGGTCTCGCATAATGTCGACCGGAACACGTCTGGCGGGCTTGCTGCTTCTTACCACGTCACTTTCCTTCCCATCAGTTCTCCATGCGCAATCAACTGGCGCGGGCGAGGATGAGCTAGCGCAGGATGTGCAAAGCGTTGAAGAAGAAGAATTCGACGAACCTGATGTGTCTGTTCCAGGCGGTTCAGGCATCATCGTGACGGGACGTCGCAACCGCAATCCAGAGCGTTCGTCGACGCAGGTGCTCAACGTGCTTTCTGATGAAGACATTGCGCGCACGGGCGAAGGCGACATTGCTGGGGCTCTCGGCCGTGTGACAGGCCTATCGCTGGTTGGTGATGGCCGCGTATTTGTTCGTGGCCTTGGCGATCGCTATTCACTGGCCCTGCTTAACGGCCTTCCTTTGCCAAGCCCGGAACCACTTAGCCGCGTTGTTCCACTCGACATCTTCCCGACCAACGTCATCGCCTCTTCCTTGGTTCAGAAGACCTATTCGGCAAACTACCCTGGCGAATTTGGCGGCGGCGTGATCAACTTGACCACCAAGGCTGTACCTACCGAAGACTTCCTCTCTGTCAGCTTCAGCGCAAGCGGCGACACGGAAACCACTTTCTCAAACGGCCTGACCTATCCCGGTTCGGACCTCGATTCTTTCGGGTTCGACACCGGCCTGCGCGATACTCCGACCAACCTTCAAGCATTCCTCGACAGTGGTGAGCGCATCAGTGCGGTCGATATTGCCACGGCTGAGGGCATTGCAGGGGAACTGTTCCCCTCAAGCCTCGTCACTTTGCAACGCGAAGACTCGCAGCGTCCGAACTTCTCAGGTTCGATCACAGGCGGTCTCTCGCTTGAGCTGGGCGGCGACACCTATCTCGGCATCATCGCGACAGCCTCGCTCAAGAACAGCCTGCGCAATCGTCAGGTCTTGAGCCAACGCGGTAGCAATGACCTGTCCGAAGTGTTTCAGCAGGACGAGACCTTTATCACTGATGAGAACGTGTTGGTGAACGGCCTCCTCAGCTTTGGCCTCGATTTTGGACCGCACACCGTGCGTTGGACCAACCTATATATTCGCGACACCCTCAAAACCGCGCGTTTGCAGGAGTCATTCGACATTTTCCCCGGTGAGACCGGTTTCGACTTCATCAACCAGCAAACCGCTTTCTTCGAACGTCAGCTGATTGATACGCAGGTCGTGGGTGAGCTCGACTTTGACCGGTTCAATGTCGATTTTCGCGCTGGGTACGCGCGGACGGACCGCGAGGCCCCGTTCAACGCCAATTTCAGTTACACGCGTACCAACTTCTCCGACAATCAGTTCGGTGATCTGTTCGTTGCGTACTTCAACCAGCTTTCCGATGCCGGCATTTCAACGGTCTCCTTTGATGACCTGCAGGAAGAGCTGTATTTTGGCAGCTTCGACCTTGGTTATGAGGTAACAGACAACTTCGAACTTACCGTCGGTTATGCATACACCGACACGGATCGCCGCTCAGAAAGCCGCGAGTTCCGTCCGTTCATCACGCCTGACCCTGCGAACCCCGCACTTGGCGAAACCGCCGCGATTGCGCTCGGGCTGCGCCGTCCGGGCAGCATCATTGACCAAGCGACACTTGATGGTTTCAACGTCAGTCTGACCGAAGCGACGCCGTTTCCTGTGTTCGACGCCGCGCTAGAGATCCAAGCGGGTTACGGCATTGCGCGCTGGTTGCCGACTGATCGCCTGACCCTCGAAGTGGGCGTTCGCTACGAAGACGCTGACCAGAACGTCGCGCTTGACCAATCCGTGTTCAACACGCCGGTTGCAGGCGCCACGCCCACCTCCATCGGCAATGACTACTTCTTGCCCGGTGGCACGATCACTTGGGAGGCGATCGACGATGTGCAACTGCGCGCCTCTGCCTCCAAGACCATCGCACGCCCGCAGTTCCGTGAACTGATCGAACAGCGCTTCTTCGATCCTGCATCCAACCGCCTATTCCAAGGCAACCCGCTGCTGCAGGACAGTGAGCTGATCAATGCCGAAATCCGTGCGGAGCACTATCTGGGCGGTCCCAACCGGGTAAGCCTTGCAGGCTTCTACAAGGAGATCGACAACCCGATTGAGACGACCTTCAACGTCGCATCAGGTCAGGTCTTCACTAGCTTTGCAAACGCTCCTTCTGCTGAGCTTTTCGGTCTTGAGTTTGATGCTGTTTACGGCATCGATCTGTATGGCCTTGGCGGGACCTTCTGGGAAACCAAGCAGTTCCTTATCATTGCCAACTACACCTACACGCAATCCGAATTGTCGGTTGGTGAGGGCGATCTCTCACCTGTGCCCGGCAACCCCAACCAGCTCGCCAGCCTCATCTTCGATGATGGCGCGCCGCTAGTGGGCCAGTCGGATCACCTCGTAAACCTGTCATTCGGCATCGAAGACACCGAGAAGACCCAGCAGATCACCGTGCTCTTCAACTACGCCAGTGAGCGTGTGACCCAGCGTGCTGGCGCTCAGCCGGACTTCGTTGAAGATCCCGGCCTCTCCATCGACATTGTCGCCCGCACTGAAGTCAATTTGGGCATCCCGATGGAGCTGAGCTTTGAAGCCCGCAACATCACAGGGCGCGACAACTTCGAGTTCCAAGAACTTGATGGCAACCGGATTGAGTTCAACACGTTTGACGTGGGCACCTCGTTCTCTGTCGGAGTGAAGGCTGAGTTCTGATACTCACCCACATTGAAGTAGGAAAGGGCTTTCTCGCGTCTGAGAAGCGGCCCTTTTCGTATGCGTTATCGGACAGTGACCTGATCCATCGCTGGCATCGCCATGCCCATGCCGGTGGGCCATTTGGGACGGTAGGGGCCTTCGATAGCTGCCACGTCCTCAGCGGTCAGTTCGATGTCGAGCGCAGCCACAGCAGCCTCGATGTGGTGCGGCTTGGTTGCGCCGATGATGGGAGCGGCCACCGCAGCCTTGCTGAAGTGCCATGCGAGCGCCACGCTCGCCATTTGCACGCCCCGCGCCTTCGCCACGCTTTCGAGCGCGTCGATCACCGCTCGATCAGCTTCATCAGCGTCCTTGTAGAGCATCTTGCCCACGCCATCGGTCTGGCTGCGCACCGTCTCTTCGCCTGCTGGCCGTGCGAGCCTCCCGCGCGCCAATGGGCTCCATGGGATGACCCCTACCCCTTCCGCTTCGCACAGGGGCAGCATCTCGCGCTCTTCCTCGCGGTAGAGCAGATTGAGCTGGTTTTGCATCGAGATGAAGCGGGTCCAGCCGTTTGCGCGCGCCGTCTCCTGCGCCTTCGCGAACTGCCATGCATACATTGACGATGCACCGATATAGCGCGCTTTACCCGCCTTCACGATGTCGTGGAGCGCTTCCATTGTCTCCTCGATCGGAGTGTGGTCATCCCAGCGGTGGATTTGGAACAGGTCGATATAGTCCATGCCCAGCCGCGTCAGGCTGTCATCGACCGCTTGCATCAGGCTCTTGCGCGAGAGGCCACCAGTGTTCGGAGCATTGCGCCAAGGGATGAAGGCTTTGGTCGCCACCACCACCTCATCACGGTTCGCCATCTCACCCAGCAGCTTGCCTGTGATCTCCTCTGACGTGCCGCCGGAGTAGCCATTGGCGGTATCGTAGAAGTTGATCCCCGCCTCCAGCGCTTGCCTGAAGAACGGACGGCTCACCTCCTCACCCAACAGCCAATCGCCGTGCCAGCCTTTGGTCGTATCGCCATAGCTCATGCAACCCAGACACAGCTGCGAAACGGAGAGGCCGGAATTGCCAAGCCGGGTGTATTTCATCGTATTTCTCTCTCCAACACGCCACTTGAGCGTTTACAAGCACTTAGCTGAGACATGGACCGCATGTTACACGGTCCTGGGGCTAAAAACTCTGGCTTCCCAAAACGGGAGCAATTGGCCGGGATTTGAGCGTCAATCATGCTGCGCAAAATGGCACAGATTTGCCCATGTAGGAAAGCTTTGCCTCCCCCTTCGCTCAAGACAAAGTCAGCCCGCCATCGACCACCAATGTCTGCCCGGTCATGTAAGACGACAAAGGCGAGGCGAGGAACAATGCTGCCCCTGCCATTTCTTCTGGCGTGCCGGTGCGGCGCATGGGGATGCCGCTCACCATCGCCTCGAGCCGCTCGGGGTGGTCGGTCATCACCGATGTCATTTTGGTCGGCACCAGACCCGGCGCAATTCCATTCACCCGGATTTGGTCCCTCGCCCAAGCCATACCCAGAGTCTTCACGAGGCTCGCCGCGCCAGCTTTGGACGCCGCATAGGCCGGGTTGCCGATCACCGCATTGAACGCCGCGACGGAGGAGATGACGATCATCGTGCCGCCCGTATCCGCCAAACCGGAATGGAAAGCGCGCGCCACATCCATTACTGAGTTGAGGTTCACATCGACCACATCGTCCCAGCCTTTTTGCGCAAATTCCTCTTGCCCATAGCGCACAAGCCCTTGGCACTGGATCAGCACGTGAGGCTCCAGCATCGCATCAGGCAGAGCATCAACTGCCTCGCGGTCCATCACATTCAATTGGTGGTAGGTCAGGCCGGTAAAGTCGCTATCCTCGGCCTCCAGATAGTCGCCTGCATCGGGCCGCGTGCCGGTGACAACCACCTCGCCTTCGCGCTGCCGAAAGGCTTGCGCAATGCCATTGCCAATCCCGCCAGAGCCTCCGATCACAAGGATGCGTTTGCCGGTAAAATCGAGTGGGTCAGTCATGGGATTTGCTCTCAATCAGTTGGGATCGAATAGACGTTAGGAGGATTTGCGCGGCTTCAGATCGGAAAGCGCCTTTTGAAATGCAGGGCGTGATTTGAGCCTGGCAAAATAGGCGTCGACCCGATCTGTGAACTCTACGCCCGTGCAGGCCTGCGCAAAAAACAGTGTGTATCCCATTGATATGTCGGCGGCGCTAAAGCCGCTGCGCAGAATATACTCGCGGTCCTCCAACTGGTTCTCAAGCATCTCAAGCGCCTTGACGATCTGATAGCGGCAATAACCGTCAAACTCGTCGGTCACCTTGTATTTGTCCAAGCCAGAGGCATGACCAAAGCTAACCGCGATGTAATTGGCCATACCGCTTTCGGCCATGTGCAGCCATTGGAGGTACGCTCCATACTCAGGATTGTCGGCGGTGACACTCAGAGGGCTTGGTCCATAGCGACCCAGCAAATATTCGAGCGTTGCGCCGGATTCGGCGATCAAGGTGTCGCCATCATAGAGCGCAGGAACCTTCCCCATCGGATTGATTGTTCGAAACTCATCGGATGCGAAGTAGGCACCATCATATTTGATGCTCTTCAATTCGTAAGGCAGCCCCATTTCTTCGAGCAGCCAAAGCGTACGGATCGAGCGCGTACCGGGTGAATGGAATAGTTTAAGCGTCATCGTGCCCTCCCAGGCGCCCGGTTTGATAGTCTCGACAGATCTCTAAATCTCGCGGCTCACGACTTCCTTCATGATCTCGCTCGTGCCGCCATAGATGCGCTGCACGCGCGCATCGCGCCATAGGCGGGCAATCGGATATTCGTTCATATAGCCAGCGCCGCCGTGGAGTTGGAGCGCGGCATCGACCATCTCCCATTGCATTTCGGTGTGCCACAGCTTGGCGGCAGACGCCTCGCCTGTGGTCAGTTCACCGCGAAGGTGGCGGGCGATGGCCCAGTCGAGATGCGCCCAGCCGACTTGCAGCTTTGCCGCCAAGTCCGCGAGCGTGAATTTGGTGTTCTGGAATTCAAACACGGTTGATCCAAAGGCCTTGCGATCCTTGGTAAAGTTCACAGCTTCGTCAAACGCACGCTGCGACCCACCCATGGCGGAGACGGCGATAGAAAGGCGCTCTTGCGGCAGCTCTTCCATCAAGTGGATGAAGCCGCGATTTTCGCCGCCCAGAATGTTGGTCTTAGGCACGCGTACATCGGCAAAGAACAGTTCGGACGTGTCGGCGGAGTGTTGCCCGATCTTGTCGAGATTGCGCCCGCGTTCAAAGCCGGGAGTGTCAGCATCGACCAGGATCAGTGAGGTGCCCTTGGCCCCTGCGCTCGGGTCAGTCTTTGCAACCACGATGACTACGTCCGCGTTCTGGCCGTTGGTGATGTAGGTTTTGGAGCCATTGATGACGAGGTGATTGCCATCCTCAACTGCGGTGGTCTTGATCCCCTGAAGATCACTGCCAGCACCCGGTTCGGTCATTGCAATCGCGGTAATACAATCACCCGAGATCATGCCGGGTAGATATTTCGCTTTCTGCTCGTCGCTTCCCAGCCGCTCAAAGTAATTGACGGTGATGTCGTTTTGCAGCGTGAAGCCAGCGGACGAGCCCATGTAGCTAAGCTCTTCAGCGAGCACGCAGTTGAAGCCGAAATCGAGCCCCAGCCCGCCATGCTCTTCAGCGACCGTGGGGCACAACAGCCCTGCATCACCCAACGCTTTCCATGCCTCACGCGGCACGACGCCCTCTTCCTCATGTTGGTCGAGGTGAGGCTCCATATGCTCTGCAAAGACCTTGCGAACCGTATCGCGGAACGCTTCGTGGTCTTCGTTATAGGCTGTGCGGTGGGCTACGTTGAGCATTGCGGGCATTCTCTCCAGTGGTCAGGTTGCGAGTGGCAACTGACCTGAGAGAGACAGCAATGTAAAGTGCGTTTTGTGAGGCCTAGACCAGGTTGCAGATCACCAGCACACGCAAAGTTTCACCATCTGTGGTGAGAACCGGAGTGGCCTCGCCGCTGGGTAGGTCTCTCAATAGCTCTTGCAGAGCCTCTGGCAGGGACGTTTGGCCAACAAAGCGATTGCGCACGACATCTGCGTCCAGGCTTTGCGCGACCTGATAGGCGTCTCCACAGGATTTGATCTCCTGTGTCATGGACTGAAATTCCGGCATCGGGGTCTTATCAGCCGTCACAGTGAGCTGCATCAGCGAATAACGCGGGACGGTGCTTGATCGTTCAACCGGGAAAAGAGCCTGCGCCGAAAGCGCCGCGGGCGCCAGAACCGCAGCAGCGATTGCAGCTGTTGAAAGGGATTTCGCTAACAAAGATTGAACCGACATTGCCACACCTCCTGTTTTCACCGAGGGGAAGCTGCGCCGATGACCGTGAACCCAAACTGAACTCTTGGCTCAGTAGAAATGCGGAAAGCTTAGCCGACAAAGGCGCGTTCGATCACAAACTGACCGGGCTTGTTATTCGCGCCCTCTTCAAAGCCGCGCGCTTCCAAATCCGCCGCATGGTCTTTGATCATCGCCATTGATCCGCACAGCATCACGCGGTCTGTTTCAGGGTCGAACTTTTGCGGGCCCTTGCTGTCCTTGAACAAGCGGCCATCGTCGATCAGCACCTGAATGCGGTCGGTCGTGTGGAATTCTTCGCGGGTCACAGTGGGCACGTAGATGATTTTCGCGCGGTCTTCGTCTTCGAGCAGCGGATCACCTTCAAGCTTCGATTCCAGAAGATCACGATAGGCAAGATCTTTCACTCGGCGCACCGAGTGTACGACGATCACTTCGTCATACATAGCAAAGACCTCCGGATCGCGCACAAGGCTCATGAACGGTGCGAGGCCGGTTCCTGTGGAGAGCATAAACAGACGCTTGCCCGGCAGCAGCGCATCAGTGACGAGCGTGCCAGTTGGCTTTTTGCCAAGGTAGATCGGATCACCCGGCTTAATGTGTTGCAGGCGCGATGTGAGCGGGCCGTCTTGCACGATGATAGAGAGGAATTCGAGCTCCTCTTCGTAGGATGGACACGCCACCGAATAGGCGCGCAGCAGCGGCTTGCCGTCTTCCTTTGGCAGACCAATCATCACAAATTCGCCAGAGCGGAAGCGGAAGCTTGCGGGCCGCGTCATCTTCAAGCTGAAGAGATCATCGTTCCACTGGTGAACATCGGTAATGGTCTCAACCGAAATCGCTCCGCTTTCCTGAAAAGCTTCGCGTGGTGGGATCGGTGATGTGGTCGCGGTGTCAGTCAAAACGTCAAACCTTCAAACTCTCGGGTGTCAGGCGTAATTCTCGCCTTGATATGACGGCGCAGATGGACGTTTGGGGGGCGCTATTCAAGGTAGTTTAGCGATGCGCAAGGAAAGCACGGCTTGAAACCGTGCTCTCCTGCGCTTGCCATATTAGTTCCAGCCAGCGCGGTCGAATATCTCGACAGCCTCGCGGCTATTCGCGCCGATTTGCGCGGCGTTCAGTGTGTCCGCTTTGAACTCACCCATCTCTTCGACGGAGGAATTGGCCACAACATCAGGGACGGCCGGATATTCATTATTGCCATTTGCGAAGTACTTTTGCGCGCTTTCCGAGGTCAGATATTCGAGGAAGCGGATCGCATTATCGCGGTTGGGCGCATTGGCAACAACGCCCGCGCCGCTGACATTGATATGAGTGCCTGCACCATCCTGATCCGGAAAGATCACACCCAGCGCATCAAAGATCGCGCGCTGTTCGCGGTCTCCACCAGCAAAGCGCGCTAAATAGTATGAATTCACTACCGCAATCCAGCATTCGCCATTGGCCACACTTTCAATTTGTGCGGTATCATTGCCCTGCGGATCGCGCGCGAAATTGGCGACGACGCCATTCGCCCAATCTTCGGCAGCATCTGAGCCGCGATTGGCGATGATACTGGAGAGCAGCGAAATATTGTAGATGTTCGAGGAGGAACGGATGCAAATCGAATTATTGAAGACCGGGTTGGCTAGGTCTTCGTAGGAGGAAAGCTCCCTCGGATTGCCTTTGTCCTTGTTGTAAATGATTACGCGCGCTCGGGTGGATAGGCCAAACCAAAGGCCTTCGGGATGCCGGAGGTGCTCTGGCAAACGCTCGGTCAACACGTCGCTTTCAACCGCAGACAGAATACCCGCCTCCTCAGCGCGCCACAGGCGACCAGCATCAACGGTGATGAGCAGGTCAGCGGGTGAAAACTCGCCCTCGCTCTGAATCCGTTCGATCAGCGCGTCTGCGTCCGCTTCAATCCGGTTGACCTTGATCCCGGTTTGATCGGTGAAGTCATCATACAGCGCCAGATCGGTGTCGTAATGGCGCGAGGAATAGAGGTTCACCTCGCCCGCATCAGCCACTCCATCAGCCGAACCATCTTCAGTTTCAGCACAGCCAGCAATCGCCAATGCGCCCGCCAAAATGGTGGCGGCGGCGAGAAAATTACGCTTCATGAAAGTTCCTTCCGAGCTTTATTGCGAATGCGTTGCAATAGTAGAATGGCAATTGCAAGCTCTATTTTCGTGAGAATGCCAATACGCTGCCCGGCTGCGGGGTCGGGGTGTAAAGCGCGCTCGCATCGACGGCCACTGTGGTCTCTGCGGTAATCTCCCCGCCGTTTGCACCTTGGAACAAGACGCGGTTTGCGCCGCCGATGGAGTGTAAATCACGGATCGCGAGGCCCTGTTTGCCCGGCACACAGGCCAGCCGCTCAGCATAGATCAGCAGGTCGAGCGCTTCGTCATCTGGCGCGCCTTGCGCAAGCACGCTTACCGGCCAGTCGCCGAATTCGGTCAGCAAAAAGCCGCCTTCGCGCGTCGCAGGCACCATTTGCGCGCCGCCGAAAATCGCACCAACGGATGCCGCCTCTGGTCGCTCATGCAAATCCTCCGGCGTGCCGAACTGCACGATGCGCCCGGCATCCATCACGGCAATATTGTCCCCGATATCGAGCGCCTCTTCGGGATCATGCGTCACCAAAATTGTCGTTGTCCCGCGCGCTTTCAGCAAACGGCGGCATTCGCGCCGTAAGTTCCGACGCAGAACAATATCGACGCTGGCAAAGGGTTCATCCATCAACAGGACTTGCGGCCCCGGCGCCATCGCGCGCGCCACCGCTGCGCGTTGTTGCTGCCCGCCGGAAAGCTCATGCGGATAACGCTCACCCAGCCCAGCCAGCCCGACCTGTTCGAGCCAGCCACCGACAAGTCCCTGCTCGCTGGCCTCCATGCCAAAAGCGACATTTTGCGCGATTGTCATATGCGGAAACAGCGCGCCGTCCTGAAACACCAGACCCACCGGGCGGTCCTCTGGTGGAGGGCAATTGCCAACCTCAGCCAACAGCGCTCCATCCACCAGCACCTCGCCCTGCTGAACCTCCAAGAGGCCCGCGGCCAGCTTAAGCAAGGTTGACTTCCCGCAGCCAGACGATCCAAGCAGGCAGGTGATTTCACCGGGGGGCGCTGTAAAGGACACGTCATGCAGCGCCATCACTTCTCCATACGCATGGGCAATATGTCGAAATTCAAGGCTCACAATACTGTCCTGCATGATGCGCGAATAAGCGCAGGTAAAGGTGCGTGCGGGTGAGAAGCCTTACGCAAATGCCACAGGAGAAAGCAAGCACAGGCGGTTTGATCGCCCGGCTAAAGCTTGACGCATGGACAATCGGCGCGCTTGTGATTGCTGCGCTGGCAGCTTTGCCGATACTAGCCATTGTTGTGTCCGCGCCCGCTGGCGGCCTCGAAGCGATTACTCATCTCGCAGGCACCGTGCTGGGCACTTACACGCTTAACACGCTGCTGCTGATGGTGCTGGCAGGCGGCCTTGCACTGGTGGTCGGCACAGGCTGTGCATGGTTGGTGAGCGCGGCGCGCTTTCCGGGGCGCGGGGCGCTGAGCTGGGCACTGGTCCTGCCACTCGCCGTACCCGCCTATATCGCGGCCTATATCTATGCCGACCTGCTCGACTTCTCCGGGCCTGTTCAAGCCGCGCTGCGCGGTATCACCGGATGGGGAGTGGGCGACTATTCCTTCCCACAAATCCGCTCGCTACCCGGCGGAGCCTTTGTGCTGGGAATCGTCCTATACCCTTATGTCTATCTGCTCGCGCGCGGTGCCTTTGCCGCGCAAAGCGTTGGGCAATTTGCAGCAGCGCGCAGCCTGGGCGCAAAGCCGGCGGGCGCGTTCTGGCACGTTGCCCTACCCGGAGCCCGGCCCGCGATCGCTGGCGGGTTGGCGCTAGTGTGCATGGAGGTGCTCGCGGATTTCGGCGTCGCGCAATATTTCGCCATCCCCACATTCAGCACAGGCATTTTCCGCAGCTGGCTTTCGATGGGGGACAAGCAAGCAGCCCTAAAGCTCGCCGCGTTTATGCTGCTATTCGTGATTGCGCTTATCGCGTTTGAGGCGCGCACACGCTCTGGCCGTGTGACCAGCAAGGATGTGGCGAACAGCGCGGATGAGCCTCTCATCCAGCTATCGCGGCGCGGTCAATGGTTCGCTACCCTCGCCTGCACATTGCCCGTGCTGCTGGGCTTTGGCATCCCTGCCCTGCACCTCCTCTCAATGGCACCCAGCGAGGCCGCGATTGGCGCGATGCGCGATCTTGGCAGCTATATCAGCGGCAGTTTCTGGTTGGGACTTTCGACGGCGATTGTCTGCGTGTTGGCCGCATTGCTGCTGGCTTTTGCGAAAGCGCGGTCAAACTCATGGGCTGTGCGTGGCGCCATCCGAGTGTCGACATTGGGCTATGCTTTGCCGGGCGCGCTATTGGCGGTTGGATTGCTCGCCCCGTTGGGCGCGATCGACATCTCGCTCACTCGCTTTTCGCGTGACAGCTTGGGCTATACGGGCGGGCTTATCCTGACAGGCACGAGTGTGATCCTGATCTATGCGCTCAGCGTGCGGTTCCTCACCGTCGCGTTCAATTCGGTCGATGGGGGACTGTCGAAAATTCCGGAGAATTTGGACCACGCCGCGCGATCCTTGGGCGCCAAACCTGCCCGTGTTCTTACGCGAATTTATGCGCCGCTGCTCTCCCCCAGCCTCGCGGCCGCCGCTGCGCTAGTCTTCATCGATACCCTGCGCGAATTGCCCGCAACACTCATCCTGCGTCCCTTCAACTTGGAGACTTTGGCAACCCGCACCTATCGCCTCGCCAGCGATGAACGGCTGGTCGAAGCATCGATCCCCGCGCTGATCCTTCTTGCGGCCGGATTGCTCCCCGTGCTGCTGCTCAACCGCGTGGGCAAGTCCTAAAGCGAGACAAGTGTCAGGCTGAATTGTCAGCGCAACTGTCATGCAAGCTTGTCGAATGCGCCATAAGTGTTCAAAAGAGGCCGCACATGGCCCGTTTTCCTTTCTCCGCCATCGTCGGACAAGACGAGATGAAGCAGGCGCTGCTGATTGCGGCGGTCGATCCCAGCATTGGCGGCGTGATGGTCTTTGGCGACCGCGGCACGGGCAAAAGCACCGCCGCGCGCGCGCTGGCTGGGCTGTTACCGCCAATCACTGCCCATGCGAATTGCGCCTATGGCGGCTCCAAGGAAGATGCGCAAAGCTATCCCGATGTGTGCGGCGGAGGCCCTTTGCGCAAACGCGCCGTGCCCTTTGTCGACTTGCCCCTGGGCGCGACCGAAGACCGGGTGATCGGTTCGCTCGATCTGGAGCGTGCATTGCGTTCGGGCGAGAAGGGTTTCGAACCCGGCCTACTGGCAAAGGCGCATCGCGGGTTCCTCTACATCGACGAGATCAACTTGCTCGAAGACCATCTGGTCGACCTGCTTCTGGACGTCGCAGCCTCCGGCGAAAACGTCGTCGAGCGCGAAGGGCTGTCGGTCCGACACCCGGCAAAATTCGTGCTGATCGGCTCAGGCAATCCCGAAGAGGGCGAACTGCGCCCGCAACTCCTCGACCGCTTCGGCCTCTCTGTCGAAGTGCGCACGCCAGAAGCCATCGAAACGCGGGTCGAAATCATGCGCCTCGTCGCCGCGAACGAACGTGATCCCGAAGGCTTTGCCGCTGATTGGGCCGATGAAGACGCGAAAATCCTCAAACAAATCGCGCGCGGAAAAACCAAGCTGGCTAAGCTGGAAGCGGGCGACGATGTGCTGACCGATGCCGCGCACCTGTGCCTTGCCGTTGGAGCCGATGGGCTGCGCGGAGAGCTGACTTTGATGCGCGCTGCACGTGCGCTGGCGGCGCTTAAAGGCGCGCGCAAGGTGAAGCGCGAACACTTAGTCGCCGTTGCGCCATCGGCCCTACGCCACCGCCTGCGCCGCGATGTGCTTGATGAAACGGGATCGACCGTGCGCATTGCTCGCGCGATTGACGAGCTGTTCGGGTGAACGATCCGGCGAGCCCGGACCCTCTTGAAAACGCGCATCTCGCGGCAACACTTTTCGCCGCGAAACCTGCAAAATTCGGCGCAATCGCGCTGCGCGGTGCATCGCCTGCTCGCGACGCCTTAGTGTCGGCAATCAGCCAAGCTTTACCCACCCGCCGCCTGCCCGGACATGTTGAAGATGAGCGCTTGCTTGGCGGGATCGACATCGCCGCCAGCCTTGCTGCGGGCATACCGGTCGAGACGCGCGGGCTATTGGCAGAGGCCGAAGGCGGAGTGCTTGTTGTGCCTATGGCCGAGCGGATGGAGCCGGGAATTGCTGGGCGCTTGGCGCAGGCTTTGGATGACCGCCGCATTGCACTGGTGCTGCTCGACGATGGAATTGAGCCTGAGGATACGCCGCGGCCAGCATTGCTAGAACGAGCCGCGTTTCATTGCGACCTTGGCACATCGCGCGAAGCGGAATGCGCGCCGCTCCCCAATCCCCCTAATGCAACAGCAACTCTAGATGAAAATGGCCTCCAAGCTCTCGCGGCGACAGCTGCGGCTTTGGGCATTCACTCACTAAGACCCCTGCTATTCGCGAGCGAAGCGGCGTGCAGTCATGCGGCTTTGGCCGGACGCGGCACGGCGACGAACGAGGATCTGGAGGCTGCCGCGCGCTTAGTGCTTGCACCGCTCGCCAAGCAGCTTCCGCCTCAAGCTGAAGAAGCGCCCGACGAGCCTCCTCCGCCACCGCCGGAAAGCTCTTCCGACCCGTCGGACAATGACGGCGACAATTCGGAGATGTCGCTGGAGGAGTTGATCGTCGCTGCCGCCGCTGCCTCAATCCCCAAAGACCTGCTCGCTGAACTGGCCAAAGGCAAAGCGCCAAGAAAGGGCGCCATCGGCACAGGGCAAAAGCGTAAAGCGGGCCTTCGCGGCAAACCTTTGGGCGCGCGGCCCGGAATGCCGCGAGGCGGCGCGCGGCTTGCGCTCATCGACACATTGCGCGCAGCGGTCCCTTGGCAAGCTGTGCGGCGACGCGAAAGTGGCTCAGACCCCGACGCCCCGATCATTATGCGCAAGGAAGATTTGCGCGTGCGCCGGTTCGAGGAAAAGTCCGCGCGCGTTACGATCTTTGCGGTCGACGCTTCGGGGTCAGCCGCTGCCGCGCGGCTTGCCGAGGCCAAAGGCGCGGTCGAGTTGATGCTCGCACAAGCTTACGTCACGCGCAGCGAAGTCGCGCTGATCGCCTTTCGCGGAGAGGAAGCAGAGCTGCTTCTCCCCCCACCCGCTCACTCACGCGGGCCCGCCGCGCCTTAGCGGAACTACCCGGAGGCGGCGGCACACCGCTTGCCATGGGGCTGAATGCAGCGCGCGAAGTGGCTCGATCAGTCGCGAGCAAAGGGCGCACGCCGAGCCTTGTGATCCTTACTGATGGGCGTGCGAACATCGGCGCTGACGGCTCGCCGGGGCGCAAGCAGGCGGGCGAAGACGCTGAAGCCGCAGCAAAGGCAATTGCGCGGGAGGGGCTCGACGCTTTGGTGGTCGATATCTCTGCAAGACCGGGGCGCGAGGGGCCGATGCTGGCGAATAACCTCCAAGGCCGCTATCTCGCTTTGCCGCGCGCCGATGCGAAGGCGCTGCATGAGGCAATCTCTGAAAAGACACGAGAAGCCGCGTGAGGCTCTCCCCATGAGTAGGCCCCTCAATTGGGAGCGCGAAGGCCTGCTTTGGCCGGGCCGAGACACCTCGCATTTCGTGAAAACAGGTGGCGCGCGGTGGCATATCCAAACGGCGGGAGACACGGGCAAGCCAAAACTTCTGCTGCTGCATGGCACTGGCGGTTCGGTGCATTCATGGGCCGGAATGATCCCACTACTAACCAAGCAATTAGATTGGCTCGCCCCAGACTTGCCGCGCCATGCCTTCACCACCGGCCACCCGCCAGAGGTGATGTCGCTGCCCCGAATGGCGCGCGAGATCGCAGGGCTCTTGGCCCATTTGGACTTTCAGCCGGACATGATTGTCGGCCATTCCGCAGGCGCGGCTTTATCGCTGCAATTGGCGCTCGATCACGGGTTTTCGGGGCCCGTTGTGGGGCTGAATTCTGCGCTTCGCCCTTTCCCTGGCCCTGCCGCCCAACTGTTTCCCGCGCTTGCCAAGCTGCTGTTTGTGAACCCCTTCGTGCCGCGTGTCTTTTCCTCACTCGCTGAGCGTAGCGGGGAGGCAGAGCGGTTTTTGATCCGTTCTACAGGCTCGACAATCGGCGCAGAAGGCATGGCGTGTTATGAGGCATTGTTTGCCAATTCGCGCCACACCAAAGGCGCACTGGCGATGATGGCGAATTGGGATTTGCCCACTTTGCGGAACCGGATGAGCGAAATCGCAAACCCGGTGCTGCTGGTACACTCAGACAAAGACGCTGCGATCCCGCTCGATTGGGCGCGCGAGGCGAATTCGTGGCTTTCCACCTCGCGCCTCGAGGTGCTCAGCGGCCTCGGCCATCTTGCGCATGAAGAAGCGCCCGAGCGCACAGTGGAACTGATCCGCGCGTTCAGCGCTGAATATCTATCGCAGCCCGCCTAAGGAGGACCAGATCATGGAGAACTTTGCCTGGATTGAGCTTGTTTTCTTCTACGGGATAGCGATGGGTTTTGGCCTGTGGCAATGGCTCAAAATGAAGCGCGAGCTAAAGGAAAGCCGCGCGCGCAAAGCGGCCGAAGAGGCAGCGGCAAAAGAGCAGGAAGACAGCTAAAGCGCGCCCCTACCTCACCGATTGCCGAGGCATCCGGAACGGCAGCATAAACTGAACCACGGGCGAAGCGAACCGCCGCATGTCCAAGCTCTCCTGAACCGCGATCACCTCTTCCCCGTAGAGTTTAGATGCAAGTTCAGATCGCGCGTAGAAGGGCGTATCCTCCCAAGTTCGTCGCACTTCAGCCACGCCAATCTCAGACCGCGTCCGCCGCCCGATTTGCCAGCGTGAGTTGGGCAAAGGCGCGATGGCGGGAAGGTCAACTTCCACCGGAATAGCTTCGCGATCAAAGCGTATAGCGCTTGCAAAAAGGGAGCCATCACCGCGCTCGCCCTCATAGCAGACGACTGCGCCCGATTTCATATGCGCGCGCGACCAGTGCCAGGTGCGAAATCCGCTTTCCAAGGGTTCACGCCCGCGGTTGTGATCGAAATATCCTTCGCCCGACCAGCTGAGGTCAGGCCGCTCCATCTCCACTTCGATCCGGGCACGCGGGGCCATGCAGTGCCAGATGTGATTTTGCGCAGGGTCCAGCGCGAAACTGGTGGGATTTAGCGCCTCCGGGATCACACGAACTTTGCCGCATACTCGTCGGTGGATGGGATTAAACAGCCGCGTATCGCGCTCTTCAATGTCGATCTCCAGCACACTGCCATCCCAGCGCACTTGGCTGGTGCCAATGGTCAACGTCTTGTCATCGCGCTCAACATCGCCCGAAGGCCGCTCGTGCATAACCCAGCGATGTTGTGGGCCGTACATGGCGACATTTAGCGAGCAATGATCCATCGGACGCCCACGCCCGCTGGCTTTGTAATAGGGCGAGAAAACGCTGCCCAAAAAGGCGATCAGCGTCAGCCCGTGGCGTCCGTCTTCGCTGATGGCATCCACGTACCACCAGCTATAGCCACCCGGTTCGATTTCCTGGTCAAAACGAGGTCCGCGTGTGCCTTCTTCGCGGCCAGCAGCCCGGACAAGGCGGCCATCGGGACCCCGGCAGACGGGTGCGTCGCCCCCCCTGCGCAATACAGACCCGGCATCCGCGTGCGCGGTCCCTGTCTCAGAAAAGAGGCCGCCGAGCCGTGCGACGCTCTGCCATATAGAGCGCCCCCCGTTGCCGGGAACAGCGCCTCCCAATCCTGAGGTGTCATGAGTTGGTGAGGTGCCTCGTCCTCCAGCTTCAGGCCGCAGCGTTCCAATGTCGCTTTCATCGCCTTTGTGCATTGCTCTCTCTCCTCAGGTGAATAGGAACGGGTGTCGCCGTCAGCCGGTGCGTTGACGATGATTTGCAAGCGCTCTCGAATGCCGGCGCTGGATGTGTGAGCGTCCGGGGTATGACCGCTGCGATCCATCGCGCAGACATAGACGGTGGGTTCGCTGGGGGATCGGCCACCTGCGATCTCATCAAACTCACGCTTGTAGTCAGACGAGAAGAAGACGTTGTGATGCGACAGGTCGAAACCGGATGTTTCGGCATGCGCGTACCAGACATTGGCGGATAGAGAGCGTTTTGCAGGTGCCAGCGCTGACACAGCTTTGCTCGGCTGCGCGCCAAACTTTCCGGTCGCAATCGCATTGGGATCTGCGTTGCAGATGACGGCGTCCGCTTCGATCCGGTCGCCATTAGCAAGCCGCACTCCGGTCGCACCGCGCCCACGCTCGCTCAGAACTTCCGCCACGCCCACGCCCATGCGGAACCGCACGCCTTTGGCCTCGCACACTTTGCGCAAAGCCTCAGCCAGCGCGTGAATCCCTCCATCGATCAGCCACACGCCTGTCGCTTCAACATGTGCGATCAGCATAAGGGTCGCGGGCGCTGCGAAAGGGGAGGAGCCGCAATAGGTGGCGTAGCGGCCGAACAATTGTTGGAGGCGCGGATCAGGGAAGAACCCGGCCAAAGCGCGCCACATGTTCTGGTGCGGGCGCATCTTGGCAAAGGCGTCAAAACGCCAAAGACCAATGCGCCATAGCAGCGGCAGCGGGGTCGAGACATTGTCCCCGCGCATCATCGGCTCATTCAAAATGTCATACATCTCGCGCGTCGCGTGGCGGAACCGGCGATAACCAGCGGCAGCGTCTGCTCCTGCGAAATCACCCACCGCCTCTTCGCTACGCAATGGGTCGGCAAACAGGTCAAGCGTTTCGCCTTCATCCCAAGCATGGCGGGCGATGACATCGGCGCGGCGAATATTGACGTGATCATCCAGGCGCTCACCAAGCCTTGCGAAAACCTCGTCAAACACATCGCGCATGGTGAAGACCGTGGGGCCACCATCGACCTGCTGGCCATCGACCAGAACGCGCCGCGCTTTACCGCCGACGCTTTCCTCTTTTTCGACCACAGTGACGTCGTAACCTGACGCAGCGAGCCGAGCGGCGCTGGCCAGCCCGCCCATTCCTGCTCCGATCACGATGACTTTCTGAGCCATTTTCTACGCGCGAATGCTCTCCACCCTGCTGAGTGATCGCACGGGGACAACCCGCCCGATTCCCACATTATTATTGACCTCACAGCCCCATCTGTCCAATCTTTTGGACAATTGGTGTGTCAACCGATAGGGATCATTGGGTGGAACAGGGATCGCAAAACTGGAAAGTGCGCTGGGTGGCACGGCGCAATGCAGTCTTTGCCAATCCGCGCTTCCAATACTGGGCGGCCAAGCTCCCACTCATCAATCTGATCGCCAGAAGCCGCGCCAAAGGCGCCTTCGATATGGTCGCAGGCTTCGCCTATTCGCAAATCCTTCGCAGCTATGTCGAAAGCGCATTGTTCGATGTGCTTGCCAAGGGCCCGGTTACCCATGCGCATGTGGCCGACAGACTGGATTTGAGCGAGGAGGCGGCGCTTACCTTACTACGAGCGGGCCGCGCTTTGATGCTGTCCGAAGAAGCGATCAACGACGGCTGGATGCTAGGTGAGCAAGGTGCGGTGCTTGCGGCTGACAAAGGCGCGCAGGCGATGATCCGGCATCACCATATCCTCTATCGCGACTTGGCCGACCCGCTGGAATTGCTGCGCAAGGATCGCAAGGAACCGACCGAATTGTCGCGCTATTGGTCCTATGCAGGCGCGCTGCACGGCGCGGCTGAGCGGGGGACGCAGACAGCGGAATATTCCGAGTTAATGGCCACGTCTCAACACTTTGTCGCCGATCAGGTCCTTGCCAGCTTCACGTTTCCGCAGGACGCAAGGCTGCTAGATGTGGGTGGCGGACATGGTGCTTTTCTGCGCCGTATGGGGGAGGCGAACCCGACGCTGCAACTTGGCCTGCTCGACCTACCTGAGGTGGCGGAAGCAGGTGCGACTATTCTTGCAGACACATTCGGCGAGGAGCGCGTGACTGCACATCCCGGCAACTTCTTCGAAGACACAATTCCCACCGGCTACGACATTGTGTCACTTGTGCGCATCCTGCACGATCACGACGATGAACCGGCACGCGCATTGCTGTCCAATATCCAAAAAAGCCTCAAACCCGGCGCCAGCCTTCTGATTGCCGAACCCATGGCGCGCGTGGCGGGGGCAGAGGGCATGGGAGAGGCGTTTTTTGGCATGTATTTGTGGGCGATGGGCTCTGGCAGAGCGCGCAGCGTGCCGGAGATAAAGGCCATGCTGCACGATGCCGGATTTGCCACCACTCGCTTCATCGCGACCCCGCAACCGATTAACGCCAGTCTCATAGTTGCACAAAACTGACCAAAACTGTCTGCTTTGTTTGACACTTCTATATGTAAGGCGTAGCAAACATCTGAGAGAGGCCCCTTTAAGGGTCTCATCGCGAGTCGTTTAGGGATCAACGAAACGCGAGAGGGGAAGTTGAGGCTGGAATGAACACATTGGCCGTGATCCTTGAGGGACCTGAGCGTTTAACGCTTCAGGCGCTTGAGCTGAATCCGGTCGGCGTGGATGACCTGCTTGTCGACATCGCGTGGAGCGGCATCAGCTCCGGTACCGAAAAACTCCTTTGGAATGGCGACATGCCGGAATTTCCCGGAATGGGTTATCCGCTTGTGCCCGGTTACGAATCCGTTGGTCGCGTCGTCGAAGCCGGTGACAATGTCGCCGGTCGCGTGGGCGAGTGGGTCTTTGTCCCCGGCGCCAATTGCTACAAAGATGCGCGCGGATTGTTCGGCGGCACTTCCAGCAGAGTTGTTATTCCTTCTGCGCGCGCCTTGGCCGTGCCGGAAAGCTTGGGCGCAGATGGCGTGCTTTGCGCGCTCGCCGCGACAGCCATGCATGCAATTGCAGGGGGCTGCGCTCCTGATCTGATTATCGGGCACGGCGTCCTTGGTCGCTTGCTTGCCCGCATCACCATCGCAATGGGCAAAGCTGCTCCCACCGTTTGGGACACCAGCCCGTCGCGCCGCGAAGGCGATCACGGCTACAGAGTTCTCGCGCCAGAGAATGATGATCGCCGCGACTATTCCTCAATCTATGATGCAAGCGGTGACGCCGACATATTCGACACGCTTATTACGCGGCTTGGCAAAGGCGGAGAAATCACGCTGGCAGGCTTCTACTCAGAGCGTGTCAATTTCGCTTTCCCACCTGCTTTCATGAAAGAGGCTCGCTTTCGCGTCGCCGCAGAATGGCAGCCAGCGGATTTGGTGGCCACGCGCGACCTCATCGAAAGCGGCAAACTGAAACTCGACGGGCTAATCAGCGACCGCGCACCCGCGCAGCGCGCTGCCGAAGCCTATCCCAAGGCATTCAACGATCCTGACTGCCTCAAAATGGTTCTCGATTGGAGCGAAGCTGCATGACAATGTTGGACATTCAGACCGAAGCATTGCGCGAAGAAGCCTCGCAAGAGCCCGACCCCGTGCACACTGGCGAGGCCACCAGCGAAACGCAGGTGATCGCGATCTACGGCAAAGGCGGATCGGGTAAGAGTTTTGCCCTGTCGAACCTCAGCTACATGATGGCTCAGCAAGGCAAGCGCGTCTTGCTGATCGGGTGTGACCCCAAATCAGACACAACCAGCCTGCTTTTTGGCGGCAAAAGCTGCCCGACTATCATCGAAACCTCTTCGAAGAAGAAACTCGCGGGCGAAGAAGTGACAATCGAAGATGTCTGCTTCCAGCGCGACGGCGTGTTCGCAATGGAGCTTGGCGGGCCAGAAGTTGGCCGGGGCTGCGGTGGTCGCGGGATCATTCACGGCTTTGAACTGCTTGAGAAACTGGGCTTCCACGAATGGGGCTTTGACTACGTTCTCCTGGACTTCCTGGGTGACGTGGTCTGCGGCGGGTTCGGTCTGCCGATTGCGCGCGACATGTGCCAGAAAGTGATCGTGGTCGGGTCGAATGACCTCCAATCGCTCTATGTCGCCAACAATGTTTGCCATGCGGTCGAATATTTCCGCAAAATGGGCGGCAATGTCGGCGTGGCTGGCATGATCGTGAACAAGGATGATGGCACTGGCGAGGCGCAGGCTTTTGCCGAAGCGGTCGACATTCCTGTGCTCACTGCGATCCCCGCCAATGAAGACATCCGGCGTAAGAGCGCAAACTACCAGATTATCGGTACGCCAGGCGGCGAATGGGCCTCTCTTTTTGAAGAGCTGGCCGTCAACGTCGCTGAGGCCCCGCCGCGTCAACCCTCTCCACTCGATCAGGATGGCTTGCTTGACCTGTTTTCACCCGAAGAAACGGGCGGAAATGTTGAGCTGATCCCTGCCACTCAGGCCGATATGCGCGGCGGAGTATTTGAAGAAAAACCATCGCTTGAGGTCGTTTACGACGAGATTTGATGACAGACGCACCCGCCTCTAATCGCGATCGCGACACGCTCGATCTGGCAGCGCCAGCACCCGAAAGCGGTGCCTGCTCCAGCAGCGATACAATGCGCCAGGCCGCGCGCGATGCGGGTAAGAGCGATGTGCTCGATCAATACGCAGCCGACTATCCCGTTGGCCCGCATGATCAACCGCAAAGCATGTGCCCAGCCTTCGGGTCGCTCCGGGTGGGCCTTCGCATGAAGCGCACCGCAACCGTGCTATCAGGCAGTGCGTGCTGCGTTTACGGTCTCACTTTCACCTCGCACTTTTACGGTGCGCGGCGCACGGTCGGCTATGTGCCGTTCTCCTCAGAAACGCTAGTTACCGGCAAGCTCTTTGAGGACATCAAAGAAGCGGTTGAGGACCTCGCGAACCCCGACGATTACGACGCGATTGTCGTCACAAATCTGTGCGTTCCCACCGCGAGCGGCGTCCCGCTGCGGCTGCTCAAAAAGCAGATCAACGGCGTGCGGATTATCGGTATCGACGTACCCGGCTTTGGCATCCCAACCCATGCTGAGGCAAAGGACGTGCTGGCTGGCGCGATGCTGCAATATGCGCGCGAGGAAGTCGCCGCAGGACCAGTGGCTGCCCCCAAAGAGCGTTCTGACAAGCCCACGGTCGCGCTGCTTGGTGAAATGTTCCCAGCAGATCCGGTGGTCATCGGGCAAATGCTCGAACCGCTCGGTTTAGCGGCTGGGCCCGTTGTTCCTACACGCGAATGGCGCGAACTCTATGCGGCGCTCGATTGCTCGGTCGCTGCGGCAATCCACCCGTTCTACACCGTCAGCATTCGCGAATTTGAAACCGCTGGTCGCCCTGTGATTGGCTCAGCCCCCGTAGGCGCAGATGGCACGGCTGCATGGCTCGACAGCCTCGGCAATGCGATGGGCTTGCCCCAAGACAAAGTTGACGGCGTGAAGAACGCCATGATCGGCGCTGTTAAGGGCGCGCTGGCGTCGGCTCCGATCAATGGCCGCGTGACAGTGTCAGGCTATGAAGGCTCTGAATTGCTGGTCGCCCGCCTACTAATCGAAAGCGGCGCGGATGTGCCCTATGTCGGCAGCGCTTGCCCACGCACCAAATGGTCCGATCCAGACCGCGAATGGCTCGAAGCGCGCGGCGTGAAAGTCAATTTCCGCGCGAGCCTTGAAGAAGACATCGCCGCAGTTGAGGAATACCGCCCTGATCTGGCCGTTGGCACCACTCCCGTGGTCCAGCATGCCAAGGCAAAGGCCATCCCGGCGCTCTATTTCACTAACCTGATCTCAGCCCGCCCACTAATGGGTCCTGCAGGCGCTGGCAGCCTTGCGACGGTCATCAATGCGGCGATGGGTAACAAGGCGCGCTTTGACAAGATGCGCAACTTTTTCGAAGGCGTGGGCGACGGACACGCAACTGGCGTTTGGGAAGACACTCCCATCGACCGTCCGAAATTCCGCAAAAAATACGCAGCCCTCAACGAAGCAGCGCGCAAAGCGTCTGAGGCGGTGGGTACATGACGCTGGTTCTCGATCACGATCGCGCAGGCGGCTATTGGGGGGCGACCTACGTCTTCACCGCAGTCAAAGGCCTGCAGGTCATCATTGATGGCCCGGTGGGTTGTGAGAACCTGCCGGTGACATCCGTGCTGCACTACACCGACGCCCTTCCCCCACATGAATTGCCGATTGTGGTGACGGGTTTGGGCGAGGAAGAGCTGGGCAAGACCGGCACCGAAGGCGCGATGAAACGCGCATGGCAAGCGCTTGACCCTGAATTGCCAGCCGTGGTGGTCACAGGCTCTATCGCCGAGATGATCGGCGGCGGCGTGACGCCCGAGGGCACTAATATCAAACGCTTCCTGCCGCGAACGATTGATGAAGATCAATGGGAAAGCGCAGACCGTGCGCTGACATGGCTCTGGACCGAATTTGGCCCCAAGAAGGCTGTGAAGCCTAAGGCCCGCAAGGAAGGCGAAAAGCCGGTCGTCAACATAATCGGCCCATCTTACGGCATGTTCAATATGCCTAGCGATCTCGCGGAAATTCGTCGCTTGGTCGAAGGGATTGGCGCTGAAGTTGGCGTGGTCTTTCCATTGGGATGCCACCTCGCCGATATCCGCCAGCTTGGCACATCAGACGCCAATGTCTGCATGTACCGCGAGTTTGGCCGCAACCTTTGCGAGACTTTGGAACGCCCTTACTTCCAAGCGCCGGTTGGGCTCAGCTCCACCACCAAATTTCTGCGAGCGCTTGGTGAAGAACTCGGGCTTGATCCCGAACCCTTCATCGAGCGCGAAAAGCACACGACGATTAAGCCGCTGTGGGATTTGTGGCGTTCGGTCACGCAAGACTTCTTTGCCACCGCCAATTTCGGCATCGTCGCAAATGACACTTATGCGCGCGGCATCCGCCACTTCCTTGAAGAAGATATGGGCCTGCCTTGCGCGATGAGCGTGAGCCGCTGCGCTGGGGTCAAACCCAAGAACGAAGACGTGCGCGAGGCAATCCATACGAACCCGCCGCTCGTCATGTTCGGCTCTTACAATGAGCGCATGTATATGGCTGAGGTCGGCGCGCGCGGGAAATTCATCCCGGCAAGCTTTCCCGGGGCGGCCATTCGCCGCCACATAGGCACACCCTTTATGGGATATTCGGGTGCGACTTACCTCGTTCAAGAGGTTTGCAATGCGCTGTTCGACGCGCTGTTTCACATCCTGCCGCTCGCAACAGAGATGGACAAGGTCGATCCGACCCCGGCGAAGAGCGAGGGCGAAGTCACCTGGGATGCGGACGCCAAGAAGCGCCTCGACGATCTGGTCGAAGCGCAGCCCGTGTTGATCCGAATTTCCGCTGCCAAACGCCTGCGCGATGCCGCAGAGCGCAGCGCCCGGCGCGCAGGCAGCGACATTGTTACCGAAGATTTGCTCGCAGAAGCGCTTCTCGAAGGAGAAGGCGCATGATGCAGACGAGCGCACCAGCTTTGTCCGGCCCCGAATTCGTCGGGACCGGATATCCGCAATCCACGTGGGGGATCACGCGCGGATATCGCCGGGGGCAGTTCTGTCCCCGCTCCAATGTAACTAAACGGAGTATTGAACATGGCAGATGGTGATCGCCCCTCAGTGGGGACGTATCTGACCGACGACGAAGCAAAGGAAATCCATGGCGCGTTCATGGGTACCTTCACGCTTTATGTCGGAATTGCGCTCGTCGCGCATGCCCTGATGTTCTGGTGGAAGCCCTGGTTCTACTAAAGAGCCCGCGTTTTCCTATTAGAATAAGGAATTGATTATGTACAAGATTTGGCATCATTTCGATGTACGCCGGACTCTCGTTGCCCTTCATGTGGGCCTCGCTGTTCTGGCGTTCACGATCCACTTCATCCTGCTCAGCACGGAGAAGTACAACTGGCTCGGCGGTATCGCTGCAGCCGGCTGATTAAGCCGATAAACTGTGAGGGGGCAGGTTCGCCTGCCTGCCTCCCACAATTCGAATTCGGAAACTAATTGACCCACCCTTTTGGTGGGAAGGATGGACCTATGGCGCTCCTTAGTTTCGAGCGGAAATACCGCACGCGCGGTGGTACATTGATCGGCGGAGACCTATTCGATTTCTGGATAGGGCCGTTCTATGTCGGATTCTTTGGAGTCACGACGGCAATCAGCGCCCTTTTGGGCACAATGCTGATTTTTGCCGCCGCGCTTCAAGGCACCACCTTAAATCCCTGGCTGATCGACATTCAACCACCGTCGATCGAAGCCGGACTTGCCTTTATGCCCCTTAATCAGGGTGGCTATCACCAGGTCATTACGGCCTGTGCGTGTGTCGCCTTTATATCTTGGGCGCTGAGGCAGGCAGAGATCTCTCGCAAGCTGGGCATGAGCTATCACGTGCCGATTGCTTTTGGCTTTGCAGTCTTTGCCTTCATCACATTGAACGTGATCCGTCCGTTTTGGATGGGTGCCTGGGGACATGCGTTCCCATATGGCATCTGGACCCATTTGGACTGGGTATCGAACACTGGATATTCCTATGTGAATTTCCATTATAATCCGGTGCACATGCTCGCGATTGCGTTCTTCTTCACGAACTGCCTCGCGCTTGCCCTTCACGGCGGCCTTGTTCTGTCAGCGGTCAACACCTCTGACGATGCAGAGGTGCGTTCACCGGAATATGAAGACACCTATTTCCGCGATTTTATAGGCTATTCGGTCGGCACTTTGGGCATCCACCGTGTGGGTATGTTCTTAGCGATCAACGCTGCGTTCTGGAGCGCGATCTGCATCGTGATCTCAGGCACGCTGGTGACCGGCAGCTGGATTGAATGGTGGGATTGGTGGCGAGCCATTCCGATCTGGTCAGCAGGAGCATATTGATATGGCGACTTATCAAAACATCTTCACGCAGATCCAGGTTAAGGGTCCACCTGAAATGGGTGTTCCGCTAACCGATGGCAGCGAAGACCGTATCGAGGCCACAGGCTACAATTACTGGATGGGCAAGATCGGTCAGGCGCAGTTTGGCCCGCTCTATCTGGGTTGGCTCGGCATGATTTCGCTGGTCTTTGGCTTTGCCGCATTCATGATCATTGGCCTCAATTTCTGGGCTGAGGCCGGGTGGAGCCCGCAAGTGTTCATGCGCGAGCTGTTCTGGCTCTCGCTCGATCCTCCGGGACCTGAATATGGCTTTCAGTTCATGGTACCGCTGAATGAGGGCGGCTGGTTTATCCTAACCGGCGCGTTCCTCACCATCTCGGTGCTGTGCTGGTGGGCGCGGACCTATTACCGGGCAAAAGCTCTGGGAATGGGCATGCATATCCCATGGGCATTTGCGAGCGCGATCTGGCTGTTCCTGGTGCTGGGCTTTATCCGCCCTGCTCTGATCGGCAGCTGGTCTGAAGCGGTGCCTTACGGTATCTTCAGCCACCTTGATTGGACGAACAACTTTTCGCTTATTCACGGGAACCTGTTCTACAATCCGTTCCACGCCCTTTCGATCGTGTTCCTCTATGGCTCAGCTGTGCTGTTCGCCATGCACGGGGCAACGATCCTCGCGCTTGGCCGCTATGGCGGTGAGCGTGAGATTGAGCAGATCACGGACCGCGGCACAGCCTCGGAACGCGGTGCACTGTTCTGGCGCTGGACCATGGGCTTTAACGCCACGATGGAATCCATTCACCGTTGGGCCTGGTGGTTCGCAGTGCTGACAACGCTTACAGGCGGCATCGGCATCCTGCTATCCGGCACCGTGGTCGATAATTGGTACCTCTGGGCGCAAGAGCACTATTACGCGCCAAAGTGATGTGAAGTGGCGGCGAGGAGAAAGGCGCCCTCACCGCTCACCTCAAATCACGCGCCAAAGGTTCAAGGAGCCCGGCCCACAGCAATGTGCGGCCGGGCTTTTTGGGCTTGGGGGACGGCTTGGCAACGACTGCGTGTAGTGCAGCGTCCGCCAAAGAACTTCGACGGCTCTGGGGGGAAAGCGGACCCTAGGGCACTGCGCGGTGAAGCATTGACCAATTTTCGAACCACTCCTTCTTCCGAATTCTTTCCTCAAAGATCGACCGCTTTTGCACATCGAACTTTGCCGTTGGACGGATGACCAGGTGGAAGAGGTCGTCCAACCCCAATGGGCTTGCAATTTCACATCCGTCTGAGCCGATGCGTCTTGCCGCAACGGCTGTCGCCGTCTCCGGCCAGTGGCGCATGGCGTCAGTCGCAGATTGGTAGGGTGCATCACAGTTGCGGACGTGCATTCTAGCTTGATTCTTGACTGACCAATCAATCGAAGGATTGGTAGTGCGGAGCGCTTCTTCAATCGCATGGTCACGAGCCGGGTCGGAACAATCCTGGTCGAACCAAATGACGTCCACATCCCCATGAATGGGGCTTTCGGGGCGACCGTGGAGAGCGTCCCAAACAGCATTTCTCACAAAGCCAGCGGCAATCCAGCAATCAGGAAGCTCCAGATCGGCAACAACACCTAGCAGACGCCAACGAAATGCATCGGCTCGAAGGACTGCTACAACTTGCCCGGCGTAATCCATCACAAGAGTTTCCCGGTTACAACCAAACTGGTCGACTAAGCGAAGAGCCGTTGGAGCTCTGCTCTAGCTTGGTCAACCAAAGCATCAATGTCGGTTAAGTCGCTGGTCTCGATCGTGGCAACGGGGAAGGCTCCAAGTGGCCCCAGCGAAGAGAGCTTATCGAACTGCCTGGCCACAGCATCATATCTAGAAGCATCATTGTGACCTGGGTGGCGTTTCCGTTCGAAAAACCTCTTTTGGGCGATAACTGGATCGCATCTGCAATGAAGCTCGACGACTTTCGATTGCAGCTCAGCAACCCAAGTTGTCGGGGTCCCATACGACACCTTGTGATCCGTTGGTCGCCAGAATGAGACCAGCACAGCGCATGATTGAGCATTCGCGCATTCTTCAAGTCGGACGTCACTCTTACGGCTCAATTCTTGCCGAAGAACCATATCCACACTGTCAAACTTCTCAAACTCAGCTTCGAGAAATTGGTCTTTGTCTAGAAACGGCCAGCAAATAGCCTCTGCAAGTCTCTTTCCAATTGCTGTCTTACCTGATGCAGGCAAGCCCGAGACAAGCACAAATCCTTCTTGCTTCATGGGCCATATATCGCAGAATCAGCGTTGCCTGAGAAGTACGCAACTGGGTCGAAAGCGGAATAACAGGTTTTGGCGCGTTGCTAATCCAGAATCCGCCCCTGCAAATCCATCAAGTGCAGCGGCAGTGACAACGCGAGCAACCCTGCGACCCACCACCAGCCAGCACCTACCAACGCAGCTCGTAAGGCCAGTACGATAAACACCGCTGGGCCGAGGAAGCCTGCAATCCTGGCGAAGCTCCACCCGCGCGACTTCAGCCAGACTGCCTCAAGCGCTAGCACAGCCAGCACCACGTCTGCGCCGTGGCCTTTTGTGAAGAATTCAGCGATCCAATCCACGCGCTCGCCTACAACCCGCGCTCAGCCGAAGGGGCCGTTTAGGTCGACCACAGCCCAATTGAGCGCACCGGCAAATGTCACCCACACCAGATAGGGCATGAAGAGCAGCGCCGCGCTTTTTGAATGCCTTCCCGAATAGACGATCAACGCAACGATTGAGAGCCACAGCAGCAGCAACTCAATAAACGCCCAATCGGGTCGCTGGATGCGGAAGAAGATCATGCTCCAAGTGATGTTGAGGAAAGCATTGAGCGCGAACAGCCCGATAATCGTGTCGGAAACTTTTGGCGTCGGCGCGGCTCTCCAAGCGCTCACAATCGCAGCCGTGTTAAACGCAAAGATCAGCGTCCAACCGATGGGAAACAGCCAGTCAGGCGGGTTCCAACTCGGCTTCTCAAGGCTTTGATACCAGGGCCCAAGATCCGTAATCGTCGCGCCCATTGCGGCCACGATCACCGCAGCGACTGCGGCAAGAATGCTCGGTAAAATCCAGGTCTTCTTCATGGTGATCCCCATCACATGTTGCTCAACAGCGCTCTACCCGTCGCGCCTTTACAAACGCGATTACTGCCTGCTCGGCGTTGATGTCGCGCCGGCGCTCGCCTCCGGCCGCAAACCCAACAAATGCGCGGTGTCCTTCAGGAAAATTTTGACATGCGCCATCGGCTTTGACCGAACCAGCTTCTTGTTCATGTAAGCCTGCCAGGTAAGCTGCTGCACGTCTTTGTCATCGCACATGTCAACAAAACGCTCGCGCCGCTTATCTGACGAATACCAGAAGTACTGCATGATCCCGAGGATCCAGAACACGCGGCCATGCTCTTTCATAAAGCGGCTGCGCGCGCGTTTGAGTGCCTTCGCCTCGCCCGTTTTGAGCATCTCGCTGGCGGCCTGCGCAGAGACACGTCCGCCCACCATCGCGTAATATATCCCCTCGCCTGATGCGGGCGCGACGATACCAGCGGCATCGCCTGCGACGATAACATCGCGGCCATTATCCCATTTTTTGAGCGGCTTTAACGGGATCGGCGCGCCTTCACGCCGCACGGTCTCACACCGGGTGAGGTCGAGTTCGGAGCGCATTTCTGACACCGCGCCTCTTAGTGAAAAGCCCTTGTTTGCACTGCCCACGCCGACGCTTGCGGTTTCTCCATGCGGGAAGACCCAGGCGTAAAAATCAGGCGAAAGCTTGCCCTGATAGAACACGTCGCAGCGGTTCGCATCGAACGCTTCGGTGTCGTTTGCAGGGGATTTGATGATTTCGTGATAGGCGAAAACGCATTTGACGCGCTCGGCATTGGGCAGCGCCTGTTTGGCGACGGAAGACCGCGCGCCATCAGCGCCAACAATGCAGCGCGCGCGGATTCTCTCAATCGGTCCACCGCGTTCACGGCGGAAGGTCACCATTGGATGCGGCTCATCATCGCGCTCAATCTTTTCAAAGGTCGCGCACAACCGCTCTGCACCGCTCTCCACAGCGCGCACCCGCAGCCATTCATCGAAATCTTCGCGATCAACCATTCCTACATAGCCGATCTCGCCCACCGGCATATCCACCGCGCGTCCCGAAGGTGCGATCATGCGGGCGGAGCGGGCACGTGCAACCAACAGGCTTTGTGGGATGTCGAAATCTTCGAGCATTCGCGGTGGAACAGCCCCGCCGCACGGTTTAATCCGCCCGCCGCGCTCCATCAGCAAAACCGAATGGCCAGCCAGCGCGAGCTCGGTTGCAGCCGTTGCCCCAGCGGGGCCTCCGCCCACGACGACTGCGTCATAGATTTCCTGCGTCATGCGAACACCTCTGCTTCCCTCTCTCGAATTGCGCGCGATGGGGACAGCCCCTTGGCCGTGGCTCTCACCGCCAGCCATGCGGCGATGACAAACAGCCCCGCCTCAATCGCGAAAATTAGCTGAAACGCGCTTGGATCATTGCCGATCAGGCGACGTGCGGCATCCAAACCGCCTCCGCCCAGCATCCCGCCAAGGCCAAAAGCGATGGCCTGCGCGGCACCCCACACGCCCATGCGTACCCCTTCGCGTGTTTTTGCACCGGCGCCTGCAAGCCCCATCATCGCTCCAATGGCTGCGACCGCGAAAAGCCCGTTGCAAAAGCCGAGCACAAAGACATTGGCAGCGATCGGCCAGCCCGGCCCAACCACGGCGGCAAGCGCTAAACTTGCAAGCGCAATTGCCGAACCCAAGCACCCAAAGACGATCCAATGGCGCAGCTCAAACGGCATTCGCCCAGCAAAAGCGCTCCCGCCAATTCCGGCGACAATCATTCCGACCAGCACGCCGCCTGATTGCATTCCGCCCAACTGCGTGGATTCGCCCGGTGTCATGCCAAATATCAGCCCGGCAAATGGCTCCAGGATCAAATCCTGCATGTTAAACGCCATCATCGAGACAAAGATGAACAGCGTGAAGCGGCGAGCAGCCTTTTCGTTGAGTATCTCACGCAGGGCTTCTTTGAACGCAGGCGGAGGATCGCTCTTCGCGGTCTCAGCAAAGGTCACACCCCCGCGCGGTTCAAGCCGAAATACGGCAAGCGCGGTGATTGCAATACAAGTGAGAAGCAGACCCGATGCCACCGCCAGCAAACGCTCTGGTGAGAAAGGTTGGAGGAGCTTACCCACCGTGATGGCGGACACAACGATGCCAGCAACCATCATGATCCATGTCACTGCCGCTGCTGCCGCTCGGCGATCTGGCGCTACGCCGGAAGCGAGCAGTGCGAGCGCGGACGTGCCGGCTGCGCCAACACCTACGCCGATCAATGAATAGCCAAGGATCGCCAGCGCCATCGCGGCTGTGAAATCGTCCGCGACCATAATTGTCGCCTGAACCGCCATTATGGCTCCGAGGCCTAGGACGACAATGCCCCCTAAAATCCAAAGCGCACGGCTGCCGCCCTTATCGGAGCCATGCCCCCAAAGCGGGCGGCACAATTGCACCGCATAATGCCAACCGACCAGCCCTGCGGGGATGGCTCCTGCGAGCGCATACTCGACCACCATCAAACGATTGAGAACCGTGGTGATCAGCATCACCATCGCACCGATTGAAGCTTGCACCAAACCGATGCGAATGATCGCGAACCAGCCAAGACCTGCGGACGAAGGCGTGCTTGGCGAGCGCATCAGATGTACCCCCCAAGGCCAAGCGCAGATGCGAGCATGCCCAGCACAAACAGGGTAACTCCAACGCCATTGTACCAAGGCGCATATTTCTTGGGATCGCGCAGAAGCCGGGGCATCGCGGCAAGTTGCAACAGCAGCAGTCCGGTCACCACGATGGCCGAATTGGTCAGACCCCATGAGGCCAGCAGCGCGATGACAACAATCTGCGGCAGCGCCATCACTGCGCAAGCGAGCAGAGCAGCGCGCTTCACGCCCAAAATGACGGGCAGCGATTTGAGACCTGTGGCCCGGTCGCCCTCCACCGCCTTAAAATCGTTCAGTGTCATGATGCCGTGCGCGCCAAGGCTATAGAGCAGCAGCGTGACCAGCACTTCCATACGCGGCATTGCGCCCAACATCACAGCGGCGCCAGTAAACCAGCTCAATCCTTCATAAGTGAGACCAACAACCGCGGGTCCTGTCCAACCGCTCGTCTTAAAACGGAATGGCGGCGCGCTGTATCCCCATGCGAGGGCCAGGCCGACCAGAGCCGCGACAAAAACCAATGGGCCAAGCAGCCATGCAACAATCGCTGAGATCGCTGTTGCGATCAGTGCAATATAAAGCCCCCAGCGCCCCGCAATCCTGCCCGACGGGATCGGACGGTCGGGTTCATTGATCGCATCAACGTGCCGATCAAACCAGTCATTGACCGCTTGGCTCGTCCCGCAAACCAGCGGGCCTGCAAGCATCACACCGCCCGCAACAAACAGCCAGCGACCATCCAGGCCTGCGCCTGACGAAACCGCGCCACACATGAACGCCCACATTGGCGGGAACCATGTGATCGGTTTTAGCAGTTCGAGGATATCGCGCGATGCCGGTGCGCCAGCCGTGTGTGGCTCAGGCTTCTTATTGGAAACCGGGCCTTCGCCTTTGATGGCGTTGCGAGTTGAGACGGCAGAGCGCTCCATATAAGGAGGCTATGCCTGACAGTCGTAGGCGTCAAATATATTTGACACTATTGGACCTGAGAATGCCGGTTTTGGGTATGTTTTATGGAAAATTCGGGATAATGAGCCATTTTGACAAGACACAGCATGTGTCCAAACGGAGCATTTGGCGGCTCAAGTTGTGCTTATTCGGGATCGCCGCCGAGATCGCCTAGGCCGTGGCGATGGAGTTTTGAATAGAGGCTCTGACGCGAAAGCCCTAGGATCTCGGCTGCCGATGCACGGTTATCCGATGTGTATTGCAACGCCGCTTCGATACACAGTCGCTCGATCAAATCAGTGCTTTCGCGCACAATTTCCTTAAGCGACATGCGACCGACAAGGTCAGTCAATTGCTCTACCGAGCGCGGCATGTCCTGTGTGCCCGGTGGCAGATCCCGTAAACGGCGTCCAATGGGGCGAATTACAAAAGCATAAAGGCCATTCTCGCCATCGGCGCGAACCGCAGACAGCTCGATCGGCTCCCCTTCAACTTCGTCGCCATTGCGCAAAACCGTGCTTACATTGCGCGCGGCGCCATGCTGGTCAATCTGCCCTTCGATAAGGTCCAAATCGATGCCTGGCCGGCCAATCCATTTGGACAAATGCTGACCTCTCAGCTGATCGAGGCTGGCTGCTTCAACCATCTCAATGAAGGCCGTGTTTGCATTGACAACTTGCAGCGCGGCGTCCGACACCACGAAAGCGTCAGGCATGTGCTCGACCAAATCCACCACCGGTGAATGCGTCGATACCTCACCCTCTTCGACGGGGTTGAGACGGAGCAACAGGAACTGCCCGCGATCCTGCGAAAAGCCTGATGCGGATGCAGTGACAGCGCGCGAACCTTTGCCAATTGTGATGTCCAGCGGGGCCGTATTGTCAGATGCAAGCGCTGCACCAATGAGGCCCTGAAGCCGCTCACGTGATGATTTTTCCACAAGTGAGGCAAGTTTTTTGCTCGCTAGTGCGCCAGGACGAGCCCCGAATAGCGCATGAGCGGCGCTATTCGCTTCACGGATTCGCTGCGTATTTGCCTCGAGAATCAGCACCGCCTCGCGTGATTGGTCGAACAACATGCGGTAGCGAGCATCGAGTTGACGCATGCGCAGATAGTCCCGCTCCAACGATTGCTGAACTTGCAACAAACGCTGTTGCATCTTGCCAGCTTCGCGCAAATCGCGGCCAAATGCGATCCGGTGCTCGCCGCCATTTACATTGAGCACAGCGTACCGAATGGGCACGTCACCATCGCGTGTGGGGTGATTAACCTGGCGCCAGTGCTGGACTTCACCGCGCCGAGCAGCAGCCAACATTTCCATCACTTTCGGGCGGCTTTCGATGGTCACAGTGTCGAGCCAGTTGGTACCCTCCCAGCCCTCAAACCCCGGAAATTCCTTAGGATCAAAGGCAGTATCGACGATCAAGCCAGTGTCATCGAGCACCAAAGTGATGTCACCTGCAACCATGGCAAGTTTCATCGCAGCATCAGCGTCGAGCGAGTTAAACAGCTCAGCCGCTTTACCGAATGGGTTCTTCCCTTCGATCGAGTGTTTGCGTGTCAGCATCCGATCGCCGACCCTATCTCAGCATGTGCGCACGCACCGGTGCGACCTGTACCAATCGCTCCGCCACGTCTAGCGCGGCACGAGCGTCGGCGCCGGTCCCATCGGCTCCTACTTCGGCAACTATTGCTGGATTTTGGTTGATCATGTGACCACCGATAAGAATTGAGAGGTTTGGATTGGCAGAAACCTTTCGCACCGCCGTAATGAATTTGGCAAGGGCCGGGCTAGGACAATCGCGAGATACGGTCAATCCTACCAGGTCGAAGCGCTCACGCGACACCGCGTCGAGCAATTCCTTGCGAAGTGGCCTTGCGATCGCGGTGCTGTGCCATCCGGCGCGGGCAAAGATTTCATCAATCATCAACGCGCCAAAACTGTGCTGATCACCCGGCAATGGCGCGAACAGTGCGCGCGGTGCATCGGGCGCTGGAGCGCGACGCTCAACCGGTGAACGCGCGGAGATTTCGCGCATGACTTCTTGCAAACGCCAAAGGCCCATTGTGACATCGGTGAAGTCGCATTCATCCGCGCTCCACATCTCGCCAAGGCGGCGAGCTGCAGGAGCGAGCAGATCGATGTAGATGGACTCGACGCTAACGCCGTCATTCAGAAACGCGTCAACTTCTGCGAGCAAGCCAGCAGCTTCAATGTGCAGCGGCAGCGCCGCAAAACGATGCGCGTCGACTAGCGTGATTGTGTTGTTCGGCTTTGGATTGTGCGACGCCGCTTCGACGGCGTGCGCCATCAGCAGTTTAGGGATGATCTCCCCCTCAATGATCGCGTTCAAGCTCTCAGCGGATTCAAGCGCTGCTGCATCATGCGGAGTTTTGCGACGCCCAAGCGGGTTGGACATAACCTTCTTTAGCGCGGCTGAGCCTGCGCCAATAACTCCTGTCCCCTTCGAGTCTGCCATTTGAGACCCTTCCCATTCCCGGCTGGATAACTCCGGGTAGGCGCGGTCAAGTGTGTCTGGATCGCGTCGACGCCGATGAGGTCGAAACGATTCCGACTCCTACTCCATCAGTGACGAAGGGTTTACCTCATCTCGTGCCAATACGCAATCTGTCTCGCAATGAAGCACACAAAGTGTCTAATTATTTATACGTCAATAAAATTTGACACTTGTATGAGCAAAGGCGTACCCCAATGCCTGACAGGAAAGGCAATTGGGACCGATGAGTTGTCAGACACATACGGATTTGAGGGAGAACGGGGCGCTCTACACACCTGCAGAGCGCCAGCGCCGTGACGAGTCGGTTTGGACAATCGTCCAAGGTGTCCTTGCGCCGTTACAGTTCCTAGTTTTCCTGATCAGTCTCGGCCTTGTGATCCGCACGTTGATGACCGGCGAGGGCGCCTTTGCCGCTGATGCTTCGATCGTGATCAAGACGCTCGTCCTCTATACCATCATGATCACCGGCTCGATCTGGGAAAAGGTCGTGTTTGGTCGCTGGTTGTTTGCCCCGGCATTCTTCTGGGAAGATGTCTTCTCGATGCTCGTGCTGGCACTCCACACGCTTTATCTGGTGATGCTGTTTGGAGCGATTGGCACGGTTGAACAGCGCATGTGGGTCGCGCTCGCGGCCTATGGCTCATACGTCATCAATGCTGGCCAATTCCTTTGGAAACTGCGCATGGCCCGGCTGCAAGGTTCGCTTGAACCAAAGGCGGTGCCAGCATGAACGCGCCCACCGTCTTACCCGGTTGCGATAGCCCAAAAAACCAAGGCGCGGCCCGCCCCGTTCTTCGCGAACGCGGGCAACGCGAAGTTTTCTGCGGCCTTACCGGCATCGTCTGGCTTCACCGCAAGATGCAGGACGCCTTCTTCCTCGTAGTAGGCTCACGCACCTGCGCTCACTTGCTGCAATCGGCGGCAGGCGTAATGATCTTTGCAGAGCCGCGCTTTGCGACCGCCATCATGGAAGAGCGTGATCTGGCGGGCATGGTCGACGCGCAGGAAGAATTGGACCGCGTTGTCACACGCCTGCTCGAGCGCCGCCCTGACATCAAAACGCTATTCCTTGTGGGCTCATGCCCATCCGAGGTCATCAAGCTCGACCTTGCTAAAACGGCAGAGCGTTTGGGCGCGCAGCACATGCCAGATGTGCGCATCCTCAACTATTCCGGCAGCGGGATCGAGACGACCTTTACTCAGGGCGAAGATGCCTGCCTTGCAGCGCTTGTCCCCGTTATGCCAACCGAAACGGCTGACGCTGCCAAGCAATTGCTGATCGTGGGCGCCCTGCCTGATATCGTTGAAGATCAATTCCTGCGGCTCTTTGAACAACTCGGCATCGACAATGTCGGCGTTCTGCCTGCTCGCAATGCGCGCGACCTGCCTCCTGTAGGACCGAACACGCGCTACCTTCTTGCTCAGCCTTTCCTGTCCGAAACGGCAATGGCGCTGGAGGGTCGCGGAGCAACGCGGATAGATGCTCTCTTCCCATTTGGCGCAGAAGGCACGACCGGATGGCTGAACGCG
The DNA here is from genome assembly GCF_057365055.1 of Erythrobacter sp. S57(2025). Taxonomy (NCBI): domain Bacteria; kingdom Pseudomonadati; phylum Pseudomonadota; class Alphaproteobacteria; order Sphingomonadales; family Erythrobacteraceae; genus Erythrobacter; species Erythrobacter sp. S57(2025). The sequence goes on along the minus strand of NZ_CP200299.1, from coordinate 404,309 downwards.
GCGGCGCAGGAATTTGGCATTGATGAAATGCACTTCAATTCCGTGGTCGCACCGGGCCGCGAACGCGCCAAACGCGCGATTGAGCACTCACGCCCAGCGCTCGAAGGCAAGCGCATCAGCTTCCTGCCAGACTCACAACTCGAAGTGCCGCTTGCGCGTTTCTTAGCAACTGAGCTCGGCATGGTTCCGGTCGAAGTCGGCACGCCTTACCTTCACCGCGCGCATTGTGCGCAAGAGCTCGACCTGATCCCGCCATCGGCGCGTATCAGTGAAGGCCAGCATGTAGAACGCCAGCTGGACCGCGTGCGTGAGGACAAGCCGGACCTTACCGTCTGCGGCCTAGGCCTAGCCAACCCGCTGGAGGCTGAGGGCTTCTCTACCAAATGGGCGATTGAGCTCGTCTTCTCGCCGATCCACGGCTTCGACCAAGCTGGCGATCTCGCTGAACTCTTTGCGCGCCCGCTTCGGCGGCGTGACGTGTTGGAGGTGTAGCGATGCAGCTGTCTGTCTGGACCTATGAAGGACCGCCTCACGTTGGCGCGATGCGGATTGCGACCGCAATGGAGGGGCTGCATTATGTCCTCCACGCCCCGCAAGGTGACACTTACGCAGACCTTCTCTTCACGATGATTGAGCGGCGCGGGAAGCGCCCGCCGGTCACTTACACTACATTTGAAGCGCGCGATCTAGGCAAAGATACAGCGCAGCTTTTCCAAGACGCTGCGACCGAAGCGGCAGAGCGCTTCAAACCGCAAGCGATGATTGTTGGTGCGTCGTGCACAGCAGAGCTGATCCAGGATGATCCAGGCGGCCTAATAGAAGCGATGGACCTGCCCTGCCCCGCGATCCCGTTAGAGCTGCCCAGCTATCAGCGCAAAGAGAACTGGGGCGCGGCGGAGACATTCTACCAAATCGTGCGCCACTTGGCGGACAAAGATGTAACGTCCGGTCCGCGCGAAGGACGCCGAGCAAGAGCCAATATCCTTGGCCCAACCGCGCTTGGCTTCCGCCACCGCGATGATCTGGTTGAGATTCGCAAGATCCTCGAAGCACTTGATGTAGACGTCAATCTGGTTGCGCCTTTGGACGCCACACCAGCCGATATTGCGCGCATTGGCGCTGCTGACTTTAACATCTCCCTTTATCCCGAAATAGCAGATGAGGCCGCACGCTGGCTTGAACGCACGTTCAAACAGCCGACCGTGCGGACCGTCCCTATCGGTGTGAGCGCCACCCGTGCGTTCATTGCCGACGTCGCCGAGTTGGTGGGTGCAGATCCCACGCCTGCCCTCGGCGACACCCATTCCCGGCTTCCCTGGTGGAGCCGATCTGTCGATTCGACATATCTCACCGGCAAGCGCGTCTTTATCTTTGGTGATGCGACCCATGCGGTTGCGGCCGCTAGGATCGCGCGTGATGAGCTGGGCTTCGAGGTGTGCGGGCTCGGCTGTTACAACCGCGAGTTTGCCCGCGAAGTGCGCGAGGCGGCAAAACTCTACGGTGTCGAGCCGCTGATCACGGACGATCACTTGGCCGTCGAAGAAGCCATAATCGAGGCCGCACCTGAAATGGTGCTTGGCACGCAGATGGAACGCCATATCGCCAAACGTTTGGGTATGCCCTGCGCGGTCATTTCTTCGCCTGTTCATGTGCAAGATTTCCCTGCGCGGCATTCCCCGCAAATGGGTTTTGAAGGCGCGAATGTGATCTTTGACACTTGGGTGCATCCGCTGGTGATGGGGCTGGAAGAGCACTTGCTCACCATGTTCCGCGAGGACTTTGAATTCTCTGATGAAGCCGGCGCATCGCATCATGCAGCGCATTCGCCAAGCGCCCCAGCAAAGCCATCGGTTCAGGTGGACACTACGCCTTCACCCACCCCTGCTCCTGCCAATGACGGCAATCTTTGGACGGATGAGGCGGAGCGGGAGTTGAAGAAGATACCTTTCTTTGTGCGCGGTAAAGCACGTCGCAACACGGAAGCATTTGCTGTCGATCAAGGCCGCGAACAGATCGACCTCGACACGCTCTATGATGCGAAGGCGCATTATGCACGGTAGGGCGAGCCTCCCTACCCCTTTGGGTGATGCGCCAGTTCGCGTCACCATCATCACGCTCGACAACCATCTCAAAGGTGCTGTTGAACGCGCCGATGCGGCGCTTGCCAGCGATGGCATTTCGGTCTCACTTCACGCGGCCTCAGAATGGGATCGTGACGCAGCCGCGCTGGAAGCCGCCAAACAATCAATCGGCAAGGCTGACATTGTCATCGCGACGATGCTGTTCCTCGACGATCACGTCCGCGCGATCCTACCAACACTCGAAGAGCGCCGCGAAGACTGTGATGCGATGGTCTGCCTGATGAGCGCAGGTGAGGTTGTAAAGCTCACCCGCATGGGCGGCTATCGCATGGATGCGCCTGCAAAAGGACCGCTGGGTCTGCTCAAAAAATTGCGCGGATCGAAAAAAGCGGGCGCAAGTTCAGGTGCGGGCCAGATGAAGATGCTGCGGCGCCTGCCCAAAATCCTCAAATATATTCCCGGCACCGCGCAGGATGTGCGCGCTTATTTCCTCACGCTGCAATATTGGCTGGCTGGGTCGGACGAAAACGTCACCGCGATGGTCCGCGCATTGATAGACCGCTATGCAGCCGGGGAACGGGAATGGCGGCGCGGTGAAACGGCGGCAGAGGCTCCGCTCGAATATCCTGAGACGGGTGTCTATCACCCGCGCGCGAAGCAGAAAATCTCGGACCGTTTGAGCGCCCTTCCTCGGGACAATAAGGTCAACGGTCAGGGCAGAAACGGAACAGTCGGGCTGATCCTGCTGCGCTCCTACCTGCTTGGGTCTGACAGCGGCCATTATGATGGCGCAATTGCTGCATTCGAAGCGGCAGGCATGAAGGTTGTGCCGGTCTTCGCAAGCGGCCTTGATGCGCGTCCCGCGATTGAGGCGTTCTTCAAACATCGCGGCGAAGTGATGGTCGATGCTGTCGTGAATCTTACTGGTTTCTCGCTAGTTGGCGGCCCCGCTTACAATGACGCGCAGGCCGCACGCGAAGTGCTAGGCGATCTCAACGTCCCTTACATCGCGGCGCACGCTATCGAGTTCCAAAGCCTCGAAGAATGGCGCGCTCGCGATCAGGGCTTGCTGCCATTAGAAGCCACGATGATGGTCGCCTTGCCAGAGCTTGACGGCGCAACCACGCCAAGCGTTTTTGGCGGGCGGATGCAAGCTGGCAAAGGCATGTGCGAAGGGTGCGCGCGCCAATGCGAAGGCAGCCAATCTGACAAACTCACGCCCATGCAGGTGTGCCCCGAGCGCGCCGAAGCTTTGGCTGCGCGGGTGGCCAAACAGATTGCCTTGCGCCGCGCCGAACGCGCGAGCCGCAAGCTGGCAGTCGTCATCTTCAATTTCCCGCCCAATGCAGGCGCGACGGGGAGCGCTGCGTTTCTTGCGGTGTTTGAATCGCTGCATGCGACGCTCTCGCGACTCAAAGCTGAGGGCTATAGCGTCGACGTTCCCGAAAACATCGATGCGCTTCGCGATGCCCTGCTGAAAGGCAATGCAGATCGCTACGGCGCGGACGCTAACGTCGCCCACCGCGTGCCCGCAGATGAGCATGTCTATCGCGAGCAGCATTTGGCTGAAATCGAAGCGCAATGGGGCCCTGCCCCTGGCAAAGCGCAGACGGATGGCTCGCACATCCAAGTGCTTGGCGCGCATTTCGGCAATGTCTTTGTCGGTGTGCAACCCGCTTTCGGCTATGAAGGCGATCCGATGCGGTTGCTGTTCGAAGGGAACTTTGCTCCAACCCACGCTTTCAGCGCTTTCTACCGCTATATCCGCGAAGACTTTGGCGCGCATTCAGTGCTGCATTTCGGCACCCACGGCGCGCTCGAATTCATGCCGGGCAAGCAGGCGGGCATGACGAGCGATTGCTGGCCGGAACGTCTGATCGGCGACCTACCGAATTACTATCTGTATGCCGCCAACAACCCATCGGAAGGCATGCTGGCGAAGCGGCGCTCTGCGGCAACATTGGTGAGCTATCTCACTCCGCCACTCGCGCAAGCGGGTCTCTATAAGGGCCTCACCGAACTCAAAGCGAGCGTTGAGCGCTGGCGGCTATGCGATGATGAAGCGGAACGCGCAGACCTTGCAGAGATTATCGCGGACCAGGCCGATGCGCTCGATATTGAGTATGCCGAAATTGGATCGCTTTCCGCCAAGCTTTACGAGCTAGAAGAAGCGCTGATCCCGCATGGTCTGCATGTGCTAGGCCGCAATCCTTCCGGCGATGCGCGCGATGATATGCTCGCTGCCATGGCTGAGGCTGCTGGTGATGATGCCGACACACAGACTCTGGCCGCAAAGCTCGATGAAAGCGACGAACTTAGAGCGCTAATCCACGCGCTTGACGGCGGCTACGTCCAGCCTGCGCCCGGTGGCGACGTGGTGGCCAACCCCGATGTGCTGCCAACGGGCCGTAATATTCACGGCTTTGACCCATTCCTCATCCCCTCTGCTTACGCCTGCAAGCAAGGCGCTGAGCAGGCCGAGCGCCTAATCGCGCGCCATGTAAGCGGCGGAGCGGACATGCCTGAAAGCATCGCGATGGTGCTGTGGGGCACAGACAATATGAAATCCGAAGGCGTCCAAATCGCGCAAGCGATGACGCTTTTGGGTGCGCGGCCGCGGCGAGACTCTTATGGTCGCTTATGCGGCTCCGAGTTGATCCCTCTCGAAGAGCTTGCCCGGCCGCGTATCGATGTTGTGATGACCCTGTCAGGCATCTTCCGCGACTTACTGCCGTTGCAAACGCGCATGTTGGCAGAAGCGGCGTATCTGGCTGCGACGGCGGACGAACCGCTCCACGCCAATTTCGTGCGCAAACATTCGCTGGTCCATGCAGAGCGTCATGGGATCGACCTTGAGACCGCCGCTTTGCGGGTCTTCTCCAATCAGGAAGGCGCATACGGTGCGCAGGTCAATCAGATGATCGATGGCGGTGTCTGGGCTGACCCGGATGAGCTCGCCAATGCATTCGAGATCAACAAAGGATTTGCCTACGGCGTGAAAGGCACACCAGTGCAGCAAAGCGAATTGCTCACCAGCGCTTTGGCCGATGTCGAGTTCACCTATCAGAACCTTGAGAGCATCGAAGTCGGAATCACCGATCTCGATCAATATGTCGACGGGCTTGGCGGAGTGAGCCGCTCGATTGCGCGGGCCAAGGGCGAAGAGGCTCCGGTCTACATCCTCGATGCGACGCGTGGGAGCACCAAAGTGCGCACTCTGGGCGAACAGATTGACCTTGAGACCCGCACCCGCACGCTGAACCCGAAATGGTTTGAAGGCATGCTCGACCACGGTTTTGAAGGCGTGCGCAATATTGAGCAGCACGTCACCAATACGCTGGGCTGGTCCGCGACCACGGGCGAGGTGAAGCCGTGGGTTTATCAGAAGATTTCCGAGACTTTTGTTCTCGACGAAGAAATGCGCCGGCGGCTGGCCGAGCTTAACCCAAAAGCCAGCGCACGCGTTGCTGGTCGCTTGCTCGAAGCCTGCGATCGCAACCTATGGAAGCCTGACGAAGAAACACTCGCCGCCTTGCAAGAAGCCAATGACGAACTCGAAGACCGCCTCGAAGGCGTCTTTGTTGCCGAATGATTTGAGGGATTTGAGAATATGAACCTACACACTCCCAATTCCGGCTTTACTAAGCCCGATGGTGAAGGATCAGTCCAGGTCCAGCTTGACCCAAGCGACAAGATCAAAGGCGCGAAGGTCTTTGCCGTTTATGGCAAGGGCGGCATCGGGAAATCGACAACGTCATCAAACCTTTCTGCGGCATTCTCAAAGCTGGGTCACAGAGTCTTGCAAATTGGCTGCGACCCCAAGCATGACAGCACGTTCACGCTCACCAAGAAGCTCATGCCGACTGTTATTGATGTCCTCGAAACGGTTGAATTTCATAGCGAAGAGTTGCGGCCCGACGATTACATGTTCGAAGGCTATAACGGCGTGATGTGTGTGGAGGCTGGCGGGCCTCCGGCAGGCACAGGCTGCGGTGGCTATGTGGTCGGGCAAACGGTAAAGCTGCTTAAACAGCACCATCTGCTCGAAGACACAGATGTGGTAATCTTTGACGTGCTGGGCGATGTGGTTTGCGGCGGGTTCGCCGCTCCCCTCCAGCATGCTGAGCGTGCGCTGGTTGTCGCGGCCAACGATTTTGATTCCATCTTCGCGATGAACCGGATTGTGGCGGCAATCGGGGCGAAGTCGAAGAACTACGATGTCCGCCTTGCTGGCGTGGTTGCGAACCGTTCCAGAGAAACCGACGAGATTGATCGCTTTTGCGACAAGATCGGCATGGAGCGCCTTGCGCATTTCCGCGATGTCGATGCCATCCGCCGTTCGCGTCTCAAGAAATGCACCCTGTTCGAAATGGGCGATGATCCTGAAGTGATCGCGGCTCAGGACGAATATTTACGCCTTGCAGCGATGCTGTGGGCAGGCGTTGAACCGAGCACAGCGGCGCCGATGAAAGACCGCGACATCTTCGACTTTTTGGGGTTTGAGTGATGGCAACACGCGCATCTGACACACACTTTACCGCGCCCTATGTTGAAAGGCGTGAAGCGCTGGCGACCTATTTCGACAGCACGGCGAAGCAAGCGTGGATCGACCTCACATCTGACGCAAAAGTGAGCGGTATTCGCGCAACCGTGCGTGCCGGGCGTGAAGAAATGCGCAAGACCTTAGTCAGCTGGCTACCGCGCGATTTGCGCCGTACCAAAGTGCTTGATGCGGGCTGCGGCACAGGCGCTCTCGCTGTCCAAGCCGCGTGCAGGGGCGCAGAGGTGACCGGCGTAGATGTGGCTGGTGGACTGATTGAGGTCGCGCGCGAGCGGACGCCTGGCTTCATCGGCCATGGCCGTATCCGGTGGCGCTCAGGTGACATGCTTGATCCTCTTTGGGGGTCACATGAGCATGTGGTCGCGATGGATTCGCTGATCCACTATTCACCGGAAGACTTGGTCGACGCAGTGGCAGAGCTCGGCCAGCGCGCATCGCACTCCATTCTTTTCACATTTGCCCCGCATACAAAGCTGCTGGGCGCGATGCATTCGGTTGGCAAATTTTTCCCGAAAAGCGATCGTTCGCCAGCGATTGTGCCGGTCTCAGAAACCGAACTTCGTGCGCGGCTTGGCAGTCTTGCTGATTGGAAGATCGGCCGAACGCACCGTGTCTCAAGTGGGTTCTACACCAGCCAAGCGCTGGAATTGGTGCGCCGTGTATGAGTGAAACGACGCCTCCTCCTGTAAAGATCAGCAAGACGGCGCTCGCCTTCTTGCCCTTTGCGGATGCGGCCAGCACTGAGCTGCCGCTGGGGCGTTTGCTGCGTATGGCGCTGTTTCAAGTGAGCGTAGGCATGGCGATGGTTCTGCTGTCGGGCACGCTTAACCGGGTTATGGTGGTCGAGCTTGGCACGCCCACATGGGTGGTGGCTCTGCTGATCGCTGTGCCGCTGCTGGTGGCGCCGTTCCGCGCGCTAATTGGCCACCGTTCTGACCGGCATATCTCCGCGCTTGGTTGGCGGCGGGTCCCTTACATCTGGTTCGGCACACTCATGCAGTTTGGCGGCCTTGCGATTATGCCATTTGCGCTGCTGCATCTGTCGCGTCCTGAGAACTTCGCGATCGGCATGGTGGCCGCAGCCGTCGCATTCCTGCTCACGGGCACAGGCTTTCACATCACCCAAACCGCAGGCCTTGCGCTCGCCACTGACCTTGCTCCCGAAGACAAACGCCCGCGCGCTGTGGCGCTCCTTTACGTCATGCTGCTCGTCGGCATGATGATCTCCGCTTTCGTGATCGGCGGATTGCTGATCGAGTTTTCGCCCACCCGGCTTGTCCAAGTGATCCAGGGCGCTGCGGTGCTCACCTTCATCCTCAACCTGACCGCGCTGTGGAAGCAAGAGGCGCGCGCACCTGACCGCACCAAGGCGGACCCCGATGCGCCATCCTTCAGTACTTTGTGGAACGCCTTTGTGCGCGATGGCCGCAATGCGCGCCTGCTTATTGCCATCGGCATTGGCGCTGCTGGCTTTGCCATGCAAGATGCGCTGCTTGAGCCTTATGGCGGTGAGATCTTAGGGCTTTCTGTGGGAGCAACCACCGGCCTTACCGGGGCATGGGCATTCGGCGCATTGCTGGGCTTTATGTGGTCCGCTCGAATTCTCACAGGTGGCGGTGATCCTGTGCGCATTGCTGGACGCGGAATGGTTATTGGCATCAACGCATTCTTAGTCGTCATGTTCGCAGCGCCCTTTGGCTCGCCCGCTATGCTGTATTTGGGCGCGGGATTGATTGGCCTTGGCCTTGGTCTTTTCTCTGTTGGCACGCTCATCGAAGCCATGAACCTCGCCAAGAGTGAAACCGCTGGCCTCGCGCTTGGCGCATGGGGCGCCGTGCAAGCGACCTGTGCAGGCGCGGGCATCGCACTGGGCGGTATCCTGCGCGACATCATCGCCTATTTCGCTATCAACGCCGATCCGTCTGCTGCCATCGCCACCCGCGCGACGGGCTACACATCGGTCTACACCATCGAAGTTCTGCTGCTTTTGGCAGGCCTTGCCGCGATTGGTCCGCTTGTCGGACGCTCTCGCAATCAAACCACTGACACCGGGGAGCGCTCAGACCAGAGCTTTGGTCTGCGCGAATTCCCAACATGAATGCGCGTGAAGGGATGGCGCGCCAAGCCTTGGAGGGCATCCGCCAATGTTCTCCTGAATTTGGAAGGAAAGTACCATGACTGCCACCCTTGATTTGGGCCACTTTTTAGGGACCGCGTATATTGCGGGCACGTTTGATGTCGCTGAACTCGCGTTCATCCTGTTCTTCATCTTCTTTGTCGGCCTTGTGTTCTATCTGAACCGTGAAAGCCGCCGCGAAGGCTATCCTGTAGAAGACGAGCAAACTGGCATTGTGATGCGCGGAATGCCTTTGTCAGACGGCGCGAAGAAGACCTTCAAACTGCCGCATGGCCGTGGCACCTACACGCCAGAAGATGTTGCGCGAGATGATATCGATATCGCTGCGAAACAGACCTTCCCAGGCCGCGGCGCTCCGTTTGAGCCGACCGGCAATCCGATGGAAGACGGCCTAGGCCCAGCAGCCTATGCCAATCGTCAGGACTATCCAGATCTGACAATGGACGGCGCCCCGCGCATCGTGCCAATCGCTGACAGCCACGGCATGACCATTGCAGAGCAAGACCGTGATCCAGTTGGCTTGCCGGTCTATGGCGCTGACAAGAAACTTGCCGGCACCGTCTCAGATGTCTGGGTCGACCAAGCGGAACACATCATTCGCTATCTCGAAGTGACCACCAATTCGGGCAAGAAAGTGCTCGCGCCGATGGGTGTGGCTGCGGTTCAGGGTAAGGCGTGGCTTGGCGGTCTTATTCCGATTGTGGATGACCAGACCGAGCTGATCGATATTGACGCGATCACTTCTGAACAGTTCGACGCAACGCCTGCTGTAAAGACGCCCGGCCAGATCACCCGTCTCGAAGAAGACAAGATCATGGCCTATTACGGCGGCGGCTACATGTATGCCACGCCTGAACGCTCTGAGCCTTGGATGTAAGTCAGATGACGGGATCATCATCTGCGCCGCTCGAGGAAGAAGGCCCCAAAGCTTTTGGCGACCCTATGGGGACGCCAGCTGGGGATGAACGCGTGCTGTGGAAGGGCCGGCCTGATTTGCCGGTCCTAGCCCGCACAGCATTTCACACCCGCAAAGTGGCCTTCTACTTCGCTCTTCTGATTGTCATTGCGGTTGCAACGAACAATCAGAACACCGCGATTATGCTGGCTGTTATGGGGGTTGCGGCGCTTGCGATCCTGTATGGCCTTGCATGGCTGTGCGTGAAGACAACGCTCTACATCCTTACCGATACGCGGCTGATTATGCGCATTGGCATGGCGGTTGAGGCGCGGATCAATGTCCCACTCAAGCATGTGAGCGCAGCCAATCTTAAGCCGCTGGCAAATGGTGCTGGCGATATCGCTTTGCAGCTGAGCGGCGAGCGTCTGCTCGGATACTATCTGATGTGGCCGCATGTTCGCCCGTGGCACTTCACTAAGCCTGAGCCAATGCTGCGCGCTATTCCTGAGGCTGAAAAGGTCGCATCGCTGCTGGCAGAAGCGCGGGCCACATTCAGCGCGATCGAACGCCGCGATGTTCAATCGGCTTCCGCAGAGGCTACCGGCAACGCATTGGAGGGAGCACCGGCATGATCGTTCGCGAATATGAAGAGGACGAAGTTACCGTCCACAAAGTGCCGTTGATCATGGCAGGCGCGCTGATCGCCAGCGTCATCGCGCTAACATCGGCGGTCAGCTTCGGCTTGCTGGATAGGCAGTCTGTCCCCGCCGAAGCGCGCGCGGAAGCGGGCACGATGGCCACATCAACCCGGTCGCTAGCCTTCTTTGATGAAGCGGATGGAACGGTCCGTGTTGAGGATGCATTTAGTGGCGAAGTGGTTGGCAGCTTTGGTCCGGGCACAGGCGGATTTGTCCGCTCGACCATGCGCAGCCTCGTCCACCAACGGCGGATCAACGGCATTGGCCGCGCCACCCCATTCGAATTGATCGAGTGGGATACCGGCGCTCTCACCATTCGCGACACGACGACAGGCAGCATGATTGAGCTGTCATCCTTTGGCGCTGACAATCGCGCCGTTTTTGCCAACATGCTGGAGGGATCACAGCAATGAACACGGTAACAAATGCGGACATCCGCTCTCAAAGCGCACGCCAGTTTGACGTGCCCTGCACCATCGAGGTCGAGCAAAGCTCTGAGCATTTTCATGCCCATGTGGAGCTGGATGGCGATGTTGAGATGGAGCCGGGCGATAAAGTTCAGGTCCATGGCGACCCTATCTCAATTCCCTTTGGAAGCCGGCAAGTATTTGAACGCACCGCCACCGTTACACGGGCAGGCCCAGTGATGCGCGGATTGACGCGCCTCGCTGCTTATTTCGACTTGGCCGAGCTTTACGAAGTCAGCTTCAACGCGGGGAGGATCAAATGAACGCGCATACTGCAATCACTGAAGCACCCATCGATGAGATGATGACCAGCGAAGAGGCGATGGACCTTGCGACGCAGGACACCATGCTCACGCCGCGTTTCTACACCACCGATTTCGATGCATTGGACGCGATTGACGTCTCAACTGTGCGCGAGGAATGGGACCAGCTGATCGCTGATATGACGGCGGACCCCAACAAATATCACTTCCGCCAAAAAGACGATTTTGCAGGCGTGATCGAAGGGCTTGAACCAGCGCTGCGCAAGGAGTTCACAGACTTCCTCGTCAGTTCAATGACGTCTGAGTTTTCGGGCTGCGTGCTTTACGCAGAAATTGCGCGCCGGACTAAGAACCCGGATGTAAAACAGCTGTTCAAGCTGCTTGCGCGTGATGAAAGCCGCCATGCAGGTTTCATCAATGAAAGCCTGAAAGATGCAGGGATCGGCGTTGATCTGGGCTTTCTGACCAAGACCAAGAAGTACACATATTTCAAACCAAAATTCATCTGGTACGCGGTCTATCTGTCCGAGAAAATCGGCTATGCGCGGTACATTACGATCTACCGCCATCTGGCCGCCAACCCGCAGCACAAATTCCACCCGATCTTCAACTGGTTTGAAGAGTGGTGCAATGATGAGTTCCGCCATGGTGAGGCCTTTGCGATGCTGATGCGTGCGGATCCTGACCTGCTCAAAGGCGCGAATAAGCTTTGGATCCGCTTCTTCCTGCTTTCGGTCTACGCCACGATGTATGTGCGCGATCATGCGCGGCCCGTGTTTCATGAGGCGCTGGGCGTTGATCCGACAGAGTATGATTACAAAGTGTTCGACATCACCAATCAAATCGCTCGCCAGGTCTTTCCGGTTGAGCTTAATATTGATGATCCAAAATTTCGCGCGCGTATGGACGGCCTTCGCCTTGCTGCGAACCGGATTGAGGATGGCAAAGCGCAAGGTGGAATTAGCGGTCTTGCCAAGCGGGTGACCGGCATGGCGGGCGCAGGGTACAATTTTGCGCGGATGTATTTCAGCCGGACTAAGCCCAACACACTGCCGCAATCGATCAGGCTACAGCCTGCATGGTAAGTTGGAGCGGCCATATTGTCCCGTTCATCGTGACCGTAGCCATTTGGTTTATGGCGACAGGGCTGATTGCCTTTTCCGTAAACCAAGGAACCGATAGCAATGAGCGTGCAAGATTTCGCCGCAGCCTGATTTGGGGCGGCGTGGCCGGCATCGCTGGCCTCATCACAATCCTGTTCGCATCCCAATCGGTTAGCTTTTGGGCGGTCTATGCGAGCTTCGTCGGCGCTTTGCTGGTTTGGGGCTGGCATGAGATCGGCTTTTTAACTGGAGCCGCTGCAGGGCCACGACGCGAGGCATGCCTTCCCGGTGTGCAGGGCTTTGAACGGTTCACACAAGCAAGTGCGACAGTGATCCATCACGAAGTCGTGCTGGCCCTTACCGCGCTTATGCTCATTTCTCTGTCATGGAGCGCGCCTAACCAGATTGGCGCAACGGTGTTTGTGCTGTTGTTTGGTCTTAGGCTGTCGTCAAAGATAAACCTTTTTATCGGTGTGCCCAATTCAACCACAGAAATGCTGCCATCGCATCTGGGCTATCTGAAAAGCTATTTTGGTCGCAATCGGATGACCGTCTGGCTGGCTGCTTCAGTGGCCACGATTTTTGCTCTGACGGGTTGGTTTGGTAGCCTCGCTATGGCCGCACCGACCGGAAGTCCTGAGATGATCGGCGCAAGCCTGATCACTGCATTATGTCTATTAGGTGCAATCGAACATCTATTTTTGGCGCTACCATTTCGTGATGGAATGTTGTGGGGCTGGGCCTTTTCGCGTGAACGACGTGTCTAGGCTGGGGGGCGAGAAATGACTATGACGAACGAGAATACGAAAGCAGGGGAACCACCCATGGATTTTGAAACCTATTTCGCAGAGCAGCTGGACAGTGTTCGCGAAGAGGGACGCTACCGCGTCTTCACCGATATCAAGCGGCACCGGGGGAAATTCCCCCATGCAACGCGCTTTATTGGCGAAGAAACGCAGGCGGTGACCGTGTGGTGTTCCAACGATTACCTCGGCATGGGCCAGCATCCCAAAGTGCTCGATGCGATGCATTCAACACTGGATGAATGCGGCGCGGGCGCAGGTGGAACGCGCAATATCTCCGGCACCAACCACTATCACGTGGAATTGGAGGCTGAACTTGCCGATCTGCACGGCAAGGAAGCTGCTCTTCTGTTTACCAGCGGATATGTGTCGAACTGGGCGGGCCTTGGCACGCTTGCGAGCAAGATCCCAGGCTGCGTTGTGTTCTCTGACGCGCTCAACCATGCGAGCATGATCGAAGGCATTCGCCACTCCCGCGCGCCTTACAAGATCTGGAAGCATAACGACGTCGAAGACCTCGATCGGCACCTTTCCGAGTTTGGTCCAGAGGTGCCCAAATTGGTCGCTTTTGAGAGCGTCTATTCAATGGATGGCGACATCGCCCCAATCGCAGACATTCTTGACGTGTGTGAAAAGCATGGCGCGATGACCTATATCGACGAAGTGCACGCAGTGGGCCTCTACGGCCCGCGTGGCGGCGGCGTCGCTGAGCGCGAAGGACTGATGGACCGCATCACCGTCATCGAAGGCACTTTGGGCAAGGCCTATGGTGTCATGGGCGGTTATATCGCGGCATCCTCCAATTTGGTCGATTTCGTGCGCAGCTTTGCAAGCGGGTTCATCTTTTCGACCGCCCTGCCCCCGGCCGTTGCAGCGGGTGCGGCTGCCAGCATTCGCCATCTTAAAGAATGCAATGAAGAGCGCGACACGCAGAAGGAACGCGTGGAGCAAGTACGACGTCAGCTCGACATGGTTGGCATTCCGCATCTTCCAAACCCAAGCCACATCATTCCGGTGATGGTTGGGGATGCGAAGAAGTGCAAAATGATCAGCGACTGGTTGATGGATAATCATGGCATCTATGTGCAGCCGATCAATTATCCCACGGTCCCTGTGGGTACAGAGCGGCTACGCCTGACGCCTTCACCGGTGCATGATGATGGCGATGTGACACGGCTGATTAATGCTTTGTCAGAGATCTGGTCGCAATGTGAGCTGGCGCGCGGCAGGATTGCGGCCTGACAAAAGGCTAGCTTTGCGTTTCTGGCTCAGTCTCTGACGCTTCAGGCGTCGGCTCAAGCATTCCGCGCGCTTCGGCTTCAGCAAATATTTCAAAGAATTCGGGCACACCCAAACCAGGGTGCCCGGATTGCTTTGCGCGCTCCAGATTGTCGAGCTTGCTCTCACCTTCAACGATTACCACACCAACCATACCAGCGGCATAGTGCGGTACGCATTGGAAGCCATAGATGCCGGGCGCTGGAATCGTGTAAGAAATCTCTTTGTTTACATCGCCTTCCCAACCATTCGAAGCATCTGGTAGCATGCTCGCGATGGACGAGGATTGGTGGCTGCTTTCAGTCGGGATAAAACGGATTGTGTCGCCAACCTGCGCGCTGACTAGGCGCGGTTTGAACACGTGTTGCTCGCTCGGATCATCGGGATCGACGGTGTACATAAGGATGTCGATCACTTTGCCCGTCGGCTCAACATTAGGTTCCTCAACATTACCAGCAGGCGTCGCCTCTGGCGCTTCGATCATGGTCGTATCGGGAGTCGGACGTTCGCAGCCAGCAAGAGCCAATAAAGACGCTGCGGCGCATATCGAAAATGTTGGGGAGGAATTGGTACGCATAATGGACCGGAAGGCAGACATTTAAACAGCTCGCCCCGCAATGGCCGAGAACTGATTCTCGTCCGTTGCGGGGCGGTTAGCCATTAGCAACAAGGGCGATTATTCGCCGTTGGTTTGCAAGTAAGCAATCAGGTCAACGCGGTCCTGCGCGTCTTTGAGACCGGGATAGGCCATGCGCGTACCTGGCATGTACTCACGTGGTGCTTCGAGATATTCAAACATCACTTCTGGTGTCCAGGTGATGCCGCTGCTTGAGTTTGCATCTGAATAGTTGAAGCCTTCGATTGAACCGGCTTCGCGACCGATCACGCCGTAAAGCGATGGGCCAACGCCGTTTTTGCCTTCTTCGAGCAGATGGCAGGTTTTGCATTGTACGAACACTGTTTCGCCCGCGCCCGCATCGCCAGTGAGATCAGCAAAAGCCAATTCAACTTCTGGTTCAGCAGGCTCCGCTGGGGCTTCGACTTCAGCAGTTTCGGTTTCAGCCGTGGCGTCTTGCGATGCGGGGCTTTCGCCGCATGCAGAAACAGCCACTAGGCTGCCCAGTGCTACGGTGCTGAGAACAATTTTACGCATAAAGATATTTCCCTCTATGTCTTGGCAGACCCAATATGTCTTTTAAACCGAGGCCTTAACCGGTTGAACTTACGTGTTAAATCAGCGCTGATCTCACAAGCGCATCCCTATCGACGTGTGATCTCAAATGTCTAACGCGCGAATGCCAGATGGGTTTCCCGAGAAATTCGTGAAAATTTCAATTGGTATACTGCGGGACCAGAGGCTTTGCGTAATGCGCTCGCCTCGTTAAAGGGGGCAGCCATGAAAAACATTCCTTGGCATTCAAAGCTCGTCCTCGCTCTCACCGTCTTTCTGCCGGTGTTTTTTGTCGTTGCAGCACTCGGCACTAAGATTGGACTCTGGTCTTGGCAAACGGGGCTTTTGGCGCTCACATTTGGCGCTGGGCTTTGGCTCGTCGGGATTGTTGCCGTGGCGGCCTTGGTCTCGCTAATCATCGCGATCATCAGAAAGCCGCGCAGCAAGGTTGCCATGGGTGTTGCGGGTTTGGGCCTAGTGATTCCTGCTGCTCTTGCGGGCATGGGAGCCAACGCCTCTGGCACGGCCTCCGCCAATCCAATCCACGATATCGCAACCGACACGGCGAACCCGCCAGCTTTCTCTAAAGCGACCATGGATGATCGCGCAGAAAGTGATGCCAATCCGCTGAATGATTATCAAACCCCGCTTGGTGAATTGGAAGCCTATGCGGGCGCTGCGCCAGAGCTGGCTATCAAAAGTCACGCACAGATCATCAATGACACATATGCGGAGCTTTCCCCGCTCCCTCTCGCCGGAGCAAGCAAAGCAGACGCGGTCGCTGCAATTGCAGCTGCGATGGGATCGATGGGCTTTGTCGACATTAAACAAGATGCCGAAGCTGGGCGTGTCGAAGGCGTTGCTGAGACTTTCTGGTATGGTTTCAAAGACGATGTGGTTGCCCGTGTTGGTGAGAACCAGATCGACTTCCGATCAGTAAGCCGCGTAGGCCAGAGCGATCTTGGCGCAAATGCCGCTCGCATCGCTGAACTTCGCGAGCGTGTTGCTCAACAAATCGGTCAACGCTAAAGCTTCAGCGGAATTGCATGATGGCGAGCGCGCTCCGCTGAAACACGGTCAGCGCACAAAGTCCTGCATAGGCATAGGCAATCACGCCAAACCATGCAGGGAAGATGCACACTGCGACAAAGACCGCGATGGTCTCCGTCCCTTCTGCCAATCCGGTTGAGTAGAAGAAACTCTTCTTGCCATGTGCCTGCGTTTCTTGGCCTCGCTCGGCAGCGATGACTGCGAACGCTAGAAAGCTGACGCCGGTAAGGACAAAGCTTGCCACCAGAACCAAAGCCGGCAGCGTGTTCGAAGATGCCATGACGCCAAATCCAACGGGGATTGAGACGTAGAAGGCGAAGTCAGCGACTATATCGAAATAGCCGCCCAATGCAGTCGGTGTGTTCGCTCGCGCGACCGCTCCATCAAGGCCGTCGAGCACGCGGTTCACGATGATGAAAGCCAGCCCCCACCAAAGCGCGCCAAATGCTATTGCGACGGCGCCTGCAAGACCAATTGCCAGCCCTGTTAGAGTGAGCATATTCGCGGTGACGCCTGCCTTGGCTAGTGCCGCACCGACACGGTTGAGCGGCGGGTCAATCAGAGGGCGCAGCTTTGCATCGAACACTAGAACGTCACCAGACCAATCCACGCACCCGTCATAGCGGTGGCGATATTGCCCGCGACCCAACTTTTCATGCCAAGTCCTGCCGCCTCTGCCCGGCGCTCTGGACACAAAGTTCCGATGGTGGAGACCAGCAGGCCTACGCTCGCCAGATTGGCAAAGCCGCACAATGCATAGGTGACGATCAAGAGACTTCGCGGTCCAAACGTGTCAGCGGGGAGCGCGGCGAGTTCGAGATAGGCGACATATTCATTTAGGATCGCCTTGGTCCCCATCAATCCGCCAGCCGCCTGCGCCTCTGCCCATGGCACGCCGATCAGCCACATAAAGGGCGCGAAAATCCAGCCAAAGATGCGCTTGAGGCTCAAAGGCTCATCACCCACCAATGGCAGTAAGCCCAGCACCTGATCCGTGAGTGAAACAAGAGCGAAGATTACCATTATGATCGCAATGACCGCCAGGAACAGCTGCATCCCATCCATTGTGCCTTTGACTATGGCATCAATGCTGCTTTCGTATTTCAAACTTGGCTCATCCTCGTCGGCCTCAGTGGCTTGATCGTCGGCCTCACTTGGCACCATCAATTTGGCGATGAGAAGCGCTGCTGGAAGTGAGACAAGTGAGGCAGAAATCATATGGCCCACAGCATCAGGCACCGTTTCGCGCAGTGTGGTGGCGTAGAGGATTAGGATGGCGCCTGAAATGGTAGCCATGGCCAGCACCATGACCTGAAACAGCTCAGCGCGGGTCATGCGGGCGAAGTAAGCGCGCACGACCAGCGGGCTCTCCACCACGCCTAAGAACATATTCGCGCCGCCTGACAGGCCAACGACGCCGCTTACGCCTAATGAGCGCTGGAGCAGGAACGACAGCCCTTTCACGAGCCAACGCAAGACCCCCCAATGCCACAGCAACGCTGCCAGAGCAGAGAACACAATCACCAGCGGCAATATCTGAAACGCAATGATCAGCGGCGGCTGCGCGCCTTCCTTCAGTTCAAATGGGAGGTCTGCCCCGCCCAGATACCCGAACATGTAGGACGATCCATCAAGGGTCGCGCGCTCAATCGCAGCCACCCCCTCATTGGCTAACGTCACCACATCCCACACGAAAGGAACGCGAACGATCAGCAAAGCCAGCACCCCCTGCAACAGCAACGCGCCAAGGATCCAGCGGGTTGTGGGCCGCTCCGCCCTATTTTCGCTTAGTCCCCATGCGAGTGCGAGCAGCACCGCAATGCCGATGATACCGCGAAATTGATCAAACAGTTCCACGCCTCGCGCCTTAGCCCCGCCGCCAATCGTGATACTTCTCGACGAGGTTAAGCAGCCCTTCTGGTTTGCGCGCTTTCTTCCATTCGCCAGCGGCAAACTTGTTGCCTTCGGCCATGGTCGGATAAGGATGGATCGTACCGAGTATCTTATTGAGGCCCAGCTTGTGTTTCATCGCCAGAGTGTACTCAGCCAGCATTTCGCCTGCTTTGTATCCCACGATGGTCGCACCAAGGATCGTGTCCTTACCCGGCTTGGTCAGCACTTTCACGAAACCCTTGATCTCATGTTCTGCAATCGCACGGTCGAGATGATCTAGATTGTAGCGCGTGACATCGTACTCGACGCCCTGCTCTTTTGCCTCGGATTCGTTGATACCGACACGGGCAATTTCTGGGTCAAGGAAGGTGACAGCAGGGATTACCGAATAGTCAGCCTTGAACCGCTTGAACTGCCCGAAAAGAGCGTTGACGCTGGCAAACCATGCCTGGTGGCTGGCGGTGTGGGTGAACTGGAACGGCCCCGCTACGTCACCGCAGGCATAGATATTGGGGAATTTGGTCGCAAGGAATTCGTCGGTGACCACCGTTTTATTCGTATCGATGCCCAATTCCTCCAGACCATAGCCAGTCAGCCTGGCCGCGCGCCCCACGGCGACGATCAGTGCATCGTACGGCACTTCGACCGTTGTGCCGTCATGTTCGGTCATGACCGCGCCATCGGTGACCTTCACCGCCTTGTGATCGACAAGGACACGCACGCCCGATTCTTCAAGCGATTGCTGCGCAAGTGCGGAGACTTCCTCATCCTCGCGGCCCATAATCCGGTCCATCATCTCGATCTGAGTGACATTTGAACCGAGCCGCGCGAGGCTTTGCGCAATCTCACACCCAATCGGACCACCGCCCAAGATGGCTACGCGCGCAGGCGGGGCATCCATTTGCGCAAAAGCATCCCACATCGTGTCAGAGGTCAGGTAATTGCTTTCCTTAAGACCTTCGATGGGCGGCACGAATGGAGCAGCGCCCGCAGCAATGACGATAGATCGCGTCGTGAGGCGCTGGGTTTCGCCGTCATTGCGCGCGATCTCGACCGTCCACGGATCGATGATTTTGGCATAGCCTTCGACCACATCGACGCCGAGGCCAGTGTAACGCTCCACACTGTCATGCGGCTCAATTGTCTTCACCGCATCCATGACGCGGGCAATTGTGTGCTTGAACGGCACGGTGGGTTCATGCGCTTCGAGGCCATATTTGTCGGCGTTGCGCATTTGGCTCGCAACCTTGGCGCTTTTGATGAGAGCCTTTGAAGGAACGCAGCCAGTGTTTAGGCAATCGCCGCCCATCTTATGCGCTTCGACCAATGTCACCTTCGCCTTCACCGTTGAGGCAATCAGGGAAGAGACAAGTCCTGCTGCCCCTGCCCCGATGACCACCATATTGCGGTCAAAGCTTTTTGGCTTTTCGAAGCCACGATAGACTTTTTGCCGCTGAATGAAGCCGACGATCACTTTTGCAATCCAAGGAACGATAGCGAGAAGGATGAAGCTGCCAATCAGCGCAGGAGAAAGCAGGCCCGATGTGCTTTCAATCTGCGCAAGCTGCGTGCCAGCATTCACATAGACAATCGTGCCAAGCAGCATACCGACCTGACTAACCCAGGCGAAAGTCCACGTCTTGATCCGGGTTAGACCCATAACGAGGTTGATCACGAAGAACGGCACCAGCGGGATCATGCGCAAGGTGAAGAGGTAGAATGCCCCATCGCGCTCTAACCCAGAATTGATCGACTTCAACCGATCTCCGAAACGCTTCTCAATGGTATCGCGCAGCACATAACGCGAGGCGAGGAATGCAAGTGTTGCCCCAAGAGTAGAGGCGAATGAGACGAGGATTGTACCTTCCCAGAGCCCAAATAGAGCGCCAGCCGCCAACGTCATGATTGCGGCGCCTGGAAGCGAGGCTGCCGTGACGGCGACATAGATCAGGAAAAACAAGACCAAAACCAAAACCCGGTTCGCCTCGTAAAAGCCCTGTACGTCATCAACGACCTGCTTGATCCCCTGGATCGTCAAGTACGCGCCAAGGTCAAAGTAAAAATAGGCAATGACGAGCGCGGCCAGCGCAAGAATGATCAAAATCTTCTTCATCAAATATCCCTCTCGCGCCCTGTTGTTCAGGGTAGGTTCGCGCATTGATTGACCGCGGTTACGCTTTGCGCGCCAGTTCGGCGTATTGCGAAATCCAGCGATTGTCGATCCAATGTTTAAGACGAGCCACCCAGCGTCCTTGTGCTGCCAAGGGGCCATAGCTCAAAATTGCAGAGCTATCGTTGGTTGAGAGCAAATAAAGGCTGACAGGTCGCGGCCGATAATGAGCGTTCGCAGGCTTTCCCTGAGCTGCATTTCGTAGGTTTCTAGCCAGCACCGGCCCTGCCATCACAGCATGAACTCCAGAATGCGGGACGCGGCGGTCCTGATGCGATGCCACATCACCAACGGCGAAGATGTGTGAGTGCGAGAGCGAGCGGAGGTCGCCAGATACGGCAATAAATCCGCTTTCATCGCAAGCGAGCCCACCAGCGCGGGGCCATGCCGGTGCGCCGCTCCCCAAAGTCGCGATGATCAAGTCCATCGGTTCGAGCACGACATCGCCTGCCTGCAGCTTACCCTCGCAAAGTTGAGCATCATCCTCGTACAAAATGATATTCTGTCGATTTAGTGATGCAGTCACGCGCTTGCGGACTGCGTTGGAAAAGCTGGGCAACAATCCCTCTGCTCCTGCAACCAGTGACACATCAGGCCCGCTTTCAAACCGCTGCGAATTGCGCAGGCCAAAGGCAAGTTCAACACCTGCCGCCCCGCCCCCGATGATTGCGATCCGCTTCGCGTCTTTGAAGTCGGACAGGCGGTCCACGAAACCATCAATTGGGCGCACATCTAAAACACGCGGGTCGGTGCCCAGAACCGCCTTCGCGCGACCCACCCCGCCTGTGTCGATAGACCCCACGTCAAAGGAGATGACTTCGCCAGCCTCGGTCCGAACTTCGCCCGCGTCTGGATCAATCGCTATGCAACGCCCGAGCACCAAATCCACGCCCGCCCGCCGCGCCAGCGCCGCCACATCGACGATACCCGCGTCTCGCGGATATTGACCGGCGATCCAGCCAGGCACCATGCCAGAATAGCGTAAATGCTCTGACGGCGTGAGCAGCATCACATCATCGCATGGGAGGCCACGGCGAATAAAATCGGCCAGCACCGCAACATGGGCATGGCCGCCACCAATAAGCAGGAGTTTTGCCCGAAGCGTCATTGTGTTGTCGCCATTCCCCAATGCGCCGGGCATGTCCAGTGCAGCGTGCTGGCACCGGAACCTAGCCCAGCTTCAAGCGTACTCGCTTTATCCCTGCAGGTTGCCACGACCCTGCAAGGCCGGTTTGGGATGCCGGTTCAGCAATGCTGGTGGCAACCTCAATCTGCTAAAGTGGACGGCGAATGCCTGCGACCATGGCACTTGAAAACGACACATACGGATCGCGCATCTCGCTTGCGCAGTTCTTTCGGCGCTTCTTCGAGATATTGAGGCCCGAGCGGAGCTTTTATTGGCTCGCCGTTGTCTATGGGGTCGGGATCAGCTTGCTGTCCCTGGCAACGCCGATTTCAGTTCAGATGCTGGTGAATACAGTCGCCAACACAGCCCTTGCTGCGCCTTTGGTGATGCTGTCGCTGACATTGTTTGGACTGCTCATCATTTTCGGTCTGCTTTATGCGCTTCGCATCCATCTGATGGAGCTGTTTGCGCGCCGTTTCTACGCGCGGATGGTGGCGGAAATTTCGTTGCTCTCAGTCTACGCACAAGACCCCTTTTTCGCAGATCGCAAGTCTAACGCACTGTTTAACCGCTATTTCGACGTGATGATCGTCCAAAAGGCGATCCCCGTCCTTTTCATTGGCGGGTTTTCGGTGGTGCTACAGGTTGCGGTCGGCTTTGTGCTCGTGTCGCTTTACCACCCGCTGTTCATGGTTTTTACCCTAGTGATGTCAGCGCTGATCTGGGTGATCTGGCTAGTATGGGGGGCGCGTGCCGTGCGCACGGGGATCGACCTCTCTCATGCCAAACACAACACCGCCAATTGGCTGGAGACGGTGGGCGGGTCGAACGGCTTCTTCAAATCGCAACGCCGCGTTGATTATGCGCTGAACCGCACCGATGAATTCACGCACGGCTACATTGATCAGCGAAAGCGTCATTTCCGGCAGCACTTCGCACAAACCATTGCTTTTCTACTGCTCTATGCAGGCGCGAGTGCGGCGCTGCTTGGCCTTGGCGGCTGGCTGGTTATTCAAGGACAATTGACGCTCGGCCAATTGGTTGCAGCAGAGCTGGTGCTCTCGGTTGCCTTCTTTGGCGTCGCCCAGCTCGGCACATATCTCACGTATTTTTACGACCTGTGCGCAGCTATTGAGGAGATTTCGCTGTTCTATGATGTTGAGCAGGAAGAACCGCGCGGCGACAATCCGCTAGCCGGCGATGACCATACTCTGGTTTTCAAACGGGCCAGCGGAACAGGGCGGCACGGCGAAGGGCAATTCAATCTTGAAATCCCAAGTGGCGCAATCGTGATGGCAGCGGCCAGCGATCACGGCGTCCAGCGGCTTTTCACCAATATGCTCAAAATGCACGAGCGCCCCTCTTCGGGCTTTCTGACGCTGGGCGGCGTCGATTTCCAAGACATCGAAACCTACAATCTTCGCAACACCGTTCACGTACTGGAGCGACCCAGCTTTGTGGGTATGACCGTGCGTGAATATTTGGGTCTGTCATGCCCTGATACCGCGAGCAAACGCATGGTTGGCGCGCTTGAGTGTGTGGGACTGATCGATACCATCTCCAGCTTCGAAAAGGGGCTTGATACGCCCATCGCTTCGACCGGCCATCCACTCAGTCAGGTTGAATTGCAGCAATTGAAGCTCGCCAATGCGCTGCTCGAACAGCCCCGCGTCCTGGTGCTCAGCCGCCTTTTTGACCTGCTGGATGAAGACAGCCTTGCCCGCGCCATCACGGCGCTGCGCAGCCAAGCTTATTCGACCGTCATCTATTTCTCGAACAGGCGGGTTGATCTTGGGTTTGATAAATTCCTTTATCTTGAGCCGACGGTGCAGACCTACTTTGACAAGTTCGAAGACTTCTACACCGCCGTTCACAGCAAGCCGCCCGCGGAACCAAGCGGCCCAAGGCTTCTTTCTGCCAAGCCAGCAAGCGCGGTGGGAGAATGACAGTGGCTCGCCCCTCCGCCGACATGGCTCATTTCACTGCGCTTCAAAGCATTCGCACGCCGAGGATTTTCCGCACGGTCTTCATCGTGGTTCTGATAGCTGCGCTGCTGACGCTGGCCTTCCTGATCTATGCCCCATGGGTGCAAACCATCGGCGGACGCGGCGTCGTGACCACCCTCAACCCGAATGAGCGCCAGCAAGAGATCAACGCGCTTGTTTCTGGACGTATTGAAGAATGGTTCGTCAATGATGGCAGCCGCGTTGAGAAGGGCGATCCCATCGCGCGGATTGCGGATATTGACCCCAATTTGGTTCAGCGCCTTGAGGCGGAGCGCGCGCAGGTGGAAATCCAGCTGCAAGCAGCGCGAAACGCACAATCGACGGCCGAAATTGATCTTCGGCGAATGCAGGAATTGTTTCAGGCGGGCTTGTCTGCGCGGCGCGACTATGAACAGGCGCAAATCAGAGTGGAAGAAATGCGCGGCCGTGTGGCTGAAGCGCAGGCAAACCTTGCGCGAACTGAAACCAATTTGGCTCGGCAATCCGAACAGCTTGTTGTCGCCCCGCGTGATGGCTTTATCCAAAGCATCAATGCAGGCGACGCCGCTACATATGTGAGCTCTGGCCAAGTTCTCGCGACCTTCGTTCCCGAAGCTCAGCAGCGCGTGATCGAGATCTTCGTTGATGGCCGCGATGTGGCGCTTGTTGAACCTGGTGAGAAGGCGCGGATTGAATTTGAAGGGTGGCCAGCAGTGCAATTTAGCGGCTGGCCGTCTGTCGCCATCGGAACATTTCCTGGCGTGGTCAAGACGGTCGATCAGGTGGCACAACCCGATGGCCGTTTCCGCGTGCTTATCGCCGAAGACCCTAGCGCCGAACAGCAATGGCCACAGGATCGCTATGCCCGCTTTGGCACGGTGGTGCGATCATGGATTTTGCTGGACACTGTACCAGTGGGATACGAGCTTTGGCGGCAACTCAACAATTTTCCACCCGAGGTTCCTCCTGAGGTGACAGAGGCGACCAGTGCCAATGGATCGGGCACTTAGATCCATGCGCGCCTTTGCAGTCATTCTCGCTGCTATCCTCGCCGCACCTCCTTTGCTTGCGCAGGACATTGCGCCCTTCGAAGATCCACTTGAGGTCGCGCTAAGCGAAGGTCCTTTGACGCCTGACGAGGTTTTGCGCAGCTCTGCGCTGACCTTTCCCAGCATTCTTGAAAGCTTCGAACGCGAAGCGGCTGCCCGCAGCGATCAATTGGTCGCAGACGGCGCATTTGACTTGATTCTCAAAGGCGAGGCCTATGACAGGGTCACAGGCACATTTTCAGGCGGCTATGCCGAAGTCGGTGCGCGCCAACCGCTCGCCGACATGGGCGCGGAGCTGTATGGCACTTACCGCCTGTCCGACGGGCGTTTCCCAATTTATGAGAACATCTACAATACCAATCAGGCGGGCGAGTTTAAGGTTGGAGGATTGCTATCGCTGCTACGCAATCGCCGAATAGACCAGCGCCGTTTCAACGTCAGCGACACGCAGCTTGCTGCGGGCCAAGCGCAGTTGGATGTGGTGCTGGTACAGTTGAACGTGCAGCACGAAGCGCTCAAAGCCTATTGGCGTTGGGTCGCAGCGGGCCGCGAAATTCGGGTTTATGAAGAGCTGCTGGAAATCGCAGAAGCACGAACCATCGGTATTTCGCGCCAAGTCCGCGAAGGGGCGTCGCCGCGCATCGCGCTGACTGAGAATGAGCAAAATGTCATTCGTAGACGCACTCTTTTGGCAGAGGCGCAGCGCAATTTCGAAACGGCGGCAAACTCGCTCAGCTATTATCTACGCGCTTCAAACGGAGAGATGATCGTTCCCACGCGGCAAAATCTGCCTGAGCTGGACAGCCTCATTGGCCTTCCCGATATGCAATCGCTGATCGCGCAGCGGCGTAGCGATATTCTGGAGAATAGGCCTGAATTGCAGAACTTTCAGCTCGCCATTCAACGCGCTGAGAACAAGGTCGCGCTGAGGCAGAATGATCTGCAACCGCAGCTAAATCTGAGCGTTGAACTCAGCCGGGACTTTGGCGGGATTGGTGATGGCGGGCAAACGTTTGATTCGACCGATACGGTTGTCGGCGTCACATTCACTGTTCCCCTGCAGCGGCGCGAGGCACGTGGGCGATTGCAACGCGCAGAGGCCGAACTGCGCGAGATTGAACTGCGCGAACGGCGTGTTGCAGATCAGATCGAGGTCGAGCTCGACAATATCCTCGCCAACCTCAATGCAGCCCTACGCCTTGCCGATTTGGCAGAGGATGAAGTCATTCAGGCGAACACAATGGTCACAGCAGAGCGGCGTCGCTTTTCACTGGGAGCAGGCGATTTCTTCCTAGTGAATTTGCGCGAAGAAAGCGCGGCGGATGCGCGCATCCGCCAGATCCGAGCTGAGCTGCGCGGGCGGCTGGCCACTGCAAGCTACAATGCAGCAACAATGAACCTTGCTGAACTAGGCCTCGAATAAGCAAGCCTCAGGTGTTTTGACGACCCTCGATCAGTCGGTCGACCAAAGAGGGATCAGCCAAGGTCGAGGTGTCACCCAAAGCCCCGTAATCGTTCTCAGCCACTTTGCGCAGAATGCGCCGCATAATCTTGCCAGAGCGCGTTTTGGGCAGACCATCGGTGAACTGGATATGGTCGGGCGTCGCGATCGGGCCAATTTCTTTGCGAACATGCGCGCGTAGCTCAGCATAAAGATCGTCTGAACCTTCCTCGCCTGCATTCAAGGTAACATAGCAATAGATGCCCTGCCCTTTGATATCGTGCGGATAGCCCACCACCGCAGCCTCTGCGACAAGATCGTGCAGGACAAGCGCGCTCTCTACTTCGGCTGTTCCCATCCGGTGGCCCGATACGTTTATGACATCATCGACGCGGCCCGTGATCCAATAATAGCCATCGGCGTCGCGCTTGCACCCGTCGCCGGTGAAATACTTGCCTTTGTAGGTTGAGAAATAGGTCTGCACGAAGCGTTCATGATCGCCATAGACGCTGCGCGCTTGGCCCGGCCAGCTATGCGTAATGCACAGATTGCCATCGGTTGCCCCTTCCAAAACAGCCCCCCCGTTGTCGACCAATTGCGGACGAATGCCGAACATGGGCAAGCCGGCGCTGCCGGGTTTCATGTCGTGCGCCCCGGGCAAAGTGGTGATCATACAGCCACCGGTTTCGGTCTGCCACCAAGTGTCGATGATTGGGCAGCGCCCCTCACCCACAACATCGTGATACCAGCGCCATGCCTCGGGATTAATCGGCTCACCCACTGACCCCAGCAAACGCAGCGAAGAGCGATCACGACTGGTCACAAACTCATCGCCTTCACGCATCAAAGCGCGGATCGCGGTAGGCGCGGTGTAGAGGATATTGACCTTGTGCTTTGCCACAACGTCCCAGAACCGTCCAAAGTCTGGATAGTTGGGCACGCCTTCAAAGACGAGGCTGGTGGCCCCGTTCAGCAGCGGCCCATAGACAAGATAGCTGTGCCCAGTGACCCAGCCAATATCGGCGGTGCACCAGAAAATCTCGCCCGGCATATAGTCGAAAATGTAGTTGAATGTGGTCGCCGTCCAAACGCCATAGCCACCGGTCGTGTGCAGGACGCCTTTGGGCTTTCCGGTCGACCCTGAGGTGTAGAGAATAAATAGCGGCTCTTCCGCCTGCATCACTTCGCAAGCGACATCGGCATCGGATTTAACGTCGTGAAACCAATGGTCGCGCCCGTCCACCATGGGCACGCCCAAGCCCGTGTGCTGGACAACAAGTACGCCCTCTACCGCGACACCTTCACGCTCCAATGCGGCATCAACATTGGCTTTGAGGGGCACGCTCTTAGTCCCCCGCAAACCTTCATCTGCGGTCACAACAAACCGGCTTTCGCAATCGGTGATCCGTCCCGCCAGCGCTTCGGGAGAAAAGCCGCCAAACACAACGGAATGGATCGCGCCCAGCCGCGCGCAGGCGAGCATCGCGGTCACGCCCTCCACGATGTTGGGCATATAGATCGTTACCCGATCACCCTTTGTCGCGCCGATGGCTTTGAGCGCGTTGGCCATCTCCACCACTTCGGCAAAGAGCTGCGCATAGCTGAGCGAGCGCGATGGAGTTGCGGGGTCGTCGGGTTCAAAAATGATTGCGGTCTGATCGCCGCGTTCGACCAAGTGCCTGTCGACCGCATTATGACACAGATTGGTTGTGCCATCAGCGAACCATTCAATGCCAACCGGATCGTAGGACCAGTCACCACCCTTCGATGGTTTCTGCATCCAATCGAGCCGCTCGGATTGCTCAAGCCAAAAGCCGTCGGGATCAGCGATAGAGCGATCATACATCGCGGAATATTGCTCCGCTGTACAATGGGTCTCACGTGCTGCGGCTCTCGTTGTTTGTGGGCGCTTCACGAAGTCGCTCATTGGTTAGTCTCCCTTTGGATCAGATGTAGAGGCGCGCGCGCCATCCTGTCCATATTTTCTGAGGTCATCAGGCGTATCAATGTCGATCAACCACTCAGGTGGGCAAGGCGTCACGTAACCTGTGCGGATCAGCGACCGGGCGCCCTTGTCTGCGGTACAATTCCTAAGGTCTTCAAAGGACGCCGCGTCGAAGATCGCGGGCGGCATTCTGGCGGCTTCTTTGGCTGAAACAGCAATGGAAGCTCCTTCAATGTGAGTCTGTACAAGCACTTCGAAATGAGCGCGTGGGACCAGCGGCATATCGGCAAGCGCAATCAGCAAGCCATCGCACTTTGCCTCGGTTGCCAGCTGAGCCACGAGAGCAACCGATGTGCCCATTCCCAATGCCGCATCGGGGTTCGTAACGACTTCAAAACGACTTTCGCGCCAAGCTGGTTCGCATTGATGACTCGGCTGTGAGCTGATCACCCAAGCATTTGAAAACATCTCGCGCGGGATCGCACACACCGTATGTTCGCCTAGGGGCGCGCCGCGAAAGACTTGAGCGAGCTTATCCTCCTCGCCAAATCGCTGCGAGGAGCCAGCGGCAAGGACGGCCACGCCAATTCGCAGGTCAAGCAAGGGCGGCCTCGAAGTCCGTGTTCTGATAGGTGCGGATCACTTCTGCCAGCGTTGAAAGCGCGAGCGTTTGTGGATCGCGAGAAGAATGGAATAGGCCAATCGGGGCGTGGATAGTCGCGAGTTGATCGTCGGTAATGCCGCGCCTCTTTAATGCCTCACAACGAAATGCATGTGCCTTTCGCCCGCCCATTGCGCCGAGGTAGAAATGCGGCAGTTCGAATGCTCGAGCCATCAGCTCAATCTCCCAATCGTGATCGTGGAAGAGGAAGATGGTGGCGGTCCAGGGGTCGCCAACAACGTGGTCAGTTTGATCGACCCTCTTGAGCAATTCAGCGCCGATCCCCTCTTCCTCAAGCGCCGCAATGATACGCTCATCCGGGGTCAGTATATGTGTGGAACAACCAAGGGTTCGCGCTTGCATGGCAAGCGCCTGCAAACCCGCACCGTGCCCGATGATCTGCAATCGCGGCCCCGGCCAATGGCCAAATACGCCTTCGGCGCTTGCGGGTTCAAAATTCGACGCCCGCCAACCGTCCACGTGCTGAGCGCCCTCTGAATTGACCGAGATTGAAAATGGTGCACGCTCGCGCAGTGAATTTAGGCATGCAGACGCGGTCTCACCTGCACCCATCGGCGCGAAGTGCAGATCAAGCCCGCCCCCACACGGCAGCTTGATATCAAGATAAGGTGATCCAGCCCCAAAACGCACGACGCGCGTGGCGCCAGCTATCAAAGCCTCAAGAGCTTCTGCAACAACAGCGTTTTCAATGCAGCCGCCTGAGAGCGAGCCTGCAAAGCTTCCATCAGCGCATATGCCCATGACTGTGCCGGGACCGCGCATCGAAGAGCCCTCTACCGCGCAGACCGTGACGAGCACACAAGATTCGCCCCGCAGCGCTGCCTCATGCAGAAATTGGCAAACTTGGTTGAGGTCCACAGCCGGTTAAGCGCCCCGCCTACTCACTTTGTGCAGCGAGGTAAGCGATAATGGCCGCGCGCGTATCCGCATCACCCACGGTGCCAGCCAGCATGTCTGTTCCCGGCACGGTGCCATCTGGATCAGCAAGATAGCGGTCAAGATTGACCTCATCCCAAGTCATATTCGCCGCCTCGAGCGCTTCGGAATAAGGATAGCCTTCGAGGCCGCCTGCGACACGGCCAACGACGCCGTGCAGGTTCGGGCCAGCCGTCGAAGATGCGCCCGCTTCGATGACATGGCAGCCCGCACAGCGCTGAAAAGCGTCTTCGCCCATCGCAACCAAATCAATCGCCGCATCGCCAGTCTGAGCTGCAGCTGCAGGGGCCGCTTCGCCAGGCTCTCGCACCACGATCTGTTCCACCACTTGTGGTTGTTCCGATGATCCGCAAGCCGTCACGAGCACTGTCAAAAGCCCTGCGGTGAGCACCGCCTGATTGCGCATAAATAGTCCCCTCAAACCTTGATGTGCAGCCTTATGCGAACTGCTTGGCAATCGGCAGTTCACGAAGGCGCGTGCCAGTTGCGGCAAAGATCGCATTGGCAAGCGCTGGCGCTGCGGGCGGCAAGCCAGGCTCACCCGCGCCGCCCACTGGCACATCGCCGCTATTGATGATGGCCACTTCAATCGATGGCACCTCGTTCATCCGGAGCATTTTGTAGTCGTGGAAATTGCTTTGGACGATGGCGCCGTCTTTCAGCTCCAACTCACCATACATGGCTGCGGTCAGACCAAAGACGATGCCGCCTTCGATCTGGTTTCTAAATCCATCGGGATTCATCACATAGCCCGCATCGCACGCGGCCCAAATGCCGGTAATCTCAGGCTTGCCGGACGCCATATCGACCGCAATCACCTCAGCGACGATCGTGCCGAAGCTTTCAACGATGGCAACGCCCATATGGACGTCACCTTCGCGCACAGCGTGCCAGCCGCTCATCTCACCCACTTTTTCCAATACCGCTTTGTGGCGCGGGGAGTTGTTCAACATGGCAAGGCGAAATTCGAGCGGATCTTTGCCGCCTGCATGCGCGGCTTCGTCGATGAAGCTCTCAATGAAAAAGCTCTGCTGAGAATGGTCAACGGAACGCCATGCTTGGAAAGGCAAATGCAGTTCCGCCTCCGCCACGCGAATGGACGTATTGGCGATGTCATAGATTGCAGGGATGCAGGCCTCCGCTGGATCATGGCGCTGAGTGAAGACGCTGTCATACGCGATCAGCGATCCGCTCTCATCCAGACCGGCGCGCATGCGGCACTGGTCTGCGCAACGGTAAAGCGCTTTTTGCGTGTCTTCCTCGCGGCTCCAGATAAGCTTCACAGGATAGCCGGTCGCCTGTGCAACACGCGCTGCCATAGAGACATATTCTGCGCCAAGCCTGCGCCCAAATGCGCCGCCCAGATAAGGGTGATGGATCACCACATCATCCGCGCCCAGACCCAGCGTTTCAGCAACAGCGCTGCGCGCCATCAAGGGCACCTGCGTGCTTGTCCAAATGTCGCATTTGCCATCCGCTACATGAGCGGTGCAATTCAGCGGCTCCATCGGCGCATGGGCCAAATAGGGCGCTTTGTATTCAGCATCGATTTTGGTCGCAGCATTGCCCAGCGCGTCTTGCACATTGCCTTTTGCTGCCGCTTCTTCGCCGCCCGTTTCGCCTGCTGCGTCTAGCGCCGCTGCAAAGATGGCGAACTGATCGTCCATCGTTTTCACAGGACTATCGGACTGGCTCCACTCAATCTGAACCGTGTTCACCGCCTGTTGTGCTTGCCAATAGCTATCCGCCACTACGGCGACGAAACTGCCCATGTTTAGGATTTGCAGCACGCCGCCCATACCTTCAGCACGGCTTGCATCCATGCTGGTCACTGTGGTTCCGGGAACAGGCGGACGAATGACAGCCGCATAGGTCAGGTCGAGCCCTTCAGGCTCGGCATCTATGCCGAATTCGGCAGTGCCGTTGATTTTCGCAGGGATGTCCGTTCGCGCTTTGCTACGGCCCATCAAACGGTATTGATCGCGCGTTTTCAGTGTTGGCGATTGATCCATGGGCTGTTCAGCGGCAGCGGATGCAAACTCTGAATAAGGCGCAGATTTACCAGAGGCTTCGTGAATAAGTGTGCTGTCGCGCGTCACGATCTCTGCCGCTGGCACGCCCCAACTGTCTGCCGCTGCGCCAACGAGCATCTTCCGCGCAGCCGCACCTGCGATGCGCATTGAGAATTGTCCGGTGGTGCGGATTGAGGATGACCCGCCGGTGATCATTGCGTCAGCGGCTCTGGCCATTTGAGTGAACAGGCCATTCCAAGTTGGCTCAATCCAGTCAGCCGCATTCAACGTAAACGGTGCCAAGAACATTCGCGCCGTGTCCGTGACAACATAGCTGCCGTCAGCGGGCGCTTGCATCACGCGAACATTATCCCAGTCTGCGTCCAGCTCATCTGCGAGCATTTGGCCAAGCACAGAATGCGCGCCCTGCCCCATCTCGCAATGCGGGACGATGGCTGTGACGATATTGTTGGCGTCGATCTTGACCCAGCTGTTGATCAGTTCTTCGCCCGCGCCCGCAACCTTTGGCGCAAGGCTGTCAATCGGATTGCCAGGACGCACGCCGATACCAATCAGCAAGCCACCGCCAGCAAGCACGCCAGCGCCAATAAATCCGCGGCGGCTCCATTTGCCCAATTTTGAACGCTCTTGTTTCTCAGGAGACATATCGTTCATGGATCAAGCCTCCTCTTCACGCGGATTAACCTGCCCGGCGGCAACTTTGATTGCGCGCCGAATGCGAGTGTATGTGCCACAGCGGCAGATATTGCCCGACATCGCTGCATCAATGTCATCATCGCTTGGGTTGGGTTTGTCGCGAAGCAGAGCTGTTGCGCTCATGATCTGGCCCGATTGGCAATATCCGCATTGGGGGACTTGCTCGCTGACCCAGGCTTGCTGAACCTTGCTCAATTCACCGTCCGGCCCACCAACACCTTCGATGGTCGTAATCTCGCGCCCTTCGGCCTGTGACACTGCGGTCGAGCATGAGCGCACGGGCGTTCCGTCCAGATGCACGGTACAAGCTCCACATTGAGCAATTCCGCAGCCAAATTTGGTCCCCGACATGCCGAGTTTCTCACGCACGACCCAAAGGATCGGCATAGCTGGATCAGCTTCCACCTCCACCGGTTGCCCGTTCAAGATAAAACTCGCCATTGATAATTCCCCGCAGATGGTGTCGGTTGCACTTCGCAATTTATCCGACGGGCTGCATTTTGGGAAGAGCCAATGGCTGAGATCACATTCGATGACTTTTTGGCAGTCGATATTCGCAAAGGCACCGTAGTGGAGGCCGAACCTTTTCCTGAGGCGCGAAAGCCCGCGATCAAATTACGTGTCGATTTTGGACCGGAAGTCGGGGTGAAGAAAAGCTCCGCTCAAATCACCGATCACTACTCGCCAGATGCGCTGATTGGCCGCGCGGTGATGGCAGTGGTGAACTTCCCTCCGCGCCAAATTGGGCCTTTTATGTCGGAAGTGCTCGTTCTTGGCTTTGCCGACAAAGATGACGCAATTGTACTATGCGCGCCCGATCTCACTGTGCCAGATGGTGCGCGATTGATGTGAAGCGGTGTCGCGCGTAGGCTTTGCATTACCTCAAATTTTTTGGGTTCCTATGGGGGGAAGAACACAATGGCCGTATCCGATCACGTCGATCTAGAAACTTTCATGGAAGGCGTGAAAAAGCGCAATCCGGGGCAAACTGAATTCATCCAAGCCGTTCACGAAGTGGCGCAGGACATCTACGAATTCATGGCCGACAAGGTTGAATATCACGAAGCGCAAATCCTGCGCCGCATTGCAGAGCCCGATCGCATCGTTTCGTTCCGTGTCTGCTGGGAAGACGACAATCACAATATCCGTGTGCAGCGCGGCTGGCGTGTGCAGAACAACAACGCAATCGGTCCCTACAAAGGTGGCATCCGTTTCCACCCGAGCGTGACCGAAAGCGTTTTGAAGTTCCTCGCTTTTGAGCAGACCTTCAAAAACTCGCTTACTGGCCTGCCTATGGGCGGCGGCAAAGGTGGCGCAAACTTCAATCCGCGCGGCAAATCTGACGCCGAAGTGATGCGTTTCTGCCAAAGCTTCATGTCTGAACTCTATCGCCATATCGGCCCGAACACCGATGTTCCCGCGGGCGATATTGGCGTCGGCGGGCGCGAGATTGGCTATATGTTCGGCCAGTACAAACGCCTCACCAATCGTTGGGAAGGCGTCCTGACAGGCAAGGGTCAGGAATATGGCGGATCGCAAATGCGACCCGAAGCAACCGGCTATGGCGCGGTCTATTTCCTGCGCAACATGCTCAAACATCAAGGCATGGATGTCGAAGGTCATAGCGCTGTGATTTCAGGCTCGGGCAATGTCGCCACCCATGCGGCGGAGAAAATCACGCAATTGGGCGGCAAGGTTTTGACGCTGTCCGATTCAGGTGGTTTCATTCACGATCCAGACGGCATCGATCAGGAAAAGATCGATTGGGTAAAGCACCTTAAAACCGTCAAGCGTGGCCGGATCTCCGAATATGTTGATGAGTTCAAAGGCGCTGAATACCACGAGGGCAAGCGTCCTTGGGGCATCGCCTGCGACCTGGCTCTCCCTTGCGCAACGCAAAACGAACTCAACGAAGACGAAGCGAAAACGCTGGTGAGCAATGGCTGTAAAGGCGTCTCCGAAGGCGCCAATATGCCAACCACGCTCGACGGTGTGAAAGTCTTCCACGATGCAAAGATCATGTACGGTCCTGGCAAAGCGGCCAATGCTGGCGGCGTTGCAGTATCGGGTCTCGAAATGAGCCAAAACTCAGAGCGGATCAGCTGGAATCAAGAGCGTCTGGGCGACATGCTCACCGATCTGATGGAAGGCATCCACGAAAAATGCACTGAATATGGCGACCAAGGCGATGGCTATGTCGACTATGTGAAAGGTGCGAATATCGCCGGCTTCAAGAAAGTCGCCGACGCAATGTTGGCGTTCGGCGTGGTCTGACCCCGCGCATATCAGCGAATGAAAAAAGGGCGTCCCTTATCGGGGGCGCCCTTTTTCGTTGCTCGCGATTGTTCTTACTGAATGCCGAGTTGAGCTGCTTGACGCCGTAGCTCGTCCGCGTTTTCCGGATTTGCCGCGACCGCTTTCGCCAAAGCTTCGCGCGCTTTGCCGGTTTCGCCCAAGGTCATTCGGCTGCGCATCAGCATCACCCAACCATCAAGATTGCCGGGTTCATTTTCGAGCCGTTCTTCGAGACCAGCCACCATTCCAGCGACCATCTGATCCTGCTCACCCGGTGTCATTCGGCTCGCATCGGCAACTTGCTGAGCTGTTGGCCCGCGGACATTAGCCGATGCAGAATCACCTGCTGCCTCGCCCGAACCGGGGATCAGCACTTCTGGCGCGCGCGCTCCGTTAATCGTGGCGATCCGCGTTTCAACTGCGATGTCATTGATTGCGCCGACCTGCTGGATGGTCTGAATTAAGGACGCTTCCCATGGCGCGCCGGGTGGTGTGTCCGAAAGCAGCGCCAGCCAGGCCGAAATCGCCCCGTCGTGATCGCCTTCCAAATCCAATTTCACTGCGGCAAAGTAGCGCGCACGCGGGTCACTTGGGTCAAGTTCTAACGCTTTTTCAAACGCTGCGAACGCCTCTGGGGGCAGTGGGTTGGCCGCCGCTTCCGATGCGTCCGCGGCGTAGGCAATCAACTCGCCAAGCGCTGACCAAAGAGCCGCCTCGCTTGGATCGATCTCTATCGCTTTCTCATAAGCAGCTGCGGCTTCGGCAAATTCACCGCGCTCATAATGCGCAAATCCCAGCTCCGCCCAAGGGCCCGCATCATCATCGGAACCTTCCGCTGCCGCGCGAAGAGATTCCATTGACGGCGCACCATCACTGGCGACTTCAATCGATTCGTCACCGTCGCTGCTGCCATAGACATTGTAACCAACCGAGCCTGCGGCAAGAACCGCAGCAGCGCCGAGCAATATCCATCCGGCTTTTGAGCCCGAAGATTCTTGGTTTGCATCCATAGTCGAATTATTTGCACCTGATCCCATGCGTTTTTCACTAGCAACCAGTGCAGAAAACAGCAATTCTCTCTGGCATTAAGATGCACTTTCTCTATGGTGAGGGAGTGTGAAATCTATCCAAAGGGGGGGATAGATTGGGGGATTTGTATAAAGTCGCCATAGTTGGCTCCGGCCCCGCCGGGATGAGTGCTGCTGGCCGTGCCGCCGCGCTGGGCATTCCGCATGTGCTGCTCGAAAAGACAGATCACCTGTCGGACACGATTTTCAAATACCAGAAGGGCAAGCACGTCATGGCGACGCCGTCCAATCTGGTGCTCAGATCAGATATGGATTTCGACGCTGGCAAGCGTGAAACGATCCTCGGTATTTGGGACGAACAAACCGAAGGCCACAAGGTCAACGTCAAATACAATGCAGAGGTCAACAAGGTCGAAGGCGAAAAAGGCAATTTCACGATTGGCCTGAAGAATGGCGAGAGTGTGAAAGCTGAAACCATCGTTATCGCCATCGGGACGCAGGGCAACCCCAACATGTTGCGTTGCCCTGGCTCAGAACATGAGATGATCCAATATCAGCTCGATGATCCCGGCGAGTATTTTGACGAGCATATCACCGTCGTTGGTTCCGGCGATGCAGGGATTGAAAACGCGCTAGGCCTTGCCGCCGATGACGCGCAGCGCAATGTCGTCACTATACTCAATCGCCGCGATAGCTTTGCCCGCGCGAAAGCGGCCAATGTCTCTTTGCTGGAAGAGGCTGAGCAAGATGGCCGGATTAGCGTCCGGCGCGAGACTTCGCCTGCTGAAGTAAAAGATGGCGAACTTGTCCTCGAAACGCGTGATGGCGAAGAGACGATCAAATGCGACCGGATCATCGCTCGCACCGGTTCGCAGCCGCCACGCAAGTTTGTGGAATCGATGGGGATCGAGTTCACAAGCGAGGAGCGCAGCGCCTTTCCAAAGCTCACTCCCGCATTTGAATCGACCAATCCCGGTATCCATGTAATTGGCGCTTTGGCGGGCTATCCACTGATCAAGCACTGCATGAATCAGGGTTATGATGTCATTGAGTTCATCAATGGAAACAGTGACCTAAAACCCGCTGATGAACCAATTCTGCAAGCCAAATTCGCTCCTCTTCCCGGCGACCATTCGGTTGAACATTGGCTCGATGTATTTGGCGGGAATGTCGCGGTGTTCAGCGGGCTTTCCTCGCTACAATTGCGCGAGTTGATGCTCGATTCCACCGTCCATTCTTATGATGCAGGCGATGTGATTTTTCGGCGTAATGAGCCGGGTTCCTCACTTTTCACCATCGCGCAAGGATCCGTTGCGGTTGAGATCAATCCAAACGATCCTTCCATCACCGTACCGATTGAGCAGGGCTCGATCTTTGGCGAGGTTGGTCTGATTTCAGGCCGTCGTCGCGGCTCAACTGTTCGTGCGGCTGAGCCAGTGGTGGCGATTGAGTTGGCTCGCAACGCAGCGCTGAAATTGATCGCGACTTCGCCTGAAGCCGCAGAAGCGGTGAACCGGATCGCAGTGGAACGGCAATTGTTGCAAATGTTCGGGTCAGGTCTGACACCCCAAGACATCGCGCCCCTCGTTGAGGCGGCTGAAGTGATGGACGTGAAGGCTGGTCAGGTCCTCATTCAAGAGGGCGATGACGACAAAGAGGTCTACATCATCCGACGCGGGTCGATGATTGTTGAAAAGCAGATTGGCGAGAAACCCGTCTTCCTGTCCTACCTTCCCGCTGGAAGTTATGTGGGCGAAATGGCCGCAATTGATGGCTCTTCGCGCACAGCCACAGTGAAGGCTGCGATCAAGGCCGAAGCTATTCGATTGCCGGGAGAAGAGTTCGCCGCATTGCTCGATCGCAATCCAACCTTGCGTGAGAAAGCGCTGAAGGAAATGGACGGGCGGCGCAAAACCAACGCCTTTATCGAAAGCCGCAAGGATGAGTTTTCGGGCGCAGTCGATCTCTATTCGGAAACTGCGCAATTCCTCGTTGATGAAGGACTTGGCGAGGCAACCGATGTCCTGCTGATCGACGAAAAGCTTTGTATTGGTTGTGATAATTGTGAGCGCGCCTGTGCCGATGCGCATGAGGGGCTGTCGCGTTTGGACCGTGAAGCGGGCCGCACTTATGCACATTTGCACGTGCCGACGTCATGCCGCCACTGCGAACATCCTCACTGCATGGCCGATTGTCCTCCCAATGCGATCAAGCGCGGACCTGATGGCGAAGTCGTGATTGACGACACCTGCATTGGCTGCGGAAATTGCCAACGCAATTGCCCTTACGGCGTAATCCGAATGGATCCGAAACCGCCGGAAAAGCCGTCACTATTGAAATGGCTATTTTTCGGCAGCGGACCGGGACCGGGCGAGGCATCGTATAAATGGCGCAAAGAAAATGGCGATCCTGAGCAGCCGAAACAGGCGATCAAATGTGATATGTGTTCGGGCATCGATGGCGGCCCAGCCTGCGTGCGCGCGTGCCCAACGGGCGCTGCAATCCGCGTATCGCCCGACAAATTCCTGACCTTCACGAAGCTGACAGAGGACGTCGAATAATGGCTAGCGTCCCCAATAATCGCTTCAAGCAGGATGAAGCGCGGCGCAATGCCGATCATGTCAGCTTTCTGAAGCACAAGAAGTTCCGCTATCTATGGTTGGCGCTGATCCTCTGCATCGTTAGCGGGCTTGGCTATGCGATGATTGACCAAGAGCCGCGCCCCAATGGCGGCAGCTGGTATGGCTATACGCTTGGCACAATCGGACTGGTGCTGATCGTCTGGCTCTCGCTACTCGGAGTGCGCAAACGCAAAATGACCACAGGCGCTTGGAGCCTGAAGGGCTGGACTTCGGCGCATGTCTATCTCGGCCTTGCGCTGATCGTTGTCGGCACGCTCCATACCGGATTTCAAATCGGCTGGAACGTGCACACGCTGGCCTATGTGCTTATGATGCTCGTGATCATCACGGGCATTTATGGGGTGATTGTCTATGCGACTTTGCCCAGCACGCTCTCCTCCAACCGCAATGAAATGACCCGCGCGCAAATGCTGGAGGCGTTGACTGCGCTTGACCGGCAATTGGAAAGTGCAGCGCAGCCATTGGACCGCGCGCAGTCTGATCTGGTGATCGATGCACTGGGTCAGGACGTGTTTTACGGCGGCGTTTTCGCGCGGTTGTTCAATGCCTATCCGGGTTGCAAAACCAACAAAGCGCTGCGCGGTGTAGCCGCAGCCGTTGGGGGGACTGATGGTCCCGAAGAACGCGTGCATGTTCTCTTACAAAAACGCGCTGACCAGCTCGGCCAAATCCGCCGCCACCTTCGCATTCGGGCGCTTCTCGAAGTGTGGCTCTTCATCCATATCCCGGCGACAATTGCATTGCTCGCCGCACTGCTCGCGCATGTCGTGAGCGTGTTTTATTATTGGTGAGGGCGAGCGCTGTGGCATTCCTGATCCGAACCATCGATTTCACCTCCTCTGGTCGAGAGATCGTGCGCGATCGCACGGTGGATCAAGACGCGCTGACGATTGGCCGCGCGGCCGAAAATGACATTCACTTGCCCGATCTTGCGGTCGAGCAACACCATGTACGTCTGTTTGATGCAGGCGGCGGAATGCTCAGTGCTGAGGCCGTTAGCGGTCTTGGCTTTGGGATTGATGGACGTGTTGAAGAACACGCAGAAATCGACCCCAATATTGGCGCAGAACTTTCACTTGGTTCCGCACGCCTCGCCATATCCCGTGACGCGGATGGTCCCGTGCAGATCGTTATCAAGCAGGTTGAGAAGGACGCAGGTGCCGGCGATGCTCTTGAAGGGTTTGCCCTCGCCAGTGCGATGCCGTCGAA
This sequence comes from Erythrobacter sp. S57(2025), assembly GCF_057365055.1. NCBI lineage: Bacteria > Pseudomonadati > Pseudomonadota > Alphaproteobacteria > Sphingomonadales > Erythrobacteraceae > Erythrobacter > Erythrobacter sp. S57(2025). The sequence goes on along the minus strand of NZ_CP200299.1, from coordinate 364,669 downwards.
ACGGGCTGTTGCCTGGATCGGCTCTCTTGCCATTTTCATCCTGCTGCTTTCGGTGCCTATCTTTACGCATCTCACCCGTGATCCGGTCGAAAACGACCCAGACAATCCGATGGAAGGTCAGGTTCTATTTGATGCGGCGTGGAGCTCAGGAGAGCTCAGCATGGCTCACCATGACCTAGAGGAGAATTGTGAGGCCTGCCACGTGACACCCTTCGTTTCGGTGCAGGATGAAACCTGCCTGACCTGTCATGAGGAATTGGGTGAGCACGCGCAAATGCCTCGCCTCAAAGAGGGGATGCCACCGCTTAGCCAAGGCGATGCGATCCAGTGGTCAATTGCTGAGACGCTGGGCAAAGAAGGTCCATTGGGCTGTGTCTCATGCCATTCCGAACATGAGGGCCCGGTCAAGCTTGAGGCATCAAACGAAAAGTTCTGCGCAGACTGCCACAACGAACTGGATGCACGGCTTTCCAACGCATCTTTCGGAAACGCGGCTGATTTCGGGAAGAAGCACCCGCAATTCCGCCCGCAATTCTACACCGCGCACTTCGATGAAAAGCCGAACCGTGTATCGCTCGACCAGCCCATTCAGGAAATGAGCGGATTAATCTTCCCGCACGATGTCCACGTATCCGAAAATAGCGGCGTTGCCCGCATGGCGATCAGCCTCGACCAGTATGGCGCACCGCTTGAATGCAGCGATTGCCATTCTGACTGGAGCGATGAGGCGCTGATTGTGCAAGTCGCCGAACAGGGCGGAAAGCCATCCGATTACGGCGATTTTGCGCCTGTAGAGATGGAGCCTGCATGTGAGGCCTGCCATTCATTGGTGTTCGATCGCGCCGGTCCCAATTTCCGCTCGCTTCGCCACGGGGATGTCGATGATCTAATGGCAGATCTTGCGACCATGAATCGTGGCCCAAGCCGTCCGCGGGTCGAAGGGCGCAGCCGTCCGGGCCAATTTGCGCGCGGTGGCCGTTATTATTCGAACTTTGGCCGCCCGATGAGCGCTTACATCGCGATCAATCGCGCGCTCGAGCCAACTGGAGTATGCGGCGAATGCCATATCCCGACCAGCACCAATGGCAGACGTGACCTCACACCGGTAAATCTGCCCGACCGGTTTTTGATGCATGGTTATTTCAGCCACGCAGCGCACGGCGATGATGTGGCGGAATGCACCGATTGCCATGCAACAGACACGTCGGGTGAAGCCACCGACCTGCTAATCCCGGATGTGGAGAGCTGTCGCGATTGCCACCAGGGCGAAACGGCGAGCAAAACCGAGGAAATCACTCCATCAAGCTGCGCAATGTGCCATGGTTATCACACACCAACCATGCCTTGGCGGCCAGAGGATCACCCTGATCTCCCCGGAAATGGCGGAAGCGACTCTGTTGCTGCCATCCTCAGCAGTCTAAGACGATAGAAAGAAGGAGCAGGTGAACGCGACGTGTTGATTGCTCAGATTACTGATACGCATGTCGGGTTTGAACCCGAAGCGGGCGAGAATGAGTTCAACTTCGTTCGCTTTCGCAACGTCCTTGGCCACCTGCTGAGCCAGCCGGTCCAACCCGATATGCTGATCCTTTCGGGTGATCTCACCGATGGCGGGCAGCCTGAATGTTATGATCGCATTCGTGATCTGGTTTCAGAATGCCCCTTCCCAGTTCACGTCATCCCGGGCAATCACGACAGCCGGGAAGAAATGCTCAAGGCGTTTCCCGAATGTCCCGTGGCCGACGGCTTTGCGCAATTCGCGATCGAAGAAGATGGCTTGAGGATCGTTTGCGTCGACTCATTTGAGCCCGGTCGCCATGGCGGCGCATTTTGCGAGGTCCGCGCAGCATGGTTGGCAAAGGAACTAGCCGCGCATCCGGAAACGCCCACCGTTATCTTCATGCATCACCCGCCCGTGGTCGCAGGGATCGAATGGATGGATCCCAAGCCGCACGAGGCATGGTTTCAGAGATTTCGTGACACAATCAGGGGCCACAAGCAGATCATCTCTGTCCAGGCCGGACATTTGCACCGACCATTGCACACGATGATTGAAGGCATTCCGTTGAGCGTGACGCCAGCCGTCGCACCCGCAGTCGCGCTTGATCTGCGGCCAATGGACACAGACGTGGCAGACAAGCGGCCTATCGTTGCAGCGGAACCGCCCTTTTACAGCCTGCATCTTTGGAAAGACGGTGAGTTTGTCTCCCACTTCCAGCCCGTAGGCCACTGGCAAACGCTTGCTCGGTTTGAAGATCACCTAAAGCCGATGATGAAGGGCCTCTTCGCCGAACGCGAATAGAGGCAAGGCCGTATACCCAATCTTTGCCTAAAAAAGAGAGCCGCCAGGTCCCAGCTGGCGGCTTCTTCTTTTAGTCGCCGCCCAGTGCCCCTGTCGCCTCGCTCTCAGGCTGCGCATCCATATCGGCATTGCGACGTAGTGGGCCAAGATCGCGGCCAACCCAGCGATCCATATTGACCTCATCGCTGACTTTCCACGGAATGCCCGAGCGGGTCATGAAGAGGCGCTCCATTTCATCGCGAGTGAACGGGCGTGAGCCAAGCCGTCCAAACACGGCCATCTGACCGCCGGTTTCATCCACCGCACGGTCCCTGTCGAGGCCTTTGGACAGCGCAATCGCAGGCGTGGGTGTATCGGCATAAGCGATAAGTTCAGGCACTGGTGCCGGGCTAAAGCCATAGAAGTTGCGCTGACTATCAGGGCTGGTGAGCTGCAACACCTTCATCCCGTTACGGCCATCCGCGACATACGCGAATAGCGAGGCATTGGTGGAGGCGACGATGACGTCCTCTGCATCGTTGAGTGTGCCATCCAGCGTCACTTGGCTGTGCAGGCGCGGTGCGCGTGGGTTCTTCACATCAAGGATCAGCAAGCCATCGCCCTTTGCAGCGACATAGGCATAGGTGCGCGCGACATAGATACGGCGCGCATCCGCCACCGGATAAGTCGCCTCAGGCACAGCCACCGGGTCGCGCAAGTTCGTCACGTCGAACAGCTTCACACCCTCAGCATCGCTCACCCAAAGGTAGCGGAACTGAATTGTGCTCGCCTTAGCCCCCGGCAGGTCGCGAACGGCGGCCAGCTGCGGGTTCTTGGGATCAGAGAGATCGACCACCACCAATCCGCGATCTGCGGTGATATAGGCCACCTCACCTGCCAGATGGATGTGGTTTGCCCCATTCAGTACACCATTCGGGTTCCAAGCATCCGAGCCATCGGCAAATTCGAGCCGGTCGAAGAAGTTGTTGCGGAACTCACCATCGGCCAATGTGTTCACATCGACCAGCACCAGACCTTCGACCGCATCGGTCACAACCGCATAATTGTAGATCGGTAGGAAGGGTTGCTCCTGATTGACCTCACGCATGCGCGCAGTGTTGCGGTCCGGCGCGATCGGTTGGTTCGTCGGCAACGCCATACAGGTCGCATTCTCGGTATCGACATGCGTGTCTTGCCCAAGCGGGGAGAATGGCGCGGTGATGATCCGCTCCGAAATGCCCTTGTTAGCGATGGAGGCGACATCATAGGCCCGGAAACCGCCGCTGCCCTCTGCCACGAACAGATATTCGCCGCGCAGTTGCAGACAACCTACCCGGTCCGGCGTGCCTTCATGAACGTTGACGAATTCCTCGAATGGCTTGGTTTCGCCCGAGATATCTTCGTCAAACGCCTCGCCGCGCACCCAGTTTTTGAGCTCACGCTCATTATCCTCAACATGGCGCTGCCAATATTCGGGATAGGAATAGCGGTGCAGATAGGAGCCAATGACAGCTTGTGGTTCATCATATTCAGTTACGCGAATTGCGGTAAGCCCGCCTTCAAGCCCAGTAAAGGCATGCATGCCAACGAAGTTCACATAGTTCGTGCCCAGCAGCAGCAACTGCGCCATAATCGCATTGTTGTCTTCCGCTTCGGACAGGTGACAGTCGGAGCATTGCTTGGTCTCTGTCAGACGGACCGTATGCGGGAAGTGCGGCGCGAAGGCTTGGCTTGAGAAGCCAATCGCTGAGATCGGCGGCTGCTGCACATAAATGCGCTCGCGGTTGATGTTGGTTGAGCTCAGCACCAGTGCAGAGGTCGAACGGACCGGAGCGGTTTGATTGCCCTTCGTCGTCTGGTGGACGCCCAATTGGAACATCTGATCGCGGGCGACCTGTGGGTTGTAGCTTGCGAAGTTGCGAGTGGAGCCGCCTTCATAGCGGTGCGATTTGGTCTTCCAGTTGGCCTCAATGGGCAAGTGGCAGCCACCGCAAGAGGTCGTCCATGAAAGGTGGCAGGTGAAGCATGCCATTTCTTCATTCTGGTGCGCGCGGTCGCTTTCCGCGATGCCGACACCAAATTCGAAACGGCCCGTTTCTGCGCCATAGCGACTCATCAATTTTGAGCGCGCGGCCTTGGCGTTGAATTCAGGTGTGGCCGGGTCGACGCTGTCCCGCACCAGGCTAACTTCCCATTCAAGCTCTGGGTCGACCAAAGAGCGTTGGATCAGAACGCGGCGGCCCTCTTCATTCTCCAGCCACTCAAACCGGCGCTGACCATCAGGGTTGCGAAGAAGCGCAAGGTTGTGCCCTTCGGGTGGAGCCGCTGGACCACTGGTACGCAGAGTTGGGTATTCATCTGCCGTGCCGTGGCAATCCTTACAACCGATCTCAATAGCATTGGCGACTTCCCCGTAGAGCAGGCCATTGCCATGTGTGTCTTGCTCATAATGGCAATCGACGCATTGCATCCCGACCTCGGCATGAATGCTCATCATATGCACCGCTTCGCCGGGATTGGTTCCAGGTTCGACGAATTGTTCCTCACCATCACGGCGCCAGCGCTGACGCCAACGTTCGTCGTGATACTGAGCCTCCTCGGGTGTGTCGCCTTCTTGAGAGGGGCGCAGAACTTCATTGTCCGCATCAAGCAGATTGCCGTCGCGATCCCGCTTAAACACGCCGCGGAAATTCCAGCCATGGCCGTGATAATCGGCGAATTGCGTGTCTTCGAGATAGGGGTTCAGATCATAGACATTGCGCAGGAAGTCGAGGTCCGCCCACATGCCTCGCGCGGCCGCGCCTTCCGGGTTACGGTCAAGGATAGCGCGCACTTCTTCGGCAGTTGGGAAGCGTTGCTCCTTATAGAATGCCTCGTAATCCTCATCCGACATGCCTTCGGGGCGCGGTGTAGTGTTCTCAGGGCCTGACCACATCATCGGCGCATCAGATTCGTAGTCCCACATCGTGTAGCCGAGGTATGAGTTCAGGAAGATATTGGGCTGGTGCATGTGACAGGTCATGCATTGCGAGGTCGGAATGCTCCGCGTGAAGACGTGCTGGAGTGGGTGGCCTTTCTCGCGCTCGGGCACTTCACCATGGCCATCACCATTGTGATCATCATAGCTTTCACCCGGCTGACGCAGGCCACCATGTCCCATGCCGCTATTCAGTGCGCCCTCTGAGCCGTAGCCATGGCCCTCTTGCATCTGGCTGTTGATCGTCGGATCGACCGTGATCGTCTGCCCATCACGGCCATATTGCGCATAGATCAGCGAGTGGCGCGGCTCACGGTCATTGGCATAGACAACGTGGCAGCTGGCACAGCCTGAATGGCGATAATCGCCCGGCTGATCATTGGTGCCCATAAACCATGTGAACGGGTCATTGAGGCGGGTCTTGTGAATGTTGAGCGCAGGGATCGCGACGCGAAGGCCAGTGCCAGGACCCCGATTGGACTGCTTAAGGTCAGGGCGCCCCGGTTCTTCGAGCCGCTGGATCTGTCCGGTCGGGCTAGGCAAGCCAATTTCCGGGAATTGTGAGTTGATCGTGCGACCACCACGCTCAAAAACGCGGAAGACGTCAGCGGGGGGGATCACATGCCATGTGGGCAGCGGGTAAAGCTGGCTCAGGACACCGCGCGCTTCTTGCTCAGGTGACAATTGCCCTTCTTCGCCGTCACCGGGTGATGCGATGACACTGCCAATGCCCGCAACTGTCGCGGGGTCACCGCTGCGGGTGTAAGCTTCGCCAAGGATGTAGTTTTTGAAGGGCAGAATGCCGTTATTGTAGGTCGCTCCGCCCCAAAGCATCGCGCCGGTTGCCATGATGGAGCGCTCGGCCGCCTCGATCGACTGAATGTGGCACGAACCACAAGCCTCGCGCGCGACGCGGTAGTCTGACGGGTTCACAAATTTGATGAATTCAGGCGATTCCTGATTAAGCAGCGAATAGGAACGCTCTGGGTTCGCCGATGATGGGAAGTGCCAGCTGTCAGGATATTTCGGTAGAACGTGAGCACTGTCACGAGCAGAGACATAGTCGGGGTGATCCTGCGGCAGATCAGAATTGCCGCGCACGCTCGCATTACCGCCGTGGCAATCAGTGCAGCCGAGCCGCACCGCAGGCGTTGTGTGCATAGTCGGCGCGTCTGTTTGGAGGTGGCAGGTGTAACACCCTTCCGACTTCGCATCCATTTGCGCTTGAGACTGCCGCGCAGGGGCTGGCGGAGCCGTTACGAGCGAATAATCCCGGTACGTCGGCGTTTCCTTATCCGCCGCTTGCGTCTCCGCTTGGAATACCGAAACACCAAGGACTAGCGCCGCCAGGGCCAGAAACGCTTGAGCGAAAGAGATGGGCTTCACTGTCATCAGTAGGTCAACGTCACATTTGCAAGGACTGAGTAGAACTCATTCTGGTTGCCACGATTGTCGAACAGGTCACGAAACCCGTCACCCGAAAGGAGTGTCGCGCCCGATAGGCGGAACACGATGTTCTGGTTCGCTTTGGGTCGCCAGATTGCTGAGACCGAGAGATCGTAGCCAATCTCATCGGGGATCGAGCCCTCAATGCGCAGGTTTTCAAGTGATGTCGTATCTTCGAACCAGAGGTGATTGGCGTTTGCCGTCACGCGAACTTCTGGCGTGATGTCGAAGTCAGCGCCGATACCGACCAGCCACAGACCCGGATTGTTGAAGTTAGATTGGCCCTGCTCTTTTGAGGAGCGCAAATTGTTCAAAATACCATTGCGACCGTTCACCGATACCGCGCGGCCACCGCCTGCAAAGGGGATCGTTTGCCGGATCCAGTATGAGGTGTCAGCGCCTGCAAAAACGGGGTTTTCAAAGATCGCGTCATATCCGTTGACTTCATTGTCATATGGATCGCTGTCGCCGCTTTGATAAAGACCCGACAGGCGAAAACGCATCCAATCGCGATCATAGCTCAGCTCAACAGCAGCAAATTGCGCGTTGATGTCGGCAGGTTCTCCGGTGAAGAAGTTGTTGCGATCTTCACCCAGAACCCAATAGGCGCTGCCCGTCACATTGATCCGGCCAATGCGTCCATCGACATTGTAGCCCAAGTAAAATGCGTCGTAATCGCGCCCACGCAAATCGCCGAGCAGAGCGGGGCGCACAGGAAAGCCGTTGTCGTCAATCTCGATATCGTCGCCTTCGCGGTTGCGATTATAGGCAACGGTCACTTGACTGGTCAGCGCCGGGATGAGGAAATCCTGACGGTAAACATTGGCAATGAAAACAAAGTCATCGCGCGGGCTCTGAACAACTGAGTTGAGACCGCTATTGGTGTCCTTCTCAAGCCGCCAAAACGCCGCCAGATTGAACTGGAAACGGTTGTTATCGCGGTTGCCGAACAGCCGCACGCCTAGCTGCTGATCGTTAAACAAGAAGCCACGAAAATCGGCTTGGAACGGCTGGATACCGGCCCGGATCGAGATGAAGTCGAACCGGTCATTGTCGTATTCAGTGAAGTGATAATCGACGAAGGCTTCTTGCACGCCGAGGAAGTGATCAAGACGCGTTGTGCCCTTGGATGGCTCTACAAACAGCACTCGCCGCTCAGGCACTTCGACATAGTTCAAATTGTAAGCGAGCGTGACACGATATTCGATGCTCGGCGGTTTGTAGGCCGTACTCCCCTTGAGGAGGGCAGCGCCCACAATGAAAGTCTGCGACAGGACGGTTGAGAAATCATCGCCGAACACGTCCAGCCGATCGGGGTCCTGCGTGGTTTGGATGCCGACAGGGATCGGGAAAGTGCGCGGTTCGTAAACCGTGTCGCTGATCGCATTGACGACGAAGAACCAATCATCCCCGGTGATCGGCAGCCACGGAACCTTCTCGCGGTTGATCGGGCGGTCGCCCTTATACGTGTTCTGATTGTAAGGATCGAGAATGTCCTCTGTCAGAACCGGATTGCCATTAATATCAGGCACATTCTCAATCAGACGCCAGCGATCGGGGATCGGCACTTGATCGGGTGAAAACGCCTGGGGAGGAGGCGCACGAATGGCGCCTTCGTTCTCTTGCTCAATCGCGTCGGGCAGTTCTGAATTGAAACCAGGGCGCTCACGGCCATCGATGATCTGCGGATCGACCGGGTCCGGTTCTTCGCGTGCGGTCGTATTCAACCCTTCGCGATCAATGCTCTGATTGTGCTGAGGTGAATCGCCCTCTTCCTCAGGCTGAGGGAGCGCCGGCGGCTCTTCCTGCCCAGCATCAGCCCCGGTATCGTACGTCGCTGGCTGCGCCAGAACGATCATTGGGATGAGTGAAGACACCGCCATCCCTTAAAGCCCCTCACACACATTCTGCGTTGGATCATCAAGGAACGGCGCAAACGGACAATTGATGTAGCGCAGTCGCACCTGACGGCTGCCCACTTGTACCAAGATACGATCCGCGCGGATTTCATTGGGCGCATTGTTCACAGAGCCGGTGCGCACACCAGCATTGTGAAGCCCTAGGAAACTGATCATGTCATCCTGATCAATGCCGTCGCCCGATACGCCAATGCCGCCAACCAGTTGGTTGCCGCGATAGACAGGGACCGACCCTGGGAAAATCTGAATACCATTGTCGAGCCGCGTGCCAGCTCCTGCGATATTGGGCAGCTTTGAACAGCCACGATTGGTGTCAGCGACAGTGCCAGTGGGATCAAGAACGAATCCCAAATGCTCTTCTAAGTTCTGCACAATCAGCGCCGATTGCAGTCCTGTCGAGAACGGATTGAACTGCTCGATAGGACGGGAAAGCGGGCCATTGGGCGTGCCGACTTCGCCATCTGGGAAGAACGGCCGCGCCAGATTGCCACCCGATCTATCCGCGAAGGCAAATGCCCCGGTCAGCGCATTGGGATCATTCAGAAACGTGCGAACGCGGTCTACAAACTGCGGCACTTCGCGCTCTGCCGCTTGCAATTCACCCGCCGCAAATGCTCCGGAGAAGAAATTCGCCGTCCGTGCCTTTTGCAGGCTAACATCGGTGCCAAAAATTGGTGCATCAGGAGAGCGGACGATGCCAAGAATTCGCCCCCGCGTATCGACGAGACTGATAGTTACTTGCGCGCGGCTATCAAGCGGTCGACGGATTTGCGCCCTCGCCCGGCTCATGACTGTGAAGGCTTCCTCTAAGATCGCCGCGGCTTCACCTTGCGTGATTGGGGAGCCGATATCCGCACCATCAGTTCCGCCGCGCACAGGAAAACGGTTGGTGCCTGCGCCGTCGCTCAAAACGAACGCGTCTGGGTTTGTGAACTCCGCCGTTGTCGATGGACGAATTCCTGAGCCTTCCGATCCATAAGCAGTACCCGCACGGATCGTCCCGTCAGTGTATCCGCGCACTGCCACCAACGTGCCTGCAGTGCCTGCAAAGCTCGCCCCAGAAACATTGCTCAAAGACGCATAGGTGGCGTCAGTGTAGCGCAGCGAGGTGCCATCTGCAGAAATGCGGTCAGCGCGAATTTCAACGGGAGCCTCAAAACCGACCGTACCGGCGAGCGCGATGGATTCGTCCGCATCAACATCCACATCGAGGATATTTGGGTCAAAATCATAGCTACCATCAGCCAGCACTCCGATGCCGCCAACCACAACGCCGTTCTTGTAGAGCGGGAAGCCGCCTGCATCGGCGGCAAGCCCCAATGGCGATCGCTGCGGGCCGATCATTCCATCGCTAAAGCGTGAGGATAGGTCGGAGCATGGCAATTGACTGAACTGCACCCCAAACAGCGGGCCACTTTCAAGGCCAACAGTAGTAGGCGCTGGCGGGAAATGCTCTTGAACAATCTGCGAAGCTACCCGCGTTGAAAAAGCATTGCCGCCGCTGGAAAGATACGCGCCTGTAATTGCCTTCGCCATGGCAGCTGCGACACCGGGAACGTCCAGACCTTGAATGTCGACGTTTTGTCCGTTTGGTGCCTCAGGAACGCGCGCATTGGCGGGCGCACCGGGCATCGCAAAGACGGCAAGGATATTCCCCACCCGATCAACCACCGCGATATTGGCTGCGTCTCCTTGAGCGCTCGCTTGGGCGGCAGCCTGCGCGATGATCGCCTGAACCTCTGCAACAGAGAGGTTCTCTTGCGCGGGGAATGAGAAGAGCTGCCCCGCTGGCGGTGGCGATGGCGGAGAAGGAGGCGGCGCATTGCCAGTGCCTCCACCAGCGGGCGCGGAATCCCCGCCTCCACAAGCAGCCAGCACCAAAAGCGGTGCGCCAACGAGAACTTTCCACCCCCGCGCCATAATTATTGCAACCTACGAATAGCGGTGGTGGCCGATGCAAGCGCGGTGCGGAAATCAGCCGGTTTGAAAGCGTTTGGCTCCTCGACCGCCGCATAAGCACGGTTGATATTGGCCCGAATACCTGCAGCAGCACCCGGCGTGATCCTACCATCCGTCACCAAGCCATTGAGCAAAGTATCAACCGCCATAACCGACTGTACAGCACCTGAATAATCGGTGAAGCGTGGCCGCGTTGCCCGCCCGCCTATGATCTCAATCACGCGGAAAGCGTCATTATCGACATAGGCCCGCTGGCTAAGCGCGTTGGAGAGCGCCCGCGCCCGCTGCGACAGCCGCTGCGCTGCCTCACGCGCATTGCCACCCGACATTGCACGGTGGAAATCACGGCTGGCGGCGCGGAAATCCTCAGCCTGCCCCGGAACAAGCGCGCCCGCGACTGCAGAAAGCATGATGATATTCTCATCATTGAACGGCGGATTGCCAAATGGGATCGGACGACCCGGATTAGTCTCGAACGTCAGGAGGCGACTATCCGAATCTTGAATTTGCCGGTGGCAGGAATGGCAATCGAAGAAGTAAAACTGCGGAAACGCGCCTTCCATCCCGAACTTGGGCTGGGCGAAAAGGCGTGTGGAGCGGCGCACCGCCTCTGCCTGACCGACGGCCCAAAAGCGCACCGCATTGGGCCTGCGTTTGCGCGACGCATAATCGTCATCAATATCGTGGTGCTGTTGAAGCGCGCTAAATAGGTCGAGCTCAAATGAAACGCGCGGGTGGCCTGCCGCCATCATCTCATGCGTCACAAATTGCCCTGTTTTTTCAGAGCCATAATGACAATCGAGACAAACATTCGCACGGGCCTGAGGATTCTCGAGAGGGATAAGGCCATCGGAAACATTCGACGAATGTGTCGCAGGACGCGCATAGTGGCTCGCAAGCCACCCCTCGGCAGGGCCATGGCAGCTTTCGCAGCCGACACCGTCGCTCAACTGAAAACGGGCTCCACGCTTTTCGCTAGGCGCAAAAGTCGCATGACACCCAAGGCACTCGCTCGCCTGGGTCGCCGGACCCAAATTAAGGCTGTTCGCAATCTGCTGACCACGTCGACCGGCGAGCACGGAATAGGCGCGGCTATGCGCGCCGCTCACCGATGAAGGCTCTTGCCATGTTGCGATTTCGTCCTGCCGAACGACCGCTCCATTGCCCTCTGCCCGGCCATGGCATGTCGAACCAGCGCAGCTAGCCACACCTTCAAAATTGCCATTTCCTGATGCTGTGGCCGCAGGATAGATCGCCACTAGGCCCGCAACCGCCAACAGGCGAACGAACCCAGCGCTCATCCGGCTAAAGGGATTAAACACACCCCATTTCGGCCTTGATACTGCCATCTCTTGCCCCCCACGAGATGCCCCAACTTTGCCTTTTTCTCCAAGCCGCGCAAGTCTTGCATCACATGCACGCATCGTCGCTAAGAGCGTCAAGCAGATACAGAATTAGCCACCTCGACTGGCCAAAGCTTGTATAGTCCCGTCAAGTCGCAGGCTTTTGCCCGCCGACTCAAAAATTTACCACGATCCGGGTTTCTTGTCCCAAGCTTACACGCGAAGTGCAACCGTCAATCCTTCAAATTCAATTCTTTCGCGATAGCTGCAAGATAGCCGGACGTCAGTTTCCCCGTCCAAAATGATCGACGCGCTTGTCCCCGGGCCTCGCATAAGGCCATGATACAAATAGCAAAGGGGACACAGAAACATGAACACACCGCCTATTCCGATTGGAAATGACGGATTTTATCATCCCTCGAGCGAGACAGATGTTGTCGCGCTGATCAAGTTTGCGCGGGCCAACTCGCTGCAAGTGCGAGGGCGTGGGTCGACCCATTCAGTGGCGTGGAGCGTCTATACCGATCCGAGTGACGGCTCACCTCCGAACCGAACCCTCCAGCAAAATCCGCCGCCGGGTGAAGTAAACCTCGCGTTTGATCAAATGCGCGCATTGGACTGGGTCGATGAAGCCAAAGGAGTGATTGAGGCAGAGCCCGGCATCAATCTTGGTTGGGACCCGCAAGACCCGTTTGGCGTCTCGACCTTGGAAAACAGTCTACTGCATCAGATTTTTGAGAAAGGCTGGGCGGTCAACACGCTTGGTGGGATTACACATCAGACACTGGGCGGCTTTACCGCAACCGGCTCTGCTGGTGGCTCTACCCGCTATGCTTGGGACAATATGATCGCCTACCGCGTAGTCGATGGAACGGGCAAGGCGCAATGGATTGACCAAACGCACACCGATTTTGACGCTTATGGCACATCAATGGGCCTACTCGGCATTGTGACCAAAGTGCGCCTGCAATTGGTGCCAATGTACAATATTGAAGGCACTGAGATCACGACTGAGACGTCTGGGGCTAATGCGCCAATGGATTTCTTTGGCCCCGGAAGTGCGACCCAACCGAGCCTGGAGCAATATCTCAAAGACGCGCCCTATACCCGCGTCGTGTGGTGGCCGCAAAAGGGGGCTGAGCGAATTCAGACGTGGCAGGCAAAGCGTGTCGCAGCTTCAAATGACGACCTTTCTCCCTATGAGCAGTTTCCGCCAAACTTCGGTGGTCAGACCGAAATGTTCCTTGGCTCAATCGTCTTCGCGATCTTTGGCAACACCAACCCGCTGCGGATTATCGGGCTGATCTGGGAACGCGTGGGCTTTTATCTGGAGAACCTTGGCGATGTCCTGCGGCGTTCCGGTAAGGGCGCGTTGGGCCGTTTCTTCACCTACCTGCTTGGCGTGATCGCCGGGATTATCCTTGGCGCGATTGGGTCGGCGCTTGGTTTTTTGAACGGGCTGGTCCGGATACTGTTTCCCAAACTCCTGCCGATCTTCAACCCAATCACCAAACCGGGCAAACAGACGAAGTTCAATGATTGGTATTGGCGGTCGCTATGCATGGATAACACCGTGCGCGACAATCTGCTCGCAACCGAATTTACTGAGATTTGGGTGCCTATTGGCAGAGCACGGCAGGTGATGAACCTGTATCAAACCATGTTTGAAGAGCGCGGATATGAGGCCACAGGTTACTTTTCGACCGAGGTTTATGGCGGCCCGCCCACGAGCGGCTGGATGCATGCAGGCTACACCGATGGGTCGGACGAGTACAAAGACGGCACAGTTCGTATCGATGTTTATTGGTATCGCGATAACAAAGGCGTGCCCAATGCAGATGAAGGCTTCCTAGACCAGTACTGGGAACTGCTGCGCGACAATAACGTGCCCTTCCGGCTCCACTGGGGCAAATTTGTGCCAAGCTATGATTTCGGCAGATGGGCCACGCATTATCGGGACAATCTGCCGAAGTTTGCCGATTTCATGGCCTTGCGCGAAAAGTGCGACCCAGATGGCGTGTTCTACACTCAATACTGGAAACGACGATTGACCGTGCCGCCGCCCGGCCAAGTCTAATTACGGAAAGCGCGCTGGAACTGGTCGACCAAGGGTTTCGTCACAAAAGACAGCATCGACCGGCTTCCGGTCTCGATAAACAGTTCCGCCGGCATGCCAGACACAAGCTGGAGATCATCAGCAATCGCCTGATCTTCGCCATCCAGAACCACGCGCACACGATATGCGCGCGCGCCTGAGGCTTCGTCAGAAATGGGATCGGCGGAGACGAAGGTGACTTCTCCATTCAACTCCGGCGTAGTGGCTTGATTGAAAGCTGATAGGCGCAGGCGCGCTGGTTGGCCTACCTCGACCCGGTCAATATCGCCGGGCATCACCAGACCATTAAAGATTAGGCGATCATCGCGCGGCACGATTTCGAGGATGGTTTCAGCTGGCCGAATGACTTCGCCAATCGCGCCAAATGCAAGCTTGTCGATAGTGCCCGCATATGGCGCGCGAATAGTTGAGCGGTCGAACGTATCATCCGCGCTCGCGCTTGCAACGCGTTGATCATTGATCGCGGCTTCGACCTGCGCCAGCTCAGCCCCTGCATCGGTACGTGCAGATTGCCCGATTTGAATGCGTTGTTCCTGCGCTTCGGCGATGCCTGCATTGGCTTGTGCGATACTTGCCCGCAATGCGCCAATCGAGCCTTCCAGCTCAATCGCCTGCCGCTCCATTTCATTGAGGCGGCGGATCGTGACATAGCCTTCTTCAAACATGTCGCGCAGCATCGTTAGCTCGGGCCCGATCAATTCTTGCTGCTGCTGGAGCGCTGAAATCTGCGCCTCAAACCCGTCGATCTGACGGTTGAGCTGGTTGACCCTTTCATCAAGCTGCGCACGCAAACTGGCCCTTTCAGATCGAGTGATGCGGAATCGGCGCTGTTCGGACTCCATCACCACCCGCGCTTCTGGCCCATCATCATTGATCAGCTCTGCCGGGAAAGTGATCGCCCGGCGGTTCTCGATATCAGCGAGGAGCGCCGCGCGGCGCGCGAGCAATTGTGCAAGCGACAGCTCAGAAAACTCTGCGTCCATTTCGGTGACATCGCTGTCCAGACGCATCAACAGATCGCCCTCTTCAACGCTGTCCCCATCGCCGACGAGGATTTCTGCAATCACCCCGCCAGTGGGGTGAGCAATGCGTTTAATCCGGCTTTCCGGTCCAACCTCGGCGGTCGCAATCACCGCGCCGCCAATGGGGACAAGAATGCCTCCGACCAGTACGATAAACGCGAGAATGCTGGCTGCGATCAGGGCTGTGCGTGCGCGTGCCTTCGCGCGCAGTTCAAACATATCAGCGCCGTCTTCGACATCCGCATCGATAGTCACAGGCAGCTGCGCGTTCATTTCTTGGACGCCGATACGGTTTGTGTGGCCCTGATCGGGGTTGCACCGGGCGGCGGCGTGACCATTCGCGAAAGGATCTCATCACGATCACCAAAGGCGACCATTTTCCCATCTCGCAGGAACAGCACTTTGTTCACTTGGCGCAGGGCCGATGGACGATGCGCAACCAAGACCACAATGGCTCCGCGCTCACGGGCCGCCGTGACAGCCTTACCCAGCGCCTCTTCACCCTCGCTATCGAGGTTTGAATTCGGCTCATCCAGAACCACAAGGAACGGATCGTCATACAACGCTCGCGCAAGACCAATGCGCTGGCGCTGACCTGCCGATAATTGGATGCCGCCAGCGCCAACGAGCGTGTCATAGCCATCAGCAAAGCCAAGGATCATTTCATGCACGCCCGCCATTTGGGCCGCAGCAATCACTTTTTCCGAAGGCTGATCAGGATCGAACCGAGCGATGTTCTGCGCAATGGTGCCGTCGAACAGTTCGACATGCTGAGGCAGATATCCAAATGAGGCACCAAGCGTATCCGGGTCCCATTGATCTAGGCTTGCCCCATCAAGGCGAACCGCGCCTTGTGATGGCTCCCACAAGCCCACGAGCGCGCGTGACAGGCTGGTCTTGCCAGCAGCGCTCGGGCCAACAACGCCCAAGGCATCGCCCGCTTTCAGATCAAATTGCACGCCTTCCAGTACTGCGGCTTCCATACCCGGAGGCGTGACAGCGACGCCCTCAACCCGCATGTCTCTTGATGGCGCTGGCAATATGGTCTCTTGCGCTTCCTCAAGCGGAACAGCCTCAAACAGCGTCTCCAACCGATCCCAACCTTGGCGCGCTGCCATAAAGGATGGCCAATGCGCGATTGCCTGATCAATCGGAGCGAGCGCGCGAGCCGCAAGGATTGAAGCTGCGAAAACGATACCGCCGCTGGCCTCTCCTGCGAGATACAGAAGCGCGCCCACGGTCAGGACAAAGCTTTGCAGGAACAGCCGAAAGATGCGGCTGATGCCAGAGATAAGACTGCCTGTGCGCTTTACCCCGTCTTCGGTTGTGCTGAGCTGGGCGTTGGCAGTGTGCCATTTTTCATTCATCCGCTCACCCATGCCAAGCGCGCGGATCACCTCGGCGTGGCGACGGCTATCATTGGCCATCTTTGCGCGCCAAGCCCGTGCATGTGCGGCCTCTTCGCTGGGCTGCCGGGTTGAGCGGTCATTGAGGAAGGTAAAGCCGATCAAGACCAACGCCCCGACAAGCGCGGTCACTCCCAACCAGAAATGGAGCGCTGTTAGCAATCCCACGAACAAGAGCAGCCACGGTAAATCCATCAAGGCACCGGGTCCGGGGGACGAAAGGAATGCGCGGATTGAATCAAGATCACGTAAAGGCGTCAATCCATCATCGCCTTGTGCCCCTGATCGTAACGCCTTCCACGAAATTGCCCGGTGAACTCTGCCTGTCAGACGCGCATCCAATGCCGCCGCAACATCTCCGAGGATGCGGATACGCAGCAGGTCAAACAGACCCTGAAAAACATAAACGACGATAATCATCGCGAGCAGCCCGAACAAAGTCGCCGTGCTGCCGCTGGGCATCACGCTGTCATATATCAACAGCATATAGATCGGCCCGCCCAAAAGCAGGACGTTGATCACAGCACTAAGCCAGCCGACCGTGACAAAGGCCGATTTCGACGCGCTGAGCGCGGTTCGAAGTTCAGAAGTGGGTGCGGTGCTCATTTGCATAGAATCTGCGCGGCGTAAGAGCCAAAATCAAGCCCTTACGCCGCGCAGCATAATCCTTGGCCTATATCATGGCCGTATTATCACAGGCTTATTAAGAAAGCGCGATATGGCGTTTCATATGGTGATCGACATTGCCAAACTCGGAATCGAAGATGGTCAAGCGCTTGAAATAGCTGCCAATCGCCAGCTCATCGGTCATGCCCATACCGCCATGGATCTGGATCGCCTCTTGACCAATATGGTGCGCTGCCTGCCCGATGCGGACTTTGGCGGCCGATACGGCAAGTTTGCGCTCACGTTCTTCTGCATCAAGTTTGAGCGTTGCGAAATAGGTCAGGGAGACCGACTGCTCATACTCAGTGTACATATCGACCATGCGGTGCTGGAGTACTTGGAAACTCGCGATCGGAACGCCAAATTGCTTGCGCTGTTTGGCATAATCGAGCGTCATCGCGTTAGCGACTTTCATCACACCGCAAATCTCCGCGCATTGTGCCGCAGCCGCTTCATCAGCGACCTGCTCAATAAGCGGGAGGGCCGCGCCCTCTTCACCGATCAAAGCGTCAGCAGGCACGCTGACATTTTCGAAGTAAACTTCGGACGCGTGACGACCATCAACGGTTGGATAGTCGCGGGTAACAACGCCATTGGCGCTTTTGTCGACCACGAACACGGAGACACCGTCTTTGTCGCGGCGATCACCTGCGGTGCGCGCTGTCACGATCAAGTGACTTGCCCAAGGTGCTCCGATGACGACAGCCTTGTGACCGTTTAGGACATAGCCATCCCCGTCTTTCTTGGCGGTCGTCTCAAGGTCTGCGTAATCATAACGGCCACGTGGCTCAGCATAAGCAAATGCAAAAACGCGGCTACCATCGACGATACCGCCAATATGCTCTTCCTTTTGTGCTGGTGTACCAGCGTGCTTTAGAAAGCCGCCTGCGCATACCACCGTTGGAACGAATGGCTCGACCACCAGGCCTTTGCCAAACTCTTCCATCACGACCATCGCATCAACCGCGCCGCCACCAAAGCCACCATCTTCTTCGCTAAACGGCATGCCCAAGATGCCAAGCTCAGCCAGCTGAGCCCAAACCTCTGGACGCCAGCCAGCATCGCTGGCCACCACGCTGCGGCGCGTGTCCCAGTCATATTGCTCTCGAACCAAGCGCGACAAACCATCGCGGACCATGTCCTGCTCTTCAGTGAAATTGAAATCCACTTATATTCCCTCCGGTGTCCGTGCGGCTCTTAAAGGCCGAGGATCATTTTCGTGATGATGTTGCGCTGAATTTCGTTCGATCCGCCATAGATCGAAGTCTTACGCATATTGAAATAAGTCGAAGCGGCATGCTCGGCATAGTCCGGGCCGACCGGATACTGGTTCGATCCTGCATCTGCGATGCTGCCATAAAGCGGCGTGCCATAGCTGCCGACCGCCTCAAGCGTAAGTTCGGTCAGACGCTGCTGAATCTCCGTGCCTTTGATCTTAAGGATCGAGCTCTCTGGACCAGGACCTTTGCCTGCTTGTTCACCCGCCAGCGTGCGGAGTTCGGTGAACTCAAGCGCCGCAAGGTCAATCTCAAGCTGGCTGACTTTGCGCGCAAAATCGAAATCGCTCATCAATGGCTGACCATCGATTGTTTCGCTGCCGGCAATCTCACGCAGTTTCTCAACACCGCGTTTCGAGCGGGCGACGCCAGCAATTCCGCTGCGCTCATGCGCGAGCAGAAACTTGGCATAGGTCCAGCCCATATTTTCTGTGCCGACGAGGTTTTCGACTGGAACACGGACATCGGTGAGCCAAGTTTCGTTGACCTCATACCCGCCATCAATCAGCTTGATCGGGCGCACTTCAACGCCCGGTGATTTCATATCGACAAGAATGAAGCTGATGCCTTGCTGTGGCTTTGGAGCGTCTGGATCAGTGCGGCACAGGAAGAAGCCCCAGTCCGCATATTGCGCAAGTGTCGTCCAAGTCTTTTGACCGTTGATCACATAGTGATCGCCATCGCGAACCGCGGTTGTCTTGAGGCTCGCAAGGTCAGAACCCGCACCCGGCTCAGAATAGCCCTGACACCACCACACGCTGCCATCGCGAATACCGGGCAGGTGCTGCGCTTTCTGCTCTTCATTGCCGAATGTGTAGATCACTGGGCCGACCATCGAGACACCGAAGGGAAGCGGCATCAGCGCGTTCACACGCGCGTTTTCTTCTGACCAGATATAGCGCTGTGTCGGCGTCCAGCCGGTGCCGCCATATTCGGTCGGCCATGCAGGTACTGACCAGCCTTTTTCACCCAGCACTTTATGCCATGCGACAAAGTCTTCGCGTGCAAGGTCTTCGCGCAGGCCTGTATCGCCTAGATGCTTTGGATATTTCTCTGCAATAAAGGCGCGCACTTCTTCGCGGAACGCCACTTCTTCAGGCGTGAAATCGAGGTTCATCGCTTTGCTCTCCCAAATTCGAATTTCCCAACCTTACTGCCACGAGCAAGGCCAGAGCTAAAGTGAGAAATACGAAATTTAGGAAGCGGCGGTTGCAGGTATTTTCCTGCCAACCTTTGTCATCAGATCAGAAAAGCTTAGCGGTTTTGCGATGTGATAGCCTTGGGCGAAATCGCAGCCTGCCTCTTGCAGGAAATCTAGGCAGGGCTGCTCTTCCACGCCTTCCCCTACGACACGCAGGCCTAACGAGTGGGCAAGCTGGATTGTGGAGCGTACCAGCAGCTCATCGGCGCGTTTGATATGCGCGTTCTGAACGAAAGCCCTGTCGATCTTTATCTCACTCAATGGCAGCATCTGAATGTAGCTGAGAGTGGACTGACCAGTGCCATAATCGTCCATAGAAATTAGCACGCCAAAGTCGCGGAAGCGCCTCAAATTCGCAGCTGCGACCTCCGGATCGTCCATAGTCGCCGATTCGGTGACTTCAAAAATCAGACAATTTCGAACTTCAGACTGCTGCAGAATGTCCTCAACTTTGCCAACGAAGGCCTCTGACCCGATCAGATTGGCGGAGATATTGACCGCAGCTGAAACTTTAATCCCGTCAGCCTGCCAGACAGTCAGATCCTCGATCGTTTTGCTTAATACGAATAGAGTTAGCGCCTCGATCCGATTGGTCTCTTCTGCCAATGGGATAAACAGGTCAGGCCGCATAAAGCCACGCTCTGGATGGTGCCAACGCACCAAAGCTTCAACGCTCTCAATCTTGTTGGTCTCAAGACGAAGTTTGGGTTGATAAAGGACAGTAAGCTGATTGTTCTCAACCGCTTCGTCCAATTCACCCATCAGCGTGACACGCTGCTCCACAATGGCCGCCTCAGCATCTTCATGTGCGTGCCAGAGCCGGTTTTCTTTGGCCGCTTGGCTAGCGGCGCGCGACGCATCAGCAATCATGGAGCCGGAGGCAATGCCAAAGGACAAGCTGACGTCGACACGGCGGCCTGCCACTTCGATGGGTTTCTTGAATGCCTCGGACAAACCTTCGAAGGCATCAGTCAGCGCCTTATAATCCTCAGTGTGCTTCCAGGCGAGGATGCGAGTGTCAGCGCGGTATATCTGGTCCACCCCAGCCTTTGTTTCGAAACGCTCTATCAACCGGTCGAAGAACTTTCTGATTTCGGCTTTGCCCAACACAGACTGGATGGAATCGAAGTCCTGAATGTAGGCGGTGGCCACAAACTGGTCGTCAGCATTGGTCGAACGCGCAAAGGCCAGCGCATTGGGCAGCATCGTTTCTGCATCGCGCAAGGTGCGTTCACGCAATTGAACTCTCGCGATCCGCATGATCTGGGCGATGCTTGCGAAAAGTAGCGCAATCAGGCCTGGGACAACCTCAAATTCGATGCGGGCAAAGTGGTAGGTCGCAATCTGAAACATGGCCAAAAACGCGCCGCCACCAAGGGTCAAAGCGACCACTTTCTCATAGCGGCGAGCGCGCACGATCACGCTTGAGAAGACTCCCGCGAGGATGAGCAAATACATCCAGCCAAGCTCAACAATCTGACCTGCGATCAGTGTTTCAGCGGCGAGCGCTTGGATGACAACGCCGGGCCTTACGCCATAATTGGGAACCCCATAACGATCTCCCAGCTCAATCGCAGTTGCGCCGATGAGCACGTCCTTATCCGCCAAGGCCTGTTTGTCGAAATTGCCGCGCTGAATGTCAATGAAGGAGTGCTGCGGAATCGTAGCGGGATCGATGCTGAAATCGATCGGGAAGCTGAGATCAGCATCGCCTGAGCGACCGGCAATCTGAGACGCCATAGAGGGCCGCGGCAGGCCATCGGTCATTGATCCGAACACCATCCGGCGAACCAGCGCGTCACGATCGGGATGTACAGTCGCAGATACCAGTCCGACATCTTCGCGCAGTTCTCGGATCGGCAGCGCGTCCAAAATGCGATCTGATTGCGCGGTTGCGTGCTGAGCAAAAGTGGGGAGGAACACAGGAGTATCGGAACGCGCCAACGCCTCAGCAAAAGCCGCATCGCCCTCTGGGGTCGAGTAGGATGAAAAGTCGATATCGAACACAATTGAGCGCGCGCCCGCTGCATCAAGCTCATCGACCAATTGCGCATAATAATCACGCGGCCAAGGCCATTGTCTGACGTTGGAAAGGCTGGTTGCGTCAACTTCGACAACGTGCACTTGACCCGATGCGTCGCGCTTCATAACGCTCGAAACGAAGGACTGTTGTGCATCCTCAATCGCTCTAACTGTATGAGTTTGCGCGACAAAGAACGCCGCGACTAGGCTCGCGATCACAATGCCCCATTGGACAAAGGCGTTACGAGTGGCCCAGCCTTTCATCCGA
Source organism: Erythrobacter sp. S57(2025) (assembly GCF_057365055.1). Taxonomy (NCBI): domain Bacteria; kingdom Pseudomonadati; phylum Pseudomonadota; class Alphaproteobacteria; order Sphingomonadales; family Erythrobacteraceae; genus Erythrobacter; species Erythrobacter sp. S57(2025). The sequence goes on along the minus strand of NZ_CP200299.1, from coordinate 342,766 downwards.
GTGGCCCGCTTTCGCCAGACTTAAGATGGCAAACACTACGCATCAGACACGAACGCGGTAGTCCCCTGCGAAGGCGAATCCATTGCCACCGCCGTTACCATTGCCACCGCCGTTACCATTCCCGTTGCCGTTGCCGTTGCCGTTGCCGTTGCCGTTTCCATTGCCACGACCGGGGTTGCTATCGTCATTGCCGTCGCGATCGTTGCCATGGCCGTTATTGCCATCGCCGTCACCGTCACGATTGCCGTTGCCATTCCCGTTGCCATTCCCACGACCGGGGTTGCTATCGTCGTCACCGTCAGAATCGTTGCCATTCCCGTTGTTGCCATCGCCATCATCGTCGCGATTGCCGTTGCCGTTGCCGGGGTTGCTGTCGTCGTCACCGTCGGGATCGTTACCATTCCCGTTGTTGCCATCATCGTAGTCGCGGTCATCATCATCGCGATCGTCGTCGTCATCATCATCATCGTCGTCGTCGCCGCCGTTTCCGTTACCGCGACCGGAATCGTCATCTTCGTCTTCGTCTTCGTCTATGTCGTCGTCAGAGCCGCCTTCATCATCACCATCCTTTTGATCGTCATCGCCGCTCTCATCGTCCCCGTCATCTGTATCTGAGCCACCCTCATCTCCGGCGGCATCATCGTCGTCGCCTTCGTCGCCTTGATCGTCATCAGAGTTGTCGACGTCATCGCCATTCTCAACGCTATCGCCGTCGTCGTTTTCTTCGTCATCGCCGCCGTCATCACTTCCGGCATTTGAGTTGACGTTGCTATCGTCAAAATCGCCTTGAGCAGCGCTATCGGCGACGACTTCGTCTGAATCCGTTTCTTCGTCGCCTGCTGCGCCACCTTGTGCACTGCCTGCTCGGCTGACAACGGCTGCAACTTCACCGCTTACCAAGCCACCGGTAAGGTTGCTTACATTGACAGCTGAACTTCCCACTGCAGAGGTGATTACGGCGGACGGGGCATTGCCCGCCCCGGCGGATGCGCCATTTGCGGGAATGGAACTGAGGGTTTTTGTCCCTTGGGCTGGAGCCGTAGAAACACCGCGTTTGGGCGAGTCCAGTTGGCGTGGCACATCCCCCTCGATATTGAGGCGATAGACATCGTCGGCAGCAATGATTGCGATCTCACCCGGACGCACCAGATCACGCGCACCGCCATCATTGGTAGAAGCCTCGACTGCACCTTCCGTGACCTGCATTGAGGCCCCTTCTTCGGTCACAGTGATGGAAAAGGTCGTCCCCTTCACCACAGCCGCAAGGTAAGGGGTGTCGACGCCAAAGTGGGGATCGGGCTGCCTGCCAATATCAAACAGCGCGCTGCCAAAATCCTGAATGATTTGAATGACACCGCGCTCGCGCTCACGCGGCACAATGGAAATGCGGGAATTCGGACGAACCGTCACGAACTCACGCCCACGAACAATCGTCGCTGTACCGCGAGTGCCGGTGACAACCTGCTCACCAGCATTAACACGCGCACCTCGGCGAGCAGCGCGCTCGCCTTCGGCAGTTCGAATTACGACATCACCCCGCGTCTCGCTCACGGTCCACGGACCGGATTGGGCAAGAGCGCTTGTGCTTGAAAGCAAGGCCGCGACGGGAAGGATTGCACGCAATGGCAGTTTCATAATTCTAGTTCTCCGTGACTGCGCGTTAGTCCAGACAACTCACCAGGTCGTAATCGTGTATACTTAACAAATTGAAATTTTGACGTTTCCTTAGGGGATTAGCTTTAGTCGGCACCGCATGAAGTTAGCAGGTGCAAAAGTGCTGCTCACCCCAAGGGTCTCAGTATCGGCCATCGCCTTGAGTTTAGCCGCTCCGGTGGCCGCCCAGAGTGATGCGCAAGTGGATACCGATGCATCGGTCGCAGCAGAAGCGCTTGAGACGCGAGATGTCTTTGAGCGTCAAGCCGATGCCCCCATCCGCCTCGCGCAGGCCGTGCGCCGGGCTGCACCCGAAACGCCCAGCCGCGCTGAAACCTTCAGCGTCAGCTCCATTCTGATCGAGGGTAACCAATCGTTGCCGGACCGCGAATTCGTCGACCTCATTGAGTCGTATACGTCTCGCGATCTTTCCCAAGATGACCTCGCAGCCCTTGTTGATGCTGTGGCACAGCGCGCGCGTGACAGCGGCTATGTGTTCGCGACGGCAACCATACCCCAGCAAAGTCTTGGCCTTGGTATTCTTCGAGTTGAGCTTGATGAAGGCCGGGTGGATGCCATCCGCATCGACGGCGCCGATGAACCTGCTATCCGCAGGCAGTTAGCGCCCTTGGTTAATGGAAAGCCAATTACAGCAGAAGAGCTTGAACGGCGTATATTACTGGCTGACGATATCTCAGGCGTGCACATTCTCGATAGCCGCTACGAAAAAGACGGCGATCTGGGCGTTCTGGTGGTCCGCACTCGCCGCAGCCATGCTTTTGCCTCAGTCGAACTTCGCAACAATGGCTCGGAGCCGGTGGGCCCGATCAGAGCGCGGATCAGGGTTGATCTAAACGGCGTGCTGGCCTCTGGAGATGAAGTTGACCTAACGCTGGGCACAACGCCGCTCCAGCCCGAAGAATTGCAATTTGCCAGCGCCGCCTATCGCATTGTCGTAGATGCGAGCGGCTTAGAGCTTGGCGCACACCTGTCTTATTCTTCCACTGAGCCCGGTGCGTTCTTGAAGGACCGCAACATCGACGGTGAGTTTTGGCGTGCAGGCGTAAGCGCTCGCTATCCTCTGCTGCGCCGCCGCAATGCCAGCGTGTGGGTGATCGGTGAATTTGAAGTGAGCGAGCTGACGCAAGATGTCGCGGGCCAGCAAGTGCGCCGAGACCGCGTACCCGTCGCCAAAGCTGGCATCTATTCGCGCGGCAAACTGGCCGGCGGCAGGTATCGTGGCAGAGTGACGGTGACGCGCGGGTTGAACATTTTGTCGGCCACCAAGCTTGGCGATGACCTCGCATCACGGTCTGACGCCTCTGCTGATTTCACAAGCTTGTTTGGCTGGTTCGCCTGGGATCGTGCACTGACCGACAGCCTCAGTCTGTCCCTGGGTGGGCGTGGCCAGCTTTCAACCGATCCTCTGCTTGCAACCGAAGATCTTGGCCTTGGCGGCACATCATTCCTGCGTGGCTATAACTTCAATGAACGGTCCGGCGATCAAGGCATTATGGGCTATGGCGAGCTACGCTATAGCTGGCGCGGGCAAGGGTTCTGGCTGCCGCGTGCGCAGCTTTATGTCTTTGCTGACGGCGGCGTTGTGTCCAATCTCCAAGATGGCTTTGGCAGCGGATCGCTAGCGTCTGCCGGTGGCGGAATGCGATTGGACGTGACGCGCGACCTTGACCTCGATTTGGAGCTCGCTGTGCCGCTGACAGGCGAACGTTTTGACGGCGATAGCGAAAGCCCACTGATCAATGTGAGGGTGCAGCAGTCGTTCTGACGGCGCTATTCAGCAGCAAGGTCGTCGCAGAATTCCTTGGTCCATGCCTGGACGTTGTCGTCACGGATCGTCCCGATCATCGCTTCATAGCGGCTCTTGCGCTGGGCCAACGGCATTTCGAGCGCCTTGAGCATTGCGTGTGACAGATCATCGGGGCTGTGCGGATTAACCAACACGGCCCCTTTTTCATCGCAGCTCAATTGCTGCGCGGCCCCTGCAAAGCGTGAAAGGATCAACACGCCGGGATCCTCGGGATCTTGAGCGGCGACATATTCCTTTGCCACCAAATTCATCCCATCGCGCAGTGGGGTGACCAGCCCAATTTTAGACGCATTGAAGAAACCATAGAGCTCTGCATGCGAGTATCCGCGGTTCACATAGCGAATGGGTACAAGGTCCACTTCGCTGCGGGCACCATTGATCTGCCCCGTCTTTTGCTCAAGCACGCTGCGAATATGCTGATAGCTTTCAACATCCTCGCGGCTGGGCGGCGCGATCTGGATGTAGACAAGGTCGCGCACACGCTCTGGATGCTGGTCGAAGAAACGGCCGATACCATCGATCCGCTCGGGCAAGCCCTTTGAATAGTCGAGGCGATCCACTCCGATCATGGCGGTTCTGTTGCGGGTTGAGCGAACCAAGCGGTCGGCTGCATCCTTCGCGTCCTGCTTGTCGCCTTGCGCCTGAAAGTGGTCCCAATCGATGCCTATGGGATAAGCTTTTGCGCGCACAGAGCGACCTTCAAACCGGATCGTACCGGTTTCCTCGTCAACCTCGGCTCCCAGCTCTTTGCGGCAATAGTGCAGGAAGCTTTCTAGCCACTCATTGTTTTGGAAACCAATGAGATCATAATCGAGCATCGTCTGCACTAGCCGTTCATGAAATGGCAGCGAAACAAATAGCCGCGTGGGTGGCCATGGGATGTGCAAGAAGAAACCGATGCGGTTCTTGAGACCCCGCTCACGCAAACGACTGCCTAGTGGGAGCAAGTGATAATCATGCACCCAGACAAGATCATCATCCTCGATCAGCGGCTGAACGCTTTCGGCGAACCGTTCATTGACACGCTCATACCCCTTGCCAGTTTCACGCTCATATTCGGTTAGGTCAAGGCGGTAGTGGAACAGGGGCCAAAGCGTCGAGTTTGCGTAGCCGTTGTAATATTCGTCAATATCGCGCGAAAACAGGTCGATTGTGGCGGTCGTCACTCCATCCGCACGCTGCATATTGATATTGCCGGTGCGGTCTTCTGGACTTTCCTGACCAGACCAACCGAACCAGACACCGCCGCGATCTTGAAGCGCAGAATTTAGCGCGCCCGCAAGCCCACCTTGCGCGCCTGCGGCACCGCGTGCCTTTGGTACAGCGACCCTGTTCGAGATGACAACCAGACGTCCTATCGCACATCACTCCAAAGTTTGGACAGCAGCCCCGCGCAATTGATCACACCAACTAACGAATAAGTCTGCGGAAAGTTGCCCCACAGCTCGCCCGTCTCATAGTCGAGGTCTTCGCTGAGCATTCCTGACTGCGTCGTGTGGCTCAGCATGGTTTGAAACAGAGCGCGCGCCTCTGCATCGCGTCCTGCCAGATGCAACGCCTCAATGAGCCAAAACGTGCAGACATTAAATGCCGTTTCTGGCGCTCCAAAATCATCCTTAGCCGCATATCGCAGCATGTGATCGCCGCGCCGCAGTTCCTTCTCAATCGCAGCAAAGGTGGATTGGAAACGCGGATTGTCAGGTGACAGAAAGCGCAGTTCGACCATTTGGAGCAGGCTCGCATCCAGGTAGTCGCTTTCGAAGCTGGCTCCGTAATGGCCCCCTGCCTCGTTCTCTTTCCATGCCTTCTCGTTGATCGTGCGCGCAATCGTCTCAGCGCGTTTACGCCAATAGGTCGCGCGGGCCTCTTTGCCGATATGCGCTGCGACATTGGCGAGCCTGTCACATGCTGCCCAGCACATGACGGCCGAGTAGGTGTGCACCTCCTGACGAGTGCGAAATTCCCACAGGCCCGCATCGGGTTGATCATGCATGGCAAAGGCCATTTCACCGACTTGCTCGAGGCTTTCAAAATCGTGGTCATCAGCGACACGCAGCAGGCGTTGATCGAGGAAGCTTTGCGTCGTGGGCAGAACAATCTGGCCATAACAATCGTGCTGGATCTGTTTGTAGGCCGCATTGCCGCGCCGAACCGGCCCCATGCCGCGATAGCCAGCGAGATGCGCTGCGGTCAGCTCATCTAACTCGCCTTCGCCCATAACCGAATAGAGCGGCTGGATTTGCCCGCCTTTCGCCCCATCCACGATATTGCGCAGGTAGGCGAGATACTTCTCTAGCACATCAAGCGCACCCAGACGGTTGAGCGCCTGCACGGTGTAATAGCTGTCTCTGATCCAGCAATAACGGTAATCCCAATTTCGCTCCGAATGCGCTGCCTCGGGGATCGAAGTCGTGAGCGCCGCCACAATCGCGCCTGTCTCTTCATGCTGGCAGAGCTTGAGAACGATCGCGCAGCGGATCACCTCTTCCTGCCACTCGAACGGAATATGTAGGCCCCGTGTCCAATGCGTCCAATACTTGGCCGTCAGCGCCTCCATCCGGCGCACTTCTGAGCGCAGATTGCCGGTAAAGGGCTCATCCGGGCCGAGGAAGAAATGCTGATCGCTCTCCACTCGGAAAGAACGGCTTTCGAGCACATAGCCAATCGGCGCATCAGTAGAGAGCCGCAGAGCCTGCGGTCCCACGAGAAAGCGAATATGGTTAGTCCCATGCGTCGTATCGGCGAGCTGTGCGCCGTAATTCTTCATCGGGTGGAGCACGACCTTAAGGCGGGGAGTGCCTGCCACGGGTCGCACTATCCGCGCATAAGCAACCGGGCGATACATTCGTCCATTGCGCTCGAAGCGGGGGGCGAAGTCGTGCACTTCGACCGCGGAGCCATCTTCCGCTTCGAGCCGGGTTACAAGGATCGGCGTGTTGCGCACATAATGTTGGGAGGCGCTAACCTGCCCTTCCAGCTCAAACCGCCATACTCCTGCGTCTTGCGAGGTCCCATTCAGGAGCGAGCAAAACACTGGGTCGCCATCGACCCTCGGCACGCAGCCCCAAACGAGCCCCCCATTGGTGTCGATCAGGCCAGAGACCTGGCAATTGCCAATCGGCCACAACTCAAGGTTAGGAGTAGACGCGTCAGATGTTGTCAAAATTCAAGCTCCAGCCATTCATGCACCGCTGCGACATCGCGCAACTGGTAGGTCGCGCTTGTTTTGGCGCGTTCACCCACACAAATTCCTGCCCCGCCATTGCGGGCACAGGCCTTGAAGCCATCCTCATCCGTCACATCATCGCCGAGAAACAGCGGGAATGCACCCGCAAATGTTGATTGTCCCAGCAAAGTCTCAACAGAGCGCCCTTTGTCGACACCGCGCGGGACCAATTCCACCACGCATTTGCCGTGCTTTGTCGCGAGGTCATGCTGCTTCGCCAAGTCTTCTGCGAAACTGTTGGCTTGCTTTTCAAAATCAGGCTTCGCGCGATAGTGCAGCGCCGCGCCCTGCGTTTTCTCCTCGTATCCAAGGCCGTGCTCGGTCGCATAGTCGCGCAAGGCTCTGCGCACATCATCACTGATGCCATTTGAAACAGCGCCAATCGCTGTCCCATCAGCGCTCCTGATCTCTCCGCCATGCGAACCCGCCATGGCGACGGGAATATCGCCCAGATGGCGTTTGATGTCGTCGATTGATCGACCGCTGACCAAGGCGAGCCTACCTTCCATCCTGCTTTTAAGGCGAATGAGTGCATCACCCAGGCCAGTTCGCGGAGCAATGGCGTCAGGGGTCGGCGCGAGCCCTATAAGCGTACCATCAAAGTCGAGAAACAGTGCGGGCTGTCTCTCCATGAAAACCGACAAAGAAGGAGGAGCGCTCAGCGCCTGTTTCACCGCCATGCCCTAAAGAGATAACCAGCTGATGCCTTTGGTCAATCAGTTAGTAGATCCCAACCAACGCTTTCGCCGATTGCGACCACAAAAACGTAAATGCCCAGCCAGCTCAGCTGACCGGGCATTCATCGAGGAGAGAAGAATGGGAACCTCTCTCGGGAGAGCTAGAAGTTGAAACGTAGGATCGCCGAATAGCGTCGATCATTGCGGAAGAAATTGCGCGGTGCACGCAGGCCATCTTCGTTGATCGTTTGTTCAGTGACAGTCACATCATCAGTCAGGTTCACACCTTGCAGACCGAATTTGATATTGTCGGTGATGTCGACAAAGATCGATGCATCCAGCTGGCCCGTCGCCGGCTGATAGATCGAGGCAAACGGGAAGATCACATCACGCGGCGTCAACTGGAATGCGCTGCGCCAGTTGTATGCGAGACGTGCCTGAATTGGCCCCTTCTCATACAACGCTACCGCATTGATATTATGGCGCGAAATGCGTGGGAAAATCCCTGAATTGATATCAAAGCGAGCCGTCGGCGGATCATCGCTTGGAATGTTGGGATCGAGCTCATTCGCTACCCCCTTACTGTCGATGTAGGTGTAGGTGAACTGCGCGCCAAGACCGCTCAAAACGCCGGGCAGGAAGTCGTAGAACTGCTGGTAGGCGATCTCAAAGCCAGTCACGCTCGCATTGCGATCAGAATTCACTTCAGTGTTGCGCAAAAGCGGGTTGATCACACTATTGGTGGCGAATTCTGCCGGAATGCCATCGGCTGGAATATCAATCGGCAGAGGCGCAAAAGAGATGAAGTTATCGATCTCTTTGTGGAAGCCAGCGACTGTAATCGAGCCAGCGCTGTCGAAATACCATTCCCAAGAAAGGTCGATATTCCAAGCCCTTTGCGGATTCAGGTTCGCATTGCCCGTCGCATTGCCAACAAAGCCAAGGAACGGCCGGAATGTGCCACCGCGCCCATCATCCGTTGGGTCACCTGTTAGCGATTGCAGTGTGACTCGCTCATTCAACTGATCGACGCCGGGCCGGTTGAGCGTGCGCGAAATTGCCGTCCGAATGACATGACCACCTGGGATGTCCAGCTTGAGGTTTAGGCTCGGCAAAAACTCATCATAGGAGGTCTGGAGATTTCGCTGTGTCGCAAAACCATCTCCCAAAGCCGCCTCAAGGCTAACCAGATCAAGGTCGCAGAAACCTGGCCTCACGAAGGTCGCAGGATTGTCTGGCACAAAGCCAGGATCACAAACCGCGCTCTGTCCGAAGAAGTTATCAAAGCCATTTGAGGCAAACGAGGAATCAACGGAGCGTTCTGTGCGCACATAGCGCAGGCCGATATTGCCGCTCAGCACTACATCTTGACCGGGATCGGTCTCGAAATCGGCACGGACATAGGCCGCGATGGTATCGCGCTCGATCCGGCCAATTTCGCTTGGCAAGAATGGTGTTCCTTCAATTACGCCATTGCGCGAGGTAAGCGGACGCCATCCCGATGGACCGAAATTACCAGCACCATAGAGCGTATCAATGATGCCATTGAACGTGTCTTGGAACCCTTGGAAATCTGTAACAGATGGCCCCGTGTATGTTGGAATGGGGCCACCAAGCCCGGTTGAAAGACCGCGCTGGTAATTTTCAAATTCGAAGGTGCCAAACAGCGGCGCAACCAAGCTATCAAGCGACGCATCTGGATTGCCGCCAAGCAGCAATAACGGACCGCCATCATTAAAGCTGGCGCCGGTCCAGACCTCGGAGATGTTGCCCCAGTTAAAGTCCGACTGACGCAGCAGCGATTCCTGCTCGTTATACCGCGCACCGGCACGAATTGATTTCAGCCAGCCGTCGCCAGAGAAATCATACTCCACATCACCACGAAACGCGAAAGACTCCGCTTCATTTTGCGATATGTGGTCCATCGCTGAACGAAGGAAGTAATTGCTTGGGTCTTGGAAGTAGCCCGCATCCTCGCCCGCCGGGACGAGAAATTCGAGCGTCGGGACACCGCCTTGCGTGCCATCAATCCGGACAGGCGCAAAGAAGGAGCGGTGGATGGTCAGATCAACCACTTCGCTTTCAGCAGTGATATATTGTGCATCAAAGTTGAAACGCAGATTGTCGGTTGGAGAGAACTTCAGATTAAAACCAAAGTCTTCGGTCACATCACTTTCAAATCGATCACGGGTCAGATTGATCTGCTGACCACCCGTTGATGGCAATAGCGCCGCGGACGCATTGGGGCCACGCCACTGCGAATTGTCAGTGATGGTGCCGCTTGTGAACACGCCATCGCTGTCGAAGGTGAAGTCGGTTGAATCGAGGCCAGAGCGCGCGCCTGCACTGTCAGCACCTGTTTCAATGACGTTCTCACCCCAGATCAGCTCTGAATCGGAGCGCAAGAACTGAGCAGTAGCAAGCCAACGCCCATCATTGCTTTCATATTGAGCAGCCGCAGCAATCGTCAGTCGTTCGCGATCAAATTCCTGGGTGCGAATGCTACCACCCGATGGGACAAAGCCATCGTCTGTTTCGACAAAGTCAACAATGCCCGTGCCATCAGCTCGCGAGAGGAGCTCGCTATAGGCAATGTTGCCCAAGAGGCCGAACGTGCCGCCAGCCGTGTCCCAGCTGTTTGAGTACAGGAAGGATGCGGTGGGAGAGAACTCTTCACGCAAGTCGCCGTAATTGCCTTCGATTGACCCGGCGATCACTTGGCCAGATTGGTCGAGCGGCAAACGGGTGCGCAGATCAATTGTACCAGCAGCGCCGCCCTCAATCAGATCAGCGGTCGAGTTTTTGAACACAACCACGCTACCGAGCAATTCGGGTGAAACATCCTCAAAGCCAAGGACACCGCCGCTATTGGCACCAAACACGTCGCGGCCATTCAGCTCCGAACGCACGAATGGCAAACCGCGGACAACGACGCCGCTTCCTTCGACGGCGAAGTGATCGGGATCATTAGGACCAGCGAAGCGGAGGATGCTTACACCAGGAACGCGTTGGAGGACTTCGGAAACAGAACGGTCAGGCAAGGCGCCAATGTCCGATGCGGTAACCACATCGACCACTGTATCAGCGTTGCGCTTTTGTGCCTGCGCAGAGGCCAGCGACTCGCGAAGGCCCGTTACGATGATGATATTATCGTCCTCAGCTTCGGCTGAGTTTTGCGTATCATCCGCGTCTTGATCTTGAGCCAGAGCAGGCGATGCCGCGAGCAGACCCAACGTAGAAACGCTTGAAAGCAATGACTTCGATACAAAGCCTGTGGCAACGCGATCGCGAATCAAATTCACTTGTTTTCCCCTCCAAGTGGCGCCTCGTTAATTGAGGTCGCACGTTCTCTTGTATTGTGAGTTGACCTCAAATTGACAGCGTTGTCAATGTACTTTCAAAAAACCTTCTGGTTAGATGCGAATTTTCAACACTCGATTTTTAAGCTACTGAATTTGCTTTGCAATTTTCGTCGATAAATCGCTGATGCACTGGCATCTCATTGGCCGCGTTATCAATTGCGCCGCCAATCTGCCGAATGATGCGATCTATTTTTGCCATCGGGACCTTAGCAATCAACGGGTTTGTCGCAGCCGGTTGAATGCCCTGTCCATACATTACGGCGAGCCAACTTGCGGTGCCAAACACGTCGTTTGGTTCAGAAAATATGCGACCGGTTCCTCGGAATTGCTCGATCCGGCCCGCAAGGCTGTCTGGAAGTTCGATTGACTGGCAATGCTGCCAGAACGGCGTGTCATCGCGCCGGGTGGCTGTGTAATGCAAGACCAGAAAATCGCGCACACGTTCATATTCCTTCAGCGTGCGCCGATTGAACGCATCTACGTCCGCTGTGTTGAACCGCTTATCCGGAAAATGCGTCAAGAGCCGCGCTAGGCTGGTTTGGATCAGATGGATGCTGGTCGATTCAAGCGGCTCCATAAAGCCAGCAGCCAAGCCCAACGCGACCACATTGCCATTCCAGAACTGCTTGCGATGCCCGGTCAGAAAACGAATGCGGTTAGCTTCTGCCAGTGGCTCCCCATCGAGGTTATCGCGCAGCACCTTCTCAGCGGCGTCGTCATCCATAAACTCACTGCAATAGACGTGGCCATTGCCTGTGCGATGCTGCAAAGGAATGCGCCATTGCCACCCAGCCTCGCGCGCAGTGGCGCGGGTGTAGGGGATGGGATCGCCAGACTTTGCGCAAGGGATCGCCACGGCCCGGTCACACGGAAGCCATTTGCGCCAATCTTCATACCCAGTCTCAAGCGATTGTTCGATCAACAGCCCCCGAAAACCGGAGCAATCGACGAAGAAATCGCCTGCTAGCTCTTGCCCGTTTTCGAGCGAGACCGACGTGACATGGCCGCTTTCGCCGTCGCGCGCGACATCTTGGATGCGCCCCTCAATGCGCGTTACGCCCTTGCCTTCTGCAAAGCGTCGCAAGAATGCGGCATAGAGCGAGGCGTCAAATTGAAAGGCATAATTGATGCCCGCAAGCGCGGACTGGGGACGGTCCGATAGCGGGCGCATGAACTTTTCACGCCGGCACGCCTCCACCATCAGAGAGTAGGAGAACAGATCATCCTTCTCACCAGCGAGACTGCGGTGGAGCCAATATTGGTAAAATGGGATCGCGTCGAAATCGCGGCCAAAATCGCCAAAGGGATGGATATAGCTGTGCCCCAGCTGCAGCCAGTCGACAAACTCAATACCCAGTTTGAACGTCGCATTGGTCTCACGAACGAAAGTGTCCTCATCGATCCCCAGCATCGTGTTGAAAGCGATGATGGGCGGAATAGTCGCCTCACCCACTCCCACGGTGCCAATGGCTTCGGATTCGACCAGCGTAACCTTTGTCGGAGAACCTTCCAGCAGATGCCCAAGCGTTGCAGCCGCCATCCAGCCAGCGGTCCCACCACCCACAATAACAACGTGATCGAGAAGTTGGTCGTTCATGCAGCAGTCGCCTTCACCGCGTCGCCTGACGCCTTACAAAACCGGTCAATATAGGCCTGGTGCGTCGGCATGGCGTCCGCCGTTTTGGCATAGACCCCTCGCATATTCGCCAGGCTCTGCGTGAGGTTGGCTTCGGACAAGCGATCTGCTGTCGGGCTATGACCTTGCGGTCCCCAGCCCTGCCCCTCAGCAACGGCAAGCCAGCTGGTCAGGTCAAACAGCTCCGCATCATATTTGAAGAAGCGCCCATTGGACTGCATCAGGTCCATCTTCTGCTGAAGGCTGTCAGGGATGCTCATCGTGCGAACGTAATCCCAAAACGACGTGTCATCGCGCGTAGTCGCTTTGTAATGAAGGATCAGGAAGTCGCGGACATGGGTAAAGTCATCGCGCATCAGGCGATTATATTCGGCCCGTTCAATCGGAGTATCTGTGCTTGCCGGAAACAGCGCGATCAATTTCGAAATACCCATCTGGATAAGGTGGATACTGGTCGATTCCAGCGGTTCTAAAAAGCCAGAGGACAGGCCAATTGCAACACAGTTCCCCGCCCAGAACTGATCGCGATGACCGGTTTGAAAACGAAGATGATTGGGCGAGGAGACTGGCGCTCCATCAAGGTTCGACAGCAGCGTGTCTTCTGCCGCTTCCGCGCTCAAAAACTCATCGCAATAGACGTAACCGTTGCCGGTGCGATGCTGTAAGGGGATGCGCCATTGCCAGCCTGCCTCGCGCGCGGTTGAACGGGTGTAGGGGCGCGGGTCTTCGACCTTTTCACACGCGGCTGCAACAGCCCGGTTACATGGCAGCCAATGGCTCCAATCCGTGTATTCACTGCCCAAAGCGGCACCGATGATAAGCGCGCGAAAACCGGTGCAATCAATGAAAATGTCGCCCTCGACCAAACGCTCACCATCAAGGCGCAGGCCGGTTACCAGCCCGCTTTCACCATCCTGTTCGACCTGCTCAATTCGTCCCTCAATCCGCATCGCGCCATTCGCTTCGGCAAAGGTTCTGAGGAATGCAGCGTAAAGCGAGGCGTCAAAGTGATAGGCATAACCAAGCTGACCGATCACCTGCCCGTGGTCAGGTTCGGGCCGGACGAATTTTCCGGCATAGGCCGCAAGTGTGTTGATCGAATAGGCATCCAGCCCATGCGCATCTCCCAGGCGCCTCAGCCGCGCCCAAAACTGGTGAAAATCCAGGCCATCAAGATCAAATCCAATCCGGCCAAAGGGATGGAAATAACTTTCACCCATGCCGCCCCAATTGTTAAACTCAATCCCCAGCTTGTAAGTCGCCTGCGTGGCGCGAATGAAGTCGTGTTCTTCAATGCCGAGCTGCGCGTTAAATTTGATGATCGGCGGGATCGTGGCCTCACCAACACCGACCGTTCCGATAGCTTCGGATTCGACCAGAGTGACGCTGACACCGGCGCTGCCGAGCAGTTTGGAAAGCGCCGCCGCCGTCATCCAGCCCGCGGTTCCCCCGCCTGCGATAACGACGCGCTTGACCGGATGGTTCTTCATACCGCGTGCCCCGCCAAGGCTTTAGCTTGAGAGCGCATCGCCTGCATCCATTCGTTCAATTTCGCCTCTGGGAGAATGCCAGCCATCCGATCAAAGCGTTTAGGCCGATTACCGCGAACCCATAACGCGGCGAGCCATTCGGGAGGCTGAAACACTTCGAAATCCTCAGTTGGAATGCGGCCACAAGCGGTGAAGACATCGATCTTACGCCTAAGTTCCGCGCTGGCCGTTGCTCGCGGATCGGGAGCGTTTAGCAGGATAGCCATATCCGCGATCCGCACCGCCTCTTGCCGCGCCAATCGGGTGTATTCGCGCTGTTCGCTATCCGCACGCTCCAAGTCGGATGATAGGCTCGCGAACCTCTGAGCAGCGTTTAGGCAAATTTGCCATTCAGTACCCGGCATTTCTGGAGGAGCGAGCAACTCCAACTTATCGCCATGCCAAACGGGTTTATCAGTACCAGTGCAATCGATGGTGAAGTCACTTTCGGAGCGCTCCGCCGCGTTAACAATGCGGGCGCCATTGCCCTTTGCCAACGCTAACAATGAATGGGCGTAACTATTGGCGTCAAGCGCCATGCCAAAGGGCAGAGCTGACTGAACCAAAGAGGCCAAGGCAGGCTTTTGCTTAGCTTTCTCAATCGCGATTGCGGGCGAGAATGCGAGCAAATCGTCTAGCACCCGATCACCGCCCGCGCGCAGCCAGAAGTGATGGAAATCCACGCCAAACTGCGCCGTACCAATTGGCGCAAAGGGCAGGTTTACAGTCCCTTCCACTGACGCATAGCTTGGCGCCAGAACTGGTCCAATTGCGCCGATCTGAGCAAGTTGGTCAGGTTGAAGTCCCAGCTCTGCATGAAATTTGAGGTGGTCAGGCCGCGCCAGCACATCTTCACCTCCTTTGGGCGGCTCGCCGGGCTCCAAAACGAGATACCGCCCCTTACCCACCCATTTGCGCGAAAGCAGAGCGCCAATGATGGCCACTCGCAAGGCTGGCCCCGTCACTCGGATAGTCTGACCGCTCATGCCGCGTCGCTCATCTTGGCATGGCGTGCCAAATAGCTGGCATGATCTTCCATCGAACTGGCTGCTTTTTCCATGTGATCGCGAAGCCCTGATAAATGCCGCTGCACATGCGCGTCTGGCACGCCAGTGACCCGCGCATCAAAGCTATCCGGCAGCACGCGCTGGCCGATCAGCACCGCAATCCAGCTTGGCACCAAAAACAGGCCGTGATCATAGGATGAGACGTGGCCATGCGCGCGGAACAGCTCAAGCCGCTCTCGTAAACTATCGGGCACATTCATCGTGCGCATATGGTTCCAGAAATCGGAATCGTCGCGCTGAGTCGCGTTGTAATGCAGGATTAGAAAATCGCGGATTCGCTCGAACTGCAAATCCATCCAATGATTGTACTCGCCCGTTTCAACGGCGCAGTCTTGGGAATGCGGGAACAGCTCGATCAGCTTCGAAATGCCCTCTTGGATTAGGTAGATGCTGGTCGATTCAAGCGGCTCCAGAAACCCGCCGGATAGGCCGATTGCAACGACGTTCTTGTTCCAGAGCTTACGCCTCTTACCGGTCACAAATCGCAAGAAACGCGGGTCGGCGAGCCTCTCACCTTCAAGACCACCCAGCAAAGTGTCACAGGCCGCATCGTCGGATAAGAACTGGCTCGAATAGACATGGCCGTTGCCTGTTCGATGTTGCAGCGGAATGCGCCAAGACCAGCCCGCCTCATGCGCGGTCGCGCGTGTAAACGGCGGCGGCGGCCCAGCGCTTTCGCACGGAGCTGCAACAGCCCGGTCAGCAGGCAGCCACTCGCTCCAATCGTCATATCCAGTATTCAGCTGCTTTTCGATCAACAGGCCAAAAAACCCGGTGCAATCGATGAACAGATCACCGGATACCTCTTGCCCGTTCTCAAGAATAAGTGAGGACACGCCGCCATCTTCGCCGTCTAGATCGACATCAACAACCTTACCCTCCATCCGCGTAACACCGCGCTTTTCGGCATGGGCGCGCATGAACGGCGCATATTGCAACGCATCAAATTGGTAGGCGTAGCGGTAAGTCGAGAGGACTGAGCGCGGGTCTTTGCTGGGCGGTTGAAATTTGCCTTTGCGACACGCGACCACTGGCAAAGAATAGTCGTCAAGCGGGCCGACACCGGGCTGCCCTGCAAATTTGCGCCAATAATGATGGAACGCGACACCTTCATTGGGCAGGCCGAATTCACCGAAAGGATGGATGTAGCTGTCGCCTTTTCGCCCCCAATTGACGAACTCAATCCCCAGTTTGAACGTGGCCGAGGTGGCGGCCATGAATTCGGCTTCATCAACGCCGATTGTGTCATTGAAAAACTTTATGTGAGGCAGCGTGGCTTCGCCTACGCCAACCACGCCGATTGCTTCAGATTCGATCAAAGTGACTTTGAGCCCTGTCGGCCCCAGCATGCTGGAAAGTCCCGCAGCCGTCATCCAGCCCGCAGTTCCCCCGCCCACGATCACAACGTGATTGATTGCATTGGCAGTGTCGCCAATTGCCACGCGCAGCTCCTCTATCCCACTTCGCAAAATCGCAGCCAGGCCCGCAATGTCAATCGCGACAGGCAAAGAATCTCTAGGCTTTTTGCGGGGTCTCCCTTGACCTCTTGTCCGATACAGTAATACAAATTGACAACGTAAGACAAGATGGCACATACAATGTCACGAGGTCTGGAGGGGAAATTGATGTCGTCGCGGTTGCGAATGGGCATGATTGGTGGCGGAAACGGCGCGTTTATTGGCGCGGTGCATCGCATGGCGGCTGCGCTCGATGGCGAGATCGATCTTGTTTGCGGCGCCTTCAGTCGTGATTTTGCCAATTGCGCGGAAACCGGGCGCCAGATCGGCCTTGATGAAAATCGCTGCTATTCTGATTTGGACGCAATGCTCAATTGCGAGGCATCTCTGGCATCTGGCGTCACGACGTCAACAAGCGCAATGCAGTGCCTTTCCATCGTCACGCCCAATCACACCCATGTCGATTTCGCGCAGCGCGCCGCATCGGCGGGCATTCATGTCATGTCGGACAAGCCTGCAGGGATCAGCCTTGCCGAAGTGGAAGATCTGGCCATCGTTCTAGAAAGCGCGGACATCCAATACGGTCTGACCCATACCTATCTCGGCTATCCGATGGTTTGGCAGGCGCGGCACATTGCCAGTTCCGCAGGCTTTGGTCCAATCCGCAAAGTGCATGTGAAGTATGTTCAGGGCTGGTTGGCTGGCCCGGCAGAGGCAAGCGGTAGTAAACAAGCGGAATGGCGGGTCGACCCGGCTCTGGCAGGCCCGGCAGGCGCGCTGGGTGACATTGGCAGCCATGCGCACAGCTTGGCCGAGTTCATCAGCAATTCGCGCATG
The DNA here is from genome assembly GCF_057365055.1 of Erythrobacter sp. S57(2025). NCBI lineage: Bacteria > Pseudomonadati > Pseudomonadota > Alphaproteobacteria > Sphingomonadales > Erythrobacteraceae > Erythrobacter > Erythrobacter sp. S57(2025). The sequence continues at coordinate 325,494 of NZ_CP200299.1, read as the reverse complement.
AGCACGCTGCGCGCCCAATTGCGCAGCCACGTGCCGGGCCGCATGCTTGATGACGATGGTGAGATCACTTTTGAGCTGGAAAACGGCGCGACGGGCTCGCTTATCTCCAGCCAGATTTGTGCGGGCGAAGAGAATGGCCTCTCAATCACGATCTATGGCGAACATGCAGGCCTCGAATGGCGGCAGATGGAGCCCAATTCACTGATCGAGCGCCGCGCGGATGGCACCGTGATCACGCACCGTGCAGGCATCGATAAGCCGCTGTGTGATGAAGCACGCTCACGCTGCCGACTGCCCTCTGGCCATCCAGAAGGCTACATCGAAGCCTTCGCCAATCTGTATCGCAGTTTCGCCCGCGCACTACGCGATGATGTGCCCGCCGCATCACTGGGCGTACCCGGCATCGCAGAGGCATTGCGCGGGATGGCCTTTCTCGAGGCCGCTGTTGATAGCAACGCTTCGGGTGGCAGTCAGCGCGAGATCAAAGCGCCCTCAAAAGGGCCAGACCGCAAGGGATTGCTGACATGAAAGAGCTTCGCGGACCCGCAATTCTCCTCGCGCAGTTTATGGGCGATAAGGCGCCCTTCGATACGCTGGACAATATTTGCGAATGGGTTGCCTCGCTTGGCTATAAGGGAATCCAAATCCCTTCGAACGATCCGCGCTGTATGGACCTTGATCTTGCGGCGGAAAGCCAAGACTATTGCGATGAGCTGACCGGGCGCTGCGCAGAGCATGGCCTATCCATCACAGAGCTTTCAACTCACCTGCAAGGTCAGTTGGTCGCGGTCCATCCCGCCTATGACGACCTGTTCGACGCCTTCGCACCAGCTGAGGTGCACGGGAAGCCACAGGCACGACAGGAATGGGCGGTCGATCAGGTCAAAAAGGCTGCTGTAGCCTCGCGCCGCTTGGGTCTGAATGCCTGTGCAAGTTTCTCAGGCGCGTTGATGTGGCACCTGGTCTATCCTTGGCCTCAACGCCCTGCCGGTTTGGTCGAAGCAGGCTTTGCTGAGCTTGCCAAAAGGTGGAAGCCAATCCTTGATGTATACGAGGATGAAGGCGTTGATATCGCCTATGAGATCCATCCCGGAGAAGACCTGCATGATGGCGCGACATTCGAGATGTTTCTCGAAGCGGTCGATAACCATCCACGCGCTAACATCCTGTTCGACCCAAGCCATTTCGTGCTGCAACAGCTCGATTACCTGGCCTTCATTGATCGCTATCATGACCGGATCAAAGCCTTTCATGTAAAGGACGCCGAGTTCCGCCCTGATGCGCGCACCGGGGTCTATGGCGGTTATCAGGATTGGCAGGACCGCGCCGGGCGCTTTCGGTCACTGGGTGATGGCCAAGTCGATTTCCGCCAGATTTTCAGCAAGCTCACGCAATATGGCTTTGATGGCTGGGCGGTGCTCGAATGGGAATGCTGCCTGAAACATCCCGAACAAGGCGCCGCAGAAGGCGCTCCCTTTATTGCCGACCACATCATTCGGCCTACCGAATACGCATTTGACGATTTTGCAGGCGGTGATGTCGATGAGGCCAAGATCAAACGCGCGCTGGGGATTGCTCAGCAGGAGAACACGCAATGAGCACTCAGGACTATCCGCGCACAAAACTCTTTTGGATAGGGACACTTACCCTATTCACCGCTGCCATGCTGTTCGCCCTTCGGGTCGGGCTTACTGGTGACATGGCAGCGGATATCTATGCTGGTGTTCCTAATCCCGGCGAAGCGATTGGCGGGACGCTCGGAGCCGCCTTCCTTGGCTTTGCCTTCACCCTGTTCCTCGCCAGCCCATTGCTAGACGCGGTGGGTATCGGCAATGTTTTAAGGGGCGCTGGCGTTTGCTTTCTTGCAGGCACTGGGCTGGCAATTGGCGGCTCGACGCTGGCATCCGGCGAAACGGCACAGAACCTGTTTTACCTTGGCTTTCTGATCCAGGGCATTGGTTGGGGCGCGATGGAGGCGGCGGTCAATCCGATGACAACGGCGCTTTATCCCGAAGACAAAACCCATCGCCTCAATGTCCTGCACGCATGGTGGCCTGCAGGGATCATCGTGGGCGGCTTTATCGGCTTCGCGGTGAGCACAATGGGCATTCCATGGCGGCTTGCCATGGCTAGCGCATTCATTCCCGCCGTCGCGGTTCTGGTGCTAACGATCGGAGTGCGCTTTCCCCCAACCGAGCGCGCCGCCGATGGTGTTTCGTTCACGGATATGTTGCTTGAGATCGTGCGCGCCCCGACTTTCCTTGTCTGGCTGGGCGCAATGCTGCTCACTGTGTCGCTCGAGCTTGCCCCCGGAGCATGGATCAACACTGCTCTATCGGCCAAAGTCGGCTTTAACGCGGTGCTTTTGCTGGTCTATGTCGCCGGACTGATGTTCGTCATGCGACATTTTGCAGGACCGCTTTCACGCAAATTCTCCAATCCGGGGCTATTGTGGATGTGCAGTCTCGCCGCGATGATCGGCCTGTTCCTGATGGCTCGGGTGGAATTGCCTGCGCTGGTGGTGGCCGCGACCACGCTTTGGGGCCTTGGTGTAAGCCTCTTATGGCCAACTATGATGGCGAGCGTATCTGAACGGTATCCGCGCGGTGGCAGCTGGTTTATTGGCCTAATTGGCTCTGCAGGCGCACTCGCGATCAATTTCCTCCTCCCGCAATTGGGCCGGATGTATGATACGGCGATGGCAGAGGCTGCTGGCGGAGCGGACGAACTGGCCGCTTTGCGCGAAGCAGGAACCGATGAAGCCGCTGCCTCGCTCACCGCGATTGAAGCACAGGCGGCTCCGCAAGCTTTCGAATTTGTCGCACAAATGGGCCTGCCGCTGTTGTTTATCTTTGGCGCGATTTGGCTGTGGGACCGGCGCAAGCAATCGGCGGAGGCCATAAACGCGGTCTCACCAAAAGCAGAGGAGGCATCATAATGACGCAGACCTCTACCCTTCCTGCTTCTGATCGGCGTTCATTCCTGCGCGGCTCTGTCACGGTCGCAGGCGTCGCCGTTGGGCTGCCTAGCCTTGGCGCGCTGAGCGGATGCAGCGCACCTGCCTCGCTTGAAGGAAAACTTGGCCTGATCGGCGCGGTAAGCGATCGGATCATACCGGCAACTGAGACAGGCGGCGCTATCGCTGCGCGCGTGCCCGAATACATCGCTGCGGTGTTTGATCAGCACTTTAACGAGGAGCAGCAAAGCACTTTCGCTGATGGTCTAGCCCTGCTGAGCGATACCGGCTTTGAAGAGGCAGATCCTGAGACACAAGATGCAACGCTGACCACTTTCGCCAATGCGCAATGGGAAAGCCCTGAGCGCGCGATCTTCCAACAGCTCCACGATATGACCGTGTTTGGATACTACACTTCAGAAGTGGCCACGCAGGAGCTCTCCTATGAGGAGATACCCGGCCGCTATGATGGCTGTGTCCCCTTGGCCGAAGTCGGCCGCGCTTGGCTTGATCGCGGCGTCTAATTTCACTCGATAAAACGGATAAACGCACCCATGTCAGGTAGTGAAAATTTCGATGTCATCGTTGTCGGCTCCGGCATGTCCGGCGGGATGGCGGCCAAGGAATTTTGCGAACGCGGAATGAAGACGCTCGTCCTTGAACGCGGCAAACAAACCGAGCGCGGCGTCGACTATGCAGGCGAGAACATGGAACCATGGGACATGCCCATGCGCGACCGTGTTGATCCCAAGCTGGCCGATAGCGATTATGCCAAGCAGAGCACTTGCTACGCTTTTCGCGAAAGCACGCGCAACTTCTTTATCAATGACCGCGAGAACCCCTATTCCGAAGCGCCTGACGCGCCATTCGCTTGGCTACGCGGAGATCAGGTAGGCGGCAAATCGCTGATGTGGGCGCGGCAAAGTTATCGTTGGAGCGAAATGGATTTCGCCGCCAACAAAGCCGATGGCCACGGCAATGATTGGCCCATCCGATATGAGGAATTGGTGCCTTGGTATGAAAAAGTAGAGCGGTTCGTCGGCATTAGCGGTTCATCAGAAGGGCTGCCGCAACTTCCCGACAGCATTTTCCAACCACCAATGGATATGACCTGTGTTGAGCAAGCCGCCAAACAGGGCATCGAAGGCACTTTTCCAGATCGTCGCTTCATGATCGGTCGCGCAGCGCATTTAACGCAGCCGACCGAGGAGCAACTTTCGCTGGGTCGTGGCAGCTGCCAATTCCGCAATCAATGCGAACGCGGCTGCTCTTTTGGTGCATACTATTCGAGCGTTGCTGGCGCACTGCCTGCCGCTGAGCGCACCGGCAATATGACACTAAAGCCAGACAGCATGGTCGAACGGATCCTCTATGATCCTGAAACCAACCTTGCGACCGGGGTGCGGGTCGTCAATCGCAAAACAAAAGAGCGCGAGGACATCACCGCAAAGGTCGTGTTCCTATGCGCATCCACCATCGGCACTTTGCAGGTTATGCTCAATTCGACCTCTGAAACGTTCCAGAGCGGCTTTGCCAATTCCAGCGGTGTGCTTGGCCAATACATCATGGACCACCACACGCGGATCGGTGCGATGGGCAGGATGCCGGGCTTCGAAGAAGACTACTTCGCAGGCAGACGCCCCAACGGCATCTATGTCGCGCGTTACACCAATCTCGACAACCAAACGGATGGCGAGTTTCTGCGCGGCTACGGCTATCAGGGCTCAAGCCATCGCTCCTCTTGGACAAGGGCATTGGGCGACAACAAGTTTGGTGCTGGCCTAAAAGAAGAGCTGCGCCAGCCCGGAGACTGGTATTTGCGACTTCAAGGGTTCGGCGAGCAACTGCCTGACGCCAAAAACCGCGTAGTCTTACATCCCACAAAAACTGATCCGCTCGGCCTTCCGCAGGTTCATATGGATGTGCGTTGGGGCGAGAATGAAGTGAAAATGCGCCCCGCAATGCAGCGCGACGCGGTTGCAATGCTGGAGGCCGCAGGCGCGGTCGATATTGAACCGTTTGAGGGCGAGGCCATCCCAGGTCATTGCATCCACGAAATGGGCGGCGCGCGAATGGGCAACGACCCGAGCGAGTCAGTGCTAAATGCGTACAATCAGTGCCATGACGTCCCCAATGTCTTCGCGACCGATGGCTCCGCATTTGCCTCTGTCGCCTGCCAGAACCCATCACTCACATTCATGGCATTGACCGCGCGCGCTGTTGATTATGCAGCGCAGCGCATGAAGGAAGGAAGCCTCGCATGATCATGACCAATGCCAATCGCCGGACTTTTCTTGCGGGAGCCTCTATCGCGTCTCTTGGCGCCATGTCGGCATGTTCGAATGTAACAGGCGAAGAAGAAGGCATTACTGCTTGCGAGGATGAGTATATTGGCGTCCTAGGCGTCCAGCTTTACACCGTGCGCGACCTGTTTGAAGCTGATGCACAAGGCACACTAGAAGCTCTTGCGAAGATTGGTGTTCGGGATTGCGAAACCGCCGGGCTGTTCGAATATTCTGCCGCTGACATCCGTTCGATCATGGACGACAACAATCTAGTTAGCCGTTCAGGCCATGTGCGTTTGCCTTGGCTACGCGACGATGCTGTCTTTGCATCAACTCTGGAAGATGCTGCGGCGCTTGGTCAGGATCGCCTTTATCTCGGTTGGATTCCAGAGGAAGAGCGTACGCTCGATAAGTATCGCGAGCTTGCGCAGCTGCTCAACCGCCGCGGCGAAGAGACCAAAGCGGCGGGCATGATGATCGGTTATCACAACCACGAGTTCGAATTTATCGAGGAAGACGGAACCTCCGGATACGATATCCTGCTCTCAGAAACGAACCCTGAACTGGTCACAATGGAGCTCGATTTCTTCTGGGTGGCAGAGGCGGGCAAAGACCCGCTCGACATCTTTGAAAGCGCACCGGGCCGCTTTTCGTCCTGCCACATCAAGGACCGGTCGCAAGAGGGCGAGATGGTTTCGGTTGGCGATGGTGTCATCGACTATAAGACGTTGTTACCCCTTGCTGAAGCAGCCGGGATCGAGCGCTTTTATGTAGAGCATGACAACCCCGAAGACTCGCTGGAATCGGTTCGGCGCGGGTTCAGCCATCTGACGAATTGAATGCCGCTCAGATAGCGGGACGCACGGGCTCCGCTCACTCTTGTGTAAGCGCGCGCAGCATGTCCTCGTCCCAGCCACTTTCATCGGTGTGCAGCGCGAATGTGTTGCCATAGGCCCAGAGGCACCATGGAATATCAGCGCCTTCCATCGCGGTCTTGACAGCGCCTGCCCATTCCACGCGTTCATCATTATCGACAGGCGAATTCACGCCGAATTCGCCTAAGAATACAGGGCGCTGGACCGCTTCTCGAAATGCTGTGGCGATCTCCACTGCATTCGCCAATTCCGCCTGATCTTCACTGGAGCCCCAACCACGTTTACCCTTGGGCATGTTTTCGCCCAGCCATTCCGCTTCTTGATGGGTGAAATTGAACGGGTCGTAGTAATGGAAAGTGTAGACCACATTGGGATCGTCGGTGGATAGATTGGTGCCGAGCGAGCGTATTCCAGACCACTCCTCTCCGCCCAAAATCACAATCCGTTCTGGGTTGTCTCCGCGGATGATCTGCAACGCCAATGCCTGAAATTGGCGCATTTCTGCACCTTTCAAATTGGTGTGCGGTTCGTTCAAAACTTCAAACCAGACATTGTCGGGAAGTTGCGAATATCGCAGTGAGATCTGGTCCCACATCGCTTGATATCGCGCACGCTGGGCGCCCGGGTTTTCCATAATCTCTTCAAAGTGATGGATGTTTAGGACAACATTCAAATCCGCCCGCAAGGCCCAACGAATATTGTTGTCGACCACTTCTGCAAAGTCTGGATGGATGCGATAGGTCGGAGCAGGCCCAGTGTAATCGCTCCACCGAACAGGGATGCGCACAGTGTCAAAACCGGCGGCAGCGATGCGCTCATAGTCTTCTTTAGCGTACAGCCGCCCCCACGGCGCTCCATTGGGCGCTTCGAGCGCATTGCCCATATTGACGCAGCGTTTCATCTGGAAATCAGCGGCGACCTGAGGTGAATGATCGTCAGCTGCGACAGAGAGGGATCCGGTTAGCGCCAATGCTGCTGCGGTGGCTGCCAAAATTGTCTTTCTACCCATGTGATCCCTCTCTTCGTATCGTGCTATTTGTTTGGCGGTGGCGACGTCGTGTCGCGCAGGATGAATTCGTGATCGAGGACAATGCGGCGCGCAGGCGTCTTCGCCGTTTCGCTCAATGTCGACACAAGCTCGCGCACGGCAGTTGCGCCAAGGTCGCTTAGTGGTTGGCGCACAGTAGTCAGGAACGGCCGCATACAGGTGGCGATGCTGGCATCGTCGAAACCGACGACTGAAAGGTCCTGCGGAATCTTCAGACCGCGCTCTGTGTAAGCAGCGACAAGGCCCGCTGCCATATCATCATTGGATGAGAAAACGGCCGTCGGCGGTTCGCTCTGGTCAAGGAAGAACTGCCCCGCATCATAGCCTGATTGAAAGTCAAACGCACCGGGTCGCACTAGGTCAGGATCAACCGCCAAACCGGCCGCTTCCATCGCCACGCAAAAGCCTGAATAGCGCACATGCGATGAACGTTGGTTCTCGCTCCCGCGGATAAACCCGATCCGTTTATGGCCAAGATCGGTCAGGTGGCGAACCACTTCAATCGACGCCTGATAGTCGTCAATCTCAACCAGAAGGCCCTGTTTCTGAAGATCAACCGGCCCTACCCGCACCACAGGAATATTCATTTCCTGCAAGACGAAACCAATCTTCTCATCATTGGCATAGGGAGCAAGCAACACCACACCATCTGGACGACGGCGACGCATCACCGTTTCGAACGCAGCGCGAATATCAGCCATACTCATCTCATCGAGATTTTCGACCAAGCTGATCGACATTTGATAACCCAATTCCTGACACGCAATCACCGCGCCAAATTGGATCGAATTTACGTAGACGCTGCCCGCGTGGTGACAGACCAGATTGATGTCATAGGACCGGCTTCCCCGCAGTGAACGCGCGGATTGACTTGGCACATAGTCCAGCGCCTCTGCCGCCTCACGCACTTTGCGCCGCAGCTTTTCCTGCACATGCGGTTCGTTATTGAGCACGCGCGATACAGTTTTGATCGAAACGCCCGCAAGATCGGCCACATCCTTCATCTTGGCCGAGTTTTCGGATTTCGCTTTTGCCATTCGTACCCCCATCACTGCGATAACTCGTCTACTATTCGAGCATGCATGTCGCGGCTCAGTGGCATAACGAGGAGGGTAATTGAAGCGGCGACTAAAAAGAGCACGGGTGCAATCGCAATGTATTGCCCTAGCGATGTAGCCGTTTGTGTCGTTTGAACCTCAAGTTCCGGTTCATATCCAATACCGGAAAGCAGGTATCCTACGGCAAGGCCCGTGAGAGCGCCGGATGCCTTTTGCACGAAAAGGCTGGCTCCAAAAACGGCGCCTTCATCGCGCTTTCCATAATTGTATTGGCCGTATTCAACCGTGTCAGGGATCAAAGCCCAGATGATGATTGCAAAGGCTGACCCTGAAAATCCGTACAGGATCAATTGAACAGGCACGCCGTTCACAAGGAACGGCCCAGTTGCGAATAGCCAAACGCCTGCAATCGCAGCAACGCCAGTGCCCAAATACCAGCACTTTTTCTTGCCCAATGATCGCGCGATCAGTGTCCAAACGGGCGTTCCAGCAAGGGTTGCAAAGGCATAGGCTGAAAGGATCACTTCCTTGTTCGCAAAATCGCTCGCATTGGCTTCAATATAGAACGCCATCGGTATGCTGATGCTTGCGCCTGCAGCGGAGTTCAAAAGCAAAACCAGCAGCAACAACCGTAAAGCATCGTTCTTGGCAAAGGCATCGAGGAAGGATCGCAGGCTCCAACCGGTGGGCAGATCTTCTCCGCCCAGAGGCGGCTTCTCACGGGTCAGAAAGAAACACGCAACCAGCGCCATAGTTGCAGCGATCGCCCCAAGTATTGCAGCGAAGAATGACCCCTGCCCGGTTACCCCCCCTTGAGCTTCCAGCGCTCGGCTTAGCGGAAAGAAGAACGATGTGACGCACAGCATCCCGCAAAACGCGAAGAACATCCGAACACCCGACAGCTCCGCACGCTCGACCGAGCTAAAGGTCAGCCTTGCAGAGAGCGCCGAGTAAGGGACCGCGACGACAGTGTAGGATGTGCGGAAGATTATCGCTGAGGCAAGCAGAGCTGCAAACAGCAACCATCCCTCAAGTGGGGGCGACCAGAATAGCAGACAGAACGAAGCGCCAAGGCCAAAACTGCCGAATAGGATAAAAGGCCGATAAACTCCGTTTTTGCTTCTGTTCGCGGCGGCAAAGCTGGCAACCAAGGGGTCCGAGATCGCGTCCCACAGGAGGCCCAGAGCATAGATCCAGCCTGCGAGTTTCGGGTCGAGCCCGACAACTTCCGCGTACCAGAAAACCAGAATTAGTGAGAGACTGTGCCAATAGATATTGAGGCCAAAATCGCCCACGCCATAGCCAGCAAGCCGTTTGAGTTTCTCACCCGCCATCAGAGGCTTACCTGCCCGTTTGTAGGGGATCGTACCGCTGGCCAAGTTAGAATTGCCCCACCCCGCTCAGCCTCATGCGAACTGCTACCAGGCGGTCTGCTGCGGTGATGAACAAGGTGCGCCCATCCTCGCCAAAGGTGCAATTGGCGGTTGCCCGCCCAGTTGCAATGCGCCCGAGACAACGTCCTGCTGAATCGATCACCAAGACTCCGCCGGGGCCTGCGAGAAGCACATGCCCTGTTTGCGAAATAGCCATCCCGTCGGGCAGTCCGCCAACTTCGTGCATGAATGGTTTTGCGTCGAACCAGATCGCCTCTCCCTCGCCCGCCGATATCTCTCCATCGCGAAGAGCGTAACGCCGGATCAATGGCGCGTCGGGGTCTGATTGGCTGACATAGAGCCAGCTCTGGTCTGGCGACAGGGCCACACCGTTGGGAAAGGTCATATCGTCCACAAGCAGGTTTAGCCCCCCTTGTGGGTCAAGGCGGTACACTCCGTTGAACGCCATCTCCTTCATGGGAGACGCATTCAGTCCCTCAAGGCCATAGGGTGGATCCGTAAAGTAGATCGAGCCATCAGCGGCTTCGATCAAATCATTAGGGCTGTTGAAGCGTTTGCCCAGAAATTCTGAGGCAAGAACCCTGCGCTCGCCGCTCGTAAAATCTCGAGCTTCCACCGCCCGTTTGCCGTGGTTGCACACGAGCAGCTCGCCTGAGTGGCCCAGCAGCAAGCCATTGGCACCCGGCTCGCGCATTCCCTCAGCCTGCGATGAGTGGACACCTGAGGGATCGAGGAAGACACCCTGACCCTCGCTATGCGACCAGGAATAGGCCCGATTGCGAGGCACATCGGTAAAGTAGAGCTTCTGCCGCGCCCGGTCCCAAGCTGGCCCTTCGGCCCACCAATGGCCCGTACCCAGCAGCCGCGGCGATGATTGGGTATCTACAATCGCTGAAAAGGCATCATCAAACGGTTCGAAGGTGACACCCGCATTTGAAGCGTCGATCGCTCCACCATTTGCAACGCGCATAGGAGAACAGCCCGCTGCCATCGCCGCAAGTGACCCTGCCAATATATGTCTGCGCGAATACGCCAATTCGACTCGCCTCCCTCAACGCCCTGTTATTCCAATATTGACAACCTTGTCAAAAAACGCTGCTTTACAGGACAAATGAGGATTCGAGTGCGCTGGCAAGCGCCCGAAATGAGAGGACTAAAGAATGATCGCACGCAGCTATCGGCGTTTGAGCGGCCTTGCATTGGCCGCGGGCCTGGCAGGGTGTTCAGCAGGATATAGTGCAAGCGAAGGCTTGGCTGTTTCCACACCAGCTCCCGCTGATACCGTTGCCGCTCCGCAGTCTCAAACCGCAGCAGCGATCAATCCAGAAATCTGGCCCAGCCTAGAAGCTGCGGCGCTCAATCCCGCTATTGAGGCGCGCATTGATGCGATTATGGCCCGGATGACTTTGGAGCAGAAGGTCGGCCAGACTATCCAAGCGGACTCCGCCTCTGTCACGCCCGAGGAAGTGAAGCGCTATCGGCTCGGTTCTGTGCTGAGCGGTGGCAACTCCGCGCCCGGCCCGCTGCCCTATGCGGACGCGGCGACATGGTTGGAAACCGCAGACGCCTATTGGGAGGCGTCCAATGATCCAGAAGGCGTCGACATTGCCATCCCGATCATTTGGGGCATTGACGCGGTGCACGGGCACACCAACCTGCTTGGCGCAACCGTCTTTCCGCACAATGTTGGCCTTGGCGCGGCGCGCGATCCCGACCTCATCGAACGCATCATGCAAGTCACCGCGCGTGAACTGGTGGTATCAGGCCATGATTGGACGTTTGCCCCCACTCTCGCCGTACCACGCGATGACCGTTGGGGCCGTGGATATGAAGGCTTCTCCGAAGAACCCAGCGTCGTCGCAGCCTATTCCGACCGCATCGTCGAAGGGCTTCAGGGTACTTATGGCGAAGTGGATTTCATGGCACCGGGCCGCGTTATCTCCGCGGCAAAACACTATGTCGGTGACGGCGCGACCGATGGCGGGCGCGACCAAGGCGATGCCAGCATCAGCGAAGAGGAACTGCGCGACATTCACACCCCCGGCTATCTGCCCGCATTGGATGCGCAAGTGCAGACCGTGATGGTCTCCTTCTCAAGCTGGCAGAACATCAAGATGACCGGGAACCGCGCGCTGATCACCGATGTGTTGAAAGAACGCATGGGCTTTAACGGCTTTGTCGTGAGCGATTGGAACGCGCATGGCCAAATTCCGGGCTGCTCCAACACCGATTGCCCAGAGGCGTTCAACGCCGGAATCGACATGTTTATGGCCCCTGACAGCTGGCGTGGCCTGTATGAAAGCCAGCTGGCGCATACCCGTTCCGGCCGAATTCCTATGGAGCGTTTGGACGATGCGGTGCGCCGGATTTTGCGGGTGAAGCTGCACTACAATTTGTTCGAGCGTGGTGCACCCAGCACACGTCCTGATGCAGGCAATGTCAGTCTGCTAACAGAAACCGCGAGCCGTGCAATTGCACGTGAGGCGGTTCGCAAATCTTTAGTGCTGCTGAAGAACAACAATCAGACCTTGCCGCTTTCTGCCGGACAAACCGTGCTGGTCGTCGGCGATGGCGCCAATAGCATCGCAAAAGCATCAGGCGGGTGGACGCTATCATGGCAAGGCGGCAGTCATTCCAATGAAGAATTTCCCGGCGCGCAGTCCATTCTGGGCGGAATTCAAGAGGCAGTCGAAGTCGCAGGCGGCACCGTCATCTTTGACGAAGCAGGCACTGGCGACCATCAGGCGGACGTCGTGATCGCCGTCTATGGTGAGGAAGCATACGCCGAGTTTCAAGGGGATCGCCCACACTTGGACTGGTCCGATGGGGATTTCGATACCAGCCTGCTTACCCAATATCGCGAGCGCGGAATGCCGGTGGTGTCTGTGTTCCTGTCAGGCCGCCCGATGTGGGTGAACCCTGAGATCAACGCATCTGATGCGTTTGTAGCAGCATGGCTTCCCGGCAGCGAAGGCGGCGGGGTGAGCGATCTGCTGTTCCAGCGCGATCCAAGCTTCGACTTTACCGGACGACTCTCCTTCTCGTGGCCGCGCGCAGCGGACCAAACCACGGTCAATGTGGGCGACGAGGATTACAATCCGCTGTTCCCGTTTGGATATGGACTTTCTTACACATCGCCTACGCAGGTCGCTCAATTGTCTGAAGTTTCTGGCATTGACCCCAACGCAAACTCTTCGGGCGATGTGCTGTTTGCAGGCGGCCAAGCGCCCAATCCGTGGTCGCTCTATGGCCTTGTAAACGGCACGCAAACTCGTCTTAATTCAAGCAGTTGGGACGGTGGCGCCCTCGTCTTTGCAGGGCTCGACAGGGTGGCACAAGAAGACTCGCTGCGCATTGACTGGCGCGAGGCTGGCCCATTGGTTCGGATCGCCAGTCACGCCCCTGTCGACTTCACGCGCCAAAGCAATGGCGCGATGGAACTGGCCTTCTTCGTGCGCAATTTGGGCGAAGTTCCTGCTCAACTGCGGGTCGCTCTTGGGTGCGAAACTCTCGCCGATTGTGGCGGGGGTCTTACTGTCAATGTGAGCGACAGCGAGTGGCATGAAGTGCGCCTCAGCCTAGCCTGCTTTGCCGATCAAGGTGCCAATTTGAGCGCGGTAAGCACCGGGATGCTGATGGCTTCCAACACTCCTGCATCCATAGGTATTTCGGACATCCGCCTTGCGCCAGACATCGATGCGACGCGAAGTTGCGGGAACTGAATGATGCGATGCGCAGCCTGATTGTGGTGATGGGGCCTAGCGGCTCCGGCAAGTCGTATGTCGGCTCGGCATTGGCCAAGACCCTGTCGGTTCCGATGCTCGAAGGAGACGACTATCACCCCCGGTTAAGCCGCGAGAAAATGGCCTCTGGTATTCCGCTAGACGACACGGATCGAGCCGTGTGGGTCGATGCTCTGATTGAACAGATAGAGCAAGAAACCGCCGAACAGGTCGTTCTCGCTTGCTCGGCTCTTACACATTACGTGCAACGACGTTTGCGCAATCAGGTGAACCGCCATCCTATCTTTGTGCTGCTCGACGCCCCGAGAGAAATCTTGGCAAAACGCATGGAAGAGCGAACCGGGCACTTTATGCCTGTGTCGTTGCTAGACAGTCAGTTGGATGCCCTGCGCGCACCCGAAGATGCAATTGTGATCAATGCTTGTGACAACATTGACGCGATTATCGACAATATCTGCGCAAGGCTAGACGAACAGGCCTAGCATAAGCGCCATCGCAAAGCCGACAATGCCCACCAAGGTTGAGGCCACAGTCCAGCTTTTCAAAGTCTCTCCAACGGTAATCCCGAAATAGCGCGAGACCAGCCAGAAACCGGAATCGTTGACGTGGCTGACAATGCTCGCCCCTGCTGCAATCGCGATTACCATGCGCGCAAGGTCCCAAGGCGCAAGGCCCGCCTCAGCCGCTAAAGGCGAACAAAGGCCCGCTGCTGTCAGCATTGCGACAGTGGCAGACCCTTGGGCAACGCGGACCAATCCGGCGAGAAGAAATCCTGCAAAAATCGGACCGAAACCATAGGCTAAGAACCCTTGCGCCATCATCTCGCCAGCGCCTGTATCAACCAGAACCTGCTTAAACGCGCCGCCCGCCCCGGTAACAAGCAGGATGACCGCGGTCGGCTCCAGCGCGCGGCGTAAGCCATCTTCAAGCCGCGCCTTTCCCGCATCGTCGGTTGGCCGCAGCACCCATGCCGCCAATCCGCAGCCGATCAGCAGAGCCGTGAATGGATGACCGATAAAGGCTAAGGCCTCGCTTTCGATACCAACAAGACTTGCCGTTGCAGCAATCACGATCAGAGCAATCGGTATAAGGATCGCGATCAGAGCGCGTGCGGCTAAGGAAGGGTCGGTTGAAGGAGCCTCTTCACTGGCGCTGGTCAACGCACCCTCGGGCAACCACCCGCGCGCCTGCGCCATCCGCGCATAGACAGGCCCAGCGATCAGCATGGCAGGGATGCCGGCGACAAGACCGCAAATTATGACAAGGCCGATATCCGCGCCCAAAATCTCCGCGACAGCAACTGGGCCGGGCGTTGGAGGGATGAAAGCGTGCGCGGTCGCAAGGCCTGCCAAAAGGGGTAAACCAAAGAAAAGAGCGGGCCTTCGCGCCTTGACCGCTAGCGCCTGAACCAGCGGGAACAGCAGGATCAATCCCACATCGAAAAACACAGGGATCGCGATCACAAGACCGACAAAACCCATCGCAATGGACGCAGGGCCCGCATCTCTGTTGCCGATGATCGAGCGTGCGAGCGCCTGTGCGCCGCCGCTTGCCTCAAGATAGGTGCCCAACAAAGCGCCCAGCCCCACGATCACGGCGATAAAGCCCAAAACGCCTGCAAAGCCATTCTGCACCGAAGTCAGGACCGCCGTCGGCGCGAGGCCTGCAGCAAGCCCGGTGGCCAAAGCCGCAACCAGCAGCGCGGCAAATGCGTTCACCCGGCGTGCAAGGATGAGGAACAGCAATCCGCCAACGCCCAGGAGTGTGGCTAGCAGCGGGCGCCATGCGGCAGCAAAATCGGCAATCTCTGTCATGCAAAAACGGCGCGGGCGCGCCTATAGTTCAGGATCGACAGGAACGGGTAGACCCTTGGAATTCCATTTCCAGAACACGAAGGTCAACGGCACGTCGCCTGTGTTCTTGATCCCGTGCAAATCCCAAGCGGCCGCGTAGATCATATCGCCTTTAGTTGCGGGGAAGACTTCTTCGCCGACAGTCCACTCGCCCTCCCCTTCGATAACCATCAGAAACTCCTCTTCGGCGTGACGATGGGGCGGGTGAATTTCGAGACCGGGATTGATTGTCGCTGTACCAGAGAGAAGATCGCTGACGCCTGCGGTTTCCCCCGCGAAGTATTCAGCGAATTCTCCCCATTCTTCGCCTGAAACCTGTGCTGTTTCGCGTGTGAGAACCTTGGTCGAAAGAGCATTTTCGCTCGGCTCAGGGACTTCGACGATCTCACTCAGCTCAGGCGCGCCAATGCTCTCCGAATTGCAGGCAGCAACAGCCAATGAATTGGCGCACAAGATCGCCCAGTTCTTTCTCATCAACCCCTCCTATCTCGAGTGTGTTGATAACGTTGTCATATAGAATTGCAAGGCGTGGCCATGCAAATTCACAGTCTAATCTAGACTGGTAACCCTGCCTAGACGACGAACACGTCCAGTCCTGTGTCGAAATGTTGCCATGGCAGGCCGTGGAGGGCTTCTGCATTCGCTTCTTGGTGCATGGCCCCTTCGGGGGCGGCCACAAGCGCGGTTGGCGATGGCGGGGCTGGTGCTGGCTTGTCGACAGGTTCCTCGATTGAGACCCAGGTTTCGGTGATGATGTCGCCTGTATCCTGTGCGCTTGCATTGGCGCTTTGCGCACCGCTTGGGAACCAGTCGCCAAAGGTTGTCTCATCATAGCCGTTTTCGGTCAGATACTGGCGAACCTCCGCCTCTGACTGGTAGTTGGCATAGCGGATATTGCCATCTTCATGCATCAGCGCGCGCAAGTAAGCGGTGCCATCGGTCAGCGCGAAATACACCTCCCAGATGCCGTCGCTGTTATAGTCGTCTGAGCCGAGAACGCGGTTGATGTTTTCAATCTCAAGATCGTTTTGGAAGCGGCGCTGGCTGTCCTGATCAGAGCCTGCCACCACATCGCCTGAGAGCACCAGTGGATCGACATAGATACCCGCCACACGCGTCTCACCAGCCCAGCCGTGATCTTCAAAGTAAACGAGGCCATCAGGCGCCGTGCCAACAGTCGCAAACCGCCCAATCGCATCGTTCACAAGGATCTGATCAACATCACCATCCCCGTTCACATCCGCCGAGCCAATCCGCAACCAAGCCCCATCACCGCCCAAATCATTGCCGTCAAAATCGCGGATCGCGTTCATGGCACTTTGATAGACATTGGTGTCGGCCGTTTCGAAATTGACCGAAACACCTTGGCCCGGAAGCAAGCGCAGCAATTGGTCATCAAACTGCGCAAACTCAATCCCCAGCAGACGGTCTTCGCCATCTGGCCCCGCCACCCCAAACGATCGATCCGTAAATTGCACAATCGTGTACTCCGACAGATCACCGGAGAAGACCGCAATATCGACATTTGCGCCGCCGTCTAACTCGTCATCGCCAGGACCGCCGGTCAGAACATTCGCGGTGTCATTGCCGAAGATCCGGTCTGCCTCCCCGCTGCCGATCACATCTTCGATATTGATTAGTGTATCGACGCCCGCGCCTTGTGTGTTTTGTGGACCAGAATTGCGAAGATCGACAACCACAGCGGCGCCCAGAGAATAGTCGACCACATCATCACCGCCTCCGCCGTCGAGAGTGTCCGCGCCAAGGCCGCCGATGAGGACATCGCGATTGCCACCTCCGCGAAGAGTATCGTCGCCTGCTCCGCCATTGAGCACGCCATCGCCTTCGATCAGGTCATTGCCATCACCGCCATCAAGCGAGTTGAAGCCATTGAAGTCGATCAAATGATCGTTGCCAAAGCCACCAATAATAATGTCATCGCCCAGGCCACCGTCGAGAGTGTCATCACCGGTCCCGCCATCGATGCGGTCATCGCCACCGCGACCAGACAGCTCATTGTCGCTGGAATTACCGGTTATGACATTGTCCGTATTGCCACCGATACCCACACGCGCAGTGTCGAGCAGTTCGAGCGTTTCAATATGATCGCCAATTTCAACGTCGATCGTTGAACGGACCACATCATTGCCTTCGCCCGCATTCTCGATGAATGTGTGACCGCTGCCGACCTGTACAATGTAAATGTCATCGCCAAGGCCGCCATGGAACGTGTCTGACCCCGGACTGCCACGAAGGATATCATCACCCTCGCCGCCGAAGATTATGTCGTCAGAGAGCGAGCCGGTGATCTCATCATTGCCGCCAAGTCCATAGATCGGAGCGCTTCCGATAATGGTGGTCGACTCGCTGAAGCCTGAGAGATTAATCGTGTCATTGAGATCAGTGCCCACGATGCGGAAATCGTCAAAACCGCCATCGGAGATGAAATCAATATCATCAATAATTGCCTCACCATCGGCAGCGTCGCGGATCGATACATCAGTCCATTGCAGGCGTGTTCCGTCTGCCGTCGCAAGAATGGTTTCTACGGTGGCACCGCCGTCTATACGATCCCTGTTAAGACCAGCCTCAAGCAGCACAGTCGCATTTGCCCCCCGCAATGCGATAGCATCATCACCTGCACCGCCACGAACGACATCGCCATCGCCAAAGCTTACGATGTTGTCATTGCCAGCACCGCCGATCAGTTCGCCTGAGCCAGACAGGGAATCGTTCCCTTCCCCTCCATCAAGCAGTCCGTTGCCGCGCAATTGGTCGTTACCAAGGCCGCCAAAGACCTGATCAAAATCAGTGCCATCACCGTTGATACGGCCGCCAGCGAGCTCGTCATCGCCTGCACCGCCTCTGATCACATCGGCGCCGTCGCTTCCGTAAATAGTGTCGTTACCAGAGCCACCTGTGATCGTGTCATTGCCCCGATCACCGTTGAAGTCGACTGCTTGAGTGAATGTGTCGTCTAGTATTACGCGGTCGTCAAAGCCGCTGAAAATGAACTGGAGCTCTTCGAAATTGCGGAAAGGTGCAGCGCCGCCCGCGGTCGCTGCCGCATAGTCAAATTCAATCTGGAAGCCTCCGCCCCCAATTCGCAAAATATCGAAACCTGCGCCGCCATCAAGGTCAGCGCCCGTTCCAAGATTGAAGACGCTTACAACATCGTCTCCGGCACCTGCATCAACACGGTCTGCGCCTGATCCGGGGTCAATAGTGTCGTTGCCATCGCCAGCAGTGATGTCGTCATCACCTATTCCAGTGGTGATGAAATCATCGCCTGCGCCAGCGTCGATAGTGTTGTTGCCAGACAAGTCTTCGATCTGATCGACACCATCCAAGGCCCTGATAGTGTCATTACCATCGCCGCCTCTGATCGTGTCATCACCGTTGCCGCCGGTCAGCGTATCATTGCCGCTTTGACCATCGATAAAGAGACTATTGGTGTACGCCGCCCCATAGATAATCGAGTCGTCAAAGTTACTCGCATCACCAAAATACATTAGGTTTTCGATGTCAGTAATGAGCTGGCCGCCAAGCCGGAAAGTGCCATCTGCGATAAAGTTAGTCAGGTCGATATTAATCGCTTCGCGCAATCCGCCTGACGATCCAAAGATATCAAGCGTGTCGAAACCGTCGCCGCCAATATAGGTGTCATTCGAGCCGGAGAAGGTGATCGTGTCATCGCCTGCTCCTGCATCGATCACATCGATCGCACCGTCACCGATGCCTGCGTCGATGAAATCATCTCCTTCACCGCCATCAATCGTATCGGCCCCGCTGCCACCATTGAGCGTGTCGCTGCCGTCTCCTCCTATGAGGGTGTCGTCACCTAGCCCCCCATTCAGACTGTCATCGCCTTCGCCGCCGTCGAGAATGTCATTGCCAGCACGGCCTGACAGACTGTCTCTCCCGCCAAGCCCGCGCGCCACGTCGTCGAGATTTGTGCCCTCGTAATTGTCATCACCGCTGGTCCCGGTAAAATCATCTCCAGGCGCAGCTGGTGCTTGCGGGTCAAATCCGCCAAAGTTGAAAGCGGTGAAATCAGAGACCTGCGCGTTCTGGAAAATGACCAGATCATTTGCACCGTTCAGCGTGCGGAATGTCCATTCCATGTGCACATCATCGCCCACTTGAACCAGGCTGATTTCATTGAAGGAAAACGGATTGAAATCGGGGTCATCGCCAGCATCCGTTTGCTGACGCACCCACGTATTCCATTCAAACCTATCGCCGCCATCGCCCGTTTCGAAATCGTTGATGACCAGCGGGCGTCTTGTGTCAAACGTATTGAAGGCGATATTTTCAAGGTCGATGACATCCGAACCAAGACCAAGTGTCAGCTCATTAAATCGAGGCTGGGTGAAGAAGATGATCTGGTCATCATCCTCACCCAGATCGAGCAAGATCCCTTCGGTTGATGATTGACCAAAAGTGACAATGTCATTGCCTGAGCCGCCAAAAATCCGGTGCGGATCAAGCGTGAACGAGCTTCCGAAATACCCTGTGATGTTGATGGTATCATTGCCACCATCGCCATGAATTGTGTTGGCACCGAACGCATCGGTGATGGTGTCATCACCCTCGCCGCCGCGCAGAGTGTCATCGCCAAAACCGCCGGTTATGGTGTCGTTATCAGCGCCACCATCAATCGTGTCTACGCCGTCACCGCCATTCAGTGTGTCATTGCCACCCAGACCGTTGATCGTGTCCTGCCCAACCGTTCCATCATAAGTGTCAGCGCCCGACGTTCCATCAAACGTGTCGCCCGCTCGGCCAGCGGCAGGGTCAACAATGCCGCCAAAATTGTAGCTGTTGAAATCATCCAAATTGGTATTCTGGAAAACGGCAAGCGTAGTGATCGTGCCATCAGTGAAAGGCGAGACCCGCTGGAGAAGGACATCGCTGCCATCCTGGAAAAGCAAAAGCTCACCCGACCCGAATGGGTCGCCATCATTGTCTACGCTTGATTGGCTGTAGCTGAGTTCAAAGACATCACCCCCGTCACCAGTTTCAAAGTCGGTGATGGTGATGCTGTTCGTGCCCGTATGGGTCACCGTGTCGATGCCAGAGCCAAGTGTGATTTCGCTGGCGTAAGTGCCATTGCGGGTGACGAACAAATTATCGTTGCCTGCCCCAAGATCAATGACGAACAATCCATCTGTGCTCGCATCAATGCTGACAGTGTCGTTGCCCTCACCGCCACTAACCGTAATGTTATTGTCGCTGCCGCTGAAACGCTGAATGCGGATGAAATCATCACCGCCTTCGCCGTTCAAGACATCATTGCCGCCACCGCCATCATTGATAGTGTCATTGCCATCGCCAGCATTAATCACATCATCGCCGCTGGTGCCCGGGAAGAAGTCATCACCCGAAGTGCCTGTCGTCATTTCCGGTAGGGTACCGCCAAGAATATTTGCAAACGAGACTTGCGAAACGAGTGTTGCCATTTCCGCGTTGCTAACGGAATTCATGTATCGCGCGTCGGTGGTAACGCTGGCATGTCGGGCCAGGCCGTCGACCGTGAAAGTGTAGCGAAAATCCCCCGTCAGGTCGGCGAAGCGACCATCAAAACCCAAACCCATTAAGCTTCGCCCCGAATACCGTCACAAATTACTCGCTTTGCTAAAGTCAATCCGGGCCGTTTTCAATAGAAGAGGTCCAATGCTCTCGGTTTTCGGGTCGCCCTAAACTCACCAATCGCCAACTACCTAACCCGGAATTAACCATTCTTTTGTAGCTGTTTACCCCTTCGCGTGAGGTCACTTGCCTGCGCGCAATTCGGGGGCGCAAAAATGCAGCAATGGGGTCGGTCACACTTTCAATCTGACGATTTGGACATAGGGTTAAACGGGTGCTCACGCGGCTATGTCGCCACGGGGTTTGAACCGGTTGCAGATGCTTTCAAAGGCTCGATCGCATCAGGCGCTGCTTTAGGCGCAGCATGCACCATCATGCACCAGGGTAAGGTCGTCGTTGACCTTCATGGCGGATGGAAAGAGCGATCCCAAAAGAAACCTTGGAGTAGCGACGACATCACATTGGTCTATTCATTGACCAAGGGTTTGACCGGCATGGCCGCGGCTGTCGCGGTGTCACGCGGATTGTTCTCTTACGATGAACCGGTCGCTGATATTTGGCCCGAATTTTCCGCGCATGGCAAAGGCGCGATCACTGTGGGTGAGGCGCTTTCCGAGCAAGCTGGCCTTGCGGCGATCGATTTTAAGCTGTCGCTTGAGAACATTGGCGATGAACCGGCGATTTGTGCGGCTATTGCTGCACAAGAACCCAATTGGGCACCGGGCGATTTCTCGGGCAATCATGCCTACACGCTTGGGTGGATCGCCAGCGAACTGATCCATCGCCGCGATCCTCAAGCCCGGCGCTTGCCGGAGTTCTTTGCGGAGGAAATCGCGAGGCCACTTAGCGCCGACGTGTTTGTAGGTTTGCCTGAGAGTTTCAGCCGTGACCGCATCGCCCGGATCGATGGGTTTGGGATGGCTGATCTGTTTCTGCATCACACCACGATGCCTTGGGCGCTGACCTTTAAGATGTGCCTGCCATTCACGCTCGCCTTCCGCACTCTCAATAACCCGCTTGTGCTCGCGGGACCCGAAGCGCTTGATCACGAAGCATTCTGGAAAGTTGGCCAGGGAGCAGCTGGCGGCATGGCGTCAGCACGCGGTCTTGCATCGCTATACAATGCCTTTGCTCAAGGCGGCGAGAAACTCGGCATCACGCCCGAAGTTATGGCGCTGCTCAAAGCTGGACATTCTTACCCGCGAAAAGGTCTGAAAGATCAGATCCTGACCGAAGACATGTATTATTCCTACGGCTTCGAAAAGCCGTTTAGCCAGTGGGAATTTGCTCGGACCCGCGGCGCCTTTGGCAGCTTTGCAGTGGGCGGATCACTCGCTTTTTGCGACCCCGACGATGGCGTGTCCTACGCCTGGATCACCAATAAACTCGGCACTGGCAAGTGGGATGACCCGCGCGAGAAAGCTGTGCGCGATGCCTTTTATGCCTGCCTGGAGTGCCAATCATGAGCATTCGTCACGTAGTCTTATCCGACCTGCATTTAGGCGCGCGCGACAGTCTGCTCACCCACGTGCATCGTGACGGCGCTATCGCCGATGGCCCATCAGAAGTCCTGGCCGCCTTCGCTAATGGCATGGCGGAGACTTTGCAGGGCGAAAAGCCGCAATTAGTTTTGCTAGGTGATGCGCTTGACCTTGGTCTGTCCCCATTTGGCGATGTATCGAAGAGCTTTCTTCAACTGCTTGACGCATTTTTCCCGGCAAGCGGACCTGACCTTTTCGACCGCGAGATCATCTATATCGCTGGAAATCATGATCACCATTTGTGGCGGATCGCGCAGGACAATGGGTTCTTGTCGGCATTGGAGCAGGGTAAGCTGCCTGATGACCTCCAATCAGTCACAAGGATTTTCGGTACGCCATCGCATCGCTGCCGTTTGATGGAATCTCTGTTTCTTCACCGCCCGCATCTAAGCGATGCCTCGGTCAAGATCGCTTACCCCAACTGGGGCATCTCGAATCCTGACACAAACCGCGCTGTCGTGATGCATCACGGCCATTACCTTGATGGAATGTACCGCGCGCTTTCCAATGTGCGCGGGTTCTTAGCTAATGAGGACGCGCGCCCTCAGACCATGCATCAATTGGAGCAGGAAAACGGCCCATGGATTGACTTTCTCTGGTCCGATCTTGGCAGCGCAGGCGAAGTCGGCAGCGATGCGGGCTCTTTGTACGAAGTGATGCTGAGCGCAGGCGCGAGCCACGACTTTGCAGAGACAATTGCGCGCCGGATCACGGGCGGACTCCACAGCAAGCTTGGCATTAGCCCGCAGATGGAACTCAAATACGGGATCAAGCTCGATAATCTGATCCGCGCGGGCGTTGATATGACTGCAGGCCGCGCAGCAGAACGCCAACGCGATGGCTACGGACACGTGTTAGGCGAAGACGAGATCGCCGATATTTGCTGGTATCTTGGAACGCCGCTAGTGAACCAAATGCGTGATGAGCTTGCCAATACACCGCGCGAACTCTCCTTCATCTTCGGCCACACGCACAAGCCATTTCAAGATGAGCTGATGGTGGACGGTTTTGAAGTGCCTGTGGGCGTCTTCAACACGGGTGGATGGGTGCTCGATGAGCCTACACTTATGCCGGTGCAGGGCTGTGCGGCCATGTTGGTTTCCGACGATCTCGAAGTCGCCTCACTGCGCCTTTTCAACGACCCAACTGATGGCACAATTGCCCCGGTTCGTGTCGAAGGCAGCGGCCGGGTGAGCCGCTTGGTTGATGAGGCCACCAAGGCTGTCGAAAGCGCGTCAGCCAGCTGGGCCGAATTCTCGAAGATAGTACACACGCGCATCGTCGAAGAGGCGGACAAGCGCACACACGACTTGCTCGAAAGATCCAATACAACTCTGCGGGAGGCGGCAGAATGACTTACCAAAACACTTTCGGTCAAAAACGCATCGCGCGCCCCCTTTCAGAGGCGAAGTCGCATTATACGGTGCTGGTCGTCGGCTCCGGCTATGGTGCTGGCGTTGCCGCATCGCGTCTCGCGCGCGCAGGTCAGGATGTCTGCGTACTCGAACGCGGCAAAGAAATGCTGCCCGGAGAATACCCGAACAAGATTGCTGACGCTCAAGATGCAATGCAATTCAATGTGCGGGGAGGCCGAATTGGCGCGCCTGACGCGATGTTCGAAGTGCATGTGAATGACGATCAATATGCGCTGGTTGGATGCGGGCTTGGCGGCACTTCATTGATCAATGCCAATGTCGCGCTCGAGATCGACAAGCGCTTGCTCAATCTGGAGCATTGGCCCGCGGCCTTTCGCGAAGAACCCCATGCGATCGACACTTACTATGAGCGCGCCCGAGAAATGCTCGCACCAAATGCCTATCCTGACACGCATCCGGCGCTCGGCAAGCTGGAAGCGTTGGAGCATTCCGCCAAGGCAATGGGTGAGCGCTTTTACAAGACGCCGATCAACGTCAACTTTGAGGACAAGACCAACAAATTCGGCGTGCCTCAGCCGGCCTGCAACAATTGCGGTGATTGCACATCGGGCTGCAATGTGGGTGCGAAGAACACCACACTGATGAACTACCTGCCCGATGCGGCCAATCATGGGGCAGAGGTGTTCATGCAGGCCAAAGTGCTGTTTGTCGAGCGCGATGGCGACCAATGGCGCGTGCATGTTCAGCACAATGTTGAGGGCGCTTCGAATGAGGTGCGCACAATCACTGCTGACCATGTGGTGCTGGGTGCGGGCACATTGGGTTCGACCGAACTCCTCTTGAGATCGCGGGAGAAGGGGCTGCCTCTTTCTGATAAGCTCGGCACCGGTTTCTCCGGCAATGGCGATGCATTGGGCTTTGCCTATGACAGCTACTTCAAATCCCAAAAGGACGATGACACCGTTACCGCCAAACCCTTCTACGCAATGGGTGTGGGCGCGAATGAGGTTTCTGTGGAGGCCTATCCTGGCCCCTGCATCACCGGCGTTATAGACATGCGCGACAACGAAGACCCTACCAAAGGCTTGGTCATTGAAGAGGGCGTTGCTCCCGGCATCCTCGCCGGTGCGCTTGCTCCCGCCTTCTTCTTCGGAGAGGCATTGGCCGACGGCTTCACTCGCTTCGGCTTCGACCAGGTCAAACCGCGCCTTCTCGATGCAAAGGCCATGGGCGAAGCGGTCCAGACCGATCCCGGCAGTATCGCCGAATGGGCCTACACAGGCCCCATGGCGCGCACGCTGACCTATCTGGTGATGAGCGTTGATGATAGCGGCGGGCAGCTTGCGCTTGAACAGGATCGCTTGACGATCAGATGGGCGAAGGCGGGCGAGCAGCGGACCTTCCGCCGCGATGATGACCTGATGCGCGAAGCTGCTGAAGCGATTGAGGCGCAGTACTTCTCCGACCCGCTTTGGTCTGAGCCATTGGGCAAGAAGCTCATCACTGTGCACCCCATCGGCGGCTGCGGTATGGGCGATGATGCATCGCAGGGCGTCGTTGATGACACTTGCCGCGTCTTCGCCGGGACCAGTGGGACCGACGTTCACAAGGGCCTTTATGTCTGTGACGGCGCTGCGATTCCGGGCGCTGTTGGCGTCAATCCGCTGCTGACCATTACCGCCGTCGCTGAACGCGCGGTTGAGAAGCTGGCGCAACGCGAAGGGTGGAGCATTGACTACTCTATGGGCGAAGAGGCTTCGCTGCCTAAGCCAATCGAGGAGGCTGAACCCGAAAACGAGCCGCAAGAGGTGCCGCATCACGAGCACCTTAAGCTCAGCATCGCCAAGTGGGTCGGTGGCCATGCGATTGGCCCTGTTTCCGATGCTGTTATGGCTGCTGCTAAGCACTTCGAAGGCGGTGCACTGGAGGAAGGCAAAGCGGCTATCCGCAAGCTTGTCAAAGACCATCCGCGAGCGATGAGCCCCGGCATGGCCTTCACCGAGACCATGGCTGGCCATATCAGCGCGACCGGATGCCACCATCGCCCTTGCGGCCATGCGGAGCGCATTCGCGATGACTATGTGAACGGCGCTGCTTGGGGCAAATCGGAGCAGTCGCTGTGCAGCTTCAAGCTGACCGTCACGACCGATAACCTCCACACCATGATCGAGGACTCGCACCACCGTTCTGCCATAACAGGCGAAGTGCTGGTCAGCCCTGTCTGGCCCGATCCGCTGCCCGTTCGCGAGGGCACGTTCCAACTGCTCGTTGCTGACCCTGACAAGGCTGAGAGCTGGACCATGCTCTATGACATGGTGCTTGAAGGGCCAGACGGTCCGATCCACTTCCACGGCTTCAAGACGCTTGAGGAGCGCGGTACGGGCGGTGCCAAGTCGGATCCATGGACTGACCTCACCACGCTGTTCGTGACGCTCCGCCAAGGCGAGGATGCTAGCGGAGAGCTGATCGGACGCGGTGTCCTGAAGCTGGGCATTGACGAGTTCATGCGGCAGCTCACCACCATCACTGTCCATGACGCAGACACGCTTGTGGGCCACGTCGTGAACCTGATCCCGAAGGCCAAGACCGCCATCGAGACCTACTTCATGGCGAAGTATGCGGGCTTCTTCGCGATGACCGTGTTCCGCGCCTACGGGGGCATGCTCGCAACGCTCAATGACTTCCCTGCCAAAGAGGCGGAGACGCTTAAGCCGCGCGACCTCCACCTGCCATCTGCTGAGCGCTATGTCTTGCCCACCGGCGACGGCGTGAACGTCGGCCTCACCCGCTATCGTGGCGGTTCGCGTGGGCCGCTGATGCTGGCACCTGGTTTCTCCGTCCGCGCATCGAGCTTTGCGACGCCTACAGTGGACGAGAACCTCACGGAGAGCCTTGTCGCTCAAGGCTATGACGTGTGGCTGTTCGACTACCGCGCGAGTGCTGACTCGGGCAACGACACCCAGAAGCCTCCCGAGTTCTGCATCGACGACATCGCGCGTCATGACTGGCCCGCTGCCATTGCCAAGGTCCGCTCGGTGACCGGCGCTGACAGCGTGCAGGCTCTGGCGCATTGTGTGGGTTCGATGAGCCTCTTTATGGGCATTGGCGCTGGCCATGTGAGCCATGTGCGTTCGCTCATCAGCTCGCAGCTGACGCTCCACCCCGTGACCGATTGGCTCAACTACATGAAGGCTGACCTTGGCGTGGCTGACATGCTGGGCAAGATCAGCTTGCTCGATGGCCATATGGACTTCGTGAGCCAGGGCACTGAGGCCGATTACGAGATTGACGCGGTTGCCTACCAGATCCCGATGCCTGAGGGTCAGGAGTGCAAGAACCCGACCTGTCGGCGCGTGTTCGGTACGTTCGGGCCAAGCTGGGACCACCGCCAGCTGGGCCATGACACCCATGTCGCGCTTGGCTCCATGTTCAGCCGCATTTCGCTTTCGCCGTTCAAGCAGCTGGGCGACATCATGCATAAGGGCCTCGCCGTCGATGCCGATGGCCATGCGGTCTACACCAGTGACGAGGCGGCGCACAGGCTGGCTTTGCCAATCACCTTCCTGTCGGGCGCTACCAACCAGATCTTCTACCCAGAGAGTGGCCAACGCACCCGCGTTTGGCTGAGCGAGCACAATGGCAAGGCGCTGTATCGCCAGCGCATCGTGCCCGGATACGGCCATATGGACCTGTTCATTGGCCATAGCGCCAACCGCGATGTGACCCCTCTGATCTTGGAGGAGCTGGAGCGGCTTGATCGCCATTCTGACGCCAATCCTACATCTCACGCCATTACAGGCACTTAGTCGAGACATGGACCGCATGTTACACGGTCCTAGGAGAGAAAAATTGAGACCCTCCGCGCACGTCTTTTGAAGCGTGTGTGGAGGGTGAATTCTTGCCATGCCCTCATGCCTAATGCGCCATTTGCGTGTAGGAAAATCATGTGCTTGTGCACGTCCGTTTTAAACGGCACTGTGCTCCCAGACAGACTTGGGATCACGTAACGCATGAACATAGATTTTGCCCCAGAGCTCGAAGCCTTCCGCGCTGAAGTCGCCGAGTTCTTCGCCACTGCACCTACGCCCGCCATTCGCGAGGCGGGTCGCAAGACCACCAGCGTCTTCGCGCCGTTCGACCAATGCATGGCATGGCACCAGATCCTCTATGAAAAAGGCTGGGCCGCGCCCCATTGGCCAAAGGAATATGGCGGTACGGGGTGGAGCGTTGAGCAGCGTTTCATCTTTGCTGAGGAGTATCGGAAGGCTGACCTGCCACCGCTCCTCCCGCAAAGCCTTGGCATGGTGGGGCCACTGCTGATTGACCTTGGCACGGACGAGCAGAAAGAACGCTATCTGCCCGGCATCCTCAAAGGCGAAGACTTCTGGGCGCAAGGATACTCGGAGCCTAACTCGGGATCAGACCTCGCATCGCTTAGCTGTAAGGCCGAAGCGGACGGCGATGATTACATTATCAACGGCTCCAAAATCTGGACCACTTACGCCCATCACGCCAACCGCATGTTCATGCTGGTGCGCACCAGCATTGAGGGCAAGAAACAGCAAGGCATCACCTTCCTGCTGCTCGACCATATGGAATATGAAGGCATGGAAGTACGGCCTATTGTGGGCTTGGATGGCTTCCCCGAACAATGCGAGGTGTTCTTCGACAATTGCCGCGTGCCGCAATCGGGCCGCGTGGGCGCGGAGAATGACGGCTGGACGGTCGCCAAACACTTGCTGAAGCACGAGCGTGGTGGCGGCAATGCAGCCAGCCCGACGCTCAACCGCTATGTAGAGCGGGCGCGCGATGCGGCGGCGGCGACGCCTTCGCCCTTTGGCGGGATGCTCGCCGATGATCCGGTGTTCCAGCAAGAGGTTGGTGATCTGGAGGCGGACATTGCCTCGCTCGGCCACTTTGAGAAACTGGCGATTAGCGGCCATGAAATTGCCCGCGATCCGGCATTTCCTTCGATGAACAAGACGATGAATTCAGAACTGGTGCAACGCGCATCGACCCTCATGATGCAGCTTTCAGGCGTCGATGGTCTGGCGCGCCAATTGGAGGCTCTACGCGTGGGTTCGAATGTTGAGCCACTTGGCAGCGAATTCGACCTTATCTCCATGCCGCTTTACCTCAACAGCCGCGCGACCACGATCTATGCGGGCTCCAACGAAGTGCAGCGCGACCTGATCTCTCGCACCGTCGGGAGGACTTGAGGCGTGGATTTCAATTACACTGAAGAGCAGCAGATGCTCCGCGATGGCGTCTCCAAATATCTGGAGAAAAGCTACGATTTCGATACGCGGCAGAAGGTCGTGCGCGGAGAAGACCCGTGGTCGCGCGAGGCGTGGCAGCAATTTGCGGAGTTTGGCCTGTTGGCGCTTCCCTTTGCGGAAGATAATGGCGGGCTGGGCGGCTCGATCACCGATTGCGTGGCGGTCGCGGAACTCTTTGGCAAACATCTCAGCGTCGAACCCTTCAGCGCGAGCATCATGCTCGCAGGCGCGGCTTTGGCGGCGAGCGAGAATGCGACCGCGCATGGCTGGCTCGAGAAAATCATCAGCGGAGAGGCTGTGGGCGCTTTCGCCTATGAAGAAGGGCGCGGCACCGCGCGGCCTGACCTCATCCAGACCCTCTGCCCGTATGAGGGCAATGGCTATGTCCTGTCTGGTGAGAAGCGATTGGTGATCGCAGGCGCGGATGCCGATTGGTTGGTGGTGGTTGCTCGGACGGGTGAGGGGCTGGGGCTATTCCAACTCGACCCCAAAATGCCAGGCGTGGAGATGCGCGGCTACACGACGATTGATGGCATGGCTGCGGCCAATATCCGCTTTGACAAGGTCCAGCTTGGCGAAGATGCTTTGCTGCTGGCTGATGCTGGTGAGGTTCTCGATAGCATCCTCGCAAACGCCATAATCGTGCAGGCGGCAGAGGCTGTTGGCGCAATGGGTGCACTGCTCAACATCACGGGCGAATATGCCGCCACACGCAAGCAATTCGGTGTGCCCATCGCAAGCTTTCAGTCCATCGCACACCGCTTGGCCGATATGAAGATCGCCTACACCAAAGCGCTCTCTACCATGACCTACACCGCGGCCTTGGCTGAAAGTGGTGCGGCAGGCCCGCGCGAGATCGCAACGCTGAAAGGCCAGATCGGCAAGCTGGGCCGCGAAGTGGGGGAGGCGGCGATCCAAACCCATGGCGGGGTTGGCATGACCGATGAGCTGAATGTCAGCCACTATCACAAGCGCCTTGTTGCGCTCGATACGATGTATGGCGGTCACGAATATCACTTGCGAATGCTGGGTTTGCCCAAGGCGGCGTAAGAGAATTTCTCGCATGGTGTAACCGCAGTCAAAGTCGCGGCGTATCCCTGTCATTAGGGAGACGGCACGAGATGAACCTTCGCGATCTTGAATATGTGGCTGCGATTGACCGCTATCGCAATTTTGGCCGTGCGGCAGAGGCTTGCCATGTAAGCCAGCCTTCGCTGTCAGCTCAGGTCAAGAAGCTCGAAGAACGCCTCGGCGTCGAACTGTTCGCGCGCACCAATACGGGCGTGCTGACGACGGACGCCGGCCTGCGTATTGTTGAGACCGCGCGCGATATGCTGCGCTCTGCTCAGCGCATCACAGACACCGCCGCTGAATATCATGACCCGATGGCAGCCCCTTTGCGCATCGGCATGTTCCCGACATTGGCGCCGTTCGTGCTCCCCTATGTCTCGCAAACGATCAAAGACCTCGCGCCGGATCTCAACACAATCTTTCGCGAGCAGCCCACAGATACGCTTTGGAAAGAGCTTGAGAACCGCACGATCGACATCGCCATGATGAGCGGCCCAGTTGACCGCGCGGGCTATCGCTTTTCGCCTGTCTTTATCGAGCCACTGGTCCTGATGGTGTCCGCCGATCATGGGTTCGCCAATGATGAGACGATTTCAGCCAGCGATGTGCCGGTTGAGGAACTCATCCTGCTTCCCGAAGAGCACTGTCTGCGAGCTGACACAATGTCGCTTTGCAATGCGAAGAATATCGGGATCGATGTGCCTGATCAGACCTTCGCGACGAACTTTCTAACGATGTCGCACTATGTCGATGAAGGCTATGGTTCAGCGCTGATCCCAATGCTGGCGCGCCCGATCCTGCAATGCGCAAACAAGAATATGCGCTTCGTCAAAATTGACGATTCCTCCTTTAGCCGCGAGATTGGTTTTGTCTCACGCATCGGGTGCCCGCGCGAACATATTTTGATGGCCTTGGTCGACCAGATCAAAGCGAACCCGCCAACGCGAAAGACGCCAGCAATGGCCGCTTAAACCCGCGCTCCCGCCCACACAAAACGGATAGCTTTCCAGCCTGCATTTGCGGGCTATTGGTGATTCTAGATTATGCATAAATTGCCAACATTATCAGTATTTTATGCCATAGCTTTTGCCTATCGGACCCATTGAGAGCTTGTATTATACAGGGTCAAAAACAGCTCATATCTGCTTGCCATGGAAGGCAGGCTCCCCCGACCCCCCCTGGCCTGCCTTCCAACCGTTCTATCAATGGAAAAGGCAGCACAATGAAAACCCCTATTACTCATAAGCAGGCTCTGAATGCCGGACGCTTGCTTCTTACCTCTTCAACCCTCGCTCTATTCGCCACCGGCGCAGCGCATGCTCAGCAAGTGATCAATGACGGCGACAATATGACAGTCACTTCGGCTGCGGATGGTGAGACCATTTCCGCCGCCGCAGGCGTGGCCAGCACCGTTGATGGCGCTCCTGTCGTCGTGGTCGCAAACAATGATGTGACCGTAGACAATGCAGGCACACTCGCAACCACTGGCGTCACACAGACCATCCAAGTCAATCAAGGCACGAGCGGCGCGACCATCAATAATGCGGCGACGGGCCGTCTTGAAGGTGCGTCACGCGTTGTGAGCTTTGACGGCACGGATGCAACGCTCAACAATGACGGCGTCATCCTTGGCACAGCCAGCCAGCGCAATGGCGCCGTCTATGGCAACCGCACATCGAACAATATCACAATCAACAACTCAGCCACCGGCTCGATCGACGCAGGCGTTGAAGGCGCTGGCATCGCTGTCGAAGTTGGCGGTGGCGGAGCGCCTCGCGGTGGCTCCATCACCAATGCCGGTACGATTCAAGGCCGCGGCCAGGCATCGCCAATGGGCGGCACTGCGGGCGATGGAATTCGCTTCTTCGGCCCCGGTCTTGCGCCAGAATATATTTATGAAGGCGACATCACCAATTCCGGCCTGATCAACTCAGAGAGTACCCGAGGCACCGTTGCTGGCATCCGCTTTGCCAACCGCATCGGTTTCCAAGGCACGCTGACCAACGAAGCCACAGGCGTCATCTCCGGTGCGCAAAATGGCCTCTATTTCGGCAATGACGCCGACCATACAGGCGGCATCGTCAACAATCTCGGCACGATCTCATCAGACAGCCGCGCGCTCAACATTGATGGCAACGGCCTCACCATCAACAACTCTGGCTCCATCATCGGCACTGGCAATCAGCGCAACGGCACCGTCTATGCAGACAGCACCGCCCAAGACTTCGAACTAAACAACCTCGAGGGCGGCGTAATCGACGCTGGCATGGGCAATGAGGGCGCAGGCTTCTCGGTTGAGCTTTCCGGCGCAGCTGATGGGGGCAACAGCTTCAACATCACCAATGCTGGTACGATCCAAGGGCGCGGAAATGCCTCTGCGGGTGCGCCAACGGCTGGCGATGGCCTGCGTTTTGAGCGGACCCGTAATGCAGGTGTGCTCGATGGCACGTCAGACGGCTTGTTCGTCGGAAACATCACCAATAGCGGCGTGATCGACAGCGAAGCGGCCAATGGCACTGCTGCTGGTATCCGCTTTGTGAACGGTGTGAGCTTCCAAGGTGTGCTCGACAACTCTGGCACGATCTCTGGGGTTCAAAACGGCCTGTATTTCGGCAACCCAACGCCTGCTGGTGGCGGTGACTTTACCCAAGCCATCGTCAACAATGCTGGCGTGATCTCATCTGACAGCCGTGCGCTGAACATTGATGGCATTGGCTTGACCGTGAACAACCTTGCAGGTGGTCAGATCATCGGCACTGGCAACCAGCGCAATGGCACTGTCTATGCAGACGGCACCGCTGACGGCTTTACCTTCACTAATGCTGGCACGGTTGACGCTGGTGCGGGCAATCAAGGCTCCGGCTTTGGGGCAGAGA
The DNA here is from genome assembly GCF_057365055.1 of Erythrobacter sp. S57(2025). Taxonomy (NCBI): domain Bacteria; kingdom Pseudomonadati; phylum Pseudomonadota; class Alphaproteobacteria; order Sphingomonadales; family Erythrobacteraceae; genus Erythrobacter; species Erythrobacter sp. S57(2025). The sequence goes on along the minus strand of NZ_CP200299.1, from coordinate 292,547 downwards.
TTGGCGGGGCCGTCGATATGGCCAACACCTTCACTTTGGCCAATACCGGCACCATCCAGGGCCGCGGTCAGGCTGCTGCGATGGACAATCAGGCAGGCGACGGTGTGCGTATCGGCAATGTTGGCAATTCAGGCGTGTTCGACGGCGTGATCACCAACTCTGGTCTGATCAACTCCGAAAGCACGCAAATGACCACTGCCGGTCTTCGCGTCGTGAACGGTGTCGATTTCCAAGGTGAGCTTACCAACTCCGGCACAATCTCTGGCGGCAATCACGGTATCTACCTTGGAGCTGGCGACCACACTGGCGCAACCTTCACCAACTCCGGGACTTTATCCGGAGGGGTGAATGCCTTCTTTGCAGGCAACGCATTGTCAGCGGTGAACTTCACCAATGATGGCGGTACTTTGGTCGGCAACTTCTTAGGCACGACGGCTTCCGAAGACACGCTGACCTTCACCGGCACAGGCAACTCACTTCAGGGCAACATCCTGAACAATGTTGCGGTGACAACTTCAGCAGATAGCACCACTACGATCTCGGGCGTTCGCACGTTGAACGGGAGCCTGACACATAATGGCACGCTTAACTTCGACCTTGGCGTTGATACTCTGGCGGTCGAGGGCGACACCGTGCTGGGTGCAAGCAGTGTGCTGAACATCGCGACCACGCAGATCACCGACGCGGACCTTGGCACGACTTTCAATGTGCTCAGCGAAACAGGCACCTTTACCAATGAAGGCGCGACAGTGAACGTGATCGAGGATGATCTCCTGCTCGATTTCGTGGTCGATTTTGGCTCGGTTGATGTGACTGTTGTGGCCGCTGATCTCGCGCAGGTTTCTGATGATGCGAATATCAGCAGTTTTGGTTCAGCGCTCACCTCGGCTGTTGCCGATGATCGCCTGGACAGCTTTATCTTTGCTAACCTCAACGCGCTTGGCTCACCGGCTGAGTTTGAGGCGGCGGCTTTGAGCTTGCTCCCAGCGATCAATGACGGTGTGGAGCGTGAGATCTTTGAAAGCCAGCGCGCTGCAAGCTCTCACATCCAGAACCGTGTGCGGTCTAACAATATCGGCCTGTGGGGCGCTTCATCGTTCCGCGACGCTGATGCTGATGCGACCAGCACAAGCTCACTGGGCTACAGCGCGCAGAGCGCAGAATTCACACTGGGTCTCGACGCTCAGCTCGGTGAAAACGCTCTGGTCGGTGTCCTATTCAACTACTCGGATATCGAGATTGAAGCGGGCGGTGCCGCGGATGCAACCGATGAAATCGACGCTATCCAAATCGGTGCCTATGCTGGGTTTGACTTGGGCTCGGTCTATCTCAGTGGTGAGCTTGGCTATTCCGTCAGCTCTGTTGACAGCCGCCGCGACGTTTTGGGTCTGCTCGGCAATCCGGCTGCGAGTGAGAGCGATGTTGACGGTGTCTATGCAAGCCTAAATGCTGGCTATGACATCGACGCAGGTGGCTTCACACTGACGCCGAGTGCAGGTCTGCGCTATGCTGAGCTTTCGCGGAACACTGTTACCGAAACCGGTGGGCTTGGCCTGACGCTTGACCGCGATGGCGCTGAGTTCTTCGAAGGCCGCATTGGTCTTCGCGCACAGGCCAATGGTGAGACCGGCATCCTCCCCTTTATCAGCGTTGATTATGCCTATGACTTCAGCAGCGGTGCACTGCCGGTTGCAGGCTCTTTCAATGGTGGATTGGACACGTTCACAATCGTTGCTGACGAGGCTTCCGCTTCGCGCTTCGACGTGGCAGCCGGTGTCAATCTGGTTCAGGAAAGCGGCTTCTCCATCGGGGCTGAATACCGTGGACGTTTCGCCTCCGACTATCAATCGCATTCAGGCGGCATTGCCCTGCGCTTTGCTTTCTAATGTGAAGGCTTTCTAAGTGGCTCCAACTTGGGCTGCCTAGGCCAAGGAAGGTCGGTCGGTGCGATGGTCACCGGCCGGCCTTTTCTGTTTGGTATTTTCATTCGGCAACAGATGACTTGTCGTCTTATTTCCCGCCAGAATTCAGCCTCTTGAAAATCGCATCGACCTTGATCTAGATTGCGTTTCAATTGGGAGGGGGCGCACCTCACACAAATTCTCGCTTTATTGCAGCCTACTGCGAGGGCCTGCATAGCAAACAGGTATCTTTAGGGGCAGACATGGCTGATATTGACGGCACCGAAAACGGCGAAACTATCGAAGGCACTTCGGGGGATGATGTCATCCGCGGTCTTGGCGGCGATGACACGATCAATGGTCTTGCTGGCAATGACACAATCGAAGGCGGCGAAGGCAACGATGGCATCGATGGTGGTGCTGGCAATGACGTGATTGACGGCGGCGCGGGCGATGATCGGCTGCGTTCATTCTCGGGCGAAGACATGCTGATCGGCGGCACCGGCAATGACGACATCATCGTTGAGAATTTCGAAGATATCGACAATCCCGGCATCGGCAATTCCAGTGTCGATGCAGGTGATGGCAATGACACGCTGCGCTATTTTGGCGAGAATGCTGGCGGCACCATCAATATGGGCGCTGGCGCCGACCGCGTAACGATCGCGATGCAAGGGTCGGGCATTGAAGTCACCCTTGGCACTGGCACCGATACAGTCGAGTTTTTCGCACTTTCCGACATTGATCCAGGCGACATTACCTTCACTGATTTTGTCGCAGGCGATGCGGGTGAAGTGCTCGATTTCTCCGGCATTATCGTCGACTTGTTCAACTATGATGGCTTCGCCAATATCTTTGGCACCGGGCACTTCATGTTAGAGGCTGACGGAGCAGGATCGGTCATCCGCATCAGCCCATTTGCCGATGCGAATATCACCTATTCCTTGTTCTTCCCCAACATTGCAGTGTCCGAATTCACCGCTCACAATTTCGGCGGTTATGATCCGAGCGGCGAAGACACAAACGGCCCTCCGATTGATGGCAATTCTGACGACAACGTCATTGATGGCACCGATTTGGGGGAGACGATTTCTGGCTTTGACGGGAATGACACGATCAATGCAGGCGGCGGCGATGATACGATCATCGGCGGCGCTGGCAGTGACACGTTGCGGGGCGAAGGCGGCAATGACACCTTCCTGTTCGACCTTGATACGCTTGGCGACCTCAGCGAGGATCCGCGCAGCGACACTCTGATTGATGGCGGCGAAGGGTTCGATGTCATCATCGTCGATGGCAACAGCCAAGGTAATGATATCACCTCAGTCAATATCGCCACAGACCTGCCCATCCAGAACATCGAAGGGCTGGAATATTCGGGCAATTGGTTGCTTGAAGGGACCGCAGCCGACTTCGAAAGTTTCGGACGCATCGTGTCTGATCAAGTTCGCATCAATGGCAACGGGGCATTTAATCCAACCGGCCATTTTGAGGTCAATCAACTAAGCCTCGGCAATGGCGGCGTCGTCGCGGATTTCTCTGGCGAGGACATCTTTATCGTTAGCATTGTCAGCGGCGATGGCGATGACATGATCATCGGCCCTGATGCGGCCTTTGTAGAGCCCGATCCGTTCAACTCAGAAATCTTCGTCAACATCGACACCAATCTGGGCAACGACACCGTGGTTGCTGGCGCTCACCGCACCAGCTTTTTTTCTGATGGCGGCAATAACGATTTTACCGGCAGCGAATTCGCAGACCGCTTCATCCTGTTTGGTGACGGCGACAATATCATCAACGCAGGCGGCGGCGATGATACGATCGATGTCTTTGGCAGAGGTGCGCATCAGATCAGCGCGGGCGCGGGCAATGACGTCATCTCGCTCGATTTCTTTGATGATGTGGCGTCGCTGTCCGGTGGCGAAGGCCAGGACAGACTGATCATTCAAACAGGTCAGAATTTCGACATCCTCGATTTTACTCAGGTCAATTTTCCCGGCGACATTGAGGAGCTTGAAATAGCTGGCAATGGCGGCGTGCGCATGACAATTGCGCAGCTCACCAGCTTTGACGTGCTGCAAACAAACACTCTGGAGATCGCTGATGGCGGCGCAGTGGCCTTTACCGAAGCGCCCGGCGAAATCCGGCTGAGCGCAGAAGGAAACCGGGTCGATCTGTCAGGCGAGACAAACTCCGTTGTCCAAGTGGTCGGCAATAATGGCAATGACGTTATTATTGGCGGCAGCCAGTTCAACTCCCTGCTTGGCGGAGGCGGCGATGATGAACTGTTTGGCGGCAATGATGGCGACTTTCTCTCCGCCGGAGACGGCGTTGACTTGATCGTTGGCGGCCTGGGCAATGATCAGATCGAGGGCGGATCGAATGTCGATACTGCTGTGGTGAATGGCAATCTTGCCGATTACACAGTGACGCAAATTCGCTCCGGCGAGTTTGAAGTATCGGGTGCGGATGGCACTGATATGCTGACCGGGATCGAGTTCCTGCAATTCGACGATCAGATGCTGCGCCTGCTGCCTGGCAATGGCGTGTCTGTGAACTTCGAGACCGCTGACCCGACCGTTTATCAGATCGCGATGGAAGACATCCGCGATTTTGATGGCAATGATTTGGGCGGTGATGGGGCTTGGCTACGGATTGGCTCGGCGGATGTGAACGGGGATGGTGATGTTGATCAGATCCTCGTGAACGATGCGATTGGGCGTTTTGCGACCGTTGGGACGGCGCCTGATGGCCTCGTTTATTTCGAAGATCACGGCTGGGCGGGTGAAACGCGTGTGGCGGGTATCTATGTCGATCCGCTGGTGCTCTCAGGCGATGTGGTGGCAGGCTCTGATCAGGACAGCCAGCGCCGCTTCCAAAACGATCTTGAGATTGAAAACATCAACCGCGTTCTCGGCTCAGACGACTATAACAGCGACGGCATCTGGGAGGTGTATTTCGCGCTGACCGATGGCACCGCTTACTTGCGCGCGCTGATGCATGAAGATGGCAATATCCGCTATGCCAACTACCAGTCAGAGGCGGAGGTTCGCCAGTATCTGACCGAAAACGGCTATGATGAGACAACCTTTGGCGACTGGTTCCCAAGCGGTGCGCAAAGCGCCAATGCAAGCGCACAGGATACAGGCGACATCATCACCGAAACCTGGGTCTCAATCGAGGAACCTGTCGACAAGCCAGCACCAGCCCCGCCATCGCCAACCGCGCTTGTGGCCGCCCCCGAAGGGGCCATGCACCAAGAAGCGAATGCAGAAGCCCTCCACGGCCTGCCATGGCAACATTTCGACACAGGACTGGACGTGTTCGTCGTCTAAGCGCGCGCGCGCCGTTTGGATAGCGGCTGTCTAAGTCTTGCCTAAATCAGGAACCGCGCCCGGCTGCCATGCATCTCCTTTAAACCGGATGGCAGGGGCAATATGTCGCGCGCCCTCTTCACTTTCCACCAATAGACCTCGTTCGGCAATGTGTGGCTGATCTAGAGCTTCGCGAAAGTCGAGGACCGGTGAGAAAGCGACATCCTTGTCCGCGAACCACCGCGTCCACTCGTCTCTGGTGCGGGTCGCGAAGGTCTCGCGCAGGAACGCGATCAGCTCACCCTGCTCACCCGCCTCACGCTCTGCGTGGGAGACCAAATCCTCCCTACCCAATGCGCTCAAAAGGTTGCGCGCAAATTTCATCTCTCGCCCGCCGAGCACAACATGTTTGTCGTCAGACGTCTGATAGACCTGATAAAAGCCTGCTCCGCCCAAGGAACGCTGGCGCGCGGATACAGGGCTCTCCCCGCCAGCTATCGCGCTGCCTGCGGTATGCGCGCACCACGGCATCAGGCTGTCGAACATGGCGCAATCGATGTAAGCGCCCTCGCCCGTTCGATCGCGGCCCAAAAGCGCCATCAATGTCGCGGACAAGGCAGTAAGTCCCGCTGCCATATCCGCACTCGCAACACCGGGGACGACCGGAGTGCCATCAGGCCCGTCATTGACCGATAGAAAGCCTGCAAGAGCCTGCACTGCCATATCATGCGCGGGGTGATGCGCGAGCGCGCCCTCCTGCCCGAACGCTGAAATCGAGCAATAGACGATGTCCGGCTTGATCTGCTTTACCGCTTTATACTCAAAGCCGAGCCGCTCCATAACGCCGGGTCTGAACCCTTCGACAAATACGTCTGCCTGTCGGCACAGATCGACCAGAGCGGATTTGCCCCCCTCACTTTTGAGGTTCAGGACCACGCTTTCCTTGCCGCGATTGAGATTGGCGAACCAGACCGAATGGCCCGCTTGCATGGGCTCCATCTCGCGGGCTGGATCGCCTGCCTCAGGTTCAATCTTGATAACCCGCGCGCCCTGATCAGCCATCATGACGGTCATCATGGGGCCGGGCAGAAACTGTGTGAGATCCAGCACGGTGAGACCAGAAAGCTTACCCATTCTCAGACCCTTCGCGAATTGACCAATGTGATCACGCAATCGCATCGCTCAATTCAGGGATGCACGCAAGCGCTGGGGAGTGCGATGTGCGGCTCTTGTCAGTCTTTCTTGGCGATGCCGTCAGCAAGCAGCCGATTTACCCGGGCGGAAAGCTCGCTCATATCGTTTTTGCCGTCACCCCAAACGGCATAACGCAGACCCACAAAGACATTCATGCCCATCAAAGCCCATGCCTCTGCTTCGCCTAGGCCGGTACGATACTCACCTGACTTGCTGCCCGCCTCTAACCGCAGTGCAATTCGTTCTGCGATCCCTTCATAGTGGGCCTGATAGCTGGCGGGATCGACGAATTCTGCCTCATCAATGATGCGGTATATCTCTTTGTGTTCACGAGCGAATTCGAGAAAGGCTTGCAAAGCTGCGCGTTCAACTTCGAGCGCAGCCATATCTTGGCTAAGGGCGGAGCGCGCGCTGGATTTTACGCTTTCGCTCATATCGTTGACGAGCGCTCTGAACAGAGCGTCTTTGCTGTCGAAATAGGTGTAAAAAGTGCCAAGAGCCACGCCTGCCCTGCGCGTGATGGAGCTCACCGATGCTTCGTGAAATCCCTTTTCGCCAAACTCGGTGGCTGACGCATCAAGCAGCTTGCGCAAAGTCTTGCGGCCGCGTTCTGTGCGCGGGGTTTTCGTTTCGGGCACCGTCTGCACTTCCCCCCTTCCCAAATTGCTGCCCGACGCGTCCATAACCTCTCCCTTGTCCGCCATGCGGGGTAAGCACATCGGATAGCATTAACAAGTCAAACTTGAAAGTTGGTTCAACTTTCAATATTGCAGCGACTGAGAAGAGATTGGGAGGAATACAAATGACCATGAATGCCATCCGCGCGCGTGCGGTTCTGCTTTCCGGATGCGCCGCACTTGCGACCATCGCCTCACCCGCTGCCGCCCAAGACGCGCAAAGTGATGGCGACACCTCTGCTGAAGAAACGCAAGGCAATGGTATCATCGTCACCGCGCGGCGCCGCGAAGAGCGGCTGTTGGACGTGCCGATCTCTGTCACCGCAATCACTGGCGAAGCGCTTGAGCAGCAAGGCGTGCTTGAACTGACACAGGTGGCGCAAACGGTGCCCAACATCACGCTAGAGGTAAGCCGTGGGACCAACACGACCCTCACCGCCTTCATTCGCGGCGTCGGGCAACAAGACCCCGTCGCTGGATTTGAAGCGGGCGTGGGCGTGTATGTTGATGACGTCTATCTCAACCGCCCTCAGGCCGCGGTGCTCGATGTCTATGATGTTGAACGGATTGAGGTGCTGCGCGGGCCACAAGGAACGCTTTATGGCCGAAACACGATCGGCGGCGCGATCAAATATGTGACGGCCGAATTGCCCGATGATCCCAGCCTCAGCGTGCGCGGGACGCTTGGCAGCTATGACCAAGCTGATCTGATCATCACCGGATCTACCCCACTAACCGAGACACTCACGATCGGCGCAAGCGGCGCGCGGCTTTCACGCGGCGGCTTTGGCGACAATCTCAATCTGGGCACCGAGAATTACAACAAGGATGTCTGGGCAGCACGCGGCACGATTGAGTTTGACAATGGCCCTGTATTCGCCCGGCTTTCTGGCGATTACGTGAAAGACAATAGCGAGGCGCGGCAAGGCACGCGACTGATACCCGGACTATTCACAGGGGCTCCGGTGCTAGACGACGTGTTTGACACGCGCGCAGGGTTGAATGTGGTTGACCAAGAGGTCGAAGCCTATGGCGGCGCGCTCAACATCGCGGTTGAGCTGAGCGATACGCTGACGCTCAAATCCATCACAGGATACCGCGAAGACAAATCAACCACTCCGATTGATTTTGACAGCCTGCCAGCCGCTGACCTTGATGTGCCCGCAATCTATGAAAACGATCAATTCAGTCAGGAACTTCAGTTGCTGTATGAGGGGGATCGATTGTCGGGTGTGGTTGGGTTTTACTACCTCAACGCCAACGCATTTACCGCGTTTGATGTGGCGCTGTTCAACACGGGCGACCTTATCAGTCTGCCGGGGCTCAACGCGCAGACTTTGGGCGATGTGGACACAGAAACATACAGTGTCTTTGGCGACTTCACCTACGAGCTGACCGATACGTTAAGCGTTTCGCTTGGTGGCAGGTACACCAATGATAAGCGCTCAAGCCGCGTTTTGCGCACCACCTTCATTGGCGGATTTTCGGACCTGTTTGTGCCGAACAGCGCCGCTATCCCTATCGCTGTCACGAGCGATTTTAGTGGCAGCGAAACCTTCGAAGATTTCAACCCGCGCGCCTCAATTAGCTGGCGGCCCGATACCAACCACAATCTCTACTTCACCTATTCACAAGGGTTCAAAGGCGGCGGCTTTGACCCTCGCGGACAAACCAGCGCAGCGCCGGACTTGGACGGCGACGGCGATATCGACTTTGACGATCAATTCGAATTTCTTCGCTTCGCACCTGAAACGGTCGACAGTTACGAACTGGGTTGGAAAGCATCGCTGCTGGACAATCGCCTCAATGTGTCGCTGGCGGTGTTCTTCGGACAATATGATGATGTCCAAATTCCAGGCTCAGTCGGGCTCGACACAACCGGTGATGGGGTCAATGATAGCTTCATCGGCATCACCTCCAACGCGGCAAGCGCGGATGTGAACGGGTTCGAATTCGAAGGCTCCGCCTTGGTGGGCGAGGACTTTGCAGGTGATGGCAGCCGCTTCAGCGTCAACTGGTCGCTGGGCTATCTCGATGCGAGCTTTGATACATTCATTGATGCGTTTGGCGTCGATGTCGCTGACCAACGCGTTTTCCAGAACACGCCGGACATCACCGCGCATATGGGCTTCAACCTTGGATTGCCAGTGGCTGATGGCATGCTCGATTTCCTAGGCGTCGCCTCGCTGAGGTCAGATGCGAGCCAGTTCGAAACGCCCAACCCCTTCCTTGATCAAGATGGCTTTGTGCTGGTCGATGCGAGCATTGTTTACAGCGATGACGAAGGCCGCTTTTCAATCGGCGCCCATGCAAAGAACCTGCTCGACAAGGAGTATATCGTCGCAGGCTATAACTTCGTTGCAGGCGGTGTTGGTGGGGCACCCTTTACCCCGACCCTGGGCCTCGAGGGAACGCTGACAGGCTTTTATGGCGACCCGCAACGCTTCTATGTGTCAGCTGAACTCAATTTCTAGGCCGCATGGTAGCCTATGAAAAATGAATTGGTGATGCGATTGTCCCAGGTTCTCCGGTCGGGTTGCGGCGCAGATGCGGTCTCCAGCCTTGGGTTGGAAGCGCTTCAACAACGGCTTACCGCTTCGGGATTTGGAGAGGGTGGCCAACCTGAAAAGAGCGACGCGGCTTAGGCAGGAAGGGCAAGGCTCTTCGCACCATAGACGGCCTGCCAGCTTTCTATCTCATCAACGATGATCTCTTCCACTGTGCGTACAAGGTCTGAGGCAACATGATAGGTCAATCGCGCCTCATGCCCGCCTAGCAGCAAATTGATACGCTCCTCGACCTCTTCAAGCTTGGTGGCTGTAACCCGCGAAATCGACCCAAAGCGCTCAAAATCGCCAAAATATCTCAGACCCGCAAGGTTCGCACCTATGGTCGGCAAGGCGACGCCCAAAAAGGTGAACGCCTTCGCACTCGCATACGGCCAGCCCGCTGGAGACAGGCCAAGAGCAGCGCCAATTTCAAGCATCAGGTAGATCGAAACGGAGACTACGGCTGCAAGAAAGCTCCAGTCCGCCGCTCTGTCTATTCGGTGGTGTACGCGGTGCAACTGCTCAGATTTCGCCTGATGATATGCGCGCTGATTTTGGACATGCGGCAATACCACGCGCTCCAACACATCACGCATGTAATTGCGATCAACTTTGACTTGGGGCAGACCCGCATCGCGCAAGGCATCACGCCCAAATCGCTCGGGCCAGTCGCGCCCACCGCTGCGAGGCCAACGGCCCAGTGGGCGCGCAACCCCCATCAACAAAACTGCCGGCGCAAAGCGCAGATATTCCGCCACTCGCCGCGTCTCAAACCAGCGACGATGCCAGCCCCTGCGATATCCTGCAAAAGTGATCGCGAGGATGAGAACCAACAACAGCAATTCGACCGAGGCAAATATCCATTTATGCGCGGCAAGGCCGAGCGGCAGATAGGCAATTCCAGCAATGATCGCGATTGCCGACAGGATAAAATTGATCGACATGCCGCTGCGATAGGCGTCGGAAAGTCGCGAAGAGACACCATCGGCCCATGCGAATAGCGGTATGAGCTCGTCACGCAATTTCGAATGAAGTTGCTGGTCCTGCGCTAGGATCGTTTCGCTGGCCTTTAAGATCGGCTCCGCGCTTCCCTGTGCGATGGCATCTGGCGCTTCGTAGATCGCTTTGGTCGTGCCGGATTTGATCGAGCGCCCTCCAAACAGAGCCTCAATCTTGCGATATATGCCGAACCCAAACGTGCTTTTGCGGCGCCATTTTTCGCGATCTAAGTCTTCAGCACCGCTTTCGTCGGTTCCCGCAACAGTCGTGATGAGCGATCGCAGACGGGCTTCATCCGGCTTGGATGCTTTCTCGGTTCGATGGCCCAACTCCTCTGGCCGAGTAAGAATGGACCAGTTCTTTGGAGCCACCGGATCAATCACCAACACGGCGGTCCCCTGCTCGAGCGCTTTGAGAACGGTGTGCCCAGTGCCACCGGGCAAATCGGTCATCTTGCCATCCCACACCGCAATCAGAAAATCGCACCGCTCAATCATCACCCGGCCAGCGAGCGCGACATTGTCAGAGCATAGGGCGGCAAAACGATGCACCGCATTTACATTTTGAGGCTCAGCAAGGGTCGTTTCGAACAATTGCCGGATTTCGGTGTCGCGATCCGCGATTTGAAACACATGCGCGCGCTGTGCCAATTCTCTAATCGCAGCAGCATGGCGCTCAACATCAGGATCGCTGGCAGCTTTGCCATCGGCCAATGCTGCGACGTCTGCGCTCGTCGTCGCTCCTGCATTGATGGCGAGGTTGAGGTCGGTTCCAAACGGCAGCGGTGCAACCAGCGACCACCCGCGATCAAGAGCCAGGTTGGCCGACAATTGATCAATTCCTCGCGCCAGCAAACAGTGCAGCCGGACATCGGCAAGGGTCGCCGCGTGCTCTTTTCTGATCACATCAATGCGCTCAAACAAATCGCTGAGCACTGCGCTGACTTCGGCTTCGTTGGCTGCAAATGATGCGTTGTCAGGTCGATGGCCGGTGACGGCGATAGCCAGATGCGGCCGCCACGAAATGAGCGAGCTTGGGTCCATCATTGCCTTGCCTTGTGTCCCTGTATCGCTGCCGAACCGCTGGTTTATGCGCGCGCCCCTTTTTACAATCCTTAGTCCGCTTGCCTTGCGCAGTACAAGCCCCTCGCAAAAGGCTCTCAGCTTGACAGGCTGAAATGCAACGCGCAGCATCTTCGATGTGCGGGGGTGCAGCATGATTACGCTTAAGGTTCAGCGACTTTGTGGGCTGTTTTTGGCAATAGGCGCGATGTGCCTGCCCAGCGCGATTGCTGCGCAAACAACTCAAGCAGAGCCGGGTGAAGCACGCCAATACGAACGCAGGGGCACGATTAAGGCTCCGCTCGAAAAGTCCCCAGCGCGGCTGGAGGATGAGGCGAGAATTTTCGCTGAGCGTCAAAGCGCGTGCGACATGGGATCGGCGTCTGCATGCGGTGAGCTTGGCGAGGCATATGAGCTTGGAATCGGGACTTCGCAAAACCGCCCAATCGCCGGAATATTGTACGACGAAGCCTGCAATGCGGGCGATGCGCAAAGCTGTACACGCCTTGGAAGACTAACGCTGCTCGCTGTCGAAGACGATGCCAAAAGCGCCAGTTTCGCAGCGTTTGAGCGTGCATGTACGCTCGGTTCGCTCGATGGATGTGCCGGGGTTGCCCGTGCCTATCGCGACGGTAATGGCACGGAGATAAACGCGGCTCGTGCGCAAATCATAGTGGCCGAGACTTGTGAAAAAGGCGGCCAATTGGCGTGCCATGACCTCGCCATGAATATCCGCAGCACCGATCCGGATCGACACAGGATGGGGGAGTTCCGAGAGCTTTGGCTGGGTGCATGCCGTGCCGGAGTTTTGGCTGCTTGCGACGAATTGCGGATTGATCTGCGCGAATATCCAGAAATTGAAGGCCCTGTCAGTCCGATAGAATTGCTGCGCATCGCATGTGACAATGATGATGCCTATAGCTGCCAAGAGCTTGGAGACAACGCGCTTTGGGCGAGCAGCCCGCAGCGCGATGATGCAGCCGCCCTGCAGCTGTATGACCGCGCCTGTTACCTAGAGCCTTATAGACTTTGTGAGCGGGCAAAGGATCTGCGCGCTGAGCCCATTGAATACGCTGCGTGCCAGAACGGCAACGCCTCTGCCTGCAATCGGCTTGCAGAGATTTACGCAAAATTTGACACGCCTCTGTTTGACCGGAGCTTTGCACGCGCGTCGTACGAATTCGCCTGTTACGAGGGCGTGAGCGAGGCGTGTGCGCCTGCTGCATCCTTGGTACTGGATGCGGATGACTATGTAAGCAGCGATGATGCACGCCAAGCGCAAGCTTATCTAGAACGCGGATGCGCAGCCGATGTCTCTATGGCGTGTTGGCGACTGGCCCAGGAATTGAAGTCTGGGCGGGCAATCGCACAAGACATGGAACGCCATTACAGTCTGTTGGTCGAGCTGTGTGATACCAATTGGGGAAGCGCGTGCGAAGACCTTGAAAAGGAATTTGAAAACGACCCGCTCGCTCCATTGACTGAGGCAAGTGTGCGATACGCGCCGCCGCTTGACCCAGAAAATCCCGATGCCCTCGAGGCTATTCAAGCCAGCCGCTCAGAAGAAGAGCGCGAGGCCGATCGCCGCTTGTGTGCTGAAAGCGAGATTGAATTTCGCGGTGAGGTTTACACCGACATCGTTTGCGTCGCGAAGGATCGGGTTATTGGTGGCGAACGGGTCCGCCCCGGAGGCGCGCCGTGGCAGGCACTGATCTGGAGACCGGCGCGGCTCAATGGACAAAACCTACTGCCCGAATACCGCGTGAAGTGCGGCGGTTCGCTCATTGCGCGCGGCTGGATTTTGACCGCCGCGCACTGCCTGGATGATACTGGCCGTTCAATAGCGGGGCGTGGTTATACAATCAGGCTTGGCGTTTCCAATCCGCGGGCCAATGAAGGCGTCACCTATCCGATCACAGGCCTTTACAAGCATCCCAGATACAATTCAGACACTTACGCCTTCGACATTGCGCTGGTTCGTTATGATGCAGATGCTGGGCGAAAGGGTGACTACACCAACTCCATCACAAGCATTGCAATCGACCGCCAGTCTATGAGCGAACGCGTGATCCGGCGCGGCGCACCGGTTTATGTCTATGGCTGGGGCTGGACACAGGCGAATAACAGCACCAGCACGGCCCAGCTGCGCGGGGCGAGGCTGCTGCTGGAATCGCAAATCGCCTGCAATGCGATCACGCAATTTCCGCGTTCACAATGGAATTCGATGCTCTGCGCAGCAGGGCCCAATAACGAGCAAGCTTGCAAAGGCGATAGCGGCGGCCCGCTTATCACTTATAGCGATGCGGATCGCAGGCCTCGGGTGATTGGCGTTGTCAGTTCAGGGCGTTCATGCGGCCAAACGGGCGAAGCCAGCCGTTATGTGCGTATAGCGGCCGCACGCAATTGGATCGACCGGATAATGCGGTCTGCGCGGTAGCCTTCGCGGCGGGTGTTTAGGCAAACAAAAAAGGCCGAAGCAGATAATACTGCACCCGGCCTTTTCATATTCGAATTGCGTGTCAGCGCAGTGCTTTACTGTGGGCCGATTGGGTTGCCGGTGCCGTCAACATCATCGCCGCCTTCTTCAGCAGCACCTTCAGCAGCGCCTTCCGCAGCAGCAGCGGCGGTTTCAGCGCCATCGGCTGCCATTGCGTCTGCCTCTTCGGTCATGGCGTCCGCTTCAGCAGCCATCGCATCTGTGCCTTCCTCGACACTGTCAGTGGCTTCGCCAGCGCAAGCGCTGAGTGCCAGAGCCGATCCAAGCATAGTGATTGCAAAAGTCTTTTTCATAATTTCCCCCTGTGTTGTTCAAACACGCACGCGCTATCACGAGGATAGACGCAAAAGCAAACGATCCAGCGCAGGCTCCCCTCGAATAGGGTCAAGCAGCGGATCATTTGTGGTCAGCAAAACGCCCGGATCACCTTCCTCAAACGCCCGCTCAAGCGCTTCGATGGCAAGCGTATTCTGCCCCCATTGCCCATAGACCTGAGCCTGCTGATAAAGGGCAGCATCACCATATTCTGCAAGCATAGCGTCGAAGCTTTGCTGTGCGCTTTCGCGGTCTCCCAGCCTGTGCTGAGTGATCGCCAGGCCGGTCAGGCGGAACAGTTCCAAAGCCTCCTGATCAAAAGCATCACGTGCGCCTTCCAAGTCACCCAGCATCAAACGCGCATTGCCAATCGCATAATAGGCGCTCGCCAAGCTAGGATTGAGCGCCAGTGCCTTTTCAACCCGGTCAATCGCCGCCTGATAATCGTCAGCAAACAAGGCGATGAAGCCGCCGCTGCGGAAAGCGAGCGCGTTCAAAGGGTCGAGCTCAAACACCTGCTCAATCATCTGCGTCGCCAGCGCCTGCTGGTTGCCATAGGCGTAGAAGACCGAGACTGACCGCAGCGTATCGGCATCGCCCGGCGAAAGCTCCTCGGCGCGCTTGTAATGCGGATAGGCGCCTGAACGATCGGTTTGGCCGTAATAGCGAACATAGCCGAGCGCGAGGTGCCCTTGCGCTAAGTCGGGTGCAATCTCGATTGAGCGCTCTGCGGCTCGGATACTTTCAGCAAACAGCCGGTCAACTTCGTCCGCATCAGAAATGGTGTTTGCAACGGCCGCGAGCATATTGGCGCGCTCCGCATGGGCAGAGGCGTAGTTGGGATCGAGTTCAATAGCGGTTTCAAACTGTGTCAAAGCCGACCGGTCGCTTTCCACGCCCGCAGAAAGGGCCGCGAAAGACTGCCCGCGCAAGTAAGCCTCATAGGCGCGCATATCCTCGGTTCCGCCCACGCCTTGTTGCTGCTCTAAACTTTGGCGCGCTTTGTCTTCGCTTGCGATGCGCTCCACCAGCGAAAGCGCGACCACATCAGCAATTTCTGACTGGACGGTAAGCAGATCCTCAAACTCGCGGTCATAAGTTTCCGACCATTGGACGACGCCATCATCCACTTGGAGCAGCTCTGCAAAAATACGCACAGTTTGGTCGACCCGCTGGACCGTTCCGCGCAGAATGCTGGTGACGCCTAAAGCGCGCCCGATAGCAAAGTCATCATCGCCATCGCTCGCATTGGACGATGTTGGAGCGGACACGCGCAGCAGCGGATTGCGCGATAAAGCCTGCCGCAACTCGTTCGACAAACCATCTGAGAACCAGTCTTGATCATCGCCCTCATTCAAATTTCCAAAGCGCAAGACCGCCATGGATAAAGTGGCTTCGTCGCTGCTAAGTCCAAACCATCCACCTTGCCACGCAGTAAGCGCAGCAGCTGTCCCAGCGAGACCCACGCCGCCCAATAAGAGCGTGCGGCGCGAAAACGGGGTCGCTGAACGAGGCGCTTGTCCCGCCAAGCCCGTCTGAAGTGCAGGCGTTGGATCAATGGCCGAACCAACAGAAACCTGATTGCGGATTGCGGCGACAACTTTGGCTATCTCAGGGGTGTTTGGTTTGCCCGACCAGCCATTGATATCGACCAATTGAATCTGGCGAAATCCCAGCGGTGACATCGTCCCGTCCAGTGAAACGGGGACCAAACACCCTCTCTCCCGCCCGCGCTGGGCCTCATCGCGCACCCAGCTGGATTCCACCGAAAGCTTTGACCACAGCACAACCACACAGTCCGCGCCTTCAAGCGCGGCTTCGGTCGTGGGAAGGTAATTGACGCCGCCTTCGAGTTGCTGATCCCACCAGACCTCAAAGCCTTCGTTCTGGAGGATATCGCGAATACCGCGCGCGGTTTCGATATCGGCGCGCGTGTAGCTTAGGAAAAGCTTGGGCAGGCTTGCAGCCTGCTCATCACCATTGTCGGCGGCGTCTGACATCTATGCTTCCCCCTAAGCAATTCGAGGAGAATATCCTGAGTTGTGCCGCCTGACCAGTCATGGTCTGATCATATCGCCGTGATGGCGTCAATCGCATTGACCCGAAGCGTGAAATGGTCGGACAATTCACGCATAGGCCAAGGTCGCAATCTCAAAACAGGCGCCGGCTCCGGGCAGATTGCGCGCCCGAACGCTCCATCCCTCCCCTTCTGCCAAGTCCAGCACTGCGGCCAGGCCCAGCCCTTCGCCGCTGGATGCTTCGCCGCGCTCATATTCCTTGAACAGATCTTCGATCGATGTGCCCTGCAGCCCCGCCCCATCATCGATCACCTGGACAATTACGCCCGCATTGCGCCTTCGCACACCGATTAGAATGCGTTTCCCACCCGAATGGTTGATCGCATTGGCCACAAGGTTGGTCAAAATCCGCATCAGGGCGACAGGGTCCGCCAAAACGCGGGCGGATGTGGTGACATGATTAAGGCGGATATCTTTGGCAGCGGCCTCATCTTCAAACATCAAAACGACGCTGCTCAGCGCCTTGTTCAACTCAAAACCCTCGTCCCTGTTCAGTGGTTTCGTAGCAGGTCGCGTGTTGTCCAAATTGCGCTGCAAGACCTGCTCAATATAAGAAACACCCAGCGCCGCATTTTCCCCGCCATCCAGTTTGCCAAGCGCCATTTGCAGCGACAAAAGCGGCTGCCTCAAATCATGGCTGGTTGTGGCAAGGTCCCGGCGTCTTTGCTCGGCCAACTGCACAGCTTGTTCGTAATTGCTCTGTGCCTCGTCAAGCTGACCGCGCAGCGCCTCGGCAGCTTGCTCTGCTTGGTTCTGATCGGAACGCGCGACATCACGCTGCTCGCGAATGGCGATTGCGCGAATGACCAGCGCGACCGCAAACAGCAGCCCATCGGCCAAGAACACTGTGTTGATCCCATGATCAACTTGCCATTGCGGCACGCTCCACTGATCGACCGCGGAAAGCGCGCTGATGCAAGCCAGCGCCAGCAACACGAGCGATGCAGACAAGAACCACCGCGCGCCAGGCAAACGCTTCACCACGGCCCAGACAATTCCGTACCCTGCCACAATGGTGAATTGTAGCATGGCTGCAGCTTCGACCAAGCGGCGCGCCGATTGCCATTCAATATTGGCATCAAAGATCGAAAGGACAGGAATGGTCACCAATCCGATCACCGTCGAGATGAAAAGCACGCGGTGATATCGCGGGTTGCTTTGGCGTGAATTGAGAAAGGCTGCGATTGTCAGCGCATAGAAAACCAGTGCAATCGCGGTCGTAATGCGAAACACCACACCGCCCTGCATTTCGCTCAACTGAAGATAAAAGCTGTCAAAGCCGTAATTCGACAAGGTGACCAGCAACAGCCCTGCATGAAAGCCTGTGTAATACAGCGCAGTTCGGTCTTTCAGGACCAGAGCAAAGGCCAAGAGCGCCAGCAGCAAAGCGCCGCGCCCACCGAACAGTAGCGACGACAGTGTGGTATCGAGTTGGCGGTCGTTGATGAAGCGATCCTCCCGCACCAATCGCAGCTGTGTATCCAGCGAATATCCGTATTTCGCATCGATCCAGATTTCGACCTCACCACCTGCGGGAATGGTGACGATGCGCGATGCAACCAGCCTTTCTTGGGGCACGCGCAGTGAAATGTGTTGTTCGACCCAGCGATTATCTAGGATGAGTTGCTCATCGCCTGCCTCGAAGACGGCAAAGGCTCTGATCGAAGGGCTGTAAGCTTGCCTCGCATCGAGCCGCCAGATTGCGTCTTGTGAGGCGGAGTTTTTGAGCGATAACCGTGCCCAAAACGGGCCCAGCATGTAAGTTCCGTCAACATAACCGGGATCATCACGGGCCAGTTCGGTGCGCACTTGTTGGAACGAATGTTCCGCCGTGGTCCCTACCAAACGCCTCGCTTGGTCGAATGGAAGATTTGGGGTGATGCCGGAGCTCTCAGCCTCGCTGTCGCCATCATATTCGGGATAGATATAGCTCGCTTGCTCTTGAAGTTGCGCGACTTCGCTGATCTCGGCGAGATCAATCGGACCTTTAGCCTGCGCGCTCGGTTGAGCCTGCGCTGGCCAAGCGGCGACAATTAGGGCAAAAATCAAACACGACCAGAATGCACTGATCAGGCATCGCGATTGCGCGCCAGGGCTTGCTCCGCACCCAGCAGGGCGGAAGGACATGAGCGAATTGAACAAGACTGTCCTCATTGCTGATGACCATGCCATAGTTCGCCAGGCGATGCGCGAGCTTATCGAAAAGCTCGGCGCGGTCGAGGTTGTTGCAGAGGCAGCCGACGGGCTCGAAGCCATCGCCCTGTGCCGCAAGTTTCGGCCTGACCTGATCATCCTTGATGTCGGCATGCCGCTCGCCAATGGCGCGCAGGTTTTCGCCGATGTGCGCCGCTGGTCCCCTGATAGCAAGGTCGCCGTCTTTACCGGCTTTACCGCCACCGCCATGCTCGCAGATTGGATCGCGACCGGTGTGGATGGCCTGTTTCTCAAAGACTGCTCCGAAGAGGAGTTGAGCCGCGGGATTGGATTGATCCTCTCAGGCGGACGATATGTGATGGAGGCGATTACGGAGCGGCTGGCGGAGAGTTCTGATAGCCCCCAACTCACCGACCGTGAACGCGAAGTGCTGGCCCATATCGCAAACGGATTGACCACCAAACAAATCGGCGAAGTGCTATTCATCAGCCCCAAAACGGTTGAAAAACACCGCGGAGCCTTGTTTGAAAAATTCGGCGTGACTTCAGTCGCGGCCTTGCTGACTGCAAGTTTCAAGGCGGGCATTTTCGACCACCTATTGCAAGAATAGCGCATACTCCAAAGATCGCTACGAAGCTGCCGCTCTTCTCTTCAACAATGCTGCTGTCCATGTGCGGCTCCCATATTCGCGATGACTAATCACTAGGCCCGCTGCCCCACGCGCGCATGGGGTGTTTCCCCCAATGCGCAGCTGACAACCCGTTTTGGCATTTGGGGGAATCCCCCCATGTGCCGCGCTGCTGCTCTGTCTACTCCTTGCCTGTCGCCATCGAACACATGGCATCTAACCACGAAGGAGCAGACTATGTTCAACGCCAAGACAAAACTCGCAATCACTGCCATTGCTCTGGCTATCGCCCCCACTCAGGCGGTGCATGCACAATCCGCTGATGCTTCGGCTGCCAGAGAGCAAGTCGGATGGGCGCTCAACGATCTTGATCGCATTCTACAGCGCGAAAATGAGCTAAACCGCACCGCCAACCGTCTCGACCAGCGCCGCAGCGAGCTGCAACGCTCTGAAAGCAATGCGAATGTCACGATCGGCAATTTCAACCAGCATTGCACCAATGGCCGCTGGGCTAATCCCTGCAATGGCTGGCAGCGCGAGCTTGATGATTGGCAGGCTGGATTTGAACGCGATCTTGCCGCGCTGAATGAGGATTATGACAGGCTCAACGACCAGCTTCGCCGGTCAGAAGATCAGGTGCAGAGTAAGCGTTCCACGTTGATGACTCATGTCGGTGAATTGCTGCGTGCGTGCCGCGCGATGCCGGCTGCTGCGCGCAGCGAGGTCTGCACGATACCAGCGATCGGCAACTACACCGGCGACTTTTACAGCGAAGCGCGCTCTCGGCTGCGCGCCGGACTCTAAATCGCATCCCACCCAAAAGACTTACAGGAGCGTCTCACAATGCCTGTACTCAGCTCAAAATCGCTTTCGACATACACGCCGCTCGCGCTTGTTTTGGCATCTTTAATGCACAGCCCGCTTGCAGCCCAAGAATTGTGGCCCAGCGATCCTATCGTCGGAAGCGCCACATATGTCTGCGACAATGACATGGATATTGATGTGCGCTTCGCGCTGGTCGATGGGCTAAGCGCTGCGGCGGTCAGTTTCCCTGATGGCCGGTCGGCTGAGGGCGTAGCGCGTCAATTATTGCCGCAAACGCAATCAGGCAGCGGGATGCGCTATGCCAGCGACATTGTGGAGCTGCATCTAAAGGGACCTGACATCCACTTTGAGGCGCAGGCGTCTTATTTGTCGGAAGCGGTGGGGCGCACACAGTGCCAGCGGCTCGGTCAGAACCTGTCTGGCCCGCTCACGCAACACGCGCAGAGCGGATCGTATAGCTACCTCGCTCCACGCCAAAGCAACGATCCCACGGTTCGCAAGACCCATCGTTGGGCAGAGAATGTCTGCTTTGCCAGCGATGGTTCGGGGGCGATTGTCTTGGCACCAATCGTACAGGGTCGAAACGCGCGCCTCGTTCAACTCGGGAGCGAGGCGCGGAGCATTGAGCAGGCTGTTGTCGGCCCAGTAGATGCTGGCGCCGGGCAGAGGCAATATGGCCTTTCCCACCCCGACACAGGCCAGGCGATTGGCGCGCTCCACTATTCCGCGCGCGGCACAGGTGATGCAAGCGACATAAACGCCGCAGCCCGATTTAGCAGCGTCACTCTAGATGGTGAGCGCACCCAATGTATGGGGCTCGAAAACGCGCTCTATGCCGCGCTAACGCATAGCGGATTTG
Source organism: Erythrobacter sp. S57(2025) (assembly GCF_057365055.1). Taxonomy (NCBI): domain Bacteria; kingdom Pseudomonadati; phylum Pseudomonadota; class Alphaproteobacteria; order Sphingomonadales; family Erythrobacteraceae; genus Erythrobacter; species Erythrobacter sp. S57(2025). The sequence goes on along the minus strand of NZ_CP200299.1, from coordinate 271,496 downwards.
TGCAAGTTTCCCTTATTGATGGGTCGTTGCAAGCCAGCCTGATCAGGCCATCCGGCGAAGAGGTCACCTTTCACGAAGGCTATCAGCACGGTGTTGGCACACAGGGGCAATATTGGTTTTTCGACGGTGAGAACCGGCTGAAGGTCGACGTCTCTACAGATGCCACCAAGCACACATCAATCGAATTGAACGATTGGTCCACGCGTCGGCTTACGCCTTTGGCGCACTTTGCGACCGCACCTATCGATCGCTCTGTCGAAGGCGTGCCTGCCCTTTCACAAGCAACTGCGGACCTGATTGAAGACCTGCTGCATTGCAATCACATTGCTGGCGAGGCCAGCGAAGACACCCGGCGTAATGCGCAATTGTCTGTGTTCTCAGCCGAAATCGGGTGCGACACCGTGCCAGCACGATATTCTCAGGTCCTGCGCGAAAGCGAAGGCTCCGCAAACCTCAACCGGTTCCTCGTCGCAAGATCACCCAGTTGGACGGCACCCTTCTGATTGAATGCGATCTCTCATTGCGAAAACTGGCTCCGGCGCGAAAAGGGCCCCATAAAGGGACCCTTTCCGTGTTGCAGGATCGATAAGATCAAAAGCCGATTATTATGCGTGCGACGCCAGTATGCGTTTTGCGGCGCAGAGCGGCGTTGGCGTCAGAACCGCAGTCTGACGCCAACTTTGCCACCGAAGCTCGTGTAGTCTTCGGAGATATCGCCTTCGACCTGGAAGAAGCCCGAAATTGGTCCCGTTCCATCAATCGCAATGCCAGCCTCGACATGGGCATAGGTGTCGATCGCTTCATTTGAAAATTCGGTGCGGTCGCTTCCGAAATTGAAGCGCGTCACCCCGTCTCCTTCAAACTCGCGCACCGCGCTTGCATCAAGGTAGTATCCGATTGCCGAACCGCCCGAACCAAGATCGTTTTGGCCGCCGATCCGGATGCCAGCAGAGCCGCGAAGACCATCAAAGCCATCGAAGTCGAACTGTGTCCCCGCAACGGCAACGCTGTCGAGATCGGTATCCTGGAATTCCAGACTAATGCGCGGCTCAATATACAAACCACTGCCCTGCGTCCGGTAACCAAGTTCGATCCGTCCACCAACGGCGCTGCCGCTAAGCTCGTCATTTAGCCCGCCAATCGTCACATCGCTGACATTGCCAGTAATATCGTCGTATTTGGCCAATGCTTCGGCAAACAAGCCATCTTTCGCAAATGACAGCGACAGACCAATGTTTAGAGCTTCATAGCGTGCTCTTAGCGCGCTTTGATCCAGCTTGAATTGCGAGCTTAGATAACCGCCGGTGACCCCGGCAGTGACCGTTTCACTCGCGCCGAATTCAATTCCGGTCTGGAAACCGAAGAAGTCCTGCGAATAGTCAAGCGTCGCGTCACCAACAGCGAAGCCTGTGCGATCGACAAAGGTCTCATCACGGTTGGCCTGAGCGCCGTAGAGGACGGCCCAAACCGGCGTTGTATTGTCATTGGCAAAGCGCGCGTTGGACCGGTGGTTAGACCACGCATCAGCGCTGCGATACCACAGCGACTGGGCGCTCTCTGCAAGCTTTCCGGCTTCGAACACGCGCGGCTCAAGAGACAATCCAAACAGGAAGTCATTGGTAGCTGCATCGAAATCGAGACGGAATGACAGGAACGGTGAGATCGCTTGTTGCCCTTCCGAGATCGAGAACGCATCCGCTGCGGTGCCCGCCCCTGCATTCACGATCACAACATCGTTTGCCAGCGTGGCCTGAGTGTTCAGGACATTGAGCTCCAATTGCGTTTGACCGGTGGCAGCACCACCAATTGTGATCGTGTCTGCCAAACCAGTGGCAAAATCGATGTCGAGAGCCACGATGCCGCCTGCACCTTCGAAGTCACCGGAGGTCGAGATTGCGCCACCTGCCGTGCCATTGACTAGAGTGATCAGACCGGAATTGGTCAGCTGCTCAAGCCGTTGAAAGTCGGCAACATCTGACACCGAAACCGTGCCGCTATTGGCAAGAGTGTCGAACCCTTCGCCAAAATCGCTGACACCCGCTGCCCGGAACACATCGTTATTGGCGAAACTGTCATCCGCTGCAGCGAAGCTGATCGCTTGCGCAACGACACCATCATTGACGAGGCTGATTGGGCCAGTGCTCTCGGTACTTGCGAAAATCGCGAAATCACCGCCTGTCAGCGTGCCACTATTGGTTATATCAACCGCGCCGCCAGCGTTTGAGACCGCGATCCCGTTCGCATCGCCAATGGTTGTTCCGCCTACATCAATGCTGATCGTGCCTGCATCATTTGTGTTGGCGGTGATGCCTGCAAGCGTACCGGCAATGCCTCCATTGCCTGCAATCGCAATGTTGCCGCCTTCAGCATTGGCAAGAATGCCACTGCCGCCCTCACCGATGACCATGTCGATAGCAGTGACCGAAATCGCGCCACCAGCGGACCCCAGGTCCAATCCTTCGCCCGTCAGACCCTGAACCAGATCGATATCGCGAATTGCAATGTCACCGCCAGTTGAGCGGACATAAATGCCGTCCGAGGCGCCTGAAACCGATCCAGAAGAACCCTGAACCGAGATCGCACCGCCCGTGGACCGAGCATCGATGCCGAAGCCATCAGTGCCTGCAACAATTGCGGTGGAAGACAAGGTGATCGAGGTCAGACCGCTTGTGACCTGGGTATCGATCCCGATTGAACCCATCACTTCATTGACGGTCAGGTTGAGATCCGCATCGCTTTGCTGGTCAGCAAAGATACCCGCGCTGTTGCCAATGATAGTGCCAGCGGAACTGTCGATGTCGACATTGCCTGCGTCACCATCGCTGATCGCTCTAATCCCGGCAGCGCCGCTGCCTTGAACATCGCCGGTTACGATTGCGAGCGCCGCGCTACCATTGTTGCGCGCATCAATACCGTCATCGCCGCCCATTACGGTCCCAGCGCTGGTGTCGATCAACATGGCACCTACAGAGGACGCAGCGTTGATGCCATCGCCAACTGCGCCCATCACGCCTGCGGCTGTCAGAGCGAAATCGCCTGAACCGTTGTGTTCAACGAACAGTCCGTTCGTGCCTCCGGCGATCGTACCTGTGGTACTGTCAATTGACAGAGATGCGCTGCTGGCATTGGTCGTAACCGAAAGGCCGTCCGCATCTACGCCCGCAACATCAGCTGTGGTGATCGAAGTGTCACCAGAGCCATTGTTGACCACTCTAATTCCGATATCCGAACCCACGACAGAGCCCGCTACGCTGTTGAGCGTCAGATCGGTGCCTTCGTTAAATGCACGGATGCCGCGATCCGTCATGCCTGTCACATCGCCAGTGGTGATGGACAGCGCGCCTGTGCCATTGTTGCGCGCCCGAACACCGTTTCCAGAGCCTGTTACTGTTCCAACGCTCGTATCAACGACCAAGTCTGTTCCGAAGGCTTCGGCATCGATGCCATCGCCTGCCAGACCCGTCACGTCAGCGGTCACGATCGCGGATGCACCTGACCCATTGTTGCGGGCGAATATACCGTTTGCGCCGCCGCTTACGGAACCTGCGGTCGTATCGATGGCAAGAGATGAAGTGTTGCCAGCGCTTGTGAACGCGATGCCATCGCCGCTGCCGCCTGTAACATCAGCCGTGATGATAGATGCATCACCATCGCTGCCTGCGTGGTTGACGCGAATGCCGCCCACACCGCCAGTTACGCTGCCAGCTGAGCTATCGATCGCAACACTTCCGCCGCTGGAATTGTCGACTTCGATACCGTTGCCAGCCGCGCCAGAGACGTTTGCACTCGTGACGCTGACGTCACCGCCGCTATCATCATTGCGCACCAGGATGCCGGTCGATCCTCCTGTCACTGTGCCTGCTACCGAATTGACGGTTACATCGCCACTCGCAAAGCCAAACGCGAAGATGCCGTAATTGTTGGTGCCAGTGACATCAGCTGTGGTCACAGTTAGCCCGCTGCCTATTGCGGCAAAGGCATAGATACCCGTCTCACCGCCTGTGACTGCGCCAGGGACGGTGTCGATGGTCACTGTGCGGTCGGTGGAGTTCAGATTGATCCCGGTATCGCCGGCATTCACATCGGCTGTCGCAATCGAAATCGGATTATCGGGGCCAAAGCCATTGTCGGCATCAACCACAATCCCATTTGCACCGCCGGTTACCGTGCCACCGGTTGTGTCTATCGAGAGCATCCCTGCATCACCCTCCAATTCGGCGCGGATTGCATCGCCCATGGTCGCGGCCACATCGCCTGTAGTGATAGCGGTTTCGCCTGTGCCATTATTGACGGCAACGATCCCGTCGGTGAGGCCGGATACGACCCCTGCTTGCGTATCGATTGCAATATCGCCGCCATTGGCCTGAGCAAGGACACCCTCACCGCCGGTGCCACTGACATCCGCGGTGGTCACGCTCACATTGCCATCACCATAATTGACAGCGCGGATACCGACCGCTGCGTTCACGGCGTAATTCGTTGTGTCGATGGTCACATCACCAACGCCATTGTCGGCTCCGGAGTTCACTCCGAATGTGTCGCCTGACACAGGGCCGGACGTGCCAATGGTGATCGTGCCGCCATTGTCGGCATAGGCTGCGATACCGATGCCGCCCGTGGCGGTGATGCCACCTTCAAAACCGACATTGTTGATTGTGATGTTGCCCGTATCGCTGATCGCGAGAATGCCGTTCCCGCCAAGGCCGGTGATTGTGCCAATATCGCTGACGAATATGTTCCCGCCATTGGAGGCAAGGTTTAGGCCATCACCTGCTTGCCCGGTCACGCTGTCGAGACCCGCGACAGTAATATCTGCCCCTTGCGTCGTAAGAGCTATACCGGTTGTCGCGCCGATTACATTGCTATCAACGCCCTCGCCACCCTGAACGAAGATGTCTGCATCGCCCTGCTCGGTTGAGGCAAGGATACCTTCGGCACCCTGTCCGATGACGTTGGCCACTGTAATGGTCAGGTCGTCCGAGCCGCCATGGTTCGCATAGATCCCGCGATTGGCGCCGGTCACCGTGCCCGCACTGGTGTCAATCTCCAGCGTGACGGTATCGGCACCGGTTACCATATTGACGCCATCTTCACCGGTACCGGTGACATTGGCAGTCCTTACAACAGTAGAGCCCGATCCGTTATTCACGCCCCGGACACCGTTCGCCGCGCCAGAAACTGAACCAGCCGTGCTATCGACGATCAGATCGGTCCCGTCGTTCGATGCGTAGATCGCGTCGATGCTGACGCTGGAGACATCGGCCGTGGTGATTGAAAGAATGCCGGTTCCAAAGTTCTGAGCCGCTATTCCGAACCCGCTGCCAATGCCCGGGGTTGGATCCGACGTTTCGCGCTCGCTCGAAACCGTTCCGGCCGATGAATCAATGGTTAGATCGGTGCCAAAGTTTCTAGCGTCGATGCCATCCTCACCGTAGCCCGACACGTCTGCCGTGACGATAGAGAGCACTTCGACCAGGCTATTGTCATCGAATAAATTTCCGTTGGCGGCATAGACGCCGCCACCTTGGCCCGAGACTGTCCCGAGCGAGCTGTCGATGAAAAGGTCGGTTCCATAGTTGAAAGCCTGAATGCCTTCGTCACCGTCGCCTGTCACATCTGCGGTAACAATCGTCAGAGACCCTGTCCCGCCGTTGTTAGCGTCGACGCCTTCGTTACCGCCAAAAACGCTTCCCGCAGTGGTATCGATCAGCAGGTCGGTACCTTCATTATCAACTGTGATACCGAAGTTTGCAACGCCTGCGACATCACCAGTGATGACTGTAAGAGCACCGGTTCCTCCATTATCTGCATCAATGCCATCGTCTCCGCCAGAGACTGACCCTGAAGTGGTATCGATCACAAGGTTGGCTGACGTAGTGTCGCTTCGCGCATTTACTCCGTCGCCTGTTTCACCGGTGACATCGCCGGTGGTGATGGTGGTGTCACCCGTACCATTATTATCAGCAAAGATGCCATTGCTTCCACCCGACACGGCGCCCGCACTCGTGTCGATAGTCAGAGCACCGGTTGAAGTGTTGTTGTTCACCGCTGAGATTCCGGCCCCGCTTGTGCCGGTCACATCGCCGGTCGTAATGACCAGATCGCCAAACGCGCGGTTGGTGGCCGCGATCCCGTCCGTCGCGCCAGTGACGACGCCGCCTGCGCTGTTGATCGTGATCTCGCCCGCGCCATAGCCTGCTTCGCCATATTCATCGGCAAAGATGCCTGCGCCGTTTTGGCCGGTAACGTCGCCGGTGACGATGGTCGTCGTCGCGTCGTATCCACGATTCAAGGTTGAGATACCGCGATTGCCGCCGATCACTGCGCCAGCGCTGCTGTCGATGGAGATGTCGCCCGCGCCATATTCGGTGTCAGCATTGATGCCATCACCGGTTACGCCGGTAACGTTGGCTGTGGTGATCGAGATACCATAGCCACCGCCTTCGCCATTATATTGCGATGCGCTGATGCCATCGTCACCGCCGACTACCGTTCCCGAGATAGTGTCAATAATCACATTGCCGTAGTCCGAGCGGGCCCGGATGCCGTCATCACTGCCGCCACTGACATCGCCGGTGGTGACGGAGAGGTCGCCAAATCCGTAATGGTATGCCTCCACCCCGTCATCGGCGCCCGTTACTGCGCCTGCGCTTGTGTCAATCGTCAGCGAACGGGAGTCAAAACCGGTATAGGCGTATACGCCGTCACTTGATCCACCGACGACATCGGCAGTCGTGATAGCGGTGCCTCCAGAGCCATTCTGGAAGACCTGCACGCCAAAGCTCCCGCCAGAAACCGCCCCGGCCGATGTGTCGATGCTGACATCGCCAGAAGCATAGTCGCTAAGGACATAAACGCCGTCACCAGTTACGCCGGTGACATTGGCAGTCGTGATCGAAACCGGACCAGTTCCCTCGCTTCGCGCATCAATGCCGTCGCTATCTGCTGTTACAGAGCCTGCACTGGTGTCTATGGTGAGCGCTCCCGTCCCGGCTTGGTTGCGCGCGACAATTCCATCGAGTCCAGCCCCGCTGACATCAGCGGTGGTAATTGTAAGGTCACCAGTGCCGCGGTTGTCTGCATTGATACCGATGAAACCCCCTGAAACGGTACCCGCGAGCGTGTTGACGGTCATATCAGCGCCATAAATGCCGCCTTCGCCATCATCATTGATAGAAATGCCGTTACCCGACGCGCCAGTGACATTGCCTGTGATCAATGTCGCATTACCGGTGCTGAAGTTGCTGAGCCTGATGCCACTATCAGAGCCAGAGACCGACCCTGCGCTGCTATCAATCGTGATATCGCCAGCATTGGAGCCAGTGCCAAAATTGATGCCATCGCCATCCTGACCGGTGACATCGCCTGTTACGATGTTCGTAATACCGGTTCCGATATTCGCTGCGTCAATGCCGTCCTCGCCACCGACAATAGCGCCTGCGGTGGTGTTGATGGCAAGATCACTGCCGCGACCGGTGACATCAATGCCGTCACCGTTAGTACCGGTCACAGCGGCCGTCGTAATGGACGTGCTCCCAGCGCTCTCATTACGGGCGAGAATGCCGTTCAGGCTTCCCGTAACAGCACCGGCCGCACTGTCGATTGTCAAACCACCGCTGCCGGTCAGATTACGGGCATCGATCCCGTTGTAAGACTGGCCTGTCACATTTGCCGTGATAACCGTGACCGAACCAGAAATACCATTGCCGGTCGCCAGAATTCCAAACTCTTGGCCAATCACATCGCCAGCGCTGCTATCCACTGCAACGTTCTGCCCGGACTGGGCCAAGGCATTGATGCCCGCCCTGTCGGTGCTCGTCACGTCAGCGGTGGTAATGCTGAGATCGCCAAGTCCGTTTTGAAAGCCAGAAACTCCGTAGCCGAGCCCTTCGACCAGGCCCGCGGAGGTGTCGATTGTTAGGTTCTGGGAGTTTGCCCCACCTGAAACGCTGACACCATTGCCTCCGGTTCCAATCACATCGCCAGTTACGACGGTTGCGTTTCCGGTGCCATTGTTGCGCACGTCGATACCATCGATGAAGCCGGTGACGAGGCCGCCGCTGCTATCAATTGCAACGTCCCCTGTGGTTGCGACCGTCGACACGTCAATGCCATTACCTGCCGCGCCCGTTACATCGCCAGTGGTGACCGAAATGGTACCGCCACCACCATCCTGCGCGACGGCCACTCCGTTCAATCCGCCGGAGATGCTGCCTGAAGTGGTGTTAACTTCTATGTCTCCAGCACTGGAGTAGGCTCGGACACCGTCGCTATCGGTTGAGGAGACATCACCTGTCGTGATCGACAAAAGATCACTGTTATTCTGGATCGCATTGATCCCTACGCCGACACCGAAGACAGCACCCGCGCTGGTATCAATCGTCAGGCTCCCTTCGAGGCCATTGTTCTGGGCCTGAATACCGTTCTGCAATTGGCCGGATACATCAGCAGTTGTGATGCTGACATCACCATTGCCATTGTTGAGCGAATAAATGCCGTTCTCGCGGCCGATCACTGCTCCGTCAGTGCTGTCGATAATAATGCCGTCATCGCCATTCTGGGTCACTGTTATACCAGCATCCAGATCACTGCTGACATTGGCCGTCGTGATGGAAATCGCGCCAGACCCTGCACCACCAACAACTGAAATGCCGGCCCCGCCGACACCCGCGACATCACCCGCGATAATCGTAGTATTCCCGGTTCCAAGCTGGCTCACGCGGATGCCGACACCAACACTCGAGACTTCGCCCGCTGACGTGTCTACTGTCAGATCGCCATCCGTGTTTGCGAGGCTCGCATAAACCCCGTCAAACGCGCCAGCGGAAACGTTAGCTGTGGTGACGGAGATGCCGCCGCCGCCATCAACCCTGGCAAAAATGCCGCCATCCGCACCCGATACATCGCCGGCAACGCTGTTGATGTCGATGCTGCCTGCGGTGCTATCGGCGAATATCCCATAGCCGCCACCTGTCGCGGCGCCGGCCTCGCGGCCCCTTACCGTCGCTGTTGTGATCGTCAGGTCGCCTGACCCGGAATGGCGGGCAAAGATGCCGCTGTTTTCCTGTGAGGTGACAATGCCAGCGGAAGTGTCGATCGATACCCCCCCAGCTGTTGCTGCGGTCTCAACTTCGATACCGTAACCGCTCCCACCATCGACACTAGCGGTGGTGATAGTCGTATCGCCGGAGCCGAAATTGCGCACGCTGATGCCATCTTCGAGGCCGGTGGCCACGCCAGCGCTGCTGTCGACGAACACATTGCCAGTGCCAACAGTGAGGTTATCGGCACGAATGCCGGCTCCGTTGCTGCCCGTGACATCACCCGTTGTGATTGAAAGATCGCCGGTCCCTAAATTGCGCGCGTTGATGCCGTCGCTTCCACCGGTCACCGTCCCTTCGATGGAATTGATCGTAATGTCCGAACCGAAGCTCCCCTCACCATCATCACTAACGTTGATACCGGCGCCCGTTACACCGGTGACGTTTGCCGTGGTGACCGTGATGCCTGCACCGTCCGAGGCGCTGCGAACGCCAATACCGTTGGAAGAACCACTGACCGAACCCGCAGTGGTATCGATCGCGATGCCGCCTGCGGTGGATTCGGTGCGAACGTCGATCCCATCACCGGTCTGCCCGATGACGTCTCCTGTGGTGATAATCGTATCGCCGGTGCCTTCGTTACGCGCAGAAACGCCATCTGTGCCGCCAGTAACTGAGCCTGCGGCGGTGTTGATGATCAAGTCGGCCGCATAGTGGCGCACGCCGATGCCTGGATCGGTCCCGCCAGTGACATTGGCCGTAGTGATTGAGGTAATGCCCGATCCACGGTTGTCGATTTCGAAGCCGAATTCATCGCCTGTAACATCGCCCGCGGTGCTATCGATGATGAAGTCTGTTCCGAAATTATCTCCTGCGATACCTGCGCTATAGCCTGTAACATCTGCAGTGGTGATGGAGACCGCGCCTGTACCATCGTTGCGCACAAATATCCCTTGGGAATCGCCGTTGACTGTTCCGGCGGTGGTGTCGATTGCGATGTCCCCAGCATCCGGCCCAGTAGCGTTCACCGAAATACCGTCATCGCCGCCCGCCACATCAGCGGTTGTGATTGAAAGCAGGTCATGACCAAGGCTGCGAACGTCAATGCCGGTGATGGAACCCGTTACTGTCCCGCTCGTGGTGTCGATGGCGACGGTCTGCGCCTCCCTCAAGTCGTGATCGAGGTTGATCCCAGTTCCACCTTCGCCCGAGCCGCTGGCCGTCGACGTAACATCTCCAGTGGTAATCGATACGTTGTCCGCCGTGATATTCTCGATATCGAGACCGTCACCACCCGTGGCGCTCACCGCGCCAGCAGTGGTGTCGATAGACAGCGCACCTCGACCGCCTTCACCGTTGTAGACGTCTATGCCAGCGCCGAAATTGCCGACGACATCTGCTGTGACGATAGTTGTATCGCCTCCACCGAACTGGCCCACGCGAATGCCGTTGGTATCGCCGGATACAGTGCCAGCAGTGGTGTCGATTTCGAGGCCGGTTGTGGAACCACCGCTGTAGACATCGATACCGTTGCCACCCTCACCCGAACCGTCGCCAGAGGTAACATCTGCAGTTGTGATCCGGGTTATTCCAGTGCCATCGTTTCTGACGCTTATGGCGTCGTCATATGAGAACTCACTGGAGGTAACTGTTCCGGCAGAGGTATCGATAATCAGGTCGGTAGCGGCGGTCTCGTTTGTGGCGGAGATCCCAAAGCCTTGTTCGCCCTCCACATTGCCTGTCGTAATTGTGGTGGCGCCGGTTCCGTAATTGATTGTGCGAATGCCTGTTTCGTCGGACAAAACAGCCCCGCCGGTCGTGTCGACGTCAAGGTCCGTTCCATAGTTACGTGCGTAAACGCCATTGCCGTTTTCACCAGCAGTCACATCGCCAGTCGTGATCGACAGCGCACCCGTGCCATAGTTCTGCGCATCAATCCCGTCATAAGCGCCATAAACGTCACCAGCGATTGTGTTGACGGTGAGGTTAGCGCCATCATTGAACGCGGCTATCCCGTCAGTGAATTGCCCCACAACATCCGCGGTCGTCACGCTGAGGCTGCCTTCGCCGTAGTTCCTCGCATAGATCCCGCTAGAAGCGCCAGTGACAGTTCCGGCAGTGGTATCGAGCTCAACGCTGGCGCCGGTGCCACCTGCGCCGCCGTTGCTCGCATAAATCCCGTCACTGCTCTGGCCGGTTACGTCACCGCCAATGGTGATGGCGATGCTACCATAAGCGCCGTAGACGTCGATGCCAAACCCATTGCCGGTGATCGTGCTCGATCCGCTTTGTTGCGAGATGGATACATTGCCAGCGTTTTGTATGTTGATACCGTCGGCACCGGGAACACCGGTTGTGTCAACCTCGAAACCGTCTTCGATCGTAACAGTTACATCCTCACCAGATGTCGGCGGTGAAAAATCCTGCTCGATCGTTGCCGGATCTCCGTTGTCCTCACACACGAACTGGTCAGGGCTAACTTCAATGCACTGATCGAGCGATTGCGCATGGGCTGGCGCGAAAGCTGGCGTCATCGAAGCAAGCAGCGCTATGGGCGCCACCGACCAACGCAACAGACGACGAGACATACCGAGGGTCAAGGAGGCAGTATCGCCGTCTGCTGCGAGGCCACGCCCTGCACCGTAGGTGACCAGGCCAAGTTCGGGAGAATAGCTTGCAGCCACCCCCTTGAACTTAGTCACACGGCCACCGCGAAGCATGGCGGAACTGCTCATGCGCAAGAAGTTTTCAGCCCCACGCACAACCGTGCTCAGCTGAATGGATTTACTTTGCGCCTGTTTGTTATCTGCCATGATTGCCCTCAATTATCTCTTTGCTTTGCGTGCATTTTTTGGAGTTAGGAGTGCCCCGGCGCCGGGTCGGGAAAGGCGCCAGGGCAATGGCTGCAACACAGCCATGAAGAGTTGGGTGAAACTATCCGCCTTGCAGGGGATCAAAGGTGACGAGCGTTGCGGCATCGACTGATGTCGGCGAAACCGTCATCGGACAGCGATATCCTTTGACCAGCTCGACATCGTACAGCTCGCCAATCTTGCCATCGATGCGAAACCAATCGACGCAGGCGCCGGTTTCGGTGTCTATCACCTGCACGCCGCACCACGGTTCGCTGTCTGTGTCTTTCAATCGCTGATCGAGAGCGAGCCCTTCGAACCTTTTGTATCGCGGTTTTGAGAGACCGACGAAGGCATACTTCCCGCAGAAAGCCAGCCCCCGAAGAAAGCCGGGACAAAACGCCACTGGCTTGAACTTGCCCATTTTTGCTTTGCCTTTGGGGAGTTCTACGAACCCGAAATCGCCTGTGCCGGCATCCAAAACCCATAGCTTGCCATCATGCCAGCGCGGGGAATGCGGCATGGAAAGCCCTTCGCAGATGACTTCGTTTTTCTCGACATCAATCACGACACCGCCATCCGCGCGGCGATCGCGCCAGCCATCAATCGTGTCCGACCGCGAAACAGCGGTGACATAGGCAGCCTTGCCATCGCGCATCGCCAGACCGTTCAGATGGCAGCGATCCTCATCGACAATTTCACTGATGAAAGATGGCTTCCAAACCGGCGTGAAAGAATGGCGGGCAGACGGCTTTGCCAGGCAATTGTACCGGGTATTGACGAACACAATCTCGCCATTCGCATCGACACCCACATCATGCGCATCGAGCTGTCCCGTGACATGATTGACCCGCGGCATAAAACACGCGTCATAGGTTTGGTTGATCCGCTGATCCGGCTCCAAAATATTGGCAAACCGCATAATCTGCGCACCGGTTGAAAGAACCAGACCGCCTTCGCCATCATCGGTCAGGCCCATCGGCTTGGGCATGCCTGATTGGTGCAGTTGCGCCGCGCCCTGCATGTTGCTTCCCAACATGTAGAGAAGGCCGGATTGGTAGGATGTGAAAGCCAGCGATACGTTCAATCCGGCCAACCGGCGAAGAAGACCGCCAGAAAGGGAATATTCCGCCGCGCTTCCACTCGGCGACGCCTGACTGGGAGCGACGTTTTGACGCGCCTCGGCAGCTCCTTTGGCTTGGGCTGTCTTGGATTTCGATGTTTGACGACCGCTATTCGCAGCGTTCTTTTTGGCAGGCGCCGTTGCAGTTTTTTGTGCAGTGTTCATAGTTTGACCCTCTATGACGAGGGCGCACCAGCTGCCCCCTCTTAGCGGGTCACCAATTGTCACACTGGCATGGTAATGAACGTGGTAGAGAGCGTTAGAAAAGCGTTGTATTTCACAAAAAGTTCGTTGGAATTGGGCGATTTCAAGAGGGTTTCAGAAAATCCTGCACCAATTCGACAAACCGTGTGGAGGCCTTTTCGCGGCCGAGAAGCAGGTGATTCTGGCTGTCGAGGCTGGCCAATTGCGCACCCGGAATACGCGATGCCAGCGCGCGTCCGGTCGCAAATGGAATGCGCATATCTGCGCGACTATGGACGACCAGGGTTGGACATTGGATCTTTGGCAGATCGTCCCGCACATTGATGGTTGAAAACGCCTCCAAAAAACGCACTGCATTTTGCGAACTGGTTGTCAGACGCTGAAACTCGTCAAACCAATCCAGCTCTTCGGCATCCGCATCAGGCATGAAAGTACGTGAAAAAACGTGACGATAGGCAGGATTGTCCATGCCCCATCCTGTTTCAGTAAGCACCATGACCGCCTCGCGCTCGCGCACTTGTTCTGGTGTGGCGTCAAATCGCCAACCTTGATCATAAGCGCCGAACAGGATCAGTTTTGAAACACGCTCAGGATAGAGCGCGGCGTATCGGATAGACACGGCCGCTCCTTGACTGATACCGAGCAGCGGAAACCGTTCAAGCCCGGCTGCATCTACAACCTGCTCAAGGTCTTCGACAAATTTGTCGAAGCTGATCTCATCAGCGTCCCAATCGGATAGGCCACAACCGCGCTCATCATACCGCACAAAGTGATGCGATTGAGACAATTTTTTGAAGAGCGGGCTCCAAATTGGAGCATCCCAATCAAGCTCTAGGTGGTTGAGCCAATTCGCCGCCTTCACCAGAGGCGGGTTGTTCGTGTCCCCGATGCTCGCCCACGCGATGCTGACGCCATCTTGCCCTTCAACAAACCGGATCTGTTGTTCGACCGGAACCAGCTTGTCTCTGGAGCTTGCTTTGGAATCGCTCGACTGATCAATTGTAAAATCAGGCGGTTCAATGCCCGCTTCGCGGAATGATTTTTCAAGATAGCTCGACAAGCCCTTCGCAGCAGATCGCCCTGCGGCAAAGTACTTGCATTCAAATGCCGTAAAGGCCGCGCCGCGCGAATAGGGAGTGACCTTAATCCAGCGCTCAGCCCATTTGTCACGGGTTTGCCATGGCAAACTGGCATCGCGCGCAAACCGTTTTGCAACGCTGCCGCGCACTCTGATGTAGTCTTGACGATACCCTTCCACCCAAGTCGAGTACGTGGTCAGGTTCGGTAGCTCGCACCCTTCTAGAGGGAGACCTGTGGTTGCCTTCCAGATTTCGTCGGCCTGCTTTTCATCTTGACCGGATTGATTAGCAAGTTCGTTGAGCTGATCCTTATCCAACCGCGCCAAGCTTGTGTCGAACCAAACACTCTCTCGGTCTGCGTTGAGGTAGTCCCGCCCCTCAACATTTAACAACCCGCGGAGTTTCGAAAGCGACCAACGCAGCCCGGCCAACGGGTCCTCTGTGTTCTCCCAAAACAGCTCACACAGCGATTGTCGTGTGTGTTTCCTGCCCGAAAGCGCGAGATAGGCAAGCAGCGCACGGGTCTTGCGCGAAGATGGCAGCGACAGTTCATCCTCGCCCCGTCGCAATTGCAATGCACCGATGGTCTGGATTTCAAGCAAAGGGATATTCATGGCTGCGCCCACATCCGCAAGAGATTGGCGATGGTTTGGTCAAGCGCGAGCAGTTCTTCTGAATGCGCGGGTAGTTTGTCGCGCAATGATTGGCGCAGCCGCTCAATATCATAGAGCATCTGCCTTTGAGTGGGGTCGGCGATCATGCTTTCAAGCCAACCGACGCAAACGATCCGCTCGCCAGCGGTGACCGGCTTCACTTCATGAATGCTTGTCGAGGGATAGAGCACGAGATTACCAGCGGGCGCCTTGATCGTCTGAGTAAGACCATCGGCATAAACGACCAACTCGCCCCCCTCGTAACTGTCTGGCGAGTTGAGAAACAGCGTGAAGGAAAGGTCGCTGCGCATCCGACCGTCACCTTGGCCCATGATCGCATTGTCAACATGGCGGCCATAAAACCCGCCACCGCTCGTCTTGCTCACCATGATATGCGAAAAACGCCTTGGGCGTGCCGCAGCGCGCAGAGTGGGGTTGTCTACTATATGCGGCAAGACAAGCTGACGCAGCGCCTGCCCAGCAGGGTCATCCATGACCGCTTGCTCGTTGCGCTTCACAGCTTTCGCTACTTTTCCGGCGGTCTTGCGACCATCCGCCCAAGTGAGCTGCCCAACCTGGCGTTGGATCTCAGCTAACTGCTCGGGATCAGCAATCGCAGCAATTGAAAGGATCAAGGTCTTGGCTCCATTGGTCCAGAGGGCCGGTAAGGCGATGCAGATTTGTTTGATGGTAGAATCAGATGACGATCCCGTTACCTCAATTCCTAACGCGCACCAAAATGCTGCGCAATCAGGCTTGCCGTAGCAATACCCTCAAGGACAAGCGTTGCTTGCGCCTTGCATAGGGTCGCATTGGGCAATTACGTCTTTGATATACGTGTTTTCACCTTGCTTTTGCATGGCGGTATCGGATGCTGGACTGTAAATTGGAGCGAGGAGAATTCCCCAATCGAAGCAGCGCTTTACGGTTGGGCACGTTCCTTCGCTATTGTGTGCTCCATGGCTCGTGATGCGCCCTTACCTGACAATTCGGAGCTCTGAGGCTGGGATCATCAAGTCACCCTTCGGATCACGGTACATTTTTCGTCATTCAGCCTTTCGCTCAATGTTCAAGAGCGCAGGCGAACATCCCGTAAGACCCCGCAGATCGTTGATCATGTGTGCCTGGTCAAAAAACCCGTACTGATACGACAAAGCAGCCCAGTCCGGTGTTTTGGTTCGATCCGCCTCAGCGATGACAGCGTTCGCCCGAACGATGCGGCTGTATGCTTTCGCTGACACACCCACCCGTTTCTTGAAGCCTGTTCGAAACTGGCGCTCGCTCAGGCCAATCCGCTCACGGATCGCACGCAAAGATGCCGTCCCTCGCATCCGACGGATCATAGCTACTGCAAGGTCGATGTTGCCGTTGGCTACCTTGGTGGTCATGTCCAGAACGGGCCGAGCCATTGCCTCCGCGATCACGTCAACCTGCGCACCTCGGTTGGCCAAGCGGAGCGGGTTGTCGAAGTCGTCATCTTGCCACTCAACGATCTGGCCTGCGCAGTCTTCGTTTGAAATGCCCAGTGCATTTTGAGCCAGCTCAGGGGCAATGGCTATACCGATGAGTTCGGTAGGTCTTTGCGGTGCATAGAAATATGGATTTGGCTGCGGCCCATGAAGCCGAAGCTTCACATCTGCAATTTCGGCGCTCTCAGTCCATTCGCGCCAGATGACAAGCGAGATATACCAAAACGGCACCATACGATGAGGGGCCGCGGTGGCACTTCGAACACCGTGACACCAAAGCCGAACTTGGTGCCCAGCTTGAAGCAGGGGCAAGAGGCGAAACGTCCCAACCATACCCTGTGTCTAAAGCAAGAGCCGCTGTAGGAACAGAGAGGGCAAGCCTCGCCGCCGATTTTTCCAATACGCCAGCGATCACCCCTGTCAGAAATGGGGTTGGCTCATCAATCCAGACGAACAGGAACAACGCTCAATGCTAAAACCACTGAGATTTCGCCTCAAAATACCATCCGCAGCCTTCTATGCGGCTTTGGCCATCGGCGGGTTTGGCGCGGCACCAGGGTCAGCAGCAACGCCTGATTGGCTCACGCTCCCGCTCAATGAAGAAGCCTTTGATTTTTCTGAAGCCTCGTCTTTTCGCATTGAGAGTGTTCAAGGACGCGAAGCCCTATGCCTTGATGGCGAAGCCTTTGCGCGCGGCGTCAGTCTCCAAAATGGCTCCATTGCAGTGGACATCGCCAATGACGACCGCCGGCGTTTCGCCAATGTTATCTTTCGCGCAGGCACTCGCGACACATATGAGACAGCGTATCTGCGGATGCACAAATCGGGTCAGTTTGATGCCGTGCAATACACGCCGCATCTGAATGGTGAGACCAATTGGCAGCTTTTCCGGGAAGCTCAATTGCGTGCGGATTTCGGAAATGATCCATGGATTACATTGCGCGTCGATTTTGCCGGTGACCGCGCTAAAGTGTCGTTAGGCGGTGACGGTGTTGATCCCGCTTTGATCACTGATCTGACGCTTCCTGCGGAAAGCGGTGCGATCGGCCTTCGCACCCTGTTCGAAGGCTGTTTTTCAAACTTCCGATATTCCTCGGTGATGCCCTCAATGGATACAGAGGGTGAAGCGGGAGACATGACGCCCTCTTCAGAACAATCAGCACTCGGTCGTATCGAGCAATGGGGTTTGTCCGATCCATTCCCACTTGAAAACTGGGCTGGTATCGCTGCCAATCTCCCTCAAGACCCGCGATGGAGCATCGCCGATGTGGAGCGCAACGGGCGGCTGCTGATCTCACGCTATGTCGAAAAACAATCGTCGGGCAGCTTCGAAAGAAATCGGCTCGACGCAGTCTATGCTGGCGTGGCAATTCATTCAGACGAAAACCAAGTCGCCGAATTGCAGATCGATGCGAGTGACATGGCGACGGTCTGGCTCAACGGATCGGTGCTGTACTCCTTCGACAACAGTTTTCGCGCCAAGGGGCCGCTATTTCGCGGGGATTTTGATGCAACGAAACAATCGCTGAGCTTGAGGCTGAAACAAGGGAGGAATGAGCTGATAGTCCTAGTCGCCGAACGCGCGAATGGATGGGGACTTGCTGGTCGCGTATCGGCGGCAAGTCCAGTGCGCATTGAAGCGATTGACCAAGGCCAATGACGTTTGCGCAGTAGCGTAATTCTCCTCCCTCACACTGGGTGGCATTGCTGTGTGACAGCAACGCCATCTTGCTGAAGCACCCGGAGGCAATAGATGTTTCGCTGGCTCGAGAAGACGATCCACAAAAGCCGGACGCTCGTAGTGACAGCGCCGGGCGTTCTGAAAGTCCACAATGTCGAGGCGAAGTTTTACCGTGCCCCCAATGATCGCCGATCGCCATATGGTAAGCTTTCACAAGACCGTTGGAGCGACGGGCAGGAACGCTTCCGCCTTACCCTTCGCAACCTGCCCGATAGTCATGATGGTAAAGTACGCCTCCTAAACGAAGGCAATCTGGTCGCTGAGTTTAACGTGTCAGGCTCCACATTGAAATTTCAATGGAAGGGCTATTCCAGCGAGGATATCCCGCTCATCGCGATTGGTTCCAGCGTTACAATTGAAGCTGGCTCAATGGTTCTGAACGCCATAGTGCAAGCCGACTGATCGTTTAGCGATGAGGGAACACCTTGGACCTGTTTCTATCGTGAGGCCAACGGTGTCGTCGGCGTAGCCGATGAGGTCGTGATCAGGTAATCGAAACCGAGCACCAGAAAACGCGTCATTGGTTCAAGCTCGGCAAGCCCTGCATTGCCAAGCTGGCGCTTGATGGGATCGAGATCGATGACGAAGTGACCTTCGCTGGCATCGATCATCTCAAGATCAATTCCGCTTTCAGCTAACAACGCCCGCAATTCTTCTGCATCCACCGGCCTTTCGCTGAAGGCTCCATCGGGTGACGGCATAATGGCCGTCGCTGAGCCACCAATTGGGAGATAGGCGACATGCAGCGCCTCCAATCCGTTGGACGCAGCCATCCCCTCGATCAGCGATCCCAAATCAAACGTCGACATCGAAGATGTCGCCCGGCCACCATGCGTCAGCCCAAATTTCATCAATACGCGCGGTGCGGCGTCACTGCTTTTCGCAGCAGATTGATAATAGCTCAGGAAATTGCGACGGATCAGCTCCACACGGTCGAGATTGTTTTCAAGCCCCCGCCCCATGAAGAAGGACCGATAGATCAACTGGCTGCGTTCCATTGCCGCGATCCTGTCCAACGCTTCCGAATTGCCTGTGAAAGCATCGCGCATTTCCTGCCATCCATCGGCGTCGATCGTTGCAAAGAGAACTGCCCCTTGGTTTCCGCTAGCAAAAGCCTCCCGTTCAGTCTGTTCAAGACGTTCAACCAGCGCAGGGTTTCGCGATTTCATATCTCCAAGAATTTCTAAATGGATCAGTGGTGAACCAATGAATTCCTGGTCTACGCCCCACAACCCGCCGCTTTGAGCAAAGGCGGTCGCCGCGCGCGCTTCTTCGACTGAATTTAGGAAGGGTATGGCCAAGGGCCGCCCGCTCAACTCTTCTGCTAGACCAGCTTCGCCGCCTTCACGCAGAGTCTGTTGCAACCACTGGGCTGAGTATGGGCCGACTTCGATCGCATAATGGCGGAAACCATAGGCCCGCGTCTCGGACGCAAATGCGGAAACAAGCAGGGGCGCCTCGGCATGTCCGTGGGCTTCGCCAATCATCACAAATTGCGCTTGATGCAGTTCTTCACGTAGTAGGCTCGCCCCTGAACCAACGAAGCCGTTTTCAGAGAATTCCAGCGGCAAGGCAGCAATCTCAGCAGTCTGTTCTACTGGGACCTTGGCTTGAGAAGGCTCGTCCGCCAGAGCCGCAGAATTGGCAAACAACGCGGCGGCACTGGTCGCAGCAAGAAGTGGGCGCAGTACTCTCATAAGTGCTCTCCGTCTTGGGTGACTAGGTGTATTGCATAGTTAATTCAGTAAGTCACCCGCGAGATTCCATTTAGGGCTTCTTGGAACCAGTCAGCGACCAGTGTTCTCTGCCGCTATTCAGCGCTGCGAGGCTCAATCTGACGGAGCCATTCCGACACGGATTCAACGAACAAGTTTGGGCGGCTTTCTCCGCCCTCCCAGGCATAGGCTGCCAAAGCATCCGGATAGATCCTCAATCCATGGCCAGCCTGGGGAATTTCAAGCCAGGTCGCCGTACCGGGCTGCAAGCGATTGACTGTGTCGACAATCACGCGGTGCCCGTGACGGCTCTCAAATTGCTCGAATTCCCCGTAGATGACCATCACGGGAACAGTCAGCTTTGCCCAGGCAGACAGCCAGTTTTGTTCGGCAGCTTGCCAGTGCCATGCATAGGGGCGGCCATAATGGGGCGCCTCGTCGGTTCCCACCAGTGATTGCCAAACGCCTGCCAGAGCAGGAAACTGCGCTTCAATCTGGGTTGGTTCCATTTTCCCAAGGAGATAGTGGCGATGAAACTCCATCCGTCGCCGCATTTCTGCATCAATTTCTTCCGGGCGAAATTCGGGCTGTCGTTCGAGTTGCAATCGATCGAAATGCAGCATTCGTTCGAAATAGGTGAGCGCTCCTCCGCCCTGCACAACGACGCCGGCAACGCGCTTACCCTCAGCTACCAGTGGGGCAGTTGTCGACCCGAGGCTCGATCCCATGATTACAATTTGATCTCGAGCAACCCATGGGTGAGAGGACAGTTGATCTAGTGCCTCACGATAGTGGCGGACTTCGGTATCGTAGTCGAGCACGTCACATCCGGGGCCTTCGCTTTCCCCGGTCCCGGATCGTTCCAGCCGGATCAACGCGTAATTGGAGGCGATCGCGACACGTTCTTCCATCGCAACCCGGTCAGGAGTTGGAGCGATCGAGTAGCAAGCCACCGCCTGTGTGAAGAAGATTGCTGGCAACGGCGCGGTCGCGGTCGCGGGCTTCGATACATAAGCTGCAAGTTGCAGCCCCTCCGACATCGTCACCGTGACGCGTTCATGTATCAATGTATCGGCCGCTTCTTCTGCATGCGCTGAACACGGCAAACAAAGCATTAGCGCGGCGAATGCGAGAATACGATTTGAGTAAGTCATGCCGCTTCTTGTGAAAGCGCAGGCGGCCTGATCAAGTAGTTTGGGACGAAGGGACGAGCGAGTTGCCCTTGATGACTTTTGCCCGGTACCGGTCACCGATTGGTAGCCGGATGCCATTGAGCAGCACGACATGTTTTCGCTCAAAATGGCGGACTGCTGCGGGATGAACCGCATATTGGCGGTGCACTCTAACAAAGTTTGAACCGGTATCCGTTAGAAACTGCGTAAGCGAAGACCGTTTGAGAACAGGGGGACCGCTTACTCGGTGCATTTCGATGTAATTGCCTGCGGACGTAACCCAATCGCAATCGTTCTCCGCACCGCCCATATCTAAAGTGAGAGCGTCACTATCAATGCTGCTGTGCCGCGTCTCCAAAAAGGCAAAAACGCCCAAGCCCATAGCGATCAATACGGCAGCCGGGATGCGCCTGAGAAGGTCGAAGCCGGTTGGCAAAGAGCTGTGCAAGGCCGCATCCAGCAGAAGTGACACACTCGCAGCAGCCAAGAAGATCGCAACCAGGAGGATCCAATTGCGGGTTGCGCGACCCAATTCGAACGCGGCAATCCAAGGGGCGATATTGATAATGCCCCAGGAGAACGCCTCAAACAAAGTGGCCGGATTGCCGGACGCATAACGATAGGCGAGGCAATACATCGCATTTAAAACAACCGCTGCCACAACACCCAGGAATATTCTCTTGGCTGTAGAAGCTGCCAGGTATTGTTTGGCTAACGACATAATTCTTCGAACAACTCGTGACAGTTCATCGCGCGCAACGCAGAAGCACCACGACTTCCTACACGTTATGGTGATGCCGCAAAATGCGTTTTGTCGAGTTTCCAAGTGCGCTGCGCGAGAATTCATAGCGTGAATAGCCGCGCAGGATCGCTTAAACCGGGCCGTTGTCCGGCCGTCTACTGCCGCCTACGCGCCAATTGCGTTCTGTAAGCAATATAGCGCCCTTTGCTCGCAATGTGCGTGCCTCGATCTGGCAGAAGTGTTTTCTACTAACAGCTTAAGGATCTTTTCAGAGGTTTCCGCGAGTGCTCCACGAGTGGACAGTCCCGACGCCTCTTCTCCAAAACACTTGGCGCTTACGACCGAGCGATTGGCCGCGCTCGGCCTAGTCGTGTCCATCTTCATAGTCGGCGTGATCGTTAGCGCATTATATGACCTGTACTTAGGCGGTCTGGTGCTGGTGTGCGCTTGGTTGTTCTACCGAATTGGGCGCTGGCGCGGCTCGCAATGGGCAGCTTCCACTCAGTTGTCGGGCGCATCACGCGCTAAAAGTGCCGAAGAGGCGCACGAAGGTAGCTCTGGGAATGATTCTTCTGATCCCAGATTGGCTAACGATATGGAGCGTCTGCGTCTAATCGCGAAACAAGACGCCTTGACCGGTTTGTACAACCGTTCGCATTTCAAGCTGGTTGTCGAAAAGCATATGCAATCGGCCAATGCTGGTTCTCCGCATTGCCTACTCTTTATCGACTTGGACGGTTTCAAGCAGGTCAATGATGCGCTTGGGCACAGCCATGGCGACAAGCTTCTAGCCGCATGTGCAGATCGCCTAAGATTGGCAGCGACTTTTGATTCCTCCGAAGACGGCAATCCCGATAACGCAAAGATTGAGATCGCCCGCTTCGGTGGAGATGAATTTGTAGTCTTTGTTGGGAACACCGGATCGGGCAACACGGCCCAGCGCCTATCCAACCGGATATTGCGCGTACTGTCCGATCCCTTTCACCTTGCGGGCCGATCCGTCCAAATCGGGGCGAGTATTGGGGTTGCGTTCTCCCCTGATCATAGCACAGATTTCGACGAGCTTATCCGCAAAGCTGATGCTGCAATGTATCAGTCAAAGCGCCTTGGCCGTAACCGCTGCGAATTTTACAGCGCGGCCTTGCTCGAGAATGCGCGACAAGCTGAGCTCGAAGAAAATGAGGTGCGCGAAGCATTTGTTCGCGGCGAGTTTGAGCTGTATTTTCAACCCCTCTTTGATGCTCGTACAATGGAAATCACCTCCGCTGAAGCATTGCTGCGGTGGAGGCACCCACGTCGAGGGCTGCTTTTGCCTGGCGCATTCTTTCCAGCGATAGATCGCGCCAATATGGGCGATCAAGTTGGGGAATGGGTGATCAACGAAGTAACGCGAAGAGTGTCCGAACTTGATCGTGCGGGCACCCCGCTAATGATCGCCGCCAACGTATCACCAACACAGTTGGAAAACCTCGAATTCACTTCGCTTGTTCGCTCGTGCATCAATCGGTGGAAATGCTCCCCTCAAATGCTGCAGCTGGAGATCACCGAAGACACCGCGATGCGCGATCCTGAAACGACGGCGCGCAGCCTGAGCAGGTTGAACGAAATCGGTGTTAGTGTGGCAATTGATGATTT
Organism: Erythrobacter sp. S57(2025); assembly: GCF_057365055.1. NCBI lineage: Bacteria > Pseudomonadati > Pseudomonadota > Alphaproteobacteria > Sphingomonadales > Erythrobacteraceae > Erythrobacter > Erythrobacter sp. S57(2025). The sequence goes on along the minus strand of NZ_CP200299.1, from coordinate 248,070 downwards.
TGGGACCGGATATTCCAACCTCGCCAATTTGATCACCTTGCCTCTTTCACGGTTGAAAATCGATCGCTCCTTGCTTCAGAGCATTGAAGATAGGCCGGAGGCGTTTGTCTTAGTGCAGACCATTATCAACCTATCGAACAGCCTCGGTTTCCATTCAGTCGCCGAAGGGGTCGAAAGCGAGGAGCAGCAGCGCATTCTGCAATCGATGGGCTGCGATATCTTGCAAGGATTTCTGCTCTCGCGCCCCATTACCTTTGAGAAATTGCAGCTGCTGTGCACCGGTATTTCCCAGAGGCGAGATTTACCGAACGGTAATGAAGGTGAGGGCAAGAGCGCAGCAGTCGCTGCTTGACCCCAGTCATTCCAGTTTTTCCTACTCGGAGACGAATTAGCAATGCTTTCGAAGCGTAAGCACCTTTATGCGCTCGGCGCTGCTTTATGCGCCTTGTCAGCCCCCGTGCAGGCTCAAGACGATGACCAGATCATTATCGACGGCGAAGAGGGCACCGATCTTCTCGACGTGGCGCTTGAGGACCTGTTGGTCCTTGAATCCACATCAGTCGCCAAAAAACGCCAAAGCGTTAGCGATTCAGCAGCTGCCGTCTACGTCATCTCGCAAGAGGAAATCCGCAACTCCGCTGCCAGCACAATTCCTGATTTGCTTCGCGCCGTTCCAGGTCTCGAAGTTGGGCAAATTGCCAATGGTGCAACGGCGGTGTCGATCCGCGGATTCAACGGCAGAAACTCAAACTCCCTTCTGGTGATGGTCGATGGCAGAACGATCTATGTCTCCACGCTTTCAGGGGTGTTTTGGGATCAATTGAATCTGCCGCTGCAAGATATTGAGCGGATTGAAGTTGTGCGGGGGCCAGGGGCCACCCTTTGGGGTGCGAACGCCGTGAACGGCGTCATCAACATTATCACTAAACATAGCGGTGAAACTCTCGGAGTGCGCGCTCAGGCCAGAGTTGGAGATCGCCATCAGGAAGCGGCGCTTTCTTACGGCACGCGCATAGGTGAAGATGTGACGCTTCGTGCCTATGGTAACTATCGCCGCGAAGAAGGGCTCGAGCGGGTCAACGGAGAAGACCTCGGGACTGCAGCAGACAACGGCGAAATCGGAGTCCGGCTGGATTGGCAACCCAATGACCGCGATGCCATCACCTTCCAGGCTGATTTTGCGACCGGATCATCCGAGAACATCGGAGAGATATTTGACGTCAATCTGATCAATCCTGCGCCGATCGAGATACTTGGCGATTTCAACTATGACCAGACCAATGTTCTGGCGAGGTGGAACCGGCAGCAATCTGACGACTTCGAATTCTCGCTTCAGGGTTACTATTCAAACATTCGCCGCCAAGAAAGCGTTCTGGCGGAGCTAGAATGGTCAATTGCCGATCTGGATTTTGGTGCCAATTGGCGACCCGACGAAACACATGAAATCACGTTCGGCGTCAATGCGCGGGCGAATTGGGACAATATCGATTCTGAGGGCTTGCAAACTCGGTTTCGATCTCGCGAAAACACCGATCTTTGGATCAGTGGCTATGTCCAAGACGACATCTCTTTGGTCCAAGACACTTTGCGCCTCACGCTGGGTGCAAAGCTAGAGCTCAATGATTTCACAGGCTTTGAATTCCAACCAGGCGCACGGATAATTTACCGCCCAGCTGAGGCAATCGGCATTTGGGGCGCGGTCACACGCGCGGTTCGCACCCCATCGCGTTTTGAGCGTGATTCAGATTTGCGCTTCTCCGCGCAGGCACCTTTTTCACGCAACAACCCTTCACCGCTTCCCGTTTTTGCGAGGATACTAGGTTCTGAAGACTTGGTAGGCGAGAATGTCACCGCATTCGAAGCAGGATTTCGTGCAGATATCGCGCCGAGTTGGAACCTCGATATCGCCGCGTATTACAATCAATATAGTCATCTCAACGAGCCGACCACGGTCGGAGCAACGCCTGTCTTTGTGCAGGGCATTCCATTCCCTGTCAGCATTGACGCATTATTAGAATTCCAATCGCGCGGCGAGGCTGAAACATGGGGCGTAGAAGCTGTTCTTAAGGGCGAAGTTGCCCCGTGGTGGCAGACGCAAATATCCTACTCCAACTTCAACAGTCAGACAGGCCTCGACAACCTGACCGGCGCACCTTTCGCCGGATTTCTCGCATTGGAGGGCTCACCCGAGCACCAAGCCGCGTTCACCAACGATTTTCGAATTGGATCTTCGGTCTCGTTGCACACTCAGCTTCGCTATGTCGACGCGCTGCTGTTCGGTGATGTCCCGTCTTACGTCGATGGCGATGTTAGGCTGCGCTACGAAGGACCAAATGGCCTAGATATCTCGTTGGTGGGGGAGAACCTCTTCGATGATCGACGGCTTGAATTCCTTCAAGATTCCTATCCCGCCCCTGTTTCCTTCAACCCACGCAGCGTTTCTATCGAAGCGCGCTACCGATTCTGAGGAGGCAGGGACATGCAAATATCTTCACGCCTCTTCAAAGTCGCCCGAAACGCAGCGCTTATCGTGTTGGCAGGTTCATCCTTGAGCGCGCCAGCATCAGCTCAAGCGAGTGATGCTGAGCGTTTGCGGGCCGCTATCGTTTTCAACGTTTTGAGATTTGTCGATTTCCCCGATAGCGGGCGCGGACCGATTGATTTCTGCGTTTCGTCAAACAGCTCCTCTGCGTCCAGCTTCCGTGCGTTTTCCGGTCGGCAAGCAGGATCGCGAACGATTTCGGTCAGAGTGGTGCGCGGCACGGGGTATAGTGGCTGCGATGTGGTCTATCTTGGCTCTGCAAGTGCCTCGGCAGTTGCAACCGCCTCCAGTTCCGGTCGCTTGGTCATGGGCGATGGCCGCAGCTTCATTGACCGAGGTGGCGTTGTCGGCCTTGTTCAAACAGGTGGTCAGATCCGGTTTGAGGTTAATCTTGATGCCGCAGACCAATCGGATGTTCGTATCAGCTCACGGCTCATCCGGCTGGCTGCGAGAGTGAAACGATGAGTAAAGGAGCAAATTCTGGTTTCCTTGCTGCGATGCGTTTCAAGACAAAGTTGACCGTATCAAGCGCGATGCTCGTATCGTTTGCGCTGCTTATTGCCTGTCTCGGCCTATTGGGCCTGCAATATCTGACAGAACAACGCCTGTCCGAACAACGTCATGACCAGATCATTCGGGTCATCGCTGCAAATACGGGACCGGCGCTGATGTTCGCTGACATCGAGGCTGCGCAGGAAAACCTGATGTCCATTAACGGCCTCGAAGATGTCGCGGCCGTTTCACTGCGCGATGCGAATGGAAATGTGTTCGCCAGATACGAAAACGCGTCTCTTGCTACTGAAGTGGATGAGAGTGATCTGTCTCGTATTAAGCGAGAAGTGTCAGTCGATGGCGAATGGCTCGGCACATTGGAAATGGAAACACGAAGCCGCGGCTTCTTTGACATTCTTAGCGGCACGTTGCCGGCTATGCTGGTGCTGTTTCTGCTCTGCCTGGGCCTTTCAATGGCTGCTGCCAGAAGTTTGAACAGGATCGCCTTTCGTCCAATCGGTCGCTTGATTGACGCAATGCATAAGATCACAGTTTCTAGCGATTACAGCATGCGCCTGGCAGAGGAAGCGGACCCCGACTTTGCCGCCATTAGTGCCAATTTCAACGCCATGGTTGCCGCAGTTGAACATCGCGATGAGGTTCTCACTGACAACGCGAGAGAACTGCGCGCAGCCCGCGATGATGCCGAAAACGCCAATGTCGCAAAGTCGCAATTCCTTGCCAATATGAGCCACGAACTGCGCACGCCTCTCAATGCCATTTTAGGCTACACAGATGTGCTGAGCGAGGAGTTGAAGAGCTCTGGAAATGCCCGCTCGCTTGACGATGTGCAATGGATCTATAGCTCGGCCCAGCAATTGCTTGCCCTTATCAATTCGATCCTCGACCTTTCAAAAATCGAAGCGGGTCGAATGGACATTGATATTCATGAATTCGACGTGTCGCGGACCGTTCGTGAAGTTGAAAAGATGCTTGCTCCAACAGCGGCCCAACGAAACAACCGCATCCATGTGCAGGTATCAGAAGATATCGGGGCGGCGCATTCGGATTCGGTCAAACTGAGGCAAGCGCTCCTGAACTTGGGTTCTAATGCTTGCAAGTTCACAGAAGGTGGCCAGATTTTCCTACTCGCTCGGCGAGAAGGTGACGACCTTGTCTTTGCAATGTCGGACACGGGAATTGGAATGGACAGTGACCATCTTGCCAAACTGTTCCAGCCCTTCAGCCAGGCTGACACCACCACCACTAGACGCTTTGGCGGGACAGGGCTCGGCCTTGCCATCACGCAGCGTTTTGCGAGTATGCTTGATGGCAGTGTTGAGGTGGAATCTCAGCCGGGCGTAGGGTCAACCTTCACCCTTCGGATAAGCGCTGATCTACGAACCGCGAAGGCTGATCTGGGAAGTCAGGATAGCAGCGAGGCACATTCTCATCCGCTCGAAGAAACTCAAGCGATCGACCCTTCAAAACCGCTCGCGATCATTATCGATGATGAGCCTAGCGCTGCCCAACTGCTTTTGCGCATGGCGACGCAAGCTGGTTACTCGACACTGCTTGCAGCAGATGGCGAAGAAGGGCTCAAACTGGTGCGCCGCCATCGTCCCACGATAATCCTGCTGGATATGGCGATGCCGAAGTTGAATGGTTGGGATGTTCTAAAAGAACTGCAAAACGATGACGAACTTGCGTCTACTCCGGTTGTGGTTGTGTCGGTCGATGAGGATCGAAAAAAGACCATCGAGGCCGGAGCAAGCGATCATCTGATCAAGCCGATTAGCGGCGTCGAAGTAAGCAATGTCCTCCTTCAATATGCTGAGCATAGATCGGGCCGAGTTCTCGTGGTCGACGATGATGAGGCGACCTGCAAACTCTATAGCCGCGGTGTCGCACAGGCAGGATACACAGCCTCGGTCGCGACCAACGGCAGAACCGCACAAGAGCTGTTATCAAAGCACGAATTTGATTTCGTCATCACTGATTTGCGCATGCCTGAGATTGATGGGCATGAGTTAATTGACTGGATCGCAAATCTCCCGGCGCAGAAAAAGCCCCTCGTCTTCGTGGTTACTGGCAAGGCTATGAGCTCTGAAGACACAAGCGATCTGGAGCGCAAAGTCGCCAGCGTCATACCTAAAAATGGTCTTAGCCCAAGAAAACTCGTTGAAGTCCTCTCAGAGGCAGAAGCCGAGAATGTTAGCGGAGCAGCAGCATGATGGAGAATTTCGACATTAAGCCCGATAGCTCAGGAATAACCGTGCTTGTCGTGGATGACATGGAAGCGAACCGTTCAGTCCTTTCGCGTCATCTTGAGATGCACAAATATGCTGTTCTAAGTGTCGATAGCGGCGAAGCAGCCCTCGATCTGCTTTCCCGTTCACGCCCCGACATTGTCCTGCTTGATTACATGATGCCCAAGATGAACGGCATCGAGGTTTTGCGTAAATTGCGCAGTGACCCCCAAACTGCCGATCTGCCAGTGATTATGGTTACGGCGCGAGCGGAAAGCGAGGCAACGGTCGAAGCGCTCGACGCGGGCGCTGATGACTACGTGACAAAGCCAATCGATTTTGTCGCCCTTCGCGCCCGGATTGAACGGCACGTTGCCAAGCGAGGCGACACGACTGATCTGCGCCGCTGCAACGCTGTCTTGGATGAACGCATGACCATGCGCAGCCTTGTCTTGGCCGATATGGAGGTTGAGCTGCGTGAAGAGATAGAGCGACGCAAGGCGCTCGAGGCGAAATTATCGTTGCAGTCCCCTGACCATGCACCAGCAGCGGGTCTAGATTCTGACGCGCTTGCGCAATTGCAATTGATAAAAGAAAAGTTCGAAAGCGTCTTTGAGAGCATCACCAGCGGCCAAACTCCCAACCTTGCACAGATGTATGAAATCAATTCGATACTATCGAACTTGTTGGCAGATAGTGCTGAAGAGCCGGATGACCGATAGACTGAAGAATGGCCAAGCCTTGAGACCTTGACTTGGCATCGTAGCAAGGATTGCATGCACTATCGGGTTGGGTGAACGGGCGAACCGGAACGATGCCCAAACCAGCATGATCCCGTTTGTGCGGGAGCTGATGGGGTGATGCGGGCACCACATATGTCCACTGACGGCCGCACGGCAGCGATGGGCATCAGTGGTTCTTTCGTTGGCGTTACAGCGACAATGCGGCGAAGGTTCCGACTAAGGCAGCGGTGAGAATGATGGCGAAGCTCATCCGTAGCGTTCGCCGGGCTGTTTGGCGCAGTGCTAGTATGTAGGTTGCCAGCCAGACTGCGATGGCGCAGCCCAACGCGTATGTGATGGCCTGTCCGATCTGCTCACCGTTTTCAAAGTCGCTTGCAGCTGCGGAAACTTCCTGGCCCGCCGACGCTACAAAAGCGAGCAGAGCTGAAACCACTGCGCCTATGGCTACAACAAGGGCAGTGTTTCGGCCATTTGCGTTAGCTGATGAACGAAGGGGTGTTTGCGGCATCGTCAGCCTTTCATATTTTGAGACGGTGCTAATTGGACATGGGAAGAAATAGCAGCCCGGCACATGGGCCGTTGGGGGGAATGTGCCGGACTGCTACTCTCAGCGACCCGCTGAGCTCTTTAGAACCCGAACGAGATTGAGACGTGCGCACCTGTGCTGCGGAAATTGTCAGCGCCGATCCCGTCATGGAACGCCGCGATACTGGCGCGGATGCCGCTATCTGACATCAAATCCAGCCCCCCTTCGACGCGGGCTCTAAGGCCATTATCGAGGACTGAGTTCTGAACCGTCGCGAAGGTATAGATACCTTCAACCTCGCCAAAGGGCCGCAATGTCCAACCGTCCTCCAGGTCAATGCGGTGCTGCAGACGCGGGCGGAAGCTGACGTCGCCTTGCCCAACGGCCTGATCCGGGATCGCGACGTTCAGACTATCAGTATAGCCCTCTTGCCGTTCATCCAGATAGCGGATCGTCACCTCTGGTCTGATCTGCGTGGCGCCTCCCAGATCGAACTGCCCAACCAGCGATCCGCTGTAATAAGAGCGATCTGTGTCAAACTCATCGACATAGGTCCCCAGTGGTGAAACCCGGTTGTCGGAGGCACCCCAGGCAGCGCGCAGCTCAAAGTACAACTCTGGCGCCAGCCGGCCCATAACATAGGGGCCAACCAGATACCCGCTGCCTTCGGCCTCTCCCGCTTCAAGATCATCGCGATCGTTGAAGTCATCAAACTCGGCCAGCGCTCCGACAAGCAAATCATCGCTCACCAGATAGTCTGCGCCGATATGGAAGATGCGGAAAGAACCGCGCTGCGACCCAAGCCGGGTGCTGGAGAAGAACGCCTCACCCCAAAGATCAAACGGCTTCTGAGATCGGTCTTGCGGGTTCAGCGCTGACCGTGCCTGTGCCAGGCTGGTGGAAGCATTTGCCTGTCCAGAGCCAAGCGAAAGCGCAAAGGGCAGGAAGCCTGATCCGGGCACAGGAACACCATAAGCGGTGGCAGAGCCTGGGGCGGCAACCGCGCCATCAAGCCGGTCCAAACGCCGCTGAAGATCTGGCTGATGGGTCATGATCAGGGCGTTGCGCCCGGTCAGGAAGTCCGCAATCGCCGCAGTGGCCGCATCGCGCGAGTTGACCGATGTGAAGGTGCAGACAAGGTCTTCGTTGGGCGAAAGCTCTATCGAAACCGAGCGACCCGCAACATTACCAACGGAATCGCTATCATTGCAGGTGATGCTGGTCAGCGCAAAGCCATTGCCAGTGAGATCATTGACAGCAACGGTGTAAGAACCCGCAGCCACATTGCTTGCGCTGATCTGCCCAGAGCCGCCCGCCGTCATGACAATCCCGTTCAACGCCGCAATCGAAGACGTAAACGTAACCGGCGTATCACCGCCCGTAACCTGCTGAATAATCGTAACACTACCAACAGCACGAATGCCAATCGTTACCGTGTCTACGGGCGAGTCGAGCTGTCCGTCATTGACGACCAGAGCAAACACAAGGTCTTCATTGCCGTTGACGAGGGGGGCGACGAAGGTTGGGGCGGCACTGTTGCCACCTGTCAATGTGACCGGCGTTCCTGAGATCTGGGTCCATACATATGCAAGACCATCACCCTCAGGATCAGTCGAAGCGCTGCCATCGAGCGTCACAGTCTGCCCGCTATCAATCGGGCCCTGATCTACACCTGCATCGGCAACAGGTGCGGTGTTTGCAAGGATAGTGATCTCAACGCTGTCTTGCTGTGGGTTGTTAGGCAGCGCGCGGGCGCCTGTGAGAGGCCCCGTCGCCGTCACTCCATCATTAACAAACAGGTCAAAGGTGAGCACTTGATCCACTGATGTCGCCGCTAGCGCAGTGAAGGTTGGGTTGGCGGTGTTCGCACCGCTCAGAACCACAATCGGTCCGCCATTTTGAACCCAGGTGTAGTTGATTGTATCGCCATCAGGATCAGTTGAGCCTGTACCATCCAACGTGATCGTGCTGCCGCCCACTTGGCTTTGGTCTGGGCCAGCATCGGCAATCGGCAGGCCATTGGCCAGCACTGTGGTCGTGGTGCTCGCTGACGAGGATGCGTCAAAGGGATCGGTCACGGTCAACGCAAATTCGAGCACTTGATCGGCATTGGTTCGAGGCGGAGCGGTGAAGGTGGCCGTTGGTGTGTTTGCCCCGGTCAATGTCACGGTGGGCCCTGTCACCTGCACCCAATTGTAGATCAGACTATCATTTTCAGGATCGCTTGACCCAGTGCCATCTAACGTGACGGTGGACCCAGCGATGATATTTTGAGGCGTACCGGCATCGGCGGTTGGGGCCTGATTACCGGTAACTGTTACAGTGACAAAGTCCGATGGGCCAGAGCTGTTGCCGTCATTGCCGACCACTTCAAACGTCAGGACCTGATCGTTCGCAGCGCGTGGCGGAGCGGTGAAAGTCGGGCTCGCTGTGTTCGATCCATTGAGCGTTACGCCAGGCCCGGCTGTTTGCAGCCATTGATAGGTGATGGGGTCGCCTTCAGGGTCGGTGCCTGTGGCGTTCAGTGTGACGCCGTCACCGCCCGAGACAGTTTGATCTGCGCCCGCGTCTACGGTTGGCGGGGCGTTGGGAAGCAATGTGACCCGCACGACATCAGTTTGAGACGTCAAACCGTCAGAGACTTCAACAAAGAACTCGGTCAGAGTTGGTGTCGTGACCTGAGGAACCACAAAAGTGGCTTGAGCGGAGTTTGCAGATTGCAACTGCAAACCGTTGGTAGTGATGAGCGTGTTCCAACTATAAGTTAGGTTATCTCCATCAGGGTCACTAGACGCTGTCGCATCCAATGTAACCGTTTGGCCAATGCTGGCGGTTTGATCAGCACCAGCATCAGCAACCGGTGCCTGATTGGCGGCTATGAATATGTCGACTGTGTCGGTGCCCGTCGCGTTGCCATCATCTGCAGTCAGTTGCCATGTCATTGTTTGCACGGCATTGGTTTTGCCGGGAACATTGAACTGTATCCCCGTTGGTGGGATTGAAGAAATACCTCCGATAGGTGCAGGTCCTGACAGTTGGATCCATGTAAACGTCAGAGGATCATTGTCGGGGTCCGTCCCCGCATTAAACAACGTAACCTGTTGGCCTTGAACGACATTTTGGTCCGCTCCGGCATTCGGGGTTGGGGCGCGATTTACAAAGCCCCTGCAAATAGAACCTCCGTTCAACAAAACCGAGTCTGCGATAGAAGCAGAAGCAACAATATTGCCCGATGGACTGTCCACGATCTGATAGACAAAACCCGACCCAGGTGTCGTTGGATTAAGCAACGAGACAGGAGTGAGGTTACTGACTGTGCCAACCGGTTGACTGAAGGTACCACTTGTCCCGACGATTTGTCCGGTTGGGTCAACGATACGTGACTGAAAGTTGTCCAACCCACTCCCAGTGTCGTTATCAACACCGGTAAAGGTCCCGTTGGCGCGAACGGTGCAGTTGGTGCCTGCACTATTCGTTGATGCACTCGTAACGGAAAAACCCTGCACATCTAGTGCATTGACCTGTTGCGCTGACATCGCCGCAATGCAGAGACTGGTCGCAATACCGGACGTGCGCAAAAGCGATCTTTTGTACGACACTGACATTAAAGAAACCCCTCAAGTAAAAGTTGAGGAGATTTATGCGCATGCTTCTCATTGCTGCGAAAACCACATTGCTGGGTCAGTCTGGGCAATCCGCACCACATCTGTGGTGCGTTACGGCAACCTATCAATCGGACGACAAGCTAGAGCTTCAATTGCCCGGTTTTGAGCGCCTCATAGACCGCCTCGCTGCGCGAATGGACCGCCAATTTGCCGTAAATCGACTTCACATAATTGTTGATCGTCAGTGGGGCGATGCCCATCGCGCTGGCTGCCTCTTTATAGGTCAGTCCGCGCGCAAACAGGTTGAGCAATTCGATCTCGCGCTCTTTGAGTTCAGCGTCTTCATCGGCCTCCGCTGCCTCTACCAGTGCATCATCATTGCGAAGACGTTCAAGCAAATACACTGCGGCTGTAGCGCTGACAGGGGACCCGCCAGCTAGCGTAACGGCCATACCTTCGGTGATTTCTTCGACGCTGCTATCCTTTAACAGATAGCCATCGGCGCCCGCCCTGATCGCGCTGACCACGGTTTGGCGATCGCCAAAGGATGTGACGATCAAGACCTTGGCATCAATTGCTTCTTTGATAGCTGGCACCAGGTCCAAGCCGCTTCCATCCGGCAAGCCAACATCGACAAGAAACAGGTCAGGTTTAAGCTTCAAGAGCTTACGTGCATCTTCGACCGACGATGCAACGCCCGCCAAATCCAAATTCACAACATCGGTGACGATGCCGATGAAATGGTCGAGCAAGTTGGGATCATCTTCAATGATCGCCACTCGCTTTGTCGGTTCAACCTGTTCAGTCATGTTGTTCATCCAAGAGCAAGAATTCTGACCGTGTGAGACCAACCCAAGTTGTGGCGCCAGCCATATCTATGGGCGCGCGCTCCAGACACATCATGCTTTCTTGCCAAGTGTTAGCGCAACTGCAGTGCCCAATTTGTCCGACGTGATGTCGAGCGTAGCCCCGATGCCATGCGCTCGCGCTTTCATGTTCTTGAGACCGCGCCCCGCTTTTGGTGCGGGAGAACTTTGCATGCCTGCCCCATTATCGGCGACCACAATTTGGGCAATGTCGGGATCGCTCGAAGATCGCCGAATGTGCACTGAAATCGTGTCGCCGCCGGAATGTTTGAGCGCATTGGTCAATGCCTCCTGCAAAATCCGAAAGATTTGCAGGATTTCGCGCGGGCTTAGTTGCGGGAATTCAGGCGTGTCAGCATCGTTCCACTCAACCGTGAAACCGGCATCTTGAGCCCTAGGCACCACCCGCTTTTTGAAGATCGCTAGCGCCGACCTGAGGGATTCACCCACGGAATCCATGGAATCAATCATCAAACGCATCTCGTCGATGACCGACTGCAAACCATCGGCATAGTCTGAATGCTGACCGGTTCCGCGTTTGGCCATCATCATCATCGACATGAGATGACTGCCCAAACCATCATGCATGTCGCGCATGATACGCTGCCGCTCTTCATCCAGTGCCTGCTGTCGCACCAAACGCTTTTCGCGATCATGTGCGACCGCAAGCTCAGTTGTCCGCTCATCCAACTGCGACTGGAGCAAGGCGTTGATCTGTCCCGAAGATCGAAAGAGTGTCACCCGACGCGCAAAAAACGCAATTGCGATACCGATGATCAGAAATGGCTGTGCGCGGGTGACGTAGCCCATATTCAGGCTGGACGTGAATTCCGTAATTACCTGCAATCCAAGCAGACAAGCCAAAAGCAAAGCGATAGCAGCCTCAATATAGCGCTCTTCATGAAGGTCGCGAAAGTTCCACAAAAGCCGAACAGCTGTGGCCACAGAGAAGATCATGCCGCTCAACAGCAGCACCTCTCCTGCACGGTCATACCCCACCCCCAACTCGCTGGTCCAAAGCACATAGAGGGTTGCAAATATCGCGATAGCAAAGGTTGCGAGGGCCACGGGCATGATCCAGCGATAACGATCACGCGACCAAGCATTAGCCCATCCAAACCAGGCGAATTGCACCAGAATGCTGATGGCACAATAGTAGGCGATCCGGGTATGTCCGTCGAAAGGAGGGTCGGTCCAAAGGTAATAGTGATTGAGGACCGTAAGGCTGGAGCTTAGAATGAAGAGCCAGAACGCGCCGCCTTCGCGGCCCGAAATTACAAAGAAAATGAGGGAAAAGAGCGCCACCATGGCCATAGCTGCCGTGACGGCGTAGCTGTATCCGTTCGCTATGAATTCAGACCGCTCCATGTTGCTCTTGATATGGTCGTATTCCCCTAGCAGGGGCTTGAAGTAGTCGAAGTAGGGTATGCCTTCACGCACCATTATAAATGTGACTTCATTGGCGCCCGGTTTCAGAACGGAAGGCGAAACAAGGTATGTTGTCCTGAACAGGCTGTCATATGTGTGGCCGGGCATTTCCATCCGACCGGTGCCACCAACAAACGCGCCATTTACGTAGACGGTATAGTTATCTGCGCGAACATGCGGAGACAAACCCAGGCCTTTTTCGGGCACCGCATCAATGTCGAAACTGTATCGAAAAGCTCGGTACCCCGACGAACAGCAATGCCATGCGGGCATTTCGTCGATTGGTTCAAACTCGGCGGCGGCGACCGATGAAAAAGTTGGGTCTTCTAAGGCTGCCTCGGCAAAATCATACCCTGCAATCGTATCGAATTGAGGGTTTGGGGTACCGATCACAAGCGGCTTGACGAGCAACCAAAACAGCAGCTGCACTACCACGATCGCGATGGCCAACCGCGCCAGATTTGAAGAAGGGTTCAGTTGATCCCGCAATGTCCCCCAGATCATCTCTACCCTCTTTATGCACCGGACCGGCCTCGTAAAGCGCCGCACCGTTTATTCGCTACCACACTTATGGCGCCTGAGAACTTGAGTAACACCACAGATATGGTGTGACAAAAAAAGCTTAGAGTGAGCTCACCCGAATTGCGCCGCCTTTGAAAACGGGCCCATATTTATGGGGTTAGCAGAACTCTCGCATCCCCTACCTCCACGAAGCGAGGAAGTGCTCGCAGGTTTTAGGGAATTTGAGGGAAATGAAAAAGACAGCAATTGCAGTCATAGCGATGCTCAGCGTCGCCGCGTGCGGCCAAGGACCCGCAGAAGATGAAATCCTGCCAGGAAACTGGAAAATGTCAGCTGGAATGACAGAATTCGAAGTGCCGGGCGCCAGCGCGGATCAGGTCGAATTCTTCTCCAGCATGGTCGGAGAAATGTCGACGCAGGAACAATGTGTCACTCCAGAAGAGGCAAAGTTTGACCCAGCTGAAATGGGCCAAGCGTTCGCGCAAGGCGGCGACTGCACCTTGGGAGCGTTCGAGTTGGTCGACAGCAAGATTGCAGGCTCCATGTCTTGTGAAATGCCCGGTGGAGAGCGCTCCGATATTGCCATTACCGGCACGCTCGATCCTGAAAACTTCGCAATGTCCGCAACGACCGAGGTTTTTCAGGATTCCTTCCCTGGCGGGAAAGCCAATGTGACGATTGAAGTGAAGGGTGAGCGAATTGGTGATTGCTGATCAGGCCATTGCACCTGAGCGGCAAGCAAACGCTGCGCCATCGACATCATCTCCGATGCGCGCGGCGTTTGCCACTGCTTCGGTTCTCATTCTCACCGGCTGTCAGATCACTCCAATTGGATTCGAGCCAGTCCAAATAGGCGGCACTCTCGATGATGATGCTTGCCCCGGAGTGGGGTTGATAATCGCACCAGCTGAGGCACCCGACGAAGTGCCCGTCTATAACGGACCCGACTACGAAGCTGATGTAAAAGATGTCATTGCCACAGGTGATTATGTTTGGATGTGTGACACAGCCCACGCGGCAACCTGGCGAGGCATCTTATACTCGCACCGTGAAGACGACCGAATTGCCTGCGGGGTTTCCGGCGCGATTGAGAGAAGACAAGACTATCGCGGTGAATGCCGGCAGGGATGGATACCTGCTAAAAACATCGTCCTCTACGCTGGATAACCAGCCGCATCGATGGGCCTATTGGGGTATGTTTTCACAGGCCATTCGCTTTGCTGAATGTGACTGGCGCCGGACACTTGAGCCCTCTTTGATCATTGTAAAGTCGTAGAGGTAGCAATCGCCTGTCGCAGGGTCTTGGACTGCAATGGCGGCATCGCGGGTTTGGCCGATAACGATGCCGAGCGAGTTGCGCTTGGGCACCCAGCCACTGCGAATATGGATACGGCGGATAGTGTAGGGAATTCCCCCTGTTGCCCATGCCTGCCGGAATTGGTTTTCTGTCTGTCGGCTTTGCTGAATTGCAGGAGGCATTTGAACCGACGCGGCTTGCGCGATAACCTGAGCCTCGACGCGTTGGCGCGCTCCGGTGCGTGAGCCGCCATATTCAGCCATCGCGGCCTCTACGCTCTCCATAGCATTGATATACTGCTCATTATCCGGAAAGAACGTGACCGCTCCGTGCAGCATGACCTGCAAGATCAGCAGTTCATTGTATATCCTGTCACCAGCCCCCACGCCCCGCGTGTTCTTGGCAAACGTGATTTGACGCTCGATCCAATTTGGCGTGGAGCGGCCATCGAAATGGATTTTCATATCGCGCCAAAAGTCATCCATGCGCTCAGCTGGCAAGGCTCGATAACGACCGTTTGCCAAATTAGCTGCAAACTGATCAATATGGCTCAGATGCTCGCTTGCCGCTGCATCAACCGGGGCATTATCCTCGGGCGAAATCCAGTTGAAAGAGAAGTCCTCTAGCAATTGGTACCGGACTTCGTTCAATTCAGCCTCAAGCTCGTTGATCTGCTGCCGCCGTGTGCGGGGATCTTGAGCTGTTTCACGCTCGCTGAGCGCAGTCGCTCCTCTACCGACCCAACCGCCACGCGGTCGTGTTGGCAATTCTGGGATGCTCTGAGCAAAAGATACAACCGGCATATGATCGCTCGGCTCTGCTCCGCTCAAAGGCACGCAAAGCAAGAACAACGAACTGCTTCCAAGAAGGCGCCCAAGCATATCAAGTCTCCACTGATTTCAATCGCTCGAATGTGGGCCAAAATTGGGAACATGCCGAACCATAAACATGGTTCGATCTCAGGCAGAGCGCAGAAACTCTCGGTCAAAGTCCGCCTTTACTCCCGAGAGCCAACCATGATCGGCCCAGGAGATGCTTAGAAAGCGGCTGACCGGTGTGATCCTGTTTGTGCGCGAATTGATGGGGTAGGAAGGGCACATTCTTCTGTTTTTCGATGATGATCGAAATACATTTTTCGAACAAGTCGCGAAGGCCAAAGCGCAAATCATTCATCTCTATTGTTTCAATACATCAAAAGAGCTGAATTTTCGGTAGGCTTCGATGGTATTCACAGAAATGATCTGCAATTAGATTGATTGCGGCGTACTTCGACGAATTAAGCGCTCTGAAAGAAGGGTGCCGCAACTTAGATGCACCTTGCAAACTTATAAGGAATGCCTTATATGACTCGTCTGCCAATCGATGGATATCGAGGGAGCCATGGAAATGCTGACGCGGAGCTCGAAGCCTTGGGGGCAGATTGCTGCGAGAAGTTCATTAGATATGCATCCCGCATCACTTCAGGCAAACTGGATCACTGGAGCCTCCAGGCCTTTCACGAGCACAAGGACATTCCCACCTACAAAGCTGATTTCGGCAAGTTTCTGGCGCTGTTTTGTGTCGAAGACTATCCGGATCAGGGACTGTTGTTGACTCTTATGTTTGCGAGCAAGAATGATCAGATTCAACTGCCTGAAAAAACTGCGGAAATTGGAAAATCCGACCTGATGACCGCCGTTCGAGATCAAATTCTGATCCCTCGTCTCGAGGATTTCTTCCAATGAGCCCGTCCAACAAGAAGACTCGTAAGCCCAAACTGCCGGGAGCAAAGGCTAGGCCGGATCGACTGTCCGGGCTTGCTAAGACAATCGCTGCTCTCGAAGAGCATGACAGCAAACTAGCGGACAGTCTGCGAATTGCGGCGACGATCCGCGAAATGCGTACTGAAGCGGGCCTTTCGCAATCCGGACTGGGCAGTTTGCTTGGCGTCAGTCAGGCCCGGATCAGCGAACTGGAATCGGGGGACGGAGTTCACGGACCCTCGTACCTGTTGATGGAAAAGATTGCGATTGCTTGCGGGTCTCGCATCGAGCTTTCCGCCGATGAGCCTAAACAAGAAGGAGATGCCGAAATCAGTTCAGAGCCGTCGCTTTTTTCGCGCACTTTCCAACAGACCACTTCTGGTGTGAAGTCGAAGGTAAAGAGGAAAGTGATCGAACGGGCGAAATCCGGTGCAAACATCCGTATTCGCCTGAAGGCGTTCGACAAACGGGTTCTCGATGCAGCAATGGGAGAGATCGCCGATGCTGCGGTCAACAGCGGTGCTGTAATTCGCGGACCAATTCCCATGCCTTCACGGATCGAAAGGTTCACCGTTCCTCGCGAAGATGCGGCAGTTGCAACAACGACCGATGGGCTTGAAATCCGCACCTACAAGCGACTTCTGGACATTGTGCGACCAAATGCGGCTACTGTGCAGGCATTGACCATGCTCGAATTGAAAGGCGGGGTTGAAGTGGATGTTGCATCCGGAACCCACGGGAAGATGATCCACCGTGGCCAAAAGGGCATCTATACCAGCAAAGTTGCGAAGACCCGTATGGCCGGAAAGAAATTCGGATCGGGACACAAAGGGCTCGGTTCCAAGCGTCCATCCAAGGGGCAATGATGACTGAAGCGCACTGGTTACTGGCCAAGGAATTGCTCGGCCTTATTGGTTCTTTTCTTGTCACTCTACCATGGCTGTTCGATTTCTTTTCACGCGCTTCGCTCAAGAGCTTCATGCGGATAAGGACCGGACTGAAGGCGCAGAAAGCCGCCGCAGACAAGAAGGAGGCCTGGATCAGTGCACCGAAAACTAGAGACCTTTTTCTGACAGGCGCCGGCTTCGGCCTTATTGTCTGTTCCTTCGCAATCGGCGCCTGTCTTGCCCTCGCGAAACTTTAGAATTTTGTATCGAGACATCCAACTAAGCAGACGAAGGACCGGTGCGCTCGTCCAACACACCCGTGCAGCCCTAAACCGTCCCTCGCCGCTCCAATTCCTCCAGCAACTCGCGCAGCTGATCTTCGATAATCGCGCTGCTATCGCCGCCGCCATAGTTCAGGGCGCCGCTTGAAAAGGTGGTGCCGAATGTGTCGGAAAGCGTCTTCGTTTGCAGCAATCCGCTGGCGAAATCGCGCTGGGTTAGGCTGTCGAGCGGGTGGATGAAAGTGCTCCAGACAAGACCTTGCGCAACCGCATAGCGCGCATCCAGAGCGGTATCGAAATTGGCTTGCAGCAGCCGTGCCAGCGCGCCTTCGGGTAGCGCATTAGCTTGCGCAATCGGGGTGATGATCCGCATACGGCTGGCATTGGTATCGGTCACGACCAGCAGCATCGTTTCATCAATTGTGAGCTGCCAATTGTTGCCGGTGCGGGTGGCATCTTCATCCAGAGCGGCGATGACTTCGGCGATTTGGTCCAGCGCCGCTGCATTCTCCGGCGTCAATTCGGCAGGCGCATCATCGGGCTGCGCATCGAAGGATGGCGGGGGCGTAGGCGGGATCGGTGCCTCTTGCGCAGCGGCCATGGTGAGGGTGGGCCCGGTCAGCCCCAGCGCGCCCAGCATAATGATGACGCGGTGGGTGAATTGGTGCGGCTTTGCTGGCTTCACGGGCGGCCTCCTTTAGTTGATACGCCTACCCCCAAGTTCGCGCCGTACAGCCGCCGGGTTACATGCCCCCGAGTGCCATTTTCCTACATACGCGCAGCCTGCTAGGGGCCCCTCGCCTAACAAGAAAGCCCCGCCAGATAGCGGGGCTTTTGTAGGATGCTTGAGCTGTCTCAGACGTCAATTCTCGAAATCGAGCTTTCGTATGTACTTGCTCAACCAGATGAGGTCGCAAGTCAATGGACATCACTCGCCAGCAGCGTCACCAAACAATGGCGGGATGCTAGCATTCACGACACCGCCATCCACGGTCAGCGTCTCACCGATCACATAGTCGCCTGCGCGGCTGCACAGGTAAATCGCGGCGGCCGCCATATCTTCAGCAGAGCCAATACGCTTGGCAGGAATGTACTTGGCGCTGGTGTCCGGCGCGTTCTTAGCCGCCTTGTTCATTTCACTCGCAAACGCGCCGGGCGCAATTGAGGTCACGATGATGTTGTCTTGGATCAGGCGCGCAGCCATTCGGCGGGTGAGCTGGATCACCGCAGCCTTGGAAGCCTGATACGGATAGGTCTCCCACGGATTGATGCGCTGGCCGTCAATGGAGGAGACGTGGATCACCTTTGCCGGATGATCGCCCTTGCCGCCGGCAACCAGAAGATCGTGCAGTTTCTGGGTCAGGAAGAACGGGGTCTTCACATTCAAGTCCATCGTGCGATGCCAGCCCGCCTCACTGAACTCGAGGTAAGGCTGACCCCATGCAGCGCCTGCATTGTTGATGAGGATGTCGAGCTTGTCTTCGCGCTTCGCCATCTCCTCCGCCAGCGCGACCATGCCGTCCATCTGGCTTAGGTCAGCAGGGATGCCGATGACCTTGTCCGCGCCAAATTCTGCAATGGTTTCGTCCATCTGCTCAACCTTACGAGCCGAGATGTAGACGCGCGCGCAACCAGCTGCGAGCAGCCCTTCGACAAACATTTTGCCGATGCCGCGCGAACCGCCAGTTACCAAAGCAACACGGCCTTCGAGGCTAAAGAGATCTTGGATATTCATTGTGGTGTTACCCTTCTTAGTAGCCGCTTAGGTCTGCGACGCGGTTGGCGTGGAAATTGGCGTCGCCCAGAAACTCTTGCAATGCCCGGTCGCGCTTCATGTAAAGGCCGATATCATATTCATCGGTCATGCCGATACCGCCATGCATCTGCACGCCTTCTTTGACGGCGAGACCGGCGGCCTTTGCAACTTTAGCCTTGGCGACGCTTGTCATAAGGTCCGCACTTGGCGCGCCTTCATCGAGCAATTGCTGCGCTTTGATAGTTACAGCGCGGGCGATCTCAACTTCGGAATAGAGGTGGCTGGCGCGGTGCTGCAGCGCCTGAAACTCACCGATCAGCTGGCCGAATTGCTTGCGCTGTTTGAGGTAGTCGATGGTCATATCCATCGCGCCGCGCGCAACGCCAACGCCTTCAGCAGCTGCACCGATGCGGCCAGCATTGAGCATCGCATTGAGCACTTCGCGGCCACCATCAACCTCGCCAATGACCGCATCGCCATCCAGCTCGACGCCGTCAAACTTGGTGTGCGTTGCCATCGAGCTGTCGACCAAGCGGACAGCGTCATGGCTCATATTGGCAGCGTCTTTGGGCACGGCGAACAGGGTGATCCCGTCTTCATCATCGTCATTGCCCGATGTGCGCGCAGCGACCACCAGCATATCAGCGCTCGCGCCTTGAATGACGAAGCTTTTAGAGCCGGTCAGCTTGAAGCCATTGCCCGACTTTTCGGCCTTTGTGGTGATGCGGATGGGCCTGTGTTTCGCAGTTTCATCGACCGCCACAGCAAAGACACTGTCACCCTCGATCAGGCCCGGAAGATAGCGCCCTTTAAGGTCGTTTGATCCATGTTTGAGCGCGGTTGCGGCCAAGACGGAGGAGGTCAGGAACGGCGAAGGGGTCAGGTTGCGGCCGATCTCTTCGAGCACGATGCCCGCCTCAACATTGCCCATGCCAAGCCCGCCATCATCCTCGTCAACGAGCATTCCGGTGAAGCCCATTTCGGCAAATTGCTTCCAAAGCGCATGGCCAAATCCATCCGGGCAATCGCGGTCGCGCCAGTGGCGCAGTTGCTTCGCGATATTGCCTTCATCGGCCATGAAGCCGCTTGCGGTGTCCGCCAACATGGCCTGATCTTCAGTATGATAAAGGGGCATGTGTGCCTCGTTCCTCTCAAGGGGGATTGTTATTGAGGCCGCGCCTCATTGGTCGGGCGCGGCCTGGATGTTTTGCTCGTTTAGGAGCCTGGCAGTTCGAGAATGCGCTTCGAAATCACATTCAGCATCACTTCCGAAGTGCCGCCTTCGATTGAGTTTGCCTTGGTCCGAAGCCAGTTGCGCGATGGCTTACCACCACTCGTGTCATCGCTTTCCCATTCGAGACTGCGCAAGCCACCGGCGCTCATCATCAACTCGTGACGGCGCTTGTTGAGCTCGGTCCCGACATATTTCATCATGTTGGGCTGCGCCGGGTGACCTTTGCCAGACTTCATCTCGTCCATGAATTTCTCAGCCATTGCAGTGAAGGCCAGAGCGTCCACATCAAACAAAGCAAGCTCACTGCGAAGGATCGGATCAAGGTCATCGCCGGTTTTGCCAGCATGACGCTTCATCGCGGAACCAATGGCAGCCGTGCGCTCACCGCCGCCCATGCCAGAGATCATCTCACGCTCATGGCCAAGCAGGTATTTCGCAACGTCCCAGCCGCGATTGATTTCACCGACATAGCCGGGGCAATCTTCGCCATAGCTTTTGGGCACAGGGACATTGTCCATAAAGGTTTCGCAGAACGGGCTGTTGCCGCTGATCAACAAGATCGGCTTGGTTGAAACGCCCTCACCCGCCATGTCGAACAGCATGAAGGTGATGCCTTTATACTTGTCTTCCTTGTCCGTGCGGACGAGGCAAAAGATCCAGTCGGCCTGGTCAGCGTAAGAAGTCCAGATTTTCTGGCCATTGACGATCCAGTGATCGCCCTTGTCCTCGCCAAAGGTCTGCATGGAGACAAGGTCCGAACCGCTGCCAGGCTCCGAGTAACCCTGACACCAGCGGATCTCGCCGCGGGCGATTTCATTGAGGAAGCGTTTTTTCTGGCCCTCAGTGCCAAACTTCAAAAGCGCCGGGCCAAGCATCCAGATGCCGAAACTCGAAAGCGGAGGACGCGCGCCAATCGCAGCCATTTCCTGCCGCAGCACTTTGGCTTCGGGAGCTGACAAGCCCGCGCCGCCATATTCTTTAGGCCAAGACGGAACGGTGTAGCCTTTGTCACGGCAAACCTCGAACCACGCTTTTTGCGCGTCATTTTTGAACGTCGCGCGGCGACCGCCCCAATAGACATCGGCGTCATCGCGAACAGGCTGGCGCATCTCGGCTGGGCAATTCGCTTCAAGCCAGCTGCGTGTTTCTTGGCGGAATGTTTCCAGATCGGACATGGATGCCGACTCCTCTCAAATTAAGCTCCCACTTGACGCTTACGTTATCGTTATTTGCGCGCAAGCTGCAAGCATATCTCGACCGATTGCCTATGCCGTAGCGTCAGCGGCTTTCCGTTGACGGCACGCGCCGCTCAGGTAGGTTGCAAATCGGGATTGAGAGAGGAATTTCGATGCGATTCTCCAGGAAAACCGTGGTCGTTACAGGCGCTGCTTCCGGCATTGGAGAGGCAAGCGCCAAGCTGTTTGCACGCGAAGGAGCCACCGTCTTTGCCAGCGATATCAACCGCGAAGGCGGCGAGGCATTGGCAGCGAGCTCAGATGGGGACATGCGGTTCGTCTACTGCGATGTGAATGACACCGCTTCGATCAAAGCGCTGATGGATCACGCAGCCGCTGAGACGGGCGGTATCGATGTGGTGCTTAACAATGCTGCTGCTGGCGGCGCGCGTCCACCCATCGATGAAATTGAACCGGATGAGTGGGACGGGACAATGGACTTGGTCCTTCGCTCAGTCGCATTTGGCATCCGTTATGCGGCTCCACATATGAAGGGCCGCAAGGGCGCAAGTATCGTCAATATTTCCAGCGTTGCAGCCGTTGGGCCGGGCTACTCTCCCACCGCTTATGCCGTGGGGAAAGCGGGCGTGCTGCACCTGTCCAAATGCGCAGCCACTGATTTGGCGCAGTATGGGATTCGCGTGAATGCCGTGCAGCCGGGCTTCATCAACACCAACATCTTCACGACGTCGCTTGACGTCCCAGATGAGATGAAGGGCATGGCCAACGCTGCAATTGCACAAATGTCGTCCAACGCTCAGCCCGTGGCGCGCGGCGGGCAGCCGCTCGATATCGCCGAGGCGGTGGCCTATTTGGCGAGCGAGGCAGCAAGCTTCGTCACGGGCACTTCCATTATCGTCGATGGTGGCCTGACCACGGGTCCGCGCCACTCGTGGGATGCGGAAGAACCCGGCATGTTCGAAGCACTCGAAGCGATGGAAGCGCAAGCCAAAGCTGCTTCAGAAGGAGGAGCCGCCTAATGGGCTTGGTGATGGGCAAACTACCCATGCGCCTAAAGCTGATCCACGGCTTTGGCGCGGTGGCCTTCGGGGTGAAAGATACCGGCTTTCAGTTTTTCCTTCTGTTCTTTTACAGCCAAGTGATGGGCATGGATGCCGGGCTCGTAAGCCTTGCTCTGCTATGCGCGCTATTGATCGATGCCGTTATCGATCCGATCCTTGGGAACCTATCAGACCGAACCTATACCAAATGGGGCAGGCGCCTTCCTTGGCTGTACGCCGCTCCAATTCCCTTGGCCTTTGCATGGGTGATGATGTGGTCGCCTGTTGGCGGAGAAGCGCCAACATTCTTAGGCTTGCTGGGCATTGCAGTGGTCGTGCGCATTTTGCTTTCCGCTTGCGAAGTGCCCTCCATCTCGCTGCTGCCCGAAATCACTAACGACTATGACGAACGAACAACGCTGTTCCGCTTCCGATATATTTGTGGTTGGCTTGGCGGTATCTTGATGATGGTGCTCGCCTACACCGTATTCATGGCGGGCGAAGACGGCCTTCTCAATCGAGAGGGATACAGAGGTTGGGCAATCACAGGTGGATGCTTAATTATCCTGTCTGTGATGGGTTCAGCATGGGGGCAGCACAAGCTGGTGGCCCACTTGCCAGATACAAAGCCCCCGCCCTTCACCATCAAAGCGTGTTTCGAGGAGATATTTGAAGCGTTCCGCGAGCGGGCTTTCCTGATATTCGCAGCCGGCGGACTAGCGGCCTATGTCAATCAAGGGCTGACCTTCTCACTCACTAACTATTTGACGCTTTATGTGTGGAGGCTGGATACAGCGCCAATTCCCTTCCTACCCGAAAGCGTGACCGCGCTCAGCCTATATCCGCTGGCGCTATTCCTATCCGCGATCCTGATGTTCTTTGTTGTGGGGCCGATGCATAAGCATTTCGGCAAACCGAAGAGCGCAGCGCTGTCTGCCATTGGAACGGTCGTGTTTACGCTGGTCCCTTACATGGCGCTTTATATGGGGGTTTGGCCACCTCTGGACACCGCCGTTTCCGGCCTAACGCTTCTGTTCCTGCTGATCATCGGC
The DNA here is from genome assembly GCF_057365055.1 of Erythrobacter sp. S57(2025). Lineage (NCBI taxonomy): Bacteria > Pseudomonadati > Pseudomonadota > Alphaproteobacteria > Sphingomonadales > Erythrobacteraceae > Erythrobacter > Erythrobacter sp. S57(2025). Next base: position 224,612 of record NZ_CP200299.1, on the reverse strand, counting down.
AACACGCTGGGCATCGTGGTCCTGATTTCAGCAAGTTCAATGATAGCCGAAATTGTCGAGGCTTATTTGGAACGGACCGGTCGGCGCGCGGAAGGTGCGTTCTATTCTGGCAATTGGTTGATCCAGAAATGCGCGACTGGGCTTGGTATATTCCTGACCGGTCAGGTCCTTTCGTTCATCAGCTTTTCGCGCGATGCCGCACCGGGCGAAGTGCCCGATGCGACAATTGGCAGCCTGATCCTGTTTTATGCGTTAGCGACATCTATCCTTATGGCGATCGCTGGGTTCTGGCTGGGCCGCTTCCCCATCAATCGCGAAGACCACGAGGCACGGGTTAGTGCACTGGCGGCTGCAAAGAATTGAACTGACACAGGCAAAAGATAGCTTGGCGGCGCCAACACGCTCTGCCACGGTCAAGCACAATAAATTCGACTTCAAATCTAAAGAATAGAGAGGAACACCCCCATGGATTTCCAACCCACCGAACGTCAGGTCTATTGGCGCGACCGCGTGCGCGATTTCATTGAAACGCATGTGCGCCCCGAGATGGACACTTATAAAGCGCAGGATGCCGAGGGCGATCGCTGGAAAGTCATCCAGATCATCGAAGACAAAAAGAAGCTCGCCAAGGATGCGGGCATCTGGAATCTCTTCATGCCGCCACGCAATGACGGTCATCACCACGTCGAAGAAACGTTCGAGTTCGAAGGCCCCGGCCTCACCAATCTCGAATATGCTCTGTGCGCTGAAGAAATGGGCCGGATTGGCTGGGCCTCGGAAGTGTTCAATTGCTCCGCGCCCGACACCGGCAACATGGAAGTGTTCCACCGCTACGGTACGATTGAGCAGAAAGAGCAGTGGCTTCGCCCGCTGATGAACGGCGAAATCCGTTCTGCCTTCCTTATGACGGAACCATTCACCGCTTCATCTGACGCGACAAACATCGAAACGCGGATGGAACGCGACGGTGATCACTACGTCATCAATGGCCGCAAATGGTGGTCATCAGGTCTGGGCGATCCACGTTGCAAAGTTTCCATTGTGATGGGTAAGACCGACACGTCAGCTGGCCGCCATGCTCAGCAATCCATGCTCCTCATGCCAAATGACGCACCGGGCGTGAACATCATTCGCCACCTTCCAGTCTTTGGCTATGACGATGCACCGCACGGCCACATGGAAGTCGAAATGAAGGACGTTCGCGTTCCTGTTACCAACATGCTTTTGGGCGAAGGTCGCGGGTTTGAGATCGCGCAAGGCCGCCTCGGCCCTGGCCGTATCCACCACTGCATGCGCACCATCGGCGTTGCTGAAGAAGCGCTGGCGAAGATGTGCAAGCGTCTGCAAGAGCGCGAAGCTTTCGGAAAGCCGATCTACAAGCATTCGGTTTGGGAAGAGCGCGTGGCGCGTGCCCGCATTGATATCGACATGACCCGTCTGCTCTGCCTGAAAGCGGCTGATATGATGGACAAGGTCGGCAACAAGTCCGCCAAGCAAGAAATCGCGATGATCAAGGTTCAAGCGCCGAACATGGCTCTGAAAATCATCGACGATGCCATCCAGGCCCATGGCGGTGGCGGCGTGTCGAATGATTATGGCCTTGCCAATGCCTATGCTCACCAGCGCACTCTGCGTCTCGCGGATGGTCCTGATGAAGTTCACGCCCGCTCGATTGCGCGCATGGAGTTCGGCAAGCATGTTCCTGAGGAAGGTCCAACCGCCAATGCTCTTCGCAAAGGCGGTCAAGCGGCCAATGACGCAGGCGGCTTTAGCTCCGGCGACATGGGCGCAACGCGCTAAGCTCTGATCGGCCAGGAGGGGGCAAGAATGGCAAAAGCAGCAATCCTGGAAACTCCGGGTGAAGGCTTGGTGATCGGCGATATCGAAATCGCCGATCCCATGCCGCATGAGGTTCTGATCGACACAAAGGCTTGTGGCCTGTGCCATTCAGACTTGCACTTCATTGACGGAGCCTACCCGCATGCCATGCCGTGCGTGCCGGGCCACGAAGCCGCCGGCGTCGTTCGCGCGGTTGGTTCTGAAGTCAGAACGGTAAAACCGGGGGACCACGTCGTCTCCTGCCTCAGCGCGTTTTGCGGCACCTGCGAGTTTTGCGTGACGGGACGCATGGCTCTCTGCCTTGGCGGAGCGACGCGTCGCGGTAAGACTGATGCACCGCGGCTCTCTCGAGGCGGTGGTGAGACGGTCAATCAGATGCTCAATCTGTCCGCTTTGTCTGAGCAAATGCTGATCCACGAGAATGCCTGTGTTGCGATCGACAAAGACATGCCTCTCGACCGGGCAGCCGTGATTGGTTGCGCGGTGACGACGGGTGCCGGAACCATCTTCAACGCCTGTAAAGTGACACCAGGTGAAACCGTGCTGGTGGTTGGCTGCGGCGGGGTTGGTTTGGCGACCATCAACGCGGCCAAGATCGCAGGCGCAGGCAAAGTCATTGCGGCAGACCCATTGCCTGAGAAACGAGCACTAGCAGAAGCCTTGGGCGCAACTCACACTGTTGATGCCATGGCAGAAGACGTGGTCAAGCAGATCATGGCGATCTCTGGCGGCGGCGTTGATTGGGGCATCGAAGCGGTTGGCCGTCAGGCTTCTGCTGACCTAGCAGTTGCCTCGCTGCGCCGTGGCGGCACCGCCGTCATCCTCGGCATGATGCCGCTGGATTGCAAAGTGGGCCTAGGCGCCATGGACCTGCTTGGCGGCAAGAAGTTGATGGGCGCGATCATGGGGATGAACCACTTCCCTGTCGATCTGCCCCGGCTCGTGGATTTCTACATGCGCGGCCTTCTCGACCTCGACACGATCATCGCTGAGCGTATCGGGCTTGATGATGTGAATGCTGGTTTCGATAAAATGCGCGCAGGGAGCCACGCGAGAAGCGTGGTGATGTTCGACTGATGGATATTGATTTCGACAAAGAAATGGTCGGCACGGTTGAAGTGCCAGAGGCGGACAAGCTCGACCTTGGGAAACTGAACGCTTGGTTTGAAGCCAATGTTGAAGGTTTTGAAGGGCCAATCAGCTACACGAAGTTTAAGGGCGGGCAGTCCAACCCGACTTACAAGATAGAGACGCCAGCAGCGAACTATGTGCTGCGACGCCAGCCTTTTGGCAAATTGCTGCCTAGCGCTCATGCGGTCGACCGTGAATATGCGGCGATGACAGGGCTGCACCCAACCGGCTTTCCCGTGCCAAAGACCTATGGTCTTTGCAAAGATCCTGAAGTCCTCGGCTCCAAGTTTTTCGTGATGAGCATGGCTGATGGCCGCTCCTTATGGAACGGTGCTTTACCGGGTCTGGAGCCTGATGAACGCCGCGCGCATTATCACGCGTTGATTGACACGATTGCCGATATGCACCTCAATAAGCCGGAAGAGATCGGCCTAGGTGATTATGGCAAGCCAACTGATTATTGCGCCCGTCAGATCGCCCGCTGGTCCAAGCAGTACAAGCTGTCTGAAACCGAGCACATGCCGCAGATGGAGCGATTGATTGAATGGCTCCCCCAGACAATCCCTCCGCAGCACGAAAGCTCTGTGGTCCATGGCGATTACCGGCTCGACAATGTGATCTTTCATAAGACCGAGCCCCGCATCATCGCCGTGCTCGATTGGGAATTATCGACGCTCGGCGATCCGATTGCAGATTTCAGCTATCTCATGCTTAACTGGTTCCAACCTGCCGATGGTCGCGCGGGGTTGCTTGGGCTTGATTTGGAAAAGCTTGGCATTCCTACGGTTGAGCAAGCGGTGGAGCGTTATGTTGCCCGCACTGGCTATCCTGTCCCGCCGATGGATTGGTACTTTGCCTATAATCTGTTCCGGCTTGCTGGGATTATGCAGGGGATCAAGAGGCGCGTTATTGATGGCACGGCTTCGTCAGCCCATGCAAAGAGCATGAGCGACCGTGTGGCACCACTGGTAGATCGGGCCTATCAATTTGCTCTTGCGGCCGGAATGCCGGAATAGTCAGAAACGCGAGCCGAGTGATATCAACGCGCCTACATCGTCAGGCGCGCTGCGATAATGGCCAGGTTCGCGGCGGTAGAAGGCGCTGACACCCAATGTGCCGAACGAAAGCGCTCCGGTCCAGTTGATCTCTCCCATCAGTTCGCGCCCCTCGGGTGAAAGCGATAGGTGTTGCCGTCCCAAAATCGCGCTTTCGCTCGTATAATCATAGGCAATAGGCAGATCGAATTGGATCGCGCCGCCTTCCACGCGCAAGGGTTGGCTAAGGCGTAGTCCAAAACTGTCGCTTTCAATGAAGGTGCTGCGCCGGGTCACATCGAGCGACCACGATTGAGTTAGGATTTGCGAGCCCTCCCCAATCAAATCACCGCCATGCGGACGCGTTATTCCACCGCGATAAGCCGCACCCACACGCCAATGCGCGCCCACTCGCATTGATACTCTGCCATCAAGAAAGAGCGTATCTGAGCCTCGAAGGCCAAACGCAGAATTAAAATGCGCGCCCAGCAGCGTGCCGTCCTCAGCCAGCCAAGATAGCGCAAGGCTCGCGTCAACATCCTGCCAGGACCGGTCCGCTGCAAGGCCAATCGTTGATGTCGGTCGGTGTTCTCTAACGCCAAATATCACATCATTCGCGCGGCGGTTGTTACCGAGCCATGCTTGCCCACGCTCGGCCGAAACGCTTAATCCCCATGCGCCCACTTCAATGCGAGTGGCTGCGGCAACATCGGCTGCCTGCTGAAATCCAGTATCAAGGCCTGCCTCGGGAGAGATCAGAAAGGCTGGGCGATCTGCGCCTTGCATCTGGGCGACAAGACCTACGGCACTTTGCGAAAGGGCGAACCCAATCTGACTTTCAGGCGCTATAGTTGCCACCACGCGGGCGGCCAGTACGCGGGCAGCTGCGGCATCATCGGAGGATAGCTGTAATTGCTCGGCCCAACCAAGGCCTGCCGCTCTGTCACCTTCACCGACGGTTACCGCGAAAGAAAAGTCTCGATTGCCCGCGCTCATTGCATGGCCATTGCGCTCAACCGCCCCGTGCAATCGCGGGATTGCAGCAGCGCCATGCGAACGCTGGGCTAAATCAATCTTATAGGCCCGCTCATACTCATCAGTAACAATTGTATTCAAAGTGCTCTGTGAAAATGCATCTCCCATAGCGGTTGAGCCCACTGCAAAATCGTCGCCAACAACCAGTTTCCTTGATGTCCCGGCAATGGAGGTCGCCCCTTTGGGCTGGAATGCTGCTGCGATATCAAGGAGCCCCGTCCCATAGGTCTGGTCTGGACCCGCTGCACCCACATCTCGCGCGGAATCGAGCAAGATCGACACGATCTGTTCGCCTGTAAGGTTGGGGAAGGCCTGCGCCAGCAATGCCGCAGCCCCTGCCACTTGCGGCGCTGCAAAACTGGTTCCGGAAAAAAGCGTTAGATATTCCTGACCGTCGATCGTTTCGACGAACAGCTCACCATCCTCATAAACGCAACAAATCCGCTCACCACGCGCGGAAATGAAGGATGTTGCGGCTGTCCCTGCGCGATTGCTGAAACCCGAAAAACCGCCATTCACATTTACCGACCCAACGATGATTACATTGCCACCACCAGCTGCAAGCAAACTCGCGGCGAACGGATCGGGCTGCGATGGATCGATCTCGGGATCGGCTCCATTCCCGCCATTGCCAGCGGCAACTACCAACACGATACCCGCACTGGCCGCCCGCTCTACGGCTGACAGCAGACTGGGTGACGCCTCCTCCCCACCCAAGCTCAAATTGACGACGCTTGCGCCCGTCTGGATCGCCAAGTCGATCCCTTGTGCAATCGCCGTGTCAGTGAAGAGGCAATTGAGGCTCGCATTCTGCGGGGTATCAGTACCACACGAACCCGGCATATCGGCTCTGATCGCAAGCACCTGCGCATCGAACGCGGAGCCCAGCACGCCAAGATTATCACGTGCTCCTGCGGCGATCAGCGCTACATTCGTGCCGTGGTCATCCTCTGGATCAATTCCGCGATTGCCAGCAACATCGCGCGAATTGGGATGGATGCGTCCTGCAAACTCGGCGCTGTCGCTGTCGATCCCGGTGTCGATGACCGCGATAATCTGCCCCTCCCCAGTAGCTCCATCACGCCACGCCGCATCAGCCCCATGAAAGGCAGGTCCATCAGAGCGGCGAAACTCAGCCGTATCGAAGTTTGTGGGCGGAGGCGGAGGTGGCGGGGGAGGAGGAGAAGGCAGTGGCGCTTGCGCCGATAGCGTTTGAACGCCTTCTCCAGCACCTCCGCAAGCGCTTAGCGTCGCGCAAATCGCCGCACTGGCCACTACCTTCCAACTGATTGGCGGGGTCGTTTTGGATGCCGTGTTTGCAGATTTCCTGGTCGAATTGATTGTTCGAGGCATGTGGGCTTATCCTTTGCGACTACCCCCTTCTCCGACATGCCACCGCCAGTTCGCCAATAGGCTTACGCACCCATCAGCGACATCACGTATCAGTGCCGCCAGCCCACCGGACGGGCCCATGTCCGATCGCTCATCAATGCACAGCCTTGCCGCGCTACGCTGGTGCGGCTAGCAGCGCTGAGAACTTGCAAGAGGGCGTCTTGCTCTTGCGCCTCTTTGAACAAACTCCGGCGGAGCATTTATGACCGACACCCTGATCGCTGAAATCGAAAACGCTTGGGAAAACCGCGCTGATGTGACCCCTGAAAGCGAGGTGCGCGGAGCAGTGGAGACAGCGCTTGGCATGCTCGACAGCGGCGAAGCGCGCGTGGCTGAGCCCGATGGTGCGGGCGGCTGGCGCGTCAATCAGTGGCTGAAGAAAGCGGTGCTGCTGTCATTCCGCCTGAACGATAACGTTGTGATGGATGGCGGCTCTGCCGGTGCGCCTGCCTATGACAAAGTGCCCAGCAAGTTTGATGGCTGGGATGAGGCACGCTTTGCCGAAGCGGGCATCCGCGTTGTTCCGGGCGCAATTGCGCGCCGTGCCTCTTACATCGCGCCGGGCTGCGTTCTGATGCCGAGCTTTGTCAACATTGGCGCATATGTGGGCGAAGGCACGATGGTTGATACATGGGGCTCAATCGGATCATGCGCTCAGATTGGCAAGAATTGCCATATCTCGGCGGGCACAGGCATTGGAGGCGTGCTCGAACCGATGCAGGCAAACCCAACCATTATTGGCGACAATTGCTTCATTGGCGCTCGCTCAGAGATTGTTGAAGGGGTGATTGTCGGAGAAGGCTGCGTGGTTGCGATGGGCGTCTTCATCACTCAATCAACCAAGATTGTATACCGCGATACGGGCAAGATCATCAAAGGGCATATCCCGCCTTACTCAGTCGTCGTTCCAGGCACTCTGCCCGATCCCAATGGAGGGCCGTCACTTGCATGCGCAGTCATTGTCAAAACAGTGGATGCTCAGACACGCTCAAAGACGGGGATCAACGAACTGCTGAGAGACTAAGTGGTCAAATTCTCTTGGAACAATCGGCTGGGCCCTCCGTTCAATTCAGTGGACACACAAAATAATGGAGGGTTTCATGGCAGACCAAAACGAAGAAATTCATATCGAAGATGATGACGCACGCGCAGGCCACACAACAGGGCATATGCGGTACGTGCTTGGCATCGGCCTATTCATTGCGATTGTAGCGATGAGCGCAATCTGGATCGTGCCTGCACTCTACGGCTAATCACGCGATTTTTGGAACCGTTTCATAGGCTTGCTCATTGATGTTTTACCTTCAAGAAGGAGACATTGATGAGCAATTCCAATAGCTTCCAAACCAACCAGTATGTCGAATGGAATTGGGGCAACGGCAAAGGGCGTGGCCAAATTACGGAGCGTTTCGAACGTGAAGTCACACGCACTCTTCAGGGCACCGAAGTTACAAAACAAGGCGACAGCGACAACCCCGCCTATCTGATTAAGCAAGAAGATGGTGATGAGGTGCTAAAGCGCGGCTCAGAACTTGAGGCGCACGATTAAACCATGCCCAAGGCGAAGAGCAGAGCACAACAAAAGTCAGCCGGTGCAGCTTTGGATGCCAAGCGCGGCGTTTCCAGCAAGTCCGATCTGCAGGGCGCTTCCATCGACATGTATGAAAGCATGACCGAAACTGAACTCGAAGAAATGGCGTCTACGTCGCGAGAGAATCTTCCGCAAACTGCCAATCGGAATTGAAGCAGTTTACTGTTGCTCGGGCAAAAGCGTCTCAATCGGCGCTTGCGATGAAACGCTGGCCGAATAGCGCTCCGCTTGACGCAGCACGCGCAGCGCATTGCGGCTCGCGATAAGTTCCATTTCAACTTGCGAATAGCCGCGGCGCGAGAGTTCAGCGAATAGCTGCGGGTACCCACTCGTGTCTTCAAAACCGATGGGACCTGTTGGCATCCCGTCAAAATCAGCGCCAATACCGATGTATTCAACGCCAATCATATCGCGAATATGGTCAATATGATCAGCCATATGGCTGATCATTGTTGCTGGTTCGGGATTGGCAGCGTCCCATTCGGCCATAGCTGCTTCGAGTACACTGGGTTGCCCTTGAAACAGCGATCCAATGCGCGCTTCCTCAGCTTCGCGTTCGGCATACCATTCGCGCCGCTCATTGTTGAGGAAGCCGGGCAGCGCCACAACCATCACAATCCCGCCATTTTGGGGCAAACGAGCAAGTACGCTGTCGGGCACATTGCGTGCATGGCCGTTGATCGCGCGCACGCCCGAATGGCTGAAGATGACAGGGGCACGCGCGACATCAAGCGCGTCCATCATAGCATCTTCGCTCACATGGCTAAGATCGACCAACATGCCGATCCGGTTCATTTCGCGGATCACGTCTTTGCCGAAATCAGTGAGGCCGCCATGCTCGGGCGTATCTGTCGCGCTGTCCGCCCAAGGCGTGTTGCGGCTATGCGTGATCGTCATATAGCGCGCGCCCAGATCATACATCTGACGCAGCACAGCCAAGCTGGAGCCGATCGAATGGCCCCCTTCCATGCCCAATAGCGATGCGACGCGGCCATCGGCAATCGCCTCCTCCACTTCATCAGCGGTTTCGGCATAGCGAAGGCTTTCAGGATAGCGATCTATCAGCCGCTTCATGACGTCGATCTGTTCCATCGTCATCTGCACTGCCTCGGGCTCTGACAGGCTGACCGGCACATAGACGGACCAATATTGCGCTCCCACCTTGCCTTGCGCGAGGCGCGCAATATCAGTGTGCATGACACGGCCCTGCGGATGCGTTGCTCCGGTGCCGGTCGTATCCGCAAAATCAAAATCATTGATCTGATTGTCAAACCGCGCGCGCAATTGAATGGGCACGTCATTGTGACCATCGAATACTGGCGCAAGCTCAAGCGCAGCCAACGCCGCTTCGAGCGCAGGGTCGACCGGTGGTGCTTCGGCGACTGTCTCTGAGGATGACGCTTCAGTTCCTTCATCCTGAGCGCTCAGCGGAGCTGCGATGCTACAAGCCAAAACGGCGAGCGAGGCGGTGAATGAGGCGGCGAATTGTTGCATGCTATGGTATTCTCCCGATAGGGCGCGCAAATATGAGCAGCGAGTGAGGCCTATGAATAGCGCGGATCAGATCATCGAACAATTGGGCCTGTCCCCGCATCCCGAAGGAGGCTGGTACAGAGAAACTTGGCGTGTTGAAGAGGATGGCTCAGGCCGCGCAAAGGGCACGGCTATCATCTTCCTATTGAAGTCCGGTGAGAGCTCTCATTGGCACAAGGTCGATGCTGACGAAATGTGGATTTGGCAGGGCGGCGACCGCTTGGAGCTCGACATTGCGATAAGAGATGATGGCCCTATTACCACGCACACACTCGGCGACGATGTAACGGCGGGCGAAATGCTTCAGGGTTTGGTGCCGAAATCTGCTTGGCAGGCGGCTCGAACCAGTGAGCAAGGTGATGCAGGCTATTCGCTCGTGTCCTGCATTGTGGTGCCTGGATTTGAATTTGCAGGCTTTGAAATGGCACCGCCCGGATGGTCCCCTGGCAGGGGCGCGACGGCGTGATCCGCTCAATACTCCGTGTAGTTCTCGCCGTATTTTATGCCTTTGCAGGTATAATGCATCTGATTGCACCCGATCCTTTTGTGTCGATCACTCCAGCTTTTGTACCCTTTGCAAGGGAAGTCGTGATTGCGACGGGCATTGCGGAGATCCTAGGCGCAGTTGCACTTGTTCAGCCTTGGATTTCCAAGCTCCGGCAAGCGGCTGGGATCGCACTTGCGCTGTATGCGCTGTGCGTGTGGCCAGCGAACATCAATCATTTCGCGATGGATATGGCCCGCGCCGATGGCGGGCTTGGCCTTGCCTATCACATTCCGCGTATGATCGCGCAGCCGCTGATCATTTGGTGGGCGCTTTGGGTAGGCGAAGCCTCACTGCGACGCCAAGCAGGCAAATAGACCACACAGCAAAAGGCCGACGGCGCGGTGCTAAACGCATCGCGTACCGTCGGCCCTAATTCCCGGACCTCAATAGGCCCGGCAGCAAATCTTTAGCTGATGTGCTTAGAGATTTTGCCAGTCATTTTCATCATGTTGATTTCATCATTGCCGATGACCGCGCCAAGCTTAGCATCAGGAACGATGGTGCGCTTGTCAGATGCTTTCTGAAGGTCGTTAGACTTGATGTAAGCCCAGACCTTTGAAGTCACTTCCGTGCGCGGCATAGGACCTTTGCCAACAATCGCCTCAAGTTCAGGCGAGAGGTTCATCGGTTTTTGCAGTGCGTTTGCCATGGTTAGTCTCCCTTGTGGTTATGGCAGTCATTCAAAATCGTCGTCATCCCACGCCTCATCATCGGCGTCGGTGCCGGTGAAAGGAGCGTAGAGTACAGCGCAACCGGTCACAAAACCCTTGATCGCGGCGACCACGTCCTCGGGTTTGGCACCTGGCATCAAAGTCAGCGGCAGGTCGGTTGCAAATATCTGGAACACATAGTGGCGCGTCTCACCCTCTGGTGGGTCAGGCAGCAGCCATTCGGAATTGCCTTTCGCGTTCTTGCCCGCGCGCGGCGGAACTTCGCCTTCGAGCAATTTGCCGCGCTGCCCAGCCAAACCCCATACCGCCCAATGACAAGCAGGGCTCGCAGAATGGTCTGTCGCGTCTTCGACAATCACAATCAGTTCTTGAGAACCCGAAGGGGGCGCAGTCCACTCTAGTGGAGGCGCAACCGCATCTTCTTCTTTTGCGGTAAAGCAAGGATCGAGTTCTTCACCCGCGTCAAAAGCGGGACTGGTGAGCGCAAATCCGCCCTTGCCAAAGGTCTTCGCCTCACCAAGGCTTGCAATCGCAAGTCCGGGATGACGAGCCTCTGCAGGCAATTTCGCCGCAACCCAATCAGGCAGATCAGTCATGATTCTGTCTTTCCATGTCCTTCTAGCTAGTCCGATAAGGGGGGCAAAACGAGGCGTAGAAGCCCGTTTTCCCTCGGCAACTGGGGAAAACCTGCAAAAAAACGAGCAAATTCAGTCTCGCGTTCACTTTCTGGCCAGTGGACAAGCCGCATAAGCTTGCCTGCAGGGGGTGTTAGCGGCATGCTCCACCCACCGAAAAGGGGTCAATTGTTGTACAAACCTGCCCGGAGTCGCTTCCAAACCATGAAATTTTCAGCTCTGTACGCCCCACGTGTCGCTCTTGGCGCGACGCTAGCCCTTTCGCTTGCTGCTTGCGGTGGTGGCGGATCAAACAGCAATACGGGTGGAGGAACGACCTCGACCGCCAATACATGTTCGATTTCCAACCAAATCCAGTTCGCCGATGATGTGCTGAATGAATGGTATCTGTTCCCCAATCTGCTCGACAACACCGTCAATGCCGCGAACTTTTCCAATGTTCAGTCGTTTCTAGACGCACGCGTTGCCCCGGCGCGGGCGCAATCACGCGACAAAGGATTTACGTTCGCAACCTCGATTGCTGAAGAAAACGCACTGATCAATTCTGGGTCGAGCGCGGGGTTTGGCATCCGCCTCTCCTATGATCAGGTGAACAACCGCGTGTTCCTGCTTGAAGCCTTTGAGGCCGCGCCCGGCTTCGCCGCTGGCATGGACCGCGGGACCGAGTTGCTAGCAATCGGCACATCAAGCGCGGATCTGCAATCAGTCAACGCGCTCATGGCATCGGGTGGCCCCCAAGCTGTGGTCAATGCGCTCGGCCCCTCCGATCCAGGCGTGACCCGCGTTATTCGTTTTCGCCAGTTGGGCGGAGCGACAATCGAACAGAGCATTACCAAGACGGAATTCACGCTCGACCCAGTCTCCGACCGTTATGGAGCATTGATCCTCAATGATAACGGCAAGAATGTCGGCTATCTCAATTTCCGCACATTCTTCCCCAGCAATGCGGGCGGGCAATTGCGTGAAGCATTTCAGCTGTTCAACGCCAATGGCGTGGACGAGTTGATCATAGATTTCCGCTACAACGGCGGCGGGTTGGTCGATCTTGCTGACACATTTGGCGACCTGCTTGGTGAAGGCCGCGTGGGTCAGGTTTGGAGCGAGACGATCCTGCGCGCCTCCAAATCCTCTGAGAACTCAACCGAGTTGTTTGAAAATGAAGTCCAAGCGCTGCAGGCGAGCAAGGTGGCCTTCATCACCACACGCAGCAGTGCCTCTGCCAGCGAGCTCGTCATCAATTCGATGATTCCCTATCTCGCATCAGACAGCATCGCTATCGTCGGCAGCAATACCAGTGGTAAGCCTGTGGGCCAATTCGGTTTTGACTTTGATGCATGCGACCTGCGTATCCGCGCCGTGACGTTTCAAACGGTCAATGCTGACGGTGGAGGAGATTACTTCACAGGTCTTGCTGGCATTATTCCGAACAGCTGCCAGGCCAATGATGATATCTTCACCCCACTGGGTGATCCAAATGAGGCATCAATCTCGACGGCCCTGGGCTTTCTGCGCGGTGATAGCTGCACCGCAATCAGCAAGAGCAATGATGGGTCTCTGGCCCAGCGACAAAGCACCTACGAGATGCTGCAACCCGAACAGCCCAACGCTGCCCAGTTTGAAATCCCCGGCCTTTATTGACCATTGATTTGCGGGCTAATTGGCGGCGCGGTTGCTCGACAAAAGAGCGATCGCCGCCGCCAAGACCTTTTGCGCGCAAACGGGCTTTTTCAAAATGGGGACAGCAAAGCGCTGCATAACCTCATCATTGCTGGCGTCATTGCCAGAATGAAAGACAAATGGCACCGATTGCTGGCGCAGCCGCGATGCAACGGGCGCGCATGTGTGCCCACCAGCCAGCGAAACATCTAGAACAGCAGTTTCAATCGAAGAATGGCGTTTAAGGAGGTCCAGTGCTTCCGCGCTCGACCGCGCTGAGACAAAATCATAGCCTAGTTTTCGGGCTGTCAGCTCAAGATCCAACATGATCAACGGCTCGTCTTCGAGAAGCAAGATCTGCGGACGCATCGCCAACAAGTGTTCTTGTGAGGTACTGAAATCGCTACTCACATTTCCTGCTTTCCCGCCGGATCAAAACCTTTCCCTATCGGGGGCGAGAAGCGATAGGCGGTTGGTGCTTCGTCGTCTCTTCAACGGGCAAACCGTCCGCTCGTTCCAAAGATAGTAGGCCGGCTCAAAGCGATGAGCCTTCTCGATGGCTATGGACAAATCCAAGTCAGGGTGCCTCATCACCCACAAACGGCTCATCGCTAGTGTAGCCACATCCTAGAAGAGTGCGTTCACCAATCGCAATTGTTGCAGTGTAAGGATAGGTGCGGTCACTCATCGCATCGCTGCATTCGCCTGGTGTCAAAGCGATCTGCACCGCCTCACCTGCCAGTTCACCGCTAAAACCGATACCATTGTTGCCTGCAAAACGAGTTGCGGCAAAAATTGAACCGTCCAAGTCTTCTGGCGAGGAATAGCGCGCCTGATATCCGCCCTGTACCGGTTCGATATCGATGCTCCAGAACGGCTCTGTGCCTAAAGTTGTGATACTGGCAGTCTCAGCGATGCCATCAAAGGGTTCTGAATCGCGGGTGATCTCACCAGGCGATTGCGAACAGGCGGTTAGCAGAAGAGCAGCAAAGCAGGCGGCAGAATGGCTAACGAGTTTGCGCATGTTTTCTCCTTAGGGGACGCGCAAGTGCTAGAGACTGCTCGCCTAAATGCAAAGGGCGAACCCGGCAATCGCCGAGGCCCGCCCTTGCTATGCATTCAAGACCCGAAGGCCAAAATTCTTATTGCGGCATGAGCACCGTATCGATCACGTGCACGATGCCGTTTGATGCCTCGACATCAGCCGCCGTTACAGTCGACTTTCCACCAGCGGCGTCGGTCAACACGACTGCACCATCGACGACGTTTGCAGTAAGCGTGCCGCCAGCAACCGTCGTGACCGTGTAGCCAGCATCGCCAGCTTCTTCGATCGCACCGATCAAAGTGCCTGCATCAACTGCTCCTTCGACCACATGGTAGGTCAGGATCGCGCCGAGCGTTTCGGTGTCGTTCGTGGTCAGCTCAGTCAGCACAGCTTCGTCAATCTTACCAAACGCATCATTGGTTGGAGCGAACACGGTGAATGGACCCTCGCCTGAGAGCGTTTCGCCGAGGCCAGCAGCGGTCACAGCTGCGACCAGCGTGGAAAAGCTTTCATCACCTGCAGCAATGTCGACGATGGTACCAGGTGCTTCAGCCTCGGCGGCCACCGCGCCATCATCGGCCATCATTGAGTCTTCGGTCTCTGCACTCTCCGCGCAGGCAGCCAGAGCCAGAGCGAGCGTCGATGCCAGTGCAATCTTCGGCATAGTGTTCAGTGTCATCATGGGGGTTCTCTTTCATATTCGCTGGGATCAAGGGAAGCCGACCAGACGGCCAAGCCAGCCCTATTTACATATACGCAACGCCGCGCGGGTTGGATTACAAAGTTTGTTACCCTCTCCCAAGAATTCGCGGAACGCACCGCGTGTCTTGCGTGTTTAGATCGCATGCAATTCCAACCGACCAGAGAAGCCGGGCTTGAACGCCTCAATGAGTTTTTGCCGCACGCCGGCCGAGCCTACGCGAACAACCGCAATTATGATGATGGGCCGAGCGCAGGTCAGGGCAAGAATGGCATGCGCAGCAATGTCTCGCAGCTGTCCCCGTGGCTGCATGCGGGTCTACTGAGTGAGCGTGAGGTGGTCGAGGCTGTGCTTGGATCGCACAGCGCATCAGCCGCCGAAAAATTCATCGCAGAAGTTTTCTGGCGCGTCTATTTCAAGGGATATCTCGAACAGCGCCCCACAATTTGGAGCGACTACACCGCAGCTCGCGACACGGCATTTACCTGCCTCGAAAGCAACGCTGGGCTGCGCACTGCTTACAACCAGGCCGTTGAAGGTGAGACAGGTATTTTAGCCTTTGACCATTGGGCGCGCGAGCTGACCGAAACGGGATATCTGCACAATCACGCACGAATGTGGTTTGCGAGCATTTGGATATTCACGCTCAAACTCGATTGGCAGCTGGGTGCGGATCTCTTCTTGCGCCATCTGATTGACGCAGATGCCGCGTCAAACACGCTTTCTTGGCGTTGGGTTTGCGGGCTGCATACCAAGGGCAAGACCTATCTGGCACGAGCGAGCAATATCGCACGATACACCGCCAATCAGCCAGGTGGTGCACTCGCGGCGAAAGGATTGGCCGACGACGCTCCTGCGCTTGAGGAGAGGATTGAGCATGGCAGGCAACAACTCAAACTGCCTGAGCCAGGCCAAGAAAGCTCGGACGGCGCACCCTATGCGTTGATCCTACATGATGAGGGTGCAACCCACACTCCGCTCAATCTATCGCATCCGCCAGCCCTGATTATTGGCGCTGCACGTCCACAATCGCGGTCCGGCCAAGAAGTCGGTGGTGAGGCCTTAGAATTCGCCCAGCAAGCCGTCTTCAATGGCGCAGTGAGCGCAGCCGCTCACTTTGATTGCCCACACACCACGTGGAACGAGGGCGAAAGTCTTTCTGCCATCCTCGCAGACAACAATTTGCAACGCATCATTTTGCCCTATTTGCCCCAAGGATGGACTCGTGACGCGCTAATGCCGGAACTGTCACCATTTGCCGGCGACGGACAAATGGTCGAAGTCCTCGACGAATTAAACCGCGCAACATGGCCGCATGCCAAAGCCGGATTTTTCGGCGTCAAGAAAAAGATCGAACCCATCTTGCGGGAGCTCAGCATCACCGGCTCTGCCAATTCTGATGACGCGCAGGTCGATCAATTGGTTATGCCGTTCTCATCCAATACCGCCTGATCGATAGCGTCTAATCGCCGGTTCGAAAGGATTTGGGGGCATGGCTGGCGGATTAGCATTGGCTTTGAGTGGAGGAGGCGCAAGAGGCGCGTTCCAGGTTGGCGTCATTGACGAATTGATCCGCGTGCGCGGAGTGGAATTTGAAACTGCTGCAGGCACTTCGACAGGCGCCATCCAAGCCGCCGCCGTCGCGCAAGATGATGTCAGCAAGTTGGTTGACTTCTGGAACGCGATAACCAGCAATTCGTCCATCTATCGACACCGAGGCGGGGAGTTATGGGCTCTGCTGACCGGCAAGGAATCGCTCTACAACCCAGCGCCATTGCGCGACCTTTTCGGTGAGATGTACGATGATGCGAAGATTGCGGCGTCGGGCAAAAACCTGCGTCTGGCGATCGTCAATCTTGCAACTGGCGATCTGCGAATGGTGGCTGAGAATGCGAGCAATATCGCTGAGTGGGTTTACGCAAGCTCAGCGCAACCACCGTTCTTTCCGCCATTCGAAACGGTAGATGCGTCGGGCAAAGCCGAGCATTGGGTCGATGGCGGCGTGCGCGACATTGTGCCACTGGCCGCCGCGCTTGAGCTTCGCCCACGCGCAGTGTTGGCGGTGCGAGCGGAAGCTCCTTTACCGCCATCCAAGGAAGACTTCAGCAACCTGATTGAGATCGGCCTGCAATCCGTCGAACTGCTCATGAGCGAGGTTGCAAACAGCGATTTACAGAACGTTGAGCTCATGACCGATATGTTGAAAGCGGCAAGCGATCAGCGCCGCGAGCTTGCCGCTCTTGGTCTCGATGCTGGACAGATTGAGCAGGCGTTGCGCCCGCTAACCGAAAGCATCAATCGCCACAACTTTGCGCCCACAATGGTGCTGCAACCGCCGACTGAGCTCTATGATCGGCTTGAGTTTGAGCCTGCTCTCATCGCCCAGAATATCGAACGTGGCCGTCAGACCGTGCGTGATCAATGGGATGAGATTGCCGCATTTCTGGGGGTGCCCGCATGAGCCACGCCGCAACCGGACAGCAGCTCGTGTCAGGCCTATTCCTTTGCCCCAGCTCTGGCGAAGGGTTCGCCAGGAGCGATCTTGCGGACCATCGTCACTCGGCATCTGTCAGCTCCCTGGGCATCATTGACCAGCAAGTCGACCTCGAGCCCGTCGCAGATGCGCCCTACACCGGTTTGGTCGAGCGCGATGCTGCGGGCAAAGCGCAAGGCCGGGCAGCGACGCATCAACTGGAACTCGAATGTGTCCGCAGCTCCCACATCGATCAAGACCTTGTCGTCGACCCGGCGTCCGTCTTCGTCTTCGACATTGCGGAAACCGTTGACCTGACGGGCGAAGAAGCACTGCCTTCCACCTTGCTGCCGAGCGGTAAGCTCGCTGGTGGACTGTTCGGCAGGAGCCGCTTGGACGATCCCCTCGCCGCTTAAGCCGCTGCCTTCCAAGCCGCGCGCTTCGGCTCTGCTTTCAACCACGCCGCATGCGCTGACCAAGGGCACAAGCGCCAATGCTGCCAGCGCGGTTAAAGGTTTGAGACCGGGGCTTTGCGAGAGGGGTGAGTTAAGCATGCATCACATCCTCACCCTCACCACCTGAACCTCGCATTACCCAGCCTCTTTACCTGCTCAAAGCACCCAATCACAGCACCTTGTCAGGGCGGGCGTCGTGCTTGTGCTTCTCGATCTTGCCGAACACGCGCTCTAGCCGTTGAACCATGGTGGTGGCCGCTTTGCGCGCGGCTGCATCGACCTTCGCGCCGTGCTCTGTCACGCCAATCGGTTTGCCACCGCGCGGGCGCGCTTCGATGGTGCAAACCTTGTCGTCATGTCCATGCTTATGACCGTTTTCATCTGAAACATGCACTTCGAGCCGGGTGAGCCGTTCCTCAAAGCGAGCGAACTTCTCGCGCATCATCTCCTCAATCCGCTCTGCCACATTCTCGGTGCCCATGACCGTGTGATCGGAGTTGAACTGGAACTGCATGACGCGTTTCTCCTTTTCGCTGTTTTGATACCATCAATGTGGGATCGAATTGCGGCGAGCGCAAGGCATCAGCGCATCTAGGGAGCAGTCCGTAGGCGTGTTTTTGGCCCCGTTCATCTCCAACAGCCCAGTTTGAGCGTTTACAGACACTTAAGCGAGACATGGACCGCATGTTACACGGTCCTAGAGTAAAAAAGTGCCCCTGCCCGCAGACGCCATGAAACGGCCCGCAAAGCCTGTGGTCGGATAGGGTATGGGGAGCTGCAAACATGGCCCCGATTTAGCTAATTTTGCCAGCTGTAGGAAAGCGCGAAAGCAGCTGCGTTCGCTTACTCGGCCTAACCCTCTTGAAGGGCAGCTTCTGCCTCAGCAGCGCGGCGCTCTGCCCGGATCGCGTCAGCTTTGTCGCGCGCGATTACGGTCTTGCGGGCTTGATCTGCCAGTTTGCGCCAGCTTTCCTCTGCGCGCAATTCGCGTTCGCGGACATTGTCCAGCCCCGCCTCTTTCGCGCGTTCCGCCGCTTCATCTGCGCGGGCGGTGTAAAATTCGTATGTCTGGGCCATATGCGCCCTTTCCTCATAGAGTGTTGCGATCAATCCTTGTCAGCAAAAGGGGGCACGAGACACGCTTCGCGCCCGCGCCCCATTTTACAAATTGATCAGTCAGCAGCCGAGAGGTTTACGGCGCTTTCCTTGCCATTACGGCCGGTTTCAACTTCAAAGTTCAAACGCTGGTCCTTATCAAGGCCCTGCATGCCGGCTGCTTGAACAGCGGTGATGTGAACGAAGCTGTCAGGTGAGCCATCGTCAGGCTGAATGAAGCCGTAGCCTTTGTCATTGTTGAAGAATTTAACGGTGCCAGTCTTTGACATAAGTGTTCCTTTCAAGAACGTTTTGCCCCGCGCAGCAGCATGCCGCGTGGGTAGTGCGTCTAATCGTTCAGGGAGAAAGGAAGTCGTCGTCCGGTTTACGCCGGGGGTCCGAAGAACCAAGCGGCGGTCGTCAAATTTCGAAGTCCGTCGCAAATTCCGACGTCAGCAAAGCATCGTCTAGCAGACTATTGCGCAAACGCCTAATTATTGTTCGCAAAGGTCTTTTTTGGCAGATGCTGGCGGCGCGTATATAGTGCCTTTAAACACTCACTATTGCGCAAAAAGGCGTTCACTTTCCATGACCACAACCACCCGCCGCTCCGCCCTGTTTGCAGCGCCGCTCCTCTTGGCGCTGGGCGTTGGCGTAAGCGGCTGTGCCAGCCTGATTGGCGGCTCTCCCGGTCCCGTCGGCAATGTCGCCGTGCCAGAGCCTGCGAAGCCCGTCGCGCTCGAGGCGTATCTTGGCACTTGGTACGAGTACGGACGCTACGAAGCCCCCTTTCAGCGCGGCTGCGAAGGCGTCACGGCAGAATATTCGCTGCGAGAGACCTCTGGCGAGGCGAACATCCAAGTCGTCAATTCCTGCTACAAAGGCTCGCTTGATGAAGAATTCGACCAGTCCACGGGCCGCGCCAAAGTGGTCGAAGGGTCAAACGGCGCCAAGCTGCGCGTGAGCTTTTTCGGGCCTTTCTTTGGCGACTACTGGATCCTCGACCGCTCGCTGCTCAACACACAAGGGACCTATGACTGGTCCATCGTCGGCGAGCCATCGGGGCGCTATCTCTGGATGCTAACCCGCGAAGCAAAGCCCGATGCGCAGTTGCGCGCAGAACTGGAGCGCCGCGTGCGCGAACTGGGCTATGACTGGGAGCTGGTGCGGATTACTGAGCAGCCTTCTGAATGACCGCCACCGTCACGATCCTGATCGACGCGGATGCCTGCCCGGTCAAAGAGGAAATCTACCGCGTCGCCAGCCGATTTAAGGCCGAAGTGCGCGTGGTCAGCAACTCCCCTTTTCGCATCCCAGACAGCCCTCGGGTCAAGCGCGTGGTGGTCGATGATGGCTTTGACGCAGCGGACGATTGGATTGCGGAGAACGCAGGACCCCGAAGCGTGGTGATCACCGCCGATATCCTGCTGGCGGAGCGGTGCCTGAAAGCAGGCGCCCGCGTGCTCAAGCACAATGGCGAAGAGTTCAGCGCCGCGAGCATCGGAGGCGCCATCGCAACCCGCGCGATAATGGAAGACCTGCGCGCAGGCATGGACGGAATTGGTGGAGGCCCGCCGCCTTTCAGCAAAGCGGACCGGTCACGGTTTTTGCAAAGCTTGGACCGGGTGCTGGTGGCTATGGGGTGACGGAACTAGTTTTTAAGTGTTGGCAACCGGGGTTCCGCCAAATCCCATATCAATCATCGTCTGTGTCTTCACGGTTCATTCGCTCAAGGTACTCTTCAATTGGCTCCTGTCGATGCCGAAACATCATATTCGGTCTGCCATCGCTTGTATCAATTAGAGCTTCGTAGACCGCCTCTCTCATTGGGTCATTCAGTGCCCGAAAATCTGCCCAGTCATTCTGGATTTTTTGATAGAGGCGTTCTGAACCGCGAAATAGGTAAAAAGTCCTATCTTCTTTGACAAAAACCGTATCAGGCCGCCTCGTTGCTCGAGTATAAAACTGAAACAAAATTTCCACGACCCCCGCGCTCTCGAGGATATTCTCCCAACTAGACTCACTTAGGATAATCTCTCTGCGGTCGTCCAATTTCAGGCCAGTAAGAAAATCGAACAGCATTCTAAATCTAAGCACGCCCGATGCGGTTTGTTTGAGCTGATCACTGCCGATCGACGCCAACACGACAGCTTTCAAATCCTCGATCTGATTCGAGAAAGCATTGAATTCTCGTGATGTCTTTTCGTCGGATCTGCTTTCACCTAAAAATCTTTGGAAAAGGTGTGCCCACTGAGATCGCAGAGACTTTCGTATATCCTCTATATTAGAAAACTCAAAGATAGAGTTATTAATGCTCCGCTTCCGAAGAAAATTGATGAACTCGAAAATATAGATCGCCGAGTCAGGCTTACTGATAGATGGAAATTCAGCTTCCTCTATGACTTGTTTCTTCTTCTTGTTTTTTTCGTAAAATAGGTGATCGCGATGAACTCCAGATTCCACGAAAGTATAAACTGGGATCCCGTTTTCGATTGCCTTAAGAACTTCAAGCTGTGTGATCGACAATTTGTCTTTGAACTCAGACAATTTAGACGCACTCCAATCATCCGAGAGCTTGTCAAAGTTCACAAGTTCCGTCGCTGATGGAAGTGCCTCGCCACCTAACCTAGAACCTATGATCAGGACCAGAATGTCGGCAGTAACTATCTCACGAACGCAGCTATCATGAGTGTGTTTTCTTGGATCGAAAAGAATGTCCGAAAACTCGCTCATTATTGGCTCGTAACCAACTGAGTCGATAAAGGGTCTCAACTCGGCTCTGACGGTTCCAAGATCATAGCAAGTAGACGAAATAAAAACTCTAGGTCGTGCCATCAAAGCGCCTCAAAAAAATCCAATTTTTTAGAATTGGTCACTCCTCAGGCAAATACAACTCCTGCCCCTTCTCCTTATAGACGCGGCTCATCTCCTCCATGCCCTTCTCCGCGTCCTCAACCGGCGCGGTTGCGGCTAGGAAGCTGTCGGGGTCTGAGTTTTGCTTTGCGGCGAAGTCGCGGACTTCTTGACTGATCTTCATTGAACAGAATTTTGGTCCGCACATGGAGCAGAAGTGGGCCGTCTTGGCGCCCTCTGCTGGCAGCGTCTGGTCGTGATATTGCTCGGCGGTTTCGGGGTCGAGCGACAGGTTGAACTGGTCCCTCCAGCGGAACTCAAACCGCGCCTTTGACAGGGCATCGTCGCGAACCTTTGCAGCCGGGTGGCCCTTGGCAAGGTCGGCGGCGTGCGCGGCGAGCTTATAGGTCACAACGCCCACTTTCACATCGTCGCGGTCAGGCAGGCCGAGATGCTCTTTAGGCGTCACGTAGCAGAGCATCGCGGTGCCGTACCAACCGATTTGCGCCGCTCCAATGCCGCTGGTGATGTGGTCGTAACCCGGCGCAATATCGGTGACGAGCGGCCCAAGCGTATAGAATGGCGCTTCGCCGCAAGCCTCCAGCTGCTTTTCCATATTTTCCTTGATCTTGTGCATGGGCACGTGGCCCGGCCCCTCGATCATGACCTGCACGTCTTGCGCCCAAGCGCGCTTGGTGAGCTCACCAAGGGTGTAGAGCTCGGCAAACTGCGCTTCGTCATTGGCGTCGGCGATGGAGCCGGGGCGCAGGCCGTCGCCCAGCGAATAGGCGATGTCATAGGCGGCGCAGATCTCGGAGATTTCGTCGAAATGCTCGTAGAGGAAGCTTTCCTTGTGATGCGCGAGGCACCATTTCGCCATGATCGACCCGCCGCGAGAGACGATGCCGGTGACGCGCTTGGCGGCCATGGGGACGAAGGGCAGGCGCACGCCAGCGTGGATGGTGAAGTAGTCGACGCCTTGCTCGGCCTGCTCGATCAGAGTGTCGCGGAAGATGTCCCAGGTGAGGTCTTCGGCAACACCGCCGACTTTCTCAAGCGCTTGGTAAATCGGCACGGTGCCAACCGGAACGGCAGAGTTGCGGATGATCCATTCGCGCGTGTCGTGGATGTTGCGGCCCGTGGAAAGGTCCATGATCGTATCCGCCCCCCAGCGCGTCGCCCAGACCATCTTGTCCACTTCGGTTGCGACGTCAGAGGCGACGGCAGAATTGCCGATATTGGCGTTGATCTTGACGAGGAAATTGCGCCCAATTGCCATGGGCTCAGTTTCTGGGTGGTTGATGTTGTTGGGAATGATCGCGCGGCCACGGGCGACCTCGGATCGGACGAACTCAGGGGTGATCACATCGGGGATCTCCGCACCCCAGCTCTCCCCATCGCGCACAAAGTCTGCGGCGAGTTCGCGGCCCAAATTCTCACGCTCGGCGACATATTCCATCTCAGGTGTGATGATGCCTTTGCGCGCATAGTGAATTTGCGTGACGTTGTGCCCGGCTTTGGCGCGTAAGGGGCGCTTCACCACGTTCGGGAATTGCGGGACGCCGCCTGAACGGTCTGGCCCGAGCTGGCCGTTATCCTCTGGCTTTACCTCGCGGCCATCATAGGCTTCCACATCGCCGCGCGATGCGATCCAGTCGGAGCGTAGCCCTGCAAGGCCAGCATTGATGTCAATCGCGGCTTCTGGGTCGGTATAGGGGCCGGATGTGTCGTAGACGCGGACCGAAGGCTCATCGCCCTCAAGGTCAATCTCACGCATGGCAACCCGCACGCCGGAACCGGTGCGCGCGCCAACATAGACCTTGCGGCTGCCGCGAATAGGGCCCGTGGTTACGCCAATTTCTACAGGTGTGTTGATGTCGGCCATTGCGCTCGTTCTCCAGTAAACGGAAAGCGCGGGGTGCCCATTTCAGACCAGCCCACTCCCTCCGCCGATGTTAGTCGGTTCAGGTTCAACGGGTCGGTGGACTTTAACCACCCTCTCAGCCTCATGGCTCCCCGGGGATGGCATGGGGTTTAGAGCTATGGCATGGGATAGTCCAGCTAATCCGCAGGAGAGAAATGTGCCGTTCAAAATGACAGAAATGGTGGGGTGTGAATTCCCGTTGTTTGCCTTTTCGCATTGCCGCGATGTGGTGGCTGCCGCCAGCCGTGCGGGCGGGTTCGGCGTGCTGGGCGCGGTTAGCTACACACCGGAACAGTTGGAGCATGAACTCAACTGGATTGACGATCATGTGGAGGGCAAACCCTACGGCGTCGATGTGCTCATCCCTGAAATTCAGGCGGTCGATAGTTCGGTAAGCGCTGATGAGATTATCGCCGCCATCCCATCAGAATATCGCGACTTCACGCGCGACCTTTTGCGCGAATGCGGAATGGATGAAGCGCTCGCTGCACCGCTTGGCGGATCGCAGGCGCCCAACACATCGTTGGGTCAGGAATTGCTGGAGGTGAGCTTCAACCATCCCGTGCGACTAATCGCCAATGCGCTTGGCACCGCTCCTCCCGCCATGATCGAGGCGGGCAAGAAACACGGCATTCCGGTCGCGGCGCTCGTGGGCGCAAAGGAACACGCGCTCAAACAGGTTGAGGCAGGCGTCGATGTGATCGTTGCACAAGGCGGCGAAGGCGGCGGACATTGCGGCGATGTCTCCACCATCGTGCTGGTGCCCGAAGTGATCCGGGCGATTGAAGAAAGCGGCGCGGACATTCCCGTGTTGGCCGCTGGCGGGATTATGACGGGCAAGCAAATGGCGGGCATGATGGCGATGGGCGCCGCGGGCGCATGGTGCGGTAGCGTCTGGCTCGCTTCACCTGAGGCCGAAACCACAGAAGTCTTCCGCGACAAGATGATCGCAGCAGGATCGCGCGATACGATCCGGTCTAAGCACCGCACCGGCAAATATTCGCGCCAGTTGAAGAGCGAATGGCATGAACGCTGGGAAGCAGCGGGTATGCCTGCCCTGCCGATGCCGCTGATGAGCTTGCTTGCAGAACCCGTGCTGCGCGCGCTCGACAGCGCGGCGATTGCAGGCAACCCTAAGGCGCAGGCTCTATCGAGCTATTGGGTCGGACAAGGCCTAGGCCTCGTTCAAGATTCGCGCGGCGTCGGAACAATTGTGCAAGACTTCAAATCCGACTTCGCCGCCGGATTTGAAGGTCTCGCCGCAAGCTTGGATTAGTCGTCCGATTTCAGACCAAACTGGCTGCCTGGAAGTAGCGGCGCTGACCACTCATACGGTCCGGCATGATCAACGCGGGATTGCGTGACGTTGCAGCATTGGCAACTGCATGGGAGCAGCGAATCGGTTCGCGATTGACACATGGAAAGCCCCATGTGGGGCCCAAGAATTCTTGTCAAAAATGGGCGTCGATTGAATCGAACAGGCTTTGCATTTGGCGCAACCCATTGGATTGACGTTACGGAATCATGGCGTGGCGAGCTGTGAAAACTGGCGCTATGACGTCATCCATTCGAGGCCTGACAAGACTCCCAATTCAGTTGATACTGTGTTACTTTACCTTCGGTAAGCAGATCGATTAAGTCGATCTGTTAGCTGACGAAAACAATCTCGCCCGTGGCGGTATTGGTACACCAGAAGCCAAAGCCGTCATGCGAAGCGACAGCAGGCCCGGCAACATGAATGCGAGAGGCCAAGCGTGGAAACAGACCACGCATACTTGTTGGCATATGCACACTGCTTTTTTGCAAAGAGCCACAAGTTCAGGGGCAAATTCGGATTGATCCGAAACCCGTCATCGCCATTGGCAGAGACCGGGTCAGACGCTTCGCAACAGAAGCCTATCGAAATGTGAATTGCAAAAGCCAAAAGGCTTTGAAGGACGTCGCACGTGTTGGAGGCGCGTGCGTGAATAGGAGAGGCAAAAGTGGAAGTTTTGTTCGCTACCCTTCAGCAATTTGCGTCGCTAATCGCAGCATTGGCAGCGGTGGCAGGCGCTTGGTTGCTTTGGATATTCGCTCCAGCGCGTAGCAAAGCGCGCGCCATCCGTGCTGCCCAGCCCGTCCTAAGATTCATCAAGAACTTCCTGACAGGTCTGAAATTGCTGTTCAGAGCAGCTCTGACTTTGCTTGCCATTATGGCCGCCACACTGGTCTTGGCGACAATGAGCGCGGCGCATAAGAACGGTTATGGGCACGGTTACCCCGTCGATCTGGGCTGTAAATTTGGTTGGTTCGAAGGTGCGCCTTGCACCGATCTGCATCCCGAACCGGTCTATATTGCTGAGCCCGAAGACGAGCCAGACGCCTTGCCCGTACCAAGCATTAATCGCCGTGCGATAGAGCCTGAACCGGAGAAAAAGAAGTCCGGCACAGCTCCATCTCTGGCGAAGGTGCCACCTGTCATTCTGCCAATCCCTTGCCCGGTCCCGCCAGGAGGCAAGATCAAAGAATTTCCATTGGAGGCACCGTCTGCGGTCGACACTTCGCCCGAGGCATTCGGGCTTGAGACACAGGCCGACGACGCGCCCCTGGAAGGCCCAATCAACCTGCTTCCCGACGCTATAGAAGCACCCGACGTCTAACGAGTGCTGTCACAGGGCATCACGGTCTGCTTGGCAATCAATCCTCGTTCGCGACGCCAAACAGGCAGAGCGCCAGCAGGATAGTCGCGACCACGCCGGACGCGCCGGATGGCATCAGACCGCCGCCAGTGACGGATGCGCTCAGCCCCAGAGCCATGACCACAATGTTGCTGGCAAAAGCGACCACGCCGACAAAAGCGGTCAATCCGCCCAGCGCTTTGCTACCAGAATTGAGCTTTGCCATGCCGAATACAATTGCGGCAAGGCCAAGCAGCGCCTTTGCGCCATTGTAGATGAAAAACGAAAAGGCGACGACCGATCCAGCCATGGGCGCAGCGCTTTCCACCGCTTCTGCCGCCTCACGAAAGGGGCCGAACATCACAAGGCCAATGCCGACTTGAATGAAGTTCAAAATGGCGCTGACGAAAATTGCTGACCAGCCGAGCGTGAATTGCTTTGCTTTGACAAAGGCGACGCCCGCCACCGCAGAAAGAGCGATGAACAAGATCGCCTCGATCCGCCAGAGGAACAACCGCGATACATCAGGGGCTCCAACATAAAGCGCGGTGTAGGCTGCCTGAGTGACAGCAATCGTGATCAACAAAATGGCGGTGTATTTGACCGCGCGCGACACTGCGAGTTCCATGATAGTCATCCCCTAACTTTGATAAGTCGTTGGTGGCTATTCGCAGGGCTGTCAATTCTGGTTACTGAGATGCGGATTCAGTCCGACAAACGGGAGCCCAATTGACTCAGCTCTATCGCCTCGATGCTAGCGCCGCTGAAATCGCGCGCCGCTTTGGCGCTGTGCAGGGCGAGGACCCTTGGGCAGGTGGGTACGTCGCTCCATTGAAGTTTGCACCGATAATCACCGCTGGGCGCGAATTTGTGGCAGGGCCGCGTCCCACTGGCGCAAACCTGCAACCGCGTATGACGCCGCGTCTGTGGGGTGTCGCCCCACCGCCGTCAGACGATGATCCCACGCGCCGCATCACGCATCTGCGCAACCTGCAAAGCCCGTTCTGGATTGGCAATTTGCGCAATAGCGAGTTCCGCTGCCTGATCCCCGCCACGCAAGTCATGCTGTGGGGGAGCGAGACCGATTATGAAGGGCGGCGATTGAAGCACTGGTTCGCTCCCGAAGACGAAGTGCCCTTTGCCATGGCAGGCGTTTGGAAGGACGAAGAAGTGCCCAGCTTTGCGCTGCTTACGTTGGATCCGGTGGGCGAGCCCAAGGCGCACGGCTGCTCTGCAATGCCGCTGGTCCTGCCGGACACGCAAGAGGCGCGGGAGACATGGCTCAATGGTGGCTGGGATGCAGCGCAGCGATTGGTGAGTACGCGCGCCTGTGCGCCCTTGCTGGAAATCACCCCTATTCGCTGACCGGTATCGGCGCTGTCTCGCCCACGTCAGAGAAGTATGGGCGATCGCCCTCTTTCAGAGAGGCAGGCACTCGCACGGGCACATGCATCGCAACCGCGCTGTCTGCGTTGAGCGTTTGATCGAGCAGCGCGTCCAAAGCGTCCTCCTGATAAAACCAGAACGGCACCATCGCCAGGCCGCTGCGGCGTGCGGCCAGCAATTCCTTGTGAGGCTCAAAATGCTCAATCGCCGGATCGGCATCACCCATATGGATGATTGTTGGATAGGTCAGCCCGCCGCCATTGCGCGAATAGCTTACTCGGTAAGTAATATTGTGCACGTCTGCATGCCGATCGGGCCAGCCATTATGTGGCGATAGGAATGCATCAACCAGCAGAAAACCCTCGGTCATCCTACTTCCGTAGGATTGCTGCATACTGCCAATCTCAGGCGTGAGGGAGAGCGAGGCGGTGCGCGTGTAGAAACGGATATCCCAGCCGCCCTCTTCAACCATCGCTTCGACCGCCTGCGCCGGCGCGAAAAGTTGCAATTGAGGCTGCGCCGCCATCATCCGGTTGAGATTGTGAGCAGAAAAGTGATCGCCATGCGCGTGGCTTACGAAGACTGCGCTGACCCCATCATAGGGTGGCGCGCCCGTCACAATCGCTTCGATCAGCTCCGGCGTCATTTCCTCAAACGCGCCATAGTGATCGTCATAGAGCGGGTCGAATAGCACTTTCATAGGCTCACCCTCACCGCTGCCCAAATGCGCGATAACACCTGCATTTAAGATCGCCGTTGCTTCTCCAGCGGGAGCCAATGGATCAGGCTCACTATCGGGCGTTATCACCAAGCCACAGGAGGTAAGAACAACGAGCGCTAGCAGCGTTAAAGGCAAGCGAAACGGCATGAGGCAACCTTTCAAACGGAGAGTTCACGCGCACGCTACGCCGCGCTGACAGATCGTGTCCAGCACGCATGCAATGGACCGATCGGACGAAGCGACCGCCGCGTTAGTCAGTGAGACAATGCCGATCACCCCGGCGCGCAACATTGAAACCGCGCTCAACGACTTCGCGGCTTTCAGCGCTTTCTGGATCACGAATGGGGTTGGTGTGGTTGTAGTGAATGAAGTGGACTTTGACCCGCTCGCTTGCCGGCAGGTTTTGCAACAGATCCATCGTTTCGGTGACGCGAGGATGCGGGATTTCGCTCATATCCCTACCAGGGAGTTCATTGTCGTCCCAGAAGGTCGCGTCGATGAAGATGAAATCGGCCTTGCTCACAAGGTTTGAGAGCCCAAATTCTGAACCGCGAGCCTCAAGCTCTTCCCAGCTATCGATGTCTGGCAAGTACATGACGACGAAGCGGTCGGGGTCGAGGATTGCCCAAGCCACCGTCTCTGAATATTCGTCGCGATGTGGGACCGGCAAAGCGGCTGCTCCCAATTTTTCAGAGATCCGAATGATAGCGGGGCGCTGTTCAGCGGGCATATCAGGACTGAGTAGACCCCTCGCAATCTCAGGCGTTTCGATATTAATATTACCAAGCTCCACCAACTGGCTCCACGGGCCATTGGTGCGCAAAAAATCCGCCATGCGCGGCATTGCATAGACAGGCAAATTTCTCGCGCCCGCCGCCTCTCGCCCGAAATAGGCAAGGCCAAGATAGTGCCCGATATGGGCATGGGTAAGGAAGACGCCGTCAACGCCCAGCCCTTGCTGTGCTGGCTCAATCGCATCCAGCATGGCGAGCTGCTCGGTAATGGCGGGGGTTGCGTCGAGGACGTATCGCTTGCCCTCTTCACGGTCGATCAGGCCGAGCGAGGATGGCAGCAAGCGCGGCCCATCATCGTCAGCGTTCCCAATCTGCGGCGCGCCTGCATCCTGGCCCGCGCCAAGCACGACCAGCTCAACCACGCACGCAGGTTCTTGCGCGATAGCGGGCGAGCCAAGCAAAAGGCCCGCTGCACACGCACTCGCAAAAGGCTTTGCCTTCACTCGATCACCCGGCCGCGAACCATTACGAAGCCCACTTCTTCCAGCACCGTCACATCCTCCAGCGGATTGCCATCCACCGCGATGATATCGGCGGAATAGCCCGGCGCGATGCGGCCGATTGTATCGCCCATTCCGAGTATATCAGCAGCGACCGTGGTGGCGCTGGCAAGCGCTTCGCGGTTCGACATGCCGCCGCGCACCAGCAAAGCGAACTCGCCCGCATTCTCGCCATGAGGAAACACGCCTGCATCGGTGCCAAAGGCGATGCGCACATTGTTGGCCCGCGCGCGTTCAACAATCGTTCCGGCAACTTCGGCGACTGCGCGGATCTTCTCCTCAACTACAGGGGTATAGAAGCCTTTGCCAAGGTTCTGCCGGATGCCTTCAAACGCCATCAGCGTGGGCACAAGCGTCGTGCCGCTTTCATTCATCGCCCGCGCTGCTGCATCGTCAATGTAAGTGCCATGCTCAATAGTATGCACGCCAGCCCGAGCCGCCGCTTCGATACCGCGCGCGCCGTGGGCATGGGCAGCAACTCTCAGGCCAAGCGATTCTGCCGTGTCGACAATCGCGCTCATCTCTTCATCAGTGAAATGCGCCTCTAGGCCCCGCCCCTGCTGTGAGAGGACGCCGCCTGTTGCGGTGATCTTGATGAGGTCTGCGCCATATTGCGAGGCAAGGCGCACCTTGGCCGCGCATTCGGTCGCGCCAGTACAAGTAAACCCGCTGTCGAGCACATCATTCACATGCTCGGTAAAGCCAGACACATCGCCGTGCCCACCAATGATCGAGATCGTGCGCGCGCTGGTGATGATGCGTGGACCGGCTACAATCCCTTCGGCGGTTGCTTGGCGCAGGGATTGCGTGACCTGATCCGTGCGCGAGCCCAGATCGCGCACCGTGGTAAAGCCAGCAAGCGCAGTGATCCGCGCATTCTTCGCACCGATCAGTGTGTAGTATTCCGGCGGCGTGGTCGCCCCGCGCCAGAACTCACCCGACGGGTCGCCAGACAGATGCGTGTGCAGGTCAATCAAACCGGGAAGTACGGTTTTGTCGGAGAGGTCAATGATCTGTGACGCCTCAGCTTCCATCGTTTCCCGCGTAGCTGCGTCAATGCTCAGGACATTTGTGACCACACCGTCTGTAACGACAATCGTCATTGGCCCAGTTGGCTCGCTATTGGCGTCAGCCACTATGCTGCCCGCATGGACGAGCGTGATGTCTTGAGCCATCGCGGGCGCTGCGACCAGCGCAGCCAATCCAGCGATCACACCAACGGCTTGCCTTAAAATTCTCATCATAATCTCTCCGAAAACCCCTTGGGCATGTGATGCTCTCAGCGCATCAAGATGGCAAGCGCGTGGAACAAATTTGCGATTCATCGGCTGGACGTTATGAAACCACGCAACAATACCTGTGCTTAAGGAATCGATCACCCATGAACCGCTCAACTCTGACCAAAGCGACCCTCACCGCAGCAACCCTGCTTGCCTCTGCTTCGCTAACCGCGACCGCTCATGCCCGTCCGATGACTCCGGAAGACATTGCAAAGCTTGAAAGCGTTGGCGCAATCGCTGTCTCACCCGACGGATCGCGCGTTGCCTACACTACCTCCAGCCTGCCTGACGTCACCGAGGGCGAGAAGAACGGCAGCTTCACTAGCGAGCTGAGCGTGGCCCATGCACCCGATGCTGCGCGCCAATATCTGCCCGACGACATCAGCCCATCAGGCGTCGCATTCTCACCCGATGGCCGCATGGTCACTTTCATGTGGGCCAAAGACGATGAAGACCGCGCCGTATGGGGTGTGCCGGTCGATGGCGGCACTTACATGAAGCTGGCTGCGGTTGAGGATACAGGCGTTCGCTCCTACCGCTTTAGCCCAGACGGAGCCACAATCTACATGCTCACCGGCCCCGGCGAAGATGCTCAGCGCGAGGCACAGCGCAAAGGCGGCTTTACCGCGCGCGTTTATGAGGAAGAATTCCGCCCCGCCCGCCTGTTTGCCGCAAGCGTGGGCGATGAAGTGGACAAAGAGCCACGCGAAATTGAACTGCCCGGTTTTGTAAGCGCGTTTGACGTTTCCTCTGATGGCCGCATGGGCATTATTGAGACAACACCATCTCCGCTGGTCGATGACAGCTACACATCAAAGCGGGTCAACGTAATCGACCTCAACACCGGCGAAGTGACTGCCGTGGTCGAAACGCCTGGCAAGATCGGCGATGTTGAGATTTCACCCGATGGCTCGCAATTGTCGCTGATCGCAGGCGTCGATATGAACGATCCTGCGGCAACGACATTGCACTTAGTCGACACCGCAACCGGTGAATTCCGTGCGCTTAACGCCGGTGCAGCTGAGGCGGCAGTGGACGCAGAATGGCTTGCAGACGGCAATCTCGCAGCAGTGATCCATGTCGGCGTGCAAAGCGTGCTGCGTATGTATTCGGCAGACGGCTCGCAGATGTCTGAGATTGATCCGGGCGAGTTGATCCTGACCCGTGTCGAGGCTGCTGGCGACCGCGTTGCCGTTGCCGCCAATGCGCCGCGCCACCCGACCGAATTGTTCGTGCTAGATGGCACCAGCTTCAACCGCTGGACCAACCACAATGATTGGCTCAGCGAAATCGACTTCGGTGAGCAACGCGCCTATCGCTATACCGCCACTGACGGTCAACAAATCGAAGGCGTTCTGATTACGCCTGTTGGCGGCATCTCCGAAGGCGGCGCACCGACCATTATGGATGTGCATGGCGGACCCGAAGCGCATGAGAGCAATGGCTGGCAGACCAGCTATTCAAACCCCGGCCACCTCGCCGCAGCGCAAGGCTATGCCGTGTTCCTCCCGAACTATCGCGGATCAACCGGCTACGGCACAGACTTCTCGAAGCAGCATCAGGGCCGCTACACCGATCCTGAATTTCGCGACATTGTCGATGGCAAGAACGCATTGGCCGCAGACGGCATCACCGATCCTGATCGCACAGGCATCACTGGCGGTTCCTATGGCGGCTATGCCAGCGCATGGGGCGCGACATATTATTCGGAAGAATACGCGGCATCGGTGATGTTTGTCGGCATCTCTGACCAGATCAGCAAGTTTGGCACCACCGACATCCCATACGAAATGTACAATGTGCACTCGCTCGCATGGCCTTGGGATGATTGGCAGAAGATGCTTGAAGTCTCCCCGATCTACTACACTGATCGTGCGGAAACCCCGCTGCTGATTATGCACGGTGCCGAGGATACGCGCGTTGATCCAAGCCAGTCGATGGAGCTGTATCGCTTCGTCAAAGTGCGCAATCCGGACCTGCCACTGCGCCTCGTCTTCTATCCGGGCGAAGGCCACGGCAATCGCATGGCGGCCAGCCGCTATGACTACAATCTGCGCATGATGGAATGGTTCGACACATACCTGAAGACAGGCGATCGCACCGCGGAAATGCCTGCCCCACGCCCACAACTGGCTGAAGGTGCCAAAGGTGCAGAGGTGCCTGAGGAAGAAGGGGAAGACTAAATGCGAGTTACTCTGCGCAGCGCAGTCGCCGCATTTGCGGCAATTATTATGGCACCGGGGGTTGCTGTTACGGCAACTCCCGCCATCGCTCAGGCCTCAGCCGCCGCATATGAAGATATGTACGATTCGATGAATGAAGGGGTCGATCATGAGGTCGCCCTCGACAATACGATGCAAGTCGTACGCAGTGAATATGCCTCGATTGCAATGTTTCAGCAGATGGAAGCGCAAAGCCCCGGACTACTGGACGAATTGATCAAGGAAATTCGCCCCGCTTTCCGCGACTATCAAATTCGCGTTCGCGACCAGTATCGGCCACGCATGACAGCCCTATTCGCGCAATATCTAACTCCTGATGACGCACAAGAAATTGCGGAATTCTATCGTTCAGATCTGGGAAAGCGCATTTTGAGCGGTGCCTCGCGTAATTTCAGCCCCGATGAGACAATTTCAGATCTCGAAAGATTCGAAGACGCTAGTCCAAGCGAACTCGAAGAGGACGTGAATAGCGATCTGGAGAATGCTTCAGCCGCGACGATCGCAGAACTGTCTCAGGAAGATATGGCCGAGATGGGCCGCCTCGCGATGTCAAACCCCAGCTTGCTTAAGCTGAGCCAGGTTCAACCGGGCATCGTTACCCTGCGCGCAGAGATGGAACTGACGCCCCTTACTCCTGAGGAACAAGCGCGAATTGTTGCAGCGGTAGAGAGCGTGCTTAAGCGAAGGCTGGGCGGCTAGAACGTATAGCCCACGCCAATCCCGCCGATAAACTGGTTCGCGCTGCCGCGTTCGCTGGTGAAGGGGGTGTCCGCTGCGTCTCCGATCAGCCGGGAATAGCCCGCAAGGCCGTAAATGTTGAACCCGCCATTGAGCGCATTGCCATCTAGGTCAAGTGTCAGGATCGCGAGTGTGCCGACCGAGTTCAACCCGCCATCGGCCTGAAATTCTGCAAGGCCCGTCGCCGCGCTCGCAGCCGGGGTGACGGAATAATAGTAGTCCGCAAAATCATCATCGACGATGCTGGCATTCACAGACAATTGCATCACGGCGCTGCGCCCAAGCGGGGTAAAGTAAGACACCCCCGGCTCGATCAGCATGCCGTTATGCGCGTCCAGAATGTCCCAACGCACTTGGGTGGAAAGCCCCAGCCGGTCGCGCGAATGCAGGACGCCTGGAATGCTCACGCCGCCATTCACGCCCACTTCGATTGCGGTGTCGAGTTCGCCTGCCAGCTCAACCACTTCGTCATCAATCTGGTTCGCGCGGTCATTGCGAAAACGGAAAGAGGGACCAAAGGAAAAGGTGGTTTCAGCCGGTCCACGCGATGGCGGCTGCGACAGCAAATCAAGGTTGAAGCCGGGGCCATTGGGGCTGATCCCCACTCCGCCCACGCGCCCAACGATTAGCGGCAATGGAAAGACGTTGTAATCGTCAGAGCCCGAATAGCTCGGCACTAGACCGGCACCAATACCGACCGTGATCCATGTCTCATCAAATACGGGCTTAAAGGGAGGGCCACCTGCGCCAACTCCGGCAGGTGGACCCTGTCGCTCACCTTGTTGGCCACCTTGTTGAGGACGCGCTTGCTGCTCGCGATCTTCTGCCAGCGCCAGAGCCTCTTCAGCATCCTTATCCGCAGGCGCATCGGCAAAGGCAGGTGTCGCCAGCATTGTGGTCGTAAAAGTGGCAAGCGCAGCGGTGCGCATGAATGAATGCATTGAGGCGATCCTTTGTGGGGGCCTTAGTGGGGGCGTTTGTGGTTGAGTAATTGCAATACTCGCGAGAGCAATAATCGTTTCCTTTTATGGCATTGCACCTTCTGCATCATTGCTACGTGCCGCGCGCTGTCCTACGGGGAAACCCGAATGAGCGACTCACAATTCGATTGCGTCATAGTTGGCGGCGGTTTGGCCGGTGGGTTGATCGCGCTCGCGCTCCATCGCGCTCGCCCCGAATATCGCATCGCCGTGATCGAAGCGGGCCGCACAATTGGTGGCAATCACCGTTGGAGCTGGTTTGACAGCGACCTTTCAGAACAGGGTCGCGCGTTGCTCGCTGGCTTTCGTCAGACGGGTTGGGATGCGGGCTACAACGTCGTCTTTCCCAAATATCGCCGGCACTTAAAAACCGCTTATCGCTCTATGGCGTCGGCTGATTTTCACGAAGGTCTGGTGCGCGAATTGCCCGAAGGCGCGGTGATGCTCAAACGCAAGGCCGCCAGCCTTGATGCGCGCGGGGTCGATCTTGAGACGCCCAGCGGTGAGACCCAGCGGCTTGATGCGCGCACCGTGATTGATTGCCGCAGCTTCCAATCCTCGCCGCATTTGAATGGCGGGTGGCAGGTCTTCCTTGGGCGGCACATGAAGCTTGAAGAGGCGCATGGCCTGGACCGGCCAATCATCATGGACGCCAATGTCGATCAGCTCGCCCCGCATGGCAATGGCGGCGCGTATCGGTTCGTCTACACG
The DNA here is from genome assembly GCF_057365055.1 of Erythrobacter sp. S57(2025). Taxonomy (NCBI): domain Bacteria; kingdom Pseudomonadati; phylum Pseudomonadota; class Alphaproteobacteria; order Sphingomonadales; family Erythrobacteraceae; genus Erythrobacter; species Erythrobacter sp. S57(2025). The sequence continues at coordinate 189,014 of NZ_CP200299.1, read as the reverse complement.
CTGCCATTGGGCGCGCATGATATCTTTATTGAAGACACCTATTACGCCGATGATCCGCAGCTCGATCGCGCCGCTCTGTCTTCGCGGATTGACCAATATATGCACGCCAATGGCTGGAAGGACAGCGCAGTTATCGGCCACGAGGCGGGCGTTTTGCCGGTGCTAACAGGCGGTGATTTTGGCGCCTATCAGGACGAGATCCGCATCGAAGGTGTAACCGCAGCAGGCGCACGCGGCGGCTTCACCCATCCGCTCACCAGCTACACAATGTGCATTGCGGTTGAAAATGCGCTGGTGATCGCGGACGAGGCTGACCTTTCCGGCCCGCAACTGGCTGTAATGTTCGAAGCGCGCGCGCGTGAACATTGGAGCCGCACGGGATATTACCGCTTGCTCGCGCGTTTCTTGTTCTTCGCTGCTAAACCGGAGAAGCGCGTCAAAGTGTTCCAACGCTTCTACAAATTGCGCGAAGGTTTGATCGAACGGTTCTATGCCGCGCGCTCAAATCCGCTCGATAAATTACGCGTCTTATGGGGTGAGCCCCCCGTACCTATTCCAAGCGCGATCGCGGCCATGTTTAAACGCGGCGCGCCACTTAAAAATACGTCCGGGATCGTTGGCCAAGATCCCACACCCACGGAGAAACAGGCATGAACGCAGATGCCACGCTAGACCTTAACCCCTCGATCCCCGGTGATAGAGGCATCAACCCTGCCATGGCAGAGCGATATGCAGGCAAAACCGCCTGCGTTATCGGCGCTGGCTTTGGCGGGATGGCGCTGGCGCTGCGCCTGCAATCGCACGGCATCGCCACCACCGTGGTCGAGGCGCGCGATAAGCCGGGTGGCCGCGCATATTTCTGGGAAAAGGACGGCTTTACCTTCGATGCAGGCCCCACGGTTATCACCGACCCGCCCTGCCTTGAGGAGTTATGGCAGCTAACAGGGCACGACATTGCCGATGATGTTGAGCTGATGAAGGTCATGCCGTTTTACCGCCTCAACTGGCCCGACGGCACGAATTTCGACTATTCGAATGACGAAGCCGAACTGAACGCAGAGATTGCCAAGCTGAACCCGGATGATGTGGTCGGCTACCAGCAATTCCTCGAATATTCGGCGCGCGTTTATGAGGAAGGCTACCTCAAACTCGGCACTGTCCCGTTCCTCGATTTCAAGACGATGCTGAAAGCCGCGCCGGCGCTTATCAAAGAGCAGGCATGGCGCAGCGTCTATTCAATGGTATCCAGCTACATCGAACACCCCAAGCTGCGCGAGGCGTTCAGCTTCCACTCGTTGTTGGTGGGTGGCAATCCGATGAAGACCAGCAGCATCTATGCGCTGATCCACAAGCTGGAAAAAGACGGCGGCGTGTGGTGGGCACGCGGCGGCACCAACCGATTAATCGCAGGCATGGTGCGCCATTTTGAGCGGCTCGGCGGCACAATGCGTGTGGGCGATCCGGTGACGCAAATCCACACAATCGGCACGCGCGCGGATGAGGTCGAAACCAAGTCTGGCTGGAGGCAACGCTTTGATGCGGTCGCTTCCAATGGCGATATTATGCATTCCTATAAGGACTTGCTGTCCAATTCACAGCGCGGACCAAAGATGGCAAAGTCGCTGAAGAGAAAGAGCTTTTCACCTTCTCTGTTTGTGGTCCACTTTGGCCTTGAGGGAACATGGCCCGGCATTGCGCATCACATGATCCTGTTCGCAAACCGCTATAAGGGGCTGCTCGAAGACATATTCAACAATGGCGTTCTGCCAGAAGATTTTGCGATCTATCTGCACCACCCCACCGTAACCGATCCGAGCATGGCCCCTCCGGGTAAGAGCACATTCTACGCGCTCGTCCCAGTCGCTCACATGGGTAAGATGCCGGTCGATTGGGATGAGGTGGGGCCGAAGCTCGAAAAGATGATCCTTGATGAGATTGGCCGCCGGTTGATCCCTGACATCCACGACCGGATCGTCACCAAGTTCAGTTACGCGCCAAAGGACTTCCAGCAAGACCTCTCCGCTTACATGGGCAGCGCCTTCAGCCTAGAGCCGTTGCTGTGGCAGAGCGCTTACCTGCGTGGCCACAACCGCGATGATGAGATTGAGAACTTCTACCTCGTCGGCGCAGGCACGCATCCGGGCGCAGGCATTCCCGGCGTGGTCGGCAGCGCGAAAGCGACAGCGGGCATTGTGCTGGAGGACCTCAAGGCCAAGGCGACGGTGTGATAGGGGTCCTAGTTTCGATCGCAGCTTTTGCGGGCGCTTTAGGCCAATCGCCGATTGCCGTGAGCGGCCACCAACATGCATGGGTACAAGTGTATTCTGGTGACTCTGGGCATGCTTGGCTAGATACAAATTCAGCCGGGACTGAGATCTATGAAGGAACAAAGCTGCAATTGGCATTGTTCCGCATTGATTTGCACGGACAGTTTCAGGGCGACTATTTGTTTGCGATGGACTGTGAAACTGGGCGGTATGGCCTAAAGACCGCGCACTTTTTCACTATTTTTGGCTCAGACGAGCAGCGCGTGACACCTGAGACCTTTGAAATGATTGAAGATGGATATTTCATGGTTGATCAACAACAGTCTCACGAACTGATTTGCAGCGAAAAATCATGAAACGCCCTATGAAAAGGGTAGCCTTCTACTGCGGATCGGCAGTGCCCGAAGACCCGCTCTGCAAGGCAAGTGCGTGAGCCTTCTGCTTCTCCCCATCCTTATGCAAACGGGACAAATAGAGATGCCAAGTTCAGAGCTGGTCAATGACGATCATGCGCATGATTGGATAGAGGTTGATCGGGAGATCAAGCGCAACGAAGAAGTCGTGCTGCTCGATATTGCCGATCAACCAGCCTACACCGATGACACCGGCACATTTCAAACGGCCCTCATCCGGGGAGCTGAAAGCAAGGATGGCGGCACCCTTTACTACGTAGACATCAGGGTCGCGATTGATTGTGCAAATTCACGGATGGCGATTGTCGGTATGTTCGACCCGAAGATCGATGAGAATTGGCCGAAGGAACCAAACGCCCGGATCGGAGAATTCGGACCGATAGTTGACGAGCAGCATGACAGTGGCGATGAAAAAGTGCTCACCGCGATGTTCAAACATGTTTGCGGTCCGGAATGGAGTTACGAATTCCCCCGATGAAACATCTCGCTGTTAACTGCGGATCGGCCTCACGAAGACTGGTTCCGCAGTGGCTGTGGTTGAAACGGTGGGTGTTGTGCTGAAGGATTTGAGAGTTAAAGCGACGTCATGAGCCTTGTAGAAATCGTAAATGAAAGCTGGGGTTGGGCTGGCTTCACTGCGCAGCGTGTGCGTGCCCAAAGCCCGATGGGTCATTTGCTGCTTTCGGACGCTGACGACCAATTCTTCTACCTCGATCCCGACGGGTTGAGCGTTATCGCCTTAGGCGATCAGAGCTCTGCACAGGCCCATCTCGACACCGATGAGGCGAAAGAATTGTGGTTCGGCGGCGAACTTCTGACCAAAGGATATGATCTTTTGGGTGAGCCAGAAGATGGCTCCGTAATCACGCTCAAGCCATTGTCACTTTTGCAAGGTGACTATGCGCCTGAGAATCTTTGCATTCTGCCTTTAGAAGAGCTTATCCGATTTACAGGCGAAAGCGCTGAACAATTGAAAGACCTTCCTGAGGGCGCACAGTTCAAGGTCGAGGTAACCGACTAAAATGAAACGTCTCGCTATCTATTGCGGATCGGCCACGCCCGAAGATCCGCGCTATATTGAACTTGCCCGCGAAGTGGGCGCTGGCTTGGCGCAGCGCGGAATTGGCGTTGTCTATGGCGGCGGCAGGCTCGGCCTGATGGGCGCGGTTGCGAACGGCGCGAAGGATGCAGGCGGCGAAGTCATTGGCGTCATCCCGGAGGCACTGGTCAACTCAGAAGTCGCCAATCACAATTGCGATGAGCTGATCACCGTCAAAGGTATGCATGAACGCAAACAACGCTTCACCGACCTATCCGATGGCTTTGTCACCATTCCCGGCGGGGTGGGCACAATGGACGAGCTGTGGGAAGCAATGAGCTGGGCGCAGCTGGGCTATCATTCAGACCCAGTAGGCCTGCTCAATGCGTTTGGGTTTTACGACGATCTCATCGCGTTCAATGCTAAAATGGCCGAAGTCGGCTTTGTGCGAGAGGCGCATCAGAACATCCTGATCCACTCTGAAACACTGCCGGATTTGCTCGACAAGATGGCCGCCTATCAACCGCATACGCCGATCTTCCGTATGAAGGCAGAGGATCTGTAAGAGGCGCGCTATGGCTGTCGATCCCGAAACCCGGCTGGCCTTAGTCAACCATGCGCATCAAGCGATCAAATTCGGATCGCAGAGCTTTTCTGCGGCCTCCCAACTCTTCGACAGCGAAACACGCGAACGCGCTTGGCTGCTCTACGCGTGGTGCCGCCGCTGTGATGATATTGCCGACAATCAGGTGATGGGTGGTGAGCTGGGGGATCAATCCGATTTGGACGCGCGCCTTGCCCATATCCGCAAACTGACCGCGCTCGCCTTCGAAGGCAAACCAACGGGCGATCCGGCTTTCGATGCACTGGGCGTAGTGGCAGAGGAATGCGGCCTCACCCCCGCCATGGCCGAAGACGTGATTGCAGGCTTTGCGCTGGATGCCGAAGACTGGCGACCGCGCACAGAGGCCGACATGATGCAATATTGCTTCCATGTTGCAGGCGCGGTTGGCGTCATGATGGCAGTGGTGATGGGCGTTGCCCCCGAAGACCGCGACACGCTCGACCGCGCGAACGATCTTGGGCTCGCGTTCCAGCTCTCCAATATCGCCCGCGATATCGTTGAGGATGACGCCGCAGGACGCTGCTACTTGCCTGTGGAATGGCTGGTCGAGCAGGATATTGAGCCAGGCCAACACACCAAACCGCACCACCGCGAAGAGCTTGCTGAAATGGCCGCGCGGTTGGTTGCTCTGGTCGAAAAACACGAGGCTGCTGCGCGAGTAGGTGCAGAACGCCTCCCCTTCCGCAGCCGCTGGGCCGTGCTCTCCGCCGCGCGCATCTACGGCGCAATCGGGCGCAAAGTAAGGAAGCGCGGAACCGAGGCATGGAATTCGCGCACCTATGTGCCCCGCTCGGAAAAGGCGCTCTACGGCATGCGCGCATTCCTTTCCGCGATAATCAACCGCGAGAAACACCCCGACGGCCCGATCACATGGGGCATTGCGGATTTCAAACCCAAAGCCGCTTGAAGCTTGGGCTGCGTCAGCGTAGCGACCGGGTATGAGAGGACTTCATAAATTCTGCGCACTTGCACTGGCGGCCATTTCGGCACCGGCCATTGCGGACGATCATGTTTCTGCTGCCGAAAAGTCGGCTTTGGATGAGGCCGAAGTCCGCCTAGGGGTCAACGCCTTCATGAACGCCATCAGCAGCCACGACAAAACCGACCTTGCTGACCACATGATCCCCGAAGCGATGATCTTCGTGCACAATCGGATGGACCCGCAAAATCCTCGCATTGATGTCGTGCCGGTCGCGCAGCATCTGGAAGGCTGGGCAAGGCGCGATGCAAGGTACATTGAGATTATGGCGATCACCTCAGTGCAGGTTGACGGGGACATGGCCCATGCATGGGGACCGTATTCGTTTTGGGAAAACCATAAGCTGTCACATTGCGGGATCAATTCCCTAAGCCTTGTGCGCGAAGACGACCTCTGGAAAGTCGCCAATACCAGCTTCACTATGGAGCAACCAAGCGAATGCGAACGGTTGGGGGTTCCAGGTTTTCTCGTTGAGGCAGCAAGCGATGGAGCACCGCAATGATCAAAAAACTCCTCATCGCCAATCGCGGAGAAATAGCCTGCCGCATTATGCGCACCGCGCGCGACATGGGTATTGCGACGGTTGCGGTCTACTCGGACGCGGATGCCAAGGCTTTGCACACCCGCTCAGCGGATGAAGCGGTCCATATCGGGCCTTCACCTGCGGCTGAGAGCTATCTGGTGGGTGAAAAGATCATCGCGGCGGCCAAGGAAACGGGCGCTGAGGCAATCCATCCGGGTTATGGCTTCCTGTCGGAGAATGCCGACTTTGCCCGCGCCGTGATCGAGGCGGGGCTGATTTGGGTCGGTCCAAAGCCCGAAAGCATCGAGGCGATGGGCCTTAAGGACGCCGCCAAAGAGCGGATGATTGCCGCCGGTGTGCCGGTGACGCCCGGCTATCTAGGCAAAGACCAGTCGCTCGAACGGCTCTCAGCCGAAGCCGACACAATCGGCTACCCTGTATTGATCAAGGCGGTCGCGGGCGGCGGCGGCAAGGGGATGCGCAAGGTCGATGATCCTGCCGACTTCGCCGCCAGCTTGGAGAGCTGCCAGCGCGAGGCCAAGGCGAGCTTCGGCAATGATGAGGTGCTGCTGGAGAGGTGGATCACCTCCCCGCGCCATATCGAAGTGCAGGTCTTCGGCGACAGCCACGGCAATGTCGTCCATCTGTTCGAGCGCGATTGCTCCCTCCAACGCCGCCACCAAAAGGTAATCGAAGAAGCCCCCGCTCCCGGCATGGATGAAACCACCCGCGAAGAAATCTGCGCCGCCGCCGTGCGCGCCGCCAAAGCGGTCGATTACGAGGGCGCAGGCACGATCGAATTCATCGCCGACGCCAGCGAAGGCCTACGCGCTGACCGCATCTTCTTTATGGAGATGAACACGCGCCTTCAGGTCGAACACCCCGTCACCGAAGAGATCACCGGCGTGGACTTGGTGGAGTGGCAGCTGAGGGTTGCGAGTGGTGAGCCGATTCCGCTGAAGCAGGACGAGCTTTCGATCAACGGCCACGCGATTGAGGCCCGGCTCTATGCGGAAGACCCCGCGAAAGGGTTTTTGCCGAGCACGGGGCGGTTGGAAGCAATCGCAATTGGCGACGGTTTTTTCCGGGTTGAACACGGGATTGCCGAAAACTCTGCAATTTCTCCATATTACGATCCGATGATTGCAAAGCTAATTTGTCACGGCTCGACCCGCGAAGAAGCAATCCACGCGTTGATGGGAGAATGCGGGGTAACTTACGCTCGTCCTATCAAGCATAATGCCTGGTTCCTCTATCGTTTGCTCGGCTTGGCGGAATTCCGCGATGGAACCATGACTACGGGAACCATCGGCGATCACCTCGAAATGCTCACTGAGCCACCAAGCCTCTCAAAGTCGGCTCTCAGGGCAATACTAGCAGACATCCGACACCCCTCTTTTGATGCTTCAAATAGAGAATTCGAGATAGGCTTGTCGGGATTCCGTTTGAACTCCGGCAAGCACAAGCGAACAAGACTCCTTATCGAAGGGGAGTTGGTCGAAATCGATCCCTCAAGACTTAACGGAGAAGGCAACCTTATCTTTTTCGGAAATGCTGGCGATGACCAACATTTCTATGAAAATGGAGCGACATTCTCGGCCGTCCCATACCGACACGATGGAGGCGGCACCACCTCCGCAGCCGACGGCGCCATACTCGCGCCCATGCCGGGCAAGGTTATCGCGGTGGACGTTTCAGACGGCGACACCGTCACCGCTGGCCAGCGCCTTATGGTGCTCGAAGCGATGAAGATGGAGCATGCTCTCCTTGCGCCCTTTGATGGGACCGTGACGGGGCTTGAGGCCTCTGAGGGCGGGCAGGTGCAGGTTGAAGCGGTGCTTTGTGTGGTGGAGCCAAGCGTGGTGGAGCCTGCCGAGTGAGGGGCGCTCCATGGCACCAAACGATTGCACAGCAACCGCAAGGGCGACCGCCCGCCCGCAGCGACGCGATCTTTGATCGCATGAGCGAGGATATCGCGCGCCGGATGGCGTGCGAAAAACAAAGATGACCTGGGCAAAAGAACTCGAAGAATTACGCCACCGCGAAGCGCTCGCCGAAGAAATGGGCGGGCCGGACAAGATCGCGCGCCAGCATTCTCGCGGCAAGATGGATGCGCGCGCTCGGCTCGCGGCGCTTTGCGACCCCGGCTCCTTTCGCGAGATCGGCAAGATTGCGGGCAAAGGCCATTATGACGAAAACGGCGACCTAACCGGCGTCACCCCTGCCCCGTTCCTCTTTGGCAAAGCGACGGTTCATGGACGCCCCGTTGTCGCCACAGCCGACGACTTCACCATACGCGGCGGCGCGGCGGATGCGGGCATCAAGCGCAAGATGGTGCAGGCCGAGCAGATGGCGCATGAGCTCAAGCTTCCCATCATCAAGATGATCGACGGCACGGGCGGCGGCGGCTCGGTCAAGACGCTGGAACAGATCGGCGCGACCTACATCCCGGCGGTTCCGGGCTGGGGCGATACGGTCAAGAACCTCGATACAGTGCCTGTGGTGGCGCTGGCGCTAGGCCCAACCGCAGGGCTTGGTGCGGCGCGGATTGTTGCGAGCCACTATTCGATCATGGTGCGCGGCCTCTCCCAACTCTTTGCCGCTGGCCCTGCCGTAGTCGATGGCTTGGGCGAAGCGTACAAGAGCGCCGCTGACCACCAGCAGGCCAAGGAAGAGCTTGGCGGCGTCGACATTCACACCCGCAACGGCGTGGTCGATGATGAGGTCGCGAGCGAGGCTGAGGCCTTTGCCCGCGCGCGCCACTTCCTGAGCTTTATGCCAGAACATGTCGGCCAATTGGCCCGCCGCGCACCTTCTGGCGATCCGGTTGACCGGCGCGAGGAAGCGTTGCTGAGCCTCGTCCCGCGCGATCCGCAGCAAGTCTATTCGATGCGCCGCGCGATGGAGATGGTGCTAGATCAAGGCACCGTGTTTGAGATCGGCAAGAATTGGGGCCGCGCAGCGATTACCGCGCTCGCCCGGCTCGATGGCTATCCTGTCGCAGTGGTGGCGAGCGATCCGTCCTATCTCGGCGGATCATGGGAAGCGAAAACCAGCGAGAAGGTCGAACGTTTCGTCAAACTCGCCAACCAGTTCCGCCTGCCCATCGTGCACCTCGTCGACAATCCCGGCTTTATGATCGGACGTGAGGCCGAAATGGCGGGCACGATCCGATACGGCGTGCAAGCGATGAACGCGATTTACAAAGCGACCGTGCCGCTTGCGAGTATCGTCATGCGCCGCGCCTATGGCATTGCGGGCAGCGCGATGAGCAATGCGGATTTGTACCAATACCGCTTTTGCTGGCCGAGCGGCGACTGGGGCAGCCTTCCCATCGCAGGCGGGCTGGAAGTCGCGTATAAATCCGAGCTCGAAGCCGCCGATGATCCCCCCGCTATGCTAGAGGAAATCAGAGCGCGATTGGATAAGGTTACCTCACCCTTCCGCTCAGCCGAGCTGTTCAATGTTGAGGACATTATCGACCCACGCGATACGCGGCCGCTGCTGTGCGAATTTGCTGGGCTGGCTTGGCGAATGCTTCAAAGCAAGGCCTGACACCACGCCTCCAGCGAGGACGGTCAAACAGCCAGGTTTGGCCGGGTAAACAGCTTGCCGTTCTCGCTTATCAGAACCATCACAAGGCTCGCGAGAGAACACACCACCATCGACACGGCCAGAGGGTATGCGGTGCCATCATAGGCCCCGCCAATCACACCGCCCAGCACTGCGCCCATACTCATGCGAAGCGCGGTGTGGATTGAGCTGGCTGCCCCCGCAATATGCTGAAACGGCTGCATCGCGATCGAGCCAAAATTGGCCCCTACAAATCCGAGCATCGCCATATTGAAGCTGAGGATCGGCACAAAAGTCCACACGCTTTGATTGCCGCCGCTCGCCGCCCAAAGCTGCACGAAGGCGGCCAGGATGAAGCCGAACAAAGCCGTGTGGCTCACCCGGCGCGCGCCAAACCGTTCCACAATGCGCGAATTGAGGAAGTTGGCGGCCACCATACCCAACACCGCGCCGCCAAAGATGAGCGCAAAATAGTCGCCCATACCAAATGCCTCACCGATCAGCTGCTGCGAGGAATTGAGGAAGCCGAACAGCGAACCGAACACCAGCGCACTGCCAATAACATAGCCAATCGCGCCGCGATTTGAGAGCGCCGCGCCCATGTTACGGACCACAGAAACAGGGTCGATTTTCTGCGCGTTTTCAGGCGAAAGCGTCTCCGGCAATCGGAACCAGGCCCATATGCCCACGCCCAATCCCATCGCTGCCATCGCGAAGAAAATGGCTTTCCACCCGGCGAATATCAGCAACACCTGTCCGATGGCAGGCGCAATAATTGGGACGACGAGGAACGTCATCATCACAAGGCTCATCAGGCGCGCCATGCGGTCTCCGCCCATTTGATCGCGCACGATGGCGGCAGGCAACACGCCAAGCGCGGCCCCGCAGGCCCCTTGGGTCAATCGGATGACCAGCAGCGAAGTGAAATCGGGCGCCAGCGCACTTGCGAAGGACAATAGGATGTATGCCAGAAGCGCCGCGAACAGCACCGGGCGGCGACCAAATCGGTCAGCCAAGGCTCCGGGGAACAGCGCGCCTACCCCTGCCCCCAAGAAGTAGGAACTGATCACGAATTGCCGGTCGTTGCCCTCAGCACCCAAATCATTTGCGATCTCGCCCAAAGCAGGCAGCATCGCATCAATGCCAAAAGCCTGAAGGCTCATCAGCATCGCCATCAGCACGATCATCTCGCGCTCGCTCAGCGGCTTTGTTGGGTTGGCGGTGATTGCGGTCATGCGCGCTCCTTGGGCGCAATCCGGCAATTAGGAAAGCGGCTTTTACTTGGCACTGTTCAAGCGTTTGCATCTGCACATGGTTCCGCAGCTGGGCAAACCGGGCTACATTGCGCGCCATGAACGCAGACCCCGCCAGTGATGATCGTGATGGAGAGGAAGCAGCGGGCCTGCGCAAGATCATCCATGTCGATATGGATGCGTTTTTTGCGAGCGTAGAACAGCGCGATCACTCGGAATTACGCGGCAAACCTGTCGCGGTTGGCGGATCTGGCGGGCGCGGCGTTGTGGCAGCGGCCAGTTACGAAGCGCGCAAGTTTGGTGTCAAAAGCGCGATGCCATCTGTCACGGCCAGACGCCTGTGCCCCGATCTCATTTTCGTGAAGCACCGCTTCGACGCGTACAAAGAAGCAAGCCGTCAGATCCGCGCGATCTTTCACCATCACACACCGCATGTGGAACCGCTCAGCTTGGATGAAGCCTATCTTGACGTGACGCAGGACAAGCTTGGCATTGGCTCTGCCACGCGCATTGCCGATTTGATCCGCCAAGAGATTCGCGCCAAGACCAAGCTGACGGCAAGCGCGGGCGTCTCCTACAACAAATTCCTCGCCAAGATCGCGAGTGATCAGAACAAGCCCGATGGCATTTGCGTGATCCGCCCCGGTGAAGGCGCAGACTTTGTCGCCACCTTGCCCATTCGCCGGTTCCATGGCGTTGGCCCAAAGGCCGAGGAGAAGATGAAGCGCCACGGGATCGAGACCGGCGCAGACTTAGCCGCCAAGGATATTGAATTTCTGCGGGCCAATTTCGGCAGCTTTGCCGATTACCTTTACCGCGCCGCGCGCGGCATAGACCTGCGGCCCGTGCGCGCGCACCGTGTACGCAAATCTGTCGGCGGTGAGCGGACCTTTAGTGAGGACATATCCAGCGGTGCACAACTTCGCGAGACGCTGGAGAATACGATCGAATATGTCTGGGAGAGTATTGAGCGCACAAAAGCTCGCGGACGGACGGTGACGCTCAAAATGAAGTTCACCGACTTTCAGAATATGACCCGGTCGAAGTCCGTCCCGCATTGGATCGAAACGAGGGACGAATTCGCCCAACTCAGCCGCGCACTGCTCGAAGAAGCACTGCCCCTGCCCATGCCAATCCGGCTGATGGGGCTGACTTTATCAAACCTTGACCACGGCGATGAAAAGGAAGCGCCAAAAGACAGCGCGCAATTGTCGCTGCTTTAGTGCGGCGCGCGCCAGTCACCCTCGCGTCACTCACCCTCGCGACCGCCACGCATCAATGCGGCGGCGAGTGGTTTCGCCCAGTGGCTCTGGCAGGGAGTGCGTAGGGAAGAAGCGCGCCTCTAAGACCTCGCGCCTGTCCGGTTTAGGGTGGGCATCAACCATTGCAGTAAATAGGTGCGCAGTATGGGGAGAGCCTGACAGCGTCTCTTCCAAATTGCCGACATGCTGGATCTTGTTGATTTCGATCCCCAGCTCCTCAAGCACTTCACGCCGCGCGGCTTCTTCAGGGTCTTCGCCCGGCTTCAATCCGCCGCCAGGCAGTGCCCATACCTTTGGGCCATAGGAATGGCGCAACAGCAGCAATTCTCCGTTGAGATCGGTCAGCGCCACACTCACGCCAGCAATCGGTTTGCCGCGCCAATTTCGCCAGCGATGCCGCACCTTATGGGCAATGGGCAATAGCGCCCGATGCAAAGGCGCTGGCAGAAGGCGTTCGATCAGGTGAAGCATGTGATCGGCTGGTCGGCTGCGCGCAGCAATCTTGCAATAGGCAGATCATGCTCGCCCGACTGTGCGCCATCAAACACCACCCGCTTTTCATCGCCGCGGATCACGAACATCAGATTATCGCTGCGGGTAAGCGCAGGGATCGTCAGCGTTATGCGGTCAAACGGAGCCTCTGGTGGCAAAGGATCAGGCGTCAGTCGCCGAATGGCCTGCGGGTCGTCTGTTCGCGGATCGGTGTTGGGAAAGAGCGAGGCAATATGGCCATCGCCGCCCATGCCCATCCAGCAAATCGCGAAATGTGGCGGCTGATCGTCTAGGCTCAGCGCCTTCACCCGTGCGCCAACGGGTTCAAACAAAGCCCTGATCTTGCTCGTGTTCGATGCCGCATGATCCTCTGGCACGATGCGATCATCGCCCGGCCAAACGACCAGCCGATCAAACGGCAGGTCAGTCTTCACAAGCTCTGCAAATATCGGGAACGGGGTGCTTCCGCCCGGCACACTGATCGCGACATCACCGCTCGAGCCGGCAAACGCATCCGCCAGCTTTTGTGACAGCCAATGCGCGATATCGGCGTCGCTGGCGCCTTCGACAATTTCGACATTTTTCATAGGTGACACGCATAGCAAAAGGGCCGCTCCCGACTAGTCGGAAACGGCCCTTTCTTTTGCGACCCTTACGGGTTTTAGCCGAGCGCTGAATTCAAGAACCAGACGCGTTCCTCGGCCATATCGGTCCAATCATCGATCAGACCATCTGTGGCATTGTCACCTGCGGCATCGGCGGTGTCCTTCATCGCCTTGAGGCGTGTGACCATTGCTGCATTGTCATCACGCAACTCGCGGATCATATCCTCGGCGCTGAGTGACGCGCTGTCCTGATCTTTCACCTGGGTGTGCTGAGCAATCATGCCCACCGATGTGATCGTATCGCCGCCAATTTTCCGGGCACGCTCACCGATCGCGTCAATCTGGTCGCGGATCTCGATCGCCTGCTCGTCAAACAGCAGGTGCAGGTCACGGAAACGCGGGCCCTTTACGTGCCAATGAAAGTTCTTGGTCTTCACATAGAGCGCGAAGTGATCTGCCAGCAGGGCGTTGATTTCGGCTACCATCTGAGTGGTCGAGTTGTTGTTGGGGTCAAGCATGTGTTGTCCTCCTTTATCAATGCTTTACGACGCCAAAAAGCCCGGGTAAACCAGGGAACGTGCGCCGTTGATGCGTTCAATAATACTACGCGCCAAACGGAATTTAGTTTCGAGAAAGATCAATTCGCAGTGATCGTGCGGATCGATTACAGGAACGTGTAACGAGCGTTCAATCCGATCAGCAATGCCGCAAGAAACAAACAAACGGCCAGCGCCATTCGGATCCAGCGCAAGGGGAACTTTTGCAATTTCGCAAGACCCACTACCCATCCCAGCGCCACTGCTGCCGCGCCGCCAATCGCGCCGCCGATCAATGCGGTGGTCGGATAACTCGCAGCGGCGGCAAAGGCGAATATCGCAAAGCGCGCCGCATCCATGATCTGCCGGAACAGCACAACCACACCGATTGCGACAATGGAGCGGGTCGGCTCTTTCATCGTCTTCAGCTTAACCGGCCACAAAAGCTCGATTGCGGCGGCGCCAAGAGCAAAGGCCACTAACATGTCAGCTGCGCGCTGCGGCAGGATAGAGGCAATGCTCGCGCCGAAATACGCCATGATACTTGCGCTGATTAGCGCGCACAGCATGCCCATCGCCAGCAGCGCGGTGGTGCGCCCCACCGCCTCTACAAACTGCGCAATGATCAATTGCTCGCGCCCGCCAAAGGCAATCGCGAATGTCAAGATCAGGCAGAGCAGGAAAGCATCCATGCGCGCCCTCTAGCATGCGCGCGGTTGATGAACAGTTGGCGTTTGCATTTGATCTGGGGCTTTCGATCTGGCTTATCGTCTCCCGCAAATTCATTGAGGGGAGAAAGCGAATGAAACTCGAAGCGGGTATGGCAGCCGTTGTTACAGGCGGTGCATCGGGATTGGGCCGAGCCAGCGCTACGGCCTTGGCAGAAGCGGGATTGAAAGTCGCAATCTTCGACATCAATGATGAAGCGGGCGAAGAACACGCCGCCGCGATTGGCGGCACTTTCCACCATGTCGACATTATGGATGAAGCATCGGCGATGGCTGGTTTCGAAGCCGCACGCGCCGCGAACGGGCAAGAACGCGTAACGGTGCACTGCGCGATGGCCTCCAAACGCGGCAAGACGGTGGGCTATGACAAGGCAACGGGCGGCTACAAGCGCCTTTCAACCGAAGACTATGCCTTTGGCGCTGAGGGCATTCTGGTGGCGAGCTATCGCATCGCCAGTATCTCAGCCCTTGGCATGGCAAACGCTGAGCCTTTGAACGCCGATGGCGAGCGCGGTTCTATCACGCTCACCGCTAGTGTGGCCGCTCAAGATGGTCAGATAGGGCAGGTCATTTATGGCTCTTGCAAGTCGGGTGTGAACGGGCTTGTCCTGCCGATGGCGCGCGATCTGATGGAGCTTGGCATTCGGGTGAATTCAGTCATGCCCGGTATCTTTGCGACCCCGCTGATGCTCGGCATGAAAGACCGCAACCCGCAAATGTGGGACCAGCTAAATGCCAGCGTCCCCTTCCCCAAACGGCTCGGCGAACCCGAAGAATTCGCCTCTCTGATCTGCGAGATCGCGCGCAATTCCTATATCAACGGCCACCAGTTCCGGCTGGACGGCGCGATCAGGATGCCACCAAAGTAAGAGGTTTTGGTGAACAGGACTGGAGCGGGTGGACTCGAAGCGCCTAGGCGCTGAGAGGGCGAAGCGAAGCGCGGCCAACGGAACCGAGCGCGCTCAAATCCTCTTTGGATTGGAGCGGGTGAAGGGAATCGAACCCTCGTCGTCAGCTTGGGAAGCTGCTGCTCTACCATTGAGCTACACCCGCTTCGAGCAATGCGCCCCTGCCTTTGCGATGGCGCGGCTTGGGCGTCAATGCACTTTAGCTGCGCACCTCGCGTGCGATCTGAACGGCATCGGCGGCAAGCTTGGTGATCGCGTCCATGTCGCCTGACGCCACCGCATCCTTCGGCGTGAGCCAACTTCCGCCGCAGGCAAGCACGCTGGGCACGGCCAGAAACTCACCCAGATTGGCCGCTGAAACGCCGCCCGTGGGCATGAAGCGCATCTCGCGGAACACGGAACCAAACGCCTTCAGCATCGGCACACCGCCGGCAAGGTTAGCGGGGAAGAACTTCACTTCGCGAAGGCCCAGCGCATAGGCGCGCTGCACTTCGCCTGCGGTCATAGTGCCGGGGTAGAATGGGATGTTCTCAGCTAGGCAATATTCAGCGATTTCATCGACCAGCCCCGGTGAGACGATAAATTGAGCGCCGCTCGCGCGGACTGACTTTGCCTGATCCAGCGTCAGGACCGTACCCGCGCCAATGATGGCGCCGGGGACTTGCTCTAGGATCGCCTCCATACCCTTTTGCGCATTGTCGCTGCGCATCACCACTTCGATTACGCTCAGGCCACCTGCGACCAGTGCATGCGTGGTATCGACAGCTTTGGCTGCATCGTCTTCTCCGATTAGGGGGACGACGGGGGCAGAGGCGAGGCGGGATTGAAGGTCACTAGACAAGTCAGGATACTCCGATTGATCGGTCAGAGAGGGGACCTGCGTCCGATAGGCTCATAAAGCCGCCTCAGCAATCATCGAAAGTCACATTTCGCCGAGAAATGACGCAACTTTCGATCTTGTTCGCTCTTTCGCCTTGTGCCACTCGCGCCGTAGCGTCATTTGAGGGCGCAATTGAGAGGAAATTTGGGAACCCACAATGCGTCAGATTGATCACTTTCTAGTGGGCGACAGCCCTGTCCCCACACGTAAGCACCAAGTGTGGAACCCATCGACCGGTGAGATTCAGGCGGAGGTCGCCTTGGGCGATGCTGGCTTGCTCGAACGCGCTGTTGCCACTGCGAAAGAAGTTCAACCCGGTTGGGCCGCGACCAATCCGCAAAAACGCGCGCGGGTCATGTTCCGGTTCAAGGAGTTGATTGAGGCCAATATGCAGAGCCTCGCCGAACTCCTCGCCAGCGAACACGGCAAGGTTGTCGATGATGCGAAGGGCGATGTGCAGCGCGGCCTTGAAGTGATCGAATATGCTTGCGGCATCCCGCAAGTGCTCAAAGGCGAATACACTCAAGGCGCTGGCCCCGGCATCGATGTCTATTCGATGCGCCAGCCGCTGGGCATTGGCGCAGGCATCACCCCGTTCAACTTCCCCGCAATGATCCCGATGTGGATGTTCGGTATGGCTTGTGCCGCGGGCAATGCCTTTATCCTGAAGCCATCTGAGCGTGATCCGTCCGTGCCAGTGCGCTTGGCAGAATTGTTCGTCGAAGCGGGCGCGCCGGAAGGGCTGCTCCAAGTCGTTCACGGCGACAAGGAAATGGTCGATGCGATTATCGACCACCCCGATATTCCTGCAATCAGCTTTGTCGGCAGCTCTGACATTGCGCATTACATTTATCATCGCGGCGCTGAGCAGGGCAAACGCGTGCAAGCCTTTGGCGGCGCGAAGAACCACGGGATTGTGATGCCCGATGCGGACCTTGATCAGGTTGTAAATGACCTCGCCGGAGCCGCCTTTGGCTCCGCGGGCGAGCGCTGCATGGCGCTGCCTGTGGTGGTGCCCGTGGGTGATGATACCGCCGACGCTCTTCGCGAGAAGCTGATCCCGGCGATCAACGCACTGCGCGTGGGTGTCTCCACTGACCCGGACGCGCATTACGGCCCCGTCGTCACGCCAGAGCACAAAGCGCGGGTCGAGCAATGGATCACCACCGCTGAGGAAGAAGGCGGTGAAATCGTTGTCGATGGGCGCGGCTTCAAGCTTCAGGGGCATGAGAAAGGCTTCTTTGTAGGCCCAACTTTGATCGACCGTGTGACACCGCAGATGAAGAGCTACCAAGAGGAAATCTTCGGACCTGTGCTTCAGATCGTGCGCGCCAAGGACTTCGAAGAAGCCGTGCGACTGCCTTCGGATCACCAATATGGCAACGGCGTCGCGATCTTCACCCGCAATGGCCACGCCGCACGCGAATTTGCGAGCCGCGTTCAGGTCGGCATGGTCGGTGTGAACGTGCCGATCCCTGTGCCAGTCAGCTACCACTCGTTTGGCGGTTGGAAGCGTTCTGGCTTTGGCGATATCGACCAATATGGAACAGAAGGCCTCGCATTCTGGACCAAGAAGAAAAAGATCACCCAGCGCTGGCCCGATGGTGGCGGTGATGGCTCAAACGCTTTCATTATTCCAACCATGGGGTAAGCTGCTCTTATGCGGCGTTCTTATATCTTTGTCAGTCTAATCGCCTTGCTGAGTGCGGTGATTGTGCCTGCCCAGTCACGCGAGGGGTCAGAGGCGAAGACACTCATCATTCCAGAACGCTTCCACGGATTGTGGGACATGGATGAAGGAGATTGCTCGGTCTATTCAGATTCGCGGCTGCGTATTACCGCAACCGAGCTGATTTTTCACGAAAGCACGGGTGCGGTGAAAACACTTCGCCACGATGGAGAGACTGTGGAAGTTGCCGTCCTTTCCTCAGGCGAAGGCGAGGTTTGGGAAACGTCCTATCGTTTGAAGGTCGAGAACACTCGGCTGATGATGGAAGTTGTGGGAAGCCGTTGGGGGACGTTTGAGCGCAAGCGCTGCCCCAACGAACGTCCAAACGAGAATTAAAGCGCGCAATGATCCGCAAACTGCTTTCCGTCTTGCTTGCCCTAGTCATTTTGGCGAGCGGAGCGGTGGGCCATGCGCAAGACAAACGCATCGCGATCACATTTGACGATACACCGCGTCATCCGGGGGCTTTCTTCACCGAGGATGAGCGCACCCGGTTGCTGATCACCAAGCTCGAAGAAGCAGGCGTTGAGCAGGCGGTGTTCTTCGTCAATCCGGGCAAAATCCCTGAGCGCGATGGGGCTGTCGCGCGCATGGAGGCCTATGTCGCAGCGGGTCACGTGCTGGCCAATCACACCGCGAACCACCCGCGCCTGTCGCAAACCGAGACGGGCGAATTTATCGCTGATTTAGACAGCGCGCAAAGCTGGCTTTCAGGCCGTGACGGCGTGCGAGACTGGTTCCGCTTTCCCTATCTCGACGAAGGGCGCGCCGATAAGGACAAGCGCGACGCTGTTCGCGCTGCCTTGGCTGCGCGCGGGCTGCTCAATGCCACGCCGACCGTGGACGCATCAGACTGGTGGATCGACAGTGCGCTGGGCCGGGCTGAACGTGAGCAGGCAAGTTATGACCCCGCAGCTGCAAGAGACCTTTTCGTTGAGGTCCATGTCGAGGCGGCTGAGTTCTATCACGCGCTCGCGCTGGAGACCTTCGGCCAGCCCATCACTCACAATATCCTGCTGCACGAAACCGATCTATCGGCGCTGTTTATCGGCGATTTGATTACGGCTTTGCGCAATGCCGGATGGACAATCGTGACCGCTGACGAAGCCTTTGCTGACCCTGTATACTTGAACGCGCCCGACGTGCCCTCTGCGCAAGGAACGCTGGTGGAACTCGCCGCATGGTATCAAGGGATCGCATCACAGCGCTGGTATCCGGGCAATGATACGCGTCTGTTGGAGCAGCAGTTCAACGAACGAGTGCTCGGGCAAGAGGGGGAAGAGTAGGTGCGGATTTGGTTGACCTTAGGCGCTGTTGCAGCGCTAACAGCTTGCGGTAAAATTCCCGATCAAGCTCCCCTGAGCGAAGAGACGCCGGCGGCGCAAGCACCAACCGAGACCCCCATGCCGGTCGAACCCGATGGCGGGATTGGCGGTGGCGCGATCCCCTTGGATGAAGCGCAGGCACTTGCGAACAATCAAATTCCGGAGCGGTTTCACGGTGTGTGGGATTATGTCGAAGGAACATGCGCGCTCGAAAGCGATCTGCGCATCGAAATCAGCGCAGGCGAAATCATGTTCTACGAAAGCTTTGGCAAGGTGAAATCAGCAACGCAGGCCAGCAAAGATGTGGTCTTGATGCTTGCGATGGAAGGCGAAGGCGAGGTTTGGGATGAAGAATATCGCCTAAACCTGTCAGAGGACGGCGAAACGCTGACCCCGCAATTTATCTTTGAGGGGCAGTCCAATGATCCCATGCCGCGCAAACGCTGCCCATCATGACCCGCACCCGCGCTACTTCCGGCTCCCCGTTTGAGGCGCAGTTCGGCTTTTGCCGCGCCGTTCGCGTTGATAGTTCTGGGGCAAACCGCATCATCGTGGCTGGCACTGGTCCGGTGGAGCCCGATGGCTCGACTACTCCGGGCGGCGTGAGCGAACAGGCGGATCGCTGCCTCGCAATTATCGTCGCTGCGATTGAGGAGTTGGGCGGCTCTGCCAAAGACGTTGTGCGCACCCGGATGCTGCTCACCGATCCAGCAGACCAAGACGCGGTGGGCGAAGTTCACGCGCGCTATTTCGGCGCTCATCCCCCCGCTGCCACTATGGCAGGTGTCGCATGGCTATGCCGTCCGGAATGGAAGGTTGAGATCGAAGCGGAGGCTGTCTTATCTTGATGGGCCAGGCCACCCGCTCCCTCCGCCCTTCCACCCGGATTATCACACCGGGTT
This sequence comes from Erythrobacter sp. S57(2025), assembly GCF_057365055.1. Classification (NCBI taxonomy): domain Bacteria; kingdom Pseudomonadati; phylum Pseudomonadota; class Alphaproteobacteria; order Sphingomonadales; family Erythrobacteraceae; genus Erythrobacter; species Erythrobacter sp. S57(2025). The sequence goes on along the minus strand of NZ_CP200299.1, from coordinate 168,975 downwards.
ACGATCCGGGTGGAACGGCGGAGGGAGCGGGTGGCTACGGCATCGCAGAAATCACCGACTAAGCTTCAGCGGAAACGCAGTGCCGGTCACAGAAATCAGCGTGTCCCGCCCTGCAAGCTCTCCGCCCGCAATAATCCAAGATGTATCGCCGATCCGAGCCGTGGCAAGCCCGTGCCGCGGCTCCGCCATGGCAACCTCTTCGCGCCAACCCGCCGATGGGTCCGCCAGATCAAGCGACATATGCCGCGTAAAGACTTCGCGTGTATTCACATTCTCACCGCCAAAGACGTGCAAGCGCCCTTCAAAATAGGCAGCGCCGTGGCCTGCCAGCGGAAACTCCGCATCAGGAAGGGCGCTCCAACTATCAGCCTCGAAATCATAGACCTCGACCACCCGTGAATGCGCGCCGAGCGTTTCGCTGCGCCCGCCGGTCACGAACAGCTTGCCGTCTCCCAGCGCATAGGCATGCGAATGGCGCGGTGTGGGCATGGCAGTACGCTCGCTCCATTCGCCGCTTTCAAGATCATACCGCCATAGAGCGCCCGTGACGGTGCCCTTACTCTCTCCGCCGATCAGCCACACTCCGCCATCGCGGTAAAACATGGCGTGTTGGCCCAAAGGCGCGGGCAGTTTGCTGAGTTCAACCCAGGCATCCTCGCCCGGTGTCAGCGCAAACAGCGCGCCATCGGGATCTTGTTCAAACCACAATCGGATATAGCCGCCGGAAGCAAAAACGCGTCCTTCGCCAGCCGCCATCCCGACATGGTGCAGAGTGCGCGGCAATTCTGGGCAGGCGCTAAAGCTCTCGCTCGCCACATCGAAAGCAGCGCAGCTGTCGAGCGTGCGGGAAAAACCGATGCCGCCCGCGACATAGATCGTCCCATCAAGCTCGGCTGCATGCACTTCAGAGCGCGGCTCTGCCATATCGCCTTCAGCGCGCAAAAGCTCGGGACCAACGGTCCATACCAAGAGGCCTAGAGCAAAGATGCTCGTGATCGCGATCAGAAGTTTTCGCATTGCGGCACTCAACGATACCGCCGCAGGCCCGTCAAGCCCTATGCCATCTCGCTGGCACGGCGGCCAAGATCGGGGCCGCGCAGAAATTCCTCGGCCAGCTTCTCTTCCACGCGCGCCATTAGCTCAACCGTAGAGGTCATAACATCAAGCTCCTCTGCCGGGATCAAAACGCGTGTCTGCGCGCCCCGGTCTTCCACAAGGATAGACGGTAATGCGACCTCCTGCGCGCCGCCTGTTCCAAGCTCAGGATAGCATTGCGTGAAATCATCCTTGTGATGAAAGACGACCTCCATCGGCAGATTATCCAAGAACCGTTTCCATTCACCATGCATCGACACCGCACCATAGGTGATCGCGCAGAGTGAGCAGGGATAGGTTTCGGGAAACAGCTGTTTGTGCACCGCATGCATCAGCGCGTTGATGATGCCGCTATCGGCGTTGTAAACGATCAAAAGGCGGTCAGGCGTGGCGGCGTATTGCATGGTCATACATATCATACGCGCGCGCGGGATCGAAGGTTACAAAATTTCTCAAAAAAGCTCTGTGAGTTGTCACGTGCCTTTACTGGTCTGACCGCTCTTTTCTAAGGGCCCCGCAGGGGCTAGATAATGGCCCATGCAAGGACAATTCTCTCTTACCGACGATCAGCTCGCGATTCAGGAAATGGCACAGCGGTTCACTGCCGACAATATCACCCCGCATGCGGGCGAATGGGATGAGAAACACATCTTCCCCATCGATACGATCAAACAAAGCGCTGAGCTTGGCTTTGGCGCGATCTATGTGTCGGAAGAATCGGGCGGCATTGGGCTTGGCCGATTGGAAGCGGCGCTGATTATGGAAGCGATGGCCTATGGCTGTCCGTCGACTTCTGCGTTTATCTCGATCCATAATATGGCCGCTTGGATGATCGACCGCTTCGGCTCACAAACGGTCAAGGACAAGTACCTGCCTGACCTCGTGGGAATGGACAAAATTGCAAGCTACTGCCTGACGGAGCCATCGAGCGGGTCTGACGCAGCCGCGCTAAAGACGACCGCGAAGAAGGATGGCGACCACTACATCCTCAATGGTACAAAGCAATTCATCTCCGGCGCAGGCTCAAACGAGATTTACGTCGCGATGGTCCGCACCGGTGAAGACGGGCCAAAGGGTATCACCTGCATGGTGATCGAGAAGGATATGCCCGGCGTTTCCTTCGGCGCGAACGAGAAGAAACTTGGTTGGCACTCGCAGCCCACCGCGCAACTGATCCTCGAAGACGTGCGCGTGCCAGCCGAAAACGTCGTTGGCGGCGAAGGCGAAGGATTCAGGCTTGCCATGATGGGACTAGATGGCGGGCGTTTGAACATTGGCGCATGCTCGCTTGGCGGGGCGCAACGCTGCTTGGACGAGGCGATCAATTACACCAAGGATCGCACGCAGTTCGGCAAAGCAGTCTCTGAGTTCCAGAACACGCAATTCACCCTCGCCGATATGGCGACCGACTTGGAGGCCGCGCGCGCGCTCCTCTATCTCGCCGCGTGCAAGGTGACGGACAACGCGCCCGACAAATCGCGCTTCTCTGCGATGGCAAAACGGCTTGCGACCGACAATGGCAGCGCAATCGTCGACCGCGCGCTGCAACTCCATGGCGGCTATGGCTATTTGCAAGACTACCCAATCGAACGCTTCTGGAGAGACCTGCGTGTGCACTCGATCCTAGAGGGCACAAACCAGATTATGCGCATGGTCGTGGGTAGGGATTTGCTGCGGCAGTGAGGTTTCTGACCGTTCTTGGAGCCTATTTGGTTGCGGGCGCGTTTGGTGCTGCACTTTCCGTTGGCATGATGGTTCAAACAGGCGGTGCCAGCGTTGAATTTGCAGGATATGTATTTCTCTCCGTTTGGCTGTTTGGAACTCTTTTGAGCGCCGCTGTCGCCCTGCCTGCAATCTCATTTACCGAGTATCGCTCAATCTCAGTATTGCGCTTTTACGCTCTTGCAGGTGTCGCAGCAGGCGTTGCTATTTGCCTGGTCTTAAGCAGCAGCTTGGATCTTGCTTTCGCTGGGATAGTGGTTTCTAGCACGACGCTCGGTGCTCTCACCTACTGGCTTATTGCTTGGCGGCTCTTTCCGCCTATGGAGGCCGCTCAGGAGCGGCAAATTTCATGACACAAGACGTCCTAACCCGCACAAACGGCCCTATCGGCCATATCACGCTCACCCGGCCAAAGGCGCTGCATGCGCTTACGCTGGAGATGTGCCATGCCATGTCAGCGGCTCTTACCGATTGGGCGAGCGACGACGCTATCGAAGCCGTGATCATTGACCATGAGGAAGGCACGCGCGGCTTTTGTGCGGGCGGGGATATTGCATTTTTGCGCGACTCCGCTCTGAATGATGGCGGAGTATCAGGCCGCAAATTCTTCCATGATGAGTATCAGCTCAACCACCAGCTGTTCACTTTTGCCAAGCCAGTGGTCGCCTTTATGGACGGGATCACGATGGGCGGCGGCGTTGGCATTGCGATGCCTGCCAAGTTCCGCGTTGCGACCGAAAACACGCGCTTTGCCATGCCTGAGACGGGCATTGGCCTGTTCCCCGATGTCGGCGGCGGTTGGTATCTCTCGCGCCTCGGCGGGCGGCTTGGGCAGTTTCTCGCGCTGACCGGCGCGCGGCTCGACGGGTCAGAGGCGCTTTGGGCGGGCCTTGCGACGCATTATGTGCCGAGTGAGCAGCTTGACGACATCAAGGCGCGCATCATCGAACGCCCCGGTCGGATCGCGGGCATTCTCTCCGAACCCGTGGGCACACCGCCTGAAGCACGGATTGAAGGCAATGCGCTGAAGATTGCCAAACACTTTGCATCAGACAGTTACGAAGACATCCTCGCCAGCCTCGAAGCCGCGATTGAGGATGGTGACGAGTGGGCGGTGAAAGAGCGCGATACGCTCGGCACAAAAAGCCCGCAGACTTGCAAGGTTGCGCTGCGCCAGCTTGCCACCAGCATCGACCTGCCCACTTTCGCGGACAATATGGCGATGGAATATCGCATCGGCGCGCGTGTCCTCACCCGGCCCGATTTTGCCGAAGGTGTTCGCGCGGTGATCACGGACAAAACCCACGATCCCAAATGGGATCCCGCCACTCCGGAAGAGGTGAGCGAAGAGCTGATCGACAGCATCTTTGCCCCTTTGCCGGCTGATGAAGAATGGAAACCCCTATGAGCGCTTACGAAACCATCACCGTTGAAACCAACGCCAACGGAACCAAGGGCGTCACCCTGATGACGCTCAGCCGGCCCAAGGCGCTGAACGCGCTCAATTCCAAAGTGCTCGAAGAATTGATTGACGCTTTTGCCGCGTACCAAGCCGATGACAGCCAGCTATGCGCGGTTCTGACAGGCTCGGGCGACAAGGCGTTTGCGGCAGGGGCCGACATCAAGGAAATGTCCGACAAGGCCGCAGCCGATTTCTACCTCGACGATTTCTTCGCGCCCTGGACGTCCGAAATCGTCAAAAAAACCCGCAAGCCTTGGATTGCGGCGGTGAACGGCTTTGCGCTGGGCGGCGGGTGTGAGCTTGCCATGATGGCAGACTTTATCATCGCCTCGGACAACGCAAAATTCGGGCAACCCGAGATCAAGCTGGGCGTGGCTCCCGGAATGGGCGGATCGCAGCGCCTCACCCGCGCGATTGGCAAATCGAAGTCGATGGAAATGTGCCTCACTGGCCGCATGATGGGCGCAGAAGAAGCGGAACGTGCCAACTTAATCGTTCGCGTGGTCCCGCAAGCAGAATTGCTCGCCGAAGCGCTCAAAACTGCCACCGCCATCGCTTCAATGCCGCCCATGGCCGCCATCGCGAATAAGGAAATGGTCAATGCCGCGTTTGAAATGACGCTGGACCAAGGGCTCATCATGGAGCGCCGCATCTTCCAAATCCTCACCGCCAGCGAAGACAAAGCCGAAGGCATGGCCGCGTTTATTGAAAAGCGTGAAGGCAAGTGGAAGGGTCGCTGATATGAAAATCGCCTTTATCGGTCTTGGTAATATGGGCGGCGGAATGGCCGCGAACTTGGTGAAGGCGGGGCATGAAGTTCGCGCTTTTGATTTGGCGGCGCCCGCGCTTGAGGCGGCTCGCGAGGCGGGTTGTGCGACTTTCGATACCGCGAAAGAGGCGTGCGAAGGCGTCGAAGCGGTGGTTTCGATGCTGCCTAATGGAGCCATCGTCAAAGGCGTCTACGAGAACGAGGTCATCGGCCACGCGCCTGCTGGCGCTGTGCTGCTGGATTGCTCAACCATTGATGTGGCGACCGCAAGAGAAGTGATCGAGCGCGCATCCTTACAAGGATATGACATGGTCGATGCGCCCGTATCCGGTGGGATCGCGGCAGCCAATGGCGGCACGCTGACCTTTATGGTGGGCGGTACGCAAAGCGCATTTGAGCGCGCGCAGCCCATTCTCGATGCGATGGGCAAGGCCGTGATCCATGCAGGTGATGCGGGCAATGGTCAGGCGGCGAAGATCTGCAACAATATGCTGCTCGCAATTCAGATGATCGGCACCGCTGAGGCCTTCTCCATGGCACAGAAGCTGGGTCTGGATGCGCAAACATTCTACGATATTTCTAGCGTTTCATCCGGTCAGAACTGGTCGATGACCAGCTATTGCCCGGTGCCCGGCGTTGGCCCGCAAAGCCCATCAGACAATGATTACCAAGGCGGATTTGCAAGCGCATTGATGCTCAAAGATCTAAAGCTCGCAATGGAAGCGGCTGGCACGGCAGGCGCAACCACCCCGCTCGGCAAACACGCTGCTGAACTTTATGAAGCCTTTGCGCAAGAGAACAGCGCGCTCGATTTCTCCGGCATCATCAAGACGCTTTGATCGCGGCAATCACGTGCTCAAGCCATTCGCGCGGAGCCTTGCGCCGCCCTATGTCGGCGACGAATTCCTGACCGCGCGCGACGGAGCGCAGGCGCTTGTTTCCTTTGGCTCCCCTAATCCAGCGATCCGCGCGGTCGTGGTAGGATAGACCGCCGCGCTTAAGCCAATCGGGGCGGTGCCATAGACTGGGCGGACCACCGGGCACCGTCAGCCGCAATTCGGGCGAAGCGCACTGTGCCATCCGCCCCTCCCCATACCAGATCACATCATTGCTGCTGTGCATTTCAAGCGCGTGTGGATGGTCAATATCGAGCATCGCCTGCGGCACGCCTTGACCAAGCGCGATCATCTCCTCAACGCGCAAATAGCCAAAGATGCGATGATGCAGCTCGCCCGTTTCCTCTTCTGCATAAAGCCCAAAGAATACGAACACATCGCCCAGCCCCACGCCTTGCCCTTCCAAATGGGTTTGCGCGGCTGAATGCTGACCAAAAGCGCAGGTTCCAGCATCCAAGAACATCGGATCATGGTGGCACAGATCGTTTGGTCCAAGCTTCCCCCGGCTCGCTTTAGCTGCATACTCACCCAGGCCGAGATCACTATAGGTAGTGCGCGAAGCGGTGCCCGCAGGGATCGGCAGCGAGATCGGACGCCCGGCGACAATTGGCGAAGGACCACCACCGGCGCTGCTATCAAACCCCTTTCGAGAGAAGATGATCTTCATTTCAAGCGTCCCTACACCTTCTTCCTGCAATGCCCTGCGACAAATAGTTTCACAAGGTGCACCTAACCTTGCTTTGCGATGAGGGGCGATAAGCGCTAAAGGCAGCAGCCATGACACAGCAGACCAAAGCAACCGCAATCATCATGGCTGGCAAACGTTCAGGCGTGCTCGACCCATTGGCAGAGCGCGCGGGCGTTGCGCAAAAATGCGTGGTGCCGGTCAACGGTGTGCCCATGGTGGAGCGTGTGGTCAAACAAGTCTCTGCATGCGACCGGGTCGGCGCGATCCGCATCGTCGCGCACGAGGCAGACGAAATCGCAGCTTTGCCGACGGTCGCGGCGTTGATCGAAGAAGGTCGCCTGACCTTTGCAGAAGGCCAGTTCAACATTGTCGACAGCGTGTTTGCCGCTGCCGAAGGCGCGGATTTTCCGATCCTCATCACCACGGCTGACAATTGCCTGGTCACGCCCGAAGGCTACAGCGAATTCATCACCAAGTGCCTCGCCGCAGAGGCGGGCGGCGCGGCCGGATTGGCGCGCAAAGAAGACGTGCAGGCCGCTGATCCAGAAGGCCAGAGCAAGTTCTACCAGTTCAAAGATGGCGGATTTTCGAACTGCAACATGTACTGGCTGGGCAGCGAAAAAGCCCTGGGTGCGGCCGAAATCATGCGCGAAGGTGGGCAATTCGTGAAGTTCCCGCGCCGCATCATCAAGGCGTTTGGTCTGATGAACCTCATCCGCTTCCGACTTGGAACGGGCTCTAAAGAGAAACTGTTCGAACAGATTTCCAAACGTTTTGGCATCAAGCTTGTGCCGATTGAGCTATCGGACGGACATTACGCCATCGATGTCGACAATCAGCGCACCTATGACGTGACCACTCGCATCCTCAAACGCCGCGAAGGCTGAGCTAAAGGCCGAGCCAGAGGGATGAAGCGCCTCTTCACCAATATGGGCTGGCTGCTCGGCGGGCGCGGGATTAACGCGGTGCTCAGCATCGTCTATCTGGCACTGGCAACACGGACGTTGGGGCTGGAAGGGTTCGGCTATTTCGCTGCAATTGTGGCATTGGGCCAAGCGGTGACAGGGCTTGCCAATTTTCAGACATGGCAATTTATCGTGCGTTGGGGCGCGAACGGCTCTGGCGCGGCTGAGGCGACGGGGTTTGCCATCGCGCTTGATATCCTGTCAGTCGTGATGGGCACTGTGATCGCTGCCTTGCTGGTCATAAGCGCGCCTTTATGGCTGCCTTTGCCCGCAGAGCTATTGTGGCTGACCTTTGGCTATTGCGTCATCTCACTCCTCTCAATCCGCACCACGCCCACAGGGCTGCTTCGGCTCAAGTTCAAATATGCCAGCGCCACCGCAGCAGAAGCAGTGCAACCCATCATTCGCGCAGGCGGCGCGGTTCTGGCGTGGCTGTTTATGCCCACAGTCACGGGCTTCATCCTCGCCTATGCCGTCTCTGAAATCGCTGTCGCCGCTGCGCTTTGGTATGCCGCCGCGCGGGAGGAACGCATTCATCTGTCCGCCCTCAGCCTGACGCGCATCCCGGCAAAATACCCTGATGCTTGGAAATTTGTCTGGTCGACCAACATGTCGGGCAGCCTGACCATTGCGGGCAAGCAGATTATGATCCTGCTCGTGGGCACGTTCGGCGGAGCGGCTTTGCTGGGTGGTTTCCGGGTCGCGAGCCAGCTGGGCCAAGCGCTCATTGCGCTCGCTCAAACCGTATCAAAAGCGATCCTGCCAGAGCTAGTCCATGCCAAGGAGGACGCACTAGCCATGGCGCGGCGGATGGCCAATATCGCGCTGGTTGGCGGTGTGCTTGCGGTGCTGTTTGCGCTGTTTGCCGGGCGCTGGGGCCTGACTGTGATTGCGGGCGAAGAATTCCGCGTGTTCTATTGGGCCATGGTGATCTTGGCGATTGCGGGCGCCGTTGAGCTGGTGGGCGCGAGCCTTGAATCACTGCTGGTCTCGGCTGGCAAAGCGGGCACAGCCTTCGTGGTTCGCGCTGTCCCGACGCTGCTTGCACTGGTGTTGCTCGACACCGCGATTGACTGGAACGGAGCCAAAGGCGCAGCTTTTGCGGTACTGGGATCAAGCTCGCTCGCGGTGATCGGCTTCTACGTCGCGATCCTCAATATGAGCGAGATTTCGATCAGGCTAAAGGCCGCCAATGAAGGGGAAGAGAAACGATCCCCTGCCCCTTCCAACGACGCCTGATCAATCCTCTGGCCTCAATCCTCTGGCGGCGTCCAAGCAAGCTTGGGCTTACGCGCGGCAGCCGTCTCATCGAGGCGCCTGCGCGGCGCAAAGTAAGGCGCTTGCTTCAAGCTTTCATCACCGGCCAATGCCCGCTCAGTCACAGAGCGGAATGCAGTAATGAACTGGTCGATGCTCGCTTTGCTTTCCGTCTCGGTCGGCTCAACCAGCATCGCGCCGTGGACCACCAATGGGAAATACACCGTCATCGGGTGATAGCCTTCGTCGATCAGACCTTTGGCAAGATCGAGCGTGGATAGCCCGCCGCCAAAATCCTTATCGCCAAACAAAGCCTCATGCATGCACGGACCACTGTCGGCGAAGGGTGCGTGGAGGATATCTTCGAGGCTACGCAGGATGTAGTTGGCATTGAGCACAGCGTCTTCGGCGACTTGCTTCAGCCCATCTGCGCCATGGCTGAGCATATAGGTCAGCGCACGGGTAAACATGCCCATTTGCCCGTGGAATGCGGTCATGCGGCCAAAGGTGGAAAGCTCGCCGCCAAAATGCTCGCGCGCAAACTCATCCGCCTGCTCTTCCTCAACCAGATGCACGACGCCATCGGCAGTGCGCGCGGTGTAGGGAAGCGGCATAAAGGGTGCGAGCGCTTCGGACAAAACCACTGGGCCAGAGCCGGGGCCGCCGCCTCCATGCGGGGTGGAGAATGTTTTGTGTAGGTTGATATGCATTGCATCCACGCCAAGGTCGCCGGGGCGCACTCTACCAACGATGGCGTTGAAATTCGCGCCATCGCAATAGACGAAGCCGCCTGCGGCGTGCACCGCATCGCTGATCTCGCGCAGGTCCGGCTCAAACAAGCCGCATGTGTTCGGATTGGTGATCATCACCGCTGCCACATCGGGGCCGAGACGCGCTTTAAGCGCCTCTACATCGACGCGGCCCGCTGGCGTGGCCGGGATGTTCTCCACCCGGTAATTGGCAAACGCGGCAGTGGCAGGATTGGTGCCATGCGCGCTTTCAGGGACCAGCACGACTTCGCGTGCATCGCCGCGCGCTTCGAGTGCGGCGCGAATGCACAAGATACCGCACAATTCACCATGCGCGCCCGCTTTGGGGCTCATCGCAACGCTGTGCATGCCGGTGAGTGTGAGCAGCCAATGGGCAAGCTCATTCACCACCTCCAACGCACCTTGAACCGTTTGAACGGGCTGGAGCGGGTGGATGTCGGCAAAGCCGGGCAGACGCGCCATCTTCTCATTGAGGCGCGGATTGTGCTTCATCGTGCAGCTGCCAAGCGGGAAGAAACCCAGATCGATCCCGTAGTTCTGGCGGCTGAGCCGGGTGTAGTGGCGCACCGTTTCAGGCTCAGTCAGCCCGACAAGGCCAATGGGTTCAGACCGCTCAAATCCGCCAAGGCGCGAGGGTGCGTTTTCGTCGATTTCGGGCAGGTCCACACCGGTCGTCTCAGCATGACCGATTTCAAATAGCAGCGGCTCTTCGAGCATCAACGCGCGGTTGCCGGTGGTGGTTACGCTTTCGCCAGTTGCATCGGCGACTTCCATTTGCGGTTTCCAGCCGGATTGGTTCGGGGCGTTCATTGGGCCGACTCCTTCACAAGCGCCTCAATTTCGGTGGCGAGCGTCTCAATATCTTCCTCGGTCGTTGTCTCTGTCACCGCGACCAGCAAGGCATGCTCCAGCGCCTTGACGCCGGGATAGAGCCGCCCAAGCGACACACCGCCCAGCACGCCGCGATCCGCCAGATCACGTACGATCTCGCGCGCAGGCTTGCCAACGAGCAGCAGGGTGAACTCATTGAAGAAAGCGTTGTTGAGCAGCTTCACGCCGGGCACTTGTTCCAAGCGGTCAGCGGCATGGCAGGCAAGGCGGTGGTTTTCCGCAGCCAGCTCGCGCAGGCCCTTCTCACCCAACAATGTCATATGCGCGCTGAATGCAAGCGCGCACAGGCCGGAATTGGTGCAGATATTCGACGTCGCTTTTTCACGGCGAATATGCTGCTCGCGGGTGGAGAGCGTGAGGACGAAACCGCGTTTCCCTTCCGCATCGACGGTCTCACCGCACAGACGTCCCGGCATCTGGCGAACATGTTTGGGATCGCGCACGGCAAACAGGCCAAGATAGGGTCCACCAAATTGCAGGCCCACGCCGATTGACTGGCCTTCACCCACGACAATATCCGCGCCCATCTCACCCGGAGATTTGATCGCGCCCAAAGCCACAGGCTCTGTGTTTACGACCACCAGCAAAGCACCCTTGGCATGAGCGGCTTCGGCCACTTGGCTGATATCGCTGACACGGCCAAGAATATCGGGATATTGCACTACGACACAGGCGGTGTCTTCGTCGATGCGCGAGGTCAGCCCGGCAATATCCGCCTCTGGCTGGATCGCGGGCGCGCTATCGGCGATTTCGTTGCCGGTGAACTGCGCCATGGTTTTGACGACTTCGGAATAATGCGGGTGAAGCGCACCTGACAAAACGGCCTTGTTCCGCTTGGTCACGCGGCCAGCCATCGCCACCGCTTCCCAGCATGCGGTCGAGCCATCATAGAGCGAGGCATTTGCGACCGCGCAGCCATACAACCGCGCAACTTGCGTCTGGAATTCAAACAGCATCTGCAACGTGCCCTGAGCAATCTCAGGCTGATAGGGCGTGTAGGCGGTTAAAAACTCACCGCGCTGAATGATCGTATCGACGGATGCAGGCACATGGTGGCGATAAGCCCCCGCCCCAAGGAAAAACGGCGCGTCGCCTGCAGCAAGATTCTTGCCCGCAAGCTTCTTCATATGACGCTCAACCGCCATCTCACTGGCATGCATCGGCAAATCGCGAATGGGGCCGTCCAGCCGCGCAACTTCAGGCACATCGACGAACAGATCATCAATGTTGTCAGCGCCAATCTTGGCCAGCATGTCGCCGCGATCGGTATCAGTGAGGGGGAGGTAACGCATGGTTCAATAAGCCCTAATCAGACGTTTCGGTTTGAGTTGGCCAGGATTTCCCGTGCAAATGGTGCCTGGCATGTGACACACGGCGTTTATCTCAGCTTCGACGAGCACCTTGTAGCCCTGCGCCTTTTCCAGCATCTCAGCGAAATCCGTGTCGTAGCTGAATGCGAGTGTTGCGTTGGAAATGCCGACTTGCGGAGTATCAGCAAGCCCACAAACAGACCTTGGCTCGCATCCCCAGACATAGCCATGAACGAAAACGGTGCGTCCGTGCCATTCGACAATGTTAGTTCTGACTTCCGCCACAGAATAGGAAGTGGTGTCCTGCGCTTTCGCGCCCCCGGCTATTGCGATCGCAGAAAGAAGGAATGCGGCGCGCAGCATCACAGATTATCGACAAACGCCTTATAGCCTTTGTCATCCATCAGGCCTTCTAGCTCGCTGCTATCGCCGATGGTCATGCGGAAGAACCAGCCTTCTTCTTCCGGCGATGAGTTCACTAGAGCGGGCTCGTCTTCGAGGTTCGCATTGCCTTCGGTCACTTCGCCGGTAATTGGGGCGTAGACGTCGCTGGCCGCTTTCACACTCTCGACAACGGCCGCATCGCCGCCTTTGTCGAGCATGGTGCCCACATCGGGCAGTTCGACAAAGACGATGTCGCCCAATTGCTCCTGAGCGTAATCGGTGATGCCGACTGTGGCGCTGTCGCCCTCAACATCGATCCATTCATGTTCGTCAGTGAAGTAACGCGGCATTGGTCATTTTCCCCTATAATAGTTGTGTGGGACAAACGGCATGGAAGATACGGTGGCGGGCAGGCGTTTGGTGCGCACCTGACATTCGAGCGCTATGCCTTCGGCAGTGTGCGCCGTGTCGATAAAGGCCATGGCGATGGGCTTGCCCAGCGTAGGTGAGAACCCACCACTGGTGACAACGCCCACCTTGGTGTCGCCTGCGAAGACTTCAGCGCCTTCGCGGGCTGGCATGCGGCCATCGAGCGTGAGGCCAACGCATTTGCGCGAAGTGCCCTCAGCGATTTCGCGGCAGATACGCTGTGCGCCCATAAAGCCACCTTCGGTCCGGCGGCGTTTGTTGATGCCAAAGATCAGTCCTGCTTCGATCGGGCTGATTTCGGGCGACAAGTCATGGCCGTAAAGCGGCAGACCGGCCTCAAGACGCAAACTGTCACGCGCGCCGAGACCGATGGGTTGGGCCTCAGGTTCTTCGACCAGAAGGGTCGCGATTTCCTCTGCAGCCTGCGCGGGGATCGAGATTTCGAACCCATCTTCGCCCGTATAACCAGCGCGGGCAATCGTCACGACATGGCCAGCGATTTCAAAGCGGCCAAAATGCATGAAGGTGAGGTCAGACAGCTGGTACTCGCCCGTCACATGGCGAGCGAGCGCATCGGCGGCCTTTGGCCCCTGCAGCGCGAGCAGCGCATGATCTTCCATATGGTGAAGCGTAATCTCGTCAGGCAGATGCTCGCGCAAATGGCCGATATCATCATATTTGGTCGCGCCATTGACGACGAGATGGAGATTACCCGGCCAGCGTGAGACCATCAGGTCATCCAGAACGCCGCCATTTTCATCGAGCAGCAGCGAATAGCGCTGACGGCCCAGTTTCAGGGTCGAAAGATCAATCGGCAGGATCGCTTCGACCGCTTCATCCAACCCTTCGCCAGACAGCAGCAATTGGCCCATGTGGGAGACGTCGAACAGGCCCGCAGAATTGCGTGTCCATTCGTGTTCGGCGACAATGCCGCCATGCTCGCCAGCATACTGGATCGGCATCTCATAGCCCGCAAACGGGACCATGCGAGCGCCGCGCGCGCGGTGCCAGCTATCGAGCGGCAACGTGCCCAATGGCGGGGCCTCTAGCGGCATATCGTCTGGTGTGTCGTCGCTCAAAATCGTATCCCCGAACAGGTGCAGCAACGCTCCAATACGAAGCGCGGTTCCTGCCCCCTCTGTCGGGTGTACCTGAGAGCTTCAGCGAGCGTTTCGCGCCCACCTCCCCTTCGGTGGTCCCGACCTAAGCCAAGACGCTTTCCAGAGTGCCTATATCAGCTTCGCGGTCCGTTTGCCTGAGAGTTTCCGGGGCGGTTGCTCCTTCGGCGCCGTGCCTGATTGCTCAGGCGTTAGTCTCTCCCGCGAAAGACGCCAGAATCACTCCTGGTAGGCGACACCCATGTTGCGGATGCGAAAGGGTGCGTCAATCGGGCAAGCCCGCAGATTGCGCCATGGATACAAAATAATTGTGCGAAAGTGACGCACGATGCGTTCAATCGCTGCGCGCAAGGGTGCTCCTTACGAACAATCACCCGCTTTGAGCGTGTAGGTGAGGCCCGATTCCTCGGTCACATCCACCACCGCGCACCATGTATCCGAATAGGATGTCGCAAGGCGCGAGAGAACCTGACGACTGCCCGCGGGAATACCGGTGTCGCCGCTATGGCGCGAATTGGAATTGCCGCTCAGCTGAACTTCGTAGCGCACCTGCTGAGCCCGATCAGAAAGCGCGACCAACTGGATCTCCACCCGGTCTGCCTCTTCGGACACGGCCAGTGAAAGCGCGCGCGCAGGCTCTGATCGAGCGCCCGCAGAACCACTCGCCGCAATGGCAAAGGCTGGCACTACCAGAGCAATTTTTCTGACCATGTCGCGCATCATGCGCCTCCTTAAAGAGCGGTCAATTGCCGCCCAATTGTTGGACAATCGCATTTACGAGAGCCTGAGTTTCGGCAGACAAATCGCTGGTCGGATCAGCCTCTTCGCCCGTTTCTGGCGTATTGGTAGGCGTGCCTGTATTAAGCGCGACTGAAGCGATCACCTGATTGGAAAAGTCACCGGGCCGGCCTGTGTTGCGCGACAACCGTGTAATCGCCGCCTCCAGTGTCGCGACCCGGTCGGTATCTAGCCCGCCGCCTAGCAGACGATCCTCTGCCGATTCCTCGTTAGACACTTGCGTGAATTCTGCAGAACGCGTTTCGATCCGGCGCTCACACAAAGCCTGAATTGCGGGGATATTGTCGGCCTGTTCGCAAATGTCTGTGCCCTCGACCGCTTCGAGCAGCACTTGGCGCTCCGCATCGGAAAGCTGCGCAAGGATACGCGCGGAATTGCCATCCGATAGCTGTTCTACCTCGCGGCCATCATCGCCTTGCGCAGAAACCTGAGCCAGCTCTTGCTGCTCGCGTTCACGGTTGGCCTGCTCCAATTGCTGTTGCTGAATGGCGCGGGCGGCTGCGACGCTTTCAGGCGTTATCGCGTCGGGAAAATACACTTTGGAAGTGTTGTCAGGGACCTGGGCAACTGGCGCTTCGACTGGGTCGCCTTCGGACTGTTCAGGCGCCTGCACTACGAATGCGCTATCGCCGCGGGCCACGTCATTGGGGTTGGCCTGCGCAGCGACGATTGTGCTGCCAAAAATGAGGTAGCTGCCCCAAGCGACGCCCCGTAAGGCACGGCTTAAAGGCGCGCGCGCTATCAAATCACTGCGATCCACCGCCGGATGAGACAATGCCTGAATTGGTTTGCACAATCAGCATTTCCTGCCCGCCGGTTTGCGTGATGTTGAGGTCAGAAAGGCCCGAGCCATCCTGCACCCATTCAAGATTATTGCCGGTGTTCAATTGGGTCGCCGTCATCGAATTGCTATCGCCATTTTGTGTGAGCGTGGCGAGGTTGTCCGATCCGTCTTGCACGAGGGTCAGCGTGTTGTCCGCCCCTGACTGAGCGATCTCTGCCGCTGTGCCAATTGATCCGTTGTCGCGCTGGAACACCAGTGCGGTGTTGTCATTGCCCTGCTGGGTCAGCACGGCGATAGCTTGGCCATCGCCTTCCTGCGCGACCGACGTTGAATTGCGATCACCCGTTTGCGTGACCAAAGCAATGTGAGCGCCTGCATCAGCCTGTGTCAGCGTTGCCGCATTGTCGCTGCCGTTCTGGCGCAATTCTGCAATCTGGCCGTCCGCACCCTGTTCAACATCAGCAGCATTGCCAATGCCGATCTGATCGACAAACACATTATCACTGCCGGTTGCGGGAACCTCAATCGATTGCGCAGCAAGCGGCGTCGCCACCATCCCGAGACCCAAAGCGGTCACGAAGAACGCTGAGCGCTTCTTCATCAGATCGGAAATAAGCTTAGACATGATGTTCATATACCTTGATTGCAGCTCAAATGCGAGCGGTTAGCGATGAGGCGTATCCCACCAACCACTAACCAAAGGTGAATTACGCCGGGCAAGCCCATGCCCGCCCGGCGCAATCTCATCGGCTTAAGGAGCCGGCGTGCCCTGTGTGACAAACGCGCTGTTGCCATCGCCGATTTGCGTCACACTTGAAGTGCTGCCGTCATACTGCTGGACGGAAGCATCGTTACCTAGGCCATCCTGCAGAACGGTCGACAGGCTACCAGCAAACTGGAGGACGGTGGCAAGGTTGCCTTCGCCATCCTGAGCGATTTCACTGTCGTTACCATCACCGTTTTGCTCTGAGGCACCGTCATTGAGCGAGCCTTCTTGTGACACGGTGGCATTGTTGCCATCGCCGAATTGTGCCGTCTGGCCAATATTCTCGCCACCAACATCGAGTAGGTTTTGCTCAATCAGACTGAAATTGTTGCTGCCAGATTGCTCAGCTCCCGCGGTATTCAGATCACCGCCAAGTCCTGCACCATCCACAAAGCCCTGATCGATTATGGCGTTGTTGCCTGAGCCGCCACCCTGATCAACAAATGCTGTGTTGTCATCGCTGTCTTGCAAGACGAGCGCAAAAGTAGGACCGCCTGTACCTGTCTGGAAGACATCAGCAATCGAGCCGGTGCCGCCAATAGTACCTTGGCCCACTTGCGCGGTATTTTCGTCGCCGATTTGCGAGATGAAAGCTTCCTGGCCAAATCCGCCTTGTACGGCGAGAACGGAGTTATCCGAGCCCTCTTGCGTGACATCGGCGCTCACTTCTTGCGAACCGTTGATCGATCCACCGGCAGCATCAGTGTTGCCCTGATCAATGTCTGCGAAGTTGTTGCTGCCGCCACTCTGCGTGACGTTCGCAAATGCATCGAACGAGTTTTCCTGAACGATCTGAGCTTCGTTGAAGTCAGCCGTACTCAATTGAGTTACGGTTGCGTCGCCAAAGCCACCATTGCCAGTTTGCACGATAGACGCGGTGCCATTTGTGCCCGACTGATCGATTGTCGCGGTGTCGTCTATGGCTTCCTGAAGGATTGTAGCCGAGTTGAACATGCCCGACTGGATCGATGTCGCAACGTTGTCACCGGCACCGGTCTGATCGATATCGGTCATGTTGTTCGTGTCGCTTTGCGTCACAAACGCATCGTTATCATCACCGCCAACCTGATTGACATTCGAATCGTTCATCGAGCCGCTCTGAGTAACAGTCGCATCCAGCCGTGAACCATTGTTCTGGTTGATGAAGGACGTGTTGTTGTCGCCCGACTGATCGACAGTCACATCAAGATCAACGCCCGCATTGTCAGGACCCTGATTTACGATTGAGTCGTTCAACAAACCGGTCTGCGTGACGTTCACACGGGCAGAGAATGCGCCGTCCTGAACGATCGAAGACGAGTTCTGGTCGCCGCCTTGAACCAATGTTGCATTAAGGCTGAAACGATCCTGAAGGATGGTCGATGTGCCATTGGTGCCGGTTTGCGTCACATTGGCATTCGCACCGTTCCCACCCAGCTGATCAACCAGTGAGTTGTTGTTGGTGCCGGTTTGCACGACGGTTGCAGCCAAACGCTCACGGTTTGATTGCGGCGTCTGCGAGATGCGCGAGAAGTGATCATCGCCAGTTTGCGAAACCGTTGCGCGCAGTTCGGTTGGATTAAGGCCGCCGCCTCTTGGGCCGAGATTTTGCTCAACAACCGATTCACTGATGCCGTCCTGAGTGACATTCGCGCTCGCGTCGAATGCGTTCGGACCAGTCGCGGTCTGCGTGATGGTCGACGTCGCGCCGTTTGCCTGCATGACATTGGCAGTCAAAGTGCCTGAGTCCGGGCCAGTCGCGGACTGAGTGATGTTAGAGATGTTGTTGCCAAAATCCTGCGTCACTGCCGCGCTCAACGTGGTCCCGCCAACAGTGGCTTCCTGCGTGATGTTCGACATGTTGTTGTCACCGGTCTGCGAAACGCTGGCGAATGGATCGCTCAGACCTGCATCATCATCGTCTTGATCGATGGTCGACGAGTTGCCTAGCCCGTCCTGGGAGACGATTGCTTCTGCGCCAATAGCGTCCTGAGTGATATCAGATGTGTTGCTACCGGTCTGCGTTACCGCTGCGGCGTTGTCGTCACCTGTTTGCGTAACATTCGACGTGCTCTGCGCGAACGCAGGCTGCGCGCAAGCGATCGCAAGGACCGACGCACCAGTTAGAGCTAGTTTCTTCATTGTTTTCCCCCTGGGGTTTTGAACTCACAATTGCGAACCGTTTGTTCAAACGAAAGTCTTACGCTTTCGCTGTTGTGAGAGCGGCCACCACACCCTGTGGCCGCATCTCGGTCATTCTTCGTTTATGTTACCGGAGCGGCACCTTGTACAACCGTGGCGGTGTTACCGGTGCCATCCTGGAACACTTCCGAGTTGCTTCCATCAAATTGCGAAACGCTCGCCGAGTTGGCAGAGCCTTCCTGTTCGACAAGGCTGGTGTTGCCTGTGCCGTCTTGAATAATGACAGCCATATTGCCGCCGCCAATGTCGATGACGTTTTGATCAATGATGCTTTCATTGTCAGAACCGTTTTGATCGACACTTGCCATATTGCCGTCAGCGCCCGCGCCCACGCCGTCGACAAAGCCCTGATCAATCGCGCTGACATTGCTTGAACCGCCGGTCTGGATGACGGTGGCTTGGCTGCCATCGCTGTTTTGGAAAACCAAAGACAGGCCATCGGTCCCGCTCTGCGTCACATTGGCGTTGCCGCCATTTCCGCCGAAGTCGCCTTGCAGCACGGTGCTGTCATTGCCCGCACCCACTTGGCTGACAAACGCAGTTTGACTGTCACCGCCCTGCACGATCAAGCCTTCGACATCGTCGCCATCCTGAACCGATGTGGCTGATGAATTGCTCGTGCCGGTCACAACGCCGCCAAATTCTGTAGTCGGCCCCTGAATGATGGCAGAGAACGGGCTGTTACCACCATTCTGAGTGATGGAGGCGAAATTGAGCGTTGCAGGTGGACCATCGGCTGCATCGCCGTGCTGAACAATGCCTGCCTCTGCGCCGGTGGTTGCAGCGGCTTGAAAGATATTGGCCGTGTCACCGCGTGCATTGTTGATCTGTTCAACCGTGGCAAAGCCGTTTGCGCCGTTTTGTGTAACAGTCGCAAAGTTGTTGCCATCATTCGGGCCGGGATTGCGGCCGTCTTGGAAAACCAAAGAGAGGTTCGAAGAACCGTTTTGAGTGATAGTCGCTGTCTGGCCGATACCGCCTGCATCATCCTGGAACACTTCCGAGATATTGCCTGCACCGCCTTGGCTAACCGTAGCCAGATTGCTGCGCCCCTGCTGTTCAACCAGCGAATTTGCGTTGTCACCGCTCTGCATAACGGTGGCGGTTTGCTGGCGGCCTCGCTGCGTGATTGTTGAAGCGCTCGTATTGCCTGACTGGACAACGGTCGCTGTCTGCTGACGGTTGAGCTGGTTCACATCCGACGTGTTGCCAGCGCCGCTTTGCGTGACGGTCGCGGTGATGTTTCCGTCATTGCTGCCACCGCCGAAATCCGCCTGAGAGACGATCGAAGATTGCCCATCGCCAGACTGATTGACGGTTGCTGAAAAGTTCTGCGCATCGTCATTATTCGCGGTTTGCGCGATGTCAGACGTGCTCGCACCAGCCTGATTGACCACCGCGACAAGACCGGTGTTGTTCGCAGCCGCGCCGGTCTGATTTACGACCGAATCCGCACCGCCAATTTGCGTGACTGAGGCAGAGAAACCCTGCGCGCCTGCGCCAGAGGCAATCTGCGTGATGTTCGAAATGTTGTCATCAGCCCCCTGATCGACAATCGCGCTTAACGTAGAGCCGTCTTGATCAATGTCTGACAAATTGCCCGTACCCGTTTGATCGACGGAAGCGTCCAACGTGTCACCATTTTGATCAACGACGCTGCAATTGCCCACAACACCATCGCATTCGGCCGGCGCAACCGCCTGACCAAAGGCAGGAACCGCCATTGCCACTGCGAGGATTGATGCGCCTGAAAGTACGAGCTTCTTCATTAGTCAGCCTTCCGAATTGGCGGGGGCAGATTTGGAATTCAAATGAGCTGCCGGACAAGCCCCCCAGCTTGCCCGGCTAACTCAACCTCGTGGTTTATGGCGCAGGCGGTGTGCCTTGCGTAACAGTGGCGGTGTTGTTGTCACCGGTTTGTGTCACGGTTGAGGTGCTGGCGCTGTATTGGAACACGCTGGCTGAGTTGCCTGAGCCTTCCTGCGAAATAAGGCTTACCGCCCCGTCCGCGATCTGTTCAGCGCTTGCGAAGTTCATGCTACCAGCAACCGTTGAGTTTTGTGTGATCGTGCTGGTGTTGCCGTCACCATCTTGGAGTGAGCTTGCGACATTCAGATCGCCACCAACAAACGCACCCTGAGTGATCGTTGACACATTGCCACCCGATACGCTCGCCTGATTAATGGTCGCCTGATTGCCATTGCTGTTTTGCGAGATGAACGCCTGGTCACCAGCACTGATCTGATCGACAAAGGCAATGTTGCCGGCGCCATTGAAGATGCCCTGATCGACGAAAATGGTGTTTCCGCCGGTACCGGACTGATCGACAGTCGCCTGTTGTCCATCACCGCCCTGCACGACCAATGTCAGGTTGTCGCTTCCAGATTGCGTGACATCCGCCATCGAGTTCTGGGTGCCAACCACGGTTCCACCGAAGATAGAGGCTGTTTCCCCTTGATCGACAGCAGCGAAGTTGTTGAACCCGCCACCTTGCGCGATGCTAGCAGAACTGTTGATCGAGCTAGTTTGCTCGACTTCGCCAGTGTTGAGATCAGCCAAAGCATCTTGGGTCACGGTTGCTGTGTTGCCGCTTGACGCTGCATCCTGCAGCACATCAGCAAAGGAGTTTACGCCAGCCTGCGACGTGGTTGCAGTGTTATCATCGCCAAACTGTTCAACCTCGGAACTGTTGAAATCGCCGCTTTGCGTAATGCTCGCGATGTTTTCTTCGCCCGGCTGATTGACGGATCCAAAGTTGTTGTTTCCGCTTTGCGTGATCGTCGCGGTGTTGTCTTCGTTGCCGCCGCTGGGGACGCCATCGCCCTGGCTTTCGATACGCGCTTCGTTTTCATTGCCGCTCTGCGTGATGGAGGCAAAATTGCGTTCGTTGATCTGGCGGATAACCGCTTCGTTATCGTCGCCGCTTTGAGTGACAAACGCTTCGTTATCATCGTCAAGCGGACCGCTCACATCCAGCCCCTGCTGAACGTCTGACGTGTTGCGATCGCCGCTCTGTACAATCGTCGCTTCCTGATTGTCAGAGATATTGCCCTGCAAAACGGTCGAGGTGTTCATGTCGCCGGTTTGAGTTACATCAGCATCGCTGTTTGATGCGCGCTGAAGGATGGTTGAAACGTTGTCTTCCCCATCCTGGAATACGACAGCATCCTGATTGTTGTCGTCAGTTTGCGTGATTGTGCTGGTTCCACGATCACCAACCTGATCAACATCAATCGTGCCGTCGACATTGTCCTGCGAGATGTTCGAGATGTTATCATCGCCATCTTGGAAAATGTCAGCCGCGTTATCGACGTTTGACTGGTTGACGGTTGATGAGTTGGCCAAACCACCTTGCACCAGAGTGACTTCCATCTCAGTGCCGGTCTGATTCACAACGGACGTGTTGTCATCGCCCACTTGTGCGGAATCAACCGATTGGTCGCTGCCAGCCTGATTGATCGTGCTGATATTGGTCGATGCCGGCGGTGAAGCAAGGTCAAAACCTTCTTGCGACACGGTGACCGAACTGTCGTCAGCGCTTTGATCAACGGTGGACTCGTTGAGGCCGTCTGGCCCGCCTTGAGTGATGGTCACATCACTGTTGTTGCCGGTCTGATTTACCGTGCTCTGGTTGCTTTGCGCATGGGCGACGGCGCTTACTGAAAGCGCTAATGTCGATGCTGCTAGATATACGGTCTTTTTCATAGTTCCTAACCTACTCTCTCCAACCAAAGACTTGCGCACCACTGACCGGTTTTTAGAAAGGAGGTTGTTCCCTTTCTCGGTCGTATTTTATCTCTATCAGGAGCCTTCGTCGTCTCCGTCTTCTTCTTCGACCACGGTCAATGCCGTGAGTGAACCCGCACGGCGCACAGCTTCCTGCACGTCGCTTGCGTCGTAAATTCCATCGCGCTCTGCACGGTATGTGCTCATCAGCGCCTGCGTTGCTTCAGTGTCGGAAAAACGCCACAGGCCTAGGTCCACACCTTCAAGAACAAGGCCGTACACTGCCTTTTCGATCGCTTGCTGCAAGGCAACCTGATCGGGTTCGTTTGAAGTGATGCCCCATTCCGCTTCGAGCAGTTCGCGGAAAGCCACAAAGCGATACGCATTCGCGCCGATCGCTTGGCTGGCGATAGTTTTCGACGCTTGAACATTGGTCAGCACTTCGCCTGTGCGAACAGAAACAGCGCGCAGATAAACAGTCACCGTGTCCTGCCGATATTCAGCGCGCGCGCCGATACCCAGAAACGCAGCGCCCGCGCCGCCTGTCACAGTGTTGGTGTCATATCCAACGATGCCGCCTTCGAGCAGTACGCCTGCAAACAGCAAGGCTGGCAGAGCATTGGGATCGACTTGCTCTTCGCCCAAATACCGCCGACGCATTTCGCCGATGATCTGGCGTTCTTTTAGAAGGTTATCGAGCCGCTCGCGCTCAACAACGGTGAACCATTGCCGGTCGCCTGCATCCTGCAAGGCTTTGACCAGAATGGAGCCTGCACCCTGCGTCACCGCGCGAGACAGCGTTTGCCCGGTATTGGTCGGGCGGAACTGGCCGGTCTGATCGGTGAAGCCGTAGACCGCAATCGCAACCTGGCGTTGCGGAGCAGGGAGCTGCTTCAGCAGGCTCTGTGTCTGAGTGGTCTTTGGGAAATAGGCGAGGCTGGTTTCTTCGGGCAGCAAATCGCGGCCGCTCTGGCCCACGGACATACAGCCGCTCAACCCCATCGCGAGCGCTGCCAGCGCCCCAATTTTGGCGAAAGCCCGCATCAATTCACCTCAATGAAGAGTGGGATCACGATCCGGGTTTCTTCACCAGAATCGTCATTGCGGATGATCAGAGTGACCTCATCAAGCGAGCGGAAAAACTCAATCGTCTGTCCACCAAAGCTGATCGTGCCCTGTTCCTGCGGGTTATCGCCAAAAATCGCATCGACGATTTGGGACGACAGAGCAGAAAGCAGCCGGGATTCAAGCTGGCGGGCAAAAATGCTCGACTGGCTGTTGCGATCAACCGAGTCGGGATCAGTCGTATCATTCTGGGCATTCGCGATGCCAAGGATGTGATTTGAGTTAAATGGATTGCCGCCAAAAGTCGGGCTAATTGGCTCGTGCACAAGGTCTTGTGCCGAAGCCGGAACTGTCAAAGCGCAGGCACCAAAGGCCATTGCAACAGCTGCAAAGCGTATCATTTTCATCCCCTCTGCCCTGAAGGCAGCCCTAACCAACGTTAACCTTTTGAAGGTGTTTCGCTGGGCACCAAACGAATCCGAGTCGAAAGACTTAATATCAGTTTAGGGACATTTGGCCAGCATTTCTGCGGGTTTGAGCGGTGTTTGCCGGTTCTGTGCAACGGCCTGCCCCAGGCTGGGACGATACACGATCTTACATTTATGGTTAACGGCCACCTAGGTAGAGCGACGCAGTTCTGCGGATTAGCCGATCCGCCCCAACGCGCCTTATTTCTGAGTTACAGGTTTGGCCGCAGCCAACGTTCTGCCGTTGCCAGATCTACGCCGCATCTTTGTGCGTAGTCTTCCAACTGATCGCGCCCAATCTTTGCAACGCCGAAATATTGCGATTCCGGGTGACCGAAATAGAACCCGCTCACCGCCGCTGTGGGCAGCATGGCGTAGCTTTCTGTCAAGCTCAAGCCGACATTCGCTTCGGCGTCCAAAAGTTCGAACAGGGTTGGTTTGAGCGAGTGATCAGGACAGGCCGGGTAACCAGGCGCAGGGCGAATGCCGCGATATTCTTCCTTGATCAGCGCCTGATTGGTAAGCTGCTCTCCCGGCGCATAGCCCCACAGGTCCTTGCGCACATGTTCGTGCAGGGCTTCGGCAAAGGCCTCTGCAAAACGGTCTGCAAGAGCCTTCAGGAGAATGTCGTTGTAATCGTCTTTGTCCGCTTGGAACCGCGCAGAGTGCTCTTCAATCCCGTGAATGGCCACGGCAAAGCCGCCGATCCAATCACCATCAGGATCAATGAAGTCAGCGAGGCACATATTGGCCCGGTCACGGCTTTTCTTGATCTGTTGGCGCAGCATGGGGAGGCGGACATGCTCTTCGCGGCGGACGCGGTGAATCGTGATGTCATCGCCGTCCCGCGCGCAGGGCCAGAAACCGCACACGCCTTTAGCCGTCAGCCACTTCTCTGCGACAATCTTGTCCAGCATCGCATCTGCATCAGCCTTGAGAGACCGCGCGCTTTCGCCAACCACTTCATCGTCGAGGATTTTGGGATAGGTGCCGTGCAATTCCCATGCGCGGAAGAAAGGCGTCCAGTCGATGTAGTCGCGCAGATGTTCCAGCGACCAATCGTCAAACACATGCACACCAGGCTTTAACGGCGGAGCAGGTTTGTCTGAGAGGTAGGCGTCGTAGTAATTCGCGCGCGCCTCTTCGATGGTCATTAGCTGCTTTTCAGTCTTGCCCGCACGCGCATCGCGAACCTGCACATATTCATGGGCAACCTCGCCCACGAAATCATCGCGCTGTGTGTCAGAAAGCAGCTTTGACGCGACACCCACCGCTCGGCTCGCATCCAGAACATGGATCACCGGGCCTTCATAATTGGTATCGATTTTGAGCGCGGTGTGCACTTTGGAAGTTGTGGCTCCGCCGATCAGCAAAGGCATATCCATCCCAGCGCGCTGCATCTCTTCAGCGACCGTCACCATCTCATCCAAGGACGGCGTAATCAGCCCCGACAGGCCAATCATATCGGCATTGTTGTCATTGGCCGATTTGAGGATGTCCTGCCACGGCACCATGACGCCCATATCGACGACCTCATAGCCATTACACTGAAGCACGACGCCCACAATATTCTTGCCGATATCGTGCACATCGCCCTTCACCGTGGCCATGATGATCGTGCCCTTGGCTTTGGCATCTTCACCGCCCAGCAGCGCTTTTTCTTCCTCGATGAAGGGAATGAGATGCGCGACCGCTTTCTTCATTACACGCGCGGATTTGACGACTTGCGGCAGGAACATCTTGCCTGAACCAAACAGGTCGCCAACGACATTCATGCCGTCCATCAGCGGCCCTTCGATCACTTCGATTGGGCGACCGCCCGAGGCCGCGAGCGCGGCGCGCGCTTCTTCGGTGTCAGCCACAACATGCGCGTCAATGCCCTTGACCAATGCGTGCTCCAGCCGCCGGGTCACTTCCCAGCCGCGCCATTCCGCTTCTTCTTTTTCGTCTTCCTTGCTCTTGCCCTTGAAGCTTTCTGCGAGGTTGATGAGCCGTTCGGTCGCGGTCTCTTCACCCTCAACCGGACGCATCAAAATTACGTCTTCGCAGGCATCGCGCAGCACCGGATCAATCGTGTCATAGACATCAAGCTGGCCCGCATTGACGATGGCCATATCAAGGCCGGCTGGGATTGCATGATAAAGGAACACGGAGTGCATTGCGCGGCGCACCGTCTCATTCCCGCGGAAGCTGAAAGAGAGGTTGGAAAGCCCGCCAGATGTCTTGGCATGGGGGCATTGTTCCTTGATCTCGCGCACCGCTTCAATGAAGTCGAGACCGTAGCGGTCATGGTCTTCGATGCCTGTTGCAACTGCAAAGATATTTGGGTCGAAGATGATGTCTTCAGGCGGGAAACCGATGCCGACCAGCAAATCATAGGCG
Source organism: Erythrobacter sp. S57(2025) (assembly GCF_057365055.1). Taxonomy (NCBI): domain Bacteria; kingdom Pseudomonadati; phylum Pseudomonadota; class Alphaproteobacteria; order Sphingomonadales; family Erythrobacteraceae; genus Erythrobacter; species Erythrobacter sp. S57(2025). Next base: position 143,050 of record NZ_CP200299.1, on the reverse strand, counting down.
CGTTTGCAGATCTCGACCTTACGCTCTTTCGTGTCGGCCTGCCCAACCGTATCGAACGCCATGACGACCACTGCCGCACCATAGGCCATGCATTTGCGCGCTTGATCGAGGAACGGCTCCTCGCCTTCTTTCATGCTGATCGAATTCACAATGGGCTTGCCCGATACGCATTTAAGCCCAGCTTCGATCACATCCCATTTGGAGCTGTCGATCATCACCGGAACGCGGGCAATGTCCGGCTCGGCAGCGATCAGTTTGAGGAAGGTCGTCATCGCGGCTTCCGCGTCGAGCAGACCTTCATCCATATTGACGTCGATCACCTGCGCGCCGTTCTCGACCTGTTGGCGAGCTACTTCCACGGCGGTCGCGTAGTCATCCGCCATGATAAGCTTTTTGAACCGCGCGCTGCCGGTCACATTGGTGCGCTCACCGATATTGATGAAGCGGGCAGTTGATCGTTCAGTCATTGGGTGAGTTCCGGGGTGAGGTCGCGCGCTAGCACGAGATCATCATAAAGCTTGCCGCCTACATCAAAGCGTCGGGTGCCGATCACTTCGAAACCTTGCTTTTTGTAGAAACCAATCGCGCGGGCGTTGTCGTCTTTCACGCCTAGCAACAGGCGTTGATGGCCATTCGCAGCCGCAAGTACCGCCTCAAGCAATTGCCCTGCCACTCCGCCGCCGTGAAAGCGGGAGAGCAGGTAGATTTTCTTCAGCTCAATATCGCCATCGCGCGCCGCATCCAGCTCAGGCGCAGTCAGCAAAGCGTAACCAATCGGCGCGCCATCCAACTCCGCAAGCCAAGCCTTAGCGCCTTGCTCAAGCAGGTTCCCGAGATAGTCAGGCGCGTGCTTTTCGCAGCAATGGGCGACCAGCGCATCACCGTCGATTTCGCCCGCAAAGGTCTCCAAAAACGTCGCATCCGAAATCAGCGACAGGCGCGCGGCATCGCTCACGCTTGCGGACCGCACGATCACGGTCGTGGTATCGGATGCAGACGCGCTCATGCGGCGACGGTAAAGGGCTCTAAGCCAGCAAGCCGCATCGCCACATCGGGAGTGGGCACTTCGCGCGGAGGCAGGTCTTTCACGGCATCTGCAATCGCCTTGATATGCGCTGGCGATGATCCGCAGCAGCCGCCCAGGATATTGGCCTGGCCGTTCGTCGCCCATTCCTTGACCAGACCCGCGGTTGTTTCGGGCATCTCGTCATATTCGCCCAGTTCGTTCGGCAGGCCAGCATTGGGATAGGCCATCAAGAGCGTGTCAGCGATGCCGGAAAGGCTCTGCACATGCGGGCGCAATTGGTCTGCGCCAAAGCTGCAATTAAGGCCGATGGTGACAGGCTTGGCGTGGCGAACAGCGTACCAGAATGCCTCAACCGTATGGCCAGAGAGATTGCGACCCGACAGATCGGTGAGCGTCATAGAGATCATGATCGGAACCTCTCGGCCCAGCTCCGCCTCAAGCTGCTTGCACGCCATCACGCCCGCTTTTGCATTGAGCGTATCAAACACCGTCTCAATCAGGATGAAGTCGCAGCCGCCCTCGATCAGTGCGCTCGCCTGCTCCTTGTAGACGGCAGTCAGTTCATCAAAGTCGATCTCTCGAAAGCCGGGGTCTTCTACATCGGGGCTAAGCGAGAGTGTCTTGTTCGTCGGCCCGATAGCGCCGGCAACAAAACGGGGCTTACCGTCCTTCGCTTCGTATTCATCCGCAAGTTCGCGTGCGATTTTGCCGCTTGCGATATTGATTGCGGCCACCTGATCCTCCGCCGCATAGTCAGCTTGGGAGATGCGATTGGCGGAGAAGGTGTTGGTCGAGATCACGTCCGATCCCGCATCCAGATATGAGCGGGTGATGTCGCGGATCACATCCGGACGGGTGAGCGCGAGGATGTCATTGTTACCCTTTTGATCGGCATTCAGGCCGAGAGTGCCCGCATAATCCTCTTCAGTAAGCTTGCGCTCCTGAATTTGCGTTCCGAAGGCTCCGTCAAAGATCAGGACACGTTCTTTGGCGGCGGCTTGGAGGCTCTCACGGGCGCTCATTGTGCCGCCTCGAAAAGCGGACGCTTGCCCAGCATATGACAGATCGCATAGCTCAGCTCTGCCCGGTTCAAAGTGTAGAAATGGAACTGGCGCACGCCGCCCGCATAGAGCTTTCGGCACAGCTCAGCAGCTATCGTCGCAGAGACGAGCTGGCGCGCAGCGGGGCGTTCATCCAAGCCATCGAACAGCCCCTCCATCCAACCGGGGATCGCGGTGCCGCACATGCCGGACATGCGCTGGACAGCAGCAAAGCTCATCACCGGCATAATGCCGGGCACAATCTCTGCATCAATCCCAGCCGACGCCGCTTCATCGCGAAACCGGAAGAAGCATTCTGGATCGAAGAAGAATTGCGTGATCGCGCGATCTGCGCCTGCGTCAAACTTGGCCTTGAGATTGTCGATATCGGTTTGCGCATCGGGGCTGTCAGGGTGAACCTCAGGGTAAGCGGCGACCGAAATTTCGAAATCGGCGACTTCTTTGAGACCCGCAATCAACTCAACCGCATTGGCATAGCCGCCCGGATGCGGGGTGTAGGCGCCACCATCAGGTGCGTCACCGCGCAGGGCGACGATATGACGAATGCCTTCCGCCCAATAATGGCGCGCGACCTCGTTCACTTCTTCCTTCGTCGCATTCACGCAGGTGAGGTGAGCGGCCGCGGGAATATTCGCCTCGTTCTGGATGCGCACGACCTGCTCATGCGTGCGCTCGCGCGTGGAGCCGCCTGCACCATACGTCACCGAAACAAAGCGCGGACCCAACGGACCAAGTGTCGCCACACTGTTCCAAAGCGTCTCCGCCATCTTTTCCGTCTTGGGCGGGAAGAATTCAAAGCTGATATCAATATCGCCGGGGAGCCCTGAAAAAAGCGGCGCACCCATAGCGGTTTTCGCTTCGTTCAGCTGGTCGAGTGTGGGGGTCATGATGTTGCTTCTTTGAGAGGGGATGGGGCGCTTTGTGGGGCAGTGCGACGTTTGCCGATCCAGATTTTCACAATCAGTTCAGCGCCTTCAAGCGCAATCGGTTCCGACGCGGTAAAACCGGCATTACGCACAAGCTCGCGCATCTGGCGATCGGTAAAGCCAAGCCGGGCATGTTGGTGGCGGTTTCGAAGCTCTTCACGGTCGTGGGCGGCAAAATCGACAATCGCAATCCGGCCACCTGCACGCGTCACCCGCGCCGCCTCTGCCAAAGCAATCGCGGGGTCCTGCGCAAAATGGAGCACTTGATGCAATAACACAGTGTCAAAGCTGGCCGCAGGGAATGGAAGGTCACCAAAATCGCCCTGTACCAGCTCTATCTGTGCGGTGGGCAGATGTTGCAGCTTGGCCCGCGCAATCCGCAACATCTCCAGATTTTTGTCGAGCGCAACAATCCGCTCTGCATCGCCTGCGAATAGTTCCGCCATCCGGCCCGTACCTGTCCCGATGTCGAGCAATGCGCCGAGCGGTTTGTCACTTAAGGCGGCGGCCAATTGTTCTTCGACCTGAACATCGCTGGTGTGCAGCGCGCGCAGCTCATCCCATTCAGCGGCATGGCGGGCGAAGTAATCCTCTGCATTGCTCTCCCGCGCGGCGCGAATGGCGGTGAGTTTGCGTCGGTCGCCGTTGCAGATGTCGGCAAATTCGGGGTTCTCGCGTTCGGCAATGGCAAGCAAGCGGTCCAATGCGGCGAGCACGGGGTCACCTTCTTCGCCTTTGTTCACCGCGCGCAAGAAAACCCAGCTCCCCTCGCGCCGCCGCTCTGCCAGACCTGCATCACACAAAATGCCGACATGGCGCGAGACGCGCGGCTGACTTTGTCCCAGCACCTGCGCCAATTCCCCCACAGCCAATTCCATAGCCGACAACAGCCGCATAGTGCGCAGCCGCGTGGGGTCAGCAAGAGCTTTAAAGATGGCATCGATGGACATGCTGGAGCGACATATAAAGATATTTTTATATGTGTAAATGGACTATCGGGTAGCGCCTGTCCGAAAGCGAGTATAGGGCACGAAGAAACAATCGAAAAGGCCTCTCAATTGAAACTTGGCTGCTGTTACTTTCCCGAACATTGGCCCGAAGAGCAATGGGCCGACGATGCGCGCCGTATGGCTGAGATGGGCTTGTCGCTGGTGCGCATGGGCGAATTTGCCTGGAGCCGAATTGAGCCGGAACCTGGCCAGTTCAATTGGGGCTGGCTTGACCGCGCGATTGAACTGCTGAGTGCACAAGGCCTCAAAGTCATCCTGTGCACGCCCACCGCGACCCCGCCAAAATGGCTCGTCGACCGCATGCCCGATATGGTCGCAATTGACGAGCGGGGCGCCCCGCGCGGTTTTGGATCGCGGCGGCACTATGATTTCAGCCACGCCGGATACCGTACCGAGTCCGCCCGCATCACCCGCGCCGTGGCAGAGCGCTATGGCCAAAACCCGGCTGTGGTCGCTTGGCAAACCGACAATGAATATGGCTGCCACGATACGGTATTGAGCTTCTCGGACGCCGCAGCGAGTGGATTTCGCCGCTGGCTTGCGCAGCGATACGCCGACATTGACGCGCTCAATTCGGCATGGGGAAATGTGTTCTGGTCGATGGAATACCGCTTCTTTGATGAGATCGACCCGCCGCACTTAACCGTCACCGAAGCCAACCCCGCCCATTGGCTTGACTATCGCCGCTATGCTTCCGCCCAAGTCACCGCCTTCAATGCGGAGCAAGTCGCGATCCTGCGCGAGCTTTCTCCTGGCCGCGACATCATGCACAATTTCATGGGCTTCTTCACCGAGTTTGACCACCACGATGTCGGCCGCGACTTGGATATCGCTGCATGGGACAGCTACCCGCTCGGCTTCCTCGAACAGTTTTGGTTCTCGGGTGAGGAGAAGAGCGATTACCTGCGCCAAGGCCATCCCGATATCGCGGCGTTCCACCATGACCTTTACCGAGGCTGCTCGGATGGGCGCTGGGGCATTATTGAACAGCAACCGGGGCCTGTGAATTGGGCGCGGTTCAACCCTGCTCCCTTGCCCGGCATGGTCGCGCTCTGGACGCTGGAGGCGATGGCGCATGGGGCGGAGTTTACGAGCTATTTCCGCTGGCGGCAGGCTCCGTTTGCGCAAGAGCAAATGCATGCAGGGCTTTTGCGACCTGATAGTGCAGATGCAGAGGGCGGCGTTGAGGCGGCTGAGGCAGCGCGCGCGATTGCCGCTTTGGGTGAGCAGGAGACCGAGCAAGCGCCGGTTGCATTGGTCTTCGCCTACGAAGCGGCTTGGGTCTGCGGCATCCAGCCGCAGGGCAAGAGCTTCCGCTATTTGGAGCTCGCCTATGAATGGTATTCAGCGCTGAGGCGGCAGGGTTTGAACGTGGATATTGTCGGGCTGGATGCCTCGCTAGATGGCTATAGGGCAGTCTTCGTACCAACCATGCCGATTGCTGATAAGGCGCTGGTCGAGCGGCTTGGCGCGCTCACCTGCCCCGTACTGATTGGGCCGCGTTCGGGCAGCAAGACGGACACTTTCTGCATTCCTGATGGGCTGGCTCCGGGCAATTTGCGCGAGCTAATCCCCCTCACCGTCACCCGCGTGGAAAGCCTGCGCGATGGTGAAGTTGTAGCGGGCGATGGCTGGACGATCTCGCGGTGGCGTGAAGATGTGACGAGCGAGATTGCGCCGGAATTCACGCTCAGAGACGGGCGCGGCGTGGTCTTTGCGAATGCCGATGTGCGGTACTGCGCCGCATGGCCGGATCGCTCGCTGCTGGATGCGCTGGTGACAAAGATTGGCGCTGAGGCGGACCTTGCCCTTACTCCGTTACCCGAAGGTCTGCGCCTGCGCCGCACCGCCAGCCATATCTTCGCTTTCAACTACCGCAATGAGAGCATCGATACGTCAACCTTGGGCCTTGGCGATCCGATCTTGGGAGAGGCGCAATTGGCACCTGCCGGAGTGGCGGTTTGGAAGGCAAACTGAGGGCCGTTCGGCTTTCCTACAGCAAAGGCATTTGGTAAGTGGCGCCCATGACCTTCGCTTGCCATCCATCCAATTGCTTTAAAAAGGAAAAATTCGCCTTAGCAACCCCGGACTTTTCTCCTCTAGGACCGTGTAACATGCGGTCCATGTCTCGTTGGATTCCGGTCCAAAGCCACCCGCTCCCACACCCCTTCTTGCCAAGCGCCCATGATACGCGCAAAGCCGCTGCAAAAGCACTCAATGGAAGACGCGAAGCACATGCCTGACAACATGCCCCCGATCGGCTTTGGCCTTTGGAAGATCCCGCAAGAGGACACTGCAAACGCCGTCGTCGAAGCCGTGCGTGCAGGCTATCGCCACTTCGACAGCGCCGCGGACTACGCCAACGAAGTGCAAACAGGAGAGGGCCTCGCTCGCGCCATGCAAGAGGGGCTGGTGAGCCGCGATGAGCTGTGGATCACGAGCAAGTTGTGGAACACCTTCCATGCTGCCGAGCACGTCGAAGAGGCGTGCCGCAAGACGCTCGATGACTTGGGGCTCGAGTATTTGGACCTCTACCTGATCCACTTCCCCATCGCGCTGGAATACGTGCCAATTGACGTGCGCTATCCGCCCGAATGGCTCGCCGATCCAGATGCGGCGGAACCCGTGATGAAGCCCGCCCGCGTGCCCTTGCATGAGACATGGGCTGCAATGGAAGCGCTGGTGGACAAGGGCCTCGTCAAGCAGATCGGGGTTTGCAACTACAACAGCGCGCTGGTGCATGACCTGATGACCTATGCGCGCGTCGCACCTGCAATGCTCCAGATCGAAGCGCATCCCTACCTCACTCAAGAGAAGCTGATCCGCTGCGCGAAAGGCTATGGCATCGACGTGACCGCCTTCTCACCGCTGGGGGCTCAAAGCTACTTCGAGCTCAATATGGCGGAAGCCGGTGAGAGCCTGCTGGGTGCAGCGCCGGTGATGGTCGCGGCCCAAGCGCATGGCAAGACGCCAGCGCAAGTGTTGCTGCGCTGGGGCGTGCAGCGCGGCACGGCGGTGATCCCCAAGACGACCAAGGCAGAGCGGATGCGCGAGAACCTCGACATTGACGACTTCAGCTTAAGCGGGGTGGAGATGGCCGCAATCAGCTCGTTGAACCAGAACCGCCGCTTCAACGATCCGGGCGTGTTCGCAGAGGCCGCATTCAACACGTTCCATCCGATCTATGACTGATATGGGTCAATCTGAGTTCCCCCCTGAGTTTCCGGGTGTGATCCCCGGAGGTGGCGACCTCGCCGCGTTTCTGAGCGCTAACAAGGCGGCAGTGGATGCCGCTTTGGCCGATGCAGGTGCGTTGCTGTTCCGAGGGTTTGACGTGGGCGATCCGCAAGCCTTCGACGCCGCGATTGAAGGCTATGGCGAGCCGGGTTTCACCTATGAGGACTCGCTTAGCAACGCGGTGCGCACCAACGTGACGCCGCGCGTGTTCACCGCCAATGAGGCACCGCCCTCGACCGAGATATTCCTCCATCATGAGATGGCGCAAACCCCGCTCTACCCCTCAAAGCTGTTCTTCTACTGTGAGATCGCTCCGGGCGCGGGCGGCGCAACCCCGCTGTGCCGTTCGGACTGGGTGCTGGAGCGGCTTGAGGTAGAGGCTCCCGAATTCGTGGCTAAGGTGGAGACAGAAGGCGTGCGCTACACCAATGTCATGCCGGGTAATGACGATGCAGGCTCAGGCCAAGGGCGCTCATGGCGCAGCACATTGAGCGTTGCTGACGCGGGCGAGGCCGAGGCGCGGCTTACTGAGCTTGGCTATAGCTGGGAATGGATGGAGGATGGAGCTTTGCGTGTCACCACCTCGGCCCTGCCAGGCGTGCGGGCCATTAGCGATGGGCGGCGCAGCTTCTTCAACCAGCTTTTCGCGGCGTTTCGCGGATGGGCAGACAGTCGCAACGATCCCAATCGCGCAATCACCTTTGGCAGTGGGGAGCCAATCACGCCTGACGACATGGCACCTGCGATCGGGATCGCGGATGAGCTGACCTATGACCTCGCATGGCAAGCGGGTGATGTCGCGCTGATAGACAACTACGCCGTCATGCATGGCCGCCGCCCATTTGAAGGCAAACGCCGGGTCTTGGCGTCCCTAGTGGCTTGAAGGGCGACGCACTGCCCAGCCCCAATGGCCCGCATTGCCGAGCAAGAGCGCTCCCATCAGAACTCCGAACACTACGCCCGGCCCTGCCGCGCTCGCCACGCCCAAAGGTGAGAACAAGAGATAGGTCGCAACCACACATGAGAACAACGTGACAGCAAGAGGCTTGGCATAGGGCCATGGGGTCATATCGACCTGCTCATTGCGGGTGAAGCGCCAAGCCTGTTCACGCGGAGCTAGCCAGCCGCAGACAAGCATGATGCCGACCTCAATGACGAACAACACGGCGTAAAGGTGGATGAAGTGGAGCGTCACCACATCGCTCAAGGCAAAGCGAACAATGCCATAGGCGATTACATGGAAGATGATGACGATCTTGGCTCCCAATGCAGGGACACGCGCAGTGAACAGACCAACGATCACGATGACGATGGTGGGGATGTTGTAGAAACCAGTGAAGATGCGAATGATCTGCCACAGCCCCTCGGGCGCCATTGATAGAAGCGGTGCCACCACGAACGAAAAGCCCGCAATCACAACGCTCGCGATTTTGGCAACCCGCACAAGCTCGGCATCGCTCACCGCCTTACCCCGCGCCTTCTCACGCGAGGGACCATAGATATCGAGGCTGAACAAGGTCGCGGCCGAGTTGAGCAGCGAGTTGAACGAGGAGAACACTGCGCCCAGCAGCACCGCGAGGAAGAAGCCCGATAGCCAGATCGGCAAGACATCGCGGATCAGTCGCGGATAGGCTTGGTCAATCGGTGAGAGGCCCGGCCCATACAAATGAAACGCGATCACGCCGGGGATCATCATCATAAACGGGACCATGATCTTGAAGAAGCCCGAAAACAAAACCCCCTTCTGCCCCTCCGCCAGCGACCGTGCGCCCAGCGTCCTCTGGATCACATATTGGTTGGTGCACCAGTAGAACAGGTTCGCAAAGATCATGCCGGTAAACAGCGTACCAAACGGTGTGGGATCGGTGCTGGCGCCAATGGCGTTGAGCTTTTCTGGATGCTCGCTCGTCAGCGTCTGAAGGCCGGCGCTAAAGCTCCCCTCGCCCAAAGCTATCAGGCCCAGAACCGGCACGAGAATGCCGATAATCAGCAAGCCCACTCCGTTCAGAGTATCCGAAACTGCAACCGCCCTTAGGCCGCCGAACACTGCATAGATCGCTCCAACTGCACCGATCAGAATGACGGTCAGAACCAAGGCCTCGAACTGGGCAAGCCCCGTCAGGCTCGACATGTCAAAGAAGGCGTTCACCGCCAGCGATCCCGCATAGAGAACGCCGGGTATTGTCACGAGGCCATAGCCAAGCATGAAGAGGAGTACCGATAATTGCCGCACTTGCGGGTCGAACCGGTCATTCAGAAATTGCGGCAGAGTAGTGAAGGCTCCGGCCAGGTATTTGGGCAGGAAAATAAGCGCCATCGCAATGGTTGCAACCGCCGCCGTCACTTCCCAGCCCATGCTTGAAAGGTTGTACCCATAGGCCGAACCATTGAGCCCTGTAAGCTGTTCGGCAGAGAGATTTGTCAGCAGTAAGGAACCTGCGATGAAAGTCGCTCCCAGCCCACGCCCTGCCAGAAAATAGCCATCCTTGGTATCGGCGGTTCCGCGTGTTTTGAGCCAGCTGATCCAGCCAACCAATGCCATGAAGAAGACGCAGCTTGCCAAGGTGACAATGAGGTTGGCGCCGCTCATGCCGCGTTCCCTGCCGCTCGCCGCTCAGCGATTATCGCGCGGTAGTGATCAACCAAGCGGTCTTCTCCAAATTCCGGGGTGGCATCAGCGTCATATTCACCCGTTTCCGGGTCTAAAACCAACATGCTCTGGGTCGCATAGTAATGTGCAATACGAGCATATTCTGCTTTCTGCGCGCACCAGTCGGAAACGCCCGCTCCGAGCGAAAGCGTGCCGCTAACAAATCTAAAAACTGCAGGTGGGATGTGCCGAAAGCGTGGTTCCAGCCCAGCGGCTTCGAATAGAATCTGACCCTGCTGTTTCAGAGTTATCGCCGGCCCCGGACCGCCAATTGGTAGTGTCAGATCTCGCCGCGAAACATCCGTCACACAATCCGCAATGAAACGCGCCAGATCAGCATCGCTAATCGGCTTGCACTGGGTCAATTCGCCATTGCCAAATACAAAGAACGGCTTGCCCGCCAGCACATTGTCGACTTGTCCGGATAAGGATTTGAAGAAGGCGGTTGGGTGTACGATCGTATGCGAAATGTCAGCAGCCTTGAGCTCTTTTTCAAAGCGCAATTTCGCCTTTTGAAACGCCAGCATTGGGCGCTGAACGCAAATCGCAGAGAGCAAAATGAAGTGTTGTACCTCCGCGGTTTGCGCGGCCGAAAGGAGGTTACTGTTGAGACCATAGTCGACAGCGAGCGCATCCTTGGGTGAGCCGCTGCGTGATGCAATGCAGGAGATAAGCGCTTCCACCTTGCGCTGCCTCAACTGCGAAGCAAGGGCATCTTGATCAGCCAAATTGATCGAGCAGACTTGTGCGCCTTCCAGTTCAAAGATCGGCTCACGCTCAGATCGGACAAAAGCGCTGACCTCATGCCCGCTTTCCAGCAATGCCCTGACCACCGCGCGCCCAATCGTGCCGCTGGCTCCGGCCACGGCGACGCGCTTTCTTTCTGGTGATAGTTGATCCCCGCTCACAAACGCGACGTTAGCAGCAGGTCGGATCGGATCAAGAAGAGGCAAATGGTGCCGCTTACGTGACTCGAACACGTGACCCCATCATTACGAATGATGTGCTCTACCAACTGAGCTAAAGCGGCGCGTCACTTGGCGCATCCATGGAGCGCGCAAGTGAGGTGTGGAGGCCCGAGCCGGAATCGAACCGGCGTACACGGATTTGCAATCCGCTGCGTCACCACTCCGCCATCGGGCCGAGCCACCTCAAACGAGGCGGAAGCGGCCCACTAACGATTCGCGCGCAGAAAGGCAATGAAGCATTCGCTTTGCGTGGCTCACTTTGCAGTTACTGCCTTCCGTTAGGTCAGTCTGGACCCTGGTGATGCGCTTGGGCATTAGACGTTAATGACTATCGCAAGTTTGCTTGAACCGATCACCGGAACGCCCGGTCCTGTCCACCTCGCTTCAGCCAGCGACTGGATGCAAGGTCGCACTCTTTACGGCGGCGCATCTGCATTGGTGGCCTTCACCATGGCGCAGCGCGCTTTTCCTGATTTACCGCCGTTGCGCGCCGCTCAGGTAGGCTTTGTTGCACCTGTTGGAGAAGAGATCGAACTGAGCGCAGAAATCGTACGCCAGGGGCGCAACGTGACGCAGGTTCGCAGCGAGATCCGCAATGAAAAAGGCGTTGCACTCACCGCGTTCTGGTTGTTCGCTGCCGAGCGCGAGGCCAATGCAAAGCGCGTGGCCGATGCGCCTGAAAACTGGCCCGGACCGCCACTCGATGCACCCCAGGCCATGAAAGGTCAGGGACCAAGCTTCATCCAAAACAATTTTGAAGTGCGCCATGGCCAGTCAAAGGGCGAAGATCACGGCGCCAAAATCCGGCGCTGGGCTCGGTTGACCGAAGATCATGAGCTTGATCCCGTTAGCAAGCTCGTGCTGATGGGCGACGTCATGCCACCAGGCGCCATGCGGATCATGCAGCGTATGGGACCGATCAGCTCGATCAATTGGTCATTTAATGTGCTCGATCCCGCAACGCAATCCGAAGACGGTTGGTATCTGGCGGAGAATTCCAGCCAGCACGCTGATAGTGGCTATTCGTCAGAACGTTTGAGAATGTGGGACAAAGAAGGCCGCCAAGTGCTTGACGGCCTGCAATGCGTAGCGGTGTTTGGGTAGTCTGTGCGCGTCGCGTTCGGGCGCTAGACGTCTTCGAATTTGGGCGCGCGTTTCTGCATACCTGCCATCACGGCTTCGACTTGGTTTTTCGTGCGCATAATTCCGTGCTGTTCGATGCTCTCTTCGAGCAGGATTGCATCAGTATCACGCTCGATCATGCCGGCTTGTAGACGCTTAGCGCTGCGAATAGCGTGCGGATTGCGGTTGGCGATTTCCTCTGCAATGGCGGTTGCTCGGGCGAGCGGATCTTCATCGACATAGGTTGCAAGACCCAAACCTTGCGCCTCTGCACCTGAAAACTCACGATTTGTGTAGACGAGTTCGCGCAGCACATCATCGCGGACTAGACCACGCCATAGTGCATAGCCGCCCATGTCCGGCACCAGCCCCCACTTCATTTCCATAATCGACATGCGCGTGCCGGGATGCACGATGCGAATATCAGCGCCGCTCGCGATCTGTAAGCCGCCTCCAAAGCATACCCCGTGCACTGCTGCGATCACCGGTACGGGAAGCTTGCGCCAAACCATAGCGACCTGCTGGAATTTGTTGGAATTGCCGTAGGTGCGCTCGGTCAATTCGGGCTCATCCGGGCTGGGTGTGCGGGTGAAGTTCGATGTATCTAGCCCTGCACAAAAAGCGCGCCCCTCTCCGGACAGCACAACCACACGCAGCCCCTCAAGTGAGTGCAAGAAATGGCCTGCTTCAATGATCCGCGAGAACATGTCGGGGTCCAGCGCGTTCATCTTGTCGCCGCGGGTTAAACGGACTTGCGCTACCCCGTTTTCGCCCAGCTCGATGGAAATGCGATCATTGGCTGGCATTGGATGAGTGTTTGGCATGCTATCCCTCAAATACGTCAATTGCTTGGGGGCAAAAGTGGCGCATCAGTGTGCCCATGTCCAGCCTGATCGCTATGGCTGACAACACCACTCGAACAGCGTCTAGCGGTTCAGAGCGAGCATGAATTGGCCCGGATCATCGGGTGCATTGAGATAATATCCACCTTCGGGATGCGTCGCAAGAATGCCCGACAGTCCAAAGGGCGAAAGCTTGCTGCGCACGCGCGCAACATGGACAGCGACGCTGTTTGTCTCCGGTTCGAAATCTATCCGCCAAACATCAAGCAGCAATTGCTTACGCGTCAGGCGTTCCCCCGGTGTTTCGGCAAGCCGCCAAAGCAGTTCGAATTCTCGTGGGTGAAAGCCCACCCATTTGTCATTTACGCGCCCATCCCTGTGAAACAGATCGAGCGTTACGTCCCCGGCTTCGCGGAAACGCGGGATGAGCGAGTCGCCTTCGGGGAATTTGTGGCTTGCAGCTATTGAGTTCATATTTGGCCCCCTGCGCGCATCGAATAGACGGCGTCATGCGTGATGATGAGATGGTCGAGCAGCGTTACATCCAGTGCTCTTGCAATTTGTTGTAAGCGTTTTGTTGCCTGTATATCGCGCTCGCTGGGTCGGCAGTGCCCAGATGGATGGTTGTGCGCCAGCAAGATACCGTAAGCATCCAGCTCAAGCGCTTTTCCAAACACTTCGCGAATTCGGATGGATAGCGTGCTCCCGCCCCCCTCACCCAAGGGCGCATCGCCAAGAAATGTATGTTCTTCGTCAAAATAGACAGCGTGAAATCGTTCGGATTGATGGCCCGATCCCAAAACCATCTCCCGGAGGTAATTCACCATCGCCGAATTGTGCTGTTCAGATGTGCGGCGTTGGCGTGGCTGGAGAACGGGTATTGCATTCATTTGAGTTCATCCCGCCAAGACCCGGCATTGCCGCCAAGAACCGAGGTAAATAGGCTCGAACCTGAAGACCCACGGCTTTGATCATGAGGCTTTCTTGATATGCGCCAATTCCGATAGGAACCGTACTTGCGCTTGCGCAGTGCGTGGCGAGTGATGCCAGCCGCCAATAAGAACAGCTGCAACCAGCCCGGCACTTCAATCATGATGATGTAAGCAATCGGCGACATGAATTCGCTCAACCCTCGTGAGAGGTGACCGAAAACTGCCAGGATTTGCATTGCAGCGATCCACAAGGTGTAGTTGCGGTTGGCGTAGAGCGCGATAGCGATCAACAAGCCCCCCGCAACTATATCTCTTGTGGCACTGAACGGATCGATAGAAAACAAGCTGAAGTCGGCACCAAAAATATAGTTGGTGGCCAAGACGCTCAATTCAAAAACGACGACCCATACTGCGATGACCAATCGTTCTGGCGTGCTTCCCCAAATCACCGCCGATACGCAAAGAGCTGCAACCATTAAGTGTTGCAAAAATTCGCGCGCGTCACTGGAGGTGATAAGCTCGATCAAACCTAAATCCTATCAGGCGTTAGCCGGTTGCTTTTTTGTTTCTCGAGTGCGGGCAACGTCTAGCGAAAGCTCCGCTTCGGGGATTTCTGTATCGTGAGGGCCAACACCATCCATTTTCACCCGTGCAATCGAGCTCAGTTCATCGTGAACTCGAAGCAAGCTAGTAGATACTGAGAGCGCTTGCGATTCCGCTTGGTTCAGGCGCAAGAGAGCGCGCTGGCCTTCGACGACTTCTACATCTGGGTTTTGACGCGCTGAGAGCATTGCTTGCTTCAAGCGAGCAAGTGCAATCATCGACTCGTCTGCAATTGCTTCGGCTTCGCGAACCAGTTTTTTGATATTCTGAGCATCGCTAGTAATACGATCTGACATTGGATATTCTCCGACCCCTTAGCCCTGCTCGTCAGGTTAAGTCATGGTTCTTCATCCACCGAGACAGCGGCTCGTCCGTCCAGAACTTCGCTGATCGTATCCGCAGCCGTCACAGCAAGGACCACCGCAGCCAGGACACCAAAGGCGATGCCCAAGATCGCTAAGAGCCGGAACAAGACAGCGTTTTCACCGTCGAGCGCTCGGGGGACAACCCTTGGTTCACCAGGGCGCAACCAGGGCGCCTGATCCACCAGTGGCATGACATCGTTCATCACGAGTCTGCCTGGGTCATCTCCATCGCTTTGCTCGCTCAAAAGCGCACCTTCAGGGAGCTGCTTTTTGCTATATGGAGATTCACTGAAGCCCTTTAGGTCTTCTCTAAAATCTTGATTATACGCATTTTTTTCACCCGCATCTTCAGTTCCGTTTTCACGGTTCTGCATGCGGTGACGTTCAACCAAATCGCCTAAGCTTTCGGCTTCGTATATATTTTTTAGGGCGCGGATATGCTGATTGATCCGAGTCTCGGACACACCGAGCTCTTGCGCGATCACTTTAATTGGTACGCGGCGATCAATTCGCTCCATCACGGCACGCTGTCTTGAAGTTAGAGCGCGCGACGTATTGGAAGACATAGGATCCTCCATTTTTGTTTTAGTTGCCCCTATTAATGCACTTCGCGCTCTTTTGCTCCGAATTTTGCACAATAAAACTATTTAATCGAACAATTATTACCTAAGCTGCCGAACTATTCACACCCAATGAAGATAGGTATCGCTTGATGTTACGCGCAGCCTGTCGAAGTCTTTGCTCATTTTCGACCATCGCTATGCGAACAAAGCCTTCACCTTCCTCACCATAGCCCACACCTGGCGCGACGGCTACTTTGGCCTCAGTCAAGAGTTGCTTCGAGAATTCTAGACTGCCCATTTCCACCAGAGCCGGAGGCAACGGGGCCCATGCAAACATAGAAGCGGCGGGAGAAGGAATATCCCATCCCGCCCGGCCAAAGGCTTCAACCATAACATCGCGGCGCTTGCGATACAGATCGCGATTGGATTCTACGATGTCCTGAGGTCCATTCAATGCTGCACATGCCGCAGCTTGAATGGGGGTGAATGCGCCATAATCAAGGTATGATTTGACGCGCGTAAGCGCAGCAATCAGTTTTTTGTTGCCGACCGCAAAACCCATGCGCCAACCGGCCATTGAATAGGTCTTGCTCATACTGGTGAACTCGACCGCCACATCCTTTGCCCCTTTAACCTGTATGATCGAAGGGGTCGGGTTTCCGTCATAATAGAGCTCAGAATAAGCAAGGTCGGAAAGGATCCAAACGCGGTTCTCTTTCGCCCAGGCGACCAGCCGCTCGTAAAAGGCCAAGTCAACCGTTTCAGCCGTCGGGTTTGATGGATAACTCACCACAAGAACGCTGGGGCGCGGCACGGTAAAATTCATCGCGCTTTCGAGAGAGCGCCAATAGTCCTCGTCCGGCGTCGTCGGGACAGACCTGATCGTCGCACCTGCGATGATAAAACCGAATGTGTGGATCGGATATGATGGGTTCGGCGCAAGGATCACATCGCCCGGTGCCGTGATCGCATTGGCAAGACTGCCCAGCCCCTCTTTGGAACCCATTGTGACGACGACTTCGGTTTCTGGATCAAGATCAACGCCAAAGCGTCGCCCATAATAATTTGCCTGCGCCTTGCGCAGTCCTGGAATACCCTTGGACTGCGAATAGCCATGCGCATCAGGTTTGGATGCGACCTCGCACAATTTGTCGATCACATGTTGAGGAGGCGGCTGGTCAGGATTGCCCATACCCAGATCAATAATGTCCTGACCCTCAATACGCGCCGCATGCCGCATCGCATTTACCTCTGCGATAACGTAAGGCGGCAGCCGCTTCATGCGGTAGAATTGATCGTCCATTACAGATCCCGAACTTGATCGTCGCAATCCCAATGAGCGCGACCAACAAGCAGTGTAAGACATTAACAGTCGCTGTGGGAAGCCGTTTCCGCTAGATTCCATCGTGAATGACGAATCTTGTTGTGCTCATAAGACAGTAAAGAGGGATTGCCCGCGAAATGGCCAATAAAGACGACCCAAAGTCTGGTGACGCCTCCTTTTTCGAAAGCATGGCTCCTTTGACCGCGTTTTTCGAACAGCAAAGCAAGACATTCCAAGACAAGTTTGCTCAAGCAGTGCCAGGATCATTGACTGGCCAAACCAGCTCTTCTGCAATTCCAGACATGCCGGGCGCCGGCGATCTAGCTGAATGGGCCAAGTCCAGCGCGCAATTGCAGCAGATGTGGCTCGAATTCGTGGGCCACCAGGCAAAGTCTGCAGCCCAGAATACGACTAAGGGCAAGAACCTGCTCGATCCCGCGCAATGGCTGGCGATCTCACAAAGCATGGCCAAACAGTTGCCGACAGGCGCGATGGAGGCGCAGACAAAGTTAGCAAGCGAGCAACTCGCTCTATGGAAGAGCGTGCTGAGCGGATATGTCAGCAACCTGGGATCGGACGAAGGCGTACCGCCGCAGGACGCGGATACTCTACCTCGAAAAGACCGGCGCTTTGCTGATCCTGCATGGCGCGAACAGCCCGCTTTTGCATTGCTTCATCAAACCTATTTGATGCTGGCAGAATATTTCCGCGAGGCAGCGGCTAATATGGGCGGGTTGGACAGTGAGAAGAAAAAGCAACTGCAATTTGCCGTAACTGCCCTGTCCGAAGCGATGAGCCCGGACAATTTTCTGCTCACCAATCCTGTGGTGATGAAACGCACGGTCGAGACCAAAGGACAAAATCTGGTGCGCGGAATGCAGCATCTGATCACTGACCTAAAACGCGGTCAGTTGACGCATACTGACCCGAACGCCTTTACGCTGGGAGAAAACCTCGCGGCGACGCCTGGCAAGGTGGTGTATGAAACGCCGCTGTTCCAATTGTTGCAGTACAGCCCCTCAACAAAAGACGTGTTTGAGGTGCCGCTGGTCGTATTCCCGCCATGGATCAATCGGTTCTACATTCTCGACCTGACGCCCAAGAAGAGCTTCATCAAATGGGCGGTCGATCAGGGCCTCACGGTCTTTGTCGTCAGTTGGAAGTCCGCTGATGAGAGCATGGGCGATGTGGTATGGGACGACTACATCCGCGCTCAGATTGATGCGATTGAGCACATCCGCGCCCGGCTAAAGGTGCCCAATGTTCACGCCATCGGATATTGCGTCGCGGGGACAACTTTGGCGGCGACGCTCGCGATCCTCGCGCGCAGAGACCAATCAGACATGGTGAAGAGTGCGACCTTCTTTACGGCCCAGGTCGATTTCGAACGCAGCGGAGAGCTCAAGCACTTCATTGATGAAGGACAGTTGGAGATGATCAGCAAGCTCTCCCCAACTGGCTATCTGGACGGACGCTATCTCGCCGCGACCTTCAACGCACTGCGCGGCAAGGACCTGATCTGGAACTATGTCGTCAACAATTACCTGTTGGGCGAAGACTATCCGGCCTTCGACCTGCTTCACTGGAACGGTGATGTGACCAACCTCCCCTCTAAGTGGCACAATGATTATCTGCGCGACCTTTACCGCGACAACAAACTGGTCGTCCCTGACGCATTGGAAGCAGATGGCACACCGATTGACCTCACGCAGGTTAAAACGCCCACATTTGTCCAAGCAGGCAGAGAGGATCATATTGCCCCCGCCGAAAGCGTCTGGCGCCTTACGGACCACTTTGCAGGACCGCTTGAATTTCTGCTGGCGGGATCAGGCCATATTGCGGGGGTCGTGAACCCGCCGTCCGCCAATAAGTACCAATATTGGCTGGGCGACAGCAAAGCCGCTTCGTTGAAGGAATATATCGAAGGGGCAGACGAACACCCCGGCAGCTGGTGGCCACATTGGCTGGGATGGCTCCAAGAACAGTCTTCCACTAAGGTGCCAGCGACGGGCAAGCGTAAGCCCGGCGGGCGCGGAGACACAGCGATTGAAGACGCTCCGGGACGCTATGTGAAGACACGGTGAGATACGAAAAAAGTTGGCCTGCAACTGCCGGATTCCCAACATTCTCTTTGTTATCAATTAGATAGATCATTTTTGTGCAGTGCACAAAAACTCTTGACTTCGCAGCTGCAATAGCTATTTTGTGCATCGCAACATAACGCGAGGACATTATGGCTGAAGCCAAGACATCAAAGATCGACGCTGCTGCTGAGAAGGCATATGCCGAAGCCGCTGCGAAGACCACAACCGCAAGCGCGGCAAAAGTAGCAGACGCTGTTGAAGCTGATGCGCCTAAGCCTGCTGCAAGCGCGAAAGTGGTCAAGAAAGCCGTCGCCGCTCCTGCAAAGAAAGCCCCGGCGCGCAAGACCACCGCTAAGAAGGCGCCAGCTAAGAAAGCGGCACCTGCACGCAAGACCGCAGCCAAGAAAGCTCCGGCACGCAAATCAGCCGCTGCGAAGAAACCAACTGCCAAAAAGGCACCGGTCGCAGCGAAGAAAGCAGCCCCAAAGAAGGTTGCTAAGACCACTACCAACCCAGTTTCAAAACTTAAGGACACCATCATGGCAACTGCAGAAAAGACCGATTTCACCGCGCAAGCCAAAGAAATGGCTGCTGACGTTCAAACCCGCGTGAAAACAGCTTACTCGAAAGCGGGTGAGCTCGCTTCTGAAGCTGGCGAATTCAACAAAGCCAACCTCGAAGCTGTCACTGAAAGCGGCAAGATCTTCTTCAACGGTGCACAGGAACTCGTTCGTGAAAACGTCGAAACCGGCAAGACCGTCGTTGAGACTGTTACCGAAGACGCCAAGAAGGTTGTCGCTGTTAAGTCACCAACTGAGCTTTTCCAGCTTCAGGGTGAACTTGCTCGCCGTAACTTCGACGCTGTTGTGGGCTTTGGCTCAAAGCGCACCGAAGCTTGGGTAAAGCTCTACAACGAAGCTTTTGCTCCAATTTCGAACCGCGTCAGCGTTGCAACTGAGCGTTTCAACAAGGCTGCTTAAGCCAACAGATTACTTTCTGAACCGGGCCTCTCCTCTCTCTCCCAATCCCGGTTTATGAAAAGGCGCGTAAGCGCGAGGGGCTGGATTGACCGCTTTGTGGTTGATCCGGCCCCTTTTCTTTGCGCTTTTGTTTACGGCGCATAGGTATGAGACACCTTGCGAAGTCGCAAACGAATCCCATAATGGTTCTGCATGCACGACACACATCCTGAACTGACCGAGACGCTTGTCCTTGCCGCGCTGCCAATTCGCAGTGGCGATGATGATGCGGATAAGGATGGGAGCGATAGCGATGTTGGCGTTGCGACCAAGACCCGGACGAAGCCAAAGAAGCCGAGCCAATACAAAGTGCTGCTTCTAAATGATGACTACACCCCGATGGAATTCGTGGTGATGGTGCTGAAGCGCTTCTTTAGCATGGATCTGGAACAGGCGACCCGCGTAATGCTGCATGTTCATCAAAAGGGTGTCGGGGTTTGCGGTATCTTCCCATACGAAGTTGCTGAAACCAAAGTGAACCAGGTAATGGATTTTGCCCGCCAAAATCAGCACCCGCTGCAATGCACGCTTGAGAAAGCTTGAGAGCTATCAGGCGTGAGCCGCCTTCCCCATCATCCAGAGCCTGATCCCGCTCTTCCCGACAGGAAAGTGTGTGGGACTATCCACGCCCTGCCATTTGCGAACGCACTGATCGCCGCATTAAGATCATCCATCGCGGCGTGGAACTGGTCGATAGTCGCAATGCGTGGCGCACACTCGAAACCAGCCACCCGCCCACCTATTACATCCCGCCAAACGATGTTGCGATGGAGTATCTGACCCGCAACCCAAGGCGGACACTGTGTGAATGGAAAGGTCAGGCGAGCTATTTTGACATTGAAATTGGCGATGAGCGGATTGATGCTGGCGCGTGGTGCTACACCGAACCAACGTCTGGATTTGCGGGCATCCGCGACTTTCTCGCCTTCTATCCTGACCCACTCGACCAATGCCTTGTCGATGGCGAAGCGATCATTCCGCAACCCGGTCAATTCTATGGCGGCTGGATCAGCCAATACGAAGCCGGCCCATTTAAGGGCGTCCCCGGCAGCCGGTTCTGGTGAGAACGTGCACAAGGGCTCGCGTTTGAGGGCATGACGCAGCGCGCAAACCGCGCTAGAGCCAAATTCGTACCGCCAACTCGCACCTGCAAACGGACCGTCTCAACCCCGTGTTCAATTTCCTTCCCAGCGTTGACCGTTACATTTTTCGGCTTGTGATTGTGCCGATGCTGGGCGTGTTTGCGCTGGCCGCATCGCTTTTGCTGCTAGAAAAAATGCTCCGCCTGTTCGACTTCGTTGCTGTTGAAGGCGGACCGATCGGCGTTGTTTTTCAGATGCTGGCCGCGCTGATTCCGGAATATGCGAGCCTCGCCATTCCGCTCGGGTTGTTGCTCGGCATTTTGCTCGCATTTCGTAAACTGGCGACATCAAGTGAGCTTGATACGATGCGCGCGGTTGGCCTGTCTTATTGGCGGCTGCTGCGTGTGCCTTATGCGATCACGCTGGTGCTGGTCGCGGTCAATGTAGCGTTGGTCTTCTACATCCAGCCAATCAGCCGATATTATTACGAGCAGATGGAATATGACCTGCGCTCTGGCGCGCTGGGTGCCTCAATCAAGGTGGGCGAATTCACCACTTTGGCTGACAGAATGGCCTTGCGCATTGAAGAGAGCGAGGATGAAGGGCAGCGACTGGTTGGTATTTACGCCCGCGTCGCCAATGATCGCGATCAAGTCTTGACGATCAGCGCGCGCGAAGGGTCCTTTATGGCGACGACCGATGATCCCGACACCATCATCTTGCGCTTGACCGAGGGCACCATCATTCAGGACACTGGTAGCGCCACGCCGCGCGTCCTTTCCTTCAGCCGACATGACCTGCCGATTGACTTGCCTGCTATTGAGGAATTCCGCGCCCGCGGAGATGCGAGCCGGGAGTACATATTGCCCGAATTGCTGAGGATAGGCTGGGCCGACCAGAACACGACCAAGGCGGAGCGTGATGCCAGTCAAGCAACCTTCAATTACCGCCTGGTCGAAGTGGTGATGATGCTTTTGATGCCGCTATTGGCCGTAGCACTGGCGATACCGCCTAAACGATCAACGAGCGCGCTGGGCGTTTTTGTCTCGATCATCCTCGTGGTTTCGTATCACAAGATAAACCAATATGGAGAGGACATCGCGACGCTGGGCCGGATAGATCCGATCGTCGCGCTATGGGGGCCGTTCGTGGTCTTCGCTGCGCTGATATTATGGATGTATTACCGCACCGCGCACGTGCCGGGCGGACAGGCGTTGGGCGCACTGGAAACGGTCTTTGCGAAACTCTCCAAACGCATTGGAAAGCTATTCGCTCGGCGGCAGGCACCATCGCTGGTGACTGATCCCGAAACCCAAGTGGCTCCTGCGGAATAGGCGGCGCGAAGACACACGATGCAACTCGACTTCTTCCCTTCGCGCACGTTGACGCTGTACCTTGCCAAGACATTCATCCTGCGCATTCTGGCTGTGCTGATAATGCTCGTGGTTGTGCTCTTGGCGCTCGACCTGCTGGGCAATACAGGCAAAATCCTTGAACCCGAAGGCAACGGGCAAGCGGAAATCCTGCGTTATGCGAGCCTTCGCGTACCGCAATTGATTACACAGTTTGTGCCCTACTCCGTGCTGCTCGCAACACTGATCACGCTAGTAACGCTCAATCAGAACAGCGAAGTCGTCGCGATGAAAGCGGCGGGGTTGTCAGCGCACCAAGTGCTTTCACCTCTGCTGCTGACTGCTGGTGTGCTCGCGCTATGCATGTTCATGTTTAACGAGCGGATCACGACGCGGGCCAATTCTACGCTCAAGGCATGGGACGCAGCGGAGTATGGCACCGTGCCCGAGGATTCCGGCGTGCGCGCCAATGTCTACCTGACCGATGGTGAGGATATTCTCAGCGCCGCGTCGCTGTCCGGCGCGGGTGACGCAATTGTGCTCACCAACGTGACCTGGGATGAGCGCGGGCCAGGCGGGATTGTGACAGAGCAAATCCGTGCCTCGCGCGCCACATATGCTGCCCCCGGTTGGCAGTTGGAGAACCCTCGGCGCTTTCTGGTTGGAAGCGCGGAGATTGAAGAGCTTGAGACGGTGACCGTCGGAGAAGGTCTCACACCCACTCAAATCGATCTACAGTCGATCGATGTGGATGGGCAAAGCTTTTGGGAGCTCGCTGGGACAATCAGCGCGCTAGACGCCGTTGGCAGGCGCACCACAGAAATGCGCGCCAAGTGGTGGCATCGTATCTCTGGCCCGCTTGCCGCATTTCTGATGCCGCTCTTGGGGTCAATCGCCGCTTTCGGCCTGGCGCGCTCTGGCCAATTGTTTGTGCGCGCTGTGATCGGCATGGCCTTGGGCTTTGCGTATTTCGTCGTCGACAATGCCGCGCTCGCCATGGGCAGCTTTGGCGGGTATCCGCCTTTCCTTGCAGCATGGGCGCCATTCTTCCTGTTCCTGCTTGTGGGTGAGACGGTCCTCATCCGCACTGAAGAATAATCACGTGACCTCTCCCAAGGACTGGTCCTTGCGGCTCGCACGGCCAGCGGATGCAGAGCTTATGCCCCCGATTGAGGCGGCGGCTGGCCAGCTGTTTGCGCAGGTCGAGGGCCTAGAAGGGATCGCTGGCAACAACACGCTGCCTTTGCCGCGCCTGCAACGCTATATCCGCAAAGGGCACTGCTTGATGGCTCATGTTGGAGAGACACCCGCAGGGTTCCTCGTCAACGAACCGTTCTCGCGAGAGCTGCATATCTGGGAGGTGGACGTTCATCCCAGCTTTCAGGGGCACGGTATTGGTGCAGGCCTAATGCGTGCTTGCATGGTGGATGCGCGCAATTCCGGCTTTCGCGCTGTTACCCTCACCACTTTTCGCGACGTCCCATGGAATGGGCCGTTTTATGCAAAGCTGGGGTTTGAAGAAGTTACCGCGCTGGATGCGCATCCAAGGTTAGCGGGCGAACTTGCTTTGGAGGCGGACCATGGCCTTCCCATTGAGAGACGATGTGCAATGATCCATTTCCTCGATTGAGGATTATGCGTAGGATGCACCATCCTCGAAAGGAGAATGGTCGCTATGAACCGCATCGCTTTCATCACATCTGCAGCCTTCAGCATTCTAGTGGTCGGCTGCAACAGTGAGCCTGAGGAAACGCCTGATATCACCGAAGCCATTCCACTCGACGAAGTGAGCGTTGAAAGCGAAATGGATAGCGATAGCGGCGATGCGATCGGTTCAGATGATCCCGATGCGACCGGTGAGGCAAGCACCATGGAGCGAGGCGACAATTCCAATGCGCCGCCCATTGATCTTGAAAATTCGAAGCTTTTGCCAGCTGACCCGAATTAAGGCCGTCGCAATCACCCGCGCATCATAGTGCTGCGCGCAATTCGGCCTACCAGGGTGAACATGCCGGGGTGGTTTGCCCCTTCATAAGTTGATCCAGAACCAAGCTCACTCGCCAGACGGCGATGGGCTTCGGGAAGGTCGTGATACGGCATGGAAGGCATCAGGTGGTGCAGCGCATGGTAGCGCAGCCCAACCGGAGCCCACACCTCTGCGGCGAAACCGGGAGGCGGAACATTGACGCTGTCGAGAAATTGCGCGGTCACCGTCATAGGCTCACCCTCATTCTCCCACAGATGCGCGACCAGCGTGCGCAGTTGATTGAGTAACGCGGTGAAAGAAACAATCGCCAGCGCGATCGCCAAAGGCTGCCAGCCGATCACAAAAGTGCTCGCGATCAACGCTATTGCCCAGATACTGGCTCCTGCTTCCTGCCACATCACCTGTTTTGCGAAGTCACCTTTGGGTGGCTTGCGGCGGAAGTCGGGGTTGATGGAAAGCGACGAAAACCGCTCCCATGTCAGCGTGCGGATGGCTGGAAACAAAGCGCCCAATGGCACCAGAACTGCGAAACGGAAAATGAGCGCGATAGGCGCGAGCAGTGCGACGATCACAAACAGCGGCAGGCTCCACGGCTTCATCAATGCGAGCGGGAGATATTCCGGATCCTCAATCGTGCCATATTGTGTCCGCTTATGATGGATCACATGCACGCCTTCATACATGAAGCTTGGCGTGAGCAAGGGAATGCCGACGATCATATTCCAGCCAAGGCGAAAGCCCGGCAATGCGCTTTTGTGAATATGTGTGAGTTCGTGAATGAACATCAGCGACCGATAGAGCGCAAGCGATGCAATGAAGCCTGCGAGAATCGAAACAATCACATTGCCGCTCAGAATTGCAGTCGCAATGCCAGCATAGCCGATCCCGGTCGAGATCAGCATATCAGGCCAGTAAATACCGCCCTTTGCCTCACCCAAATCCTTGGTCAGCTCACGCGCTAGACGCAACATGTCCTTGTCGTCCGCCGTCTGAAAGTCGGCGCGCGTGGCACGTTTGGCTGGAGCGCCTGCAGGATTGTTAATCGGTTGATGCATAGTCATTGGTGTTTCGAACTCAGAAGCGCCCTTTACCCTATTGGTGGTGCAGCAGGCAAACATGCTCTGCCCATAAGTGTGATCGACTGACTTGCACACTATCGCAAGGCAAGACACACGTGGCTTTGATTTAGAACAATACGAAGGCTTAACGGGCAATGGATGCGCAAATAGAAATCGAAAAGGTTTCCGACAAGAAGGGGCGTGCACGATTTGTTGACCTTGGACGCGACTTTTCAAGCCGTGTTGAGAACTTCGTACCGCAATTGCGATCCGAGCAATTGGAACTGGTCAATCCTGACAAAAACCCCTTTTTTGGCCATGCCCGCGCGCAATTGTTCATCGCGCATCGCGGTGGAAGGGCCGTGGGGCGCATCTCTGCGCATATTGATGAGCTCGCCCTTGAAATGCCTGCTGAGCAGGGGTTCGGACCCGGCGTTGGCATGTTTGGATATTTCGACGCCGTTGACGCACGTGTCGCAGCGAAACTGATAGAAACCGCACAAGACTGGCTGCGCAATGAGGGGATGACCCGTGTGGTTGGTCCGATTTCAATGTCGATCTGGGAAGAACCGGGGCTGCTGGTCAAAGGGCAAGACCACGCACCTGTTATCATGATGGGGCATCACCCTGCTCACTATGCCGATTGGATTGAAGCCGCTGGCTTCACCCGCGCAAAAACGCTCTACACTTACGACCTCGACATCGTGAAAGAATTCCCCCCACTGGTTCAGCGCATCGTGAAATCGGGTGAACGCAACAGCCGCATCACTGTGCGGCCCGTACGCAAAAGCGATTGGGATGCAGAGGCTGCGACAATCCTTAGCATCCTTAACGATGCGTGGTCTGACAATTGGGGCTTTGTACCACTCACACCGGCAGAGGTCGCGCATACGGGCGTGAAGCTCAAACCGATCATTCATGAAGACCTCAATATGATCGCGGAGGTCGATGGCAGACCCGTCGCCTTTATGCTGACCTTCCCTGACATCAATGACGTTTTGGCGAAGACCGAAGGCAAACTGTTTCCGTTCGGATGGTTTCACACGCTGCGTTGGCTCAAGAAACCGCGCGGCTCAGATATGCGGGTGCCTTTGATGGGTGTGCTGAAGGAATTTCAGAATTCGCGCATGGCCAGCCAATTAGCCTTCATGATGATCAGCTACATTCGCGACAATGCAACTGGCATTTACCAGTCATCGCGCGGTGAGATTGGTTGGATATTGGAAGACAATCAGGGCATGGTCGCAATCGCGGACACGATTGGCAGCACGATAAACCGCGAATACGCGATCTATGAAAAACCGATCGACTAAGCTTGCTGCAATGGCCTTTTGCCCCTCATGAAACGAATAAAGGCCTCCACTCTAACCGAGTGAAGGCCTTTGGGATCGTATCACCAGCCGCTTGGACGGGAGGGGGGGTCTCGGCGGTGATAATAGCATAATGCGCAAGCCAAATAAGCGTTCCCGGCGGTGATCACTTTTTTTGATGACCGCGCTACTTTCAATCATTTCGTTCGGTGCTTGCGGAGTGAAACCATATGCGGCTAGGGCTGCGCCAAGCAGTCAGATAAGCGCTTTGCTCCCAAGCAAGATCCCTCATATCTGGCGCAAATCATTTTAGCGTCTCGCGGGAGAAAACAATGTCAGTCAGCAGCCAAGTCGCGGCAAACTTGCCCTTTCTGCGCCGCTATGCTCGCGCCCTTACGGGCTCACAAGCCACCGGAGACGCGTTCGTGCGCGCCACTCTCGAAGCAGCGCTCGCCGATGAGGAAACCAAAGCATCTCTCAGCCAAGGCCGGATTGCGCTCTACCACGCATTCAACAAAGTTTGGGCAAGCGCATACCTTGAAACCACGCCTGAGAGCGATGCGGCTGGCGAACATGAAAGCGGTGCGCAAAACAGTTTGGGGGCAACGACGCCGATGAACCGGCAGGCGCTGCTGCTGACAACTCTCGAAGATTTTTCTGCGGCGCAAGCGGCTCAGATCATGGAATTGGAAACCTCGCAGGTCGAAGCGCTCGTCCGTGAGGCGGTTTCTGAAATTGATCGTGAACAAGCAACATCAGTGCTCATTATTGAAGATGAGCCGCTCATCTCGATGCAGTTGGAAGACTTGGTGACGGGCCTCGGCCACGACATTTGCGGTACAGCTGCAACGCGCACTCAAGCGCTGGAAGTTGTCGCCAACAAGCGGCCCGGTCTGGTGCTTGCGGATATCCAGCTCGCTGATGGATCGTCGGGACTCGATGCAGTGGATGATATTCTGGCGATCGATAGTGTGCCGGTGATTTTCATCACTGCTTATCCTGAGCGATTGCTAACGGGCGACCGGCCAGAACCAACATATCTCGTCACCAAACCGTTTCAGGAGCAGACCGTGCAGGCTGCGATCAGCCAGGCGCTATTCTTTGGTTCGAGCCGTCCATTAGACTAAGCTAGGTCGCTTTTGAGCGCACCTGAAATTCACCGCGCTGCCGCACCGCAACACCAAAGCTGCATCGCACTCCGTCGGGGTGAAACTCCATTTCAACCTCGTGCTTAAGCTCATGTGCCGTGATCTTTTCGACTAATTGAAGGCCAAATCCGCGTTCGAAGTCGGTGGAAACCTTGGGCCCACCACTCTCGGTCCAAACGACTTTGGCTATGTTGGTCGAAACCAAAGTCCATGTGACGCTTACCTTGCCACCAGCAACGCTGAGTGCGCCGAATTTGGCTGCGTTGGTGCCCAGCTCATGGATCGCGAGACCAAATGAGAGGGCGTCATTGGGCGCAAGTTCGAGAGCTGGCCCTTCGACCTCCAAATTTTGCGTATTCGCGTCGACAAAGTGCTGCATCTCAGCCCGAACGACAGCTTCAATTGGGGTCGTTCCCCAATCAGTGCCCGTTAGCAGATCATGCGTTGCTGAAAGCGCTCTGATACGCCCCTCAAGACTATCCGCAAACTCATCCAGCCCATGTGCGCGATGACGCGTCAGCGCGAGCATTGAGAGCACGTTAGCGAGTGTGTTCTTCACCCGGTGATTGAGTTCCCGCGTCAACGAATCTCGGATGGAGTTTTGCTGCTCAAGAAAGACAACCCGATCACTGTCCTCCTGCGCTTGGTTTGCAAGAAGCCGCATTACCAACATCAAGATGCTGGCAAGCGCGATCCCGAAAACCAGCGTTATCATCGACAATGGAGCAAGGCCGTGATCAATTTCGGCGTCAATCACCAGCAGCAGATCACGGTTTGCAATGCGGACCGCTTGCTCCGCGCGAACCGAGCCAGCATCTCCCTCATAACGGGAGGCAAGCAGCGTCTCATCGCTCGCATCACCATCGTATAGACGCAGGCCAACGATCTCCGCAGGTGCGCGTTCAATCGCTGCATCGAGGAACCGGCGCGCATTGAACGAGCTGAAGAGAAACCCTGCAAGTTCGCGCTCTAACGTCGGTGAGCCTGGCACAGGCTTGTACACGGGCATAAAGATCATAAAGCCAGGTGCATCGCCGTTACCCTCTTGGGTCAGGATAATACGTCCTGACGCAGTCGGAATAACTGTCTGTTCAGCCTCCCCCATCGCAGCCGCACGAACAGAATCTGAATACAGATCAAGGCCTAGGACCCGGCGATTGCGGGTAGTATCGAGCGAGAAGTAGGTAACCGGGGCAAGCGCACCTTGGTTGGGCAATGGATTTGCCGCAATCTCTGGAAAATCAGGTTGGCTAATGCGAGTTCGCGTCAGGAATGCGGAAACCTCATCGGGCGGGACAACTTCGGCCCATCCAATACCTTCTGCAGCGCGATAGTTTTGGTCCAGCCGCAACTCGGCAACAAACTGTCGAAAGGTCGGCGGACCCACATCGTCTAAAGTCGCAAATAACGCGGCACCTGCGCGCAAATAGGATGAAAAGCCATTGCCGCGCCGCTCTAACGATGTCGCAACGGCCTGCCCATATCCACGGATTTCAGCGCGCCCCCGCTCTTTTGCGTTGCTCTCTATAACAAAGGCGCTGAGAGCAGTAATTGCGGCGATGGCGAGGAAAACAGCGGCTGGCAAGGCCCGCGGATACTTAAGCAACCAAGTGTGCGCACGCCCGCGTGATACGGCACTATCAGACGGGCTTGAGGTTGCGCTCATGAAGTTCCGGCATTTTCCCAGTTTGCGTAAAACACATCTAACCGCTGGCATAGCTCCACGGCAAGCATTTGGGAACGGAACCAAAGACGACGCCCTTCGTTCCCATTGCAAGCTTTACAACAAGCAGAGTATGCGTTGTTGCAACACCCCGAATTTCACCTCGTGATGATGCATTGCGGGAAAAGGAGCCGGTCGGACCATGGCGACCAACAATAAGTCTCAATCCCCTGGTAAAGGGAAAAACGCAGAGGGTGGCGAAGACGCGCCCGCATGGGCCGATGGTCTTAAGCGCTTATATGACGAAGTGGTCGATGAACCACTTCCCGATGCGTTCAAGGATCTGCTCGCGCAGTTTGACGAGAGCGATCAAGACCGCGGGGCGAGTTCGTGAGCGAGGTCAAGGAAACGCCTCAGCGTACCCCCGCCCAGAAAGCCGACTTTAAGCGTGAGCTGACTGAGGTTGTCCCGCATCTGCGTGCATTTGCGCGCGGTCTTTGTGGGCGGCCAGACATGGCAGACGACCTGGTGCAGGAGACCATGCTCAAGGCATGGGCTGCGCAGGACCGGTTTGAACCGGGCACTTCGATGCGCGCATGGACCTTCGTCATTTTGCGCAATGCCTATCTCACCGACATGCGCCGCAACCGTTTTCGCGGGGAATATGACGAAGGCGTGGCTGAACGCATTTTGACAGCGCCCGCCGGTCAGGAAGAACCAATCCACCTGTCCGACATGCACCGCGCTTTACTCACACTTCCGCCCGAACGGCGCGAAGCGCTGCTGCTCGTTGGGGCAGGCGGGTTTTCCTATGAGGAAGCGGCCGAGATTTGCGGATGCGCGGTCGGTACGATCAAAAGCCGGGTGGGTCGCGCGCGCGCCACGCTCAATTCGATGCTGGCAGAAGGCAATATTCCCCAACGCTCCATCGACGACGCAACCGCACACCGTGCCATCCTGGAGGAATTGGATGATGTGGCAGCGGGCGGCGGATTGACTGGCGGCAAGTCTTGAACAGCTGGCGCTGACTTCGCACATCACTTGGCGAGCCGCCTTCGCCCTGCAATAAGGCCCCGACACATCAATGAGATGGGCCAATGAACAGCCAAACGCCTGAAAATCAGCCGAGGGGAGAGCTCCCCCCTACCCGCAACCAGCGCCGAATGGCGATGGCAGAGCAGGAGTTGCGGCTGATGTCGGCCCTCGTGCTCCTGATAGGTTTGGGCGTCTTTTTGGCGTTACCGTTTGTCCTGTCGATTGGATCAGTGGTCTTCTTGCCCCTCGTCACAGCTCTATTGCTGACAATTCTGCTTTCACCGCTTGCAGATCGATTGGCGAAAGTGGGTTTGCCCAATGTCGCAGCCTCACTTGGCGCACTGACGGTCTTTCTCGGTATTTTATTCGCAGCGCTCGCGCTGATCCTCCAACCGGCACTCGCTTTATTCGATTCCCTGCCTGCCATCGTCGATCAGGTGGGCGAGCGATTTGCAGAACTGCGCGATGAGTTTGCTTGGTTGGCGGTGGCGAACGAGGAAATTGCCAAAATCATGGGCGACACACGCACACGCGAAGTTGTCCTGGCCACACCCAGCGTGCTGGAAGAGATAGCCTTTGCGACTCCCAGCATCGTGCTCGAGGTGTTGATCATGTTCCTGATGGCATTCTTCATGATCGAAGCCCGCGTCAGAATGCGGCGACATCTGCTGTTCGACCGGGCAAGCTTTGGTTCTTCGGTAAAAGCTGCGCGGGTCATGCGCGAAGTGCAGGACCGGGTTGCTGCTTACATCACTACGGTGGGCATGATTAATGTGGGCGTCGGTGTAATCGTCGCGCTGGGCGCATGGGCGCTGGGTGTAGATGCACCAATCATGTGGGGCGGACTTGCCGCCATTTTGAATTTCATTCCCTATGTCGGACCCTTGGCGATGACCGCATTGCTGGCTTTGTTTGGGATCGGCACGGCGGAAACGGTTTGGCTGGGGCTGATCCCGGCGACCGCCTACATTGCTCTGCACACCATTGAGGCGAATGTTGTCACCCCATCGATCCTAGGCGCTCGGTTCACGATGAGCCCGGTTATGATCCTGATCGCCCTGTCCTATTTCACATGGATATGGGGCGTGCCCGGCGCGCTTTTGTCAGTGCCGATTTTGCTAACGCTGACGGCTTTGTTCGACCATATAGGAAGGCCCAATCTGGTCGGATTTGTCTTTGGAGAGCCGTTATTCCCATCAAGCGCGCTAGAACGTGGGCATGAAGATGAACAGGCTGGACCGGCTGCACGCCTAACCGGACAGGTCTAACCTTTAATCCTGACCGCGATCCACCGCGCTCACCACAGCCACATTCATTGTGACATTAGCGAGGGTGCGCATGATATCGGGTAGCATCTCGACCGCGACCAGCAGAACCAGCGGCTCAATCGGCACACCCATAGCGAGCGCAATCGGGCCAATTGAAACGACGAAGCTAATCGAACCGGGCAGGCTGACCGACCCGATTGAGATGATCAGCGCCACCGCGATCCCCAGCATAATCAGTGTGAACGGCACAGTGATCCCCGACAGCTCCGCCACATAAAGCGCGACTGCCAAATTCATCGCCACAGAAGTCGCCCGAAAAATCGCCACAGCAAGCGGTAGGACAAATTCAGACGTGGTGGAGCGCAGCCCCAACCTCGACGAACTGTCGAGCATGGCGGGCAGGCTGGCGAGTGAGCTTTGGGTTGAAACCGCAACCGCTTGGGCGGGCAAAACAGCTTTTGCGAAAGTGATCGGGTTCTGCCGCCCCAGCACTGCTGCCAGCACATAAGCCAACACCAAAATGAAGCCGCCCATGGCTGAGACGATCAGTATATAGTGCAGCAACACCGCAAAGGCCCCGCCCCCACTTTTCAGCCCCACTCCAAAAGCAAGCGCCGCCACACCGACAGGCGCGATCCACAGCACCCAACCAATGATGTAAAGCATCGCATTGGCAAGCGCGTGGAAGAAACCAAGCAACGTTTGTCCCTGCTCCGATGGCAACCGGGTGATTGCAATCGCAAACAGCGCAAAGAATATGGTGAGCGGCAACATCGCAGTATCGGCCGCTGCTGCTACGACATTTGGCGCGACCAGCGACTTTAGAAACTCAAATACATCGGGGATTTCCTGTCCCTCTTGCGCGCCATCAGCGATAAAAAAAGCAGCGTCTGTCGGGATTGCAAACGCCTCTAACACCCACGGCATCGTGAAAGCAGTGAACAGCCCGCCCGTCACTGACACGCCGATCACGAGCATAAGAAACCGCCGCGCTGCCTTGCCCGCACTGGCCGCTTGAACCATTTGAGACAGGCCCAGCACCAACAACGCTGCGACCAGTGGAATGATCGTCATTTGCAGTCCGCGCAGCCACAACGTGCCGATGACCGATACCGCGCTGAGCAACCATTCAGGCAGCGATGTGGAAGAAAGCGCAACGCCCAGCCCAAGCCCAATGATAAGCGCAGCAAAGGTCGCAATGACAGGCAGTCTGATTGTTACCAGCTCATATCCGCCTTTGATCGGAGCCTCGCGCTCAGATGTAACATCTTTGGTCATGGTCAAAAATTCGATCCCCTGAGCGTTCCATCGCTCTTCCCTTTGCGCGATAACCGCGCCAAAGGCTCATGACAAATAGCACTGACCAACAATCTTGAGCGCAAGTTTAATCAGGGGTTCAATCACAAATGGCACGCAAGTTCTTTGGCACAGACGGGATCAGAGGCCGTACCAATGCCGGCGTCATGACAGCGGAAACCGCGATGCGGGTAGGCCAAGCTGCGGGCAATTACTTTGTGCGCGGCGGCCACCGGCATCGGGTGGTGATCGGCAAAGACACGCGTCTGTCTGGCTATATGATGGAAAGCGCGCTGGTTGCAGGATTTACCAGCGTGGGCATGGATGTGATCATGACCGGCCCCCTCCCAACCCCTGCCATCGCGCTGCTCACCCGTGAAATGCGCGCTGATTTGGGCGTAATGATTTCCGCCAGCCACAACTTGTTTCCCGACAATGGGATCAAGCTGTTTGGCCCCGATGGCTACAAATTGTCAGACGAAGCCGAAGCTGAAATCGAAGCTTTATTGGACGTTGAGCCCCAGCTCGCCATGCCAGAGGGTATTGGTCGCGCTCGCCGGATCGAGGATGCACGCGGGCGCTACATCCACGCCGTCAAGCAATCGGTCGCCAGCGAAGTGCGCTTTGATGGTCTGAAAGTCGTGGTCGATTGCGCACATGGCGCTGCTTATCAAGTCGCGCCCTCCGCCATTTGGGAACTAGGTGCAGAGATCATTACGCTGGGGGTCTCTCCGGATGGAACCAATATCAATGACGGCGTCGGTTCGACTGCCATCGAAGCCTTGCAGGCTAAAGTTGTAGAAGAAGGCGCGGATATCGGCATTGCGCTTGATGGAGATGCTGACCGGCTGATCGTCGTCGATGAAAAGGGTAAAAAGGTCGATGGCGACCAGATCATGGCTCTGATCGCGACGCGTATGCACCAAAAAGGCGCGCTGACGGGTGGCGGTGTGGTGGCGACTGTCATGTCGAACCTGGGGCTTGAGCGGTATCTAGCAAGTCTTGGGCTGACGCTCGAGCGCACCAAAGTCGGCGACCGCTATGTGCTCGAACGCATGAAAGAAGGCGGATTTAATGTGGGCGGCGAGCAATCGGGTCACATGATCCTGTCCGACCACGGAACCACTGGCGATGGAACGGTCGCCGCACTGCGCGTGCTCACCAGTTTGGTGCGCGAGGATAAACCTGCGAGCGAGATCATGCATCTGTTCGATCCCGTCCCGCAGCTGCTCAAGAATGTCCGCTATGAAGGCGGCGCACCGCTTGAAAACGAAGCCGTAAAAACGGCCATCTGCGCCGCGGAAAGCGAGCTGGAAGGCAATGGCCGCCTTGTCATCCGCCCCTCTGGCACCGAGCCTGTGATCCGCGTTATGGCCGAAGGTGACGATCCCGCTCAGGTCGAAAATGTTGTAGACCGCATTTGCGACGCGGTTCGCGCGGCAGCTTAGGAACGGATCTGATGCTCAAAATGCGCCCTGATTGCGAACGCTGCGGCTCTGATTTGCCAGCAGAGGCGCCCGGTGCATTCATCTGCAGTTTTGAGTGCACATTTTGCGCCGAATGCGCTGAGGCGCTCGATGATCAATGCCCCAATTGCGGCGGTGAATTGATGGACCGACCCACGCGCGCTGCCAAGCTTCATATCAAATACCCACCGAGCACCGAACGGAAGTTCAAAGGATGACGGGCGAGCCGACCAAAGCCCCGCCGCGTGTGCTGAGTATAGCAGGCTCTGATTCCTCAGGCGGCGCTGGCATTCAGGCAGACATTAAAACGATCACAATGCTGGGTGGTTATGCGATGAGCGCGGTTACCACCATCACGGCGCAAAACAGCGTTGGCGTGCAGGCCATCGCGCCGATGTCTGGCGATGTCGTCTATAAACAGATCAATTCTTGCGTGGATGACATCGGCATTGATGCGATCAAAATCGGTATGCTCCATGATGTCGAGATCATCACGGCGGTCGCTGACGCGATCGAGGATGTGGATGTGCCGGTTGTGCTCGACCCGGTCATGGTTTCGACCAGTGGGTCTGTCCTGATCGCGCCCGATGCTTTGTCGGCGATGCGCGAGAAGCTCTTCCCACTCGCCTTCTTGATCACGCCCAATCTGCCCGAGCTAAGCCACCTTACCGACAGCGAGCCCAAGACCAATCGAGAGATGATTGTGGCAGCGGAGGGTTTGAGCAAAGAAACAGGCTGCGCCATTCTTGCCAAAGGTGGCCACACAGATGACAGCCGCATAGTCGATGTGCTGATCCAGCCGGGCGGGCGCGCGGTTCAGTTCGACCACGCCCGGATCAATACACAGCACACACATGGCACCGGCTGCACACTCTCTAGCGCCATTGCGACCTTGCTTGGTCATGGGCAGCACCTTGAGCACGCGGTTAGATTGGGTCGCAATTTTGTGCTGCGCGCTATTGAGGAAGCCCCCGGCTTTGGCGAAGGCAACGGCCCGCTGGGCCATTATGCGGTGCGCAAGTTATGATGGAGCCCGTCATTAGGGTCGATGGCCGTGAGGCTGACCCTTGTGCGGGCTGTGTCGTGCTGGATTGGCCAAAAGCTCTTTGGAATGGAGCCATGCTGCTCGGAACCCTATTCGCGGTGGCCATCGCGACTTGGGAAAGCGTGCTGCTGTTCCTTATCCTGACTTACGCCACGCTGCTGATCGGTCACAGCGTGGGCATGCACCGCATGATGATCCACCGCACGTTCAAGGTGCCTATTTGGCTGGCCCGTACGCTGATCTATATCGGCACAATTGTGGGCGTTTCCGGCCCCTCAGGCATTATTCGCATCCATGACACGCGTGACTGGGCGCAGCGCGAACCTGAATGCCATTACTTTTTCGCCCATCGCCGCGGTTTCTTGCGCGATCTGACATGGAATCTGTTTTACCGGTTTGAATTTGTCTCACCGCCAAAGGTCACACTCGAACCAGAGCTGGCGCAGGATCCGTTCTACCGCTTCCTCGATACGACATGGCGCTGGCAGCAATTGCCACTAGCCTTGGCTCTGTTCGCGTGGGGCGGCTGGCCATTTGTTCTTTGGGGTATCTGCGCGCGCGTCTTCGTGAGCACGGCGGGGCATTGGACGATCACCTATTTCTGCCACCGACCGGAGGACCGCGCCAACCCGGGTAAGTGGCGGGTCAAAGGCGCCGGCATTCAGGCTGCAAATCTGCCCGGCCTCGGCCTCATCACCTATGGCGAGTGTTGGCACAACAATCACCACGCCTTCCCCGAAAGCGCACGCATCGGTTTGGATGAAGGGCAGTCTGACCCAGGTTGGTGGGTCATCGCCATGTTAGAGCGCGCCGGGCTCGCCACTAAGGTGGGGCTGCCACGTGCAAAGGCGCAGCGCGACGATTTGGAAGCGCGGAGCTAAGCCCTCATGGGCTTACGCATCCAACTCGTAGAATTCAGCGATATGCGCCCAAGCATCCTCTGCGCTTTCGCACCAGCGGAACAGCTCAAGGTCTTTTTTCGAAATCGTGCCCTCTTCGGCAATGGCTTCGAAATCGACGACACGGGTCCAGAAATCCTTGCCGAAGAGCAGGATCGGAACAGGCTTCATCTTGCCTGTCTGAATGAGCGTGAGCAGCTCAAAGAATTCATCGAATGTGCCAAAACCACCTGGGAACACCGCCACAGCCCGCGCGCGCAGCAGGAAATGCATCTTGCGCAGCGCAAAGTAGTGGAAGTTCAGCGACAAATATGGCGTCACATAGGGGTTGGGTGCCTGTTCATGCGGCAGGACAATATTGAGCCCGATGGACTCGCCGCCCGCATCGCTTGCTCCGCGATTGGCGGCTTCCATAATTGATGGCCCACCACCCGAGCATACAACAAACTGGCGCTTACCCTCTTCGATGATCCCTTTTTCCGTGACCATCTTCGCCAGCTTGTGCGCTTCGGCATAATATTTGGCTTTGTCGGCAAGGCGCTGTGCGACCTTTTGTTCGAATTCATCGCCATCCTTGGCCGCGTCGATCTTCGCCTGCGCCTCATCGGGTGAAGGGATACGCGCTGATCCATACATCACCATGGTCGATCCGACGCGCGCCTCATCCAGCAGCATTTCTGGCTTCAGCAGCTCCAATTGAAAGCGAACCGGGCGCAGCTCATCGCGGAGCAGAAATTCGTCATCACGAAACGCCAGTTTATAGGCGGGATGGTCCGTTTGCGGGGTGCCCTGTGGGGCCTCATCAGCAAAACGGCTTTCTTCGTTGGCGGGATAGAACTTGCGATCAGTTAGGTCTTTTTCAGTCATATGAGAGATTCTCTAGGCGCGCGGCGAAGCGCGAGCAAGCAGGGATAGGTGGAGAATGGATGCCCCGTGAGGATTCGAACCTCAATTGACGGAGTCAGAGTCCGTAGTCTTACCATTAGACGACGGGGCATTTTGGCGTTGAGACTGCTGGAATCGCTAGAGCCTTCGCGCGCGAGACGCGCCTGTTAGGTTTGGCCTGCGCCTTGGTCAAGGCCAGTGACGCCGGTATGCATTCTTGCTCTTGCGGCGCCCTTGGGTTACTTTCTGATCAGGTGCTGGCGATATTCTTACTCGTCAGTGAGTAGAAAGAATTTTTTATGGCGGATCCGCTTCCGCCGGACGAAAAGAAAAGAGCTGGTAAAAAACGGGGCGGCAAGTCCGGCAAGGTAGCCGATTTTCGCTACAAACGCCCCAACCAGCGCGGCCAAAGAGCCAGCCAGAAGCGCAGCAGTAATGCGCGCGGCGAAACTGGTAGTGATGCGCGCGGAACAAATCGCTCGCGCGGTGATAGCAGACCCAGCCGGCCTTCCAATCCGAGCAAACCAAACGCCCCGTTCCGCCGCGGCGAAGCTTATGCTGCGCTAGACCTTGGCACCAACAATTGCCGCTTATTGATCGCACGCCCGTCCGGCAAAGACTTCACCGTAATCGACGCGTTTAGCCGCGTCGTGAAGCTGGGCGAAGATTTGGCTAACAGCGGCAAGCTTTCCGATGATGCGATGGACCGCGCTGTCGGCGCGCTGGCGATTTGCGCTGACAAATTGCGCCGCCGCAATGTCCGGCTGGCACGGTCAGTTGCAACAGAAGCCTGTCGCAGAGCCGCCAATGGAGAGGAATTTATCGAACGCGTGCGCCGCGAGACTGGCATCGTGCTCGACATCATCAGCGCCGAAGAAGAGGCGCGCCTTGCGGTTTTGGGCTGCCACATCTTGCTAGAGCAAGGCCACGGCCCTGCTGTCATCTTTGACATTGGCGGAGGTTCAACCGAGCTCGTCCTGCTGGAGCCGGGTGGCAAAATCCCGCGCATCATTGATTGGCAAAGTGTGCCGTGGGGCGTCGTCTCGCTCACCGATACCGTCAATCAAAGCGGGTCCAACGAGGGCGAAGGCGGACGCGAGGCTCGCCTCGCACGCTACGCGAAAATGCGCGAGCTTGTATCTGAAAGCTTTGCCCCGTTTGCGGAGCGGATTAGCGCGGCGTCAAAGAAGGATGATATCCGCCTGCTTGGCACCAGCGGCACAGTGACGACACTGGCCAGCCTGCACCTCGAATTGCCGCATTATGATCGCAAAGCGGTCGATGGATTGATCGTTCCTTCACACTCAATGCGGACCATCAGCACCGATCTGTCTGCCATGTCGCCTGAGGAACGCAGCGAGCTGCCGTGCATTGGACAGGACCGCGCGGATCTGGTGGTGGCGGGCTGCGCTATTCTTGAGTCAATCCTAGACCTATGGCCTGCTGAACGCCTTGGCGTGGCAGATAGAGGAATTCGCGAAGGCATTTTGCGCAGCCTCATGGCGGCGGAACGCCAGAGCGAGCGCAGCCTTAAGGCACTCAATGAAAATCGCGGCACCCAGCCCCGCCAAAAGCCATCGGGCAAAAAGCCGCCGAAAGGCCAAACACAATGACACGCTCTGGCCGCAATCCTGATCGCCGTGTGAAGACGGCAAAGAAACGAACGGCGTCCTCGACCCGCTGGCTCGAACGTCAACTCAACGATCCGTATGTCAAACAAGCGAAGGCTGACGGCTATCGCAGCCGTGCGGCCTACAAACTGCTCGAATTGGATGACCGGTTTGGCCTAATCAGAGGATCGAAGCGGGTGGTTGACCTTGGCATTGCGCCGGGCGGTTGGAGCCAGGTGGTGCGGGCGAAATCTCCCAAGGCGCAAGTGGTTGGGATCGACCTGTTGCCGACTGAACCCATTGAAGGCGTCACGATCTTCGAAATGGATTTCATGGATGACAAAGCGCCTGCTGCGTTGGAAGAGGCATTGGGCGGGCCGCCTGATCTGGTGCTGTCAGATATGGCTGCAAACACCGTAGGTCACAAACAAACTGACCATTTGCGCACAATGGCTTTGGTCGAGGCTGGCGCGTGGTTTGCGACAGAGACTTTGGAGAAAGGCGGCGCGTTCGTTGCCAAAGTGTTGGCAGGCGGAACCGACACTGAATTGCTGACCCTGCTCAAGCAGCATTTCACCAGCGTCAAACACGCTAAACCTCCGGCCAGCCGCAAGGGCTCATCGGAGTGGTATGTCGTTGCTCAAGGGTTCAAGGGGCGCGATTGAGCGCGCCCGCTTGAAGATCACTCGCTAGCTTCAGCCGCTGCGGTTTCTTCTGACGTTGCTTCGGCAACATCCTGCTCGGCTTCTACTGCAGCTTCTTCGTTAGCCTCAGCTTCTGATTCGGCGGCCGCTTCGGCGACATATTCAGGAACGGGCAGGTTTGAGCCAAATGAATTCATGTACATCGCAACCGCAGCGCGGTCTTCGATGCTGGAAATGCCGTTGAAGCCCATCGATGTGCCATCGATGTAACCGCGTGGGTTATCGAGCCACTCATTCATCTCTTCCCAGCCCCATTGACCACCAAAGCTGGTCAAAGCGCTGGAATAGCCGAAGCCAGCTGCATTGCCTTTGCCAGCGCCCATGATGCCGTAAAGGTTCGGGCCGACACCATTGGCACCGCCTTGTTCAATCGTGTGGCAGGCGGAGCACTTAGCAAAAACGCGCTCACCTGCTGCGATAAGGTCATCCTGCGGCATCATGTTGAGCGCAGCCGCCATGGTCATTTCGGCTTCGCCTTCTACTTCGGCGACTTCGATCAGGTAGCCTGGCGTTTCAGGACGCTCTGGCGCGTAGCCGTGGAAGTACTTGTCCGAAAGAATAGACAAGCCAAGGCCAAGACCGGCGGCGAAAAGCACCCAGCCCGCAGCGGTGTTGAACAGATCGCCAGAGCCCTCTTGGGTGGTCGGCGCAGCTTCGTTGTTGGTTTCTTGTGTCATCCCGGCGCCCCCATAATGCCGCTCTGGTTACTGCGCAAGGTGAAACACATCACGAATAAATGCGTAACTTGCAATAGTCTTTGCGTGTGCCCTTGCCGCCCCGGCGCTCCCGCATTAGCAAAGCGGGCAATCATGCGAAGTTTTCCCATACCAGCTCAACATATCGTCGACGAATTGCGCGCTGCTGCGCAAGGGGATCCGGCACGCGCCATTGCATTTCAAGGCTCACCTGGCGCTAATTCGCATCGCGCCGCAATAGAAGCGCGCCCCGATGCGCTGCCATTGCCATGCTTCAGTTTCGAAGATGCATTGGAAGCGGTGAAAGATGGCCGGGCGGGTCAGGCGATTATCCCGATTGAAAACTCGCAGCATGGCAGAGTGGCCGATATCCACTTCCTGTTGCCTGAAAGCGGGCTCTCGATCGTGGGTGAGTATTTCATGCCGATCAACCACGCCTTGATGGGCATTGGCACAGGTCCATTTGAGGCCGCTTACAGCCATCCCCAAGCACTGGGCCAATCGCGCTTCTTCTTGCGCGAGCGCGGCATTGTCCCGTTAAGCTATGCCGATACGGCAGGTGCAGCGGCGCATGTGAAAGAACGCGGCGATCCGAAATTAGCGGCGATTGCGCCCGCCATCGCAGCCAAGCTTTACGGTCTCGATATCATTGAAAACAATGTCGAAGACGCTGAAGACAATATGACGCGTTTCGTCATCCTAGCCGACAAGCCGGCCTTTCTAACGCACGATACGGACAAACCAGCGATCACCACCTTCGTTTTCGAAGTGAAAAATATCCCGGCCGCGCTTTATAAGGTGCTCGGTGGTTTTGCGACCAATGGCGTCAATATGACCAAGCTGGAAAGCTATCAGCAGGGCACCAGCTTTTCCGCCACGCGTTTTTATGCTGACATTATCGGCGTGCCGGGCGATCCGGCAGTGGACAGGGCGCTGGAAGAATGCGCGTTTCATTCCAAGGAATTGCGCGTGCTGGGCACCTATGAACAGGCCCGCAAACGCGGCTAAGCTCGCCATCTCACCTCAGTTTTCTGCGCAAAGTTAACAAAGCACCCCATTCCGCGCGCCAATCTGGTTGCGCCGCCCGTTAGACCATGCCACCAATGCCCCCGCATGACGAACGCTGTGCAGATTATTCCTCCAGAGGAAGGGGCGCCTGAGATAAGTCCTGTTGTGACGAGCAACAGCGGCTCCTCCGACGGTATGCCTGCAAGTTGGGACGAGCTTCGCGAGAATTCGGCGATCCAGTTTGAGGAGGTCGAGCTTGCCCCGCCTCCTCCCCCCCCGAGCCCAGCGAACCGGGTTGGTTTGAGCAGGCATTGGTCGGCTTTTTCGAAGCGCTCGGTGCTATTCTCGCGCCAATCGGGCAGGCTTTGGGCATTGCATGGCCCGTCCTCGCTTGGGTCTTGCTGGGCTTGCTGGTCCTGTTCGTCCTCTACCTGATTGCGCGCACAGTGGGGCCGCTGGCTCGCAATCCGAAGAAGGAAAAGACCGCGACGAGCGAGCCTGAATGGCAACCCGATGAAGAAGACAGCATCGCCCTGCTGGATGATGCAGATCAGCTGGCCGCAGAAGGTCGCTATGATGAAGCGACGCACTTGTTGCTGCAACGAAGTGTGGGGCAAATTGCTGAAGCGCGGCCTGATTGGGTGGATCCATCCAGCACAGCGCGTGAACTTGCCGCGCTTCCCAGATTGTCAGACGCTGCCCGCACCGCCTTTGCCACCATTTCAGAACGCGTCGAACGCAGCCTGTTTGCGCTTCGCTCACTCGACAAAAGCGACTGGGAGGCGGCCCGCTCTGCCTATGCCAATTTCGCTTTGGCGCGGATTGAAGGGTCTGCAAAAGCCAGCACAGCGATTGGCGCTCCTGCGGGCGAGGTGAGAGCGGTATGAGCGGCGCGGCCACAAATCCACGCGGAGGATCGCCGTTTAGCAGAGGGGCTGTGCTTGGCATCGTAGTAGTCAGCTTCACCGCATTTCTGGCGATGATCTATTTCATCTCAGTCGGGGACACGGGCGGGGGCGAACAGCGCGGCGCGGCGCATGCCTCTGCCAATGGTCTGAATGGCTATGCTGCTCTGGTTGAATTGCTCGAAGGCGAGGGGTTCGAAGTGGAACGCTCCCGCGAGACCAGCGGCCTTGATACGAGCGGCCTTTTGATCCTGACGCCTGACCAGCAAACCGATCCAATCGAGTTTTCTACGATCCTGGAAAACCGCCAATATGTCGGCCCCACACTCGTGATCTTGCCCAAATGGTATGTCGGCCGGGTCGAAGGTCGCATTGCCGAAGAAGACCGCGACAAAGTTCGCTCCGACTGGGTGTCGCTGCAGGGTGCCTTTGGGCAGGATTGGGTTGATGAGTTGGCAGAACCCTTTCGCATCAAGACCGAGGTTGAACTGCTTGAAGATGACCAGTCGCCCTATTGGGAGGGGCTTGGCTTCTCTGGCGAGCTGCCCACACGCTCAATCGTCTTTGCCAAGGAAAACACCGCCCACGACCCGGTTATCGTCGATGGCGCGGGCCACATCCTTGCTCTGAACGTGATCGGGGATGAAGGCACCGATTATTACGAAAACGCCCATTGGACGATGTTCGTCATCGATCCTGATCTGATGAACAATTACGGCCTGTCAGACCGCAACCGCGCAGCAGCGGCGGTCGCCCTTGTGCGCGAGGCGGGCTACGGTGACATGACCATGGTCACGTTCGACATGACGCTCAATGGCTACGGCAATTCGACCAACCTTTTGACGCTGGCGTTTCAGCCGCCGTTCCTCGCTGCGACCTTGTGTTTGATCTTGGCGATGCTTGTGGTGGGATGGAGAGCATTTTTGCGATTTGGCCCTG
This sequence comes from Erythrobacter sp. S57(2025), assembly GCF_057365055.1. Taxonomy (NCBI): domain Bacteria; kingdom Pseudomonadati; phylum Pseudomonadota; class Alphaproteobacteria; order Sphingomonadales; family Erythrobacteraceae; genus Erythrobacter; species Erythrobacter sp. S57(2025). Next base: position 99,962 of record NZ_CP200299.1, on the reverse strand, counting down.
CGGCAGCAAGCACACCTGACTTTGCCTTTGGCAAAAGCCGATTGGTTAGCAATGGCGCTGGTCTGATTGTGCGAGCGCGGCGATTGGGATTGCTGGGCGCGCCTTATGTCGCACTGGTTGAGCGACGATTGGGCCGCGCTTTGGGTATTGCGAAGCCTGACGCCGAAACCATCGACGCAGCGCTCGCCCGCCGGCTGCCTAATGAAGAGCCGTATTCCTATCGCGCCGCGCGCATGGAGAATGCGGACAAACCCAGCGAAATCCTGCGCGCCGCACAGGCGCTCAACGAACTTACCGAAAAACTCAAAATCAAAAATCCAACAGGGAAATCCGCCAAATGACCAATGATCCCGGAACCGAAGCGGGCAGCACTGCGCCAGATGCCCCGCAAGAGATTGGCATGACACTGGGTGATGTGCGCAGCCTTGCCAATGCCATCCGCGCTGAGATTGCCAAGGCTGTCGTCGGGCAAGACGAGATGGTCGATCAATTGCTGGTCGCGATGCTGAGCCAAGGGCATGTGCTGATGGAGGGGCCTCCAGGCACGGCAAAGACCTTCCTCGCGCAGGCCTTCTCAACCGCTTTGGGATTGGACTTTGGTCGTATTCAGTTCACCCCAGACCTGCTTCCCGGCGATATTCTGGGCTCGAACCTGTTCAACTTCCAAACCAGCCAATTTACGCTTACCCGCGGTCCGATCTTTTGCGAATTGCTGCTGGCAGATGAGATCAACCGCACCCCGCCAAAGACGCAGGCCGCTTTGCTGGAGGCGATGCAGGAACGGCGCGTGACTTTGGATGGTGAAACGCACCAATTGGGCGCGCGCTTTATGGTGGTGGCGACGCAGAACCCGATTGAGAACCAAGGTGTCTACCCACTGCCAGAGGCGCAGCTTGACCGGTTCTTGTTCAAACTGCTCGTGCCCTATCCTGATGCAACGGAAGAAGCGCGCATTGTCGCAAGCTATGGTTCGCGCAGTGGCCCGCAACGTCCGGCGGATTTGGGCGTGCAGGCCGTTGCCAATGCAGAAATTCTGACACTGGCAACGGCCGCGCTTGACCACGTGACTGTCGCACAAGAGATCACTGATTATGTCGTGCGGCTGGTGCGGGCAACGCGTGAGCATTCAGAACTCGCCGTGGGTGCTAGCCCGCGTGCAGCTGTGATGCTCGCCAATGCCGCGAGGGCGCGTGCCGCACTCGAAGGACGCGCTTATGCGATCCCCGATGATGTGAAGGCTCTCGCTGTGCCAGTTCTGCGCCACCGCCTAACGCTCAGCCCAGCCGCCGAGATCGAAGGCCGCGATGTTGAAGCATTGGTCGCCGAGCTGATCGAAGCCACAGAAGCGCCAAGGTAAACTGCGCAAAGCATGGCCTTATCCCTTCCCCTTGTCCCGACCGAACGCGCCGCTTGGCTGATCGCTGGCTTTGCGCCTGTTGGTCTGGTGGTGGCAGCAGTGCAGCCTGCAATGTGGGTGATCGCGCCCATCGCTGCGGTTGCTCTGGTCGCGCTGATCGTAGTGGATGGGTTGCTCGCAGGCTCGTGCAAGGAATGGCATGTCATCGTGCCCGCAGACACCGAAGTGGGTCAAGCAACCGCATTGGATGTGCACGCCCGCTTTTCCAGCCGCGTGATGAGCGGCCCGGAAGCAGCGCTGGAATTCGATCCTCGCCTTGCCCCAGCGGGCCGCGCGACAGTCACGCTTTTGCGAGAGCCTGACACCGGCGCGCATAGCGGCACGGTCGATGTCCATCCAGAACGACGCGGGACCGCCGCCATTACGCGCGCATGGATCAGGTGGAGTGGTCCGCTTGGCCTGGGCTCGCGTCAGACGCAGAAGGATTTGGGCGAAGAACTGCGCATCTGGCCTGACCTTTCCCCTGTACGGTCAAAGGAATTGCAGACCTTTATGCGCGACGCTGCAACGGGCCTGATCGCGCGGCGTATTCGCGGCGAAGGCACTCAGTTTGAAGCGCTGACCGAGTATCAACCGGGAATGGACCGTCGCAAAATCGACTGGAAAGCAAGCGCGCGCCACACGCATCTTTATGCCCGCGAAAACGAAAGCGAGCGCAACAACCAGATCGTGTTCGCATTCGATTGCGGTCAGGCGATGTGTGAGCCGGTTGATGGAATGCCTCGCATCGACAGGGCGGTAACAGCTGCGCTCACCTGCTCCTATGTCGCGCTAAAGGGCGGCGACAAAATCTCCCTGTTTGGCTTTGCCCAGCGCCCGCAAGTCATGACGCCTTTCGTCAATGACAGCCGCGCCTTCCACCGCTTGCAAAGCGCGGCCGCCGCGCTCGATTACGACGCGGCAGAGCCCAATTTCACGCTCGCGCTCGCTACGCTCACCGCGAAACTTCAGCGGCGATCTTTGATTGTCTTATTCTCAGATTTCACGGACCCGACAGCGGCAGAATTGATGATCGAGAGCATTGGGCGATTGGTGGACAAGCATCTCGTTTTGTTTGTGACGATTGCTGATAGTGAGCTTGAAACCTTCATCGACGAAGACCCGGGCGATATCGCAACCTTGGCGCGTTCCGTCACAGCGGACACATTGCTGCATCAACGCAGCATCGTCTTGCAACGTCTGCGCCGCATGGGCGTGGATGTGATTGAGGCGCCGTATGACCAGATCGGCTACCAGCTGATTGACCGCTATTTCATGATCAAGAACAGCGAGGCCATCGGATGAGCACTGCGCCTCTCAAACAACCAACGGCGGCCCGCAAAATCTCGTCATGGTTTGGCAAAGGCGAAGTCGCCGCCCCTACCGATATCGAAAGCGCAGCCCTGCGTTCAGATCGCTTCCGTTTGGAGCGTGAGGACGATTGGAAGCGCCTTGAAGACATCGTCGTGCGCATGGAAAAAGGGGGCCTGCGCAAGATCACTGACGAAGACTTGCTCGCCCTCCCCACCCTTTACCGCACCGCCGCCTCCAGCCTTTCTGTCGCGCGCGAGACCAGTTTGGACCGCGCAACGCTCGGCTATCTGGAAAGTCTGGTCCAGCGCGCATGGTTTCAAGTCTATGGGCCGCGCAAAGGCTTTTTTGCTTGGTTTGCAGGCTTCATCCGCGGCGGATGGAGCAAGGCCGTGCGCGAGATTTGGCTCGACATCTGCATCGCGCTGTTTGTGATGGTGGCTGGCGCGGTGGTTGGCTGGGTGCTCGTCGCGCAGGACAATGAATGGTATTATCGCCTCGTCCCCATCAGCTTGGCAGGGGATAGAGGGCCAGGTGCCAGCAGAGAGGATTTGCTCAGCACGCTGGCGGTTGAGGAATTGACCGCTGGTCTATCGACATTCGCCGCCTCGCTTTTCAGCAACAATGCAGGGGTGTGCATATTGGCATTCGCATTGGGATTTGCCTTTGGCATCCCGTCGCTCATGCTGCTGGTGCACAATATGGCGATGCTGGGCGCGATGCTGTGGCTGTTTAACGAAGCGGGCCTGCTGGTCGAGTTTTCCGCATGGCTGAGTGTGCATGGGACGACCGAGCTGTTCGGCATCCTGCTTGCGGGCGCAGCAGGCCTTCATATCGGGCGCAATATGGCGTTTCCGGGCAACCACTCCGTCCTCGAAGCCGCCGCCACCAGCGGTCGGCGCAGCGCCATTGTCATGGTTGGCGTTGTCATCATGATGGTGGTCGCCGCTATCCTCGAAGCCTTCCCCCGGCAATTGGTCGACGGGCATGAAGCGCGCTTTGTGATTGGCGGCGCGTTCCTTGTCTTCTGGCTCGCCTATTTCTTCCTCTACCACTCGCGCACCCTGGCCGAGAATGATGAGGATTTTGCCGCATGAGCTCCGGGATTATCAGCCCTGATCAAAAGCGTGAACGCACGCTGATCACGCCAGAGGGGATCGCGGTCCCTGTGCGCATCGCATCGCGCGGGTCACGGCTGGGCGCGCTTATCCTTGATTTTCTGCTGCTTGGCTTTGGTGTCACAGTGTTCTTCATCGTCCTTGGCTTGATTGCTGGTGGGCTGTTGGATGAAGTGGGCAACACGCTTGACGATCAAGTCTCTGGAGCCGCTGAGTTTCTTGTCATCATCGTCATTCTCACCCTTTTCCTCGCACGATACGGATATTTTCTCGCGCTTGAGCTGGGACCACGCGGAGCGACCATTGGAAAGCGAATGGTCGGCATTCGTGTCGCAGCGCGCGGCGGTGGCAGGCTGACGGCTGAGGCGATTATCGCGCGCAATTTGCTGCGCGATATTGAGATGTTCATGCCGCTAATTTTCCTGCTTGTCGCACCCAGCGGCGAGAGCGGTAGCTTTGGTCTTTCAGGCATGATCTGGTTCCTCGTGTTTATGGCCTTCCCCTTCTTCAACAAGGATGCGATGCGCGCAGGTGATGTGATTGCCGGCACTTGGGTGGTCGATGCACCGCGCACCAGGTTAGCCGAAGCGCTCTCCACCCAAGGAGCCGCTGCTGGCGGTGCGAGCTCCATGACAGGAGCCAGCTACCAGTTCGGCGAGGACGAGCTTTCAATCTATGGCGAGCATGAGCTGCAAACGCTCGAGCGCATGCTGCGCGATGCTCAGCCCGATGCGCTTTCGGCGGTCCATGCGACCATCTGCCGCAAGATTGGCTGGGATCCGGGCGCAGGCGATGAACGCGCCTTCCTTGAAGCTTTTTACGCCCAATTGCGCGCGAAGCTCGAAGGGGACATGCGGTTTGGTAAGCGTAAAGCGGACAAGTTCTCATGAGCATGGACCGGCGCGGCTTTGTTGGTGGGACCATCGCGACGGGTATTGCGATTGGGGCTGCGGGCTGCGTTCCGCCTGACCAAAGCCCAGCTGGACGGCTTATCTCAACGTTGCGGATAATTGAGGCCAATGCAGGCGGCACGCTTGGCGCAGAGCTGTTCGAGGTGAATTCAGGTCGCTCGATCGGGCTCAATCGCGACCGCCGGTTTGGCCATTGCTCTTCGTTCAAAACATCACTGGCGGCCAAAGTGCTGCAACGCCATGCGAGCGGGGAGGATGATGCGGATCGCATTGTAACTTGGACCGCTGATGAGCTGGTGTCCTATTCCCCGTTTACGAGCGAACGCACCACGTCTGGTGCAACTCTACGTGAGCTGGCCGAGGCAACGCAGACCACGTCTGACAACAGCGCGGCCAATTTCCTGTTGCGCGAAATTGGCGGGCCGCCTGCACTCACGGCATTCTGGCGCTCAATCGGGGATGATGTGAGCCGTCTTGATCGGAACGAGCCACAGCTCAACAACGCACCGCCCACCGAAATCCGCGACACCTCCACGCCTGCTGCCATGGCGCGCACTGTGGCCAAGCTGGTCTATGGCGATGTGCTGCCCGATGCTGAGCGTGCGCAGCTCAAACAATGGATGGCCGATACCGCCACCGGTGCAAACCGGGTGCGGGCCGGACTGGCAGACGATTGGGTGAGCGGCGACAAAACTGGCACATCCTTTTGGCCCGGCATGGGCAGCCTCTATGTCGATATTGGCTTTGCTGAAGAACCCGAAAGCGAGAAGGGCCCTGTAGCCTTTGCCGCCTATTTTCGGGCTCGCGGCGAACATCAGCAGATTGATCCAGCGTCCGAAGCCGCCCTTGCACAAGTCGGTTCAGTCCTGCGCCGATTTGCCAAAGGTGACCGTCCATTTCCGTTCTAGTGGCAATCTGCTACTGATCTCTGGCGAGAGGCATCATGGAACGCATCATCAAATTCATCGCCGCTAGTCTGCCGCTGGTTTTGCGTTCGCATTTCTGGCGCCTCTGCTGGACCAAGGGATGCAGGTACTGGGTGTGTCCGCACCGATTGGCTACTCCTCGCTGGCTGCGGCATTGGTTGTCGCAGGAGCCTGGGGACTTTTCGCTCAGATCAGCGGGAGGTGGGTGTGAACGCGCAATCGCCCATTTTGCCTACTGACGTGTCGCAATTGTCCGATCCAGAACTGCGCAAGCTTGAGTTGAAGATCGCTCGCAAACATTCAGGCAAGTTCCCATGGGAGGCGGTGATCTGGGCCTTTGGCAATCTCGCCATTTGGCTGTCCTTATGGCCGCTGGTGCTGTTGGAAGCGCTGCCCTTGTGGCTCGCTTTCCCGATTGCGACCATCAATATGGCGTTGGTCTATCTGCCAACCCACGAGGCGCAGCATGACATAATCGCGCGGCCCGGCACGAAACTGCGCTGGCTCAATGAGCTGGTGGGCCATGCGACGAATTGGATGCTGATCCTTCCATTTGAAGTGCTCCGCATCACGCATCTCGATCACCACCGCCACACCAATGATCCTGAAAAGGATGTCGACATCACGACGAAAGCGCCGGGCCCATGGAGCGCGATCTGGCGATCAATTCAGGAGCGGCAACCCGGCGCCAAACGCAATGGTGACTATCTCGCCGCACTGGTGCGTGCCGGGCGCGAGGATTTGATTGTCTTAAGTCTCGCCTACAAGATTGGCTTTATTGCGGTTCTGGGTGTGCTTGCATGGAATGGATTTGCTCTAGAAGCGCTGCTGCTGTGGTGGCTGCCGTACCAGATTGCGATGGTGTACATCATTTTCTTCCTAAGCTGGGCACCGCATCATCCGGGCAACGAAATTGGCCGCTATCGCAACACGCGCAGCTGGAAATCGAAGGTCGGCAATATCGGATCAATGGGGATGCAGTTTCACATCGTTCACCACCTACACCCCTATATCCCCCTTACTCGGACACCCGCCGCTTATTGGGAAATGAAGCCCATATTGGAAGCGCGCGGATGCCGGCTCGAAGGTCTATGACCGATTAGTGGTCGGGCGTGGAAGATGGGTTTGTTCCGCCCTCTCCTCCAAAAATCGCGACCTCGCTCACACCTTCACTGGTTGCTCGTCCGCGATACATACCGGTGGTGTTGAAGCTGTAGAGTGCTTCGCCCTCAGGTGTCACAAGGACAACCCCGCCATCGCCGCCTAGCCGAGCAACATCTGCCATCACGGCATCAGCGATGTTTTGGGCGTAGTCTTGCTCAGCGAGCCATTCGCGGTGCTGCTGCGCTTCTTCTCCACCACCTTCAAAGGCAAGTTGCGAAGTGATTAGTCGCAAACGCGTGCATATTTCCTGCGCCACACCGACGCGGATAAAATACTCTCCCCAGCCCGTCGCCGAAACCGCACAAGAGCGATTGTCGGCATAGGTGCCAGCGCCGATCACAGGGGCATCGCCAATCCGGCCCCAGCGTTTGCCGGTCATGCCACCTGTTGAAGTCCCCGCAGCCAGATTGCCATCTTGGTCGAGCGCGACCGCACCCACCGTTCCAAATTTGTGATCGACATCGAGCGCGGAAAGCTGGTTTTCGCGCATCCGTTCTAGCGAACGACGGCGCGCTTCAGTGGCGAACCATTCAGGCGGAGTGACTTCAAAACCCTGTTCGCCTGCAAATTGCTCCGCGCCATCGCCCATCAGAAAGACATGTGGGCTTTCCGTGCGAACCTTGTCCGCTAGCAGGATGGGATTGCGCACCGTTGTCACACCCGTCACTGCGCCCGCGCTGCGGTCAGAGCCATCCATGATCGAGGCGTCGAGTTCATTCACGCCGTCCCATGTGAACACCGCACCGCGGCCAGCGTTAAACAGCGGGTTGTCCTCCATCGGAATGATCGCGGCCTGGATCGCCTCCATTGCAGTGCCGCCCTCGGCAAGGATTGTCGCCCCTGCATCCAATGCCTCTTGCAAAGACGCCTCATACTGCGCGCGGCGTTCGGGGGTCATATTGTCAGGGCTCAGCGTTCCCGCCCCGCCATGGATCGCAATGGACCAGCGCGGCTCACCCTGAGCGTCCTGTGCGGCAACGGGGACCGACATGAGCCCAGCAGCGACCACTAGCGACAGCGCACTTGTAATTTTCTTACGCATATGCAATACAATGCCTCGCAATATTTAAATTAACGTACATTACGGCGCAATATTTTGTAACGCGACACGATACATTTGCGCCCAACACTTTGTTTCGTATCGATATTCAATCCTAGAGGGGGATCTCATGCAAATCGGAAACTATCAATTCGATCCTGATCTGGCCATGGAACTCGGCGAGAAAGCCGTGTTTGCGCTGGGCATTCTGCTGATCACATGGCTAATTGCCAATGCTGCGAAGTGGGCTTTTGCCAAACTTGTTGATCGCGTGAACTTCCTTAATCGGGACACCAGCAGCGGCGAAAGCATTGGCGCATCGCTTGGCAAGATCGTGTCGCTGCTGATCTGGTTGTTTGGCCTGCTCGCTATTCTCGACGTGCTGGAACTGGGCGGCGTTGCTGGCCCGATCAATGAATTGCTCAATACGGTGATGTCTTACCTGCCTAAGCTTGCAGGTGCGGGCCTCCTGCTCTTCATCGGCCTGATGATCGCTGGCATCGTTCGCGACATCGCAGTGACGGCGATGCAAACCATCGACATCGACAAATGGGCGAACCGTGCGGGCGCTGATGAAGTTACCGGCAACACCACGATCAGCAAGACCCTGGGCGTGATCATCTACGCTCTCATCGCGATCCCCGTTGGCATTGGCGCTCTCGGCGTGCTCGACATTGCGGCGATCTCTGGTCCCGCAACCGATATGCTGCAAATGATCATGGCGGCAATCCCGCAGATTGTTGTCGCGGGTATTTTGCTGGGTCTTGGCTACTTCATCAGCCGCTTTGCAGTCGATGTGTTGACTGAGTTGCTCTCTGGCCTCGGCATTGATGGCCCGATCACGGCGCTCGGCGTTCTGCCAGCATCGACGAAAGCATCAGACGTGCTTGCGCGCATTGTGCAGATTGGGATCATCCTGTTCTTCGCCATTGCAGCGACCAACACACTGGGCTTCCCGCAAGTCACCGAGATCCTTGATGACGTGCTCAAGCAAGGCGGCAGCGTCCTGTTTGGTGCAGCGGTCATCGGGATCGGTTTCCTGGTCGCCAATGTGGTTGCCAAGTTTGTGGGCGCAGACAGCGTGCAAGGCACAATCATCCGCTATGCGACCATGCTGATCTTCACCTTTATGGGGCTTAAGCAGATGGATATTGGCGATGAGATCGTCACTATCGGCTTCGGCGCCTTAGTGGTCAGCTTGGCCGTTGCTGGCTCGCTCGCCTTCGGCCTTGGTGGCCGGGATTGGGCTGCGAAGAAACTGGCCGAGATGGATAAGAAGTAAGAATTCGTCACTGTTTCGTCACGGCCACATTGTGGCCGGCTTGTGAGAGGGGCGCGGTGGTTTTGCCATCGCGCCCCTCCTGCGTTTGATGCTAGGTGAGCGCAAACCAGATTCGGGAGACAGAATAAATGAGCAGTTTCGGCCATCACACCACCACAGATGAAGTCCTCGCGGGCAAAGACCTGTCCGGGACCACAGTCTTCATCACCGGCGGCAATTCCGGGCTGGGTCAGGAAACGGGCCGGGCGATGGCCGCAAAGGGCGCGCATGTGGTTCTGGCCGGACGCGATCAGGCCAAGCTGGATGAGGCGGTCAGCGCGATTAAGGCCGAAACGCCTGACGCCAATATCGAGACAATTATCGGCGATCTGGGATCACTCGATAGCGTGAGAGCTTGCGCGGCGGAGGCGAATGAGCGCTTCGACAAGATCGATGTGCTGATCAACAATGCAGGCGTCATGGCGTGCCCACTGGGGCAGACGTCTGACGGTTTTGAACGCCAATTTGGGACCAATCATCTGGGCCACTTTGCGCTAACCAAAGGGCTGATGCCGCTGGTTGAGAAGGGTTCGAATAAGAGGATCGTCAATCTCTCAAGCCGCGGCCACCATATCGCCCCTGTGAACATGGACGATCCCAATTTTGAGAACCGCGATTACGATCCATGGCTTAGCTATGGCCACGCCAAGACGGCCAATGTCTTGTTCTCTGTCGGTCTGGAACAGCGCTTTGCGAACAAGGGTGTGCATGCCTATGCAGTGCATCCTGGCGGCATTCAGACCAATCTGGGCCGACATTTGAGCGAGGAAGAATCGAAAGCTTTAACCGAACGCGTGGTCGCCAGCGATCCGGACTTCGAATGGAAGACCATCCCGCAGGGCGCAGCAACACAGTGCTGGGCTGCAACGGCAGAAGAGCTTGAAGGGCAAGGCGGCCTGTATTGCGAGGATTGCCATGTGGCCGAGACTGATGACACGTCGCGTACTAGCGGCGTGCGCAGCTATGCGCTCGATCCAGCCAAGGCCGATGCGCTTTGGGAATTGTCAGAGCGCATGACGGGTGAGAGCTTTAGCGCGTAAAGCGCTGCCCTCACTCGTTCAGAAAATCGCCGAGCAAGCGGAGCGTATCTTTGGATTCGCGGGTGGGCACCACCGCCATAAACACATGCGGAGCCGCTTCGTATTCATAGAGTTTCGCGTCCACGCCTGCGTCGCGCAACTTGCCCGTGAAAGTGCGAGAATCAATAATAAACAGGTCGTGCCGCCCGGTCCAAATCCGGGTCGGCGGCAGCAGGGCTAGTTCGTCTTTTGAAGTGTAAAGCGGGCTGCATTCCGGGCTGCCGGGATCGCGCTCGCCTGCAAACATCTCCCCGCAGCTGCGCAAAGTGCCGATTTTGAGCATGATGTCATGCGGTTCAACAGCGGCCATGGCTGGGTCTGCCATCGTCACATCAAGCCACGGCGCAAACAGCGCAAGCTTGCCCGGTTGCGGACCGCCTGCCTTGGCCAAACGCAAAGCCAGCGAAAGCGCCATATGCCCGCCAGCGCTATCGCCATTCAGGACAATCTTCGCTGGATCATGGCTTTCGGCGATCTTGGCAAAAGCCTCGTCAGCCACCGCATCTTGAACTTCCCATGAGTTTTCAGGGACGACGGGGTACAACGGCAGGGTAATGCTCACCCCGCATGTATCGACCATCGCAGCTGCCAGCGGCCAATGCTCTTTAAACATCGGCAGCACGAAGCCACCGCCGTGGAAATAGAGCATATGCCAATCACCCGGCCCCGATTTTGGGTGGATGGTGACAACCGGATGACCAGCGGCGGTCCAGTGAACCAGATTGTATTTGTGTTTTGTCTGGTTCGGGATGGCGGCATCGCGCGGCAATGCTCTATTCGCCATATACTCTTTGAAGCCATCAGCCGTATGCGGGAAAACCGGCGTTCGTTTTGACATCACCCATTTGACCGCGCGCATCATCAGGCTCGGTTTGGCGCTGCGCAATTCGATCGAGGTGTCGGTCAGCATTGTCGTCTCTCCCATCAAGCTGCGCAGAGTGGACGAGCAGGCGGGCAAGTCAAGTTTGGGCGGTCACGGGTTGATCGCCACCACCAGCCCTTCTTGCAGCCATTTACCCAAGATTGCGCCTGCGCGCATGGCAGCGTCTTGCACGTCTTGGTCGGTGGCGTTTGGATTGTCGCCAAGCAGGGCGCCAATCATGTCAGTGTAGGTCCCGCCATCACGCATCACGTCAAAAGCGGCGGCGTGGTCAGGCTCGACCATGATGAAAGTGGGCCGCTCCCCTTCGCGCCAGACAAGGCAGGTCTGGGGTTCGGAAAGGAGCGCGCCGGGTCGCTCTTCAGCACCTTGGTCGAGTGCGGTCCACAGCCCGACAAGATTGCCATCAACCAGCCGGGCCGCCGATCTCGGTTGCAGTTCAAGTCGTAATCCACCCCATTCCTCATCGCCAAACTCGGCCACCGCAGCCGAGAACGCCTCAGCATTCATCACTTGAGTGTCAGGCGCGGTGGCAAGCCCGAGCATGGTCCATTCCAGCCAAGCGAGTTCAGCAACTTCAGGGTTTTTGGCAAAATGCTGCGCGCAGGTCGCATCAAAGCCCGCGCCCGCATCATCTATAGTCCAGCCAGTGGGTGGGTGTTTAATCGCGTGATTGATACACGCCTGACGAAAATTCGCTTTGCCCAGATACAGAGCCGTGCGTTCATAGGTTTCCGCCAATGCGCCCATGACCGCCGAACGATAATTGCCGCGATAGACCGCCATTCCTGCGGCCTGAGAATTGCCCCAGCCTTCTGGCAAAGGCGCGGCATCATCAAGAATTGCGGTCAAAAACGCATCCTGACGCTGTTTCAAAGACATGCTCATGCCGGAACCAGCGCCTCGCTCGCAATGCCGCGCGCTCGGTCGAGTTCCGTGAGCAGCTCAGGCAGCGGCGGGATGTGATCATCGCGTTCAATCATGGTGGCAACTGGCTGCGGGAGCATCGCCATCGCCTTCACATAAAGGCCCCACACGCCATCGCTCACTGCGCGATCATGCGTGTCGATGATGATGTCGCGCTCTGGCGTTGCAGGATCGTGGCCGGCAAGGTGAATTTGCCGGACGCGATCCAGCGGAAGTCCGCGCAGATAGTCCATCGCGCTAAAGCCGTGATTGGCGGCGCTGACATAGATATTGTTCACATCGAGCAGGAGATAGCAGCCGGTGCGCCGTGTCATCTCGGTCAGAAATTCCCATTCGGTGAGAGTGTCTTCCGGAAATGTCAGATAGCTTGAGGGGTTCTCAAACAGCATCGCGCGGCCAAGTACATTTTGCGCATGGTCGATATTGTCGCACACGGCTTGCAAGCCCTCCTCAGTCAAGGGCATGGGCAAAAGGTCGTGTGAGTTATGCGCGCTGTTGCGGGTCCAGCACAGATGATCGGACACCCAGAGCGGGTCGATCCGCTGCTCTAAGTGCTTAAGCTTGGTCAGATAGCCAGGGTCCAGACCATCCGCTGAGCCGATTGACATGGAAACGCCGTGAATGATCACCGGCAGTTTTTCGCGCACTTGCTCTAGAATGCGCAGCTGACGCCCACCTTCGATCATGTAATTTTCGCTGATCACCTCAACGAAATCGACCGGCACATCAGTGCTGAGAAAGTCGTCATAATGCGTGCGCCTTAGACCAAGGCCAAAGCCACCAAAGGGCGCAATCGGGGGACGTTCTGCCTGCATGTCTGCCACCTTAGCAAGAAAATCGCGCTTTGCGATCGGTAGCCCGGAACATGATGCACCCATCCGCCCCACAAGGGGTCAGGATCGCAGGAACGCATGAGCCCATCATGCAAAGAACCGGGCTACCGGACGATGCACCTTGAGCATGATGCTGAACACCTCACCCATTGGCACATCGCCGTCTCGCAAACCGCAAAAGAGGTTCACATTGATTGTCTTGCGCGCACGGGTGCGTTAGCCTCCTCATGATCGCGCATGTAATGAGTGGTTCGTGCGCGGCGATGGGAGCGTTACACTTGCTCTATTATTCAGTCGTGCAGCCCGGTGGAGGGAGAGGCTGCCGCCAAAATTTTCTCAAAAATTGTAACCGTGGCTGTGTGGCCAGCGAAAGACAGGTCAGTTCCGGCGATCACGCTGGGCACCCCGACTAAAAGAGATTTTTGGAGAATAGTCATGAAAGCCAAGTCAATCGCCGGTCTCGCCGGTCTCGCTCTTACCGCAGCAATTGGTGCTGGCCTTGCCACCACTCCTGTTGCAGCTCAGGGCGCGAAAGAAAAATGCTACGGCGTCTCACTCGCCGGCAAGAATGATTGCGCTGCAGGCCCCGGCACCAGCTGCGCTGGCACATCAACCCGCGATTATCAGGGCAATGCCTGGACGTATGTCGACAAAGGCACTTGCACCAGCATCGAAACACCTAAGGGCCGCGGCTCGCTTACCCCGATCCGTCGTTAATTTGAATTTGATCGTAACCACCTGCTCTTCGCCTGCGAACATGAAGATAAGCAAAGCAGGAGCAGGTGGCTCCGATCCGAATTAAGAACACAGCAGCCGGCGGTCCTTCAGGCAAAATTGGACCATCTGCTGCGGACACATGGAGGATAATATGAGTGGAATTATGAACCTTTGGGAACGATTGACCGGCGTGCTTTCGGGCACAGCCATCGAAAGCATCGTTCTGCTGATCACGCGCATCGCGCTGGGCCTGATTTTCTGGCGCTCATATGAAACTAAAGTCGAAGAAGGCACTTTGCTGCAAATCAGCGAAGTTCAGTACTTCATCTTTGAAAACGAATTTGCGGGCCTTCCGCTCTCACCTGACCTTGCCGTTCCGCTGACGGTTTATGCTGAATTCCTGTTCCCGATCCTTTTGATCGCAGGCCTGTTCAGCCGCTTGTCAGCAGCAGCTCTTGCTGTGATGGCGCTGGTCATTCAGATTTTCGTATTCCCGACATGGGATCATTTCTTTGGCTGGGATATCACTGTCCTCGCTCTGGCTGGTATCATCATCAGCCGTGGTCCCGGTGTCATCAGCCTTGATGCGATCCTTGGTCGCATCACAGGCGCAAAGGCAGCATAAGTAACCAAACGATGGTTGCCGACGAACCTACCTTTGCCCGCCTTATGGCAGCAACACAGGATGGCGATAAAGCCGCCGCCAATGTGTTGCTGTCAGAGGTAGGCGTTTGGCTAGAGCGGTATTTCCGCAGGCGAGTGCCTCCGCATCAGATCGATGATCTGGTTCAAGAGGTTCTCATCGCGTTTTACACAAAGCGCGCAACCTGGGATCCCGCACGGCCATTTCTGCCATGGCTTGCGGCCATTGCGCGGTATCGCTGGGTCGATCACTTGCGCAAAGTCTACAAGCATGATGGCAAGGAATTGATGGAAGATGATGCGGTAGAGGACAGCGAAGAGGAAGTTGTCCTGGCCCGTGTCAGCCTTGATCGTCTGTTCAAACAGCTGCCTGAAAAGCAGTCTGAAGTGATTGAGATGGTCAAAATCAGCGGATTATCGATCCGCGAAGCAGCAGAGAAGACCGGGCAAAGCGAAAGCCTGGTGAAAGTGAATATCCATCGCGGCCTGAAAAAACTGGCCACCTTGGTTGAGAAAGCAGATTAAAATGGAAAAGTTTGAAAACAGAGACAGTTTGATCGCGGCGCTGACCGATGATCTGACACCTGTCAAAAGGGTCAAACCTCTCGAAGGCGGTTTGTTAATCGCGTTCGCAACCCTGATCGCAGGCGTTGTCTCGATTGCCTATTATGATTGGTGGGATGGCCTGCTGACAGGGGAAGCCTCTGGCTATTTCCTGATCACGCATGGATTGCTGCTGGTGCTTGGCACGGCGAGCACCGTGGGCCTGGTAACAGGCGCGATGCCGCGTGTTGGCTCCCGCGTTGATGCCCCTTTGTGGGGAGCGATTATGCTCGGCATCTTGCCAGTAGGCGCAATCATCAGCCTGCTTTCTGGTCAGGGCAATCACGCGCATGAAGGTTTCAATGATCCGGTTGCCCTTTTGTGCACCACCGCGTCGCTGTCCGCTGCTGCGCTGGTGCTGATCGCAGCAGTTATGTGGCTGCGCCGCGGTGCGCCTGTCTCAATCGAGCGTTCTGCATGGCTCGCTGGTCTCTCAGCAGGTTCGCTGGGCACGCTGGCCTATGGCATCACTTGCCCGCTTGATACGTTCTCGCACGTCGGATTGTGGCATGTTGCACCGGTTGCCATCGGCGCTGTTGCAGGACGCTTGATAGTGCCGCCGCTAATCCGTTGGTGAACCGCTGGTAAAATTTTCCTACCGAGTAATTGGCGTGCTAGACCTTATCGCATGAATAAAGGTCGCAAAATCGCAGCGAAACCGCCATATGGGGCGCATGAGGGTGACTTCATGTGCCCCATTACTTTTTTACTCTAGGACCGTGTAACATGCGGTCCATGTCTCTGTAGGAAACGGTCCATTCGATGAGCTCAGTTAGGCCTTGGCGTGATGTAGAACGGCGCGAATGCCGCCAGATCATGGTCGGTGATGTACCCGTGGGCGGCGGCGCGCCGATCACGGTTCAGACCATGACGAACACGCCGACAGAGGATGCGGTTGCGACCATCGACCAGATCCGCCGGTGTGAAGAGGTCGGCTGCGACATCATCCGTGTCTCCTGCCCGACAGAGGAAGCGACCGCTGCGTTCGGCAAGATCACCAAGGCCGCGCGCATTCCGATCGTCGCTGACATCCACTTCCACTACAAACGCGCTCTCGAAGCCGCAGATGCGGGCGCCGCATGCCTGCGCATCAACCCCGGCAATATCGGCGGTGATGACCGCGTGGCAGAGGTGGTGCGCGCGGCAAAAGCCAATGGCTGCGCCATCCGTATCGGCGTGAATGCAGGCTCGCTCGAACGTGACCTATTGGAGAAGTACGGTGAGCCGTGCCCAGAAGCGCTGATCGAAAGCGCGCTCGACCATATCAAGCTGCTCCAAGACCACGACTTCCACGACTTCAAGGTGGCGGTGAAAGCCTCCGATGTGTTCCTGGCTGTAGCGGCCTATCACGGGCTAGCCGACGCAGTGGATTGCCCTCTGCACCTTGGCATCACTGAGGCTGGCGGGCTGATCGGGGGCACTGTGAAGAGCTCTATCGGCATGGGCTCGCTGCTATGGGCAGGCATTGGCGACACGATCCGCGTCTCGCTCTCAGCCGAGCCGGAGGAAGAGGTGAAGGTCGGGTACGAGATGCTCAAAGCGCTCGGCCTGCGCACACGCGGCGTTCGCGTCGTCTCATGCCCCAGCTGCTCACGCCAAGGCTTCGACGTGATCCGCACGGTTGAAACGCTGGAGAAGCGACTTGAACACATCAAGACACCCATGAGCCTCTCCGTGCTCGGCTGCGTGGTCAATGGCCCTGGCGAAGCGCGTGAGACTGACATCGGCCTAACGGGCGGCGGATCTGGCAAGCACATGGTCTACCTCTCAGGCGTGAAAGCGCACACGATTGAAGACGAAGACATGCTCGATCACATCGTGCGTCTGGTCGAGGAGAAAGCGGAGAAGATCGAGGCTGGTGAAGAGGTGGCGTTCGACCCCCACGCAGTAGAGGCCGCCGAATGATCAAGCCTATCGTTGGAGGTCTGCTCGCTGCGCTGTTGCTGGTTGGCGGTGTGGCGATTGCTAAGAGCGTTAGCGGTGGCGGAGGCCACGACTACCCCGAAGCGCGCTCTTACGCTGTGAGCGACAACGCGATGGGCGATGTTGATGCAGCCCTCGCGAGCGCTGCTGAGCGTGACAAACGCGTGCTGCTGGTGATGGGTGCGAACTGGTGCCACGATAGCCGTGCACTCGCAGGCTGGCTCGCAACGGACCGCTTCAAGGCGCTGATCGCTGAGGAGTACGAACTGGTCTTCGTCAATGTCGGAACCCCGCAATCAGAGGGCGACGGGCACAACCTAGGCATCGCCAAGCGCTTTGGAGTGGATGAGCTGCCCGGCACGCCCAATCTGCTGGTGCTCACGGCGGAGGGCGAGCTGCTCAACGCCGACACCGCAACCACATGGCGCGATGCGGCCAGCCGCGAAGAAGAGGCGATCTACGATGAGCTGGCGATGCTGGCTAGCAAGGCTTTATGAACACTAAGCGGCGGTTTGAGCAACTCGTCCACGATGCCTGCGTCATCTACGGCAACTGCGGATCCGGCGACACGCACATATACGATTTCCTACCTAAAACCGGTCTGCTAAGCGCAGAGCTATTCGCCCACCTGATGCTTAAGGCTGAGAAGTATCCACCTCCACCTTACGATCATCAGGCACAAAGAAACTTCCATTGGTGTGTCGCGCGTTTTCAAGCCACCATGGAAGCAGACACCATCAATGCTAGTGAGATTTGGGACTGAATGCTCCACGTCGTTCACCACGCTGACTACATGGCCCCGCGTCCAGAACGCGGCACCTTCAAGTTCGACAAGTACTACCTCGTGATGGAGCAACTGCGCGCATCAGGCGCTGCGATGACTGAGCATGCGCCAGAGCCTTGCCCGCGAGAATGGCTCGAAGCGGTGCACGATCCCGTCTATGTCGAGGAGGTCTTCACCGCCAGCGTGCCACGCGAGAAGGAACGCCGCATCGGCTTCCCGGTCACGACACGCATACGCGACCGCGTGCGGCACACAAATGGCGGCACTTGGCTCGCGGCAAAGCTTGCAATGGAGCACGGCTATGCGGCAAACTCGGCGGCAGGAAGCCACCATGCGCTTGCCAATACGGGTGCGGGATATTGCGTGTTCAACGACTTGGCAGTCGCCTCTAATCGCTTGATCGAGCAAGGGGATGCAACTCGCATTCTGATCGTGGACCTTGACGTGCATCAAGGAGACGGGACAGCCAGCCTCACGGCCACGCGCGAGGATATCGTCACTCTTTCCCTTCATGCAGAGAAGAACTTCCCCGTTCGAAAAGCGCGCTCAAACCTCGATGTCCCCCTACCGGACGGCCTAGATGACGATGGCTATATGGAGGCATTGGATACCCATCTGCCACCATTGCTCGACAGCTTTGCCCCGGATTTCGTGTTCTACCAAGCCGGCGTCGATCCGCACAATGATGACAAGCTTGGAAGACTAGCTCTAACCGATAATGGCCTTGAAAGCCGCGATCGCTTGGTCATCAATCAGGCGCGAAAACGTGGGCTTCCCGTCGCATCAGCCTTAGGCGGGGGCTACGGTGATGACCAACGCGAAGTCGCGGCACGCCATGCCAGGTCTATGCTAGCAATGGCGGACGAGAACGCGGTCTTTGCAACCGCATATGATCTTTAACTCGTTTTAAGACGCTTGGCGGTAGATTTACGGCCATGCTCGACCGAATTATCCCGATTGCTGGCGTTGTGATTGTAAGTGCTATCGCCCTTGCAAGTCTTAAGCCTAGCAGTGAGGACGATCATAGCGATGTCTTTGTCGCAAAGTCGCCTGACAATCAGCAAAGCACACCCGCAACTCCCATGGGCACTGTTTGGGATCGTATCAGCGGGCACACCTTGCCGCGCCAAAGGGATGGTCACTTCTACGCCTCCGCCCGTGTCGATGGCCGAGAAGTGAACATGATGGTTGATACAGGTGCCAGCGTAATTGCCCTTACTGGCCAAGACGCAAGGGCCATTGGCTTGAAGTGGGACCGTTCCGATGTTCAGCCTGTGGCGCGCGGAGCCAGCGGCACCGTTTATGGTGTTCGGACCACTCTGAACGAAGTCGCGATCGGCGGCATGGCTAGGCGCAATGTCAGCGCCATTATTGTTCCCAGCGGGCTGGATGTCTCATTGCTTGGCCAATCCTACCTTTCACGGATCGGGACGGTTGAAATTTCACGAGACCAAATGGTGCTAGGCGACAGCTAGAAATAGATGTCGATGTAGTCGGTAAGGCCGTCACACCATTCAAATTCACGCAAGCGCCAATATTTGCGGTTCTGCGTCACGGCAAAGCGCCACACTTTAGTGGTATTGCAAAGGCGCGTCTCATCCGGTGCTCCAAGGATTTTTACGGTACCCTCAAAGGTAAAGTAATCGGCCCCAATCTCCGTCACAAAACCTTCCAATTCCATGCGCGAGCCCTCGTCCCCGACTTGTCCTCCGGTCAGCAACCATTGGCCTTGATCGTCGATTGCGACCCAAGCTTGACCACGGTCTTCCCACCCGATCCATTGCAGCGTCACGCCAGAATTTCCGAACAGTCTTTCAGCGGCGGCATTATCAAGAATACGGGTTGGCTCGGCAGGGACCTCCGCCGCTTCCACAGTGATTGTTGAAGGCGCGCCGGCCATATTGTTGCGTACAATCGAGAGCTCGCGCAGATCAGGCAAATTCGGCGAAGCGGCCTCGACTACTCTTTGGTCAGCCGTTTGACTGGCTGCGGTCGCATGCAGCATCCCTGCCGCCAAAACGGCGAGCAATGCGCGCATTCTGATTATCATAACTCTTCCTCCGCCAAAGCATTTGCTCTAGCCAATATGAACGATACCAATCTCAAGGATAGCCATCCATGCCCGCTCACGAAACCGATTATCTAATCATTGGCGCTGGCGCCGTTGGGCTCGCCTTTGCGGATACATTGCTGGATGAAGACCCGGATTGCCATATCACGCTGGTCGACAAACATGCGCGGCCCGGTGGTCACTGGAACGATGCATACTCCTTTGTTGCCCTCCATCAGCCAAGCGCGACCTATGGCGTAAACTCAATGGAAATGTGCCCTGACCGCGTCGATACGAGCGGGCATAATAAGGGTATGTATCCACTCGCCAAACATGCGGAGATCCTTTCCTACTACAGCAAGTTGATGACTGAACGGCTTATCCCAAGTGGGCGCGTCGCCTACTTCCCTCTAACCGAATATCGCGGCGGCTCCGACGGACACCACACTGCTCGCAGCATCCTATCGGGCGACGAACACAGCTTTGAAGTTCGGCGTAAGCTCGTGGACGCGACATGGTTCCAAACCTCCGTCCCATCTACTCACAAACCAGCGTTTGACATTGCAGAAGGCACAAGAAAAGCCGTTCCGGGTGATTTGCCGCAATTGTGGCTCGATACAGAGAACTTGCCTCAGCATTACGTGGTGCTTGGCGGTGGTAAGACCGCGATGGACACTGCGGTTTGGTTGCTGGAGGCCGGCGTTGCACCCGACAAAATTGATTGGGTGCGCCCGCGTGACAGTTGGATGTTCAATCGCAAACTCCTCCAGCCGGCGCAGCATCACATCGAGGAATTGATCCAGTTCCAAGTGGACCTTGTCGAATGCGCCAATGGCTCTGAAACAGGCGATGAAATGTTCGCCAAGCTTGATGAACGCGGCACGATGCTGAGGATCGACCCCGAAGTAACACCGAAAATGTTCCACTTTGCGGTGATTTCCGAAGGCGAAATTGCGCTGCTGCGCCAGATCACCAAAGTGCACCGCGACCGGCGTGTTACATTGCTTGAACCCGGCACCATGACTTTGGATGATGAGCGAGTGGCGGTGCCCGACGGAACTTTGTTCATCGACTGCACCGCGACTGCCGTACCCTTCGACGTGCGCGCCAATCCAAAGCCATTTTTCGATGGTGATACGATCACACTTCAGCTCGCTCAAACACCGTTTGTGCCATACAGCGCAGCGCTCGCTGCCTTTGTAGAAGTGAATTTTGAAACCGATCAGGAGCGCAACAATCTCCTACCACCAGCTCCGCTAACCGATTCGACCGATACGTACCCTTATGCGGTGATGGCGAACCTGATGAGCACGGCAATCCTGTCAGGCAATGAGAAGACCAACGCATTCAATGCGCGCAGCCGGTTGCACCCGACAGGGCCTGCCGTCGCGAAAATGATAGCGTCAGGGGACCCGCGTCTGGCAGCGCTGGGTCAAGTTGGTCCAAAGATTCAAGCCAATATGCCCGGCGTGATCAAACTAGGCATGGCAGCCAAGGCAATTCATGAAACAGCAGACCTGCGGCGATAGGAACGGTCACGTGAATAAGGGATTCACGGGAACGTCATTCTGCGTTAGATAGTATGACAATTATGAAACGCCGCGACCTGATCAAAAGCACGCTGATCGCTGGAGCTGCTCTAGCTGTGCCGACTTTGCCTGCCAAGCTTGCCGCTCAGCCTCGGCAAGGCTCCGCGCGCGACCGCGTTCTTTTTGACATAGCGAAACGCGAATTGGACCGTGCAGGCGATGCGATCTGGCGCAAGGACATTGTCGGCATCGCAGACTACGGTGTGCACTCGGCTCTGCGTCGCTTCTATTTCGTCAACCTTGACCTCGAAGAGGTTACGACCTCACATGTAACTCACGGCACAGGATCCGATCCTGAGCATGATGGGTGGCTCAATGATTACTCAAACGTCGAAGGGTCCAACGCGACATCGCGCGGGGCCTATGTCACGTGGGAGTGGTACCAAGGCCGCTATGGCACGTCGGTAAGGCTCGGAGGGCTGGATCACACCAATGATGCCGCTCTTCGCCGGTACATTGTGATGCATCGCGCTGCCTATGCTGAGCCGTCGCATATTGATCGCTGGGGCAGGCTTGGCCGTTCGAATGGCTGTTTTGCCTTTGGCCAAGACGATTTCCGCTATGCTCTGCTAAATTTGTCAGGCGGTAGGCTGCTATTTGCAGACAGCTTAGGTTTGCAAGACGATGGCCAAATGCTCAGCCGAGCTGATCAATTGCAGCCCCTTCAAACCAGCAACCCCACGGCCGCGCAGCGTTACAATCCGGGCCTGTTTTAAAGCCCACGCTTATTCGCCTGCCAGCGGGTTGTTCTCAATCACAATGACTTCATCATCACTCTCGCCCGAGCGGTTTTGCACACGTGGCTGGTCGAGACTGGCGATCACGGGTGCGTCACGACCGTAGATGTCTTCAAACGAACGCATCTCACCATCGATGTCCGTCGCCATCGTGAAATAGGTGATATAGGCGGCCATCTCACGCTCGATTGGCACTTTGGTATAGCGGCCTGAATTGGCAATCGCGACGGCCTCGTCGCGCGACGCACCGCGGCCCAGAATTGCCATCGTAATTGCGAGCTCTAACGCGCGTTCTGTCCGGATACAGCCATGTGAAAGCGCGCGACCATCACGGTTGAACAAATGCCGCGAAGGCGTGTCATGGAAGAAGATCGCGTGCGGATTGGGCATTTCCAGCTTCATCCGCCCAAGCGAATTTCCCGGCCCTGGTTGCTGAACAACAGTGATCCAACCATTGCTGCCGCGCGTCGCGGTATAGCCGTTGCGGCGTGCCCATGCGGGATTGCCCAAGACGCGCTCACCCAGCCCTTCACCGCGCACAATCGATTGCGGCACGGTCCAAGTCGGGTTGAAAACCACCCCGGACACAGTCTCGGCGAGTTGCGGCGTTGCCGTGCGACCGGGCTTACCCACAATAGTGCGATAGGTGCTGATGATGCGATTGTTGACCGTCAAACGCAGCTGATATTCTGGCACGTTGGTGATGAGATATTGCTTCCCCAGATCCTGAGGTAACCACCGCCAACGATCCATATTGGCCCTGATCAGCTTGCGCTTGGACGCTTCGCTTTCAGGCGTGTTCGCCAATTCTTCACGCAATCGAGCATAATCTGGATGCGCTGGGTTGAGGCCCATTAGTGTCGCCTCAATCGCTCCTGTAGCCAACGCTTCAGTCAGCAAGTCGCCGGTCCGGTTCACATCGCGATCTGGGTCGACCACGAACCATTGGACACGCGCGTCCGCAGGCGCTCTGCCATCGCGCAAATCTTCGACGAGCCAGACGAAATTCTTTGATGCCAGCTCGTTTAGCTCATCAGCTGGGCCAGCAAGCGCAAGCGATCGCAGGTCTGCCAGGTTGTAATCCGCCGGATCAAGGCCTTCAGCGCCGATCCCTTCGATCACACCAATCAGCTTGGCAGCATCATCGGTCGACCATTCTTGCACCAATGGCCCAGGAGGGGCGAGATCACCTTGCACCAATGGCTCTGACACCATCTGCGGAAAAGCCTCATCAAAGCTCGCGTCAGGCTCTGCTTGAGCCGTTTCGGCGGTATCCTGCGCCCAAGCGTTGGCCGTCAGCAAGGCTGCTGAGGCAATTCCTGTTGCTAATGTGCTGACCCAATTGCGCATTTTACTCTTCCCTAAGGCAGCGCGACCATGAAAGGACGCGCTTTCGTGCCTCTAAAAATCGAATATATCCCTGTTTGTGCTCTGCTATCAAGCAGGTACGCTTTCGCTTTGATGAATCTGCCCCCAATTGATCGCCTGTGATGCGTGACGCGAAGTCAAGATGCCCTTAAAGCCTCAGGCACAATGATTGCCGCGCCCCTTCCCGAAAACAAACGACTGTTACCCATCGCGGCTGCTGCGCTGGGTGTCGGTCTGCTCTCATTGATGGACGCGTTCATGAAAGAGGCGGCGCTCGCAACAGGGGCATACACCGCCACGGTTCTGCGCAGCATGATAGGTGCAGCTATCATCGCGCCATTTTGGCTATGGCGCTCTAACGGTTGGCCGACCCGCGAAGTGTTAAAACTGCATATGGAGCGCGGGATTATCTCTGCATTCATGGCGCTCAGCTTCTTTTTTGCACTGACCAAACTCCCCTTGGCGGAGGCAATTGCGATCAGCTTCGTTGCGCCCCTAATCGCGCTTTATCTGGCAAGAGTGCTGCTTGGCGAAGTCATTCAAAAGAAAGCCATAGGGGCAAGCATCTTAGGCTTTATCGGCACACTCGTGATTGTCGGTGGCAGAATTGGGCAAGGTGAGTTTGATGAAGGGATTGCTCTCGGACTCGCCGCGCTCGGCTTTTCTGCCTTGCTCTATGCCTACAACTTCATAGTCATACGCAAGCAGAGCCAAAGGGCAGGACCCCTTGAGATCGCGACTTTTCACAGTGGTGTGGGAGGTGCGGTTTTGTTGCTATTCGCCCCATTTCTGGGCTCGGTCCCACAGGTGGAAGCGTTGATGCCTATTGCTGCGGCCAGTGTCCTGACTGTGGCCGGGGCAATGGCGATTGCCTGGGCCTATGCCCGGGCAGAGGCGCAGGCATTGGTTCCGATGGAATATTCCGGATTTCTTTGGGCAAGCCTGTTTGGGTGGGCATTTTTTCGAGAAGAGGTGACCTTAACGACGCTTGCCGGGACCGCGTTGATAATCACTGGCTGTTGGATCGCAGCACGTGAGAATAGAGCGGTATGAATGAGAGCCGATAGACCGAGGTAGTAGGGACTGGACCCACTACCCCGGTCTTAATTTTGCACTTCTAGCCCGAAACAAAGGGGCAGCTCTGTTCCGGTTTGCAACCCGAAGTGACTATTTGACCTCAGTCTTGGCAGAGACTGAGTGCAGTTGCGCATCGGCATTTGTGCCGACAGGCTCAGAAAAGGCGAAGGCTGCGCCAAAACAGACAAGCACGACCATGACTGCGCCAATGATGCCAGCAGTCATACTTGCTTGGATTGATGAAAGATATTTGATCTCTTTCACGGCCCCCACCTTATCTTTAAATCCTCAAGTGTTGAATGCTCTGCACGGGGCTATGACTAGAGTGAAGTAAACACTTGTAACGATGAAGAAGCTTACAAAATGGTCCATCCTGTAAGTCGCAATCGACTCGCAAATAGCTTTGCGCCCTTGACCAATCCCGCGCAGTCTAGCACTTGCCGCTACACAACATTCCACCGGACATGGATCACCCGGATCCCCTCATTTGCGTACTCGCGATTGAGGTCAGCATAACAAGGATAGGAACCCCGATGACAGCTATCGGCAAGGACACGCTCGCCACTCGCTCTACCCTCAATGTGGATGGCAAGAGCTACGCATATTATTCGCTTTCCAAAGCAGCTGAACAGCTGGGCGATATCTCGAAACTGCCAAATTCAATGAAGGTGTTGCTGGAAAACCTCCTGCGCTTTGAAGATGAAGGCTTCACCGTTGGCCGTGAGCACATTCAGGCAATTGTCGATTGGCAGAAGAATCCGGCGACAGGCAACGAGATCCAATACCGCCCTGCCCGTGTGCTTCTGCAAGATTTCACCGGTGTGCCTTGCGTCGTTGACCTGGCAGCCATGCGCGATGCGATCAAAGAACTGGGCGGCGACACAGCCAAGATCAATCCGCAGGTTCCTGTCAATCTTGTGATCGACCACTCGGTTATGGTCGATGAATTCGGTCACCCTAAGGCGATGGAACAGAACATGGCGCTCGAATATGAGCGCAATGCAGAACGCTATGACTTCCTCAAATGGGGATCAAAAAGCTTCGAAAACTTCTCGGCGGTGCCTCCGGGCACGGGCATTTGCCACCAGGTAAACCTTGAGCACATTGCGCAAGGCATCTGGTCAAGCGAAGACGAAAACGGCGAAATGGTCGCCTATCCCGACACTTGCGTCGGCACCGACTCGCACACAACCATGATCAACGGCCTTGGCGTCCTCGGCTGGGGTGTTGGCGGGATCGAAGCCGAAGCAGCCATGCTCGGCCAGCCAATTTCCATGCTCATCCCAGAAGTGGTTGGCTTTAAGCTGACCGGCCGCATGGCCGAAGGCGTAACTGCAACCGACCTTGTGCTGACCTGCGTACAAATGTTGCGCGAAGTGGGCGTTGTGGGCCGCTTTGTAGAATTCTATGGCGAAGGCGTCGCTAACCTGACCCTCGCTGACCGTGCGACCATCGCCAATATGGCACCTGAGTATGGCGCGACCTGCGGCTTCTTTGGTATCGATGACAAAACCATCGAATACATGCGCCTCACCGGTCGCTCCGAAGAGAACCTTGCTTTGGTTGAAGCCTATGCCAAGGAACAAGGCATGTGGTTTGATCCGGCGCATGAGCCAATCTTTACCAACACGCTTGAACTCGACGTTGCATCCGTCGTGCCAAGCCTTGCCGGACCCAAGCGCCCGCAGGACCGCGTAATTCTTCCTGAAGTGGACGAGCTGTTCAACGGCGACCTTAAGACAGTTTACAAGAAAGATGCTCCCGTCCGCACCGGGGTCGAAGGCAAAGACCACGATATCGGTGATGGCGATGTTGTGATTGCAGCGATTACCAGCTGCACCAACACATCCAACCCAGACGTGCTTATCGCGGCTGGCCTCGTCGCCAAGAAGGCAAATGAGCGAGGCATGCTGCCCAAGCCGTGGGTGAAGACGTCGCTTGCACCGGGCAGCCAGGTTGTAACCGACTATCTGGTCAAATCTGGTCTACAAGACGACCTCGACGCTATCGGCTTTGACCTTGTCGGGTATGGTTGCACTACCTGTATTGGTAACTCAGGCCCGCTGGCGCCTCCAATAAGCAAGGCGATCAACAACAACGACATCGTCGCTGCGTCCGTCCTTTCCGGCAATCGCAACTTTGAAGGTCGCGTCAGCCAAGACGTGCGCGCAAACTTCCTTGCTTCACCTCCGCTGGTGGTCGCTTACGCGCTCAAAGGCACAGTTACCGAAGACATCACCACCACACCGCTTGGCCAGGACAAAGACGGTAATGACGTGATGCTCGCCGATCTGTGGCCGACTAACGCCGAAATCGCAGAGCACCGTGCGGCAAATATTGACCGCTCCATGTTCGAAACCCGCTACGCCAATGTCTATGATGGCGATGAACACTGGCAGGCGATCACCGTCGAGCCTTCAGATACGTATAAGTGGCGCGCTGGCAGCACCTATGTTGCCAACCCGCCTTACTTTGAAGGCATGGGCATGGAACCTGCGCCTGTCACCGATATCGAAGGCGCAAAGCCGCTCGCAATCCTCGGCGACAGCGTAACTACGGACCACATCTCACCTGCCGGCGCCATCAAAGAAGATAGCCCTGCTGGTTCCTATCTCAACGCCAATCAGGTCGCGAAAAAGGACTTTAACTCCTACGGATCACGTCGCGGCAATCACGATGTGATGATGCGCGGCACCTTCGCCAACATCCGCATCAAGAACGAAATGGTTCCCGGCGTCGAAGGCGGCGAAACCACGTATAATGGCGAGCAAATGCCAATTTACGATGCGGCAATGAAGCACAAAGCAGACGGCACTCCGCTGATTGTTGTCGGTGGCAAGGAATACGGCACAGGCTCCTCACGCGATTGGGCGGCCAAAGGCACCATCCTGCTCGGTGTGCGCGCCGTGATTGTTGAAAGCTTTGAGCGTATTCACCGTTCGAACCTCGTAGGCATGGGCGTTCTGCCGTTGCAGTTCAAAGACGGCGATACTCGTGAGACGTTGAACCTTGGCTCAGACGACACATTCAGCATTAAGGGCCTAGCGGACCTGACCCCAGGTCAAGATGTTGAGATCGAAGTCACCCGCGCTGATGGCACGACGTTTACCTTCAATGCGCTATGTCGCATCGATACCGCGAATGAGATGGAATATTACCGCAATGGCGGCATTCTTCATTACGTGCTGCGCAAACTGGCAGCGTAAGAGCCACGCATGAAACAGCTTCCCCTCTTCCTCTCATTGTTTAGCGCATTGATGCTTGCATCCTGCGCGCCAAGCGATGGGAAGGAAGATGAGGGAGGGGTTCCACCAATCGGTTTTGAGCTTGCCGTGGCGCAAGACGCCCCAGCAGTCGCGTCAGCGAGCGTGTTCGACCTCAGTGTTGGAGAGGTGGAACTTGCGCGCGAATACGAAAATGTTCGCTTGATCGACATCCGTCGCTCAGATGAAATTGCGAGTGGCATGATACCGGGCGCCGAACACATCGCGATGGAAGAATTTGACCCTGCTGCAGTGGTCGCTGGCGATGATCGCCCGATCATTCTTTACTGTCGCTCAGGACGCCGTTCGCGCATCATTGGTGAAAAACTCGCAGGCTATGTGGGCCAGTCAGCCATGCATCTCGAAGGCGGTATCATCGCCTGGCAAGAGGCCGGTCGAGAAGTTGTTGCTCCCTAAGGCTTAGCCAGCTCGTTCACAAACCAGTCAGCGCGAATCGAACACGTATCTTCTCTGGAGGATATGATGAGATCATTACTCGCCGCGGCGACACTATCAGCATTAATGATAAGCGCGCCTTTGTCTGCGCAAGAGAACGCTGACGACCCGCAAATTGATTTTGCACGGTTCGTTGAACTTTCGGCTGAAGTGGCACCCATACGCGCCGAGCGGCTCCTGACCCGCGAGCAATTTCTGGCCAAGGCGGATGAGGAAGGCGTGCTCTTGCTCGACACCAGATCAGCCGAAGCATTTGCTGCTGGTCACTTGGAAGGTGCGATAAACTTGCCTTTTTCCGACTTTACTGCCGACAAATTGCAAGCCGTGATTGGAGACGACACGCAGCGTCCAATTCTGATCTATTGCAACAACAATTTCACTGATGACGCCTTCCCAGTCAGGCTCAAATTAGTGCAACTTGCGCTCAATATCCCGACCTTCATCAACCTCTATGGTTATGGCTACACCAATGTCTGGGAACTCGAAGGCGCTATGCCGGTGAGCGATGTCCCATGGATGGGAACCAACCAGCTGACGCAGGCGTCAGTCTCGGAATTGTCTTCGAGGAACTGAAATAGCAAAAAGGCGGCTCTCCGATCTGGAAAGCCGCCCTTTTTGATGCGCCCTGCGATGTCCTCGCAGGCTTAACTTAGGCTTGCGCGCCGGCGCCGCCTAGCTTTTCCGAAAACTTCTTGCGACCGAGGATCGCTGCAGCGGCGGCGCCGAACAGGATCATCATTGGCGGTGCAGGAACTTCGGTGCCCCCAGATGTGCTCGAAGAAGAGCTTGAGCTCGAAGACGATGACGAGGAGCTGCTGGACGAAGAAGTCGTACCGCCAAAGCTCGACGTACCGCCTGATGAGCTGGATGAGCTCGATGAAGACGATGACGAGCTAGAGCTGCTGCTTCCGCCAAAGCTGGAAGTGCTACCGCCAGAGGTCCCGCCCGATGAGCTCGATGAGCTGGAACCCGATGACGAACTAGAGCTGCTGCCACCGTTTGACCCGCCACCATTGCTGCCGCCTGACGAACTTGAGCTCGAGGAAGAAGAAGACGATGAGCTGGACGATGATGTGCTGCCACCAAAGCTGGTATTGCCGCCCGAGGTGCTGCCGCCAGAGCTGGATGAGCTAGAGCTTGAAGACGAACCGCTCGATGATGACGATCCACCAAAGCTGGTGCTACCGCCAGTGCTGGTGCCGCCTGACGACGAGCTCGAAGATGAGCTGGACGAAGATGATGAGGAGCTGGTTGAGCTACTGATATTACCGGTGCTGCCGCCGCTGGTCGCACCGCCAGAGCTGGTGTTACCGCCTGAGCTTGAGCTGGAGCTTGATGACGATGAGCTGCTCGATGACGACGAAGATCCGCTGCCACCACCGCTCGTCGTAGTGCCTGGGTGACCGCCAGACGTATTACCACCCGAGCTTGCACCGCCGCTTGATGAGCTGCTCGAAGACGAGCTGGAGCTAGACGAAGAACTGGACGATCCACCATTGGAACCGCCAGACGTCATGCCGCCAGAAGTGCTTCCTCCTGAGCTTGATGAAGACGACGAAGAGCTGGAGCCAGACGATGATGAGCTGCCGCCTGAACCGCCACTGGTGTTGCCACCTGAGCTACCGCCGCTTGACGAACTCGAAGATGAGCTGGACGAAGACGATGAGGAGGACGAACTAGACGAACCGCCGCCTGTGGAGGTGCTCGAAACATTGCCCGAAGTGCTTGAAATAGCGCCGGTTGAAGTGCTCGTGCTCGACACATTGCCCGAAGTTGTCGATGTGCTCGACACGTTACCCGACGTCGAAGTGCTCGACACATTTCCGGATGTGGTCGATGTGCTCGAAACATTACCAGATGTGGTGCTGCTTGAGACGTTACCCGATGTGGTGCTGGAAACGTTGCCCGAGGTTGAACTCGAAACGTTGCCAGAAGTCGAACTTGATACGTTGCCCGATGTCGTGCTGGAGATCGCGCCAGTTGTAGTCGTTGTGGTTGTCGTCGTGCTATTACCGCCGTTCGATCCGCCAGTTGTACCACCCGAAGTGCTGCTGACATCGCCCGAAGAGCCACCAGAACCACCCGAGCTTACGTCGCCAGAGGTCGAAGATCCGCCGGAGCTTGAGCTGACATCGCCGGACGAACCGCCCGAAGTGGTGGTCGTTGTGGTGACTTGAACATCACCCGAAGACGAGCCGCCTCCACCGAAGAATCCGCCAAAGAAGCCGCCGCCAAATCCTCCGCCGAAGCCGCCGAGACCTCCGCCAACGACTACTGGTCCGGCACCGCCACCACCACCGCGGATCGGCGGAAGTGGGGGAAGTGGAGCGGGAGCGTAAGCAACTTGAGCGATCGGCGGGCACTCATTGGCGTCAATATACGCGCGCGTCGCACCGGCGGGCAGTGGTGCGGATGCAGCGACAGTGCCAGGGGCACCTGCATTATATGGGCCAGGGATCGGCTGGCATTCGATCGTACGTTCTACAATACGACGGCGCCGTTCTTCCGGAACCGGCAGCGGCGGCAATTCACGTGTGCGATCAGTCTTGACGTAACGCGGCTGAGCAACCGGCACCGGCAAAGGAGCAGTCGTTTCCTGCAGCTTGCCATCCGCATCGGTCGTGAAGCGCGGCTCATCCGTGTTCATCGGTTCCGCCACGCGCACAGCCCCACCCTGTAATAGGGCGATGCCTGCCGCGGTGGCCGCGAGTTTGGCTGATACCATTTTGATCGACATGTGTTTCGAACCTTGTTTGTCTGACTGGTTCGACACGGCCCGCCCGCATCTTCACCAATTCCAATAGTGCTTGTGGAAGTGATGAAGTGTTCACGGCAATGGAGTTAACCATGAATCCAGCCAGCTAACACGCTGATCTGCCAAAAATGGCCGGTATTTCAGAGGCGTTGTCCCAGTTTGACACCGAAACGGAAGGCCTAGTTAGTTAATTGCTCAGCCTTTTCCTTCGCCAGAGCCTTCAAATAGGCCCCGCTGGATCGCGGAGTCAGCCTGAGTCGGTTTGGCCATCTCCAAGTGCTCCCACCCGGCATCATTCAGCATTCGCCCGCGTTCGGTTCGCGCCAACAGGCCTAGTTGGATTAGGTAGGGTTCAATCACTTCCTCGACCGTATCGCGCTGCTCGGACAGACCCGCCGACAGCGCCGCAACTCCCACCGGACCACCCTTGTAAGTGGCTGCAATCATGGTGAGATAACGACGGTCCATGGCATCCAGACCGAGCCGGTCAATCTCTAGCCGGGTGAGCGCATCATCGGCCAAAGCGCGCGTCACCTTGGGTTGATCAGCAACATGCGCAAAGTCACGCACACGCCGCAGCAAACGGCCCGCTACGCGCGGTGTCCCCCGGCTTCTCCGAGCGATCTCGCGCGCGCCATCTGCATCGATCTCCAGCCCCAATAGCCCCGCCGCGCGAGTGACCACCAGATCCAGCTCATCATGGCTGTAGAACTGCAAACGCACAGGGATACCAAACCTGTCGCGCAAAGGCGTCGTCAGCAGCCCCTGCCGCGTCGTTGCACCCACCAACGTGAATGGCGGCAGGTCGATCCGTACGCTCCTCGCGCTCGGCCCTTCCCCTATGATGATGTCGAGCGCGCGGTCCTCCATTGCGGGGTACAGCACCTCCTCGACCACTGGGTTCAGCCGGTGGATCTCATCAATGAACAGCACGTCATGCGGCTCTAGATTGGTGAGCAGCGCCGCTAGGTCACCCGCCTTAGCGATGACAGGACCGGACGTGGCACGGAACCCCACACCCAGCTCGTTGGCGACGATCTGCGCAAGCGTCGTCTTGCCAAGACCCGGCGGTCCGTGGAACAGCGTGTGGTCCATCGCCTCACCGCGCGACTTGGCGCTTTCGATGAAGACCTTGAGGTTGTCGCGCGCGGCCTCCTGACCGATGAACTCAGCCAGCCGCTTGGGTCGAAGCGCTGTATCTGGGTCGTCAAACTGCTGTTCACCAGAATGGATTGGGGGATCGAGGTCGCTCAAAACGGGTTCACCGTGAAGCCATCTTGCTGGAGCAGAGCGTGGGCGGTCATGGCAGACAGCTCCATCTCAACGCCTTCGATCAGCTCATCGGCGCTCACGCCGTGGGCGGCTGCGCTTTGGCCGCAGACGATGAAGCGCACGCCGTGGTCTAGCATCGCGCGCACCATGGCTTCTGAGCCGTTCTCATCGCCAGGCACGAGGTCGCGAACCGCGCGGCCATGTACCACGACGACCAGCTCAATCCGATCCTCGGGCACGCCTGCTGCGACATGCATGTTGATGAAGCGCGCCGCGCTCTCAAACCCGCGATTGCGCCCCCTTGTCCCATTGGCGCCATCCTCAGCTGGCTTCGCCACGTCGAACGCAATGGCAAAGCGTGACAGGCTAGGCAGCGCGTTTGCACCTTCAACGGGAGCGTGAGGGCCGAAGTCCTCGAACACAGGGCCGGTCTTGAAGGCTGAGAGGTCTTGAGCCGCGGCGGGAACAGCAAGCAAGGCTGCCAAAGTGATCGCAATTGCTGTTCTCATGATGCTGCCTTCTTCAATGCCACTCGGATCAGGTCGCCTTCTGCGGCGTCCTCTCCCAGTTCGGCTTGGGCGCGGGCTACTGCTTGTGCGGCGACCGCTGGTTTGAAGCCTAAGTTCTCAAGTGCGCTTACCGCGTCTGCGTTGGCTCCGCCCGCCGCGCTGATCGCGCCGACCGCCGCGCCCGCTATGCCGCCGCCAGGTAACGCGCCGGCCTTATCCTTAAGCTCGTTCACTATGCGTCCCGCCAGCTTTGGCCCCACACCATTGGCGCGCGCCACGCTTGCCGCATCGCCAGCTGCACAGGCATCGCGCAGTTCGCCCGTGGATAGCGCTGAGAGGATCGCAAGGCCGACCTTACTGCCCACCCCTTGCACTTGTGTCAGCAAGCGGAACCAGTCGCGTTCGGCGCTTTCGGCAAAGCCGAGGAGGCGCATGTCGTTCTCGCTGACTTGGAGGTCAGTGTGGACCGTGCAGCCCTCACCCACTTCGCCGAGCGCCGCCAGCGTGCGGGCCGAGCAATGGACCAGATAGCCGACGCCTTGCACATCGACGATGGCCCAATCCTCGCCGGTTTCGTCCAAACGTCCTGAGAGCTTTGCAATCATGGTTTGTTCTTGCCCCAAGGCTTCACGCATTGCCAGAGGGTGGAAGCGGTTATCGTCATTGCTCCCGAAGAGGCTGACCGTGTTACACGCAAGGGTATGCTTTGAAAAAAGCCGAATTCCCCGCAAAGCACTGTTTTCAATGTTCTTTCTAGAGATTCCACTACCGCTAACTGTCACCTTCCAAATTCGGCGCTTTTTCGCGCCAACCAAACGTCTCAACTGCGCAACCTATCGTCGCGCAAGATTGTAGGAAAGTTGCGCCGATCTCGACACCGCCAAAACTTTCGCTAAGGCTCGCCCTTATGAGCTTCAACACTTTCGGACGTATGCTGCGCTTCACCACTTGGGGCGAAAGTCATGGGCCTGCGCTAGGCGCGGTTCTGGATGGGTGCCCGCCGGGCATTCCGCTCACGGAGAAGGACATCCAGCCCTATATGGATGCGCGAAAGCCGGGGCAGAACAAGTTTACGACCCAGCGCAAAGAGCCCGATCAGGTGCGGATTATGTCAGGCGTCTTCACCAATGATGATGGCGTACAAGTGACCACGGGCACGCCGATCCATCTGATGATCGAAAACACCGATCAGCGCTCCAAAGACTATTCAGAGATCGCCAAACGCTATCGCCCCGGCCATGCCGACTACACTTACGATGCCAAATACGGCATCCGCGATTATCGCGGCGGTGGCCGGTCGAGCGCGCGGGAGACAGCGGCGCGGGTGGCGGCAGGCGCGGTGGCCAGGTTGATCATCCCTGAGGTGAGCATCACCGGCTATGTCTGCGAGCTGGGCGGCGATCGGATCGAGCGCGATGCGATCAACCATGAAGAGATCACCAAGAACCCGTTTTTCTGCCCCGATAGCTGGGCCGCGACCCGCTGGGCCGAAAAGGTAGAAACCGCGCGTAAGGGCGGCTCTTCTTTGGGTGCCGTAGTGGAGTGCGTGGCGGAGGGTGTCCCCGCCGGATGGGGCGCGCCTGTCTACGCAAAACTCGATAGCGAGCTGGCCGCAGCCATGATGACAATCAATGCGACCAAGGGCGTGGAGATTGGCGACGGATTTGAAGCCGCGCGTTTAACTGGCGAGCAAAACGCCGATGAAATGCGGCCCGGCAAAGATGGCAAACCGGAATATGCGAGCAACCATGCAGGCGGCACGGCAGGCGGCATCTCAACAGGCCAGCCAGTCGTGTGCCGAGTGGCCTTCAAGCCTACCTCGTCGATCCTGACCCCGGTCAAATCCATCAACGCCGATGGCGAAGCGGTCGAAGTTGTCACCAAAGGCCGCCACGACCCTTGCGTAGGGATCCGGGGCACGCCGGTTGTTGAGGCCATGATGGCACTGGTACTGGCAGATCAGAAGCTAATGCACCGGGCGCAGGTGGGTTGATCGTTCGCGCTGGACTCTGAAGTCCAGCAGCTTCGGCAACACTGGCACCAGACGGGCTAAATCACTGGCAGTTTCTAGCGGAGCCGAACTGTTTCTGCGGGCACTGGCTTTATGACAAATCTCAACTGGCCCATCTGCATTTGGTGAGCGACGACGGTGAAATAGCCATCAACCCGATATTCACCGGAGTACCAGCCAATACACCCTCCAAACTCCCTGCACTCTTCTGCACGGAACACCAACGCACCGCTCATATCGGCCTCGCAATTCTCCTCAAAAAGCGAATTGCAGCTCAATACGACATCTTCAAAGCCACTGCCTTCGGCGGGATAATATTTGTCCGGTGGAACCGATAATTGGAGCCTGAACACCCGTTCCATATTGTTGGTGACGAAATCTATGATCTCGTCATCGGCTACCGTACCGCGCACTTTTGCTCGCAATTCTGGCACTTCCGGGCGTTCAACCGATGCAGCGATTTCTTTGCTGGTATCGGTAAGCTCTTCTCTCTGGTTTGCAGCCTGAGCCGCCTCTTCGCGTGACTGGTCACTGTCGGCCTCCGCGACTTCTGAATCGCTAAACTGAAGCCACAGCGATACCGCAGCGATCCCAACAGCGGCGATTGCGATCGCTGTTTGCCAGCTTAGCCGGTCAACGATGCTGTGGAGCAAACCTTTCAATCCAGTGCTCGCATTGCCAGTCGATTCACTTGTATCTGTCACGCTCTGCCTCAACTGCTGTTTGAATCGGCATACTTTGGTCCAAAGCCACTTGTACCAGGAGAAGCATAACGGCTTTGCGCAAAGGCGCTAGCCGTCAATGTTAGCACCTTAGTAACCATGTTCGCGCTAGGCCCATCCATTCGCTAAGGGTGGGGAGTTGCCACATGACTAAGATCAAGGGATTTGACGGGCTGCGTGCTGCGTCTGTGATCTTCGTCATTCTCACGCATCTTGGCATTTACACCACCGCGCAACATGCTGGCTGGCTGGCTGAGCGGGCGGCTCCGATTATCTCGGGCACGACGGGTGTGCAGATATTCTTCGTGCTGTCCGGCTTTCTCATCACCAGCCTGCTGATCAAAGAACATGAGGCAAGCGGTACGGTTTCGCTCAAGAACTTCTATATCCGCCGCGCCTTTCGTATCCTGCCGCTCTATTTCCTATGCGTGGTGCTGACGTGGTTTGTTGATGTCTATGTCTGGCCTGTTGCAAGCACGCCTTCGCTGATCTTTGCAGCGACCTTCAACACAAGTTTTATCCCACGCGAATGGTATTCCTCGATCCTTGGGCACACATGGTCGCTTTCGGTTGAGGAGCATTTCTACATCATCTGGCCGGCGGCTTTGCTGCTGATTTACCGCTTTTCCTATGGCCGGGCGCTGAGGCACTTGCTGATCGGGACGGCCATAAGTCTCACCGTGCTTGCAATCTGTTTGCGGATTGAAGATTTGAACTCAGCCTATTTCCTTGCCCGGTGGAGCATCTTTGCAGGCTCTTGGATCGCTCTGGGATGTGCGGCGGCGATAGTTGTGAACGGGGCGAGTTATGCCCGTGCTAACGCGTTTCTCGCCTCGCGCGCGGCGCTGTGGCTCGCGGCGGCACTGTTCCTGCATTCACTGGTGATAGGGCTGTTGCCGAAACCACTGGATGAGACTTTGCGCGTGGCAGGCGCGGTGCTGCTGGTGTGCTGGGTGTACCATAATCAGCATGGGCGCATTGTGCGCGCGCTCGAATATGCGCCGCTCGCTTACACCGGTAAGATTTCTTACGGGCTTTATATGTGGCAGGGGTTCTTCCTCGCGACCGGACCAGGGCGGGCAGAGGGGCAATTGTGGCCGCTCAATCCGGGACTGGGCCTGTTGCTGCTGTGCGTGGTCGCGCCGCTTTCCTATCACCTTTTTGAAAAGCGTTTCCTTCGGATGTCTGCAGATTTTCGTCATGGTGATGAGACGGCCGAGCGGCAGGATAAGCCTGCAGCCAAACCCGCCTGAACCTGCATCAGCACCGGCCCAACGACTAATCGTCTCTCTCAATCAATACCGCCTAATTAATCGATTGGACTGATTAGCGGGTTTCCATCATTCTCCTGTCATCGCACTCGGCTAATCCCCGAGTCCCATGAGCTGATGAGAGAGAATTAGGAGATCCCCAATGGACGCGAAGACTGGTGAAATGAGCGGCGGCTGCCCCTTCCACGCTGATGGAGGCATGCGCACACTGCTAGGCCGTACGAACAAGGATTGGTGGCCGGAGGCAACTCAGCTCGACATCCTGACCGAAGAAGGCAAGTCCGCTAATCCCTATGGCGAAGACTTTGACTATGTCGCGGCGTTCAACACAATTGATTATGCGGCGCTCAAAGCTGACCTGACCGCTTTGATGACCGACAGCCAAGATTGGTGGCCAGCCGATTATGGTCACTATGGCCCGTTCTTCATCCGCATGGCGTGGCACGCTGCGGGTACTTACCGCACGGGCGATGGCCGCGGTGGCGCAGGCTCCGGCCAACAGCGCTTTGCTCCGCTCAACAGCTGGCCGGATAACGGCAACCTCGACAAAGCCCGCCGCCTGCTTTGGCCGATCAAACAGAAATACGGCAAGCAAATCAGTTGGGCTGACCTGTTCGTCCTGACCGGTAACGTAGCCATCGAAAGCATGGGTGGTCCCGTGTTTGGCTTTGGCGGTGGACGCGCTGACGTCTACGAGCCCGAGAGCGTATATTGGGGCACTGAAGAGCAGTGGGTGAACGAAGGTGTCGCCACCCGCATCCAGCCCAAAGAAGGCATGGCGCTGGAAAACCCACTCGCGGCGATCCAGATGGGTCTCATTTACGTGAATCCAGAAGGCCCAGGCGGCAATCCTGATCCGCTGGAAAGCGCGCGCGACATGCGTGAAACCTTCGCCCGCATGGCGATGAATGACGAGGAAACGGTTGCGCTGACGGCTGGCGGCCACGCCTTTGGCAAAGCGCATGGTGCAGCTCCTGCCGATACGTTTGGCGGTGCACCTGAAAGTGAGACCCTCCAACTTCAGGGTTTTGGCTGGCTGAACGATGAGGAAGAAATCGCAGCTGGCAACATCACCACGTCAGGGATCGAAGGCAGCTGGTCTAACAATCCGACATCGTGGAGCCACGACTATTTCCGCCTGCTGTTCAAATATGACTATGAACTGGTGCAAAGCCCTGCTGGCGCGCAGCAATGGCAGCCGGTTAACCAGTCTGAAGAAGACATGGCACCCGATGCCCGCGATCCTTCGAAGAAGGTTCCGACCATGATGACTACCGCCGATATGGCGCTCAAGATGGACCCGGATTATCGCAAGATCTCGGAACGCTTCCTTGCCAACCCAGAACAACTGGACGACGCATTTGCGCGTGCATGGTTCAAACTGTGCCACCGCGATATGGGTCCAAAAATCCGCTATCAGGGTCCGGAAGTTCCCGAAGAAACGCTGATCTGGATGGATCCTGTTCCTGCTGGTTCAACGCCATCAGATGCCGAAGTTTCGCGCTTCAAATCCGCGATCCTCGGCTCTGGCCTGTCGGTGAGTGAGCTTGTGAAGGCGGCTTGGGCTTCGGCCTCAACCTATCGCAACTCAGACCACCGTGGCGGTGCCAATGGCGCGCGTGTGACGCAAGCTCCGCAAAAGGATTGGAAAGCCAACGATCCAGACGAACTGAGCAAGGTTCTGGGCGTAATCAGCGATCATCGCGGTGACCTCAGCATGGCTGACGCTATCGTGCTGGCTGGCTCTGCTGCAGTTGAGAAAGCAGCAAGCGATGCAGGCTTTAACGTGACCGTTCCGTTCCTTAGTGGACGCGGCGATTGCGCTGACGAGCACACCGATGCCGAAAGCTTTGAACCGCTGGAGCCATTTGCAGATGGCTTCCGCAACTACCTCAAGACCAAAGCGAACGTACGCACCGAAGACATGCTGATCGACAAGGCGCATTTGCTGGGCCTTTCGATCCCTGAACTGACCGTTCTGGTTGGCGGCATGCGCGCTCTGGGTGCCAATGCTGGCAACACCAAGCATGGCATCTTCACCAGCCGCGTTGGCCAGCTGACACCGGACTTCTTCACCAATCTGCTCGACATGAGCACCAAGTGGACCCCGGTCGATGGCAGCGGTGACGAGGAATATGTCGGCACCGATCGCAAGACTGGTGAGACACGCTTCACCGCGACGCGCACCGATCTCGTCTTCGGCTCAAACTCGCAATTGCGCGCTCAGGCCGAAGTCTATGCCGAGGCTGGCGCGGAGGAGAAGTTCGTACACGACTTCGTAGCCGCTTGGGTCAAAGTCATGAACGCTGACCGTTTTGACGCCTGTTATGGCGTCTAACTGAACAAGCCCCCCACCCTGGCCGCACTGTTCCAGGCCAGGGTCGCAAGAGGCCCCCGGCTGCTCCTATCCATCGAAGGAGATGCCGGGGGCTTTTTCGTTTGCGTGTGGCGGCTGGCTTGACGCAAGAGGCGAAAATGGAAACAAGCCCATCTTTAGCAAAGTTGGCAACACCCTACCCAGCCAAACGTGCGACCGCTGCATGGATCGCGGGCTGCGGGATAATCGCGCTACTTGTTCAGCCAGCTCTGGGTGAATGGAGCTATTTCGAGAATTTGGGCTTTCTGCTGCGGTATTTCACCATTTGGGGCAACATCGCCGCTTGTATTGTGATGAGCCTCGCTATGTTCGGCAAAGATGTTCCACGCAGTGTGATGGCAGCTTTGGCCACAGCGCTTGCAATTATCGGCGGGATTTATTGGGGTTTGCTGTCAGGCGAGCATCACCCTGTGGGCCTCGACCGAGTGACCAATCAAGCTCACCACACAATCGTACCCCTGCTTACGATCCTATGGTGGCTACGCTTCACGCCGCCCACGCGCAACATCAAAGCGCTAATCCCAGTGATTATGGTGCCTCCCTTGACCTATGGCGCCTTCGCTTTCGTATTGGGAGAAGTGACAGGGTTCTACGCCTATTTCTTCGTCGATCTGCCGAGCCTTGGCTGGACGCAGTTCCTCATCAACAATGCTGGCTTGGCGGTATTCTTTGCGCTCGTGGGAGCAGCGTTAGTATGGCTCAAGAACAAGCTTGGCTTCCACAAAGACGCTTAAATCCAGCCCACCGCTTTCAATTCACTCACCTGTGCGCGACTGACCGGAGCCTCAACCCCGCCCGTTAGCACCAACCGCACATTGCGGCCCTCGCGCTTCACATCCTCGACCGCGAGGCGCGCGACCCACCAGCTGCGGTGAACCTGACGCCCCTCGATCTCGGTCAAGTGAACCATCGCATCGCGCAGCCGCATCAGCACCAGATCTGAGCCAAGCGCCGTGTGGACGCGCACATAATGGTCCTCCATTTGCAACGC
This sequence comes from Erythrobacter sp. S57(2025), assembly GCF_057365055.1. Classification (NCBI taxonomy): domain Bacteria; kingdom Pseudomonadati; phylum Pseudomonadota; class Alphaproteobacteria; order Sphingomonadales; family Erythrobacteraceae; genus Erythrobacter; species Erythrobacter sp. S57(2025). The sequence goes on along the minus strand of NZ_CP200299.1, from coordinate 59,940 downwards.
GATGACATCGCTGCCCAGTTCTGCCGGAAGCTGGTCGATCAGCGGATTACCGATTTCTACCGTGGGCGGTTTTTCCATCGTTTGCACAGGCACACTCTGTTCAATCACAGCGGCTTCCACGCGGTCCTCTATTCCTGCCTCCTTCGCCCGCGCTTTGCTGGCACGCGGGCCAATAAAGTTGAACAGGAGCGTCACCCCGCCCCCGATCACAAAAACATAGAAATAGCTGGTGAGCGCCTCATTCAACGAAGGGAGCGGAGGCCAGCTGGGCATGAATTGGACAAAGTAGATCGCCGTGGTCATCGGCACCGTCGCGATCGCTGCAGCGCCTATCCAAAGCGGCAGGACAGGCAGATCGAGCGCGTCATGCAGCCGATCCACAAAATACCCCATCGGCGAATAGATCGCGTAGCCAAGATAGGCGAAGGTCAGCCAGGTGATAAGCCTGATACCGAGCGGCTGCCCAATCGAACCGAACGGGCCGAGAACCGCCAGAAACACGCCGATCACTGTCATGATCGCCAGATCGCTGAGCGTGCTGCGCCAGAATGCCGCGCGCGGGCTCAATCCTTTTGCTTGTCCTGCCACTTCGCTGTTTTCGCCCTGCATGGCATGACAAATGCCTGCCCATTCGCGCTTCGTAAAGTGGCAAAGCCCAGCAATTGCGCCGTTTTCACGCCCGTTCACGCACATCCAAGCCCAAATACGCAGATCGTGTTGCTGGCGAATGGGCAGGCGGCATTGTGGGTTCATCGCAAACGAAACAACCCGTCAGGAGCACCAGACCCATGACCGTATTGACCGCCAATTCATCGCCTAAATCACCTTTGGCCCGCATCCTTCAGGCACCTTTTGATTTCGTGAAGGAAATCGCAAAGCCTCAAGCCAAGCCCAGCTTCGATATCACTCCGCGAACCCGCGCAATTGTGATGATCGCGGCGACCGCCATGACGCTTGCTGTGGCTTATGCGTTGATCCGGGGCTTTGCCGGCTTTGCGCCCAGCCACCCAAACACGCGTGACCTCGCGATCGTCTTTCACGTTGCAACCGTGATCCCGGCGATCCCATTGGGCGGCTATCTGCTGCTCGCACCAAAGGGAACCAAGTGGCACAAGCAGCTCGGCAAACTATGGGTCGCCCTGATGGTGACGACGGCTATTTCATCCTGCTTCATCAAATATGGCGGCGGATTGGACTTCCATGTGAGCCCGATCCACATCTTCGTGCCAATGACGCTGATTGCCTCTTACAAGCTGATCGCGACCGCTCGCCGGGGGGATATGAAGGGGCACAAGAAAGAAATCCTGAGCCTGTATCTCGGCGCGCTGATGATCCCCGGTATTGTGAGCATGGCACTGCCTGGTCGGTTGATGAATGTGTGGCTGTTCTGGTGAGCTGCGCCTTTATCCTCTGAAGCGAATTGGCGCGGTTTTGCGACACGCCATTCGCGGTAAAGAGGCGGCGTCGGGAGCGATCCCGGCGCCGTTTTGTTTAGCGCGTTCGCTTCAGCACCAGATAAAGCGCGCCCTCACCTCCATGGCGGATATGCGCGCGGCGCACCGCAGCAATTGCATCGGCATGGTGGCTTGCGGCAAGCCAATCGAGCAGCTTTGCTCGGATTGCTCCGCGTTTATGCCCACGATCCGCTGGATCAACGGGCCGCTCTCGCCCGGCGATTACCAGCACGACCCGCGCGCCCATTGCGCGCGCTTGATCCACCCCGCTCATGATGCGGGAATAGGCTCCATCGAGCGTGTGGCCATGCAGATCGAGCGTGTAGTCAGGTGCGATCTGCCCTGCTTTCAACTTGCGGTTCCAATGCGAATCCAATTGCGAATTGAACGCTCTCTTCGCGACGCTTGGACGCGGGGCCACTGGCTCTGGCCGCGGCTGCATCACCCTGCGCGGTGGTTTCTTGACCGGAGCTCTTGCCGGAGGTGCGGGCGTGTGCTCGGCCTTTTCCGGAAGGCCCGGCATAGCGCGCCCGGCAATTGGCGTGACGCTATGCGCAAGCCGCGCCCAGGCGGCCTGCTCCTCGCTACTGAGCCCCCTCGGAATGCTCATTGGTCAGCGGTTAGTCGGCGAACGGCGCGCCGTGGCAGCAGGATCAATGCCTGCCCGCGCCCGCTCATCCCGCCTGCGATCTCACGCGCATTCGCGCCTGCGCCCCAAAACGTGTCGAAGCGGTTCGCGCCCTTGATCGCACCGCCTGTATCCTGCGCGATCCACAGACCATCGGCGATATCGCGGTCCAGATCGAGGAATACGGGGGCGCCATAGGGCACAAAGCGCGGATCAACCGCGACCGAGCTTTCGCCGCGCACCGGCACACCGATGGAGCCGAGCGGACCATCGCCTGTCAGCTCACGGAAGAACACCCAGCTTTTGTTGAGACGCATCAGGTCGCGGCCTTCGCGCGGGTTTTCGCGGATATATGCCATGATCCCCTGCATGGACCCAGAATATTGCCCCGGCCCATCGCCCAATAGACCGCGCTCACGCATCACACCGCCAATGCCAGTGTAGCTGTGACCATTTTGCCCGGCATAACCGATGCGAATAACCTCGCCCGTCTCTGTACGGATACGGCCAGAGCCCTGGATCTGTAGGAAGAAGAATTCAACCGGATCAGCGGCATAGCCAAGGACCGGGGCGCGCCCTTCTAACGCGCCTTCTTCAATTGCGGTGCGATCAAAATAGGGCACGTAAGAACCGTCGGGCAATTTTCGCGATAGCGGCGCGCGGCCAGTTCGTTCTGATCGTGGGACATTGTCAGGCCAGCCGCGTTCCAGATCGCGCGGCATGCCGTAAACGGGCACATAGCCGGGGCGCGGGCTTCGACTTCCCGCAATCTCAGGCTCAAAATAGCCGGTCGCAAAGGCATTGCCATCACCGACAATCACAGTGCTGAAATAGGACATGAAGAACGTGTCAGCCGTGCCCGCATTTTCAGGGGCTTTTTCGCAAGCCTCCTGCCAGTCTGACGGCTGAGTTAGCCCGGTCTGATCCTCTCTTGAGGTGAGCCTTGGGCAGCTTTCGATGAAAGAGCGCAGTGCCGCTTCGCCATCCGAATTGCTGAAAACATATTCCGATCTGCCAAACCGCTCGCCCGCAATAGACGGCCCAGCATGCACGCCCGCTGCCAATGCACTGAGCGCGCTTGACGGTGTGGGGGGCTGCGAAATGACCGGCGCGTCGACTTTGGGGATCAGGGCGCATCCTGAAAGTGCCAGCAAAGCAGAGGCAAGCAGCCCAGCACCGGACGCCAAAGACCGCCGCGAGCGAGCCTCATGCCCTCTCCGATCGAGCCGGATCACAGATTGCGCTTCCGACCCTTTTGGCAAGGAATTACCCTTCGTCGGTTTCGTCGAGCAGCCAGTTCGGATCTTTCGACCCGGTATTGCGGCTGAACGTCCAGACATCGCGGCTTTCAACCGCATCGTCGAGCGAGCCTGCAATCACGTTGCCATCCTTATCGCGCGTCACTGCAGCGATATCGGCAACGAACAGCACAGAGATGCTGGCAAAGCGTTTGTCGAGCGACGCGGAGTGGATGCGCGTTTCTTCGATCCGGATCAGCTTGTTCTCAAGCACGTGGCCCGCTTCTTCGCGTGCGTCGATGGCGGCGGAGAAACCTTCGAAAACGTCATCATCGCATAGATCACGCAGCGCATCCCGGTCGCCTTCCCAGAACGCCTCGAGCACCATTCCATAGGCGCCCTTTGCGCCTTCCATGAATTGCGCTAGGTCAAAATCACGGTCAGCGCCTGCAATATCGCGAATGCCGCGTTCAACCGCTGGCATAACACCTTCGAGTTCAGCGGGGCGTTGCGGAGCGGTTTGCGCCGCCTGCGGTGTGAGCGGAGAGGGTGCACCTGCATTTTCGCTGGCATCAAAGCGTTGCGGGATCGATTCCTCCTCATGCTCTGCCCGGCGGCCTAGCACCGAATAGAGGCGCAGCCCCAAAAAGGCTGCGATCATGGCGAGGATGATGATTTCTACAATCACTTGATTACCCTAATTTCTTTCCGGCACTTCATACGTGCCTGATACGCATCTTGTCGCGCAATTAAAGCAGATAGACAACCAAAGTTACGAATGAACGCTGCGCTGGATGCGGTTCGTCCCATAAATAGGCATGAAATTCAATTCTCCAACAGGCATTTCGGTTTCCATTCGGCGCAAATATATGCAGGTGGCTTTCACTTGATAGTCAAACCAGCCCCATTGCAGGCCAACTACACCCCTGCTAGGCGCGCGCAGAACTATTGATACAGGCTCGTGTAGCGCGTGACGGATTAATCCTCGCAAAACGCAGGCCCCAACAGCAATCTAAAGAAAGACAAGACGACCATGGCCGACGAAGGCGACGTTCTCACCAACCTCGATAATCCTGCCGCTGGCGCAAATGGCGCTGATAATCAGCCTGCCGCCGGGATCATTACGCAATATGTCAAAGATTTGTCGGTTGAGAACCCGAACGCGCCTGACGTGTATCAGTGGACTGATCAGCCTCAGATTGACGTTCAGTTCAACATTGGTGCCGCGCCAAAGGGTGATCAGGTCACCGAAGTTGAGCTGAAGATCAACATCTCGGCAACAGCGGAGAAAGGCACTGCCTATCTGATTGAGCTGAGCTATTGCGGCCTTATCGGCCTGCGCAATATCCCCGATGAGCAGGCGCACGCATTCCTGTTTGCCGAAGCTCCGCGTATTCTGTTCCCGTTTGCCCGCCGCGTGATCGCGGATGCGGTTCGCGATGCAGGCTTCCCACCGCTAATGGTCGATCCAATCGATTTTAACGGCCTTTATGCGCAGCAGCTTGCGAATAAGCGCGCACAAGAAGGCGCTGCTGGTGGCGACGTTGCTCCGCCTGCAGGCGACGCCTAAGCGCGGTTTGTGATGCGGGCCTGACGCAATGAGCCTGCTCAAAAACGTTGGCACTATCGGCTCACTAACGATGCTGAGCCGGATCGCCGGAATGGCGCGCGAGATGATTTTCGCGCGCGTCCTCGGCGCAAATGCTGTGACCGATGCCTGGTTTCAGGCCTTCATCATTCCCAACGTGTTCCGCAGGCTATTCGCTGAGGGTGCGTTTTCAGCAGCCTTTGTGCCGATGTTCTCCAAGCGATTGCACGGCGAAGGCGGAATAGAAGAAGCGCGAAGCTTCAGCGCCGATGTTCTAAGTGTTTTCCTGCCGGTCTTGATCGCGCTTGTGGCGGTGTTCGAGCTCGCGATGCCGGGCGTGATCTGGCTGCTTTCCGAAAAGCCGGTTGATGCTGAGACCTATCCGCTCGCGGTGGATTTCGCACGGATCATGTTTCCTTACATCATCCTTGTTAGCCTCGTGACTTTGTTCACGGGGATGCTGAACTCCGTGTCGCGGTTTGCTCCGGGAGCAAGCTTTCCGATCATCCTCAATCTGGTGCTGATCACAGCGCTGCTGACAGGCGAATGGTTTGCGAACACCACTGGCGCGAGCGTCACGCAGATCGCTTACGGCATTGCATGGGCGGTGACGGGCGCAGGAGTCATGCAGTTGGCGTGGCTCTATTACTGGGTACGTGTCGAAGGCTTCCGGCCCAAACTGCTCTGGCCGCGCATCACGCCGGAGGTGAAGCGCCTTTCGATCATCGCACTTCCGGCTGCGATTGGTGGCGGGGCCTATCAGATCAACACGCTGCTGCAGCTGTTCTTCCTCAATCAGCTAGAGGATGGTTCGGTGAGCTATATGAATTATGCCGACCGGCTGAACCAATTGCCGTTGGGCATTATAGGAATTGCGCTCGCCACGGCGATCCTTCCCAATCTCTCCAAATTTATCGGCGGAGAGGATGAGACGCGCGCATCCAGCCTGCAATCCGACGCGATTGAGCTTTCAATGTTGCTCACGATTCCTGCGGCTGTGGCTCTTGCAATTTGCGCTGAGCCGTTTGTGATCATGATCTTCCAAGGCGGGCGCTTCGATCTCGCTGACGCGGCGGTGACGGGTCAGGTGCTCGCGGCACTTGTCATTGGCCTGCCCGCATACGTGCTTGTCAAAGTGCTGGTGCCCAATTTCTACGCCCGAGCAGACACGCGCACACCGGTGATCGCGGCGTTTATCTCGCTGGGCGTGTTCGTCACGGCCTGTGTGCTCAATATCGGCATGTCTTCGAGTGGATCACTCGATCTCTGGCTGTTTGAACTGCCACTTCCAACATTCGAGCTGGTCGGGCTGGGATACGGCGTGCCCGGCATCGCCTATGCGAGCGTTATCGGCGCATGGATCAATGTCGTGTTCTTGCTGATCGTGCTGGCAGTGAGGGGTTACTACCGAATGCCCTTCGTGCTGCTGCTGCGGATCGCGCGCCAAGTGCTCGCCGCAGCCGCAATGGGCGCAGCCTTGTTCTACGCGCGCGACCTGCTAACCGACTGGTTTTCCGCTGGCCTCTTCGCCCGTCTCGGCGCCCTGCTCGTGCTAGTCGGCGCTGCTGCCATCGTCTATTTCGGCCTTGCCTTCGCGCTTCGAGCAATCGACAAAAGCCGCATCCAAGCCCTCACAAAGAAAGTATAAGCTACCATGCGTGTCGTCTCTGGCATCCAGCCTACCGGAAACCTGCATCTCGGGAATTATCTCGGCGCGATCCGCAATTGGGTGGCGATGCAGGATGCGATGGAGGATGGGTCTGAGTGCCTGTTCTTCCTTGCTGACCTTCATGCCATTTCGCTGCCGCATGATCCGGCTGCTTTGCATGCCGGCACGTTGGAGATGACAGCGGCCTTGGTTGCCTGCGGGATTGATCCCGAACGCTCCATCCTGTTCAACCAAGCGCAAATCCCCGCCCATGCAGAGCTGCAATGGTTGCTGTCAGGCACCGCGCGGATGGGCTGGCTCAACCGTATGACGCAGTGGAAGGATAAGGCGGGCAAGAACCGCGAAGGCCAATCGGTCGCACTGTTCACCTATCCCGCTCTGCAAGCCGCTGACGTGCTCCTTTATCAAGCCACCCACGTTCCTGTGGGCGAGGATCAGAAACAGCATCTCGAGCTGGCGCGCGACATTGCGCAAAAGTTCAACAATGATTTCGCAACAGAAGACGCGCCCATTTTCACGCTGCCCGAACCTATCGTTCCGCCGCAAGCTGCACGGATCATGTCCCTGCGCGATGGCTCAGCCAAAATGAGCAAATCTGACGCATCTGAGATGAGCCGGATCAATCTGGTCGATGATGCCGATACGATCATGAAGAAGGTCAAAAAGGCGAAGACCGATCCAGAGCCTTTGCCATCCGAAAAAGCGGGTCTGGAAGATCGCCCCGAAGCATTGAACCTCGTCACGATCTACTCGGCTCTCACCGGTAAAGCCATTGAAAGCGTGCTCAGCGAACATGGTGGGCAGGGCTTTGGCGCGTTCAAACCAGTTTTGGGAGAAGCGCTGGTCGAAACCCTCGCCCCCATCAACGCCCGCTTTATCGAGCTGAAACAAGACCGCGAGGCATTGGATGCCATCCTCGCACGCGGCGCGGCTCAGGCCCGTGAACGCGGCCTCCCGACGCTAGACGCAGCGTACAAAGCGCTGGGTCTGGTGCGCAGTTGAGCCAATCAACCAATCCGCGTTCAAACACGGTTCAGCCCAGAGGGCGCATGACAGACTTGCAGCGATAGGTCGCATGTATGGGTCACCGGTATGGCAATGCGCCTGAACCGGCTAATGTTGCCAAAGGTGGATATTTGGCGCGCTGCTAGGGGTAGATACGACCGATGGCTGATGGACTGTGTGAGCGTGCAAATTTTGCATGCAAACTGGCGATTTTGAGAAGGATATGCCATGACCCCCTCTAAGATGACCAAACGATCACCATCATTAGGCCGCTTTGCCCGGCTTGGTCTTGTAACCGCAATCGCTGCTGGCCTGACCGCTTGCGCGCCCAGCTTTAAGGCCGACGTGTCGCGCTTTCAGGCGCAACTGCCTGCTCCGCAAGGACAAAGTTTCGCTGTGGTCGCAGATGACCCCGCACTTGCAGGTGGTCTAGAATTCGCGCTTTACGCCGATCTGGTCGCCGCCGAGATGGCCGAATTGGGCTATGTCGAGGCTGATACGCCCGAATTGGCAAACCTCTTGGTGCGGTTTGATTACGGTGTGGACAATGGGCGTGAACGTGTGCGCAGCACCGGCATTGCCCGTGACCCATTCTTCAGCCCCTTTGGTCGATTTGGCGGATTTGGCTATCGCCGCGCCTATGCGTTTGGGTTCTACGATCCTTTCCTCGCCGGCCCAGAAGTGCGCAGCTACACCGTCTATGTCAGCGATATTGATCTGAAGATCGACAACACCGCCACCGGTGAGCGCCTATTCGAAGGCCAAGCGCAGGCCGCATCACGGTCCAACCGTTTGCAAAAACTGGTGCCGAACCTTGTCGATGCAATCTTTACCGACTTCCCGGGCAGCAATGGGGAAACCCTGCGCATCACGATCCGCGAAGACGGCAAAAGCGTGCGCGCCGTCGACTAGACCGCGCGCGCCATACACCACTTTACCCTTGGATGGGACGGAAGGGGCGGCGCAAGGGATCAGCGCCGCCCTTTTTGGTTTCACGAGACTTGAATTGCGCTCGCAAGGATCGCATTGGACATCAGCAAGATGATGAAATTTCCCTCAATCTTTAAAACTAGCATTGCGACTTTCTTGGGCACCCTATCGCTGCTGCCCGCCGGCGCGTCTGCGCAAGGCGTCGCTGGCGAAAGTGTTTATGTAGATCTGGGCCGCTGGACGATTTTGGAGCGGGGATCGCCGCGCAATTGCGTGCTGCGCAGCGCACCACAGAACGGCGCAAGCATTGCCTACTTCCAATCCGGCCGAGCGCCTGCTGTTCTCAATGTTCAGGCCGCGCGCGCATCGGTTTTTGTCGGCGATATCGTGATCGCTTTTGATGAAGCAGAATTTCCCGCGCGACTGGTTGGGCAAGCGACGTATGCGCCGCTCAGCAATTCGTCCGCCATAGAAACCGCATTCCGCCAGGCTCGCGTGATGAGCGTTCGGCACGGCGATATCACGGTCGCGCAAGCCTCTTTGCAAACCAGCTCGGCGGGCTTTCGCTTGCTCAAACAATGCGCCGAACAAGGCCGCATCGGTATGGCAAACGCACCTGCCCCGCGTGCCGCCGCTCCCCCTCCACGAAATACGGCTCCATCGGCGCCTGCACCAAATCCATCCATTGCAACGCGCAGCACGAGCGAGCGCGCCAGTGCGCCTTCACCCCAGCCCTCACTCGCACGCAATCCGCAGCCTACCAACCGAGCGCGCTGGGTACGCCAGAACGACTATAACCGTTTCAATCCGGGGACATGGAACGGAGGCGTGCTTGAGTTCACGCTGGTGGTGGATGCACGCGGGCGGCCCGGTGACTGCATCGTCAATGCCTCAAGCGGCTCGCGCGATTTCGACGCTCTCACCTGCCGCAACTTGCAACGCCGCGCCCGGTTTGACCCGGCAAGGGACGCCCGCGGCGTGGCCTCGGCGGGGCGCTACACTGGCTCGATTGCCTATGAGGCGGCGGAGTAACTGACGCTTTTCGCCCGATTTCAGGCATATTCATCTAGTGTGATTTATCGCTGCAAAGATGCGGTTCTTCATGTTGCCTCTGAGCCTGTTAGCGCTTGCCATGCCAAGTGTGGCGGAAGCCTGCCGAGGACCGGCACCTTTGTCGGAGCTTATCGACCATTGGCATTCGGAGGAGCGATTTTCATCGCTTTTGGTGGTCGAAGTAAGCGAGACGACAGGTCGGGCGCTTCCAAATCAACTGTTCTCTGGAGAAGCAAAAAGGGGGCGCGTGGTCGCAACCTTGATGGGTCAGGCTGAGTATTCAGAGTTCAACTTCGATACTAATCTCATAACGGTGGGCTGTGGTTGGCGAAACAATATCCAAACCAGACAAGGCGAGTTGCTCGCAGTTTATATTTATGAATTGCCAAACGAGCCTAGGCCGCAGCATATGGTCATACCGCTGACGAGGGCGATTGAGCTCGATCCTAGAGCAGAAAAGAGAGCCTCGCAGCTTGGCATAGAAGGGAACACCTCAGTCATAGATGAGATGGTCCGTGGTCACCGTCGTATTCAGCCGCGCTATGAGGCAGTGCCAACGCCAGATTTGTCAAATCGCTAAAGCTTAGCGTGCCCGCCGGTTGAGCCGAAACCGGCTGCGCCTCGCTCGGTTGCGTCCAGTTCTTCGACCTCTTGCCAAGCGGCTTGCACTACGGGAGCAAGCACCAGCTGCGCCACTCTATCACCGCGCGCAATCACGAAATCCTCTGCGCCGTGATTGATCAGGATCACTTTCAATTCCCCGCGGTAATCGCTGTCGATTGTGCCGGGGGTGTTGGGCACAGTGATGCCGTGTTTGAGCGCGAGGCCTGAGCGCGGGCGGACCTGAATTTCGTATCCGTGCGGGATGGCAAGCGCGAGACCGGTTGCCACAGGATAGCGAGCACCCGGCGCCAGCGTCACGTCTTCGGCGCTCACCACATCCATGCCCGCTGCGCCATCGGTGGCATAGGCAGGCAGGTTCAAGCCCTCGCCATGGGGCAGGCGTTTGACCTCAACAGGAATGCTCACTTCTCGATCTCCGCAAGTGCGGTCGCAACCCGCTCCATCAACGCCATTGCAACGGCAGCCTTGGGCATTTCATCGAGGCTTTCGACTCCATCCGCGCTGACAATATGCACGCGGTTGTCATCGCCGCCCATCACATCGCCGGACACATCATTGGCGACGATCCAGTCGCACGCTTTGCGCTTGCGTTTCTTCTTGGCGTTATCGAGCACATCGTCGGTTTCCGCAGCGAACCCGACCACCAGATCAGGGCGCTTGGCCCCGCCTGCAACATTGGTGAGGATGTCGGGGTTCTCGGTCAGCATCAAGGCTGGCGGCGCAGAGCCGCGTTTCTTGATCTTCTCTTCGCGATATTCCTTGGGCCGCCAATCCGCGACCGCTGCGACCATGACGGCGGCATCAGCTGGCAGAGCGCGTTTGACCGCGCTCGACATTTCTTCCGCGCTTTCGACATCGATGCGCTTCACGCCCGCCGGTGTTTTCAGCGCCACTGGGCCAGCGACCAACGTTACCTCTGCCCCCATCGCGGCGGCAGCAGCGGCAATAGCAAAGCCTTGTTTCCCGCTCGAACGATTGGCGATGTACCGCACCGGATCGATCGATTCCCAAGTGGGACCTGCGGTGATGAGGACATGTCTGCCTTCGAGCGATTGCTCTACGTCACCAGCATCAATCCCGGTGATCTCAGCCTCATCCGCTTCGATAACATCGACCTTGGCAGGCGCAGCCGCTTTGGCAGCCGCTTTCTTAGCAGCGGGCGCTTCAGCTTCCTCGCCATCATCATCGTTCGCCTGCTTGTGAAGGTCAGCCTCTTCGTCTTGCGGAGCCTGCCGCCGCTCATCCACTTCGTGATTGATCGCATCGGGATCAATCGGAGGCGCGGCTTTACCTGCACCTTTTGATGCCAAGGGGGATCCTTCGAGGTCAGGATTGAACTCGATATCCTCTTCTTCGATCAGCTCAGCGGCTTCGGCATCTTCTGGCAGCTCACCTTCGAGCTCTGCATCAATTTCCTCAGCGCTGCGTTTCTCGGTCGAACGCGGAATGATCTTGGAAAGAAGGCCACCAAGGCCGCCAATCGCGCTCCCGTCATCAGCGCCGTCATCTTCGGGTTCGAGCGCTTCGACTGCCGCGTCATTGGCTGGAGCAGGAGCGGGCGCTGGTTCTTCAACTTCGATCCCGAAGTGTCCAGCAATCGCAGCCCAGATCGCGCTCGGTTCTGGCAGGCGGCCATAGCCAAATTCACCGCAGGCCATCGCGCCCTCATCGGGGTGCAGGACCGTGACACCGGCTTCGTTCAACGTCTCAACATTGCGCTGAGTGCTGGCGTGCTCCCACATTTTTACATTCATTGCGGGCACCGCCATGACCGGCTTGTTGGTCGCAAGGATCAGAGTGGTCGCGAGATCATCGGCGATCCCCGCTGCCATTTTCGCCATCAGATCAGCCGTTGCCGGGCACACAACCACAAGGTCGGCCTCACGCGACAATTCGATATGGCCCATCTCGACCTCATTCTTGAGATCGAATAGCGAGGTGTACACTTGGTTTTCGCTGAGCGCAGCCAGTGACATCGGGGTCACAAATTGCTGCCCGCCTTTAGTCACGACGCAGGTGACATCACCGCCTCCTTTTCGGATCAGGCGCACCAACTCGCATGATTTGTAGGCGGCAATTCCCCCACCCACGACCAAAAGCACCTTTGGTCCGCTTGCGCTCATTCCCACTACACTCCGACTTTGCGCTTCAAGATATGCGACCTTATCGAAAGCCGTCCTAGCGACCTGCTTCGGTTGCGCCAAGCCCAGCGTTTCAGCTGTAAGTGGATGGTTTCAAAACGCTAAGGCACCGCGCTAGCTTCAGCTAATCCCCAACCATCGCAGTTTTGCCCTTGAGCGAGGCGCCTTTCCCTCTCAATAAAGCCGGCTGAGAGAGGGGATCGACAATGATTATTGCATTGCGCGCAGTGCTCGTTTTGGGCGGGCTATTGCTGGTCTACATGGGGTTCGGATTCTTGACCGACCCGGTCAGCGCCGCCGCCGATTTTGGCATCGCGGTCGAAGGGGCGCATGGCCTCACATCAATCCGCGCAGACCTGACATCGTTTTTTGCCGTCAGCGGCGGCTGTTTTATCTGGGGTGCTTTGGCGCGGCGCGGCGATCCGCTGGTGATCGGCGCTGCCCTGATGCTGGTGGTGCTGGTGGTGAGATTAGTGGCCCTTGCCCAATATGGCAGTTTTGAAGGCTATATCCCGCCAATGGTCGTGGAACTGGTGCTTGGACTAGCGGGCCTGATTGGCGCGCGGATCTTGCCTGAGAAAAGCGCCTAGATAAGACCTGCCGCACCTGCTCCCAGCACGGCGCCTGCACCGATAAGACCTGCGACTATATAGCCAAGCCAGCCGCCACCGCCGCCTTCACGCTTGTCAGTGAGCAGTTTTACCTCGGGCAAAGGTGGCTGTTCTGGCGCGCCGCCTTTGGGTGGAAAACGGTCCTCGATACGGCGAACCAGATCGGGAATGCGCAGTAAGGTCTGCGTGTCTTCCTTGATCCGCTCCGCCACAGCCGCCTCTGGTCCCAATTCATCCCGGATCCAGCTGCGCACATAGGGGGCGGCGGTGTCCCACATATTGATTTCAGGATTTAGCTGCGTCGCGATCCCCTCAACCATCACCATCGTCTTTTGCAACAGCAGCAGATGCGGTTGGGTCTGCATGTCAAAATCGCGGGTAATGGCAAACAACCCGTCTAGCATCTGCCCAACGCTGAGCTCTTTCACAGGCTTGCCACGCATCGGTTCACCCACAGCGCGCAGAGCGGTCGCAAACTCACCGACTGAATGATAGCTTGGAACATATTGCGCTTCGAAGTGAATTTCAGCCACGCGTTTGTAATTGCCTGTGGTCAGGCCGTAGAGAATTTCAGCCAACCATTGCCGAGCGCGCCGATCAATCCGGCCCATAATACCAAAGTCGATCGCGACGATCGTGCCGTCATCTTCTACGAACAGGTTCCCCTGATGCATATCGGCATGGAAGAACCCGGCGCTGATTGCCTGCGTCAGGAAACTGATCACGAGCCGATCTGAAATCGCATCCAGATCGTGGCCGCGTGCAATCAATTCATCGCGGCGGGAGATTTTGACGCCTTCGACCCACTCAATCGTCATCACCCGGCCATTGGTGCGATCCCAATCAATTTCGGGAATGCGATAGCCATCGACCCCCGACATTTCCTCGGCAAGTTCGCTGGCAGAGGCAGCTTCGCGCCTCAGGTCGAGTTCGGAATTGGACCATCGTTTGAAATTCGCGATGGTCATGCGGGGGCGCAATCGCGTGGCCTCCCCGCCCATCGCCTCTACGTGAGCTGCAGCCCATTCATAGGTCTGGATATCACGCGCAAATTTCTCGCGGATACCAGGGCGCAGCACTTTGACAGCAACTGTGCGCCCATCAGTGGTGATGGCTTTGTGAACCTGAGCGATGGAAGCAGCGCCGACGGGCTCTGGATCAACCTCAGAAAAGAGCGCGTCTAAAGGCTGGTCGAAACTTGCCTCAATCGACGCCTTGATCTTGTCAAAACTGACCGGCGGCAGATTGTCTTGCAGTTCCAGCAGATTGTTCGCCGCTTCCTCGCCCACCAGATCGGGGCGGGTGGCGAGCGACTGCCCAAGCTTGATTGCCGCCGGACCAATCGCACGGAAGGCGCCCGCATAATCGCGTTTGCCACCCTTGCTCGTAAATGTCGCCAACCGGGCAACTTGAGCAAGACGGCGAACCGGCGGCGGCGCATTGGGATCTTCCTCAATGCCGACCAGAGCGCGTCGACGCGCCAATGTAACGCCCCACCGGGCAAGGCGGAAAAGGTGAGTAACTGGGGTCGTCACTGACTTATATCTTCCACCCGGAATGGATGTTTACCGCGCCGCCAAGGATCGTTTCGACCTTGGTGTTCACAAAGCCAGCGGCTCGGATCATGCTTTCAAACTCAGCGGGTTTTGGAAAGCGGCGGATCGATTCGACGAGATAGCGATAACTGTCCGCATCACCTGCAATCACCTGACCCATGCGCGGCATGATCTGGTTTGAATACAGTTCATAGACTTCGCGAAAGCCCGCCCATTCGGTGGTCGAAAACTCCATGCAATAGAACCGGCCTCCAGGACGCAGCACGCGGTGGGCTTCGGCCAATGCCTTATCTTTGAAGGTCACATTGCGAATGCCAAAGACGATTGTGTAGGCGTCAAAGGAATTGCTGGCGAAGTCGACATCCTCTGCGTTTTGGCAGGTAAAGACGAGGCTACCGGTGTCTTCATCCTCAGCGCGCTCCATCGCGCGTTCAGCACCGACATCGAGCATTTCCTGATTGATATCGGCGACGGTCACATCAGCGCCTCGATCCGCCATGCGAAATGCGATGTCGCCAGTGCCGCCCGCCATGTCGAGGATCTTCTCGCCGGGCTGCGGCTTCACACGCTTGACGAATTTGTCCTTCCACCCGCGATGCATGCCCATCGACAGGGCGTCATTCATAATGTCGTACTTCTTAGCGACATTGGAAAAGACCTCTCCCACACGGGCGGTCTTCTCTTCAGGTGTCACATCTTCATAGCCAAAGGAGACTGTGTTTTCGCTGCTATTGCTCATGGGAAAGCGCCCTAGAGGGAATTGCCCCGCGCGCCTAGAGTGTTAGAGCGCAAGACATGCCAGAATTGCCAGAAGTTGAGACAACGGTCCGAGGACTTGCTCGGTTCCTCGATGGAAAACGGATTGAGCGGGTGACCCTCAATCGCCCCAATCTGCGCCGCCCTTTCCCGCCCGAATTGGTGCAGGTGATGACGGGGGCGAAAGTCACGGGACTATCGCGCAGGGCGAAGTATGGGCTGATCCATCTCGACCGCGAACAGAGCATGATTTTTCACCTTGGTATGAGCGGGCGCTGGCGGATCGATCCTGAAGAGCCGGACAAGCACGATCATCTGGTGATGGAAACTGCCGAACATAGCTTTGCTCTGTGTGATCCACGCCGATTTGGATCTGTTGATTTGGAGCTGACTGAAACACTCGACCAATGGCCTCAATTTGCCTCGCTCGGTCCAGAGCCCTTGGGGCCGGGGCTATCGGCTGCTCACCTTAAGGCCACGCTCAAAGGCAAGACGCAATCGATAAAGCTGTGCCTGCTCGACCAACGGATCGTCGCAGGACTTGGCAATATATATGTATGCGAGGCTTTGTGGCGCGCCGGCATTCACCCCAAAAAGGCAGGGGGTAAAGTGACGCGGCCACAGCTGGAACGGTTGGTCCCGGCGATTGTCGATGTGCTGGAGACCTCGATCGAAGACGGAGGCTCTAGCCTACGTGACTATGCAGCGCCCGACGGGGAACTGGGATATTTTGCGACGCGCTTTGATGTCTATGGCCGCACGGGCGAGGCATGCCGCCGCGATGATGGCGGCGTCATTCGCCGCATTGCACAAGGTGGTCGCAGCACATGGTACTGTGCCAGGTGTCAGAAGTAGTATGGTTAGGCAGGTCATCGTCACTCTAAACAATCATTGACGATTCGCCCCTACCGACCTATGTGGCGCGCTTTCCGGTGGTGAATCACCGATTTTCGAACAGACCAAGTTTATCCGGTCGCTAACCTGCGGCCAGCACAGAACGCGAGACAGACAGACCTATGGCCAACACGCCACAAGCCCGCAAACGTATCCGCCGCAATGATCGCCGCGCCGAAATCAATGGCGCGCGCATGAGCCGCATCCGCAGCCACGTCAAAAAGGTCGAGGCAGCATGTGAAGCAGGCGATAAGGATGGCGCTGCTGCTGCCCTTAAGGCCGCTCAGCCAGAACTGGCACGCGGTGTCGCACGCGGCGTGATGCACAAAAATACAGTCGCTCGGAAGATGTCGCGCCTCACCAAACGAGTCGCAGCGCTCTGATTCGGGCGATCTCGCGGCGAATCGCGAGGTCATTTCTTGCCAATCGGTAAGGAATTAACCCTAAGCAACTTGGATAAGGGCTTGGCCGTATGGCCGGGCCCTTTTCTTTTGCCGCTCGCTGCACTGCGGTAACAAATTGTAAACCTCAGGAAACTCCACGATTCGCGCGCCGAAAAAGACGAGTTTTCATTAAAAACAATGACTTAAACGCACGCCTGCGGGGTTGCGCCGAGTCAACACAAATATTTAAGATTTATTGCAATTCCTCGCTTGCGCTGAGAGCCAAACACTCGTTTAGTCCTCTCACAGCCGGGGCGGGACAGCCCGGATGTCTAACAGTCGAATCGATAGTGGTCGCCCACAGAGAAGTGATTCTGGGGCATGGACGGCCTTCGCCTATCGAAATCAGAACACGGCCCTTCGGAATGATGATTCCGGGGACAGGGGAGTAGTGGGGAAGCAATGGTGCACAAAGGCAATAAGGCGCGGACAACGCGCCGCGGTGCGGACGAAGATTTGATGGAAGACGCAGAAGCAGTAAATCTTGCCGCCGATTGGGCTGACATCAGCCAAGGCTTGAGGAAAGATCTCGGACATCAATTGCACAGCCAATGGATCAAACCGATCCAGGTTGGCGGCATTAACAAGGAAACGGGCACGCTTGACCTTTTCCTTCCGACCGAGTTTTCCGCCAATTGGGTGAAGGACCGCTTTCATGAGCGTCTTCAGCTTGCTTGGAAGATTGTGCGCGGTGACGTGCGCAATGTGAACATTCAGGTTCACCCTGGCCGTCGGCAACTTCCCGAACTGCGCCTTGATGATGGCCGTCGCCCAGCCAATGACGGTGCGAGCGCGATTGCCGTTGCCGCTGGCACGATCGGCGATGCCGGCTTCACTTCGAGTGTCGGTCTGGACCCATCGCTCACATTCGCAGCCTTTGTTACAGGCGAAGCCAATGTGTTGGCCTGCAATGCAGCGCAGCGCATGGCGGCGACCGAGCAACCGCAATTCTCACCGCTATATCTGAAGGCTGCCACCGGTCAGGGCAAAACCCACCTGTTGCACGCAATCGGTCATGGCTTCCTGCAAGCCCATCCGCGTGCACGCATTTTCTACTGTTCAGCTGAACGCTTCATGGTCGAATTCGTCCAAGCGCTTAAAGCTAACCAGATGATCGAGTTCAAGGCGCGCCTGCGCTCCTTCGATCTCCTGCTGGTGGACGACATCCAGTTCATCATCGGTAAGGCATCCGCTCAGGAAGAACTGCTTTACACGATTGATGCGCTGCTGGCTGAAGGTAAGCGTTTGGTGTTTGCCGCCGACCGCGCCCCGCAGGCATTGGACGGCGTTGAACCGCGCCTGCTCTCACGCCTGTCGATGGGTTTGGTGGCTGACATTCAGGCCGCTGATATTGAACTGCGCAAGAATATCCTCGAATCGAAACTGTCGCGCTTTGCGCCGCTTTCGGTGCCAGAAGATGTGATCGACTTCCTCGCTCGCACGATCACGCGCAATGTGCGTGAGTTGGTGGGCGGCCTCAACAAACTGATCGCTTATGCGCAGTTGACTGGACAGGAAGTGTCGTTGCAACTCGCTGAGGAACAGCTGACCGATATTCTGTCAGCCAATCGTCGCCGGATCACGATTGATGAGATTCAGCGCACGGTTTGTCAGTTCTACCGGATTGACCGCAGCGAAATGTCATCCAAGCGCCGCGCTCGCGCGGTCGTGCGTCCGCGTCAGGTCGCGATGTATCTGTCAAAAGTGCTCACGCCGCGCTCTTATCCAGAGATTGGACGCAAATTTGGCGGACGCGACCATTCCACGGTTATCCACGCCGTGCGCCTGATCGAAGATCTGCGCACCCGTGACGCGGATATGGACGGCGATGTTCGCAGTCTTTTGCGCCAGCTTGAGAGCTAATTCGCACTCAAATTAGACAGGCTGTGCTCTGCTTTGCCCACGGGCGGCGTGCACAGCCTTTCCAACCGTTACCCACGCACAATCGACAGGGCTATGCACAGCCCTGTCGACAGGTCGTGCGCAGGGTGTAAACAGCTTTTCCATGAGCTCATCAACAGCCCTATCCCCTGCCCGGTTAGACCGCTTTGCACGCCATATTGTGCTACCCGAAATCGGCGGCGCAGGTCAGGTTGCGTTGGCGGGAAAGCATGTTGCCGTCATTGGGCTTGGCGGGATTGGTTCGCCTGCGCTGCAATATCTGGCGGCAAGTGGGATCGGGCGCTTCACATTGGTTGATGACGATGTGGTCGATGCAAGCAACCTCCAGCGCCAGACCATCTTCACAAACCGCGATATTGGCCACGGTAAAGCAACAAGCGCCCGGCGATGGCTCGCCAATTTCGACGATGCGCTCGACGTAGAGATTTCTGACACCCGCATCACGAGCGAGAATGTCGGTGACTTGATTGCTGGCGTCGATCTGGTGCTGGATGGCACAGACAATTTCGCCACCCGCCTCGCCGTATCGGATGCCTGCGTCGCGGAACGCACCCCGCTTTTGTCCGCCGCTGTGGGACGCTTTCAGGGTCAGGTTGGCGCATTCGCTGGCCATTTGGCGGGCACACCCTGCTATCGCTGCTTTGTCGGCGATGCCTTCGACGCCGAAGACTGCGACACTTGCGCAGAGGACGGCATGCTCGGCGCGATGGCAGGCTGGACGGGAAGCTTCGCAGCTATGCAGGCGGTGCGCGTCTTGCTCGCAGGGGTCAGCCGCTATGGTGATCCGGGCTGGGGCAAACTGCATATTCTGGACGGGATGAAGCCGGGTATGCGAACGCTAAAAATCGCAAAGGACCCGGAATGCAAAGGGTGCGGATAAGCATATGAGCGACAACAAATCATCAAATGACCTCGCTGAAGATCGCACAGATCTGGCCGAGGATCGGACCGACTGGGCAGAGGATCGTACCCTCATGGCCAACGAGCGAACTTTTGCTGGCTGGATGCGCACAGGACTTGCCGCTGTGGGTATTGGCCTTGGTTTCAACGCTCTTTTCGGGGAATTGGAGCCCGCCTATTTGGCCAGGACCATCGCAACCGTCTTCATCCTGATTGGAATATTCATCTTCTATGCTGCGCAGCGCAACGGATGCGCGGTCCAGACCAGACTGTCCGCACATAAAGCAGAGCCGCTTAAGACCATGAATATGCAGTTGATCGCATCCTTCATGGGACTGGGTAGCGCAGCCCTTGCCGTCGGCATCTGGATTATGGACGGATAGAGCGGCAACATGCATCTGCAGGGAACCCAAGCCCGATCCATTGATAGTGAATATTAGGCTCTCGCATTGGTGGCTGACGCAGGCCCACAACTGACCGGAATAGCAATTTATGATCACCCTCCTATCCCCTGCCAAAAAGCTGAACTTTGATGCGCCTGAGGCCACGCTTGACGTGACGCGGCCACGGCTGGACACAGACACGCGCGAAATTGCTCAAGTGGCCAAGCAGCAATCAGCAGGTGATCTGAAACGTCTGATGCATATCTCTGACAATCTGGCTGAGTTGAATGCAGAGCGTTTCAAGACGTTTGATCTTGAAGGTCGCAGCAATTCGGCAAAGCCAGCGGGGCTAACCTTTGATGGCGATGTCTACTGGGGGCTTGAGGCTAAGAGCTTGGGCGAGGACACGCTTGCCTATGCACAGGATCATTTGCGCATTCTGTCCGGCCTTTATGGCGTGCTTCGCCCCATGGACGCAATCCAGCCTTACCGTTTGGAAATGGGCACGAAGATGGCGAACCCGCGCGGCAAATCGCTCTATGATTTTTGGGGTAGCCGGATCGGTGAGAAACTGAGCGAAGACCTCTCAGGCCATGCAGACCAGACAATCGTGAATTTGGCCTCCAATGAGTATTTCAAAGCGGTCGACACGGCAGTACTTCCCGGCAAAGTCATCGAGGCAAGCTTCCTCAATGTGAAAGACGGCGAAGCGCGGCGGCTGATGTATCATGTGAAATTCGCGCGCGGATTGATGGCGCGCTGGATCATGGAAAACCGCATCGAGAACGCCGACGATCTACGCGGATTTAATGCCGATGGGTACACGCTGGATCAGAGCGCTTCGAATGAGACCGAACTTGTATTCACCCGGCCTCAGCCTCCGGTCAAGAAGAAGTAATCCCGCCTTCCAAGAGGCTTACTTCGACAAAATCTCATCCACCCATTCCGGCACCAGCTTGCCCGCTTTGCCGTGGCGCGATTCTGAGAAGAAGTGGCTGCCTTCGCTGGGGTCGAGGTTTAGCTCCAGCGTTGCAGCCCCCTGCCCTCGCGCCTCTTGGACAAAGCCTGCTGCGGGATAGACCGCGCCGCTTGTCCCGATGCTAACGAACAGATCGCAAACCTCCAGCGCTGCATAAATCCGCTCCATCTGATACGGCATCTCACCAAACCACACGACATCAGGTCGCAAGCTTGGCGCTTGGCAGACCGGGCATGAGGGGCGCTCTAACATCGGCTTATCCCAAGGGGAACGCACGCCGCACGAATTGCACAGCGCGGATTTAAGCTCACCATGCATATGCAGTACAGCGGAAGAACCACCGCGTTCGTGCAAATCGTCGACATTTTGCGTGACCAGCAACAGCTCGCCAGCAAATTCCCGCTCCAATCGCGCCAATGCTTGATGCGCTGCATTGGGCTGAACAGACGCCAAAGCCGCACGCCGCATATCGTAGAAACCCAAGACCAGTTCGGGGTCGCGCGCAAAGCCTTCTGGCGTGGCGACATCCTCTACCTTGTGCTGCTCCCACAGGCCGCCTGCGGATCGAAAAGTGTCGATCCCGCTTTCTGCTGAAATGCCTGCGCCTGTTAGGATGACGATGCGTTCAATCTCTGCCATGGATGCATCAAACACAGCATTAAGCAGGGTATCAATGGCTAAACTCGGCATTATCGGCAGCAAGGGCCGGATGGGGCAAGCGATCGCGGCGGCGATTGAGGAGAGCGGAGACGCGCTCGCTGGAGGTATCGATCAAGGAGACAATGCGGGAAATCTTGCGGCGGCTTGCGATGCGCTGATCGATTTCTCCTCTCCTAATGCGCTCGCCTCGAATCTTAAGGCGGCAGAGGAAGCTGGCGTCCCTATCTTGGTCGGCACAACCGGCCTTGAAGCTGACCATCATACCCTGATCGACCAAACTGCGCGCAACGTGCCCGTGCTGCAAACCGGAAACACTTCGCTGGGCGTCACGCTGCTGAGCGCTCTGGTCCGGCAGGCCGCGGCAAAGCTGGGCCCAGATTGGGATATCGAGGTGCTGGAAATGCACCACCGCATGAAAGTCGACGCGCCGTCGGGCACAGCGAAATTGCTAGGCGAAGCGGCAGCTGAGGGTCGCGGGATAGACCTCGCCGCACACCGCGATGCGGTTCGCGATGGGCACACTGGCGCGCGCAAACAGGGCGACATAGGCTTTGCAACCTTGCGCGGCGGCACAGTTGCAGGCGATCATTCGGTGATATTCGCTGGCTCTGAGGAGCGCCTTACCTTGTCGCATTCGGCGGAAAATCGCATGATTTTTGCGCGCGGCGCTGTTCGTGGAGCGGCATGGTTGATTGGTCGAGAGGCAGGGCGCTACGCAATGGAAGATGTGCTTGAGCTTACCGATAAACAATAAGATACTGACAACACGAAGTCCGGGTGAGGGAAGACAATGGCAATGGATCCAGCAGCGGCGACGCGTGCTTACATCAACGAACTTGGTCCAGAGGCGCTGGAGCTTTCGCGCGCCTACACGCTTGGCAATCACTGGCTTATCCTCGCAGGTCTTGCCGTATCCGCCCTTATCACGTGGCTGATTATCAAGAGCGGAGTGCTCGACAAAGTCTTCGGATTGCTGAGTGACCGCTGGCAGAACACCCGCGTGTTTTTGGTGGCGTTGGTCTTCAGCCTTGTCAGCGCACTGCTCACCCTACCCTATGCAATCTATGAGGATTGGTGGCGGGAAAGCGCCTATGATCGAACCAGCCAGCCGCTTTCCGACTTTCTTATCCAGGGCAGCATCGGCATTGTCATAAGCACGCTGTTTGGCGCTGTTTTTATGGTTGGGTTGTACTTCCTGCTCCGCCGAGCAGGACGGCTGTGGTGGCTCTGGTCGAGCGGGCTTGTCGCTGGTTTTGCAGCCTTTAGCCTGTTGCTCTCTCCGGCGGTGATAGAGCCACTCTTCAACGAATACACTCCGATCCCTGAAGGCGAAGTGCGCGATGCGGTCCACGCTCTAGGGGCCGAAGCCGGCATTCCAGCGGACCGGATCTACATGTTCGATGGATCGCGCCAGTCGAACAATTTCACGGCCAATGTCTCTGGTATTGGCGGCTCCGCACGCATCGCCATTTCAGATGTGGCAATGTATCAGGCATCGCTGGACGAAGTGAAAGCGGTCACGGGGCATGAGATCGGTCACTATGTGCTCCAGCATGTATGGCGCATGATTGGTGTGATCAGTGTCATGGCGCTTGTGGTGTTTTTCCTAACAGACAAAACCTATGCCTGGTTCGCGCGCAAATTTGGCAGTGACGCTCCGCTCGCTGACGTACGCGGGATCGCTGTGTTCACTTTCACCATCGGCCTCTATTTCACCCTTGCCCAGCCGCTGCTCAATGGGATCGTGCGCGTGGGAGAACGGGAGGCGGATCAATATTCGCTTGAGACCGTGAACCTGCCCGATGCTCTGGCGGGCGCTTTGATTAAGACCGCAGAATATCGCTATCCGCTCGCAGGGCCGATTGAAGAGACGATTTTCTACACCCACCCCACGGTCGAAAACCGTGTTCGCAATGCGATGGAGTGGAAAGCGGCGAATCCTCAGGCTGAGCCACAAGAATGACGAAAGACCAGATTTTCGAATTCTTCCGCCGTTTGGCTGAGGGCAATCCTGAACCTGAGACTGAGCTGGAATATGGCAATGCCTATCAGTTGGTCGTGGCCGTTGCCCTGTCCGCGCAGGCAACCGACGTGGGCGTGAACAAGGCCACGCGGGCGCTGTTCGCGAAGGTGACAACGCCGCAGCAAATGCTCGATCTGGGACTTGAGGGGCTGATCGATCACATCAAGACGATTGGCCTGTTCAATTCCAAGGCGAAGAACGTGATCGCACTCTCGCGGCTTCTGATCGACGAATATGGCGGAGAGGTTCCCGCCACGCGCGAGGACTTGGTGCGCCTACCCGGTGTGGGCCGCAAGACTGCGAATGTCGTGCTCAATTGCTGGTTCAAACAAGAGACCTTCGCAGTCGACACGCATATCCTTCGCGTCGGCAATCGCACAGGGCTCGCGAAGGGCAAAACACCCGAAGCGGTCGAGGCAAAACTGGAAAAGCGTGTGCCCCAGCCTTTCCGCCTGCACGCGCATCACTGGCTGATCCTGCATGGCCGCTATGTGTGCAAAGCGCGGACGCCCGAATGCTGGCAGTGCAGCCAAGTGGATCTGTGCAGCTTCAGGAAGAAGGTGCTGGAGAAGCCGAAGGGGCGGTAGTCACCGCGTCGCTGGGTAGTACCAAACGCGTCGGACAAGATTATCCTCAATCTCATAAACCGCCAAAGCAGACTGCTCTTGTGGTTCCCCGCTGGTGTTTTTCCATCTCGCAATCTCACGCACCGAGACGAACCTTCCGTCGATGACCACTTCACCGAGCTCGCTCGTTGTTGCTGATGGTGATGCAATGTAATCTTGCATTTGTGCAGCAAGATCGACCTTGCCATTGGCGAAAATAGTGACCGTCTCACCATCGATGCTCAGCCACTGCACGTCGACATGCATCAGCGCCATCATCGCTTCCAAGTCACGCTCGTTATAGGCATCTACATATGCTGAGACGACCTGAGCATGAGGCGTTGGCGAAGTTCTTTCGTCATGCGCTAATGCGGGAAGCGGCAACAGCAGTAAGATGCCAGCGAGAAGCGATCTAAACATCATCTGCCGAGATCATCTCTGCCTTGTCGATCTCACCCGTCAGGCTAGCAACCGTGGTCGCGACCGCCGCGTCACCTGAGACATTGGTGGTCGTACGCATCATGTCCATGATCCGGTCGATCCCGGCAACAAGAGCAATGGTTTCCAGCGGTACACCGACAGCGCCGAAGACGAGAGCCATCATAATCAGGCCTGCGCCAGGGATGCCCGCCGCGCCGATAGCTCCAACGGTGCCGAGAAGCGCGATTAGGAAGTAATCGCCCCAGCTCAAGTCCACGCCAAAAATCTGAGCACCGAACAAGGTTGCGAGGCCGAGATACATCGCGGTGCCGTTCATATTCACTGTCGCGCCCAGCGAAATCACGAAGCTTGCAACCGGCTTACTAATGCCCAGATTGCGCTCGGCGCAGCGCAGAGTAACAGGCAACGTCGCGTTCGAGCTCGCGGTCGAGTAGCTAACTGCAATAGCGTCTATTATACCACGGAAGAAGTCGATGACAGGTAGCTTTGCGATCAGCTTGATCATCGCGGAATACACCACACCGATAATGAGCAAGCAGCCGATATAGTTGAGCGCGACAAGTTTACCCAACGCCGCCAGTGCATCAAGCCCGAGTGTGCCCGCCACCCACGCCATGAGTGCAAAGACGCCAAAAGGCGTCAGCTCCATCACGATCATTGTTACCTTTTGCATGACAACACTGCCGCTTTCGAAGACAGAAAGAACAGGTTTCCCCTCTTCCTTCGCCATGAGAATACCAATGCCGATTAACAGGGAGAACACGATCAGGGGCAGCACATTAACGTCAGCCATGACCTGCACAGGACTGCTTGGGATCGCATTGAGCAGTGTTTCGCGCCAATCCATCGGATCAGGATCTGGCAAATCTCCCATCTGGATGGTCGACGTGTCGACACCAGAACCGGGCTGAATAAACGTGCCAAGCGCTAGGCCAAGCCAGACCGCGATCTGACCGCTCACTACAAACAGCAAGAGCGCCCGCCATCCAATGCTTCCGAGCTTTCTTAAGTCCCCGATTGCAGCAACACCCGCAACGAGGCTGAAGAAAATCAACGGCACGACCAGCATCTTGATAAAGGCAATAAAGACGTCGCCTATGATCTTGATATCTTCTGGTTCAAACGTGGCATTACCCAAGAAAGGCCCAAAAGTGATGCCGCCGGATTGTCCCCAAGGGTAACCAATAGCGATGCCCAGAATGAGCGCGCCGATAACCCGCTGCCAAAGCGGAATTGCAAACCATGCCTTCATGGGAAAACTACGCCTCTTCTTTTGTCGTAAGTGCGAGCGCACCCAGCGCTGCGCGGGTATAGATCCGGGTTAGCGTATCTAAGTCGGGGATGGCCACCGCCTCATCACGCTTGTGCATGGTGGCGTTACACAGGCCGAACTCGATCACCGGGCACACTGCGCGCAGGAACCGGGCATCGGACGTGCCGCCTGTGGTCGACTGCTCTGGCTTGACGCCTGTCTCCGCTTCAATCGCCTCTGCTAACATGTTCGAAAACGCGCCCGGCTCCGTCAGAAACGGCTCGCCAGAGATGATCGGCAATGCGCTCCCGCCATGGTTTTCTGCAATCGAGGCCACACGCTCTGACAGGCTCGCGCCCGAATGCAGGTCATTAAAGCGGATTGAGATACGCGCCTTGGCCTGTTGTGGGATGACATTGTGGGCCTTGTTGCCCACTTCCATATCGGTGATTTCGAGGTTTGATGGCTGGAACCAGTCAGTGCCAGTATCGAGCACCAGCGAATCTAACTCAGCCAGCATCGCCACCAGTTTCGGGATCGGATTGTCGGCGAGATGCGGATAGGCAACGTGGCCTTGGTTGCCTTCAACCGTCAACCAGATATTGACCGAGCCGCGTCGCCCGATTTTCATCATATCTCCCAATAGGTTAACGCTCGTTGGTTCTCCTACAAGGCATAGATCGGGTTTGATCCCCTGCGTATGCATATAGTCAATAAGCGCGCGCGTACCGTGCAGCGCTGGACCCTCTTCATCGCCAGTAATGATGAAGCTGATCGTGCCCGCCTCTTGCGGAACATCCTCAACCGCTGCCAACATGCAGGCGATCGCGCTTTTCATATCAACCGCGCCGCGCCCGTACAGCAGCTCGCCATGCTCGGTCGGTTCAAATGGATCAAACGCCCAGCCATCGCCCGGCGGAACCACATCAAGGTGCCCTGCAAAGGCGAGATGCTTGGATCCTTCTGGCCCGCGCCGAATTGCGAACAAATTCTCGACCGGCGCTTCGTCAGTGCCTTCTTCGCCCTCGCCGCGCTGGAACCGGTGGATGTCAAAGCCTAATGGCTTCAGCATCGCCTCCATTTCATCGAAGACCGGGCCGGTGGCGGGGGTTACGCTGGGCTGCGCAATCAAGCGCTTAGCGTAGTCAAAGGCGTTGCTCATTCGAGGCAACCTAGCAGACAAAGCCTCAGGGGCAATCAGCCAACCGTGTCATATTGTTCGATCACCCATTGCTCCTCTTCAGAAGCGGCGATCCATTCGGCCATCCAAGCATGCTCCCATACCGCCTGCATATAGCTTTGCGCAAAGCCGGGCACGCCTATGCCATAGGTGGTGAAGCGTGAGACGATGGGCGCATAAAAGATATCCGCTGCGCCAAAAGTGCCAAACAGAAACGGGCCAGCCGAACCATGGCGCGCACGCGCTTCTGCCCATAGGCCAAGGATACGCACGATATCTGCACGGGTCTGGTCGGAGACATTTTGCAATGGCACGCGCCTGCGCACATTCATCGGCATTTCCTGACGCAGGGCGGAGTAAGACGAGTGCATTTCCGCCACCATCGCGCGAGCCATCCCGCGAGCAGCCTCATCCTTGGGCCAAAAGCGATCACGGCCAACTTTGTCAGCGAGGTACTCCATAATGGCGAGACTGTCCCAGATGACATTGTCGCCGTCCCACAGGATCGGCACTTTGCCAGATGAAGGCTGGAACTCATCCTCAGCCTTGCGCGCCTCCCATTGCTCTCCCATCATCGGCACAGTGATTTCTTCAAAACTTAGCCCCGATTGCTTGGCCGCAAGCCAGCCGCGAAGCGACCAGCTGGAGTAATTCTTGTTACCGATGATAAGCTTCATGCGCGTATTCCACCTTTAGCGCTGACGGGATTGTTGCCAGTGTCGTAGTTATTCAGTGTTTCGCTGTCGAGACTGAACGGGTTACGATTGAGTATCAAAGCGTATCAAAAGTGATTCTGTATGAGCCTGCCGCCCTTCCACCTGGCCTTTCCAGTCGATGACCTAGCCGCAGCGCGCGCATTTTACGGCGGGTTGCTTGGGTGCCGAGAGGGGCGGAGCTCGAAGGACTGGATCGACTTTGATTTTCACGGCCACCAGATCGTAGCCCATCTTGCGCCCGCACAATCGGTTGACCGGGCAAGCAGCCATGTCGATGGACACGGCGTCCCTGTCCCACATTTTGGTTTGGTTCTTGAAATGGACGCGTGGGAGGCGCTGGCTGATAAGCTGCGCGCTGCCGGCACCGATTTTGTGATCGACCCCAATGTGCGTTTTCGCGGAGAACCGGGTGAACAGGCAACGATGTTTTTGCGTGACCCGTCCGGCAATGCGCTGGAGTTCAAAGCATTTGCGGAAAAGGGGCAGCTGTTCGCCAAATAGGCGAAAGCCGCCCCCTCAATTCCCTTACTCGCCTGTAAGCCCGCGCGCTTCCAGCATGGGCTGAACATCAGGCTGGCGCCCAGCGAAGGTCTGGAACATGTCGAAATAGTCCATCGTTCCGCCACGGCTTAGCACGGTGTCGCGGTAATGCTGACCATTGGCGCGGGTAAGACCACCATTTTCGATGAACCATTTACGGCTGTCGCGGTCGAGCATCTCAGTCCACAAATAGCTGTAATAGCCCGCCGAGTAGCCTGCGGGGCTGCTGAAAATGTGGTTGAAATAGGTGCTGCGATAGCGCGGCGGAACCAGATCAATTTCCAGCCCCAGATCGGTCAGCGACTTGCGCTCAAAAGCATCGACCGCTTCGGGGTTGCCTACGAGCGCGCGCGCCTCGTCCGGTGTCAGCGCGTGCCATTTCATGTCCAGCAGAGCCGCCTCAACGACTTCGCCAAAGTCATAACCTTGGTTGAATTTTGCCGCCGCCTCGATCTTTTCGATCATCTCAGCAGGGATCGTTTCTCCGGTCTCATAATGCTTGGCATAGTTGGAAAGGACCGATGGCCAAGTCGCCCACATTTCGTGAACCTGGCTTGGATATTCAACAAAATCGCGCGCGGTTGCTGTCCCGGAAATGCTCTCATACTTCTGGTCAGCAAACATACCGTGCACGGCATGACCAAATTCGTGGAAAGCAGTGTTGACCCAATCGAAGCTGACAAGCTGCACTTCGCCCTCAGGCGCTTTAGGTACATTGAGTACGTTGTAGATCACTGGTTTGTTGCCCGTGAGATAGCTTTGGTCAACAAAGTTGCTCATCCATGCGCCGCCGCGTTTGGAAGGGCGCTGGAACGGGTCGAAATAGAACAAGCCGAGTTCTGAACCGTCCTCTTCAAACACGGTGTAGACCCACACGTCTGGATGATAGACAGGCAGATCAGTACGGCGTTCAAAGGTGATGCCATACAGCTCTGTCGCCATGTGGAAGATGCCGTCTTCGAGCACTTTGTCGAGCTGGAAATATTCCATCACCGCGTCTTCATCCAGATCGTATTGTTCTGCCTTGATCTTATTGGCGTAACGATACCAATCCCATGGCTGGACACTGAAATCACCACCATCAGCACGGATCGCCTCGTTCAGCATTTCCGCTTCACGGCGTTGGGTCGCGGCAAGTGCCGGGACCATTTGCTCCATGAAATCGAGCGCAGTCTTGGGTTCTTTCGCCATGCGATCATACATGGTGTAGCTCGCCCAATCAGGCTTACCGAAAAGAGCCGCTTTTTCAGCACGCAAAAGCGCAATGCGCGCGATCAGGTCGCGTGTATCGACACCGCGCTTACCATCAGCGCGATCATGGCTCAGCTTGAACAAGGCTTCACGCGTCGCACGGTTTTCGAGCACCGGCAAAAGCGGCTGCTGTGTCGTGTTTTGCAGCGCAATCGCAAATTTTCCGGGGTGCCCCTTTTCTGCGGCAAAGTCAGCCGCAGCCTGAATGTCTGCATCCGACATACCTGCGAGCTCTTCGCGCGTGTCGACGATCAGCGGCTGATCCGCCATCGCATCGCGCGCCAACTGGCCAAATTCTGTAGTGAGGGTCGACAATTGAGTGTTGATCGCCTTGACCTGCTCACGCTCGGTCTCGCTCAATAGAGCGCCTGCCTGAAC
The DNA here is from genome assembly GCF_057365055.1 of Erythrobacter sp. S57(2025). Lineage (NCBI taxonomy): Bacteria > Pseudomonadati > Pseudomonadota > Alphaproteobacteria > Sphingomonadales > Erythrobacteraceae > Erythrobacter > Erythrobacter sp. S57(2025). Next base: position 30,140 of record NZ_CP200299.1, on the reverse strand, counting down.
CATGCCTTCGTAGGTGTTCTCAAGCAGTTTGGTGTCTTCGATATCGAGGTTCAGCGAGGCGCGCATATCGTATACCGCTTTCACCCGTTCAAACAGAGCCGGGTTCAAGGTGATGCTATCGCCATGTGCTGAGAGACGCGGGCTGATTTCGGTGTTGATCGCATCCAGACCATCAGTCGTATTGGTACCTGTGAGCTGGAAGAAGATACGCGCAACCCGGCCAAGCACTGCGCCAGAGGTTTCAAGCGCTACGATCGTGTTGTCAAAAGTTGGCGCTGCCGGATTGTCGATGATCGCCTGCACTTCAGCGGCCTGAATCGTCATGCCTTGCTCAAATGCGGGCAGATAATCGCTCTCGCTGATCTTAGTGAAGTCAGGCGCGTGGAACGGCAAATCGCTGTCTTTCGCAAAGTATCCGGTCGCCTCTGGGATGGCGGGAGAATACTCAGCGGTGTCTGCGTCAGAGATCGTGTTCACATCGCCTCCTTGCGAATAGGGTGAGCAGCTGGCGAGCAATGCCGCAGCAGATACAGTGGTAAAGAACGGGAGGAGTTTTTGAGTGGTCATTTCAAGTGGTCGCTTTCTGTCTTCTCAAAGCGCGAGGAGTGTCATCGCAAAATGGAATGCGACGACATATTGCTGACGGGGTTTGAACAGGGGATTGCCGGGATTGCAAGCCTTCTCCGACAGACGCATTCTACCAGGGAGCGTTCTCACCCAATGCATCGGCCACCACCGCGGCTCGCAAAGCCTCAATCCCCATACCTTTTTCACTGCTGGTGAGGTGCAATTCGGGGAAGGCGGCGGGGTGCTTGCGCGCTTCTTCAGCCACTTTATTGGCTACGCTTTCTAGCGCTGATGCTTTGATCTTGTCCGTTTTGGTAAGAACGATGCGATAGCCAACGGCGGCTTCATCGAGCATCGTCATCATTTCCCGGTCAACGTCTTTGAGACCATGACGGCTATCGACCAGCACCAGATTGCGTGCGAGAACCTGGCGACCGCGAAGGTAGCTCTTGACCAGCTTTTTCCAGCGCTCAACAACCTTTACAGGCGCCTTGGCAAAGCCATAGCCAGGCATATCGACCAATCGGAATTGCAACGGATCGCCCACTTCGAAAAAGTTCAGCTCTTGCGTACGGCCCGGCGTCACCGAAGCGCGTGCAATCGCTCGACGGCCCGTAAGCGCGTTCAAGAGCGAGCTCTTGCCCACATTGCTGCGCCCGCAAAAGGCGATCTCTGGCACGGTCGGTTCTGGTAGAAACTTCAGTTGCGGAGCGGACAGCAGAAAATCGACCCGGCCAGAGAATAGGCGGGAGGCGACTTTTTCGCGGCGCAATTGCTCGCGCTCATCTTCAGGAGTTACGCCAGCGTTCAAGCTTTGCTCTTTTCCGCTTCTTCGCGCGCTTTCTCTCTGGCTTTGTCAGCCTTTTCCTTTTCCGCCGCTGCTTTCAGCTGCGGGTGCTTGGAATAGAGATAGCTCTGCTGCGCGAGCGTAAGCAGGTTTGAAGTTACCCAGTACAGCAGCAGGCCAGCTGCAAACGGTGCCATCACAAACATCAAGATCCACGGCATCAGATTGAAAACCTGCTGCTGCACAGGATCCATCGCGCTTGGGTTCAGCTTAAACGTCAGCCACATCGTCACGCCCAGCAGAATTGCCAGGATACCAATGCCCAGAAAGCTCGGCGGATCAAATGGCAACAGACCAAACAGGTTCAGGATTTTCGCCGGGTCGGGCGAGGCAAGGTCCGCAATATAGAGGAACGGTTCGTGCCGCATCTCAATCGCGAGGATCAGAACCTTATACAGCGCGAAGAAGATCGGGATCTGGATGATCAAAGGCAAACAGCCTGCAAGCGGATTGACCTTCTCCTCTTTATACAGCTCCATGATCTTTTGCTGTTGTTGTTGCTTATCGTCTTTGTAGCGTTCCTGGATCGCCTTCATCTTCGGCTGGACCGCCTTCATGGCCGCCATTGAAGCAAACTGCTTTTGAGCAATCGGGAACATGAAACCGCGAATAATCACGGTCAAAAGGATGATTGCGACACCGAAGTTTCCAACGAGGCCGTTTAGCGTGCGAAGGAGCCACAAGAGCGGCTTCTCAAACCACTCAAACCACCCCCAACTGATCGCCTTGCCGAAATAGGTGACACCTGCCTCTTCGTACTGGTCGAGGATGACGCTTTCCTTGGCCCCTGCATAAAGCTGCGTGGTTTCAGTCAGTGTTCCGCCCGCAGGCACAGTTGCGGTTTCATAGATGAGGTCTGCGCGAAACAGACTGTCGCCGAGCGAACGCCAGCCCACACTATCAGTCTCACCACCGCTTGGGATAAGCGCGCTGGCCCAGTAGTTATCGGTAAACCCCAACCATGAAGCGACACCCGCAGGCGCATCGCGCCCGAGCTCAGCCAACTCGGCATAGGAATTGGGATCATAAAGCGATCCGCCAAAAACGCCCGTAGGTCCAGCGTGAGCGATGAACTGATCTGGTGTCGCATTCTCGCTGGTTCGCTTGATCAGGGCAAATGGTTGAATGATCACCGCAGTCTCAGACGCATTCTCAACCGTTTGCTCAGCTGCGATCATGTAGTTTTCATCAATCGACAATTTGATGCGATAGGAGATGCCAGCTTCATCAGTTCGCGACAGCGTGACAGGGCTTGCTGGGGTCAGCTTTTCGCCATCCGCTTCCCACACAGCGCTGCTGGGCACGCGCTCCCCGCCAATAACAAAGCCAAACTCGGCAAAGTGCTGGTCATCGGTGTCTTCTGGAGCGAACAACCGGACAGGCTGCGAACCGTCATCCAGTGTCTCGTCATAATCCTTAAGGACGATATCATCGATGCGCGCGCCAACCAAATTAATCGAACCAGCGACGCGGGGCGCATCAATCTCGATGCGTGTTTCGCTCGCAAGCTCAGTGTTCAAGTCAACAGGACCCGTTGATGGAGTGCCGCCACCAATATCACTCGACGGGCTCGCCTGGCCTTCTGTGGAAGCTGCCGCGACCGTTTCTTCCGGCGCAGGTGTGTTCCGATCAGGGTAGAAGTAATTGAGGCCGATTTCCCAGCTCACAAAAAGCAAGCCGGAAAGCAAAACGGCGAGCAGGAGATTACGCTGATTGTCCAAGATAGTGCCCTAAACTAGTCGATCCGAAGTGTATTATGTGGGTGCTACAGCAGCCATTTCCAGTCCTTTACGGAACTGGGTCATGGCCACAGCCTCCCCATGGATGGCAGCGCCCTATACGCTTTAGCGCGAGCCATCCACCCTTGAACGCGCCATATTTAGTGAGCGCCTCAATTGCGTACTGGCTGCAAGAGGGGGAATAGCGGCACGTTGGCGGGATGATCCGAGACGGGCCAAGCTGCCAACCGCGCGCGATCCAGATTAATATGTACTTCATTTGCGGGTGCCGTGCATGCGATTCCCGCGCTTGGGTCGGCGTCCTCTGGCAAGGTCGCTCTTTCCTTCGCGCGCCCTCACGAGCGCTTTTTCCAATTCCTCACCCATAAGTGCGAAATCGCGCTCAACACCGCCAGCACGTCCAATGAGCACATGATCGTGGTCTGACAAGCCAAGTTCAGGTAAAGCCGCCCGCAAAAGCTCACGAAAACGGCGCTTCATGCGATTGCGAACCACCGCATTGCCGATTTTTTTGGTGACGGTAATGCCATAGCGCATGCCCTCCCCATCATTGGCGCGCGTCAGCAGTACAAAACCGGGCCGCGCATTGCGGAGCCCTTTGTTTGCCGCGAGAAAATCAGCGCGCTTGGTTAGGGTGTGAATCATTATACGCCAGATACGCGAAACGGGCCCCCAAGGGGAGCCCGCAAGGCCAAACGGCCATCGGCAACGATGCGACATTCAAGTCGCATAGATCAGGAGATCGCAGCGCAGATGCGCTGCGACAACCATTAAGCGCAAAGGCTCTTACGGCCGCGCTTACGACGTGCGCGAAGCACCTTACGACCGCCCGGAGTCGCTTTGCGCGCAAAGAAACCGTGCCGACGGGCACGTACGAGATTGCTGGGCTGAAAAGTCCGCTTCATAATATCCTCAAATCGCTTGGTGGACGCTGCCACCTGATTGTCAGGGGCGTCGCCTTTCGCTTCGACCACCACAAAGAGCAGTCAGAACAGGCGCGCGCAACTATGGGAAAGTCAGCTGTGAGTCAAGGCGCATAGCGGCGCGAAAGATCAAGCTGCACCAAGGAAATCCCACTCAAATCGCGGTAGTCGAGCGCTGGATCTGCAATCAACACCAGAGGTAGATCAATCTCTACTTGTTCAAGAGCGATCACCGGGGTTTGCGATTCGACCAAAGCATTCACCGCTGCATCAGCTTCGTATGTGACCGAAACGCTATCAGCAAACGTCATACGCGAAGCCGGACTGCGCCACTCTTGCAACCACGGTCGCATATCAGAAGCGTCGAGCCACAAAGCGCTGTGATGAGGGACTGAGTTGGTCATCGCATAAAAGTCGCGCGCCTGAGCCTCGGTCATGCCCATCTCAATGTAGTAGTCGAGATACAGGCGGTGGGCAGGATGATTGGCGTCAAAATCGTCAGCTTCGCGGCCATGATTGTCGAGCCAAGAATGCACGGCGAATTGGGCACCCTCTTCCAAAGTCCGTGTGGCGCCTGCGAGAAAAAGCTCAACCGCGCCCGAACGGACGGAGCCGCCATTTGGAACATGGGTGGCAATCCCGGCATCACGGATACGGCGACCTACGGCGAGGTTTGCAATGTCGTTGCTGGTGCCTGGAGCCTCGATCATTTCCAGCCGTTCAATCGCAGGGAAGTCGCGCAGCATTGCGTCAAAGTAGGCAGGCGATGACGTGTCAGTCGACCCGACCATGGCAGCTTGTGTCGCACTTCTCACGACGAACGGGCCATATTGCGCAATCACCGCCGCCTGATCGCGCGATGCTACTGGCTGCGCAAAACGCGCTGCTGCACGCGGTGTTGCTTGAGGCGCTGCCACTTGGACACCGTTCACATAATATGTGCTGTAGGTCGAAACTCGCTCTTGAGTAGTGGTTGCACTCACTGCGTCCTCTGCGACGCGCACCCATTGGCCGCTAGCAGGATCCCATTCTTCAACCCAGCTTTCAGTCGCGACAGTACGATAGCTGCCTGAGGTCTGCCCCATATCCTGAGCGTAAGCGACGGTTCCAAGCGAAAGCATTTGAAGACCGGCGAAGAGTGTGGCGATGCGTTTCATGCCACTTTAGATACGCAGCCACCCCTTCAAGAACTGACAAGGTTTATACTTGCGAAGTTATTGCGTAGCCGTGCTTAAGTACTCGACAAGGCTATGTTAACCATGCAGTAAAGCGACCCACGGATTTCTGCCATTCTTGGCGCTAGGAGAATTTCGACTTGGTAGCGCTTATCAGGACTGTTGCTTATTTGGGCCTTGAGGCGCGGCAGGTCGAAGTTCAATGTCAGGTGGCCTCAGGTCTGCCCCGATTTGCGATCGTTGGCCTGCCAGACAAAGCGGTGAGCGAGAGCCGGGAACGTGTGCAAGCAGCGCTCTCTGCGATGGGTCTAGCGCTGCCGCCAAAGCGCATAACCATTAACTTATCGCCTGCAGACTTACCCAAAGACGGCTCGCACTATGACCTTCCTATCGCACTAGCGCTACTGGCGGCGATGGGCGTGACGGACGCTGAACAATTGGGCGACTGGATCGCGGTGGGGGAGCTATCGCTCGATGGCCGTGTGGTTGCCTCACCCGGCGTGCTGATCGCCGCCCTTCACGCGAGCAGTCAGGATGCGGGACTGATCTGTCCTGCCACCCAGGGCTCTGAAGCCAAATGGGCAAGCGGCGTACCGGTGCTGGCCCCGAAAGATCTATCCTCTCTCCTCGCCCATCTTAAGGGCACGCAAACATTGGATCCGCCTGTCAGAGGCGAAGTGACCGAAAAACCGGCCGTTTCTGACTTGAAGCAAGTGAAGGGTCAGGAGAACGCAAAACGCGCATTGGAAATCGCCGCAGCAGGCGGGCACAATTTGTTGATGGTGGGGCCGCCGGGGTCGGGCAAAAGCCTACTAGCAAGCTGCCTGCCCGGCATTCTGCCTGAACTCACGCCTGCAGAAGCGCTCGAAGTGTCCATGGTGCAATCGGTTGCGGGGTTGCTCGATGCAGGTCAGATCAGCCGCGCAAGACCGTTTCGTGCGCCGCATCATTCTGCGAGCATGGCTGCACTGACAGGTGGCGGTCTTAAAGTGAAGCCGGGCGAAATCAGCCTCGCGCATTTGGGCGTGCTGTTCCTTGACGAGCTTCCAGAATTTCAACGCCCCGTTCTCGACTCGCTCAGGCAACCTCTGGAAACCGGCCAAGTGGATGTTGCGCGCGCCAATGCGCATGTGACCTTCCCCGCACAGGTTCAGCTGATCGCCGCCATGAACCCGTGCCGATGCGGATATGCAGGTGATCCCCATCAAGGATGCTCGCGCCATCCGCGCTGTTTGGGTGAGTATCAGGGCAGATTATCTGGCCCGCTGCTCGACAGGATAGATTGCCATGTCGAAGTCGGTGCGGTGAGCGCAATGGATATGGCACTTCCGCCGCCTGCAGAAGGAAGCGCAGAGGTCGCCGCCCGCGTTGCCGCCGCTCGGCAAGCCGCAGTTGAGCGCGGGGTCCGATCCAATGCCGAGCTAGAGGGCGAGTTGTTAGAGACGCATGCTAATCCAGACGATGAGGGTCGAGCCTTGTTGATGCGCGCAGCCGAAAAACTGCGCTTGTCCGCACGAAGCTACACCAGAATGCTCCGCGTCGCGCGAACCATCGCCGATCTGGCAAGCGTTCACCGGGTAAGCCGCATGCATATTGCAGAAGCGCTAAGTTATCGTCAGTCGGTGGGATTGCGCTAATCGCGCTTGCCGGTAAACCGTGCGCCCATGACTGAATTCGACGCATCTTGGTTGATCTATATTGCCGCGGCCATGCTGTTGGTCGCCTATGCAATTCGTGATGAGCTAAGGCTACGCTTGATGATCGTCGCCTCAACCTTCGTCTATATCGCGTATTATTATGCCGTCGACGGAGGCCCCCTTTGGGAAGCTATCGTCACCAGCGCATTGATGGTCATGATCAATATCTGGGTGCTAGGCCAGATCGCGCTAGAGCGAACGACCTTGCGTATGAGCGAGGATGAAAAACGCCTGTTCGATGCTTTTGACACGCTTACGCCGGGACAGTTTCGCCGCATTGCCGCGTTGGCGAAGTGGCGCGTGGGCGATGATCCGGAGGGCGTGGTCCTAACGCGCGAAGATGAACCTTCAGATGCGCTATTCTACGTCTTTGAAGGGACCATTTCGGTTGAAAAGCGAGACCGTCAATTCCGCTTACCCGAGGGAAACTTCGTTGGCGAAGTGGCTTTCGTGCTCAATCGCCGTACGACTGCAACGACAGTGGCGCCAATGGGTGTGCGCTATGTTGAGTGGGATTCAAGCGCGCTGCGTAATCTGGGCATCAAACATGAGGCATTGCGCATATCACTAAATGCGCTTTTGACCCGCGATCTCGCCAACAAACTGGTCACCAGCTACCGGCCTGATGACGCGCTGCCCGCGACGAAGCAGAGCGTAGAACTACTCGAAAACGCGCAAGAGGACGCTTAGGCGGACGCCTCGAACTCGCGTAGCACGTCCAAAAAGTGCTCTCCCCAGGTATCGAGCTTTTTCCCGCCAACGCCCTGTATCTCTCCAATTTGCGCGAGTGTCCCTGGGCGCTCGCTTGCCATGGCGCGCAGAACACTGTCGTGAAAGATGATGTAGGCGGGGACCGAGTGCTCACTAGCGAGCGCCTTTCGCTTGGCCCGCAAAGCATCGAACAGCGGATCGCCAACCGGATTGGGCACTGCGCCTGCCCTCTCCTTGCGCGATTTTTTCTTGGGCGGGTCCGCAATCAGAACCGCTTGCTCCCCTTTCAAGACATCACGAGCACCAGGGCCCAATGCTAGACCGCCATGCTCGGTCGAAAGTAGCATTTCATAGGCAGTGCAGTGCCGCATGACGGGTCGCAATAGAGCTGCTTCGTCTTCTTTCAGAATGCCAAAGACCGACAATTGGTCATGCCTGCGCTCATGAACCCTTTCGTCATCACGGCCCTGCAACACCTTTTCGATGTGACCAATACCATAGCTTTGGCCCGTGCGATAAACGGCAGAAAGCAGCTTTTGAGCGACTTCAGTCACGTCGATCACTTTTGGTGGCTCAAGGCAATTGTCGCAATTTTCGCAGGTCTGCGCAGGCTCTTCGCCAAAGTGTTTGAGCAAGATCGCGCGCCGACACCCGGCGCATTCAACCAAAGATGCAAGCGCGTTCAGCCGCGCCCGCTCACTGGGCAATCGCGCTTCCTCGACCTCGCTTAGCCATTGGCGTGCTTTGGAGAAATCAGCCGCGCTCCAGAACAATTGCGCTTCTGCCGGATCACCGTCGCGCCCCGCACGCCCCGTTTCCTGATAATAGGCCTCTATTGATTTGGGCAGGCCGGCATGAACTACAAAGCGCACATCGGGTTTGTCGATCCCCATGCCAAAAGCGATAGTGGCGACAATCACCATGTCCTCTGAAGCGACGAATGCTGCCTGCGTGGCAGCGCGTTCCTCTGGCGATAGCCCCGCATGGTAAGCACCAGTTGGTCGGCCCGTCGCTTCTAGTTTTGCGGCCAAGTCTTCAGTCGCCTTGCGGCTGGTCGCGTAGACGATGCCAGCTCCGGGGGTGCGCTTGATAAACTCCGCGATCTGCTTGGCGACGTTGTTGCGCGCAGAAATAGTGTAGCGAATGTTGGGACGGTCGAAGCCGGCTTTGATAAGGCCGTCATCCGGAATCCCGAGCTGCTTTAGAATGTCAGCGCGGGTAAGTTCATCAGCGGTGGCTGTTAGAGCAAGCCGCGGAACATGCTCGAAATGATCGAGCATCGGGCGAAGACCGCGATAGTCCGGCCGGAAATCATGCCCCCATTCAGACACGCAATGCGCTTCATCAATCGCAAAAAGCGAGATGTCAGCAGCTGCCAATAGAGATTGGAAATTCTCAGTCGTCGCGCGTTCGGGAGCGACATAGAGCAAATCAAGCTCTCCATCACATAGCATGCGCGCTGTCTCTGCCTTGTCCGCATCAGCAGACGTCATGGAGGCAGCCCTGATACCGACTGCTTTGGCTGCGCGGATTTGATCATGCATCAGTGCAATAAGGGGTGAGATGACGATGGCGGTGCCTGATCTGACCAAGGCTGGCAGCTGATAACACAGGGATTTGCCCGCACCCGTCGGCATCAACGCGAGAGTGTTCTCACCGCGCATGATGCGAGTGATCACTGCCTCTTGCTGGCCGCGAAACCCAGCGAAACCAAAGGTGGAGCGCAACGCATCGGCTAATGCGTCACTGTGCATCTGGGCATGCGCATCGGATTGAGCGGCGGGGCCCATGAGTGTCTCTTTGAACTGGGAGCAGCGGGCCTGCTAATGACGCGCTACGACGACTGCTCTATCCCGCTGCCGCCTTCTTAGCTGCTTCAATATCGACCACGTCGCCCCGATCAAGAGGCTCATCGCAACAGGCCACAGTCCCGTCAGCGCGTTTGCCGATATCTGCGCGGCGGATCATGTTGAGATCCATATGCGTGAGGATACGCCCATCATGCGCAAGGATCGATACCGGACCAATCGGCAGACGGTCATTATCGTCGACAAGAACGGGGTCTTCCGCGACATATTCGGCGCCGTATTTTTGGCCCCATTGCCGCAATGCGATCATTGCAGGCAGCAAATCGAAGCCCTTTTCGGTCAAACGGTATTCGATTTTGCGGCGATCATCTTCGCAAGGTTCACGCTTCAAAATGCCGTGATCGACCAACTTAGCCAACCGATTGGACAAGATATTGCGGGCGATTCCCAATTCACTGAGGAATTCCTCGAAGTGTTTGAGCCCGTTGAAGCTCGCCCGAAGGATCATGAACGACCAACGTTCGCCCATAACTTCAAGTGCTTGTGGCAAGCCGCAATCAATCAGCTCGCGCAGTGGTTCTCTCATCTCGCCCATATCAGTCCTTTCCCCGCTACCTATCTAACTTGGAACTCGGGAATTTCAAAATCGTGACAGAAACCGAGGTGAAAAAAATTTCAGTTTCTAGTTGCAACCTGAAACCTAATCACATAGGTAGTGATTCGCAACTGGTTTTGATTCGAAACTAATTGTTGCCCGAAAATGACAAACTCGAACGTCCACCCCGTTTTGAAAAGGACTTAAGTGATGACCCTCTCTCTTCCCCGCACTCGCCCCGTCTTTGGCCGCCTTGCGATCCTCGCCTCTGCATTGGTCTATACCGGCCTGAGTTTCGGCGTCGCCACTTCGGCTGCTCCACTCTCAGCGCAAAGCGGCCCTTATTATGTGGCTACCCTCGCTAGCGCGACTGAGGAAAACCGCGCTGTCGCTGGCGGCGTGGCATGGAATTGCCGCGGCACAACGTGCGTCGCCAACAAAGGCTCATCGCGCCCATCACGCATCTGTCGTGGCCTTTCACGCGAGATGGGTGAAATCGCCGAGTTTAAAGTCGAAGGCGAAGCGATCGCTGAAGACAAGCTCGCGCGTTGCAACGGCAACTGATCTGATTTGGGGGGCATCTCCCCCAAGCTCCTGTCCGATACTCTCCACTACGGACAGACCCTAGAAGCCCTCGGGCGCAGCACTCTCCCCAGACGCTGCCTCCCGGGGGCTTTAGCTTAGGTGGCCTGAGGCCTTGAGCTGCGCTTCGAGTGCGTCCGCATCGGTAAAGAGATGGGCATCCCATCCGCGCGCATTGGCTGCATCAACGTTCGCGGGATTGTCATCTGTGAAGAATAGTTCAGCGCCAGATCGGCCACTGCGCTCCTCAACAATTTCGTAAATGCGCGCCTCTGGCTTTGCCACCTTTTCGGTGCCGGAGACGATTATGTCGTCGAAAAGGTCGAAAACTGGTTTTGTCGGCCGAAACCCTTCCCAAAACTCATGGCCGAAATTGGTGAGGCAAAATAGCGGCACGCCAGCGCTATGCAATTGGCGCAGCAGGTCATGTGTGCCAGCAACAGGCCCAGGCACCGTTTCATTAAAGCGCGTTTCATAGGCGCGGATATGTGTTTCGTACTTAGGAAACTCAGCAATTCGAGCGGGTACCATCTCGGCCAAGGGCACACCGCGATCATGCTGAAAATGCCATTCTTCGGTCACAACATGGGTTAGAAACCAGTCCAGCTCTTCAGGATCATCAATCAGCTTTTCGAACAAGCTGCTCAGCTGCCATTGGTAAAGCACCCGCCCTACATCGAACACGACAGCCTTCGTCACTAAAGCAAACTCCCAAAGCTCTCAGTCCAGAAACGGCTGCGGCCCGCGCTCCTTTTGGAGGCGGGCCGCTTGCGTTCACGGTCGCAAATGCGACCTGCCAATTGGCTCAATCAGCCTTGACGGGCTTTGAAGCGGCGATTGGTCTTGTTGATTACATAAGTGCGGCCGCGGCGGCGGATAACGCGGCAATCGCGGTGGCGGTTTTTGAGCGACTTAAGGCTGTTACGGATTTTCATCGGTATGTCCTGAGAATAAAATAGGCACCGGAGAAAGTCCCCGATGCCGGAATATCAGCCGCGCGCCTAAGCGGGTGGAGACGATTCGTCAACCGCCAACCGCTTAATTCTGCGCGCGCAGCTCGGTTAATTTGCGCTCCCACGCGAGGGCATGGCCGATGATTGTATCAAGGTCTGCATATTTAGGTTCCCACGGCACCGTCTCGCGAATGCGTGTCGGATCAGAGATAAGAGAGCCGGGATCGCCAGCACGTCTTCCCTCCAACTTGCGCTCAATTTGGATGTTGGTGACACGGTCAACGGCATCAAGCACCTCCAAGACCGTGAACCCCCGCCCATATCCGCAGTTCATGGTCAGCGACCGGTCTGGCTGCTCGATCAAAGCCTCCAGAGCCAGAACATGCGCTGCTGCCAAATCGCTAACATGGATGTAGTCGCGCACCCCAGTGCCATCAGGCGTGTCATAGTTGGTCCCAAACACGCTCACATGGTCACGCTTCCCAAGGGCAGCTTCCAGCGCAACCTTGATAAGATGCGTTGCACCAGCCGTCGATTGCCCAGTCCGCGCGAGCGGATCAGCGCCAGCCACATTGAAGTAGCGCAGCACACAATAATTCATCGCATGCGCGAATGACGTGTCCGCAAGCATCTGCTCCGTCATCAATTTCGACCAACCATAAGGGTTGATCGGCACCTTCGGTGTGTCTTCTGTAACCGGAGAAACCTCAGGCATTCCATAAGTGGCCGCAGTCGAGGAAAAAATGAAGTGAGGCACATCAGCCTTGGTAGCCGCTTCGATTAAGGCCCTGCTCTTCACCGTATTATTGCTATAGTATTTAAGCGGATTTTCCACGCTTTCTGGAACGACGATTGAGCCTGCAAAGTGCAGGATCGCACCTATGCTCTGCTCAGCAAAGATGCGCGCCAATAGCTCGCCATCTTCAATGTCGCCTTCGTAAAACGGCACATCATCAGGTACCGCAAAACGAAGACCAGTTGTGAGGTTGTCGATGACGGCCACAGGCCACCCCGCATCGCGCAAGGCAAGAACAGCGTGGCTCCCGATATACCCAGCACCGCCCGTGACCAGAACGCTTGGCTTTGATGTGATAGTCATGAGCGCGCCTTTACCAGATTTTGGTCACAGAGAAATGAAGACATTGGTGGCAAATGGAGGTTTTGGACCTTTCGCGACAAAGCTGTAGGGTGAGCTTGTACAAGAAAGGATCGCGTTATGCCCCTCACCCCTCGTAGTATTCGTATGATGGCACTGCCAGTTGCTCTGTTGGCAATCACGGCTTGCACAGGCAGCTATACCGGTCCGATTGAAGTGACACGCTTTGTCTCTGAACAACCGGCTCCTCTTGGCCAGGGCACGATCACAATCGAATTTCCAGAAGAGATGGAAAACCAAACCGCGCGCAACGCTTTTGCCGCTGCGGTCGCCGATGAGCTATCGCGACTTGGCTACACCGTCGTCCTAGATGGATCTCAACCAGCGGCTCAACTTGCCACCATTCGAACTAGCCGCAATCCGTTGGCTGCAGCCAGTTCTCGCGGCCCCGTAAGCGTTGGCGTGGGCGGGGGAACTGGCGGATATCGAAGCGGCGTTGGCCTTGGCGTTGGCATTAATCTGGGCGGAGGTCAGCGCGGACCTAACGTGCTCACCGAGCTGTCTGTGCGCATCAGCGGCGAGGATGGCTCAAGCATCTGGGAAGGTCGCGCGCAGCAGCCAACATCGGTTAAATCACCCTACTCAGAGGTAGATGCGAGCGCTCGCGCTCTAGCAGGGGCCTTGTTCAAAGACTTTCCCGGTGGCAATGGCGAGACAGTAACTGTCGATGTGGACGATCTTCAGCCCGGCTGAACCGTTTCAAACGCCTAAGGAATGCAATGACCCAAATCGCAATCGACGCTGCTTTTGATAGCGGCAATATCGAAGTCTTGTCTGTCGAAGCGAACACCGCCCGTCTTGCGATCACAAAAGACCATATGAGCGAGTTTGCGCAATGGTTTCATTTTCGCGTGACCGGAGCTGTCGGTGAAAAAATCGAGCTCAAGATCACAGGGTTGAACGATAGTGCCTATCCCGGCGGCTGGCCGGGCTATGACGCCTGTGTTTCGGAAGATCGCGAATACTGGGCGCGCGCTGCCAGTAGTTTTGACAAGGATGAAGATGGTGGGACTCTCACCATCCGCTACACACCGGCATCGAACATCGCATGGTTCGCATACTTTGCGCCCTATTCGATGGAGCGGCATCACGATTTGGTTTCAGAGGCGGCCGCGAGCGAAGGTGTGGATCTGACCCGGCTGACCACCACGCTGGACGGTCAACCGCTTGACCTGCTTCAAATGGGCGAAGGTGATACGCAGGTATGGCTTTATGCTCGTCAGCACCCCGGCGAAACGCAGGCCGAATGGTGGATGGAAGGGGCCTTGGAGTGCTTGACTGACCCAGCCGATCCAGTGGCGCGCGGCCTTCGCAAACACTGTCGATTACACATCGTTCCCAACTGCAATCCCGATGGATCACGCCGCGGCCATTTGCGCACCAACGCAGTGGGCACGAACCTTAACCGCGAATGGGCGGAGCCAAGTGCTGAAAAATCACCTGAAGTGCTCGCCATTCGTACCAAGATGGATGAGACAGGCGTGGATTTTGCCATGGACGTCCATGGTGATGAGGCAATCCCGGCTGTGTTCCTCGCAGGATTTGAAGGCATCCCAAGTTGGACTGATGAGCTGGGCGATCAGTATTTTCGCTATCAAAGCATCCTCGACCGCCGGACACCTGATTTCCAAACCAAGCTTGGCTACCCCAAGGCGCCTGCTGGGAAAGCCAATCTTTCTATCAGCACCAATCAAGTAGCCGAGCGCTATGGCGCCTGCGCGATGACATTGGAGATGCCTTACAAAGATCTCGCAGACTTTCCTGAACCCGAGCAAGGCTGGTCACCAGAACGCTGCAAAATGCTCGCACGCGATTGTCTGGCTGCATTGCTTGAATGGTTGGAAACGAAAGACACCTAAGCTTACATCAATTTACCCTCCGCATGCAGCGTAAACGTCTGAAATGTGCTACGCTTCACGCCAAGGGAGAATTGATATGGATGGATCAGGACTTTTCGTCGGGCGCAGGGCTGTTCTTGCAGGTTTTGGCGCGACATTAGGTGTAGCACTAATGCCCAGTGCTGCGGGCGCTCAGGGGCTGGGCCGAGTGCTTGGTCTTGGATCTATTCTTGGCAAAGCCAGCGACAATGCGCTCGACAAACTGGCCCAGCCAGGCGCATTTTATGACGATGAAGATATCCGTATCGGCCTTCCGGTCATCGGCAACACTGGACGCCGCCGGGGTCTGCTCGGATCGCTCTTGGATGCGGGCAGCCAACTTGGCATACTTGACGGAGTGACCCGCTCGATCAATGACGCCGCTGGGGTCGCGGCTGGTGAAGCCAAGCCAATCTTTCGTGACGCGATCGACAACCTTTCGTTCAACGATGCGCCAGGAATTATCCGTGAAAAGGACGGAGGGACGCAGTACTTGCGCAGCTCTTCAAATGATCGACTGCACTCGCGGCTCGAACCATTGGTCGACAGCGCGTTGGACAAAGCGGGCGTCTATTCGACGTTTGAAGGCTTGGCCGATCAACACAGCTTCATCCGCGCGGCTGGCCTAAATCGCGAAAGCATCAATCGCTCTGTCACAGATCAGGGACTGGACGGGATCTTTGCCTACATCGGCAGCGAAGAACGTACATTCCGCGATGACCCAGTGGGTAACCTTGGCGGTGCTTTGGGAGACTTGCTAGGAAACTAGTCCAAGTGAGCAGGGCCAAAAGCGTGGGGTAGCAACGCTGATAGAGCGACATGGCGTACTTCGTCATTGCCTACGCAAAGGATTTCAGGATCGGTTCCACCTAACTGCGCGATTTCATTGAGCACCTGACGGCATCGCCCGCATGGCGTTATAGGAGCGCCATCGCCTTTGTCTTGTGGTCCAACCACTGCGACCGCTTGCAATCCACCACGACGCCCCTCACCCATAGCGCGTGCCACGGCTACAGTTTCAGCGCAAAGTGCTAAGCCGTAACTCGCATTTTCGACATTACTGCCTGTGATGATCGCGCCATCATCGAATAACAGCGCAGCCCCGACCTGATAGTCGGAATAGGGAGCGTAGGCGCTTTGAGCGGCGCGTCTGGCAGCGTCAATCAAGGCTTCGTTATTAGATTTCATCGCTGCACCACCACCCATTCAAGCGTCCCCTCGGAAGCCTCTGTCACAATCTGTGAATTCGCACTCCATAGCAGCCATGGACGACCCGCATAGTCTGGCCGCGCCCGGTCGCGGACAAGCCACAAATCGCGCGCCGTGCTTCGCGCTGTACCATGTCTTGTTTCGAAATCAGCGCTCAGCTTGAGTATCACCGGCTTACCCGCATGCAACTCAACCTGATTGATCAGGGTGAGAAGCTCGCTCTCAACCGCAGCATCGCTGACCTGTGGTTCGCAATCCCGCGCTGTATAAGCCAGGCTAATAGCGGGAGAAAGAAGATCTCCCTCGCGCGGCACCATTTGCGTGAAATAGGCACTTTGCGGGTCGGCAGGAAGACACGGGTTGAAGGCGAGGACAACGCCGACCTTCAAGTTCGCGGCTTTTGCGCGAGTGAGGCGATCTCGAAAATCGTTGTCCAACGCGCGCGGATTGGCATCGAGCGGCAGGTACACAAACTGCGCTCCAACCGCTTTGAGGGTCACAAAGTTCAAATTTCCATGCTCTGACGCAGAGACCACCGCACCCTGCTCAGGATAGAGCGCGGGATCGGGTCGCCAACTGCGCATATCCCACCAGAGCCAACCAGCAAATCCCAACCCAACCAGCGCCAGCAACGCCACAGCGCGAAAGAGCCAACGCCCCGAACCAGAGCCCTTTTTGCGAGACTTGCGTGCCATAATGCGCGTGTCAGCCTTTGATATGGAGGACGCAGATGAGGGTGAAGAGCCGCCGCGCGGTAGCAAAGTCTGTTTCAACTTTGCCTTCCAAGCGTTCAACCAACAGTTCAGCGGCAGAATTGTGAATGCCCCGGCGCGCCATATCAATGGTTTCAATCTCGGCCGGCGTGGCCTTACGGATGGCTTGATAATAGCTATCACAGATCGCAAAATACTCTCGTATCGGACGACGGAAACGGGCAAGGCCGATCAGCAGTGACTCAAGCGCGGCTTCTTTGTCATCAGCGATATCCATCGCTAGCCGACCATCGCGCACCGCCAGCTGCAACCGATACGGACCCTTGGCACCGCGCTCAGCACTGCGGACCGGCTTAAACGTGTTTTCTTCGATAAGATCATAGATGGCCACGCGGCGTTCCTGCTCCACATCGGCATTGCGCCAAAGGATCGTCTCTTCATCAAGAGCGATATGCGCGATGCGATGAGTATTCGCAGAATCAGATGGAAGGCCGGACATGATTGTAGGAGCCTTCGCAGATCGGAAGGCCACACTTCAAGCACTTCCATCGGCAATCCCCGCTATCCACAGCGACAAAGTTTTTGGCAGACCCATATTTCACCGCGTAGGCCTTGCATGAACATGCGCCATGCGCCCATTGAGGCGCCATGGCTGAACCAACACCGCTTTCACTCGTCGACAACGAAGAAGATACCGCGCGCAAGCTCCCTTCGAATTTAGAAGCGGAGGCCGCGTTTCTAGGCGCTGTTTTGATCGACAATCGCGTGATCGAGGAATTGCAGACCCCGATTCAGCCGCATCACTTCTTCGAACCACTGCATGAGCGGATATACACCCGCATTCTTGCTTTGATTGAGCGCAATGCAACGGCGTCTCCAGTGACCTTGCGCCCGCATTTTGAGGCGGACGAGGCGCTAAAAGAGCTGGGTGGGCCGAAATATCTGGCGCAGTTAACCGCCAATGGCGCTGGCCTGCTCGCTCCCCGCGAATTGGCGCAGCAAATCTATGACCTGGCCCTTCTGCGCGAATTGGTGAGCGTTGGGCGGGGTCTTGTCGAAGGGGCCCTCGACACCTCGGAAGAAACCAATCCGATGGACCGCATTAGTCAAGCTGAAGCGGATTTGTTCAAGGTGGCCGAAGGCGCTGCCACTGGCAATGAGGCGTCAAGTTTCCGCGATGCCGCCCTGACCGCGATCAAGATGGTCGAGGCGGCGATGAATTCAGGCGGCGGGCTTTCAGGCAAGACAACAGGACTTGCGACGCTCGACCAGAAGACTTCGGGATTGCACGAATCGGACCTCATCATCCTCGCAGGACGTCCCGGCATGGGCAAAACGGCGCTTGCTACCAACATAGCGTTCAATTGTGCTGAGGAGCATCTGCGGTGGCTTAGCGATGGGGGTGAACACAATTATGGCGCGCCTGCAGCATTTTTTAGCCTTGAGATGAGCGCTGATCAGCTCGCGACGCGTATTCTCGCTGAGCAATCAGAAGTATCCTCGGAAGCTCTGCGTAGCGGTAAATTGAACCGGGATGATTTCCAAAGGTTGAGCTTTGCTAGCCAGCGCTTGGCCGAATTGCCGCTCTACATTGATGACACCCCGGCCCTAACTATCGGTGGCCTCAGAACCCGTGCGCGCCGATTGAAGCGTCGTCACGATATTGGTCTGATCGTGGTCGATTACCTTCAGCTTCTGCAAGGCTCTGGCCGAGCCAATGACAACCGCGTCAATGAAATCTCGGAAATCAGCCGTGGTCTCAAGACACTGGCGAAAGAGCTAAGCGTTCCTGTGATCGCGCTATCGCAGCTCAGCCGTGCCGTTGAGCAGCGCGAAGACAAGCGACCGATGCTATCAGACCTGCGCGAATCTGGTTCGATTGAGCAGGACGCAGACATGGTCTGGTTCGTTTACCGCGAAGACTATTATTTGGCCTCGCTTGAGCCTGAAGGCAGGCGCGGAGATAGCGACTTCAGTTCAGCCGAAGCGGAGGCCGCCTACGCGGAATGGTCGATGAAATTTGAGGAAGTCCGAGGCAGGGCCTCTGTCAATGTGGCAAAGCAGCGCCATGGTTCGACCGGCAATGTGCCGCTGCATTTCCAAAGCGAGTTCACCAAGTTTACCTCACCCAATATGCGTGACTATTCGAGCTGGGGCGAAGGCGATTAGGCCCTATTTGGGGCGGGTGAGCGAACGTGAGACTCGGTAATCGGCGAGACTTAACCAATGGAACAGGCGCCAGCGTAAGCGAGTGAAAAAACTCGTATTGCGCGCGTACCATGCCCGATCAATGGGCGCGCTTGCGCTTTCGAGATGACCAACAAGTCTGCGCATTCGCTCGGCCAAAGCATCGTCTTTGACCCGCACCATCAATTCAACATTGATCCGAATGGAACGGCGATCAAGATTAGCGCTACCAAAGTAGCTAATTCCATCGACGACTAGCAATTTCATGTGCAGCTTGGATGGCTGAAACTCGGCGACGGATGCCCCCGATTTGATCAGACGCTTATAATACAAGCGCGCTGCATCGATCGTCCCATCCAGATCAGATTTACCAGCGGCAATCATGCGAACCTGCCCACTGCGCGATAATCTATCCATTGCCCTTCGAAAACTGGCCGGAGGACCGAAATAGGCGGTCACCATGTCAAGCCGGCGGGCTTTGGTGATGTCTTTCTTAAAATAGTAAGACCAGTGCGATCGACGGATCAGAGGACCGCCTAGCAACAGTTGCACATCACCCGAGCCCGGATCCCAATTGCGGATCAATTGGCGAATGCGCCGTAATTGTGAGCCAGAGCCTTGGGTCCACTTAACCAGGAGCGCAAACCAATCTGCGAAACGCTGTGCAATCTCGCCCTCGATCGCCACACCAAGATCGCACCAACCGTTTTGATCCGGTGGGTTGTAATACTGCTCGGAAATATTTGAGCCGCCGGTCATCACCCGCGCATTGTCTGCAATCGCAAACTTCTGATGGTTGCGGACGAGATAGCGCACATTCCAATTTGACGAAAAAATCGCAAAATGAGCGCCCGCTGCGACAAGAGGTTCGAAAAATTCTTCGGGAGCATCGCTGCCAAAGTCGTCTATAATCAGCGAAACCCTCACCTTGCGCTTGGCGGCATCGACCAATGCATCCAGCACTTTCATCCCCGCACGATCATCCTGAAACTCGTAGTAAAATATCTCAAGGCTTGTCTGCGCGCATTCGATATGATCGATGAGAGCGGCAAGCCTGTCTGAGCCGGCTGGATAAAATGTGAACGCATGCCCAGCAGCATCGATTTGAAAGCTTTCGCTATCCTGATAATCGCTACTCGGTGTTTGTTTGGGATCTGGCGCAGTTTCTTTTGGCACACAAACCAAATGCACAAGTGCGACAAGGGTTGCAATTTCTTGACTCTTGGTTGCCCTGATCCTAGTTGCAGCGCTCAGTTTTCCAACATTGTTATTTTAAGAGGCCCAGTAGATGGCACGCGTTACCGTTGAAGATTGCGTCGATAAGATTCCTAACCGCTTCGACCTGGTGCTTCTAGCAGCTCAGCGCGCCCGCGAAATCTCAGGCGGCAGCGAACTGACGCTTGAGCGCGATCGCGATAAGAACCCAGTTGTGGCGCTGCGTGAAATCGCCGAGCAAACGATCAAGCCCAAGGAACTGAAAGAATCCCTTGTGACTGGATTGCAGAAAATTCTGCCTGATGACGAAGATGATGCCGACGAAATCGGTTCGCTGAGCCAGTCAGCAGAAGCTCTGCGCATCACCGCAAGCGCTCCGACCCGGTCAACCTCAATTGGTGCCGATTACGAGGGTTAAGGGCCACTGCGCTGCAAACCTCGGATACATTTGTGTCCCGAATTGAAAAGGTCGCCAAATTGGCGGCCTTTTTCGTCTCTGCGGTGTGTTACACTCCGGAGCATTCCCTGAGGAGAGAGTTTCAAGGCGATGGCGTCGATTGCGATTTACAGCGTCAAAGGCGGGGTTGGGAAAACAACCTTCGCGGTCAATCTCGCCTGGTGCTCAGCCAGCATTTCGCGCCGTGAAACGCTGCTATGGGACCTAGATGCCTCAAATGGATCGGGTTTCTTGCTTGGCGTTGACCCGAAGAAAAAACGCACAGCGGAAAGCGTTTTTGATCAATATCGAGAACCGCGCAAGCTTATCCAAAAAACAGGCTATGAGAATCTCCATTTGCTTCCCGCAGATGAGAGCATTCGCACGTTAGACCGGCAGTTTAGCCGGATCGGGAAGAAGAAGCGGCTTTCGAAAATCACTGACCAATTGAGCAAGGATTATGACCGGATCATTTTCGATTGCCCACCAGTTCTGAATGAAGTGAGCGCGCAAGTGATGCGGGCGGCTGATCTGGTGATTGTGCCTCTGCCGCCCTCACCGCTCTCAGCGCGTGCGCTTGATTTGGTCGTTGAGGAGGTTCGCGGCTCAGGTAAGAAACATCCGCCAATTCTGCCGGTCCTCTCGATGATTGACATGCGCCGCTCGCTCCACCGCGAAGCGCGTGAGGCAAACCCCAAATGGCCTGTGGTGCCCTTGGCCAGTGATATTGAAAAATGCGCGGTGGAACGAAATCCTGTTGGTTCATTCGCTCCGCGCTCCGTTGCCTCGCGCGCATTTGCGCAGCTTTGGACGGCGATTGAGCGCAAGATCGCCAAGGGTTAGCCTTCGCATGGACAGCTCAAGTCGCTTGGCAAGTCAGGCTGTATTCTTATAACTCTTACCAACGACATTGGGTGAGGGGCAGCTTTCAATGAACGATATTGTCGAAGGCATTGGAACAGCTGTCGAAGGTGGCCTTGTCGCGAAAGCGATCGATCCCAGGCGTGGCCCCACTTCCGCAAACGCACCCACAGGAACAGATAATGCATGCGCCAATTGCGGTGCGAACGCTCCGGCTAAGTATTGCCCGGAATGCGGACAGAAGACGCACATCCATCGCACTCTATCAGCGATCGGTCATGATCTGATACACGGCGTTTTGCACCTCGATGGAAAGCTGTGGCGGACACTTCCGCTCTTGATTTTCAAACCCGGCCATCTGACCCGCCGTTACATCGATGGTGAGCGCGCGAGTTTTGTCAGTCCGATGGCGATGTTCCTGTTCACCGTATTTGCGATGTTCGCCGTATTTCAGTTGGTGGGTCTGACAACACCAACTGACGTTGCTGCAAACACACGATCGCTGGTCACAGACTTAGTCGAAAGCGAAACACAGTTGGTCGTCGACAAAATTGGTGAGATCGATGACAGTCTCGGGCAATCTGATCTTGATGATGCGCAAAGGGTTGCCCTTGAAGCGGAACGACTGACCCTGGAAAGGGATTTAGAGCTGTTACGTGGGCGTGGTCAGAATCTGACAGAGATGTTGACGTCAAGTCAAAGCGAATTTCTCGATACTCTCGAGACGCAGGGTGAAGAGCGAATTGCTGAAGCGAAGGAGCGACTAGAAACCCTACCCCAAGGCTCTTCGGAGCGGATGGAACTCGCCGCTGAAATCGCATCGGCAGAAAAAGGCCTATCAGAACTTAGACAATTCGAAGACGAGGCGCAGACCGCATCGCAATTCATCGATACAAGCTCCGGCACACTCACCGTGGAGAAGACGGGTGTGCCCGCCGTCGATGCATTCTTTGAAAAGTGGCAAAGTAACCCGAGCCTAATGCTCTACAAGCTTCAGGCCAACGGCTACAAATTTAGTTGGCTGTTGATCCCTCTATCAGTTCCATTCGTCTGGATTGCCTTTCTATGGCGGCGCAAATTTCATGCGTATGACCACGCGATTTTCGTGACCTATTCTCTAAGCTTTATGTCTCTGCTTTTCATAACGATGTCGCTGATCGGGGTGAGCCCATTGGGAGCGGGATGGGCCTTTATGATGTTCTCGATCATTGCGCCGCTTCATGTCTACAAGCATCTCAAATATTCATATGACCTTTCGCGCTTCTCAACGCTGTGGCGCTTCGTGTTTTTGACGATCTGCATTTTCATCATTCTGGTGATGTTTTTACAGGCCTTGCTCCTGATCGGCGCTTTCTAACCGCAGAAAAAAGTCGCCCAGATAGATTCTGGGCGACTCTTCAAAAGAAAAATTTGAATAGGGATCAAGCGCCTTGGGGAGCTTCGCCCCCTTTACCGCCGAACCTTTTGCCAGCTTTAGGGATCGCCGAACCATGGGCCGGCGTGACTGGCGTCGGTCCACGCGGTTCGTCAGGACGATCAATTTTTCCGTCCTTCATGAGCTGGTCAATCTCAACGCCGGTTAGCGTTTCATATTCCAACAGCGCCTGAGCGAGCAGATGCAGCTTATCCTCTTGTGCGGTCAAAATATCAGTTGCGCGTTTCAAGCCGCCCTCGACCAAATCCTTGATCTCTGCATCAATCAGCTTGTTGGTTTCCGCGCCACCCATCGTGCGTGCGGTTTGCCCCATGCCGAGATAGCCTTCTTGGCTTTGCTCGTACTGAAGGGGACCGAGCTTCTCGGACATGCCCCACTTGGTGACCATATTTCGGGCCAAATCGGTGGCGTACTGAATATCGCCCGACGCCCCGCTGGAGACCTTGTCGTGACCAAAGATGATAT
Organism: Erythrobacter sp. S57(2025); assembly: GCF_057365055.1. NCBI lineage: Bacteria > Pseudomonadati > Pseudomonadota > Alphaproteobacteria > Sphingomonadales > Erythrobacteraceae > Erythrobacter > Erythrobacter sp. S57(2025). The sequence goes on along the minus strand of NZ_CP200299.1, from coordinate 6,989 downwards.
CTTCAGCGACACGGCCACCCATTGCCACTGCTAGATTGGCGTGCATTTTGTCACGGTGGTAGGAATAGCTATCCCGCTCAGGCAAGCGCATTACCATACCGAGCGCACGACCGCGGGGTATGATGGTTGCCTTGTGGATTGGATCGGAAGCCGTTTCATTCAACGAAACAAGCGCGTGGCCAGCTTCGTGATAGGCGGTCATCTTCTTTTCGTCCTCGGTCATGACCATGGAGCGGCGTTCCGCACCCATCATGACTTTATCCTTGGCGTCTTCAAATTCTTGCATGGCAACGAGACGCTTGTTGCGGCGCGCTGCCAGCAAGGCCGCTTCGTTCACAAGGTTTGCGAGATCAGCACCAGAGAAGCCCGGGGTGCCGCGAGCAATGGTGCGCGGGTTCACATCAGGTGCAAGTGGCACTTTCTTCATGTGAACGCCGAGGATTTTCTCGCGGCCATCAATATCAGGAATCGGAACCACGACCTGACGGTCAAACCGGCCCGGACGCAGCAACGCTGGGTCCAAAACATCAGGTCGGTTAGTGGCGGCAACAATGATGATGCCTTCGTTCGCCTCGAAACCATCCATCTCAACCAGCAGTTGGTTTAGCGTCTGTTCGCGCTCATCATTCGAGTTACCAAGACCATGACCACGTGAGCGGCCGACAGCGTCAATCTCATCGATAAAGACAATACAAGGCGCGTTCTTTTTCGCTTGTTCGAACATATCGCGCACACGGCTGGCGCCTACGCCAACAAACATCTCGACGAAGTCAGAACCTGAAATAGTGAAGAATGGTACGCCAGCCTCGCCCGCGATGGCCCTGGCAAGCAGCGTTTTACCGGTACCAGGTGAGCCTACCAGCAATGCACCTTTGGGAATTTGACCACCCAACTTCGAAAATCGTTGCGGGTCTTTAAGGAACTCAACGACCTCTTCCAATTCTTCGCGAGCTTCGTCGATGCCGGCGACATCTTCAAATGTCACCCGGCCGGAACGTTCGGTGAGCATCTTTGCTTTGGACTTGCCGAAACCCATCGCGCCGCCGCCGCCGCCTTTTTGAACCTGGCGAAGGGCATAGAAAGCGATGCCGAGTATTAGGATGAAAGGCAGCGATTGAATGAGGATGAAGAGAAGCAAGCTCTGTTCTTCGCGCTGCCGCCCCGTAAACTTGACGTCGTTATCTTCGAGCAATTGTGTGATCTGCGTGTCATTTGGCACCGGAATGGTCGTGAACGTCTCTTTGTCGTTCATCGTGCCGGTAATGACATCATCGCCTAGCTGCACGCTCTCAACAGAGCCAGCTGCAACTGCATCACGGAATTCCGAATAGTCGATCTGGTTTGCAGGCGTCTGACCCGATCCGCTGAACAGCGAAACCACCAGAAGAAGCGCGAGGAAAACCCCACCCCAAATCATCAATTGCTTGACCCAAGGGTTCTGACCCTCAGGTGGTTGATCGTTCGGCTCGTTCTGATCGCTCATGCGTCGGATTCCTTTCCTAAGCAGATAATGTAGGAATGCAGAGGTGAATGGCAAGATAATGCGCCGATTTGGATTGAGTGTGAATTTTCGAACTGTGTGATGCGAAAAATCGATTGAAGCCTATAGAACACCTATTTCGTGCCGTAAGCTGCAAGGAAGACGTCGACTGCACCTGAAATCCGGCGAGCATTTTCTTCGTCACTAGGGAATGCGCCAAAGCGCCTTTCGAGGTCGCCCATTCCCTTTGCCATTGATACGAATTGCTCAGCCGCCAGTTCAGGATCTGGAATGGTAAGTTCACCTGCTTCGCTCACATGCGCAAGCCACATGCCAAACCCGTGTTTCATCCGCCACGGACCGGCTTCAAGGAACGCTTTGCCAATCGCCGGCTCATGCTCGGTTTCGGCGGCAATTCGGCGTTCAAACTGAACCATTTCGGGGCGTGAGAGAAATGCGAACATCGCTTGCGCAATAACCAAGAGCCGATCGCGAATTGAGCCAGAAAGCACCTCTTCTAGGCTGAAATAGCCACGCATCTTTTCGCATTCCTGATCAACAGCGGCGGTGAACAAGCCGCGCTTATCTCCAAAGTGATTGTAGATTGTGACCTTGGACACGCCGGCATCGGCAGCAACTTGTTCGATAGAGGTTGCAGCGAATCCCACATCAAAGAATCGCTTCGAGGCCGCATCAATGATCGCAGCGCGCTTAGCCACATCCGAGGGGCGGCCCGGCTTTCTATTTTCCGAGCTATTTTTCAAAGCTTTGGAACTTTCTTGGAAAAGCGCAGTTGACAAAATGAACGGTCGCGTTCAGTTAAACGGTGTCGTTCAGTAATGTACTAACTTGCACTCTCTCGCAACCCCTTCTTCCGACAAAGGTTCCTAAACAGCCCATGCTTTGGATCGCTATCAGGATGCTAACTGGCGATGCGCAGAAGTTTTATGGCTTGCTCTTCGGCATCGCCTTTTCAACGCTGCTTATTACTCAACAGCTGACGATCTTCGTCAACTTGATCGAGCGCGGCGCTAGCGGCGTTTACAATGTGGCTGAGGCTGAAATCTGGGTCATGGACCCAGTAAGCCGCACAACCGATGTGAAGTATGAAATGCCTTCGACAGCTCTGGATGAAGTACGTTCAGTTCGCGGAGTCGAATGGGCAGTACCGCATTTGCGTTCCGCTGCCTCTGTCCGAACCAGCACGGGCGACCTTGAACAAGTGGCGATCATAGGCGTCGATGATGCAACACTTATCGGCTTGCCCAAAAATATGATCGAGGGCTCCAAGCAAAGCCTGTCGCGCCCCGACTCAGTGATTATCGACGATTTGGGCGTCGTGAATATGTTCGAAGATGGCACCGATCCTATTGGTCAACGGCTTGAGCTCAACGATCAGCGCGCGGTGATCAGAGGGGTCGCAGATTCGATCCCTTCCTTCACGAGCCAAGTCACACTTTACACCAAATACAGCAACGCTTTGAACTACGTGCCCGGCACAAGAAATCGGCTCAGCTTTGTACTCGCAGGCGTAAGTGATGGAACAGACCCAAGCGCGGTCGCAGCCCGCATCGAAGAACAAACAGGTCTTCGCGCCCGCACTCGGCAGGAACACGCCGATGCCGGTGTTCAGTTCATTATCGAAAACACGGGTATCCCGACAAATTTTGGCATCACCGTTTTTCTAGGATTCGTTGTTGGTGTCGCGATTGTGGGGCTGACTTTCAGCCTCTTCATTCGCGACAATATCAAGCAATTTGGGGCGCTCAAAGCGATCGGAGTTACCAATCGCAAGATTATCCGCATGGTCGCAGCGCAAGCCTTGTTGGTGGGCGCTATTGGCTATGCATTGGGTGTTCTTGGTACTGCGGGTTTCATGTATGGATTTAGCGGAGTGCCTGAATTCAAGGGCTTTTACATTCCGCTCGCTATCCCGCTGATTAGCCTGGGCGCGGTTTTTGTCATCTTGGCTCTAACCGGCTGGGTCGCGATCCGCAGTGTTCTAAACACTGAACCCGCATCGGTATTCCGGTGAGCGCGATGGAAACCCCTATGGACACCAAAGCCATCGGCGGATGCTCAGCTGAAGCGGCCATTTGCGCGCGCGGGATCATCCGCGACTTTAAGGCCGGGCAATCGACTATTCGCGTTTTACACGGGATCGACACTGACATTCGCTCTGGCGAAATGACCTACGTCGTGGGCGAAAGCGGATCAGGCAAAACAACCCTGATTTCGATCATGTGCGGCATCCTTTGGCCAACCGAGGGCGAGGTCAAGGTCTTCGGAACCGACATCTATGCTCTGTCGGACAATGATCTGGTGGATTTCAGGCTTCAGAATATCGGATTTATCTTTCAGCAGTACAATTTGATCCCTTCGATCGATGCCGCTGCCAACGCCGCCGTTCCCCTCATAGCCCAAGGTATGGCGCTAGAGCCGGCACGCGAAAAGGCGATTGAGCTGCTTGAAAAGCTCAATATTGGCGATCAGGCCGAAAAGCTCCCAAACCAGCTCTCTGGTGGCCAACAACAACGCGTCGCGATTGCCCGTGCGCTCGTCCATGAACCACGCCTTGTGGTGTGCGATGAGCCTACCGCCGCGCTTGATGCCAGCTCCGGCCGTCGTGTAATGGATTTGCTGCGCGACGTTGCGGTCGCACCAGACCGCGCGTGCATTATTGTTACTCATGACAACCGCATTTTCGATCTCGCTGATCGCATCCTCGTGCTCGAGGATGGAAACGTCACCCATGACGGCACAGAAATGCCAGACGACCACTAAGCCCTAGCAACCCCAAGAACCTTCCCGAGGACACCATGGCCCTGTTGCCTTCCAAATTAAGTTTTTCGCGCCAGATCCTTCCGATCATCGCCCTGGTTGGTCTGGTCATCGCCGTTCTCTTCATCTTTAGAGAATTGCCCGACCGCGAAATCAGCGAGCCGGAAAACGACCCACCAAAAGCCACCGGTCAATTGGCTGATGCGTCACGCGTTGCTGGCGCTGGGATTGTCGAGCCGGCCAGTGAGGTGATTGATATAGGCTCCGCACTGTCAGGGCTGGTCAGCGATCTGCGGGTTTCTCCCGGTGACCGCGTCGAGAAAGGGCAAGTCCTCTTCACCGTCGATGACCGCGCTGCACGTGCGCGCTTGTCTGAAGCAAACGCGGCTATTCGTGAGGCCCGCGCAGCCATTGGTGAGGCGCAAACTGCGCGCACCACCGCCCGTCAGCAGCTTGCTTTATACGAGGACCTGTCCGACCCCGCTGCCGTCAGTCGCTCTGAAGTCATTCGCGCGGAAGGTGACGCATCGGCTGCGGCCAGCAGACTTGAGCTGGCCCGTGCTCGTCTTGGCGCAGCGCAAGCACAGGCCGCGAGCGCACGAACCGAGCTGGGCCGGCTAACCGTACGCGCACCAATTGCTGGCGAAATACTCGCGGTGAACATTCGCCCTGGTGAATTCGTTGCCACTCAAGGGGGCGGCAATGCTTTGCCCTTTATCCAGATGGGTGAGACCAATCCGCTGCATGTGCGAGTTGATATTGATGAAAACGAAGCGGTGCGTGTCGATTTGGGCGCGCCTGCCAAGGTCTCCCCACGCGGCGCTGCGAATATCCAAGTTCAAGCTACTTTTGTGCGAGCGGAGCCTCAGGTTGTTCCAAAACGCTCTCTTACAAACAGCGCAGCAGAACGGGTCGATGTTCGCGTACTCCAGCTGATCTATGCGTTGCCACAAACGGAACAAAGCGAAGCATTCCGGGTCGGCCAACAGATTGACGCGTTTATCCCTGCACAAGACAGCGCGACCTCATCAGAAACAGAGCAAGGTGCGGGGGAGTAAGTCCATGAACCGCACATTATCTGGAGTAGCAGCAATCGGGTTGGCAGCAGCGCTCAACGCATGCGTGGCCGGGCCACCGCCTGAAATCGCCACACCTGCTCCCGAGCTGCCAACGGAATATTTGTTTGCTGCTAACAGCACCACCAACGCTGATCTTAGCGAACTTCTACCAAATCAAGACGGCGCATATCGTGATCTTTCAATTGCAGCGCTAAATCAATCGCCCAGCTTGCTAGAAGCCGTAGCCCGGATTGAGGCAGCCCGCGCCGGTGCACGTAGAGCGGGAGCGGAGCGCCTTCCGAATGTGGTGGCAGACGCTTCAATTGTTGGAACCCGCACCAACCCTGAGCAATTCGGCGGCGACACGCCATTCAGCCAATTCATCGATACGGAACAGGCCTCTTATGGAGCGAACCTAACTGCGAGCTGGGATGCCGACATTTTTGGGCGTCTGCGCGCACAGGAACGCGCTGCACTCGCCCGGATCGAAAGCGCGTCCGCATCGGCGGCTGCGGTTCGAATTGCATTATTGGCAGAGATCGCAGGAACTGTAGTCGATTGGCGAACGCTCGAGGCACGCGGCGCTGCGATTGAAAGTGATGTCAACGCCGCTGAAGAGCTTGCCCGCCTGGCTTTGACCAGAGAAGAAGCTGGGATTGCCCCGGGCTTCGATAGAGTGCGCGCTCAGGCTGCCGCCAGCGCTTCACGATCTCGGTTAGCCGCGCTCGAAAATGAAAAAGTGCGAATTGTCGGCAGACTAGTCTCTCTCACTGGCCAAAATGGCAGCAAAGTGATGCAGGCGCTCAGTCAAGAAGGCACCTCGCTTGCCATGGGCCGGGCACCCGCAAACTTACCATCGGAATTGTTGGCCAACCGACCAGACGTGCTGGCATCGGCTGCTGAACTTGCAGCTACAGACGCTGAGCTCGCCGCCGCAGCTCGCGCGCGGTTCCCAAGGCTTACTCTTTCCGCCGTAGTCGGGTTGCTCGCTTTCAATCCAGGCGATCTATTTGAAGAGAACTCTATTGTCGGATCGCTGGCGGCGGGAGTTGCGGCCCCGCTCGTCGACTTCGGCAGGATTGAAGCTGAAATCGATGGAGCCGCTGCCAATAAGCGCATCGCATTCCAGGCCTATCGCGGCGCCGTTTTTCAAGCGCTCGGCGATGCAGAGGCTGCCTATGGCTTGATCGCCGCCGCTGACCAAGAGGCAGAATTGGCGCTGGCGGAACGCGACCAATTGCAGCGTGCTGCAAACCTTGCCAACGATCGTTTTCGCGCAGGGCTTGCGAGTTTTCTCGAAGTGCTTGAAGCGCGCCGAGCTGCCGATGCCAGCGGTGAACGCGCTGCAGCGGCGGTCGGACGAGCTCAACGTGCACGAATTCTTCTGTGGCAAGCCGTTGGCGGTGATGCAGGTGCTGCTGCGGCAGGCTAACCTACAATGCGCTCAATCAGCCAAAAGCTGCCTGTCACACCGATCACATAGGTCGCAGCTTTGATCGCTTGGTGCTGCACATAGTCGGGCACGCGTGACAGAGCTGATAGCACGAGCAAAGTGAGCGACACCACGAGAAGCTGCCCTGCCTCAACTCCAACATTGAACGCGAACAAAGCGGTCGCCAATTGGGTTTGCGGCAGACCGATATCGGCTAGTGCGCCCGCGAAACCAAAGC